>NZ_CP050145.1:0-2530588 GCF_016767715.1 Mycobacteroides chelonae | reverse complement strand
GGCGACACCGATACCGAAGGGATGTACGCGCTGCTGAACACCTACACGGTGCTGAACATGGCCCAGCAGCTCGCGCTGTCCAGGATGCCGAACGTCACGGACGTCACCGACCCCCGGATCGGCAAGGCAGTGCGCAATCTCGTACTCACCGAGGACTTCTTCTTGATCCAGAAGCTGCAAAAGTATGCACGTGAGGCGATCGACGGGCATAGCGATGAGGACCTGGCCGTGCTGATCGCGGACAAGCGCCTCAACGATTACAAGGAGGCGCTGAGCCAACGCAACGTCTTGTCCATGGACAGCCCGGGAACCTACGGCTGGATCCTGTACCAGAGCAACAAAAACCGGGACAAGATCGGCCGTCTGCCTTCCTTCGAAGAACTGTTCGCACATCAAGCGTTACCTGTTGTCGCCCTGTCCGGACCGTCCCTCCAGACCACGTGAAGAAGCCATGAAGATCGCCTACATTCCCGAAGACGCCCCATTCAACGAGGACCAGCGCGCCTGGCTCTCCGGATTCCTGGCGGGGCTGCACTCCCGTCTCGCCATGAACCTGGCAGCGCCACCGCCGGCGGCCTCCGGGGACCTGGCAGCTCCCCGCCCGCCGCTGCGCATCCTGTACGGCACCCAGACCGGTAATGCCGAAATCGTGGCGGGCGACGCTGCCGCCGCGGCCAAGGCTCAGGGATTCGACGTGACGGTCAGCGGCCTCGAGGAGATAGCGCTCGATCAGTTCGCCGGACTGAAATACGTCCTCATCGTCACGTCCACCTATGGCGAGGGCGAGATGCCCGATAACGCCGAACTGTTCTGGGAAGCACTGTCTTCAACACTGGCGCCCCGTCTCGAAGGGGTGTCCTACGGTGTGCTCGCCCTCGGCGACACCAGTTACGACGGTTTCTGCCAGGCCGGCAAGCTCATCGACACCCGTCTCGAACAACTCGGCGCGAGTCGGGTGGTCGGTCGTGCCGACTGCGATATCGACTACGAGGCGCAGGCCGCGGAATGGGTCCAGGGCGCAGTCGCGAGCCTGGTCACCCTGGCCGGAGCCAGCGGCACCCCTGGAACTCCCCCGCCGAGCACCGTGGTTCGTTCCGGGTGGACCCGCAAGAATCCGTTTCCCGCAGAGGTACGGGTCAACCGGCTGCTCTCACGCGCGGGCTCTGACAAGGAGATCCGGCACTTCGAGTTCGCGCTCGCGGACAGCGGGATCACCTACGAGGCGGGCGACGCGCTCGCGGTCATCGCCGAGAACGATCCGGCACTGGTAGGGGCGATCGCGGATCACTTCCGTGTCTCCACAGAGACCCTGGTCGACGGTGAGCCCCTGGGTGAACTGTTGGGCACCCGCTACGAGATCAGCGCCCCATCGCGAGACTTGTTGAGCGAGGTGGAAAACCGCGCGGAGAGCGAGGAGTTCTCGCATGCACTCCGAGGCGGGGTCAAGGAGGTGCTGGATGCCTGGCTGTACGGCAAGGACATCCTTGACATCCTGCGCATCGGCGGGGATGCGCTGAGCCTGGAAGAGTTCATGGGGCTGCTCAAACCGCTGCAGCACCGCGCCTACTCGATCTCTTCCAGCGCATTGGCTCACCCAGAGCGCATCCACTTGACGGTCGCCAGCGTGCGGTACCAGAGCCTGGGCCGTGAACGCGGCGGGGTGTGTTCCACATTCTTGGCAGATCGTGGCAGTAATGCCCGTATCTTCTTGCAACCCAACAAGTCCTTCCGGGTCCCGAGTGATGACGATGCGCCGATGATCATGGTCGGCCCCGGCACCGGCGTGGCGCCGTTCCGCGCGTTCCTGCAGGAACGTGAGCAGCGCGGCGCCAGCGGCCGCAACTGGCTGTTCTTCGGTGACCAGCACCGTGAACACGACTACATCTACGAGCACGAGCTCGACGGGTGGCATACCTCCGGCCTTCTCAACCGGCTCGATCTGGCCTTCTCGCGTGATCAGGCAGAGAAGATCTACGTGCAGACGCGGATGCGCGAGCATGGCCAGGATCTGTTCGCATGGCTCCAAGATGGCGGGCACTTCTACGTGTGTGGCGACGCCACGCGCATGGCCAAGGATGTGGACAAGGCGCTGCACGAGATCGTCGGTGAGCACGGCGGATTCAGCCCCGATGAGGCGTCCGAGTATGTCAACACCCTCAAGCGGGAAAAGCGGTACGTCCGCGATGTGTACTGACGGCCGGCGCTGCGAACACTGCCCCGCCCGACGAATCGTGGCGGGGCCCAATGCCATTGCCGAAGCACTCCCCGCCCTTGGCACGGTGGTGGCCGTGACCGCCAACGATGCCGCCCTGATCAGCCACACCGGCGAGTACCTGGAACCCGCCTTTCCCGGCGAGGCACTGTGCTGCGATGACGAGTACATCGCCCTGCGGCTCAACCCTGCACTCGTCCGCGATGCCTTCCTGGCACCGCGAGCGCTGACGATGGTCGCCGAGACCGGCACGCACCGCGCCTACCTGACCCCGCTTTCGGACCGCCTGACGATCAGCGCCCTCGAGCTGGCACCGGCGGCGGCCCCCGAAGCGTTCCCCGTCACCGATTGGTCCGACGTCAATTGGCATGACACCGATCAGCTCACCCACCTCGACGCACTCACCCCCGGGCGTTACCGCGTGCTTCCGTTCACCGGCGCCCGCAAGATCGATTCGCAGGTCATCCCCCATCTGCTGGCTCACATCGTGGACGTGGACATGCCGTTCACGATCGCGGTTCCCGGTGGCGGCTGCGTGCAGCTGCACCGTGGCCACGCCGCGATGGTCGAACAGGCCGGCGCACATATCGCCGTCATCTTCGGGGCCTCGAGGTACGCCATGGATCCGGTGTTCATCGCCGAGTCCTGGGTGACACATGCGCACGGTACCCAGGGCCTGACATCGTCGGTCGAGCTCTACGACCACAGCCATCGGTGCGTCACGACCATCACGCAAACCGGCCCGATCACGGCCCGGCTTCATCAGGCGTGGGAACACATGATCGCTTCGTTGCCTGACGCCGCCTGACCTCCACCCGCCTCGCGGTTCGGCACTCATCTCACAGCTGATAGCCGGCGAAGTGTGAACAGATTGAGATGTCCCGGTGAATTGGGGGCAGCGTCCGGGAAATTGTGCGGCCCTAGCGTGTGCGCATGAAAGCGACACCCGGAGGCAACATGGGCGGTGAACCGTGAGCGGCCTGATCAAGGTCGTCGATCCGATCCTTCCGGGTCGGAGCGCGGATCTGCGTCAGGCGCAGTACTACCAGGATGTCCTCGGCGAGCTACGTGCAGTGGCCCTGCGGGAACTCGACGACCATGTGGCATCCCTGGAGCGCAGAAGACAGAGCGGCAAGCCATCGAGCCTCTCGCGCCTGCACCGGCTCGTCGGTGCTAAACGCGCCGAGCTGGCCGCACTGGATCAGTTGCTTGTGGCGCTCAGTGATCGATTCGGAGATCACTCCACCTTGTCAGCCGGGTAGGGCTGCTCGACGATACGACCGGCCCGGATGTCCGTCGGACAGATGGGGCCCGCGGCCACCGAGATGCTCGCGCAGGCTGAGCCTTTCCCGCCGATACGGCACCCGGCCTCGGCGCCGGAGCTCGGGCACCACGAAACGGGCGAAATCGACGAAGGTCCCGGGTGTGGTCACATACGCGACGTTGAACCCGTCGACATCGGCAGCGTCGACCCAGTGTTCCAGTTCGTCGGCGATGTCGGCGGCGGCACCGACGAGAACCGGCCCACGCCCGCCGATCCCGATTTCCTGCGCCAGCTCACCCACCGTCCAGGTACGGCTCGGATCCTTGGTAAACGAGGCCAGCGCGGAACGGTTGGCATCGGTCTGGACATGCCGCAGCGCCTCGTCTGCCCCGAGCCCAGCCAGATCAACTCCCGTCCAGCCACCAAATAGAGCCAATGCACCTGCGGGGCTGACATATTGGCGGTAATCATGCAGCTTAGCGATCGCCAGATCCCGCGTCTCCGCGACGATCGGGGTCACCATGGTGAAAACCTTGATGGCCCGCGGGTCGCGGCCCAATCCCGCTGCGGCCTCACGCAAGGCCCGCACCGGTCCGCGCACGACCTGCGGCGTCGGACCCGATACGAACACCGCTTCGGCGTGAGCCGCCGCGAATTGAACTCCCCGCGCCGAGGCACCCGCCTGGAACAGCACCGGTGTGCGCTGCGGCGAGGGTTCGCACAGAAATGGCCCGGGAACGGTGAAATACCTTCCCTGGTGCGCGATGTCATGGACCTTGGCCGGGTCGGTGAAGACACCCCGCGCCCTGTCATGCACCACGGCACCGTCCTCCCATGAACCTTCCCACAGCTTGTAACAGACCTGGAGGTACTCGTCGGCGATGTCGTAGCGCCGGTCATGCGGTATTTGGGAGTCCAGTCCCAAATTCCTTGCTGCACTGTCTAAATACGATGTGACAATGTTCCATGCCACCCGCCCCTCGGTGAGGTGATCGAGCGTCGAGAGACGGCGGGCCAAGGCATACGGCTGCTCGTAGGTGAGTGACAGCGTGATCCCGAATCCCAATGTCTCGGTCACCGCCGCCATCGCCGATACGGCCAGCGACGGGTCATTGACCGGGAATTGCGCCGCATCGACCACGGCCGCATCGCGCGAAGCTCCGTACACGTCATACGCACCCAGCACGTCGGCGAGGAACAACAGGTCAAAACCGCCGGTCTCGAGCGACCGGGCGAGTTCGGTCCAATAGCTCAAGGTCCGGTATCGGTATCCCTGATCCTCGGGATGTCGCCACAGGCCCGGTGATTGGTGGCCGACACATGCCATGTCGAAGGCATTGAGGTAGATCCGGCTCATCGAGAGGCTCCGATCTTGTCTCGATAGGTTTCACGGGCGGCATGTGCGGAGGCGAACGTGAGTGCGGCCAGCACCAGGTAGTAGACGACAATGAGCCATGGGTTGCCATGGTTGACGGCCAGCAGGGCTGCGGCGATCAGCGGGGCGAATCCACCGGATAGCACCGCACCGATCTGATAGCCCAGAGACGCCCCGCTGTAGCGGACCCGGGTGTCGAACAGCTCGGCGAACCACGCGGCCTGGGGACCATACATGGCGTCGTGAACAACGTTGATCCCGAAGATAATTGAGAGCACCACGAGAACCGTCGACCCGCTTCCGGCCGCCAGGAAGAACAGCGTCAACGCCACCGGTCCGGCCACCGCTCCGAACAGGTAAAGCGGACGTCGGCCGATCCTGTCGGATAGTGCCGACCACGCCGGCGTACTCACGATGCCGATCGCCGAAGCGGTCAACACGGCAGTCAACCCGACTTGACTGTCCTTCCCGAACACGTCTTGCAGGTAGGTCAACGAGTAGGTGGTCAGCAGTACGAACAAGGCGATCTGGGACAGCCGTAAGCCGATGGTCAACAGCACATTACGGGGCTGCGTGCGCACGACTTCCACGACAGGCAGCCGGGCGAGCTCGCCTCGTTCGCGCAGCCGCCGGAAGTCCGCTGAGTCACTCAGCCGCAATCTGATCGCCAGGCCGACGGCCACCAAGATGACGCTGCTCAAGAACGGGATGCGCCAGCCCCAGGCAAGAAACACGTCCGGCCCGGTGAGCATTCGAGTGAGACCGAATACGCCGGTAGCCAAGAGCATTCCCGCTGGCGAGCCCAACTGGGTGAAGCTGCCGAACAGACCCCGATGGCCGGGCGGGGCGTGTTCAACCGACAGCAGGGCGGCGCCACCCCATTCCGCTCCGGCCGCGAGCCCCTGCAACACCCGTAGCGTCGCCAGTGCGCTCGGTGCGAAAACGCCCGCCTCGGCATAGGTCGGCAGTGCGCCGATCAGCGCGGTGGCAGTGCCCATGAGGAGCAGCGCCCCAACGAGAACGGCCTTGCGCCCCAGCCGGTCACCCAGGTGTCCGGCGATGACGGCTCCCACGGGGCGCGCACCGAACCCCGCGGCGTAGGTTGCGAACGAGGCCAGCGTGCCGGCTGTCGAGGAGACGGTCGGGAAGAACAAGGGCCTCAGGACAAGTGCCGCAGCCGTCGCGTAGAGGTAGAAGTCGTACCACTCGATGGTGGTGCCGACCATGCAGCTCAGCGCAACGGTACGGGCGCCGGGACCACCGCTCGGGGCCGGTCCACCCGCGTGAACGGCAGGCGCCGCACTGGTGGTAGTCACGTGACGCCACGGTGCATGACCGGATCGCCGGTGGGAACCTTTGTGCTCGGCGGGATTTCAGCCGTACGGCTAGTGGCTCCCGGCCCGCATATCGGGCTGTGAATCCTCTAGCGGGGTAAGGATTGTCGCGAGCCAGGTGACCGTCAGCGTGGAGGAGGCGAGCGCAGCCAGCAGCGTCCACATCAACGGATCGGAACCGTCCGCCGTCTGATGCCACCACAGCGCGGCCAGACTTGTCACCGCGCTCAGCGCCGCGGTGTACGCCGCCGCGCAGCACCACCGGAAGTGCCTCCGGCGCAGAGCTACGAGCGAAACAAGGCATGCCACCAGAAACATGATGGACGTCCCCGGCACCACGGCATCGACATGCAGCGACGGACTGGCTTGGGCGCCGAGGTTTGACCAGCGACTTGCCGCGGCCACGCCCAGGACGATGGCCGCCACCAGCGCGGTCCAGCGTCGCGGCCTGCTCATCCAGACGTCCTCAAGCACGCCGCGCTCGATCGCGCGCAGCGTGTCCTCAAGTCCAACGTCGTCGTGGCGCTGCGTCCTCACTCAATGCCTCCCAAATTCGAACATCTCTGAGACTAGAGGTCGGATGCGGTGGCGCGGGAGTTCCGTACCACTTGTCGTACTGCTACTTTCCGGCGGTGGACCTCTTCACCCACACCTGGGCAGCTCTGCGTGCCGCCGTCGCCGATCTGCCGGACCAGGCATTTACCCAGCCGTCCGGCTGCGCGGGCTGGCTCGTGCGCGATCTGGTGTGCCATCTGATCATCGATGCCCAGGACGTGCTGATAACCCTGGCAACCCCCAGCGAGGAACCACCGACGCGCGATGCGCTGACCTACTGGGAAGTCCTTGGTGCGCCCCCTGCCGGTGACGACGCCCTCGATGCGCTGATCGTCAGGTTGGCCGCCGCCTACCAGGAGCCGGGCCTGCTCACCTTTCACCTGGATGACCTGGGCGCCGCGGCCGGGCGCGCCGCGCTCCTCGCCCATCGCGACCAGTGCGTCGCCACCAAGGGACAGGTCCTCACCGTGGGCGATTATCTGGATGCCTACGTCCTGGAATGGACATTGCATCATCTCGACCTTGTCGCGTATCTTCCCGACGCGGCAGCCCCACCCGCCGCCGGGCTTTCGCGTACGCGTCAGATGGTGGAGCAGATCGCCGGATACAAGATCCCCGCGACACTGACGGATACCGACGCCCTGGTGATCGGAACGGGGCGCCGCTCCCCAACCGCCGCACAAACCGCAGCCTTGGGAGCCGACGGGAACAGAATTCCCGTCTTTCTCGGCTGAGTCACGCGCGTCCTTCGCCTACGCGCAGTTCAGGGTGACATAGGCGATCTTGTAGTCAGGGGCTTCCCCATCGCGGGCGGGCGCCGGCCTGATATCGCTCGTGTGCTGGTGCTGCACCGGGGTTTGGGTCAGGATCGAGCGAACCGTGCAGTCCTCGATGCCCCGCCCGCCCGTCTTGGTGACGATGACGCGGTACCCCTCCGAGGTGAGCATGTCGATGACCCCCTGGGCGCCCCCGACGGCGGCCGGGCCCGCGGCGGCCAGCGGGGATTGCGTAAGGAATACCGCCGTGCTCGCTGCCACGGCGACGAACCCGGCCGAGGACACCGCCCTGACGAGCGCTTTGGCACTGTGAACTGCGCATTCGGTGATCATGTGACGGTGCTCCTCTCGGGTTGAATCCACCATATGACACATTGTGTCATTCTGTACACATCGTTTCATGTGGTGTGGAGCACATCTAGACAGGCGGACCATTTCTCGGAGGTCGCGGCTAGCATTGGGACATGACAACGCAGTTTGACGCCGTCATCGTCGGGGCCGGTTTCGGCGGGATGGGCGCGGCGATCCAGCTCAAGGAGCTGGGCCTGACCAACCTTGCGATCCTGGATCGCGAGGACGATTTGGGCGGTACCTGGCACGTCAACCATTACCCCGGCCTGGCTGTCGACATCCCTTCGGCGACCTATTCGTATTCCTTCGAGCCCAATCCCTACTGGTCGCGGTTGTTCGCGCCGGGTTCCGAACTCAAGCAGTACGCCGCCCATGTGGCCGAGAAGCACGACCTGCGCAAGTACATGCGGTTCAACACCCCGGTATCGGGTGCACGCTGGGACGAGGAGGGCCAACACTGGGTTGTGGCCACCGAGTCCGGTGAGACCCTCACCGGTAAATATCTTCTGACAGCCACCGGATACCTGTCTCAGCCCAAGATGCCCGATATTGCGGGTATCGAGTCCTTCACCGGCAAGGTCATCCACACCACCAAGTGGGATAACAGTTATCGGGCCGCGGGCCACAAGATTGGCCTGATCGGCACCGGCGCCACCGCCGTTCAGCTCATCCCTGAGCTGGCCAAGGACGCGCAGCACCTGACCGTGTACCAGCGCACCCCGATCTGGGTCGTACCCAAGGCCGACGCGAAGGTCCCCGGTGTGATCAAGAAGCTTTTCGCGAAGGTGCCACGTACCCAAAAGATCGCTCGCACAGTGGGTTCGGCGATCCTTGAAGTGATCATGGTGGGCGGAGTACTGCATTTCCGTCAGTTCCGGCAGGCCAACAACGGGGCCGCGATGCTGGCCAAGGCGCATTTGTTCGCGCAGGTGCGCGACCGCGAGCTGCGCCGCAAGCTGACACCCGACTACGACTTCGGTTGCAAGCGGCCGACATTCTCGAACACGTACTTCCGGGCCTTCAGCAAGAAGAACGTCAGCCTTGAGACGGCATCGATCGAGCGGATCGAGCCCGATGGCATCGTCACCGCAGACGGTCGCAAGACGGTCATCGACACCTTGGTCTTGGCCACCGGTTTCAATCTGTGGGAATCGGCCTTCCCCGCGTTCGAGGTAGTCGGTCGTGAGGACTACAACCTCGGAAAATTCTGGCGGGATAATCGATTCCAGGCGTTCGAAGGTATCGCGGTGCCCAAGTTCCCGAATCTGCTAACACTCAACGGGCCCTACTCCTACAGCGGGTTGTCCTACTTCGACACCATCGAGTCCCAGATGCGGCACATCAAGCGGCTCTTTGGCGAGATGGCTCGCACCGGCGCCGAAACCTTCGAGGTCACCGACGAGGCCAACACCGAGTTCCTGAACCGCATGGTCGGCAACCTGGACAATTCGGTGTTCTATCTCGGCAGCTGCCAGACGGCACGAAGCTACTACTTCAACCAGCACGGTGAGGCCGCACTGCTGCGCCCGACATCCACGGCCAGCGCGTACAAGGAGCAGGAGTCATTCCCGCTGGAGGCCTACCAGCTGGCCTAGCCGGTTCTGGGTGGGTTAGCCGAGTACGCAGTCGCCGCATACCGCGGAACGGTCGTCGGTGAGCTGATAGATCAGACAGCAGCTGCGCCGCCGGAAATCAGGTCTTGCACGCTGGGTGCCGTCGTCGATGCGCGGGTCGCGAAGGTAGGAGTCGGCAACTTCGCGGGCGGCGTCGGTCAGTTCGGGTCGCGATGAGGCGATGAGGCGCGCGGCGCTGTTCACGGCCGATCCGACGTTTCCCCAGAGGACGCGGTCGCTTACCCCCGCGTGTTCCATGACGCCCTCGGTGATCGATTCCACTACCGACCCGGTGATGGCGGAGTCCTCCCCCATCCGCATGACCACGGAAAGCGGAAACGGACCGCCGAGCTCGTCCTGCCACCACAACTCGTGTGGCTGCTGCGAGATCCGCGGTTCGTCGCATGCCGCTGCGGCGACCGTTGGCGCCAGGATGCGGGCGACCAAACCAAGATGAGCCACCGAGCCTGCTACCCGCGGATCGATGTCGGCGGGGCTCACCGCTATCCGCGCGGCGAGATTGCTTCGGACGCGCTCAATCCGATCCGCCAATGCGTGTGATCCGTCGGTCAACTCCGCCACAGGCCGCCACGGCGGGATCGGCGCGTCACCGGTGTCATGGGTCTCGACGGCGAAGAAGGGCCCAAAAGCCGACACCTCAAACGCGCTCACACGCCGATGATGCCATCAGCCCGATCAAGATCACGCGCGGGCGAGGCATTGGGTTTAGGTTACTTGCGTCCGGTACATCCAGGGGCAGTGCGCACGAAAGGTGTCGTTGGTGGCTGAGCAGGTCGGGGACCTCACTACGGTCAATTTCGAATACCACTACTCGTATCCGGCCCACCAGGTGTGGTCGATTCTTGTGTCCCCGCAGTTGTTCGGGCAGTGGGTCAAAGATTTCGGGCCGACCAAATACGAGACGGGACTCGCGTTCTCGTTTAGCGTCTTCCCGTTCGTGGGAAGCGGATTCGTCGGAGAGATCGACGGCCGATTCACCGAGGTTGTCGACGACGAGCTGTTGGCCTACCGGATGACCACCCGCGACGGATCGATCACCATCGACTCACGCTGGACCCTGAACCCGAATGCAGACGGAACCCGGCTATCTGTCGAGGCGACCGGATTCAACCCGAATGACCACGACCAGATGCGGTTCAGGCAGCTGTGTCTGGTGGGTTGGCCTGCTGTGCTGGAACGGATTGAGGACTTTCTGCGCGAGCAGTGATCGCGCAGAAAGACGCTCCATCGCTGTGACTACTCGATCACCCGAACCAGGTAGGGGGCCATGTCGTTGAACCGCACCTGCGACACCTGCACCGCGGGTTCGGATGCTTCCAGCATGAGGTTGTTCCCCAGGAACATCGTCACGCTCTGGCTACCGTTGGGACCGTAGAAGATGAGATCCCCCGGAAGCGCCTGGGACGGAGCGATTTTCCGGCCGACGTTGTATTGATCACCGGATCGGCGTGGAAGCTTGATGCCTGCGGCGGCATAGGAGTAGACCATCAGCCCCGAGGCGTCGAAACCGGGAACCTTGGGCGCAGGGGCAGCCACCGGAGCGGGAATCAACCCCAGCAGGCTCGTGGTCGCCTCCGGCGCGGCAGGCGCGGTGTCGGTACTTGTGGTCGGGCCGTCGGTGTTACCGCCCCCATATGTGAACGGCACGCCGCGTTGAGACAGGCCCCTGGCGATCACCGCGTTGACGAGCTTCTGGGCGTCGGCGGGACTTCTGTGAACGTCCGCCGAGGCCAACCCCGGGGTGGCGAAGAGCAGGGCGATGCCGAGCATGACGGCGTATGTGCGTTTCATTCGATTGTCGCTTCCCTCCGGCCGCGAATCCTCCATGCGCGGGTGGTTCCCTCCGGCCGGCGATGACCACCAAGATCCTTTGTACCTCCGCGGCCCCTTCCAATCCCAATTAGGTTCTGCGACATGGCCAATGAGTTGTCGTAACGTGACCGAACGGTGATACGCGGCGGGGCTTCGGCGCACGTCAACCCTTACGCTCAACGTTTCTTGAGCGCGGTTGGCCCGCCGGTCGTAGGCTGGCGCCATGACCGACCACGACCGCCTTGCCGCCCGCCGCGAAATCGCCGACGCACTCACCAGCGCGTTCGAACGGCGTCACGAAGTGCTTGACCTGATTGTGGAAGCCGATGACCGGAAGAGTGCGATCGACGCGATAGCCGCACTATTGGGAACCTCGCATCTGGGCGGTGAGGCAGTCATGGGGATGTCGTTCGATCATCTGACCAAGGATGAGCGCCGCAAGAACGCGGCCGAGCTCGAGGATCTCAACAGCCAGCTCACCTTCACACTCATGGAGCGCCCCGCGAGCTCGGGAGACAGCCTTGAGCTGCGCCCGTTCTCCGGGAATGCCGATGCCGACATCTTCGCCGTACGTACGGAAGAGATCGGCCAGGCCGGCGACGGGTCCGGCGCCCCCGCCGGGGGTGTCGAAGACGAATTGCGGGCGGCTCTCGCGCGCATCGATGATGAAGAGGCGGCCTGGTTCGTCGCCGTCGAAGGGCCCAGCAAGGTGGGCATCGTCTTTGGTGAGCTGGTCGACGGTGAGGTGAACGTGCGGATCTGGGTCCATCCCGACCACCGCAAGAAGGGTTACGGCACCGCGGCTTTGCGAAAGTCCCGATCGGTGATGGCCGCCTACTTCCCCGCCGTGCCCATGGTGGTACGTGCACCCGGCGCCCCCGCGTCATAGGCACCCGACAGATTTAATGCTCATCAAGAGCATTGATCAATGTGCTTGATGCACTGATGAATTGGTGCGAATGTACCGGACGACACGCCGCCCCTCCACAGCGCTTCGGGCGGTGGAACATTGGCGAGGTCCGCTACTGTTAGCGCGGTATGAGCACATACGAGGAATCTCCGATGGGCATTCTGGTGTCTCAGATCTACCGGGTGCTGTGGTCACGCGCTTCGGTGATCGTGCGCGACTTCGGCGTGACTGTTCCGCAGATGGAGTGCCTGGCCGTGCTTTCCGCACAGCCGGGGATATCCAATGTTGAGATCGCCGCAGAGCTTCGAATCACCCCCCAGGCGGTAAGCCTGGTCCAGCGGTCGCTGGAGGAGGCAGGTTTGGTGCATCGTTCGCGACGGCAGGCAGACGCGAGGGTGCTGACCACCGAGTTGACCGCCAAGGGACGAAAGCTCTTCGAGCGTGCCGACGCCACGCTGCGCGAGGATGACGACGAGATTCTGGCCAACATGACGGACAAGGATCGTGCCCAGCTGCGCAGGCTGCTCGGCGGAGTGATCGAGACGATGTCGGCCCGGTAGTTCACCCACCTCCGCGTGCAAAAGTGCTCAGTGTCAACACTATTGACGACGTTTGGCCATCATTGATGACGCCTTTGCGCTGGTTGAACGGGTTCTGAACCCTTTCCAACTCTTTTCCGGATTTCTTGGACTCATTCCAGATAATTCAGGCATACTGCCGTTGTGGCCTTCACACCGGACGAGTACGCGGCGCTGCTGCGGACCGCCGATCTGCGTGTGACCCGTCCCCGAGTGGCCGTGCTCGAGGCCGTCGAAGCGAACCCGCACGCCGATACCGAGACCGTCTTCGGTGCGGTGCGGGCGGGCCTGCCCGAGGTGTCCCGGCAGGCCGTTTACGACGTCTTGGCGGCGCTGACGTCGGCCGGCCTGCTGCGCAAGATTCAGCCCTCCGGCTCCGTCGCACGGTACGAATCACGGGTTGGCGACAACCACCACCACGCCGTATGCCGCTCGTGCGGTGTCATCGCGGACATCGATTGCGCGATCGGCGCCGCGCCCTGTCTTACCCCGTCCGACTACAACGGATTCGTCCTGGAGGAGGCCGAGGTCATCTATTGGGGCTTATGCCTCGACTGTGCAGCACACGCTGCGTCCACACAAATTTCGGGATCACACACGTGATCACAGCCCATATCACCCCCCTCCCGAAAGGATCGCTGTGCCTGAAGAACACCCGCCCATCGCTGAGGCGAACAATCAGCCCTCGAACGGTTGCCCCGTTGCCGGTGGTCGCCTGAACTACCCCGTCGAGGGTGGTAACGCCAACCGCGAATGGTGGCCGACCCAGCTCAACCTGGGCATTCTCAAGAAGAATCCGCCCGCCGCGAACCCCCTTGGCGAGAGTTTCGATTACGCCAAAGCCGTACAGACAATCGATGTGGACGAGCTGAAAAAGGATGTCGAGACGGTCCTGACCGATTCGCAGGACTGGTGGCCTGCCGACTTCGGCAACTACGGCCCGATGTTCATCCGCATGGCATGGCACGCCGCGGGCACCTACCGCGTGGGCGACGGCCGTGGCGGCGCCGGTGCCGGCATGCAGCGGTTCGCCCCGCTGAACAGCTGGCCCGACAACGTACTGCTTGACCGTGCCCGCCGGCTGCTGTGGCCCGTGAAGAAGAAGTATGGGAACAAGCTCTCGTGGGCAGACCTCATCGTCTTCGCGGGCAATCACGCGATGGACACCATGGGGTTCAAGACCTTTGGCTTCGCCTTTGGGCGCGAGGACCGCTGGGAGCCCGAGCAGGACGTCTACTGGGGTCCCGAGCACACCTGGCTCGGCGATGAGCGCTACACCGGAGACCGTGACCTGGAGAACCCACTTGCCGCCGTGCAGATGGGTCTGATCTACGTCAATCCCGAAGGCCCCAACGGTAATCCGGATCCGCTGGCCGCGGCGATCGATATCCGTGAGACGTTCGGCCGGATGGCGATGAACGACGAGGAGACGGCCGCGCTCATTGTGGGCGGCCACACCTTCGGCAAGACGCACGGTGCCGGCGACGCCGGGCTGGTCGGTCCCGATCCCGAAGATGCACCGCTTGAGCAGATGGGCATCGGCTGGAAGAGCGCGTTCGGCTCCGGAAAGGGAAATGACGCGATCGGTAGCGGGCTGGAGGTCATCTGGACCCATACCCCCACCAAGTGGGACAACAGCTTCCTGGAGATTCTCTACGGCAATGACTGGGAGCTGACCAAGAGCCCGGCCGGTGCGCATCAGTGGAAGCCCAAGGACGGCGGCTGGGCCAACTCGGTACCCATGGCGCAGGGCGCGGGTAAGACGCATCCATCGATGCTCACGACCGACCTTTCGATGCGCTTCGATCCGATCTACGAGGCGATCACCAGGCGCTGGCTCGATCACCCCGAGGAACTGGCCGATGCCTACGCAAAGGCCTGGTACAAGCTGATCCATCGCGATCTCGGGCCGCTGTCCCGCTACCTCGGTCCGCTGGTGCCGAAACAAACCCTGCTGTGGCAGGACGTCATTCCCGCCTCGGATACCAATCTCGGGGACGCTGACGTCGCCGAGCTGAAGGCGCAGCTTCTCGCCTCAGGCCTCACCGTGCCGCAGCTGGTGTCGACCGCATGGAAGGCCGCGGCGTCGTATCGCAACAGTGATAAGCGCGGCGGCGCCAATGGTGGACGTATCCGGTTGCAGCCGCAGGCCGGCTGGGAGTCCAACGAGCCCGACGAGCTCGCCCAGGTGATCCGCACGCTGGAAGGCATCCAGGAGTCGTTCAACGCCGGCGCCAAGAAGGTCTCGTTCGCCGACCTTGTCGTACTCGGTGGAGCTGCCGCCGTCGAGAAGGCGGCCAAGGACGCCGGATTCAACATCACGGTGCCATTCACGCCCGGCCGCGGCGATGCGACTCAGGAACAGACCGACGTCGATTCGTTCTCCTATCTGGAGCCGGCTGCCGATGGGTTCCGCAACTACCTGGGCAAGGGTGCGCAGATACCGGCGGAGTACAAGCTGATCGACAAGGCCAACCTGCTGGCGCTATCTCCGCCGGAACTGGCAGTCCTGGTGGGTGGCTTGCGCGTGCTGGGTGCGAACTACCAAGGTTCCGAGCTCGGTGTGCTCACCGACAAGCCCGGGACGTTGACCAATGACTTCTTTGTCAACCTGGTCGATATGGGCACCGAGTGGACGCCGTCCTCGTCCGACGACGGCACGTACGTGGGTACCGATCGCAGTACCGGTGCGGCGAAGTGGACCGCCAGCCGGGTTGATCTGGTGTTCGGCGCGAACTCCGAACTGCGAGCTCTCGCAGAGGTTTACGCACAGGACGATGCCAAGGAGAAGTTCGTCAAGGACTTCGTCGCGGCATGGGTCAAGGTGTCGAACGCGGACCGCTTCGACGTCCGCTGATACCCGCCACACGTGGATGGCCGGCTCCTTCGGGGGCCGGCCATCGCGTTATCGCCAGGACTAGTCGGCGTCTCTCGTTCGCGCGGTCAGCGGCACTCCGGCTTCCTCGAAGATCTCCTCGATGGCATCCCAATCCTTCTTCCCCACCGCGGACTTGATGCGTGTCGCGTCCTGCAGAACGAACCGGAACGGCTCGTCGTCAGGGGTGCCGAAGCCGCCCCGGAGGCAATCGACGAGAGCATCGAGATTGCTGCCGAAGTAGCCGCCCGGCCCGTTCACCGCGCGCCCGAGTTCGGTGAAGAAGTCCGCCCGGGTGCGGACGTGGGAGCCTTCGACGACATAGGTCTTCATGCGCCTTCAACCTCACAGAATGACTGGTAGTGATCGCCCGTGTAATAGACGTGTGGAGGATCGTTCGGTGGATTACCACCGGTGATGATGCGCCGAGTGCCACGCGTCTTACTCCCCGGAGTTCGGACCGTGTACTCGTGGTAGTACCCGCGGGGCTCCGAGGGCAGGACCCGCTCGCGGTTCTGGAACACGACACCGTCGTTACGCGGATAGGGGAACGGCCCGCCGGCATGGATCAGGTCCACTGTTCCGGAAGCCTCCGACGGCAGTTCGGACAAGTTGCACTCGGCGATGGTGGCACGAGCCGGCGAAGGCTCGGTACAACCGATGAGTGCCAGCGCGAGGACCGCGGCACCCACCACACGCAAACGCTGCGACATGCTTCGACGGTACTGCACGCCGCCGCCGGAACTGCGGTCGGCGACTCGGTTACCGCGATCTTCCGCGGAGCACCGCTAATTCGGTGCGCGCCGATGCGTGTTCGGCTTGCACCAGTGCGGCTTGTTCGTCGGCGGGGTCGGCGAACAGGAACGAGCCGGTGCCGGGTGCGCCGGCCGATCCGAGCTTGTTCATGCGCTGTGGCACTGCGGCGCCCTGGTATTCCAGCGGGATGGCGTGGCCGTGCTCGTCGACACCGGCCAGTGGCTGGTGCAGCTCGATGTATTCACCGTGCGGCAGTCGCTTGATGATGCCGGTCTCGATGCCGTGTTCGAGTACTGCGCGGTCACTGCGTTGCAGGCCGATGGCCCAGCGGTAAGCCAGGTAGTACACGACGATCGGCAAGATGACCATGCCGATACGGCCGATCCACGTCGTCGCGTTCAGCGAGATATGGAACTTCAACGCGATGATGTCGTTGATGCACGACAGGGTGAGCAAGATGTAGAGCGAAAAGCCGGCAGCCCCGATGGCGGTGCGGACCGGAGCGTCACGCGGACGCTGCAGCAGGTTGTGATGCGCATCGTCGCCGGTGAAGCGTCTCTCGATGAATGGCCAGGCCACGATCACCACGAACGCGAGCATGATGCCCAGCACTCCCCACAGCACGGCGGGAACGGTGTGGCCGAAGATGTACAGCTCCCAATCCGGGACGAGCCGCAGCAGGCCGTCCGTCCACATCAGGTAGATGTCGGGCGGTGATCCGGCCGCTACCTGCGATGGCTTGTAGGGGCCCAGCAGCCACACTGGGTTGATCTGCAGTAGCCCGCCCATGAGAGCGAGAACTGCCGTAACGATGGCGAAGAATGCGCCAGATTTCAAGGCGAACACCGGAACAATCCTTACCCCAACAACATTGGTCTCAGTGCGCCGTGGGCCGGGAAATTGCGTGTGCTTCTGATACCACACAAGTGCCAGGTGCACGCCGATGAGCGCGATCATGATGGCGGGAACGAGTAGCACATGCAGAACGTAAAGTCTTGGCAGCACGATGTTTCCGGGGAAGTCGCCGCCGAACAACGCCCAATGCATCCAGGTACCGACGATCGGCAGCGACATCATGCCCTGCGTGACCACACGAAGTCCGGTGCCGGACAACAGATCATCGGGCAGCGAATAGCCCGCGAACCCCTCTGCCATGGCCAGGATTAGCAGCAGTGATCCGATGACCCAGTTGGCCTCCCGCGGGCGGCGAAATGCCCCGGTGAAAAAGATGCGGGCCAGGTGTACGACGATCGAGGCCGCGAACATCAAAGCCGCCCAATGATGGATCTGGCGCACGAACAGGCCACCGCGAACCTCGAAGCTCAGATTCAACGAGCTTTCATAGGCCTTGGACATCTGCATACCGCGTAGCGGTTGGTAGACGCCGTTGTAGGTGACCTCGGCCATCGATGGGTCGAAGAACAGCGCCAGATAGATGCCCGAAATCAGGAGCACCACAAAGCTGTACAGCGCGATCTCCCCCAGCAGGAATGACCAGTGCGTCGGGAAGACCTTATTCATCTGTCTTCGTAGGCCCGATGACGCGCGATAGCGCGAGTCGATCGCATTGGCAAGCTCCGTTGCTTGACCCATAGCTGCTCCCTCGGGAAGAGACTTTGTGCCTACTACGGAGAGTAGTACGTAATTACTACTAGCGGTAGTAGCAATTCAGAATCCACGACACCGGGCGATTACGTAATAGAGCAGTTGCTCTGTTATGGTCTGGCCTGTGCCGCGACCACGTGTCCACTCCATCGACGATCTGCTCGATGCGACCGAGCGAATCGCGGTCGACGACGGACCAGCGGCCGTCACGGTCCGGGCGGTTTCGCTGGCTACCGGCACCTCCAATGGCGCGATCTACCACGCCTTCGGATCACGCGGCGCGATGGTCGGTCGGGCCTGGCTGCGTGCCGCGAAGAGATTCCTCGATATGCAGCGGCACGCCGTCGATCACGCGCTGACGGCGGGTGAGCCGATGCACATCGCCGCCGTGAATGCGGTCGTCGCGGCGGCCGACACCCCTGCCGCCTTCGCCGAACGCTTCCCCGCGTCCTCGCGGCTCGTGCTTGGGGTGCGGCGCGAGGATCTACTGGGCTCCGACATACCTGCGGATGTCGCCGACACGATGACACGCGTGGACTCCACACTGGTCGCGTTGTTCATCCGATTATCGCGCGCCTTATGGGATCGGGAGGACGGCCGTGCGGTTCAAGTCATCGAGGACTGCGTCGTGGGACTGCCGACTGGTCTCCTACTGCGAGGGCGCCGGAAGCCCGACGCTGCCGCACGCGCACGGCTCGAGGCCGCAGTGCGCGCCATTCTTACCCTCGATCCACCACCGGTGCACCCAAAAGCTAAGGGCGCCAAAATGAAAGGAAAAGCACGATGAGCCCCATCCTGGAACTTCAGGACACCATTGCGATTCTGAACCTCGGCCCGGACGAAAACCGGTTCTCCCCGGATTGGCTCGATACCGTCAACGGACTCCTCGATGACGCGCTGGAGCACGCCAAGCCGCTGATCACCGTGGGGACCGGAAAGTTCTATTCGAACGGGCTTGACCTGGATTGGCTGATGTCCCACGCAGATCAGACCGACGGGTACGTCGGTCGTGTCCACGCGTTGTTCAGTCGAGTCCTCACCCTCCCGCTGCCGACCGTCGCGGCGGTCAACGGTCACGCGTTTGGAGCAGGAGCGATGCTCGCCGTGGCCCACGACTACCGAGTGATGCGATCCGACCGTGGATATCTGTGCTTCCCCGAGGTCGATATCAACATTCCGTTCACCCCCGGTATGGCGAGCCTCATTCAGGCCAAGGTGACCCCGCAGACAGCGGTGACCGCGATGACGACCGGGCACCGGTACGGCGGAGAAGCGGCCGTGGCCGCGGGTCTTGCCGACCGGGCCGTATCCGAGGACCAAGTACTCAGCGTCGCAGTCGATCTGATGAAACCCCTGGAGGGCAAGAACAGCGGGACGCTGGGTGCCATCAAAACGACAATGTTCGCCGCGACCACCGCTGCCCTGGCCGCATGACGCGTTCTTACTGCGGAGGGACGACCGGTGGGCGGCACACGTTGCCCACCGGGTCCCACCACCAACCGTTGTCACAGCTCAACGGGGTTGTGGCTATTGCAGGGCGACAGGTGTTGGCCACCGGGTCCCACCATCCGTCCGGACAGTTGGGCACGATGGGATCTGCCGAGACGATCGGCGCGACGGTGCAGGCAAGGGGTATCAGCGTCGCCACCGCGGTAACGATCGTCAAGCGCATAAGCTTGCTCATTCGAATTACCTCGGAACGTGGGTTATGTATGGCCGGTAAGCCTACTCGCGGATGCATGTGGTGCGCGGGCCGTTCGCTGCTCATGCGTGGTTGAAATCGCGTCACTGTGACGCCTTCGCCGCTATCAACGTTCAGCGTGTGTAGGCGGCGGAGTCATGCTGTTGACGAACCTCCGGTAGTCGTCCGGGGCAGCGCATCGCCACCAGCGCTAACCCGCCTCGCTGAAGCAAGGCGGGTGATATGCCACGCACCGCACCCGTGACAATTACCACCTTCCGTTCCAGGAGCCGCCATGAATGACCTTGCTGGCAAGACATTGTCATGGGGGATCCTGTTCTGATTGTTGCACCGGAAGGCCTTCGACTCCCCTGGAGAGCAATGCCCGAGGGAACGAGGTTCCGTCTAGCCTGCGTGTTGTGCGCTGTACGATTTCCCAGCCTCTGGCGCTTCGCTGCAGTGCGAAATGGTTAACGCCCGCTCGCGCGACGTAATAGGTCACTCCGTGTTTGACAAGTAAGACTGATTCGCACACAGCAACAGCGTCGTCGCCTCGCACGGTAACGACCGCTGGCCCCAGCAGATGAGTGCATCCGCGAGCAATCAGCCCTTGGTGCTCTTGCGAATTGACCATCGCCTCGATATCGGATCGACCCGACATGGTCCAGTCTTCTACGTCGTAACGTCCGTCGGGAGACCACAACTCAGCTGTCGCGGTCGCTTCACCCGCGTCCACAAGCGGACCATATGACGCGACAATTCGTTCGATGGCACGTTCATCTTCTATTCGTTGAATCATCGATTCAAGCTTGGCGAGGTCGGATGTTGTCATGTTTCCTTCTTTGCAGCGGGTGGACGAGCTCACTGAGGGCCGAGAGCTGTTCACGAAAATGACTCGCGGAGCGCGACGAGAGTGAGCAAGTGACAGCAGTTGCACCGGCCTCGCGCAGGGACGCAATCTGATGCAAGGCCTCTTCGGTTTGTTCACAGGGGTCTAGCGGTGACGTGCCCAGCGCGACTTCAAAATCATCCGGAATATCGACAGAGCTGAGCATCTTCGCCGCTTGAGTGAGTGACACGGCGAAAGGCATCCACCCGTCTGCCAATTCGACGGCTCGGTGCAAGGAGCGAACTGTCCGTCCGCCGACCCATACGGGCACATGCCGCTGAACCGCACAGGGACGAATGTCGAGGGACGTGTACTGGTAGTACTTACCACGGTAGGTCGGGGTGGTAGTCGATAGCGAAGATCGCAAGGCACGAATGGCGTCATCGGCGCGCTGTCCGCGGTCATCCCATGAGGCGTTGAGTAGATCAAACTCCTCACGTAGCGAGCCCACGCCGACACCCAGGATTAGTCGGCCCGAGCTGATTCGGTCCAGCGTTCCGTACCGCTTGGCGATTGCGAGGGGGTGGTGATACCCCAGCACGACAACTGATGTGGCCAACCGAATTCTTGATGTGAATGCGGCCAGGTAGGACAAGGTAGCGAGCGGGTCCCAGTAGACCGATCCTCGCGTAGTGGCGGCCTCAATTGGCACGGCGATGTGTTCGGAACAGGTGAGGTAGTCGAATCCGAGGTGATCAGCCCAGCTGGAGATATCGGCGATGTCGGTGGCCGTGCCGGAGGATTCCCACTCCGCGGCAACCCCTGGCACCTGGACCACGACGGGCGTCGCTATTCCGATCAGCATGGCAGCGCGCCCATACATGCCGGTGATGCGGGTTTAGGCGGCATATCGACCTCCTTTGGGTTGTACGGTATCCTCCAAAACTAAAATGTATTTTAGTTTTGGAGGTGGATGTTGTCCAGTGCGTTCGGCCCGGAATGGTTGCGGCAGTATGGTCCGTGGGCAGTAGTCGCAGGCGCGTCAGAAGGGATAGGCGCCGAATTCGCGCTGATGCTGGCAGAGGCGGGCATGAATCTCGTTCTCGTGGCGAGAACTCGAGAAACATTGGAAGGTATCGCTTCAGAATGCGGTGATCATGGCGTGCAAGTGAGGGTGCTGAGCCTCGACTTGACTCATGCGGATTGCGTTTCGGAGATATCTTCGGCCACGGTTGACATCGAGATCGGCTTGCTGGTCTACAACGCCGGTGCGAATACGCACAGCGCTGAGTTCATTGACGGAGACTTGGCCGAGTTCCGCCGGGTGATTGATCTCAATGTCACTGCACCGCTTGCCCTGATCCACCGTCTGTGCGGCCCGATGCGTGAACGTCGACGCGGTGGTGTGGTGTTGGTCGGCTCGCTGAGTGGATACCTTGGGGCAGCCCGACACACGGTATACGGTGGCGTGAAGGCATTCGCGCGGATATTCGCGGAGGGATTGTGGTTGGAACTACGGGAATACAACGTGCACGTTCTCGAACTCGTGTTAGGTGTGACAGATACCCCGGCGATGAGGCGTATCGGCTTGAACCTTGAAGTTCCGGGAATGCACATATCGACGGCGAAGGACGTTGCTGCACAGGGGCTTACTAGCTTGCCGCAGGGCCCCATACATGTCGCCTCGGGCAACGAGAACAACCCAGTGCTCCAGCCTATGACTGATCGAGCACAAGCTATTCTGGCCTCTCATCGAATGATGCAGAAGCTAATTGAAGGAACCGCGCCGCACAGCCACTGAAATCGGAGGTCGCAATGCCAAGTGCATCGCGGGGGCGCGAGCCGGCAAGTCCTTCGACCCCCGCGCAAAAGGCTCGCTGTGATCGAATTCTCTCTGTGGCAGCCAAGCTCGGAGCCAGGCAGGGCCTGGAAGCGGTGCGCATGCAGGAGGTCGCGGACCGGTCGGAGGTGTCCACCGCAACGCTGTATCGCTACTATCCCACCAAACATCATCTATTCGCGGCCTTGCTGTTTCGATATAGCCAGCACCCCAGTTTGCCGGCAAAGCCATCTGGTTGCCCGATAACAGACGCAACTGAGTTGATGGTGCAGATGGTACGCAGCACCCTGGCTGTACCGCTGCTTGCCAAAGCGATGATCGTCTCGGTCAACGTCCTACGCGCAGAGTCTGAGTTTGCAAGGGACTTTCAAGTGCGCCGAAGCATCTTGGCGGTGGCCGGAAAGAGTGCCCCAACGGCCGAGGACGCCCAACTAGCGTTGCTTGTGGAACAGATGGCGTTCGGTGTTCTGTGTTGGGCAGTGATGGGGGAAACGACGCCGGATCAGGCCGAACGGAATATGCGGAAGGCGTGCGCGCTTCTACTTGCTCCTTGGCGTGGTGCGGCCGAGTAGTCGCCTTGCGGCCACATCAAGGACGTATCCGAGCACACCGATCACGAGAATCACCGCCGTCACCTGATCGTAGGCCAGCTGGTCGCGGGCGTTGAGAATCTGATAGCCCAAACCCGATCGCACGCCTAACATTTCGGCCGGCACAAGCACTACCCATGCGATACCGAGTGCGACCCGCGCGCCGGTCTGAATGTTACCCCGCACGGCCGGAAGTATCACCGTGGTGAGGAGCTCTATGCGGGTGGCATGAAACGACCGCGCCACGTCCAGATACCCGGGTGCGATGCCGTGCACACCGGCCGTGGTGTTGATGAGGATCGGCCAGACGGCCGCTGCGGCGATGAGAAAGATGACCGGTTGACTGCCGATACCGAACACGGCCACGGCGATGGGCGTCCACGACAGCGGCGAGATCATCCGCAGAAACTGGATCACCGGACGTGTGGCACGTTCCGCGGTAGCGCTTACGCCGAGTAGCAGGCCTGCCGGGACGCCGATCACGGCAGCAAGGCTGAGCCCGATGAGTAATCGCCACAGGCTGATTCCGATATCAGGCAGTAAGACTCCACGGTTCAGCAGTTCGATGGCCGCGGGCAGCGCTTTGTCGGGGGCGGTCTGCCGCAGCAGCGAATGGGGTTGGCTGAGTATCGAACTGGCAACGCACCACAGAACAACGCTCACCACAATGGCCAGGGCCGGGGGCCAGATCTTTGCGAACAGTCGCGCTGTCCGCGGCGCCTCGGCACTGTCGTGGACGATCGAAGGTGTGCGCTCAAGGGTGCTCACAGTGCCTGTACCTGTTCTGTTCGGGTGAAATCGGCCGTGATTCCGAAGGCTTCGGGCCCGCCGTGGGTCGCGATCGCCGAGCGCACAAAGGTGTCGTCCACCAGATCATCGTGAACCCGCGCAGGATCCAGCCGGTTGAGGAAACCACGGTCGCCATCCACGACGGTGTCGTGCATCGACTCGACCAAACGCTGTGTGAAGCTTCGGTAGGGAAACGGCTGGAAGCCCAGGCGTTGCGGATGCCAATCCGGATGCTTCAGCGGATATGGCGGATTCGGGTAGGTCAACGCCGTCTGTACCGCCGGGACGGGCTGCGGTAGGTACTTCCCGGCGCCAAGGGCGCCTGCCGCCGCTTTTCTGTCGGCATCAATCCGCAGCTGGGCGGCCACCACCGCGTCGGTGACACCCTGCACTGCCGAAGCACAGTCGGCGATCACGTCATCGCGCGTGACGAGGACACAGCAGGCATGGTCGCGCCAGACATCGCCGAGAAACGTGTGAATCCGTCCGATCTTCTTGATCTGTGCGATGACGTTGAACGGATCGGCGACCACGTATCCCCCGATGGATCGATTGGCCAGCGCCGGCACCATATCGGAGGGGCTCATCACGATGAGTTCGACGGTACGCTGGGACCGGGACGCGGCGCTTCGGATCACGGGCCGTAACCCACTGCCGCGCAACAGCTCTTGCAGCACGATGTTGTGGATCGACCACCAGAATGGAATGGCGACCTGGGTGCCCGCGAGATCCTCCAGATGTTCGATGTCCGGCGCCACGGTGAGTGCCGAACCGTTAGTGTGATTCCACCCGAGCACTCGTACTCCGTGCCCCAGCACCTGACGGAGCTGGATCGCCATGGGCATCAATAGATGCGCAACATCGATCTGCCGCGCCATGAAGGCCTCCGCCAAGGCGGCCCAGCTGCGAAACAGTACCGGCTTGGCCGCGCTGACCGTGCCGTCCGGATACATCCGCGCGGAGTGGGCCAGCAGCAGCGGTGCCGCGTCGGTGATCGGTAGATACCCGATGCGCAATTGGCCGCTGATGTTCGTCGCGTCTGACGCCGCGGCGCGAATCAACCCGGCGCCACCGAAAAGTCCCGCTGTGGTGGTTATTCCAGCGGCTCCTGCCAGAACGGCGCGGCGCGAGACGATGCTGCTCACTCAGATCCCGTCTCTGCCGGTTGGTACTGGGCGAGGATTTCCCGGCGTATCCGATCACGCTCCTTCGCGGAGTGATCGTCCAGCGACCACTGCTGACGTATCCGCCCGTTGTCGCCCAGAAGAACCACCCGGTGCGCAAGTGCCAGGGCTTCATCGACGTCATGGGTCACCAGGATGACGGTGACGGCCAACTCGGCGGCCAGTGCCGCCAGCCAGGACTGCAGGTCCGCCCGCGTCACCGGGTCGAGTGCACTGAAGGGTTCATCGAGGAGCAACAACTTCGGCCGAGTGGCCACCGCGCGCAGAATCGACACACGCTGAACCTGTCCCCCGGACAATTGATCGGGATAGCGATCGGAGAGTTTTCGGAGCCCGAAATGATCGACCAGGGCCTGCACGTAGGAATCCTCGAATCCGCTGCGGTGCCGCCCGAATCGCTTGGCGAAGACGATGTTCTCGGCGACGGTCAACCAGGGCATCAGCAAGGCATCTTGGAAAACCACACCCGTCCGGGGGCGGCGTTCACCGTCCGATGTCCAGACGACGGTCCCAGCACTGAGTTCTTCCAGACCCGCCAGCACGCGCAACAGGGTGGACTTACCACTTCCACTGGGGCCCAGCACGGCCAGGAACTCACCGGAAGTCACGTGGACATCGACCTCGCGCAGGGCCACTGCTGTGCCGAAATACTTGGTGCCGTTCGCTATTCGTACTGCGTCAGTTCCCACCGTAGCTGTCCTTCCGAGGGCGATTGGATGGGTAGGAAAGCGGCCTCACGAAACCGCCGGTTCGCCGAGGTTCCCAGTGCGTATCCTGCGCCGCCGGCCATGGTGACCTCCAACCGAGACGCTTGACCGGCAAGACCGGCGGCATCGAGCCGTAGCCGGAGGAGTTCGGCGGTGCCCGGTTCAGATGGTGCTGCCGCGAAAGCGTAGAGGCGATCGCGCAGAATGCGATTCCTCTGTGTGAGCTCAACGAGTTCGGTGGCGAACTGCCCGGCGAGTTCGCCACGCGCGGATTTCGCACCGCAAATCGCCGCACTGGTGACCCCGGCGCAGAAGGCGGTCTGGAGCAAGAGAAAGGCTGGGCGGATTCGGGCGACGAAGCCCCGCAAGTCGGTGCTGATCACGTTCTCGGTGGGGATGTGAACATCATCGAGCTGCAGAGATGTGGAGGCCGTGGCCGACAGCGCCATCAGATTCGGTGGTCGCTCGATGCGTATCCCATCCGTGCTGACATCGACCGCGACGACGAAGGTAGTGCCGTCCGCCCCACATGCGGGTAGCACCACCAGCGCGTCGGGGAAGACATTGGAAGCCCACCGAATCGGGCCGGTGATACGGAGGCCGTCCCGATGCGGTGTCGCGCGCAGCGGCACCTCCCCCAGCCCCGCAACCTGTTTGAGGCCGGCAGCCATCGCGGTGACGCCTGGGCGGAGCCCCGCCCTGAGCCCGGGCAGGTGCTCAGCGCGCAGAGCTTCCGGAGCCAGGCTCACATACTCGATGGTCATGCGATGTGCCCATGCCGAGAAACCCACAGCCAGACTGCTCGTGGCAACCCGTTCGATCACCCGCACCATGGGCGCCAGGTCTACGCTGGTCAGACCCGCATCGAACAGGCTTTCCGCACCCAGAGCGCGAATGTCTGTTCGGACATCGGTCTCATTGGAGTCAAGAGCTGATGCCCGGGCCGACACCGCATCGCCGACGCGTTCCAACGCCGCCTCGATGTCCCTGGCCACGGCGGCCGTCATAGCGAGATATCTCCAAGCCCGTGCAGTCTGTCGACGGGGGTGTCAACGGCCTTGCGCGCGCGGAGCACCGCCTCTTCATCAGGAGCGTCGTAGAAGCACAGGCACTTGTCCATGTCTTCACGCACATACGTGCGCAGAAAGCTGACTTCGGGCACATCGGCGTACTTGGGCGCCTTGGCCTTCTTGCGCGCCAGGTACGTCTGCATGTCCAGGTCCGCGGGCAGATCCCATTCCACGAGATATCCGGCTACCGGCCGCACGGACTTCAGCTGGCCAAGATCGGCGCCGACCAGCCGTACCGAGTGCGGCCCGGAGACCGAGTCCACGCGCAGCGCATCGGAGTCCAACCGCGAGGCCTCACCATGAAACTCGGCGATGACGAAGATCCGGCGGGCCTCACGTGTCACCTGAGCTTCGATCAATTCACCGCCGTCGCTATGCACCCGCCCGTCGATCTCCTTGAGCAGTTGTGTGGCATCGGTGTTATCAGCAGGGCCAAGGGCGATTTCGTAGAGATGCAGCGTCACGTCACTGTTCCTAACTTCGGTGGACGACTTCGATGTGCGACCCCGTGACGGTTTCATGAACAGACCGGTCTGTCTATGAAGGTTCATTGGGTTACCCTGCTTTCATGAGTTCCACGACAGCACCTCCAGACCGCGACACCACCTCGGCCACCCGTGTGCTCGCGCCGTCCGAACGGCTGCTTCGCACTGCCGCAGATCTCTTTGCGACGCAGGGCATTCGCGCTGTGGGAATCGACCAAATACTGCGCGAGGCGGGGGTTGCCAAGGCAAGTCTGTACAGCAGCTACGGATCAAAGGACGCGCTCATCGTTGCCTACCTCGAAGAATTGGATCAGCGTGATCGCAACCGCTGGAATGCCGCGGTGGCGGCGCAACGCAATCCCAAAGCGAAGGTCCTGACGTTCTTCGATCTCGCCACCGCCGCCGCGAAGGCGAGGAACTTCCGCGGCTGTCTGTACGCCAATGCCGCTACCGAGTTCCCCGGAACGGAGTGGGAACCGGTGCGAAGGCATCGTGAGTGGTTCCGTGCGACCGTGACCGCGCTGCTGCGCGAGGCAGGGATATCGCGCCCCGACAATCTCACCCGGCAGGTGCAACTGCTCTACGATGGTGCATTGACCGCCTCGAAGATCGAGAAATCAGTTGCACCGATAACGCTGGCGCGCAAAATCACTCGCGAGTTGATCGGCTAGGCGGCAAGATTCTGGTTGGATGGGCTGTATGACTGAGGATGTCCGAGTGGTCTCGGCGAGCCGCGTAATAGATGCGCCGGCGGCGGTGCTCTTCGAACTCATCGCTGACCCGGCGCGGCAGCGAGAATGGGACGGCAACGAGAACCTCGCCGAGGCGGCCCCGGGCCAACGGGTTCATGCCGTGGGTGACGTGTTCGTCATGACACTGACCAATACCCACGTCCGAGAAAACCGCATCGTGGAGTTCGACGAGGCGCGCCGGATCGCATGGCTACCGTCAGAAGTGGGCAAGCAGCCGCCGGGCCATCTCTGGCGATGGGAACTGGAGCCGGTCGGCGATGGCAGCCGCACTCGGGTGACGCACACGTATGACTGGACGAATCTCACCGATGAGAACAGACTGCCCCGGGCTCGTCTCACCACGCCCGAACGGCTACAAGCGTCGGTGGACAGGCTAGGCGCGCTCGCCGAATCGGGCGCGTAGCCCAGGCTGACGCAGCGCCGTATTACCCCTTGACCTCAAGTTCACTTGAGATTGAACACTGGGGTGATGACAACGAAGACATCGAATGTGCGCCAGATTCGATCAGACCTGTGGGAGACACGAACGGACAACCCCTTCCCCGGGCTGACCACTCACGCCTACCTGTGGGTCCGCCCCGAAGGAAACGTGTTGTTCTACAGCCCCGCCACCGAGGCCGACTTCGAGGCAATTGCCGAATTGGGCGGAGTCGCCCATCAGTACCTTTCCCATCAGGACGAGGCAGGACCCATGCTCGCCGTCGTGAAGCAGCGATTCGGATCGAAACTGCACGCATCCGCCCGTGAAGAAGGTGAGATCAGCACACACACCGACATCGATGTCCCGACAACGCAGCGTCACGTGGACGAAAATGGCGTCGAAGTGATACCGACACCTGGTCATTCCGTCGGCAGTACAAGCTATCTGGTAACCGGTGCAGATGGTGAGAAATACCTCTTCACCGGGGACACCATGTTCCCGACCGAGGCCGGATCGTGGTCCACCTTCCTGGTCCCCGGTCGCGGGAGTGCCGACGAGCTATCGGCGAGCCTGGACCTGCTGGCAGACACCGTCCCGAATGTCGTCATCTCCAGCGCGTACGGCGGGGACACCGCCATGTATGAGCTCACGCCGGGCCGGTGGGGAGAATTCATCGCACAGGCCCGGCAGAGCCTACAGCGCGGCTAAGGGCGTACCGCCTGGGTGAACCCGAAGATCCCGTCGGGATCGTAGGTCGCGGCGATCTGTCGCAGCCTCGGCAGATTATCTCCGTAATACGCTGCGGCCCAATCGGGTAAACGCGGATCGATGTAGTTCACGTACGCGGCGGTACCGCAGATCTCGCCGAGCCGGTCCCGTGCCTCGTCCACGCGGCGATACGCAGCCGACGGATCGGCGCCGACCCCATGATAGATCTGGAGGGAGGCGAGGGCCGTTCGATGCGGGAAGGCGGTGGCGGCAGCGGGAATTCGGCTGACTGCACCGCCCAGGCTATCCAGAATGAACGTCAGCCCCGGCGTGCCCACGAGGATCATCTCTATTGCGGCGGTGTCGACCGCAGCGTGCGGGATCATCCGGGAGGATGCCACAAACGCCTCGCGTTGCAGTTGACCAGTACCTACTCCACCCCACGACGGATGACACTGGGCCACAGTCAGTGTTGAGCACCCACCCATGAACTTCATGGCGTCGATATAGGCCATGTCGGCGACGAATCGATCGGATGGACTGATGCCGATCGCGGCGCGGAGACCGTCTACGAGTGCCCGTGGATCGTCCGTTGTGGCGATGCAGCCCACGATCCGGCCATGCGGAGTAGCGCCGCCCACGGCGTGCAGCGTCGTCCACAATTCGTCCGGCGCATCGTCCATGAACGCCAGCCACCGGCGCATGATCGTAGCCAGCTCGCCCGGCGCGTAATCGAGCGTGAACACCGTAAGCTCGCTAGCTTCGGCGGTGTCAAAGGTTAATTCCGTTGCAATGCAGAAGTTTCCGCCGCCACCCCCGCGAATGGCCCAGAACAGGTCGGACTCGGATTCCGACGACAGGTCTCGGATCGCACCATCCGCGGTAACCACCCTGGCGGATGCCAGTTGGTCGCAGGTCAGCCCGAACCTACGAGTGAGAACCCCTACCCCGCCGCCGAGGGTCAATCCCGCGATGCCCACGGTGGGACAGGAACCGCCGGCAAGCATCCGGCCGGCCCCGGAGACAGCCGCATAGACATCTATCAGACGCGCCCCCGACCCGATCTTTGCCCGCGTCCCGGTCATCGAGACCGTTGCCATACGCCCGAGATCGACCACCAGTCCGTCATTCGGAACGCAATAGCCGGCAAAGCTGTGACCACCGCTGCGTGCCGCGATCGGGATCCCAGCACCCGATGTGAACTCCACGCAGCACGCCACATCCTGCTCGGAGGCACAGAAGGCAACCGCAGCTGGATGATTCGTGTCGAAAAGAGGATTGAACGTCCGCGCTGCCGCATCAAACCCGTTCTCGCCACGCACCGTGAGCGTTCCGGACATCCTGCGGCGCAGGTCTTCCCATCCAGAAGCCGCGAGTCGATCCTTGGGGTGTGCCGGTGAGCATCCGGCGATAGACGCGGCGCCGAGCGCCACGATCGCCCCCGCGGACAGCACCGCACGCCTGGTGACCAGCGCAGGAGTTTGCGTGCGATGCGGTTGGGGGTCCAACACTCCTCCTGTCGGTCACGATCGGGTGGATACCCCATCTTGTCGCCTACGGCGGGTACGCGTGCCGCACAACGGTAGATTGGCCCACATGACGGTGAGTTCGGCACCCGACCCGGTCGCCGATATAGCGTTGCGCCCCGCTGGGCCGCAGGTGGGAGCCTTCTTCGACCTGGACGGCACCCTGGTGGCCGGATTCACCCCGACGGCTCACGCCCGTGATCGGATGCGCCGTGGTCAGGCGAGTATCGGTGAGGTTCTCGGAGTTCTGGAGGCCACCTTCCGGTACAAGCTGGGCCGCATGGAATTCGAGCGTTTGGTGGTGCGCGCCGCCGGATACCTGCGCGGCGACTCGCTAGCCGAGCTCGAAGCCGTCGGCGAACGAATCTTCCACCAGCACAATGCCTCGATGATCTATCCACAGATGTCTGAGCGCGTGCGTGCACATCAGGAGCAGGGCCACACTGTGGTGCTGAGTTCCTCGGCGCTAACCATTCATGCCGAACCAGTGGCGCGCCACCTCGGAATAGCCCATGTGCTGTGCAACCACTTCGACCTCGACGACGACGGACTGCTCACCGGCGATATCCGCAAGCCCATCGTGTGGGGCCGCAACAAGGCAACCGCGGTCGCGCGCTTCTGCGAGTCCAATCATGTTGACTTGCAACGCAGTTACTTCTATGCCGACGGAGAAGAAGACATCGATCTGATGTCTCTCGTCGGCGAGCCCTGCCCGGTCAACCCGCGTGGCCGGCTCGCCACCGTGGCGGCCGAGCGGGGTTGGCCGATCTTGCGTTTGGACGATCCGAGGCCACGTGGGGTGAGTTCGTCGCTGCGCAGGTTCACCCGGCTGGCTCGCCGATAGGCTTGGTCCATGGCGGGACGTTATGTGGCATTGGGCAGCTCTATGGCGTCGGGGCCGGGTATCCCGCCGCGTGTACCGGGCTCGCCCCGGCTTGCCGGGCGTTCGGCACGCAACTACCCGCACCAAATCGCTGAACGCAGGGGATATCAGCTGGTCGACGTCACCTACTCGGGGGCGACCACGGCGCATATCCTGACCGACGCACAGCACGCCGCCGCACCTCAGATTGGGGTACTCGATGGCACCGAGGAGTTGGTGACGATCACGATCGGCGGCAACGACGTCGGTTACGTGCCGTTTCTGATCGCCGCGCGCCTACCGCGCATCCTACGTGCCCTGCCGGTCATCGGAAGCGGGTTGGCCGGCTTGCTCGACACCGGTAAGCAGGACGCGGCGCTGGCGGTCGTGGGTGATTCCCTGCGCGCGGTGGGTGAGCAGGTACGCGCTCGCGCACCGCGCGCACGCGTGATCTTCATCGACTACCTGACGCTGCTGCCGCCTGAAAACGAGCCGGCGCCGCCGTACACCCGGGCCGAGGCTGACAACGGGCGCCGTATTGCCGCGGAACTGGCGGCGCTCACCGCGCACGCGGCCCACGCCGCCGGCTGCGACATCATCCGCGCATCGGCGGCCAGCGCCGGACATCACGCATGGTCACCGCAGCCCTGGACGAACCGCCCCGGATTCCCGTGGCCGGGGCGTCCGGCACCGCTTCACCCCAACGAGGACGGTATGACCGCCGTGGCCGATCTGGTCGTGGCGCTATTGGACGGCGCGTCTAATCGCTGAGGTTGCGGTGTGAGCGGTCCATCGCATTGCGATACTTGACCCGTGCGCACACCTTGCCTGCTGATGATCCCCGTCGTCGCCATGGCGATCGGAATCGGATTCGCCGGCCCGGCCTCGGCCGTGGCGCCTCCGGCGGATGGGACCTACCGAATGATCGAGGAAGGTGCCGGCGAGGTCTCCTGGACGATGTCCGCTGTGTGTGTGCAGGCATCCGGCACCCGCATCCAGTCCGACTACACCGACCCCACCATCCAGGCCGACGGCTGCACCCTCACCGTCACCAGCGCGACACCCGACATCCTCAAACACAACGACCGACTCCAGAACTACTCCATCCCGGCCAAGCTGGTCGATGACCAATGGACATTCCTGCACGCCCGGCCGCAAGGCATGACCTGCCCCGATGGAACCTTCGCACCCACTCAGGAGAAGTACGTTTTCAACGACGAAACCCTGACCGGAGTGCACACCAGCATCCACAGCGCCGTATGCGGTGGCCAGCCCGGGATGACCAAGAAGCCCTTCAGCCTGCAGTTCCTCAAGCCGCTCGACGTACCCGTGGACCGGTTCCCGCAGTACTGCGATGGGTTCGCGCACTGCTGGTGAGCGGCTAGGGCAGCAGTGGCACCCGCCAGAGCGGCACTCCTGGATCGATGACCATCAGGCGCGTCATCGTCAATCGCGTGATGAGCAACGCGCCCCGGATCATCACCACGGCCACCGGTAACTCAGCCAGCACCGCTGTCAGAATCGCCCACCGCACCTCGCTCGGTCCGGCCGTCATCACGTCGAACCAGGCGTCGCAGATCAAGAGCACACCGGTGGTGAAGGCCGTCAGCACAAGTAGCTGACGGCGCAGCAGGCCAAGTACCACGGTGGCCAGCATGAACGTCACCAGCAGGATGTCGAAACCCACCCATGTCGCCGTCCATCGCTGCGCCACATAGTTTTCCGGCAGCGTGAACGCAAGGTAGGTGATCCAGGGAATCAGCGCGAGCGCGCCGCCGATCATCAATCCGAGTCGCAGTGCACGAAACCTGGCCAGGTTCGGCGGTGCCACCTCGCTGAGCGGGCGTTCCAGTCGCTGAATGAGGTCCCTGCGCTCGGCTGTTGACAGCGCCGCAATCGTCTCGTCCGACAGATAACTCTGGGTCATGTCCAGCTTCCTCCCAGGAAACCTCATCACAATGTCAGCGTGCCACCGACTACGCCGACGCCCGCTCCGGCGCCGACCCCTATCCCACAGTTGCCCGCCAATGACTTCCACCAGTACAACCATGGGATTTCCGCGCTCGGCGGCTGGTTTCCGATCGTCGTTCAGGTACTGGCGGTCGTGGCGTTGGTCGTGGTCATCGGATGGCGCACCCGCCGGTGGCGCCTCCTGTGGGTGCCCGTGAGCGTAGCGGTCGGAGCGTTGGGCGCCTTGGCGGCATGGATTTACATGAACTCCGAAGGGTTGGCGTCCGATCCGGCGCCTTTCAGACTATGGATTTGGATCGGTGTTTTCGTCACCTCGGTCGCGATCGCCGTGATCGGCTTCCCCAGTGCGCAATGGTGGCGCCGTGGCGTATCGGTGGTGGCCATTCCGGTGACGCTGCTCGCCGCACTCGTCGCACTCAACACCTGGGTGGGCTACTACCCCACTGTGCAGGCGGCCTGGGGTGCGGTGTCCGCGGGACCGCTTCCCAACGAGGTCGATATGAGTGACCTTGCGGGTCTGCGTAACTCGAAGCCCGACACCGGCAAGCTCGTACAAGTGGACATCCCCGCAGATGCCAGCGGATTCAAACACCGGGGCGAGTACGTCTATCTCCCGCCGGCCTGGTTCGCCGGCGATACCCCGCCGAGGCTGCCGGTGGTGATGATGATCGCCGGCGAGTTCAACACTCCCGCCGACTGGATTCGCACGGGCAACGCCACCCAGATGATCGACGAATACGCCAAGACACACGGCGGACAGGCGCCGATATTCGTCTTCGTGGACGTCGCGGGAAGTTTCAACAACGACACCGAATGCGTCAACGGGCCACGCGGCAACGCCGCCGACCATCTCACCGAAGATGTTCGCCCCTATGTGGTTTCGGAGTTCGACGGATCGCCCGATCCCGCCAACTGGGCCGTGGTCGGCTGGTCGATGGGCGGTACCTGCGCTATCGACCTGACAGTCATGCACCCGGATTTGTTCTCCACCTTCGTCGACATCGCCGGCGACCACGGACCCACCGCCGGAACCAAACAGCAGACCATTGAGCGGCTATACGGCGGCGACGCCGCCCGATGGGACGCCTTCGACCCGCGCACCGTCATGGCGAAGCACGGGCCGTACACCGGTGTAACCGGATGGTTCGAGGATGCGATACCACCTGCGGACAGCAAGAAACCCAGTGGCGCAAAGCGGCCCACGGCCGACACGCCCACGGGCATCGGCGGGCATGACGACGTGACCGATGATGACCGAGAAGGTGCCGCCGCGGACCTGTGCGCAGCGGCTCAGCAGGTACAGATCTCCTGCACCATCCACCAGATGATCAGCGGGCACACCTGGCAGTTCGCCAGCCGGACATTTTCCGACGCATTGCCGTGGCTGGCGGCACAGCTGCACACCCCGGGAAGCTCCTAACGCTCTATGACGCACCGACCCGGGCACGCAGCGATTCCAGAAGGTCCTGCCACCATTCGCCGTGGCGCCGCAAGAACAGCCCATCGGGAAACGTATGGCGTGCAACGTGATCCTGCGGCACGGACTCCCAGCCGAGATGTTCCACCGTCACCCGGGTCTCGTCGTCAACCGGCTCGAACCTCACCTCGACGGTCGTTATCTGATCCCCGGTGAAACTGTCCTGGCGCCAGGTGAATCCCAGCCTGCTGCCCGGTTCCCACGTGGTGACCCTGCCTATTTCGAACTCGGTGCCGTCCGGGTACGACTCGACGAAGCGGCCCCCGAGTACCGGTTCTATCGCGAGAGTTCCCCTCCGTTGCCTGGTGAATCGGAACAGCGTGTTGGGCCGCCACCACATTCCGATGTCATTGACGAACACCTCGAATGCACGTGCCGGCGTAGCGCCCACGCGCAGCGATACCAGCACTCGTGACGTCATCGGCCCGGCTCGCGTTCGACGTGCTCCTTGAATGCCAAAAGCTGGGTAGCCCAGAGCTTCTCGATCTCGTCGAGCCAACCCTTCAGTTCTGCCATAGGCGCGGGCCGCAGGGTGTAGATGCGTACACGCGCGTCGAACTCCGGGTGTGACTCCTCGACCAGCTCGCTGGCCTTGAGGGTCCGCAGATGCCTGCTGAGCGCTGCGGGACTCAGGCCAACGGCTTGCGCCAGCTCCCCTGCCCGACGCGGTTGATCCCGCAGCACCTCAACGATTCTTCGCCGATTGGGATCGGCAAGTGCAGTCAGCGTGCGATCAATGCTCGCGAGTTGCGGCGAGGGCCGGGTCAAACCCAGCCCTCGATGTTCAGACCGCTGGCCTTCTCGGCGTCCTCACGCGACACGGCCCGCACTGACTGCCCGAAGGTCCAGACGTGCCCCTCGGGATCCTGAGCGCGGTACACCCGATCGCCGTAGAACTGGTCGGCCGGGCGCATAAGAATTTTCGCGCCGGCGGCCTCCGCCCGCTCGCAGTGCGTGTCGATCTCGCTGTCGATCTGCACGTGGATCGTCTGGGTACATCTACCGCCCACACTCTTTGGGCTGGCGACGCTGGAGTCCCACTCGGATCCGACCATGAGGTAACCGTCCCCGAATCGCATCTCGGAATGCTCAATCTTGCCGTCTTTGTCGGTGATGACCATGGATCGTTCAAAACCAAAGGCCTTCTCCAGCCAGTCAAGTGCTGCCGCCGGGTCTTGATAGACGACCGCCGAGGCCAAACTAGGGCGTGTGCTCATAGTTGATATTTAACGCTTGCGTTGAATATCTGTCAACGGTCGCGCACAGCGCCGAGACGCATTCCGTGAGCTGGGGGTAGCCCAGCCCACGAAATGGGACCGCTAGGAGTTGACCTTGGCGACGACGTGCTCGGCGAAGCCCTCCAGATTCCTGATCTTCGTCTCCAGCGGCTCGGTGTCCGGCCCGACGATGTAGGGAATGCGGAAGCCGACGATGACATCGGTGACGCCCTTGTCCTCCAGGCGCTTCACCCCGTCCACGGTGAACCCGTCGACGGAGATGACGTGGACCTCAAAGGGCTTGTCGGCCGTCCCCTCTTCTTCACGGAATTTGTTGAGCTTGACCAACAGCTCGTCCAAGTCCTCGGTGCCACCACCATGCATCCAGCCATCGCACCGCGCCGCGCGGCGCAGTGCGGCGTCGGCATGTCCACCGATGAGGATCGGGATGGGCTGCGTCGGCGCGGGGCACATCTTGGTCTTAGGAATGTCGTAGAACTCGCCGTGGAACTCGAAGTAGTCACCGGTGGTCAGCCCCCGGATGATCTCGATGCATTCGTCCATGCGCTTACCGCGCTTGGCGAAGGGCACGTTCATCAGTTCGTAGTCCTCGGGCCACGGACTGGTACCGACGCCGAGCCCGAGACGGTTGCCCGTCAGTGCCGCAATGGACGAGGCCTGCTTGGCCACCAGGGCGGGCGGGCGGATCGGCAGTTTGAGTACGAAGATGTTGAACCGCAACGTCGAGGTCACCGCGCCGAGCGCGGCCGTGAGCGTCAACGCCTCGATGAACGGTTTGTCCTCCAGGAATTCGCGGTTCCCATCGGGCGTGTACGGATACTTCGCATCCGACTCGTAGGGATACGCCAGGCTGTCGGCGATGGTCATACCGTGATAACCGGCCGCCTCGGCCGCCCGGGCCAAGGGAACGTAGTACGACGGATCGGTCATGGCCTCGGCGAAGGTGAACCGCATAGCTTCCTCCTAGAGTGCTTGAGAAACACATTGTGCTGTCGGTACTACGCACTCTAGCGGTTGCGAAATCTGAACTCGCATATTGATTTTACGAAGTCAACGCGCCTTCTCGTCTGCGCCCGCGATCACGAAAAACAGTGCGGGGACGAGAATTTCGACGGCGAGCATGACAATCCAGAATGGATGGGGCTGTCCGGAGTCGATCAGTGATGCCACTCGGCCAAGTGCGCCCACCAGCAGGCCGGCGGCGAGGAACCTAATGGCAGCGCCGGGAATGGGCGATCGCCGCGCCACCCAGATCCATGCCGCACCATAGACGGCGAACAACCCGGAGAAGAAGCGCTCCTGACTGTCGGTGCTCGCGGTGACCGTTCCCCCGCCGATGACGGTTCCCGGTCCCCCGATGAGGTGATAGAGGCCGATGGCCAGGCAGATCACCCCGGTCAGGATCGCCAGGTACTTCAGCACTTTGTCCATCTCCACACCCTCCACCTCGGCCGTACTTGATAGAACGTTCTAGTAAGGACCGTACAATGCTGTGCAATCGGATACAAGACTCCCTGAAGGACTCGCCATGCCCGCTGACACACGCGACCGCATCGTTGCCTCCACGTGCGAGTTGTTCCGCCGACAGGGCATGACGGGCACTGGGCTCAAGCAGATCGCGCAGAGCGCCGGCGCACCGTTCGGGTCGATCTACCACTTCTTCCCCGGAGGCAAGGTGCAACTGGCGGACGAGGCAATTCGAACAGCCGGGGCCATGTACCGCGATCTGGTACTAGCGATCTTCGATGAAGGTGGTCCAGACCTGCCGACCACCGTCCGGATCGCGTTCGCGGCCGCAGCGGACAATCTCGTCGCAACCGACTACGCCGACGCCTGCCCGATCGCCACCATCGCCCTCGAAGTGGCGAGCACCGACGAGACGCTCCGCCGTGCCACCGCCGACGTCTTCACGGATTGGATCGATCAGGGGGCGCAACGGATCGCTGGATCGGGTTTGAGGCCCGAGATGTGCCGACGCCTCATGCTGGGATTCATCACCAGCCTGGAAGGTGCGTTCGTGCTGAGCCGGGCGCTGCGCAGCACCGAGCCCCTGCTGGCCGCCGGTGAAACCGTCGCGGCGGCGGTGTCGACCGCGCTCGCCACCGGGAGCACACTTCCGGAATAAAGCGGACCGCAGTCCGGTTAAGCAGGCATAGGAACTCTCACCAGGAGGTTTGCATGCCAGCTATCACTGTGTCGTCAACGGACGCCCTGACTCTGCCGCGCATCCCCGCTCCCGAGCCTGCCGATACCGAACGGCCGGTGCGGTCCATCACCAGCGGGCCGCGCGGGTACGAGGGTGAAGGCTTTCCCGTCGTGCGTGCGTTCGCCGGAGTCCCGTCAGCCGAGTTGGATCCGTTCATCCACATGGATCAGATGGGCGAAGTCGAGTATGAGCCCGGCGAGCCGCGTGGGACGGATTGGCACCCGCATCGCGGCTTCGAGACCGTCACGTACATGATCGACGGCAGGTTCACCCATCAAGACTCCCATGGTGGAGGCGGGCTCATCCACGACGGAGCCACCCAGTGGATGACGGCGGGATCGGGAATTCTGCATATCGAAACTCCCCCAGCAGAATTGGTGGAGAGCGGCGGGCTATTCCATGGCATCCAGCTCTGGGTCAACCTGCCGGCGCGGGACAAGTTCCTGACGCCCGCCTACCAGGCCATCGAGGGGGCGCAAACCACACTGGTGAGCTCCCCCGACGGCGGTGCGCTGGTACGCATCATCGCCGGAGACGTCGGGCCCCATCACGGACCGGGCAGCACACACACGCCAATCACATTGGCACATGCGACGATCCAGCCGGGCGCGCAGTTGAATGTGCCCTGGAATCGAGAGTTCAACGCCCTCGTCTACGTTCTCTCCGGACGTGGCACGGTGGGGGCACTGGGGCACCCGATCGAACAGGGGCAGCTCGCGGTGCTGGGCCTCGGTGACCGGATCTCGGTGCAGGCCAATGCGGAACAAGACGCGAACCGCCCGGCATTGGAGGTGTTACTGCTGGGCGGGCGGCCCATCCGTGAGCGTGTCGTGACCTACGGGCCATTCGTGATGAACACCAAGGCGGAGCTGATCCAGGCCGTGGAGGACTATCAGGCCGGTCGCTTCGGTGCGATTCCGCCCGATGCCCTGATGCCGCACGTCGTGCGCTGACCGTGATCGCCTACCGCCGGAATGCCCGACGGTAGGCACTCGGTGTTGTTGCGGTGACCCTGCGCAGGTGTGTCCGCATGGCGGTAACGCTGCCGAAACCACACTGTGCAGCAATGGATTCCATAGTCAGATCAGTGTTCTCGAGCAATTCGCGGGCACGGGTGGCGCGCTGTAGGTCGAGCCACCGCTTGGGAGTCGTACCGACTTCCTCGCCGAACCGCCGGTTGAATGTGCGCAGGCTCAAGTGTGCGTGCCGTGCCAGCGCCGATACATCGTCGATCTCGGAGAGATACTCCGATGCCCAGCTCAAGGTCGGACCGAGCCCAGCCGAATCATGAGAATTCCTTGGGGGCGGGATGAATTGGGCCTGGCCGCCATCGCGGTGCGGCGCCATGACATTCCACCGCGCCATCTCCGACGCCGCGGCGGCTCCCAGCTCTCGTCGCAGCACGTGCAGACATAGGTCCATCCCCGCGGAAAGCCCCGCCGAGGTGAGGATGTCCCCGTCGTCGACGTACAGCGCATCGGGCCGCAGATCGACCTGTGGGTACAGCGTGCGCATGTCCTGGCAGTACTCCCAATGTGTGGTGGCAGGGCGTCCATCCAGCAACCCGGCTGCTGCCAGGACAAACGCACCCAGGCAGATACTGAAGATCACTGCGCCGCGTTCGTGCGCAGTCACCAGCGCGCTCAAGACGTCATCCGGTGGCGGACGGTCGTGTGGGGCACGCGCGGGAACGACGACGATATCGGCGGTTTCCAGCGCGTCGATACCGTGTTCCATTTCGAGATTGAAACCGTCCGGTGTCCACACGCTGCCCGCGCGATGGCCGCAGGTCACCAGGTCGAAACCGTCCGGCTGACCGGCACGCCCCGGCCCCCGGCGAAACATCTGCACGGCACATGCCAGGTCGTAGGTGATGACGCCGTCGAGCGCCAGTGCCGCCACCGTCTTGGTGCCCATGGCTCACTATGGCATGAATCGGAGCATCTATGGCATTCATGCCACTGGCCTTCGGGGACATACCCGCCTTGACTGAAGCCCATGACGACCGAATTGGATTGGCACTGGGCCACTCAGACCGGCGGGGAGATCTCGTCGGCTCAGCGGCGGGCATTGTTCGGACGCCTGTTTCGCGCATTACCCGCGATGATCGGCGATGCCGTCAGGACACGCACCGGCCGCCGCGGGCAGGGGCGAGTGGAACTCGGATCGATCGCAGTGCCCGATTCCACGCTTGCTCTTGCCGCCGAGCAGGAGGCACGCGATTCGGTGACCCCGCACGTGCTCGAACACTCGTACCGCACCTACTTCTTCGGGAAGGCACTGGCCGCGCTCGACGGCGTAGCAGTCGATGACGAGCTCGTGTACGTCGCGAGTCTGTTGCACGATCTACAACTCGAACATCCCACGCCCGGCCGGTGCTTCGCCGTCGCGGGTGGCGAGCGTGCCGCGCAGTTCGTCCGGGATCAAGGGGCGCCGGAAGCCCGCGCGGAGGCGGTCGGCGCAGCGATCGCCGCACACATCACTCTCGGTGCCAGCGAGAACCTCGCAGATCCGGGCGGATTCGTCTCTGCCGGCGCAGGAACAGACGTCTTCGGTCTACGGCTCTCCGACCTCGACGCCACGTGGGTGGACGAGCTGCTGCAACGGCACCCGAGGCTTCAATTCAAGCGGCATATGCTCGCAGCCTGGGCCGCAGAGGGCGCCGCGGTGCCGGCGGGCCGTGCGGCTTGGCTGACTCGCTATGCGGCGTTTCCGCTACTGATCAGGGCGGCGCCCTTCAGCGAGTAGCGCTAGCGCTGCAACAACCGACGCAGCAAATGCAGGGCGACAGTGGTTGCACGCTCACGAATCTGGTTGCGATTTCCCGGGATAACGACGCGAAGGGCAGCCTTCTCCCCCGCCGAGGTCTTGACACAGAAACACACCGTGCCCACCGGCTTCTCCGCCGTACCACCGCCCGGGCCTGCCACACCCGTCGTCGACACTGCGATATCAGCACCCAGCACCTTCAGCGCGCCCTCCGCCATGGCCTCGGCGACCTCCGGTGATACTGCACCGTGTTCTGCAAGTAGCTGCGGATCCACCTGCAGCTGACCGATTTTGACGTCATTGGCGTAACTGATGACCCCACCCAGGAAGTACGCAGAAGAGCCCGGGACATCGGCGATGCGAGCGCCCAACAGTCCCGCCGTGCATGACTCCGCCACCGCCAAGCGCCTCCCGTTCAGCAGCCGGGCCACCACGTCGTCGACGGTCGAGCCATCCGCAGAGAACAGTGCCGCTCCATGCCGGGTCTGAATGAACTCATGCAGGCGCGTCCATAATGGGTGCGCATCGGCCTCGAAGCGGGTGACCACCTCGACCTCGCTGCGCCGCAGGCAGGTGGTGATCTCCAGCGCGGCAAGGCTTCCCAACTCGCCCTCAGCAAGGCGCAGTGTCTCGGCGATATCCGGCTCGGTGATTCCATAGAGACGCAGTGTGGCCTGCTCGATAGCGGTGACATCCTCGCCGAGGAGCGCCCGGAAAGGCGCGGCGTCGAGCGCCGACGGCCACATCCGCTGAAGCTCATGCGGCGGCCCGGGCAGCACCACGATGAGAACACCGTCCGCACTCATGATCGCTCCCGGCGCCGTGCCCACCGGATCAAGCACCTCGCCCCGAGCCGGGACAAGCGCCTGTTTGGCGATGCCGACGCGCAGTGCTTCCCAATCGACATTCTCCCAGCGATCCGCGATCGGCCGCAGCCGGTTCATGATGGCCGATTCTAGCGTTGCGTCGAAAATTAGTGTGGTACCGGCAAATTCAGCTACAGTCGGCAGCGTCATGTCGTCGGCCGTCGGACCCAAGCCGCCGGATGTGACGATGAGATCTACACCCTGATCGGCGAGAAACCGCAGCTGCGCTGTCAGGTCTTCTCTGCGGTCCCCGCACACGCAGATATGTGCCACATCCACGCCCACTTCCCGCAGGTGTTCGGAAAGCCATGGGCCGTTTGCGTCGGCAACACGCCCGGTGAGGACCTCCGTACCCGTGACGACGATTCCCGCTCGCAACATGTCAGCAGCCTAGGCCGGTAGGTTCGGTGTCATGGATGAGGGCGCCATCATCGAATACATCGTCACGACCTTCCCGGATCTGCAGCACGAGGTTGTACAGGGCAATTGGTTCTTCTTCCAAGGCCCCGAACGTCAGCTGCCGGTCATCACCCTGATGTCGAACGAGGCATTCGATACGTACTCCGACCTCGGACGACCGCACGTCTACCGGCTCAACATCGGCATCAGCGGTGACACCTTCGTCAAGGTTGTGCCCGGTCAGGACGAAGCGATCCAGCCCGATTACACCGAGTTCGACCAGGTACTTCCGCATCCCGAGTACGGCGGCGCCAAATGGGTGTGTGTGGTCAATCCAGGTGAGGACACCTTCGCCGAGGTGCTCCGGCCACTGCTGGCGGAGGCATACGCACGGGGTCGTGACGACTAGTTGTCGCTGACACCGGCCCACAACTGCCGGTTTGTGGATGCGTCGCCCAGGGTGGGCAGGGTGCGCCCCTCGTTGCGGAAACCGTGCACGGCGAGAGCCCCGGTCAAGGACCGATCCTCATCGCGCACCGCGACGACGATCCGCCTAGTGGGTGAAGGAGCGCCCATCAAGCGTCCCGCAAGATCTGCGATGGTCGCGGTGAGCTCATCCTCAGACACATCGGGACGGGGCCTGCCAATGAGCTCCGTGGTGGAGCTGCCCTGATCGACAGCGATCTCGACAGATCCCAGAGATGTCCCCGAAACCGTCACCGCGACTGAACTATTCGCATCGGCAGCGACGCGCCGTCTGTAGTTGCGCAGTTCGTAGCGACCGCGCGCCAGCAGATCGCTCCAGGAAACCGCCGCGCGGCGCCCTGACGTCGTCCAGCTGGTGATGTTGCCGGACAGGGCGTCTCGCGTCCGGCGTAACGCCGCCAGGTTCTCGATGGTGTTGCCCTGAAACCAGATCTGATGATCGGTGGGGTTTCCGTCGTACATGCGCAATCGGCGGCATGTCTGTAGCTGCGACCAGCCCACCGACTGGGCAAGTCGCTGCACCGCGATGTTCTCCACCGCGAGCGGCGCCACCGCGTGCGGAACCCGGGGATCAGCCTCGAATCCGGCGATGATGAGCGATGCCTGCGCCCACCGGGTGACGCTGTGTGGAACACCGGCCGTCCATGTTGATACCTCGGCGCCCCCCGTTCGCGGATGTCGCCCCGCCATGGCCAAGTGGCCGACGACGTGTTCGCGGCCTCCATCGAGGTGCACGAGCAGATACGAGACCCAGCCACGCGCGGCATCGGAGAGTGCCTGCTTCCAGGTGTGAATCCACATGTACGGCGAATGCGCTGTCGACCACGGCATGTCCGGATGGCTGAACGCCGGTGCCAGCCGCTTTTCGTAGCGCAGGTTGGTTTCCCGCCACGATGAGCCATCGGAGAGCCGCGGAATGCGCAGCATTACGGTCATACCGTCTATTTCAACCGGCCCCAGAGATGTCGGAGTGGGCCGATCGCTTGCGAACACCCCGGCAGGGTAGCGCACCTTGGCACAGGCGTATGGCGATTAATCGGCAACTGCGAGAAGATGATTGCCAAGTACAGGCTGTCTATTTTGGAAGCGGGCCCGCCAGCAGCGTCCACATACGCCGCGCGGTACCACCGTCACCCAGGGTCGCCGGCGCCTCACCCTCGTCGACAAAACCACGGCGGGCAAGCTGGTCCGCGAGCGTGCCATCCGCGCCGCTGACCGCAACGACCGTCCGGCGCGACCCGTCGGGGCGAGCGGCAACATGGCTTGCGAGTGCGGACAGTGCGCACGCGCCGGCATCGCGGGACACCCACGGCTCGAATCGTGGCACCAATTCCGTTGTGGACGTGCCGACATCGGTATAGACATCAATCGAACCGGCCGTGCGCTCAGCCACCGCCACCCGGAACTGCCCGCGACCAGCCGGTGCGATATGCACCACTTCCCCATTGGTGGTGGAGGTTTCGAGTGAGGACTCAGTCGGTGCGGGCCGCAGTGTGGCACTGATCCGCTGCCGGACGCGAATCGCCGCGAATCGGGCCCACGCGGCGAGGTATCCAGCGTCCGGCCTGCGGGACACGGTGGGCGCGAGAAGCGTTCTCGTGGCGGGAATTTCCGCGAGGCGCTGCCTTACCCAATCTCGGTACTCGGCCGTATTGGCGAGCACCCACATGTTGTGGTCTGAGATCTGCCCATCGTATTTACGCAGAGCACGACGTGTCTGTAGCTGGGCCCAGCCCATGGATTCGCAGAATCTGTTTGCGCGCACGTTTGATACCGCCACGGGCGCCAACGCGTGTGGAATCGCAGGGTTTCCCTCAAAGGCAGCCAGCACCGTGACCAGCTGTGCCCACCCGCTCACGGCCGAGGGCACATCGACCGCCCAGCTGGAGATCTCGGCGCCCCCGGTTCGTGGATCCCTGCCGGTCATCGAGAACTGCCCAACGACTCTCTCGATGCCGTCATCGATCCTTACCAGCAGGTATGAGACTCCGCCTGCGCGTGCATCGGCAAGCGCCGAACGCCAGGTGTCCACCCAGATAACCGGAGAATGCGCGCTCTCCCAATCCATGTCGTCACGATTGAACGCCGGTGACAGCCGCTCGGTGAAAGCCAGCGCGGTCTCCCGCCAGGATGGACCATCCGCGAGCCGGGGCGGCCGTAGCAGTACCGTGACCCCGCCGATCGTGACCGGCCCAAGGTCCACCACGGACCGGAGGATGGATTTGCTAGACACCGCGTCAGGCTACAGGAGAAACGTTCGCTCCGTGAAAGTCGTCAGGTGGCGGGCACGAGAACGAGCGGAACCCTTTTCGCGCCGATGAGGCGATGCGACACCGACTGCCCGAGCAACGCATCCAGCGCGGACGCCAACCCTCCCCGGGGGCTACCCAGAATGATCATCATCGCCTCATACTGCTGTGCCACGCCCAGAAGGGCGGCGGCAGCGGGTCCCTGCGCGCGGTGGTACTTCCAGGCCACTTCCTGGCCCGCAAGCTGTTCGACAGCCTCAGCCTCGGCAGCGGTAACAGCGTTGCCTGCCTGCGCTTCCCAGCTGTCGGTGTCGATGTCCATCGGCTCGTCGTCCATATCGAGGATGTGCACCACGTGCATGCAGGCGCCCAGGCGCCGGGCCATATCGATCCCGAAGCGCAGCGCGGCAGTGCTCGGCGGGTATCTGTCCCATCCGACTACCACGTGCACACCTGACGATTCGGTCATAGTGACATCCTCACGCTATCGACCACGCCAGCGCTAGTCCCGCGACACAGGCCCCGACGGTGCCCAGCAGCGTGCCGAACGTGTTGTACAGGGCGAGTGACCATTCACGCCGCTCGAGAAGCCTGACCGATTCCACACTCGCGGTGCTGAAAGTCGTATAGCCGCCACAGAACCCAGTCCCCACGACAGCCAGCAGGGCCGACGACGAATGGTGGAAGATCACGGTGCCCGCCACCACGCCGATAAGGGCCGATCCGCTGAGGTTGATGAGGAGCGTCGCCCATGGGAAGCGGAAGGTCCGGCGATGCTTGATGAGCGAATCGACGACGAAGCGCGCTACCGCACCCAAAGCCCCGGCGAGAATCACGGCGATAACCGTCACGCGGAACCTCCCGAGTACCGCCCCAGTACCGCGGCGGCGGCAGCTATCCCGGCCATGGCGGCGGCCAGACCGACCGTGATGCTGACCAGTGCGTACCCCACGCCCAATCCCGCAAATCCGTTGCGGGCGAGAGTGCTGATCTCCAGGGCGAAGGCGCTGTACGTGGTGAAGGCGCCGCAGATGCCCGTGCCGACAAACAACCGGGCGCGTTGGCGCCAACCGCCGTCCGGGCCCAGCAGTGTGAGGGTTTCCAGCAGCGCCCCGAGGATGAACGCTCCGGTCAGGTTGACCGCAAAGGTCCCCCAAGGCCAGGCCGCGCCGGTAGCCGGCCACATCTTCTCGAACCAATACCGCAAGGCGGTTCCACACACGCCGCCGAGAAAAACCCACAGCAGGGCATACGGTCGCAGATGTAGGGGTCGCACGGACTCTTCGCGCTGCGCACCTGTCACATTCGGTCCCATCGTGTTACGACTCATCAACACAGGAACTATCAGCCATCAGTGGCGGTTCGGGACAAGCCCCGGCGAGATCCATCGCGCGTGACGAATATAGCGCGAGACGGGTCAGTACACGTCGCGGACGTACCGTTTCCCGGCGACGAGCTCCTTACGAAACTCAAGAGCCTCCTCGGGCGACATCCGCCCGTGCTTCTGGGCGATGGCCAGTAATGCGCTGTCCACGTCCTTGGCCATCCGGCTGGCGTCTCCGCACACGTAGAGATGCGCGCCGTCAGCGAGCCACCGCCATATCTGTGCCCCCTGCTCCATCATGCGGTGCTGGACATAGATGCGTTTTTGCTGGTCGCGCGAGAACGCGAGGTCAAGTCGGCGCAGGGAGCCATCACGCAGGAAGCCGTCGAGCTCGTCGCGGTAGTAGAAATGCTGGGTGCGGTGCTGGTCGCCGAAGAACAACCAGTTGGGTCCGGAGTGGCCCAGAGCGCGGCGTTCCTGCAGGAACCCGCGGAATGGGGCGATACCGGTCCCGGGACCGACCATGATCATCGGCGTGTCCGAGGAATCGGGCGGGCGGAAATGCGGCGATTTCTGCAGAAAGATCGGGACGGGCAGCCGCTGTGCACGATCGGCCAGAAAGGTCGATCCCACACCTCCACGGGCCGAACCGTCGGGCCCCTGGAACCGAACGATGGACACGGTCAATGCAATGGATTTCGGGCTGACCAAGGGGCTGGACGAGATCGAGTACTGGCGTGGGGTGAGTCGGATCAGAACCTGTTGCCACTCCTCGATACCGGCACGGACGGGGAACTCGCGCAGCACGTCGAGGGCATTACGGCCCCGTAGCCACCGCTCGCGCGTCGCGGTGTCGGGGCCGCGCAACAGCTTGATGGCCAGTTTGTCGCCGCGCCGCTCGGCGACGAAACGCAGCAGGTCATCGGTGACGCGGCAGATGTCGTAGTGGCTGGCGAGCGCGGTACCCAGGGGCAGCTCGCCCCCATCGATCGTGATCGGCAACTCCGCATCGAAACCTGTTGCAGTGAGCCAGCGTTGGACATCTTCCTCGCGGTTCGTCGGATAGACGCCGAGAGCATCTCCCACCGAGTAGTCCACATCGTGGCCGGTCAGGTCGAACTCGATGCGCCGTACCTCCTTGCCGGAGCCCGGCGCGGAGAGGACCTCGTTGTGTGACAACGCCGCCAGGATCGGCGCGTCGCGGGTGAAAAGTTCCGGCGCGGCCGTCGGCAGCCCGTCGCTGCGCAATCGTCTGACCGCCTCGACGCTGGCGTCGGTGCCATCCCCAATCGCCTCCAGCAGGTCCGCGGTCCACGCCGCGATCAGCGCTCGGTCATTCGCCTCGCCGTCTACCCGGGCCAGTACCGGGGTGGCGCCGAGCTCGAGCAGCCGGGCGTCGAGCGCCTTTGCGTGACCACAGAAATCCGCGTAAGCCCGGTCGCCGAACCCCAGCACCGCATAACGCATGTGGTTCAAGGACCTGGTATCGCCGGACAGTGCGGACCAGAATTGCGCGCCGTTATCGGGTGGGCCACCCTCGCCGAAACTGCTGGCGATGAGTACGGCTGTTCGAACCTCGCCGAGATCGACGGGGGCGCACTCGTCCATCGCGGTGAGTGTGGCGGAGATTCCCGCTGTCGCCAGCAGCCCGTGCACCGAGGTGGCCACAGTCTCGGCGTTGCCGGTTTGCGATGTCCACAGAATTGCTATGTCGCCCAATGCTTGTGCCGGCCTGTCGAGCACCTCGTGGACAACGCTCCGTCCGGTGGGACGCAGCATCACCGCGCTGACCTTGAACTCGGGCTGTAGCGAATCCGGGTCGACGGCGTCGTTGGTCACCGCGTTGATCGCCAATCCGGGCCCCTGCGCGTCGTTCCAGTGGAAGGGCGCAAAGCAGCTGCCGGGTTTGACCCTGTCGCTGATGATCGCCGGGAGTTCGGCGGTGCCACGCCGCGAGGCGATATCGACGATATCGCCTTCGGAGATGCCGAGTGTGGCGGCGTCGCGGGGGTGGATCTCCACGAACGGGGACGGATGGAGCCGCTCGAGCGTCTTGATGCGGCCGGTTTTGGTGAGAGTATGCCAATGATGTTGCAAACGACCGGTGTTCAAGACCATGGGATACCCGTCACCGGGGGTTTCCGCGGGGTCGCGGTGGGCACGGGCGTGGAACACCGCCCGCCGCGACGGGGTGGGGAACGCCAGCCGCGGAATGGTGCCGTCCTCGCCGATATGCAGGCCTTGGCTGACTCCGTCGTTGAGATAGCGAATGGGATTCCGCTCCCCCGAATCTTCGGGTGGACAAGGCCATTGCACGGGTCCTTGACGCAGTCGCGCGTAGCTCGCCCCGCGCATGTCGTATCCGGTCCGTGGATTCCAGAATCCGCGGATCTCGTCGAAAATCTCCTCGCTTGACGCGTAGTCGAAACCGTCGCCGAATCCCATCGCGAGGGCGACATCGCAAATCAGGCGCCAGTCGGGCTGCGCATCCCCCGGCGGATCGGCGGCCCGGTTGGTCAGCGTTACCGTGCGCTCCGAGTTGACTGACACGCCATCTGATTCGGCCCACAGCGCGGCGGGCAAGAGCACATCGGCGTATTCATTGGTGGCCGTCGCGAGGAAGGCATCCTGGCTGATCACCAGCTCGGCCCGGCGCAGTCCGTCGATCACATTCTGCCGGTTAGCCACCGAGGCAACCGGATTGGTGCAGATGATCCAGCACGCCTTGATATCGCCGGCGGCCATCTGGGTAAACATATCCACGGTTCCGGTGCCGAACTCCTCGCGGATGGAACCGGGTGCGAGGTGCCAGTGCCGCTCGACGAATTCTCGATCGGCGAGGGATTTCACCGAGCGCTGTCCCGGCAACCCCGGGCCCATGTAACCCATTTCCCTGCCGCCCATCGCATTTGGCTGGCCGGTCAGCGAGAACGGTCCGCTGCCGGGGCGGCAGATGGCACCGGTAGCCAGATGCAGATTGCAGATCGCGTTGGTGTTCCAGGTGCCATGAGTGCTCTGGTTGAGGCCCATGGTCCACAACGTCATCCATTCGCGCGCCTCCCCGATCCACCGGGCGGCGGTGCGGATATCGTCCTCGGCCAGGCCCGTGATAGCCGCGACCGTCACAGGTGGATAACCGGCGAGGAACTCCGGCATCCCCGCCCAGCCCTCGGTGTGCTCGGCGATGAACCCGGAGTCGATATCGCCGTTCTCCACAAGCAGATGCAGCAGTCCGTTGAGCAGGGCCAGGTCGGTACCGGGGGTGATCTGCATGAACAGATCAGCGCGTTCGGCAGTGGCGGTGCGGCGCGGATCGACCACGATCAGCCGTGCTCCGCTGCCGAGCCGATCGGCCATGCGCAGGAACAGAATCGGATGGCAGTCGGCCATGTTCGCACCCATGACGAGGAACAGATCGCTCTGCTCGATATCGGAATACGACCCGGGCGGCCCGTCGGCTCCCAATGACTGGCTGTATCCGGTTCCCGCACTGGCCATGCAGAGCCGCGAGTTGGACTCGATCTGCGTGGTCCGGATATAACCCTTGGCGAGCTTGTTAGCGAGATACTGCGCCTCCAGGCTCATCTGGCCGGATACGTACAGGGCAATCGCATCGGGTCCATGGGTGTCGAGGATGTGGCGTAATCGCCTGCCGGCCTCGGCGGTTGTCGCCGCCAATGGGGCCGGAACCGGCTCCGTCCCGCGCGCGGGACGGATATGCGCCGCCGTCATGCGTCCTTCGGCGGCCATCAGCTGGGCCTGCGTGGCGCCCTTGGTGCACAGGCGTCCCTGATTGCTTGGGTGCAGGGTGTCGCCCTCGACGGTTGCGATGGTGACCGGACCCGCCGAACTTCTCTCGGCCCGCACCACCACACCGCAGCCGACACCGCAATACGAGCAGGCGGCACGGCGCGCGGTGGGCGGCGCGCTGAGTTCGGTCACCCCGCCATGGTGAGCGAGTCAGATTCCCGAATTCTTCCGCCGAGGTTATCCGGCTGTCACGGCGTCCTCACCGCACGGATCTACCGAGCGTGAGAACGACATCTCCCCGCAGCGCGCCGTTAGAGCGCCGACGGGCGAAGTGTTCCACTAGCATCAGCAGCGGGTCGACGCTCGTTTCCTCAGTACGCATACTCGAAGGAGCTAGACATGGTGTTGAACATCATTTGGATGATCATTCTTGGCCTGATCGTTGGCTGGATCGCCCGGTTGATCGTGCCTGGCAAGGAGAACTTCGGCTGGATCGTGACAGCGTTGCTGGGCATCGTCGGTGGTTACGTCGGCGGGACGCTGGGAAGTCTGGTGTTCGCCCCTCACAAGTTCACGGTTACCCCGCCGATCAATCACGCCTTCCTGGGAGCACTGGTCGGCGCGGTGATTCTGCTGGTCGTCTACAAGTTCATCGCCGGGAAAACCAAAAGCTAGTCGCTGCCCTTAGGCGGCATCTTCAGGCGAAAACACAGTGCATCGGTGACATGCGCCCACGCTGATCGCGTGGGCGCATGGAATCCGACCTTCACCGACACTTACCGTCAGCGCTCACCGCACAGTGCGTGAGCCGAACTAGCCGAGCGTTAGACCGGAACCCCGGGTGCTGCTGGCGCCGCTGGAGGTGGCGGTGGCACGGGCTGCCCCGGAGCAGCGGGTTCGGGCGCCGGTGCACCCGGTGCCGCAGGAGCCGGTGGCTGGTTGGGATCGGCAGGCACAGGCGCGGGCTGGTTCGGGTCCGCAGGCGCGGGTGCCGGCTGGTTCGGATCGGCGGGCTGCCCGGCCGGAGGCGTGGCAGGAGCGGGCGGGGTCCACGGGCGAACCGAGTCGGTGAGGGCCTTGGCCACTCCCTTGTCCACCGGAGATGCCGCCGTGCCGAGCCACACGATGAACCAACGATCCTTGCCCTTGCCCACGGCAGCGGCCCAGATCTGACCGGGCTCCTTGGCGGCGTCGTCGAACTTCACCTCGTAGTACGAGGACGCCGCGGGCATGCCCGCCACTTCGAAGCTCTGATCCTCCTGGTTGACGCGGTTCCCCGGGTACGGCATGAAGAACTCACCCATATCCGAAGCGAGCCTGCGTGCGGCCTTCTGGTTGTCAGGCTCGGCGCCCGCGAAGAGCTTCAGATCGAGGCGACCCAGGAGAATGCTGCCGTTTGGCGCCGCTGGGTTGGTCAGCAGCGCCGAACCGTATGTCAGCCTGCGCGCGTCCGCTTGCGCCCAGCCTTGGGGCACAACATAACTGAATCCACCCTGGTCATTGTTGATGCGCGCGGCATCTGCCGGCGCACCGGGTGCCGGAGTGGGTGCGGCAGTACCGGGCGGAGGTGACGCCGGAGGCGTCATCACGGTTGTCGGAGTCTCCGGGTTGGGTGCCGGTTGGCCGGGCGCAGGCGTTGCGGGTGGCGGCGGCGCATCGGTGGTCACCAGATTGATTTCCGCCGTGCGTACCGACGTCGGCGACTGATCAGCCGGTCCGGCGACAAGCGTTATCGCCCCTGCCCCCGACAGCGAGGCCACGGCGACGGCAGCTGCCATCACCCGCGCCCGTTGCACCCGCTTGGCGGCCAAAGTTGCCCGTGGTTGCTGCATGCCAATGAACGTACCGTTTTGTCCTGCACGTGCAAGCCTATCCGGCAATCGGCGCGCCCGATTCGGCAAGGGGTTTGGCTGATCAGAAGCAAACATAGGTTTCCTCTCAAAGGCTACCGAAATCCCCGTCCCCAGCTACTGCGCCGCCTGAATGACGACCTCGTGAGCCTTCACGGCAAAGTATGCCGACTCCTCGGGTGTCAGCTTTAGCTCTGCCGCGGCAGCCGCGGTGATGTGTGCCGTGAATATCGCGGGCCCCGCGGTTGCCGTTACAACCACGCTGTCGCCATGAGCGCTCAGGGTCGACACGGCCACCGCGATGACGTTGCGCGGGCTGCCGCCCGGCGGGGACAGATGCACGCCCACCGCACGCGGCCCGAACACCGCGACGGCATGCTGGCCCGGCTCGGGACTGTCGGCGCCAGACCACGCGCCGTGGATGACGATGCCGTCCGCGTGCAGGGCTCCGTCCTCGCCCACGGTGCCTGCGATCAGGTTCACGCCCGCGAACCGGGCACCAAACTTGCTGGTCGGACGGGCCAATACGGTCGCGGTATCTCCCAGCTCCACGATGTGGCCGGAGTCCAGGACCATCACCCGGTCGGCGATGGCGACGGCGTCCATGATGTCGTGCGTGACGATCAGAGCGCTCTGGCCACCGCGGCCCAGCACCCGGCCCAATAAGGCCCGGATTTCCGGCGCGCTCGCGGCATCGAGGCCGGCGAGCGGCTCGTCGAGCAGCACCAGGTCCGGTTCGGTGGCCAAGGCACGGGCGATCGCCACTCGCTGCGCCTGCCCCCCGGACAGTTCGCCCGGCCGGCGTCGGGCAAGGTCGCGCGCGCCGACCGATTCCAGCCAGCGATCGCGCAGAGCAGGCACCTCATCTCGATGCCGGGCGCGCATCCCGAACTCGACGTTGCGCGCGACCGTCAGGTGCGGAAACAACGAGGCTTCTTGCAGCAGGAGCGCCGTACGTCGCCGATGGGTCGGGACGAAAGTGCCTGTGGCACAGTTCGTCAGCACGTGATCGCCGAGGCGGATCTCACCGGAGTCGGGTCGCAGCAGTCCGGCAATGAGCCCGAGCAATGTGGACTTACCGGCCCCATTGGGGCCGACGATCGCCAAGGTCTCTCCGGGCGCAACGGTGAATGCGGCGTGTACACCCCGACCGGAATGCTCTGCCTCGAATCGCAACTCACTCATCGCCGCCATCCATCGCGGCGCCAGGCCCGGACTCCCACAACGGCCAGCACAACCGCCGCCACCGCCACCAGCAGCAGCGAGAGCGCCACGGCCGATTGCGCATCGGATTCGCGCTGCAGATAGATCTCCAGGGGCAGTGTGCGCGTGACCCCCTGCCGGGATCCCGCGAAGGTCAAGGTGGCACCGAATTCACCGAGCGAACGCGCGAAGGCCAGCACCGTACCCGAGACCAGTGCCGGCATCACCAGCGGCAGCGACACCCGCCGCAGCACTGTGGTCGGTGGTGCGCCCAGACTTGCCGCCACATGGTCGTAGCGCTCCCCTGTCGTGGCCAGCGCGCCCTCAAGGCTTATGACGAGAAACGGCAACGAAACGAATGTCTGCGCCAGCACCACAGCAGACGTGGAAAACGCTATCCGGATACCCGCGGCGTCCAGGTAGTGGCCGAGTAGGCCGAGCTTGCCGAAGGCGTAGAGCAGTGCGATGCCGCCGACGACCGGCGGCAGTACGAGAGGCAACAGAATCAGCGGGCGCAGCAGGCGGGTGAGCCACGCCGGTCCGCGGGCCAGCACGATGGCCAGCGGGACACCCAGCAGCAGGCACAACGCCGTGCTGGCCACGCATGTCCTGACGCTGAGCAGCAGCGCTGCCTGTGAGGCGGGGCTGGTGATCAAAGCGGGGAGCTGAGGCCAGTCGGCCTTGACCACAAGTGCCAGCAGCGGCAGCACGATGAGCACTGCCCCAACGGCCGCCGGCAGATACACCCAGCGCGGCAGACCGGGTGCCGGTGTCACGGCGCAGAGAACCCGGCCGCCGCCAGAATTTTGTGTCCGGCATCCCCGGTGACCGTTTCGATGAACTGATTCGCACGTTCGGGATTGCGTGAGTTCGCAGTCACCGCAATGGGATAGGTGTTGACGATCGACCGCGCCTCGGGGAATGCGACCGCGGTGACTTTCTCGCCGGCGGACTTGGCATCGGTCACGTAGACCAAACCCGCATCCGCCTGGCCCGCGACCACCTTGTTCAGGACATCGGTCACCGAGGACTCTTCACTGACCGGATTCAGTTGCACCCCAGTCTCTTTGGATGCGGTCGCGGCGGCCGCACCACACGGAACCTGCGGTGCGCACACCACCACGTCCAGACCAGGACGAGCCAGGTCCCCAAAGGTGGCGATGCCCTTCGGATTCCCGGGGGCGACGACGATGGCGAGCGTGTTGGCCGCGAAGTCGACGGGATTGACCACCGAGTGCGCCTTCCACGCCTTGTCCATGTTGGCCGAATCCGCGGTGGCAAGCACGTCGGCCTGGGCGCCCTGCGTGAGCTGAGTGACCAGATCCGAGGACCCCGCAAAGGTGAACTCGACGGTCGTGCCCGCGTGGGTCGATTCGAAAGACTTCCCGATTTCGGTGAAGGCCTTGCGCAGCGACGCCGCGGCCAGCACGTGCAACTGAACCGGAGCAGAATCCGAACCAGTCGACGGGGCCGCTGTGCTGCCCTCGGGCGCCGTTCGCGAACCACAGCCGGACATGGTCAGCGAACCCGTAAGGAGTGCTGCGGCGAGAATTTTCCACCCTCTGCTGGTCACCGGCACAACCCTAGCCCCAGCCGAGGCGATACGTGGTGGTCGTAGGTATTGCTACCGTCCAGTAATATTGGCGCTCAAACCCGTGCGACCCGGCCACGAAATCCGGGGTATGAGGTCCGGGTTGTGTCACGATCAAGCTGATCAGGCCTGGCAACAGAAGCGGATCGGTAAGGCTTGCAGGAAGGTAAGGAAGGTACCGCCATGGACGTACTGGTAACCGGAGCGGTTAACGAGGTCGGCCGGGCGGTGGCTGCGGAATTCCGCAACGCCGGCCATCGGGTAGTCATCACCGGCCCCAATGCCGACGAGCTGGAAATCGCCGCCAAGGAGCTCGAGGTCGACGCCATCGTGTGCGACAACTCCGACCCGGACAGCCTGGAAGAGAACGTCGAACTGTTCCCCCAGCACCTCGACGCCATCGTGAACATCCCGAACCCCGTCTGGAGCGAGCCCGGCCCACATCTGGGCACCCTCACCGATACCGGCGAGGCGTGGCTGTCTCGCTACGAGTCCAGCGTGCTGACCGCTGTGCTGACGGTGCAGTCCATCGGCGATCATCTGCGTTCCGGCGCGGCCATCGTCAATCTGTGCACGCTGGGCAGCCGGGACCGATCGGGCGCCACGACTGCCGCCAAGGCCGCACTGTCGGCGTGGACCGCCGAGCAGGCCGAACGAATGGGCACCCGCGGGATCACCATCAACACCATCGCTCCCGGGCAGTCGGCCGACGCCAACTACGACGGCCTTGACAGCACCGAGGATGCCCAAGAGCTGGTCAGCGCCGAGATCGCACGGTTGGCGTTGTTCCTCACCAGCCCGCAGGCGCGTCACATCACCGGCCAAACCCTGCATGTCAGCCGCGGAGTTCCCGTCGGCGTCAGCTGACACAGCTGGAGTGCACTCCAGCTGTAGATCGCCGAATTGCATTGCGAGGCAAGACCGTACGTAGTGCCGTGGCAGCAGTTCGAGCGTAGGCTCGATCGGGTGACCATTCGGCTTGGCTATCAGATCCCCAATTTCTCCTACGGCACCGGCGTGGCCGAGCTCTTTCCCACCGTCGTCAGACAGGCGCGCGAGGCGGAGTCGGCAGGTTTCGACACGGTTTTCCTGATGGACCACTTCTATCAGCTGCCCATGATCGGCACCCCCGATCAGCCGATGCTCGAGGCCTACACAGCCCTGGGCGCGTTGGCCAGTGCCACCAGCACCATTCAGCTCTCGACGCTGGTCACCGGCAACACCTACCGAAACCCGAGCCTGCTCGCGAAGGCCGTGACCACCCTCGACGTCGTCAGCGGCGGGCGCGCCATCCTGGGCATCGGAGCGGGGTGGTTCGAACTGGAACACCAGCAACTCGGGTTCGAGTTCGGCACGTTCACCGACCGCTTCGAGCGGCTGAACGAGGCCCTGGAGATCATCGCCCCGATGCTGCGCGGTGAGCGACCCACCTTCGAGGGCAAGTACTACCGCACCGAGACCGCCATGAACGAGCCCAGGCTCCGGCCGAACATTCCGATCATGATCGGCGGCAGCGGCGAGAAGAAGACCTTCGGGCTGGCTGTGAAGTACGCCGACCACCTGAACCTGCTCAGCTCCCTGGACGAGATCCCACACAAGCTGTCGGTGCTGCGACAGCGGTGCGAGGAAGCAGGCCGTGACCCATCCACCCTGGAGACCTCGGCGTTTTTCTCGGTGTTCATTGACGACGACTCGGCGACAGCCTGGAAACTCGCCGGTGAGCAACTACGCAAGAACGGCATCGATCTGGAAACCCTCCCCGAGGAGGCCCGTGCGCAGGTTCTCGGACGCACTCTCGTGGGCAGCCCCGACGAGATCGCCGAACAGGTGCAGACCCGAGTTCTCGATCAGGGAATCGATGCTGTCACGCTCAACGCGACCGCCAACGGGCATGTGCCTGGCGTGGTGGAGCTGATCGGCAACACTCTTCGCCCCCTGTTCAAGGAGTAGTCGGCCGGATTCGCCCTCCGTCGCGCAATCTTTCGGCAGGATGTGCGATATGGGTGCTCCGTTCAGCCTGCAGCCAGCCGCGACAGCCGTGGTGGCGCTTCTTCCGGGGGTGTCGGATGAGGCGCTGGACGGCTCGACTCCGTGTACCGAACTCACGGTCCGTGCCCTGCTGAATCACCTGATGGGTTTATCGGTGGCGTTCCGATACGTCGTCCGCCCCGAGGAGGCGGCGGCTCTCGGCATCGACCTTTCGGGCCCGTCGTTCACCGAGGACCTCGATCCGCAGTGGCGGACGTTGCTTCCGCAACGGCTCGCAGATCTGGTGGCGACCTGGGCGCAGCCCCGGTCATGGATTGGCCAGTCGACCATCGCGGGCACTGTCATGCCCAATGACCAGGTGGCCATGGTGGTCCTGGATGAGTTGGTACTGCATGGATGGGATCTGGCGGCGGCCACCGGGCAGCCGTTTGACCTGCCTGAGGGCACCGATCCGGGTTTGTATGGATTCATCAGGGCGCTGGCCTCCGACGCCGGGATTCCGGGTTTGTTCGGCCCGCGCCAGCCAGTTCCCACCAGTGCTCCACGGTTCGATCACATGCTCGCCATGTCGGGACGTGACCCAGGCTGGCGTCCGCAGGGTGTGTGAGATATTTCGCTAAACTAACTGACGCGACGTACAGGGAAATCCCGACTACGGTTGAGGTGTTGCACCAAGTGTCAGACAAGGTGAATAACCCCAGTTGAGACACCATTTGACGAGGAGTGATCGATGAGCACGACACCAGACGCCGCCACCGGCGCGGCGCCTGTCGAGGCCAATCCGAAGCCCAAGATCAAGGACGCGCTGACTCCCAAGCACCGAGTCGTGATCATCGGGTCGGGATTCGGCGGTCTCACGGCCGCCAAGACGCTCAAACGTGCCAACGTCGATGTCACGCTGATCGCGCGCACCACTCATCACTTGTTCCAGCCGCTGCTGTACCAAGTGGCCACCGGGATCATCTCGGAAGGGGAGATCGCTCCCCCGACGCGGCAGATCTTGAAGGACCAGGACAACGCCCAGGTCGTTCTCGGCGATGTGACGAGCATCGACCTGGAGAATCAGGTGGTCCACTCCTCGCTGCTGGGGCACGACTACTCCACGCCCTACGACAGCCTGATCGTCGCCGCCGGCGCCGGCCAGTCCTACTTCGGGAATGACCACTTCGCCGAATGGGCTCCGGGCATGAAGACCATCGACGACGCTCTGGAACTGCGCGGACGCATTCTGGGCGCCTTCGAGCAGGCCGAGCGCTCCAGCGATCCGGTGCGGCGCCGCAAACTCATGACCTTCACCGTGGTCGGTGCCGGTCCCACTGGCGTCGAAATGGCCGGGCAGATCGCCGAACTGGCCAACGAGACCCTCAAGGGCACCTTCCGGCACATCGATCCCACCGATGCCAGGGTCATCCTGCTGGACGCCGCGCCCGCCGTACTGCCACCCTTCGGCCCCAAGCTCGGCGACAAGGCACGCAAGCGCCTCGAGAAACTCGGCGTCGAAATCCAGTTGGGCGCCATGGTCACCGACGTGGACCGCAATGGCCTGACCGTCAAGCATTCCGATGGCACCGTGGAACGCATCGAATCCTGGTGCAAGGTGTGGTCCGCGGGCGTGTCCGCCAGCCCCCTCGGTAAGAACCTGGCCGAACAGTCCGGTGTCGAACTGGATCGTGCCGGGCGTGTCAAGGTCGGCCCGGACCTGTCGATTCCCGGTCACCCGAATATCTTTGTGGTCGGCGACATGATGGCGGTGGACGGTGTACCCGGCGTCGCCCAGGGCGCCATCCAGGGTGGGCGCTACGCCGCCAAGCAGATCAAGGCCGAACTAAAGGGGCGTAGCGCCGAGGAACGCCCCGCATTCAAGTACTTCGACAAGGGCTCGATGGCCACCGTGTCGCGGTACAACGCGGTGGTCAAGATCGGCAAGCTGGAGTTCAGCGGATTCATCGCGTGGCTCAGCTGGCTGGCGCTGCACCTGGTCTATCTGGTCGGGTTCAAGAATCGTCTGGTCACCCTGATCCTGTGGTCTATCGCGTTCATGACGCGCTCGCGCGGCCAGATGGCGATCACCGAACAGCAGGCCTGGGCTCGAACACGTCTGGATCAGCTTGAAGAGCTGGTCGCGGAGAAAAACGGCGACGACGAACAAGTTGCGCAGCCCGAAGAGGAAAAGGCAGCCAGCTAGTTCCGATCAGTCGGACGGTAGCCGCTGTCCCTGCCACGTGAGCAGGGTGGCGTCGCCGGCGAGGCGCAGCACAGTGGCGTCGGCCGGACATGGTGGCATGGAATCTGTTGCGGGATAGCGCAATTCACTAATCAGGGCCAGTGGGCGACCCAATTCGTCATCGGTCACTGATCCCGCACCGAGTTCGATGCGGTGGCGCAGCAGGGGGCGATTATCGATATCCGCCTCGAGCTCGCCGCTCCAGAATCCGGACGACTCCCCTGCCCTGCCGATCTGCACACGTTCGCGCAGCCGCACGCTCGCGCTGCCCGATCCATGAACGGTGACATGAGAATGGTGGACGGCATTGGCCGCCACGATGGTTGGCGCGGGGTCGAGGTCAAGTTCGCCCGCCACCGAGCAGCTCCACGCTGTCGAGGACCGCAGGGTGTCCCGGCCGGGCAGGGCCACCGCTGCCGCCACCGATCGCACGCGCAACAACACCCCGTCGCCGACCTCGATACGCACCGAGATCTCGTCGCCACCCAGGGGGCTAGCGGCCACTCCGATGAGATGAACGGTATCGGCCTCGGTGAGCCTGCCCTGCAGGCTGCCCGAGCAGCGTATCCGTGGGAGGCGGCCCTTCACCGCAATGATCTCGACGTCAGTGCGCATGGTCCAGGTGGCTCCGGACCCACGCCAACACCTCGGTGGCCGTCGGGTCTTCGGTCAACGAGATCATCGCGGTGGGCCGTCCTTCCCGTACAGCTGCCGCGTCCCGCGCCATCACGCCCAGATCGGCGCCCACCATGGGAGCCAGGTCGGTCTTGTTGATGACCAACAGATCCGAGAAGGTCACGCCGGGACCGCCTTTGCGTGGCACCTTGTCACCGCCGGCGACGTCGACGACGAAGATCTGCACGTCGATCAGACCTGAGGAGAACGTGGCAGTGAGATTGTCGCCACCCGACTCGACGAGGATGAGGTCAAGTGGATCATTGGTGGCGATGAGATCCTCGATGGCGTCCAGGTTCGCGGTAATGTCATCGCGGATGGCGGTGTGCGGGCAGCCACCGGTCTGCACGGCGGTGATGCGCTCGTCGGGCAGCACCGCGTGGCGACGCAGGAAGTCAGCATCCTCCGTCGTGTAGATGTCGTTGGTGAGCACCGCCACCGAAATCTCGTCGCGCAGCGTGCGACACAGCGCGGCGACCAGCGCGGTCTTGCCCGACCCCACGGGTCCGCCGATCCCGATGCGCAGCGGCTCACCCGGCTGGCGCACCCGGCGGGGCCTGTCGATGTGTTGATGGGGCTGACCGTCGAGAAGATGCGGTGGCATGTTGATCCAATCGTGGTTGTGCGTGAAAAACCTAGAACCCTAAAACTACGAAACAAAAAGCGGACGTTCACGTGTGAGATGACGCTCAGCGAGCACATCCAGCAGCGGGTCGGACAGGCATGCCAGATCGGTGGCGGCCACGGTCGCGGTCTCCTCACACAGGCCCGCCATGGCCAAGGTACCCACCGCCACCTCTGTGGGGTCTAGCGCCAACAGCCGCTGGCCCGCGGTAGCGGACCCGGTCAGCGTGGTGTACACGACAACGAGGGCGATATCACGACCCGACAAACCCGTTGCCGCGCCGATGATGCCGTAGACCACGGCCAGGTGCGGCTGGCGGCCGTGCGCACGCCAGTCGATATGCGGCCAGGCGCTCCCGGCCAGGCGCTTGAGCCCCCGCCCCTGGGCGCGGGAAGCGTCCCGCGCCGCCTGCGACGGCGTCCGCGCGTCCGTTTCGGCATCGGCACGCTCCGGATCCAGCCGCCCCGATGTGATGGCGGCGGCAATGGATGCCGCAACCAGGCCGTGAGTCCGAATACGCCGCCGCAGATACGCGTTCAGAGTCGCACCGTCTCGCACCAGACCCTGCGCTATGGCCTCCTCCACCCCGCCGGAATGCACATGCGAACCGGTGGGCAACCGGGAATCGGCCAGCGACAGCAGCAGTGCTGTCGTCGCGGAAGTATCGATGCCACCCATCAGAACAAGAAATATCGTTGCGCCATGGGCAGTTCGGTGGCCGGCTGTTCCTGCCAGACCTCGCCGTCAATACGTACGGTGAAGGTATCGGGATCGACTCGGATATCCGGCATCGCGTCATTCAGCGGCAGGTCGGCCTTGCCGCGATGGCGCACATCGCGGGTGGGAACCAGCCTGCGCCGCAACGCGAGCCGGGCCGCCAGATCGTCCTCGATGGCCGTCGGCGAGACGAAGTGCACGGCCAAACCGGGTGCCACGTTGGGCATGGCGCCGAACATGGGCCGTGGCAGCACGGGTTGCGGGGTGGGAATGGAAGCGTTGGCATCGCCCATGGCAGCCCACGCGATGGCGCCGCCCTTGATGACGACATGTGGCCGGACCCCAAAGAAGGCCGGTTCCCACAGCACCAGATCGGCCAGCTTGCCGACTTCTACCGAACCCAACTCGTGATCGATGCCGTGCGTGATCGCCGGACAGATCGTGTATTTCGCGACATACCGGCGGACGCGGTTGTTGTCGTTGCCTCTGGCCCCGGACGGGTCCCCCTCCAACGCACCCCGGCGCTTCTTCATCACATGCGCGGTCTGCCAGGTGCGCATCACCACTTCTCCGATGCGTCCCATGGCCTGACTGTCGCTGCCAATCATCGAGATGGCGCCGATATCGTGCAGCAGATCCTCGGCAGCGATCGTGGACGGACGAATCCGGCTCTCGGCGAAGGCAAGATCCTCCGGCACCGCGGCGTTGAGATGATGGCAGACCATGAGCATGTCGAGATGCTCGTCCAGGGTGTTGACCGTGTGCGGGCGCGTGGGATTGGTGGAGCTTGGCATCACGTTCGGGTGACTGGCCACGGTGATGATGTCGGGAGCATGGCCGCCGCCGGCGCCCTCGGTGTGGTAGGCGTGTATCGCACGGCCGGCGATCGCCTCCAGAGTGCCCTCGACGAAACCTGTTTCGTTGAGGGTGTCCGAATGCAGGGCGACCTGGACGTCGGCCTCGTCGGCGACACGCAGGCACGCATCGATCACCGCGGGCGTGGTGCCCCAGTCCTCATGAAGTTTGAAACCCGCTGCGCCACCGCGTAATTGTTCCCACATGGATTCGGGGTTGACGGTGTTGCCCTTGCCCAGCAGCAACACGTTCACCGGCCACCTGTCGAGCGCCTGCAGCATGCGGCCCAGGTGCCATGCTCCGGGAGTGACTGTGGTGGCCTTGCTGCCCTCGGCGGGGCCGGTGCCACCGCCGATCATCGTGGTGATGCCGCCGCCGATCGCCTCTTCGACCAGTTGGGGACAGATGAAGTGGACGTGGCAGTCGATGCCGCCCGCGGTGACGATCCGGTCATTGCCGGCGATGATCTCGGTGGACGGGCCGACGATCAGTTGGGGGTGAACCCCGTCCATGATATCCGGATTACCCGCCTTGCCGATACCGACAATGCGTCCGTCTCGAATACCGATGTCGGCCTTGATGATTCCCCAGTGATCGATGATGACGGCGCCCGTAATGACGGTGTCCGGCGCTCCCCCGGCGCGGGTGAGGCGGCTCTGCCCCATCGACTCGCGCAGCACCTTGCCACCACCGAAGACCGCCTCCTCGCCCGCCAAACCCGGCCCACCACATCGATCTTCGGTGATCTCGATAAGCAGATCGGTGTCGGCCAAGCGGATGCGATCACCCGTTGTCGGCCCGTACAGCTTGGCGTAATGCTCCCGGGATAGCCGGGTCATGCGGGTTCACCGCCATCCAGATGTCCCGGGGCGTCAAGCGTCAGTCCGTGCACTTCTCGGCGGCCACGTAGGGGAACCAGTCGGACCTTTTGCGCCACACCGGGTTCGAAGCGAACCGCGGTACCCGCAGGAATGTGCAGGCGGTGTCCGTGCGCGGCCTCGTGATCGAAGTCAAGCGCCGGGTTCGACTGCGGGAAATGTACGTGACTACCGACCTGCACGGGGCGGTCACCGGTGTTGACGACGTCGAGCTCGATGACGGTCGCTCCCGCGTTGAGTTCGATATCGTCCGGTGCGAACAGGTATTCGCCAGGAATCATGTGGCTCATCCGATCGGGTGGTGCACAGTGACGAGCTTGGTGCCGTCAGGAAAGGTTGCCTCCACCTGGACGTCCGGGATCATCTCGGGGACGCCGTCCATCACATCATCGCGCCCCAGCACCTCGCGGCCGCTGGCCATCAATTCCGAGACGGTGCGACCATCACGAGCACCCTCGAGGAGATGATCAGTGATGATGGCGATTGCTTCTGGGTGGTTGAGGCGCAGGCCTCGGGATTGGCGTCGTCGCGCCAATTCCGCCGCATAGGAAATGAGCAGCCGTTCCTGCTCGTGCGGGGTCAATCGCATAAGGGGCGATCCTGCCATGATCCGGGCTGCCTGGCACTTTCACGGCCGTTGCGCAGACAGCGGACGGTTTTGCCCTGCGGTCGAGATGGTGAGTGCGAGAATCCACGGAGCTTGTGGGGTGTGGAGTCGATCAGGAGGGTTCGCAATGCGGTACGGGATGACGTTGTGGTGTGTGGTGTCGGCCGGAGTGCTGATATCCGGGTGCGGTCAACCCAGCGAGGGGATAAAGCCGGTGTCGGCACCGAGCACCACTGCGGCGGATATGCCCATGACAGCGGGCACCTCAGCGCCCGCGTCCATCCCCACGACCACAAAAGCGCCTCCACCCCCGCCTCTGGTGGTCACTCCGGAGAAGATCGACTCGATCCTGGGCTCACGTTCGGATGTCGGGAAGATTCTGGGAACCACGCTCGAGTACGACGACAACACATCGACACCACCGACCGATGCCGTCGGTGGTGCACCGGACTGTGCCAACCTGGATAACCCGCGGGCCGGCCAATTGGGATCCGAATGGACGACATATCGCTGGAACTATTACCGCGAGACCAAGGACACCACCGCATACATCGTGAGTCAGGTGGCCGTCCTGTATCCGTCCCGCGAGGAGGCCGCGGCGGCTTTCGCACACGCGTTTCCCAAGTCCGCAGCGAGAACATGCGCCAACGCGGAGATCTCCAAGCAGGACCAGAAGTGGAAGATCAGCAACATCGCGGAAATCAGTGATGGCGCGGCGAAATGGACCCAACTGCAGATCACACAGACCGCCACGTGGCACTGCTTCTTCGACTTCCGCAACAAGAACAACGTGCTCTTCGGGACGTACCTATGCCAGTACGGTGACGGCGTACCCGGTGTGACGACCATTACCGACCGGATCGCGGCGTGGATCCCGCAGTGAAAGGAATCGCTGTGACCAGCAGATCGGTGTACCGAAAGACTGCCGTCGCGGTGTGCGCCGCCGCGGTCCTGACGGGATGCTCAATTTTCGGAGGTGGCCAGCACCCTGCGACGTCCGGGCCGTCGGCGACATCCGGCGCATCGAAGACGTCGACAACGTCCGCGGTGGATGCGATCAGTCCCGACAGAGCCAACTCGATCATCGTCTCCAAAAATGACGTGTCCGAGCTGGTCGGCTCGACCCTCGAATACGAGGGCAAGTCCTCGAATCCGCGATCGTCGTCGCCGATCGACGGCAAGCAATCGTGTCAGGCGCTGATGGTGCCGCTGACCGTCGACGTCGGCGACAAGTGGACCACCTACCGGGACGTCTGGTATCGGGAGGGCAAGGACACGTTCACGCACTCGGTCACCCAGCGGGTGCTGCTGTACTCGTCGAAAGACGATGCGCGGGAGAACTACTCAAAGGAGTTTCCCGCCGATGTCCGCAGTTGTTCCGGCGAGGAACTGAAGGTGGACACGGCGATCTGGCGCGTGTCTGTCCGCGAGGCATCCGACGACCGCGCCCAGTGGGTGCTCGATGAAATCGCCGATGGGCGCCCGTCGGGATGGCGCTGCATGTTGGAGGCCCGCATCATCGAGAATCTGCTGCTCTCGGCGACGGTCTGTCAGGTGGCCAACGGCGGTCCGGCGCTGCGCGCCATCGTGGACAGGATGGTTGCCGCCACCCAGCCGAAGTAAGAAATCGCTCGTGTAACACTGGGCGCCAGCGATCCGATGTAGCCATGATTTGGGTCGATACGGGTCTGAAATCGGCAGGGAGGGATTGAGATGCGTCACGTGTTGGCTGTCGGATGGCTTGGCCTGGCAGCGATGCTCGCGGTGAGTTGTGGAACGGAGACCGGGGGCATCAAGCCGATACCGGTCGGTGCCACCGAGACATCGGCGCCGACCGATCACGGGCAGGACGGGGCGATCGCGAGCCCCAAGTCCAGTGCTCCACCGGTCACCACCTCACTCGAACCGCCGGCACCGGTGATCGTCACGCCCGACAAGGCGGAATCGATCATCATCTCCGCCGACGATGTGGGCAGGCTGGTCGGATCGCCGCTGACGTACGAGTTCAAGTCCACTCGGCCCAGCGATGCCTCCGCGACAGGCAAGTGTCAGGCACTCACCGGGTTGCGCAGCGAGAGCCTGGGTGATGAGTGGACCACCTACCGGGGCTCGCGTCTGCAGGAAACACAGGACCGGTATGACCACATCGTGTGGCAAGCGGTCGTGTTGTTCCCCGATGCGAAGGCCGCGGCGAACCAGCTTCAGACCGCATATCCCCCGTCGCTCGCGTCCTGCGCGGACTCGCGCCAGACCGAGGGCGATATCGAATGGCGGATCGGTCAATTCTCGAACGACGGCACCAGCGTGAAGTGGGTGCGACAGGAGCTCAAGGACGGAAAACCCGCAGGGTGGCGGTGTTTCTACGACTACCGGGTCAAGAACAACGCACTCTTCGGAAGCCTGCTGTGCCAGAACGGCAACGGCACTCCGATAGTGACCGCGATCGTCGACCGCATGGCCGAATGGATTCCGGCATGACCACGACGAAGAACACGGCAGGGGGCCCGATGACAGGCACAACGGCGCGGGCGGTGCTGTGCGCGACGGCGATCGCCGCGCTGGCGCTGTCCGGGTGTTCCGGCCAGCGGGAGGCCGCCGGAACGTCAACGGCCACCACCACGACGGCCTCACGGTCGGTAAACGCGCCGGCACCGGCTCCGGTGAGCAGCGGACCAGCGGGGCTTACGGGGTGGCCCGGCCAGGACAAGATCACCGAGGAAGCCATGGTGGCGGCGTTGTTCACCAACGAGGAGATTTCCAAGGTGTTCGACGCCGAAGTCGCCAAGACCAACAAGCGCGAAAAGCCTTTCACGGCCACGGAGTCTGATGACGCGAGTTGCAATGTGACACAGGGGCTCACCGTGGAGTCGGTGGGTAAGGAGTACGAGACGTTCCGCGGCACCGAGATGCTGCTCGGCGACGCCGAGAGCCCGGATGCGCAGGTCTACCAGGGCATCGCGGCGTACAGGGACAAGGACTCCGCGCAGGCGCAGTTCTCGACGGCAGCTGACGAGATCACGGAATGTGACGGAAAGTCGTACAACTTCACCGATCCCGGCGGGCGCAAGGTGCCGGTGACGGTGTCTGTCTCGTTGTCGAACGACAAGAAGGTGAATTGGGCCCTCACGTACGGGCCCAGTAAGTATCGCTGCTTCGTGTCGTACAACGGTGTCGCGAATCTGATTGTGCAGACGCAGGTTTGTGCACGAAGCAATTCAAAGCAGCTGGTGCAGAAGATGGCCGACAGGATTGTCGACAAACTGCAGCTGAGCTGACGAGCTACCCGGATCCAGGGGGGACTGGGTCCGGGCGGGGGGACGAGGATGGCGGCCCGACCATCGGGGGGCCGGCCGACATCTCTCGAAAATGAGCTCGGGTGGGCGTACGGGGGTTGCGCCCACCCGAGTCTCACAGATTCTGTAGGCGGACCTGCCCGCGTGCGATTGTGCGGTTCTGATCATCGGCAATGGTGACGAGCCACAGCTGCTGACGACGTCCCCGATGTATCGGCGTGGATGTCGCGGTCAGCGTGCCGGTCGAGATGGCGCGCAGGAAATCGGTGTTGTTGTTGACGCCGACCACCGCACTCTCCTCCCCCAGCACGTTGGCACGCCAGACGTACGCGGACACGCTCGCGACGCTTTCCACCACGGAGCAGTAGACGCCACCGTGCACGATCCCATTGGGTTGCAACAGGTTTTCGGTGACCGTCAGGGTGGCGGACACTCCCTCGGGTGTCAGCGAGGTGTATTCGAGCCCCACGAGCTTGTCGAAGGGCGCGGTGGGCATCTGGCTGAGGTGCTCCGGCGTGTCTGGCATGCGATGTTCATATCAGTGCGGGATCCGTTAACGAAGAAGTGCCCCACCTGCCGAGGCAGGTGGGGCACTTCCTTCGAGTGGACCGGGGGTCTCTGCAGCCCTCAGGACTCCGGCGCGGTCCGGGTGTCTGGTCGCGCGGTAGCGCGTTCGACATTTCTAAGGATAGGCAAGGCTGCCCTAAATTGCAAGGGCCTTGTGGCGAACCGGCAATCCGAGTGTCATGAAGCGGTCCAGGATCGCCTGTCCGCGCCGCATTCCATCGGTCTCGCTGGAGCGGGCCAGCAGCGGAACATGCGTCGCCGCACCCACCACGGTTGAGCCCACCAGTTGCCACATCTGGCCGATTTCCATTGTTCCGGAACTGATCTGAGACAGGCGCGTAAACAACGGCGCCAGGGCGCGATGGCATCGGTGCGCCGTCCACGCCGCAAGTGCGTCCTCGCCGGGGAACACCACAACCTGCTCCCGGTCCCGGTCTGGGTCATTGGGCAACACCCGCAGCGTCGGGTCCACCACACCCACCCAGTCGATGCAGCCCTCGGAATCGAAATACACCCACAAGTTGCCGAGGCCCGGATCCCAGGCGCGTCCCTCCAGGACGACCAGGGCGACCAATCGGCCGACCACGGTGTGCACAAGCGCGTCCGCGAGTTGATGGACGGCGACCGCGTCGCTACCGGTCTCTTCAATGGCGCGGGCGTACATCCGCTCGAGGCGGTCGGTGTTCAGGGCTCGTGCCAGCGGCCACCATCGGCGCCGGCCGACATCGGACATGACGGCGACACCATAGGCCCGAGGGCACTCGGGATACAGCTCGCGAAGCCGGGCGCTCGATTCGTGCAGCGGCAGTGATTGGCGGATAGACATCCCGGCGATCAGCGGATCGTCGGCGATGAGGCTCCTCGTCGAAGAGCATCGATCAATGGCCAGTGTCACAGTTGGCAGCCTCCCTTCACGTAGACAAGATAGGTAAGCCTAACCACATGTAGGATGACATCGCCAGGTGCGGGTGTTGTGACTGCCCTCACCAAAGCTCCTGATCATCGGGCAGTGCTAACGATTTCGGCCCACATGTTGAGACCGGATCCAGCGCTGGAACAAAGACCGAGTTCTAGATCGTTGGCTGTCAGAAGTAGTACGACTGGATGTAGTACGGCATTGCGTCGGAGGTGAACGTAGAATGTTCGGAATGGCACGCCTGGGCGAACTTGAACGCGCGGTGATGGACCATCTCTGGTCGTCCCCCGAGCCCCAGACTGTGCGCCAGGTCCACGAGGCATTGTCGGCGCGGCGTGACCTCGCCTACACGACCGTGATGACCGTGTTGCAGCGTCTCGCGAAGAAAGATCTGGTGGTGCAGCACCGCGATGATCGCGCGCACCGCTACGCACCCGTACATGGCCGTGACGAGCTTGTCGCGGGCCTGATGGTGGATGCGTTGGCGCAGGCCAACAACTCTGGTGCCCGTGAGGCCGCGTTGGTGCACTTCGTGGAGCGCGTCGGCCCCGATGAGGCCGATGCGCTGCGCCGCGCACTGGCCGAGCTCGAAGCGAAAGATCCATCTGCTGGCGGTCGCCCCACCGCGTAAGGGACACTAGTTATGTGTCCGCCCTGGCGTTCGCGATACTCGCGCTGCTGCTGACCGGTCCCGTACCGGCGTTGCTTGCGCGTGCGCGCTGGCCGTACCGCGCGCCACGTGCCGCGATGGTGTTGTGGCAGGCCATTGCCGCGGCCGCCGTTCTCTCCGCGTTCAGTTCGGGGCTGGCGATCGCGAGCAGACTCCTCGTCCCTGGCCCCGATGGTCATCCAACCGCCACGATCACCGGTGAAATCGACCGCCTTGGTTGGGGTTTGTGGCTGCTCTACGTCACGGTGTTCGCGATCACGATCCTTATCGGTATCCGGCTCATGGTGTCGGTGATCCGAGTCGGGGTGCGCACCCGCCGTCGGCGTGCCCGCCACCGCGCCATCGTTGATCTACTGGACCACAAGCGGTACTGCGAGAACTGGCGCGGCGGCTACGACATCCATCGTCGGCGCGACCACGACCTGCGGGTGTTGGAAGTCGACGAGCCCTTGGCCTACTGCTTGCCGGGAGTACGCAGCCGGGTGGTCGTCAGCGAGGGAACGCTGAGCACGCTTGGGCACAACGAGGTGACCGCGATCGTCGCGCACGAGCGTGCGCACCTGCGCGCGCGCCATGACCTGGTGCTGGAAGCCTTCACCGCAGTCCACGACGCCTTCCCTGTCATCGTGCGCAGCAAGAATGCGCTGGAGGCGGTCAAGCTGCTCGTCGAGCTGCTCGCCGACGATGCCGCGGTGCGGACAGCCGGGCCGACTCCCCTGGCCCGCGCGCTCGTCGCGTGCGCTGGTGGACCGACCCCGGTCGGCGCAATGGCCGCCGGCGGCCCGACGACACTCATCCGCGTCCGCCGCCTCGGCGGGGACGGAAACAGCCTGCTGTTGTCGTGCAGCGCCTATACCGCCGCTGCCGCCATCCTCGTGGTGCCGACGCTGGCCGTGGTGATCCCATGGTTCACCGAACTTCAGCGCCTGTTCAGCAAGTAACCTCCGAGTAGGTGACCCGCGCTCGCGGGCCGATTGTGACTGCGCGAGAATCCGTGGAGCACAACACGTCAACGAAAGGATGTGCTGGTGACGGCTGCAGACGGCTCGGCGCAGGGTAAAGCTCAGATCGGCGTGACGGGCCTGGCCGTCATGGGTTCGAATATCGCGCGGAACTTCGCACGGCACGGATACACCGTCGCTCTGCACAACCGATCGGTCGCCAAGACCGACGCATTGCTCGCCGAGCACGGATCCGAGGGCAGCTTCGTCCGCAGCGAGAGCATCGAGGAGTTCATCGCAGCCCTGGAGCGCCCGCGCCGCGTGCTCATCATGGTCAAGGCCGGCGATCCGACCGATGCGGTGATCAATGAGCTCGCCGATGCCATGGAGCAGGGCGACATCATCATCGACGGCGGCAATTCCCTGTACACCGACACCATCCGCCGGGAGAAGGCGATGGCCGATCGCGGCTTGCACTTCGTCGGTGCGGGTATCTCCGGTGGCGAAGAGGGTGCGCTGAACGGTCCCTCGATCATGCCGGGCGGCCCGAAGAAGTCGTACGAATCCCTCGGCCCGCTGCTGGAGGAGATCTCCGCGCACGTCGACGGTGTGCCCTGCTGTACCCACATCGGCCCCGACGGCTCCGGCCATTTCGTGAAGATGGTGCACAACGGCATCGAATACTCGGACATGCAGCTGATCGGCGAGGCCTACCAGCTGCTGCGCGACGGCCTCGGCATGAGTGCACCGGAGATCGCTGACGTCTTTACCGAATGGAACAAGGGCGAGCTGGAGAGCTACCTGATTGAGATCACCGCAGAGGTGCTCAAGCAGGCTGACGCGAAGACCGGCAAGCCCCTCGTCGATGTCATCGTCGATGCCGCCGAACAGAAGGGCACCGGCCGCTGGACCGTGAAGTCGGCCCTGGACCTCGGCGTGCCAGTCACCGGTATCGCCGAGGCGGTTTTCGCGCGCGCGCTGTCCGGTTCCCGCCCCCAGCGCGCCGCCGCGGCCGGGTTCGCCTCCGGGGCATTGGGCGAGAAGCCAAGTGATGCAAAGCAGTTCGTCGAAGATGTACGCCAAGCGCTGTATGCGTCCAAGATCGTGGCGTACGCGCAGGGCTTCAATCAGATTGCCGCGGGCAGCGCCGAGTACGGCTGGAACGTCAACCCCGGTGACCTGGCCACCATTTGGCGGGGTGGCTGCATCATCCGCGCGCAGTTCCTCAATCGCGTCAAGGACGCCTTCGCCGACGAGCCCGACCTGGCCACGTTGATCGCCGCGCCGTACTTCCGGGCAGCCGTCGAAAACGGCATCGATAGTTGGCGTCGCGTTGTGGTGGCGGCGACGCAGTTGGGAATTCCGGTTCCCGGCTTCGCCTCGTCGCTGTCGTACTACGACGGTCTGCGCACCGATCGTCTGCCTGCCGCCCTCACTCAGGCGCAGCGGGACTTCTTCGGCGCGCACACCTATGAGCGCGTCGACTCCCCCGGCAAGTTCCACACGCTCTGGAGCGGCGACCGCAGCGAGGTAGAAGCCTAAGCAGGACGCAGAAGGAGAGCGATACTGTGCGGTTTCTAGACGAGCAGCGACCACCGTACGACCTCACCTACGACGATGTCTTCGTGGTGCCGAACCACTCGGATGTCACCTCGCGGTTCGATGTCGACCTGACCACTGCCGACGGCACCGGCACCACGATCCCGATCGTGGTGGCCAACATGACGGCGGTGGCGGGGCGGCGGATGGCCGAGACCGTCGCTCGCCGTGGCGGAATCACCGTGCTACCCCAGGATCTTCCGGTGGAAGCGGTCGCACAGACCGTCGAGTTCATCAAGAGCCGGGATCTGGTCTACGACACGCCCGTGACCCTGGCTCCAGACGATTCCGCGGGTGAGGCGGTCGCCCTGATCCACAAGCGCTCGCACGGGGCTGCAGTGGTGCTCGAGGACGGCAAGCCACGTGGGCTTGTCACCGAGGCCGCATGTACCGGCATCGACAGGTTCACCCGCGTGCGCGACATCGCCACCGCCGACTTCGTCGCGGTCCCCACGGGAACCGATCCGCGGGCGATCTTCGACCGCCTGGCCGAGGCGCATGTGCCGGTGGCGGTGCTGACGCGTCCGGACGGAACCATGGCGGGGATCCTGACCCGTACGGGGGCGATCCGGGCGGGTTTGTACACGCCGGCCGTGGACGCGAGCGGACGCCTACGGGTCGCCGGTGCCGTCGGCATCAACGGCGATGTCCGCGCCAAGGCGACCGCCTTGGCGCAGGCTGGGGTGGATCTGCTGGTCATCGATACCGCGCATGGACATCAGCAGAAGATGATCGAGGTGCTGACGTCGGTCGCGGAACTGTCGCTGGGTGTGCCGATCGCGGCGGGCAATGTGGTGTCCGCCCAGGGCACCCGGGATCTGATCGCGGCCGGAGCCGACATCGTGAAGGTGGGCGTGGGCCCGGGCGCCATGTGCACCACCCGGATGATGACCGGAGTGGGTCGTCCACAGTTGTCGGCGGTCATCGAATGTGCGGCGGCGGCACGGGAACTCGGCGCCCATGTGTGGGCCGATGGCGGCGTTCGGCATCCCCGGGATGTCGCGCTGGCACTCGCCGCGGGTGCCGCCAATGTGATGATCGGTTCCTGGTTCGCGGGCACGCACGAATCACCCGGGGATCTGCAGCACTCGGCCAGTGGCCGGCGCTACAAGGACAGCTTCGGGATGGCGTCCAAACGCGCCGTGGCCGCCCGCACCGCCGGGGACAGCGCCTTTGACCAGGCCCGCAAAAGCCTCTTCGAAGAGGGCATCTCCACGTCGCGGATCGAATTGGACCCGCAACGGCCCGGTGTCGAGGACCTCATCGACCACATCATCTCGGGCGTGCGCAGCACCTGCACCTATGTCGGGGCACGCACGCTGGCGGAGCTGCACGAACGGGTGGTTCTGGGTGTCCAGTCCGCCGCCGGATTTGCCGAAGGGCGCCCGCTTCCCGAAGGTTGGTAACCGTCCTCCCTGATGGTTGAGTACCTGCGGGCCAGCTGCACCGTTACCATGAGCCTCACGATGGTCACACCGTGTGATCACTCAACCTAAGGGGCCAGCCAGCGGTGACGCTCTTATTCACCGGGCTGAGCTTGCTTGCGTTCGTGGCGCTGACCGCGGGGACGGCACTGTTCGTGGCGGCCGAGTTCTCCCTGACCGCGCTGGAAAGAAGCTCCATCGAGGCGCGCGCCAAGACCGGCGACGGCCGAGACAGGTTGGTCAAACGGGCACACAGCACGTTGTCCTTCCAGCTGTCCGGCGCGCAGCTCGGCATCACCATCACCACACTTGTCACCGGGTATTTGGCTGAACCGGTGATCGCGCGGCTGCTCACGCAGGTGATCGGATACACCGGAGTGGCTGTCAGCAGCGCCATATCGCTGGCGCTGGCACTGATCCTCGCCACCTCGATATCGATGATCTTCGGCGAGCTCGTGCCCAAGAACTTTGCGCTGGCACGTCCCATCTGGACCTCACGCGCCACCGCGGGCCCCATGGTGCTGTTCTCGGCAGTATTCGCCTTCGCGATCCGGGCATTGAACGGCATCGCCAACTGGGTGCTGCGTCGCATGGGCATTGAACCCGCCGAAGAGCTGCGCTCGGCGCGCTCGCCCCAGGAGCTGGGTTCGTTGGTGCGCACCTCCGCCCGTAGCGGTGCACTGGATGAGACCACGGCGGTGCTGGTGGACCGCTCGTTGCGATTCGGGAGCCGTACCGCCGAAGAACTCATGACCCCGCGCACCGAGATCGAATCGCTCGAAGCGACGGACACCGTTGCCGACTTGGTCGCCATCGCCGTGGACACCGGCTTCTCACGGTTCCCGATCACCGAAGGCGACCTGGACGCGACGATCGGCATCGTGCACGTGAAGCAGATCTTCGAAGTGCCACGGGAACAGCGCGCCACGACCACCCTGGCCAGTCTGGCCCGGCCCGTCGCGGTAGTGCCCTCCACCCTCGACGGCGATGCCGTGATGGAGCAGGTGCGGGCCAACGGCATGCAGACCGCGCTGGTGGTTGACGAGTACGGCGGCACCGCCGGGCTGGTGACGGTCGAGGACATGATCGAAGAGATCGTGGGCGATGTCCGGGACGAGCACGATGACGCCACCCCCGACGTGGTGTCCTCCGGCGGCGGCTGGGTGGTGTCGGGTCTGCTGCGGATCGACGAGGTCGCCGCCGCGACCGGCTACCGTGCCCCCGAAGGCGAGTACGAGACGATCGGCGGCCTGGTGCTGCAGGAGCTCGGTCACATCCCGACGGTCGGCGAGACCGTCGAGTTGTCCGCGGTCGTGCCGGATCATCCGTTCGCGGAGCTGCCCCGCTGGCGGGCTCGGGTAGCGAGCATGGATGGTCGCCGCATCGATCAGATCGAGCTTGTCGAGCTGACCGACGCCGACGGTCGGGGGGAATGACCACGATGGGCAGCGACATACTCGGCGTACTCCTCACCGCCGCACTGCTTTTGGCGAACGCATTCTTCGTCGGCGCCGAGTTCGCCCTCATCTCCGCGCGCCGGGATCGACTCGAGGCGCTCGCGGAGGCGGGCAAGAAACGCGCCGTGACCGTGATGATGGCCGGCCAGAACTTGTCCTTGATGCTCGCCGGCGCCCAGCTCGGCATCACGATCTGTTCAATCCTGTTGGGCCGCATCGGAGAACCGGCCGTAGCGCATCTTCTGGAACGACCATTCGAGCTGTTAGGTGCGCCGCCCGCTCTCACGCACACCATCGCGTTCGTCGTCTCGCTGTCCATCGTGGTGCTGTTGCACGTGCTCCTCGGCGAAATGGTGCCCAAGAACATCGCCATCGCGGGGCCAGATTCCGCGGCCATGCTGCTGATTCCGCCGTACCTGGTCTACATCCGGCTGGCACGGCCATTGATCGCCTTCTACAACTGGTGCGCCAACACCGCGTTGCGGCTGGTCAAGGTCCCGGTGAAGGACGAGCTCGAGGTCACCGTGTCCACCGTGGAGCTTTCCGAGATGATCGCGGAGTCACTGTCCGAGGGGCTTCTCGACGAAGAGGAACACACCCGGTTGCGCCGCGCGCTACAGATCCAGCACCGGGTGGTCGCGGACGTGGTCGTGCCCGCTAACCAGATTCGGGCGATCGCGGTATCGGGTTCGGCGCAGGCGCCCTCGGTGACTGCCGTGGAGCGCGCGGTGGCGGAAACTGGTTACTCACGTTTTCCAGTTATCGGGCCCCACGGGGATTACCTCGGCTATCTGCACATAAAGGACGTCCTGACCATGGGTGACGATCCGGAGGCGATTGTCGACCCCGCGTTCATTCGACCGCTCCCACGTCTACACGGCTCGGTTCCACTGCCGGAAGCACTGTCGACGCTACGTCGCAGCAACAGTCATCTTGCGCTCATGTCGACCACCGACGGCAGCGTGGTGGGCCTCGTCACACTCGAGGATCTGGTGGAGGATCTCGTCGGCACCGTGCGTGACGGAACTCACCGCATATAGAGCGGTTTCGGGGTACATGGCTACCAGTGAGTAGGATCAATGTTCACCGAATCGCAAGAGCGTCCGGTCCCAGACCCCCTAACAACACAGAGGAGTTGCGATGAGTGATCGCGTCGATGTGGGCAACCTTCGCGTGGCGCGGGTGCTGTACGACTTCATCACCAACGAGGCCCTCCCGGGCACCGGTGTGGATGCCGACGCTTTCTGGGCCGGGGTCGACAAAGTAGTCACCGATTTGGCTCCGCGGAACCGCGAGCTTCTCGACCGGCGCGACGACCTGCAAACTCAGATCGATCGCTGGCACCGGCAGCGCGCCATCGAGCCGCTGGACCAGTCGGCGTACCGGGAGTTCCTCACCGAGATCGGGTACCTGGTCCCCGAGCCCGAAGATTTCACCATCACCACCGCCGATGTGGACGACGAGATCACCACGACTGCCGGTCCGCAGCTGGTGGTGCCGATCCTGAACGCGCGCTTCGCGCTCAACGCCGCCAACGCGCGCTGGGGCTCCCTCTATGACGCGCTGTACGGCACCGATGTCATCTCCGAGGCCGATGGCGCCGAGAAGGGCTCGTCGTACAACAAGATCCGCGGCGACAAGGTCATCGCCTACGCCCGCGAGGTGCTCGACGGCGCGGCCCCGCTGGCGGGCGGCTCCTGGAAGGACGCTGTCGGCCTGAAGATCGACGACGGTCAGCTGCTCATCGAGCTGGGCGACGAGCTCTCGGTGGGACTGCAGAACCCCGATCAGTTCGTCGGCTACACCGGCAAGCTGGGCAAGCCGCAATGGTCGGTGCTGCTCATCAACCATGGCCTGCACATCGAGGTCCTCATCGACCCCGACTCCCCTATCGGATCCACCGACAAGGCCGGCATCAAGGATGTCGTGCTGGAGTCGGCGATCACCACGATCATGGATTTCGAGGACTCCGTGGCTGCCGTGGACGCCGAAGACAAGGTGCTCGGGTACCGAAACTGGCTGGGACTCAACAAGGGTGATCTGTCCGAGGATGTTTCCAAGGGCGGCAAGACATTCACCCGGGTACTCAACGAGGACCGCGTGTTCAACACCCCCGACGGCAAGGGCGAGCTGACCCTGCCAGGCCGCAGCTTGCTGTTCGTCCGCAACGTCGGTCATCTGATGACCAATGACGCCATCGTGGATGCCGCGGGCAACGAGATGCCCGAGGGCATCCAGGATGCGTTGTTCACCAGCCTGATCGCGATCCACGGTCTGCGTTCCGGCAAGAAGAACGGCCCGCTGAAGAACAGCCGCACCGGATCCATCTACATCGTGAAGCCCAAGATGCACGGGCCCGAGGAAGTGGCCTTCACCGCCGAGTTGTTCGGCCGCGTCGAAGAGGTGCTCGGACTCCCGCACGCCACCCTCAAGGTCGGCATCATGGACGAGGAGCGTCGCACCACCGTCAACCTCAAGGCCGCCATCAAGGCCGCCTCGGATCGAGTGGTCTTCATCAACACCGGCTTCCTGGATCGCACCGGCGATGAGATCCACACCTCGATGGAAGCCGGCCCGATGTGCCGCAAGGCCGTCATGAAGTCGCAGCCGTGGATCCTGGCATACGAGGACCACAACGTCGATACCGGACTGGGTGCCGGTTTGGCGGGTAAGGCGCAGATCGGTAAGGGCATGTGGGCCATGCCCGACCTGATGGCGGACATGGTCGCGCAGAAGATCGCCCAGCCGCGCGCGGGGGCCACCACCGCCTGGGTGCCGTCTCCCACTGCCGCGACGCTGCACGCGCTGCACTATCACCAGGTCGACGTCAAGGCTGTGGACCAGGAGCTCGCCGGTAAGCACCGCGCCGAACTGGAGTCGCTGCTCACCATTCCGTTGGCCGAGTCGCGTCATGACTGGACCGCGGAGGACATCCGCGAGGAAATCGACAACAACTGCCAGTCGATCCTGGGCTACGTGGTCCGCTGGATCGATCAGGGAGTCGGCTGTTCCAAGGTTCCAGACATCCACGACGTGGCGCTCATGGAAGACCGGGCAACCTTGCGTATCTCCAGCCAGCTGCTGGCCAACTGGTTGCGTCATGACGTCATCACCGACGCCGACGTGGTCGAGGGACTCAAGCGGATGGCACCTGTTGTCGATCGGCAGAACGCCGGCGACAAGGACTACCGCCCGATGGCTCCGGACTTCGACAGCAACATCGCCTTCGAGGCCGCCAAGGAGCTGATCCTCGAGGGTAAGGACCAGCCGAACGGATACACCGAGCCGATCCTGCACCGGCGTCGCCGCGAGTACAAGGCCGCGGCGGCCAAGTAGCGGCCTGTTTGGCTGACGTGCCTGGACCTCGCCGAGGGTCGTTGCCGTCCCGGTCTGTTGAGTGTCGGTTTGGCTGCGGTTTGGTGTCGCGTGCCGTAGTTCACGGGGTCTGAGACAGTAGACTCAGGCCGACGCACAGCAGGGCTCTCACGCAGCCGCTGGACAAGTACTTAGACACGATCAGAAGGGTCGCGACAACACATGGGCAGGCACAGCGCATCTGGGTCAGGTAGCCCAAACGATCGCGACGACAACGACGGTTGGGGTGCCGACGCGGCGCCGGACTACGAGTCGGGCTCCGGCCCTGAGAACTCCGGCTCTGAGTTCGACACGGGTAGCTGGCAGCGGTCGCATCGCAGCGGTGGCAGCAACTGGGGTGTCAGCAAGGGTCTGATCGGAGCCCTCGCGGCCGTCCTCGTGGTGGCCGTGTCCATCGGACTCTGGTGGTACTTCGACCGGCGGACCACCGACAACCAGGCAGAGGCATCTGCTACCTGTGTACACGGTGACAACGCCATCGCCGTGGTCGCCGACCCGTCGATCGCGGACCGTATCGGCGAGCTGTCCGAACGGTTCAACAAAAAGCACGAGGTGATCGGCGACTACTGCTTCACCGTGTCGGTGCGCCCGGCGGATACGACCAACGTGATCAAGGGGCTGACGGGTCAGTGGCCCGCCGAGCTCGGGGAGCAGCCGGCCTTGTGGATCCCCGGCAGCTCGATCTCCTCGGCACGTCTGAAGGCCGCCTCCAAGACAAACATCGTCAATGACAGCCGGTCGCTGGTCAGCACACCCGTGGTCATCGCGACGACGCCCCGGCTGCGTCAGGCCATTCCCAATGACAAGAGCTGGGCGGATGTGCCTGCGCTGCAGAATGTTCCGAACTCGCTCGACGGTGTCGGTCTGCCCGGTTGGGGTTCGCTGCGGTTGGTGTTGCCGTCGAGCGGCAATGGGGATGCGGCGCAGCTCGCCGCCGAGGCGGTAGCCGCCGCCAGCGTTCGCCCCGGCGACTCGCCCGAGCTCGGCGCGGGCGCGGCCGCATCGTTGACCGCTGCGGCTCCCAAGCTTCCCGCGAACAACCTGACCGACGCCATCGGCGCACTGCTGGACGGCGGCGAACAACCCGGTGCCGCCGTGCACGCGGTGGTGACCACCGAACAGCAGCTCTACGCCCGTACTCGCAGCAACGGCGACGCCAAGAAGGTGATTGCCGCGTGGCAGCCCGCCGGGGCGACGCCGATCGCCGACTACCCCACCGTTCAATTGGACGGGCCGTGGCTCTCCGAGGAACAGCACACCGCGGCAAGCCAATTCGCGCGTTTCCTGGGCGACAAGGACCAGCTCAAGGATTTGGCGGCCGCTGGTTTCCGTGCCGAAGGCGCGGATCTGCCCAGCAGCGACGTGGTGAGTTTCACGAAGATCGACAAGCCGCTGAGCATCGAGGACAAGGTCCGGGTCGCGCTCGCCGATGGCACCTCGACAGGCGCCGGGGCCACCACGATCATGCTGGATTCCTCGCTGTCCTCCGAAGCGGTGAAGCTGTCCGATGTGACCGGGGCACTTGCCAATCGCGTACGCGCCATCGCTCCGAGCTCGGGAGTCGGGCTCTGGACATATGACGGCAGGGAAGGCAACACCGTGGTGCGGCTGGGTACCGCCTCCGACGACGTCGAGGGCGTGCCCAGGTCACAGAGTGTCGCCGACGCGTTGACGGCGCTGCAGCCGACCTCCAACGGCGCGGTGGCGTTCACCACGTTGCGCAACGTGTACCAGGAAGCGGTCAATAGCTTCCGGCCGAACCAGGTCAACTCGGTGCTGATCGTGGCAGGCCGCTCGCATACCGATCAGAGCCTGGACAGTGCCGGCCTCATCGACACGATCAACCGTCAGAAAGATCCGGCGCGACCGGTTCGGATCAACGTGATCGACTTCGGCAACGACTCCGATCAGCAGACCTGGCAGGCCTTAGCTCAGCAGACCGGCGGCGCCTACCAGAACCTGGCGACCTCGAACAGCCCCGAGCTGGCCGGAGCCATCACCCGCTTCGTGTCTTAACGTCATTTCTAGCGAAGCAGGCCCCCGCCGTAGCAGGGGCCTGCTTCGCTAGAAATCGCTACTGGGCGAAGGCCTCGATCGGTGGGCAGGAGCACACCAGGTTGCGGTCACCGTATGCACCATCGATCCGGCGTACCGGTGGCCACACCTTGGGGCGGAAGCCCTTCCCCAGCGGATATGCGGCTTCGGACCGGCTGTAGGGGTGCTGCCACTCGTCGGCGGTGAGGGATTCGGCGGTGTGCGGCGACCCGCGCAGCGGGTTGTCCTCCACCGGCCACACCCCGGAGCCGACCTTGTCGATCTCGGCCTTGATCGCGATCATCGCCTCGCAGAAGGCGTCCACCTCGGCCAGGCTCTCACTTTCGGTGGGCTCGACCATGAGCGTGCCGGCCACCGGAAAGCTCATCGTTGGCGCGTGGAAACCGTAGTCGGCCAGCCGCTTAGCCACATCGTCGACGGTAACGCCGGTGTTCCTGGTGATCTCCCGCAGGTCCAGGATGCACTCGTGGGCCACCATGCCGTTATCGCCGGTGTAGAGCACGGGGTAGTACTCGTCGAGACGGCGCGCCAGGTAGTTGGCCGAGGCGATCGCGGTGAGCGATGCGGCCCGCAGGCCGTCGGGCCCCATCATCCTGATGTAGGCCCAGGTGATCGGCAGGATCGATGCCGAACCATAGGGCGCCGCCGACACCGGCGGGCCCGAGGGCAGTTCCGCGGCGTACGGGTGCCCCGGCAGGTACTGCGCGAGGTGACTGCGCACCGCGACAGGTCCGACACCTGGCCCGCCGCCGCCGTGCGGGATGCAGAACGTCTTGTGCAGGTTCAGGTGACTCACATCGCCACCGAAGTGCCCGGGGCGGGCAAGTCCGACAAGGGCATTCAGGTTCGCACCGTCGACGTAAACCTGCCCCCCGGCATCGTGCACGGCCGCGCAGATGTCGGCGACGTCGTGCTCGTAGACACCGTGGGTGGACGGGTAGGTGATCATGATCGCCGAGAGGGAGCTGGCATTCGCCGCGATCTTGGCGCGAAGGTCGTCCAGGTCGACGTCGCCGTTCTCACGGCAGGCCACCACGACAACCCGCATACCGGCCAGCGCCGCCGAGGCGGCGTTGGTGCCGTGGGCACTCGACGGGATCAGGCAGACGTCGCGGGCGCTCTCGCCGCGGTCGATGTGGTACTGCCGAATGGCCAGCAGACCCGCGTATTCGCCCTGGGATCCCGCATTGGGTTGCAAGCTCACGCTGTCGTAGCCGGTGATATCGGCCAGCCAGCCCTCGAGGTCGGCGATCAGCGTGCGCAGGCCGCGGGAGTCGCTTGCCGGGGCGAATGGGTGTTGTGCGGCGAACTGCGGCCAGGTGATGGGTTCCATCTCGGCGGCGGCGTTGAGTTTCATGGTGCACGAACCGAGCGGAATCATGCTGCGGTCCAACGCAATATCCTTGTCGGATAGCGCACGCAGGTAGCGCATCATCTCGGTTTCGCTGTGGTAGCGGTTGAACGCCGGGTGCGTCAGGTAATCGGAGGTGCGGGACGCGATGTCCGAGGTGTCGGATGTTCCGCCACCGAAATCGGTTCCGAACGCCCGCAGCACCGAGACCAGGTGCGGCAGCGTTGTCGCCTCATCACAGGCGATCGAGACATGGTCGCCGTCGGGACTCCAGATGTTGACACCCTCGGCCTTGGCGGCGGCCTGGATCTCGATGGCCTTGCCGGGAACGTGCACCAAAACGGTGTCGAAGAACTGGTCGTGCACCACGGTGTGGCCACCGCGAGTCAGGCCGGAGGCCAACAGCTGCGCGTTGCGGTGCACCCGGGTGGCGATGGCACGCAAGCCTTCCGGGCCGTGGTAGCTCGCGTACATGGCGGCCATCACGGCCAACAGCACCTGCGCGGTACAGATATTGCTGGTGGCCTTGTCGCGGCGGATGTGCTGTTCGCGGGTCTGCAAGGAGAGCCGGTAGGCGGGTGCGCCATCGGCATCCATCGACACTCCGACGAGCCGTCCGGGCAGCTGCCGGGCGTGGGCGGTGTGCACGGCCAGGTACCCGGCGTGCGGCCCACCGAATCCCATCGGCACGCCGAAGCGTTGCGTGGTGCCGAAGGCGACGTCGGCGCCGATGTCGCCGGGCGGGGCGATGAGGGTCAGGGCCAGCAGGTCGGCGCCCACCGCCACCAGTGCGCCGCGCTGATGGGCCTCGGAGATGAGCGCTGACCAGTCGCGTACCACTCCGGAGGCACCGGGCAGCTGCACGATGACTCCGAAGAACTCACCGTCAGGCAATCCCTGGGAAAGATCGGCGGTCACCACCTCGATGCCGAGTGGTTGAGCGCGGGTGTCGATCACGGCGGCAGTCTGCGCGTACACGTCGGCGTCGACGATCAGACGGTTGGACTTGGACTTCACGGCGCGGTGCATCAGTGTCATCGCCTCGGCGGCGGCAGTGGCCTCATCGAGCATCGAGGCATTCGCGATGTCCAGGCCGGTGAGCTCAGAGACCATGGTCTGGAAGTTCAGCAGCGCTTCCAGGCGCCCCTGACTGATCTCCGGCTGGTACGGCGTGTAGGCCGTGTACCAGGCCGGATTCTCCAGGATGTGCCGACGCAGCACGGGCGGGGTCAGTGTGTCGAAGTAGCCCTGCCCGATCATCGATACGGCAATCGTGTTGTGGCTGGCGAGTTTCCGCAGCGCGTCGAGAGCCTCGTGCTCGGATGCCGCTGCCGGGAGCGCGTCGAGGCCGGTGGCGAGGCCACCGTGCAACTCATCCAGGATGCTGGCCGGTACCGCCTTCTCGGCGAGCTCGTCAAGGCTGGCCACACCGATGGTGGCGAGCATGGTGTCGATATCGGCGGCGGTGGGACCGATATGGCGATCGGCGAAAGACATGACACTCCCGAAGGGCCGAGTCGCGCGGCGGGCACACGACAGCATCTCCCCTCCCTCTGTCATCAACCCGGTGCGGGCGCCTGAGAGATTCGGTCGTCTCACCGGGCCAATACCCGGACGAGAGCCTTTCCCCGTCGGCGGGTGATCCGCTCACAAGATCGGATCACCACTTTTCAGAGGCATCGGGGCCGAGAGCGGTTCGGGGGCCTGAGAGATTGACGGAGAGGTGTTGCTCCTTCGGCGGCCATGACTGGCGGTCATGACACTCTCCCGCCCACGGGCGATGCCTGACCAGCTTACGCGAGTTAACCCACGGGTCCAGACAGCCGAGTAGGCACCCGCGAATCAGCCGATCTTGCGGGCACGATCCTTGCGGCGGGAAGCCAGCTCGTCCTCGGGCGCCTCGATGGTTTCGCCGCCGTCGGCGCGCTCCCCCGGGAACTCGGCGATGGCACCGGTCAGTTCGCGCATGGCGCCGCTGACCGCGATGCCGAACACACCTTGTCCGCCCTGGAGCAGGTCGACGACCTCTTCGGCCGACGTGCATTCGTAGACAGTGGTGCCATCGGAGAACAGCGTGATGTTGGCCAGATCCTCGACGCCACGCTGACGCAGGTGTTCGACGGCAACCCGGATGTTCTGCAGCGAGATCCCGGTGTCCAGCAATCGCTTGACGATCTTGAGAACCAGGATGTCCTTGAACGAGTACAGGCGCTGGCTGCCGGAACCGGCGGCGCCACGGATCGAGGGAACCACGAGCGAGGTGCGGGCCCAGTAGTCGAGCTGACGGTAGGTGATGCCAGCAACCTGGCAGGCACTGGGTCCGCGGTAGCCGACGAGTTGGTCAGGAACGGAGTCATCCGGGAAAAGACCCGGCTGGACAGGCCCGGCAGATGCGGAATCGGCGGAACCGGTGGCGCCGTTGTCCAATGTCATCTCCAGCTGCCCCTGCTGCGGCTCTTCAACCACTTCTGCTCCCTCTCGCGATCGCTTCTCCGGCTACCGTCCTGTGGTTCTCAGTTCGCCGGTAGTGCGTTCGTCCAAGCACGAATCCTCCGAGCATACGCCCTTTGCGCTGCCCCGTGCCGGCCGCTGAGTCAAATTATGGTCCCCGGGAAATCACGGTCAATGCGACGCGCCCGGGCCGTGACTGTAAAGGTCAGGTTGAGACTTACTCGTTACTTAAAGCCCTGTTACGGGCCTTCCGTGGCCTTGAAGTCGTCGGGAGACACGCTGTCGAGGAACTCCTTGAACTTCTCTACCTCGTCTTCTCGCAGCGCTCCGCCGGAATCCTCATCGTCCTCGTCGGGAATGATCAAGCCTGCCTCGGCCAGCACGGCTTCCTCGACGTAAATCGGAACTCCCACGCGTAGCGCGATTGCCACCGAATCCGATGGGCGCGCCGACACCCGGATGTCGCTGTCGAAAACCAGGTCCGCGTAGAACGTCCCCTCCTGAAGATCCACGATCCGCACCTCTTTGAGCGAATGCCCAAGGGCAGCAATGAGATCACGGATCAGGTCATGGGTGAGTGGCCGCGCCGGTTCTACCCCCTGTTGCTCCAGGGCGATGGCCGCGGCCTCGGACTGGCCGATCCATATCGGCAGGTAACGATCGCCGGCAGACTCCCGCAGCAACAACACCGGCTGGTTCTGGGGCTGTTCCACGCGGATTCCCACGACTCGAACTTCGCTCATCGTGCCTCCAACACCAGTGCTTCTGTCGTACCGCGAGTCTAGTCCTCAGCGATCGAGGACGCCGCGCACCGCGGACTTGATCATCGCGCCGTGGAGCGCGATCGACAGTGCCGCCACCTCTCGGATCAGGTCATCGGCGCGGTCGCGGGCCCCTGCCTTGTTGGCTTTGACGGTTGGGCCCACAATCTGGGCGATGAGATCGGTCTCTCGATCGACCGCGGAGCGGAACGTGCGCAGATGCCGCGGCTCGACGCCGTAATCGGCCAGCTCAGCGGCGCACTGAACGATCAGGACCGTGTACTCGTCGAAGAAACCGCCCGGGCCGGCGGTGATGATCCCCGCCTTGATGAGCGAGGTCAGCAGCACCTCGTCCGCACCGGAACGCGACAGCAGGTCCTCACGGCTGAGCCGCGTGGGACGGGTAGATGGGATTCCTTGACGGGCAACACTGTTGGTGCTGTCGCCATCGGTGATGGCAAAGAGACGAGGGCCGCCGGTGAAACCCGCCACATCCGGCAGCGCTCCGTCGGGCTGCGCGTCGAGTTGCTCCTTGATCACCTTCAGCGGCAGGTAGTGATCACGCTGCGCGGTCAGGATGAACCGGAGCCGCTCGGCGTCATAGGCCGAAAACCGGCGATACCCCGACGCGCTACGCGACGGGGTAACCAGTCCCTCTGATTCGAGGAATCGAATCTTCGAGATCGTGACGTCCGGAAACTCCGGACGCAACAGGTCGAGTACCGACCCGATCGACATTCCGGTGAGAGCCGGCCGGTCGGGAGCTGTCACTGGCCACCCGGGGCGGTGCCATCGCCTGCCGACTTCGGCCCGGTCAGGAAGACCAGACGGAACTTCCCGATCTGCACTTCGTCGCCGTTGGCGAGCACCGCTGAATCCACCGGCTCGCGGTTGACATAGGTGCCGTTGAGGCTGCCCACGTCGACTACCTGGAATTCATCACTGTCAAGCCGGAATTCGGCGTGACGGCGGCTCACCGTGACGTCATCGAGAAAAATGTCGCTGTCGGGGTGCCGTCCGGCCGACGTGGTTGCTTGATCGAGCAGAAAGCGCGATCCCGCGTTGGGTCCACGCTTGACCACCAACAGTGCCGAACCGGCGGGCAATCCCTCGACACCCGACACATCGTTACCGGCCTGCGCGGGCGCTTCCAGCTCGGTGGCGAAATCGGCGCGGAACACCGAGGTCGTCTCCGCGGTGACCTCGCCTGACGTGTCGTCCTTGTCGTTATCGGTCACCATCGCTCCTTCTTCCTCGCCCCTGGAGGATTCGATTGTCAGTGCGGATCTCGTTGAGCATGACGCCCTTCGCGACCCTCATCGCCGCTCATTTCCGACCGTACCGTCTGACTGCCCGTAACGGGCCACCTCTGCCGTATCCGCCAGTGGTCCACCCGAAATTGTGGTCATCGGACTGGTTGGAGAACTGGTGCCCTCCTAATCGGTGGCGTCACCATATCCCGATGCGTCTAAGAGGTCATTAAGAGCCACGTCGAGATCGGCCTCGCTGGCGACCTCAAGATCGACCAACCAGCCCTCGCCGTACGGATCGGAATTCACCAGCTGCGGGTTGGAATCCAAATCGCCGTTCGCGGCAACAACTTTCGCGGTGATCGGCGCGAAAAGGTCCGATACGGACTTGGTGGATTCCACCTCGCCGAACGTCGAGCCGGCACTCAGGTCCGAGCCCACATCCGGCAGCTGAACAAACACCACGTCGCCGAGCTGCGACTGTGCGTAGTCGGTGATTCCGATACGCACGGTGCGCTCACCGGTGCGCCGCACCCATTCGTGTTCCTCGGTGTAGTGCAGGTCGGCAGGAATTTCGGTCACGGTGAATCATCCTTGCTCTCGGTCAGTGGTCTGCGTGGTCGCTGGCCTGGGGGCTACTTGCCGGGCTGAGCGTATTGGCGCGGTTTCGGTTCTCGCAAGGTGGTGATGTCTACGCGCGCCGGCTGGTCGATAGTAACGCCGCCGCCAACCCGCGAGACGGTGTCGACGGCACCGCCCGGAATGTTCATCGCCGCCGCGAGTGTCGGTGGATCGCCTATCGCCAGAACCGAATACGGAGGTGTCAGGAGCACGCCGTCGACGATGAGCTGTCCTGGGGCCCCGGTGACCCAGGAATCGGCCCCAATGCGCACCGACTGGTCGCCCGACTTGATCTCGATGGCCTCGGCACCGGCCGCCCGTAGCTCGTTGATGATGTCCAGTAGGGCTTCTGCACCCAGGCCCTGCCCCGGATCGTCAATGGTGAGGATCACACCAGGACCGGTGGCCCCGACGGTCCCCGCCATGATGGACAGTGCGGACAGTCGGGCCTTCGCGTCGTTGATCACGGCCTGGTTGCCGGTTCCGCTGGCGCGCATCGTGATAAGGCTCTGCTGCAGATCCGCGATCTCCTTGTTCAGGTTGGCATCGCGCTGCTGCAGGGAGTCCAGCAGCACCAGCAGGTCGGCGGGTCGCGCGGTGTCCAGGCCATCGCCGGATTCGGTTTGGCGGACCTGGGTGGTGATCGCCAGGCCCAGCAGCGCGCACAGCGCGACGCCCAGCACTCCAAAGATAACCTGAGTACGCGTCGGCGGACGGCGCGTTTTGGGCATCTCATGCTTGCCGGGGTGCGGTTCGTGCGGTGCATCGGTCATCGGCTTATGCCCCAAACAACCTGCGCCGCAGGGCGGCTGCGTTTCCGAAGATCCGAATGCCGAGAACGACGATGATGGCCGTGGACAGCTGCGTACCGACCCCAAGCTGGTCGCCCACGAACACGATCAGCGCCGCTACCAGCACGTTGAACACGAAGGAGACCACGAACACCTTCGAATCGAAGATCTGGTCCAGGTAGGCCCGAGCACCGCCGAAAAGAGCGTCGAGCGCCGCGACCACCGCGATCGGCAAGTACGGGGCGACCGCGTCGGGCACATTTGGGTGAAACACCAGCCCCAAAACCACGCCGATCGCCAGCGCGACTATGCCGATCATCGTTTACTTCCTCTCCTGTTCACCGTCCGGGTCACCTCACCGGCCTCCTGCTGGAATTTCCTTGGCGTACTTGACGTCCCGATTAACCGCGGGAGCCAGCTGAACGTTCTCCTGGGTGCCCAGGGTGAGTCTGATGCCGTAAGACTTCTGCAGAAGCCGCATCCTGGCCATTCCCGGGCTGCGCTCGAACGAGGATTTCATGGTATTCGCGGGGCCGACGGCGACAATCCGGTACGGCGAGCTGATGGGCTGGTTGTCCACCAGGATCGCTCCCCCGGCCTGACGCATCGTGACATTCGGGCCTATGCGGACATCCGATACCGAAATCGCTTCTGCACCACTGTTCCACAGCGAGTTCACGACGAGCTGCATGTCGCGGTCGAGGATGACCTGCTGGCTGCGCGGGATGCGTTCCTTCGAGACGTCCGAGAGGTCACCTGCACTGCCAGGGTCGGCCAGCGTGACGATCAGCGCCGGTCCGCGCACCTCGGTGCTCGCCGCGGCAAGACCCAAGTGGTCCAATCGATTCAGCAGCTCCTTGCCCTGCTCGTTGCCTTCCAGCTGACTGCGCCGAGCGCCGGCTACCTCTGCCGCCAGCTGGTCTCGCGTCGACTCCAGGGCCCCGGAGTCGCGCTGTTCACTGCGGATACTCGCCAGCAGTCCCTGCTTTTCCTGCATGACGCCGGGCGCGATACGGGTGGTCTGGGCGATCGCCGCCGCGAAGACCGTGGCAATGGCGACGGCAGCGACTGCCTGCCAACCCCATTCAGCCAGGCGTGAACGCGGTGGCGCGCCGTCTCGGCGTGCTGCGGCCGCCTCGGCGTATCCGGCGTCCAGGTGATCAGAGAGCAGGGTGCGCAGCAGCGACGGCACCGGGTTGCGCTTGGGCCGGTTCGCACTGTGGTGACCCAGACCCTCCTCGGGTTCGAAACCACCCATGAGATGCGGCCCGTTGCCGTGTATGGGGTCCTCGGCACTCATGTCAGGTGCTGACCTTGGGCAGCTGCCGGACCACCATCACGATCTGGGCGACGTAAAGCACGAAAGTCCACAGATACATCCCCAGACCCCAAATCAGGAATGCCCACCCGCAGGGGCCGATTATCCTGCCCCACAACGAGTCCCATTCACCGATGAGGATCAGCGGAAATGCCGACATCAGCGCAAACGTCGCGGCCTTGCCGATGTACATGACGGGCAGCGCCTCGATTCCGCGACTACGCACGATGGGCAGTCCGAGCGTGAGGATAAGGTCGCGGGCCAGCAGCGTGAGGACGATCCACCACGGGACGATGTCCCGGATCGCGAAGGCGATCGGTGTGGTCACCATGTACAGCCGGTCGGCAGCCGGGTCCAGGAGCGTGCCCAGGTGCGAAGACTGGTTCATCAGACGCGCGATCTTGCCGTCGGCCCAGTCGGTGAAGCCGCTGAGCATCAGAATGGCAACGGACCAGCCGTCGGCGTGTTTGACCAACAGCAGATACAGGAACAGCGGAATGAAGGCCAACCGAATGACGCTCAGCACGTTGGGGACCGTCAGTATCCGGTCGTCTCCGGAGGGCGGTTCGGCGGTTCCCATCCGGCCACCCTCTCATATTCGCGAAGGTATGCCCCGCGCAAATAGACGGTCTGTCGTCAGCTGAAGACGCCAGGCAGGTTCAAGATCGACAGGCTGTCGTTCTTGCGCGGGTCGTCGTGAATCATGTACGTCCACGTCGAGGTCGGCCGGGCAAGCTTCGACAGGTCCAATCCCTGTTCCTCGTCAACCAGATTGGTGGTGTCGAAGGTCTGCTGCGCCGCTTCCACGGCGTCGGCGGCCAGCGACGCGAAGGCGTCGACGGCGAGCCGGTGGAACTCGTCGATCGGGTTCTGCCGCCCGAGCGCGCGCAGGTGGATGCTCTCGCGCACATCGGAGAGGTACGCCAGGTGGTCAGCCCAGCCCCGATCGAGGTGGTACAGCATGATCTCCCGTGAGATCCGCTCCAGGCGTTCTTCGGAAAGCTCCTCGGCCAGCTCGTCGTAACGCTCAGCGGAGCGCTCCTGGAGTTCCTTACGCGCGGTGTCGGTGCGCAGCAGGGTGTCGCGGCGCTCGGAGATGATGGCGCGCTGCTGGGCGATCAGCTGGTTGTACCGCCACGTGTTGGCGTGTAGGTCGAGCATCGCACCCTCGGCGACGCGCTGGGCGTGGTCAATGAGCCCTCCGGCCTTGGTGCTGACAATCTGCCCATTCTCGTCTGTCTCGGTGGGCAGCTTGGCCGAATCCAGATATGCGACAACGACCTCGTCCTCCCAGCTGGAGAAGAAGACCGACGACCCGGGGTCGCCCTGGCGTCCCGCACGTCCGCGCAGCTGGTTGTCGAGTCGTTCGGTGCGATGCCGCCCGGTGCCCACGACGTGCAGCCCGCCCGCTTCGACGACAGCGTCGTAATCGGTCTCCTCGGAGCCGCCCAGGCGGATATCGGTGCCGCGTCCGGCCATCTGCGTGGAGACCGTGACCGCCTTGAGCGCGCCGGCCTCGGCGATGACGCGGGCTTCCTCGGCATCGTTCTTGGCGTTCAGCACAACGGCCGGAACCCCTGCACGCACCAAACGGTGATGCAGTGCTTCGGATTCGGCGACATCGTGCGTGCCCACCAGCACCGGCTGCCCGGTGGCATGGATCTCGGCGATATGGGCGACGATGGCGTCGTTCTTACTCGCCTCGGTGATGTAGACGCGGTCGGGCTGATCTTCGCGGATGTTCGGGGTGTTGGGCGGGATCGGCGAGACACCGAGCTTGTAGAACTGCCGCAACTGCTCACCGGCCGCCAGGGCCGTACCGGTCATTCCGCTGACACGCGGATAGCGGTTGATGAGTGCCTGCACGGTGATGGTGTCGAGAACCTCACCGGTATCGGTGGTTTCGATTCCTTCCTTGGCTTCGACGGCTGCCTGCAGGCCATCGGGCCAGCGCTGCAACGTCGCGATGCGTCCACGCGAGGAGTTGATGAGGTGCACGGCGCCATCGCGCACGATGTAGTGCACATCGCGCTCCAGGAGCACATGTGCGTGCAGGGCCACATTGACCTCGGTGAGGGTCGTCCCGACGTGGTGTTCGGAGTACAGGTCGATGTTCCCCAGCTGCTTTTCCAGCTTTCGGGCTCCGGTATCGGTCAGGAAGATGTTGCGGCGGTCGTTATCGGCCTCGTAGTCCTCGCCGGCGACCAGCTCGCGGACCGCCTCGATGACCTCCGAGCTCGGCGCTTCACGATGGCTGGTTCCGGCCAGCACCAGCGGCACCAGAGCCTCGTCGACGAGCACCGAGTCGGCCTCGTCGACGACGGCGACATCGGGGCTCGGCGACACCAGGGCATCGACATCGATCGCCAGCTGGTCGCGCAGTACGTCGAAACCGATCTCGTTGACCGACCCGTAGGTGACGTCACAGGCGTAGGCCTCACGGCGTTCGTCAGCCGTGGATTCCTCGGTGATCCAGCCGACCGTCAGCCCCAGGCGCTCCAGGAACGGTCCCATCCACTCGGCATCACGGCGGGCCAGGTAGTCGTTGACCGAGATGACGTGCACGCTGCGTCCGCCCAGCGCGTAGCCGGCGGCGGTGATCGCACCGGTGAGAGTCTTGCCCTCACCAGTGGCCATCTCGATGACGTCGCCGTCGAGCATGCGCAGGGCGCCCAGCAGCTGAACATCGAACGGGCGCTCGTCAATGGTCCGCTCGGCGGCCTCACGCACTATCGCCAGGAACTGGCCGATGTCCTTGGATTCGATGCCCTCGGACAGGTCGAGTTTCTTGGCCGCCTTGGTGAGTTGTTCGTCGGTGAGGTCCTTGGCCTTCTCGTCGTACTTCTTCGAGGCATCCACGAGCTCCAGCGACTGGCTCTGGTTCTTGTCGGTGGCGGCACCGAGGAGCTTCCAGAACTTCCCGGTGAACCGTGAGGCGGTGTTCGACTTGCGCACATGCACACGGTACGTCAGGGAGCTAGGAGCGCCTTCGCGACGATCGTTAAGCCCAGTGAGTGCCGTCAGGCGAATTCCACGATCACCGAATCGGTGACGGCCCGGAATCCGAGCTTGCGATAGATGGAGTTGGAGGTGGGGTTGGCCAGATCGGTGGTGAGCACGATCTCCCGCGCACCTGCCTGACGCGCCCATTCGCAGGCCGCCGCGGCCACGGCGCTGCCGTAGCCGTGGCCCCGCTGCGGTGGGGGTGTGTAGACGGGACCCACTCGTGACACCCCTTCGATGGGGGCCCGGACGCCCGCCATCGCGACAGGGGCCCCGCCGCGTTCCCAGCACAGGTAGACGTCCCCCAATCGGTAAGAGCCAATCAGCCAGTGCCCCGCTTCGTCGGCGGGCTTGTCGACACCAAAGGTTTCCCTGCTGTACTCCACGCTCCACGGCACCAACGACTCGATCTCCTCTGCAGCGACGAGCAGTGGCTCGCCCGCTACGCGCGGCTTTATGAGATCTAACAGGCGGTAGAGCCGCTCGTCGGTGGTGCCGCAGACCGTGACGCCGGTCCTCGACAGCCAGGCGTCGGCCACCGCCAAGGTCACCGCACGCGACCCCCGCACCGAAGGCAGCGGTATCGCGTTGTCGGCCAGCAGGTTCACCGCGGCAGTGATCCCGGCCGTGGGCATGGCATTGCAGACGAGGCCCTGGCTGGTCCCCAGGGCCGCTCCCACCAGATGATCCAGATCGGTAAAGGTGATCAGTGCCGCCGCGGGATCGGAATCCGGCTGCCGCAGGCGCGCGGCCAGGTGGAGCTCAAAGGTGTACAGCACGGGATCGGCGGAGTACAGCGGCCCGGCCAGGGCCCAGTACTCCGCCAGATCCTCGTGAAGGTGCGCCCGCATCAACCCAGCGTGATACGGCGGGGCTGGTGTGTCGAGCTATTTCTCTGCCAGCAGCCCCTTGGCGATGTGCGTGATCTGAACCTCGTTGCTGCCGGCGTAGATCATGAGCGACTTGGCATCGCGCGCCAGCTGTTCGACGCGGTACTCGGTCATGTAGCCGTTGCCACCGAAAAGCTGCACGGCGTCCATCGCGACATCGGTGGCGGCCTCAGAGCAATAGAGCTTGATGGCCGAAGCTTCCGCCAGGGACGGCGTCTTGTTCTCCGAGAGGCTCTCGATGGCATGAAACAGCATGTTCCGCACGTTGAGCCGGGCCACTTCCATCTTGGCCAGTTTGAGCTGGATCAGTTGGAACTGGGCGATCTCCTTGCCCCACAGGGTGCGTGTCTTCGCGTAGTCCAGCGAGAGCCGCAGGCACTCCTCGATGACACCGAGTGCGAGCGCCGCCACGCCGATACGTTCCATCGAGAAGTTGGCACGGGCACTGTCGCGGCCGTCGCCCTGATCATTGGCTTCGGATTCGCCGAGGAGCCGGTCTTTACCCAGACGGACATTCTCGAAGAACAACTGGCCGGTGCGGGAACTGTGAATGCCCATCTTGCGGAAGGGTTTCGACTGCGTGAAGCCCTCCATGCCCTTGTCGAGAACAAAGGTCAGCACCGTGCGGTCCCGCTTGTCGACCGAAGGGTCCTTCTCATCCAGCTTGGCGTAGACGACGATCACATCGGCATCGGGTCCATTGGTGATGAAGGTCTTCTGGCCGTTGAGGATGTAGTCCTCGCCGTCACGGGTGACATACGTCTTCATGCCGCCGAATGCGTCCGAGCCCGAATCGGGTTCGGTGATGGCCCACGCTCCCACCTTCTCGTAGGTGACCAGCTCGGGCAGCCATCGCTCCATTTGCGCGGCCGTGCCGCGGGAGGCGATGGTCGGGACGGTCAGGCCCATGCTCACGCCCATACCCGTCACCAAACCCATACAGACACGCGAGATTTCGCTGGTGAGCACGAAGCCCATACCGGCCGACCCGCCCGCGAGCCCCATGACTCCCCCGCCGTCGGACTTCTTGGAGTCCTCTAGCGGCTGACCGGCCGCCAGTGCGGCCTCCCGGGTCTTCTTCTTCTCGATCTGCTTCTGCAGCGCCTCTTTGGCAAGAGCGTCGATGCCGAAGGTTGCGAACATCTTTCGGATGATGGGGTACGGCTCCATCTCACCGGACTCCAGCGCATCGACGTGAGGCCTGACCTCCTTGTCGATGAACTGGCGAACGGCGTCACGCACCGCGAGGTCAATGGGTGACCAGTCGAGCATGTCTCCTGCTTTCTCCTGTGAAAGTGATCGACGTCGGCAGACCCGGTTAGCCGAGTTCCTTGGCCAGCAACTCTTTGAGGCGGGCGACGGAGTTTTCGAGCTCTTCCTGCACGGCCTTATCGATGGCCGTGCCGATTGCCCCGGTGAGCATCTGCCCGGTGAAGGACGAGTCCACGTTCACCCGGGTGTTGTCGGCATCGATTTCTTCGACACTCGACTTGATGATGGCCTCGACTCCGGCCATACCGGTCCCGCCCAGCTTGAAGGCGCCCTTCTTGGCGGACAGCACCTCGTCTGCCGGGGTGAACTCCTGCACGGTCCACTCGACCGTGTTGGCCATGCCCATGAGGGTGACGATTTCGGAGAACTTGGTGCCGACCTTGATGTCCTCGATCGCCGGGACATCGCCCTTGAATCCGGTGTGGATGGTCATCCACTCGTCGTATTTGTTGAGATCCGGCAACACCGACCAGAGCTTGTCGATGCTGTACGGGAGGTCGATGCTGGAGTGCAGCTCGGACATGGGCGGAAGACTCCTTTGTCATTGGTCTGGCACGGATTGGCACCAGCGGATCCGAACGTAACATACATACCCTCGTGTATGTAAGATGCAATTACTGCTGATCTCGCACTGCGCGCCGACTAAATGCAGGTGTACTGCCGTCAAATACCGACAGACCTGTGGGTGGATGGGCCCGATTCTGCGGCTACCCGGCAGTAGCTCAGCGCACGTTACATACAACTGTGCTCGTATGTATTACAGTGGCGCACATGACCACCCCCGAGGGCGCGGGCAACGACGCGGCGCCCCTCGCCACTGGACTGTCCGAGAGTGGGACACAACAGCCCGGCCCCCCGGAATCTACCTCGGAAATCGCCGCGGCAACGGCGAATTCGCAACCGGCCAGGGGGGCGATCGATATCGAGATCACCCGCCCGCGGGTCACGTTGCATCCACCCCCGCTAAGAGTGGAGGTCGGGCGCGTCGGCATCGCCGCGTCCCGACTGGCCAGTTCTGGAGCCCGCCTGCTGGTGCGGCCCCGTCGCGGGAAGTCTCTGGAAGTGCGCGCGGCACACGAGCTGCGCCGGACCTTCGCCCTGATGGGTCCCACCTACGTGAAGCTGGGACAGCTCATCGCCTCCTCCCCCGGCGTCTTCCCCGAGGCGCTGTCCAACGAGTTCCGCACCCTGCTCGACAGAGTTCCGCCGGCTTCATCTGAACTGATCCACCAGACCGTGCGGGAGCAGTTAGGCGCTGATCCAGCAACGATATTCGCAACATTTGATGAGCACCCCTTCGCCTCTGCGTCCATAGCCCAGGTGCACCACGCCACCTTGAAGACAGGTGAACGGGTGGTGGTGAAGATTCAGCGGCCGAAGATCCGCACCCGGTTAGCCGCCGATATCCGAATCTGGGGCCGGCTGGCGCGGGTCGTCGTCAAAACCGATCTGGGCCGCGCCACCAACGCGACCGAGATCATCGAGGATTTCGAGCAGAACCTCAATGAGGAGCTGGATTTCGCGGCCGAGGGCCACGCCATGGAACAGTGGATCGCCAGTTTGGCCGACACCGAGTACGGCGACAAGGTGCGAGTCCCCAAGGTGTTCTGGCAGTACAGCACCGAACGGGTACTCACGATGGAGTATGTCGAGGGAATCCGGATCGACAACGTCACCGAGCTCGCCGCGGCCGGTTTTGACGGGGTCGGATTGGTCAAGGCCATCGTCTACTCACTGTTCGAGACGGGATTTCACAAGGGGCTCTTTCACGGAGACCTACATGCGGGCAATCTCTTGGTGGATTCCAACGGCCGAATCGTCTTCCTGGACTTCGGGATCGTTGGCCGTATCGACGAACGCAGCCGCAAGATCTTCACCGAGATCATGGTCGATCTGTTCGTCAAGAACGATCATGCGGCCGTGGCGCGCGGCATATACAAACTCGGCGCCATCGGCGATCGAGGCAAGCCGGCCGATTCCACAACTGCCGCCAAGACCATCTCCGATTTCACCAGTCCCCTACAGCAATCGAAGCTTTCGGCGATCTCCTACGGACAGCTGGGTAAGCAGCTGGCGATGATGGCCAAGGAATACGACGTGCGACTCCCGCGCGAGCTGGTACTGATCTCCAAGCAGCTGCTGTATGTGGAGCGCTACATGAAGCTGCTGGCGCCCGACTGGGCCATTCTCTCGGATCCGTCATTCATCGGATACTTCGGGAACATGGTGATCCAAGCCGAGCAATCACGCATGGAGGAAGCAGCGGCGCGAGAGTCCGGCCCTAGTCGGAAAGACTGAGCTTTCCGGTGTCGATGGTGCGTAACGCGGAATCCAGTGGCGCACCGACCGTCGGCGACTCGACGATATTCAACAACATCGACTTGGCGCGCGCCCAGCGTTGATCACGAGCCTCCTGCGGTGCGGTCATGCTGTTGACCAAGATCCCCCGAACGGCGTCCATGGCGGTGAGTGTGATGTTGCGAATGACCCGCAGCTCTTCGTCGGTCTGACTTACCGATTGACCCAGCGTCGAGAACTGCTGCATCACAATAAATTCGAACTGGTCCATCTGAGCCGATAGTTCGGGATCGGTTCGCGCGGCAATCCATAGCTCCATGGTGGCGATGAACATCGACCCCTGATGCATTCGCCAGAGCGCATCCAGACAACGGCTGACGAAGTCGGTTCCACTCTCACTGTCCAGCGCTATCAGCTCGGAAAGAATCTCCTGCCCTTGCTTGAACGCCAAGTGCCGCACCGATTCTCCGAGAAGTTCGGATTTCGACTGGAAATGGTGCACAAGCGCGCCACGGGTGACGCCGGCGCGTTGCGCCACGCGCGTGGTGGTGGTGCCCGCGTATCCATATTTGACCAGGCAATCCACGGTGGCGTCCAGGAGCCTGCTGCGCATCGCGGCGCTACGTTCCTCCTGAGTGCGTCGCCCGGCACGATGATCGCGGGTAGCAGGCCGTGCTGGGCTGCCAGCGGTGCGTGTCATTCTCCGACCTCATCCTTGATTTCTTCGCGGGCCTGCTGATACTCCGATATCAAGGTGCCGAAGTAGGTGAGTATTTCCGGGTCCCCCACCGGCTGCCAGTCCGGCGCAAGCAGTTTGGTGTACCGCTCGACATAGAGCAGTTGCTTGCCCACCAGGATGAATTCCTTGGGGAGGATAGCGTCGTGCTCGCGCCCCAACGCGGTGAGCTGTCGGCCGATCGTGCCGTAGGAGATCTTGCCCAATGAGGTACCCATGGGACGGGTGACCTTCCGGAGCGACTCGGCAACCTTGGCCGGGTCGGCGCCGGGATCGATGGCCCCCAATTTGATCAGCGTTCGCGCGGCCGCCTCGTCATCGGGCTCGATGATGAGTGCACCGATCAACTCGCGCAGCGTCTTGCGGGTGCGCTCGTCGAGGCGGCCGATGATTCCGAAGTCCAGGAACACGATTCGCCCTTGCGGGTCCACCATCAGGTTTCCGGCATGCAAATCACCATGGAAGGTGCCCGCGGCGAACGCCGAATCGAAAAGGGTGAGCATGAGGGTTTTGACCACCTCGGGGCCGTCGAAGCCTGCCGCACGGATACCTTCCGCGTTGTCGATACGGATGCCCTCGACGTACTCCATGGTGAGCACCTTGTCGGTACACAGCTCCGAATAGAGCTGGGGTACTCGCACCTTCGGTGCGTACTTGGAGCCCGCAAGGCCAGCGGTCCAGTCCCGCATGGCCTGGGCTTCCAGAGTGAAGTCGAGCTCCTCGGCGAGATTGGCCTCGAAATCCTGCATCACCTCGTAGATGTTCGACATGCGGCCCATCTCGGTGAGTTCCAGGCCCCGGGCGATTTGTTTGAGGATCTGCAGATCGGCCGCGAGCCTGGTGCGGATCGCGGGGCGCTGGATCTTGACGACGACCGCGGTGCCGTCCTTCAGGGTCGCCTTGTGCACCTGGGCGATGGATGCCGAGGCAAAGGGAACCTCATCGAAGGAGCCGAACACGTCCTCGGGTGGGGCGCCGAGCTCGTCGGTGAGCATGGAACGGATGGTCCGCGGGTTCGCCGGTGGTACCTGATCGAGCAGCGACCGAAACTCCGCGGAGAGGTCCTCGGGGAACATCCCCGGCGATGACGCGATGAGCTGGCCGAACTTGACGTAGGCGGGGCCGAGTTCGGCAAATGAACGGCGCATTTCCTTGGCGACCACCTGGCGCAGGTCGCGTTCGGTGGGACGTTGGCTCAGGATGCGCGACCCGGCCTTGAGGAGCTGACCGGCCGTAGCTGCCAGCCGATCGAACTGAATCTCGACGGAAACCGGATCAAGCTTCCGGGGCCTCCGGGGCTGATCGGATGAATCGCTCATCGCGACTCCCTTCGTCCTCATCACCTACGTCGATGAGACATTACCGACAATCCGGTATGTATGTTAATCGAACGTCAGGAGTATCCGGGGATGACCAGGGAAGGAAGCCCTACCGGTGCAGGGCGCGTTCGACTTGGGCGATCCGATCGTCGGCGAAATCCAGCACGATCTTCGTGGGGTAGAGCGCGACCTTCAGTACGCGGATGAGCGGATTGACCACGTCGATGAGGGTCTCGAGGCTCGTCATCGTGTTAGCCAGGGTCGTGGTGGTCTCGGCCAGATTGTTCAACGTGAGGTTCAGCGAGTCGAGGGAGTCGTCGAGCCGCTCCAGGCTGGAGTCCAGGTGGTCGAGCATCGAACCCACCCGATCGGTGAGGTCGTGCACTTCCACAGCCATCGATTCGATATGTCCGACGGTGCCATCGATGTTCAGTGCGACGTTGGCCAGCTTGCGGATCTTACGGGCCGGGGCGGGCCGGTTCCCGTTGCTGGTATAGACCTCCGCCATTGGAGTCACCTTTCCGTTGCGCCCAGCCTAGGCGACATGTTCACGGTCACCCACCGGCTATCCCGTTGGACGACCATTTGATGCACGTTTGTGACCGGCCTCACATAGCGTGCCAGATCGGATTAGCCGGTGGATACCCCTGCTGACGCGTGCGAACCTGCGCGCCGGCCGAAGAACGACGCTTCGCCAAGCCGGGTTCCGCTGCTGTAGCCCTTCCCGTCCTGAGCAATGTTCGAAGCGCTGGCGCCCGCCGCATAGAGACCCGATATCGGCTCGCCGGATTCGGCGAGCACACGTCCGTCCGCATCCGTACGAAGTCCACCCAGCGTGAATCCCGCATAGATCGCCTTACCAAGGGTCAGATCGAATGCACCCCATGGGCCGGTTCCCTGCGCGGCAAGGTATTTCGGGTACTTATGGAAGTCGGGGTCCTCTCCCCTGGCGGCATGTTCGTTGTACCGCTGCAAGGTCTTCCCAAGGTTTCCCGCCGGGATGCCCAGCGCCGCTTCCATTTCCGCGACGGTCTCCCAGCCATCGATGAACGGCGTCAACGGCAAGGTCGGCCGATCCATGTGCTCGGAGTCGACAATCAGGTAGGCGGCACTGTCGGGCTGATCCATCACGAACCCAGAGGTCCTGGAATGGTAGGAGTCTTCGGCGACGAATCGTTCACCGTTCTTGTTGACGATGATTCCGGTGAGCAATCCCGACGGCGGGTACACCGGAGCAGTCACGAAGATCTGGTTCATGTTGCGGGTGCCTGCACCCGCGGACACCCCGAGTCTGATGCCGAGACCGTCGTCGTAGGTACTGCCGAGCACGAAGGGTTTCTCGGCGAGCTTGGGGGTGTACTCGGCCACCATGGCGGGGTTCATGACGAATCCGCCCGCCGCGATGATCACTGACTTCGCGCGTATCGCACCGGTTTCCGCGAAACGTTTCCACGTGGCGCCCACGACCGCACCCTCCTCGTCGAGGATGAGCGCCGTGGCGCCGGTCTCATAGCGGATGGGTACACCCAGCTCGTCGGCACGCCGTGCGAGCAGGTCAACGACCATGCCCGCACCGCCGGTGTCGCCGGGCTTGGGCACCTTGTGTCCGCGTGGCGCCGGAACGGCCTGATCGCGGTACGGCCACACCAGCTCGTTGCCCGTGAACATCAGCCCTTCGGTGTTGGGCTGGATAACCGCCTTCTCCGGATAGAAGCTGCGTTCGAACTGAAAACCCAGCGCCTCAAGCCAATTGAAATGATCGACACTTCCGTCGCAGTACAGACGGATCTTCTCCGGATCGGGATCCGGAGATACCGCCATGAGGTATTTGTACATTTCGTCAGCGCTGTCGGCATGTCCGGTGGCCTCCTGAACCGCGGTGCCGCCGCCGAGGTAGAAATGCCCGCCCGCCATGGCGGTGGTCCCGCCCGCGGAAGCGGCACGCTCAAGGGCGAGTACGCGTGCGCCCGCCTCGGCGGCCGAGACGGCGGCACATCCGCCGCCCATGCCGAATCCGATGACCAGTACATCTACCTCGTCAGACCACTCCGTGACGTCCTGGACCGCTACGGTTTCCGGTATCGCTGCGCTCATGCCTGCTCACTCTTGATGTAGTCGTAGAACGCCCGGATTTCGGACGGGACATGGGCCAGTTCCATGTACGGCAACGCGGCCTCAGGTGCCGAGAGGTAGGCAAAGCGCATACCGCCGGGCATCACACCGTCTTGGACCACTGCCATGCCGCGTGCCGTGGCCTGTTGGACCGCAACGTCCATGTCGGGCGGTTCCACGCATACGTGGTGCAGCCCCGGGGGATGTTGTTCCAGAAACTCCGAATAGATGCTTACACCGCTGACCGGGCGGATCAGTTCGAGTTGCATGTCGTCGAGGTAGCTCAGCGCGATGGTCGCGGTGAAGTCGGCCGGCGCACCGCGATAGGTGCACGAGTCGGGGCCGAAGTGCACATCTGGAATTCGCGTCCATTTCTTGACCCCGAATACGGCACTGAGCATGCCTTCCGTGGCGTCGAGATCATCAGTAACCCAAGCAATTTGGGTGACGCGTCCAAATCCAGAAACATCCGGCGGCATTGCCGATGTGGTCATGGGCCGATACTAGCGTCCGCTGTGGCGCCGGCCACTTCAGCCCGCGGTATAGGCCTGCGTGGTGCGATCTGCCATGCCTCGGGCCTGCGCTGGGTCCATACCGGAGGCAACGGCCGCCTCGTACCACCGTTCGCTGGAGCCGGCCATGAATGCGCGCCCCTCATCGCCAGCCGCCCAGGCCGCTCCCTCTTCGGGAGTAATCCGATCCTCCGGTGACGCGAGGTATCCGGCCAGGCCCAGAATCCCAGAGTCCCAACCGACTCCGACAGCGCCCGGACCGAACTGCAGCCAGTGTTCGTCGTCGTCGCTGATATCGGAGATGTGTTCCAGGGTGAAGGTGGCCCGGTCGCCGGACTCGGGGGTAATCGTCACCTCGATCCAGCTGGTGGCGCCCATGGCTTCCCAGGACGCGCTGAACGAATGCGGCGCATCGCAGGTGAGCACGGTTCCAGATGCGTTGCCCTCCAATGAGTAATGGCCTCCGAGGCGTAGGTCTCCGGTGACCGGCAGGAACCACCGCGGGATGCGTTCGGCGTTGGTACAGGCATCCCATAGGTCTTCGGCGTTGGTGTCGTAGGTCTGACTGACCGTCACAACGCGCGCCTCTCGTGCCTGGAATGTCCTGGTGCCGACCGTGCGGCGGACGGCGTTGAGCTGATGCTGAACGTCGATCACGCGATGTCCTCCTTGTCGTTTCGGGGGCTTGCGGATGCGCGGTGCCGCTTGCCGCGGGAGATCTCGGTGGCCAGCGCATCCAAATGCGGAGTCCAGTTGCGGCGAAAGGTGTCGAGCCAGCGGTCCACTTCCCGGAGCGGCGCGGCGTCCAGGCTGTAGAGACGCCGGGTTCCTTCGGTACGTACCGTCGCGAACCCGTTGTCGCGCAGCACCTTCAGGTGCTGTGATACGGCAGGCTGGCTTATCGCGAACTCCGACCGGATCACCTCGGTAACGGCACCCGAGGACATCTCCCCCGCCTGGATCAGCTCCAAAATGCGCCGGCGCACCGAGTCTCCGAGTATGTCGAAGGCGTGCACGCCGCAATATTAAAAGCCTTTACTTATATAAGTCAATAATTAAATACTAACCCCAGGTCAACGGATCGAGCTGCAGATAGAACTTCAGCCGATCGGGGTCCGCACGTGTCCCGTACACGTCCAGGAACCGCCCACGTGCGGTTGCCGCCCGGGTGTCCTCTGGCCAGGTATCCCGCGAATTGGCGAAGAGCAATGCGAGATCCGCATGCCGATCCGCCAGCCCGAGCCTGCCGAGGTCGATGAGTCCGGCGACCGAAAAGCCGTCCGGAGCGACGAGGATATTCGGCAGACACAAGTCGCCGTGGCATACGGCCAGGTCGCCGGTTTCCTGGGCGAGGCGCGCCGGTACGTCGGCCGCGATACGCGCCAGGAGCTCCGCGGCAGGAACATCACGGTCCTCATCGGGCAGGAAGTCCGGATTGACGGCATCGCGGGCCACCACGTCACGCGCCAGCGCCATCATCGCATCCAGATTCCGCGTGAAAGGGCACTGTGCCGTCGGCAGTGCGTGCAGTCGGCGCACTGCCTCGGCGATGGCGGGCCACGCCCTGTCCAGATCGTCCGCGTCCAGCTGATCGGCGGGCGTGCCGCGAACGGCTGAGGTGATCAACACGGGGCCGCTGGGCCCCGGTGTCCATTCAAGGACCTTCGGGCCCGGGACATCCCGAGCGCTAAGCCAGTCGATGCGATCTCGCTCCGCCTCCAGGTCGGCACCGCCCGCTTTCGCGTAGCGCGTGCGGTCGGCCGACCGGTAGACCAAGGCGCCAGACTCCCCTGTTGTGACAGGTTCCCAGGCCGAGAGGTCGATCAAACGCCCGTCCAGGCCGAATCGAGCCGGTGCGCGACGTCGATGGTGCGTGCCGCCATGGCCTTGGGGTTATCGACCTCGTCGGCGACATATTTGGCGATGAACCGGCTGATCAGCTGATCGACGCCCGCCAGGATGCGCAACAGCTCGCCGCGAATGGTGTTTGAGGACACGTCGACGGTGATGTCTGACGGGCCGGGCGGTGCGACGTCGATGATCAGCTGCAGCGGCGCGGCGGCGCGGGCGGTCGCCTTCAGGTTGATGTTGCCCGCGACGTTGAATCGGCTCTTGTCGAGCTTCAGGTCGATCAACAGATCGATGGCCAACGGCACCTGAATGTCGAAGGTGATGGTCTCGCCGGCGTTCCGGGTGACTATCGGGTCCAGGATCTGGACCTTCGCAGTGACCTTGGCGATCTTTCCGGGCCCTTGAGCCATGGGGCCGACCTCGAACGGTTCGCCGGCGATCGACGCGACCGCCGCCCGTACGCGGGCCTCGCTGACGGCTATCTCGAAGAACGCCCTGCCGAATTCCTCATACGAGAGGTATTGGTGGCCACTCGCCTCGCTATCCATAGTGAGAGATACGGTCTCATGGACGGGGCCGGAAGTGTGAACTGTCGGAGTGTCCGTGTGTCAGAAACCCCGAATCCGCACCAATCGATGCGACCGTCGCATCAGTAGCAAACATGTGACGATCATTACGCAGCATGTAGGTGGCAAGATGACATATTCGCGGCTATGCGCCGACCGTATACAGGCCGTCAATGCAAGCAACTGCTGGTCACACCGGGGCCGATGGGTTTCAACCGCTCCGGCTCTCTGCGAGGGCATCGCTGGTGATTGCCCGGCGGACATTAGCCCTTCGTTCTTCGATCGTGCGGCCAAACTCCTGCATGAGCAAGGGGTTCCGGTGCACCAGCGTCTCGACCTGCTCGCGTTCGATCTGCACGACAGTGACTTCGCCAACGGCATACGCGCAACCGATCACCGGCTGACGAGTGAGCGTGCTCTGCCCAAGAAAGGAACCTTCGTCGAGAGTACCCACCGATATCTCCGCGCCATCCGCACCGACCGCGGTGAGACGTACGCGGCCCGCGACGATGAACAGCATGTGGTTCGGCACCTCGCCTGAGCCCTGAATTTTTTCGTCGGACCCGTAACGCTGGACTGTCGAATGCGAGATCAGCGCCTGCTGGTCGTCCAGCCCTATCCGCAATGTTGGTGCGACCACAGTCTGTATCGCGTCTGCGACGCGTTCCGGTGTGGAGAACGTCTCGGCGGCGTGATCGAGGTGAAGCCCTTCCCGGCGAGCGGCATACCAGATCCAGCGCAGGAAGGTCGCCTTCGCCTCGCCATCATCGTCAAAGGACAGCAGTGGGATAGTGGTGCGATATTCCATGCCGCCCAATGGGATTGACAATGGCGGTGCATCCAGGCGGAGCTGTGGCAGCTCGGCCGCTACCCGCAGCAACATGGCGCACACTCGATCTGGGGGGTCTTCGACAGAGAACACGCTGATGATCGCGATCTTGTGCTTGCCGACAGGGCGGCTCACATTGGTAAACGACGAGGTGGCCAGCACGGAGTTCGGGGTGATCTGCAGCCCGGTGTCAGTCTGCAGATGCACCGCACGCCAATTGACTTCGACGACGTGGCCATGCGCGGTCGGGGTATCGAGCCAGTCCCCTATCCGAAACGGCTGCTCGAAGAGCATCAACAGCCCGGAGACGATCTGGCCGACGGACTGCTGCAGCGCCAGTCCCATCACGATCGATGTCACGCCGAGTGCGGTGAACAGCCCCCGCACATTTGCGCCCCAGATGTAGGAAAAGATCATCGCGAGGCCGACCACGATCACGACGAACCGTGCGACGTCGACGAAGATGGCCGGCACCCGTTTGCGCCATGTCCCCTCGGGAGCACCGTGGAAGAGCGTGGCGCTCACGCCCGAGAGCACCAGCACCAACACCACGAAGGCGAAAAGGGTGCCCACGAGTCGCACCGACGTTGCCTCGGGCGGAATCCGTTTCGCCTCGATCAGCAGCAGTAGGAGTGCACCGAGCGGCAGCAGATAGTTGCGCAGCACGCTGACCGGCCGCACCAAGACGCTGTGCTTGCGGCGCAACGCCTGTTGCCACTCGGTCAGCGCGATCAACCCCAGGGGCAGCCCGAAGGCGATGCCAACAGACCAGAAGAACCAGGGAGACGTGAGGATGTCGGTCATCACTGATTCTCCGACAGCCGCCAGATCGGTTGTTCTTCCCCGTCGACCGTAACGGCTCCGGCCGATGTGAACTCGAAGGTTTCGCGAAGGGCATCGTGCACGCGCGAGGTGACGTAAATACCCTGCTGCGGCGAACCACTCTTCACCTGGTGCGCGAGATTGACTGCCGCTCCCCACATTTCGTAGACCATCGTGGGACGTCCGACAAGCCCACTGCTGACTGTGCCGGTGTCGACGCCTGCCCTCAGGCTCAGTTCATGCCCGGTTTCGCTATTGAATCGCCCGATGATTCCCTGGCATGCGAGGGCGAAGTCGATGATCCTGCGCACATTGTCCAGCCGCGGAGTGTTGAGACCGCAACTTCCGAGGTAACCGTTGTGTGCCGTTCGTACCCGCTCGATTCCGAGATCATCGGACGCCGCATCGAGTTGGCGAACCAGATCGTTGACGAGCGCCAGTGAATCCTCGGAGGCCAGCTCGGCCTGGAGCCGATCCAGGCCGACGATGTCGGCGAAGATGACCGACACGTCATGACGTTCGGTGGCAATGAGCTCTTCGCCTTGCCGGTACCGTTCGGCGAAGGGTTCGGGCATCAACGATCGCAGCAAGCGGTCGTTTTCCTGGCGCTGTTCGGTGAGCAGGTCCTCCTTGATGGTCAGACTTCTACTCATTTCGTTGAATGCTTTTGTCAGATCCGCGATTTCATCACGCGTTTCGATCGGGATGGCAACGGTGTAGTCGCCGGCACTGATTCTCCGGGCCCCTTCTTCCAGCCGCCTGATGGGGCGGACGAAGAGCTGCGCGAAGAATGCGGCGGCCAGGCAGACGGCGAAGATGATGCCGGTGGTCGACACCACAATGGTCTTGGTGAACGACACCTCGTGTTCGAATGCCTCCGCGGTGTCGACCGTCGCGATCACCGACCAGTGCACATCGGAGTCCGGCAGCACCAGCGGTGCGTACGCCTGTAACGTCTCCTGCCCAAGGTAATTGGTGGCGATCAGGGTGCCCGATTGGCCACGTTGTGCCGCTTGGGTGGCATCGGAGTCCACCGGCTGCACCAGTGTGGTTCCACCGAGCCGGATGGCCCTGTCTACCACATCGGTGGGAGTTCCCGCCGCGACGACATCGCGCTTGTAGCGCTGCGGATCTTCCAGGAACAGACGTGAATCCGAACGCATCAGACCGTCCGGGCCGGCCAGGTAAGACTCACCGGTTTTGCCGATACCGGCTGCCTGCCAGCCTTTATCGAAGGTCATCAGGCTGTTGATCTTCGACACCGGGAACTGCAAGGCCAGCACACCGGTTGCCCTGTCGTTGGGGATGACCGGTGCCACGATCCAGGCGGTGGGCTCATTCTCCGCCGGCTGATAGATCTCGAAGTCGGTGAACAGCACAAAGTCTGAATCGTTGGACGTCAGCGCTCTCTGATACGCGTCATGTAGTTTCGATCCGCTGTACGGGCCCGTCAGTATGTTGGTACCCAAGTCGACATCTTTGAACGCGGTATAGACGATGTTTCCGCGAGTATCGAGCAGCAGCGCATCCTGAAACTGGAAACGGTTGGCGATTTCGCGGAAGTACTCCTGATAGCGGGCGTTCGCCGCCGACCAGGCGCTGCCGTCATGGGCGTCGTTGAGACCGATCGCCACATCATCGGATTTCCGCTGAGCCGTGTAGATGGCCTGCAGATAGCGCTGGGCGTTGGACGTGGGCAGCACCGCTGCCGCGTCGAGTTTGACCCCGCTGTTCTGTTCGGTCTGCTTGAGGAAGTTGCTGTTGTAGTAGTTGACGACCGATTGCCACTGCGCCGGATCGACGGTCGCGTTGGACAGCTGATCAAAGCCACTGGTGAACGCATCGAGTGCGCCCGAGACGGTCGTCCCGTGAGAATAGATGACCAGTGAATTCTTCAGATCCGAAAGCTGCCCCGCGAGCGCGCGCGATTGCGACTCCCGCACCTCCGTCAGCCGGGTGAACACCGCCGTGCGCAGTCCGTTGCGGCCGACCTGAAAAGCGATGATGCCGACCACCGCGGCCCCCACAATGGTGCACACCACCATCATCGCGATCAGTTTGGATTGAATGCTGACTCTGGACAACGGCCGGAAACGCAGCAGCCTGAACCTCTTGACTCCACCGGCGTCCGGTGTCGCCCCCTGGGCCTCACGCGTAACTCGCACCCTCGGCGTCCCTTCGACGGCCCAGCTAGACGACTGATCAGTGTGACAGAGCAAGGGCCTGCTCTGATCAAGATTGGTCAGAACGCATAGGGTGCGTGCCCGTATTCAGCCCACAACTCGGCGGGCGCCTTTCATCGATAGCGACTAAACCCTTTGGGCACAATGAATGAGCACGGCATCGCGGTACATTCACCGCCGGCTGGCTCCTCGACTTACAGGATGTAAAGCATCTCCTGGTAGGTCGGCAGCGGCCACAGGTCATCGGCCACTATCCCCTCGAGCATGTCGGCGGCGGCTCGCACCGCATCCATCGCGGGCAGCAGGCTCTTGGCGTGCTCCGCTTCCTCCAGCGCGCTGACGGCGGAGTCGCTCTCGATTCCCTTCTTCAGGTCGGCGAGGGCCGCGACGAGGTCGGCGATGGGGCCCGATACATCCTCCAGCAAGGTGGTGCTGGGCGACATCCCGGCGGCCTTCAGTGCGGCGACGTTCTGCGCGATCTCAGTCTGGTAGCGCAGTGCCGCGGGTAGCACGACTGTCGAGGCCAGCTCGAGGGACAGCTTCGCCTCGACGTGAATCGTCAGCGCGTACTGCTCAAGACCGATCTCGTAGCGGCTGTGCATCTCCCGGTCGTTGAAGACCTTGTACTTGTCGAACAACTCCAGGGCTTCGGGCTTGATCAGCTCCGGGAGCGCGTCCAAGGTGGTCTTGAGATTCGGCAGGCCCCGAACGGCCGCCTCGGTTTGCCATTCCTCCGAGTAGCCATCCCCGTTGAACACCACGTCGCCGTGTTCGGTGATGATGTCGGTGAGAAGCTGCTGAACGGCCTCGTCGAAGTCGGTGCCGTCGGCAACTTCCTTTTCCAATACGGTGGCAATGTAATCCAGCGATTCCGCCATGATCGTGTTGATCGTGACCATCGGTGCGGCAACTGTCTGCATCGAGCCGGGGGCGCGGAATTCGAAACGGTTCCCGGTGAACGCGAAGGGGCTGGTGCGGTTGCGGTCGCCCGGATCGGTAGGCAAGACCGGCAATGTATCGACGCCGATAATCATGCTGCCCTTGCCTTTTGACGACGTCGCCGCACCCTTGGCAATCTGCTCGAACACATCGGCCAGCTGATCGCCGAGGAAAATCGAGATAATGGCCGGCGGAGCCTCGTTCGCGCCGAGACGGTGATCGTTGGTCGCCGATGCCACTGAAACCCGGAGCAGCCCACCGAATTTGTGCACAGCACGGATTACCGCGGCGCAGAAGACCAGGAACTGCGCGTTCTCATGTGGTGTGTCGCCCGGCACCAGCAGGCTGCCAAACTGCGAGTTCCCCAACGAGAAGTTGACGTGCTTGCCGGAACCGTTGACACCGGCGAAGGGCTTCTCGTGGAACAGGCACTCCATGCCGTGCTTCTTGGCGATCGTCTTGAACGTCGTCATGAGCAACTGCTGATGGTCCGAGGCAATGTTGGCCCGCTCGAACATCGGAGCGATTTCGAACTGCCCAGGCGCAACCTCGTTATGCCGTGTCTTGGCCGGGATGCCGAGCTTGAACAGCTCACGCTCGGTATCCATCATAAATCCGAGAACACGCTCGGGCACCGCGCCGAAGTAGTGGTCGTCGAACTCCTGACCCTTCGGCGGCTTGGCGCCAAACAGAGTACGACCCGCGTTGATCAGATCCGGGCGAGCCAAGAAGAAGTGACGGTCCACCAGAAAGTACTCCTGCTCGGGACCGCAGAACGACACAATGTGATCAAAGTTGCTGTGGCCAAACAGTTTAAGAATACGCTCGGCGTGCTCCCCCATCGCCTGCTGGCTGCGCAGCAGCGGGGTCTTGTGGTCCAGAGCCTCACCGGTCATCGACACGAACACAGTCGGGATGCACAGCGTGTTGCCGTTGGGGTTTTCGAGGATGTACGCGGGGCTGGTGACATCCCAGCCTGTGTACCCCCGGGCCTCAAAAGTGTTTCGCAGGCCGCCGCTGGGGAAGCTGGACGCGTCCGGCTCGCCCTGGATCAGGGTCTTGCCTGCGAACTCGGCCAGAGTCGCACCGTCACTGATTGGTTCAAGGAAACTGTCATGCTTTTCGGCGGTCAGACCAGTCAATGGGTAGAAGACGTGCGCGTAGTGTGTCGCACCCTTCTCAAGTGCCCAGTCCTTCATCGCCGAGGCAACGGCATCGGCCACGGCCGGGTCCAGCTTGGCGCCCTGCTCGATGGTGGCGGTCACGGACTTGTAGACCGACTTGGGAAGCCGCTGTTGCATGACAGCCTTGCTAAAGACGTTCGCGCCGAACACTTCACCCGGCTCTTCACCGACCACGAAGCTGATTGCCGGCGGCACGTAGGCCTCGACGTTGTTGATCGCCTGCAGCCGAACAGCATTTCCGCTCAATTGACTTCCTATCGCCGTGACGTGCCCGCACCTGATTTGCGAGCGACCAACGTGGCTACGTTAGGGACGACCGATAGCCGGGATGTTTCGCACACATCAACAGCAGAATGCGTAGCTGTGGAACTCCCCCTAACTTGCTGCATGGAGTTCGACTCGCGCTGAGCACTTCACAGAGATGCAACACGCAGGAGCCGCGTTCGACATATCTGCTGCGCATTGTTCTGGCCGCGGCCCTTCCGCCGTGCATGTTCCAAGATCCCCGAGAGGAATGCCGCTAGTGGATGGTTTCCCGTCAATGGGTGTCCCGAATACCGGAGACACTGCGTGGATGCTGGCCAGTGCCGCGTTGGTGTTGTTGATGACACCCGGCCTGGCTTTTTTCTATGGCGGCATGGTCCGCGCGAAGAACGTGCTGAACATGATCATGATGAGCATCAGTGCGATGGGGCTGGTGACGGTGCTGTGGGTGCTTTATGGGTACTCGCTGGCGTTCGGTAACGATGTCTCGGGGCTGTTCGGTAACCCGGCGCAGTTTTTCGGTTTGAAGGGTCTTATCGGTGGTAATGCCGCGGAGGCGGTGATCGCCGATCCGGCTAATGGGATTGAGGCGGCCGAGGTCGTCAACATCCCGCTGGTAGGAACTATCCCTGCGACAGTGTTCGTGGCGTTTCAGCTGATGTTCGCCATCATCACTGTTGCCCTGATTTCTGGTGCGGTGGCTGACCGGTTGAAGTTCGGATCCTGGCTGCTGTTCGCGGGTCTGTGGGTCACGGTCGTGTACTTCCCGGTCGCGCATTGGGTTTTCGCGTTCGATGGTGCGGCCGCGGAGAAGGGTGGCTGGATCGCTAATCAGCTCAAGGCAATTGACTTCGCTGGTGGTACCGCGGTGCATATCAATGCCGGTACCGCGGGCCTGGTGTTGGCGCTGATCTTGGGTAAGCGCAAGGGCTGGCCGGGCACGCCGATGCGTCCGCATAACTTGCCGTTCGTGATGCTGGGGGCTGGTCTGTTGTGGTTCGGCTGGTATGGGTTCAACGCCGGTTCGGCAACCAGTTCTAATGGTTTGGCGGGCTCGACGTTTGTGACTACCACGGTGGCTACTGCCGCGGCGATGCTGGGCTGGTTGCTTACCGAACGTATTCGGGACGGGCATGCGACCTCGCTGGGTGCGGCCTCGGGAATCGTGGCCGGTTTGGTGGCCATCACCCCGTCGTGCTCGTCGGTGAATGTCGCTGGCGCCCTTGCCATTGGCGTGATCGCCGGCATTTTGTGTGCGCTGGCGGTGGGCTTGAAGTACAAGCTAGGATTTGATGACTCGTTGGATGTTGTCGGTGTGCACCTGGTCGGCGGGATCGTTGGCACGTTGCTCATCGGTTTGTTCGCCGCGCCCCAGACCGGTGCGGCCGTGGCCGGTCTGTTCTACGGCGGCGGGCTAGAACAGTTGTGGCGCCAAGCTCTTGGCGCCGGGGCGGTTCTGCTCTATTCGGCAATAGGCACCGCTATCGTTGCATTCATCGTGAAGTACACCATTGGCCTGCGCATCAGCGACGAGGGAGAAGCGGCCGGAGCCGACGAATCCCAACACGCTGAAGGTGCATACGACTTCGTCGCACTCGGCCTCGGATCAGCCACCGGGAACTTCGCGGGCTCCCCGACAGAGGGACGCCCCCTCATCTCCCACCGAGAGGCATGAGGGACATGAAACTCGTTACCGCGATCGTCAAACCGTTCACGCTCGACGACATCAAAACCCAACTCGAACAGACCGGCAACCCCAGCATGACGGTCAGCGAGGTGCAGGGCTACGGCCGGCAGAAGGGCCACACCGAGGTATACCGCGGCGCTGAGTATCAGGTGGACTTCGTGCCGAAGGTGAAGGTCGAGGTCCTTGTCGACGACGAGGCTGTCGACAAGGTGGTGGAGGTCATCGTGACCGCCGCACGCACCGGCAAGATCGGCGACGGCAAGGTCTGGGTGAGCCCCGTCGACTCGGTGGTGCGGGTACGCACCGGCGAACAGGGCGCCGAAGCCCTCTAACCGGGCAAGTTGCGCAACCTATTTGCCCCCAGTACCGCTGTTTGATACTGATGGAAGGTGACGATTCGACGCGCGTTCATCACCGGCGCAAACGGATTCGTGGGCCGCGCACTCTCGCGGCAGCTTCGCGCCTCGGGCTGGGAGACCCGCGGCGTCGATCTGGCGGCGGACTCCACACACGACGTCCGCGCCGGAGATATCAACGTTGAGGGTCCGTGGCTGGCAGACGCTGCGGCCGCGGATGCGATCTTCCACACCGCAGCAATAGTGTCGAACACCGCGGCAGCCGACGCGGCCTGGCGCATCAATGTGCTTGGCACGAAAAAGGTTATCGACGCCACGTCACCAGCGGCGGTGTTCGTACACCTATCGTCGGTTCGCGCGTTCTCGGATATCGACTTCCCCGATATGGTCACCGAAGATCATCCTGTCCGAACCGACGGGAACACCTACGTTGACACCAAGATCGCAAGCGAACAAGTGGTACTGCAGGCTCACGCGGCCCACCGGATCGATGCGCGGATCGTACGCCCAGGTGATATCTACGGGCCCGGATCCCGGCCGTGGACACTGCTGCCCCTCGAGATGATCCGCGGTAACCAATTCGTGTTGCCGGCGATGGGCAAGGGGATCTTTTCGCCGATCTACATCGATGACGTCATTGACGGCATCACGAGCGTGGCTACCTGCGACGCGGCACGCGGCCAGATCTTCACCATCTCCGGAGGGGTTGGGGTCTCCTGCGCACAGTTCTTCGGCCACTACTACCGCATGCTCGGTAAGCGCGGCCCCTTGGTGCTACCCACCACCGCCGCGATTGGCTTGGCCAGAGCGAAGACGTCCATCCTCGCGCTGTCGGGCAGAACAACTGAAGCCAATGCCGCCTCCGTGCGATACCTCACCAGGACCGGAACCTACTCGATTGCCAAAGCACAGAGCGTTCTGGGGTTCAGGCCCCAGTTCACTCTCGAATCCGGCATGCAAGCGACCCAAACCTGGTTACAGAGCCAAGGGCTCCTGGGATGACAAAAACCACCTGTAAACAGGTGGTTTTTGTGTTGTCGGGCTGACAGGATTTGAACCTGCGACCACTTGACCCCCAGTCAAGTGCGCTACCAAGCTGCGCCACAGCCCGCCGCCGCGATGAGCAGCAGACGGAAGCCTACCGTAGGTGTGGCGAGATCCTGAACTCGGATTCCGGTCAACGAACCCGGATTCCTGAAATCACTTGTGTCACAACAAAATCATTCGCAACATTTGTCGGTAGTTGTCGGAGTGGCGTCCTATAATTCGAACATGCGTTCGATAGTGGATGCGGAGGCAAGCCAGGTCCTTGCGGAGCTGGCCGGCGCCCTCGGCGCATTGTCGGAACTGGATCCGCAGACCCTTACGCAGGGTGACCGTCTCGCCGTCCTACGCGAGGTCGAGGCATTCGTGCGCCGGATTCCCGCCGCCACCCACGGGCTTGTCAATGAACTTGTGGCCGATCATGTTCCGGGCGCGTTCGGTGGCATCAACCCGCCCGACGTCCTCGCCGATGCACTCCGGATCACCCGCTCCGACGCCCGACGGCGCATCCGGGACGCCGCGGAACTCGGTCCGCGGGTCACGCTCAGCGGTGACCGGATCGAGCCGGTGCTCGCGGCCACCGCCATGGCGCAACAGGCGGGCACCGCCGGGTGTGATCACATCGCGGTCATCCGCCAGTTCTGGGACCGGCTCCCCCACGCCGTCGATGCGGTAACCCGGGCGGCCGCCGAGAGGCAGCTGGCGGAGCTCGCGGGAACGCTGCGGCCCGACGAGCTCCGCAAGGCCGCGGACAGACTCCTGGCCTATCTCGATCCCGACGGGAGCTTCACCGGCGACTCCGACCGTGCTCGACGGCGAGGGTTCAGAATGGGGCGTCAGGGTGTCGACCTCATGACGCCCGGGGAATTCGACCTCGACCCCGAGCTACGTTCCTATCTCGACGCGATCTTCGCCAAGTACGCAGCACCGGGCATGTGCAACCCCGATGACGAAACACCTTGCGTAGGTGATGATTCGGACGTAGATGCGGCGCGGCGGGATGGTCGAACCGTCGCACAGCGGCAGCACGATGCGCTGAAGGCGGTCTGCCGGTCCGTGTTGTCATCGGGTGAGCTGGGTCGTCATCGCGGATTGCCCGTGACCGCGGTGGTCACCGCAACGCTGCGTGAGCTCGAAGCTGGCTCGGGTAACGCGGTGACCGGCGGGGGCTCACTCCTGCCGATCACCGATCTGATCCGGATGGCCAGTCACGCCCATCATTATCTGGCCATCTTCGATGACGACGGTCGCGCGTTGCATCTGGGGCGGGCGAGACGGATCGCCACCGAGGACCAGCGAATCATGTTGACCGCCAAGGATCGTGGCTGTACCTACCCAGGCTGCGATCAACCCGCGTATCACTGCCAGGTGCACCACATGGACGAGTGGGCTCACGGCGGCAGCACCGATATCGACTCCCTCACGCTCGGCTGCGAAGGGCATCACAAGCTACTGGGAGCCGAGGACCAGCACTGGAGAGCAGCACGCGGTCCGGACGGCCGAACCTGGTGGATCCCACCCGCGCATGTCGATCCGGCGCGTTCGCCGCGTATCAATTGGTTCCACCATCCGGACGGCTACCTACGGGAGTAACACGACATCGGCCCCGCCGGGGGTTAACCCGACGGGGCCGATGGGGCCAAGAGGCTTAGTTCGAGCCGCTTGCGTGATCCGGTGCGATTACTCCGGGATGGTCAGAACCTGACCCGGCTGAATCAGATCGGGGTTGGCAACGCCGCTCGCGTCGGCGATCTTCTGGTACTGGTTGCCGTCGCCGTAGAAGCGCTCGGCGATGGCCCACAGAGTGTCACCCGACACGACCGTGTAGGTGCGGGGCTCCGGGGCAGGAGCAGGCTCCTCCACGGCGGCCGGAGCAACCTCGACGGACTCGGCCGGGGCGACCGGGGTGTCGGTCTGGGTGCCCGAGGACCACACGGAGTCGGCGCCTGCGTAGAGCACCAGGTTGCGGTCGTCCTGCAGAACCAGCTTCACATCGGAACGGCCCTCGGTGTTGCTGCTCCACAGCGCGCCGCCACCGTTGTCGTAGACCACGAAGTTTCCGTCGCTCTGCACCTCTGCGCGGCCAGCGCTGTGTCCGCTGGTGTCGGAGGCCCACACGGGGCTGCCGCCATCGGTCAGAACCAGGTTGCCGTCATCCTGCAGAGTCAGGGTGTACGCGCCGTTGTTCGAGGTGAGGCTCTGTCCCGAATCCAGCTTCTGACCCTGGGTGAGTGTGTCCGCCACTGTGTTGCGCCTTTCGTAGGTGGTTTTGCTACCGCCGCAGGATGGTAGACGGTCAAACCAGCCTAGGTCGGCAAACCGAAAAAGTGGGCGATTCGGATCGGGTAGATCTCAACATGGGCGCGAATATTGGGTGAACGGAGCCTGAGAGCGCAATGTGCACAGGGTCCTTTAGCTTGTGCCCGTTGCTATCTCGCCGCCAGTTAGCGCTTGGGCCCGCGCTTCTCGCGTACCCGCACATTCACCCTGATGGGAGTGCCTTCGAAGCCGAAACTTTCGCGCAATCGACGTTCGAGGAATCGGCGATACCCCGCCTCGAGGAAACCGGTGGTAAATAGCACGAAGGTGGGCGGCCGTGAGGTGGCCTGAGTGGCGAACAACACACGTGGCTGCTTCCCGCCGCGCACCGGCGGCGGCGTCGCGGCAACCACTTCCTTGACCCAGGTATTGAGCTGACCGGTAGAGATACGCGAGTCCCAGGACTGCAGTGCAGACTCCAGCGCGGGCACCAGCTTCTGGATGGCCCGCCCACTCTTGGCCGAGATATTCACGCGCTGTGCCCAATTGAGCTGCGCAAGCTGAAGGTCTACTTCACGTTCAAGGAGATCGCGGCGATCCTCGTCCACCAGGTCCCACTTATTGAACGCCAGTACCAATGCGCGCCCGGATTCGACGACCATCGACAGCACCCGCTGGTCCTGTTCGGTGATGGGCTGGGATGCGTCCAGGAGCACGATCGCCACCTCGGCGGCCTCGATGGCTCCATGGGTGCGCAGCGAGGCGTAGTACTCATGCCCCGAGGCCTGGCCAACCTTACGGCGCAGACCTGCCGTATCGACGAAACGCCAAGTCTTACCGCCGAGTTCGATCAAGGTATCCACTGGGTCCACGGTGGTCCCGGCAGTATCGTGCACCACCGACCGCTCGTCGCCGGACAGCTTGTTCAGAAGAGAGCTCTTGCCCACGTTGGGTTTTCCGACGAGTGCCACACGCCGCGGTCCGCCCTCCCCCGACCCTCGCGCTGACACCTGGGGCAGATCGGCGACCACACGGTCAAGCAGATCCGCGACCCCACGCCCGTGCATGGCGCTGATGGCGATGGGCTCACCTAACCCCAGCGACCACAGGGTTGCGGCGTCGGCCTCGGCACGGTCGCTATCAACCTTGTTGGCCGCCAGGAAAACCGGCTTACCCGAGCGGCGCAGCAGCTTCGCCGCGTCTTCGTCAGTCGAGGTGGGACCCACCGTCGCATCGACCACCAGAATGATGAGATCCGCGGTCGCCATCGCATGCCGCGCCTGTTCGGCCACGAGCTGTTGCAGGCCGGTCGCATCGGCCTCCCAGCCACCCGTGTCCTGCACGGTGAATCGGCGATCCAGCCATTCGGCCGGGTACGAGACGCGGTCTCTGGTCACCCCGGGGATGTCCTGGACGACCGCTTCGCGCCGCCCGATGATGCGGTTCACCAACGTCGACTTGCCGACATTAGGGCGACCGACCACCGCCACCACCGCGGGCGGGGCACTCGGCTCCTCGGTTTCCTCGACTCCATCGAATTCGTCGAGTTCCCACTCGCTTTCGTCGACCCATGTGCCGTCGGTCATCGGGATGCCCCTGCCTTTATACGAACGAGGTCCAGCAGGTGGGCCACCACCTCATCCTGTGTCATGTCGCTGGTGTCGACCTCTATCGCGTCCTGCGCCGGACGCAACGGTGACACCGCCCGGGTCGAGTCCAGATGATCGCGGCGCTGCACGTCGGCGAGCACGCGCTCGTACTCGTCGGCCCCGCCGCCCGAGACATTCTGTGCGTTACGGCGCTGGGCCCTGGCCTGTGCCGATGCCGTCAGGTAGATCTTCACGTCGGCCTCGGGCAGCACGACGGTACCGATATCGCGGCCCTCGACCACCACGGCGCCACCACTGCCCTCGGCCAGCTCACGCTGCCGTCGCACCAGCCGTTCACGTACCTCCGGAACCGCCGACACCGCGGAAACCGCGCCAGTCACCTCGGTCCCCCGGATGGGAGTCGACACGTCCTCTCCGGCGAGCAGAGCAGTCTGCGCATCCGGATCGGACCCGACCGACATGGGCACCTCGCCGGTGGCCGCGGCGATGGCCGCCGGATCGGTGAGATCGACACCGGCGCGCAGCACCCAGAGCGTCACGATGCGGTACATCGCACCGGTATCCAGATAGGCGGCGCCGAGCTGCCGGGCCAATTCCTTGGCCACCGAGGACTTTCCGGTGCCCGATGGACCGTCGATGGCCACCACGACGCGACTCACAGACCCACCGCCTTGTACAGCGAGCCGATCTCATCACGGCCCAGGGCGCGGAGGCTTCCCGGACGCTGATTGCCCAGCGCCACATCGCCAATCTTGGTGCGCACCAATTCCACTACCGGATGCCCCACGGCATCCAGCATCCGGCGCACAATGCGATTGCGCCCCTCGTGCAGGGTCAGCTGGAGCATGGTCTGGCCGTCGGTGGTGCCGAGGAATTTGAAATCGTCGACCTTGGCGGGGCCGTCGGCGAGTTCTACGCCATCGCGCAGCTGTCTGCCAAGACTGCGCGGTATGTTGCCGGCCACCGTGGCGATGTACGTCTTGGGCACCTCATAGGACGGGTGCATGAGGCGGTGCGTCAGCTCTCCGTCATTGGTCAGCAGGATCAGTCCGACGGTTTCGGCATCCAGTCGGCCGACATTGCGGACACCCTGGTTGCTGCGCACCCGCTCTTCGATCAGCTTCCCGATGCACGGGCGGCCACGATCGTCCGACATGGTCGAGAGCATCCCGTACGGCTTGTTGAGCGCCAGATACACCAGCTCGGAGTTCATGATCACCCGCGCACCATCGACGCGAACCACGTTGACGGCGGGATCGATTCGCCGGCCCTGCTCGGTGACGATCTCGCCGTCCACCTCCACGCGGCCGTCGAAAATCATCCGCTCGGCAACCCGGCGTGACGCAATTCCCGCCTGCGACAACACCTTCTGTAGCCGAATTCCTTCTTCGCTCATCGTTCAGTCCTGATCAACAGTAAAGGCGGGCGCGGCACCGGATCCGGCACCGTCGGCAGACATCCGGTCGAGCCGTGCAAACCTCGGCTCGTCGCCAAGGTTCTCGGATAGGTCATCGATCACGTCGATATCGGGAAGAAGCGGCGCGATATCGGGAAGATCCGACAGTGACGTCAGCCCGAGCCGCTCCAGGAACAGCTCGGTGGTGCGGAACATCACGGCACCGGACTCGTCATCGGTGCCGGCCTCAGCGATCAGCCCGCGCATCAGCAGCGTCCGCATCACGGCATCGACGTTCACACCGCGAACGGCACTGACGCGCGATCGCGTCACCGGCTGCCGGTAGGCCACCACGGCAAGGGTCTCCAGCGCAGCTCGGGTCAACTTCGAACGTGCACCGTCCAGCAGCAGCTTCTCCACGTAGGGGGCGTACTGGGCGCGGGTGTACATGCGCCAGCCATCTGCGGTCTCACGCAGGTCGATACCGCTCGTGCGGTCGGTCAGGATCTCGGAAATCCGTTGCAGCGCTTCGGCTACACGATCCAGCGGCTGCGCGACGACGGTGGCCACCGCGGCCGCACTAATGGGTGTATCCACCACCAGCAACAGCGCTTCGAGAGTGCTGCTGAGTTCCTCATCGGTCATCGGGACGAACTCGTCCGATTCCTCCAGGATGGGTTCTGCTGAGGGGTCGAGCTCGGTGGACTCCTCCGACCCCTCGACAGAGGTCGTCTGCTCACTCATGTGTAGTCCACTGCCTTTTCTAGATCATCCTGCGCCGGGCGCTCACCGGTCCATGAAACTTGGAGCGGTCCAAGCGGTTCGGATTGCTCGAATAGTACCGCCTTGGAGCGGTAGAGCTCGAGGACGCCCAGGAAACGGGCCACAATCTCAATGGGCACCGTGCACTCGGCCACCAACTCGGTAAAGGTCATCCACTGCCCCGCGCCGCGTTCGGCCAGCAGTTCAACCATCCGTTTGGCGTGCTCAGGCACCGAAACGCGGGGAATATGCAGATGGCTGAGGCCCACCGTCGGCACCGGCCGCGGCGTAAACGCACCGGCCGCGAGCTGGGCGAATTGGTCGCCATCGAGTCCCAGGTGCACCGGCGGCAACAACTCGCTGAACCGCTCCTCCAACGCCACCGCACGCGGATATGAACGCAGCGCGGCGGCCTCCAGTTCGGCGAACATCTCCGCCACGTGCTTGAAGGCCCGGTACTGCAGCAGCCGCGCGAACAGCAGGTCCCGGATCTCCAGGAGAGCCAGATCGTCGGCGTCGTCCACCTGTCCCGACGGCAGTAACCGCGCCGCCTTGAGGTCCAGCAGTGTGGCCGCCACCACCAGGAACGCGGTGACCTCGTCCAGGCTGTAGGTATCGCCCAGCGACTTGGTGTATGCGATGAACTCGTCGGTCACCTGATGTAGCGACACCTCGGTGACATCGAGCCGATGCTGCGAAATCAGTTGCAGCAGAAGGTCAAACGGACCCTCAAAGTTTGTGAGGCGAATCCGGAAACCGTGCGTTTCGGACGCAGCCGCCTCCGGGGCCGCGGAACCGGGCTCCGCAGAGGTCTCGACCGGATGAGACACAGCCAGCTCTTCCGGTACCTCAACCGTCACGATTCGAACCGGTCGATTACCTCGCGAGCCAACGAGATATACGCCTGGGCACCGGAGGATTTGGGCGCCCACGTGGTGATGGGCTCTCCCGCCACACTGGTCTCCGGGAAGCGGACAGTGCGAGTGATGACGGTGTGGAAGACCTGGTCACCGAACACCTCGATGACCCGGGCCATCACCTCGCGCGCGTGCAAGGTGCGGGCATCGAACATGGTGATGACGATTCCGGACACCGACAGCTTCGGGTTGAGCCGGTCGCGCACCTTGGCGACGGTGTCGGTGAGCAGCGCCAGCCCGCGCAGCGAGAAGAACGCGCATTCCATCGGGATGACGACGCCCTCGGAACAGGCCAGCGCGTTCACCGTCAGCAGCCCCAGCGACGGCTGGCAGTCGATCAGCACGTAGTCGTAGCGGTCGAGCACCGGATGCAACGCACGGGCCAGCGAGTGTTCCCGACCCACCTCGTTGACCAGCTGAATCTCGGCCGCGGACAGGTCGATATTGCTGGGAATCAGGTCCAGGCCATCGACCCGGGTACGCATGAGAACATCGTCCACCGATACCCGCGGCTCGACCAGCAGGTTGTGCACCGTGGTCTCCAGCTCGTGGTGCGCGATACCCAGACCGGCAGACAGCGCCCCCTGCGGGTCCAGATCCACCAACAGAACGCGCCGGCCGTACCCTGCCAGCGCGGCGCCCAGATTGATGGTGGACGTGGTCTTACCCACCCCACCCTTCTGGTTGCACATCGCGATGACCTTGGCCGGTCCATGGCTGGTCAGCGGCTTTGGTTCGGGAATGTCTCTGTGCGGACGACCGGTCAGGTCAAGGTCGCCGTCTTCGGCGGGAAAGTCGGAGTCAAGACTGGAGTCCGTCACGTCACCTCCCGGTCATCTGTTCGACCCTCTTCGCACCAGCGGCTCATCGAAGGCATTCGCGCAAGTCTAGTGGGGTTGCGGCGTGCGGTAGCGGCAACCCGCGCATGGAGTCGGCACTATCGGGCGCGGGGATGTGCACCAGCCCACACTTCGCGCAGCGAACTGACGGTGACCAGCGTGTAGATCTGTGTCGTCGTGACCGAAGCATGGCCGAGGAGCTCCTGCACGACGCGAACGTCGGCACCGCCTTCCAGAAGGTGCGTTGCAAAGGAGTGCCGCAGCGTGTGCGGCGATACGGCCGCGCTGATCTTGGCGCGTTCGGCGGCATCGGCAAGTACCTGCCAGGCGCTTTGACGTGAGAGCCGTCCGCCCCTCGAGTTCAGGAACAGGGCGGGCACGCCCCCGCGTCCTCGTCGCGCCAGGTCCGGACGGCCACGCACCAGGTACGCCTGGAGCGCTTCCACCGCGGGGCGCCCCACTGGCACCAGCCGTTGCTTGCCGCCCTTGCCCCAGAGCAGTGCCGAGCGGGCCTGAACGTCGACATCGTCGACATCGAGCCCCACCGCCTCGGAGATCCGGGCGCCGGTCGAATACAGCAGTTCCAGCAGTGCACGGTTACGCAGATCGAGCGGGCCGTCCGTGGCGGCTCCGCCCGCGGCGGCCAACAGGGCCTCGACTTGATCGACGGTGAGGCTTTTGGGCAGCCGCCGGTTGGGGGTCGGCGGTTTGACGGCGCGGGCAACGTCCGTCGGTACCAGCCCTTCGATGGCCGCGAACCGGTGCAGCCCACGCACGGCGATCAACGCGCGCGCGGCCGAGGACGCGGACAGCTCGGGCACGCCATGCTCGGGGTCGCCCCGGCGCAGCGTCACCACGAAATCGCTGACATCGGGTTCGGACACGTCGGCGAGACGGTCGATTTTGCGGTCGGCGAGATGCTGCTGATAGCGGCGCAGATCGCGACGGTATGAGCTCAGTGTGTTCGCGGCGACGCCGCGTTCCACGTCGAGGTGATCCAGGTAGGACTGGATCTCACCGTCTAGGAGCGGGACCGCTACCGTCACATTCGGGCCTTACGTTCCGCGAAGGCCGTAGGCCGGTCCGGCCAGGGGGCGTCCGAGGCGCGGGTGTGGTGACCGGAGAGGGCCACATGTGCGGCCAGAATGCCCGCCGCGGCAATAGCATTCACGATTTCACCGGCGAGCACCATGGACACCGCCTCAGCCAGCGGCACCCAGTGCACCGTCATGTCGGCCTCTTCGTCATGACTTTCACCACGTCCCGGATGTGACAGCCCGGTGGCCAGAAAGACCCTGACCACCTCGTCGGTGAACCCGGGTGAAGCGGCCGCGTCCACGAGCACCCGCCAGGTGGTGGCCTCGACGCCTGCCTCTTCCTGCAGCTCGCGCGCGGCGGCAAGCTGAGTGTCCTCCCCCGCGATGTCCAGCAGACCGGCGGGCAGTTCCCATAGCCGGTGCCCGAGCGGATGGCGGTACTGATGCACCAGCGCGACCCGCCCCACCTCATCCACCGCGGCGACCGCGACAGCCCCGTAGTGCTCGACGACCTCTCGGGTCGCACTTCCGCCGCCGGGCATCGCGACACGGTCGCGGCGCAACGCCAGAATCCCGCCCATATACATGGGCTCGGACTCCAGGGTGACGAACTCGTGGCGTTCGCCCTCCCCGGAGGCCCCGCTACTCACTGTCAGGATCCAACGGAAGACGCTCGGCCGCTTTGTATTCCATTGCTGCGCGGATGAACGCGACGAACAACGGATGTGGGCGGGTGGGACGGCTCTTGAGTTCGGGGTGGGCCTGGGTGGCGACCGCGAACGGATGGACGTCCCTCGGGTACTCGACGAACTCCACCAGGTGCCCGTCCGGCGATGTGCCGGAGAACCGCAGGCCGCTTTCGGCGATCTTGTGCCGGTAGGGGTTGTTCACCTCGTAACGATGCCGGTGCCGCTCGGATACCTCAGTCGTTCCGTACGCCTCGGCGACGATCGAGTCGGCTTCCAGGATCGCGGGGTAGGCACCCAGGCGCATCGTTCCGCCCAGATCCGCCTCACCGGCGACTGCCCGCACCTGATCGGCCATGGTGGCGATCACCGGACTCGGGGTGTCGGGATCGAACTCGGCCGAGTTGGCGTCGGCCAGGCCCGCCGAGCGTGCCGCCTCGATCACCATGCACTGCAACCCCAGGCACAGGCCAAGCATCGGGATACGCCGCTTGCGGGCGTAGCGGATGGCGCCGAGCTTGCCCTCGATGCCGCGGATGCCGAAACCGCCGGGGATCAGCACGCCGTCGACATCGCCGAGCGCGGACTGCGCACCGGCCTCGGTCTCGCAGTCGTCCGAAGGCACCCACTTGATGTCGACCTTCGTGCGGTGCCGGAATCCTCCGGCGCGCAGCGCCTCGGTGACCGACAGATACGCGTCGGGCAGATCGATGTACTTGCCCACCAAGGCGATTCGTACGGTTTCGCTGGGCTCGTGGACGCGCTGCAGCAGATCGCCCCACTCGGTCCAATCGACGTCGCGGAAGGGCAGGTTCAGTCGGCGCACCACATAAGCGTCGAGTTCCTCGCGATGCAGCACCTTCGGAATGTCGTAGATGGACGGGGCGTCCGGCGTGGAGATGACACCGTCGACGTCGACATCGCACATGAGCGCGATTTTGTTCTTGAGGGGTTCGGGCACCTCCCGGTCACAGCGCAGGATCAGCGCGTCGGGGGTGATGCCGATGCTGCGCAGCGCGGCGACCGAGTGTTGCGTGGGCTTGGTCTTGAGCTCGCCGGACGGCTTCAAGTACGGCACCAGGGACACATGCAGGAAGAAGACGTTGTCGCGGCCGACGTCGTGCCGGATCTGGCGCGCGGCCTCCAGGAACGGCTGCGACTCGATGTCGCCGACCGTGCCGCCGATCTCGGTGATGACGATGTCGGGCCGCTGTCCCTTTTCGTTGGGTTCGGCCATAGCCAGAATGCGGCTCTTGATCTCATCGGTGATGTGCGGGATCACCTGTACGGTGTCGCCGAGGTACTCGCCACGTCGCTCTTTGGCGATGACGGACGAATAAACCTGCCCCGTAGTGACATTCGCCGACCCGGACAGATCGCGGTCCAGGAAGCGTTCGTAGTGCCCGACATCGAGATCGGTCTCGGCACCATCCTCGGTCACGAAAACCTCGCCGTGCTGGAACGGGTTCATGGTGCCCGGATCCACGTTCAGGTACGGATCGAGCTTCTGCATGGTCACCTGCAAACCACGTGAGGTGAGAAGTTGCCCGAGGCTGGAGGCGGTCAGTCCCTTGCCCAACGAGGAGGCCACACCGCCGCTGACGAAGAGGTGCCTGGTGGCGGATTGAGGATGCTTGCGTAGACCTGCCAACTTGGCTCCCGTGACGACTGCGCAGGGCAATTCTGACTAGCTCGGGGCCCTGCTGACCCACGGAACCTCACCCTAACAAACACGCCGACAACCCGCGCTGAACACGCCGAGCGGTGTGGGCTAGATCCCCTTTTCGGATCGTCTACGGCACCGTGATGGAAGTAGCTCCCGGCCCCAATCCATACCGGCCCGAGCGGCCGTCGGCCTGTTCCCGCAGCGCCAGGACGGTGGTGATGCGGCCCGAGGCCATCTCGATATCGTCGACGGTGCTCGCCGCGGAGGCCATGGAGCTGTCGGCCCGGGTCACGGCAATCGCCGCGATGCCATCGGCCGACCCGCTGCGTCCGGCGAGCACGGCGCCGGAACCGCGCCGATCCAGCGCGGCGGCGAATCGCGCGACGGTGGAGCCCTTGTTTCCGGCGTCGTTGGGCAGCGCGCCCCCGGTCACGATCACCGCGAGGTTCCCCGCCGACACCTGTCCGTCGGCGTAGGTGATGAATCCGCTCTGACGCAGTGCCGACAGGGCGATGCCGCGCTGCTCATCGGTCACCGGTGGTGCCGGATCTTTCGGGACCTGCAGCACGATGCCCACCAGGTCACCCGCCTGCGAGCCCTGATCGACGACATCGGTACGCAGTGCGGTGCCGGCGGGCAGAATCGACGAGTTCACGATGGTGCGCAGCCGTTCGCCCTGGTTGGCGTCGGTGAATTGATCGGTCAACCCGATCCGGCCCGATACCGATCCGCCCGCGGTGGCGATCAGCTGCGCGATGCCGTCGATATCGGCGCGGTCGGCCTCCGGGGTGGTGATCAGCACGACCTTGCGATCGCCCAAGGCGTCCTTGACCATTCGAGGCGCCATGGTGGCATCGAAGTTGCTTGCCGCGTTGAGTTTCTCGTTGAGGGCGTTCTTGTCCTGATTCAGATCCTCAATCTGCCGCTGCTGGGTACGCTTGTCGTCGCGCAGACCGGACAGCAGGGTGTCGTTGAGCAGGCCGGAACCGAGTATGACGCCCACCGCGAGTGCGAGGAAAACCGCAGCGAGGGATATTGCGTGCTGGCGCAGGGTAATCACGGATAACTCAGCTGACCAGGTTCTGCACCCAGACGGTCAACCGGTTCCAATACGCGAGCAGCCATTCCGCGGCGCTGTCGCCCGCGCTGGTGACCCACAGCATGGTGATCACGGCAACCAGCACCGCGAGGATCAGCAAGGCGATGGCCCCGCCGGAGAACCGGTTGCGGTACAGCGTCGCAACGGCTTTGGAGTCGACGAGCTTGGCGCCGACCTTGAGCCGGGTCAAGAATGTCGACGGATTGGATTGCTGCCGTTCGCGATCGAAGAACTCCTCGATGGATGCGGTGTGGCCCACCGTGACGATCAACGATGCTCCGTGATGATCGGCCAGCAGCAGCGCCAGGTCCGCCGCCGAACCCGCAGCCGGGAAGGTGACCGCACCGACTCCCAGGTCCTGGATGCGCTCGAGCCCGGCGGCGTGTCCGTCGGCGTCGGCGGGAAGCACCACCTGCGCACCGGATTTCAGGACATCGTTGCTCATCAACAACGGGTCGCCCACCACGATGAGCGGCCGGTACCCGGCCTTGCGCAGGATGTCCGCACCGCCCCCGACTCCGATGAGAACCGGCTGGTACTCCTTGATGAAAGGCTTGAGGTTCTTCAGGTCATACACCGCACCCGCGCCGTCGGACACCACGATGACGTGCCGGTTGCGCAGGTCGACATCGACGTCCGGGATGCCGATGCCGTCAATCAGCAGCGGACTCTCGCTGCGGATGAATTCGATGGTGTTGCCGGAGAAGGCCTCCAGGTGCGCGACCAATCCGGTCTTCGCCTCGGTCATGAGGTCGTGCACGTCCGCATCGGTCCGCGGAGTTCCCGCGATCAGACGGCGATCGCCGTTGTAGATGCCGCCGTTGTGCACCCGAACCGTGGAGCCGTCCTTGACCTTTTTGAAGACCTCGGGTCCGATGCTGTCGATAAGGATGATGCCGTTGGCGACGAGCACCTCGGGTCCCAGATTCGGGTACCGGCCGGAGATCGACGGCGAAGCGTTGACGACGGCGCTCACCCGGGCGTCGACCAAAGCATCGGCCGTGATGCGATCCAGATCGAGGATGTCGATGACGGCGATATCACCCGGATTGAGGCGTTGCAGCAGCTTGTTGATGTCCCTGTCGGTACGCACTGTTCCGACGATGCCGGGCCTGGAGCTGCTGCTTCGCGTGAGCATCGTGGTCAAGTTCATGAAGGTGATCATGACGCGATGGGCCGTCGAGCCTGTGGAGGCGCGCCGTAACACCTGTCACATTAGTCACTCCAGTACCGCTGACTTTCCGCGGGTCGTGCTCTGTGATTGTTTGCGAAGGGGTCTCAGCCCCGCTCGGAGCGGGCCGCGTCGAGCAACTCGCGGGCATGCGCCCGGCCGGTGTCGGAGTCGCCGAGACCGGCGAGCATGCGGGCCAGTTCAGCGACCCGGTCCTCATCATCCAGACGGCGCACACCGCTGCCCTTGCTGTTCACCCGGTCAACCGTGAGGTGGATATCGGCGAAGGCCGCGACCTGCGGCAGGTGCGTCACCACGATCACCTGATGCGTGTGTGCCAGCTTGGCCAACCGTCGACCGATCTGCACGGCCGCACGGCCACCCACCCCAGCATCGACCTCGTCGAACACCATGGTGGTGCCGGCGGTCGAGGCGGCCAGCACCACTTCGAGGGCCAGCATCACGCGCGAGAGCTCACCCCCGGATGCGCTCTTGGCCAGCGGCAGTAGCGGGTTGTCACGATGGGCGGCGAATCCGAATTCGACGGCGTCGGTACCCGCTGATCCCGCGTGCACGGTCTGCCCGGACGGCAGCGCCAACGGCGCCGAGTCATCGGCCCGGGCCGCGATGGGCTCCACGGCGATGGTGAACACCGCACGGTCCATCGCCAGGCCGGCCAGCTCGGCCGTGACGGCCTTACCGAGCGCCTTCGCGGCCTTCGTGCGCGCCTTGCTCAGAGCCGTTGCCGCGACAGCCAGTTCACCGGCGAGCCGATCCACACGGGCAGCGATGGCGTTAAGCGTCTCCTCGGAGGTGTCGACCTCGGCCAGCCTGCCGCGCGCCTCCTGCGCCCAGGCGATCACCCCGCCCAGGTCGGCGGCGTACTTGCGGGTCAACGTACGCAGCAGCCCCTGGCGTGCCAGCTTCTCTTCGAGTGTGCTTGCATCGCTGGGCAATTCGTCGGTGAACGCGGTCAACTCGCGGGCGACGTCACTGACCACCGCAAGCGCCTCGGCCAATTGTGGCGCCAGGGCTTGCAGGGCCGCGTCATCGGTGGCTTCCAGCAGAACTTTGGCCTTGGCGATGCGGTCGATCGCCGAATCCGAATCGTCATCGCCGCCGTCCGAGTCCGTACCCGCCAACGCACCACGTGCCGAGCCGGCCGCATCGCGCAGCGCATCGAGTTCGGACAGGCGATGGATGTCGGCGATGAGCTGGTCGTCCTCACCCGGCTTGGGATCGACGGTGTCGATCTCGTTGAGCGCGAACCCGAGTCGATCGGCCTCCTGCGCGAGCTCGCGCGCCCGGTTGGTGCGGTCGATCAAGTCGCGCCGCGCGGTGAGCCACTCCTCGCGCAGCTTGCGATAGGTGGTGAGCAGCGCCTCGATGCTGCCCGGCCCTTCCGAGGCGAACCTGTCCAGCGCGGCGAGCTGCTGCTCCGGGCGCATCAGCCGCAGCTGGTCGTTCTGCCCGTGTACCGTGAGCAGTCCCGCGGTGAAGCTGGCCAGCGATTTGGCGGGCACACTGCGTCCACCCAGATATGCGCGTGAACGCCCGTCGGAGGTCACCGAACGCGCGGCGATCACGCTACCGTCGTCATCCCGTTGCGCCCCTGAGGAATCCAGGATCTCGGTAACGTCGGCTGGTTCGGCGCCCAGCGGATCGGTCGTGAGAAACCGGCCCTCCACCACGGCGCGGTCGGCGCCCGCCCGCACCCGATTGGCGTCGGCGCGGGCACCACCGAGCAGATGCAGACTCGTGACCACCATGGTCTTACCGGCTCCGGTCTCACCGGTCAGCACGGTCAAACCACTGTCGAACTCCGCGGTCGCAGCGGGTATCGCGCCAAGGGACTCGATGCGAATCTCGGTGAGCACGACTACCTTCCCCGCCAGCCCTTGACGGGCAACTGGAACTTGCGGACGATCCGGTCCGCGAAAGGCCTGCTGTCCAGGCGTGCCCACAGCACCGGCTGATGACCGCGCACCACCTCGACGCGTCCTCCCGGTGGCACTCTGATCTCTCGACGTCCATCGCAGAACAGGAGCGCATCATGCCCATCGGCTTCGATCTCGACGGCGACGGTGGACGCAGGACTGATCACCATGGGCCGGGCGAACAAGGCATGAGCGTTGTTGGGCACCACGAGGATTGCGTCCAGATCCGGCCAGACGACCGGTCCGCCCGCCGAGAAGGCGTAAGCCGTTGAACCGGTCGGCGTCGAGACCAGCACTCCATCGCATCCGAAGGCGGAGACCGGACGGGCATCCACCTCCAGCACCACGCCGAGCACACCCAGCCGGGGGCCCTTTTCGATACTGACCTCGTTAAGCGCCCAGCCACGCTCGACAACCTCGCCGCCAATGCGAACCAGGACGTCCAGCGTCATCCGGGTCTCGACGCGGTAGGTGCCCTCAACCACATGGGTGAGCACGGCATCGAGCGCCTCGGCCTCGACCTCGGCGAGAAACCCGATGCGGCCCAGGTTGACTCCGAGCACCGGCGCGGTCGCACTACGTGCCAGATCCGCGGCCCGCAGAAAAGTGCCGTCCCCGCCCAGTACCAGCACCAGTTCACACCCGGTGGCGGCATTCTCATCCGCGTCGACGACCTCGACATCGACACCGAGGGAGCGGAATTCGGTGGGGTCCAAATGCACGGGGCCGCGATCGATGGCCTCAGCGGACAACACCCGTAAGGCGATACCGTTCTCGCCCAGCGTTTTCGCGACACGCTGGGCAGTCTCGGTAACCTCGTCGCGCCCGGTGTGCGCGACGAGCAGAATCTTGCGTTCGCTCATTACTGGGGTCCCCTCGATACTGCATCGGCGACTGCTGTTTCGATATCCAGGCCGGAATCTGTGTTCCGCAGCCAGAGAAAGTATTCGACGTTTCCGGACGGTCCGGGCAGTGGGCTGGCCGTCACGCCAGCGGTATGCCAACCCTGCGTCCTGGCGCGGTGGGCGACAGAGACCACGGCATCGATGCGTAGTTGCGGGTCACGCACCACGCCTCCCGCGCCGACGAGTTCCTTACCTACCTCGAACTGGGGTTTGACCATGGGCACGATATCGGCATCGTCTGTGGCACAAGCGATCAGCGCATCGAGTACCAGTCCGAGCGATATGAAGGACAGGTCGGCCACGATCAGTTGTGCCGACCCGCCGATCACTTCGGGTGTGAGGGTGCGCACGTTGGTGCGGTCCAGCACGGTGACCCGGTCGTCGGACTGCAGGGCCCAGGCCAGTTGCCCATACCCGACGTCGGCGGCAACAACTTCACGAGCACCCGAACGCAACAGCACCTCGGTGAAACCGCCCGTCGAGGCACCAGCATCCAGACAGCGCTTGCCCTCGACGGAAAGTCCCTGTGGGCCAAAGACGTCAAGCGCCCCGAGAAGTTTGTGAGCACCACGCGAGACCCACTTGTCCTCGGCCTCCCCCTGCACCACAAGCGAAGCCGTCGCAGGCACGGCTGTTGCGGCTTTCGCGGCGGGTATGCCGTCGATACGCACGCGTCCCGCGTCGATCAGCTCAGCCGCCTGCTGTCGCGACCGCGCGAGCCCGCGGCGCACCAACTCGGCGTCGACCCTGGCGTGCCGGGCCATGACTATCCCTGCTCCGCGGATTCCAGCGCTCGGACCAACACGTCATGTGCCTGTTCCAGGACCTGGGCTTGGGTTTCGAGATCCAGCTCGGCGTCGGTTTCGCCCAGGCCGGCAGGCGGGTCGAGCTGACCCAGCAGCGCCTGCACCTGGGACCTGACCTCATCAGGATCAGGTCCGGCAGCGTGACGGGCGACATCGTTCGGGGTGGTCATCGCGCTCAAGGCTAGTGGATCGCCCCCGACCGGCAGGGGCGACGACACACTATCCGGCAGAAAGCCCCTGCAAGGCCTGTTCCGCCAGGTCATCGGTGGACACGATGGGCCTGATCGCCGGGGCTGGGCCTGTTGCCCACACCGCGGCCGCCAGTGACTGTGCCAGCGACAGGGGTGTTCCGGCGTCGTCGACGGCGCCAACCGACACATGGCCGGTATCCACCGTTACCCGCCATGACGGCTTCGGCTCGATACGTACTTCGGTCTGTGGGAAGTGCAATGCACCCAGATCGGTCCCCAGGAAGGTGGGTCGGTGCGAGGTGTGCGCCCAGATCGCATCGACAGCACTGTTGACGCCGGTGAGCACCATGAGACTGGGTAAGTCCGCGGCATTGGCTCCGGAGATATCGGTATCGAGACGGTCGCCGACAACGAGCGGCCGTGCGAAGCTTCCGCGTGCCAGTGCGTCCTCGATGAGTGCACGTCCCGGCTTGCCCGCCACGATCGGATCGGCGTCGGTGGCGGTGCGCAGCGCGGCGACCATGGACCCGTTTCCCGGCAGCAGACCACGTTCGGTCGGCAGCGTCGCGTCGACATTGGCCGCCACCCAATACGCGCCTGCCCGGATCGCGAGTGCCGCCTCGGCAAGGGTGGTCCAGCAGGTGTCCGGGGAGTGCCCCTGCACCACGGCACGTGGCGCCGCATCGAAGCTCCGCACCGGGGTGAGGCCAACGGCCGCAACCTCGGCGGCCAGCGCCTCGGTGCCGACCACGAGTACCGCATCGTCACGCTCAAGTGCCTCGGCGAGCAGTCTGGCCGCACTCTGGGCGCTGGTGACAACGTCGCCGGGGGTGGCCATGAAGCCCAGGGAGGTGAGGTGTTCGGCGACCTCGGGTGCGGACCGGCTGGCGTTGTTGGTGACGTATAGCTGCCGCGCATCGCCGGCGGCTGACAACGCGGCAATGGCGTTCGGAGTGGGTTCGGAACCCCGGAATACCGTGCCGTCGAGATCCAGCAGCAGGCAGTCGTGGGCGCCGGCAAGTGTGTCAGGCAAGTTCGGCTGCCCGATCCTCGGCGTCCGTGTGGCCTTCGACATCGGCGTTGGCCGCGTGCAGGAACCATTGCACTGCTTCGGGTTTGCGATCCAGGGCCAGGAGGATGTCGGCGTATGCGTAGAACAGCCGCGCCGCGACCACGCCGACACGCTTCGGATCGGGTGCGGGAGTTGACAGCACCGCCAACGCCTGATCAAGCTGTCCCATGTCGGCGCGCGCTCCGGCGGTCACAATGCGCAGTTCGTCCGCGGCATCGCCGGTGAGTGCCTTGGCCTCATCTCCGCGGGCAAGTTCGAGGGCACGTTCGGGCCGGCCCACTCCCCGTTCGCAATCGGCGATGAGGGCCAGCAGTGGCGAGCGGGTGCCCATGCGCTTGGCCGCGCGCAGTTCGGACAACGCCAGCGCCCAGTCCCCGCAGTGATAGGCGGCGATACCGAGCGCTTCGCGGACGCCCGCAATGCGGGCCGCACGGCTCTTGGCGGCCTTGGCGTGCTCCAGCGCCGCTTCCGGGTCTTCGTCGAGCAGGTTGCCCGCCACGACCAGATGCCGGGCCACCGTGTCGGCGGTGTTCTTGTCGAGGCTGAGTAGCTCGGCGCGGACATCGGGCGCAAGCTGCTTGGCCTCGACCTCGTCAGGAATGTGTGGGCCGAAGTTTCGTGGCGCCTGGCGCTCATCCGTGCGCCGGGGCCCGGATCCTTGATGGCGCTGCGGGCGATCGCCGCTGCGCTCATCCGACCGGCGCGGACGTGCCGCACCGCCACCGCGGTCATCGCGCCGCGCGCCTGAATCGCGCGCGGGGCGACTCGGGCCTTGTTTTCTGGGCCCCTGCTGCCTGGGTCCTCGCTGGTCCACGGGCACCTCCTTTACAGCGCGAGTATGCCGGTAACAGGCCCTTCGCCGGAAATTCGGTGGCGATCCACGTGACCCATTACGCAGACTGAACGCCATGTCCGCTGGTCTGCGCGCAAGCGGCTCATCCATGGGCCATGTGCAGCTCGATGCCATCGGCTATCACCTCCCGGACGGCCGAGCGCTTCTCCACGATGTCAGCCTCCGGGTAGGCGAAGGCAGTAAAACCGCACTGATCGGCCCCAATGGGACCGGCAAGACGACGTTGTTGCGCATCATCGCCGGCGACACCGATCCTCATGACGGGGCCGTCACCCGGGGCGGGCAGCTCGGGGTGATGCGGCAATTCATCGGTTCCGTTCGTGACGACTCGACCGTCCGCGATCTGCTGTTGTCGGTGGCGCCGGATCGCATCAGAGTGGCCGCCGAACGTTTGGACCGCGCCGAGCTGGCACTCATGGAACGTGACAGCGAACGAGATCAGCTCACGTACGCCCAGGCGCTGGCCGACTGGGCGGATGTGGGCGGGTATGAATTCGAGACCGAATGTGACGTACACACCACCGCTGCCTTAGGAATTCCGTTCGAACTGGCCAGATTTCGCGGGGTCAACACGCTGTCGGGCGGGCAGCAGAAACGCCTGGTGCTCGAATCGCTGCTGCGCGGTCCGCACCAGGTGCTGCTACTTGACGAGCCCGATAACTATCTGGATGTCCCGGCCAAGCGCTGGCTCGAGGACAGGCTCGTGGAGTCGTCTAAGACCGTGCTGTTTGTCAGTCACGATCGCGAGCTGATCAATCACGCGGCGAGTCAGGTCGCCACGTTGGAACCCACCCGGGCCGGGTCCACACTGTGGGTGCACCCGGGGTCGTTCGCTACGTACCATCAGGCGCGGGCGGACCGTAACGCCAAGCTCGCCGAGTTGCGTCGCCGCTGGGACGAACAGCGTTCGGCGCTACGCGATCTGGTGCTGATGTACCGGCAGAAGGCGGCGTACAACTCCGATATGGCCAGCCGGCTGCAAGCGGCCGAGACCCGGCTGCGCCGCTTCGATGAGGCAGGGCCACCCGAAGCGGTTCCACTGCGCCAGAACGTCCGCATGCGCCTTAGCGGCGGCCGCACCGCCAAACGTGCCGTGATCGCGGAGAACCTCGAATTAAGCGGTCTGACAAAGCCATTCGACGCCGAATTGTGGTATGGCGATCGGGTCGCGGTCCTGGGCGGTAACGGCACCGGCAAGTCGCATTTCCTGCGGCTGCTGGCGTGCGGGGGCAGTGACCCCGAGCCGGATCAGTTGCCGGTGGGCGACATGATTCCCGAAGCCGTGCGCCACGACGGACGACTACGGCTGGGCGCGCGGGTACGTCCGGGGTGGTTCGCGCAGACGCACCATCACGCGGGCCTGATGGAACGCACGCTGCTCGACATCCTGCATCACGGGGACGAACGGCGGGCCGGTCACGGTCGCGAGCAGGCCTCGCGGATCCTGGACCGCTACGGGCTCGCGCCGTCGGCCGAGCAGACCTTCGGCTCGCTCTCGGGTGGACAACAGGGCCGGTTTCAGATCCTGCTGCTGGAGTTGATGGGGTCGACACTGCTGCTGCTCGACGAGCCGACTGACAACCTGGACCTGCATTCGGCGGAGGCGCTCGAAGATGCGTTGGCAGCCTTCGACGGCACGGTCATCGCCGTCACCCACGATCGATGGTTCGCGCGGACCTTCACTCGCTTCCTTGTCTTCGGCGTGGACGGCAAGGTGAAGGAATCCGTTGAACCCCAATGGGTGTAGCGAAATCTACGACCCGCGCACCCGCTGCACCCCGGCGATGTTGCGCTTTCCGCGGCGAAGCACCAGCCACCCACCGGTGAGGTAGTCGCCGTCACTGGGCGTCCACTCTTCGGCGTCCACTCTGGTGTTGTTGACGTAGACGCCACCCTCCTTGATGGTGCGGCGTGCGGCACCCTTGCTTTCCGAGAGTCCGCTGCTCACCAGCAGGTCCACGATGGTGTCGGGTTCCCCGTCGGCGAGCCGCGCAGGCTCACCGTTACCGGCCTCGGTGAGCGCAGCGGTCAATGTGCCCTCGTCGAGCCGGTCCAACTCGCCCCGGCCGAACAATGCCCCACTGGCAAGTTCGACTGCCTGCGTGGCGCTTTCACCATGGACCAGGGTGGTCACCTCGGCGGCCAGACGACGCTGCGCGGCACGCTCATGTGCCCGCTCGTCCGTTGCGGTCTCCAGCTCGGAGACTTCGTCGGCGGTCAGGAAGGTGAACCAGCGCAGGTACCGCACCACGTCGGCATCGGCGGTGTTGATGAAGTACTGGTACCAGGCGTACGGACTCGTCATCTCCGGATCGAGCCAGAGGTTGCCGCCCCCGGTGGACTTACCGAACTTGGTGCCGTCGGCCGCCGTCACCAACGGAACGGTCAGCGCGTGCACGGAGGCACCGTCGAGCTGGCGGGCCAGCCGGACGCCGGCGACGATGTTGCCCCATTGGTCCGAGCCGCCGATCTGCAACGAGCAGCCGTACTTTCGGTACAGCTGCACGTAGTCATTGGCCTGCAACAGCATGTACGAGAATTCGGTGTAGGAGATGCCATCACCCTCCAGGCGCCGCCGGATGGTGTCCCGGTCGAGCATGACATTCACCGAGAAGTGCTTGCCCAGATCGCGCAGGAACTCCAGGGCGGAGAGCTGACCGGTCCAGTCCAGGTTGTTCGCGACGATGGCCCCGGTTGGGCTGTCATTGAACTCGACGAAACGCTCCAATTGCCCGCGAATCCGATCGGCCCACTGTGCCACGGTGTCCGCACCATGCAGGCTGCGTTCGGAGGTGTCCCGCGGGTCGCCGATGAGACCGGTCGCCCCACCGGCCAGCACGATGGGGCGATGCCCGGCCCGCTGGAATCGGCTCAGGGTCAGCAGCGGCACCAGATGCCCGGCGTGCAGACTTGCGGCGGTGGGGTCGAATCCCCCATAGACGCTGATCGGCCCCTTCGCGATATCGGCCGCGAGGGTGTCGCGGTCGGTCGTCTGCGCGATGAGACCGCGCCAGGTCAGCTCGTCGAGAATGTTGGAAACCACGGCAACGATCATCCCTTATCGGGTTCAGCGTGCCGGATACCGCTCATCCGATCGTGGTCCCGCAGGCCCGCGGAGGTCATCGGCGACGGTCGCGATGACCTCCCGCAGTTCAAGCCGGTCCAGCCAATCCGGTGGCAGGCTCGGTGCGCCCCACATCGCACCGAGGAGGTTACCCGTGATGGACCCGGCGGAATCGGAGTCACCGGAATGGTTCACCGACAACCGGATTCCGTCCTTGAAATCATGCGCACCGGCAGCCGCCCAGATACCGATGGCAAGTGCCTCCTCCCCGACCCACCCGCCACCGAGCGCAGAGGCGATCCGTTCCGGAGTCGGCCGCTCGTGCGCGGCGAGTTCGAGACTTCTGCGCAAGGCGCCGGATGTCTCCTCGTGCCCGGAAGGTGCGGCGAGCACATCGAGCGCCATACGCACCGATTCCGCCAGAGTCGCTGCGGCCGCCACTCGGTTCCTCAGACGTCAATCGAGGCATATGGACCAGTATCCGGTTGCGGAGCGCGCGGACTGCGCCGGTACACGGATACCTCCGGATATCCGGGCAGCCAGAATCGCCATGGACGATCCGCCGCCGTGCTGACACCCACGCGCGGCCCCGACTGGGCCTTCTGCTTGCGCCTCAACACGACCCGCACCGGGCTGGAAGCGGAGAAAACGTCGACGCCGTTGTCTTCGGGGGTGATCCCCAGCGCGGCGCCCAAATTTCCGGGGCCGCGAGCCAGACCCGCGTCGTTACGGGCGGTCGGGCGGCGCTGCCAGCCCAAAGGTGCTCCATCCACAATCGCCGCCGCCCGCATCAACACTCCGCCGGCGACACCGTCCGGACCACACACCACGTTGGCACACAGATGAATTCCGTGACTTCGGTACACGTAGAGGTGACCGGCGGGCCCGAACATCACCCGGTTGCGAGGCGTCGGGCCACGGAAGGAGTGTGAGGCGGGATCGGGCCACGGCCCATCGGGCACACCCCCATAGGCCTCGACCTCGACGATCATCGCGCGGATCCCACGCGATTCGATGGTGGCGCCGAGCAGACGCACCGCAGCCTTGGCGGGATGGGTCCTCAGAATCGCGGCGCTCACCCCACGATTGTCCTTGACAGTCGTGGCAGACAGGCTCATATTCATCCTATGGTGAGTTCATCCATCGGTGAATTAGCTACCGCGGTGGCATCGGGTTGGGCCGCCGCCACGCTGCGCCGCCGGACATCATGACTCCCAAACGACCGGGCCGTCGGCCAGGAACGAGCAGCGCCCGCGACGACATTCTCGCGAGCGCGCGAAAGCTGTTCTCAGTCAATGGAATCGATAAGACATCCATGCGATCCATCGCCTCTGATGCCGGTGTCGATCCCGCCCTCATCCACCACTACTTCGGTACGAAGCTGGATCTTTTCCGCGAGGTGGTCCAGCTGCCGGTCGATCCGCAGGTGGTGCTGCAACCGCTGCGGGACATTCCCGTCGAGGAACTCGGAATCGCGATTCCGCGGCTCATCATCCCGTTCTGGGATTCGGAATTGGGCGCAAACGTGCTGGCACTGTTCCGGTCGGCGCTCAGCGGCGCAGATGACGGGCTGGTTCGGGTCTTCTTCCGTGAAGTCCTGGTCAACATCATCGCCGAACGCGTGGACAGCCCGGCCGGGAGCGGAGTGCTGCGTGCCGAGTTCGCGATCACGCAGATGGCCGGGATTCTGGTGGCGCGATACATCATGGAGGTTGAGCCGTTGGCCTCGCTGACGGCCGAGGAGATCGCCCTCACCGTGGGACCGAACATTCAGCGGTATCTGACGGGCGAGCTACCGGTCTTCACTCGGTGAAGCGCTGGTGCTCCTCATCGGTCACCTCGCGGGCCTCGTCGGGCAGGAGCACCGGGATGGAGTTCTCGATCCGGTAGGCCTTGTGCAGACGGGGGTTGTAGAGAATGCCGTCCGTCTCACCACCGATGAGCAGGAGTGCCCCGCGATCGATGGGGCAGACCAGGATGTCTAGAAGCGCAGCGTCAAGAGGCATGTCGGTGGTGTCAGCCCAGCGGGATGTTCTCGTTGAAGATCTGCTGGCCGCCGCCGCCGCTGACGCCGATACCCGGTCCGGGACTGACGTTGGGCGGTCCACCGTTCGGATTGTTCGACCCGTTGGTACCGCTGATGCCGATGTGAACTGGCTGCTGCGGCTTCTGCGCGGCCTTGAGGAACTGGGACTGCGTTGCGATGACCGACTTCAGGGTGTTGATCAGCGGCATCTGACTAGGGCGTTTGTCCAGGGCAGACTTGAGGGCGTCGTTCTGTGCCGAGCTGACCTGGGCGCCCCGGGCGCGCAGCTGCAGTGAGGTGCGGACCAGGTTGGACACCTGCCCACCACTGGTTCCGGTGGAGTACTCGTGGGCGATGTCGTCCAATACGTCGGCGCTGGCCGTGCCAACACCGGGCCCGAACACCAAGGCTGCGGAGAGGCCGGCGGAGGCCAGAGCTGTGCCAGCGAGGGCACGTAGGCGTGTCGGCATGACGAGTTCCTTCCGGTATCGCGGACGTCAGCCTAACAACAACCCGTCGTCTGAGCAGCGGAAGGCGACGGGACCGGGGCTGGCGCGCCCGATGCGGGCTACTGGGCGGCGCCCTGAAGCGCGTCGTACGTCGCGGCGGTTAACCGGTGGTACGCGCCGGATTCGGGGTCCAAATACCAGGTCTGGCGTCCCGGTTTCGGCAACCCCGACTCGCGAAGGTGTGTGGTGGAAGGGCGATAGGTCGCGCTGAAGGGCAGATTGGATACCACCTTGACGATGTCCGGGCGTTCCGAGATCGGCACGGATACGAAGGCCTCCGCGAGATCCGCAGGTGATATCGCCTCACCGGGGCGAAGCACCACAGCGGTCACCGCGACGCTGGCCTCGCCGGACTCCACGGGGTACGTCGCGACCAGGTCGATTGCACTCACCGAACCCAGTGCGTGACTGGTGGCTTCGGCGTACACAACACCGTGTGCGGTACGGATCGCGGTGTTTCGGCCGTCGAGCATCCAGAAATCGCCGTCCTCATCGCGACGGAAGAGAGATTCCGACGACACCCAGGTATCGCCAGGCGCGAACACGCCGCGCCGAATCGCAGCCGCGGGATCCACATCACCGGGTGGCTTCGCCAAGAGCAGACCGACCTCGCCGGGCTTGGCGATCTGCACGAACCCGTCCTCCCCCTCGATGATGACGTCGTCGACAGGGTCGTATGCGGCGAGCCGAACCTTGCCGCCGCCGGGCAGTGGCCGCCCCTTGCTGCCGATTTTGGTACCGGACACGTTGGCCAACACCGCTTCGCCGTCGGTCGTCGCGAAGAACTCGACGACATGGGCGGGTGCGAATCTCTCGGTAACGCGCCGCCATAGACCCGACGGCATGCCCGAACCGATGAACAACCGCACCGGGTGGTGCGCACCCAACGCCAGCGAAGGATCGTCGATGACCTCATGCATCATCGCCCAGGTGTAGGACACCACGGTCACGCCGTACTGGTGGATCTCCTGGACAAAACGATCCGGATTGAGCCCGCGCGACAGCGCAATGCGCGCGCCACCGGCCACCGCGCCGCCCAGGCTCACCAAGAGGCCGGACTGATGATGCAGTGGCGTGAGGCAGTACACGGTGTCATTGGACGTCAGCGCGGCGGCCGACGCGGTACCGAATGCCGACAACGCCCACCGGTGGTTGGTGATCTGCTTGGGAACCAGCCGGGATCCGTATCCGCTGAACATCACGAAAGCCAGATCGCGGGCCTGCCCGGGGTCTGGCCGGTACCAGCCGGGCAGCTCGACGGCATCGGGGTCGATCTGCTCCATATCGATGATCGAGCCGTCGTCCGGAATGGACAGATCGCGCGACTCACCACCGCCAAGTACCAAGATATGCACGGGAAGGCCCTGTGCGACAGGAAGGTTCGGCGGATCGGTGAGCAGTTCGGAAATCTCCCCCAGCTTCACCGCGACTTCCAGGTCCGCATCGGGCGGCAGCAGCACAGCCACGGCCCCCAGGCGGGACAGCGCGGCGATCGCCACCAGGGCGCTGGGCCGGGTCTCCATCAGGACACCTACCCGGACACCTTGGCGCACACCCACCTGGATGAGGCCCCGGACCACGTTGTTGATGCGGCGGTCCACCGCCTCATAGGTATGCACCCGGCCGTCGAACAAGAAGCTCTCACCATGAGGAGTGCGGCGCGCCTGTTCGGTCATCAACCGGCCCAGCGAGATTCGGGTGTGATCATGGATCTGGCCCAGTCGCGTCAACCGTGGCAGTGTACGAACCGCCTCGACGGCAATGGATTTCACCGACTTGTTGGCAGCCGCGGCGGCCGCTCCCGCCGTGCGGGCGGCGGCGATGGCGACCTCGGTGGTGGTGCTCAAACCGTGGGCGACCCGAGACGTGAGTGGCACACCGCCGCCGTCGAGCTGACCGCTTTCGTGCTCGTACATGAGGTCGACCGCCGGGGGTTTGGACGCCTCGCCCTCACGCCATTGCACCCACTGGCTCACCGTCGGCCAGGTCTGCGCCACCGCGGTCGAGCCGACCACCAGACCGAAGTGGCCGGCGCGGATGAGGTATTCGTACACGTCGGCCTTCGGCGCGGCACGCAGGATGCCGCGCACCGAGGCCGGCTGTCCGATGTCGTCGACCTCGCCGACCACAGCCAGCACCGGGCAGGTGATGTCGCTGAGCGTGACCACGCGATCGTTGACGGTGAAGCCGCCGGTGGTCATCCGGTTGTGCACCACGAACTGGCGCAGCAGCTCCGCGATCGCGGGCCCGGACCAGGCGATCCAGCCCTCGTTGGCCAGGAACTTGCGCTGCTGCTCGCGCGGGAGCAGCGCATCGCGGTCGTGTAGCTGCCGTAGGAAGTCGAGACGGCCCTTCACCGTCTTGACCGGGTCCAGCATCTGGAACCCGATGCGCGCCGACCACGCCGGAATGGAGAACCGGCTGAATATGTGGTCGGCCATGAACTCGGCGATATCGGCCGACAGCCCCGCGGGCATGCCCATGGGCATGGCGGCGTTGGCGTCGACCGGCGAACCGAAGGTGATGATGCTCGCGATGGTGCGCGACTTGCGCAGTGCCGCAGTCTGATAGCAGAACATGCCGCCCTGTGAATATCCGGCCAGGTGTACCTGACGGCCGGTGATCCGGTGCACGGTTTCGATGGCGTCGCTGACGGCCACCACGTGATCGGACAAGGTGCGCTCCATGCCCCCGGCCATCCGGTCGGGGCTGCCGAAGTCGATGACCCACGGATCGATGCCCTCACGGTGCAGGATGCCTACGGCGCCGCCGTCCTGGGTCACGTCCCACATGTCGGCGGCCATCATCATCGGGTGCACCATCAGGACCACGGGCCCGGCATCTTCGGCGCCGGAGGACCCCGGTGCGAAGTAGCGGCGCAACCGGTACATGGGGACGCTCTCGATGATCTGGTGCGAGGACGCGGTGCTGCCGGTCTCGAGTCCACCGAGACGCAGGACCTCCAGCCCGTTCTGCGCGGTGGCGGCCAGGCGGGCGACGGGCTTGGTCAAGGAGGAGAGATTGAAGGACACAGCTGCTCCTTAGATACCGATCATCCGCAATATTGCCCAGGTGAGGGCCTGCATATCCTGTCACAGCGGACCCATCGGGCTGACCGAATCCCAGCCACCGGATCGGAAGCGACGCCGTGATACGAGGCTCTACGATGGCGCGGTGGGGAATCTGTTGCTGCGACCGCTGCGCCTCTGGGTGATGTACCTGCCTCAACTGGCCGCTTGCTATCTGCTGGGCCTGTTGGGGCGCAACATCGTCATCGAGCTGGCGGCCAAATATGCGTGGAACAACTATCTCGTGGTCGACCTACTGATGCCCTTCGCGGGTCTGGCCCGGCTGGGGTCGATCATCGCGATGTTCCTGGTCCTGCGCTCGGCGATTCCGGTGTTGGCGGCCATGCCCAGGATCTCCCTGCGCAATGTCGACATATTCGCCAATGTTGTACTGCCGTTCTTTGTTATCTACCTGGCGTGGAAGATGTTCCAGGACGACTGGCTGACCTACGAGCAGAAGGCGATGTGGCACCGCGTGGGCGCCCACATGACGACCGGCACCAAGGTGGTCAACTTGGGGGATGTTCCGGTGACGAATTACGTCTGGGTACTGATCGCCGGTGCATTTGCACTACGGCTCGTGTTGAACCTCAAATTCATCAAGAACAGGCTGCCCGGGTGGTTTGTTTTCATCAGGGTGTACCTGGATGCCTTGTGGGTCTTCCTGGTGTTGTCCTTCTCCGCCAGCAAGGGCGTGAACTTCTTCCTGAGCCCATCGGCCTGGTTCAAGGAACGCCGCATCGTGGTCTGGTTTGACGAAATGCGCAGCGAACTGTTCTCGCATTTTCGCCCTTTGGAGGTTCTCTGGGGCTTTGTTAGTGACGCGTGGCATATCGTCTGGGGAGCAGCGGCCGTACCCCTGATCTGGCTGGCTATCGCCGGCATCATTTATGGCTCGTCCAGTAACGCCAGCTGGCGGGGAGTGCTTCGGCGGCTGGCGGGTATTGACAGCCAGGTGGTGGCCGACAGACTCGCACCCACCCGGGATCAGGTCCAGCGTCGGGTGACTAGCAGGGTGTCCGAGCAGACCAGGGGTAAGGCCAAGGATTGGCTGCTCTCGCAGTTCGGCAGCGCTAAACCTATTGTCGATTCGGCGCGCCTGGTGTTGCACGGAGGACTAGTCCTGCTGTCTGGCTATGTACTGGTGTATCTCTGCTTGGCGTGGCTGGACATGTCCGACAGTTTCCTCACCACGCAAATGCAGGTCGGCGGATACCTGACCCGTGGTTTTGCCTGGATGTTGGGCCCACATCCGCTGTCGTTCTGGAATGGCGTCGCGCCTATATTGACGGCGATTTCAGGTGTTCTTGTTTCCTCCCTGAGGGTATGCGTCATCGCATCTGTCTTCGCCCATTGCGTCGAAAAGGCAGAGGCGGAAGCGGCGGCGCTACATGACAACGAGGTTGTCGACTACCCAGCCGACTCGGAAGACGCTCTCTCGGCAAATCCCGTTGTCGCCGATCGGTAGAACTAAGACAGCTCAAATCTGACCAAGATTTGGGCACCGCCGCCTACGGGGTTCACCAGGTCGACAGCGGTCATGGTCACATCGTCGGGCACCAGGAAGCTGAACTGAAGGTTTCCCGGTTTGTCGCAGTGATCGACGACACCGTCTGGGGGCGTCACCGTATACAACAGGAACGGAGCCTCCGGCCACTGATGCTCACCGTCAGTGATTCTTCCGTCACAGAAGAAGTTCTGAGGAACGGGGCCAGAGCGTTCTATCGTGACCACCGCCAGTTCCGCCCCTTTCGGAATGACCCCATTGGCTCCGCGCGGGGCTTTGCCGAGGTGCTTCACTCCGGCGAGGCGCCACGTCTGTCCGTATGCTTCCCCGGACTGCCCGGTCGCAATCACATGGAGTGGGACCACACTCGCTCGATAGTCCCGCCACGAATCGCGGAACGAGACAGCCCATACCCCGGAGAACACCGCGATGACAATCACTCCCGCGACGGCATTGCGAAACCACAGGCGCGAACGTAACGGCAGTTGGTCCGGGGCGTGCTCGCGTCGGTGCCGCGGGGCATCGGTGCTGGTTTGCATTTCGCTCATTGCTTGCCCACCACCGTTTTGGGAAGCGCGATAACGGACGCCCGGGGTGCATGCTCGTTGTCGAGCGGAATATCGATCACGAGCCGTGAATCCCATTTGTACTGTCCGGCGGCGTAGAAAATGTACAACTTCGCTGAGCGAGCATCTTCAAGCACACTTGAGCTGACCTCGAAAACAAAAACGCCGGTTTCGGGGATCAGCGGAGTCAGACGTGCGCCCAGTAACGTGGATCCCTCAAGTCGGCTGTCAGGTGTGTAGCCCTTATCGCCGAGCGCCAGTATCGCGTCAGCCTGTGAGGCCTCCGTCATTGATGTGATGGTGAGTTTGACGACGACCCATTGACCGGCGGACTTGATGTTTCGCTGACGCGGAGAAAAGCCGGTGTGTTTGACGACTGGCCCGATCCCGACCTTGGTCACCGTGGCCGAGAACAACCGGCCGGTTACCGAACTTCCCATCGTGCCGTGAACATCAAAGGCATTTTGAGTCTCGGCGGCTGACGGAAGGCGATTCCAGACGTAGACGGAGGCAGAAAGTAAAACAGCCACCACCGCAGCCGTCACGGATACGCGCAGAAGCGGCGAGGAGGCCCGGAAAGGCAAGAGTTTCTTCGGGAAGTTCACGAAGACACCTCCACAGGCACACTGGTTGTTGCGCTCTTGCCGTCATCAACCCAGCCCTCGCCATAGAGCACCAGGCCACGGCTAAATTTCCGGTATGGCACCTGAACCGACACCGTGGATCCGGGTAGTACAGCGGCAGAAGGGACGCTCCACACCACTGCCACCTTCTCGGTGATATCAGGTTGCAGCCCGACCAAAAAGCTGCCGTCTTCGATCCGGAGAGTCACGGCGCGCTGGCCCTGGAACTGAGAAATGTCTTGTACATCGGGCACATTCGGCAGGGAAAACTGGCTGCTGACCACGTCGACGCGATCGGAGTTGTTGGTGACCTCCGCAAGGACCGCAAGATACATGCGTCCCGGCTTCTCTTTTGCGATCACCGCTCCACCGCCGACGATTTCCGATCGCAGAACGGCCTTTTGCACAGTGATGGTGAATTCACCATTGTCGAAAGGCTTGCCAAGATCGAATGTCTGCGGAGTCTTGTCCACGGCGTCCAAGCCACCGAATCCGGCGGTCGTCACAATCGCGAGCACTGTGACCACATGCCACATCTGCACGAACTCAAGGTCGTTCCACCACGTACGGACCCAATCGATGGTCCGACCGATCACACCATGTGGTGCCGACCGCGTTGGGCTCTCCTCGATCGCGACGCCGGCCTGCGGCGGTTCAGTGCCCACCGGGCGGCGCCACGCCGCGTTCGGGTCGTCCGGTATATCTCCCCCCGGACCGGGGCCCGACGATGTCGGGTCCGGCTCACCGTCCATGCCTGGATGTTAGCGGCTCTGACCGCGCAGCACGTTGAGACGGGCCAGCACCAGTTCGCGCTGCTCAGCAACGCGTTCCGGTGCGGTGCCGCCACGGGCGCTGCGGGAGGCGACCGATCCCGTCGTGGTGAGCACGGCGCGCACCTGTCCCGTCAGGTCCGGGTGGATGGCCGCGAGTTCGGCATCGGTGAGATCCTCCAGGCCGGCCCCGCGGGCCTCGGCGACACGAACCGCCTCCCCTGCCGCCTCATGCGCGACGCGGAACGGTACGCCCTGGCGCACCATCCACTCGGCCAGGTCGGTGGCCAGGGTGAACCCCGCCGGGGCGAGGGCCGCCATGCGCTCGGTGCGGAACCGCAGTGTCGCGACCAGGCCGGCCATCGCGGGCAGTAGGAGTTCCAGCTGCGCCACCGAATCGAAGAGCGGTTCCTTGTCCTCCTGCAGATCACGGTTGTAGGCCAGCGGCTGGGCCTTCAAGGTGGCGAGGAGGCCGGTGAGGTTTCCGATCAGGCGCCCCGATTTACCGCGGGCCAGCTCGGCGATATCAGGATTCTTCTTCTGCGGCATGATTGAGCTACCGGTAGACCAGGAATCGTCGAGTTCGGCATAGCCGAATTCTGTTGTGCTCCAGAGAATGATGTCCTCGGAGAGGCGCGACAGATCGACGGCGACCATCGCGAAGACGAAGGCGGCCTCGGCCGCGAAATCGCGGGCCGACGTCGCATCGATCGAATTATCCATGGCCGCAGTGAATCCCAGATCCGACGCGATGGCGTCCGGGTCCAGACCGAGCGAGGAGCCCGCCAGTGCACCGGCCCCGTAGGGCGAGACGGCCGTACGCCGGTCCCAGTCGACTAGTCGGTCCACATCACGCAGCAGTGGCTGCGCATGGGCGAGCAGATGGTGGGCGAGCAGCACGGGCTGGGCGGCCTGCAGATGAGTCTTGCCCGGCATGATCGCCTCGGGATGTGCACCGGCCTGATCGGCCAAGGCCTGCACCACGTCGAGCACGCCGTCGGACACCCGCCCGGCCGCATCGCGCAGCCACATCCGGAACAGCGTGGCCACCTGATCATTTCGGGAGCGACCGGCGCGCAGACGACCACCCACATCGGCTCCGACACGTTCGATGAGTCCGCGTTCGAGAGCGCCGTGCACATCCTCGTCGGTGTCGGCAGGCACGAACTGTCCGGAAGCGACGTCCCGGTCCAGCTGTTGCAGCCCGTCCACCAAGGCCGACAGTTGCTCATCGGTCAGCAGGTCGGCCTTGCGCAATACCCGGGCATGTGCGATCGATGCCCGAATGTCGTACGGCGCCAGCACCCAATCGAAATGAGTGGACTTGCTCAGTGCTGCCAGCGCGGGCGCGGGCCCGCCGGCGAACCGGCCACCCCACAGCGATCCCTCGTTGGTGCTCACTTCCCCGACAGGTCCCGCTGTGCGGAGATCTTCGACGACAGGCCGTGGATGTGCACGAATCCCTTGGCACTCGACTGATCGAAGCTGTCGCCCTCGTCGTAGGTGGCCAGGTTGAAGTCGTACAGAGACTCGGCGCTGCGGCGGCCGTTCACCGCGATGTTTCCACCATGGAGCACCAGTCGAATGTCACCGGAGACATGCTGCTGGGTGTCCGCGACGAATGCCTCCAGTGAGCGCTTCAGCGGCGAGTACCACAGACCGTCATAGACCAGCTCGGCCCATTTCTGGTCGGTGTGCCGCTTGTACCGGCCAAGCTCACGCTCCAGGGTGACGTGCTCCAGCTCCTCGTGCGCGGTGATGAGGACCATCGCGCCTGGCGCTTCGTAGATTTCACGGCTCTTGATGCCGACCAATCGATCCTCGACGACATCGAGACGGCCCACACCCTGCGCCCCGGCACGCCGGTTGAGCTCCACGATGGCTTCCAACACGGTGACCGGATTGCCGTCGATCGCGGTGGGCACACCCTTCTCGAAGGTGATGATCAGCTCGTCGGGTGCGCCCCAGTTGAGGGTCGGGTCCTCGGTGTAGTCGTACACGTCCTTGGTCGGGGCATTCCAAAGGTCTTCCAGGAAACCGGTTTCCACCGCACGGCCCCACACGTTCTGGTCGATGGAGAACGGCGACTTCTTCGTCACGTTGATCGGGATCTCGTTCTCGGCGGCGAACGCAATGGCCTTCTCGCGGGTCCAGGCATAGTCGCGGACCGGAGCTAGCACCTCCAGATCCGGTGCCAGCGAGGCAAATCCGACTTCGAAACGCACCTGATCGTTGCCCTTGCCGGTGCAGCCGTGCGCGACGATCCCGCCGCCATGCTCGCGGGCGGCGGCCACCAGATGCTTGACGATCAACGGACGGCTGATCGCCGACACCAGCGGATAACGATCCATGTACAGCGCGTTGGACTGCACGGTCGGCAAGCAGTACTCGTCGGCGAACTCATCGCGGGCATCGACGACAACCGCCTCGACGGCGCCACAGTCGAGGGCACGCTGGCGCACCACCTCCATGTCCTCGCCGCCCTGGCCGAGGTCGATGGCAACCGCCACCACATCGCGGCCGGTTTCCTTGCCGATCCAGCTGATCGCTACCGAGGTGTCGAGCCCGCCCGAGTAGGCCAGAATTACGCGGTCACTGCTAGTCATGTCTTCTCTCTCTTAAGCAAGCTGTTCGAATTGTGCGGCGAGCTGGGCTCCGGTCAAGGGTTCGCGGGCGATCACCGCAATGGTGTCATCCCCCGCGATGGTCCCGACTACGTCGGGCAATGCGGCGCGATCAATCGCGCTGGCGAGATAGTGCGCGGCACCCGGCGGCGTGCGCAGTACCGCGAGATTACCGCTGGCGTCGGTGGATACCAGCAGCTCCCCCAGCAACCGGGAGAGCCGGTCGGTGCCGCCGGACACTCCACGCACCGGACTGCCGTCCTCGGGCACCACGTACACCCCCACCCCGCCGTCGGCAGCGCGAAGTTTCACGGCACCGAGCTCGTCGAGATCCCGGGACAACGTGGCCTGGGTGGTTTCGATGCCCTCGGCGGCCAGCAGTGCAGCCAGTTCGCCCTGGCTGCGTACCGATTGGGTGGACAGCAGTGCCACGATGCGGGCCTGCCGGCCCGCTCGGGTGTCGGCGGCGTGTGAGGCTGTCATCGTCGCTGTTCCAGCAGCCACACCAGCAACGCCTTCTGGGCGTGTAGACGGTTCTCGGCCTCATCCCATACGGCGCTACGGGGGCCGTCGATCACCTCATCGGTGATCTCCTCGCCGCGATGTGCGGGAAGGCAGTGCAGGACAATGGCTTCTGAATCCGCCAGCCCGAGCAGATCCTCGTTCACCTGGAACGACCGGAAAGGCCGCACCCTGTCGAGGCCGTCGTTCTCCTGTCCCATCGAGGTCCACGCATCGGTGACGAGGACGTCGGCACCGGTGGAAGCGGTTCGCGGGTCAGCGGTCACGGTGACGGACGCACCGGTGTGCGCGGCGATCCGCTCGGCTTCGGCGACGTACTTACCATGCGGTGCAAACCCATTGGGCGCCGCAATCGTCACGTGGATGCCTGCCGTGACGCCGCCGACCATCAGCGAGTGCGCCATGTTGTTGGCCCCGTCACCCAGATACGTCAGTCGCAATCCGGCCAGCGAGCCCTTGCGCTCGGCCAATGTCTGCAGATCCGCGAGCACCTGGCACGGGTGAAAGTCGTCGGACAGGGCATTGACGATGGGGACGGAGGCGCCGCTTGCCATGGCGGTCAGGCGTTCCTGTGCGTAGGTGCGCCACACTATGGCTTCCACATACCGGGACAACACCTGCCCGGTGTCTTCGAGGGTCTCCTCGCGTCCCAACTGAGTGGTGCGGCTGTCGACCACCACGGCGTGCCCACCCAGCTGCGCTATGCCCATCTCGAAGGAGAACCGCGTCCGGGTCGAGTTCTTCTCGAAAATGACGGCGACCCCCTGCGGGCCCTCGAGCGGCCGCCGCGAGAACGGCGCCTTCTTGAGTTCGGCAGCCAGCGTGAGGACTTCAGCCTGCTCGGCAGGTGAGAGATCGTCGTCCCGCAGAAAATGTCGGATGCTTCCCGCCGGGTTCATGCCAGCTCCTGTTCTGCTGCGGTGTCGAGGATGCCGGGCAGCGCGGCGACGAACTCCTCAATCTGTTCATCGCTGAGGATCAGCGGCGGGGCCAGACGCAGCACGTCGGGCGCGGCGGCGTTGAGCAGGAATCCGGCCTCGCGTGCCGCTGTCTCGGCCGCCTTGGCACGTTGCTCGTTCAGGACGATTCCCAGGAGCAGACCCGCGCCGCGTACCCGCGCGACCAGCGGATGGTTCAGCCCTTCGATGGCATGGCTCAACGACTTCCCGGCCGCGGCAGCGTGATCGACGAGGTTCTGCTCATCGAGAACCCGCAGGACCGCCAGGGCCGCGGCGGCGCAGACGGGATTGCCTCCGAACGTGCTGCCGTGCAGCCCCGGGGTGAGCAGCTCTGCGGCAGCTCCGGTCGCGATGCAGGCACCGATCGGCAGACCGCCGCCGAGCCCCTTGGCCAGGGTGACCACATCGGGGGTTATTCCCACCTGTTGATGTGCGAAAAATGTTCCGGTGCGGCCGATTCCGGTTTGTACCTCATCGAGCACCAGCAGCGCGCCGCGGCGCGCGGTGATCTCACGCACCCCGGCGAGATAGCCCTCTGGTGGAACCACCACCCCGCCTTCGCCCATGATCGGTTCCAGGAAGACGGCTGCGGTGTCACCGTCGACAACCGACTCGATGGCGGCGAGATCGCCGTACGGTACATGAACAACCCCCGCCGGCAACGGCTCAAACGGCGCCTGCTTGGCCGGCTGGCCGGTGAGCGCCAGCGATCCCATGGTGCGGCCGTGGAAGGCACCTTCGGCCGCTACGACCTTGGTGCGCCCGGTAAGCCGGGTCAGCTTGAACGCGGCTTCGTTGGCTTCGGTGCCGGAATTGCAGAGGAACACCCTGCCCGGAACTCCCAGCCGTGCGACGAGCGCCTCGGAGAGCTCGAGGCCGGGGCCCGTCGCATACAGATTCGAGGTGTGGCCGAGTGTCGAGAGTTGGTGCGTGACGGCATCGATGACGGCCTGGTTGCGGTGACCCAAGACGTTGACGGCGATGCCGCCCAACAGATCCAGGTACCGCTTGCCGTCCACATCGGTGACGACGGCCCCGTCTCCCTCGGCGAGGACGACCGGCGGTGTGCCGTAGTTGTTCATCATGACGTGTTCCCAGCGCTGCTGGGTCTCGCTGGTGTTGCTCATGATTGGCTCCTGACAAGTGTCCCGACGCCCTCGTCGGTGAATAGCTCGACCAATACGCAGTGCTCGACGCGCCCGTCGATGATGTGGGCGCTGGGCACCCCGCCGTCCACCGCCCGCAGACATGCCTCGACCTTGGGAATCATGCCCGATTCCAGCCTGGGCAGGAGCCCGCGCAGATCCTCGGCGGCGATAGCGGTCACCAGCGATCCCCGATCCGGCCAGTCGGTGTAAAGGCCCTCGATATCGGTGAGCATCAGGAGACGCTCGGCGCCAAGGGCTTCGGCGAGTGCGCCGGCGGCGGTGTCGGCGTTGAGGTTGTGCACCACGCCATCCGCATCGGGGGCAAGGGTAGATACCACCGGGATACGTCCGGCATCGATCAGGTCAAGGATCGCTTCCGGGTTCACCTGTGCCACATCGCCGACCAACCCGATATCGGTCTCGACGCCATCTACGGTCGCGGTACGGCGCACGGCTGTGAACAGCTGCGCATCCTCGCCCGTGATCCCCACCGCGTACGGCCCGTGGCTGTTGATCAACCCGACAAGCTCACGGCCAACCTGACCGAAGAGCACCATTCGCGCGATGTCCAGCACTTCCGGTGTGGTGACCCGGAAGCCACCCTTGAACTCTCCGGAAACACCAAGCTTTTTCAGCATCGAGGTGATCTGCGGGCCGCCGCCGTGCACGACGACGGGGTGGATGCCGCAGTTGCGCAGGAACACCATGTCTTCGGCGAAGGCGTTCTTGAGCGCATCGTCAGTCATGGCGTTGCCGCCGTACTTGATCACGACGATGGCGCCATGCAGCTTCTTGAGCCATGGCAGCGCCTCGGCGAGCACGCGCGCCTTCTTGGGAGCCTTCATGAGCTGTACGCCGAATTCTCTTCGACGTAGGCATGCGAAAGATCGGTGGTCCGGATGGTCGCCCGCTGATCCCCCGCGCCGAGGTCGATGAGTACCTCGACGTCCGGCCCGGACAGATCGATATCACGAGCGCCCGGAGCGCCGGTGCAGTTGGCGCATACCAGGTTTCCGTTGAATGACACCGTGACGCGATCCGGGTCGAGGTCTATCGGGGCCATGCCGACCGCGGCGAGCACTCGGCCCCAGTTGGGGTCGGAGCCGAACAGCGCGGTCTTGACTAGGCTGTCGCGCGCCACCGTCCGGGCGGCGGCCACCGCGTCGTCCTCGGTGACCGCTCCGGTGACGGTGATCAGGATCCGTTTGGTGACACCCTCGGCATCGGACTGCAGCTGCGCGGCCAGGTCATCGCAGACCCGTGCTACCGCGGCAGCGAATTCCTCTGCGTCAGGAGTGATCTCGCTTGCCCCGGAGGCCAGCAGCAGCACGGTGTCGTTGGTGGAACAGCTGCCGTCGACGTCGAGCCGGTCGAAGGTGCGCGCGGTAGCCGCCCTCAACGCGGAATCCAACTGCGCGGCGGGCACTGCGGCGTCGGTCGTGATGACCACAAGCATGGTGGCCAGGGAGGGCGCCAACATGCCCGCGCCCTTGGCCATGCCGCCCACCGTCCAGCCGCCCTTATGATGCAGCGCAACCTCTTTCGGCACGGTGTCGGTGGTCATGATGGCGTGCGCGGCGTCGGTGCCACCGCCCAGGCCACCCGCCAGCTCGTGCACGATTTCCTGCACCCCGGCCAGCACCTTGTCCATGGGCAACCGGTCGCCGATGAGTCCGGTGGAGCACACGGCCACCTCGACGGCCCCGGTCTCGGTGCCCCAGTCGCTGAGCGTCTTGGCGACCTCCTCCGCGGTGGCGTGGCTGTCCTGGAATCCGACCGGCCCGGTGCATGCATTCGCTCCACCGGAGTTGAGAATGACGGCGCGCAGCCGTCCCGTGGTGAGAACCTGCTGCGACCAGAGCACGGGCGCGGCCTTGACCTTGTTGCGGGTGAACACCCCCGCCGCGGCGTAGTCGGGCCCCTCGTTGAAGACCAGGGCAAGATCCGGCTTGCCTGAGACCTTGATTCCGGCGGCGATTCCGGCCGCTTTGAAGCCGGCGGGCGCGGTGACGCCCTGCGTCCGAACTAACGGCGAGTTGTTCTCGGTCATGGTGCTACCCCCACGATGGATAGGCCGTCGCCCTCGGGCCAGCCGAGTGCGAGGTTCATGGATTGAATCGCGGCTCCTGCGGTGCCCTTCACCAGGTTGTCGATCGCCGCGATCGCCACCAGCACGCCCGCGTCGGGGTCGACGGCCAGCCCGATGTGCGCGGCGTTGCTCCCGGATACCGCCTTGGTGGTGGGCAACTGTCCCTCGGGAAGCACGTGGATGAACGGCTCATCGCGGTATGCCTCCTGATATGCGTCCCGGATCTCGGCCAGGGTCGCACTGGTTGGCGCCGTACACGTGGCGAGGATGCCGCGGGGCATGGGGATGAGTACGGGCGTGAAGGAGACGGTGACCGGCTTGCCCGACGGATGATTCAGCCCCTGAGCGATCTCCGGAGTGTGCCGATGCGCGCCGGCGATGTTGTAGGCGCGAGCCGATCCCATGACCTCGGAGGCCAGCAGGTCGGCCTTGGGGGCGCGTCCGGCGCCCGTGGTGCCACTCACCGCGACCACGGTGACCGTCGGATCCACGAGTCCTGCGGTGACCGCAGGAGATAACGCCAACAGTGCTGCCGTCGGATAGCAGCCCGGAACCGCTACACGCTTGGTGCCGTGCAGGCCCGCACGTGCACCGGAAAGCTCTGGTAAGCCATACGGCCAGCTCCCCGCATGTTTCGAGCCGTAGTAACGCTGCCATGCGGCGGCATCGGTCAGCCGGAAGTCGGCGCCACAGTCGATGATGAGGGTCTGCGGCCCCAGCTCGTCGGCAATCTTGGCCGAAGACCCGTGCGGCAATGCCAGGAACACCACGTCATGCCCCCGCAACAGCTTGGGATCGGTGGGCTGTAGTTTGTGGTCAGCCAACGGCGTCAGATTCGGGTGATGCTCGATGAGGCTGCTGCCGGCGTTCGAACCAGCCGTCAGCACCCCGATGCGCAGGCGGCCCGCGGCGTATGCCGGATGTGCGAGCAGCAGGCGCAGAATCTCACCGCCGGCATATCCGCTGGCACCGGCGACCGCGACCGAGAACCCAGTAGTCATAGCCGCAATTCTGTATCATTATGCAGTCAAGCGCAAATATATTCGACAGGTCTTTTGGGCACGCGATCAACCTCAACTTGAGCTAAACGGTGTGATGCCCCGTTCCCACGGTTACGGTGGAGGTAGCTGGCGAATAGCGCCGGCAGTTGATAACGAGCGAGAACGAGAAGGGAGCCTTCCATGTCGGATCGTGCCGATCGTCAGCGCCAGGAGCAGCACCGCGAGCAGGCTGACCAGCGCCGAGGACAGTAAGACCTGCTAGGTGCGTTGGGTTGCCCCAACGCGCTCGGCCGCAGAGGCCACCGCCGTTATCCGTGCGGCGGTGGCCTCGTCTTCTGTCAGGGTGCGGTCGGTTGCCCGGAAACGCAGCCGGAAGTTCAACGATTTGTTGCCTTCGCCCACCTGCGGCCCGGTGTAAACCTCCACCAGACGCACCTCTTCGATCAACTCACCCGCCCCGGCGCGCAGCGCCTCGGTGACCGCATCGGCGGGCACCGTTTCGGCGACCACCAGCGAAACGTCCTGAAGCACTGCCGGGAATGGCGAGATCCTGGGCGCGGGAAGCGGATTGGTGATGGGAAGCGCATCGAGGCTCAGCTCCAGGGCGCATGTGCGTTTGGGCAGCCCGAGCCGTTCGATGACCGCCGGGTGCAGTTCGCCGGCATGCCCGACAACCTGGCCATCGGCCACAATCTCCGCGCACCGCCCCGGATGCCACGGCAATTCACTGCCGGCCCGCAGCGACAGGTCCACGTAGGCGGCCCGCCCGATGATCCGGGCAGCTTCCAGCACGTCGGTGACATCGGCGGCGCGCCCACGCCCCCACGGACCATTCGGCTCGCGCGCCCCCGTCAGCACAAGTGCCACATGGACGGGCTGCGCGGGCAGAGACTCAAACAATGCACTGAGCTCGGCCTCGGAGGGGCGATCCGTCACGTCGAGCAGCGGGATCGCCCGGGTCGTCTCGGTTGGCCGGACAACCTGACCGATAGTGAACAACGCGACGTCGACAGTTCCGCGAGAAATATTGCGCGACAACGCCTCAAGCACCCCAGGTAAGAGCGTGCTGGCCAGTTCGGGGCGATCGGATTCCAGCGGGTTGAGAACCTTTGTGGTACGTCGGCGCGGATCGTCCTGATCCAGGCCCCATGCGTCGAACACACCGGCAGGCAGGAAGGGCATCGGCAGGATCTCGGTGTATCCGCTGAGCGCCAAGGACTTCCCCACCGCACGGCGACGGCGTTGCGGCGCGGTGAGGCCACCGCCTTGTGGTGCCGCGGGCAGAATCGACGGGATATCTTCCAGTCCTTCGAGTCGCAGCACCTCCTCCACCAGGTCCGCACCCTCGGTGATGTCCGGACGCCAGCTCGGCGGTGTGACCCGCAGGGTGTCGCCCTCCACCGCCACCTCGGCACCGATCTGCCGGAGGCGGTGTTCCACCACCCCGTCGGCGTAGTCGATCCCGGCAATGCGCGCGGGCAGGTCGGTGGCCATGACAATCTCTGATCGAGCCTGGCCGTCGGCCGACCAATCGGTGAGTTCGGCGGGCGTGCTGCCGCCTGCTATGTCACGCAGTAGAGACGCACAACGATCTAGCGCGGCAACGGATATCGCGGGATCCACGGAACGCTCGTAGCGACGTCCCGCCTCGCTGTGCAGGTGTAGCCGACGCTGGGTGCGCAGTACCGCGGCCGGATCCCATACCGCGGCTTCGAGGAGCACGTCAGTGGAGTCTTCGCGCATCTCGGTGCTTCCGGCGCCCATGACACCGCCGATGGCGGTCACACCGGCATCGTCGGCGATCAGAACGTCGCCGGGTTCAAGCTTGCGTTGCACATCGTCGAGGGTGATAACCGTCTCGCCGGGTGTCGCGAATCGCACCCGGAAATCCCCGCTGATCCGCGCCTTGTCATGCGCGTGCATGGGATGCCCGATCTCGAGCATCACGTAGTTGGTGGCGTCCACCGCAGGCGATATGGCCCGGATTCCACAGAGCATCAGCCGTCGCTGCAGCCACCACGGCGACACCGCCGCCGGATCGATGCCGATCACCGGGCGCAACCCGAAGCGTTTGACCCCAGTACCGGCGTCGATATGTACCGGCAGCGAGGGCTTGTCGGCCGGGAGCGACTCTACCGCAGCTGGATCGGCGAAATCCAGGTCGTACGCACAAGCCAGATCGCGGGCCAGCCCGCGAACGGACAGGCAGTATCCGCGATCCGGAGTGATCGACAGATCGAAGATGACATCGTCCAGCCCGACCACCTCGGCGGCGTCGGCACCGGGATCGGCGGTTCCCGGCGGTAGCACCAGAATGCCCGACGAGTCCGAGCCGAGACCCAGCTCGGTCGTCGAGCAGATCATCCCGTCGGAGGTGTGTCCGTAGGTCTTTCGTGTCGCGATGGTGAAGTCGCCGGGCAGCGTGACGCCCGGGAGTGCCACCACCACGAGGTCGTTGACGGCGAAATTCGATGCACCACAGACAATCTCACGAGGTTCGGCTTCGCCTACGTCCACCAGGCAAAACCGGATCGGCTTTTTGAAGTCGGTGAGTTCGGTGATCTGGGCGACGCGCCCGATCACCAGCGGTCCGGTAACCGGACCGGGAACGATTACCTCTTCCACTTCGTGACCGATGCGGATCAGCGTTTCCTCGATACTCGCCGGGGTAGCGGCGAACTCCGGAGCACCGACACGCAGGACCTCGATAAGCCAGCTGTAGGGAATACGCATCAGGCACTCACCCCGAACGGGAGGCTGAAGCGTACGTCGCCTTCGATCATGTCGCGCATGTCGGGCAGCCCGTTGCGGAACTGCAAGGTTCGTTCCAGCCCCATGCCAAACGCGAAGCCGCTGTATTTTTCGGGATCAATACCACTGGCCCGCAGCACATTCGGATTCACCATGCCGCAGCCTCCCCATTCAACCCAGCCGGCCCCGCCCTTCTTGTTCTCGAACCAGACATCCACCTCGGCGGAGGGTTCGGTGAACGGGAAAAAGTGCGGCCGCATCCGGGTGTGTGCCTGTGCCCCGAACATGGCCCGCGCGAAGGCGTCGAGCGTGCCCTTGAGGTTGGCCAGGGTCAGTCCGCGATCTACGGCGAGCCCCTCTACCTGATGGAAGGCGGGCAGGTGCGTCGCATCGATTTCATCGGTGCGGAAGGCGCGCCCCAGCGAGATCACGTAGACGGGCAGCTCGCGCGCCAACAGGGTACGGACCTGAACCGGTGAGGTGTGCGTGCGCAACACCTGTCGCGACTCCTCGGGGGCGATGTAGAAGGTGTCCTGTGTGCTGCGAGCCGGGTGGTCGGGCAAGAAGTTGAGGGCATCGAAGTTGAAGTGTTCGGTCTCCACCTCGGGGCCGTCCGCCACCTCCCACCCCATCGCTACGAAGGTGTCCGCAATGTGTTCGGACAGGATGGTGATCGGGTGGCGCGCTCCGATCGTCTGGCGCGTCGACGGCAGGGTCACATCGACACGCTCCGCGACCAGTACGGCGGCATCACGTTCGGCGCGCAGTGCCTCCAACCGGATGTCGTACGCCTGTTGTGCCTGGGTGCGTACGGCGTTGACAAGCTTTCCGGCCTCAGCCCGTTGCTCCTTCGGCAGCGCGCCCAGCGCCTGCCGCGCGAGCGCCAGCGGCGACTTCTCCCCCAGATGGTCAACCTTTGCCTGCGCGAGGGCATCCAGGTCACCGGCGCCGTCAAAGGCCGCGCGAGCAGCATCAACGGCGCTCGTCAGAGCTCTCTCTGATGGTTCCACTGAAGGGTCCTGCGAGTGATCGGCCACGGATGCCGATCATAGGGTAAGGCGGGTTAACCACCGTGCGGTCATGCCCGGCGGGCACCACCGCACCGCCTAGTGTTGAGCGGGTGAATGGCGAAGCAGTGCGCCGCTGGATCTTCGAAAGACATTGCCATCCGGTCAGTGCGTGGTCCCGTTGGGCAACGACACCGCTGTTGCTCGTTCCGGTATGGACCCGGCGATGGCGTTGGGCGGTCCCCATCGCTGCGTGGCTCGCCATCAACCCAGTGGTGACCCCGCCGCCCCGGGACAACAACTCCTTTGCCACTCGTGCCATACGCGGTGAAGAGATCTGGATGACCAGACCTACGTCGGATACTGCCCTCACCGTGTTGGGCATTGTCGGCGGCACCGCGCTGATCTCGGCATTGATAGCCGCCTGGCGGCGTTCAGGGATCGGGGCGACGGCAGGCACCGCACTGTCGATGACGATCACGCTGCTGGCCTGGCGGCGCTACGCCCACATCTGGGAGGCAAATCAGTCCGGACGGTAATGTCCGATTTCCGCTAGCGCTGCGGTGGGACCGCGGGCATGCTCGAAGCATGGAACTTGACGCGGAGGCCTGTTACCGGGCAGTGCAGTCCCGTGACACCCGATTCGACGGCCAGTTCTATACGGCCGTTCGCACCACCGGCATCTACTGCCGGCCGTCCTGCCCGGCCATCACCCCGAAGCGTCAGAATGTCTCGTTCCATCCCACCGCCGCCTCGGCGCAGGCCGAGGGCTATCGAGCCTGCCGACGGTGCCTGCCGGACGCGGCACCCGGGTCGCCATTGTGGAATATCAAGTCCGACTTAGCTATTCGAGCGATGCGTCTTATTGGCGACGGCGTGGTCGAGCGCGATGGCGTGGATGGTTTGGCCCGTGCCCTCGGATACTCGAGCCGTCAGCTCAACAGGGTTCTACTCGCCGAGCTCGGCGCAAGCCCGCTGGCCCTGGCGCGCGCCAATCGCGCCACCACCGCACGTCTACTCATTCAGCGGACCGAACTGGCCATGTCCGACATTGCCTTTGCGGCCGGGTTTTCCAGTATTCGGCAGTTCAACGACACGATCGCCGCGGTGTTCGCGACGACACCGTCGAAACTACGCGCCGAGCTCCCCCGTGCAGCGAGTCACACATCGGCACCGATGCCCGGCGGCGTCAGCCTGAAACTTCCTCTGCGGCAGCCTCATAACGTCGCTTGGTCGATCTGGCTATTGGAGCATCACTGCGCGCGCGGAGTCGAGGATTTTGCCGAGGGACGGTACACCCGAGCACTGAGGATGCCCCACGGTCCCGTCGTTGCGACGCTGACGGTCGACGTCGATCAGGTGCGCGCGGACCTACAGCTCTCCGATATGCGTGACCTCGCGCCCGCCGTGGCCCGCCTGCGCCATCTTCTTGATCTGGATGCCGACCCCGCGGCGGTGGATGACGCGCTGCTGTCTCACCCAGCGCTGGCCCCACTTGTCGCCGAGGCTCCCGGTATCCGGGTGCCGGGGACAGTCGACGGTGCAGAGCTGCTGTTGCGCACCATGATCGGGCAGCAGATTTCGGTGTCCGCGGCCAATACCGCTACGGCACACCTCGTTGCCGAACTCGGCGAGGAGGTGGCCGACACGACCGGGCGGGTGACACGTCTGTTTCCCACCCCCGAGGCGGTCGCCGCCGCCGGCACGGAGGTGATGGCGGGACCTGCGGCCCGGATCACCGCGATCGTGGGGGCCGCCGATAGGCTCGCGACCGGCAAGCTGAAGTTGCATCACGGCATGAACGCCGCCGACATGCGCCGGCAACTATTGGAGATCAAGGGAATCGGACCTTGGACCGCTGACTACGTGGTGATGCGTCAACTCGCCGATCCAGACGTTCTCCTCGAGCACGATCTGGTGCTGCGCCGCGGCGCAGCAGCAGAGGGCATAGACCTCGCAGCTGCCCGCGACTGCTCGCCCTGGCGGTCTTATGTATCTATGCACCTGTGGCGCAAGGGAATCACTGCGCTACCCCGTCCGCGCATTCGCGCACAGAAAGGAATCTCGTGAGCGACTACTCGACTCTCACCACCCCGGTGGGGCCGTTCACCGCCATCGTCGACGGATCGGGGACGGTCCTGGCATCGGGATGGACGGACTCCCCCGAGCTACTGCACGCGTTGATACATCCGACGTTGCGCCCGCGGGAACTGAATCGCAAGCGCGATCTCGGCAAGGTGTCCAAGGCTGTCACCGACTACCACGCGGGCGATCTGACCGCCATCGACTCGATCCCCGTCACCCAGCGTTCCGGGGACTTCCTCATGCACGCCTGGGATGTGCTGCGACAGGTCGATCCCTTAGCGCCCATCACCTACAGCGAGTTCGCCGTGCGCGCCGGACGGCCCGCGGCGGTCCGTGCCGCCGCCAGTGCCTGCGCCCGGAATGCGGCGGCGCTGTTCGTGCCGTGCCACCGGGTGTACCGCATCGGCGGCGCACTGGGAGGCTTCCGCTATGGGCTTCCGATCAAGCGGTGGCTACTTGATCACGAGGCTCCCGCCGGGACCTGACCCATTGACTGATGAGCACCGCGGCTATCGCGGCGGGCACCGCCGCCGCAAGAGTCTGGGCGTCCTCGGAGAACATCATCAGGGCGAATAGTCCACCAAATCCTAAGAGCAGCAATCGGAGTACGGACCAATGCGGTGCGTGCAGGGACAGCGTGTGCGCCGCGAGCATCCCGAGGAGAAATGCCGTGAGATGCCCCACCTCGGTGAACGTCTGATTGCAAGCGATGGATACGGCGCCGACGGCGATCCAGCCGGACATCCACGAGCCACGCCAGCGCGGCGGAATCGATGCGGTGAGTGCGCCGACAACAGCGGCTGTCCCGTAGCTCATCCCCACATCGCTGGCCCGCGCGATGGTTATCGGGGCCCAGTGCATCCAGATGGCCAGTGCGGTTCCGACTCCCACGATGAGGGTCGCCCCGATATGACCGAGCACGAAGGTCAGCGCCAAACGCCCACTGTGCCACTGCAGTTCAGCCAGGGCAAGGATGCAGATCAGGCCGGGAAGCCACAGGTAGATTGGTCCGGCGTCGGTCACAAAGGCACTGCCGATGAGGGTGCCCAGGCGTCCCTGGTGCAGATTGTGCAGATTGGTGCTCGCATGAGCGATCACCCGGTCTTGCATCCGCGGCCCCTCGACCACCAGCACGGTGGCGACTGCTACCAGCGCAACCGCGTAACCGATGGTGACCCGCAGCCGGACAAGCGCGGCCCAGACTCTCCGCATGATCCATGATCGCACCGTCTAGATGCGACCGTCGTCCCCAGCGGCTGGCAGTTCCCTGCGAGTTTCGAGTAGGTACATCTTCATGTTCTCGGGCACACCGGCCGGCCTGCTGGAGAACAGCGGTCGCCGCACGGGCGTGGGCGTGAGTCCCAGGTGATCAAGAAGCACCAGCGGCACCTTGGCCAGAGCCGGTTGCGAGATCGCCAGACCACCCTTCGCGGCGCTCTCCATGACGCGGGCGGCGATGTTCACATCGACTCCGAGCCAGTCCGATCCGATGCGCTGAGGCGTTCCGGTGTGGATCCCAATCCGCATATGCGGCGTATACCCCTGTATTTCAACGTTTTTCAATGCGTCGCGGGCAGGAATGACGGCTTGTAGGGCCGTGATCGGATCATCGAAAACGGCCATGATGCCGTCGCCCATGCGCTTGACCACCTGCCCCCCGGCATTGAGCATGGGAGGTTCGGCGACCGATGCCACCCGACGCAGCAGTTTCAGCGTTGCCTCGTCACCGGCCTCCAGTGCCCACGCGGAGAATCCGACGAGATCGGTGAAGACCAGGGTGACCTCGCGATTCGCCGGCTGCTTGCTGACCTTCTCGGTGAAGGCCTGCCAGATCTGCAGTGCGCCGAACCCGAACTCACGGAATGCGGTGTCTCTGTCGGTCACCAATCGGTCAGCCGCGCGCGCCACCGCACTCGCCCCACCAAAACCGCTGGTGGACAGGGGGTCGCCGAAATACGGGTCACCGGGCAGCGAACGCCGGGCACGGCGCACCGCCGCGACGACCGTGGGATCCCGATCCATCTTGCGGAACCAGCTCCCGGCTCGGGCGATATGGCGAGAGGCCGGCTCGGCGGGATCGGAATTCTGCGCTGGCGCGGCCGCATCGGGCGACTCCGCGGCGAGGTCATGCCGCGCAGACCCACTGGTGCGGCCTCGCCTGCGCTTACGGATTCCCGAGTTGTGCTCACGGTCCGGTTCGGCATCGAGGCCTGACGGCTCGACATCCACGGCATCAGCCTATGTGCTGGGGTGTGCGGCGGCAATCTCGTCGTTGCCAGTGTCGCCGCCTTCGCGCCGGTTCGGGTCCTTCTCCTCAACCGCCTGGTGGATACCGGTCGGCGCTGGTAGCGGCCGCATGGAGCTTCGGACACGGTTGGCAAACGGTTCTCAACACCGCTGAGATGCTCGTGGACAACGCCGGTTGTCACCCATATCGTGCGTGATAGGCGCCACATAGGAGGGTCAACGATGACATCCGCCACTGCTGATCGCCGCGCTCGGCGATCCACTTGCAAAGGCCCGTCGCGCGTGAGGCCCGCGGCCGAACCACGGCATGAAGTCGATCTGGACGGCCCACCGCAACCGTTGGGCCCAGATTCGCTGACATGGAAGTACTTTGCGGATCTGCGGACCGGACTCCTTGGCGTGTGGATCGGATCAATCCAGAACATGTATCCGGAATTGGGCGCCGGAGTCCAGGATCACTCGATCCTGTTGCGTGAGCCCCTGCAGCGCGTGACGCGCTCGGTCTTTCCCATCATGGGCGTGGTCTACGACGGTGATCGCGCCGCGGACACCGGGCGCCAGATTCGGGGCTATCACGACACCATCAAGGGCGTCGACAGCAAGGGGCGTCGCTACCACGCACTGAATCCCGAAACCTTCTACTGGGCCCACGCCACCTTCTTCATGCTCATCATCAACACCGCCGAATACTTCTGCGGAGGCCTCACCGAGGCCGAGAAACGGCAGCTGTTTGCCGAGCATGTCCAGTGGTATCGGATGTACGGCATGAGCATGCGGCCCGTGCCCAACTCCTGGGAGGAGTTCCAGCAGTACTGGACGCGGGTCTGCGACGAAGAACTGGAGATCAATCGCGCGACGATGGACGTCTTCCACATTCAGATCCCCAAACCGAAGTACGTACTGCTACCGGACTTCCTCTGGCAGCAGATGTGGGCACCGGCCCGCGCATTTCAGAACTGGGTGGCCGCCGGGGTGTTCAGTTCCTCGGTGCGCGAGAAGGCCGGAATGCGCTGGACTCCTGGCGATGAGGTACTCCTGCGAGTGTTCGGAAAAGCAGTGCAGTTGGCATTCAGTCCATTGCCCGACGACATCCGCCTGCATCCACGCGCCGTGTCGGCGTACAAGCGCGCTCAGGGCCGCCTGCCCGCGGACGCGCCGTTGGTCGAGGCACCCAAGATCACCGCTCCGCCCAGGGATAGACGCGGGCTGCCCATGCATTACGTACCGCCATCGACCGAGACGAGGTCCCTGACCTCCCGTGCTGGCAAGCTACTGCACTCCGCCTTCTCATTGGCGTCGCCGCCGTGGGCGCTCCGGGGCCGCCGCGAGGTCGCGTAACAGCTGTTTACGCAGCTTTTACAGGGCGGCACTATGGCGTAGGCCACATTTTTCGGGTTGCAATTCCTGTCGTCTGATAGACGAAACAGGATCGTCCGGACAACGGGTTTACCCTGCGGTGGACGTACCGACACATGGTGTTCACCAGGCGATTAGCCCAGCACACCAACCTATTCGGACAACGTGTCTTTTGTAGGTTGCCAGCATCCAGCAAAACTCCATCAACTCACGGCGAGCAGAAGCCGTTAGTGAGCCGCCTTGTCCCACAAGGCGATTCCTGTGAGCCACCTGTGAGTTTTGATCAGCGGCAGGGTTTGCGCAGGCGTATCTTTCCGTCAGCTCAGATAACGGATTCATCACTCCGACCGGTAATCGACGGCGCCGCAGTAGCTCCCAAACTCAGGTACAGGTTCACCACCATTTACATCCGCAAGGGGAAACGAGGCATTCAGATGGCAGTACGTAAGCGAGTGGGCGCCGTCATGGCGTTGGTCACCGCGATCTGTACCTTGGCAACGGCTCCGGCCCACGCCGATCCCGTCACCATGGCGCCACAGACCTATACCAAGGTGAGCCGCGACGGGTGGACTTTGATGATCCGGATCGATCACGAGACCATCAACTCCGTACCCAACCTGGCCGAGGCCTCCAACTCGCGGGAAGCGTTCGTGACCTTCGATGCGACCGCGATCGCCACCGGCGGATCGGCGCCCATCACGGATAGCTTGTTCATCGCCGGATACCAGTTAGGTTGCCAGACAGACGTTTCCAGCGGTCTGCAGATCGGTGGCACCGGCGGCCTCGCGGGGTCTGTGGGCTACAGCGGCGGGCCGTCCGTCGGCGGTTCCGGCGGCCTCGCCGGGTTTGTGCAGACCATCTTGCAGCCCGGTGTCATCACCGATCTCCCCCTGGCCAATATGGCCCTGAGCGATAGCGGCAAGGCCATGCTGGACGTCGACAACCTCCACATCAAGGCCGATGCGTGCGGCGGCGATGTCACCATTCGCTCCTATGTCTATCTGCGGATCTCGACCGCTTCGGCGCATACTGAGTTCGCCATCTACGGCGACCCGATGAAGATCTAGGGAGGTTCTCGTGCCGAAACGAAAGATCGTTGTCACGGTGGCCGGAGTGGCGGGGGCCCTGGCCCTGGGTGGGCTCGCCGCCCCTACGGCCGCCGCCGACCCGCCGGGTATCCCCTTCGTACCCGGCGTACCCGCGCCATTGCCCGCAACCCCGGGAAGTTATACGTACATCTACAACAACTTCCCAGCGGTCGCGCCGGCCACGGTCGACGCGCGCGGTGTGAAGATCGCCGCCAATGCCGATCCCGCGGCGGGTGCTGCCGGTCTGCCCGGCAGCAAGCTGGGTAACGCCGCCCACCCGGCCAACGTCTTGACCTCGTCCAGCACCCGGTACGGCATCCAGGGGGGCACGACACCGGCCGCCCCGGCCAGCACCACCGGTGTGCAGTTCGGCGCCGGGAACGAGAACCCCGCACTGGAGGATCCACACGGGGCACCGCCGCAGAGTGCGGCCGCGGTCGAGGCGGCCGCCCCGACCGTGATGCCGGGTGCTCCGACGCCTCCGGTTCTGGAGTCCCCCGATGGTCAACCCCCGAAGCCCGCGGAAGAACCCGCCGGCTGATCTCAGTCCTGCCGCAATACCGAAAATGGGCCCCCTGTCGAACAGGGGGCCCATTTTCGGCGTCGTGTGACGACATGGAGCGAGTGACGGGACTCGAACCCGTGTGAACGGCTTTGCAGGCCGGTGCCTAGCCTCTCAGCCACACCCGCGTCGAGCACCGATGATGCCGAACCACGATGCGCGACACGAGCGTTGGACTCAGGCTGATCCCAGTGCGGGCTAGCCGGCGAGGCCGGAGTAGTCCGCGCCGGTGAGTTCTACCGACTTCTCCCACAACCGGGCGGCCAGCTGCGGATCCCGGGCCTCTTTATTGCGCGGAGCACGTTTCACCGGACCGCGCATACCTTGCAGCTGCGTGGGCCCGAGGTAATCGTCGGGCTGCACATCGGGCATCGTCGCCGCGTACAGCTCGCCCTCGGCGCCCTGACGCTCGTCCTGGAGCACTAGACCCATGCCGAAGTAGAAGGCCTTCTGCAGGCCGGGCAGATTCGGGATCATGGAATCGAACAGGTTGGTGGCGGCCACGCCCGGGTGCACGTTGACGGACAACAGTGGGGATCCGGCTGCTGCCGCCTTGCGGGCCAGCTCCGAGCCGAAGAGCATGCATGCAAGTTTCGAAGCCCGGTAGGCGGTCAGCCGGTTGTACGGGCGCCGAGTGAAGTTCAGGTCGTCGACGTCCAGGTTGTTGCGTCCCTGCGCATGCGCGATGCTGCCCAGCGAGATGACTCGTGGTGCGTCGGCCGCGAGCAAGGCGGGCAAGAGCGCATCGGTCAGCACGAAGTGGCCGAGATGGTTGACGCCGATCTGCGTCTCGAACCCTTCGGCGGTGCGCCGCAGTGGGATTGCCATCAGACCCGCATTGTTGAGCAACACGTCGATCTTGGGCGCCTGGGTGCGGATCGCGTCCGCGGCAGAGCGCACGGAGACCAGGCTGGTGAGGTCGAGCTCCACGAGCGCGTGGTCGGCCTTCGGTCCGAGCGCGCGCACCTTATCCAGCGCCGCCCGTCCGGTCTCCTGGTTGCGGCAGGCCAGCACGACGCGGGCGCCGGCGCGGGCCAGCGCCTCGGCGGCGACGAGACCCAGGCCATTGTTCGCACCGGTGATGACATGTGTCTTACCGGTCTGGTCGGGAACATCCGACTCACGAAAGTGCCTGATCTGCAGGGGTGCGGGCATTAGGTTCCTCGATCCATGGAAGTTACTAGTACTCGTCGTTACGGCTTTGTCGGATAGTACTGGAGGCTATTGACCGCGATGCATCCGCGCCGTGGCGTAGAGGCAAATCGACGCGGCGCTGGCCAGGTTGAGGCTCTCGGCTCCCCCACGCATCGGGATGTTGATCCGATGTGTGGCCAGGGCTGCCGTCGCGCTGTCGAGTCCGTGCGCCTCGTTGCCGAAGATCCAGGCACAGGGCCCGGCAAGCACCGGATCGGCGTCATCGAGCGACAGCTCGCCATCAAGGGTGGTGGCCAGCACTGCCCCACCGCGCGCGGTGAAGTTCTCGGCGACCACCGCGGCGTCTCCGGCAGGGACGACCGGGACGTTGAAAACGCTGCCCGCCGAAGCCCGCAGGCTCTTGCCGTTGAAGGGGTCAACACTGTTGCCTGCCAGCACGACGGCATCGGCGCCCATCGCATCGGCGACCCTGATCAGAGTGCCCGCATTGCCTGGCTCCGAAACATCAACGGCGACAACGACAAATCGTGGCGAATCGGCCGCGACCTGAGACCACTGTGCCGCGATCGAACGACATTCGGCCACCAGCCCAACGGGAGTCACGGTGTCGGACAGTGCTTTGGCGGCCCGTTCGGTCACCAGACGGACAGGAGCGTCAACCAACAGGCCGGCGAATCGCTCGGTCGCGGCCTCGGTCGCGAAGACGCGTTCTACCGCGCCGGACCGCAGCGCGGCCTCGACCAGGTTGGGACCTTCTGCCAGAAAAAGACCGGCCCGCCGACGGGCGGCGGGCCGGTGCAGTTTGACCGCGTCGATCACTGTCTGTGACCGCTCAGTCAGAGCCGAGTCGCTCAGGCGGCTTCCCCGGCCGGAGCGTTGACATCCTCAGGCAGCGCGGCCTTGGCGACCTCAACCAGCGCGGTGAACGCGCCAGCATCGCTGACGGCCAGCTCGGCGAGGTTCTTACGGTCAACCTCGACGCCAGCGATCTTCAGACCCTGGATGAAGCGGTTGTAGGTGATGTCGTTGGCGCGAGCCGCAGCGTTGATACGCGCGATCCACAGCTTGCGGAACTCACCCTTGCGAGCGCGACGGTCCCGGTATGCGTAGGTCAGCGAGTGCAGCTGCTGCTCCTTGGCCTTCCGGTACAGGCGCGACCGCTGACCGCGGTAGCCCTTGGAGGCCTTCAGGATTGTCCGGCGCTTCTTCTGGGCGTTGACGGCCCTTTTCACGCGTGCCATAAGTATTCCTTATTAGTGATTTCTAGTGATGCAGTGTGGTGCTGTGTACGGGGGTGATCGTGAACGCGGCCGCTAGCCGGTCAGCATCTTCTTGACGCGCTTGGTGTCGTTCTCCGCTACCACGGCGCGGCCGTCGAGACGGCGGGTGCGGGTGGTGGGCTTGTGCTCCAGCAGGTGGCGACGGTTCGCCTTCTGGCGCACGATCTTTCCGCTTCCAGTGGTGCGGAAGCGCTTCGACGCACCGCTGTGGGTCTTGGCCTTAGGCATCTTGGTAGTCCTTATTCTTCACGGGTTCTCGGTTGTGTCGGTACTTAGGTATTACGGCTGTTCGGTGGGCGCTTGCTCGGCCGGCGGGGCCGCCTGGGCTGGGGCCGGCCCTGCAGGAGCCTCTGCCTGCTGAGCTGCCTTGGCCCGGGTCTTCGCACCCCGGTGCGGCGCCAGCACCATCGTCATGTTGCGGCCGTCCTGCTTCGCGGAGGTCTCCACGAAGCCGTACTCGGCGACGTCCGCGCCGAGCCGCTGCAACAGTCGGTAGCCCAGTTCGGGCCGTGACTGCTCGCGTCCGCGGAACATGATCGTCACCTTGACCTTTGATCCGGCTTCCAGGAAGCGCACAACGTGGCCCTTCTTGGTTTCGTAGTCGTGATCATCGATCTTCGGCCGAAGCTTTTGTTCTTTGACGACGGTCTGCTGCTGGTTCTTGCGAGACTCGCGCTCCTTCAGAGCCGTCTCGTACTTGAACTTGCCGTAGTCCATGATTTTGCAGACCGGAGGCCTGGCATCTGGGGCTACCTCGACAAGGTCGAGATCGGCGTCTGCGGCGACGCGCAGCGCATCTTCGATCCGCACGATGCCGACCTGTTCGCCTTTCGGGCCGATCAAGCGGACTTCGGGTACGCGGATGCGTTCGTTGATGCGGGTCTCAGTGCTGATGTGGCCTCCCTGGCTCGTCCTCTATCTGTCGTGACCGCAACGCGGTTCGACGGGGACAAAAGCGGGTCCATCAGCACTCTGCTCGTTACGAACAGAAAAGCCCTGCACATGGCAGGGCCCGAAGCCGACCGGTCACGACGGCACACGCCGTCCTGCATATGCAGAACAACCACCCAGGGGTGGCTGGACCGGACCGCTGTACCTTGTTGGCCAGCGGTGGGAGCGGGACTCCACTTGATGTCCCCGACGGAGCCGGGAACGGTCGCACATGACAGTCTAGCAGCCGTGACCGATGACCTTGACCACGATGATCACGACCAGTCCACGACCGCGGATGTCCGCGAGCTTGCCGACATTCCGGCGATCGAGGTGATCACCAAGGCCATTGTGATGCTGATGAGCTCCAGCGCCGAGAAGCTGGGTCTGTCCTCTCCCGATCCGGACGAAAGCCCGCATCGCGATCTGGACGAGGCGCGCCGGCTCATCACGGCCCTGGCCGGTCTGGTCGCCGCTTCCGTGGAGTACTTGGGTCCGCACGCTGCGCCGATCCGCGACGGATTGCAGAGTCTGCAGAAGGCTTTCCGGGAAGCCAGCGCCATTCCGGACGAACCCGGTCAGGGTCCTGGCGAGAAGTACTTGCGCTGAGCATCAGTAAACTGCCAGCTACACGGCCTATCCTCGCTAGGTGACGTTGTCTGATTCTCTTCGCGCAGGCCGCTCATCGTCCGAGGTTCGCGCTTCACCGCCACTAGCCGCCCCGGGAATCGGCAAGACCCCCAAGCCAATTCCCTCATCTACCTCGAAACTGCACTGGGTACCGACCTTCTTCGGATGGCTGGTCGGGGTTTTCGCGGCGATGATCTTCCTGTCGAGCATCTCGCCGATCATCCGGCACCTGACACAGGTTCCTCGTGCCTTTATCGACGAGTATCTGTTCGACTGGCCCGATACCAGCCTCGCGTGGGCCTTCGTGCTGTCGCTGCTGGCGGCGGCCCTGGCAGTGCGCAAGAGCATCGCGTGGTGGATTCTGCTGATCAACCTGACGGTGCTGTCGGCCCTCAATATCGGTGGTCTCATCCAGCACCGCGACGCCGTAGAGATCCTCGGACTGGTGCTCCACGGCGGCACGATCGTCCTGCTGATCCTGGCGCGTCACGAGTTCTATGCGAAGGTCCGTCGCGGCGCGACGCTCAAAGCTGTCGCCGTACTCATCGGCGGTTTGGCGCTGGGAACGCTCGTCGCCTGGGCCCTCACCGAGATGTTCCCGGGCTCGCTGGCCCGCTCCGACCGTTTCTGGTGGGCGCTCAACCGCGTGGCCGGTTTCTCGCTTGCCGGTCATGAGTACTTCGACGGCCACCCTCATCTCTTCTTGAACTGGCTCTTCGGCCTGTTCGGAGCGCTGGCGCTGATGTCCGCCGCCGTCGTTTTGTTCCGCTCTCAGCGCGCGGTCAACGCGTTGACCGGTGACGACGAATCGCTGATCCGCGGTCTGCTCGAGCGTTATGGGCAGGACGACTCTCTCGGATACTTCGCGACCCGTCGCGACAAGGCCGTCATCTTCGCGCCCAATGGCCGGGCAGCCGTGACCTATCGCGTAGAGGTGGGCGTCTGCCTGGTCAGCGCGGACCCCATCGGGGACAAAACGGCGTGGAGCCAGGCCATTGCCGCATGGCTGCAGGTGTGCCAGGCATACGGCTGGGCACCGGCAGTGATGGGTGCGAGCGCCGAGGGCGCGCTCGCCTACCGGGAGCACGGCCTGAACGCGCTGGAACTCGGCGACGAGGCGATCCTGTACCCGCGGTCGTTCTCGATATCGGGTCCGCACATGGCGGCGGTCCGCCAGGCCGTCAACCGCGCCCGGCGCTCGGGATTGTCGGTGCGTATCCGCCGCCATCGCGAATTGTCGCCGGACGAGGCGAAGCAGATCATCACCAACGCCGACTTGTGGCGTGACGGCAACACCGAACGCGGATTCTCCATGGCCCTGGGGCGGTTGGGTGATTCCACCGACGGCGACTGCCTTCTGGTGGAAGCGGTCGACTCCGACGACAACCCCGTCGCCATGCTGTCGCTGGTGCCCTGGGGCGCCAACGGGGTATCCCTCGAATTGATGCGCCGTTCGCGTCAATCACCCAACGGCACAATAGAATTCATGGTTACCGAGCTGCTCACTCGGGCAGAGGCCATGGGAATCACCCGGGTCTCTCTCAACTTCGTGATGTTCCGCTCGGTCTACGCGGACGGCTCCCGTATCGGGGCGGGCCCGGTGCTCCGGCTGTGGCGCTCGGTGTTGATGTTCGCCTCACGGTTCTGGCAGTTCGAGCAGTTGTACCGCTCGAACGTGAAGTATCAGCCGGAATGGGTGCCACGGTTCGCCTGCTACGAGGATGCCCGGCTCATCCCCCGGATCGGCATCGCCTCGGTGATCGCCGAGGGATTCCTGGTCTTGCCGTTCGGCAATCGGGACAAGCCACGGCATACCGGTCAATACAGTGCGGTGCCACAGTCCATCGTGGCCACCGGACTGCTGCACCACGACGGCACCGCCCCCGATCTGCCACCGCAGTCCACGGCACTGCAGAGAGTGCCGGAGCAAGTCAAGGTGCGGCTCGGCAAGCTTGCGGCCCTGCAGGAGCGGGGAATCGACGCATACCCGGCCGGCTCACCGCCCAGCCACACCGTCGCGGAAGCCCTGGCCGCCACCGACGGTACCGAGGTCGTGATCAGCGGTCGCCTGCTGCGCATCCGCGACTACGGCGGTGTGCTTTTCGCGCAGCTGCGCGACTGGTCGGCAGAGGTGCAGCTGCTCATCGACGATTCCCTGCTGCATGAAGAGTTCACCGCCGCCATCGACCTCGGCGACCTGGTCGAGGCCAGCGGTGTCATGGGTCAGTCGCACAACGGCACCCGGTCCGTGCTGGTGCGATCGTGGCGAATCATCGGTAAATGCCTGCATCCACTGCCCGATAAGCGCAAGGGTCTCACTGACCCTGAGGCCCGGGTGCGCGCTCGATACCTTGATCTGGCTATCAATCCAGAGGCCCGCGACCAGATCGCGGCGCGCAGCGCCATCATCACCTCGCTGCGTAACACCTTGCTATCACAAGAATTTTTAGAGGTCGAGACGCCGATCTTGCAACAGGTGCACGGCGGAGCCAACGCGCGTCCCTTCCTGACACATATCAACGCGTACAACTTGGACCTCTATCTGCGTATCGCACCCGAGCTTTATCTCAAGCGACTCTGCGTCGGTGGCGTGGAGCGGGTCTTCGAACTCGGCCGGGCCTTCCGCAATGAGGGCGTGGACTTCAGCCACAACCCCGAATTCACGCTGCTGGAGGCGTATCAGGCGCACGCCGATTATCTGACCTGGGCCAAGACGACCCAACGGCTGATCCAAAACGCCGCCAAGGCAGCGCACGGCAGTGAAGTGGTGATGCGGCCCCGCGAGGACGGCGCCGACGGGAAGCTGGCCCCCGTGGACATCAGTGGCGAATGGCCCATCATCCCGCTGCACGAGGCCGTGTCTCGAGCCCTCGGCGAACAGATCGATGCGACAACGGAAGTTCCTACGCTGCAACGATTCTGCCGATCGGCGGAGGTGCAGTTCAATCCGCGATGGGACGCCGGGCATCTGGCGCTGGAGCTCTACGAGCAGCTCGTCGAGAAGCACACCACCACACCCACCTTCTACAGTGACTTCCCGGTCTCGGTGTCGCCCCTGACCCGGCCACACCGGACCACCGTCGGGCTGGCCGAGCGGTGGGATCTGGTGGCCTGGGGTGTCGAGCTCGGCACCGCCTATACCGAGTTGACCGACCCGGTGGAGCAGCGTCGCCGCCTGTACGAGCAGTCACTTCTGGCGGCGGGCGGCGACGCCGAGGCCATGGAACTCGACGAGGACTTCCTGCGCGCGATGGAATACGCCATGGCGCCCACCGGCGGTATGGGCATGGGAGTCGACCGTGTGGTCATGCTCATCACGGGGCGCAGCATCCGCGAGACGCTGCCGTTCCCGCTGGCCAAACCCCGGTAACGCACAGTGAATCTGTTCGGATTCCGTACCCGGATTCGTCTAAAACCTGACAGACAATTCACAGGTATCTAGGCCATCATGGGTGCGTGTCCGGTCATGACATCTCGTTGTTACATGGGAGCTTCCCCGTCTCCATGCAGGTCATTGCCGGTTTTGCGCTCGTCATCGCGATAGGGCTGCGCACCGGTGGGTGGTTTCGGCGCTGGTTGCCCGTTGCCGTGGCCGTCGGTGGCTCCCTCGCCGCGTGGGCCTACTGGTACATCCAGTCCGAGGGCTGGGCAGACAGGGGCAATCCGGCTCCGCTGATGCTGTGGGTATGGATCGCGCTCACCGGTGTGGCCGCCACGGTCCTGGTGGTGGGCTGGCGCACGGCACGCTGGTGGCGTCGCGCGGTCGCGGTCACCGCGGTACCGCTGGCGGTCCTCTCCGGGTCACTGATGCTGAATCAATGGACCGGATATGTGCGCAGCGTCCAGTCCGGGTGGGCGCAGCTGACCGCGGGCCCGCTACCCAACCAGGCCGATATGGCCACGGTGACCGCTGCCCGCGCAGAGCGCCGAGGGCCGACGATGACCAAAGGCAAGCTCGTGCCGGTGGATATCCCGGCCGACGCCAGTGGATTTCGCCATCGCCAGGAGATCGTCTACCTACCTCCGGCATGGTTTGATTCGACCCGCACCCAGTTGCCGACGATCATGATGATCGGCGGCGAGTTCAACACCCCGAGCGACTGGATCCGCAGCGGCAACGCCGTCGAGGTGGCGGACGCCTTCGCCGGCCAGCACGGCGGAAACGCTCCCGTCATGGTGTTCGTGGACGCGGGTGGCTCGTTCAACAACGACACCGAATGCGTGAACGGCCCGCGCGGTAACTCCGCCGACCATCTCACGAAGGACGTTGTCCCGTTTATGGTGTCACGCTTTGGCGTGAGCCCGCGGCCGCAGAACTGGGGTGTGGTCGGCTGGTCGATGGGTGGCACCTGCGCGGTGACGCTTGCGGTCAAACACCCCGAACTGTTCAGCGCCTTCGAGGACATCGCCGGCGATATGTCGCCGAACACCGGGAACAAGGCGCAGACCATTGCTCGTCTTTTCGGCGGTGACGCCGCGGCATGGGAGCAGTTCGACCCGGCGACGGTGATGTCGCGCAATGGGCCGTACACGAACACCTCCGGATGGTTCGACGTCAATGGGATGCACCGCGCCGGATCCGGGGCGATCACCAGCGCGGGCGCGGTGCCGGGAGCGGCAGCGACGGTGCCACTCAGCGATCAGGACCGCGCCGCGCATCGGCTATGCGAGCTCGGTGCGGCACAGGGAATCTCGTGCACGGTGCAGCACAAGCCCGGTGAACACAAGTGGCCGTTCGCGCAGACGGCGTTCACGTCGGCGCTGCCCTGGATGGCGGGCCGCATCGGCACGCCCATGGTGCCCGATGTGCCATTGCCGCGCTAACCGCTGTGTGCGGGCGGAGTAGCGTCGGGCGCTATGTCCGATACGCCTGATCCGGGATACACCGACAACGGTGTGCCGACGTTCGAGTCGGTGCGCGAGAAGATCGAAACCCGATCCGGCACCGCCGCCGGGTCCGCCGAGCTGGATGCCGAAAGCGAAGAGGGCCGTGCACTGGAGGAGCAGTTCGAGGCCAGAAGCCGGGCCGCCGCCGATCGGATCGAGGAGATCCGCAGGTCGATGCGCGAGGAAGCTAGCCCGTCGCGGCCCGACGAGCAATAGCCTGCTCGCGGACGAGGCTGCGCCGGACCTTGCCTGAATCCTCACGCAGCGGCTCGGCGACGAACTCGATGGTGCGCGGGACCTTGTAGAGGACGATCTGGTCGAACAGATAGTCGCGCAGCTGATCTTCGGTCACATTGCGCTCGGCATGCACGACCGCGTGCACGGTCTGTCCGAGGTCGTCATCGGGCAGGCCAACGACGACACTGTCGATCACTCCGGGGTAACCGTTCATGACGGACTCGACTTCGGCGGGGAAGACATTGGCCCCACCCGTCACGATCAGGTCGGTACGCCGGTCGCTCATGTAGAGGTAGCCGTCGTCATCGAGCCAGCCGAGATCGCCGATGGATTCCCATGTTCCGAACCGCTTGATCTCGGCGCCAAGGTACTTGTAGGGCTTGGGCATGCCTTCCCACGGGCGCATGAAGATCTCCCCCACCTCGCCCGAGGGCACCGGGTTTCCTTCCTCATCGAGAATCGCCAGCTCACCCAGCGCGGGCTTGCCGACGGAGCCACGATGGGCCAACCACTCCGGGCCGGTGATGATGGTGCCGCCGATGGCCTCGGTGCCCGCGTACAGTTCCCAAATCACCTCGGGGCCCAGCAGGTCGATCCACGCTTGTTTCAGCCACACCGGACACGGGGCGGCCATGTGCCACAGCACCCGGATGCTGGATAGGTCGAATTGGCCGGGATGCTGGCGGACCTCACGCAATATTCGCGACATCATGGTGGGAACCACCTGCAACCAGGTGACCTTGTGCTTGTCGATCAGTTCGAGAGCCTGTAGGGCGTCGAATTTCGGCTGCACGATCAGATGATGCCCGAGTAGCAGCCCGTACGACGAAAACATCAGCGGCGCATTGTGATACAGCGGTCCGGCGACGAGCTGAACATCTCCCGACTGCATGCCCATGATCTCTCCCGCGGCAGGGCCGGTGATGGCGGCGGGGCTGGGGGCCAGGATGATCTTGGGCCGGCCGGTGCTGCCTCCCGACGTGGGCGCCTTCCAGGCCGGCGACACCACCTCAGGTAAGGGGCCTGCGGCGCGGTCTTCGGCCGTGGGCTCGAATCCTGCTGGGACACAGACTCGATCCGGATGATCGGCCGGATCGACTCCGACCACGAGCGCCGAGTCGGCCAGCTCGACGATTGCCCGACGTTCGGCCAGCGGCAGCCGCCAGGACACCGGTTGTGGGGTGGCGCCGAGCTTCCACACTGCGATTTGAGCCGCGAAGAACTCCACCGAGTTCGGCAACCCTATGGTGACGAGGTCACCCTGCTGCACACCCAGCCGCTGATAGGCGTGCGCCAAGGCGATGGCACGCCGCTCCAGTTCGGCCCTGGTGACCACCTCGGTACCGCAGGTGATCGCCGGTGCATCGGGTGCCGATTCCGCGAGGTTGGCGAGGATACGAACGAACGGTTCACCAACTACCTCGTCAGTCATGAATGCCACCCTAGACCGGCGTGACAACCTTCCTGGTCCGCGGTTTGGCGGGCGGCTTTCCGGCACTCTTCGCCGGAGCCTTCGCGGGGGTCTTGCCGTTGCGTTGGGGCTTGGGCAACATGTCCGCGAGGAACTCACCGGTGTGGCTGCCCGCGGTCTGCGCCACCACTTCGGGAGCGCCCTGCGCCACCACGGAACCGCCGCCCGATCCGCCTTCGGGGCCCATGTCGATGATCCAGTCCGATGTCTTGATGACATCGAGGTTGTGCTCGATCACGATCACGGTGTTGCCCTTGTCGACCAAGCCGTTGATCACAGTGAGCAGCTTGCGGATGTCCTCGAAATGCAGCCCTGTGGTGGGCTCGTCGAGGATATAGACGGTCTTGCCCGTTGAGCGCTTCTGCAGCTCGGCAGCCAGCTTGACGCGCTGCGCCTCGCCTCCGGACAGTGTCGGAGCCGGCTGCCCCAGACGCACGTAGCCCAGACCAACCTCCACCAGCGTGTTCAGATACCGGTGGATGGAGGTGATGGGCTCGAAGAACTCGGCGGCCTCCTCGATGGGCATGTCCAGCACCTGCGCGATGGTCTTGCCCTTGTAGTGGACCTCGAGCGTCTCCCGGTTGTAGCGCGCGCCATGACACACCTCGCACGGCACGTATACGTCCGGAAGGAAGTTCATCTCGATCTTGATGGTGCCGTCGCCCGTGCATGCCTCACAGCGCCCGCCCTTGACGTTGAACGAGAAACGGCCGGGTTGATAACCGCGCACCTTGGCCTCGGTGGTGGCCGCGAACAACGTGCGGATCTTGTCGAACACCCCGGTGTAGGTGGCCGGATTGGAGCGCGGTGTGCGCCCGATAGGCGACTGATCCACCCGCACTAGCTTGTCCACCTGATCCAGGCCGGTCACGCGGGTATGCCGGCCGGGAACCTGCCGTGCACCGTTGAGCTTGTTGGCCAACACCGTAGCGAGGATGTCGTTGACCAGTGTCGACTTTCCCGAGCCCGATACTCCGGTGACCGAGGTCAATACCCCGAGCGGGAAGGAGACGTCGATGTCCTTGAGGTTGTGCTCGCGCGCACCGACCACGGTGACCTGACGCTTGGCATCGATCGACCGGCGCATAGGTGGCAGCGGAATGCTCGCCGCCCCAGAAAGATACGAGCCCGTGACGGAGTGCTTGTTTTTCAGCAGCTCGGCGTAGGTGCCGCTGTGCACCACCTGGCCGCCGTGCTCCCCCGCCGCAGGCCCGATGTCGACAACCCAGTCTGCGTGTTTGATGGTGTCCTCGTCGTGCTCGACGACGATCAGCGTATTACCGAGATCCCTTAGCCGCGTAAGTGTCTCGATGAGTCGGCGATTATCGCGCTGATGCAGACCGATAGACGGCTCGTCCAGCACATAGAGCACACCTACCAGACCGGAGCCGATCTGAGTGGCCAGCCGGATGCGCTGAGCCTCACCACCGGAGAGCGTGCCCGCCGCCCGCGACAACGACAGATACTGCAAGCCCACGTCCAGGAGGAACCCGAGCCGGAACTGGACTTCCTTGAGTACCTGTCCCGCGATGGCTTGCTCACGGTGCCCGAGGGTCAGTGTGTTGAGGAACTGAGCGCACTCGGCGATCGACAGGTCACAGACCTGCGCGATCGATTTGGTGCCGTGCTCCCCCGCGGTCAACGTCACGGAGAGGATCTCCGGCTTGAGCCGGGTTCCGTCGCACACGGGACACGGGATGTCCCGCATGAAGCCTTCGTAGCGCTCCTTGGCCCATTCGGACTCGGTCTGCTCCATGCGGCGTTGCAGAAAGGCCAGTACGCCTTCGAACTCGGCGTAGTACGACCGGGTGCGGCCGTACCGGTTCTTGTACCGGACATGCACCTGTTCGGACGAGCCGTCCAGGATCGCCTTCTTCGCGGCGGCGGGAAGCTTCTTCCAGGGGGTGTCCACATCGAACCCGAGGGCATCGCCCAACCCCGCCATGAGCCGGACGAAGTAGTCGGCGTTCTGGCCCATAGACCAGGGTGCGATGGCGCCCTCGGCAAGTGTCATATCCGGGTCGGGGACCACCAGATCGGGGTCGACCTCCTTCTTGATTCCCAGACCGGTGCACTCGGGGCAGGCGCCGTAGGGCGAGTTGAACGAAAACGACCGCGGTTCAAGATCATCCACTGCCAGCGGGTGACCGTTTGGGCACGCGAGCTTCTCGGAGAACCTGCGCTCACGGTGCGGCGAATCTTCCTCGGCGTCGACGAACTCGAGCACGACGATGCCGTCGGCGAGGCGCAGCGCAGTCTCCACCGAGTCCGTCAGTCGCTGCTTGGAGCTGGCCTTGACGGCGAGACGGTCGATGACCACCTCGATGTCGTGCTTCTCCTGCTTCTTGAGCTTGGGCGGGTCGGTGAGCGAATGCACCACGCCGTCAACCCGAATGCGGCTGTAACCCTGCGAGTTCAGCTGCTCGAAGAGGTCGACGAACTCGCCCTTGCGCGTGCGGACCACGGGAGCGAGCACCTGGAACCGCAGGCCATCCTCCATATCCAGCACCTGATCCACGATCTGCTGCGGGGTTTGCTTGGCGATCTTCTCCCCGCACACCGGGCAGTGTGGGGTCCCGGCCCGCGCATACAACAGACGCAGGTAGTCGTAGACCTCGGTGATGGTGCCCACCGTGGACCGGGGGTTGCGGTTGGTGGATTTCTGGTCGATCGATACCGCAGGCGACAACCCCTCGATGAAATCAACATCGGGCTTGTCCATCTGCCCCAGGAATTGGCGGGCGTACGCGGACAGCGATTCGACGTACCTGCGCTGCCCCTCGGCAAAGATGGTGTCAAAGGCCAGACTGGACTTCCCGGATCCGGAGAGGCCCGTGAAGACGATGAGGCTGTCTCGGGGTAGGTCAAGGTCGATACCGCGCAGGTTGTGCTCACGCGCGCCCCGCACGATCAGACGGTCGGCCACCTGTCTCCTTCCACACTGCCCCATGAGCAGGTGTTTTCGCATAGCTCAGCGGCCGTATCCCCATCTGGAACCGGAGCCGACTGAGTCGTCGACTCCATGCTAGGACGAGGCACCGACAACCTCCCCGCCACTGGGGGCCACTACGGTGAAACCATGACCTCCATCACCATCGACGACGACTACTCCGGCCATCTCGAGCCGGGCACTGGGGTTGCTCGTCGCACCGTGAGCGGCGCGACCATCATCAAGGCCTCGGTGGGGCCGATGGATAACAACGCATACATCGTCACGTGCACCAACACCGGCAAGTCGTTGCTGATCGACGCGGCCAACGATGCCGAGCGGTTGGCCGCCCTGCTGGACGAGAACGCCCCGGATATCGAGCTGATTGTCACCACGCATCAGCATTTCGATCACTGGCAGGCGCTCGAGGCGATCGTCCAGAAGACCGAATCTCGCAGTGCCGCGCATGATTTGGATGCCGGACCGCTTCCGGTACCGCCCACGACGCTGCTGGCCGGGGGCGACAGCTTCGACATCGGTGACCTGCATTTCGACGTGATCCACCTGCGCGGACACACTCCGGGCTCGGTGGCCGTGGCGTTCACCGCCGACGGCGTGACGCACCTCTTCACCGGGGATTCACTGTTCCCGGGTGGTGTCGGAAAGACCTTCAGCCCCGAGGACTTCGACCAGCTGCTCGACGATGTCGGCGAGCGCCTCTTCGGCGCCTACCCCGACTCCACGGTTGTGTACCCCGGACATGGTGACGACACCACGTTGGGCGCCGAGCGCGGATCGCTCGGCGAATGGCGCGAACGAGGCTGGTGAGCCGGCCCCGTTCGCGCTCGTCGGTCTAGATCTCTAGGTCTAGGTGGTGTGAACGATCAGCACGTCGCACTTGGAGCGGCGTGCGACGTCCGAAGGAACCGACCCCAGCAGGCGTCCGGCAATGGTGTTCAGACCGACATTGCCGACGACCAGCAGATCAGCCTTGGAATCCACCACCAGATCCAGCAGCGCATCCACTGGCGCTCCCTCGATAGAGCGCTCTTCGACGCTCGTCGCGCCCGCCGCTGCTGCGCGCTCGCGGGCGGTGCGCAGGATGTCGTAGACGGGTGCCTTGCCGGTGACCTTGTACGCGTCCTCCTTGAGGACATCGGCCGAGTGGGGGTTGTTCTCCGGGAAGTACGCGGTCGCGACGATGAGCTTGGCACCGGCAGCGCCCGCGATGGCTCCAGCGCGGTCGACCGCCCGGTACGACGAATCCGATCCGTCGGTACCGACAACGACAGTGCTGTATGCACTCATGAAAGGTCCTCCAGTTCCGTTTGACCAGGCCAGACGAGATTAGCCGGGAAGGGCCCCGGCCATGCGTCATTTGGCTGATTGTGTCGGGCTATGCGGATGATTTTCTCTTGCGGGCTGCGCGCGCAGGTATGGCCTGCGCCTCAATACCGCTATGAGGACCGTCACGCGCCATTACGCCGCGAGTTCACCGCCGTTCGAGTAAAAGTCACGCACCGTTCGAGTAGAGCTTGATGACTTGGTAGAGGAATGCCCGTCCGTCGTACAGGGATTTCACCTGGATTCGTTCGTCCAGGCCATGCGCGTGGGTCTCCCCCGGCTGGGCAAATATGCCGCTGAGTCCATACACCGGGGTCTTCCCGAAGTAGATGGCATCGGTTGCTCCGGTCGACATGGTCGGTACCAGCGGCACTCCGGGCCACATGGATCCGGCCACGGCCTTGATGGGGTCGATGATCTGCGGAGTCAACGGTGGGACGGTGGCGACGTTGGTGCGGAACTCCTTGGCGGGCTTCACGGTGACCTTGGGATCGTTGACCGCCTTGACAATGCTCTCTTGCACCGCGGCGGCGCTCCCGTCGGGCAATATGCGGCAGTTCACATTCGCGGTGGCGCGTTGCGGCAGCGCATTGTTGGCGTGTCCCCCTTCAATTTTCGTAGGGACACAGGTGGTGCGCAGCATCGCGTTGTACAGCGGATTCCGGGACAGCACCGACGCCGCCGCCTGATCGTGCGGATTGGCGACGATTGCCGACATCGCCTGACCCACTTCACCCGGCTGCAGCGGAGCCTGCGCCGTGAAATATGCCCGGGTCACATCGTTGAGCTGAACCGGGAATGGCGCGGTGGCCAGCCGGTTCAGACCGGCTCCGAGATCCTGTATCGCATTGAACGGTCGGGGCTGGCTGCTGTGTCCGCCCTCGTCGGTGACTTCAAGGGTGAAGTCCTGGTAGATCTTCTGACCCGCCTGGATCTCCAGCAGGATGGGTTTGTTCTGTTCGTCGAGGTCGCCGCCGGCGCCCTCGTTGACGACGAATTCGGCGTCGACGAGTTCCGGCCGGTTTTGGTGCAGCCACTCAGCACCGTTGACCTGCCCGCCACCTTCTTCACCACAGGTCAAGGCGATCCGGATGGGGCGTTTGGGCACGAAGTTCTCGGCACGGTATCGAATGAGACTGTCCACGAAGATCGCGGCCATGGCCTTGTCGTCCTCGGCACCGCGGGCGTAGAAGTATCCGTTCTCCTCGGCGAGGGTGAACGGATCACGCTTCCAGTCCTCGCGTTTGGCTTCGACAACGTCGATATGCGCCAGCAGCAGAATGGGCTTGGCATTCGCGTCGGCTCCGGCCAGTGTGGCGACCAATCCACCGTCCTTGGGATGATCCGGCGGACTGAACAGCACCAGGTCCTTGTCGCCGTATCCGGCGGACTTGAGACGATCGGCCATCTTCTGCGCGGCCTCGGTGCAACTCCCCTGCGATGCGGTCGTGTTGGTCTCGATCAACTCCCGGTACAAGTCTCGAAACGCGGCACGATCGTCGGTGCTGGAGGGAGCGCTCGTTGCCGGCGAGCCCTGGTTCTGTGTCGTCCCGCAGGAAGTGAGTGCGAGCACGGCGGCCACGAGGGCGAAAATCCGATGCATGGTTCCGTTCATACACCCGGGACACCTACGTGGGGGCTCTTACCGCGCTCTCCCGCGCCGTGTTCGTCATGTCGACTCCTCGCCCGGGTCCGGCAGCGGCGCGAAACACTCTGGAGGACACCGCGACACCCGATAGCACGATCGCGGCGAACCCCAGGTACAGCAGGTGGGCCCCGTGCGTGTCCGACCCGCCGAGATTGACGAGCACCCCCGCCAACCCGGCGCCGAAGGCTCCGGCTATCAGCTGCACGGTGCTGATGGCGGCTGCGGCCGCTGCGCTTTCGCCCGAATCGGAAGACATCGACATCGCCGCAGACGCCAAGTGCGGCCACGCCATGCCGATACCGGCTCCCGTCACCGCGAAACCGAGTGCCCATAACGCGATCTCCAGGGCTCCGGCACCGTCGCGCTGTAACGCACCGGCCAGGACAAGTCCCGCCGCAACCACGACGGGAGCGATCGTCACCACACGTGCGATGGTCCGCGCCGTGGCCGATGCGCTGATCATTTCGCCAACGGTCCATCCGAATGCCAAGGTGGCCCCCAGGAATCCCGCAGCGACAGGGATCAGGTGCCCGAGGCGCTGACCAAAGAACGGAATGAATGTCTCCACCATGGAGGCCGCCGCCAGCACCGCGATCGTCAGATAGATCCACTTGAGTGGATTGCCGGCGAAGACCGCTTTGGGCAGTACCCATGCGGTGGCACGACGGTCGAGTACGACGAACAGGATCACCAGAGGAGCTGCTGCGGCGATCAACCCCACCATGGCGGGCATCGAGGACTGGAGCCCGGCCACGGCCACCAAAGCGGCCGCCGCCGTGAGGATGAGCAGCGACCGCAGCGGAGCACCACGCCCGGTAGCCGCGACATTCGCACTATCCGTCCGGGGCAACACCGAGGGCACCATCGCAGCGATGCCCAGGGTGACCAGCGTCAACGATACGAATGCCCACCGCCACAGCCCGAACTGCGCGAACAGCCCGCCGGCCGCGGGGCCCACGAAGGTCCCAACACCCCACATTGCCGATGTGAGCGCCGAGGCGCGCGTCCATAACCGTTGCGGCAGAGAAAGATTGATGACCGCATAGGCCAACCCTGCAAGCAGTCCGCCGGCCGCCCCCTGGATCACGCGCCCGGCGAGCATGACCTGCATTGCCGGTGCCACCGCACACACGAGGGTGCCGACCGCGAACGCGCCGAACGCCAGAAGGTACGCGCCCCGGGGGCCGGCCCGGCCAAGAAGCGAACTCACCACCGTCGCGGCACTGACCGAAGCGATCAAATACAGCGTTGTCACCCATGCGTAGAAACGTTCCCCACCGATGTCAGCGACGGCGCTCGGCAACAGACTGGTGGTGAGATACACGTTGGTGGCGTACAGCGCCACCCCACCGGCCAGCACCGTGACGATGCCGAGTTGCCGCCCGCACAACAGATCCCGCCAGCTGCCGGTCGCCTGATCGTGAGTCATGACGACACGCTATGAGCTAAAGTGCACTTGAGATCAAGGAGAGGTGATGAAGGACAAGGCCGAGCTGTTGCCGATAGGCGAGGTGGCCAGGCGCTCCGGAATCGCGGTATCCGCCGTGCGTTACTACGCCGATATCGGCCTGATTCCCGCCGAACGCACATCCGGCAACGCACGGGTGTTCCGGCGTCACGCGTTGCGCCGAATCTCGCTGATCCGGGTCGCAACCGGGTTCGGCATCCCCCTGTCGGAAGTCGCCGAGGTGCTGTCGAGCCTGCCCGACGACCGGGCGCCGAGTACTCGTGACTGGCAACGAATCTCGCGCCAGTGGCATTCGCATCTGGAAGAGCGCAAGAACGCCATCGCGGACATGCAGGAGAAGCTCACCGGATGCATCGGCTGCGGATGCCTGTCCATGACCAAATGCACGCTGTTCAATCCTGCCGACGTCCTCGCCGAGGACGGGTCGACCGGCGCACTCCTGCTCGCCGATCCGGGCTGATTACTTCAGGCCCGCGGCGTCCATACCGCGTAATTCCTTCTTCAGATCGGCGATCTCGTCACGGAATCGTGCCGCCAACTCGAACTGCAGATCGCGTGCCGCCGCCATCATCTGCTCGGTCATGTCCTTGATCAGATCGGCCAACTCGGCCCGAGGCATGCTCTTGGTATCGCGCCCCTCGAACACTCCGGCACTGACCGCGCGTCCCGGCTCACCCTGCGCGCGCCTGCCGCGACTCGCGTTGCGGCCCGATCCACCTACCGCCACTTCCTCGGTGTCTTCGGCTTCGCGGTACACCTGGTCCAGGATGTCAGCGATCTTCTTGCGCAGCGGTTGTGGGTCTATCCCGTTCGCCTCGTTGTATGCGATCTGCTTGGCGCGTCGGCGATCGGTCTCATCGATGGCCTCTTTCATCGAGTCCGTCATGGTGTCCGCGTACATGTGCACCTCGCCGGATACGTTGCGCGCGGCCCGGCCGATGGTCTGAATCAGACTCCTGCTGGACCGCAGAAATCCTTCCTTGTCGGCGTCGAGAATGGCGACCAGCGACACCTCGGGCAGGTCCAGACCTTCCCGTAGGAGGTTGATACCGACGAGGACGTCATACTCGCCGAGCCGGAGCTGACGCAGCAGTTCGACGCGCCGCAGGGTGTCCACCTCCGAATGCAGGTAACGCACCCGAATACCCATCTCCAACAGATAGTCGGTGAGATCCTCGGCCATTTTCTTCGTCAACGTCGTCACGAGCACCCGCTCATCGGCTTCAGTGCGTTGACGGATTGAGGCGATCAGATCGTCGATCTGGCCTTTGGTGGGTTTGACGACCACCTTCGGATCCACCAGGCCGGTCGGCCGGATCACCTGCTCCACGAACTCGCCGCCGGCGGCATTGCGCTCATAGTTCCCGGGCGTCGCAGACAGATACACGGTCTGCCCGATTCGCTCGGCGAACTCTTCCCAGGTGAGTGGCCTGTTGTCGGTAGCCGACGGCAACCGGAAGCCGAAATCCACCAGATTCCTCTTACGCGACATATCCCCCTCGTACATGGCGCCGATTTGGGGAACCGTCACATGCGACTCGTCGATGACCAGCAGGAAATCGTCGGGGAAGTAGTCGAGCAGCGTCGATGGCGGGGTGCCGGCCCCGCGCCCGTCGATATGCCGCGAGTAGTTCTCGATCCCCGAGCAGAAGCCCACGTTGCGCATCATCTCGATGTCGTAATTGGTCCGCATCCTCAGGCGCTGGGCTTCCAGCAGCTTGCCCTGGCCCTCCAACTCGGCAAGTCTTTCCTCGAGCTCCTGCTCGACACCCTCAAGGGCCTTCGTCATCCGATCCGGCCCCGCCACGTAATGCGTCGCCGGAAAGATTCTTAATGAATTAGCTTGCCGTACAACATCTCCGGTGAGCGGATGCAGATAGTAGAGCGCCTCGACCTCGTCGCCGAAGAATTCGATGCGCACCGCCAGCTCCTCATACGAGGGAATGATCTCGACAGTGTCGCCGCGGACCCGGAAGGTGCCACGGGTGAATGCCATGTCGTTGCGGTTGTACTGCATGTCGACCAGCAGTCGCAGCAGCGCGTCCCGGGGCACTTCGAGCCCCACATCCAGTTGCACAGAACGGTCCAGATACGACTGCGGGGTGCCCAGACCGTAGATGCACGACACCGAGGCCACCACCACGACGTCGCGCCGGGACAGCAGGTTGGAGGTCGCGGAGTGCCGCAGGCGCTCCACGTCGTCATTGATAGAGCTGTCCTTCTCGATGTACGTATCGGTCTGCGCGATATAGGCTTCCGGCTGGTAATAGTCGTAGTACGAGACGAAGTACTCGACAGCGTTGTGCGGCAACATTTCCCGAAGCTCGTTGGCCAGCTGCGCGGCGAGCGTCTTGTTGGGTGCCATCACCAGCGTCGGCCGTTGCAGCCGTTCGATGAGCCAGGCGGTGGTCGCCGACTTGCCGGTACCCGTGGCACCCAGCAGCACCACGTCCTTCTCCCCCGCCCGAACTCTGCGCTCGAGCTCGGCGATGGCACCCGGCTGATCGCCCGCGGGCTCATACTGACTGACGACCTCGAATCGCCCATCGGTACGCAAGACGTCCGTGACCGGGCGGTACTCGGAATGCGCAACGATGGGGTGTTCTGTTGCGAAAGCCATGTGCCCAGAGTAAGCCGACGGTCTGACATTCACCCGAGACGACAGGAAGGCAGCAGGAAACCAGCGTGCACCCGCCCAAACGCGAGATATTCGACCTCGATGCCATGACGAACACCGATCCCAAGGGAATCGTGCGGTCGGTGGATGAGTACCGGGTGGAGCCCTGGGGATTGTTCATGGCGCGCCCAACGCCCGGTCGGGCGCAGTTCCACTACTTGGAGTCCTGGCTGCTCCCGGCGTTGGGACTGCGGGCGAACATCTTCCATTTCAATCCGGGATACGAGCGCGATCAGGATTTCTACCTCGACGTCGGCGACTTTGTCCCCGGGCCGTCGCAGTGGCTGGCCGTCGACCACTATCTTGACCTCGTGGTGCGCTGCGGACGCGAGACCGAACTAGCCGATGTGGACGAGTTGCTCGAGGCGCACAGAGCAGGGTTGCTATCTGCTGCCGCATCCGAGCTCGCGATCCGCCGGGCAGCCACTGCCATCGATGCCCTCGCCGGGCACGGTCACGATCTGAACGCGTGGTTGAGCGCCACGGGAATGCCGCTGACCTGGCACGATCCGAACGGAGACACGCATGCCTGACACCATTCGCTGGGGAATCATCGGCCCCGGCCGCATCGCGGGAAACGTGGCCCGCGATTTCCCACTCACACCGGGAGCAGAGCTGATAGCCGTTGCCTCGCGGTCGGCCGAACGTGCCCGCGACTTCGCGGAGACACATCGCATTCCGCGAGCCTTCGGCTCGTACCGGGAGTTGCTCGCCGATCCCGATGTGGACGCCGTGTACATCGCCACCCCACATCCCCAACATCGACAGGCCGCCATCGCCGCACTCACCGCGGGCAAGGCAATCTTGGTCGAGAAGGCCTTCACCGCGACGGCGGCCGGAGCGCAGCAGATCATCGATATCGCAAGGGCGCGTGGCGTTTTTGCCATGGAGGCGATGTGGACCCGGTTTCAGCCGGCGATCGTCGCGGCCAAGAATCTTGTCGACGACGGGGCCATCGGCGAGGTCCGCCAGGTCCAGGCGGACCTGGGAGTGGACCGCCCGTTCGATCCCGACGACAGGCTGTTCAGTCCGACGCTGGGCGGCGGCGCGCTGTTGGATCTCGGTGTCTACGTGGTCTCGCTGGCCCAGTACTTCCTCGGCGATCCGGCCGCAGTGGTGGCACATGGTTCGTTGTTCCCCACCGGGGTTGACGCCGAGGCCGGCCTGCTCCTGCGCTATGACGACGGACGCACCGCGACGCTGCTGTGTTCACTGCTACATCACACTCCCGGCCAGGCGCGCATATTCGGCACCGAGGGCTGGATCGATATCCTCCCCCGATTCCATCACCCTCGCGAAATCGTGTTGCACCGCAAGGGATCTGACCCTGAGTCGATAGTGAAGCCGCCCGTCGGTGGCGGATACAGTCACGAGCTGGCCGAGGTCACCGGATGCCTGCTCGAGGGCAGCGCGCAGAGCACCGTGATGCCCCTCGCCGACACCTTGGCCGTACAGCGGGTGCTCAACACGGCGTGCGAACAGCTCGGGGTGCATCACCGCGAAGACCCTGCTGACCTGGACTGATCACGTTGTCGTCGCCATTCGGACGCCGGTAAGATGCCCGGTATGCGCCCCCTCCTCCGTGGGCTGTGCGTTGCCGGGGCAGCGGCGATCACCTTCGCCCTGCCGGCAGCGCCAGCCTCCGCCGCCGAGTTGCACAACATCAGTTACATCGCTCGCGTCGATGGGATAGGCCGTGGCATCTCCGTGACGTTCAAGACCGATCCGGTGGAACGTCGTACCGAGCAACCGCGTCTGGGCCCCGGCGAGAGCTGGGAAGTGAATCTCGTCATGGATGATCCCCAACAGGCGGGCATGGCCGTACGGGTGCTGCCGCCCTATGGGGTCGGACTGCACTGCGAAGTGCAGGTCGACGATGTCGTGGTCGACTCCCAGGACCTCACGGTGCCGCCCGCGCTCGGGATCTTCAACGGGCCCGTTAACGACACGGTCACCTGCGGACACTTCAACCCGTAACCACCAGTCAAATTAGTCACTTTCGTACCCCGGACCTGCACAAAAACCGCTACAATGACGCCATGCGCCTGAACTCTATTCGTAGCAATATTCGCGGTTCTTTCCGCGCTGCCGGAATTGCGATAGTCACCGCGGGAATTGCCGCGAGCACAGTGCCCGCGATTGCCTCCGCAGACTCCACCGATGACTACCCAGTTCCCCGCCGGATGCTGAAAACCACGTGTACAGCCGAACAATATCTGGCTGCGGTTCGCGATTACGACCCGATTTACTACACGCGGTACATGATCGATAAGAACAACAAGCCCGACTATGTGCAGCAGGCGACGATCGATCGGATTCATGAGTTCTTCGCCAAGGACTACGCGGGCCGTCGTGCCGAGTCCGAGGTTTTCGCGGTGAACTACCCGCCCGAGGCGTTGACATCGCAATGGCCCAACTGGGGCAAGATCTTCTTCAATAACAAGGGTGTCGTCGCGAAGGGCACCGAGAACTGCAGCAAGTACCCATCCGATATGTCGGTGTGGGACGGCCCCTAAACAAGCGCACGGAAAACGCCCCGCGGTGATCTACACCGGCGGGGCGTTTTTCTGTCTGTACAGCCGGACTGTGCAGACACCTGGAAAGAGTTCGGCCCCCATGCCGTGAGCATGGGGGCCGAACTCTTCAACCGTTAGATCGCAGGTCGCGGGAATTCCGTGGTGACTGGCTCGTCGTGCACGGGACCCGAACCGACCGGAACAGGAGCCGGCGGCGGTGGCGCCTGCTGCTCGACCGGCACCGGAGGCGGTGGCGGATCGGTGGCGTACTTGCTCACCTTCATGGGCCACCAGAACCATCGACCCATGAGCGCGGCGATTGCCGGCGTCATGAACGCCCGGATGATGAAGGTGTCGAAGAGCAGACCAAGGCAGATCGCCGACCCGGACTGGCCGATCGCGATCAGGTCGCTGGTGATCATCGACCCCATGGTGAACGCGAACACCAGACCGGCCTGGGTTGCCACACTTCCAGATCCGCCGACGCCTCGGAGAATCGCGGTGTTCAGACCACCGTGTAGCTCTTCCTTGAATCTGGACACCAAGAGCAGGTTGTAGTCCGATCCGACCGCCAACAAGATGATGACGGTGAACGGGAGCACGAACCAGTGCAGCTGCAGACCAAGGATGTGCTCCCACAACAACACTGACAGACCGAAGGACGCACCCAGCGATATCGCGATGGTTCCGACGATCGTGAATGCCGCCACGATGCTTCGCGTGATCACCAGCATGATCACGAAGATCAGGCACAGCGATGCGATGACCGCGATCATCAGGTCGTACTTCACCATCTCGCCGATGTCGTGGTACGTCGGTGCGGTACCACCCAGATAGAGCTTGGCTTCGTCCAGCGGAGTGCCCTTGATCGCGTTCTTCGCGGCCTTGAGCTCGACCTCGGTGTTGGCCAGTGACTCATTGCTGGCGTAGTCACCCTCATGGGTGATGATGAACTGCGCGGCCTTGCCGTCCGGCGACATCATCAGCTTGACACCCTTCTTGAAGTCCTCGTTGTCGAAGGCTTCCGGCGGCAAGTAGAAGAAGTCGTCGTTCTTGGCCTCATCGAACGCTTGACCCATCACCGTTGCGGTGTCGGTCATGCGATCCATCTGGCCGATCATGCCGTTCATGGTGCTGTACATGGTCAGCATGGTGTTCCGCATGTTTTTCGTAATGGCGATCATGGGCGGAAGCTGCTCAACCATCTGCGGCATGAGCCGGTCCATATTGGTTATGTCTTTGAGCAACCCCTGCATGCTCTCGGCTAGTTTGTCGATCCCATCAATGGTGTCGAATAGCGAGCGCATGGACCAGCACATCGGAATATCGAAGCAGTGCTTATCCCAATAGAAATAGTTACGCAGCGGCCGGAATTGATCGTCGAAATTGGCGATATTGTCCCGCATCTGATTGGTGACACTGATCATATCGGGGGTGGTCACCGTCGCCATATTGTGCGTGACGCCGACCAGCTCTTTCATGATGCTGTACATGCGTTCCATGATCGCGATCATGGAACCCATATCGTCGGCCATCTTCAACATGTCCGACATGCTGTTCTTCAGATAGTTCATGTTCTCGGTCATCGATACCGATTGCATACTCACCTGGAAGGGCACCGAACTGTGGTCGATGGGGGCACCCATCGGGCGCGTCATGCTCTGCACCTTGTTGATGCCCTCCACCCGGAAGACGTTCTTGGCGATTCGGTCCAGCACCAACATGTTGGCCGGGGTCCGCAGATCCTTGTCCGCTTCGACGATCAAGATGTCCGGGTTCATTCTCGCCTTCGAGAAGTGCCGGTCGGATGCCTGGAAGCCCTGGATCGACGGCAGACTTCCCGGGATGTAGTAGCGGTCGTTGTAGTTGACCGTGTACGAGGGCAGGATCCCCAGTCCCAGCAGCGCGATGATCATCGTGACTGCCAGGATCGGCCCGGGCCAGCGCACGATGGCGGTACCGATCTTGCGCCAGGTCCGATTCTTGATGGTGCGCTTGGACTCCAACAGCCCGAACTTCGTCGCGATCAGCAGTACCGCCGGCCCGATGGTCAGCGATGCGGCCACCACGACGAGCATGCCGATCGCACATGGCACACCGAGCGACTCGAAGTACGGCAGTCGTGTGAATTTCAGGCAGAAGGTGGCACCGGCGATCGTCAGACCGGAACCCAGAATCACGTGCGAGACACTGTGATACGTCAGATAGAAGGACTCGAGTCTCTCCTTACCCTCCGCTCTCAGTTCTTGATATCGCCCGATCAGGAAGATCGCGTAGTCGGTACCGGCCGCGATGGCCAATGAGGTCAGCAGGTTGACCGCGAATGTCGATAGTCCGATGATCTCGGCGTTGCCGAGAATCGCGACGACGCCGCGGGCGGCGCCCAGTTCGACGAACACCATGAACAGGATGAGCAGCACCGTCGTAATGGATCGGTAGATGAACAACAGCATGATGGTGATGACGATGAAGGTGATGCCCGTCATCTTGAGCATGCTCTTGTCGCCGGCGTCGTTCATATCCATCGTCAGTGCGGCCTGACCGGTGACGAAGACCTTGAGGCCGTCTGGATATGTGCCGTTCTTCTTGCTCTCGTCTATGAGCTTCGCGACGAGATCCTGTACGGCCGTTACGGATTCCTTGCCTTCGGTCGTGCCCTGATCTCCTCGGAGATTCAGCTGAACGTAGGCGGCTTTCTCGTCGACACTCTGCGCACCACCGGCGGTGATGCGGTCACCCCAGAAGTCCTGGGCGTATTCCACGTGGTTGGTGTCGGCCCGTAGCCGCTTCACCATCTCGCGGTAGAAGGTGTGCGCCTTGTCATTCATGTCCGTCGAGAACTTGGTGTCGTTCTCCAACAGGACCATGACCATGCTGTCGTCTTTGAACTGCTGGAACAGCTCACCTTGGCGCTTGATGGCCTGATATGACGGAGCGTCCTTGGACGCCAACGACACCGAGTGCTCTTTGCCGACCTCTTCGAGCTGCGGCACGACCACGTTGACGATGACCGTCAAGACCAGCCAGGCCAGAATGATCGGCACCGAGAAGGTGTGGATGAACCGCGCTATGCGCGAAGGCTTTTGGGTTGCGCCGTGAGTAGGAGCGCTATGTGTGCTCATGCGGATTTCACCATGCAGAAGACTTGGGCGTTGTGGTTGGACACGGTCTGCTCGTCCTTGACCTCGCCGTTGGACAGGATGCGGCAGCCGATTTCGTCGCTATCGCCCATCGCGACGACATTGGCGAAGACGGATGTCATGGTCGTCGTGATGGTGAGCGTCCACGGCAGGGTGGTGAACTGGGCGCGCTGCGGCTGCGCCCTGTCATCGAGATAGTTGACCTCGCCCTTTGTCCCTGCGGGACCGAAGATTTCGTAGACGATGTCTTTCGGGATGATGTTCTTGGAGTCGTCCTTGATACCGGCCGCCGAATTGATGCTGGTCGAGCCGAACACTCCGTGAAGCCGGTAGACGCCGAAGCTAGCGGCCGCGAGCGCCACTATCACGACGAGCGGGATCCATACCCGCGCCAATAACTTGAAAATCGTCCGATCCCCTTCACCCGTGTGGCCCGGGGGCCAACAACTCGACTCTGCCTATCGCGTCCGGCTATGCGTATCCGCCATTCGCGCGCAAATAGTTACCAGCCAGTACGACACCGTGTTGTTTGTGCGGAGTCAGCGAGCACACGGGCTGTCCGGTCACATCGTCCGTTCATCCCACCTGGCTCCGCTCATGCCCGTTTTCTCAGTAATTCGTAAGGGATACTACATACGTTTGTCAGGGAACTGTACATGTGCCGTCGGTCACAACTCACACATTTACGCCCCGAGACGCTCGCAATAGCCTAGTTAGCTACAAGCGGATGTCAACAACCGATGACACTGTTCTATTCCCGGCTTCTTTTCGTTGATGTTACGAAAGAGCCTGCTCGCACATCGAAGTTAGTGACTGACTTCGGGATCACACCAGCTAATGGACCTGGGCGGTGTTTGCCACTGCTATCTTCCGGCTCGCCGCCCAAGTCAATCGTAGGCACCGCCGACACGCCTCGCCCCCGCTGGCGTCGCGGCGGGTGAAAGTGATCAAATCCAAGCCGATCGAACGGGCGTGTCCTTCGCCACATTGAGAGACATTTGTCCATTAGCAACGCGCAGCCACGCGCTCCAAGCCGTCGGTCAGCGTGATTTCAGCAAACGATCTGGCGCGTCATTCAACGCTCGAGATACGACGAATGCGATGACTCACGAGAAAGATCCGGCCATTCGCAAAAGCGAATTGCCCAAGCGGCGGCACCAGCTCTGGTAACACCTGTCTACACGCGCGCGCCGGTAGACGGGTGTCGGCCGAACTGCCAGCGAACGGCCGAAGACTCAGACAGATGGCCTCGGGAACTCGGTCGTCACCGGGTCATCGCCGTGCCCGGTACCGACAGACGCCGGTTGAGGAGGTGTCTTCGGCGGTGGCAGTGGCCGGGTGCGCACATTCAGCGGCCACCAGAACCAGCGGCCGAGGATCGTCGCGATGGCCGGGGTCATGAAGGAGCGCACGATGAGCGTGTCGAACAACAGGCCCAGTGCAATGGTCGTTCCGACCTGCCCGATGATCCGCAGATCGCTGACCACCATGACGGCCATGGTGAAGGCGAAGACCAGACCGGCGGATGTCACCACGCTGCCGGTGCCACCCATTGAGCGGATGATGCCGGTCTTCAGGCCGCCGTGTAGCTCCTCCTTGAGTCGGGAGACCAAGAGCAGGTTATAGTCCGAACCCACCGCGAGGAGCACGATGATGGCCATTTGCATGACAAGCCAATGCAATTCGATGCCGAAGATGTACTGCCAGATGATGACCGACAAACCGAACGAAGCACCGAGAGACAGCGCGACCGTACCCACGATGACCAGCGCTGCCACGAAGCTTCGCGTGATGAGCAACATGATCAGGAAGATCAGGCACAGCGCGGAGATGCCGGCGATCATCAGGTCGTAGCGCGCGCCATCGGACATGTCCTTGAACACGGCCGCGGTGCCGCCCAGCTCGATCTTGGCGTCCTCGAGGGGTGTGCCCTTGACGGCCTCGATCGCGGCCTGCTTGATCGGCTCCACATGCGCGAGGCCTTCGGGCGTAGCGGGATCTCCTCGGTGCGAGATGATCATCCGGACCGCCTTGCCGTCCGGCGACAGGAACGACTTCAGACCGCGTTTGAAGTCGGCGTTGTCGAAGATTTCCGGCGGCAGATAGAAGGAGTCGTCATTCTTGGCGGCGTCGAACGCCTTACCCATGGCGGTCGAGTTCTGACTCATCTCGTCCATTTGGTTATAGAAGCCAGACATGGTGCTGTGCTGCGTCAGCATCATCTTCTGCATGTCTTCCATGATGGGGACCATTGCCGACATGTCCGACACCATCTTGGGCATCAGCTGATCCATGCGCTCCATGTTGACCACCATGCCGTCCATGGTCTCGGTCATTTCATCGATCTTGTCGAGGGTGTCGAAAATCGAGCGCATGGCCCAGCACATGGGTATGTCGAAGCAGTGCTTCTCCCAATACAGGTAGTTGCGGATCGGGCGGAACCAGTCATCGAAATTCGAGATGCTGTCCCGCATCTCGTGGATGGTGCCCTGCAAGGTGTGCATGTCGCCGACGAGCGAGTGGGTGATGCCCGCCATCGTTGTCATATTGGCGAGCGTCCGCTTCATGATGACGACGTTCTCGCCCATCTTGTCGGCCTGGACCTTCATATCGGCCATGCGGTCCTTCATCAGCTTCATGTTCTGTAGCTGACCCACGCTCTGCATGCTGATGAGGAACGGGATGGAGGTGTGTTCGATCGGCGTGCCCTGTGGGCGCGTAATCGCTTGCACACGAGCGATTCCCGGAACGCGGAAGACAGCCTTGGCCACCTTGTCGATGACCAGGAAGTCCGCCGAGTTACGCATGTCGTGATCGGACTCGATCAGGAGCATTTCCGGGCTCATCCGAGCCTGCGAGAAATGCCGCCCTGCCGCTTCGAATCCAGCGTTGGCGGGGATGTCCTTGGGGATGTACTTCTTGTCGTCGTAGCTGGTCCGGTATCCGGGCAGCGCCGCCAGGCCGATGATGGCAATCGCCAACGCGGCCGCGAGCACCGGCCCGGGCCAGCGCACGATCGTGGTTCCGATCTTGCGCCAGGTACGAATACGCATGGCGCGCTTGGGCTCGAACAGTCCGAAGCGGCTTCCGATGGTGATCAGCGCCGGCCCCATTGTCAGCGAGACCAAGACACCCGTGAGCAGACCCACCGAGCACGGCACACCGAGGCTTTGGAAGTAGGGCATGCGCGTGAAGCTCAAGCAGTACATGGCGCCGGCGATCGTGAGGCCTGAGCCCAGAATGACGTGCGCCGTGCCATGGAACATCTCGTAGTAGGCAGCCTCCTTGTCGGACCCCATGGCCCGGGCTTCCTGGTAACGGCCGATCAAGAAGATGGCGTAGTCGGTACCGGCCGCGATGGAGAGCATCACCAGCAGGTTCACCGCGAATGTCGACAACCCGATGATCTGATGGTCACCCAGGAACGCGATCACACCTCGGGCCACGCTCAACTGAACGCCCACGAACAGGAACACCATGATCACGGTGAAGATCGATCGATAGAAGAACAGCAGCATCACCACGATGACCAGGAACGTGAGCGCGGTGATGAGCTTGAGGCTGCCATCACCCGCGTGGTTCATATCGGTCTGCAGCGCGCCGGGGCCGGTGACGTACACCGTGAGCCCGTCGGGCAGCTTGGCGCCGTCCTTGGTCCAGTTCGCCTCGACCTTTTTGACGATTTCGCGGACCGCTTCGGTGGACTCGTTGGACAGCGTCTCGCCCATGTTTCCGGCGAGGTTCACCTGTACGTAGGTGGCCTTGCCGTCGGTGCTCTGGGCTCCCGCCTCGGTGAGTGGATCACCCCAGAAGTCCTGCACGTGCTGGACGTGTTTGGCGTCAGCGCGCAGCTGCGCCACCATTTCGTCGTAGAACTTGTGCGCTCCGGGGCCCAGGCGTTCTTGCCCCTCGAGCACAATCATCGCCACGCTGTCGGAGTCAGACTCCTTGAACATCTGGCCCATGTGCTTCATCGCCTGCATGGACGGCGCACTTTGTGGGCTCAGTGAGACGGTCTGTTCTTTACCGACCGTGTCGAGCGATTTCTGCGTCCCGAAGACGACGACCAACAGCACCCAGAAGATAAGGATGGGAATCGACAGGCGCCGAATCCATTTGGCCAGGAAGGTAGGCTCCCCGCCGCCGTGTGCCCCGCTCATGCAGACTTCACAAAGCAGTAGACGTAGGCGCTCACCTCGTTGGTATACCTTTCATCTTTTTTCTCGTCATTGGCCGTGATACGGCAGCCCAACCCGTCGGCATTACGCGTCTGCGCCAGGATGTTTCCCGTCATCGACGGTGCCGTCGTGATGATCTCGATCGACCACGGCAAGACCGCGCCATTGATCTGATGCGGCTCGCCCTCTTTGTCGATGTAGTTGATGTCGGCGACGGTTCCGGGCGGGCCGAAGATCTCGTAGACCACGTGCTTGGGCTTGGAGTTGTTTTTGTCGTCGGTCATGCTGCCCGCGTAAGTGGGCAACTGATAAGAACCGAAAATGCCGCGAATGCGCCACACCGCAAAACCCGCGATGGCCAGGACCAACACCATCACCAGCGGGATCCACGCCCGCTTCAATGCGCTGAGAATCGTAAAACCCCTTCACCCGTTGGCGTTATGCAAGCCGACGCCACTCGCCCGAACCTGGCTCAACTACTGATCGGATATCCGCACCCGACCGCCCCATCGGAAGGCGGCGCAGCTATCGCCACGTGATGGTCGCTTCGAGCCTGCGGTACCCGGGCGCATCCGCCCGGACGTTTCTCGAAGTAAACCATGCCTAAGTGCGGAACAGTTGGCTCCCTTCCAGCGCGTTCATCAGGATCTTTAACGCATATCACGTGCGTAACGCACGCTACCGGGTGGTCCGCTACGTCGCAAATCACACGCCGTGCGTTATCCTCGGCACGTGGCGCAACTGACATTCCAACGCGCCCGCACGGACGAAAAGAAGCGTCAGCGGGCCGCAGCGATCGTGGAAGCCGCACGATCCCTGGCCGTGGAATCCGGTGTCACCTCGGTAACGCTGACCGCCGTCGCCAACCGCGCCGGAGTGCACTATTCCGCGGTTCGGCGCTATTTCAGCTCCCACAAGGAAGTGCTGCTGCACCTGGCTGCCGAAGGCTGGACTCGCTGGTCGGACACGGTGTGTTCGGCGCTGGCCGAGCCCGGCACCGGCTCCCCTGCCCGCGTGGCCGAGGCCCTCGTGCACGGGCTCGCGGCGGATCCCCTGTTCTGCGACCTACTCGCGAACCAGCACCTGCATCTCGAACACGAGGTCGATGTGGAGCGCGTCGCGGAAGTCAAGCAGATCAGCAATGTGGCGGTGATGGCGATCGCCGAATCAATCGAGCGAGCGCTCCCCCAGGTCGGTCGCAAGAGTTCATTGGACATCCTGGTGGCGGCCTTCTCACTGGCCGCGATGCTGTGGCAGGTCGCCCATCCACCGGAGGGCCTCGACCACGACTACAAGAACGAGCCAGGCGTTCCGCCGGACTGGAATCTTGACTTCGAGCCGGCGCTGACGAGGCTGTTGACGGCGACCTGCGTCGGCATAGTCGCGCAAGCGCGCTGACTCAGCTTGTCGCTGGCGTCCAGCCGGTCTCGTCGGCCCATGCCAGTGCCCGGGGATACGCCTGCGCGAACCAGGGTTCCTTGGCCTCCACGTAGGCGGCCGTGTCCTGCGGGCTCTCCTGCGCCGTCCGCTCGGCAAGACGCTTGACTTCCAGATACTCCCCGCGTACCTGCGGGTCCGCGCGCAACCAGTCCCGGAAGATCAATGCGTAACGCTGACCCGGCCAGCCGTCGACCCGCAGGTGCACATGCGCGAGTCGGCCCGGATCCGCGGACGCGTGGAAACGCTTACCCCAGCGCGCGCCATCGCCCGCGTGCGGGTTATCGCCCGTGATCCGGTCCAGCCTCGGCAGCCCGATATCGGCCAGAGATCCCGCCAAAGCGTCTGCTACTTCCAGAGATTCAACCGTCACCTGGATGTCGATGACGTCCTTGGCCTCGAGTCCCGGTACCGCGGTGGAACCGATGTGGTCGATCCGCAGAGCCTTGGACCCGCACGCCACGGCGAGACGATTGATGATGCGTTGCGCCTGCGCGGGCCAGGTGGGATCGGCGGGAGCCAGCACCGGGTCGGCGCGCACGTGCTGACGAGTCCGCAGATTGATCTCATAGGGCAGCAACCGGACGGCCCACAGATCACGGACTGTTTGAGCAAGCGCATCGGTATCGCCTGAATTATCAAGCCACACATCGGCGATGGCGCGCCGTTGCTCGTCGCTGGCCTGCGCGGCCACCCGGGAACGGGCGTCCTGTTCATCCATGCCGCGATGTGTGATGAGCCGCGTCACGCGCGTCTCGATCTCGGCATGCACCACCAGCACCAGGTGATAGAAGGGTGCCAATGAGTTCTCGGTGAGCAACGGAATGTCTTCCACCACAATGGCATCCTCACCGGCGGCGGCCATCAGTTCGGCTCGGCGGGATCCGACCAACGGGTGCACGATCCCGTTGAGCGTGGCACGGTGCGTGTCGTCCTGGAACGCGATTGCGGCCAATGCGGGTCGATCCAACGCCCCATCGGGCCGCAGGATCGATTCACCGAAGGCCTCCACGAGCGCTGTCAGACCCGGAGTTCCCGGTTCGACCACTTCGCGCGCGATGACATCGCTGTCCACGATGAACGCACCGCATTCCGCGAGCGTCCGGGACACCGTGGACTTCCCCGCGCCAATTCCTCCGGTCAGGCCGATCCTCAACATGCCCGCAGTCTGTCACTCCCGGCGCGTTCACTATGCGTTGGGGGCGTTGCCCTCTCGGATTGCCCAGATATCGCCGCCCTGAGCTCACCGTCAACAAAAGGAGGGCCCCGGTCGTGATGACCGGGGCCCTCCTTCAGAACACGTGCTTAGGCGTTACCAGCCAGCTTCTCGCGCAGTGCGGCGAGCTGCTCGTCGTTGGCGAGCGAGCCACCCTGCGAAGCCGAATCATCGGACCGCGAGGAGCCGTTCGAGGACGCGGCCGCAGCCTCCGCCTCGGCGGCAGCGGCGGACTTCTCCATCTGAATGGTGTGCATCTTGTGACGACGCTCGGCCTCGGCGTACCGGGCCTCCCACTCTTCACGCTGCTTGTCGAAGCCTTCGAGCCACTCGTTCGTCTCGGAGTCGAAACCCTCCGGGAAGATGTAGTTGCCGGCCTCGTCGTAGCTGTCCGCCATGCCGTACTTCGAGGGGTCGAACTCCTCGGTGTAGTCCTCGTTGGCCTGCTTGAGGCTCAGCGAGATGCGGCGACGCTCCAGGTCGATGTCGATGACCTTGACCATCGCGTCGTCACCGACACCCACAACCTGATCCGGCACCTCGACGTGGCGCTCGGACAGCTCGGAGATGTGCACTAGCCCCTCGATGCCCTCTTCCACGCGGACGAACGCACCGAACGGCACCAGCTTGGTGACCTTGCCGGGCACGATCTGGCCGATGGCGTGGGTACGAGCGAAGTGACGCCACGGGTCTTCCTGGGTTGCCTTGAGTGACAACGAAACCCGCTCGCGGTCCATATCGACGTCGAGCACCTCGACGGTGACCTCGTCGCCCACCTGAACCACCTCGGACGGGTGGTCGATGTGCTTCCAGGACAGCTCGGACACGTGAACCAGGCCGTCAACCCCTCCGAGATCGACGAACGCGCCGAAGTTGACGATCGAGGACACGACACCCTTGCGGATGGCACCCTTGGTGAGCTGGTTGAGGAACTCGCTGCGCACCTCGGACTGGGTCTGCTCCAGCCAGGCACGACGGCTCAGCACCACGTTGTTGCGGTTGCGGTCGAGCTCGATGATCTTGGCCTCGATCTCCTTGCCGATGTACGGCTGCAGATCGCGGACACGACGCATCTCGACCAGCGACGCGGGCAGGAAGCCGCGCAGGCCGATGTCGAGGATCAGGCCGCCCTTGACGACCTCGATGACGGTGCCCTTGACGGCCTCGTCCTTCTCCTTAAGCTCTTCGATCGTGCCCCAGGCCCGCTCGTACTGAGCGCGCTTCTTGGACAGGATCAGACGGCCTTCCTTGTCCTCCTTGGTGAGGACCAGGGCCTCGACCTCGTCGCCCACGGAAACGACCTCGTTGGGGTCGACATCGTGCTTAATCGACAGTTCGCGGGACGGGATGACACCTTCGGTCTTGTAACCGATGTCAAGAAGAACTTCGTCGCGGTCAACCTTGACGATGGTCCCCTCGACGATGTCGCCATCGTTGAAGTACTTGATCGTCTTGTCGATAGCGGCGAGAAAATCCTCGGCCGAGCCGATGTCGTTGACGGCTACTTGCGGCGAGGTCACGGTGGGACTTGGCATGTGTTGGGTTGCTCCGGACAGGTTGTGTAGTAGGGACAGTTCTGCCACAGCTAGCTTCAGCTGCGGGCGTGCTTCGACCTCCGCACGTGCGGCAGAGATGGACTTCACCTTACTCGACTGCCCTCCACCAGGACAAACCCGGTCTCCTTGGCGACCGGAGCCCCCGGGCGGATACCGCACCCGCGAGTAAGCGCGCAGCTACTCTTCGGTGGTGTCCTACGCGCCCGCTCCCGCACCTATGCCACCCATCCCGGGATTTCCCCAGCGGATCAAAAAAGTCGGCGCGCCGATCGGGGTCATCATCGCCCTGGCGCTGGTGACGGGATTGATTCTGGCCGGCCTGCTTCTCTCCAACCCGGTCGGCGCGATGATCGGATTGGTCCTGTCGAGCATCGCGATCGGGGTCGTCGTCCTCTGCTACCTCTGGCTGGACCGATGGGAACCGGAACCCTCGAGGCTCCTTGTACTGGCCTTCACCTGGGGCGCGTCCCTATCCGTCGTCGTCTCGATCATCCTCGAACTGGCCTTTGGGTCCGTTTTCGATCCCGAGGGCGGCACGACCTTCGCGGCGATAGCGATCCGTGCGCCCTTCATCGAAGAAGCTGCCAAGGGCGCCTTTCTGCTTCTGATGTTGACCGGCCGGCGCCGCCACGAACTCAACTCGCTCACCGATTGCCTCGTCTACGCGGGCATCACCGCCGCCGGATTCGCATGGCTCGAAGACATCGCCTACATCGGTAGTGGCAACACTGTTGGCGAGTCGGTAATTACCGCGATCCTGCGGCTGGGACTGGGCCCCTTCGCCCACTCCTTGTTCACCACCATGACGGGTATCGGCATCTACTACTCGCTGCGGCAACGCAGTGCCCTCGCCAAATTCCTGTGCATAGGTGCGGGGTACCTCGCGGCGGTCCTCATGCACGGCCTGTGGAATGGCTCGTCATTTCTCGGATTCCAGGGCTACCTCGCGGTGTACGTGCTGTGGATGGTCCCCATTTTTGTGCTGATGATCGTGGTGGGAGTGCGCAGCAGGCGCAAGGAACAGCATGTCGTCGCCGAGAAACTGCCGGGGATGGTGGCCGCCGGGCTGGTCACCCCCAACGAGGCCACCTGGCTGGGTTCGATCAAGGATCGCAAGCACGCCATCGCCGAAGCCAGACGAATCGGCGGTGCCCCCAGTGGCGCCGCGGTGAAGAACTTCGCGGCACAGGTCGTCGAGCTGGCGTTCGTACGCGACCGCATAGAACGAGGCTCTCGCGACCCGCGCGATATCGCCCTGCAGACCGAAGAGGCATACGCGGTCATGGCCGCCCGGGCCGCCGCTCCGGTCTTGCAAGCACTCTCGGGGTATCGCGCACCTGCCACGGGGTAGCGTGAGGATGGGTGTTGTCTAGTCAAAGGCGATCAGGAGCATCATGGCCGAGATCTCGGAGCACGACCTGCTTGACGTTCTCATCGTGGGAGCCGGAATATCCGGCATCAATGCCGCTGTCCGATTGAGCGCAGCGGGCCGCAGCTTTCATATCGTCGAGCGCCGGGAACGCATCGGCGGGACCTGGGACCTGTTCCGGTACCCCGGAATCCGATCCGACAGCGATATCTACACACTGAGCTTCGGGTACCACCCCTGGCACGAACGCAATACCATCGCCGACGGCGCCGATATCCGTGACTACCTGGAGAACGCCGCCCGCGATTACGGCATCGACGGCCAGATCACGTTCTCCGCCAAGGTTACTGGGGCCGACTTCCGTACCGATACCGACACCTGGGCGGTGCGGGTGGACACGCCGGAAGGACCGACGACCTACCGGTCCCGATTCCTCTACCTGTGCACCGGTTACTACAACTACGACGACGGCTACACCCCCCAGTTCCCGGGTATCGCCGATTTCGCAGGAAAGCTGATCCACCCCCAGCACTGGCCTGAAGACCTGGATTGCTCGGGCAAGGAGGTAACGGTTATCGGCAGCGGCGCCACGGCGGTCACGCTGGTGCCGTCATTGGCACGTGCCGGAGCAAAGGTGAGTATGTTGCAACGCTCCCCGAGCTACGTCTACCCCATCGACCGGGCAGATCGCGTCGTCGGCCTGGTTCGGAAAGTACTTCCGCCCAATCTTGTTCAGCATTTCGCCCGGATCTGGCTGGGCGGGTTCAGCTGGATCATGTACCACGTCTGCCGTAGGGCTCCGGGATTCGCCAAATGGTTCATCAGGCGCCGGATCTCCAAGCGGCTACCCGCCGACTATCCGGTCGACGTTCACTTCAAGCCGCGGTACAACCCGTGGGATCAGCGCGTATGCGCCGACACCGATGGAGATCTCTTCGAGGCCATCAGCGCTGGTGGTGTTCGCATGGTCACTGACACCATCGAGTCCTTCACGCCGTCGGGCATCCGGCTGGGATCAGGTGAGGAATTGCGTGCCGACGTCATCATCACGGCAACCGGCCTCAACCTTCAGATTTTCGGGGGCATCGCATTGAGCGTGGACGGCTCCCCCATCGATTCTCCAAATCGCTTCATCTACAAGGGATACCTGATCGAAGGGGTACCGAATGCCGCATGGAGCGTCGGTTACACCAATGCGTCATGGACGCTGCGCGCCGATTTGAGTGCGCGGGCGGTGGTACGACTTCTCGACTACATGGACCGCCGCGGTTACACCCACGCCTATCCGGACCGGCACGGCGAGGAGCTCGAAGCCCGACCGTTCTTCAACCTGTCATCGGGCTATGTAAGCCGCGGCGGTGACCACATGCCACGTTCCGGAGTGAAGGGCCCCTGGGCCATCCGGCACAACTATGTGTTGGATCTTCTTGCGTTCCATCGTGATCGAATGGACGAGAACATGCGCTTCGGTACCGCGAAGTCAAAGGCCGTGTCCTCGGCCGCCTAGCGACTGGGGCCGATCTCCGAATCATCAAGCCCCGCCAGGTGCGAGAGCACTCGAAAAAACACAACGCGATCTGCCGGGGAGACACCGGCCAGGATTCGCCTCTCGTTCTCCCGAATCGCTTTCTGCACTGCGGTAACGGTTTTACGGCCACCTGCCGTCAATGACAGCAGATTACTGCGCCGATCAGTGGGATCGGGCTGCCGGTTGATCAGCTTCCGATCCTGCAGATCGTCAAGCACGGCGATGATCCGGGTGCGGTCCGCCCCTATGGAACTGGCCAGACTGGCCTGACTACTCGCTTCGTTGTCCTTGAGCGCGGTCAGCACGGCGTACGCCCACATCGACAGACCGTGGGCTTCCAGCAGCGGCAGCTCCGCCCGTATCAATGATCGCCCGAGCGGAACCATCAGCGCCGCAAGGTCAGGCCGGGCATCTGGATTCTGTTGCGCCACGAACATCAGGATAGACGACGTCACAAGATCGTATACTTTGCAAAATCATAAGCATGCGCATATCAGATACCGCATTGCGCGAGTGACCCCCGCCGCAATCGGTTCGGGCGTAGCGTCCCGGGTATGACGCAAGTTCTGCAGACGCAGGTGTGTGTTGCCGGCGGCGGCCCCGCCGGGCTGGTGCATGCACTCCTGCTGGCGAGGGCGGGGATCAACGTCGTCGTCCTGGAAAAGCACGCCGACTTTCTGCGTGATTTCCGCGGGGATACCGTGCACCCCACCACCATGCGCATCATCGATGATCTCGGGTTCATCGATGATTTTCTGCGGCTGCCACACCAGAAGGTCGATCACATCGCCTTCGATGGCGACGGCAGACTGCGCACCTTCGGTGACTTCCGCGCGCTTAAGTGGTTGGGATACAAACAGCCCTACATCGCATTCATGCCCCAGTGGGACTTCCTGGACTTCCTGGCCGAAAAAGCCGAGCAGTACCCGGAATTCACCCTTATCCGTAACGCGGAAGTCACCGGCTTGATCATCGATGATGGCCGCGTGGCCGGGGTACGTACACCGGACCTGGAGGTGCACGCAGAACTGGTCATTGCCGCGGACGGACGCACCTCAGCGGTACGCGCCGCGTCGGGACTTGACATCGCCAACGAGAGTTCGCCGATGGATGTGCTGTGGTTCCGGCTGAACCGGCGACCGGGCGATCCCGATGAGACCTTCGCGGTACTACGTCGAGGCCTGTTGTTGGCCATGATCCATCGCGGTGACTACTGGCAGGTCGCCCATCTCATGCCCAAGGGGGCGGGACCGCAGAACGGCTCTATCGACGCATTCAAGGAGCGCTTGATCACCGCACGCCCGCAGCTGCGTGAGCACGTGAACGATCTTCACTCCTGGGAGGACACCAGCCATCTGGATGTCCGGGTTGATCGACTCAAGACCTGGTGGCGTCCGGGTCTGCTGTGCATAGGCGATGCCGCGCATGCCATGTCGCCTGCCGGCGGTGTCGGCATCAACCTGGCGGTCGCCGACGCCGTGGCTGCCGCGAACATCCTTGTGGGGCCGCTACGCCGGGGGCGCGTCACCGATGGGGACCTCGCCACGGTGCAGCGGCGACGTGAGCTCCCGACCAAAGTGGTGCAAGCGTTCCAGGTGTTCGTCCAGGACAACGTGATCGAACCGGTTCTCACCGGCGACCTGTCACCGATCAAACTGCCGTTCTTCGTCGGACGGGGCCCGCTCAAGTTCATACCTCCGATCGCGGTCGGCAGGGGTTTGCGTCCGGAACGCGTGCACACCCCAGACGTGCACTAGGGGCGCGGCTCAACGCTCGTGCAGGTTCTCCGCCAGCGTGGCCCGCTCGACACTGAGCAGACTCTCGGCGCGATGCTCTTCCTCGTACGCCTTGCCGCCACCGTTGAGCCCGAATAGCCGCTTGCTCCACAGCAGCCACACCACGGCCACGATGTTGACCAATAGCGCCAAAACCCGAAGAACGGTTTGCTTTTCAATCAGCTCGTAGATCTCCAGCGGCAAGAAGATGCTTGTCGCGATGACGGCGAAATACTCGCCCCAACGCTTCATCAGCCACAGACCGAATGCCTCGATGAACTCGATCGCGGCGTAGGCCCCCAAACCCACCGCCACCCACATCAACGTCGACGACGACAGCGCGAATGCCTCGCCGATATGACGAATGATCTTGGAATTGTCCGGGTTCCAGCCGATCTGGTTGGCCAGCGGCCGGATCAGCGGAAGCTCTCGCTCGAAAACCTGTTGGAGATGTTCGCGCGATCCGCGGACCTTCACCACACCCACCGCCAGCAAGACGAACACCAGCCCGCGGAACACACGCTCGACCGCGAGTATCCGCATCAAGGTCCGGTCGCGCAGCAGCCGTCCGCGCGGAATCTCCGGTGCGGTATCGGCCGGTCCGCGGTAGCGCGGCGCGCCCACCACAAAGGTCTCGCAGCGCAGACACCGCCACGCCTCCCCGACCGGTGTCTCGACCCGCAGCCGGTCCCGCAGCGGCTGCTCGTCCGGAGCGAATGTCGCGTGTCCTCGCAGACCGCACGAGCGCAGAGCAAAGTTGATCACGGAAGAAACGGTAGCCCGACACCATCTGCCACGCCGCACGATATACAGGTTCCGGCGCTACCCTGTCGTCGTGTTCGACCGTCGCCGGTTTCTCACACTGTTGGCCGGAGCTGCCGCAGTGGGTGCCGCTGTTCTCGAGTCCGTCTCCGCGGCTGCCGACCCCGGCACCTCAGCGGGAGCCGGCAGCGGAGGACTGACGCGGGTGCCGTTGCCCGGGGGCGGTGCCTTGACCGCACTGCCATCGCGCACCGACGGTCAGCGATTGCTCGCCTTGACCCTTGACGACGGCACCGATGCGAATGTGATCGCCGCCTATACCCAACTGGCGTGTGACACCGGAATCCGCTTGACCTACTTCGTCAATGGGGTGAACGCGGGATGGACGCAGAATGCCCAGCTGCTGCGTCCACTCGTCGACAGCGGGCAGATTCAGCTGGGCAATCACACCTGGTCTCACCCGGACCTCACGACACTGACCGCCGCGCAGATCGATGACCAGTTGACGCGCAACACCAAGTTCCTGACCAACACCTACGGGGTCAACCCGGCGCCGTTCTTCCGGCCTCCATACGGAAAGCACAACACCGCAACCGATTCGGTCACTCAGGGGCTCGGCTACGGGCCGCCGGTGTTGTGGTACGGCTCCTTGTCGGACTCTGGCGTCGTCACGCCGCAGTACATCGTGGACATGGCCCGCAAGTACTTCAACCCGCAGGCCATCGTCATCGGTCACCTCAACCACCCCCCGGTGACCACCGTTTACCACCAGTTGCTCGACGTCATCGGGGAACGGCAGCTGCGCACCGTGACACTCAACGACGTCTATCAGCACTAGAGCAAGGGGGCGCCCGGCTCCAGCAGCCGCTTGGGATGCATACCGTCGACCTGACCGATAAACGGCGGATGAATGCTGTATCCCAGCATCCGGCGAATGTCCTCCGATACGGCGCGAACGGTGTCGCGTGTCATCGACAAGGTGAACGCCTCCTGCGGGCGCAGCCACGGCTCGCAGTATTGAGCGGTCAGGGCCAGCCGTGCGGCACCGGTTCGGTTCGCACCACCGCCATGCCAGAGCGTGCCGGGAAAGAACACGCAGGAACCCGCCTTCATCACCACGGGTTCACGCTCGGCTTCTTGTGGTCGGCGATCACCCCAAAGATGGCTGCCCGCAACAATATCGGTGGCGCCGTTGTCGGCGGTGAAATCATCGATCGCCCAGATCGTCGCGGCGCCCAAACCGGCGCGGGGACGCGGAATGGGATAGAAGCCGTCATCGGTGTGCAGCATCTGAGCCTGCTCGCCGGGCAAGATGTTGATGACCTGCAACATCGAGAGCAGATAGTTCGGCAGGAAAAGCCGATCCAGCAGGGCCAAGACGCGCGGGTGATCCGCAATCCGGTCACACGCACGTGTCTTGTTCAGGACGCTGTACACCCGCTGAGTGGTATGTCCTTCAAAACCGTTCCGGCCATGCAGATTCAGCAGGGGCGCAACGGCATCCCGAATCTGGTCCAACTCGTCAGCGGTCAGCAGATCCGGCAAGATCACGTAGCCGTCGCGGCGCATCGCCGCCAAGTCCGCCTCCGCGACAGCAGGATCGATGCCCTGGCCGCTACTGGCGGTCCGCCGATGAGTCCCGGCCAGGTCGCCGTTCAAATCCACCAACGACGACACGTGCACGCTCATCGCCACTCCTAAACATAAGATAATTATGTTTTGTACGATGACATAGTGGCACGCCCCTCAATCGGACGTCAACAGCTCATCGACGCCGCCCGTGACGAACTTGTCCGCGGCAACGGAGTGATGGATCTGAGCGGATTGACCCGACGAGCCGGGCTCACCACCGGCGCTCTCTACCATCACTTCGGATCAAAAAGCGGCCTGCTCGCCGTCATTTACGACGAGTTCTACGAGGGCCTCGTCCACGCGATTGCCGACGCGCATCTGGCTATGGACACCGACTGGCATGTTCATGAACTGGAGCGCACCCGTCGCTTCGTCGACTATCACGTCGCCGATCCACTGGCGCCGATCCTGCTGAACCGCGCCGCACTGGATCCCCAGCTGGCCGAGCTGGAAGCGACCTACCTGCAACGCATTAGCCACAACGCCGCCAAGAACATCCGTCGCGGTCAGAAACTGGGTCAATTGCCCGCAGACATCGAACCCGACAGCGCAGGAGCCTTCATCATCGGCGGAATTCGGTACGGGATCGCGCAACAGCTCCGCCTGACCCCACTCCCCGCACCCGGGCAGATCACCGACCGACTGTGGCGCCTCATTTCCGCAGCCCTGGGAGCCGACTGAACCGCCGCGTCGGGAAACTTCGGCCAGATCGATGACACATGGGCGATACTCCCTGCATGCGTTCGATACCTGTGGGCCGCACGGCCGCTCTCACCCTCGCCGTTCTCGGCGCGGGACTCGTCTCCTGCCCGACGGCAATGGCGGCGCCCTCCGGCGAGGTTGCCCTCTGTTTCGACGGCGACGTCCGTGTCAGCGCCTGGCAGGCGAGCCAAGCCGATGCACGTCGCGACCTGATCCCCGGCACGCTCAACATGAACGCCACGGACGGCCTGGCCGGACCCAAGCAGGCGTACTTCCAGTGGCGCAACCTGACCACTGGCGCTGTCGGCGAAGCGCACGGCGACGGGTCGGGCACCGCAGGAGCATCGATCTACAACGTCGTCACCGGCCCCGGCCAGGTAGAGATCACCACCGATTACGGTGGCCGTTCCGGCTTCTTCTGGAATGACGAAAACATCGCCCACTGCACCGGGACCGTCACCGTCGTCTAGAAACTCCGATTGGCGCTCAAACAACCTGGCGCGCAAGCCTTTCCTTTCACAGTATCTTCCCGGTCTCGTCTTTCGGGTCGACTGCGCGGAATACCGGCCCCATGCGCCTGGTTCGTGCAGATATGAATGCCGCCCCGCAGTTCGATCCGCACGCACTCATAGCCGACAGCCGCATCGGCGTCCTGGCGACCATCAGATCCACTGGACTGCCGCAGCTCTCCCCCGTCACCCCGTTCTATGACCGCGACAAGGGCGTCATCTACGTCTCGATGACGGATGGCCGTGCCAAGACCGTGAACCTTCGCCGTGATCCTCGCGCCGCGCTGGAGGTCACCAGCTCGGACGGACGGGCCTGGGCAACGGCTGAGGGTGGGGTGACCCTGACCGGGCCCGGTACCGACCCTCACGGGCCCGAAGTCGAAGCGCTCGTCGACTACTACCGCGGAGCGGCCGGCGAACATCCTGATTGGGAGGAGTACCGCTCTGTCATGGTGTCCGACCGACGCGTCCTGATGGCGTTGAAGGTCGAGCGCGTCTACGGCGAGAAATTGAACTGAGCCTCAGACCTTTCCTGTTGCGTCATAAATCCAGCTCATGTCCGCACTCGCGAGGTCTTCCAACCATGATGGCGGCGCCACGTTCGTCAGTGCCCCCATGTCCCAGTAGTCCTTCCAGAGCGTGATCTTCCCGTCAATCACCTTGAGCACAGACGCGAACCGCAGCAGCGCGGTTTCCCCGGTGGTCCAGATCCATGTCTCGGAGTGCTCATACATCACGTCTGCACCATTGGCGACGATTAGCCCGTCATGGTGCACATAGTCCTTCAGCGGCTCCAGGCCGATCTTCAGACGCTTGACGATGTTCTCTGGCCCGCATGCCGCAGCGGTGGGTCCGACCGGCATGTCCAAGTAAATGCAATCATCGTCAAGAAACGTGGTGACCGCGTCCCAGTTTCTCTCCGAAAGCGCTACCCACAGACCGATAACCACCGACGCTGATGACATCCCGATAGCTTTCCTTCCCCCGAAGTACAACGAGTCGAGATCCTACGATCCGCGCACCCGCAGCGGGTCCGATCTGGGCGATTAGGCTCACCCCATGCTCGTCGCAAAGTCGATCCTCTTGTTCGCCGCAGCCGCGGTCCTCGAGATCGGCGGTGCCTGGCTGGTATGGCAGGGGGTGCGCGAGCATCGCGGCTGGACATGGGTGGGATTCGGAGTGATCGCACTGGGCGCCTACGGATTCGTGGCGACCCTGCAACCGGATGCCCACTTCGGGCGCATCTTGGCGGCTTACGGCGGGGTGTTCGTTGCCGGGTCACTCTTGTGGGGCATGGTGATGGACGGCTTCCGACCCGATCGTTGGGACATCGGCGGCGCGCTCGTCTGCCTGGTAGGAGTGGCCGTCATCATGTACATGCCGCGGAGCGCATGAGCCGCGCTGCGTCCGGCCCCTTGCGCCGAGAGCTGGGCACGTTCGATGCCGTCATGATCGGGTTGGGCTCCATGCTCGGCGCCGGAATCTTCGCCGCCTTGGGGCCCGCCGCCCAATCGGCCGGTTCAGCGCTGCTGCTGGGCCTGGGACTGGCCGCGGTGATCGCCTACTGCAATGCGACATCCTCGGCCCGGCTGGCTGCGGTGTATCCCGCCTCAGGCGGCACCTACGTGTACGGCCGCAAGCGTCTCGGCGACTTCTGGGGATATCTGGCCGGTTGGGGCTTCGTGGTCGGGAAAACCGCGTCATGCGCCGCCATGGCCCTGACCGTGGGCTTCTACGCGTGGCCTGCCCACGCACACGCCGTCGCCGTGGCGGCCGTGGTGGCCCTGACCGCGATCAACTATGCGGGAGTTCAAAAGTCGGCATGGGTGACACGCGCAATCGTGGCGATCGTGCTGTCGGTGTTGGCGGCGATTGTGGTCACGGCGTTCGGATCCGATGGCATCGATGTCGCAACCCTCGACATCACCGATGTGTCGATCACCGGAGTGCTGCAGGCCGCGGGCCTGTTGTTCTTCGCGTTCGCCGGATATGCCCGCATCGCGACTCTGGGTGAGGAGGTACGCGATCCGGCACGCACCATCCCCCGGGCGATCCCCATCGCGTTGACGATCACTCTGGTGGTGTATGCCGTTGTCGCCGTGGCGACCTTGACGACGCTGGGTCCGGAGCGGATGGCGGCATCCGCAGCTCCCCTGCTCGACACCGTCACTGCGGCGGGTGTGCGGTGGATGGAACCGGTGGTGCGGATCGGCGCCATCGTGGCGGCGACGGGCTCGTTGCTGGCACTCATACTCGGAGTCTCACGCACCACCTTCGCGATGGCGCGTGATCGCCATCTACCTCACGTCCTGGCGGCGGTGCACCCCAAGTACGGAGTACCGTACCGCGCTGAACTTCTTGTCGGTCTTGTGGTCTCGATCCTGGCAGCCACCGCCGACCTGCGCGGCGCGATCGGGTTCTCGTCCTTCGCGGTGCTGGTGTACTACGCGGTGGCCAATGCCTCGGCGTGGACACTCGCCCCCGCCGAGGGGCGACCGCCGCGAATAGTTCCGGCGCTTGGTCTGGCAGGCTGCCTGGTGATTGCCCTCGCACTGCCACGGCCTTCGGTCGTCGCCGGCGCAGCCGTGCTGGCAGTCGGCATTTTCATCTACGCCGTCCGCCGCCTCAGTGTCCCGGGTACGCGTGAATAAGAGCGCTGTCCAGCTTTGACACCGCATGAGTCAGTTCGTGTTCGGCAACATGAGCGATCCGGTGCGCTTCAGCCAGGCTGATGTCCGGGTCGACATCGAGTTCGGCATCCGCGTGGAGGCGATGCCCGATCCATCGCAGCCGCACGCTGCGCACTGTGCGCACCCCCGGCTGAGCCACCAGCGCCGTTTCCGCGGCATCCACCAATGCGGGATCCACCCCGTCCATCAACCGCCGGAATACATCTCGACCCGCGGTGCGCAGCACCACGAGAATCGCCACGGTGATCACCAATCCAATGATCGGGTCCGCCAAGGGATATCCCAATGCGACACCTCCGGCACCCAGTACCACAGCCAGTGAGGTGAACCCGTCGGTGCGCGCATGCAGGCCATCGGCGACCAGCGCCGCAGAACCGATCCGGCGGCCTACCCTGATCCGGTAGAGAGCGACGAGTTCATTTCCGATGAACCCGACCACTCCGGCGACCGCCACCCAACCCAGTTGACCGATCTGCACCGGGTGGATCAGACGCATCACAGCCTCATAGCCCGCCACCACGGCCGACAGCGCGATCATCGATACGACGAACAGGCCGGCCAGATCCTCGGCACGTCCAAATCCGTAGGTGTATCGCCTTGTCGCGACCCGTGTTCCGAGTGCGAAGGCTATCCACAGCGGCACCGCCGTGAGCGCATCAGAGAAGTTGTGAATGGTATCGGCGGCGAGCGCCACAGAACCGGACACCACCACGATCGCCACTTGAAACGCAGCCGTCACCAGCAGCGCGGCCAGGCTGATCTTCACGGCCCGAGTTCCGGCCGCACTGGAGCTGAGGGCATCGTCGATGCTGTCGGCGGCATCGTGACTATGCGGCGACACGATCTCGGCGAGCAGGCCCCTCAACCCTCCGGGATGCTGATGACCATGATCATGGTGATCGTGATGAGCGGGCTGGTTTCGGGTGTGACTCATTTCTTACCAACCTTTTTCACGGATCCGGCGGTATGCAGCACGGCCTCGGCGCGGTGATGCGGCGGGATTCCCGGGCCCGCATGCTCGGCGTTGTGGACGGCATCGGTCACCAACTGCTCGACGTGTTCGTTTTCCAGGCTGTAGTAAACGGTGGTGCCGTCGCGACGAGTCCGGACCAACCGGGCCATACGTAACTTCGCCAAATGCTGCGATACCGAGGGCGCCGGCTTGCCGACGTGGTCGGCCAGCTCATTGACCGATAACTCGCCGCCAGTCAGTGCCCACAACACCCGAACTCGGGTGGCATCGGCAAGCATTCGAAATACTTCGACTACCAGCCCAACCTGCTCATCGTCCAATGGCGAACTGTCAGCATTCACCACGACGCTCCTCTGCTGCATATCTGCATTGATACGCAGATAGTAGACCATGGAGCCCGACAGTGCTCGCAGCACCCACATCCGTCGGCGGCGGCATTCCCCGGCACCGACGTGGTCATTGGTGCGCAGCAGGATTCGCCCCTCCAGGCGTTCATGCCCTCACGCACCGCGATGGCAGCGATCACGAGCGCCGCGACCGGGTCCGCCCATGACCACCCGAAGAGGGAGTTGACGAGCAGTCCTACCAGCAAGACCGCCGACAGATATGTGCACAGCAGCGTCTGCTTGGAATCTGCCACTGCCGACGCAGATCCCAGCTCACGACCCGCCCGGCGTTGCGCCCAAGACAGCACCGGCATGACCGCGAGGCTCGCCGCCGCCAGCGCGATACCGATCGTCGAATGCCGCGCCTCGCCGATCCCTGCCAGCGACCGGATCGACTCCACCGTCACATACGCGGCCAGCGCAAAGAATGAGAACGCGATGGCCCGCAGCGCGGCCTTCTCCCTGGTCTGCGGATCCTCGGCACTGAATTGCCACGCCACCGCGGCGGCCGAAGACACCTCGATAACCGAATCCAAGCCGAAGCCGATCAGCGCGGTCGAGGACACCCGCGTACCTTCCGAAAGGGCGACGACGGCCTCGATGACGTTGTAGGTGATGGTGGCGGCGACGAAAAGACGCACCCTGCGATTGAGCACGTCTCGGCGCTGGGACGTGAGCACCATCAGCAGCAACCCTCATCAGCCGGGCAGCAGGACGGATCGACCGTCAGCACCAAGTCCACCAAGTCATCCAGGGCGTGGGCGATCCGCGTATCGGCCAGCTCGTAACGGGTGCGCCGACCCTCGGGAACTGCGACGACAAGTCCGCAACCGCGAAGACATGCAAGGTGATTCGAGGTTATCTGACGCGATACCCCGACCTCCTCGGCGAGCTCCGAAGGGTAACCGGGCCGCGATCGCAGGCTCAGCAGGATCGCCGAGCGCGTCGGGTCCGACAGTGCCGATCCAAATCTCGTCAGGGCATCACGATGGACCAGGGTCTCCATGACATGGATAGTACATCTTCTGCTGTATTCAGATCTAGATGTACTAACTGACGGCCGGTACGTGCCCCGCCGAAGCCGAACGTGCTTTCTGCCCGGCACGCAGAAAGACTCCCGTTCGCTCCTTTCCGAGAATTTCGGTGGGCTTGCCGTCGACCACGACGCTGTGTCCGCCGACCAGCACCGAGCAGACTGTCTCATCATTGCGATTGACCATCCGCGACAATCCCCCGTAAGCAGCAACGGACTGCTCGGCATACTCCGTCAAGGATCCATCGAGCCTCGCGGGGTCAACCACCAAAAGGTCTGCCCGGTCGCCGATTCGGAGATGACCGGCATCGATCTGGTACCAATCGGCAAGCTCACCAGTCAGTCGGTGCACGGCCTGCTCGATGGTCATGAACGGCTGTCCGGCTAGTTGCGCCTCGTGCACATGCCTCAACAGCCGCAGCCCGAAGTTGTAGAAGGCCATGTTCCGCAGGTGAGCACCGGCATCGGAGAAGCCGAGCTGGATGCCGGGATCTTGCGCGAGCTGCCTGAGCACCTCGGGGCGATGATTGGAAATAGTGGTGCGCCAGCGGATGGCGGCGCCGTGTTCTAGCACCAGATCAAGGAACGCGTCGACAGGGTGCAGGCCCCCGCGGTCCAGACCGACCTGGCCGAAAGACTTGCCGACGACCGAGGCATCCGGGCAGGCAACGATCTCGGCATCGAAAAAGTCTCTGTGCCAGACTCTTACACCAAACTTGCTCTCGTACTCCTTGCGGAATCGGCGACGGTACTTCTCGTCGCGCAGCAGATCATTGCGCTCCACTTCGTTGCGCAAGTGCAGGGCCGCGGCCCCCGCACCGAATTCTTCGAAGATCACCAGGTCGATACCGTCCGCATAGACCTCAAACGGCACGGGCAGATGCTGCCAGCGGAAATTGCCACCCAGTTTGTTGATGATGCGGGCGAGCGGCCCCATCGCCCTGATCGCATACGGGTTGGCCTTGATATCAGCCGCCGAGAGCAGCGACGTCGATAGCCGCTTGCGCAGGATGCCCAGAGACTGGACTGCCTGCGACAACACGTTCAACGGATTCTCGATGTCCGGACCGGATTGCAGCGCCCGATTCTTTTGGCGAAGCCGGGATTTGAGCTTTCGCAGCTCACGCGGCTTGGCATAGGTAGACGGCAGCGTCCGAGAACGGCACACATCGCCGTCCAGCTTGTCGAAGAGTAGCTGCTGAGAGGACATGCCGACAAAACCGGCATCGAGGGCCTCGGTCAACCACCTGTCCATCTGCGACTGCTCATCGGGCGTGGGCCGTTCGTTCTTGCGGGTGGCGCGATCCAAACCCATCGCCGCCGCGCGCATATCCGAATGCCCCAGGAACGTCGCAATGTTCGGCCCCAGCGGAAGCGACTCCAGCGCCGCGATGTACTCGCGCGCATTCGTCCATGTCTTGTGCCGATCCATCGCCCCGATGACGTGATCGCGCGGTATCGCCTCCACCCTGCCGAAGATGTCCCCGGCATCGACACCGTTGACATGCACCACGGACAGCGAGCAAGAACCCAGTAGCACCGTTGTCACGCCGTGCCGCACCGACTCCGACAGTGCGGGTGCGGCGAGGACTTCCACGTCGTAATGCGTGTGGACGTCCACCAACCCCGGGAGCACCCATTTTCCCGTCGCGTCAATGATGTGCGGACAGTTCGTGACATCGAGGTCGCCGTGCGAGATCGCGACAATATGGCCGTCCTTGATCCCGATGTCTCGGATAGCCGATGCCGCGCCGGTTCCATCGAACCATCGCCCATTTTTGATCACCGTGTCGAACTGCACGTCGTTGTGCGAAGCCATAGTCGACTCTCCTTGTGTTACTGCTATTTCACGGGCGCTATGCGAAGCGCCGGTAGGACATATCTCCGGAAGTGGCGGCGCAGCGAGGCAGGATCATCCGGATCCATGTGGTTCCCGGGTACGCTGCCCAGGCTGATCATCACACGGGCGATCCACTCGCTTGCTTCCTCAATGTCTGTGCGCGCGTGAATTTCTCCGGCATCGCGGGCCGCCTCGAGATACGGACGCCAGAATCCGGCGAGATCGGGCACCAGCCCCTGCACGCCCGCGCCGGCGCAGGCCATGAACTCCTCGGGCTCGCGTACTCGCATCCGCATGAGCAAGGTGCCGGGATCGTCGTATGCGCGGCGGCCGATTTTCACCCCGGCCACCAACTGAGCCTCGAACCCCTCGATGTCCGCAAGCTCCGCGGCGGACTGGGCCCAGCTGGTCTCGATCAATCGGATGATCGCGGCACCCACCAGAGTCTGCTTGTCCGGGAAGTGGCGGTACAGCCAGGAACGCGATACGCCGGCTTCCTCCGCCACGTCCGTCATCGTTGTTGCCCGAATTCCCTTATCAGCCAACATCTTCTCGGCAGCGTCGAGTAGCCGGGCGGCCACTGAATCGCCATCGGGGTCGGGTATCGAACCTTCATCGAACACCGCAGTCATGCCCTCAATCTAGACAAGCTGTAGACACATTTCAAGATCTGTGTACACTTCGGATGAACAGTTTTCGAAACTGTTTACAAGCGACCGCAATGCCGCGGCCGGACCTCAAGGAGTCCCATGACCCGACCCAACACCGCGATCATCGGTGCCGGAATCAGCGGACTGACGTCCGCGAAGATGTTGTCCGACTACGGAATTCCCTACACCTGTTTCGAAACGTCAGATCGCATTGGCGGAAACTGGGCATTCGGCAACCCCAACGGCCATAGCAGTGCGTACCGTTCCCTGCACATCGATACCTCGCGGCATCAGCTCTCCTTCCGCGACTTCCCCATGCCCGACAGCTACCCACATTTTCCTCACCACACCCTGATCAAGCAGTACCTGGAGGACTACGCGACGGCCTTTGACCTCAAGCCCCATATTGAATTTCAGAACGGCATCGTCCACGCCGAGCGCTTGTCAACCGGTGGCTGGGAGCTGCTGACACAGAAGGGTGAACGCCGATTGTTCGACCTTCTCGTCGTCGCCAATGGACATCACTGGGACCCCAGATATCCCGATTTTCCCGGCACCTTCACCGGCACGACGTTGCACTCTCACCACTACATCGATCCCCGCACTCCCCTGGATCTCATGGACAAACGGATCCTGGTGGTGGGCCTGGGTAACAGCGCCGCCGATATCGCGGTAGAGCTATCGTCCCGGGCTACCGGAAACACCGTCGCCCTCTCCACCCGGTCCGGCGCCTGGATCGTCCCCAAGTACGTGGCCGGCCAGCCCGCCGATAAGTACTTCCGCACCAGCCCACACATACCGATGTCATGGCAACGCAAGCTCTTTCAGATGATGCAGCCCCTCATGTCGGGACGCCCCGATCAGTTGGGGCTACCGATGCCAAACCATAAATTCGGCGAGGCACATTTCACCCAATCCGTCGAGCTCCCGCTGCGACTTGGATCCGGAGACATCGCTCCCAAGCCGAACATCGATCGACTGGACGGTGACACCGTGCACTTCGAAGACGGCACGTCCGCGGACTTCGACGTGATCATCTTCGCCACGGGTTACAACATCACCTTCCCGTTCTTCGATCCGGAATTTCTCAGTGCGCCGGACAACCGCATCGACCTGTACAAACGGATGTTCAAACCCGGACTGGACGACCTGATCTTCGTCGGCCTGGCGCAGGCCGTTCCATCCTTGTTCCCGTTCGTCGAATGCCAGGCACGACTGGTGGGCGCCTATGCGGCAGGCAAGTACCTGCTGCCCTCGATCGATGAGATGCACGAGGTGATCGAGGCGGAACATCGCAAGTACACCGGGCACATGCTTGATCGCCCGCGCCACACGCAGCAGTTGGACTATTTCCTCTACGAGCACGATATGAGAACCAGAGAGATCCCCCGCGGGCTCGCGCGGGCGAGGGGTGCCGCATGAACCGGCAGAACATCCGATTCAACAGCCACGGAATCGACTGTGATGCATGGCTGTACCATTCGGAGACGGTAACGGAGCCGGCCCCCGTCGTGGTGATGGCACACGGTCTGGGCGGTACCAAGGATTCGGGACTGGAAGCCTTCGCGGCGCGGCTCGCCGACGCGGGCATGCACGCCTTCGCGTTCGACTATCGCGGCTTCGGATCCTCCGACGGTTTTCCCCGGCAACAGGTTTCGTTCAGCCATCAGATCGGCGACTATCACGCTGCCGTGAACACCGCCGCACGCCTCCCCGGTGTTGATCCCAGGCGGGTCGTCTTGTGGGGTGTGTCCCTCGCCGGTGGGCACGTACTGGCAGTCGCCGGTTCGCGAAACGATATCGCGGCCGTCGTCTCGGTGACGCCGTTGGTGGACGGCATTGCGGCCGCGCGCTCGGCGATGAGCGAACACAGCGCCCGCACCTTGGCTCGCTCGGCGCTCACCGGTATCCGCAGCCGGGTGGGACGTCACCAGCAGACCATTCCGATCGTCGGGCATGCGGGAGAGCTCGCGGCGTTGACATCGGACGGGTACTACGAGGCGCATCTGGCGATCGCGGGACCCTCTTGGCGCAACGAGATCGACGCGACGGTGGGCACTCAACTTGCCGCGTACCGTCCCACCCGCCATGCCGCGCGGATCAACTGCCCCACGCTGGTACAGATCGCCGACTTCGATCGGGCCGCGCCACCGTACGCCGCCGCCAAGGCCGCCTTCAAGGCACGGGCCGAGGTGCGCCACTACCCCTGTGATCACTTCGGCGTCTATCAGGGCCAGGAGTGCTTCGACTCCGTCGTGTCCCACCAAATAGGCTTTCTGACAAGACACCTGGGCGTCCGGTCGACGTCGCTGACCGAAGCAGTTCATGGCTGAGACCATTCAGCAGCTGGTGCGTGCCCGGGCTACCGATGACAACGTTGCACTCGTGTATCGAGGTGCGACGTGGACCTGGCGCGAGTATGTGGCCGAGGCGGACCGTCAGGCGGCAGCACTGATTCGGCGGGCCGACCCGCAGCGACCTCTTCACGTCGGCACCCTGCTGGGCAATACCCCTGCGATGGCGATTGCGATGGCTGCGGCCGCTCAGGGCGGATACATCCTGTGCGCGATCAACAACACTCGTCGTGGCGAGGGGTTGGTGCGCGATATCCGCAAGGCGGATGTGCAGCTACTGCTTGTGGACAGCGAGCATCGCCCTCTGCTCGAATCGTTGGATCTATCTGACGTCGTTGTGATCGATGTCGACGGGACGGGCTGGCGCCGCGATGTCGAGGCGGCCGGCGCGCTGGAGCCGTATCGGACTGCCGCGGCCCTTGACCCCTTCATGATGATCTTCACCTCAGGGACCAGCGGTGACCCGAAGGCAGTTCTCGTGACACACATGATGGTGCTCGTCGCGGCTCAATCGCTGGTATCCCGATTCTCGCTGTGCCCCAACGATGTCTGCTATGTCTCGATGCCGTTGTTTCATTCGAATGCCGTGCTGGCCGGATGGGGTGTCGCAACGGCAGCGGGTGCCGCGCTGGCCCCGGCGAAATTCTCCGCATCGGGCTTTCTTCAGGACATCCGGGAGGTCCGCGCCACTTACATGAACTACGTCGGCAAGCCACTGGCATACCTCCTCGCCACACAAGAACGGCCCGATGATGCGGACAACCCATTGCGGGTGGCGTTCGGGAACGAGGCCTGCGATAACGACATTGACCAGTTCGCTCGACGATTCGATGTCGAGGTGTACGACGGATTCGGTTCGACGGAGAATGCCGTCATCGTCACCCGGGAGGAGGGTACGCCGACGGGTTCCATCGGCAAGGGCTTCCCCGGTGTCGCGATTTACGACTCCGACACGTTGATCGAATGCGCCGTGGCCCGGTTCGATCCGCACGGCATCCTGGTCAATCCCGATGAAGCAGTCGGTGAGTTGGTGAATACCCAAGGGGCAGGCTTTTTCTCGGGGTACTACAACGACGACGAGGCTACCGGTGAACGGATGCGCCACGGCATGTATTGGTCGGGCGATCTCGCTTACCGGGACGCAGACGGCTGGATCTATCTGGCCGGGCGGACAGCCGACTGGATGCGGATCAATGGCGAGAACCTGGCGGCGGCACCCATCGAACGGATCGTGCAGCGGCACCCCGCAGTGAGCCAGGTGGCCGTTTACGCCGTCCGCGACGCCTCCGGGAGCGAAGAGGTGATGGCCGCGCTGGTGCTGCGGGAGCCGTTGACGCCGTCGGGTTTCACCGCGTTTCTAGCCGCCCAGGAGGATCTGCCGCGAACCGGTTGGCCGCGATATGTGCGCTTGGCGCCCGGGCTCCCGTCCACCGCGACCAACAAGGTTCTCAAGCGCGTGCTGATTTCAGAGGGCCTTGATGTCGGGGACGACGAGCTGTGGGACCGCGACGCGCGCGGAGTCGAATACCTGCCCTGGCGGCATCCCCACCGGTCTATGTTTCCAGAGTGACTGGAGTTGTTCGCTAAAGCCATTGCGATGCTGAATTTTCCACACTAAACTCGAACATATGTTCGATGGGTTGGCAGACGGTGGACTGATCGATGTGATCAGCTCCTCGCAGCGCGCGGAGGCACAGGCAGCCGCGCGACGACTCTCTGCCATTGGCGTGCTGGTGGATCGCCACGCGGACCCCGAGCAACAGGATCCTCGCGACAGGTTTGCGGTGGACCGCTGGGACGAGGTTGCCGCGCAAGTGGCCGCCGCACAGGGCATCACCCACGCGTTGGCCTCACATCAAATGCGCTACGCCTATGTCCTACGGCATCGGCTGCGTGCTGTGGCACAGCGATTTGCCGCCGGAGACATCGACTTTCGCACCGTCGCGTTGATCATCGGGCGCACTGAACTACTGGAAGACGATGCTCTAGTCGCCGCCGTCGACGCGGCGATCTGCGAAGCGCTGCCCCGCTGGGAACGCTGGTCGATCAAACGGATCACCGGCGCGCTCGACGCGCTGATCTACCGCCACGACCGTGACGCGGTGCGCCGCACCAAAACTGCCACCGACGACCGCCACCTCGAGATCCGGCCCCTCGATACCGGCGACCCCCTGGCCGAGATCTGGGGTGTACTGCAGACTCCACACGCCGTGGCACTCGACAAACGCCTCGAACAGTTGGTCGCCACCGTCTGCCCCGCCGACCCGCGCACCAAAGCCCAACGGCGTGCCGATGCCATCGGCGCCCTCACTCAGGGCCTAGATCGGATGCGCTGCACCTGCGATGACCCCGGCTGCGCGGGGGTTGCCGTTGCCGACACCCCCGTCATCGTGCACCTAGTCGCCAATCAAGACACCCTGGAAGACCCCGAAAACCTTGAGCCCGCCCAGGTATCCGGATTCGGAGTCATCAATGGCGCGCAGGCTCGCCACCTTGCCACCCAGCCCGGCACCCGGATCCGGCCCCTGCACGCCAGGGACACCGACCGCTATCGGCCCACCCGCGCCCTCGACACCTATATCCGGTGTCGCGATCAGATGTGCCGCTTCCCTGGCTGCTCGCACCCCGCCGATACCGCAGACCTGGACCACAGCGTCGCATACGCCGACGGCGGCCATACCTCAGTAGAGAACCTGAAGGCGTTGTGCCGCAAACACCATCTACTGAAAACCTTCTGCGGATGGCGTGAAATTCAGGAGCCGGACGGTACCGTCATCTGGAAAGCGCCCACCGGACACACCTACCCCACCACCCCTGCAGGCGGGCTACTGTTCGCCAATCTCAGCAGGTCCCGCACCCGCGCCCAGGACCGTCAACAACGCCGCACCGCCGAACGAAACCTCAACCAACGACAGCGACTACAACGCGAGCACGCACAAGCCGCACGCGCCAAGGCGAATCCACCGCCGTTCTAACCGGTGAGATAGCGCTACTCGGCGGCTGAGGCGGAATCACGCAGCATGTTCGTAACATCGTTGTTCCACTCAGCAACTTTCCGGTCGCTACGGTCGCACGATGACGTCCCCGGCAACATATGACACATCAGCGCCCGCCCCTGAGGAACAGGGATATCACAAGGGGCTGAAGAACCGGCAAGTCCAAATGATCGGCATCGGGGGTGCCATCGGCACGGGGCTGTTCATGGGCGCCGGTGGCCGGTTACACAGCGCGGGACCGGGCTTGTTCTTGGTTTATGCGGTCTGCGGCGTGTTCGTGTTCTTCATCCTGCGTGCGCTGGGCGAGCTGATCTTGCACCGGCCGTCCTCGGGGTCCTTCGTGTCATACGCCCGCGAATTTCTTGGTGAGAAGGCGGCATACGTCGCAGGCTGGATGTACTTCTTCAACTGGGCCGCCACCGCCATCGTCGACGTCACCGCCATCGCGCTGTACATGCACTACTGGAGCGCCTTCAAGGCCATCCCTCAGTGGTCCATCGCACTCATTGCCTTGGTCATCGTGCTGACCATGAACACCATCAGCGTCAAACTGTTCGGGGAGATGGAATTCTGGGCAGCTCTGATCAAAGTGGTTGCCATCATGGGGTTCCTGGTCATCGGTACGGTATTCCTGGCGGGCCGCTTCACGGTCGAGGGTGCCAGCACAGGACCGTCGGTGATCGCGGACAATGGCGGCCTGCTGCCCACCGGTCTGATGGCCCTGGTCATCGTCACCTCGGGAGTCGTCTTCGCGTACTCCGCAGTCGAACTGGTCGGCATCGCCGCCGGCGAGACCGAGAACCCGGAAAAGGTGATGCCCCGAGCCATCAACTCCGTCGTGTTCCGGGTCGCGGTCTTCTACGTGGGTTCACTCATCTTGCTGGCACTGCTACTGCCCTATGGGACCTACAAAGCCGGCGAGAGCCCCTTCGTCACCTTCTTCTCCCGGATAGGCGTGCCGTACGCCGGCGATGCCATGAACTTCGTGGTGCTGACGGCCGCACTGTCCAGCCTGAACGCGGGCCTGTACAGCACGGGGCGGATTCTGCGGTCCCTCGCAATGAATGGCAGTGCGCCAAAAGTGTTGTCCCGTATGACCTCTGGCGGAGTGCCCTTCATGGGCATCGCGGTCACCGGCGCCCTCACACTTGTCGGGATATTCATGAACCTGGTCATTCCCGCCGAAGCGTTCGAAACCGCTTTGGATCTGGCGGCGCTCGGGATCATCTCGTCGTGGGCCACCATCGTGATCTGCCAGATCCAGCTGTACCGGTGGTCGCAGCGAGGTATCCTGCGGCGGGGCAGTTTCCGGATGCCCGGAGCCCCGTACACCGGGTACCTGACGCTGGCGTTCCTGGCGGCCGTGGTGGTGTTGATGTGTTACGAGAACGCGTGGAACCTGATCGCGATCGTGGTACTCGTCCCCGTGCTGACCGCGGGCTGGTACCTGTGCCGTGGTCGCGTACTGCAGCTCGCGCAGGAGCGCATCGGATACACCGGCGCCTACCCGGTGATAGCGCACACCCCCATGCTCGACGACCCGCCGGGCGGCCGGGACGGGTAGCGGCAACGGTTGGGGCGGCCTTGTAGGTTGCGATCAACCGGTAGTCGGACACGAGAGGGACCTGAGGCATGGGCCAACTGAATGGGGCCAGGGCAGATCAGGCCCGAGAGGTGATCGAGGCGCTGGCCGGTCCCGGTGCAGTCCTGCGGAAAGATCAAGAAACCGCGGTGATAGCACTACTGGAGCCCGCAGCTCGGGTGCTGGTGGTCCAAGCCACGGGTTGGGGCAAGTCCGCGGTGTATTGGGTCGCGACAGCGATCCGGCGTTCCGAGGGCGCCGGTCCGGCACTGATCGTCTCGCCGCTGCTGTCCCTGATGCGCGATCAAGTCGCCGCCGCCGCTCGGGCAGGGCTGCGCGCCGCGACGCTCAACTCGTCGAACTTCGACGACTGGAGTTCGATCGAAGCGCGGCTCGTGGCCGGTGACGTCGATGTGCTTCTGGTATCACCTGAACGGCTGGCCAACCCCTCTTTCGGCCGTAGGGTGCTTTCGGCACTCGAAGGCTCCATGGGACTGCTGGTCATCGACGAGGCGCACGCGGTATCGGACTGGGGACACGATTTTCGTCCCGACTACCGCCGGGTCTCCGACGTGCTCACTCGGATGAATCCGGATACACCGGTACTGGCCACCACCGCCACCGCGAACGCGCGGGTCACCGAAGACGTGGCGACCCAACTGGGCGACGCCACCCTTGTTCTCCGGGGACCGCTGGCCCGTCGCTCATTGCAGCTCAACGTGTTGCCACCGATGTCGCCGCTGGCACGCTATGCCTGGGTGGCTCAGCATCTCGACGAACTGCCTGGGTCGGGCATCGTCTATGTACTCACCGTCGCCGATGCGCAACGGCTCGTGAACGCCATCCACGCGGTACACCCACAGGCGAAAGTCGCTGCTTACACAGGCCAACTCGACGCGGACGCGCGAGCCCGACTGGAGGACGCGCTACGTGAGAACCGGATCAAGGCGCTGATCGCCACGTCTGCCCTGGGGATGGGCTTCGACAAGCCCGACCTCGGATTCGTAGTCCACATCGGGTCACCGCCATCACCGGTCGGCTACTACCAGCAGGTGGGGCGCGCCGGCCGCGCCATCGACCATGCGGCAGTCGTGCTGCTTCCGTCGGAATCAGACGCCGGTATATGGGACTACTTCACCACCGCTTCGATTCCAGATCCCAAGCAGATGGACACGGTGATCACCGCTCTGGCCGGTGAGACGCGCGATGATGAGGGATCGGTATCGGTAAACGCGCTCGAAGCCAAGACAGGTATTCGGCGCACACGAATCGAGCTCATGGTCAAACAGCTCGCCGTCGACGGCGCGGTGGAGCGGGTCGACGGCGGCTGGCGATCTACCGGTAGCCCTTGGCATTTCGACACAGAGCACTACGACGGCATCATTGCCACCCGCCGCCGCGAGGCCGACATCATGAAGGCCTACACACGTGGAGAACGCTGCCTCATGCAGCTGCTCACGGAATCACTCGACGACCCCCAGGCCGCATCTTGCGGACAGTGCTCGGTGTGCCTCGGGCAGACACCCGATGGGCTTGGATCGCCCGCGTCTGCCGAGCTGATGCAGATGGTCGCGGCCACCCTGCGCACCGATTCCACGGTGCTTGAACCCCGAAAGATGTGGCCTGGCGGAGAGTTCGGGACCCGCGGCAAGATTCCAGCGGGCCTGCTCGCCGAACCCGGCCGCGTGCTGGTCCATGCCGATGCCCCAGAGTGGAGCGGGGTAATCGCCGCCGCGGTAACGGGCGAACCCGAGGCGATCGAAGTCCTGACCCAGGCCGCGGTTTCCACGCTCGCTCGATGGCGCGACGAATGGGTCGCCCGCCCCGAGATCGCGGTGTCGCTGCAGCTGACCGGTACGCCCAATCCGGTGAGGCCGGTGACCGAGCGAATTGCGACGATCGGTCGCCTACAGCAGGCGGCGATGCCAGCGGTTGTGGGTATGGCTCCGGGCCGTGATTCCTCCGGCGGCGAGGAAGCCACCTACTGGCGTGACGCGATCAGCACAGACGACTCACTCCGGGACATGGTCAACGGCCGATGCGTGCTGCTGGTGGCAGACTCGACGTCTACCCGGTGGCCCATCACCGTTGCCGCCGCCCATCTGCGCAAGGCCGGAGCGCGAGCGGTACTGCCACTGCTCATCCACCAACCGGCCTGATCCGGCTGGGCTCAGCGGCCCCAGGTGTCTTCCAGCATGCGCGGTTTGCACGCCTGGAAGGCGCCAATGCCCAGCACGGTGATTGCGACGAGCAGAAGGCCGAACGGCGCGTACCAACCGCCGGTCACATCATGCAGCACACCAAACAGCAAGGGGCCCAAGCACGCGACGGCATAGCCGACCCCCTGGGTAAACCCGGACAACGCCGCGGAGCCGGCAGGCGTGCGGGTACGCAGATTCACCAGCGTCAATCCCAACGGGAAGGTGGACGGCCCGAATCCGAGCGCGATCACCCACACGGCGGTCGCGGTCATCGGCATCCACAACAGCCCGGCAAATCCGACGAGGAAGCAGACCAGGCAGGCCACCACCAGCGGGAACGGGTTGCGCATGCGGGCGGCCAACGGCGGGATTGTCAGCGTGCCAACGAATCCCACGGCAGAGAAGATGGCCACCATGACGCCTCCCAGCGCGGCACTGCCGCCGGCCGAGGTGAGAATCGCCGGAATCCAGGTGAACATGGAATACGTGACCAGGGACGTCATGCCGAACATACCGGCCATGCCCCACGCCAACGGTGATCGCCAAACTTGTCCCACCGCAGAAGGATCCGCATGCGGCTCGGCGGAATGGTCCTCGACATCATGGCCGCGGCGCGCGATGACGACACCGATCCACGGCAGCAGCGCGGCGACCGGAACAAGCACCCAGGCCGCCAGCGAGAATCGCCAACCGTAGGTGTCAGCCAGGGGCACAGCGGTCAATGCCGGAACCGTGGTGCCGATCTGCAACACCGTGAGATAGGAAGCGCTCATCAGCGCGACGCGATGCGAGAAGTACCGCTTGACCAATGGCGGGATCACGACGTTGCCGATGCCCATACCAAGCAGAGCCAGGCAGGACAGCACCAACAAACCACCGGTTGAGTTCATCGCGGGCCGCGCCGCCATACCGATCACGGTGGCCACCACCGCGGCGAGTGTCGTGCGCTCCAGACCGAAACGCTCGGTGAGTGCGGGGGTCACCAGTCCCGCGACGGCGAACATGGCCGTCGGCAGCATCCCGAACACACCGATCACCGCAGACCCGAACCCGATCTCGTGTGAGATCTGCGTCAGCAGCGGCGTCAGCGAGGTGACCGCGGAACGAAGGCACAGCGCGAACAACAGGATCGCGACCAGCACCATGAGGCGACCACGGCGCAGCGCGGTCGCCGATACGGCCCGCATCGAATCGTGCGTGGCGGTTCCGGTGTCTTGCGCAGCCGTAGTCAACGTTCATCCTCCTGTAGGCCCCGGCAAATCATAGGATGAATGGATGAATGGGTTCAAGGTGATTTCCACCGCACGCTACGATGAGCCCTCATGCAGCCGGTCCGTCGCCAAACACTGATTGGCCAGGTCACCGAGCAACTCCGCGAGGAGATTCTGTCGGGACGCTGGGCCATCGGCGCGCGCATTCCGACCGAACCTGAATTGTGCGAGCTCACCGGGACCTCCCGCAACACAATTAGAGAGGCGGTCCAGGCCCTGGTACACGCCGGGATGCTCGAACGGCGCCAGGGGTCCGGCACCTACGTGCTCTCGATGGGCGGAAGCGGCTCAGCCATCGCCGACTACTTCGCGGCCGCCAATGACCGCGATCTGATCGAACTGCGGCAGACCCTTGAGGTGACCGCCGCCGGGCTCGCCGCCCAGCGACGTGATGAGGATGACATCGAGCACCTCCGCGCCATGCTGCAACGGCGCAACGCGCTATGGGCGCCCCATCACGTCGCACCCCAGGATGTCGAGGACGCCATCTCCACCGACATCGCGGTGCACCGGGCCGTAGTGGCCGCAAGCCACAATGCCCTTTACCTGGAACTTTACGATTCGCTGCTGGGCCTGATGGACCATTACATGCGAGGAAACCCGATAGGCGCGGAGTGCTCGTTCGAGCACGAACACACGATGCTCGTCGAGGCTGTCATCGCCGGCGATATCGACGCCGCCACGACCGCCACCGAGCGGCTCTTCACCGAGCTGAGCCTGCGCCGCCGGAACTTTCCGTCACCGGCACACGACTAGCTGAACGTGAAGATCGTCATCCCGGCAGCAGTCGCGCTGTCCTTGCTCGCCGGTTGTTCGGCGCATGAGTCCACATCCGCCACCCAGGCCACGCAGGCTTCGGCAGTCACCATCACCGACCAATGGGCAAAGTCCGCTCCCGACGGCTCCATGACCTCGGTGTTCGGCACCGTGCACAACAACGGTTCCAGTGAGGCACGCATCGTGTCCGCCACCTCGCCGGCCGCCCGGTCTGTCGAGCTCCATGAGGTGACTCCCGGCGGGTTGATGCGTCCCAAGGAGGGCGGGGTCGCCATTCCCCCTAACTGCGAGCACAAGCTCTCCCCCGGCGGCGATCACGTCATGCTCATGGGACTGACCACGCCCCTGCGCCCGGGCCAAGACGTCGTCATCACACTGGCCTTCCAGGATGGCTCAACCAAGCCGCTGACCGCCCAGATCCGCGACTTCGCAGGCGGCAACGAGAACTACCAGCCCTGAGCATGACGCGTCGTTCTCTGTCCCGACGGGGACTCATTGTCGGCGGCGGCGCCGCGGCCGCCCTCACCGCGGGCGCCGGGCTCTCGGCGTGGTCTGCCCAATCCCAAGCAGCACGGCCACAGGGCGCACCTGCTGTCGAACCGTTCCACGGAGAGCATCAGGCCGGAATCACCACCGCCCCGCAGTCACACGCGTTGTTCCTCGCCCTGGATCTACTACCCGGCAGCACAGACGAACAGTCGACTCGGGAGAATCTGCAATCGGTCTTACGTCTGTGGACCACCGACGCGGCCAGATTGACCCAGGGCCTGCCCGCTCTCGCCGACACCGAGCCGGAATTGGCAACGACCACAGCACGATTGACCATCACGACGGGCTTGGGCCCGTCGGTGTTCGCCAAGGCGGGCCTGGCCAATAGATGTCCCGCCTCGGCACGCGACTTCCCGGCGTTCACCACCGACAAACTCGACAAACGTTGGTGCGGAGGAGATCTCCTGCTGCAGATTTGTGCCGACGACATGCTGGTGGTGGCGCACACGGCGCGGGTTCTCTTGAAGAATGTGCGCTCGCTGGCTACCGAACGCTGGCGCCAGACCGGATTCCGGACACCACGCGCGGAAGACTCCTCGGGGGGCACCATGCGCAACCTCATGGGGCAAGTCGACGGCACGGTGAACCCCACCGTGCCCGAGCTCGACACTCTGCTGTGGCACCAGGGCGAAGATCATCAATGGCTCAGGGGCGGAACGCTTTTGGTCCTTCGCAGGATCACCATGGACCTGGACGGATGGGACCAGCTAGACGTCAAGCTCCGCGACCTGGTGATGGGCCGGCGAGCAGCCAACGGTGCGCCACTGACGGGCGAGAAGGAATCCGACGAACCCGACCTGGAGATGACCCGCGGTGGCATCCCCGTAATACCGGCGACCTCACATGTCGCCCTGGCCCGCCACCGCAATCCGCACGAGAAATTCCTGCGCCGTCCGTACAACTTCGACGACGCACCGCTGCCCGGCTCTTCGTCGAACTCGGGCCTGATTTTCGCTGCTTATCAACGTGATATCGCCACGCAGTTCGTCCCGGTTCAGCGACGGTTGGCCGAACGCGACGAGTTCAATCAGTGGAACAGCGCGGTCGGATCTGCCGTCTTCGTCATACCGCCGGGCACCACTGAGGACGGATATCTCGGCCGGACACTGCTGGACTAGTGCGTCGCTCACGCCCCTTGCAAGTTAGGTTTACCTAAGTTTCAATGGTGAAGTGAGCTTGATGTCCAGACCAGCACCCACCGAACCCACCGTGAACATCGGCGAGGCGGCGGCCCTCTACGGCCTCAGCCCATCGACCCTGCGGTGGTGGGAGAAGCAGGGCGTCCTGAATTCGCCGGTACAGCACAGCGGACGCCGCACCTACACCGAGCGAGACCTGCGGCGCATCGGCATCGCATACCTGTGCTGCATCACCGGGATGATGCCGCTGCGCCAGGCGGCCGTCGTGACATCGCATTCGGCGCAACCCGATACCTGGCGTGTCGCGGTCACCGAACAGGTCGCCGAGATCTCCACGCGTATCGAACAGCTCAATCGCGCACGCGAATACCTGAACCACCTGCTGTCCTGCCAGAACGAGGACATCGTCGATTGCCCGTATCTCGATGGTGAGCTCCGCATCCGCACCCCCCGTGGCCGCGCTGCCGGCAACAACCTGGTGTCCGCGGCGCGCGGCACCTGTTACGAATCTCCTTCAGTTCGTGACGAAATACCCGCCGAGATGCACACGAGCTGCGATTTCTGCGGCTCCGAACTGATCACGCACGGGAAGGGACGGCCTGCACGCTACTGCTCCCCCGCCTGCAAACAGCGCGCCTACCGGCAACGGCACGGTATGAAATGACGTGTGACCCCGTCCGCGCCTGAATCGCCGGATCCGCTACCGCAGATCGCCCGGGCCCGTTCCATCCTGTTCTCCGCGCCGCCGGCGGGCAGGCGGTGGAGTATCGGCTTACGCGCCGGTGCCGCCGTCGCCATTCCCGGGGCGCTCGTGGTGGCCGCCGGGTATCCGAATGCGGCACTCTACGTCACCTACGGCGCCTTCGCCGTCCTCTACGGCGAGGGACGCCCGTACCGGGTACGTGCCGCCGTCGTCGCCACCGCGGGAGCGGCGCTGCTTCTCATCGCGATGCTCGGCGCCTTCGTCGGCACCCATGCCCCCGGCGGCGTCGCCAACAAGGTGGCCATCATCCTCACTCTGACGGCCGTCGCGGTGCCGGTCGTGTACACCGTGGACGCGCTTCGGCTTGGTCCGCCGGGTGCCCTGTTCTTCGTGCTGGTGTGCGGCGGCGCGCTCGGCGCGACCGAATGGGGTGTGGATCCGATCAAGATTCTTGTCTGCGCAGGCCTGGGGGCCGTTGCAGCGGTGGCCGTTTCGATGGTCGGCGCCGCGGTTGACCTTCACAAACCGGAACGTGTCGCCGTGCAGCGGGCAGTCGATGCGGTTGACGGCTACGCACAGCCGGGCAAGGCGACAGTCGACGCACGCCACGCCGCGGGACTCGCGATCTCCTCCGCATGGACCGCCCTGCACGACGCGGGAATCTCCACCACGTCGGACTCACCCCTGGTGGCCACGATGCTCGACACCCATCGTCGGTTCACCGAAACCGCCGTCGGCACCAAGATGGTGCTCGATCACGTCATCCCGGGCGACCACGTCCTGGTGGTCCGGCCCAGCATTTGGTACCGGTTACGCCGCTCGGTGCGGTTCCGCTCACACGCCACCATCACCTCCGGACGCGTCGGCATCGCCTGCCTCGGCGCCGGAGTCATCAGTTCCGCTGTCGGGCTGACCCGCCCGCAATGGGCGATCCTGAGCGCTCTCGTGATCGTCCATCTGGGTCCGGACCGGCTACACGGAACGGTGCGCGGACTACACCGCTTCGCGGGAACCGTGATCGGGCTCGGCCTCTTCGCAGTGCTGTACCAGCTTTCCCTCACCGGGTACGCGCTCGTCGCCGCCATCGCCACATTGCAGTTCTGCACCGAGCTTTTCCTGCCCCGCAACTACGCCGTCGCCGTCATGTTCGTGACACCCATCGCCCTGCTGTCGGCGGGCGTGGTCACCTTGCACGGGTCCGTCACCTCGATCGTGCGCGACCGCCTCGCGGAGACGCTGATCGGTGTCGCCGTCGCCATGGCGTCCATGTATCTGATCGCGCCGCGTGCCCATCGCCAGACCTTCACATTCACCGAGGCCCGGATCCGACAGGCGGCATTGGCTCTGGTCGCGAGTGCCCGCGTGCAGCCCGCCCACGACGCGGCGTACGCAGAAGCACGCGACCTCTCCTTCGAACTCGAGGGCGCTATCCGGGCCGGCGTGCACAGCGCACACAACGAGCCCGACTGGCTGCAGGCCCATTGGCCCGCACACGCAGCACTCATTCACCACGGATATGACCTGGTGGCCGCCTGCTGGGCCACCCCTCCCGGCGAGATGCTCGCCGACCCAGACCGCTGGGAGCGCTGCTTCAGCGGCAAGGACTGAATTTTGCCGGGCAATCTCGAGGCACATTCGTCAAGATCCCGTCAAGTTCTCATGGTCCCACAATAATGTGACGAGGGTCACATCCGGTGGATACCCTCGGCAAACGCGATGAGTTGACCCGCATCGCAGGTGCCGGTCCTGGCCATCCGGGTGTCAATGTGGTTACGGTCGGACAGTACGAAACCCGAGTTGATACGAAACATGTTGTGGTGATGGTGATTTTTAGTGGTCGATACTGAATTACAGAATGAAAAAGGTTGTACCCCTGTGTGGTCGATTGGCCACCCAACGCAGTCGGATGCTCGCCAGATGTGGCGCATCGCACGCGACTCCGGCGTATTGGACGTCAATTCTTCATACGCATACCTGTTGTGGTGCACTGACTTTCCTTCTACGGCCGCCGTCGCACGTGTTGACGACAAAACAATCGGATTCGTCACGGGATATCTCAGGCCGTCTGGATCACTGATGATCTGGCAGGTCGGGGTCGATGCGGCACACCGTGGAAAAGGACTCGCCGCCAGCATGCTGGCCTGGCTCGCAGACTCTCTCGCCACCCTGCAGGGTGAACCCCTGGTTATGGAAACCACTGTCACACAATCTAATACCGCTTCGCGTGCGTTATTCGCCGGATTTGCCCGCCGGCGGGATATGGAGCTCACCGAGTCCGCAGGATTCGGCGAGGACCTCTTTCCCGATGCACATGAGGCAGAGCCACTATTGCGGCTCACTCCGCTGGAACCACATAAAACACCCAGCCACAGTGCCTAAAAACATTGGGCCGAAAGGGGATACAGAAATGACCGCCACCTTGCCCGCTCAGGAAGCTGGGCTTCCGAAGGTCATCAACGAACGCGAATCCGACGTGCGGAGCTATTGCCGCAGCTGGCCCACCACCTTCGCGTCCGCCTCCGGATCCTGGCTCACCGACACCACCGGTGAGCGTTACCTGGACTTCTTCTCCGGTGCGGGCGCGCTCAACTACGGGCATAACAACCCGGTGCTCAAGACCGCCCTCATCGACTACTTGACGACTGACGGTGTGGTGCATGGTCTGGACATGGCCACCGTGGCCAAGCAGCATTTCCTTGAGGAGTTCGAGCGCACCATCCTGGAGCCGCGCGGCATGGACTACAAGGTCCAGTTCCCCGGCCCCACCGGAACCAACGCCGTGGAAGCCGCACTCAAGCTGGCGCGGAACATCACCGGGCGCGAGTCGGTCATCAGCTTCACCAATGCCTTCCACGGAATGACACTGGGATCACTGGCCGTAACGGGAAATTCCATGAAGCGCGCCGGAGCGGGCGTGCCGCTGGTGCACTCCACACCGATGCCGTACGACAACTACTTCGGTGGCGTCACCGAAGATTTCCAATGGTTTGAGAAAGTTCTCGACGACGAAGGCGGCGGACTCAACAAGCCTGCCGCGGTGATCGTCGAAACCGTGCAGGGCGAGGGTGGAGTAAACGTAGCTCGCGCCGAATGGCTGCGTGCGCTGTCAGACCTGTGCCGCGCCCGTGAAATCTTCCTGATCATCGACGACGTCCAGATGGGTTGCGGCCGAACAGGTGCGTTCTTCTCCTTCGAAGACTCGGGCATCCGCCCGGATATCGTGACGCTGTCCAAGTCGATCAGCGGATACGGCCTGCCGATGGCACTGACCCTGATACGGCCCGATCTCGACCAGTGGGCACCGGGTGAGCACAACGGCACCTTCCGCGGGAACAACCCGGCCTTCGTGACCGCCACCGCAACGCTGCAAAACTATTGGCGGGATAGCACATTCAGCGATGACGTGCGTCGCAAGGGGGACCGACTCCACAGCGAGCTGTCCGCACTGGTCGCCGACGACGACTCGGTAACCGTGCGTGGCCGCGGCATGGTGCAGGGCATTGCCTTTGCCGATGCCGAGCGGGGCTCTCGAGTGAGCAAGGCCGCGTTCGAGCGGAACCTGCTGGTGGAGACCTCGGGCCCCAAGGACGAGGTCGTCAAGCTGCTTCCCGCGCTGACCACCACCGACGAGCAGCTCGACATCGGCATCGCCACCTTGCGTGATGCCATCGCGGAATCCGCCTGAGTCCGTACAGAATCCAATCGATCGAGAGAGGAAACTATCGTGATCGTCCGTACTACCCAGCAGATCACGGGTACAGAACGCGATGTCAGCGGCGAAGGCTGGCATAGCAAGCGGATCGTGCTGGCAGATGACGGAGTCGGGTTCTCCTTCCACGAGACCACCATTGACGCGGGTACAGTCCACGTCTTCCATTACCAGCATCACATCGAGGCGGTGTGGCTTACCGCCGGTACCGGTACGTTGACCAACCTGGAGAACGGTGAACTGTTCACACTCGGGCCGGGCAGCATGTATCTGCTCAACGGCAATGAGCGACACCAACTTTCCGCCGATACCCAGATGCGCATGATGTGTGTGTTCAATCCTCCTGTCACCGGGCGGGAGGTCCACGACGAGTCCGGCGCATACCCTGCCGCGCCTGCGCTCTCATGAGTGCCCCAGCGATCGTCGATCGCTACCCCAGCCGTCTCGAAACCGAACAGCCTCCGATCGTCAGGACGGAGCCTGTGGTGTGGGGCGCCATGGGCGAGGGGCCCCTGGCCCCGCCGGCGCTCACGCAGATGTCTGAGCAGGGATTCCTGATCAGACCGAGCACCGTCGACGACATGACGGTATCCACCCTGCGCAACGAGATCGACAGAGTGCCATCGCAATTGGGCGACGACCCGCGGATCATCCGGGAGGCCGGATCGCATGAGGTGCGGTCCATCTTCGAGGCGCACGTCCTGAGCTCGGTAGTCATGGACGTCGCGTGCTCGCCGGGCGTACTTGACGTCGCCGAGCAGCTATTGGGCGGGCCGGTCTACCTGCATCAATCGCGCATCAATGCGATGCCCGCATTCAGAGGACGTGGCTTCTACTGGCATTCGGATTTCGAGACCTGGCACACCGAAGACGGACTCCCCCAGATGCGCACCGTGTCCTGCTCGATCGCGTTGACCGTCAACGTCGCCTATAACGGCACGCTGCAGGTCATGCCGGGCACCCACCGGACGTTCTACCCATGCGTCGGTGCCACCCCGCACGAAAACCATCGGAAATCTCTGGTGGAGCAAGAGGTTGGCGTTCCATCCACCCACACCCTCGCCGAGGCTGCCCTCACCAGCGGTATCGAACTGTTCCTCGGGCAACCGGGCGATGCGCTGTGGTTCGACTGCAACCTGATGCACGGGTCGGGATCGAACATCAGCCCGTACCCGCGCTCGAACGTCTTCCTGGTGTTCAACTCGGTGGAGAACGCACCAGAGCGCCCCTTCGCCGGATCGGAGCCTCGTCCGGAGTACATCGCTGCGCGGACATTCACGCCGCTCACCGGTCGACCGCCGAGTATTCGCTGATGACGACCGTCGGCCCGGACTTCCAGTCACCCACGGGTCGGCGGCAGCTGCACCGGGCCATCGCGGCATCGGCCATGGGAAACGCCACGGAGTGGTACGACTACGGCGTCTATGCGGCCACAACCACCTTCCTGACTCAGGCGTTCTTCCCCACCCTGGGCACCGCGTTCACGATGCTGGGATATGCGATCTCGTTTCTGCTGCGGCCCCTCGGCGGGATGATCTGGGGCCCATTGGGTGACAGGCTGGGCCGCAAAAGCGTTATGGCCATCACCATCGTGCTGATGGCGTTGTCCACCACACTCATCGGTGTGCTGCCCAGCTGGGCGACTATCGGTGCTGCGGCGCCTGCCCTGATGATCCTGCTGCGGGTCATCCAAGGTTTCTCCACCGGCGGCGAATATGGCGGCGCGGCAACGTTTATGGCCGAGTTCGCGCCGGATAAGAAGCGCGGCAAGTACGGTTCGTTTCTCGAGTTCGGCACCTTGGGCGGTTTTGCAACGGGCGCCGCGTTCGTTCTGGTCCTCGATGCCACCCTCAGCGCGGAGGACATGCACTCCTGGGGCTGGCGCATTCCGTTCCTCATCGCGCTCCCGATGGGCCTCATCGGTTGGTATCTACGGAGCCGCCTCGATGACCCACCCTTGTTCAAGGAGATGCAGGAGCAGGAGCCGCAGGGCCAGGAGACCGCGTTTGAGCGGCTCAAGGATCTGGTGCGTGACTACAAGCGCCCCATGATCGTGATGATGCTGCTGGTCATCGCGCTGAACATCACTAATTACACCCTGCTGAGCTATCAGCCGACCTACCTGAAGACCCGGCTCGGGATGAGTGAGACCGAAGGGCAGATGGTCGTCCTCATCGGAGAAGTCGCCATGATGGCATTTCTGCCGTTCTGCGGCGCACTCTCCGACCGCGTCGGGCGCAAGCCCATGTGGTTGTTCTCCCTGATCGGGCTTCTTGTCCTCGCGCTGCCCATGTTCTGGCTCATGGGGCAGGGATTCACCTGGGCAATAGTCGGTTTCGCGGTACTCGGGTTGCTGTACATACCGCAGCTGTCCACCATTACCGCGACCTTCCCCTGTATGTTTCCCACCCAGGTGCGATACGCGGGCTTTGCGATTTCCTACAACCTCTCGACCGCCGCGTTCGGTGGTACTGCGCCACTGGTGAACGACCTCATGGTCGATGCGACCGGATGGGATCTCTTCCCTGCCGCCTACCTGATGCTGGCCTGCGCCGTCGGGTTATGCGCCCTACCGTTCCTCATCGAGACGGCTGGGGCCTCGATCGCCGGAACAGATATCCCCTGTGCGGACCCCGATGAGGCCGAAACAGCCCCACCGGACGACGTCGCCGTTCGCACCTGACCCCGTCCGTACCCCTTAGGTTAGGATGGGCTAAGTACATGGTCCGGATGTGTCGGCCGGAGCCACGCAGAGCACAAACAAAGGTCACATCAGCATGGGTAGAGGTTTCCAGGGTGCGGTGCTGCGCGGACTTGGGGCGCGTGATCACGTAGCCACTGTGGTCGGTACCAGTCAGGTGGCACCGAATTGTGTGCGGCTGACGATGTCGGCGCCCACTCTTTTCGAGGATCTGCTACACACGCCGGCCGAATGGCTGCGGTTCTGGTTCCCCGATCCCGAGGGTGGCGCCACCGAGCATCAGCGGGCGTACACCATCGTCTCCACGGATGCCCAGGCCGGCGAGTTCGCGATCGATGTGGTGATCCACGAACCCGCCGGACCCGCCTGCCGGTGGGCGGGGGCGGCCCAGCCCGGAATGACCATTCCGGTAGTGGCTTTCGGCTCGGCGCGTTTTGAGGTTCCCGAGGATCTTCCGGCCGGGTTCCTGCTCATCGGCGACTCGGCATCCATCCCGGCGATCAACTCCATCCTGGCCGCGCTGCCCGCCGATGTGGATGTCGAGGTCTATCTGGAACGCCACAGCCCCGACGATGAGCTCATCGCGCTGACCGAGCATCCCCGGCGGGTTCTGCACTGGGTGGACCGCACCGATGAAACCTCACTGGCGGGCGCGATCGAGGCCCGCGACTGGTCCAACTGGTACGCCTGGGCCGGACCCGAAGCGGGCTCACTGAAACATCTGCGCAAGCGCCTCAAGGAACAATTCGGATTCCCCAAGGCCGACGTGCACGCCGCGGCCTACTGGACCTTCGGCCGCGCCATGGGCAGCCGCCGCGGAGACACCGACACTCAGCAGGCACCCGTCGCAAAGCCCGCTGCTCCCAAGCCCGTCGCCGAGAATCCTGCCGCTCACTCCGAACCTGCAGTGCCCCAAGGTCGCTGGCGTTCGCAGGCTGCCGGGGAATTGTTGGCGCCGGTCAAGAAGCAGATGATCGCCGGTGGGGTGCTGCAGGCGATCATCACCATGGTCGAGCTGGCACCGTTCGTGGTGCTCGTCGAGCTCACCCGCCAGCTGCTGGCCGGAGCCGACCAATCCCGCCTATGGCACACCGGATTCATCTTCCTGACACTGCTGGTACTCGGCGCCGCTCTCGGCGCTGCCCTCACCGTCTGGATGCATGTCGTCGAAATACGGTTCAGCGCCGATGTTCGGCAACGGCTCCTGTCGAAGCTTTCCCGGGTTCCGTTGGGGTGGTTCACGCAACGCGGTTCGGGATCGGTCAAGAAGCTGATTCAGGACGACACCCTGTCGCTGCACTATCTGATCACTCACGCGATCCCCGATGCGGTGGCGGCCGTCGTGGGGCCGGTGGCGGTGCTGATCTACCTCTTCGTCGTCGACTGGCACCTGGCGCTGGTGCTTCTCATCCCCATCCTGATCTACCTCGTGACGACGGCGACCATGATGTTCCAGAGCGGCCCGAAGATCATCGAGGCCTCGCGCTGGAGCGAGCGGATGAGCGGAGAATCGGCCGCCTATCTTGAAGGCCAGCCGGTGATCCGGATCTTCGGCGGCTCGGCGGCGTCCTCGTTCAAACGCAGGCTGGACGGATACCTGTCCTTCCTCAATGAATGGCAACGGCCGTTCATCGGGAAGAAGACCTTTATGGATCTTGTTACCCGGCCAACGACGTTCCTGTGGTTGATCGCCGGGGCCGGAACGCTGTTGGTCGTCGCGGGGGCCATGGAGCCCACGACCCTACTGCCATTCCTGGTGCTCGGCACCACCTTCGGCACCCGCCTACTGGGAATCGCATACGGCCTCGGCGGTATTCGTGGTGGTGTGGAGGCCGCGCGGCATATCGCGGTTGCCCTCGGCGAGACCGAATTGACCGAGCAGGCTTCCGAGGGGCATGCCGGAGAGACGTCCGTCTCGTTTGATGCGGTGACGTTTGGGTATCGGCCGGGGGTGCCGGTTATTCATGGTGTGGATCTGACGCTGCGGCCGGGCACTGTGACGGCGCTGGTGGGCCCGTCCGGCTCGGGTAAATCGACGCTGGCTTCGCTGCTGGCACGATTCCATGACGTCGACGGCGGTGCTATCTGTATCGATGGCACCGATATCCGCGCCCTGAGCGCCGATGAGCTCTACACCAAAGTCGGATTCGTATTCCAGGACGTACAACTGGTCGCCGGAACCGTCCGCGACAACATCGCACTAGCCCGCCCCGAAGCCACCGACACCGACATCCACACCGCCGCCCGCGACGCACAAATCCATGAACGAATCCTGCGGCTACCCAACGGCTATGACACCGTCCTAGACACCAACACCCAACTGTCCGGCGGCGAAAAACAACGCCTCACCATCGCCCGCGCCCTGCTGGCCGACACCCCCATCCTGATCCTGGACGAAGCCACCGCCTTCGCCGACCCCGAATCAGAATATTTAGTGCAACAAGCCCTAAGCCGGCTGATTCACAACCGCACCGTGCTCGTCATCGCCCACCGACTACACACCATCGCCGACGCCGACCAGATCGTGGTCCTCGATCAGGGCCACCTCGTAGAAACCGGCACCCACACCGAACTTTTGAACAACAACGGACGCTACCGGCGCTTATGGGACGCACGCCTACAAGAACCCTCGAGCGTCCTTGCCGGAGAAAACATCTAATGCTGACCCACCTGATCCGCCTCATCCCCCCCGCACACCGCAACTCCCTCTACACCTACAGCGCACTCTCAGTGCTATCCGTAGTACTTCGCGCCGCGGGCTGCCTGCTGCTGGTGCCGCTGCTCGGTGCCCTGTTCTCCGCCACCCCCACCCACGCACTGCCCTGGCTCGCCGTGCTCACCGCGGTCACCATCGGCGGCTGGATCGTGGACACCGCGCTGGCCCGCATCGGCTACCGCATCGGATTCGCCCTACTCAACGACTCACAACACCAAGTCGCCGACCGGCTCACCCACATCCCACTGAGCTGGTTCACCGCCGAACGCACCGCCATGGCCCGCCAAGCCATCTCCTCCGGCGGCCCCGACCTCGTCGGATTCATCGCCAACCTCCTGACCCCAATGATCGGCGCGGTGTTGTTACCGGCAGCCATCACCATCGGGCTGTTTTTCATCTCGTGGAAGCTCGGTGTTGCAGCGCTCATTACCCTGCCGCTGCTCCTGGGTACGCTACTGGCCAGTATCCGCATCGTGCGCACCGCCGACGAAGCAGACACCAAGGCGCACAGCGCACTGACCGAACGCATCCTGGAATTCGCACGCACCCAAGCCGCCCTACGAGCCAGCCGACGCGTGAACCCCGCCCGCAGCCAGGCCGGCCAAGCCGTCGCGACAGCACGTGGTGCGACCATGCGGCTCTTGCTCTTTCAAATCCCCGGTCAGCTGCTGTTCAGCATCGTCAGCCAAATCACCCTCATCCTGCTCGCCGGCACCGCCACGGTTTTGGCGGTACGCGGCGAGATCGGAGCACCCGAAGCCGTCGCACTCATGGTCATCGTGGTCCGATTCCTGGAACCATTCACCGTCCTAGCGGGCCTGGGCGGGGCGGTCGAAAACTCGCGTGGCGTATTCGAGCGCCTCAACACCATCATCACCACCGACGCCGCCGATCAACCCGGGGATGCCGTCGCATCCGCCCACACCCCCGCCCCACGCATCGAATTCCGCAACGTCACCTTCCGCTACGACAGCACCAGCGAACACGTCCTCAACGACATCAACTTCATCCTGGAACCAGGGAGCACCACGGCGATCGTTGGGCCATCTGGATCCGGGAAGAGCACCATCCTCGCCCTCATCGCCGGACTGCAACAACCAGAAAGCGGCCAAATCCTCATCGACGGAACCGATGTCGCCACATTAGACACCGCCAGCCGCCGCGCCCTGGTCAGCATGGTCTTCCAACACCCCTACCTCTTCGATGCACCCATCGGCGACAACGTCCTAGCCGGACACCCCAACGCCACAGACCACGAAACACACCAAGCCATGACACTGGCTCGCGTCGACGAAATCATCGAACGGCTGCCCGATGCCGAACAGTCACGTGTCGGCGAAGCCGGCACCGCACTATCCGGCGGTGAACGCCAACGCGTCAGCATCGCCCGCGCACTCATCAAACCCGCCCCCGTCCTGCTCATCGACGAAGCCACCAGCGCCCTGGACACCGAAAACGAAACCGCAATCACCGACGCCATCAACAACGACCCACGCCCCCGCACCAAAATCATGATCGCCCACCGGCTCAGCGCGATCCGCAACGCCGATCACGTCCTCTTCATCGACAACGGCCACATCATCGAACAAGGCTCCATCACCGAACTCAGCTCTCTCGCAGGCCGTTTCTCACAATTCTGGCGCCAACAAGAATCCACCACCGGATGGCGCATCACCGCAGCTACAAACTAGCTAGCTGCCCGCCATCGCGTCGCGGAGGCTCTTAGGCCGCATGTCGGTCCAGTGGGCCTCGATGTACTCGACGCAATCGGCACGCGAGGCCTCGCCAAAGGCCACGCGCCACTGCGCCGGCACCTCAATGGCCGTCGGCCACAGACTGTGCTGCTCCTCGTCGTTGACCAGTACGTAAAAGACGCCGCTCTCGTTATCAAATGGGTTGGTACTCACTTGTTTTCCTTTCGCGACGAGCCGATTCGGTACTGCTGTGTCCGCCGAGCACTCGATCGGACAACAATCCGAGACAGCTGAGATTGGGGAACCCCGGGCCCTGGGTCAGACCCGAGAGTGTCGGAAGGATGAGCTTAGGAGTCAGACCATTGACGGACAGGTCGTGGCCAAGGGATTCCTGCAAGACGTTACCGTCCACGGGGGCCCCCAGTTTGAGCTCCATGAGGTCAAGAGCGCTCTGGTCGAATAGTGGTAGGAACCACAATGCGTCGGCACCCGCCCCGTCGATCACCAGATCGAAGCCATGGACGGTTTCGGAGGGTTCGCCGGCACGGTCGCTGCGCAGCGTCAATCTGATCCGGTCTTCCAGGGCGACGGCATGGGCCACGCGGCCACGCAGATGGCGGATACGGTCGTCGGCCAACAGTGATTCCTGGACACGGGCCGAGAACACGCCGCGATCGGTACGGTTCAACGCGTCGCGCCGTTCCTCCATGGTGTGGTGCAACCACCCGGTCGGATCGCTGAACAGCGCGTTCTCGAAGTACCCTTCACCACGGGTAAACAGTGTGACGCCGGGAGAGATCACGGTGATCGTCGAAACCCGGTGTCCGAAAAGCTCATTGAGCACTGAGGCGGCTGTCTCACCTCCGCCGATCACGGCGACACGTTCTGCGGTCAGGCGTGTTGATCCGGCGCAGCGGCGCCAGAATTCGGCGATCGACAAGACATTCGGGTGCTCGGGTAGCACAGAACGCTCCGGCTGCCCGGGCCCCGTCACCATGACCGCGTCGGCGGCAATGGAACAGTCGTTGGTACCCACAACCCATCTGTCGTCATCGATAGACAGACTGGTTACCTCGCCCTGAACCACCTCCATATCGACCATGTTGGCCACCCACGTCAGGTAGTCAGCCCAGCGCTTGTGCGTTGGCGCGGGCTTGTCGCGGTCAACCCACTCGGCGAACTGGCCGGTGGCGATGAGGTAGGACTGCCAGCTCAGACGCATCATCCGGGCGTCGATCTCGGCGTTACGCCCCGGCACCACGGCGGATCGATACGGGAAACCCACATCTTTCTCGGGGCTGGTACCCAGCCGGTGCTGTCCATCCGTCCAGCCACCGCACGCCTGCCAGTTGGCACCGACCTGCTGACGTTCGATCGCCACCACATCGGGTACGTCGACCCCGCATTCACGCAGCACGGCCGCCTTCGCGGCAACCGCCACCGCCTTGGCTCCCGCGCCTATCACTGCCAATGTGGACGTCACCATAGCTCCTTCGCCAGAATCCCCAGCTGTTCGTGCCAAATCGATTGCAGCTCGGTAATCTCCGAGCGCTCGAGCACCTCCGGGACCGCCTGCCACAGCGTTCCGATGGACGGCCCCTCGGTGGTCCCCATGATCAGCACCGCAATGCTGAGCTCGTGACGCACCGCCGATTCCGGCTCGGGCACAGGCGAACCCGATACCGAAAGCAAGCCATCGCGGCGTAGGAGGTCGCCCTCGAATCCACGATCGTGTCCGAGGTAGTTCAACAGGATCTGCGGATCGCGATACTGCCGCAGCACCGCGCTGGTGTCGGCACGCAGGTATCGCAGTAGCCCGTAGTCGATGGTCCGCCCTGGCACCGCGCTGTGCTGCCGGGCGACTCGCTCCACCAAACCGCGCGGTCCGATCCCCAGCGGATCGGTGCCACCCACGCGTAGCGGATACGCCGTACCGAGCAGACCCACAGTCTCAGCAGTCGCGTCCCCGCGTCCGGAGACCTGCACCGCCAGCAGCGTCTCGACCGCGGCCTGCCCGCGGCGGCGACGCCACTGGGCCACGGTGCGTGCCACTGCCGCCACCAGCAGTTGCTCCATCGGAATCCCCGAGTTCAGCAGGACCGCACTGACATCGGCCGGCGCGGACTCGACGGTGACCGCCACATCGGCCTCCCTGTCGAGTTCGGGCTCTATTCGACGCGAACCAATTGGGGGATCCTCACCGTCCAGCTGGGCGATCCAGAACGGCAGGCTGCCCACATCCCGAGCCTCGGCGACCAACGCATTGGCCCAACGGCGGTAGCCACCACCGGTCTGAGAGTTGGGCGGCACAGCACCCGCCACCAGCGACTGCCATCGAGATTCCAGCTCCTGCATGATGACTCGCCAGGAGGTGGGGTCAGCGGCGAGCTGATGCACCACGAGGATGAGGACTCCGGGCTCGCCTTCAGGGTGCAGCCATACCGCCGAGAGCATCCAGCCCTGTTCAGGATCGAGTCGGTCCACCGCACGGCCGATCTCGGCACCGGCCGCATCGGACGGATCCTCCGTAAGAATCTCGACCAACCGGAGAGACTGCCGCGTGCGCGGAACCAGCTCCAGGCGCTCGCGGTCAAGCCGGCTGCGCAGCACCTCGTGCTCCCCGACCACCGCATTGAGAAGTTCCTCGAGCGTGGATCGGGTAATGCCCTCGGGCAGCCAGAAGACGTGAGTTTCGGCCAGCCTACGCGGGTTTCCATGCTCATAGAGGCGACGACCGCTGGGAAGCAACGGGATTGGCTCGCCCTCGCGATCCTCGTCATCCGCGACGAGCCCGCTACGACGCTGGTCGACCAACTTGGCCAAGCCTGCGACAGTGCCCCGCTCCAAGATCTCGCGGATGTCCACCCCGACTCCACACTCGGTCAGGATCGCCGCCGATAGCTTGCTCGCCAGCAGCGAATGGCCCCCTAGATCGACGAACGAGTCGTCCGCACCCACAGTCGCAACCCCGAGCAAGCGCGCATAAAGAGCCGCTACCTGTCGCTGAGTCGCGGTTTCCGGCTCCCGGCGTCTGGTCACGGACCCGACCTCCGGTGCCGGCAGAGCGTCCCGATTGATCTTGCCGTGCCGGGTGATGGGCATCTCGTCGAGCACGACATACGCCGCGGGAATCATGAAGTCGGGCAGGGCAGCCGAAATCCTGGCACGGATTCGATCGAGATCGACTACGTGTCCACCGACCGGAGTCAGGTACGCAACAAGACGCTTGCCGACGTGCGGCAGCTCATCAACCACCACGAGCGCCTGGCCCACGCTCGGGTCTACCTCGATGGCCGAGGCGATTTCACCGAGCTCGATACGGAACCCTCGGATCTTCACCTGCTCGTCGGCGCGACCGACAAACTCGATGTCTCCGTTCGCGCTACGCCGCGCAAGATCACCGGACCGGTACATCCGCTGCCCGGGAACGAAGGGATCGGCGATGAAGCGCTGCGCGGTAAGACCGGCGGCCCGATGATAGCCGCGCGCCACATGCGTTCCGCCGATGTAGATCTCGCCGATGACCCCCACCGGCACCGGTCGCAGCGTCTGGTCCAGGATGTGAATCTGCGTGTTGATCTTGGGGGTACCGATCGGAACGGTCCGCGTCCCCTGAATTCCGCGCACCTTGTACCGTGAGGCGTTGATGACGGTCTCGGTGGGACCATAGAAATTATGAAGCGACGCATCGAAAGTGGCGTGAAACTTGTCCGCGACCGGACCGGGCAACGCCTCACCACCCACCGGCACCCGGCGTAGCGATTTCCATTGCGTGACTCCGGGTAGAGACAGCACCAGCCCCAGCAACGAGGGCACCATGTGCATCGAGGTAACGCCCTCGCTGTTCAACAGTTCCGTCAAATACGCGACGTCACCGAGTGCGCCCGGACGCGGGATGACCAGCCGGCCACCGCAGCTGAGGATGCCGAAAATCTCGCCCACTGATACGTCGAAGCTCGGCGAAGCCACCTGCAGTACCCGATCGGATCCGCTGACCCGATACTCAGCACGGAACCAGTTGAAGTACTCGGTCAGCGGACGATGCGTGACCGTCACACCCTTGGGCAGGCCCGTCGAACCCGATGTGTAGATGAGATAGGCGGCGTTGTCGGCGGTCAGCGGCCGCACCCGGTCCGCATCGACCGGCTCACGGGGGTCGAACTGCTCAACACCGGTTACCGGCTCCCGGATGACCAACTTCGGCTGCGCATCGCTGAGGATGTGCGCAATGCGATCAGCGGGGTAATTCGGATCAACGGGGACATAGACGGCACCGGCCTTGGCGATGGCGAGCGCGGTAATGATCAAATCCGGCGACTTGTCCAGCAGCACCGCGACATGATCTTCGGTACCGATCCCCTGCCCAATGATCCAGTGCGCCAGCTGGTTCGCGAGTTCGTTGGTCTTCCGATACGAGTAGTGCCGCCCCTCGTAGACGAGCGCGGTGGCATCCGGTTGTGCGGCCGCGCGGGCGGCCACCAGCTCGCCGAGCGTCGTCGGCTCCGCCTCAAATAGTTCTCCGGACGACACCTCCCGCAGCCACTGGGCTTCGCGACCGTCCATGAGATCCAGACTGGCCAGCGGGCGGTTCGGATCGGCGAGCGCGGAGTCGAGCAGATTGGCGAAGTGACGGAGCATCTGCGTGGTCAAACGCTCATCCAACACGTCCACCAGGTACTCGGCCACCACCTCGGCGCCATCGAGCCCGGTTTCGATCCGCAGGCCAAGCGGCACGTATGCCACCTGCCCTTCCAATGATGTTCTTTCACAGTGGATTCCAGGTGGGCAGAACCGGGCGGCGGAATCGGCACCCATCGCGAAGCCCACGCGCGCAACCACGCGGTCCAGACTCACCCGTTGGTGGGCAAACCCGTTCAGAGTGGTCCGATGTGCATTCGCCAGCAGATCCCGGAAGCTCTCACCGCTGTGCGGACGCATGCGGAGCGCGACGGTGTGCCCGAAGTGCCCGATGCTGCCCTGTGCGTGAGCTTCCCGTGTGGGAACCGGCGCGGCCACCAGGAAGTCTTCGGCATGTGTATACCGATGCAGCAGCGCTGAATACGCGGCCAACAACACCACATACGGTGTGGTGCCTGACTCTTGCGCAAGTTGCTCGACGCGGCCCATGACCGAGGCCGAAAGACGCGCCGTGCAACGTGCGGCCTTCCAGTCGCTCGCAGCCACCGAGCCATTGACGCCCGGAAGCTCCAGCGGCTCAGGAGGATTGGCCATCTCGTCACGCCAGTACTCGAGATCCGCCTGATCGGCCCCATCGTGCGGAGGCCGTACCGGTAGCGGTTCCGCAATCACGCCGTGTACGTACGCGGTAGTCAGATCGGCAAGGAATACCGACCAGGAGTCGTCGTCCCATGCGATGAGGTGGGCGACGACGAGCATCACATGTTCCGCGGCGCCGGTGCGGATGACCGTGACACGCAGCGGCGAGTCCACGGTGAGATCGATCGGAGTCGCGAATTCACGCTGCGCCAGCACGCCCAGCCGGAGCTCTTGCGAGGTGCCCGCAAGGTCGCTGACATCGTGCTCGACCCATCGGACCGGTAGGTCTTCGTGCAGCACGGCCACCGGTTCGCCGTCAGGGCCGGCGCGAAACGTCGTGCGCAAGGTCTCGTGGCGGGCCACCACCGCGGTGACAGCGGCCCGCAATCTCTCGATATCCACCTCACCGCTGAGCCGGTACGAACGGCACAGGTTCATCAGCGCGGGCGTCACCCCGTGGGCGAACCATATGCGGTGCTGCCCTGCGGACAGCCGTGGCGCGGCATCGGGGTCGAGGCCTGCCGACGCCCTTCGGCTGGTGACGTCCACCTCGACGCCACCATCGCTCACGGTGCGCAACTCGATCTCACCTCGCGTTTTCGCTCTTAGTACAGGCTGCCCTAACTACGAGGAGGCTACCCTATCTAGACTGCGAGGGGTCACCCACGAGGAGCTGCGATGACTCAGGCCACATCGACCCCCATCCCTTCGGCTGAAGCGGCCGCGGCGGAAGGCTTTGTACCCTTTCCCGCGGCGCGTGCCGACGCATATCGCGCGGCCGGGTACTGGACCGGAAGGACCGTCGAGTCGCTGCTGCGCACGACCGCCGCCAGACGTGCCGATCATCCCGCGGTTATCGACGAGCACCACGCGATGACCTACCGCGAGCTCGACGTGGCCGCCGACCGCGCGGCGCATGCCTTCACCCGACTGGGCATCGTCCCCGGCGACCGTGTACTGCTGCAGCTTCCCAACCGGACATCATTTGCGGTCGCATTCTTCGGTTTGATGCGTGCTGGCGCGATACCGATCATGTGCCTGCCGGGACACCGCGCCGCTGAGTTGTCTCATTTCATCGAGGTTGCCGATGCCGTCGCCCTGGTGATCACCGATTCCGCTGGCGGGTTCGACTACAGCGCACTGGCCGTCGAGCTATCCACAAAGCATGCCTGCCTGCGCCACATCGTGATCGATGGTGACGTACCGGCCGATGCCCCCGACCGCTTCACCGCCTGGTCAGGGTTGCTGGAAAGCGTTGAGGTTCAAGGTGACCTACCGACAGCGCAGACGGACCACCCGGCGTTGCTGCTGGTCTCGGGTGGCACCACCGCGGCACCCAAACTCATCCCCCGCACCCATGAGGACTACGTCTACAACGCGTCGCGGGCCGCACAGGTGTGCGGCCTCACCGAGGACGATGTCTACCTCGTGGCGCTGCCCGCCGGTCACAATTTCCCACTGGCATGTCCTGGTCTCATCGGCGCGATAAGCACAGGTGCCACTACGGTTTTCCTTTCGGATCCGAGCCCGGAGTCGGCATTTGAGACCATCACGCGCCACCGGGTGTCTGTGACGGCGCTGGTGCCATCGCTCGCCCAGCTCTGGGCACAGGCCACCGCCTGGGAGCCCGTGCTGCCGGAAACACTGCGGCTGCTTCAGGTGGGCGGTGCGAAGCTCGGCGCCGAGGACGCACGCACGGTTCGAGAATCACTCACCCCGGGATTGCAGCAGGTTTTCGGTATGGCGGAGGGCCTACTGTGCCTGACCCGTCCCGGAGACCCCTCGGACGTCCTCGACAACACCCAGGGCCGACCCATGTGTGAGGCCGACGAGGTTCGCATCGTCGACGAGGACGGCGCCGAGGTGGCCCCGGGTGAGGCAGGTGAGCTGTTGGTCCGCGGTCCGTACACACTCAACGGGTACTACCGGGCTGAGGCCGACAACATGCGCTCCTTCACCGCCGACGGCTTCTACCGCAGCGGCGATCGGGTACGGGCGCGACCGGGTGGCTATCTGGAAGTCACTGGTCGCATCAAGGACGTCATCCTGCGCGGCGGGGAGTCCATCGCCGCATTGGACCTCGAATCGCACCTACAGACTCACCCGGCGGTCTACGCTGCCGCCGCAGTCGGATTACCGGATCAGTATCTCGGTGAGATTGTTTGTGCCGCAATTGTGTTCAAGGGAAAGCCGGTTGCGGCCGCCGAGCTGAATCAGCACCTACAGGACCGCGGTGCCGCCGCACACTCGCGAGTCGACAAACTGGTGGCGGTCCCCTCGCTGCCCCTCACCGCAGTGGGCAAGATCGACAAACGCGCCCTGCTCGCCTCGTTGACGGGCTAAGCCTCAGCCGATCGGGTGCCGATCTCAGCCACTCAAGCACGCGTTGTGCGTGCGCGACCGGCGGCAGACGATTACCCCTCGCGCTGAACCACGTAAGGCGCAATGCTTCCGAGCTTTTCGCAGGTCTCTTCGAACTCGCGGTCCGGCGTCGATGCCTCGATGATGCCCGCGCCCGCACGCAGCCAGGCCTGCCCGTCCTGCTCGTAGGCCGCGCGTAGCGTCAGCGCCGCATCCAGTCCGCCATCGGGAGACATCATCAGCACCGCGCCGGAGTAGAGGCCACGTGGATGGTCGTCGAGCCGAAGGATGGCATCGACGCCCTCCGCCTTGGGGATACCCGAGGCGGTGACGGCCGGGAAGAGCGCCTCGAGCGCATCCATCCGGGTCATCCCGGCACTGAGCTCCCCACTGACGGTCGATCCCAGATGCTGCACGCTCCCGCGCTCACGCACGGTCATGAAGTCTGTCACCTTCGTGCTGCCCGTTTCGGCCACCTCACCGAGTTCGGCGAGTGAGCTGCGCACGGAAATCGCGTGCTCCACAATCTCTTTGGCATTCGATTCCAGGTCGTCGCGCGCTACCCGATCTGCGTCCTCTCCCCGGCCGAATGCACGGGTTCCGGCAAGCGGTTGAGTGATCACGGTGCCGTCGGCCTCCACGGCGGCCACGAGTTCAGGGCTGTAGCCGAGGGCACGAATGCCGCCGAGCCGCAGCAGGAACGAACGCACCGGCGTGTTGTTGTGACGGCCCAGACGGTAAGTCGACGGGAAGTCCATAGCGAACGGCACTTCCACACGCCGCGACAGAATCACCTTGTGGTACAGGCCCGATCGGATCTCGGCAGTAGCGATGCCCACGCGGCCACGGTAGTCGGATGGGTCCGGAATCAGGTCGATCGACGCCGGCGCGGGCGCGGGCGGGGCGCCCTGGTCGAGCACCCGCCGAATCTCGTCGACATAGCTCTCTTCACAGACCGACACTCCGTCACCGGTAATCACGACCTCCGCGCGCGGGGCGAAGACCCGAGCCATCGGCGTGCCGGGGGTCAGCCGGTGCTGCAGGCCAAAGCGGTAGGTGCCGAACTCGAACGCAACCCACCCAAAGACGCGGTGCACGCCGTCGGAGATCTCATTCACGGCTTGTTCCAGAGCGGCGCCGGGATGCCCCGACCAACCGCGCTGCTCCACGGCCCCGTCACGGATGATGCGCAGTCCGTCGCTGTCGAGTTCGACGGAGGCGCGGGCGCCGATGGCGAGCACCCACTCGCCATCACGTTCGTAGATCAGATATTCGTCGCCGTTACGCTCGGGGATTTCCTGCGCGAGAACGCCGGCGAGGTCGGCCGGCGCGAAACCGTCCGGCAACCCCTCCTGCACAGAAACCCAGGTCTGGGCGCCGATACCGGAATCTACGACCGTACTCATCTTCGACACCTGAGTAAGCCTAGCCTATGCTAAGTGGCCCTGGTACCCGCCCGTACATGACCTCCGCCACGTTGCCAAGCCCAATCCAGTGTGCTTCGGCGCTCCTGTCAGCCGGCCGCAAGTGCTTGTCGCGCATAGGCTCTCACGTCAGCGTCGCCATCTTGCAACGCACCGGTCAGCGCGTCACGGACGGTGGGCTCCGTGGAGGCCCACTGACTCAGGCTCAACACCGCCGACTTCCGTACATCCAGATGTGGATCGTCCAGGGCGCGCGCCAGCGGCGGTACGGCCTGCCCCGGATCCGCTCCGGCCAACGCACGCACCGCACCCTGACGGATCTGCCAGGCCGGAGCCTTCAGCGCCTCCCGTACGGCATCGAAGATCTGGTCGTCGACGCCCAGCGCACCAACAGCCGTCAACGCCGCGGCCCGCACCAAGGGGTCGCGGTCACGCACCAGCATCCGCACCGTCGCGCTACCGGCAGCCAACTTCGCAAGCCCGTTGGCTACGGCAATCCGCACCTCACGGTTCTCATCTTCGGCAGCGGTGGCGATGGACACCGCGTCGTCCACTGACACCAGGGCACGTACGGCCTCGATCCGGACCCGGTGATCTGAGTCGCGCACCGACGCGACGTAGGCGGCGGGGTCACCGACCTTCCGGGCACTCGCCACGTACAGCGCGGTGCTACGCACCAACGGATCGGATGCGCTGACATGATCGCCAATCGCGGCGGGATCCTCGAGTACCTCGACAAGCTCGCGCACTCCGTCGGCGGCGGTGCGGCGCACGGACGCATCGCTGTCCCCCAACGCATTCAACAGGGCCCCCTCGTAACCCGCGGGGATGTGCTCGGTGAGCGAGGCGATGGCAGTGCGGCGCACGCCCGGATCGTCGTCGACGAGGTACTGCAGCAGCTCCTCGACGGTGGGCGCCTCCAAGGACAACACCGCGGCGATCCGCGGCGACGGCGGCTGCTCGGCCTCGGCGGCGATCACGTTCAAGAGACGAGCGGCGGGCGCCTTTCCGCCCAGCAGTTCGGGCTGATGCACTGGGATCGGATCGGTCTCCCCCGACGGCAGGTCGTCGAGACCCGGGACCGGGACGAAATAGGGTGCGACGGGCCGTTTCACGAAGTCCATGGCGCCGTCAGAGGTCTTCCGCAGGTTAAGGTGATAGCGCCAGTTCTCGTCATCACGGTCCGGCAGGTCTGCCCTGTCGTGGTAGAGGCCCCACCGTGATTCGGTGCGAGTCAGCGACGAGCGCGCCGCCATCTCAGCGCAGTCCCTGATGAACGACACTTCGGCCGCCCGCATCAGCTCATGCGGGGTGCGCGCGCCGATCTGACCTACCTCGTCGGCCATTCGCTCAAATGTCTGCACCGCCAATGACAACTTGGCCGCCGTCTTCGGCGGGGCCACATAGTCGTTGACGAAGCGGCGAAGCTTGTACTCGACCTGAGGCTGCGGAGGCCCGTCCGGGTGGCGCAACGGACGGTAGATCAGCTCATGAGCCTCCTTGACCTGGTCGACGGGGAACTCCAGCGGTGCAGGCGTTTTCGACAGCGTCGAGGCCGCATGCTCGCCGGCCAGATCTCCATACACAAAGGCGCCGATCATGTAGTTGTGCGGCACGCAGGCCAGGTCTCCGGCCGCATATAGGCCGGGCACCGTGGTGCGCGCATGCTCATCCACCCACACGCCCGACGCCGAATGACCACTACACAAACCGATCTCGGAGATGTGCATCTCGATGTCATGGGTGCGGTAGTCATGTCCGCGGTTGGCGTGGAAGGTGCCGCGGGTGGGCCGCTCGGTGGTGTGCAGGATGCTCTCCAGCGCCGACAACGTTTCATCCGGCAGGTGAGTCACCTTGAGGTAGATGGGACCGCGTGCGGACTCGATTTCGTTCTTGACCTCGGACATCATCTGGCCGGACCAATAGTCGGAGTCGACGAAGCGCTCTCCCCGGGCATTCACCTGATAGCCGCCGAATGGGTTGGCCACATACGCACAGGCCGGACCGTTGTAATCCTTGATGAGCGGATTGATCTGGAAGCACTCGATGCCCGACAGCTCGGCCCCGGCGTGGTACGCCATCGCGTACCCGTCCCCCGCGTTGGTCGGATTCTCATACGTGCCGTACAGGTAACCCGAGGCGGGCAGACCTAGGCGGCCGCACGGCCCCGTGGCCAGGATCACCGCTTTCGCGCCGACCGTGACGAATTCACCGGTACGGGTGTTGAAACCCGCGGCGCCGACAGCTCTGCCTTCATCGGTGAGTACCCGCACCGGCATGACGCGGTTTTCGATGCGAATCTTCTCTCGCATCGACTTCTGCCGCAGCACGCGGTACAACGCCTTCTTGACGTCCTTACCCTCGGGCATCGGCAACACGTAGGAGCCCGACCGATGCACGCGCCGTACGGCGTACTCACCGTGCTCGTCCTTCTCGAACTTGACCCCGTAGCGCTCGAGGCGCTGCACCATCGCGAAACCGCGTGTCGCCGTTTGATACACGGTGCGCTGGTTCACGATGCCGTCGTTGGCGCGGGTGATCTCCGCGACGTAGTCCTCGGGTTCGGCCTTGCCGGGGATGACGGCGTTGTTCACACCATCCATACCCATCGCCAGCGCACCGGAGTGCCGCACATGTGCCTTCTCGAGAAGAATCACCTGGGCGCCGTTCTCGGCCGCGGTCAGCGCCGCCATGGTTCCGGCGGTTCCACCGCCGATGACCAGGACGTCACAGTCCAGCCGGATGGCACTGTCAAGTTCAGGGATCTGCATCAGGCGACAAGCTCCGTATGGTTCAGTGCGGCCAGGATTTCGGCGCGCAGCGCGCTCCGATCGCTGTCGGCCTCACGGGGATCGGGAACATCCAGCAGCGCACGCAGCGGCTGACCAGCGCGGCCCAGGACGGCGATTCGGTCGCCGAGTAGCAGCGCCTCGTCCACATCATGTGTCACGAACACCACCGTGGTGGGATGGCTGCGCCAGGTATCGATCAGCAGGCGCTGCATGCTGGCGCGAGTCTGAGCGTCGAGTGCTCCGAACGGCTCGTCCATCATGACCGCACGCGGAGCACCAGCCAGGCCGCGGGCCAGCTGAACACGTTGGCGCATGCCACCCGAGAGGCTCTTGGGCAGGTAGTCTTCAAAGCCCGTCAGACCGACGTCATCGATCCAGGTCTGTGCCGCCTGGCGCCGCCCCGCACGCGGCACACCGCCCAGCTTGAGGGCCAGCTCCACGTTCGATTGCACTGTGCGCCAGGGCAACAACGCGTTGTCCTGGAACACCATGGCACGGTGCCGGGAGGTGGTGACAACCTTCTCGCCGTCGGCGTGAATGGTGCCCGAGTCGGGTGCGAGCAGCCCGGCCAGCCCGCGCAGCACGGTGGACTTGCCACAACCCGACGGTCCGGTCAGGACAAGAATTTCCGCGGGGCGCACCGTCAGGCTCAGACGGTTCACGACGGTGCGGCCGCCGTATCCGAGGGTGACCCCGTCAAGGACGAGGGTGGAGGCACTCATGAGCGCGCCTCCTCGGCGCGGGGTAACCACCGCGTCACCCGGCGACCGATCAGCTCGACGGCCGCCGAGGTCAGGAATCCGAGAACGCCGATGGTGATGATCCCGACGAACACATCGGGATAGGCCAGCACCGTGTACGACTGCCACGTCCGGTACCCGACACCCAAACGACCCGAGATCATTTCGGCGGAGATCACACATATCCACGCGACACCGATGCCTACCGAGAGACCGCCAAAGACTCCCGGAAGGCTGCCGGGCAACACCACCCGGAGCAGCACATCCCAGCGGCTGCCGCCCAGGGTGCGGACCGAGTCCTCCCACAGCGTGGGCAGAGCACGCACCGCGTGCCGCGTGCTCACCATGATGGGGAAGTAGGCCGCGAGAAATGTGATGAACACGATCCCTGCCTCATCGCTGGGAAACAGCAGGATGGCCACCGGCACGATCGCGATCGCCGGAATTGGGCGAGCCAACTCGGTGAACGGGCCGACGATGTTCGCGAACAGCGGAGAACGCCCCAGCCAGATTCCGGTGATGACGCCGAACACCGCCGCCAGGCCGAAACCGGTGAGAATCCGAATGGTGGACTGGCCAAGATCCAGCCAATACTGCTCGGTCCCAATATGTTTAGCGAGGGCCGAGACGATCTCGGTGACCGTGGGAAGAGTGTCGAATCGCAGACCGAAACGCACCTTGTTGACCGTCAAAAGTTGCCAGAGCAGTACCGCCGCAGCCACGGACGAGGCCCGGATACCCCAGGCCAGGTAGCGAGAACCCAGCCGACGGGTACGCGCGGCCTCGCCGATCCGGTCACCGGCGGGGGGCACCGCGATCGCTCGCGGTCGCGCCTCCAAGATGGGCAGGCTGCTCATGATGCCGCCGCCAGAGCCTGTGCGTAATCCAAGGGTGTCGCGCCGGGATGAGTAGAGATGTACCGGGTGGCACCCGCGTTCGTGGTGAACGGACGTAGCCCGGCCGAGTCGCGAACCCACCAGGCATGATCGGCGAACCACCGCGTACCCAACTCGGCATCGGAGATATAGGCGGCGCGAATCTTCTGGCCGGACGCGTTCGCCGCGTTCACGGCCTTCAACAGCTCCTGCGCCGTCGCATATACCTGCGTGGAATCCTTACCATCGAACCAGATTTCGGCGGCTTGGCCCGGATCTGCCCCGGCGTCCGGTTGCAGCACCAGCGGATTGGCCTTGGCCGCCAGTTCGGTCTCGTAGTTCTTGGCGCGCGTCGTGTAGGCCTGGCGCAGCGGTCCATCCTGCACGAACTGATCGATGTCCAGATCGGCGAAGTCACCGATCGATTTCAGGTAGGGCACATCGCTTTTGAAGGCCTCGATGAGAGAGGGCTTGAGGGTGGTATCGAACGATGTACCACCGGGCCCGTTGTAGAGGTACACCACCTCCTGCGGCAGGCCGCTGCCCTCGGCCACGAGGCGCGCCGCCTCCAGAGACTTCTCGTGGATGAAATCGGTTGCATCAAGCTGAGCCTGCAGGAAGGCGTCCAGCACCTCCGGATGCTGCTTGGCGTAGTCACGGCGCACCACCACCCCATGGAAGGTGGGAACGTTCAGCTCGGCACCGTCATAGAGCAGCTTGGCCTTCTTCTGGAAGACCAGCAGCCCCGGCCACGCCACGAACTGTGACAACGCTTGCACCTGACCGGATTCCAGCGCAGAGGCACCGACCTGCGGCTGCTGGTTCAACACCTCGACATCCTTGGCCGGGTCCAGACCCTCGTTGCGCAGCGCGCGCACCAACGTGCCGTGCCCCGCCGAGCCCACACTGGCGGACACCTTCTTCCCTTTCAGCTCGGGCAGCGTGGTGATCGGTGAATTCGGTGGCACTACAACCATGTTGAGTGCGCCCTTGGCGTTGTAACCGGTGATCGACACGAGTTCGGTGCGTGCCTTCTCGTTGGTCTGGGTCTTGGATCCGTTGATCAGCAGCGGGTAATCGCCCATCGAGCCGATGTCGATCTTCTCGGCGAGCATCTGCGCGGTGATCGGCGCTCCGGTGTCATAGTCCTGCCACTGCACCGTGTACTTGGTCCCGGTGCGCGATCCGGCCTCGGCGAGCCGCTTCTCGAGGTAGCCCTGCGCCCGCAGCAGCGTGCCCGCGGTCACGGTGTTGATGGTCTTTGATTGGTATCCGACGACGACTGTCACTTCATTGGCCGAGCCGGACCCGGAATCCAGCGAGCAGCCGGTGACGACGGTGAGAAGAAGTGCGGAGAGAAGGGCTGTTCTCTTCATGAGCTGTCCTGACTTAACGGATGAGATAGGGCATGTTGACGGTGACCGCACCGGTGGGACAGCGGGCCGCGCACGGTCCGCAGTACCAGCACTCATCGACATGCATGAATGCCTTGCCGTTCTCGGGATTGATGGCCAGCGAGTCCAGGGGGCAGATGTCGACACACAACGTGCAGCCCTCGATGCACAGCGACTCGTCGATGGTGACCGGAACGTCGATACGGTTGTTGACCAATGTCATGCGAAGCCTCAGATATCCCTTAGTAGATTGCTGCGCAAAGTGATTCGATCACCGCGCATTCGGATGTACTCGAGGTCGACGGGGGTCCCGTCGTCGAGGTGGGTCAGTCGTTCCAGGAGCAGTAGCGGTGCGTTATCGGGTACCTGCAACGTCGCGGCCGAATGCGAATCCGCCGAGACCGCCTCCAGGGCCAAGTTGGCCGATCCCAATCTGTGTCCGGTGACGCGCTCGATCAGGGCGAAGACGTCGTTGCTCTCGAGCTGGTGCTCGATGACCGCCTCCCCCACATCCGAGGTCAGATAGGTCTTGTCCAGGCTCAGCGGTAGGTCTCCGAGGTATCGCAACCTCTCGATGAAGATGACCCGCGCGCCGGGATCAAGGCGCAACCTGTGCGCGACCGCGGGAGGCGCGTTCACCTCCTGAATGACGCGAACCTCGTTCCAGACCTCGCCGTATCCCTTGAATGTTTCTTTCAGCCCCAGCAACGCGTCCAGGCCGTGCTCGTACTTCCGCAGCGCCACGTGGGTACCGGTACGCGGACCCCGCTCGATGAGGCCTTCCTCTTTCAGCGTCGTGAGCGCCTCGCGGACGGTGTTGCGCGAAACGAAGAACTCCGCGGCCAGGTCGTGCTCGCTCGGCAGGCCGCCGTCGGCGTATGCGCCGGCGTGGATCTGGTGACGCAGCACATCGGCCACCAGTCGCGCCTGATCGGCGCGCGGGCGGCGCAATGGCGTGGGCTCGGCAGCAGCCACCAGTCCTCCTGACGTGAGATAACCTCGCCAACACGCTAAAGGCCAGCTCAGTGGCCATCTGGCGGATGAATTCGATATCTGTCAGGTCGGCTTCAATGCGCCGGTTCCTACCCGCCCCTACCTGCAACGGACGGTCGCATGCGCACCATTGCGCCACCGTCGCCCGCGGCGCCGGATTGGATTCAGAGTGATCGGAACGGCAGTCAGAGAGCGGCGCGGGCCCGTTCCAGGAAGACCCGCGCCGCAGGGCCGGCCGGACCGCCGAGGCGCCAGGCCAGTGCAAGTCTGCCGCGCAGCGCGGGCCGGATATCCGATGCCGCCACCCCGTGCCGGCTCCGGACGTACGGGGCAGGTACCACCGCCACTCCGAGTCCCTGCTCAACAAGGCTTACCAACGCTCGCGGTGAGCTCGCTTCAAAGGCCACATTCGGGGTGAGGCCTGCCGATCGACACGCGGTTTCCAGGATCGACCGCACACCACTGCCGGTGGGCAGGCAGATCAGGGTGCGTTCACAGAGCCTCTCGAGCGTGACCGTGCGCCGTTTCGCCCACGGGTCATCGGCCGCGAACGCCGCCACCAAGGGCTGATCGTCGATGACCTGTAATCCCAGCCCCTCAAGCTGCTGCGCCCCCAGCGCCACAATCGCCCCGTCCAGCCTGCCATCGCGCAACCCGGTAACAAGGTCCTCGCGCACCGCCTCGGTGAGGGTGATGGTGATGGCCGGGTGATCACGATGGAACGCGGAGAGCAGCGATGATAGGTCTACGCCATGCGACGTCACGGTGCCGAACGCGATATGCCCGCGGAGGAGTCCGCCAATCTCGTCTGCCGCCTCACGCACCCCGGCAACCGCAGCGAGAGCGGCTCGCGCATAAGGAATTACCGCCTCGCCCGCATCGGTAAGGCGGACCCGACGCCCCGATCGATCAAACAAATCCTGCCCTAGTTCGCGCTCCAGAAGCCGGATTTGAGCGCTCACACCCGGCTGGGCGACATGCATGGCGGCGGCGGCTTTGGTGAAACTCGATGCGTCCGCGACCGCTAGCAGGTAGCGCAGCTGATGAATCTCCATAAGATTTGATTATAGATTTAGCAACTAATAGATCTTGGACTTCTGCAAGAAGCCATCCGATGCTGGAATACATGAGCACAAATGAGACATCAGTCGTGATCGCAGGAGCCGGCATCGGTGGACTCACCTCAGCATTAGCCTTGCACACCAAAGGGTTTGATGTGAAGGTGCTCGAGGGTGCACGTGAAGTCAAGCCGTTGGGTGTGGGCATCAACATGCTTCCGCACGCGGTAGGTGCGCTCACCGAACTGGGCTTGGGTGCGCAGTTGATGGGTATGGGCATCGCCACCACAGAGATCAGATTCTGCGACAAGCGCGGCACCATCCTGTACACCGAACCACGGGGCCTGGCGGGCGACTACCTCCATCCACAGATCTCGGTGCACCGCGGCCAGTTGCAACTCATGCTTCTCAACGCCGTAAGGGAACGCATTGGCCCCCAAGCAGTTCAGACCGGCAACCGAGTTCTTGGATTCGACAGCGACGGAGACCGAGTCCGCGTGCGCACCACTGGCCGGGACATCACCGGCACCGTCTTGATCGGTGCCGACGGCGTGAACTCGGTGATACGCACACAGCTGCATCCGGTCAATCCGTTGCGCTGGTCAGGCGTGCGGATGTGGCGCGGCGCCTCCGATGTCGGCCCCTTCCTGACCGGGAAGGCCATGATCGCCGCCCACGACGACACCAACCACGAACTCATCGCCTACCCAATCAGCGACCGCACTGTGAACTGGGTAGCCCTGGCACGCACCGATCCCTCCGGCGAACTACCGGCCGGGGCGCGCTGGAACGACCCCGTCACCCCCGATGAGGTGCTAGATCACTTCCCGGGCTGGGACTTTGGTTGGCTGAACCTCGACCGAATGGTTCGCGCTACCGAGCGCATCGTCGAATACCCGATGGTCGACCGCGACCCGCTGACCCATTGGGGTCAGGGACACGTCACCCTGCTGGGCGATGCCGCCCACCCCATGTATCCCTTGGGAGCCAATGGCGGATCGCAGGCCGTGGTCGACGCCCGTTCGCTGGCACAGGCACTGTCCGAATTCCGCGACGATCCCGCACGCGGTCTGGCCGAATACGAGTCTCAGCGGATCACCGCCACCCGCGATGTGGTGCTGGCCAATCGCGCGATGCTGAAATCCTGGGGCGAAGAGTCGGCGGAGGGGCTGCAGAAGCTGGCGCAGTCCTACCGGCAGCGCACAAGGGCCTGATCCGCGGCGGACTCGGTGTGAATGGAATCAACGGCGGAGGTCATCCAACCAATCCACATGGCGCTCACACCCGAAATCCAGGAATCGCTGGCTCAATGAGGACATGCAGATCGACACGACCCCCGGCCCCGATGTTGTCGTCGTCCTCAACGCCGACGATCAGAGCGGACGTGAAATTGTGCGGATACTTGTGCGCAACGGGCACCGGGTGGTCATCTGCGGCAGGCACACCACCGATCTGACGAGGATGCTGCACGGCTATGGTGCAGATGAGGTCATGGCCATCGCCGCCGATGCCACCGACCCGCGCCAGCTACGCGAGCTGTGCCGGCGCGCGACCGACCGCTTCGGCACCGTCACCACGATTCTGGATGCTGCCGCGGGCCGGCACATGCCGCGACTGCGGCTCGCCTCCTAGAGCCGATCGACCCGTTTCGGCGGCACCGTTCCCTCAGGCCATCCAGTAGGCCTGGGCTTTCATCGCCCTGCGCGGAATGCCGTAGTGATCCTTGAGAACTTGCGCCACCTCGCGAGTGGTCCGGGTGTCGCACGCCACCCATCCGAAGAAATCGGGGGCATCAAAGGCAGCCTCACGCACCACCTGGACCAGCGATGGGTCGCCGTGGCGATCTATCCAGACCGCATTCCCATTCACCGGCAGCGTCTTGTCGCTCTCATGCGCGGCCTCCAGGAAAACCGTGGCCGGGCTGTCGCCGATGACTTCCAGCAGGGAGTTGATCGCGGGCAGGGACGCGGTGTCGCCGACGATGATGTATCCGCGCGGAGCCGGAACGGGCAGCTCGAAGTGGCTGCCCAACACCGTGGCCTCGATGGTGTCTCCCACCAGGGCCGCCTGCGCCCAGCGCGCCGCCATCCCGTCGTGCAGCGCGAATTCGATATCGACGGTGTCGGCCTGCGGATCCGGGTTGACCAGCGTGTATCCGCGCTGGTGCAGCTTCTCCCCGTCCGAGAACCACAACCGGATCCACATAGTCGGGTGAATGTCCCGGTCCTGCAGCAGGCCGCCCGCGGAGAAGCTGAGCCTCACATAGTTGTCGGTCAGCTCGCGCCGGCCGGTCACTGTTAGCTGGAAATCGCCGGCCCGGAACAATTTGAGAACCGCGCCCTGCCACCCACGTGTCGGTTGCGTCACTGTGCTCGGCATTACACCCTCCTCGATTCGCTGAGTGCGCTTTTAGTTTAGGCTAGCCTAACCATCCCGACCTGCGCAGGGCTAGGGTTAGCCATCGACACTTAGGTAAGGGAATGCTAATCTCTTGCCGAGCAGGCAACGGTGCCATGAACAAAGGCGGTAGATGAGCACTCGCGAACGAGTTAATCAACTCGAACGCCCGGGTGTGGCCACAGTCACACCAGTGTTCATTGCTGATGGGTTAGAACACCGAAGTGATCACCGCTACCAAATATGGAGTGGCGGTGCCGAGGGTGGGCGATGTGCTTCAAGTTTGCCAGCTGCTCCGGACATAGAGGCGAGGAACTATTCACGTTCGCGACCCGACTACTCCAGTCAGCGAGCGTGTCGATCGGGTGAAGGGCTGTAAGTGGATATTCGTGAACGAGTTGGCCAGCTGGACCGTGCGGCGCCGGCGGTGAATCCGTCAGCCCGCATCGACCCGGAACTAGAGAGCCGATTCGCAACCTGTTGCCGCGCGCTCGGTCTGTCCGTTAATGACAGGCGGCGTCCTGCAGATTTGCCAGCAGCACGTTACGGCTTCACGTCGCTGTGCCGAACGGCTCAGGATCACTGTGATGTCTGGGTCGGCCTGGCCGCCTCCGGGGGCGCCACCGTCGACGTGCTGGAGGCGATCTCCGAGACCGCGGCGACCGCTGGGCATCTTCAGCATGCGGTGAACCTGCACCCGGGCGACCTCACCTTCCTCTACGACACCGGGCTCTACCTCGAATTCCGTGCCAGCGGCCCCGACGACTATCACCTCGCCTACGCGGCGGCCCTCGTGGACAAGGGTGACTACGTCAAGGCTGCCGAGCTGATCGCCGCCGTAACCGAGCGACGCCCCGGATGGTTCAACGCCCGCTGGGCCGCTGTCGCCATGCAGAATCGGGCCGAACGTTGGTCCGATGTCGTCACGCTGCTGACCCCAGTTGTCACCGATGCGTCGTTGGACCCCACCACGTCCCACGCCGTACGGATCACCCTGGGTATTGCCCTCGCCAAGCTCGGCATGGTCAATCCCGCCCTCTCCTACCTCGAAGACCCCAGTGGTCCCATCGAGGTGGCAGCCACCGACGGCGCACTGGCCAAGGCGCTCAACCTGCGCCACCACGGTGACGAAGAGACCGCGACCGAGGTGCTCCAGGATCTGTACGCGGCCAATCCGGAGAACACCGAGATCGAGCATGCGCTCACCGATCCGAGTGTGGGTCTGCACACCACGACCGCCGCGCGCATCGCTGCCCGTACCGATCCCTGGGACCCCGAAACCGAGCCCACCGAAGAGGATTTCATCGATCCTGAGGCTCACGAGCGCAAGGCGATCCTGCTGGCCGAGGCCGAGCAACAGCTCAGCGAATTCATCGGCCTGGAGCAGGTGAAAGACCAGGTCTCACGACTCAAGAGTTCCGTGGCGATGGCGCTGCGGCGCCAGGATCGCGGACTTGCCGTTGGCCACCGCACCCACCACCTGGTGTTCGCGGGCCCTCCCGGCACCGGTAAGACCACCATCGCGCGTGTGGTCGCCAAGATCTATTGCGGCTTGGGGCTTCTCAAGCGCGAGAACGTCCGCGAGGTGCACCGCGCCGACCTCATCGGTCAGCACATCGGTGAGACCGAAGCCAAAACCAACGCTGTCATCGACAGCGCGCTCGACGGTGTGCTGTTCCTCGATGAGGCATACGCGTTGGTGTCCACCGGCGCCAAGAATGACTTCGGTCTCGTCGCCATCGACACCCTGCTGGCCCGCATGGAAAACGACCGCGACCGCCTGGTCGTGATCGTCGCCGGATACCGCGCCGAGCTGGACCAGTTCCTCGACACCAACGAAGGTCTGCGCTCCCGTTTCACGCGGTCCATCGAATTTCCCTCGTACGCACCGCCGGAGCTCGTCGAAATCGCATCGGCCATGGCGTCCGTGCGCGACAGCAAGTTCGACGAGGGCGCCGCTGACGCGCTGCTCACCGCCTTCTCGGCGATGTGTGCCGCAGAGGCTCCCGATACCCGCGGCATCGCACGCCGCAGCATCGACGTCGCCGGTAACGGTCGATTCGTCCGTAACGTCGTGGAACGCTCCGAGGAGGAACGTGAACACCGCCTTGACAACTCAGGCGCCGAAGAATTCAGCGATGACGACCTCATGACGGTCACCGTCGAGGACGTGCAGGCATCGGTGGAGGCCATCGTCGCCGGCCTCGGGCTGTCGGCTCCCGGGACGCCGGTCCAGAAATGAGCGATAACCGAGACAACAACGCGAACTCCGAGCGCCGGGCCTTCGCATCACGCACTCCGGCCAGTGAGAACCCCGAACCACTGAAGTACCGTCGCGGGTTCGTCACCGGGCATCAGGTCACCGGATGGCGATTTGTCATGCGTCGCATAGCATCTGGCGTTGCACTACACGACGCCCGGATGCTCGTTGATCCGCTGCGTACCCAATCCCGCGCATTCAGCATGGGCGCCGTCATCGTCGTCACCGGACTTGTCGGGTGCTTCGTCTTCAGCCTGCTGCGCCCCTCCGGTATCGCCGGTACCGATCCGGTGCTTGCCGACCGGTCGACCGCGGCGCTCTATGTCCGGGTGGGTGACAACCTGCACCCGGTGCTCAACCTCACCTCGGCCCGTCTCATCGCAGGCAAGTCCGTGGATCCGACGATGGTCAAAAGCACTCAGCTCGACCAGTTTCCGCGCGGAAACCTGATCGGTATTCCGGGCGCACCGGAGCGCATGGTGCAGGCCAAGAGCACCGACGCCGCCTGGGCGGTGTGCGAGTCCACCGAAAACCGCGCCGTGACCGTGATCGCCGGAGCATTGGACACCAGTGGGGACAAGGCCTTCGACCTCCCCCGCGACCGTGCCGCGGTGGTGTCCTCTGACGCGGGTACCTGGCTGCTGTGGGATGGGAAGCGCAGCGCGCTCAACCTCGGCGATATCGCCGTCACGAGCGCTCTGGGCCTCACCGCGCCACCGGCCGTGCGCCCCGTGACCACCCGCCTGCTCAACGCCGTTCCCGAGGCTCCGGCACTCGTGGTTCCCCCCATCCAGGGAGCCGGGACGCCGACCGCTTATCCATTGCCGGTCGCGGCGCCCATCGGCTCGGTGCTGGTGAGCTCCTCAACCGACAACACTCCGGTGTACTACGCGGTGCTAGCCGATGGCGTGCAACAGGTTTCACCGGTGATCGCATCGGTACTGCGCAACGCGAATTCATATGGTCTGGAACAGCCACCGCGGCTGACCGCCGACCAGACGGCGCACTTGCCGACGTCCTCGGCGATCGATACCAGGGTGTTCCCCAGCGCCGCCATCAAGCCGCTGGCCGCCAACGAGGATCCGGTGCTGTGCTCCCGGTTCACCAGGACGGCCGATGCCTCCTCGGATTCGTGGTCGCTACTTGCGGGTTCGGTTCTGCCCCTTTCTGATTCGGTGCACACCGTGCAGCTGATCTCCTCCGCGTCCACCCCGACGCGGGTCGCCATCACTCCCGGCATCGGATACCTGGTGCAGCCCGGCGGTGGCGGTGGGTACCAGTGGATATCCGATACCGGTGTGCGTTACGGCATCGATACCGAGGCCGAGGGCGACAAGACCCTCGAGGCACTCGGCCTGCACAAGCCCGCACTCACCATCCCCTCGTCGATTCTGGATCTGTTCGCCTCCGGGCCATCGCTCTCACGTGCCGATGCCCTGCTCGCGCACGACAGCCTGGCTCCGACCGATCGGCCGGCCACGCGCATCCAGACCGACAACCCATCTGCTCAGGCACAGGAGTCCCGTTGAGCCGTCTCATTTTCGAACCCCATCGGCGTGTAGCGCCTCCCGCGATACCCGATGCCACGGTGACCGTAGAGGCACCACCACAACTGCCTCGGGTGATTCCGCCATCGTTCCTGCGCCGCGCCATGCCGGTTGTGATCGTGATCCTGATCGTCGGGATGGTGGTCGCACTGGTCGCCTCCGGGATCCGGCTCATCTCCCCGCAGACGCTGTTCTTCCCGTTCGTGCTCCTGCTGGCCGCGACCGCGTTGTATCGCGGAGGCGGTGACAAGGTCCGCACCGAGGAGGTCGACGCCGAGCGCGCCGACTACCTGCGGTACCTGTCGGTGATTCGTGAAAATCTGCGCACCCACGCCACACAGCAGCGCAAGGCGCTGGAATGGTCGCACCCGGATCCCGAAGAGCTCACCACTGTTCCCGGCACCCGGCGTCAGTGGGAACGCGACCCCGGCGATGACGACTACCTGGTAGTGCGCGCCGGACGTCATGATCTCCCCCTGGCCAGTCCGGTACGCGTCAAGGACATCGCCGACGAGATCGATCTGGAGCCGGTGAGCCACAGCGCGTTACGCGGACTGCTGGACACCCAGCGCACGGTGCGCAGCGCACCGCTGGGCATCGACCTGAACAAGGTTTCGCGCATCACGGTGCTCGGCGATGACGACATCGTCCGCGCCTCGATCCGATCCTGGGTGACCCAGGCAGCCACTTTCCATGATCCGACGCTGCTGACCGTGGCGATGGCCGGCCCGGGTGTGGAGGACAGCGACTGGTCGTGGCTCAAATGGCTTCCCCACGTGGACATCAGCGGTGAGGTCGACGGCGTTGGCCCGGCGCGCTACCTGCGCCGCACAGGTGCCGAGCTGTTCGAGGCACTGAAGCCGGTGCTGTCCGAGCGCGCGCTGTTCGGGGCTGAATCCGGCGCCCACAAGCATCTGCTGATCATTCTCGACGACCCGACCTACGATCTGAACGGCGTGAACTCGCCGATCCCGGCAACCGGACTGGACGGCGTCACCGTCATTCAGCGGGCGGACGGAAGTGACGGCGCCACCAAGCTTCCGGAGTACCTCAACCCGGAACGTCCTGTGCTGCAGGTCAATCGGAACGGCGTGAGCGCACGAATCACCCGGTGGAACGGCAACGACTGGCAGCCGTACATCGACGAGGCCGATCAGCTCACGCTCGGAACCGCATCGCACGTGTCCCGGCGGCTCTCCCGTTGGGATTCCAATCCGACGCATCCGGGCCTGCGATCGGCCGCCACCGGTGGTGCAACCTTTACATCGCTGCTCGGTATCGAAGACGCGTCCCAGCTGGATGTGCCTGCCCTGTGGTCGCCGCGTACGCGTGACGAAGAGCTTCGCGTGCCGATCGGCGTGACCGCCTCCGGCGAGCCGCTGATGTTCGACCTCAAGGACGAGGCCGAGGGCGGCATGGGACCGCACGGACTGATGATCGGCATGACCGGCTCCGGTAAGTCCCAGAGCCTGATGTCGATTCTGTTGTCACTGCTGACAACGCATTCGGCCGACCGTCTCATCGTGATCTACGCGGACTTCAAGGGTGAAGCGGGAGCCGATATCTTCCGCGACTTCCCACAAGTCGTCGCCGTGATCTCGAACATGGCCGAGAAGCGCTCTCTGGCGGATCGTTTCGCCGACACGTTGCGTGGCGAGGTTGCCCGGCGCGAGAACCTGCTCAAGCAGGCCGGCCGCGATGTACAGGGCAGTGCCTTCAACTCGGTCCGCGAGTACGAGGATGCGATCGCGGCCGGTCACGACCTGCCCCCCATCCCCACGCTGTTCGTGGTCGCCGACGAATTCACCCTGATGCTCCAGGATCATCCGGAGTACGCCGAACTGTTCGACTACGTCGCACGCAAGGGGCGCTCGTTCCGGATTCACATCCTGTTCGCGTCACAGACCCTCGACGTCGGCAAGATCAAGGACATCGACAAGAACACCTCGTACCGCATTGGTCTGAAGGTGGCCAGCCCCAGCGCATCTCGGCAGATCATCGGAACCGAGGACGCGTATCACATCGAATCGGGCAAGGACCACAAGGGCGTTGGTTTCCTGGTGCCCGCCCCCGGGGCGGTGCCCATCAAGTTCCGCAGCACCTATGTCGACGGCGTTTACGAGCCACCGTCCAGGACCACGACCATCGAGATCCACGCCACTCCGCAGCCCAAGCCGTTCACGGCGCTGCCGGTGGCCACCGATCCGACCACAGTGATCGTCAAGGGTGGATCCGACCAGCCACAACAACCGGCACGCAAGCTGATCTCCACCGTCGGCGCCCAGCTGGCCAAGGTGGGTCCGCGTGCACCCGAGCTGTGGCTGCCGCCGCTGGACACCGCGATCCCGTTGGCAAGTGTGTTGAGCCAGACCGGCATCCCGGCACGCCAGCTGCGCTGGCCGCTCGGCGAGATCGACAAGCCGTTCCAGATGCGTCGCGATCCGCTGATCTTCGACGCGACCTCGGCGGCCGGAAACGTGATCATTCACGGTGGCCCGAAGTCCGGGAAATCGACTGCCCTGCAGACATTCATGCTGTCGGCAGCCGCGTCGCACTCCCCCCGCGATGTCACGTTCTACTGCATCGACTACGGCGGCGGGCAATTGCACGCGCTCGAAGGACTGGCACATGTCGGCAGCGTCGCCAGCGCCCTGGAGCCCGAGCGCATCCGGCGCACCTTCGGTGAGCTGGAGCAGCTTCTGGCCTATCGCCAGCGTCTGTTCCGCGACCGCGGCATCGCCTCGGTGAGTCAGCTGCGCACACTGCGTGACAGCGATCGCACACTGGACGACGGGTACGGCGAGACGTTCCTGATCGTGGACAACCTGTACGCGTTCAGCCGCGACAACACCGATCAGTTCAACACCCGGAATCCGCTGCTGGCCCGCCTTACCGAACTGGCCAACGCCGGGCTGTCATACGGCATCCACGTCGTGATCACGACACCGAACTGGATCGAAGTGCCGCTCGCGATGCGCGATGCTCTCGGGCTACGTCTGGAACTCAAGCTGCACGACTCGGCAGACAGCAACGTGCGGGTACCCGGTGCGCTGCGCCGCCCCGCCGAGAGCGTGCCGCACGATCAGCCCGGACGCGGCCTGACCATGCAGGCCGAGCATTTCCTGTTCGCGGCGTCCGACGCCAAGGACGTGGAATCGGTCAACGCCAACTACCCCGGGGCCAAGGCTCCTGCCGTCCGCCTGCTGCCGGCAGACCTGGCACCGGACGCCATCGGTCCGCTGTACCCCGGACGCGAGCAGGTGGTCATCGGTCAGCGCGAGCAGGATCTGGCGCCAGTGGCTCTCGACTTCGCCCACAACCCGCTCCTGATGGTGCTGGGCGATACCGGATCGGGCAAGACGACGCTGTTGCGGCACATCATCCGTACGGTCCGCGAGCACTCGACACCCGACGAGGTGGCATTCACCGTCCTGGACCGGCGTCTGCATCTCGTCGATGAGCCGCTGTTCCCCGACAACGAGTACACCCCCAACATCGACCGGATCACCCCCGCGATGATGGGCCTGGGTGCCCTCCTGGAGAAGCGCCGGCCACCGGCCGGACTGTCCCCCGAGGAACTGCACAACTGGGTGTCACGCGGAGTGACCGCACAGCGGCACTACCTCATCATCGATGACGTCGACCAGATTCCCGATGCGCCCGCCGTCAGCGGTCCATACATCGGGCAGCGTCCCTGGAACCCGATCACGGGCCTGCTCGCCGAGGCTCGCGAGCTCGGCCTGCGAGTGATCATCACCGCGCGTGCCACCGGTTCCGGGCACATACTGATGACCAACCCCATGTTGCGCCGTTTCCACGAACTGCAGGCCAACACCCTGATGTTCAGCGGTAGCCCGCAAGACGGTGGCCGTATCCGTGGACATCGCTTCGAGCGTCTGCCTGCGGGCCGCGGCGTTCTGTTGTCAGATAACGATGTCCCGACATATGTACAGACCGTTAATCCATTCGTCAGTGAGCACGCTGCTCAAGGAAGGGAGTACCCACGATGAATCTGAATGTCATTCCGGAAGGTCTGCTTGCCACCAGTGCTGCAGTGGAGGCGCTGACCGCGCGTCTGGCCGCCGCACATGCTGCTGCCGCGCCGGTGATCGGTGCGGTGGTACCGCCGGCGGCCGATCCGGTGTCGTTGGAGACCGCGGCCGGTTTCAGTGCCCGCGGTGTCGAACACACCGGGGTGGCCTGTTGAGGCTAGGCCGGGCCGGGCTGGGTCATTTCAGTCCGCGGCCAGCTACCACCAGGGGTATGCAGCCGCGGCGCCAGCTGATCGCGCGGGGCTAGATTCCGTGTCCCGCCCCATCTGGATGGCTTTCCGCCCGAAGGTCCACCGGCGCTACTGAAACGCTGGACCCGGGCCGGGAACTGTTGGCGGCAACCGCCATACGTCACAACACTCTCGGTTGCAATGCACCACTGCCGCAACGGAGTTGACGCAGCTGCTCGCTGCCACCAACGCCGGTCCCTGGCAGGGGCCCAGCGCCACCCAGTACGTCGTCAGCCACGCACCGTATCTGGCCTGGCTGACCCAGCAGAGCGCGCTGAGCGCCACCAATGCCGTGCTGCACGAAACCAGTGCCGCCGCATACACGACGGCTCTGGCCGCGATGCCGACGCTGGCCGAGCTGGCGGCCAACCACATGATTCACGGCGTGCTATTGGCCACCAATTTCCTTGGTATCAACACCATTCCGATCGCGCTCAATGAGGCGGACTACATCCGGATGTGGGTTCAGGCCGCCACCACCATGGGCGTCTACCAAGGGGTTTCCACGGCCGCTGTGGCGTCGGTCGCGCCGACGACACCCGCGCCGATGATCATGGCTCCGGGCGGCGAGGTGACGTCACGGATGGCCGACATGTCGGGCCTGGCCGCGCAGGCGCAGGCTGCCGAATCCGGCACCGCGCTGGACGACAGCGAGAGCTTCTTCGAGAAGCTGATGCGGCAGATTCAGGAGTTCTTCACCGACCCGCTCGGCACCTTGCAAAGGATCTTGCAGGACTTCCTGCGCAACCCACTCGAAGCGCTCGTGGCGTGGGGTCCGCTGTTGTTCTTCATCGCGTACGAGGCGTTCTTCATCCCCTTCGGGTTCACCTTCTGGGGCGTCATGCTGTCGGCTCCGCTGTGGCTTCCCCTGCTCCTGATCGGACTGGCGCAGTTGATCAACCCGGTTCCGGTCGACGCCGACGTACCCGGGGAGGAACCCGCGCCGCAACCAGCCCAGGTCGTGCGCAACTCACCTCAGCAGCAGCCGTTTGCGATGGGCGGAATGCCCGGAAGCGGCGGCACGGCAATTACCAGCGGTACGGGTGCACCGTCCGCCCCCGCGACACCGGCTTCGCCTGCTGTCGCGGCGGTGACTCCTGCCTACATGGTGTACGCGGCACAGGAGGATCCGCCGGCGGCGCGGTTTGGGCCGACATTGAATGAAGGTGCAGGTGCCAAGGCGCCGGCAGCGGGGATCTCCGCAGCGGCCGCAGCGGCCGCGTCGGCGCGTTCACGTGCCCGCCGCAAGCGTGGTGCGCGGATCAAAGATCCGGCCCCGCAGTTCATGGACATGAATTCCACCGTGGACCCGGACTTTTCGGAACCGGCAGCTCGTCAGCCCGCTGGTGTCGGGGCTTCTTCTCGCGGCACTGGCCAGCTCGGCTTTTCCGGGACGGTATCCAGGAGTACCTCGAGCACCAGCGCGGCCGGTCTGATCGAACGCGAAACATCGGCCGAGGCCATCGACGGTTCGCGTACCGCCCCAATGCTGCCCACCACCTGGGGCACCGACGCGAACGTGGATCCCCAGGACAGCGCCGAAGGGGGGCCTCACAGCTGAGCGGCCACGAACAACCAGAAATCACCGACAACACAACACGATTGAGGAGATGAATATGAGTTTGCTTGATGCACACATTCCGGCGCTGATCGCCGCGGAGGGCACTTTCGGGGCCAAGACCGCTTTGATGCGTTCGACGATCTCGCAGGCCGAGCAGGCCGCGATGTCGGCCCAGGCTTTCCACGTCGGAGAGTCTTCGGTGGCCTTCCAGGCCGCACACGCCCGGTTCGTGGAAGTCGCCGCAAAGGTCAACGCCCTGCTCGATATCGCCCAGCTCAACCTCGGCGATGCCGCAGCCACCTACGTGGCCGAAGACGCCGCCGCCGCCAGCCGCTACATCGGCGTCTAACCCACACACGCACAAGGAAGGGAACACAGCAGATGTCGCAGATCACTTTCAACTACCCCGCCATGCTGGCCCACGCCGGCGAGATGAACACCTACTCCGGTGTACTGACCGCCCTGGGAGCAGACCTGGCCGCCCAGCAGGCCTCCCTGCAGGCAGCCTGGCACGGTGATACCTCCATGAGCCAGGCCGCTTGGCAGGCTCAGTGGAACACCGCCATGGAAGAGCTCATCCGCGCCTACCGCGCCATGGGCACCACCCACGAAACCAACACCCTGTCCATGAACGCCCGCGACATGGCAGAAGGAGCCAAATGGGGCGCATAAACGCCCTTGGTGCTCCAGCACCTGATCGTGCGATGAACCAGGCCACCCGGTCGCCGGACGCCGTCGAGCTGACGGTCGACCAGGCCTGGTTCCTCGCAGACACCTTGAGCGCCGGCACCTTTCCCTGGGTGCTGGCGATCACGGTCCCCTTCCGGGATGAGGCACAGCGCGCCGGCTTCAATGCTCAGCGCGTCCAGGAACTCACCCGTGCAGGTGTGCTCAGCGCCGACGGTGCGGTGGATCCTGCCGTGGCGGGATGGATCCGCACCGTGTGCCGCCCCGACCGTTGGCTCGAACTGCGTTATGTCGCGGCAGGTTCGGAGAATCCGGACGTGATGCGCGGCATCATCGCGCACAAACAATCACAGGGTCGTGCGCAGACCGTGGTGTCACTGCGCAATGCCCACCTGATCACCTTCACGGCGGTCGACGCCGACGACCCTTCGGCGCTTGTCCCCAGTGTGGTCGCCGGACTGCGCTGGCGCGCACCCGCACGGTTCCCCGAATTCACACTGCCCACCCACGTGGGCGCCAAGGCCGATGAGCAGCTGCGTTCCGGCGCCTCACTGGCCGATGTCATGGGATACCTGGGCGTCCCTCCCACCGCACAGGCTGTGGTGGAATCAGCGTTCATCGGAAACCGCAACTATGTTGAAGTAGTTGCCGGACAACGTGATAACGCAACCCAGCAGACTTCCGAGGTGGGTATCAGCGTGGTCGACACCAGCGCTGGACGCATCCTCGTCAGCCCACACCGCGCGGGCGACGGCACCTGGCTGTCGACCTTCGCACCCGGAACCCCATTCGCGATCGCCGTAGCCGTCGAGCAATTGATGGCCACGCTCCCGGACGGGCATTGGTTCCCGGACGCGCGATTGACCCGAGACTTCGACTGATGCTTTCCCTCTATTAGTTCCCTAGTGTGCTCCACCCCCCTATCGAGAGAGTCAAACGAAACACCATGTCTGACAACGCCGTGATGCCCATCGTCCGGGTAGCCGTGCTCGGTGAAGAAAAGCTGACCGAGGTCGCCTTGCCGACCCAGCTGCCGATGCGCGACATCATTCCCGCAGTTCACCGGTTGGTGGCCCCAGACGCCACCGAGGCCACCCCTCAGCAGCTGAGCCTGGCCCCGGTGAATGGCGCGCCGTTCAGTGCCGACGCGACCCTGGACACCGTGGGAGTCGTCGACGGTGACCTGCTGACGCTGCGTCCGACTCCCGTGGGACCCGCCGCACCCGGCATCGTCGAGGACATCGCGGATGCGGCCGTCATCTTCTCCGAATCGCGTAAGCGCCCGTGGGGTGCCGAGCACATTGCCCGTGTCACCCGTGTGGGCGTCCTCGGATTAATCGTGGCGGCAACGGTTCTGGCGATCGTTCACAACATTCGCACCGGTTCCACGTTGAGCCTTGCCGGCCTGGCAATGGTCGCGGTCGCCACCGCGATCGGGGCGCTGGTGGCACATATCCGATCGCCTCGCCTGGGCGCGGAGCTGGCGATCACCGCCCTGGCTCCCATCGCCGGTGCACTCGCTCTCGCCATCCCTGGAGATGCCCTGGCGCCGCGCGCCCTCCTGGGCGCCGCCGGGGTAGCCGCGTGGTCGCTGATCTACCTGATCGTGGCGCGCCAGCAGATCGCCTTCTTCACCGCCACCACGGTGCTGTCCATCGGTATCGCCGGTGCCGCTGGCGCCCAAATCCTGTGGCACCCGTCGCTGCTCGCAGTGGGCTGCGGTCTGATCGTGGTGGGGCTGCTGGTCACCGTGCGTGCCGCACAGCTGTCGGCCTTCGCCGCCCGCTTCCCCCTGCCCACCATTCCCGCACCCGGTGACCCGACTCCCTCCGCTCCGGCGATGTCGGTACTCAAGGACCTCCCGCGACGCGTTCAGCTGAGTGACTCACATCAGAGCGGATTCATCGCGGGCGCTTCACTTCTGGCCATCCTGGGATCACTGGCTCTGGTCGGCGGTTCGGCGCAGGCGAGCCCGTGGACCTGGTACCTGGTGGTCGCGGTGAGCGCCGGGGCAGCACTGCGCGCACGCGTCTGGGATTCGGCGGTGTGCAAGGCCTGGCTGCTGGCGGTGCCCTTCGTGGTGACCTCCGCACTACTGGTGATCTTCGCCCTGGCGGGCCGTTACACCGGCGCACTGGCTGCGCTTGGCGTGCTGGCGTTCTTGGTCGCCGCGCTCACTGTCGTGGTGTTTAACCCGAAGATCGCTGAGGCAGAAAGCTACTCGCTGCCCAGCCGGCGGCTCCTGGGATTCCTCGCCTCGGGCATCGATGCCTCACTGCTGCCGGTCATCGCATACCTCACCGGACTGTTCAGCTGGATCCTCAACCGATGATCCGTTTCATGTCTGTGGGCGCCGTCGCCGCGATGCTGCTGGCGCTGTCTCCTATGACAGCACCGGCCGCGTACGCGGTGACACGTCCGGAGGCGGATCCCGCCGCCCTGCCTCGAGATTCGGCCCCCAGCGCAACAGCCGGTATGCAGTCCGCCGCGTGCACCACCACCGTGTTGACGCCGGGTACGGGGACCAGCGGAAAACCGTCCCCGGAATTCGAGGAGGCGTGGCGCTTCTCTCGCGGTGAGGGCCAGAGCGTCGCCATCATTGACACCGGCGTACAACCCAGCGCGCGGCTGCGTGTCGAAGGTGGAGGCGACTACGTTCAGTCGACCAACGGGCTGACCGACTGCGACGGACACGGAACCATGGTCGCGGGAATCATCGGCGGCCAGCCCGGCCCAGATGGATTCTCGGGCATCGCGCCGGCATCCAAGCTGATCTCGATTCGCCAGGAGTCCTCCAAGTTCTCTCCGCGAATCACCGGCGGCGATCCCAGCACGAACGGCGCCACCCACTTTGTCAGCACTCTGGCGCGGTCCATCGTGCATGCCGCGAACCTCGGCGCACGCATCATCAACATTTCCTCGGTCGTCTGCGTTCCGGCCGCCAAGCCCATCGACCAGGCCGCACTCGGCGCGGCGTTGCGTTACGCCGTCGAGGAGAAGGACGCCGTCGTCATCGCAGCGGCCGGTAACACCAGCGGCGGGGGCGCCAACTGCCAGCCGAATCCACTCAGCGGTTCGGGTACCGATCCGAGGAATTGGACTGGGGTGGAATCTGTTTCGGTTCCCTCTTGGTGGCAGCCATATGTACTGTCCGTCGGGTCGGTGTCCGCCGACGGCGCACCCTCGAAGTTCACGATGCCCGGTCCCTGGGTCGGCATCGCGGCAAATGGCGAGAACGTGACGTCGCTGTCCAACGACGAGGAAGGCGGGTTGGCCAACGGAATGGTCGGCCAGGACGGCAAGGCGCACCCCCTCTTCGGAACCAGTTATGCGACGGCCTATGTCTCGGGTGTCGCAGCGCTGGTGCGCAGCCGGTTCCCGGAACTCACCGCGAACCAGGTTGTCTCGCGGCTGCAGCGGACCGCTCGTGACGCGGGCCGTTCTCCCTCCAACCTTGTGGGAGCGGGAACCGTCGATCCGGTAGCCGCGCTCACCTGGGACGTACCCGCAGACGGAACTGCTCCCGCAGGCCCCAGCGTCCGCGCCATCGTTCCGCCGCCCCACCCGCGGAAAATCCCTTCCCCGGCAGCTCGCCTTCCTGGGCGCCGGTGTATGTCTGATCGCGGTGATCGTCGTCGCCGGGCTCAGTGCACGTCGCAGACAGGAGAGCACGAGTGAGTAAGAACGTGAAGCTATATCGACCCCCGGTACCGTGCACGCTGCGGTTGACCCTGGTGGCGACGCTGGTCGCAGCGGGTGCGTTCGCCCTCTACCGCCGGGACCCCGCCGACCGCTGGATCGCCATCACCGCCGGAGTGCTGGCACTGGTGCTGCTGGTGTGGTGGCGTGGCACCTTCCTCACCGACATTCTCGGACGATTCACGAAGCTGCTGACCCGCAGAATCTCTGGGAGGTCCTCCGCGAACACCCCTCAGATTGCCGCAGCGGGCGTCGATGCGCGCACCACGGTGGCACTCGAGCTCTCAGCACCCGCATCGGATGAGGAGGTCCCGCTCGGGCTCCTGTCCGGATACCTGGATCGCTACGGCGTACGGTGCTCATCAATCCGGGTCACGACCGCCGGGATAGCCGGCACCGAGAACAAGACCTGGGTGAGCCTGACCCTGAGCGCGGCGGACAACCTTGCGGCATTGCAGGCACGTTCTTCCCGAATCCCTTTGCGTGAGACCGCCGATATCGTGGGACGCCGACTCTCAGATCACCTACGCGAACTGGGGTGGCAGATCAATGCCGCAGAGAACCCCGGCACGCCGCTGCCGGAGGAAGTCAAGGAGGGCTCCCGCGCCGTCACTGACGATCACGGATACCTGGCCGCCTACCGCGCCACGGTGAACGACGATCTGCCGAACACTCTCGGAAGCATCGGGAGTGCCCCACTACCGGAGCGCTGGACGGTCCTCGAGCTCACCGGCACCACCGATGCTCCGCTGCTGACCGTGGTGTGCGCCGTGCGCACAGACGAGAAGCCAGAGTCACGCGCGCCATGGGGCGGGCTGACGCTGTGCTGGGGCGAGCACCTGCCTGTCCTGCAGGCGATGAACCCGCTGTCGCCCAACTCCTTCGGCGTAGCCGGGACCCCGGTCACCGTAGAGTTCCTCGACAACCTCGCGCCGCAGAATGAGGCACAGGCACTGGTCTGAGAGCATGTGGGCTAACGCGCTCCTGGGTGCGTTAGCCCACTGCGGCGTTGGCAGATTCCGGGAAGAGCGACCCGGCCTCGGTACCCTTTCGGGGTGATCGCAGGTTCGGCCAGACGTCTGGGAATGCTCGCCGCCACGCTGAGTCTCGTTCTCACAGGCTGCGGCCACGAGAACCCCGGCTCTGCGTCCTGGCCACCTGCCGGTGGGCGAGGCCCCTGCGCGGTGGCCAAAAAAGTCGATGTACCGGCCACCATGCGCGACGGCACCGTACTGCGTGCCGATGTCTACCGCCCTAAGCTCAAGGACCCCGTGCCGGTCATCCTGATGCGCACCCAGTACGGCAAAGGCAGCGCGCAGATCAAACCGTCGCGGTTCCAGACTCCCGACTGGTTCGCCTCACACTGCTACCTCGTGGTGGTGCAAGACGTTCGCGGGCAGGGCGCATCGGATGGGATATTCACCGAATTCGGCAATGACGGTAGCGACGGATACGACACCGTCGAATGGGCGGCCGGATTACCCGGCTCCACCGGCAAGGTCGGAATGTACGGGTCCTCCTATGTCGGCGCGACCCAATGGCTCGCCGCCACGACAACTCCCCCGCACCTGACAACCATCGTCCCGTCCAACACCGCATCCGACTACTACGACGGCTGGACCTACGAGGGCGGCGCGTTCCGGCTCGGCTTCGTATTGCCATGGGCGATCGAGACAATCGCCACCACCGCGGCGAAGAACCGCGGCGACGACGCGACCGCCCGAGAGCTGGAAGCCGCCGCCACGGAGCCGGAGCGCTGGCTCAAGTTTCTTCCGTACCAGGATGTTCCACCGATGCAGCCGGGCAATCCACACGTTGCTCCCTGGTACTTCGACTGGATCCGCCATTCGACCCGCGACGACTACTGGAAGCGGTGGAGCATCCGGGATCGGTACGAGAACGTGAAGGTCCCCGTCCTGCATTTCGAAGGCTGGTACGACGCGTTCCTGCGCGGAGGCCTGGAGAACTTCGCCGGCATGTCCTCGCGCGGCGGCTCAGCGGAGGCGCGCCAGCATCAGCGCATCGTCATCGGCCCGTGGGATCACCTCGCCTGGGGCCGCGAAACATCGAGTCCCTCGCCACTGCTGAAAGGCCTGGGGGCCGGAGCCAGTAGCCCCGTGAACGAGCTGCAATTGGCGTGGTTCGATCACTTTCTCAAGGGGACCGACAACGGTGTCTCCGCCGACTCACCCCGCGTCGACTACTACCTGATGGGCGCCAACCGATGGAAGAGCGCCCCTGCCTGGCCGCTGCCACAGACGCAATGGACCGTCTACCACCTCGGCGGTCCCGGCGCGAAACACCATGGAACGCTGGGTAACTCGACCATACCCGGGGATCCACCCGACAGCTACCGCTACGACCCTGCCAATCCGGTGCCGAGTGCCGGCGGGCACTCGTGCTGTGCCGCGGACACCGCCCCGGAAGGCCGATACGACCAGAACACCATCGAAGAGCGCCCCGACGTGCTGACGTACACCGGCGAGCCACTCACCGCCGATACCGAAGTCACTGGGCCGATCACCGTCGACCTGTGGGCTTCGTCGTCGGCGCCGGACACCGATTTCACCGCGAAACTCGTTGTCGTGCAATCCGATGGCACCGCCGTCAACCTCAACAACGGAATTGTCCGAACCTCGCTGGCACAATCCTTATCCGAGCGCCGGCCCATCCCCGCCGGCCAGCCACACAGATACCGCATCGACATATGGCCGGTGAGCTACCAGTTCCGTGCCGGCGAGCGCATCCGGCTGGAAATCTCCAGCAGCGACTTCCCGCAGTACGCGCCCAACCCAAATACGGGTGCGGCGTTCGGGCGGAACGATGAACTCCGCTCCGCCACACAGACAATCCTGCACGATGCCGCGCACCCGTCCGTGCTGACGCTTCCCGTCATACCCGCAGGCAGCCCGGGAACAGAGCAGTTCCCGCTGCCCAGGTAGTCAACGGGGAACGCTAACCCCAGTTCTCCGGGCCGCCCAGGTCCGCCGAGAGCCAGTGCTCCGGGGAGACATAGACCGCGATCTGCTCGCCATACCCCTCCGAGTATTTGAGATACCCATCGAGCAACTGCTCCGGGATATACCGGGCGGCCACCTGCCGGTGTTGGTCATGTTCGAGCGGCACGATCTTGGTCACCGGCCCCTCCACGCTCACATACCGCACCGTCGGCTGCTCACGATCGACCATGAGCGTGAGCCGACCTGCCGCCTCGATCAGCTGATGCTTGCGCGAACCCTTGCCCGTCGGAATCCAGAGATCGCCACCCGGGGTGTAGAAGTACCAGATCGGCACGGTAAGCGGAGCGCGGTCCGCACCGGCACTCACCGAGATTGCCGCCACGTGGGGCTCGGCCAGAAATGCCTGTCGTTCTTCCAAACTCAATCCCATGGCATCACCCTACGAGCCCGCACCGACAAGCGCACCGAACTCGGGTCATGGTTCACTGAACCCAACACTGCGGAAACGAAATGGCGTGGTGCACGCGTGTCATGCATCGTCGCCCTGCGCCGCTCACGGACAAACAGACATTTGAGACAAATGTCGAGGTGCTCGAGCAATTCGGTCTGCGCCGCGCGCTTTCCATCCTGACAGCGATTTGTACCGTGGCCATCGGCGCCGCCGCGATGACCTCGGCGTTCGAGGGCTTTTCGACCATTCCTGCGTTGTGCGTCGTCATCGCATTACCCACCCTGGGATGGGGCATTCGGTATGCGCGGCGCAAACCCATTACTTACGCCGAGTCGTTGGCTTGGCTCATCTATTGCGATATCGCCATCATGGTGCCGAAATGTATATGGCGAGAAGACAAGCCGGGAAGAAAGCCGCGCGTGTTTCCCATTGATGCCGCGGTATCGCGTGATTCACTTGAGCGATGGCACGACCCATCGATCTCGCCCGTCGCTTCTACGACCGGTTCGAACCCATCCACGGCATCACCTACTTCGCACCCGAGGCGCGCGCCGCGGCCGACGAGCTCGGCTACCGCGGATTCTGGCGCGGATACTTTGCCACCCGTTCGGCACCCCTGGGCATGGTGTGCCCCCGGCTCGTCGAGGCCGTGTTCTACAACTTCGCCTCATTCCGGGTCGTCAAGTCACTCGAAGGCGCCTGGGAAACCGTCAGCCCGCAACAGGCACTGTCCGCCCGGCAGGCCGGTGCTGTCGCGGCGTTACGGCGCTATGGCCTGACCGATGACGAAAATCTTTGCGCCGCAGCGGAACTGCTGGGCAGGGCGGCCCGCAACGCCTCGCCCGCGGGGCGTCCCCTCTACGCCGCGTTGACCGCCGTGCCCTGGCCCGACGAACCCCTGGCGACGCTGTGGCACGCCGCCACCCTGCTACGCGAACAGCGTGGCGATGCCCACGTCGCGGCCCTGGTCGCGGCGGGCATCGATGGCCGTGAATCGAACGTGTTTCATGTTGCGGCGGGCCGTGCCACCAAGGCCGACATCATGCGCAGCCGCGACTACGACGAGTCAGAATGGACCACACTCGAAGAGGGCTTGACTCGGCGCGGCCTACTCGACGACGGTGCCCAGCTGACGTCAGAGGGACACGCGCTCAAGACCGATATCGAGAACCGGACCGACCGGGTATCGCTGCCGGTATTCGACATTCTCAGCGATACCGAGGTGGAGGCGCTCTTTCACGCACTCACCCCCATCACCCGGCGGGTCATCGCCGGCGGCGACCTACCGGCGTCGACACCAATGGGGTTGCGGCGCAACGATCTCGATAACGAAAGTGCGAATCTGACCTAGGCCGCCAGCGCTCCCCGCTTCTTGAGCAGAGGGAGCACACCCTCGGCGAACCAATAGGCCTCCTCAAGGTGCGGGTATCCGGACAAGATGAACTCGTCGAACCCGAGCGCGTGGTACTCGGAGATCAGATTCGCGACCTCTTCATGACTGCCCACCAGCGCCGTACCCGCACCGCCGCGCACCAACCCGACACCGGCCCACAGGTTCGGGTAGATCTCCAACTTGTCGAGCCGACCGCCGTGCAGCGCCGTCATGCGCCGCTGGCCTTCGGATTCGGACTTCGAATGCAACGCGGTGGCCGTCGCCACCTGCTCCGGGGTCAACTCCGCCACGAGCGAATCGGCGACGGCCCAGGCCGCCTCGGAGGTATCCCGCGTGATCGTGTGCAGCCGGATGCCGAATCGAAGGGTGCGCCCGCGTTCCTTCGCCAGGGCACGCACCGTCTCGATCTTCGCCGCGGCCGCGGCAGGCGGCTCGCCCCACGTCAGGTACACGTCCACATGATCGGCCGCGATGGGCAACGCGGCCGGAGAGGAGCCTCCGAAATACAGCTGCGGCAAGGGTGTTGGCGGCTCCGAGACCCGCGCGTCGGTCACGGTGTAGTGCTTGCCCGAATAGTCGACGGGATCACCCTTCCAGATGTCCCGCACGATCTGCAGGAACTCCCCGGTCCGCTCATAACGCTCGTCGTGGGTGAGCCAATCGCCGAAGCGGCGCTGCTCGGTGTCGTCGCCGCCGCTGACAACGTTCAGCAGCAGGCGCCCTTCGGAGAACCGCTGGAAGGTGGCGGCCTGCTGTGCGGCGAGTGTGGGTGGCACCAGGCCGGGCCGGAAGGCGACCAGGAACTTCAGACGTTCGGTCTGCTCCAGAAGCGCCGATGCCGTCAGCCACGCATCCTCACACCAGGTGCCGGTGGGCGTCAGCACACCCTCGAAGCCCAAACGGTCCGCAGCGCGGGCGATCTCGCCGAGGTAGCGCAGGCTCGGTTCGCGGTAACCCACCGGGATGGTGTGATGCGAGGACGCGTGCGAGGCACCCACAATGGAACGGCTATCGCCATTGGTGGGCAGGAACCAGAAGAACTTGGCGGCCACGGGAATTGCTCTCCTTGTGGGTTATTGGGACTTGGTGAAGTACTGCTTGAGTGCATCGTTGTACCGGTTATCGACGAAATCAGAGAACGTGGGCTTGCTCTGAATCTGGCCCGACTGCGCGAACAGATCGGTCAGCGTCTGCTCCGAGGCCGTCACCTCGTCGGTAAGCGGTATTGGTTGTCGCAGGCTGCGTGACTGTGCCAGCTCAGCTGCGGCGGGGTCGATTCCGATTGCGGCGGCATACTTTCCATACCACTCCTGTGGATGGGCTTGGGCCCATGCGCTGGCACGCGCGATGCGCTGCACCAGGTCCGACAGTGCGGTATTGCGTTGAGCATCACGCAGTGCCACCTGCGAAGCGACGCCGAATCCGTATCCGTTCGCGACGCCGGTAGCGGTCACCAGGGTACGAACCTTCAGCTGTTTGTCGGCCAGCGCCGTGTAAGGGTCCCAGATCGCCCAGGCGTCGGCCTGTCCCTGACTCAGTGCGGTAAACGCGTCGGCGGGCTGCAGAAACACCGGCTGGATGTCCTTGATGGTGAGATTGGCCTTCTGCAGCTGAAGTAGCAGATGACCGTTCGCCGAACTCCCCTTCCCGACAGCGACCTTCTTCCCCCGCAGATCTGCCACGGATCGGATTGGGGATGTGTCGGAAACCAGGATCTGGTCACCGGAGGCGTCATTCGTATAACCAGACACCACTTTGATTCTCGCCTTGGACGCAGCCCCGAAGATCGGGGGTGTGTTGCCGGTGACGGCAAAGTCGATCTTGCCCGCGGTCAGCGCCTCGATCTGCGGCGGGCCAAAAGTGAAGGTGGAGAATTCGACCTTGTACGGCGCGTTGTCCAGTTCCCCTGCCGCGCGTAGCAGCGATTCGGTGCCACCCTTCTGATCACCCACACGCAGCGTGAGATTCGACAGCTCCGAGAGCGGGACGAGCTGCGGCACTGCGGAATCGCCCTTATCGTCGCGGCCGGAGGTGCAGGCCGTCAATGACAGCAGGATCGCTGTCGCGCTGACGATGGACTTAAACACCAAGCTGCGCAAGAAGCTCTCCTCGATAGTTCTCGGTTTCGGTGTCGTGCTTGCCCTGCGGTTTACGCGGATTGCGAATGCGCAATGTGTGCACCAACCGCCCCTCGTCCAGCACCAGGATGGTGTCGGCCAGTGATATCGCCTCGTCCACATCGTGGGTTACCAGCAGCACCCCGAACTCGTGCTCTCGCCATAGGTTCAGCAACAGTCGGTGCATCGAGAGCCGTGTCAGCGCATCGAGTGCCCCGAAGGGCTCGTCGAGCAACAGCAGCTGCGGCTCCGCGACGAGCGCACGCGCCAGCGAAACACGTTGTGCCTGCCCACCCGAGAGCGTCAGCGGCCAGGCCTGCGCCTTGTCGGCAAGCCCCACCTCATCAAGGGCCCGGTCAACGCGAGAGAGCGCTTCCACCTTGGACAACTTGGTGCGGGTGAGTCCGTACAGCACGTTATCGCGCACCGAGCGCCACGGGAAAAGTCGCGGCTCCTGGAAGGCCACGGCGGGAGCGCCCAACACCACGCGCTCACCGTCGTGGTCACCGGCAAGCCCGGACAGCACCCTGAGCACCGTCGACTTACCCGAGCCGCTGCGGCCCACCAGGGCGACGATCTCGCCACGGTCGACCCGCAGCGAGATGTCGTCGAGAACGCGATTACGCCCGTACCACTTGGTGACCGACGTCAACTCCGCCGCCGGGGTGGCGGACTGGCGCGACAAGTCTGCGAGCTCGAAAACCGCTGTCATGATCTGCCTTTCATGATCGGTACCGCAGTGCGCGCCGTTCCAGCACTCGCACAATGGCATCCGTGACTATGCCCAGCAGCGCGTAGACCACCAGCCCGAAGATGATGACGTCGATGCGCAGGAAATCGCGCGCATTGTTGATGAGGAATCCCACCCCGGCGTCGGCGTTGATCTGTTCGGCGACGATGAGCGTCAGCCAGGACAGCGCCAGGGACTGCCGTAACCCGACAAGCACCTGCGGAGTCGCACTGGGGACGACGATGACACGCAAACGCTGCCAGAACGAAAACCCAAGCACCTGTGCGGTTTCGAAAAGTTTGGGGTCTACCTGCCGGATCGCGGAGGTGGTGTTGAGGTACAGCGGGAAAGCCGCTCCAAGAGCCACCATCAGCACCTTGGGCAGCTCGCCGATGCCGAACCACAGGATGAACAACGGGATGAGTCCGAGGTGTGGCAGCGCCCGGATCATCTGCATGGTCGGGTCCACCACGGCGTCGGCAAGGCGCGACAAGCCCACCGCCGCCCCCAGTACCACGCCGACCAGACCGCCCAGCAGCAGTCCTTCGGCGGCGCGGAGGCCGGATACCCGCAGTGCGGCGGCAAGCTGTCCGTTGCCGATCAATTCGATTCCGGCGTGAGCGATTGTCGACGGGGCGGGCAATATCTCTGGGTCGATCAGCCCCCAGGCGCTGGCCGCCTGCCAGATGAGCAGCACCGCGAACGGTGAGAGAAATCGAACGATCTCCCACCGCCGATTGAGTACCCACTCCCGCCGCGACGGGGTGGCAACGGGGGCATCTGTGTCAGTCGCCGCAGTGGCCACCAACGTATTACGGGTGGTCATGAAAAGCTCAGGAATCCTCACGGGTCGGCGGCTGCGTATCGACAGTGTTGACACACTATGGGCGCGTTCGGATTCGGTGAAGAATTAATATCGCGCTGATTCGACGGGTATCCCTATCCCGGGAAAACGACAGAAATCAGCGCCAGCCGTCTGCCGCCTTGGCGGCGCGCAGCAGTTCCTCGCACAGCTCACGCAGCTCATCGTGGGTCGCACCTTCTTCGACCGCGGTGGCAACATCCTCGGCCGCACACCGCGCCTGATACACCCGGTCGGCCAGGTCCGTCGCCTCATCGGCCGTAAGCACCACGGCATCGGCGGGCACCGAGGTGCCCTTGACGGCGGCACGCTGCTCATAAGCGCGCTGACGGCAGGATTGTCGGCAGTACTGGCGTCGCCTGCCCAGTTCCGCGTCGTCGACTTCACGCCCGCACCATTTGCAGGGTTGAGCGTGTTTGCGACGTGCCACGTCTTGGAAGCGTAGCGGTGGCTCGCGACGCCAGGCGCGCAAGGTCCGCTCGGTACCAGCGAACCGCCTGACCGTCGGCGGATGTGAGAAATCGGCATCACCAAAACGGACGACATGACTGGTGAGAGCTGGTGCGACACGACTGACGCCACGTCGTGCAAAGCGATCGAGCGCAATTAGCACAATTGCAAGGAAAACGGATAATTGTGCGCTAATCTTGCCCAATCACAGCGGCATCCAACGTCGGAGGTTGTGCGATGAACAAGATCATCAAGCTTGGGCAGGCCGTGCTAGCGGCGGGTGTTATCGCCGCTCCGGTCGCTGTCATCAACGCGGGCCTGGCGTCGGCACAGCCGAGCCCCGCCCCCGCGGATGTGTGCTTCAACGGACCGTATCCCTCACCCCCGCCCCCTTGGGGGCCGGGAACCATGGAGGGCTGTGTCAACCCCGACAGCTGGTTCAGCCAGTGGGGTTGGCGGTATGCAGGACCCAACTGGCGCGGCGAAGGCGGACAACTGCCGCCTCCGGCCCCGAACTGGAAGTACGTAGGCCCGGGCTGCGAGTACTCGAGCAACCCGAACTGGCAGTACACCGGCCCGGACTGCCAACGCGAAACCCCGTAGTACGACGGCGGCTCCGGCGGCTAGTAGGAGTACGAGCCGCCGAGGGCCAGCTCGGCCTCGTGCGTCAAAATGGTCGCCAAGGCTTGCGGGTTCGACCAATAGAAGTAGTGCCCGCCGGTCACGAGGATGCTTGTGAACTCCCCCTTCGTGTACGGGGCCCATCGGCGCGGTGGCGCAAACTTCGGGATCACCTCGTCATCCTTTGCGCTCACCTCGGTGATCGCCGTCTTGATCCGGCGGCGCGAGATCGATTGCAGGCCAAGACTGAAATCGATCACCGCATGCAGCCGCGCCTGCTCCAGCAATGACTCGTCCGCTATCTTCTTCGGTGGCCACGCCCCGCGCTGCTCGTCATTGGTGAGCCTCCAGAGTGCGTGCTGTTTCGGGTTGTGGCCCCGGGTCTTGGCGTAGAGAGCATCCATGCGCCACAAGGACGGATGCCCACTCACCACCGGGACAAACCGGCCCACGGCGAAATCCCGCGACTCCAATGCCTGACAGACCGTGTAACCGAACAGGCCGCCGAAGCTCTTTCCCGCGAGAACCGGCCGACGGCAACCGAGCCCGACGATCGCCGCCGCACAGTCCTCCGACAGTGCGCGCAGGTTCTCCGGGGAGGGCTCGGTGGACCGGGTGCTGCGCCCCGGCATCCGCCACACCCCGAAGTTCACCCCTGCCAGATGCGGGACCAGGTGCTGCTCGCCGGCGTGATTGGCCCCGGCGCCCGGGAAAAACAGCACGGTGGGCAGGGACGGCTGATATGCCCTTGGCCACCACCAACATTCGAGCGGAGTCGCAACAGTCACGCCGATCCTCTATATCGCGTCATGCTCGGGATCGCCGACCCCTTGCGCAATGAGTAGTGCGACGCGGGCACCGACGGCCTCAAGCGTGAGATCCGGGGTGAACTGGAACGCACTGATCTGGATGTTCAACTGCTTACCGGCCCGTGCGGCGAACTCCACCGCCATCAGGGAATCGATACCCAGATCGGCGATAGGCCCGGTGGGATCGATGCTGTCCACGTCAACCTTGAGGACATTAGCGAGTTCCTTGGCCAGTTCCTTGGTGACCATCGGGCCGCGTTCCTCCTCGGGCAGGGCCAGCACCGCCGCACGGAAGGCGGCCTGTTCGTTCGACACCGCAGCAGCTTCCGCGGAGAGATGAGCGAAACGTGTGCTCTTGGCTGTCGAGGGCAACGGAGTGCGCAAGACTCCCCAGTCAACGCCCGCGATAGCGACATGCGGAAGCTGGAATCGGGAGCACTCGTGCATGAGCGTCGCCCCGAGATCCATGTTGAGACGGCGCAACCCGACGGAGTCGAGGAACTTCACGATGGCCTCCACCTCTGCCATCCCACCTCCGCTCATCGCGCCCCAGCTCACCGACAGGGCGGGCAGCCCGGCCGCGTGCCGTGCCTGAGCGAGCCCGTCCAGCACGCTGTTCGCGGCCGCATACGTCACCTGCGGAACAATGCCGATGAGACCACTGATCGAGGAGTACAGCACGAAGTGGTCGAGCGGTACATCGTGCTCGCGCGTGGCCTTATCCAGATTCAGGGCACCATCGACCTTCGGCGCGAAGACCTTGTACAGCGACTCCGCGCTGATATCCGCCAGCACCTCATCATGGGCCACCGCGGCGGCGTGGAAGACTCCGCGCAGCGGATGTCCCGACGCTTCCACCTTCGCGACCAGATCCGAGACCTGGTCGTAGTCGCTGATATCGATCCGCTCTTCCCACACGTCGACGTCGGCGGCGCGCAACGCCTCGATCTGCGCCCGCGCCACCTCCGTGGTGGCGCCGCTGCGACCCGCAAGGATCAGGTGGGTGGCGCCGGCCCTGGCCAACGAGCGTGCGGTGGCCAACCCGAACCCGCCGAACCCACCGCTGATGAGGTAGGAGTGGCCGGGGCGCACCGGGGCGGTATCCGGCTTGCGCGGCAGTAGCTTTGGAGTCTGATCCCGCAGATCCAGCACGATCCGGCCCATGTGCGCCGCCCGGAACACCGCTTCGAACGCTCCCACCACATCTTCGATCGGGAATCTCGTGAACGGCAGCGGGGTGAGCTTGCCGGAGGTAAGCATCTCGGTGCATTCACGCCGGAGCTCGCGGAAGGTCTCGGGCCGCAGCCGCAGCATGCGGTCCATGTCGATCGCGTGGAACGACAAGTTCCCGCTGAAGGCCTTGAGATCCACTGCGCCGCCGAAGTAGATATCCGCCTTCCCGATTTCGATGATCCGGCAGAACTCCCCGGCGACCGCGAAGTTCTGGGCGATCATCTCGCCGGGCAGCGAGTTGTAGATCACGTCGACACCGCGTCCTTCGGTGACGCGCAGTATGTCGTCGACAAACCCGACCGAGCGCGAGTCGAAGGCCGCGGTTGCGCCCAGCTCGAGCGCCGCGCGACGGCGCTCCTCGCTACCGGCAGTCGCATAGACAACCGCGCCCATGTTGACCGCGATCTGCACCGCGCCCATGCCCATGCCACCCGCCGCACCGTGGATCAGGACGGTCTCACCGGGCTGCAGATCGGCGAGTTTGTAGAAGGCGTAACCCGCCGTGAAGAACGGGACACCCGAGCCCACCGCGAGCGGATCGAAATCCTCACGCTGCAGGTGCTCTTCGTCGATCCGTTCCCATGCCGCACCGCCATCGAGATCGAACGTCAGGTAGCGTCGCAGCAGCCCACGCTCTGCCACCGCGATGCTCTCCCCGACTCTGAGCTCGTTGACCGCGGAGCCGACACGTGTGACGACACCGAATCCCTCCATCCCGGGCTCCAGCTTGAAATATGTTTCGCCGAGCTCGCGCTCCGTCAGGATTCCCAGGACCTTCAGCGGGTCCTTGTAGTTGAGTCCTACGGTTTCGACGCGGACCTCGACCTGCCGGGGTCCCGGTTCGATACGGTCGCATGCGCGCAGCGCGATGTCCTTGAGCGTGCGCGTGTCCGGAATCTGTACCTCGTAGGCCACCTCCGGGTCGGTGGGCTCGAATGGTTCTTCCCACGGCGCAACGAGTTCGGACAGTGACCGGCGCATCCGCTGGGTCCACCGCTCACCCGCGCGCACCGCGACTTCTTCGGCTCTATTCATCGCGCCGATCTCCGCCGCTACCTCGTCCGGCGTGGCTGAATCGGGCAGATCCAAGAGGGACCATTTGGCGGGGTGCTGCTCGTTGGCCAACACCCGGCGCGCTCCCACGAGCGCGGTCTGATCGAGGTCCAGGCCACTGTCGCCCGGGGCCAGGAAGGCGCGCGTGCTCACGACGACCACCTGCACATCCGGACTCACGACACCGCGTTCGGTCTCGGCTTCCAGAACCACCCGTAACGCCTGGGCGATCGTGACGAGTTGATGCAAGTTCTCCACCAACGTCTTTCCGGTGCCGACGGTCGCCAGGACACGCAGGTAGGTGTCCGCGTGTAACGCTGCCGCGAAAGCATCGGCGAGATCTGCTCCCGGGTCGGCTTTCAGGATCACGGCACCGGTGCTGGCCGCACGGCGGGCGCCTTCTGCGAAAGCGGCTGCCACATTGCCGATCTCGACGATCACATTCGCGGCCCGGGCGGCGGGCGCGGCGGCGCTTCTGGACGGGGCAGGTGCGGCGGCGGGCTGTCCCTCGGCTTCCTCTTCCAAAGGCTCCCAACGAGGCTCGTAGAAGTACTGATCAAGTTCGGACAGCGGGTCCGACGCCGATCCCACGGGCCGTAGCGTCACTCCCGTCAAGGCCAGGGCGACTTCACCGTCTTGCGAAGCGAGATAGGCGTTCGCACGTAGCGGCTGCGTGCTGGTGATCTCGACGAACGCTATCGGGTCCTGGGGCACCTCGTGGTACAGGCGTACCCGGTCCACCGAGGCCGGGATATGCGCCGTCGGAGGCACATCCAGCTCTGGACGTGCCGCCAAGAGAACCGCGATGCATTGCAGGGCGGCATCGGCGAGCGCGGGATGAACGGCGTGCCGCAGTGCCGACCCCGAAGCGTCTACCGCTTCCGGAGTCGTCAGCTGCGCAACGCAGCCGGCCGACCCGATGCGCACGCTCTGGATTCGCTGGAAGGCGGGACCGTAGGAGAGCCCGACCGCGGCCAATCCCTTGTAGACGTCTTCGCCGTCAAAGATCCTGTCGAACTCGGACTGTGCCGGAACCTCGATCCGTAAGGTCCCCAGATTCGCCTCGACCAGCCTGCCATTGGCATGTGCCGTCCACAGTTGGGTATGCGCGGAGCGGCCGTTGACGGTGAACCGCTTGGTGGGCTCGTCCACGGTGAGACGGGTAATCGGCGCGTCATGTTCGGCGACCACCAAAGGCACCGCGAAGACCACCGAGTCCAAGCCCGCCTGGCCCCGGCCGGAGCGTTGCCGCACGGCCGATAGCGCGGCATCGAGGTACGCGGTTCCCGGTAACACAATCGAGCCGAGGACAGTGTGGTCGGGCAGCCAGGGCAGATTCGCGGCGGCCAGGGTGACCTCCCACTGTGGCGTCAGCGCCTCCGCCCGGTCGCCCAGGAGCGCGAACCGATCGGCGTCGCCGTAGCGCGCACGCAACGTCAGGGCGTCCTCTTCCCACAGTTCCTCTTGCGACCAGGGGTATTTCGGCAGGTCCATGTGCGGGACCGAACCGTTCTCGTAGAGCCCGGCCTCGCCGGGCGCGTCGATGGCGCCCACCGCATACAGGTCCGTGACGGCTTGCAGCACCGACTGCTCATCATTCTGGTCGCGGTGCAAGGTCTGGACTGCGGCACCGGACACACTGTGGCGCACAAAGCTTTCTCGAATATTCCCGAGCAGGACCGGATGCGGTCCGAGCTCCAGGAACACCCGGTACCGATCCTCGATGAGGGTGTCGATGGCCTTCGCGAACAGGACGCTTTCGCGCACGTTCTTGAGCCAGTAGTCCGGGTCTGCGAATGCTGCGCTGTCGATCTTCTCACCGGTGACGGTCGAGTAGACCGGCACGTCTGCCTGCCGGGGGGCAAGGCCTGCCAGCGAGGTCGCGAGCTCCCCGAGAATCGGGTCCATGAGCTGGCTGTGATACGGAACCTCGACGTGCAGCATCCGGGCAAAGACCCCGTCTTCTGCGAGCTCATCGTGCAGTGTCTGCAGGGCCTTGGAGTCACCGGACAATGTGGTTGCCGCGGCGCTGTTGATCGCCGCGACGCACACTGCCGTTCCAAAGCGCGCGGCCCGGCGCTGGGCTTCCTCGGCATCCAGACCGACCGCGAGCATGCCGCCCGAGCCCGCTGTCTTGGCCTGCAGCCGGGAGCGATGGAAGGAAACCGTAGCGGCGTCGCGCAAGGACAACGCGCCGCTCACGTACGCCGCGGCGACCTCACCAACGCTGTGTCCTACTACCGCGGTGGGCCGGATCCCGAACTGCCGCAAATGCTCTGCCAGTGCCGACTGGACCAAGAAATTTGCCGGCTGGGCGATCTCGGTGCTGCTGACGCGAGAGTCCCCTTCGGGCCGCAGCAGCTCGGCGATCACCGACCAGCCCGAGATCTCCTGGAACACCGCGTCGATCTCGGCGGCGGTGTCACGGAAGACACCAGGGGTCTGCAACAGTCCGCGCGCCATCCCCCACCACTGAGGGCCCATCCCGCTGAAGACGAACACGGGATCGGAGATGCCCTCGACGAGAGCACGCGCCGGGGCCGCTTCCTCGCTTTCCGCATAGGAGTTCAGCTGCGCGAGAAGGTCATCGGCATCGCGATAGATGAAGCCCTTACGCAGATAATGCTGTGCCCGACGGCCGGTGGCCGCGGTCTTCAGTCGCTGCGCACCCTCCTCAGAGAGATCTGAGTCCAACAGCTCGGCGTACCGTCCGGCGACCTCGTGCAACGCTGCCCCACTGCGGGCGGAGACCGGGAAGATCCGAATGCTGTCACGTGCGGGAGCCTGCGGCTCGGCGGCCGCGGGTGGCGCCTGCACGATGACATGCGCGTTGGTCCCGCCGTAGCCGAAGCTGTTCACCGCCGCGTATGCGGGAGCTCGCAGGTCCGGGTACGGCTCGACCTCGGTCGGGATACGGATCTGCAATTCGTCGAACGGGATTTCAGGGTTGAGTTTGTCGAGGACGACCTGCGGCACGATGGTCCGCCGCTGCACGGTGAGCGCGGCCTTGATCAAACCTGCGACACCCGCCGCGGCCTCGGTATGGCCGAAGTTGTTCTTCACCGAGCCGATCACCAGCGGCTGCGTGCGACCGGGAACCTTGCCGTACGAGTGCCCCAGTGCCTGCGCCTCCAGCGGGTCGCCCACGCTGGTACCGGTGCCATGCGCCTCGATGTATCCCACCAAGGCCGGGTCGATGCCCGCCTCCTTGATCACGCGATCCGCAAGCCGCTGCTGCGACACCGGATTTGGCACGGGCAGCGCTATAGTCCTGCCGTCCTGATTGACCCCGCTGCCGCGAATCACCGCATATATATGGTCACCGTCGCGCTGTGCCTGCTCGAGGTTCTTGAGCACCACGATTCCGACGCCCTCGCCACGGCCGTAACCGTCTGCTGCCGCGTCGAACGACTTGCTGCGGCCGTCGGCCGCGAGGAATCTGCCCTTACACATGGTGATGAACGTTTCCGGCTGGAACATGACGTTCACTCCGCCGGCAAGCGCCACATCGCACTCACCGTCGGCGACCGCCCGTACCGCCAGGTGCGTGGTGACCAGAGAGGACGAACATGCCGTGTCCACGGTCATGCTCGGCCCCCAGAAGTCGAGCGCGTGGGCGATTCGGTTGGATAACAACGTCTGCGACGCGCTGAAGGCGGCGAAGTTGTTGATCTTCTCCAGGTTTCGGGCCAGGCCCCGACTGATCATGTTGTCGTTCATGAAACCGCCGATGAAGGTTCCCACGTTCCCGCCCAGCGCCTGTCCGGCGATGCCTGCGTCGTCGAGGGCTTCCCAGGTGGTTTCGAGAAGAAGCCTCTGCTGTGGGTCCAGAACGGCAGCCTCACGGTGCGAGATCCCGAAGAAATCCGCATCAAACCGTCGGAAACTCTGGGTCAGGAAGCTGCCTCGCCGCGTGTACATCCGGCCCGGCGTATCGGGATCTGGGTCGTAGTACTTATCCGCGTCCCAGCGATCCTTCGGAATATCGACGACGGCGTCGCCTTTGCGTAACACAAAGTTCCAGAAACTCTCCGGATCACCAATTCCTCCGGGAAATTTGCATCCGATGCCAATGATAGCCACTGCAACCAATGCTCGGCCCTCTCCTAGTTTTTGAACTATCGGGAGACGATGGAACTTTTTCCGAAATAGCGAGACAGTTCGAACTCATCTGGAATCATCTTGACCACTAACGATGCTGCGCCTGCCGTGTCATTCCGTGGAGTTCGGACTGTACCCGTCTGATTGGCAACACGAAGGGTGTTTCAGATGACTTTGTTGATCCCCCCGAAAGTAGCTCCATGAGAAACGCCTGGGTGTATCTCGTTGTGCTGGCGGTGCTTACCGTCGCGGCCTTGTTCATCCTCAAACTGCGCTCAAGCGAGATCCCGGATGAGGCGGCGGGGACGGTGAGCCGTCTCCCCACGTTGGGCACGCTGTCCGAACGGACGATCCAGTACGAGGCCGTCGGGCCCGACGGAACCCCGGCGACGGTGTCCTATCTCGACGACGAAGGCCACAACCAGAACGTCAACACCGTCCTGCCATGGCAAGAGGCACTGCGCACCGTGGAACCTTCGCTGGTGACGAGCATGGTCGTGCAGTCCAACAGCTCTGGCGTTGGCTGCCGGATCACCGTCAACGGCAAGGTCCGCGATGAACAAGTCGCAACCGCCAGCGGCGGGATCGCAAGCTGCAAGGTGCAAGTCGCATGAAAAAAGACGAGAGCGAAGCAGTTACGGGGCCCATACCGGCGCCCGGCGACGGTAACGGTTTCTCCGATCGATCACGGGCATTCGGGAAGCGACTACGCAACGAGTTCTCCGTGCCGTTCCGCCGAGAGACCTACGCCAGCCACGACACCGGACAGCACAGACCGCTGTACGCACGGCTGCTGTACGGGCTGTCCATCCCGATCGTCGTGCTGTGGGTGCTGCTCGCGTGCGGCCTCAATGCCGCTGGGCCCCAACTCGAGAAGGTGATCGAGGGACACGCGTTGTCCTTCCTGCCCGACGAAGCCTCTTCGGTGCAGGCGCTCTCCAACATGGGCAAGTACTTCGGAAACGGCGGCACCAACAACTTCGTCGCCGTGCTGGCGGAGGGAGACAAGGCGTTCGGCGCGGAGATGCACGGTTACTACGCCGATCTGATGGAGAAGTTCAAGGCCGACAAAAAGCACGTCGTCACGACGATCGATCTGTGGTCCGACCCGTCATTCGCCCCGGCATTCGAAAGCCAGGACCGGAAGGCCTCTTTCAGCTACCTCAACCTCGCCGGAAACATGGGCACGGCGCTGGCCATGGAATCCACCCAAGCGGTGCGCGACATCGTCAAGGCCTACCCGCCCCCCGCCGGGGTCAAGATCTACGTCACCGGACCTTCCGCGGTCGTGAATGACGAACTACTCGCAATCAACCGCTCGATCCTGCCGATCATCATCGCGTGCGCCATCTGCATCACCATCATCATGTCGTTGACCTACCGTTCGCTGTTCACGGCGGCGATGCCGCTACTGGTCGTGGCGGTCGCTCTGGTGACGGCCCGTCCGATCGTCGCACTGCTCGGTGAACGCGGGATCATCGGCATCTCCATATTTGCGTCAAGTCTGTTGGCCGGCATCGTCCTTGGCGCGGGAACGGACTATGGCATCTTCCTACTCGGCAGGTATCAAGAAGCACGGCGGGCGGGCCAGGACCCGACCACCGCCTACTTCACCGCCCTGTCGAGTGTGCAACGCATCATCTTTGCCTCCGGACTGACGGTGGCCGGCGCGACCGCCTGTATGACACTCACCCGACTCGCGGCGTTCTCCACGTCCGGTCTGCCCTGCACCATCGGCATCCTCACCGCCCTTGCCGCGGCGTTGACCCTCGGCCCCGCGCTGCTGGCGATCGGATGCAGGCTCGGACTGTATGAGCCGCGCGGAGATCGGGCCATCCGACGCTGGAGGCGCATCGCCACGCACGTGGTCCGTTGGCCCGGCCCCGTACTCGCCGGCAGCCTCGCCGTGCTCGCGCTCGCGATTCTCGTCCTACCGACGTATGTCATCAGCTACAACGAACGCGCGGCACAGCCGGCCAATACCGAGGCGAACCTGGGCCTGGACGCCGCAGACCGGCACCTGCCGCCCAACATGCTGAACCCCAACCTGCTGTTCGTCGAATCCGATCACGACATGCGTAACTCCGCCGACCTGATCGCGCTCGCCAAGCTGACCAATGCCGTCTACAGCGTGGACGGCGTGCAAGCGGTCCAGGGCATTACCCGCCCACTCATATCGCCACTGCCCCAAGGAACCCTGACCTATCAAGGCGGGTACATCGGTGAGCGCATGTCCCAAATCGCCGAGATGGTCAGCACACAGCTCAACGGCATCGCAAGAATCACCGGCCAGATCGATCAGCTCTCCGTCGGTGTCAAGGTGGTCCTCAAGGACCTCCGAGTCACCCAACGGGCCGTCGACCTGCCCGGCGGCGGGGGCCAGGCCACCCGAGCGCGCCTCATCGACCTGTTGAAGATGGCGAAGGGCATCCACAATGAGATGCAGCCCATGCTCGCCGCCGGTATCGACACGGCGGGACAGCTCGTCGATATGGTCCCGGACTGTAAGCAGCTGCTGCCCTGCAATACCGCGCTCACCGGCCTGGCCGTTCTCGACGGACTCAATCAGGCCGGAGGGCGAAAGTTCGAGGATCTCGTGGACGCCTCCCGCGTGGCCTCGGAGTCATTGCCGAACCTGGTGGCACAAGTTCAGCTGCTGGACCGTTTCCTCAGCGACGCACAACGAACGCTGACCCCCATCCGCGGCATGGCGGACTCGCTGCTCGTACAGATGAACGAGGTGACCCAATTCCTGCGTGAGATCGCCGACACCTATATGAAGGGAGACCCGAGCGGGTACTTCTTCCTTCCGAGTCAGGCCTTCGAATCCCCGTTGTTCCAGTCCGCACTCTCCGTCTTCTTCTCACCGGACGGCAAGATCACCCGAATGCTCGTCATGGGCGATGTGAACTCGTTCAGCAGAGAGAGCATGGACTACAGCGCGAAGATCATCCCCGCGGCGCAATCGGCACTCAAGGGCACCTCGCTCGGCGGGAGCCAGGTGAGCATCGGCGGCGCCGGCGGCACGCTGCTCAACATCGCCGCCTTCGCCAGGGAGGACTTCATCACCAGCGCCGTGGCGGCCTTCGCATTCGTGTTCTGCGTGGTCCTGCTGCTGCTGCGCAGCTTCGTCGCCGCGATCGCCGTCGTGGGCACGGTGGGGCTGTCGTTCTTGTCCGCGTGGGGTCTGAGTGTCGCCATCTGGCAACACGGTGTCGGTCTGCCCCTGCACTGGGCGGTGGCGCCATGCTCCTTCATATTTCTTGTCGCGGTCGGCGCCGATTACAACCTGCTGCTCGTCGCCCGATTCAAAGAAGAGCTCCGCGCCGGAATCAAGACGGGCATCATCCGCTCCATGGTGGGAACCGGCAGCGTGGTCACCACAGCGGGCCTGATTTTCGGTTTCACGATGTTCGCGCTGATCGCCGGCTACTCCAGCACACTCGCACAGATCGGCACGACCGTCGGCGTCGGACTCCTGCTCGACACTCTCATCGTCCGTTCACTCGTCATCCCCTCCATCGCGACCATTCTGGGCCGCTGGTTCTGGTGGCCCATGCGTGTGCCGTGCCGCGCATTGCGGGAAACGGATCCGGCATTGGTCGGCCCGCGGCACAGCGCGAGCCAGGCATAAAAAGGAAATCCGTGTACAGAAATTGCAGAATTGGTAATTGTCGTCCACCAGATTTGGAAGACCGGGTATGAGTGCGAATAGTCGCCGTCTTGATCGCCGGGCGAGTTTTACCGCGCAATCCTGCGCCGCGCAACGCGCGGCCGAGACGATGCAATCACCCCGCCGGCGTCTCCTCAACGATCCCTACTCACGCTATTTCATCCGTAGCCCGCTATTACGTGCCTGTTTGATTCATCCGCTGGTGGCCCGCGGATTTATCGGGGTACTCAAATCGGTATTCGGCGCCGCAGGTCACTTCTTTTTGGTATTGCGGGTGCGCTATACCGATGACGTCCTCAAGAAAGCCATCGATGATGGCGTTGATCAACTCGTGCTCCTGGGCGCGGGGTTCGACACCACTACCTTGCGCCGCGTCGCGCACGGCCCGATCAAGATCTTCGAGGTCGACGCACCGACTACCCAGGCGGACAAACGAGCCGTCATGGAACGGCTCCAACTAACCGACAGCAGCGATGAAATCGTGTGGGTTCCTTGCGATTTCGAACATGACGTACTCCGCGAAAGGCTCCTCGCCAGCGGATTCGATCCCACCCGGCCAAGCCTGTTCGTCTGGCTCGGCGTGACCGCCTACCTCACCCAAGACGCGCTCGACGCGACACTTGCCGACCTCGCGACGGTCTGCGCGCCCGGAAGCCTGCTGGTTTTCGACTACCTGGACACCAGTGTCGTCACGGGCGGAGACAACAAGTCGGTGCGTGCCCGGCTATGGACCGAAGCGGCGGCACGGTTCGGCGAGCCGTACCTCACCGGTCTCACCGCGGCAGACGCCGACGCGCTGCTGGCCTCGCACGGATTCCAGTGCCGCCAGCACCTGACCACGCTCGAATTGCTGCGGCATTACGCACCGGCATACGCCAGTCGATCACCTGCCGACGGCCGGGCGGCGATCACCACAGCGCAGCGCACCTGACGGTGGGCTCGCCACATATCCGCGAAGCGAGCGGTGACGGCCGCAACGGCGTTCACCAGCTATAATGAGGGCCACAACCTGCATGAACAGGGAACTAATGCCCCGGGTACGGCGTTGAGTTAGACAGCCACCAGCAATTTGAGCGCGGGATCCGAGTGCAGAGACCCGCAGTGAAGAGGAGAAGTACACATGGCAGATCGTGTTCTACGAGGCAGCCGACTCGGTGCCGTCAGCTACGAAACCGATCGTGACCACGACCTGGCGCCTCGCCGCATGGCTCGCTACCGCACCGAGAACGGTGAAGAGTTCGACGTTCCCTTCGCCCACGACGCCGAGATCCCGGCGAACTGGGCATGCCGCAATGGCCTGGAGGGCACCCTGCTCGACGGCGACGTGCCCGAGCCCAAGAAGGTCAAGCCCCCGCGCACGCACTGGGACATGCTCCTGGAGCGCCGCAGCGTTGAGGAGCTCGACGAGCTGCTCAAAGAGCGTCTGGAACTGATCAAGGGCCGTCGCCGGGGCTAGAACCACCCGCCCTGATGAGCGCCCGGCAGGTCCGTCTCGGGTTCCGCCGTGCTGATCACCGGTGCCGCCAGCGGCATGGGAAAGGCCACGGCCCGGATTTTCGCCGAAGACGGCGCGTTTGTCGCGGTCACCGATCTTCGGCTGGAGGATGCGCAGGCGGTTGCCGCCGAGATCGGTCAGTCCGCCGTGCCGTGGGCACTGGATGTCACCGACGAGGCACAGATCATCGAGGTCGTCGCGGCGGTTGCCGATCGGTTCGGCCGGCTGGACATTGTGGTGAACAACGCGGGTTTCGCGGCGTTCAGATCACTTGATGACCCCGACTACGGCAGCACCTGGGATCGCTCACTTGCCGTCCACCTGAGCGCACCCCAACGGATCGTCCGTGCGGCACTTCCGTTTCTGCGCAACTCCCCCGCCCCGCGCGTAGTGAACATCGCCTCGACGGAAGCCCTCGGCGCCACGCCGTACGACAGCCCGTACGCTGCGGCCAAAGCCGGTCTGGCTGGCCTGACCAGGAGTTTGGCGGTCGACCTGGGCCGGGAGGGAATCACCGTGAACTGCATCTGCCCGGGTCCCATCGATACCGCGATGACCGCAGCGATCTCGGCTCAGGACAAGGACACCTATGCGCGCAGGCGCACCGCACTGCGTCGCTACGGCCGCGCCGAAGAGGTCGCCCACATGACGCTGAGCGTGTGCCTACCGGCCGCCTCGTACCTGACCGGCACGGTCATCCCCGTCGACGGCGGCCTGATGGCCCGCAATGCGTGAGGACTGACTCCCTCAGCGATTGATGCCGCGGGCCCGGTCCAGACGGCTTTGGACGCCCCATTTGGTCACCTTGACCAGGGCTTCGTTGATGATGGACCCACTCATCTTGGATTCGCCGATCGCGCGTTCGGTGAAGGTGATCGGCACCTCCGCAACCTCGAAGCCGTGCGCGATGGTGCGCAGGGTGAGGTCGATCTGGAAGCAGTACCCGTGCGATTCCACCGCCGCCAGATCCAGCTTCTCGAGCACCTCACGCCGGTAGGCGCGATAGCCCGCGGTGATGTCGTGCGGCTTCACACCCAGCACCAGCCGGGCATACACGTTCGCACTCCGGGACAGCACCAGGCGCCGCCACGGCCAGTTGACGACGGTACCGCCGGGTACGTAGCGAGATCCGATCGCTAGATCGGCTCCGGCGTCGACGGCGTCAAGCAGCCGGGACAGCTGTTCGGGTGCGTGGCTGCCGTCGGCGTCCATCTCCACCAGCACCGAGTACTGGCGCGCCAGGCCCCAGCCGAAGCCCGCGATGTAGGCCGCACCGAGGCCACCCTTTTCCTTGCGGTGCATGACATGTACGCGGTCGGGGTCGGCGAGCGCCGCCTCGTCGGCCAGTTCGCCGGTACCGTCCGGGCTACCGTCGTCAACGATCAGCACGTGCACATCGGGTTGCGCCTTGTGCAACCGACTAAGGATCAGCGGGAGATTCTCCCGCTCGTTGTACGTCGGAATGATCACCAGGGTCCGGGCGCTCGGACGTTCGGTCACGGGATCCACTCCGGTCAGGTCTCCTTAATCGGTGAGGCCGGTTCTACCTCATATTTGGGCCTCTTCAGCCCTCCATTGTGCAGTATCGCCAGGCCAGCCGAGGCCAGGACGGCAAGTCCGGCGATCAGAGCCAGCGCCCACTCCACCCACGGACCCCATTGCGTGGCCGGTGTCACGTCGTTGTGCAGCCGCACCTGCATGTCGATGTAGGCCGGTTCGAAGAACTTGGTGCGCCCCGCGTCGACGCCGTCGGGAGAGATAAACGCGCTGATCCCGGTGGTGCCGACGACGATGACTTCCCGATCGTGCTCGACGGCCCGCACCTTGGAGATGGCCAGTTGCTGTTCACTCATCGCCGTACCGAACAGGGCGTTATTACTCGGCACGGTGAGTATCTCGGCACCGTTCAGGGTGGACTGCCGCAGCGCCCGATCGAACAGAACCTCCCAGCAGGTGGCAACGCCGATCTTCACGCCGCCCGCCGTGACGACGCCGTTGCCGTCTCCGGGGACGAAGTATCCGGCCCGGTCCGCGTACTTGGAGAAGTGCGCGAAGAAGGTCCGCCACGGTAAATACTCACCGAATGGCTGCACGATCTGCTTGTCGTGACGCTCGCCGGGGCCGCTGTCGGGATCCCAGACGATCACCGAATTGATCGATTTGGGCTGTTCGGGGGTGGAATCTGGATGCCGCAGCACGCCGCCGACCAGGATGGGAACGCCGATGGCCTGCGCCGCCTCGGTGATTGCCTCGGCTGCGTCGGCGTTGCGGATCGGATCGATGTCCGAGGAGTTCTCCGGCCACACCACGAACTGCGGCGCCGGGGCCTTGCCCGCCTTCACGTCCGCGGCCAGCAAGAGCGTTTCCTTGACGTGATAGTCGAGCACGGCGCGCCGCTGTGCGTTGAAATCTAGCCCCAGCCGGGGCACGTTCCCCTGCACCGCGGCGACGGTGACACTGCGGCCATCGGTGGCGCCGTGGCTGGCGTGTCGAACCTGCTGCCAGCTCACCGCCATGGCGAAGAGCACGAGGCAGACGCACGCCCCGGGCAGCAGCACCGAGGGCACCGGACGCGCACCGCCTGGTCCCACCGAGGGGCTGCGCCACCAGCGGTACATCTCAATGCCGAGCGCGGTCACCGCGAACGCGCCCAGGGCCACCGTGAAGGACACCAATGGCGCGCCCCCGTACCGAGCCAGGCTCAGCATCGGACCATCGCCCTGACCGAAAGCGACTCGACCCCATGGGAATCCGCCAAACGGAACGCTTGCCTTACCCCATTCGGCGGCAGACCACGCGGCAGCGAACCACAGCGGCCAGCCCGGCAGCCGACGCACGGCGACGGCCAGCACGCCGAACAGGGCGACCCAGGTCGCGCACAGCAACGACAGCGCCAGCCACGGGACGACGCCCACCAGCTGGCCCGTCCACGGCAGCAGCGGAACGTAGAAGGCGAGACCGAACAGCAGCCCGTACCCCAGCCCACCACGCAGCCTGGTGTTCGACGACCACAGCACCAAACCCAGGATGGACAGCGCCGGGAAGGCCGCCCACCAGAAACCCCAGGGCGGGAAGCTCGCGCACAACAGGAGACCGCCGATCACCGCCGCACCCTGGCGGGGCGCCGCGCGCAGCCAGGCCCGGCCGAACGCGATACTGCGGGCACGCACCGCCGCCGCGAAGGCCGCGCCACGTGAAGGCCCGGTTTTCGCCGGAGCCTCCGGCTCCTCGTCGGCCGGAACGTCGGCGGCCTCGGCCAGCTCGGTCACGTCCTGGTCGACAATCTCCTCAACGGACTCGTCGACAGTTTCGTCAGCCATGGATCACCGTGCCACGGTGCACAGTTCGTAGACACTTGGGAAGCACAGCGGCGGCGTCCGATAAGTCCGGCAGGGCGGGGACACGCGAGCGTGGGTCGGTGGACCACCGCTGTACACCCGGTTGGCTGGTGTTGATGGTCAACTCCCCCGTCTCCCAAATCGCATAGCTGGCAAGTGCTCCCGGGATCAGCGTGCCCGTGGCACCGTCATGAACTCCCTGGGCGCGCCAGCCACCTCGGGTGGCGGCGCCGAACGCCGCGCGGACCGAGACGGAACTGGTTGGGGTGCGATGATGGGCTGCCGCCCGCACCGTCATCCACGGATCCAGGGGCGTGACAGGGGCGTCAGAACCGAACGCGAGGGGCACGCCTTGGGATGCTAACAGCGCCAGCGGGTTTAGCTGAGTACCTCGATCCACGCCGAGTCGTTCCGCGTACATACCATCGGGGCCGCCCCAGAGGGCGTCAAAGGCCGGTTGCACACTGGCGATCACCCCAAGGCGACCGAGCTGCTCCGCCTGTGCCGCCGAGATCATTTCCAGGTGCTCAAGGCGGTGCCCGCACCGAGCCACAGCCGGTATGCCGTGCCGGGTGGCGACGCGGTCCAGCGCGTCGATCACCTGAGTGACAGCAGCGTCACCGATCACGTGGAATCCCGCGGTAATACCGGCCCGTGTGCACGAGTCCAGGTGCGTCTCAACGGTTTCGGCATCCAGATGCATGGTGCCGCAGGTGTGTGGTGCGTCGTGATAGGGCTCCTGCAGCCAGGCGGTGTGCGATCCCAACGCACCGTCGACGAAGAGGTCTCCGGCCAGACCGGCGGCCCCCGTCAACGCGATGAGCTCGCGCGCGTGCTCGGCGTCGCGCGCCGGCTCGCCCCAATATCCGGTGACCTGCACGCCATGCTCGGTGGCCAACAGCTCGCGGAAATCGTCCAAACCACTGATCTCCGGCCCGCCGCACTCGTGCACCGACACCAGACCCAGCGATGCCGCACTGTCCAGCGCCGCGCGCCGCGCTGTCGCACGCCCATTGACGGAGAGCGCGCCGCGCGCATGTGCCCGTAACAGGTGATGAGCCGCACCGGCCACCGGATGTTCGGGATGAAATCCCGTGGCCCCGGCAAGCCCGGGTACCTGCTGCCGCAGCGCGGTCGACGCCGCAGCCGAATGCACATCGATCCGGCTGAGGTAGACGGCCCGGCCAGGCGCGGCCTCGTCGAGATCGACAGTGGTCAGCGGCTGCCGCTCGGGCCATCGCGATTCGTCCCAGCCATGCCCCCAGATCACCTCATCGGAGTGCTCGCCGGCGTACGCGGTCAGTCGGGCCAGGCACTGCTCCCGCGAAGACATCCCGGACAAGTCGAGCCCGATGAGGGACAGTCCGATGGCGGTGAGATGAACATGGGCGTCGACGAACGCGGGCGCGACGAAGGCACCCTCGAGGTCGACGATGTCGGCGTTCGGGAACTCGGCACGACCGAGGTCGTCCTCGCCGATCCAGCTGATGACATCGCCGGTCACGGCCATCGCGGTCGCCGCCGGATGCGACGGGCTATGCACGCGCGCATTGACGAGCAGTTGAGTCTGCACTCGCTAATTCTGCCGGGTTCGGGCGGTGTCTACGCAGGCAGGTCGTGGCCGGGACGGTATCGCCGAGACGGTCCGGCTTGCTCGTCACTCACGTCGATGACCTCACCGTCGATGTAATCGACGGTGCTCGCCCGTGTTTGAGCCCCCTGAAAGGCGCCGTATCCGGTGGGTATGACGGTGATGAGGGGCGCACGCCTACTCAGCTGGCGGGCCGCGACCAGGGTCAAGACCGGCCGCAGGACCGCTCGGGTCGGGGGCAGCAGCATCAGCAGTCCGATGACCGAGGAGACCAGTCCGGGAATCACCACCGCAATGGTTCCCAGCGCGATGAGCGCGCCGTCCGCGACGGCCCCTCCCGGGGATCTGACTCCACGTCGCAGCTGATCAACGGCGCGTCGAGCCTGAGAGCCGGCAAGTATGAGACCGGCCACGAAGGCGGCAAGGACGGCGATGATGGTCCAGCCGATACCCACCGCCGAGGTCAACGCCACCAGGGCGGACACCTCCACGATCACGTACAGCAGAAACAGACCAAGCCACATATCCGGTCAACGAGCCGACCCGTCGCCGGGTTCCCGACTCACGCCGCGGTTCAGGCGGTGATGGCCAACCCGATGGTGCCGCTGCTGCCGCGACGCACGATGCTCGCCTTGACCAGCACCCAGCCCAACAGCCCGTACTTGCGCGTGATGGCCGCGCGGGCTCGCTGCGTGCCCTCGGTATCCAGGACGCGCGCGGTGCCCTCGATCTCGCCGCTGCGGACCTTGCCGCGCACATCGCAGATGGCCAGCGAGACCCGCGGGGTGTTTCGGATCCGGCGCACCTTCCAGGACGTCGTCTCGGTCCACACGAGAAGTTCACCGTCCTCGGGCGCCGCCCATACCGCGGCAGGTTTGGCCCGGCCGTCCTTGGTGTAGGTGGTCAGCAGGACATACTTGGCAGCACAGACTTCGTCGAATGTCGGCACCGGGAGGTTCGCACCCATGCCGACCAGTCTAGAAACCTCAGGGCGCTTCCGGCGCGCCGAGCGTCACTGAAATCCCAACCCTGGCGCCGTTACGCCGGTCCAGCCAGGCGGTCACGATCCGGCTGGCCAGCCCGTATCGGCTGACCACCGCCGACCGAATACGCGCCACGGACGCCGGATCCTCGACGATCACCGCGGTGGCGTCGGCGGACGGGCTGATCACCCGGCCGCGCCGAGTACAGACGGCCACCCGCACCTTCCTGTTGCGCCGGATCCTTCCGACCTTCCAGGTGTTGGCACTTGTGGTCAACAGAAGCTCGTCGCCCTCTGCCACGAAGCCCATCGGAGTTGGCTTGGGCACACCGTCTTTGGTGAATGTGGTCAACAGGATGTAGCGGCCCGCCGCCACCGTGCCGATGTTCAAGCCGATATCCCGGGCCATGCTCCGATGCTACGACTCCAACTCGCCCTCGGTTTCCAGGAACACCGAACGCAAATCATCCAAAACTTGCTGATCGGGTTCTTGCCAGAGACCCCGGCTGGCTGCCTCCAACAATCTCTCGGCAATCCCGTGAAGAGCCCACGGGTTCGATTGCTGCATGAACTTGCGATTCTGCTCGTCGAGCACATAGCTGTTGGTGAGCTGCTCGTACATCCAGTCGGCCATCACGTTCGCGGTGGCGTCGTATCCGAACAGGTAGTCGACGGTGGCGGCCATCTCGAATGCACCCTTGTAACCGTGCCGGCGCATCGCCTCCAACCACCGCGGATTAACCACACGCGCACGGAAAACCCTTGTGGTTTCTTCAGATAACGTGCGGGTATGCACCGCGTCGGGCCGGGTGTTGTCGCCGATGTATGCCGCCGGCGCCTTGCCGGTGAGCGCTCGCACCGCGGCGACCATGCCACCGTGATACTGGAAATAGTCGTCCGAGTCGGCAATATCGTGTTCACGGGTGTCGGTGTTCTTGGCCGCCACCGCGATCCGGCGATACTGATGACGCATATCCTCACTGGCAGCCGCACCGTCCAGTCCGCGGCCGTAGGCGAATCCACCCCACGCTGTGTAGACCTGTTCCAAATCCGAGTCGTTGCGCCAGTTTTGACTATCGATCAGCTGAAGCAGTCCCGCCCCGTAGGTGCCGGGCTTGGAGCCGAAGATGCGCATGGTGGCGCGGCGCCAGTCTCCGTGTTCGGCACGATCAGCCTCGGCGTGCGCCCTCAGATAGTTCTCCTCGGCAGATTCGTCGAGTCCGGCCGCAAGGGCGACGGCGTCGTCGAGCATGGTCACCACGTGCGGGAAGGCGTCGCGGAAGAATCCGGAGATGCGCACCGTGACGTCGATGCGAGGGCGCCCGAGCTCCGACAAGGAGATCGCCTCGAGGCTCACCACGCGCCGGGAGGCGTCATCCCATACCGGCCGAACTCCCAGGAGGGCAAGGACTTCGGCAATGTCGTCGCCAGAGGTCCGCATCGCCGAGGTACCCCAGATCGAAAGCCCGACGGACCGCGGCCAGTCGCCATAGTCGGTGCGGTATCGCTGCAGGAGCGAGTCCGCCATGGCCTGCCCGGTCTCCCAAGCCAACTTCGACGGAACCGCCTTGGGGTCCACCGAGTAGAAGTTGCGTCCGGTGGGCAACACGTTGACGAGTCCGCGCAGCGGCGAGCCAGAGGGCCCGGCCTCGATGAATCGGCCATCAAGAGCGCGCAGCACCGCGTCGATTTCGCCGTTGGTGCCGTCCAGCCGTGGCACCACCTCCGTCGCCGCGAACCGCAGGATCGATGCGACCTGAGGGTCGTCGGTGAGTTGACCGACCGCATCCGGGTTCCAGCCTGTGCCCTGCAACGCGGCCAGCAGCGAATGTGCTTGCTGATCAATCTCATCCACCCGCGCACGGTCGTCGGTGCCGTCCTCGGCCAGGCCGAGCGCCTGCCGCAACCCCGGCACCGACTGTTCGCCGGCCCACATCTGCCGGGCGCGCAGGATCGAGAGCACCAGATCAACCTGAGCGGCACCCGTGGGCGCACTGCCCAGGATGTGCAGGCCGTCACGGATCTGCACATCCTTGATCTCGCAGAGCCATCCGTCGACGTGCAGCAGCATGTCGTCGAAGACGTCCTCGTCAGGGCGCTCTTCGAGTCCCAGGTCGTGGTCCATCTTCGCTGCACGCATCAGCGTCCAGATCTGCTGGCGGATCGCCGGGAGTTTGGCCGGATCCAGCGCCGAGATGTTCGCGTGCTCATCGAGAAGCTGCTCCAAACGCGCGATATCCCCGTAGGTCTCGGCGCGCGCCATGGGTGGGATCAGGTGATCGACCAGGGTCGCGTGTGCGCGCCGCTTGGCCTGGGTGCCCTCGCCCGGATCGTTCACCAGGAACGGGTAGATGAGTGGCAGGTCACCGATCGCGGCGTCGGTAGCGCAATCTGCCGACAGACCAACGGTTTTCCCGGGTAACCACTCCAGGTTGCCGTGCTTGCCCAGGTGCACCAGCGCGTCGGCGCCAAACCCACCCTCCTCGCGCGGGGCCGACAGCCAGCGATACGCGGCCAGATAATGGTGGCTCGGCGGCAGATCGGGATCGTGATAGATGGCCACCGGGTTCTCGCCGAACCCGCGAGGCGGCTGCACCAGCAGCAGGGTATTGCCGGCTTGCAAGGCGGCGATCACGATATCGCCGTCGGGGTTGACGCTGGTGTCCACGAACAGATCGCCCGGCGGCGGTCCCCAGTGTTCGACGACCTGCTCGGCAAGACCGGGTGCCAGCCGGGAGAACCACTCCCGGTACTGGCGAGCCGGAACACGAATCGGGTTGCCCGCCAGCTGGTCTGCGGTAAGCCAGTCCGGATCTTGGCCACCCCGCTCGATGAGCGCGTGCACCAGGGTGTCCCCGTCCCCGTCCGTGGCGGGACGACCGGTGGCGGGCAGTCCGGGGATGTCGCCGTCGGCGCCCACGTCGTAGCCGGCCTCCCGCATCGCGGTCAGCAATGCCACCGCACTGGCCGGAGTGTCCAGTCCCACCGCGTTCCCGATCCTGGCGTGCTTGGTGGGGTATGCGGAGAACACGACGGCAATCCGGCGTTCACCGGCGGGGATGGATCGAAGCTTCGCGTGCCGCAGCGCGATACCTGCCACCCGGGCGCAGCGCTCCGGGTCGGGAACATAGGTGATGAGGCCGTCGCTGTCGATCTCCTTGAACGAGAACGGCACGGTGATGATGCGCCCGTCGAATTCGGGCACCGCGACCTGAGTGGCGACGTCCAACGGACTCATGCCGTCGTCGTTGGCCTCCCAATCATCTCGGGGGCTGGTCAGGCACAGCCCCTGCAGGATCGGGATATCAAGGGCGGCAAGATGGCCGACATTCCACTCGTCGTCAGCCCCTCCGGCTCCCACAGCCGCCGGGGTGGCACCGCCCGCGGCCAGCACGGTGACCACCATCGCGTCAGCGGCGGCGAGCGTCTCCAGGAGTTCCGCCGGCGCGGTGCGTAGCGAGGCGCAGTACACCGGAAGCGCCCGCCCTCCGAGGTTTTCAATGGCGGTGCAGAGAGCCTCTATGTATGCGGTGTTCCCGGCCAGCTGCTGAGCGCGGTAGTACAGCACCGCGACGGTGGGACCATCGACACTCCCGGTCGCACGCTCCAGCACTCCCCAGGCCGGGTTTGTCGTCGGCGGTTCGAAGCCGATACCCGTCATCAGGACGGTGTCGGACAAGAAGGCGTGCAGCTGCTGCAGATTGGCCGTCCCGCCCTCGGCCAGGTACCGGTGCACCTGCAGGGCGACGCCGCCCGGAACGGTCGAGCATTCCATGAGTTCGGCATCGGGAGCCTGTTCACCGGAGACCACCACGGCCGGCACTCCGGAGGCAATGACGGCGTCGATGCCCTCCTCCCAGCCGCGACGTCCGCCCAGAAGCCGGACAACCACCAACCCCATCCCCTCCAGCAGGCCCGGGACGTCGTCGACGTGGATACGAGAGGGGTTGGCCCATCGATAGTTCGCACCGCTGGCGCGCGCGCTCAGCAGGTCGGTATCCGATGTCGACAGAATCAGGATCGGGGCATTGCTCACAGGACATTCGTACCGTAGTCCTACGGTGAGTAGGTGACCCGCTCCTCAGCCGACGACGCATGCCCCGGTGCGCTGCGGTTACATGAGGCGGCCGACGGAGCACTGGCACGCATCCGGCTGCCCGGCGGAATGCTCTCGTCGGCGCAGTTGGCCGCGTTGGCCACAGCAGCAGGCAGCCATGGCGCACCCGTTTTGGAGCTGACCTCCCGCGGCAACATTCAGCTGCGATCGATCCGGGATGCGGACGCGGTGGGCACCCTGTTATCGGACGCCGGGCTGCTGCCGTCGCCCAGCCACGAACGAGTGCGCAACATCGTGGCCTCGCCGCTCTCGGGCCGGGCCGGTGAGTTCCCCGATGTGCGGCCGCTGGTCCGCGCGCTCGACCAGGGGCTGATCTCAGCTTCCGTGCTCGCCGGCCTGCCGGGCCGCTTCCTGTTCAGCCTCGATGACGGACGCGCCGACATGGCCACCGTGGGTGCGGACATCGGGCTCGGCCATGGGCCGGGCGGCTGGCGTGTTCTCCTCGATGGTCATGGCACCTCTACGTGTGTCGCCGACCCGGACGCCGCCGTCGACCATGTGCTCGCGGCGGCGCAGACCTTCGTAGAGATTCGGGGAAACGCATGGCGCGTCCGGGAGCTGCCGGACGGCGCCAAGACCCTGGCCGCGGCGATCGGCGCAACACTGATCGCGGGGCCGGGCGAGGCAGGGCCCGCGCCGCACGCGCCCGTGGGATGGATCGAGCAGTATCCCGACCACGAGTTGGTGACGCTGGGGGCCGCCGTTCCGTTGGGCCAGCTGCCGGCTCGGGTGGCGGCACTGCTGGCCGCCGCCGAAAGACCCGTCGTCATCACCCCATGGCGGTCGGTACTGCTGTGCGATCTGCCCCACGAGGACGCCGACGCGGTGCTGCGGGTGCTGGCACCTCTGGGCCTGGTCTTCGACGAGCGCTCCCCATGGCTCAATGCCAGCTCGTGCACCGGGCTACCGGGATGCGGACGCTCCCGAACCGATGTCCACGCCGACGTCCGGCTCGAAGTCGCCGAAGAGATCGCCAGCGGTGTTCATTCGCCGATACATCGGCACTGGGTCGGGTGTCCACGGGCCTGCGGCTCCCCCACCACAGGGCAGGTGCTGGTGGCGACGGAGCTGGGTTATCGACCGCTCGAGCGGCACCCGTAGGGTTAGCGCGTGCTGGACTACGTGCGAGACGGAGCCGAGATCTATCGGCAATCGTTCGCGACCATCAGGGCCGAGGCAGATTTGTCGGCCTTCCCCGATGACGTCGCGCGTGTGGTGGTCCGGCTCATTCACACCTGTGGGCAGGTGGATTTGCCCGGCGAAATCGCCTTCACCCCCGATGTGGTGACACGCACCCGAGCGGCATTGGATGCGGGTGCCCCCATCCTGTGTGATTCGTCGATGGTCGCGGCCGGGATCACCCGTCTGCGCCTGCCCGCGGACAACGAAGTGGTGTCCCTGGTGGCCGATCCGCGCGCCGCCGATTTGGCCCAGCGCACCGGGACTACGAGATCTGCTGCTGCGGTGGATCTTTGGACCGATCGACTACCGGGATCGGTGGCCGCGATCGGAAATGCCCCCACGGCGCTATTCCGCATACTCGAACTCATCGACGAAGGTGTGGCGCCCCCGGTGGCCGTCCTGGGCGGCCCGGTCGGTTTCGTCGGTTCGGCACAGTCCAAGCAGGAGCTGATCGACCGTCCCCGTGGCATGGACTACCTGTTGGTGCGAGGGCGGCGCGGTGGCAGCGCGATGGCCGCCGCTGCCGTGAATGCGATTGCGAGCGAGAAGGAATGAGCAGAGGAACGCTCTGGGGTGTGGGCCTGGGCCCCGGTGATCCCGAACTGGTGACCGTGAAGGCGGCCCGCGTGATCGGCGAAGCCGATGTGGTGGCATTCCACAGCGCACGGCACGGCCGCAGCATCGCCCGCTCGATTGCGCAGCCGTATCTGCGGACCGGCCAGATCGAGGAGCACCTGGTCTACCCGGTGACCACCGAGACCACCGATCACCCGGGCGGATACCGCGGTGCGATCGATGACTTCTACGAGGAGTCCGCGAATCGGATTGCCGCCCATTTGGATTCGGGCCGTAATGTGGCGCTGCTCGCCGAAGGTGATCCGCTGTTCTACAGCTCGTACATGCATATGCACCGCCGCCTGACCGACAGGTTCGACGCGGTCATCATCCCCGGTGTGACGTCGGTCAGCGCCGCATCAGCCGCAACGGGTACGCCCTTGGTCGAGGGCGACGAGATCCTGACGGTCATCCCCGGCACCTTGCCCGCCGACGAGATCGCCCGCAGGCTCAGCGATTCGGATGCGGCAGTCATCATGAAACTCGGACGCTCCTACGGCGCCGTCCGGCAGGCGTTGGACACCGCCGGCGTGCTGGACCGTGCCTACTACGTGGAACGGGCCAGCACCACGCAGCAGCGGGTACTGTCCGCCGCCGATGTCGATCCGTCTTCGGTGCCCTATTTCTCACTGGTCCTGGTTCCCGGGGCGCAACCCCTCGGCGACACCGCACAGGACGGAATGGTGACGGTGGTCGGTTTGGGCCCCGGCCATCATGATTGGACCACCACCGAAGTACGGCACGAACTGGCCCTCGCCACCGATCTCATCGGATACGGGCCGTATCTGGATCGTATCCCCGCTCGCGACGGTCAAGTCCGTCATGCCAGCGACAACCGTGACGAGCCCGCACGCGCCGAACTGTCCTTCAAGCTCGCTGCGGGTGGCCGCCGGGTGGCCGTGGTGTCCTCGGGGGACCCGGGTGTGTTCGCGATGGCGGCGGCGGTGATGGAAGAGGCCCGAGCGTGGCCCGATGTCACGGTGCGGGTGCTTCCGGCGATGACGGCGGCGCAGGCCGTCGCCAGCCGGGTCGGGGCACCCCTCGGGCATGACTATGCGGTGATCTCGCTGTCCGATCGCCTCAAGCCCTGGCAGGTCATCGAGTCCCGGCTACGCGCCGCGGCCGCGGCCGACCTGGTGCTGGCCGTGTACAACCCGGCCTCGAAGTCGCGCACCTGGCAAGTGGCCTCCATGCGCGACGTGCTGCTGGAACACCGCGCCCCGGCAACTCCGGTCGTACTGGGACGCGATGTCGGCGGCGCGGGAGAGTCCGTGCGGGTGACCACCCTGGGTGACCTCGACCCGTCAGCGGTGGACATGCGCACCCTGCTGATCATCGGGTCCTCACAGACCCAGTGGCAGGACACCGATTCGGGACCTCAGGTGTTCACGCCTCGGCGGTATCCCGCTCAGTGACCCAGTGCTGTGCCTCGTCCACGGTGGACACGGTGCGCACCTTCTCCGGCAGGGCCGGCCTGTCGATCATCACCACGGGAATGCCCAGCACTGCAGCGGCTTCCAACTTCGCCGAAGTCATCGTTCCGCCACTGTTCTTGGTGACCAGCGCCTCGATCTCGTACTGGCGCATGAGATCGGTCTCTTCCTCGAGGGAATAGGGCCCACGCGACAACAACAGATGGTGCCGCTCGGGCAGTTCGTCGGCGGGCACCGGCTCCACCACACGGATCAGGAACCAGGCGTCCGAGAACAGAAACGCCCCGATGCTGGAGCGCCCCGAGGTCAGAAACACTCGTGAAAAGCCCTGTGCCACCACCGTGTCCTTGGCCTCGGCGGCCGAGCACACCACGGTGGCATCTCCCGCCGGCCAGGGTGGACGGCGCAGGATGAGGTGCGGGATACCCAGCCGGGCGCATGCCGCAGCGGCGTTCTCGGTAATCGTCGCCGCGAACGGATGCGTAGCGTCGACCACGGCGTCGATATTGTTATCCAACAACCATTTCCGTAGTCCGGCCTCTCCACCAAAGCCCCCGATGCGCAACTCGCCGGCCGGAACTGCCGGGTTACGCACCCGCCCCGCGAGCGAGGTGGTGACATCGAACCGGGGTGCCAGCCGCTCCGCCAGCTCGCGCGCCTCCGCCGAGCCGCCGAGAATCAAGATCTTCATCTAATGTGTTGCCCCTCTGCGACGTCCGGCCGAGTACAGGTAGCTATCCGTGAACCCCTCTGCCGCAAGCACCTTTCCGACGAAGATGACCGCCGTCTTGGTCACGCCCGCTTGTTTCATCTGCTCGGCGATGTCCGCGAGAGTGCCACGAAGGATGGTCTCCGATGGCCAGCTGGCATATGCGACGACAGCAACCGGCGTGCCCGGCGGATACCCCCCGGCGACGAGGTCAGCTACCACATTGTCGATTTGGGCCGCGGCCAGGTGCAACGCCAGCGTCGCCCGCGGCGCCGCCAGGGTGCGCAAATCCTCGCCGGCGGGCATCGCGGTGGACAGCGTCGAGACACGGGTGATTGTCACGGTCTGCGCGACACCGGGAACGGTGAGCTCGGCGCCCAATGCCGCCGCGGCCGCGGCGAAGGCAGGCACACCGGGCACGATCTCGTGACCGATGCCCAGGGCATCCAGTCGGCGGCACTGCTCGGCCACCGCACTGTACAGCGAGGGGTCACCCGAGTGCAGCCTGGCGACATCCAATCCCTGTGCGTCAGCGCTGGATATCTCCTCGATGATGGCATCCAAGGTCAGTGGGCCAGTGTCGATGATTCGGGCGTCGGGCGGGCACACCGCCAGGAGGTCGGGCGGCATGATCGATCCGGCGTACAGGCACACCGTGCACCGCTGCAGAATCCGCTGACCGCGCACCGTGATGAGGTCGGCGGCGCCCGGTCCCGCGCCGATGAAGTAGACGGTCATGACTTTTCCCCGGTCCATTGAGCCACGGGCAGCCGGGATCTCCAGCTGGTGAAGGCTCCGAGCGGAGCCGCGTCCTCCACGCGGTACCGGTGCAGCTCTCCCCCATGGCGGGAATACCAACGCAATAGCAGCGCTTCGGACTCCGCGGTCACCGCGTTGACGACAATCCTGCCTCCGCTCGGCAGCCGTTCCCAGCACGCCTCTAGCAGACCGGCATTGGTCACGCCACCGCCGACAAAGATCGCGTCCGGCGGGCAGGCCCTGTCGAAATCGCAAGGTGCCGCGGCGAAACACTCGACGTCTACACCGAATTTCGTCGCGTTGGCCACAATCGCGGCCCGCCGCGATGGCTTGATCTCGAAGGCCGAGGCGCTACAGCCGGTGCCACTGCGAGACCATTCGATCGCGATGCTGCCCGACCCTGCGCCCACATCCCAAAGCCGCTGGCCCGGTCGCGGCGCGAGTGATGCCAGCGTGACCGCCCGGATCTCGCGCTTGGTTATCTGCCCATCGTGTTCGAAGGCGTCCTCGGACAACCCCGCGACCAGTGGCAGCGCCACCTCTCCCGCTGCCGTCGGAAAATATTCCACGGCAACGACATTCAATGCATGACCGGGAGAATGGCCCCAATCGCGAGCGACCCCTTCCAGGCTTTTCTCTGCCGCTCCACCCAGCTGCTCCCACACCGTCAGCCGTGAGTCACCCAGCCCGGAATCGGTCAGGGTCTGCGCCAGCTCAGCCGGAGTGTCCGCGTTGCGGCTGAGCACGATCGCCCGACCGCCGAACCGCAGCGCGGAGGTCGCCGGCGCATTGACCAGGCTGATGATCTCCACATCGTTCACCGCCCACCCCATTCGTGCGCAGGCCAACGACACACTGGATACGTGCGGTAACACATGCACCCGATCCGCTCCGAAGAGCCGGATCAGCGTGGTTCCGATGCCATGCAGCATCGGGTCACCGCTGGCCAGCACGTGGACATTGCCGAGACCATCGAACATGGTGGGCAACGCGGGCAACAGGGGCGAAGGCCACACCCGGCACTCGGCCGCCAGGGATTCTTCGGCCAGCAGTTCCAGCTGGCGTAGCGAACCGAATATCACTGAGGCATGCTGTAATTCGCGGCGGGAACGCATGGATAGCCCGTCGACACCGTCCGCACCTATCCCGATCACGGTGATCACCGCGGTATCCTGCGCCATAGAGATGACGGTACCCAGCGCATGATGAAAGCGAGCGTTCCCAGCGCACGCGGAATCCACACGGTGCGCTTCCCGCTGCGCAGGGCGCGCACGGTCGCCTCCGCCACCTGGGGCGGTGTGCTCGCCAATGGTGCCGGTGACATACCCGCCGCCATCCGCCCGATCACGAAGCCGGGGCGCGCGATCAACAGGTGCACGCCCGAACCGTGCAGGGCGTCGGCGAGTCCGCTCGCGAAACCGTCGAGCCCCGCCTTGGCCGATCCGTACACGTAATTGGCACGCCGCACTCGCCATCCGGCGATCGAGGAGAAGACCACCAGCGCACCGCGCCCGGCACCGCGCATGCGCACGGCCAGCTGGGTCAACAACGCCACCTGCGCCACGTAGTCGATGTGCACGATCGCCGCCGCATGGCCGGCATCGGTTTCCGCCCGCTCCTGGTCGCCCAGCAGTCCAAACGCGAGCACCGCCACGTCGATGGCTCCATGCCGCTCGGTAAGGGCGGCCAGCACCGATTCGTGGGTGTCGAGCCGGTCGGCGTCGAACTCGACGCAATCGACCGCCACGGCCCCCGCGTCGCGGACGCGCCGTTCCTCGTCCTGCAGGTCACCGGCCCGGCGCGCCGCGAGGACCACCGTGTTTCCGGCGGCGAGACGCGTGGCCACCTCAAGTCCGATTTCGCTGCGTCCGCCGAATATCACCACCGTCGACGGTCTTCCCGCACGCGGATCATCCCCAAGCTGGCCGGAGTGTCGCACCGTGTCGGTCACGTCAGCGATTATGTCCTGCGCTAGCGTGAGAGTTGATGCCGAACACCCCTACAACTCGACTTACCGATGATGCGCTGGCGTTCCTGTCCGAGCGCCATCTCGCGATGCTGACCACCCTGCGGCAGGACAACAGCCCGCACGTGGTGGCTGTCGGCTTCACTTTTGACCCGGTCACGCACATCGCGCGGGTCATCACCACCGGCGGGTCGCAGAAAGCGGTCAACGCCGAGCGTGGAGGCCTCGCGGTACTGAGTCAGGTGGACGGCGCCCGCTGGCTTTCCCTGGAGGGCTCGGCCACCGTCGTCACCGACAAAGAGGCGGTACGCGACGCCGAGCTGCGTTATGCGCAGCGCTACCGCACACCGCGGGTGAACCCGCAGCGGGTGGTCATCGAGGTCAAGATCGAACGGGTACTGGGCTCCTCGGATCTACTGAACCGCGGCGACGCTCCTACCGAGTAGGCACCACCGTCAGGCCGTGCGGCCGTGAATTCACCGATTCGCAACCATTTTCGGTGACGACGACGATGTCCTCGATTCGCGCGCCCCACTGCCCCGGGAAGTACACGCCAGGCTCGATGCTGAAGGCCATTCCCGGCTCCAGGATCAGATCGTTGCCCTCCACGATGTACGGCTCCTCGTGTACCGACAATCCGATGCCGTGTCCGGTGCGATGCACGAATGCCTCACCCATCCCCGCCTCGACGAGAACGCGGCGCGCGGCGGCATCCACCGACTGGGCGCTCACGCCGGGCCGGGCCGCCCGTACCGCCGCCTGCTGCGCCTGCTCCAGAATTGAAATCCGGTGAGCCACATCGGAGTCAGGCTCGCCAATGCTGTAGGTACGCGTGCTGTCGGAGTGGTAACCGGGCTCGTAGCTGCCGCCGATGTCCACCACGACGATGTCCCCGGTCTGCAGCTCGCGGTCGGAGCATTCGTGGTGCGGGTCGGCCCCATGCGGACCGGACCCGACGATGATGAAGGCGACTTCCGAATGCCCCTCGGCCACAATCGCTTCAGCGATGTCGGCGGCCACCTGCGCCTCCGTGCGGCCCGGCACCAGCAGTTCGGGCACCAGCGCGTGGACGCGATCGATGGCCGCCCCGGCCTTGCGCAGGGCATCGATCTCGGAGGCGTCCTTGACCATGCGCAGTCGGCGCAGCACCCCCGTGGCCAGTATCGGCACGGTCCCGATCAATTCGGTCAGCGGGAGTAGATGCAGCGCGGGCATGGACTCGGTGACGGCAATGGTGCCCGACAACGCACCATCCGGGGAACCCAACGCCGCCCGTACCAGCTCATAGGGATTCTCCCCGTCCACCCAATCGCTGATCGGGATGCCGAGGTCGCCGATCGCCGAATCCTGCAGCGCCGCAAGCTCCATCCGCGGCGCGATCACGGTGGGCGTTCCCGAGGCAGGCACCACTAACGCCGTGAGCCGCTCGAATGTCTGCGCGCGTGAGCCGGTCAGATATCTCAGGTCGTATCCGGGTGTGATCACCAAGCCCGCCACCCCGGCCGTCGCGGCCTCCTGAGCGGCACGTTGCAGACGGTTGGCGTACACATCGGATTCAAAACGCTGGGGTGCCATACGGTCCAGGCTATCTGGCATAGGTTGAGTGCCGTGTCAGAAGACCTCCACCGACCCGTCCTGCTCCTCGATGGAGCCAGCCTGTGGTTCCGTTCATACTTCGGCGTCCCGGATTCCATCAAGTCCCCTGATGGCAGACCCGTCAATGCGGTCCGCGGCTTCCTCGACACCATCTCCCAGCTCATCACGCTGCATCGGCCGCATCGGCTTGTGGTGTGCCTGGATCTGGACTGGCGGCCCGCCTGGCGGGTTGCCGCGATTCCGTCGTACAAGGCGCATCGTGTGGTCGCGGAGGAGCCCGACGGCGCCGTCGATGTCGAAGAGGTGCCCGACGACCTGACACCCCAGGTCGACATGATCGCCGAAATGCTGGATGCGTTCGGCATCGCGTCCGCCGGCGCCCCGGGATTCGAAGCCGACGACGTACTAGGCACCCTCGCGGCCGCTGAACGGCGCGACCCGGTGATCGTGGTAAGCGGGGACCGAGACCTACTGCAGGTGGTCACCGATGCCCCGGTACCTGTTCGCGTCTTCTACATGGGCCGCGGGTTCGCCAAGGCCACATTGTTCGGACCGGTGGAGGTATCCGAGCAGTACGGCGTGTCCGTCGAGCGCGCCGGCGCGGCGTACGCCGAGCTGGCCCTGCTGCGCGGCGACCCGTCCGACGGTCTGCCCGGTGTTGCCGGGGTGGGCGAGAAAACCGCCGCCAAACTTCTGGCCGAGCATCACTCGCTGACCGGCATTCTCGCAGCGGCCGATGATCCAAAATCAGGGCTGGCCAAGGCCGTTCGCGCCAAGTTGCAGGCCTCGGTCGACTACATCGCGGCTGCCGAGCCGGTGGTGCGGGTGGCCGTGGATGCGCCGGTCACCATCGATCGGGACAGCGATGCGCTACCGCTGGCCGCCCGAGATCCGCGGCGAGTCGCCGAACTCGGTGCCGAGCTGGGCATCGGTTCGGCGATCACGCGCCTCCAGAAGGCATTGGACACGCTGCCGCAGCCTTAAAGCCGAGAACGCAAAACGCCGAGCGCGTCACTGCATGCGCTCGGCGTTTTGGCGGAACTCGTTACTTGGGGCGGCCGACCTCGTAGGTGCCCTTGTCGTTCTGGAAGGTCACGGTGACCTGTCGCTTGGTGCCGTCGATGCTGACATCGCAGTTGAAGGTGGCGCCCTTCTTCACCTCGGGGTTCTGGCCATCGTTGCACTTGACGTCCTTGACGTTCTTGGCGCCGTAGCCATTGGTTTCGTCGGTGAGAACCTTGGTCACACCCTCCTGCGCCTTGTTGACGTCCAGGGTTGTGGTCATGGCCCAGCCAGGTGCCAGGAAGGCGGTAATCAGCACCACGATCAGGATCACCGCGGCCGCGACGATACCGCCGATGATCGCGATGGTCTTGGTGGAACGCTGCGGCTTTCCGGCGCCGAACTGCGGGAACGGCTGTCCCTGCTGCTGTCCGTACTGGCCCGGGTATCCACCCTGCTGTCCGTACTGTCCCGGCTGGCCGTAGGCGCCGGGCTGACCGAACTGGCTCGGCTCACCGAACCCCGGCTGACTGGGCTGCTGGCCGAACTGGCTCGGATCCCCAAATCCACCGCCCGGGAAACCCGGCTGCTGGTACTGCGGATACTGCTGGCCCTGGCCATAGGCGGGCTGCTGCCAACTCGGGTCACCCTGCTGCGCCGGATCTGAGGATTGCGGTGTCTGCCACGGCTCTTGGCCTTGCCCAGGTTGGGGCGCCCACTGTCCGCCAGGTTCGGTTCCCTGTGGACCGCTCATCGTTCCTCCCGTGTCGCGACTTTGTTACTTACCGGTGTGTAAGAGGGTGCTGACGCTCCACCTTAGCGTTTGCTCGTCGTTATGTGCCATCAACGGCAACGACGCCACGCCGCACGTCGGCGACCGCGGCCCTCGCCACCGAGCGCACCCCGGCGTCCGGCGCTGCCTTGTTGATCTGGTCGAGCAGATCAACCACTTGCCGGCACCACCGCACGAAATCGCCTGCCGGTAGCGCGGTGCCCGTATCACCGGCCGCCTCCAACGACGCCGCCAGATCACCGGTGGTCGCCCAGCGGTACACCGCCGCGACAAAGCCCTCATCGACCTCGCGGGTGGGCGCGAGCTGATGCCGCTGTTCGTCGTGACGCAACCGTGCCAGTGCCCGGTGGGTTTCGGCGAGCGCCGCGCGCAGCGCCCCAGTGGGCGCCTCCCCCGTCACCGATACCGCATCACCACGCGACTCGTACAGCACGGCCGAGGCCACGGCCGCCAGTTCCGCGGGTTTGAGCCCCGCCCACAGTCCGCGCCGCAGACATTCGGCCACCAGCAGATCGCTCTCGCTGTAAATACGCGCCAGCAGCATGCCGTCCTCGGTCACCTTCTTGCCGAGTTCGGAGCTGTCCTGGACGTATCCGCGTTCGGTCAGCAGCGTCAGGATGCGGTCAAACGTGCGCGCGAGTGAGTTGGTGGCGGCCGACACCTTCTTCTGCAGTTGCGCGTTATCGCGTTCGATGCGCAGGTAGCGCTCGGCCGTCCGCGCCAGTTCCTCACGGTTGGGAGCGTGGTGCACCGGATGTTCCCGGATTTCGCGGCGCAGCCGTTCGACCTCGACGCCGAGATCTGAACCATCAGTGCCCGAATCGTTCTTGCGCCCCTTCACGGGTTGCGGCCTGCGCACCCGGCCCTCGTCCAGTGCCGATCGCAGGGCTGACGCCACGTCACGGCGCACCTTGGGCTGGCGGTGCTCGACACGCTTAGGCAGGCTGATGGATCCGAGCGGTTCCGCGGTTCCTGAGTAGTCCGCCGATGAAATCCTTCCGGCCCAACGATGTTCGGTCAACACCAACGGGCGCGGGTCATCGTCGTCGTGGGCCGGCTCCAGCACGACGGCCACGCCATTGCGGCGGCCGTGAGGTATCGCGATGACATCGCCGCGCTTGAGCGCCGCCAGGGCATCGTTGGCCGCACCGCGACGTTCCAGCCGCGAGGTGCGCGCCGCCGCCCGCTCGCGCTCGGAGAGCCTGCCGCGCAACCGGACGTATTCCAGGACGGACCCGTCGTGCCCGTCAATCTCCTTGGCGATCTCGTCCAGCATCTTCTTGCCGCGTTCGATACCGCGGACCAGTCCCACCACCGAGCGGTCGGCCTGGAACTGCGCGAAGGATCGCTCCAGTAGTTCACGCGCCGGATCCGGGCCCATGCGGTGCACCAGATTGATCGTCATGTTGTAGGACGGCGCAAACGAGCTGCGCAGCGGGAAGGTACGCGTGGACGCCAGACCTGCGATCTCGCTGGGTTCCACCTCGGGCGTCCACAACACGACGGCATGTCCCTCGACGTCGATTCCGCGTCGGCCCGCCCGCCCGGTCAACTGGGTGTACTCCCCCGGAGTCAACGCCGCGTGCTGCTCGCCGTTGAACTTCACCAACCGCTCCAGCACCACCGTGCGCGCGGGCATGTTGATACCCAATGCCAGTGTCTCGGTGGCAAATACCGCCTTCACGAGCCCCTTGGTGAACAGTTCCTCGACGGTGTGCCGGAAGACCGGCAGCATGCCGGCATGGTGGGCGGCGATACCGCGCAGCAGCCCCTCACGCCACTGCCAGTAGCCGAGCACGTCCAGGTCTGCCTCGGGCAGCCCCTCGGTGCGGCGGTCGATGATGGCAACGATCTCCCGCCGGTCCTCCTCGGTGGTGAGGCGCAACCGGGATCGAAGGCATTGCGCCACAGCGCCATCGCAGCCAGCACGAGAAAAGATGAACGTGATCGCCGGAAGTAGGCCGTCCTCGTCGAGCCGGGTGATGACCTCGGGTCGCGATGGCGGGCGATAGAGCGTGGGAGGACGCCCGCCACGATCGTGTGGTCCCCGTCGGCGTGGGCGGTCGAAGTCTGCGAAGCGATCGGCCTGGCGCCGCTGGGCTATGTAGCGGGTGAGCTCCGGGTCGACATCGGTTTTCTTGCCGTCGTAATCAAAGAGATCGAAGAGCCGCCGCCCGACCATGACGTGCTGCCATAGCGGGACCGGCCTGGTCTCATCGACCACGACGGCCGTGTCCCCGCGGACTGTTTTGATCCATCCGCCGAATTCTTCGGCGTTGCTTACCGTGGCCGACAGGCTGGCCAGGGCCACCTCTTCGGGCAGGTGCAAAATGACTTCTTCCCAGACCGCACCGCGGAATCGGTCGGCCAGGAAATGCACCTCGTCCATGACCACATACGAAAGACCATGCAGTGCTGGCGAATCCGCATACAGCATGTTCCGCAGCACCTCGGTGGTCATCACAACCACCGGGGCATCGGAGTTGATCGAGGAGTCTCCGGTAAGCAGGCCGACCTTCTCCGGTCCGTACACCGACACCAAGTCGTTGTGTTTCTGGTTGCTCAGCGCCTTGATCGGGGTGGTGTAGAAGCACTTGCGTCCGGCCGCCAGCGCCAGGTGGACCGCGAATTCTCCGACGATGGTCTTACCCGCGCCGGTGGGTGCACAGACCAGCACGCCGTGGCCGTTTTCCAGCGCCGTGCACGCGCGGACCTGAAAGGGATCGAGAGCAAAACTCAGCCCTTGGGAGAACGCACTGAGTTGGGTTCCGATGCTGGTCACTTGCCCATGTTGTCAAACCGCTCGGGAGGACCGATCGGTTCGGGCGCGGCAATGGCCTCGGGAGCATCCAAAGCCGAGGCCTCGTCATCGCCGAGCTCCTGCGCGGCCTCCCGCTTGGCCTTGCGTCTGTCGTGGATCCGGGCCACCTGAATGGAGAACTCCAGCAGCACCGTCAGTGCGAGGCCCAGCGCAGTCATCGTGAACGGATCGGATCCCGGGGTCGCGAAGGCCGCGAACACGAACAGGCCGAAGATGATGCCCCTACGCCAATTCTTGAGCTTGGCGTAGGACAGGATACCAACGAAATTGAGCATCACGAGCAACAGCGGGAACTCGAAGCTGACGCCGAAGACCAGCAACACGTTGATCAGAAAACTGAAGTACTCGTCACCCTTGAGCCCGGTGACCTGGACGTCGCTGCCCACCGTCAAGAGGAAATGCAGGGCCTTGGCCAGCACCGTGTAGGCCAATAGCGCACCGGCGACGAACAGCACCGTCGCCGCGGTGACGAAGATGACCGCGAATTTGCGTTCGTTGCGATACAGGCCCGGCGTGATGAACCGCCAGATCTGGTACAGCCACACCGGACAGGCCAGCACCACACCGGCGGTCAGACCTACCTTGAGGCGCAGCATGAACTGCTCGAAAGGCGCGGTCGCCAGCAGCCGGCAGGCCCCATCGGCGCTCAGATTGGCGCGCGCGCTGGCCGGCAGCGAGCAGTACGGTCCGCGCAACCACTCACCGAGGCTCTCCACACCGAACATCGCGTGCTCGTACCAGAAGAACCCGACGATGGTGGTCAGCAGGACGGCGGCCACCGAGATCAACAGACGGGTACGCAGCTCCTGCAGATGCTCGACGAGCGACATGGTGCCGTCGGAATTCTTGGGCTGTCTGGACTTTCGCTGCAGCCCAAGAGCACCCAGGACCTTATTCATGAACGCATGACCTATCCGGCCGGCCTATCGCGGCGGAACGCGGCTAGGCAGTGGGCTTGTGACCGGGAGTCGATTCGATCGGCGGTGCTTCCACCGCGGTAGCGGGTGGCACTTGCTGCTGCTCCACCGCTGGTGGGGCGTCGGCCGCCTTCGCAGAATTTCCCTCGTTTTGCAGTTCCTTGACTTCGGATTTGAAGATCCGCAGCGACTTACCCAGCGAACGCGCGAGGTCGGGCAGCTTCTTGGCACCGAAGAGCAGCGCGAATACGACAATTACGATCACCCAGTGCATGGGTTGTAGACCGCCCAACGTGGTCACCTCCTCTGGCGTCGTGTCTGCCTTGATGCTACCCCAGGGCTGATCGCGGTCAGCTGGCCTGATACGCCGCCAGCGCCGCCACCGCGTCGGTACGCACCCGTCGCGCCAGGGATTCCGGCGCCAGCACCCGGATCGCCGAACCGAAACCGAGGATCAGCCGCGCCATCCAGTCCTCGGAGGCATAGGTCATGGCGGCCTCGACCGATCCGTCGGCATGCTGGGCGCCGGTGGGCCGCATCGGGAAGTAGTCGAAGACCCAGGAGGCACTCGGCCCGACCAATACCGTCGCGGCCGGCAACGAGGGGTCCGCCTCGAACAAGCCGGTGTCGGTGGCCGTCTGTACCGCGGGCGCAGGGGGTGCAGATCGCTGATCGAGAACCTCGGCTTGTTCGATCCTGTCGAACCGGAACAGCCGCACCCCCTCGGAGGCGCGACACCAGGCCTCCAGGTAGCTGTGTTCCCCCACGACCGCGATCCGAATGGGGTCGACTATCCGCTCCGACAAGGCATCTCGTGATGCCGAGTAGTACTCGATGCGCAGCGCCTTGCGGTTACGCACAGCCGCGCGGACGGCGGAGACCGCCGCGGACTCGACAGGGGTCGCCGATGAAGCGTCCGATTCGGTGGTTGATTCTCTTCGTCCGAGCGTCTCGTCGCCAGCCCCCGCCGCATCCTCGATCTTGGCGATAGCGCTGCGTGCGGCCTCCGGGTCGACGGTGCCGGGCATGTCCAGCAGGGCGCGCAGGGCGACCAACAGCGCCGTCGCCTCGGGCGAGGTGAGGCGCAGCGGACGGTCGATACCGGCCGAGAATGTGACCTCGATGCTCTCCTCGGAGAACGAGAGATCGATCAGATCGCCGGGGCCGTAACCAGGCAGGCCACACATCCACAGCTGGTTCAGATCTGCCATCAGCTGTTTGGTGGTGACGCCCAGGTCCGCGGCGGCGTCAGCGGCACTGATACCGGGATTGGCCTGGAAGTACGGAACCATGTTGAGAAGCCGGGTCAGACGATTCGACAGCTCGGTCATGCCGTAACTCCTGCGTGTTCCTGGAGACGAGCGATGACCTCGTCGCGCACCTGCGCCGGCTCCAACGCGACCGCATCGGCGCCGTGGGAGGCGATCGAACGAACCAGGCGGTCGGGTGAGGCCACCTCGATCTCGACCACATCGCCGTCGCGTTCGCCCAGCCGACGGGGTTCGACCATGGCACCCATCCGGCGCAGCTCCTGGGCGCGCCCCTCGGCGATCCATACCCGCGCGGTGATGCGCACCGGCCCATCGCCGACAGCTCTGGCCACGATGGCGCGCAGATCCACTCCGTCGGGGCGGCGCACCGTGCCCGGCTTTTCCAGCATCGTGACGTCCTCTCCGATGCGGGAGAGCCGGAACGTACGGGTGGCATTGCGGTCTCGATCGTGTCCGACCAGGTACCAGCGGCCGCGGTCGGTGATCACGCCCCACGGCTCCACGGTGCGCGTGACGTAGGGCTCGGCGCGTGAGGGACGGTGTCCGAACTGCACTGCCTGACCGGAGTCGATGGCGGACAGCAGGATTCGCAACACCGATTCCGACCCACGACCACCGGGCATCGCTAGGTTTGACGTGGACCCCGCCACCGAAACGTTCTCGGCGGCGGGATCGACGTCCACGCCCGCCGCGCGCAGTTTCATCAGCGCACCCTGTGCGGCGGTGACCAGTTCGGGCGACTGCCACAGCTGCGTGGCGACCGCAACAGCCGCGGATTCATCGGCGGTGAGAGTGATATCGGGCAACTCGTAGGCGTCGCGACGGATGCGGTAGCCCTCCGTGGCGTCGAAGGACGACACTTTGCCCGTTTCCAGCGGGATGCCCAGGTCGCGCAGTTCGTTCTTGTCGCGCTCGAACATCCGGCTGAAGGCCTCATCGCTCGGCGAGTCCGAGTAACCGGCCACAGAGGTGCGGATTCGTTCTGCGGTGACATAGGTTCGGGTGGACAGCAGGCAGATCACCAGGTTCATCAACCGCTCGACTTTGGAGATCGCCACGGCGGAAAGCTTAGAGGAAACCGGCACGTCAGCCCGGAGCGCATGCGGGAGTGTCCGAATGTTTGTTCGGACACGACCCAAACGCCGAGCGCGAGCGCTACATGCTGGCGATGAGCCGTTCCACCCGCTCGTCGACCGACCGGAACGGGTCCTTGCACAGCACGGTGCGTTGCGCCTGGTCGTTGAGCTTGAGGTGCACCCAGTCGACGGTGAAATCGCGGCCGGCCTCCTGGGCGGCGGTGATGAAGTCGCCGCGCAGCTTGGCGCGCGTGGTCTGCGGCGGCTGATCGACGGCGGCCTTGATCTCCTCATCGGTGGTGATACGTGCGGCCAACCCCTTGCGTTGCAGCAGGTCGAACACGCCCCGGCCACGCTTGATGTCGTGATAGGCCAGGTCCAGCTGAGCGATCTTCGGGTCAGACAGCTCCATGTTGTAGCGGTCCTGGTACCGCTGGAACAGCTTGCGCTTGATCACCCAGTCAATCTCGGTGTCGACCTTCGAGAAGTCTTGGCTCTCAACAGCATCCAGCGTGCGGCCCCAAAGTTCGACGACCTGCTCGACCTGCTCATTGGGTTCTCTGGTGTTGAGATGTTCCACGGCCCGCGCGTGGTATTCGCGCTGGATGTCCAGCGCGCTGGCCTGCCGCCCCCCGGCGAGCCGCACCGGACGGCGGCCGGTGAGGTCGTGGCTGACCTCGCGGATAGCACGGATCGGGTTGTCCAACGAGAAGTCCCGGAATGCCACACCCGACTCGATCATCTCCAGCACCAGCGCCGCGGTGCCCACCTTGAGCATGGTGGTGGACTCAGACATGTTGGAGTCGCCGACGATGACGTGCAGGCGGCGGTACTTCTCGGCGTCGGCGTGCGGCTCGTCGCGCGTGTTGATGATGGGGCGGCTACGCGTGGTCGCCGAGGACACACCTTCCCAAATATGCTCGGCGCGTTGCGATAAGCAATAGGTCGCGGCCTTGGGCGTGAGCAGCACCTTGCCCGCCCCGCAGATCAATTGGCGGGTGACCAGGAACGGCAGCAGCACATCCGAGATCCGGGAGAACTCGCCGGCCCGCACGATGAGGTAGTTCTCGTGGCAGCCGTACGAGTTACCCGCGGAATCGGTGTTGTTCTTGAACAGGTAGATGTCGCCGCCGATGCCCTCGTCGGAGAGACGCTGTTCGGCGTCGATGAGCAGATCTTCCAGGACGCGCTCTCCGGCGCGGTCATGGGTGACCAGCTGCACCAGGCTGTCGCACTCGGCGGTGGCGTACTCGGGGTGGCTGCCCACGTCAAGGTAGAGCCGCGCGCCATTACGCAGGAAGACGTTGGAGCTGCGCCCCCAGGACACCACCCGGCGGAACAGGTAACGGGCGACCTCGTCCGGGCTCAATCGCCGGTGGCCGTGAAATGTGCACGTGACGCCGAACTCGGTCTCGATCCCCATAATTCGACGTTGCACACCATCGAGCCTACTGGGTGAGGCCATCGACAGCGGGGAGGCTGGCCTTTCTCGAGGCCATCTGTCTGGGTATCTCAGCAGCACGACCGGCGATCCGATACGGTTCGGTTCGGGTTGGGCCCGGTTTTCCGCACGCCGTATTGGCACACAACGACAGGTTTCGACAATGCATATTGCGCTGTTCACCGATCTTCACCCTGAGAGCCTGGGCGGGGCGCAGATCTCGGTGGCGCGCCAGCGTCACGGGCTGGAACGGCTGGGACACAAGGTGACGGTGTTCACCGCGCCGCTGGCCCACACCGTTGACCCCGACCCGAACGTCGTCGAGGTCAAGCCGGTGCCATTCGTGGCCGAGGCGATGCGCAAGCTCGGCAAGCACGACGATTTCACCTTCGTATGGCCCGGGGCGGCGAACAAGGAACTGATCGATCGGGAGCTTCGTGCCCGCGGGCCGATCGACATCATCCACAGCCAGGGCGACCTGGGCGTCTGCATCGCCGGCGTGGAAGCGGCCCGCCGCAATGGCATCCCGGTGGTGCAGACCAAGCACACCCGGTACGACGTCTACTTCGAAAAGGCCAGCCCCAACCCCCTGCTGTTGGCGTGGATCTTCAGCCAGATGCAGGAGCGCCATCTACCCAAGGATTTCCACCTGACGACGGTGCAGGAATCGGCCGCGTCGCGGCGGGCGTGGCAGCTGATGATGGCCCAGGCGCAGGCGGTGGATCACGAGATCACCCCGACGACACACTTTGCCCAGGCCCTCACCGACCGCGGGCTGCGTCGGCCGATTTCGGTGGTCTCCAATGGCGTGGACGACGAACTGGTGGACATCGCCCGTGAAGCCGCCGACGACAAGCCGACCGACGACGAGCCGCTACGGCTGATCTGGTGCGGACGGCTGTCCCCGGAGAAGCGGGTGCTGGAGGCCGTGAAGGCCGCCACCCAGGTCCAGAACTGCGTCATGGACATCTACGGCGACGGCCACCTCGAGCACGCCATCAAGAAGTACGTCGATTCACACGGAGCTTCGCACCGCATCAGGCTGCGCGGCCGGGTCAGCCAGGACAGCTGCCTGGCGGCGATGGGAGCCAGCAGCGCCCTACTGTTCACCTCCTACGGTTTCGACACCCAGGGACTGGTTCTGCTGGAGGCGATTTCGATGTCGACCCCGGTGATCTTCTGCGACGAGATCCTGGGCGAGTCGGTACCCGATGGCGGTGGCCTGGTCACCGAGAACGAATCCGTCGAGGCCATTGCGAAGGCCATCCGGGCGTTGGCTGATGACCGCGCCAAGCTGCGGCAGATGACCGAGGTGGTGGCTGCGCACCAGGACGAGCCGCGGCAGTCGCTGCAGACCGAGAAGATTGTCGCCATCTACAACGATGTGTTGAAGAAGGCCAACGCCTGACCCCGTGAGGCCGCATAGGCTGGCCGGGTGGACTTCTCCGAATACTCCCGATACGACGCCACCGGCCTAGCCGAGCTGGTGGCCACCAAGCAGGTCACCCCGGCCGAACTGCTCGCCGCGGCCCGCGCCCGCGCGGTAGCGGTCAACAACAAGATCACTGCCATAGTCCGGACCATTCCGGAGGCGGATAAACAGGTCGAGGGCGAGCTGAGCGGTCCGTTCGCGGGGGTTCCTTTTCTCATCAAGGACCTCGGTCAGGACTACAAGGGCCATCCGACATCGGGAGGGTGCCGGGCGCTGTCCACCCTTCCCGCGCCGGAGCATTCCACCATCGTGCAGCGGTGGCTCGACGCCGGTCTGGTCATCTTCGGCAAGACCAACACCCCCGAGTTCGGCTCGAAGGGCATCACCGAGCCGGAACTTTTTGGGGCTAGCCGTAATCCGTGGGATCTGGACCGCACACCCGGCGGATCATCGGGTGGCTCCGCGGCCGCCGTCGCGGCGGGAATCGTCCCGGTGGCCGGTGCCAGCGACGGCGGCGGGTCCATCCGCATCCCCGCGGGATGTTGTGGTCTGGTGGGCCTCAAGCCAGGGCGTGGCATCACTCCGATGGGTCCGGCGGCCGGCGAGCCCATGCACGGTGCGGCCGTGAGCGGCACGGTCTCGCGCACCGTCCGCGATACCGCCGCGATGCTCGATGTTATTGCCGGACCGGATGCGACGTCGCCGTACCTGCCTGCCATACCCGAGGATTCGTACGCCTCGCAGGTGGGCAGGGATCCCGGAAAGCTCCGGATCGGGGTGCGCATCCCGACCGTCATCACCCCCAATCCCGATCCGGCGGCAGCCGCCGCGGTCGAGGCCGCGGTGCGTGTCCTGACGCATCTGGGCCACGAGGTGGAAGAGGTGAGCGCCCCGTATGACGATGGGCAGCTGGCACGCGACTTCCTGCTGACCTGGTTTGTGCACGCGGCCTACGAGGTGGACGACACCAAGCGGCTAACCGGAGCCGGTGACGAAGGTTTTGAACGCGACACCCTACTCATCGCCGCGCTGGGCCGTGCCACCAACGGCCCCGATTATGTTGCGGCCGTGGAACGCCGGCACAACTATGTACGGGAACTGGCCACCTTCTTCGGCGACTACGACTTGTTGCTCACGCCCACGCTTGCCAAGGTTCCACCGAAGATCGGCGAGTTCAACCTTCCGGCGCCCTTGGCGGCAGTGTCCGATCTGTTGTTGCGCACCAAGACGGCCCGCGTGCTCAAGTACGCCAACATCGTCGACAGCATGATCAACGACAACCTCGGCTGGGTTCCCTATACCCAGTTGGCGAATCTGACTGGGCGCCCCGCGATTTCCCTGCCCCTGTATCAAACGCCGAAGGGCCTGCCCCTCGGCGTGCAGTTCGTCGCCCCACTGGGCGGCGAATCACTGCTCATCCGGCTGGCCACCCAGTTGGAGGCGACCGCACCGTGGGCAGACCGCCGGCCCACGCTCTAGCGCGGTAATGTGGACGCCGGGCCTGCAGGAGCGCCCGGTGTCCGCCCGAAGAGGCTCAGCCTCCCTGCCTTGCTTGCACTGGTTTACCGACCTCTTCTCGCACCTGGTCTCGCGGACATCGGGCACACGAGAGGAGGCCGTCATGGCCAGCACCCTTCCCGCCAATCCGTCACTTGATCGCCTCCGCGATGAGGCGCGCGGACTGCAGCGCGCGATGCGAGCCACCGATCTTGACGCGGCCGGCGTGGTGCGTCAACACCATCCACGTCCGGATATCGCCTTGGCGGGTGAACAATTCGCACTGCACGATGCCCAGCTGACAGTGGCCCGCCGCTACGGATTCACCGGCTGGCCCGCGCTCGTGCACTATGTGGAGCTTGCCGCCGGACTCAGCACCGATCCCAGCGCGGTGTCCGAAGCGGCGCTCGACACGGCCGACCGATTCTGCGCTCTGGCATCGCTGCGATACGACGAGGACGATGAACCGCCCCGTTGGCAGGCGGCCGCGGACCTGGTGGCCGCCGATCCCGCGCTGGTAGATCGGCATGTATGGGCGGCCGCCTCGGCCGCCGACCCGGCCGCACTCGCACGACATCTGGCGGCGCACCCAACACTGGCGAGCACGAATGGTGGTCCATACCAATGGTTTCCGATCATGTACCTGTGCTACGGCCGTGCGCCATTGGGTCGTACGGAGCAGCAGACGGTGGCTGCCGCGCGCCTGCTTCTGGACGCCGGCGCCGATCCGAACGCGGGATACCTCTGGCGCGGTCTGCCCACTCCGTTCACCGCGCTGACGGGGGTGTTCGGCGAGGGTGAGCAAGGGCCGGGACGTCAGCCCCGGCACCCCTTCGCCGAAGCGCTGGCCACCGTTCTGCTGCAGCGCGGCGCACACCCGGTGGATCAGCAGACCCTCTACAACAGGATGTTTCGCCCCGACGATTCGCATCTGGAGCTGCTGTTCGCCCACGGGCTGGCCGATGCCGGGGCGAGCCCGTGGGAACTCCACCTGGGCGAGGCCATGGAGACCCGTCAACAGATGTGGCGGCGGCAGGTCGACTGGGCCGCCGAGCACGGGTTCTCCGACAGGCTGGAACTGCTCGCACGGCATGGAATCGACACCGCGGGCGCCACCGTCGTGGTACCCGCCTTCCCCACCGACGTCAATGCCCGCGACGACGAAGGCGCGACGCCGCTGCATCACGCCGCCTGGGCGGGTGACCTCGGGTTGATCCGAAGGCTTCTGGACGCAGGAGCCGATCGCACAATCGCCGACAACCGTTTCAGCACAACGCCGCTGCAATGGGCAGAGCACGCGTACCAAATGGAGGCGGCAAAACTACTGCGGGATACCGGACATGGATAGGCGCCGGATCAGGCGGAGTCCCTGAGTCGCTGCACGTCGTGCTCGACGCAGCCCACCTCGTCGGCCGCCTGCGTAACCGATAGAGCGGGATTCAGCAGAATCCGCAGTTCACTGGGGGTAAAGGTCGGCTCGATTTCCCAGGGCGCATGATCCCACCCGGTTTCACTCATGCCGACGAAGAGTTCTTCGCTCATTTTCGATCCTCAGAACAAGGAGAAGTAAGAACGGGACACCACGATGAGGGCCCAGCTGAGGTGAGCTTCGTCGCCCACCCGTGACGTATGCCAGTAATGCTAGCCGCGCGCGTCAGCCAGATACAGCACCGTCCCGATAACACTGCGTAACGAGTCCGCTCTCCCTGTGGCACAACCATGTTAACGGGTGCGCAGCCGTGCACACTCGAGGCCGGACACTCGTCGGTTCGACCTGCCGCAAACTGTTCGCGCGCGTCACGCGGCAGCGGCCTTGACGGCCTTGCCCACCTCGGTACGCAGTTCGGCGTACTCGGGAGAACGGCGTAGATCGTCGGGGTCGATGCCGGTTCTGGGCAGGTTCACCAGAATGTCCAGTGCCACTTGCCCCGGGCGGCGGGTCAGCACGACGATGCGCGACCCGAGGAAGGCAGCCTCCTCGGCGCTGTGTGTGACGAACACCGTGGTGCGGCCCGACTCGGCACTGACCTGCCGGACATCTTCCTGGAGACGCTCGCGGGTGAGTGCGTCGAGCGCGGCGAACGGTTCGTCCAGGAGGAAAAGCGGGGTCTCCGCGGCGAGGGCCCGGGCGATGGCCACCCGCTGCTGCTGGCCGCCGCTGATCTCCCAGATGCGCCGACTCGCGGTGCCCTCCAGCCCGACCCGGGTGAGCAGTTCGTCCCGGCGCTGCGCCCATCGATCCCGAGGCACCTTTGCGTACTTCAGGGCGAGCTCGACGTTGCCTCCCACGGTGCGCCAGGGGAATAGCCGTGGCTGCTGAAAGACGACTCCGGAGGTGATGCCTGGGGTGGGCGCATCGCCGGCCACCTGTACGGCCCCCTCACTCGGTGATTCGAATCCGGCCAGCAGCCGCAACAGGGTGCTCTTTCCGCAGCCCGAGGCCCCGACCAAGACCAGAAAGGTCCCCGGATCGACAGTCAGGTCCACCGGGCCCAGTGCCGTGGTCCTGTCCGCGCCGCTGCCGTAGCGGTGCGTGACGCCACTGATCTTTATCGATCCGGTTTTGCTTTCCTGGACAGTGCTTTCCACATCATTTGCCAATGACACCGGGTAGGCCTTTCGTGTAGACGGCATTCTCGAATGTCGACAGTGGCGCCGCAGCGGGGATCTGCTTCTGTTCGGCCAGGAACTGTGACGCACTCTGCAGGTCCACGGCGATATGGCCCGGCTTTCCCTGTTCACCAAGCCATTTCGGAGACGCGACCTCACCGGGAGTCAAGTAGATCCCCTGCTTGAGCTGGCCCGCCACCTCTTGTGGAGTGAGCCCGTTCTCGGCGGCGATGGCCTTGGCCGCCGCACTCGGATCGTCATGAATGAGTCGCAGCGCCCGTGCCTGCTGCTGGCGCCACACGTCGACGATCTCCGGGTGCGCGTCGGAGAAGACGTTGGCCACGGCCGCCAAGTCCAGGGTGGGTTTACTCCCCTGGGCCAGCTGCCGGCTGGTGATGAGATCCCTACCGTTCTTGCGCACCTGGTCCACCGTGGGCAACCAGGTGTAGACGGCGTCCACGTCACCACGGTCGAAGGCGGCCAGCGCGGCTTGTGGCTGCAGATCCACGAGCTGAACATCCTTGGCGGACAGTCCGTTCTGAGCCAATGCCGCCAACAGGCTGTAGTGGGCGGTGGAGGCAAAGGGGGTACCCACGCGCTTGCCCCGCAGGCCCGCGATCGTCGTGACACCGCTGCGATTACTGGCCACCAGGGCCTCGTTGTCACCCGCGACATCGAGAACGAAGGCCACCCGGTACGGGATGTTCAAGGGCGCCGACAATCCCCGCGCGAAGGGACTTGAGCCCAGCGACCCGAAGTCCAGCTCCCTGGCGATGAATGCCGTGTTGACATCGGCACCGGAGTCGAACCGCGTCCACTTGATGTTGTAATCGGGTAAAGCCGTTTCCAGCCAACGGTTTTGCTTGACCACGAGGTCGCCGCTGGGGAAGTTCTGATACCCGATGCGGATGGTCGGTTTACCATCCTGCAGGCCTGAGTGGTCGATGGCGCATCCGGACAGGAGCCCGATCGCCACCATCAGCGCCGCCGCGATTCGGCCCGCTCTCATACCTTTCCCCTCCACGGCACCGCACGGCGCTCCACAGCCCGCAGCGCCGCGTCGATGATCAGTCCCGAGATCCCGATCGAAAAGATTCCGACGAGTACCACAGGCGTGTTGTTGTAGTTGCTCGCGTCTTTCACCAGACCGCCGATTCCGGGTATGCCGTTGAACAATTCGGCGGCGACCACCGAGGAGTACGCCATGCCCACCGCGAGCCGTACTCCGGTGAATGTCTCCGGCAGCGCCGCGGGGATGACAACGTCACGGGTCACCTGCCAGCGGGTGGCGCCCAGGGCGCGGGCGGCCTCCACCAGCCCGACCGGTGCGGCCACCACGGCGGCGGTGGTGGCGACCGCGGCCGGTGGCAGCGCCGCCAACGCGAGCAGCGTGATCTTGGGGGCCTCGTCGATGCCCAGCCAAATGACCAACAGGAAGAAGTACGCCAACGGCGGCAGCGTGCGCAGGAATGTCAGCCACGGCTCGAGCACGCTGCGCACCCAGCCGACCGATCCCATGACCAGGCCCAGCAGCACGCCACCGGTAACGCCGATGATGACACCGAAAAGCAAGCGGCGCAGCGTCATATACAGATGTTCGGCCAGCAGGTAGCCACCGTATCCATGCACGCCGTCATGGTTGGTGGAGACCTCGATGAACGCGTGCCACACGCTACTCGGATACGGCACGAAGGTCTGGTTCCAAATGCCGCTCACCGCGGCCAGCTGCCAGATGCCGACGAACACGACCACCGAGAGCAGCGGCAGAGCAGCGCTGGTCAACCGGCGGCGCCACTGCGACGGGCGCGGGGCTGCTTCCTTCGATTCGGCGGGCAACTCTTCGGGGGGAACTATGTCGACGAATACAGACACTATGCGAATGGCTTTCTGTGGCTAGGCGCGATGGGACGGCGTCAGACAACAGCAGCTATCAGCAGAGGGTGTCGAAGGCACCCGGTATTGATACCGGCGCAAACCCGGACACTCAAGGGTCCGGCTCAACGCGAACGAAACCCGCGACGGGGCGGTGGTCCGAGATCGTCGTCGGCCTCGTGCTCCCACAAACCGATAACCGGGGCCGAGCCCTTGGGCAACTCCCCCAGCAGCTCGCGGGTGTTCTCGCCATTGACGAGATATCCCGGGCTGTAGTGCTCGTTTTCGTCCCCGCGCCGCTGGTTCGTGTGCGACGGATACGCACCCATCATCGGCATCATCGCACCCCATGGCCGGATCGCAGCCCCCGCACCGATGCCGCCGGTACTCGCCGGCGTTGCTCCCGCACCGAGCGGCGGTATCCGGTCCGGGGTAAGCGGCTGACGACTCGCGGGTGTCGCCGATTCGAACCCGGCGCTGCGGGTTGGGTTCTCATGCCAGAGCGGATCACGCATCCAGTTCTGCTGCGCGTAGACATCGTCTTCACCGAGCTCGTCCACCCCCGATCCGGATTTCTGCCTGGACCCGAAATCATTGCCCGGAAAGGGATTACCCGGCATTCCCGCCACCATGAGGGGTACCTGCAACGGCATACCGGCACCGCCCTGAGGCATCGTCTGCTGCGGGTCCGTCTCCGGCTCCCCCAACGCCCACCGCGCCAGGAAGTCCCCGGCCCTCTCGGCCTGTTCGTCCCGCGACGAGTCGCCTGCCGCTCCCAGACCGGGGCCGGATCCGAAACGAAGTCGTTCCCGGGGGCCGACCAGTTGGGCCACCGCATTTCCGGCCTGTACCGCCGGACCGCTGTACACGGTGCGCACCTGCTCCAACGCTCGTTCCCACAGATCGAGGTCATCGGTGACCGAGGCTCTCCAACCGACCGGCACGCCCAGCCGACCCACTGGGGCGCCGGTACTCGGGGCCACGACCTGCCGCTGTAATTGACCCGTCGCGTGAGCCAGCACGCCCAGACCGGTGGACAGGGTGGTGGCCTCTCCGAGTGCCACCCGCGAGTTCTCCACGTACGCCCGCATGGTGCTCAGCGCCTCCCGCGCCCCTGCGCCGCTCCAGCTCTCGCCGATCATCGCCGTGACGTCCTCGAGAAATGCGGTGAGCAGCGAATCGAGCTTGCTCAGAGTGCTCGTCCATTCGCCGGCGATGCGCTTGATACCGTCGGGCTCCATCCGCGCCTGCAGGTCCATGATCGATTCGTGGCTCCATTTGTCGCCGTGCCATTCATCGGGCCGCACTGCGCCGGTCATCTCACCGCCCCGCTTTCCGGGAGCAATCGGCAGAGTTCGTGTCGATATCGCGGTAGGCGTCGCCGATGCGCCGGAATGTTTCGGCGAACTCGGTAAGTACGGATCGATGCTGTTCGAGAACGGCGGTGAGCGATCCCTCGGGTGCCCGGACGGCGTCATGAACCACCTGGTACCACCCCCGGCCCTCCGCACAGTCGCCGAAGATCGTATGGCCTGCGGGTGCGATGGTATCCAGGCGCGCGATGGCGCCCGCAAAAGCGCTCCGTAGCAGCTCGCAGCGCGCGGCCAGCTCCTCACAGGCGCCATCTGCCAGTCGCAGCGTCGCAAGATCGATGTATGTGTCTTTGTCGGTGGTGACGGACATGACTGCTCCTACCTGAGACGAAACGGGTTCGATACAGGTACGACCACCGACGACCGCTCACGGTTCCGCCGATTTCAGGCTGTGGATAACTTCCGGGACGCGGTGTTATCCGCTCAGGACGCCAAACGCGTGCGAGCTAACTGTCCTTGGAATCCTTGGAGTCTTTGGAATCACCGGCCTCGGGGCCCGGATCGCCGCCGCCCTCGATCTCCCCCGGGGAGAAGTCCTCGGGCAGAAGCGCTTCCAGCGCGGCGCCCTTGATCCGGCGGAAGGCTCTGCGGGGACGGCTCTGTTCCAGCACCGCCACCTCAAGTCCGCCCAGCGCCCGGCCCTCCGAACCGTTGGCGCCGGCCGTCCCTGCCTGCAGTGCCTTCACCGCGAAACCGACCGCGTCCTTCAGCGTGGCGCCCTCGGCGTAGCTCTCCTTGAGCGAGTTGATCACCGGCTCGGTGTTACCGCCCATGACCACCCAATGCGGCTCATCGGCAATCGAGCCGTCGTAGGTGATCCGGTACAGCACCGGCTGGGTGTCCCGGCCGTGATGAGCCACCTCACCGACACACAGCTCCACCTCATACGGTTTGGCCTGCTCGTTGAAGATGGTGCCAAGCGCCTCGGCGTAGATATTGGCCAGCTGCCGTCCACTCACGTCGCGGCGGTCATAGGCATAGCCGCGCATATCGGCCCACTGAATACCACCGCGGCGCAGTCGGTCGAACTCGTTGAATTTACCGACGGCGGCGAAACCCACCCGGTCGTACACCTCGCTGACCTTCTGCAGCGAGTTGGACGGGTTCTCGGCGACAAATAAAACGCCGTCTGCATAGGTGAGCGCCACGACCGAACGACCGCGGCTGATTCCCTTGCGCGCCAACTCCGAACGGTCGCGCATGAGCTGCTCGACCGAGGCGTAATACGGAAAGGTCATGAGGGATCACCACTTTCGGCCGCTTCGGTCCGCTTCTGGATGACCTCGCGCGCAATGCTTTCGATATCGGCCTCGGGCACCCGGATCGCTCCGCCGGAATCGATCCGAATGGCCGTCGGGAACACCCGGCGCACCAGATCCGGTCCGCCCGTTGCCGAATCGTCCTCGGCGGCGTCGTACAGCGCCTCTACCGCCACCGCCAGCGCACCCAGTGCGTCGCCGCCAGACTTGTAGAGCTTCTTGATCGATGATTTGGCGAACACCGAACCAGAACCCACCGCCTGGTATCCGTCACTCTCGACGTGCCAACCGCCCGCGACATCGAAAGACACGATGCGCCCAGCGGTTTCACCGTTGGGGTCGTCGATGTCGTAGCCCACCAGCAGCGGCACCGCCACCAGCCCCTGCATGGCCGCGGCGAGGTTGCCACGCACCAAGGCCGAGAGCCGATTGGCCTTACCGTTGAAGGTCAGGGGCACACCTTCGAGCTTCTCGTAGTGCTCCAATTCGACGGCATACAACCGCGCGAACTCGACGGCGATCGCAGCGGTTCCCGCGATACCGGTCGCCGAGTAGTTGTCGGTTATCTGCACCTTGTCGATATCGCGGTTCGCGATGTAGTTGCCCTGGGTGGCGCGCCGGTCACCGGCGATCAGAACTCCACCGCGGTACGTGAGCGCCACGATGGTCGTGCCGTGCGGCAGGTTCGTGATCACGTCACCTGATGCCTTTCCGAGTGCCGGAAGCAACTCCGGGGCCTGAATCCTCAGGTACTCGGAGAACGAGGAAAGGTGCGAGTGTCGGGTGAACTGCTGGGGCGCGATCGAATCATCGCGCCAGATCACTGGCCACCCTTTTGGACGTACGCCCGCACGAAGTCCTCGGCGTTCTCTTCCAGCACGTCATCGATCTCATCGAGCAAATCGTCGGTGTCCTCCGCCAGCTTTTCGCGGCGCTCCTGCCCGGCCGGTCCTCCCAGGTCGGTGACATCGTCCTCGTCACCGCCACCACCGCGCTTGGTCTGCTCCTGCGCCATCGCTGCCTCCTGACTGCTAGGTCGGTTCTGTTCAGCCTACCGGGCAGCGCCCACGGTGTGACGTTTCACGGGCGTGCGTCGCCGAACCCGTTACGTGGTGAGCTGATCGACCAGTTCAGCAGCCGAATCGACCGAATCCAGCAGCGAGCCCACGTGGCTCTTGCTCCCGCGCAGCGGCTCCAGCGTTGGAATCCTGACAAGCGAATCCCCACCCAGGTCGAAGATCACCGAGTCCCAGCTGGCGGCGGCAATGTCGGCGCCGAAGCGGCGCAGGCACTCGCCCCGGAAGTAGGCGCGGGTATCCGACGGGGGCCGCGTGACCGCGTCCAGCACCTGTTGCTCGGTGACCATCCGCTGCATGGACCCGCGGGCCACCAGCCGGTTGTAGAGCCCCTTGTCCAGGCGCACATCGGAGTACTGCAGGTCGACCAGATGCAGACGCGGTGCCGACCAGCTCAGATTCTCGCGTTGCCGGAATCCTTCCAGCAGCCGCAGCTTGGCGGGCCAGTCCAGCAGGTCGGCGCATTCCATCGGATCGCGCTCCAGCAGATCGAGAACCTTGGCCCACACCTGCAGCACGTGATCGGCCTGCGGATCCGGGTCGCGGGAGGCGACCAACTCAGCCACCCGCTCCAAGTAAATACGTTGCAGTGCAAGGCCTGTCAGCTCTCGGCCGTCCGCAAGCGCCACGGTGGCCCGCAGCGACGGATCACGACTGATCACGTGCACCGCGTACACCGGCCGCGCCAGGGCCAGGTCCGAGAGATCGGCCCCGGATTCGATCAGGTCGAGTACCAGCGAGGTGGTACCCACCTTCAGGAACGTCGAGGTCTCGGCAAGGTTGGCGTCACCGATGATGACGTGCAAGCGCCGGTACTTGTCGGCGTCGGCATGCGGCTCGTCGCGGGTGTTGATGATGCCGCGCTTGAGCGTGGTTTCCAGACCGACCTCTACTTCGATGTAGTCGGCACGCTGCGACAACTGAAAGCCCGAGTCGTCGCCGGAGGGCCCGATTCCCACCCGGCCGGAACCCGTGACCACCTGGCGCGACACGAAGAACGGCGTCAGGCCCGCGATGATCGCCGAGAACGGCGTCTGACGGTCCATCAGGTAGTTCTCGTGGGTGCCGTAGGAGGCACCCTTACCGTCGATGTTGTTCTTGTACAGCTGCAGCCGCGCGGCGCCGGGCACGCTGGCGACGTGGCGGGCGGCGGCCTCCATCACGCGTTCACCGGCCTTATCCCAGATCACCGCGTCGAGCGGATTGGTGCATTCGGGCGCCGAATACTCCGGGTGGGCGTGATCGACGTACAGGCGGGCACCGTTGGTGAGGATCATGTTGGCCGCCCCTACCTCGTCGGCATCGACGATAGGAGCCGGACCGGTGGTGCGCCCCAGGTCGAATCCACGGGCATCACGCAGCGGCGACTCCACCTCGTAATCCCACCGGGTGCGCTTGGCGCGCTGGATCCCCGAGGCCGCGGCGTACGCCAGCACTGCCTGCGTGGAGGTGAGGATCGGGTTGGCGGCGGGGTCCGTAGGAGACGAAATGCCGTATTCAACCTCGGTACCGATGATCCGTTGCATGACGCTCAGCCTAGAGAGTTGGGGCTGAACACCACGCCGGGGACTGTTCAGACTGCTCTGCGCGCCGCGGAATCCGCATTAGCGTCGGATTCATGAGCCGCCCAGAGAAGATCCATGTCGACCTCAGCGGAGCACCGCAGACCATGCTGGCGACGTTCTACGCCAAGGCATTGGATGCCGATCTGCCGAAGCCGATCCTCGGCGACCGGCTGGCCCGTGACATCGCCGACCGCATCGACTACGACTGGTCCAAGACGACCATCACCGCGGGTAGGTCACCGGCCGTCACCACCCGTTCCGCACATTTCGACGGCTGGGCGCGCGCCTTTCTGTCCAGGCACGCCGAGGCCGTGGTGCTGCATCTGGGCTGCGGTCTCGACGGCCGGTATTTCCGGCTGAACCCCGGCGCGGGAGTCCAGTGGTACGACATCGATTACCCCGACGTGGCGGCGCTGCGCAGCCAGCTCTATCCGACACGCGATAACTATCACGTCGTGTCCGCATCGGTGACCGATCCGGCATGGCTCGCGCACATTCGGGGCGACCGCCCGGTGCTCGCAATCGGAGAGGGGCTCACCATGTATCTCACGCAGGCCGACGGCATCGCCCTGTTTCGCCGGATTGTCGATCACTTTCCCTACGGGGAACTGCAATTCGATGCGTTCAACAGGTTCGGCATCAAGACGCAGTGGTCGAACGCGGTGGTGCGACGCTCGGGGGCGACCCTGTATTGGGGCATCGACGGTCCCGAAGACATTATTCGCGAGATCCCCAAGCTGCAGCTCCTCGAGTGGGAGTCACCCTTCGATTCGGCGACCTTCCAACAGACCAGGACCGCGTATCGGCTTCTCGCCAAGGCGATGTCGGTATCGCCGACGCTGCGGTACATGGCGCAGTATCACCGCTACGCATTCTGAGAAGTGGGGGTTGACCGCGGCAGTCCTTGCCGTTTCGGGGCCGGCAATCGGGGGGACGGATCGCCGCGGCCAACCAGTCTATGACGCCGGTCTACTCAACTGCGGCGCTGCGCTTTCGCCGATCTCGTCGACCTCCAGCAGCCGCCGCGCGACGATCGCCATTTCTCGTGGGTCGCCGACGGTGAGCCGAACACCGCCATCGGGATACTCCTTCGCGACAACATCATCGGTTCCCAGGATGGACATCCAGCGCTCGCCGTCACCGCGCGCCGGCAGATACACGAAATTGGCATGCGACTCCGGGATATGCGCACCCATCTGAGCGAGCCGTTCCCTGAGCCGATCACGCTCGTAGACAATAGAATCGACCCGCAGTCGCAGCTCGTCTTCGGCCGCATACGAGGCGGCCACCGCCACTGCCGCCGCACGGTTCATGCCGAATGGGAGCTGGTATCTACGAATGACACCACAGACCGCGGGAGCGGCCAACCCATAGCCGATCCGCAGCCCCGCCAACCCGTATGCCTTCGAGAAGGTACGCAGCACCACCAGGTTCGGGTGTATCGCAAGAAGAAGCGGAACGTCCAGATGTTCGTCGGGATCCACGAATTCGATGTAGGCCTCGTCGAGGATCACCACACTGGTCGGCGGCGCCGCGCGGACGAACTCATAGACCTGGTCCGCGGGTATCAGTGTTCCGGTCGGGTTGTGGGGCCGGCACAGCACCACGGCGGCGGCATCGGCGTCATACGCCGCACCCAGTAGCTCATCCAGATCTGTGATCCCGTTATCTGCCAGCGGAATCGGAACCTGGATCAACCCGGCGATATCGGCCAGTATCGGATAGCCGTCGAATGTCGGGTGCGCAAACACCAGCGAATCGCCCGGCTGACAGAGCGCCTGCAGCACCTGCAGCGCGACGCCGGTGGCGCCGACGCCCACCACCACTTCTTCCGGTGTCATGCCCACCCGTTCGGCGATCAGTCGCGGAAGCACCACGGGCAAGAACTCGGGGTATCTGTTCACCTCCGCAATGTCATGCCTGAGCGCATCGCGCACCGATGGCAGTGGACGATAAGGATTCTCGTTCAATGCCAATCGGAGTGGACTGACCGTCACAGGCCCCTCCCTCCCCACCGCACGGCCGCCGCTGCCGCATAGTCACCGGCGTGGGCGAAACCTGCCAGCATCACCGTGTCGCCGGACTTGACCTGACCGTCGGAGATCGCCTGATCGAGAGTGTGCGGAATGCCCACCCCGAAGAGGTTGCCGCACTCGTCGAAGGTGTCCGGGTGCTTCTCCCGGGGCAGCTGCAGGGCATCGCGCCAGTTCCGCAGAAATATGCGGTTCGGCTGGTTGGTCACCAACGCGTCCAGATCCGTTGACGGAAGTCCGATTCGATCGCAGACGGCCAGGGCCACCTCGGGCACCATGCGATTGCCACGGGCCAGCACCTTGCTGATCTTGTGCTCGGTGAACGCCACCCTCCCCTGCCCTGCCCCGGCCTCCCAGTACTTGCGATGAGGCGTCACCGCGTACGTCATGTCGCCCGCGAACTCGCCGAAGTTCCGCGTCTCGATGCCCAGTACCGGGGAAGTCCCATCGCGGGTGATCAGCGCCGCGGTGGCGCCGTCCCCCGGAATGGAAGCCTGTGCGGTGGAGCGCACCTGCTCTTGTACGAAGATCTGGCCGGCCGCATTCTGCATGTTCACGATGAGGGCCGAACGGGCGCTCGACGAGTCCATCATCTGCTGCACGAGCTTGAGCATCAGAACGAACGAGACGCAGCCACCGTTGTGTATGTCCAAGATCCATTCCGGGCGGATCTGCAGCCGGTTCGCCACCTCCCCACCGCAACCCACGAAGGGTAGGTCGGGCAGCTGGGTATGTGTCAGCAGAATGTCCACCTCGTCCAGCACGCTGTCGCCGTGCCGATCCTTGAGTCCGGCGACCGCACGTTCGGCCATGTCCACCGCGGACTCGTCGGCGGCGACGTGATGCCGGAAGGCCGGGCTGCGGAACATGACGTTCTCCGCCAGATCGTCATCCTTGGCGTACTGCGCGAAGTAATCGGCGCTGACCCGGTTCTCGGGAAGATAGCTGGAGATGTCGAAGATGCTAATGGTCATTTCATCCACTCCGGAACGATCGGAAGCCCATGGCTGTGGCGATACTCGGCGATGGCCTTGAGGTTCAGCAGTTCCAGCAGGTGACCCGCGCCGAACATGTCCCAGAAGTCCCCCACCCACGGCTTACGTTGGGGCGGAGCGGTTTCTGGATAGGGGTTCTCGTCGTAGAACGGATGGTGGCAGTTGGTCCACAGCACGACCGAGCCCGGCTTGTTAAGCACGATCTGCGCGTCGACCACTCGCATGAGGTAGATCATCCAGAGGTGATCGCCCTGATCCCAGGCACAGTGATAATCGACGGTTCCGGATTCGGCGTTCGATTCCGTGCGGGTGTAGATCAGCGTGTCCGATCCCAAACGGTCATGTGCGACCCACAACCCGGGCTCATCGGTCTCCTCGAAGCCGCGCAGGCTGTAGGTCCACTCCTCCAGGCAACGAGTGTCGGACAGGTAGCGGTGCAACTCGTCGGGCGGGCAGTCCACATACTCCTGGACCGTGCAGAACGGGCCGAACACCTGGTCATGCGGATACACCGACCGCATCATGTCCATGATGATCGGCGTCGCCTTCTCGCGTGGCGAGGTCTCGATCCGATGCACCCCGGGCAATGCGTCCTCGGTCCCGGCATCGGCAGCGATATCGCTAAGCGCGGGCAAGGCTTTCAGGCCAGGCTTGGATGCTTCGGCAATCGTGTCGGTCATGCGTTTTCTCCTTAGCGATATCGGATGACAAGAACGGGGCAAACGGGGGTATCTCGTCGGTGGAACAGATGACCTCCACCACAGCGGGACCGCCATGGGCCATCGCCGCATGCATGGCGGCCTCGAAATCGGCCACCGTATCGGCCGAACGGCACATCAGACTCGGGAACATCGCGCCCATCCCGGCCCCGATATGCGAGGGCGTGAACCGGTTGAAGCTGTACTCCCCTCCGTAATACAGCTGCTCACGGGTGACGCACATGGCGTGTGCGTTGTTGTTGACAATGACGAATGTCACCGGCAGCCGGTGCTCGATCGCCGTGTGAATCTCCATGCCGTGCATGAAGAATGCCCCGTCCCCCGCGACCACCACGGTGCGGCCGCCGCGCGCGAACGCACAGCCGATGCCCGCACCGAAGGCGTACCCCATGCCGCCCACACCGAGTGCGACAACATAACGGCCCCGGTGCCGGGCGCCCAGGTAATGCACCGCGGCAGCGCCGGTGTTACCCGCATCGACGAAGATATCCGCCTCCGCAGGAATCACCCGGTCGAGAACGTGCATGCCATCGTGGTACCTGACACCGTCGCCGTCATGCTCGGGCGGTTCCAGATGGGTTGGTGCGTAGAGCGTTTCACTGTCCAACGAGTCCGAACGCGCCGGCACAGCGGCGGCGAGCTGGGCCAGGGTCGATGACAGGTCCTCGGTCTGCAGGTGGCGGGACGGGATATGTGGTGTCGCCGAACCGATCGAGAGCACCGGCGTCGTCGCGAAGTCGACACCGCCTCGGGTCATCACGGGCATGGTGGTCCCGATGCAGACACACGTCACACCGTGGCGCAGTACCCTTTCGACGGCCGGGTGTCCCATCACCCCGATGACGCCCAGCAGCCGTGGATCATCGCCGTCTACAGCATCTTTGGCGTCGGGCGACACCGCGACAAAGGCATCGAGACGATCGAGGAGATCCGATAGCTCGCCGCGGGCATTGTGTCGTGCCACCTCCGGCCCCGCTACCACCAGCACCCGTCCCGGCGCATCGGCCAGATGCTTGGCGAAGTCGGCAAGCTGTGCGGGCACCGCTCCAGGCCGCACGTGCGGCTCCGGCAGCTGTGGTGTGGCGTGCAGGCGCGCCTGCTGGACGTCTTTAGGTATCAAGAGAACCGCCGGCAGACCGTCCCGAAGCGCGGCCAGGGCATGACCGAGCGCCTCGGCGATTTCCTCGGGATTTTCCACTCGGGTGCAGTAGCCGGAAATGGGCCGGAAAACCGCCTGCAGATCCATGCTCCCGGCGCGCCCACTCCCATCCTGGAACGCCCCGTTACCCTCCAGCGGGCGCGGCGGCTGGCCCACGATCGCCAGCACCGGCACCCGGCTCGCATACGATTCAGCAAGCGCAGGAACAAGATTGACAGCGCCGCCGCCTGAGGTCGCGGCCACTACGCTCATCCGCGAGGCGGCACGCGCATAGCCGTCGGCCATGGTGCCGGCCGAGAACTCGTGCTTGGCGACGACGGCCTGGATACCCGGCGCGTAGTGCACGGCATCGTAGAGATCCTCGATGTTCGCACCGTCGACCCCGAAGACGACATCGACATGGTGACGACGCAACTCCAGGACGAGCCAGTCGACCAAGCGCATGGTCCCGTTCCCGAGCGCGATATCGCCGGCCATACGGCTCCGGGCACGTATCGGGGTGGTCATGACTAGTACACGACTGTCACACGTGACCGGTTCAACAATCCGGAAGAAAAAGTGATCGAGTTATCTCAATCATGTGATGGCACAATATGAATCGCGTTTCAGGTAATGCCGATATGGGCACGTCAAAGCACCACGAACCTGATGGGGTAGGCGTCAGCGACGCAGTTCGAGGAACACCAACGGCACGGCGTCACCGTGATTGTCGATCACCTGGACGCTCTCGATCTGATCCTGCGCCACCGGGACGGTCATCGATGTCATCATCGCGGAGCCCGGCTTGGCCGTCCACGAACTGGCGATGATGTTCCCGCCGGCTCGGGTGCCGACGCGCAGTGCATAGGGTGCCGCCGAGTCATCCGGGTCGTCTCCGTATGCCGGATAGCTGCACCACATTTCGATACGGGTGCCGGCACCGTCCTGGACAATGGCCACTTGAGCGCTCAGCGGTGAGGGCGTCACCTGGCGCATCGGCTGCCAATGCTCCCCCGCCGGCAACGAACCCGCGGCGACATTCATCGGTGCGGGCCGGTGATACCACGGCGGCGGCACCAACGAGACCGTCAGCGCGACAGCGGCGGCCACCGCGACCGCACCCACATAGGCGAGCCGGCGCACTGCGCTCTGCCGCCGCCACCGGGCCTGCAGCTTGGGCCACAGCGCCTGTACCGGGCAGCTGGTGGCGGGCTTGGCGAGCACGGGCGGGTCTTCGAGTTCCATCTTCTCGGCGTAACCGCGATCAACCTTGGACAGCAGACCGGGCATGGCTGTCACCTCGGACAGCGCGCGCTGGCAGCTGACACAGTCGACCAGGTGCTGTTCGTATTCACGCCGCTCGGCGGACGAGAGCGCACCCAGCACATAGGCGGCGTCCCAGTCGGCGTAAACATGCTCCACAGTCATCGTGTGACCCCCATTTCCTGCAGCGACAACCGAAGCGCACGCACGCCATAGTGCAGGCGTGACTTGACGGTGCCCTCAGGCACCCCCAGCTCGGCGGATATGTCGGCGACTGAACTCCCCCGGTAATACGCACGCAGGATGACGGCGCGGTGATCGGTGGACAACGTGCGCAGCGCTTCGGCCACCAGCCACGCGTCCAGCGTTGCGTCCACCTGATCGGGAGAGGCGAACTCGGGTGTCTCGGCGGTGGCTATCTCGCTGCGAAAGCGCGAGCTACGTGCGTTATCACGGACCAGGTTGTGGGCGACCGTAAACAGCCATGCCCTCGCCGACCCTTCCGTCTGGTTGACCAGCGTCGGATGCCGCCAGGCTCGCAACAGCACCTCCTGCACGATGTCTTCCGCCAGCGCCGAGTCGTGGGTCAGGTACATGACATAGCGATGCAGCGGGCCTGCGTACTCGTCGTAAAAGGCCCGCATAAGACTCGATGAGCCATTGACGCCGACGCCGTTCGGCCCAGCCTGCCCATCCGCCATGGAACACCTCCGACGGTTACACGATCCGACCGCCCGATTGGTTCAACGTACGCCCGCTTTGCCTCGTCGAACAGCCTTGTCATCATGATCAGGTGCGCAATCTCGACGACATTCACGAATGGTTCCTCTCCCGAGGACTACCCGTCGTGCTCGATCGTCGCGTGCGCTCACGTGAACTCATCGACCGGGCCGCGCCCATGATCGGAGTCGCCGGTGCGGGGGTGGCGCTCTACGAGCTGATCTCCACCGACAACGACACCCGCTCGATTGTGCTGATGATCCTGCTCGGGGTGGTGGCACTGCTGATGGCGGCGCAACCGCTGGTGCTCACCGCACTGCAACGTGTCGGAACCATCCGTGCCGACGTGGTGCGCCGCGCCCTGTCATGGCTCGTCATCGCGATCTTCGTGGTAGCGCTCCCGGCCACCGACACCGGTTCGTGGCCGGAGGCCGCCGCGAAGATGCCCGCCTTCCTGCTGGCCGCGCTGGTGCTCATCTGGTTGACGTACCTGGGTGCCGGGTCGATCGGACTGTGGGCCCTGCGGTACGCATCCACGCAGTTCGGCGCGCTGGGCACGCTCATGTCCCGCGCGCTGCCACTGCTCATGCTGACCGTGGTGGTGTTCTTCACCGGAGAGCTCTGGCAGCTGTCGGCCCGGATCACCCGCGAAAGGCTTTGGCAGACAATCGGCTTCCTGGCCCTCACCGCCACCGTGTTCATGGTCGCCACCGTGCGCGACGAGTTGAACAATCTGCGCGAAAACCGGGCCGAACGTCCCGCGCCCGCCACGCTACTGGCCGGCACCCCACTGGCCGACCTGACCGGAGCCGACGGTCCGGAGCCGCCGCGGCCCGCACTGCGCTGGCCCGAACGGCTGAATGTGCTACTGGTGATGGTGGTTTCGCAGGCGATCCAGGTGGTGTTCTTCACCACCGGGGTGTTCGCGTTCTTCATGTTGCTGGGCATCGTGGCCGTGCCGCACGACGTGATGGCGTTGTGGTCCAATGAGGCCGCATGCCCGTCGGGAGCAGCGCCGCCATGTTCGGGCACCTGGTACGGGATTCGGATCGGCGTGCCACAGACTCTGATTCATATGTCGCTGTTGGTCGCGGTGCTGTCGGGGCTGTACTTCACCGTCAACAGCAGCATCGATCCGCAGTATCGGACACGTTTTTTCGAACCGTTGATCGCCGATGTGGCGGTAAGCCTCGCCGGACGCGACGTGTATCTATCGGCCTCACAACGGATCTGACCTCAGCGCATCCGTGCCGCCAGCGTCGGCACACCGTCACCTTCCAGCTCACCGAGCACCACCGGACGGCCCGCCATCGCCAGCACCAGCGCCTCCCCGGTGCCGCACACGTGCGGGCCATTGCCTTTCGCCCAATCCACGTCGTTGGCCATGAACCTCAGCCCCTTGGTGTACCGCTTCGGGTGGGCGCCAAAGTCGGGATGATCCAACGCAAAGACCAGCCGGTCCTCGGGAATGGCACGCGGCCTGCCCAGTGGTCGCCGAATATCCTGGTGGTGCACCATGGCGTCGGTATGAAGTGCCGCGGGCGCCATCTTGCCAAACGCTCCGGGCCGCACTGCCGACTCGAAATGGTGCAACAGCTCTTCATTCGACAGGTGACCGGTGCGCTCCACCAATGCATCGTTGAGCTTGTTGATCGATGGGTTCCGTAGCGCGGTCCCCAGATAGACACCCAGCGATACCGCGTCGACGGCGGCGTGTGCCACGACATCGCGGACCCGCCAGCCCGCGCACAGTGACGGAGCCAACCAATCGTCTTCGGTCAATGTGTGCAGGAACTCGGCCAGGCTGGTGCGCTCGGCGGAAAGCATTTCTCGGGGTTTCATGGTCTTCACGGATACCTCCTCGGGCTGTACTCGCCATGCTAGGAAGACCGCACTGACCAGCACCGCCTCCGCATGCCACGCACTGCCAGATGATGCCAATGCCCCCTCGCGGGCCCACCGGACTTTCTATCCTCGCGATATGTCTGGACGCCGGCTCGACCAAACCGCAAGTCTGACCGCACAGTTCAACGCGTGGCAGCGCGCTGCCGAGTCGATGCAGCGCGATGGCCTGCTGAACGATCCACAGTCCGGATGGTTCGTGACCCATCCGCTGCTGCGTGCGGCACTGGCATCTCCCACCGTGGCCAGGTGGGGCCTGCGTCTGGTGGACCGATGGTGCGCGGGCCTTCATGCCCTCATCGTGCTGCGCCGCCGGGTGTCCGACGACGAAGTGCGGTCCGCCGCGCGATCCGGCATCGGTCAAGTGGTGATGCTGGGGGCGGGCTTCGACACCTCGAGTCAGCAGCTCGGTTCCCTGCCCGTCACCGTATTCGAGGTCGACGCACCCACCACCCAGCAGGCGAAACAACATCTCATCGCCGAACACCGCGGTGATGAGTCGCGGCTGGCCTGGGTCCCCTGCGATTTCGAGCGCGATGACCTGACGTCGCGTCTGCTTGGCGCCGGATTCGATACGGCCGCACCCTCACTCGTGGTGTGGCTCGGCGTGACCTACTACCTCACCGAGGCCGCCCTCGAGTCGACCCTGGCGCAACTGACGAAGCTCTGCGCACCGGGAAGCAGGCTCGTCCTGGATTACGGTGATCCCGATATCGTCGGCCCCGACAGTCGCCGTCGCGAAGTCCGGCGCGGATCGCGGTCCGTCTCCCGGCGCGGCGAGCCGTACCGCACGGGCATGACGGCGAGACAGGCCGACGAACTGCTTGCGCGCCAAGGCTTTCAGACCACCGAGCAGCTGCGGATACCCGAGCTGCTGCGTCGCTACGATCCCACCGGCGCGCGTGCACTCGCACCCGGCGACTGGACCACGGTGGTCACAGCCCGCCGCGGGTGAGCACGGTGCCTACAGGTACTGGCCCAGGCTCGATTCGGTGTCGATGGCGCGGCTGGCGCTGGAGCTCTTGCCGGTGACCAGCGTACGGATGTAGACGATGCGCTCGCCCTTCTTGCCCGAGATCCGTGCCCAGTCATCCGGATTGGTGGTATTGGGCAGGTCCTCGTTCTCGGCGAACTCGTCGACGATCGAGTCGAGCAGATGCTGAATACGCAGACCCTTCTGACCGGTCTCCAGCACCGCCTTGATGGCGTTCTTCTTCGCGCGGTCCACGACGTTCTGAATCATGGCGCCGGAGTTGAAGTCCTTGAAGTACATGACTTCCTTGTCACCGTTGGCGTAGGTGACCTCCAGGAAACGGTTGTCGTCGATCTCGGCGTACATCCGGTCCACGACCTTCTCGATCATGGCCTTGATGGTCAGCCCGCGATCGCCGCCGAATTCCGCCAGATCGTCGGTGTTCACCGGCAGTTTGTCGGTGAGGTACTTGGAGAAGATGTCTTGCGCAGACTCCGCATCCGGCCGTTCGATCTTGATCTTCACGTCGAGGCGGCCGGGCCGCAGGATCGCCGGGTCGATCATGTCTTCACGGTTGGAGGCGCCGATGACGATGACGTTCTCGAGGCCCTCGACACCGTCGATCTCGGACAGCAGCTGCGGCACGACCGTCGTCTCCACATCGGAGCTGACGCCGGTACCACGAGTGCGGAAGATCGAGTCCATCTCATCGAAGAAGACGATGACCGGCGTACCGTCCGAAGCCTTTTCGCGGGCCCGCTGGAAGATCAGGCGGATATGCCGCTCGGTCTCGCCGACGAACTTGTTGAGCAGCTCCGGGCCCTTGATGTTCAAGAAGTAGGACTTGGCCTCGCGCGAGTCATCGCCACGCAGCTCTGCCATCTTCTTGGCCAGCGAGTTGGCGACGGCCTTGGCGATGAGTGTCTTTCCGCATCCGGGGGGCCCGTACAGCAGCACACCCTTGGGCGGACGCAGGGCGTACTCCCGATAGAGGTCCTTGTGCAGGAACGGCAGCTCCACCGCGTCGCGGATCTGCTCGATCTGCCTCGTCAGGCCACCGATGTCGCTGTAGCTGACGTCGGGCACCTCTTCGAGCACCAGATCCTCGACCTCGGCCTTGGGAATCCGCTCGAAGGCATATCCGGCCTTGGTATCAACCAGCAACGAATCGCCGGGCCGCAGTTTCCGGGGCTTCAGATCCGCTCCGTCGGCATCCTCGGACACCTCGGAGAGATCGGGCGCGATCAGCGGATCGGCCAGCCAGACGATGCGTTCCTCGTCGGCATGCCCCACCACGAGCGCGCGATGACCGTCGTCCAGCAGCTCCCGCAGCGTGCTGATCTCACCGACCGATTCGAAGTTGCCGGCCTCGACCACCGTGAGCGCCTCGTTGAGGCGCACGGTCTGCCCCCGTCGCAGCTCGGCGGTCTCGATGTTGGGAGAGCAAGTCACCCGCATCTTGCGGCCGGAGGTGAACACGTCCACCGTGTCGTCGGCCTGCACGGCCAGCAACACGCCATAACCGCTCGGCGGCTGGCCCAGCCGGTCAACCTCCTCACGCAGCGCCAAGAGCTGCTGACGGGCCTCTTTGAGGGTGTCCATCAGCTTGGCGTTGCGCGCATTCAGGGAGTCGATACGAGCCTCAAGCTGGTTCAGGTCGCGCAGACGACCGGTGTCACCAGATCCGTGGGCCGCGCTGCCTTCCAGCTCCTGGCGAAGGGCCGCAACCTCTCGACGTAGCCGTTCCAGTTCGGCGGCATCCGGTGTGCCGTACGCCTCTGAACGCTCCGACTCACTCATGATGTCCTCCTTTCCCACACCGAGAATTGGTGCGGTGGATGCTTCAACGCTACCGGCGATTGGCCGCCCGTGCGGGGTCTACCCGTTGCCTGGGACGTCTACGCTGTTAGCGTTCGTCACATTCAGGTCGATCGGAAGGACAACCGTGAGCTCACGAACCGGTATGTCAGGGGTCGCCACGCTGGGTTTACTCGCGGCGGCAGCGGTTGGCTTGGCAGTACCAATGGGCGAGCCGACAGCCAGCTCCGCTGGCCCGACAGCAACGACCACCATGTCCGCGGACATTACCCCCGTGTCCTGGGACGTCCCCATGGACGTGCCCACCGAACCTGCCGACGCGGCACCCACATCCGATGAGCTAAGCGGTTTGCTGTATTCACTCGCAGATCCGGGCGTGTCGGCCCTGGCCAAGGGTGGCCTCGTGGAAGGCGGCATCGGCGCGGGTGAGGCGATTTACGCCGATCGTGCCTTCAAGAGCGCCAACCGTGACGGGTTCCTGCCACTGGCTTTCACTGTGTCCGACATCAAATCCACCGGACCGGGTGTGGCCGCTGCGGCGGTCACCATCACCGGACCCAAGACGCAGGCGTACACGACGAAGATCAACTTCGTGAACCAGGATGGCTGGAAGATCAGCAAGGCCTCGGCGGTTTCGCTGATCCAGGCGGCATCGGGTAAGTCTGGAAGGTAGACGTGTAGGAGGAGGGCTGGATGATCACCACGACCTCGCACGCCGATATCGTCACCGCACTTGGCCGAACGACTTAGCCGATATGCCGAATGGAGTCACCAGGATCATGGCCCGTCACCTTCAACTCGCCGTCGTCGCCGCCGGTGCAGCCGTTCTCGCCCTGACCGCCTGCAGCAGCTCAAACGATAAGGCCGCCCCCGCCAGCGCTTCGGCGACTCAGCCCGCATCCTCGGCGGTGGCCGCCGCTGTCCCGAACCATCCACTGCCCGATCCGGCGGTGCTGACCGATGTCCTCAACCGCCTCGCCGACCCGAACCTGCCGGGTGCCGAGAAGATCACTGCCGTTCAGGGTGCCACTCCCGAGCAGCTGGACAAGTTCACCAAGGCGATCGGCGACGCCGGGTTCTCGCCGTTGTCGTTCACCGTCAAGGACCCGAAGTGGTCGACGGAAACCCAGGGCGACGTCGAAGCCGTCGTCACCATCAACAGCCCCAGCCCGAAGATGGGTGGTTTCGCGGTCCCGATGTCGTTCTCGCCCGAAGGTGAGGGCTGGAAGCTGTCCAAGCGAACCTCCGACCTCTTGCTCAAGACCGGGACATCGCTGGCGGGTACCGCCACGCCGCACGAGGCGCCTCCCGCCGGCGCACCCGCGCCCGAGACACCGGCCCCGGCGCCTACCCCGTAGCGCCCGCTGGCGACGGCTCTAGCTCGGTAGGCGCTTACGCCGCAGCGGTGTCGGAGTGATGGTGCCCGGCGCCAGACGACGCGCACTGACCAGGAACGCGGTATGCCCGCGCATGCTGTGCTCGGGACGCACCGCCAGTCCGACGACGTTCCAGCCGCGCTGCATCGACTCCCAGGACCTCGGTTCGGTCCAGCATTGCTGTTCGCGCAGCGCCTCGACCACGCGCGACAGTTGTGTGACGGTAGCGACGTACACAATGAGCACGCCACCGGGTACCAGCGATTCGGCCACCGCGGGCAAAGTCTCCCAAGGGGCCAGCATGTCCAGGACCACCCGGTCGACGCCACCGGCATCAGCAGCCCGCTCGGCGAGATCACCGATTACCAGCTCCCAGTTGTCCGGTTGCTCCCCGAAAAACGCTGTGACGTTTCGCACAGCATGTTCGGCGTGATCCTCACGAATCTCGTAAGAGATCACCGTTCCCTCGGGCCCCACCGCGCGCAGCAGCGAGCAGGTGAGCGCACCCGAGCCCACACCGGCCTCCAGTACCCGCGCGCCCGGGAAGATGTCGCCGTCATGAACGATCTGCGCGGCGTCCTTCGGGTAGATCACCTGCGCGCCACGCGGCATCGACAACACATAGTCGATCAGCAAAGGACGCAGCACCAGAAACTGGTCGCCGTTGGTCGACTTCACCACGCTGCCCTCGGGGATGCCGATCACCGTGTCGTGTGTGATGGCACCGCGGTGGGTGTGGAATTCCTTGCCCGGCTCGAGCACCATCGTGTAGTGCCGCCCCTTGGGGTCGGTCAGTTGCACGCGATCGCCCACGACAAAGGGCCCGGTCCGAGTCATGCGCTCACCTTGCCAGGTGCGTATCGCGCACCGCGAACTGGGCAGGCCTTGCAGGTAAAACGGGGTCACCCACCAATGTGTTTCGGCACACACGATTTAGCTCTAGAGGCCAAAGGCACGTACTGTCATGGGTAAGCGCCACTGTGCGCCTGCGTCGTAGATCATTCTTTCGTCAGCCAGTCCGCTGATTTCAGGCTTTTCTCACGGCGATCGATGTTGCCCATTGGCAATCTCGCCATCTCGAAGCCTCGAAAGGCGTCATTTCTCATGTCTTCAACCACATTCGCGTCACTCGGCGTGCCCGCAGTACTGGTCCGCGCCCTGCAGCAGGGCGGCATCGACGCCCCATTCCCGATCCAGGCCGCCACCCTGCCGGACACACTCGCCGGCCGTGATGTGCTGGCCCGCGGCAAAACTGGCAGCGGCAAGACCCTTGCGTTCTCCATCCCCGTCGTCGCACGTATCGCCGAAGGCACTCGAGTGCCGGGCCGCCCGCGGGCGCTCGTGCTCGCTCCCACCCGTGAGCTGGCGACCCAGATCAGCGCAGTCATCGAGCCGCTGGCGGCCGCCTACCGCATGAAGGTCACCACCATCTTCGGCGGTGTCTCGCAGCACCGTCAGGTTCAGGCGCTCAAGGCCGGCGTCGACATCGTGGTCGCCTGCCCCGGTCGGCTCGATGACTTACTCAAGCAGCGCCACCTGACTCTGGACGGCGTTGAGATCAGCGTTCTGGACGAGGCCGACCACATGGCAGATCTCGGATTCCTGCCCGTCGTAACGCGGTTGCTCGCCGCGACCCCGAGTTCCGGTCAGCGCCTGCTGTTCTCGGCCACCTTGGATAACGATGTCGACAAGTTGGTCAAACGATTCCTGCACTCCCCCTCCGAGCATTCGGTCGATCCCGTCGATTCCCCGGTTGCCGCGATGACACACCATGTGTTCACGGTCAGCGGCCCCGACGCCAAGCGTGAACTTGTGAACACGCTGGCCTCCGGCACCGGACGGCGCATCCTGTTCATGCGTACCAAGCACCACGCCAAGCGGCTCGCGCATCAGCTCAATCAGTCGGGCATCCCGTCAGTTGACTTGCACGGCAACCTCTCTCAGGGTGCACGCGACCGTAACCTGGCCGCCTTCGCGAACGGCGAAGCACGGGTGCTGGTCGCCACGGATGTCGCTGCCCGCGGCGTGCACGTCGACGATGTCGCTCTCGTCGTGCACGTCGACCCTCCCGCCGAGCACAAGGCGTACCTGCACCGTTCAGGCCGCACTGCGCGCGCCGGTGGCACCGGCGACGTGGTCACGGTGGTACTCCCCGAGCAGCGCCGCGATGTCACACAGCTGCTACGCAAGGCCGCCATCACCGCCACGCCCCAACAGGTGACGGCCCATTCCGATGAGGTCAAGACCTTGGTGGGCGAGGTGGCTCCGTACGTGAAACCTGCTCCCGCACAGAAGGCCAACGGCTCTTCCACGGCGAACGGCCAGCGGTCCCACCGACCCCGCGGCGGCGCCGAGGGACGTCCGGCACGTGCGCCTCGGCGCGGCGGACAGGGCCAAGGCCGCCAGGGGCAGGGTCAAGGGCGTCAAGGCCAGGGACAGCGATCCGCCCGCAGGGCGGGCAACAGCGCCTCCCGGTAACCGACCGGCGCGGGCGATTCCCTACACCCGCGCCGCGGCCCGGATCGCCGCCTTCTCCTCGTAGTACTTTGCACGCTCATCCACGGCGGCAAGGAATTTCACGAGGGTGTCGCGGGCCTGCTCCCCTTCGGCCCCGATATCGGAGCGTTCGAACACCCGCCAGAACCTCAGGATGGGTTGCAGAACCTCATCGTGATGGATGCGCAAGTCGTAGATGCCCGCTTTCGCGATGGCTATCGCGTTCTGCGCAAATCCCGCCATCCCCATACCCGGCATCGCGAAACCGACGATCTCCTTGCAGATGGCCTGCATCGCGGCATCGGGTTCGATATCGAGTGCCGCCGACATGAGATTGCGATAGAAGACCATGTGCAGGTTCTCATCCAGCGCGACGCGCGCCAGCAGCTGATCGGCGATGGGGCAGCCCGAGGCCTTCCCCGTGTTGCGATGAGATATCCGAGTGGCCAGCTCCTGGAACGACACGTAGGCGAGCGCCTCCAGGGGCGTCTTGTCCCCTGAGTCGTAACCGGCGATGGTGTGCGCCATGCGCATCGCTTCGAGGTTGCTCGGGTCGACACCACGGGTGACCACCAGATAGTCGCGAAGTGCGATGCTGTGCCGCCCTTCCTCCGCCGTCCACTGGCCCACCCAGGTTCCCCATGCCCCGTCTCGGCCGAATCTCGTGGCGATCTCACGGTGATACGACGGCAGGTTGTCCTCGGTCAGCAGATTGACGATCAACGCCGCCTGAGCGATCGGATCGAGCGGGCTATCCTCCGGTTTCCAGTCCTCTCCGCCCAGAAATGCGAAGTCCCGGCCCCTGCTCCAGGGCACGTAATCATGTGGGGCCCATGGCCGCGCGGCGCTCAGGTGCCGCTCGAGATTCGCCTCGACAACGGGCTCCAGCTCGGTCAGTAATCGTGTTTGCAGTCCGGTCACCATCTCGTCCACCTCTCTAATTCGGCCTACCGCGATCTGTAACCTACGGTACCGTAAGTTATAGAAAAAGTAGATGAGAAGTTGGTGAACTGGCGAGGACTACGCGGCCCCGGCGCCGGTATCGAGAATCACGGGCGCCACCAGGTAACTCGGCTGGCCGGGATCCAGGACAAGGGCCTGGCCGTGACGGCTCGCCCACAGCTCCGGAATGGACGGGATGTACCTCGGCAGACTGGCCGCCGCGACGACCACCCGCAGCCGGTGCCCCGCCGCGATCACCGCATCTACCTCGGTGAGATCGATGTCGAGAGTGGTTGGCACGCCGGGTTCCACCGGCAGCGTCGATCCCTTACCGGTGGGATGCCAGGGCGATAGGTAGTCTCCGTCCGCGGTACGCAGACTCTTGTCCTCATCCACCCCGCGGCGCGATGCCAGCAGCGCGCCCTCAGCCAGCATCCGGGAGAAGCCGTCGGGCGCCACGTCCGTCACCGATACGACCCAGAACGCCTCCGTACCTATGGCTTTGGTGTGCAGATGAAGGTTCAGCGCCCCGGAGATCACCCACGGCTGCACAGCGGGGCTACTGGTGAAGGTGAGTGCCCCACGCTCGAAGTACCGAGAGTCCTTGAGCCCGGACGTACCCAGCACGGCAGTGATACCGGCCGTCAGCCGGGAGGTGGTGGGCGATTTCAGCAGTCCCATCCGTCGGCGAAGGAGGTGCTCGGTCTTGTTCAGCGGCACAGCACCCGTCAACGACCCGTCGAATGTCGAACCAGCCCCCACCCCTGAGGGTTCGGCATCCAGATAGAACCGCTGCGGCTCGGCTTCGGGCCGCGGATAGACGTCCAGGGTATGCCAACCGCCATTTTGCTGTTGCAGGGTGAGCGGGCCGTAGCTCTCCACTCCGTTGTCAATACCCTTGAGCCACTTGTCAAACCACGCACGCTGCAAGACATCCAGCCGGGGAGGTCCGTCTTCACGGCCGAGCTGCGAACCCGGGGACCCGTGATAACCCTCGTTGATGACGACCTGAAACCTGCCGCCCGGCGACGCGGCTCGGCGATGGATACGCAGGGCGGCCGGACCGAAGATGTCGTCCCACGCCCCATAGACGAACGTAGGGATCTCGATGTCTTCGAACCGGGGACTGATCTGCTGGAAATACTCGTCGTTGTCGATCAGCGCACCCGTGCCACGCAAGCCCTCGAAGATGTACCGCACCACACGATTCAGTGGTGCGCGCAACCGCCCCGCGAGCCAGCCCAGGCCGACGCCGCCGCGTATCACGTCCGAAGGCGACGGCAACCACTTTCCCAGCGCAACGGCAAGCATCCAGATGGGCAGGAAGAATGTCTGCGCCCCACCGGTTTTCATGAGGTCACGGGAGATGTCGCTGACCGGCTCGACCGCGAACACCGCACCGAGACCCGGCACCCGGTTGCCGGCGGCCTGCAGCGCGTTGATCGAACAGTACGAGATGCCATACATGCCGACCGAACCATCGCACCACGGCTGCGCCTGCGCCCAGGCCACCACCTCCGCGGTGTCCCGCTGTTCGAGATCGTTGAGCATTCCCCAGTCACCCGAGGAGGCGCCGGTACCGCGAACATCGACAACCACTTGGGCATACCCACTGCGGATCAGCGAGTCGTTCACTCCAAACGTCGTCAGGCCGCCACCGGGAATCGCCCGCGCCAGCTCGGCGAGCTCCAACAGACGCGGATTCCTGGGCGGCAGGGCCGGCACGGTAATGCCGAACCGGTGCAGGCCCCGCAGCACCCATGCCGCCAGGTGAGTAACGGATTTGTTGTAGGGGGTGAGGTTGAAGAGCACCGGCACCGGGTCATTGACCGGGGTCCCGTCGGCATTGGCCGGCCGGAACACCTGGGCCTTGAGCACGGTCCCGTCGGACAGCGGTATCGAGACATTGGGAGTGAAGGACACCCGGGAGTACCGACTGGGCCCATCGGCCAGCGCGGTCCACCGCTCGGCGAGTTCAGAACCGGCGAGCCCGGTGTCCTTCACCTGCGGGCTGTCCAGCGGGCTTCGATGCTTTGCCGTCGTCACTGCACATTCCTCTCGCGTGGGGCGTCGTCGCCCCATGGCCAATGAGAGGTTCACGTTACTTCGAGTACGGATACTTTGGGGACGACTTGTGACATGTGTTGAACGGAGCCCACCAGCTTTGTGCCCGGCGTGGCGTCAGCACCTGTCGGACACGATGCCTAGGCTGCCAACCATGAAGGAGACCACGCAGAACCGGCCCACCCGCCGGCCCGCGCTGTCCCCTTCCCGTGCCAGCGACTTCAAGCAATGCCCACTGCTGTACCGGTTCCGCGCGATCGACCGCCTCCCCGAGCCGCCCTCGACAGCGCAGGTGCGCGGCAGCCTCGTGCATGCCGCCCTGGAAGATCTCTACGCCCGGCCCGCGGCCGATCGCGAGTACGCCACCGCCGCGGGATTGGTGCAGCCCGCGTGGGAACGCCTCGTGGAATCGAACCCCGAACTCGCGGCGGTGGTCGAGACCGAGCGCCTTCCGGCGTTCCTCGATGAGGCCCGAGATCTGCTCTCGGGCTATTACCGGCTTGAAGATCCCACCCGATTCGATCCCGACAGTTGCGAGGAGCGCGTCGAGGTCGAGCTGTCCGACGGCACGATGCTGCGCGGATTCATCGATCGCATCGACGTCGCCCCCGGGGGCGCGATGCGTCTGGTCGACTACAAGACCGGACGCGCACCGCGCGCCTTGTTCGAAGCCAAGGCGTTGTTTCAGATGAAGTTCTATGCCGTCGCGCTGTATCGCACCCGCGGGGTGGTGCCGCGACGGCTGCGGCTGCTGTATCTGTCCGATGGCGAGGTTCTCGACTACACACCGGATGAGGCAGAGCTACTCAAGTTCGAGAAGACGCTCATGGCGATCTGGCGAGCGATTCAGAACCTCGGCACCACCGGCGACTTCCGGCCCAATCCCTCCCGGTTGTGCGACTGGTGTGCCCATCAGTCGCTGTGTCCCGCGTTCGGCGGCACGCCGCCTCCCTACCCAGGCTGGCCTTCCGATTACGGTGTCTCCGATACTGATATCGAAGATGCCGAAGCCTCCGCGACCGCGATCCCGGGAGATGCCGCATGACGTTGGACCTGACGGGTTGTTACTACCGGCGATTGGATACCGACGGCGAGTTCCAGGTGTTCGAGTCCACCGAGCTGACCGCCAGCGGATGGGGGCCGAACCTGCAGCACGGCTCTCCCCCGATGGCGTTGCTACTCAAGGCCATCGAGGAACTGCCGGAGCCGCGCGAGAGCCTGCGGATCGGCCGGGTCGCGCTCGACATCCTCGGCCCGGTTCCGCTGGAGCCGGTGCGCGTACGGGCATGGATCGAACGGCCGGGTCGGCGCATCGCGCTTGCCGTGGCCGAGATGGAAGCGCGCGCCAATGGCGGTTACCGTGCGGTCGCGCGAGCCAGCGCGTGGCTGTTGGCGACCTCGGTGACCGCCGACAAAGCCAGTGATCGGTACCCGCCCTTACCCGAGTACCCGCCCGGCCCCACACCGCCGGCGTTCGGCTTCGAGGGCTCTAACTACTCAAAATCGGTTGATTTTCAGTGGTTTTCGGTACCCGAGGGAGAACCGCAGGTTGCCTGGATGCGGCCACATGTGCACATCGTCGATACCGAGCCCACCACCGGATGGCAGCGGCTGGCCTCGGTCATCGACTCCGCGAACGGCATCGGCGCGGTGCTCAACCCCCTGCGGTTCGTCTACATGAACACCGATACCGTGATGCACGTCCACCGGATTCCCCAGGGCGACGAATTCGGCGTCCGCGCCCGCATGTCGGTCGGACCCGACGGAGTCGGCGTGACCACGGCGGAGATATTCGACCGCCGCGGCTACATCGGCTCCAGCGCCCAGACAGTCCTGGTGCAGCGGCGGTAGGTTAGGCCGATCCGCTCCTGCGCCTGACCGTCTCCTTGACGTGTTCCGGCAACGCGGGGGCATCGAGAAGCCGCGGAAGCAACTCGGATTCGAGGGTGAGCGCCCGGAACGCAAGTCCCACGGTCACATCATGCTCCGGACGATTCTTGACGGCGATGCCGTCACCCTCTCGCACCACCCCGGGTGAGATCACCCGGAAGTATGCGCCGGGGATCGCTTGCGCCGTAAAGGTCTTGACCCACCCGCGCAGGTCAAGCCAGGCCGCAAAGGTCCGGCACGGTATGCGCGGCGCGGACACTTCCAGCACCAGCCCGCCGTCACCGATATGCCACTGCTCACCGATGAGCGCGCCGGTCACATCGATCTCGCGGGTGGTCAGGTTCTCCCCGAACTGGCCATTCGCCAGCTCTCGCCCGAGCGTGCCCTGCCACCAGTCCAGGTCCTCGCGGGCGTACGCATACACGGCTTGATCGTCGCCACCGTGCACGCCCGTATCTCCGATCGCGTCACCTTCCAGGCCGCTGCCGGCACCCTCGGACGTACCACCCGGCGCGCGGACGGCTATCACCGAATCGGTGGGATGTTTGTCGATACCGGTGCGCGTTGGCCCGCCTGCCGGATTCGACCGCAGCTGGCCCACGTTCACCGTCAAAACTGTAGCCACCACACCAGGATACGGAGCGCACCTAACGGGCGGCACGCATGAGGGGTAGCAGATATCGGCCCGCGAATTCGCGGGTGTTTTCGTCGGTGTCGGTCGGCACCAGCGCGGAAGGGTTCACCAGAAACGTCGACGTCAGCCGCAGCGCCAGGTCGAGCGCGCGCTTCACCGCAGGAACGGGATAGTCCTCGTCGGCCAGTAGTTCCGCGATCACCGCAAGCAGTCCCTGATACCCGGACGCATTCACGTCAAAGACATTCCGCGAGAACGATTCCGCGTCGAATTCCTTGAGCGCCAGCACCAATGGATGATCACGCGCCTCACGCATGCCCATGACGAATGCCTCGACCATCCTGTCCTCGGCATTCGATAAGGGCGCGAGCACAGCCTGCGCCCTCATGAAGAATTCGGTTGTCTCCCGCACCAACACCGCGGCGACGATGTCTTCCTTGTCTCCGCATTTGCGGTACAAGGTCGGGCGGGACACACCGGCGCGGCGTGCGATATCCCCGACAGCGGTGCGAGCGATCCCGTGGGCAACGAATTCCTCGCGGGCGGCATCCAACAAATGAGCGGTCGCCACATTCGTGTCGGACAGTGTTCCGGTGACCAGCTGCCGCAGCAACGAGTCGATCTCTACCACGGACCCGATAGTAACGGCGGGGACCTGCGAAACCTCGCTGCGACTCACAGCCCCTCCGTTCGGCACATCTAGCTGGTATTTGAATCAATGAATTACTTTTGATTCAGTATTGCATGACGGCTGGATCGGCCATACACTTCGCCACCAGAATCACCGTTCCGCACAGAAGAGGCAGCCATGCACGCCACCGGCACAAACTCCCCCACGCAGGAAACATCGCAGACCCCAGGACCCCGACTTGCCCCGCGGCTGCCCTTGCATCGGGCCGCGCTGCTGGGGCTGAGCTGCCTGGGTGACCCGTTTCGGCTGCCGTACCTGCTACTGCCCAAGATCGCGAATCGATACGGCGACATCGTCCGCCTCTTCACGGGCCCGAGCCCCGCGCTCACAGTCACCCTGATCAACCATCCCGACTACATCGACCATGTGTTCACCCGCCACCACGACCGATACGCCAAGCACGAGGCCACCATCGAATTGGTCTCCGGAGAACCGGCCGCCCTCCCCTTGCTCGAGGGCCAGGAGTGGAAACGAGTCCGCACCGCTTTCAATCCGTACTTCGGCGAACGCGCACTGGCGGCAGCGACCCCGCTCATGATGGAAGGGATCACCGATCGGGTCGATGCCTGGTCACGCCATGCGACCAGCGGGCAACCCGTGGATCTGGAACATGAACTCGGCGCGGTCGTGATGGACGGACTGATGCGCTCGATGTTCAACGTTCAGCTCGGCTCCGACGAGATTGATCATGCGGTCGACGGTGCGCGTCGGTACGGCCGCTACGTCATCAGCCGGGTCGCCATGCATTATCTGCCCGGCTGGATGCCAAATCCCCTGCGTCGCAGTGGTGAACAGTCCAAGGAGGAGCTATTCGGGATCCTCGACCGCTTCGTCGACGAACGGAAAGGGTGCCCGCTGCCCGACTCGCCCGATCTCGTGGACGCATTGATCGGGCTGGAATTCGAGGGCTGCCCGCAGACACAGCACCGCAGACGGCGCTCCGAAGCCGCCGGGTTGGTGTTCGCAGGATTCGAGACCACCGCCGCCGCGCTGGCCTGGACCATCGCGCTGCTGTGCCGCAACCCGATCGCTCTCGGTAGGGCGTATAGGGAGATTGACGCGCTCGGCGGAAAGACGTTGGAGTACGACGACCTGGAGAACTTGAAGTATCTGAGGGCATGTTTCGATGAGGCACAGCGTTTCCAGGCCGCACCCGCCAACATCCGAACGGCCGTCCAGGACGACGAGATCGGCGGCTATCTCATTCCCCAAGGTTCACACGTCGTGATCACGCAATACGCACTACAGCGCGATCCCCGGTTCTGGAAGGACCCGGAGACGTTCAACCCCGAACGATTCCTGACCGACAAGATCAATCGGAATGCGTTCCTGCCGTTCAGTATCGGACCACGCAAGTGCATGGGCACCAGGATGGCCTACATCGAGGGGACCCTGGTCCTCGGAACCATCTTGCAGCGCTATGCATTCCAGATCCGCGATGGCTGGACACCCCGGCACCGAGTACGCGTCTCCACCGGCCTGGCTGGCGGCCTCCCGACGCGGCTCCTCACCCGCTGAGCCATCACACAGTTCCCACAACGAAAGGAAAAAGATGAGCAGATTGGAAAAGTTGGGCCCCTCACCGGAACACGCGCAGTATCAGGCGCTCATGCCGGAGTTCTGGAAGAAGGTGCGGCAGCAAGAGAAGAACGACATCGAGCGCGGGCTTCCCGCCCAGGGCCGAACAGAGTTCGCCTACACATGGTTTGATGCCTGGGCCGAGCAGGACATCAAGAAGATCGATTACTGCATCGCCGAGGAGTGCAGCTATATCGACAGCACGACGTTCCAGGAGAACAGGCTCGGACGTCAGTTCACGATCGACAACTGCCAGGCCGCCTTCGACGTCTTCCCCGACTTTGCGTTCTACCCACAGGACGGAACCAACCGGTCACTGCCCTACTGGGACTACTTCGACGATCAGTGGCGGGTGACCATTCCGTGGCGAGGTATCGGCCGCATGATCGGTGAGACCATCGAGCCCAACACGGGAGCCAAACTCAAGGGAACCGGCCGCTGCCTGAATTTCATTGGTATCGACCGCTATACACTGACTGAAGACTTCAAGATCACCCACATCGACACCGACTGGGACATGCTTTACGGTGCCGCACAGCTCGCCGGATTAGGCTCCCTCATGCACAGCCAGCGTCTTCAAAGGATCGGGCTGCGCGCCGCCAGCCTGGTCGCACCGGTGTTTCGCCTGGCGACCCTGCTCACCACAAGGTGACCGATCTCGCCAGCTGGTCAGGTCAGCGCGACGCGGAAACACCTTTGTAGCAAGCGATTAGGCCACCAATAAGCCCGAGAGCCAGCGCTTCGATGGCCACAATCAACACATTGAAGGGACTCAACAACTGCGTCAAGTTCTCGATGAAAAGACTCAACGGAGTGTGCTTGCCGAACGCCGAGAAGAAATAGACACCGGCTGCGCCAACAGCTATGAAGGCCAACGGCACCGCGGCGACCGCGGTGGCGAGGACTCGAGGGACAACAAACCCGTGCGTGACGTCGACGCCCCGGCCCCGCATGACCTCAATCTCTTGTTGGATCCGGGCGGAATCGGCCTCGGCAAACACCACCGTCGCGCCGGTGGCCGCGGCCACCAAGACCGCGTGCGTCGGGAACCCCGTGGGGCCGAACACCAACGCCTCCAGCACGAGCACTATGAGCACCGCGAGCGGTATCGCCACCATGCACATCGGCAGAACCGACACTCTGGCGATCGACCACACCTGCCGGAAGAACTCGCCCACCGCTGGTGGACGACGCACCATGGCACCAAAGGTCTGCAGTGTCATGGCCAGGAAGCCGGACAGTGTGCGTGCCGGCTTCTCGGCAGAACCCGAGATCAGGGCATCCTCTCGGCCCACTTGGGTTACCGCCGGGGCCTCTGCGTACGTAGTCACACATCACTGCATAGCGCGTTCCGCCCGCGTCCGCGGCGGAATCATCAAGATCACCAGAGCAGATCCACGCCACCGGTGGGCGTGATCGGCCGCTCAGAAACTAGACGGACACCTTGGTGCGGCGCCGCTCACGCACCAACGCGATAGCGGTCTTGAGGCCGCGACGCGGAACCGAATTCGGTTCGGCCACGGGTGGTTCTAGGACCACGAACATGCGCTCGCTACGAGTCTCCGGCGCATTGTCGGCCGTGGCATGCAGGAATCGATCCGGCAACGACAACTTGGCAATGGTGCGCCAGGTCTTCGCGTATTGGAACAGCATCGATCCGGTGGTGTACGGAAGGTCGTAGCGATCGCAGATCTCGCGTACCCGCAGCGAGATCTCGTGCAGCCGGTTGCTCGGCAGATCCGGGTAGAGATGATGTTCGATCTGATGACACAGGTTGCCGCTCATCAGCCGCATCGTTGGACCCGCGTCGAAATTCGCGCTGCCGAGCAACTGGCGCAGATACCACTGACCGCGCGTCTCGTTCTCCATGTCGGTCACGGAGAACTTCTCCGCGCCGTCCGGAAAATGTCCGCAGAAGATGACGGCATTGGACCAGAAATTCCGGATCAGGTTGGCTGTCGCGGTGGAGGTCAGCGTCGAGCGGTAAGTCGCCCCCGGCGAGAGCGCCGTGATCGCCGGGAACGCGACGTAATCCTTGAAGACCTGCGCGCCCGCCGAGCGGACCAGCTCGCGTACTCGCTGTTTGGTCGCCTCGCGAGTTTCCTTTGTCCAGATCTTCCGGAATTCCAGGTGCTGCAGGGCGATTCCCCACTCAAAACCAGCAGCGAGGATGAAGTTGAGTGGCATGTTCAGAAGGTTGCGCACCTTCCACGGTTCATCACGTGTGACCCGCAGAATCCCGTAGCCCACATCGTCGTCCAGATCCAGGATGTTGGTGTACTTGTGATGCTCGACGTTATGGGTGATGCGCCAGTGCTTGGCCGCACCTGCCATGTCCCATTCCCACGTCGACGAGTGAATCTCGGGATCGTTCATCCAGTCCCACTGACCGTGTAAGACGTTGTGACCGATCTCCATGTTCTCGATGATCTTGGCGACCGCCAGCGTCACCGTGCCGGCCCACCACGCGGAGCGCTTCTTACTCGCCGCCAGCAGCACACGGCCGGTCAGCTCGAGCGCGCGTTGCGCGGCGATGGTGCGACGGATGTAGCGGGCGTCGCGCGCACCGCGCGACTCCTCGATTTCACGCCGGAGCCCATCGAGCTCGACGGCCAGGTTCTCGACGTCCTCGCTGGTGAGATGCGCGAATGCCGAGATGTCCGTGATTGCCATCGGCCTCCTTCCGCGCCCACGATACCTTCACCCTACGGTCCCGTAGGTTACTCGTCGGTAAATGGACACGCCACAGGTGGTGACAACCAGGCCACGGTAGGCGTCGACACGCCGCATTTTGCGCGGATCAGAGGCGTGTCGGCACCGAAGACGGCGTGTCGAAACACCGGCGGCCCGTGATCGGACTCACGGAACGAAGTGAGCGAGATTCCCGACGAGATCAAGCAGTGGCTGCGGCACTATGCCGAGCAGAACCGTGACGAGCGCACTCACCCCGATCGATATCGCCACCGCCGGACCGGGGATCCGAAGCACCCCGGAGTCCTCGACCAGATCGGCGAAGAACATCAGCACGATCACCCGCACGTAGAAGTAGGCGGCGATGGCGCTGCACACCACACCAACCACCACCAGCGGCACGGCACCGCCGGATGCGGCGGCCTCGAAGACCGCGAACTTGCTGACGAATCCACTGGTGAGCGGAATGCCCGCGAAAGCCAGCAAGAACAAGGCGAAGACGATGCCGAGCACGGGTGATCGGCGGCCGATTCCTGCCCACCGACTCAGATCGGTGATCTCTTCGTCCTCATCCGGTCCGCCGTCGCCATCACCGGAACGAACCAGCCCGGCAATGGCGAATGCCCCCACGGTGCTGAAACCGTATGCCGCCAAATAGAACAACGTCGACGACACACCACGTTCATTGGCGGCCGTGACCCCGGTCAGCAGAAACCCGGTATGCGCCACCGCGGAATAGGCCAACATGCGTTTCACATCGGTCTGCGTGACGGCACCGATTGATCCGATCAGCATGGTCGCGATCGCCACCGCCCACAGCACCGGACGCCAGTCGGCCGTGATTCCCGGCAGCGCGACATACAGAACCCGAAGCAGCGCGCCGAAAGCCGCGATTTTGGTCGTGGCCGCCATGAATGCGGTAACCGGGGTCGGCGCCCCTTGGTAGACGTCGGGGACCCAGAAATGGAAGGGCACCGCCCCTACCTTGAACAACAGGCCCACCGACAGCATGGCCACACCGAGCAGCAGGAAGGACCGCTCGCCGGCATCTGCGCTGACGGCCCGCGCGACGGCGTCGAGTTCGACGGTTCCGGCGTATCCGTACACGAAGGCCGACCCGAACAGAAAGAACGCCGAGGAGAACGCACCGAGCAGAAAATACTTGAGCGCCGATTCCTGGGACAGCAGCCGGCGTCGTCGCGCCAGCGCGCACATCACGTACAACGGGAGTGAAAACACCTCCAGGGCAACGAACATCGTCAACAGGTCGTTGCAGGCGGGGAACAGCATCATGCCCGCGATCGCGAACAGTGTCAGCGGGAAGATCTCCGTTTGCGTAATACCGGTGCGATTCAGTACCCCCTCCGGCTCGCTGCCCGGAACGCTGGACGCCTGCGCGGCGAAGGCGTCCAGCCCGCCGCCGACGGCAACCGTACTGGGAAGGGCCGCGGCTGTTCTGCGCTGCGCCATCACCGTCAGAGCCAGGCCGGAGGCCACCAGGATGAGCCCCTGCAGATAGAGCGTGGGGCCGTCTATCGCCACGGCGCCGTTCATGACGACTTCACGCGTACCCCCCAGCGCCACCACGGCCGCAAAGGCGGCGAAGATCCCCCCGATGGCCAGCGCCAGCTGGGTCGTGAGCCGGTACCGTCGCGGAACGAACGCCTCGACGAGCACCGATACCACCGCGACACCGAACATGATCAACATGGGAGACAGCGCGCCGTAGGCGATCGGCGGCGTGGGAAGAATCCCGATATCGGTCATCGTCGCTCACCTTCGCCGTGCCACAGGGCAACATCGGCCACTGCCGGCGGCGGATCCTTCTCGTTGACGGTGCGCAGCGTCTGCTCCACCGCCGGATTCACGATGTCCAACAGTGGCTTGGGATAGATACCCAGTACGAGAAGCATTGCGATCAACGGCGCGACCACGGTGAGTTCACGGCGCTTCAGATCACCGATGCTCTCATTTCCCGGCGCCAACGGTCCCGTCATCATCCGCTGATACATCCACAACACGTAGATGGCGGCCAGCACCAACGCGATGACCGCACACGCCGCGGCCGCCGGATATCGCGTGAATGTTCCGACCAGCACCAGAAACTCGCTGATGAACGGTGCCAGCCCGGGCAGCGACAGGGTGGCCAGACCGGCCACCAAGAAGGAGCCGGCAAGAACGGGTGCCACCTTCTGCACTCCCCCATAGGCCGCGATGAGTCGAGATCCTTTGCGAGACACCAGAAATCCTGCCACCAACATCAGTGCCGCGGTGGAGATGCCGTGGTTGACCATGTACAACGTCGAGCCCGATTGCCCCTGACTGGTCATCGCGAAGATGCCCAGGATGATGAACCCGAAATGCGATATCGAGGTGTAGGCGATCAGTCGCATCACATCGGTCTGACCGATCGCCACGATGGCGCCGTACACGATGCCGATGACCGCCAGCGTGATGATCACCGGGGTGAAGTATCTGCTGGCCTCGGGGAACAGCTGAATGCAGTACCGCAGCATCGCGAATGTCCCCACCTTGTCCACGATCGCCATCATGAGCACCGCACTGGCCGGGGTGGCGTGCACAGCCGCATCGGGCAGCCATGTGTGAAATGGCCAGAGCGGGGCCTTGACCGCAAACGCGAACATGAACCCGAGGAAGAGCGCCTTCGCGACACCCGGATCGATCCCGAGCGCGCCGGTGGCGACCATCTCGGTGATATCGCGCAGATCGAACGTGCCGGTCTGGCCTCTGGCGGTGACCACGTAGAGACCGATGACGGCCGCCAGCATGATCAGGCCGCCAAACAGGTTGTACATCAAGAACTTCACTGCCGCGCGCGAACGCTGCTTGGCGTCTGAATGCGTGCTCCCGAATCCCCCGATCAGGAAGTACATCGGGATCAGCATGGCCTCGAAGAAGATGTAGAACAGCAGCACGTCCAGGGCGGAGAACGACAGCAGCACCATCGATTCCACAATCAGGATCAAGGCGACATAGCGTTGTGCCAGAGGCCGATTTCCGTATCCGGGCGCCTCTGCCCCGTCATTCCATCCGGCCAGCAACAGCACGGGCAGGAGCCCCGCAGTCAGCAGGACCAGCGCGAGCGCGATCCCGTCGAGCCCCACCGTGTACTTCATCCCGAATGCGGGTATCCAGGACATCGATTCGACGAACTGATATTGGGGTCCCGCCGGGTCGAACGCAATGGCCAGCCCGATCGCGACGACCAGTACCAGCAACGAGGCACTCAACCCCACATACTTGGCCAGGGTCCGCCGGCGACCCGGCATGATCAGCACCGTGGCGGCGCCTATCAGGGGAATGAACCACAGAGCTGTCACGGCACCCACGGCGCTCACCACCTCACTGCCATCAACACGGCGACTACCAAAGCCGCTCCGGCACACATGGACAACGCATACGAGCGGACATGGCCGGTCTGTAGGCGACGCACCCAGTCCGACACCGCGCCCAGGGTTGAGGTGACCGCGTTGACAAGGCCATCGACCCAGCGGTCGTCCGCGAGCACCAGCCCCCGGGCGAGACGCTGCCCGGGGCGCATGAACACCGCCTCGTTGACGGCGTCGCCATACAGGTCCCGGCGAGCGGCGACGGTAAGCGCCGAACCCTGAGGAGCCGACTCGGGTACGTCGGCGCGGTACATCCGGTATGCCACACCAACACCGCAGAGCACCACCGCGACGGTGACGACACTGATGACCCAGGCTGCAACGGGTAACTCGCCGTGGTGCGCACCCACGACCGGCTCTAACCAGTTCTGTAATGCCCCGCCGAAGCTGAGCAGGAATCCCGCACTCACCGACCCGATGGCGAGCACCATCATCGGCCACGTCATCACCGACGGTGATTCGTGTGGATGCGCGTCCGGTTTCCAGCGGCGGGTGCCGAAGAAGGTCAGCAGCATGACCCGAGTCATGTAGAACGCCGTAATCCCGGCGCCCAGTAGTGCCGCCGCCCCGAGAAGAAATCCCCCGGCACCGCCGTGTCCGAAGGCGACCTCGATGATCTTGTCCTTCGAGTAGAACCCCGCAAACGGTGGAACGCCGATGATGGCAAGGTATCCCAGCCCGAAAGTGACAAAGGTGATCGGCATGACGGCGCGCAGCCCGCCGTAGCCGCGCATGTCGGTTTCCTCGTTCATACCGTGCATGACCGAGCCCGCACCGAGGAACAGCCCGGCCTTGAAGAACCCGTGTGTGAGCAGGTGCATGATCGCCACGGCATACCCGGCGGGGCCGAGTCCGGCCGCCAACACCATGTATCCGATCTGCGACATGGTGCTCGCGGCCAGGGCCTTCTTGATGTCGTCCTTGGCGCACCCGATGATCGCTCCGAAGAGCACGGTAACGGCGCCCACGATCACCACCGCGACCTGTGCGTAAGGCGCGCGTTCGAAGATCGGCCCGGACCGGGTGATCAGGTAGACACCCGCGGTGACCATGGTGGCGGCGTGGATGAGCGCGGACACCGGGGTGGGGCCTTCCATCGCGTCGCCAAGCCAGGACTGCAGCGGCACCTGAGCCGACTTTCCACACGCCGCCAGCAGCAGCGCCAATCCAATTGCGGTGTTACGACTCTCACCCGCCGCACCGGCCGACCCGAGTACCTGCGCAAAGCCGACCGAGCCGAACGTCGCGAACATCAGCATCATGGCCAGGGCCAGCCCCATATCACCGACACGGTTGACGATGAAGGCCTTCTTGGCTGCGACGGCGGCCGATGGTTTCTGGTACCAGAAACCGATCAACAGGTAAGACGCCAGACCGACACCTTCCCACCCGACGTACAAACCCAGGAAGTTGTCGGCGAGCACCAGCAGCAGCATGGCCGCCAGGAAAAGATTCAGATAGCCGAAAAACCTTCGCCTGTCGGGATCATGCTCCATGTATCCGATCGAGTAGATATGGATGAGTGAACCCACTCCGGTGATCAGCAGTGCGAAGCACACGGACAGCTGGTCCAGGGTCAGCCCGAAATCGATGTGCAGCGCCCCAACCGGAACCCAGGTGAAAAGAGTCTCGTGCACCGCGCGCTCGGTGCCCGTTCGGCCGAGCATGCCCACGAACGAAACGACCGCGACAAGAAACGATGCGAGTGCCGTCGCGCAGCCCAGCAGATGCCCCCAGGAGTCACCCCGACGGCCGACGAGCAGGAGTACGGCCGCACCCGCCAGCGGCAGCGCCGGCATGAGCCATGTCACGGGGACTGCCCTCCTAGAGTTTCAACAAATCGGCGTCGTCGACCGAGGCCGACCTGCGGGTACGGAAGATGGTCATGATGATCCCCAGCCCCACAACCACTTCCGTGGCCGCGACCACCATGGTGAAGAACGCGATGACCTGACCGTCGAGGTTCCCATGCATCCGGGCGAAGGTGACGAATGCCAGGTTGGCCGCGTTGAGCATCAGCTCGACGCTCATGAAGACCACGATCGCGTTGCGGCGCAACATCACGCCGGCAGCCCCGATGGTAAAGATGAGTGCGGCCAGGTAGAGGTAGTTGGCGGGATTCACCGGGCCTCCATGTCCCGCGGGGTAAGCACGCCGCTGACCGACAACTCCGAGAAGGATCCGTCGGGAAGCAGCGCAGGTACGTCCACGGCGTTATGCCGGGCGTAGACACCGGGGTTGGGCAACGGGGTGGCCCGGTCTCCATGCTGAAAGCGCCGAATTGCCAACTCCCGCTGGCCGCCGGTCTGCCCCAGCTTCTCGCGATGCGCCAGCACCATCGCGCCGATCGTCGCGGTGATCAGCAGAGCGCCGGTGAGTTCGAAGGCCCAGAGGTAGTCGATGAAGATGCGCTCAGCCAAACCCTCCACGTTGCCGCGGCTGTTGGCCTGATCGAGCCCGACGAACACTGTCGTGGAAGCGTTTCCGATACCGGCGATGGCCAGGATCCCAAATCCCAACCCGGCGGCGATCGCACCCACCCGCTGCCCCGGCAGGGTCTCCACCAGAGAATCCGAGGAATCCACGCCCACGAACATGAGCACGAAGAGGAACAACATCATGACCGCGCCGGTGTACACCACCACCTGGGCGACGCCCAGAAACAACGCTCCCTGGGCTACGAAGAAGACCGCGAGAATGACCATCGTCATGGCGAGGAAGATCGCCGAGTACACCGCCTTGGGGGCCGCGATCACACCGAGTGCACCCAGCACCGCGATGGCGCCAAGTACCCAGAACGTCACCGCCTCCCAGGTCGGCGTGCGGGATAACCCCTCGGCGGCAAGCACTGCCACCTGGCCGGCCATGAAGCCCGGACTCACCTGACCTCCTTCCCGGCCTGCGGCAGGTTGCCGAGGTAGTAGTCCGTGTCGGTGGTTCCCGGGTACATCGCGTGTGGGGGTGGCGCCATGCCAGGCTGCAGCGGTGCCAGCAGCTTGTCCTTGCCGTAGATGAGGTCGGCGCGGTTGTCGTCGGCCATCTCATAGTCGTTGGTCATGGTCAGCGCGCGGGTCGGGCACGCCTCGATACATAGCCCGCACCCGATGCACCGCAGATAGTTGATCTGGTACACCCGGCCATACCGCTCCCCCGGCGAGAAGCGTTCCTGCTCGGAGTTGTCAGCGCCCTCAACGAATATGGCATCGGCCGGGCACGCCCAGGCGCACAGCTCACAACCGATGCATTTCTCCAGCCCATCGGTATACCTGTTGAGTTGATGCCGCCCGTGATAGCGCGGCGCGGTGGGCTCCTTCTTCTCGGGGTACTGCTCGGTGAGCCGTTTCTTGAACATCGACGAGAAGGTCACCCAGAATCCCGCCATCGCGTCGACCGAACGTCGCACAACATCAGGCATGTGCATCCTCCTTGGTGGTCGAGAACGGGTCCGTGTCGAGGCGCTGCCCGGGCAGTGGCGGCACCGGGAATCCACCGGCCATCGGGTCGAAACTCTTATCCAGCACGGGTTTTGGCGATTCAGTGCGTCGGGCGAGCACACCCACCAGCGCGATACTGCCGACAGAGACCACGAGACCGGCGACCCCGAGAATGATCGAGGGGTTTCCGTATCCGTAGAGGGCCAGCGCCTGCACCACTCCGACAATGACGATCCATACCAGCGCGACCGGGATCAGGACTTCCCAGCCCAGCCGCATGAACTGGTCATAGCGCAGCCTCGGCAACGTGGCGCGCAACCACATGAACAGGAACATGAAGCCCCAGACCTTGGCCACGAACCACAGCACCGGCCACCAGGAGCTGTTTGCTCCATCGATCAAGCTCAGCGGCCAGGGGGCATGCCAGCCCCCAAGGAACATGGTTGCCGCCAGACCGGAAACCGTTGCCATGTTGATGTATTCGGCGAGCATGAACATCGCGAAGCGCAGTGAGGAGTACTCCGTGTGGAAGCCGCCGACCAGCTCGCCTTCCGCTTCGGGGAGATCGAACGGCGCCCTGTTGGTCTCGCCGACCATGGCGGTCACGTACACCAGGAATGACGGGAGCAGCAGGAATACGTACCAACGACCGGCTTGCGCAGCGACGATTCCCGAGGTCGACATCGTGCCGGCCAGCAGGAACACCGCCGCGAATGTCAGACCCATCGCGATCTCATAGGAAATCACCTGCGCGGAGGAGCGCAATCCACCCAGCAGCGGGTAGGTGGAGCCGGATGCCCAGCCCCCCAAGACAATCCCGTACACGCCTACGGACGTGACCGCCAGCACGAACAGAATCGCCACCGGAAGATCGGTCAGCTGAAGTGGGGTGCGATGCCCGAAGACCGAGACGACTGGGCCGAACGGGATGACGGCGTACGCGACGATCGCCGGCACCACCGAGATGATCGGCGCGAGGAGATAGATCGGCTTGTCCACCCCGGCTGGGGTCAGGCCCTCCTTGAGCGCCAGCTTCACGCCGTCGGCCAGGCTCTGCAACAAGCCGAAGGGACCCACCCGATTGGGACCGATTCGACGCTGCATCCAGGCAAGCACCTTGCGCTCCACAAGAATAGCGACGAGCACGGTCAGAACCAGAAAAGCGAATACCGCCACGCATTTCACGAAGACCAACCAGAGCGGGTCAATCCCGAACTGGGAGAGCACCGCCGAACCGTCCGTCTGCCTCACGGCGCGACCTCGATTCGCACCACTTGTCCCAGCGCCGGACCGAGCTGCTGATGAACCTCCGACCCGACAGAACGCATGGGCACCCATACCACCCTGTCTGGCATCTCGGTTATCCGCAGCGGCAAGGTTATCGATCCCTGAATCGACTCCGACAGACTGCGTATCGTCACCGATTCGCCCTCCGCGGCACCGATCTCGCTTGCGGTCACCTCCGATAACCGCACCTGTGCGGTGTGTGCGGTCCCGGCAAGGAACGCCTCACCGTCTTGCAGCCGACCGGCATCCAGCAGCAGCCTCCACGAGGCGAGCACCGCCTCTCCCGCCATGGGCTGGGGAAGGGCGGTCGCGCGTACCGGTCCCGGGGTTTCCCGCGCCCCCTCCCAGGGCCCGATATCCGCAAGCTCGGCAAGTGCCTGATTTTCGTCGTTCAGCCCGATCGGACGATCCATCCGCGCTGACAGCGCAGCGAGCACCTTCAGGTCATCGAGAGCATCACTGGTGTCGAGAGTCGCCCGGAAGGGCCTCAGCCTGCCTTCCCAGTTCACGAAGCTTCCGGATTTCTCGGCGACTGCCGCCACCGGAAGAACCACATCGGCGAGCTCGGTGACAGCGCTGTGCCGCATCTCCAGGCTGACGACGAACGCGCTCTTGAGGGCGCCGATGGCGGCGGCGGGATAGGGCAGATCGGCCAGTTCCACGCCACCGATGAGGAAGGCGTCGAGTCCATTTCCCGGATCCAGCATGCCCGCGGCATCGAGTCCGGGCATGTCGGGCAGCGCGATCACACCCCACTTGTCGGCGATGTAGCGCCGTGCCGCACTGTCGGATACCGGATGCCCGCCCGGCAGCAGTCTCGGCAACGCTCCAGCCTCCAATGCGCCACGCTCGCCTGCCCGGCGCGGAATCCACACCAGCGTCGCGGCCGTGCTGTCGGCCAGCCGGGCCGCCGCGGACAGCGCTCCGGGTATCGACGCCAGTCGCTCTCCCACCATGATCACGGCACCGGGCCGGCGCAGTAACTCGGAATCGGCCAGCCCTGCCATCGTTTCCGGTTCTGTTCCGGGAGCGGTGGCAATCACATCGGCCGAGAGCTTGGTAGATCCTCGGCTGACGAACGGTGCGATGGCCAGCACCTTGAGGCCCCGTTTACGTACCCCCTTGCGCAGCCGCAGGAAAACAATCGGAGATTCCTCTTCCGGTTCGAATCCCGCCAGCAGGACCACCGGCGCGGACTCCAGGGCCGCATAGGTGCGCGTCAGCCCGCGCCCGGCGACGCCCGATCCGAGGAACGCGGCCTCTTCGGCGCTATGTGCACGGGCCCGGAAGTCGATGTTGTTGGTGCCCAGCACCATACGAGCGAATTTGACGTAGGCGTAGGAATCTTCGACGGTGAGCCGCCCACCGGTCAGGACTCCCGCGTGGGCACCAGCATCCGCCAAGCCCTTTGCCGCGACCTCCAATGCCTGTGGCCACGATGCCGCCACCAGGTCCCCGGACTCATCACGTATCAGCGGATTGGTGATGCGGTCCCGTGCCGTGGCATAGGCGAACGCCCAGCGTCCCTTGTCGCAATTCCATTCCTCGTTCACTTCCGGATCGTCACCGGCCAGGCGCCGCAGCACCTTTCCACGCCGATGGTCGGTGCGCTGCGCGCATCCGCTCGCGCAGTGCTCGCACACGCTGGGGGTGGACACCAGATCGAATGGCCGCGCACGAAACCGGTAGGCAGCACCGGTCAGAGCGCCGACCGGACATATCTGCACGGTGTTGCCGGAGAAGTACGACTCGAAGGGCTCGCCGCCTGCGATACCAACCTGTTGTAACGCACCACGTTCGAGTAGCTCGATGAAGGGGTCGCCGGCCACCTGTTGTGAAAAACGGGTGCACCGGGCGCACAGGACACAACGTTCCCTGTCGAGCAGCACCTCGGTGGATAGCGGAATCGGCTTGGGAAACGTGCGTTTGGCCTCAGTGAATCGGGTCTCGGAGCGGCCGGTCGACATCGCCTGGTTCTGCAGTGGACACTCCCCGCCCTTGTCGCAGACCGGACAGTCGAGCGGATGGTTGATCAGCAGCAGCTCCATCACACCGCTCTGCGCCTTCTGCGCCGCCGCGGAGGTGACCTGGGTATGGACCACCATGTCCTCGGCAACGGTGGTGGTACAGGCGGCCAACGGTTTACGCTGCCCCTCCACCTCGACCAGGCACTGGCGACAGGCACCCACCGGATCGAGTAAGGGGTGATCGCAGAATCTGGGTATCTGCACGCCTATCAGTTCGGCGGCGCGGATCACCAATGTGCCCTTAGGCACCGAGATGCTGTGTCCGTCGATGTTCACGGTAACGAAGTCGGTGTTGATGGCTGGTTCTGTGGCCGTCATCGACGTACCTCCCCGAATACAGTGCTGGCTGCCGAATCGAAGGGACACCCATGGTCCAGGTGTGCCTCATACTCTCCGCGGAAGTACTTGAGCGAGGACATGATCGGGCTGGCCGCACCGTCCCCGAGCGCGCAGAAGGACTTGCCGAGCACGATGTCCGAGATATCCAGAAGCTTGTCGAGGTCTTCGGCGGTACCCTCTCCGGATTCCAGTCGCCGCAGAATACGCACCAGCCAGTAGGTACCCTCGCGGCACGGCGTGCACTTGCCACAGGACTCGTGCGCGTAGAACTCGGTCCACCTCAGGACCGCGCGCACCACACACGTGGTGTCGTCGAATATCTGTAATGCCTTGGTACCCAACATCGATCCGGCGGCGCTGACTCCTTCGTAGTCGAGTGGGACGTCCAGATGCTCGGCGGTGAACAGTGGTGTCGACGAACCACCGGGAGTCCAGAACTTGAGCCCGTGCCCGTCCCGCACTCCGCCGGCCAGCTCCAGGAGCTCTCGCAGCGTCACGCCGAGCGGGGCCTCGTACTGCCCGGGAGTGCGCACATGCCCGGACAACGAATACAGCGTGAATCCAGGGGATTTCTCCGAACCCATGGTCCGGAACCACTCGGCGCCGCGCCGCAAGATGACGGGCACGCTCGCGATCGACTCGACGTTGTTGACGACCGTCGGGCTGGCGTACAGACCGGCAACCGCAGGAAACGGCGGACGCAGCCGTGGCTGGCCGCGACGACCCTCCAGCGAGTCCAGGAGCGCTGTTTCTTCCCCGCAGATGTAGGCGCCCGCACCGGCGTGCACCACCAGTTCGAGATCGAAACCGCTGTCAAGAATGTTGCGACCCAGATATCCGGCCTCATAGGCCTGGGCCACCGCGGTCTGCAATCGTCTAATCACCGAGATCACCTCACCGCGCACATAGATGAAGGCATGCGCGGCGCGGATCGCGTAGGCGGCGATGACGATTCCCTCGATGAGGGTGTGCGGCGTCGCCAGCATCAGCGGAATGTCTTTGCAGGTACCGGGTTCGGATTCGTCGGCGTTGACCACCAGATAGTGCGGCTTGCCATCACCCTGCGGAATGAAGGACCATTTGGTGCCCGTCGGGAATCCGGCACCTCCGCGTCCACGCAGCCCGGCTTCCTTGACGACACCGATGACCGCGTCCGGTTCCATGCTCAGCGCGGCGCGCAGGCCCTGATATCCGTCATGGCGCAGATACCCGTCGAGAGTCCACGAGTCGGCCTCGTCCCAGTACTCGGACAGGACCGGGGAGAGAATAGAGGAAGTCATCACACCTCCTTCTGCACGTTCTGCTGTACATCCCGGGCCAATCGCAGCCCGGCCAGCGTCGGGTTCCCGGCCCGAGCGGCGGCCACCGCCTCCGGCCGATTGTCGGCGAACCCGGCCAAGATCCGGGCGGTCTGTCTGAACGTGCACGGTGGAGCACCGCGCCGGGGCTCGGGGATCCGTCCCCTTTGGAGCCCTGTCACCAGATCTGCGGCCCCGTCCGGGGTCTGGTTATCGAAGAACTCCCAGTTGATCATCAGCACCGGCGCGTAGTCGCAGGCGGCGTTGCACTCCACATGCTCGAGCGTCACCTTGCCGTCCTCGGTAGTGCCTCCTGGTGCCACGCCGAGCTCGTCGACCAATCGCGTCAAGATCGCGTCACCACCGAGCACCGCGCACAGCGTGTTGGTGCACACCCCGACGAGATAATCGCCGGTCGGTTCGCGCCGGTACATCGAGTAGAAGCTCGCCACCGCGGTGACCTCGGCGGCCGTCAATTCCACTTGTCCGGAACAGAATTCAATTCCAGCCATAGTCACATACCCGTCCTCGGACTGCACGAGATGCAGCAGCGGCAGCAACGCCGACCTACGACTCGGGTACCGGTCGAGAACATCCTTGGCGTCGATGGCAAGCCGGGAAACAACCTCCGGCGGATAGCTTTTGCGTCCGGCGAAACAGCCCTCGTCCTCCGGCGGACGGCTCCCGAGTTCAAGAAAGACGCCCTCGCGCTCCGTTGGATGTTCATCGCCCGAGTGGCTCATCACCGGTCCACACCGCCCATCACCGGATCGATGCTTGCCACCGCGGCTATCAGATCGGCCACCATGCCGCCCTCGCACATCGCCGACACGGACTGCAGATTGGTAAAGGACGGATCGCGGAAATGCACACGGTAGGGCCGGGTTCCACCATCACTGACCATATGGACCCCGAGCTCGCCGCGCGGCGACTCGACGGCGACGTACACCTGCCCGGCCGGCACGCGGATCCCCTCGGTCACCAGCTTGAAGTGATGGATGAGTCCTTCCATCGACGTACCCATGATCTTGGCGATGTGCTTGGGTGAGTTACCCAGTCCATCCGGGCCCGAGGCCAGGTCCGCGGGCCACGCAATCTTCTTGTCGTCCACCATGACCGGTCCTGGCCGCAACCGGTCCAGACACTGCTGGGCGATCTTGATGGACTCGTGCATCTCCTTGACCCGAATCAGATATCGCCCGTAAGAGTCGCAATCCCCATGGGTGATGACCTCGAAGTCATAGCTCTCATAACCGCAGTACGGCTGTGCGCGTCGCAGATCGTGAGCGAGCCCGGTGGCACGCAGGACCGGACCCGTGATTCCCAAAGCCATACACCCGGTCAGATCGAGGTATCCGACGCCCTGGGTCCGCGCCTTCCAGATGTAGTTCTCGTTCAACAGGTTTTCCATATCGCGCAACCTGCCCGGCAGAATCTTGAGCAGATCGCGCACCTCTTGTTCGGCGCCATCGGGCAGATCCTGCGCCAGCCCGCCTGGCCTGACGTAGGCGTGATTCATGCGCAGGCCGGTGACCGCTTCGAAAACCTTCAAGATCATCTCGCGTTCCCGGAAACCGAGGAACATCGCGGTCATCGCCCCGAGTTCCATGCCGCCCGTGGCAAGTGCGACCAGATGCGAGGAGATCCGGTTGAGCTCCATCATCAACACCCGAATCACGGTGGCTCGCTCCGGGATTTCGTCGGTGATGTCAAGCAGCTTCTCAACCCCCAGGCAGTAGGCGGTCTCGTTGAAGAAGGGTGACAGGTAGTCCATCCGGGTCACGAAGGTGACACCCTGCGTCCAGGTCCGGTACTCCAGATTCTTTTCGATACCGGTGTGCAGATAGCCGATTCCGCAGCGTACGTCGGTAACCGTCTCCCCCTCGATCTCAAGGATCAGGCGAAGCACGCCGTGGGTTGACGGATGTTGCGGGCCCATGTTGACGACGATTCTTTCGTCGCTTGCTTGGGCGGCGGCAGTGACGATCTCGTCCCAGTCCTGCCCACCGGCCATGAGATGAGTCTCGGGCTGCGCTGTCATTAGTTGTAGGACCTCCGCTGATCGGGCGGCGCAATGGTGGCTCCGTGGTACTCGACCGGCACACCACCGAGGGGATAGTCCTTACGCTGCGGATGACCTTCCCAGTCATCGGGCATTTCGATTCGGGTCAGCGCGGGGTGATCGTCGAAGACGATGCCGAAAAAGTCGTAGGTTTCGCGTTCATGCCAGTCGGTGGTCGGGTACACGGCGTTCAGTGACGGGACATGCGGATTACCATCAGGTACAGCCACTTCGAGCATGATCCGGCGGTTCCACGTGATCGACATGAGTGGGTAAACAGCATGCAGTTCCCGCGCGGTGTCCTCGGGGTAATGCACACCACTGACGCCCAGACAGAGCTCGAAACGCAGCTGCGGATCATCCCGCAGAGACTGGGCGACCTGCACCAGGTGTTCGGCCTTCACGTGGATCGTGAGCTGATCGCGGTAGACGACGACACTCTCGACAGCGTCCTCGTAGGTGAGGTGTTCCTGCTCCGCCAGAACCGATTCCAGCCGGTCGACCACGTGGTCGAAGTACCCGCCGTACGGACGATTCGAGCTCGCCGGCAAGGAGATCGACTGAACCAGCCCACCGTAGCCCGAGGTGTCGCCGCTGCCCCGGACTCCGAAGAGCCCATGCCGTACCCCGATGACCTCGCCTGAACTCTGATCGTCGCCCGTCACCGCAGCAGACCCTTCATCTCGATGGTCGGCGTCGCGGCAAGCGCGGCGGCCTCGGTCTCGCGGATGACTTCCTCTCGGTTGGCCCCGAGCGGCATCTGCCCGATCTTCTCGTGCAACTTCAAGATCGCATGCAGCAGCATCTCCGGACGCGGCGGGCATCCTGGAAGGTAGATATCCACGGGGACAACATGATCGACACCTTGGACAATGGCGTAGTTGTTGAACATGCCGCCGGATGATGCGCAGACCCCCATAGCAAGCACCCATTTGGGTTCGGCCATCTGGTCGTAGATCTGTCGCAACACGGGAGCCATCTTCTGACTCACCCGGCCGGCCACGATCATGAGGTCGGCCTGCCGTGGCGTCGCCGAGAAACGCTCCATGCCAAAGCGGGCAATATCGAACCGCGGCCCCGCCGTGGACATCATCTCGATGGCACAGCAGGCCAATCCAAAGGTGGCCGGCCACAACGAACCTTTGCGCACATACCCCGCCAGCGTCTCGACGGTGCTCAGCAGAAATCCGCTAGGCAGTTTTTCCTCAAGACCCATGGCTCTCCCGACAGGTGTGCTTATTCGTTATGTTGCAAGGACTTCCGCGCCGCCCCACCAATCGCACAGGGGCTAATCCCAGCTCAGGCCACCGCGCCTCCATTCGTAGGCGTACGCCACCGACACATTGACGATGAACAGGGCCATTGCGAGCAGTCCGAACAGTCCGAGGGCGCCGAAATGGACGGCCCACGGATACAAGAAGACGATCTCGATATCGAAAATGATGAACAACATGGCGGTGAGGTAGTACTTGACCGGCACCCGATGTCCGCCGGACGCGGCGCCGTGATGATCACGTCCCATCGAATGCTGGGTGGCCTCGATGCCACACTCGTAGGCCTCGAGCTTGGCCCGGTTGTATCGACGTGGACCGACGAACGATGAAATCCCAATGGAGAAAACGGCAAAGGCCACCGCAATGGCGCCGAGTACCAAGATCGGTACATACGCATCCATGGCAGACCAGCCTCCCGAATCGATCGATCGGGTCCCTGTGCTGGATCGGCAACGTTGCCGTGTCAGTGCTGTCTGTGGTCGAGGGCTGCCGACCAGTACAGATGTGACCTAACAAACACACTATCGGTTGGCGCTGGATCCATGCCACCGTTTCACGGTGTTTTGCGCAATTAAGTATCGAGTCGAAGAGCCTGGCCGGCTGACGTCAGCGGCGGGTAGCGGCAGCCGAACCGAGCAGGTCGATCACCGTCGCCGTCAGTCGCATGGGATCGATCGGCCGCGGCACCACGCCCTCGGCTCGGGACCAGCTCGCCAGCCAGCTGTCTTGCGGACGACCGGTCAGAACGACGATCGGCGGCGGAGCGTCGACCTCATCTTTGACCTGCTTGGCCACACCCAGCCCGCCGAATGGCGTCGCCTCACCATCCAGGATGGCCAAGTCGATACCGCCCGCACCCAGGCGTTCGATGACCATGGGCCCGGTGGCGACCTCGACGAACTCCAGCGGCGGCAGGGCGGAATCGGGCCGGGTGCCGATTCCCTGAATTACCTTGCGCCGGACCGTGATGTCATCGCTATAGACGAGGACGTGCAGCGCCATGGGGCCATGCTAGGCCGAGCCGACGCCGCTTGCGATGGAATCCGGGAAAGCCCAGGAAACCCGGGAGAACTAGGCGCGGAAGAACCTGACCTCGGAGGCCAAGATGGCCTTCGCGCCGATCGAGGCGAGCGCATCCATGGTGGTGTTGACCCCCTTGCGTGGGGCCAGGGCACGGACCGCCACCCACTTCTCGTCGGCCAGCGGGGCCAGCGTCGGTGATTCCAGACCGGGCGTTACCTTGAGCGCCTCATCCAGAACATCGCGCGGGCAGTCGTAGTCGAGCATCAAGTACTGCTGGCCGAACACCACACCCTGGATGCGAGTGCTCAGCTGGGTGCGAGCGGTTTGCGTTGCCGGATCGGCGTTCTCCCGCTCGATCAGTACCGCTTCCGAATCGCACAGCGACTCCCCGAAGGGCGCCAGACCATGCTGACGCAAGGTGCGGCCGGTGCCGACGATGTCGGCGATCACATCGGCCACACCCAGCTGGATGGATATCTCGACAGCACCATCCAGGCGAATGACTTCGGCCTCGATCCCCTTGGCGGCCAGATCCTTTCGGACCAGGTTGGGATAGGCAGTGGCGATCCGCTTGCCTGCGATGTCGTAAATCGTCCAGTCTCTGTCCGCGGGCGCGGCGTAGCGGAAGGTCGAACCACCGAATCCCAGCGCCAGCCGCTCGAGCACCGGGGCATCGGAGTCCATCATCAGATCGCGACCGGTGATACCAAGATCAAGCTCGCCCGAGCCGACATAGATCGCTATGTCCTTGGGCCTCAAGAAGAAGAACTCGACGTCGTTCTGCGGGTCGAGCACGGTCAGATCCTTGGCGTCGCCACGCCGCCGATAGCCCGCCTCCGACAGGATCTCCGATGCCGCCTCGCTGAGCGCCCCCTTGTTGGGGACGGCGACGCGCAGAGCCTTGGGGACGCCGTTCGTACTGGTCATGTCAGAGCTTCCGGTAGACGTCGTCAAGAGTCAGACCGCGGGCGATGAGCAGCACCTGTGCCCAATAGAGCAGCTGGCTCACCTCTTCGGCAAGCGACTCGTCGCTCTCGTGTTCGGCGGCCAGCCACACTTCACCCGCCTCTTCGAGCAGTTTCTTGCCCAGGGTGTGCACCCCCGCATCGAGGGCGGCAACGGTGCCACTCCCCTCGGGCCGGGTCTTGGCGCGATCACTGAGCTCAGCGAACAGCTCGTCGAAGGTCTTCACGGGTGGCGATTCTGTCACGACCCCGCCTGGTGAGTCATATGGGTTTGCACGCGGTGGCGGTCAGCACATCCGCGTGGGCACGCCGCAGGTCGGCCGCGGACAGACCCGACAACGTGGCGGCGTGCCTGCGCCGGTCGCCGGCGGGCACCTCGACATGGTTGGGCACCACCAGCACCACACAACCCGCCGCCTCGGCCGCGGCGGCACCGGTCGCCGAGTCCTCGATGGCCAGGCAATCGGCCGGATCTATGTCCAGCAGCGCGGCAGCCCGCAAGTACGGGTCGGGGGCCGGTTTGGTGCGCACCACCTCGTCACCGCATACGGTTCCGGAAAACCACTGTGTGCCAATGGTCTTGAGCGCCTGGTTGGTGAGTGATCTGATGGTGTTGGTCACCAGTGCCATGGGTACCTGCTCGGCGGCGAGCTGCGCGAGCATGTCCTGGGCGCCATCGCACCAGGTGAGATTGGTTTCGAAGAGCTCGCCGGTGTACTCGTGCAGCCAGTCGTTCTCGCGGGCCATCAGCTCGGGGTCCGGCTCCAGCCCGAACGCTGCGAACATCATCTTCATGGTGGCCTCGGCGGATCCGCCAAGCAGCGCGGTACGCAACTCGGGGGTCATCTCGCCGCCCAGCCTGCGGCACGTTTCGGCCATCGAGATATCCCAGAGCTTCTCCGAGTCGATGAGCGTGCCGTCCATGTCCCACAGCACCGCGCGCATGCGACCAATTCTGTCAGAGGTCGCCTGCTGCCCATGACGCCGGTGCTCAGTCCTCAGGGTTGTAGCCGAGGTTCGGGCCGAGCCAGCGCTCCGCTTCCTGCAGCGTCCAGCCCTTGCGCTTGGCATAGTCGGCGACCTGGTCCTGGGCCAACCGGCCGACCACGAAGTACTGCGACTGCGGGTGCGAGAAGTACCAGCCGCTGACCGCGGCGCCGGGCCACATCGCCATCGATTCGGTCAGCTCGATGCCGGTCCGCTTCGTGACGTCCATCAGGTCGAACAGCGTCGTCTTCTCGGTGTGTTCCGGGCAGGCCGGGTAACCGGGTGCCGGGCGGATTCCCCGGTACTTCTCGCCGATGAGTGCCTCGTTGTCCAGCTGCTCATCAGGCTGGAAGCCCCAGAACTCCTTGCGGACCCGCTGGTGCATCCGCTCGGCGAAAGCCTCGGCCAGCCGGTCGGCGACCGACTCCAGCAGGATCGCACTGTAGTCGTCCAGATCCGCCTTGAACTCCATGATCTTGTCCTGGCTGCCGAGCCCCGAGGTGACCGCGAAGGCTCCGACGTAGTCGGCCAGGCCCGTGTCCTTGGGCGCGATGTAGTCGCCCAGCGACCGGTTCGGGATGCCGTCACGGTGTTCGCCCTGCTGGCGCAGGTTGTGCAGCGTGGTGAGTACCTCCGTGCGGGAGTCGTCGGTATAGACCTCGATGTCTTCCATATTCGAGCCCACCGCATTCGCAGGGAAGAAACCGATCACCCCGTTGGCCGTCAGCCACTTCTCCTTGATCAGGGTGTCGAGCATCTGCTGGGCATCGTCATACAGCTTGCGCGCGGCCTCACCGGTGGCCGGGTTGTTGAGGATGTCGGGGAACCGGCCCTTCATCTCCCAGGCGTTGAAGAACGGCTGCCAGTCGATGTACTCGCGCAGCTCGGCGATGTCGTAGTCCAGAAACTCCCGCACCCCAATCCCTATGACGGGCACGGGTGGCGTGTATCCGTTCCACTCGATCGGTGTCCGGTTGGCTCGGGCCTTCTCCAGCGTCAGCGTCGGCCGCTCGTTCTTCTGGGCATGCCGTTCGCGAAGTGACGCGTAGTCCTTCTCGGTGGCCTCCAGCAGTCCTGGCCGCTGTTTGTCATCGAGGAGTGCCGCGGCGACCGGCACCGAGCGGGACGCGTCCTTGACCCAGACCACCGGGCCCTTGCGGCGCGGTGAAATCTTCACCGCGGTGTGGGCGCGCGAGGTGGTCGCGCCGCCGATCAGCAGCGGGATCTCCAGCCCTTCGCGTTCCATCTCGACGGCGAAGTTGGCCATTTCATCCAGCGACGGGGTGATCAGGCCGGACAACCCGATGATGTCGGCGTCATGCTCCTTCGCTGCGTCCAGGATCTTCTGCGCGGGCACCATCACACCGAGGTCGATCACTTCGAAGTTGTTGCACTGCAAAACGACTCCGACGATGTTCTTGCCGATGTCGTGGACGTCGCCCTTCACGGTCGCCATGATGATGGTGCCGTTGGTGTCCTTGGATTTGGTGGACCCAGTGGCGCCCTCGTTCTGCGCCTTTTCCTTCTCGATGAACGGCAGCAGGTACGCAACGGCCTTCTTCATCACCCGGGCCGACTTCACCACCTGTGGCAGGAACATCTTTCCCGCGCCGAAGAGGTCGCCGACGACGTTCATGCCATCCATCAATGGGCCCTCGATCACCTCGATCGGGCGGCCGCCCGCGGCGGCGATCTCAGCGCGCAACTCCTCGGTGTCGTCATCGACATGGGCGTCGATTCCCTTGACCAAAGCGTGCGTAATCCGTTCGCGCACCGGAAGACTGCGCCACTCTTGAACTGCTCGATCGTCTCCTCCGCCCGAGTTCTCCGTGCTGTTGAACCGTTCGGCGATCTCCAGGAGCCGTTCTGCCGCGTCCGCGCGACGGTTCAGGACGACGTCCTCGATGCGCTCCCGCAGCTCGGAGTCGATCGAGTCGTAGGGCACCAGTGCGCCGGCGTTGACGATGCCCATGTCCAGACCGGCCTTGATGGCGTGGAACAAAAACACCGCGTGGATAGCCTCGCGGACGGGATTGTTGCCGCGGAACGAAAACGACACGTTCGAGATACCGCCGGAGATGTGCACACCGGGCAGGTTCTCCTTGATCCAGGCGCAGGCCTCGATGAAGTCGATCCCGTACGTCGCGTGTTCCTCGATCCCCGTCGCCAGCGCGAAGCAGTTCGGATCGAAGATGATGTCCTCAGCCGGGAAACCGACCTCTTCGGTCAGAATCCGGTAGGCGCGCCCGCAGATCTCCTTACGACGCTCCAGGTTATCGGCCTGACCTGTTTCATCGAAGGCCATCACCACGACGGCGGCGCCGTACTTGCGGCACAGCTGCGCTTCGCGGACGAACTTCTCCTCGCCCTCCTTCATGGAGATCGAGTTGACGATCGGCTTGCCCTGCACGTTTTTCAGACCCGCCTCGATGACCTCCCATTTCGAGGAGTCGATCATCACCGGGACGCGGCTGATATCGGGCTCGGCCGCGATCAGCTTGGTGAACCGATCCATCGCGGCGACGCCGTCGATCATGCCCTCGTCCATGTTGATGTCGATGACCTGCGCACCGACCTCGACCTGCTGCAGGGCGACGGACAGCGCCGTGTCGTAGTCCTCGGCCTTGATCAGATTGCGGAACCGGGCGGAGCCGGTGATGTTGGTGCGCTCACCGATGTTCACGAACAGAGAGTCGTCGGTGATGTTGAGCGGCTCCAGACCCGACAGCCGGGTAGCCACCGGCACGTGCGGCAGCTGCCTCGGCGTCATGCCCTCGACAACCTTGGCGATCTCAGCGATATGCGCAGGCGCCGTCCCGCAGCACCCACCGACCAGGTTGACCAGGCCGTCCTCGGCGAACTCGGCAAGATACCCGGCCTGGCGCTCGGGGGACTCGTCGTACTCTCCGAAAGCGTTGGGCAGACCCGCGTTCGGATAGCAGGAGACGAAGGTGTCGGCGATGCGCGACATCTCAGCGATATAGGGCCGCATCTCCGGGGCGCCCAGGGCGCAGTTGAGGCCCACCGCGATGGGCCTAGCGTGCCGGATCGCGTTCCAGAATGCCTCGGTGACCTGGCCGGACAACGTTCGCCCGGACGCGTCGGTGATGGTGCCCGAGATGATGATCGGCCAGCGACGCCCGCGCTGCTCAAACAGCGTCTCCACGGCGAACACCGCTGCCTTGGCGTTCAGCGAGTCGAAGATGGTCTCCACGAGGATGATGTCGGCACCGCCGTCGACCAGGCCGTTGGCTGCTTCAAGATAGGCGGCGACCAGCTGGTCGTAGGAGACGTTGCGGGCTCCGGGATCGTTGACGTCCGGCGAAATCGACGCGGTCCGGGTGGTCGGCCCCAGCGCCCCGGCGACGTAGCGCGGCTTCGCGGGGGTGCTGTAGTCGTCGGCGGCCGCCCGTGCCAGCGCGGCACCCGCATAGTTCAGCTCGTAGCTCAGCTCTTCCATGCCGTAATCGGACAGCGACACCGCGTTCGCGTTGAAGGTATTGGTCTCGAGGATGTCCGCACCCGCCTCGAGATACTCACGGTGAATTCCCTCGATGATGTGCGGTTGCGTCAGAGTGAGCAGATCGTTATTGCCGATGAGGTCGCTCGGCCAGTCGGCGAACCGTACGCCGCGGTATCCGGCCTCGTCGGGCCTGTCGCGCTGGATCGCCGTACCCATCGCGCCGTCGATCACCAAGATCCGCTGTTCAAGAGCAGTGGTCAGCGCGTCCGTGCAGTCGGGTCGGACATTCGGCTGCAGATTGGTCACGTGCATTCCTTCCAGAGCGGAAGGCGTCCTTAACTCTGCCGAGCGTGGCGGTCACGGGCTGTGATCCGGAACCGTTGCAACGCCTCTCGACCGGATCGAGTCTACGTCGTCACTCGACGGTCGTGCGAACGCCTAGTTTGTCTGCGTGGTGTCGTGCGGGTTTTATTAGCGGCGGTCATATCAACAATGTGATCCGGCTATCCAATCCATTCTCCGCCAGCCGCAGCTCGTCCCCGTCACGCAGGGCTTACGCTGGCACCGTGACCCAGTCGGAGACCGCCCAGAACGGCCTACCCGTGCTGCGCGACCCGGTGGTGGTTGCCGCATTCGAGGGCTGGAACGACGCCGGAGATGCCGCCAGCGCTGCGTTGGAGCACCTGGATACCACCTGGCAAGCCACTCCGTTGATGACCATCGACGACGAGGATTACTACGACTACCAGGTCAATCGTCCCGTCGTACGGCTGGTCAAGGGTGTCACCCGCGAGTTGGAGTGGCCGGGCATGCATATCTCCTACTGTTCGCCACCCGGCTCGCAGCGCGACGTGGTTCTGATGCACGGTGCCGAACCGAACATGCGCTGGCGCACCTTCTGTAACCGCCTACTGGCCATCGCTGACCGTCTTAACGTCTCGACCGTAGTGATCCTGGGTGCACTATTGGCCGACACTCCACACACCCGGCCGGTGCCCGTGAGCGGTACCGCATACTCCCCCGACGCCGCCAAATTCTTCGGCCTGGAGGAGACCCGATATGAGGGACCCACCGGTATCGCCGGGGTGTTCCAGGACGCGTGTGTGAACGCCGGCATACCGGCCGTAGCCTTCTGGGCCGCAGTACCGCACTACGTATCGCAACCCCCCAATCCAAAGGCGACGGTCGCGCTGCTGCAGCGCGTCGAAGACGTGCTGGATGTCGAGGTGCCGCTCGGAGATCTGCCCGAACAGGCCGAGGAGTGGGAGCAGGCCGTCTCCGAGATGACGACCGAGGACGAAGAGATTGCCGAGTACGTCCAGTCGCTCGAGGAACGTGGCGACGCCGAGGTCGATACCACCGAGATTCTCAGCAAGATCGACGGCGACGCCCTGGCAGCCGAGTTCGAGCGATACCTGCGACGGCGAGGACCACGGTTCGGGGGCTAATTCCCAGCCGAGTTGACTTGTTAGTCATCGCATCTTGACCCGTTCTTTCGCACACGCACCGGAACGCCCCCGCACCGAATAGGATCTTGATCCGACTTCGCCTGGTGGAAGGAATCCGAGTTGACGACCGTGGCGCTGATGACGAACTCGGTCGAACTGCATTCGTTGGTGTCGATCAGCCATGTGGTCCTTGATTACCTGGGCACCTTGGCCTTTGCGATGTCGGCGGCTCTGGTCGCCGTCGAGAAGAAGTTCGACATCGTCGGGCTCGCGGTGCTTGCCATGGTGACGGCGATCGGCGGTGGGGTAATCCGTGACCTGATCATCGGACAACACCCGCCGGCGGCATTCACGAGTTTTTCCCATATCGGGATCGCGCTTGCCGCAGCGGGATTGGTTTTCCTGTGGCAGCCTCCGGCGAGGCTTACCGGCTGGCCCCTGCAAATCACCGACGCCCTGGGACTAGCGGTCTTCTGCGTGACAGGCACCGCCATCGCGGCCCATAGCGGGCTTTCCGCGCCCTCGGCCGCGCTCTTGGGTGCGCTAACCGCGATCGGAGGCGGAGTCATCCGCGACCTGCTCTCCGGCGAGACACCCATCCTGCTACGGCCGGACAGCGAGCTCTATGCCATCCCCGCCATGCTCGGCTCCAGCATCACCGCATTCCTGATCCATTTCGGTATTTACTCCGATCTCACCGGAATGGCTGCGGCGTTAGGTGCATTCGGGCTGCGCATGCTTGCCATCCGATTCCATTGGCACGCACCACAGGCCCGGAGGCGATAATCCGTGCCGGACAACGAAGACCGCAAGGAACGAGGGAGCAACATGTCTGACATCATCCTGACGGCCGCCACCGTGATCACGATGGACGATGAGCGGCCCCGCGCCGAGGCCATCGCGGTATCGGGAAACCGCATCGTCGCGGTGGGATCGCTCGCGGAATGCACCTCGGCGCTCCCCGGCGCCCCGGTGATCAGCACCGGGGCAGGCGCCCTTTTACCTGGTTTCGTTGAGCCACACGGACATCCGTTCATGAGCGGTGTCATCACCGAAGCTCCCGTGCGCTCCATCGCCCCTTGGAAGGCCCAGAGCTGGGATGACGTCGTCGCCGCGTTTCACGCGGCGCTCGCCGAGACCGATCCATCAGAACCATTGATTTTCAGCGGATTCGACGCACTCCTACACGAACACCCCGCACCCGATGCCCGTGAGCTGGACCAGATCTTCGGTGATCGCGTCGCCGCAATCACCGATAACTCCGGACATGGAATCTATTTCGGCACAGCACTCATGAAGCTACACGGCTGGGACGGAGCCCCGCCTGCAGACCCGGTGGGCGGGCATTACCAGCGCAACACCGACGGCAGTCTCAACGGACGTGGGTTCGAGGTTCCCGTACTCACCGAGGTACTGGCACCGCTGATCGCCGGAATGGGCAATCCGCTGCGTTCGGCCGCGCTGTTCTTCTCGGCGATGGCCCGCGCGGGATACACATCAGCCTCGGACATGTCCTACGACCGGCAGCTCAAGCCCGCCTACGAGGCACTCGCCGCGGCTCCTTCATGCCCACTTCGGGTCAGTCTGTGGGAGATGTCTACCACCGAAACTTATACCGAGTCAGAGGAATTCACGGTCGACGAGGATATGCTACGTAAGACCGGCGTCAAGCTGTGGACCGACGGCGCGGTGTGGGTCGGGACGGGCGCGACGTCGTTCCCCTACGTCGACTCGGATGCGACCCGCAGGGCAGCCATCGACCCGACTACCGCAGGCGGAACACGTTCGTTGAACTACTCCCGCCAGCAGCTCGATGTCATCCTGGACAAGGCCGCGCCCCTGGGTTGGCAGATGGCATTCCATTCCAACGGTGACCTTGCCGTGGAGCTGGCACTCGATGCCTATGAGGCAGCACTACAGCGACACGGCTTGCTCGGCACCGATCACCGGTGGCGGCTCGAACACGTCGGAGGCGCCACCCGCGCCCAGCTGGACCGTGCCGCCCGGCTGGGTGTACACGTCTCCATGTCGCCCTTCCAGTACTACTTCTGGGGAGATCTGTTGGACGGCCACATCTTCGACCACGAGCACGGCAGCCAGTGGCAGCCCTTCGCCGATGCGGTCGCCTCAGGGGCGTGCGTGTCGCTGCACAACGACGGATCCGTCTCACCGCCCTCTCCGTTGACAAACATCCAGACGGTGACGGCCCGGCGCACACGTGCCGGCAATGTCCATGGCGCCGAACAGGCCATCACCCTCGATGAGGCGCTGCGTGCGCAGACCATCAACGCGGCTCGCACACTGCAACGAGACCGCCTCATCGGTTCCATCGCTGTCGGCAAGCTCGCCGATTTCGTCGAACTGTCACACGATCCGTACGGAATTGATCCCGCACGACTCACCGAGGACATCAGCATCAAGGGCACCTGGGTCGGTGGCCGACGGGTGGACCTCGATACGTTTCTCGGTGCCTTCCTCGATGCCACCGACACTGACCACAGCTCCGCCCCGGTGGCCCCGATCAAGCACTGTTGCTAACTCGCTATTCGTTGGCAGCTAAACGTATTCGAGTCTGCTCGCGAGCCAGCGACCGTCAATCAGCTCCATGGTCACTTTCATTCGGGACTTGTCGATGCGCGGATCAGGAAGTTGGCTGTTGGTGATCGCCTGATCCACCATCAACAAAACGACCACCTTCTTCTCAGGCGTGTCGAGGGTGTCGGATTGCACCGCGGACGCGAGCACCGTGCCGGTCGCGGTGGCGTGATTGTCAATCAGCAGCTGACGCAACTGCACGGAGCCCTTCGCGAACTGGTCCCTGAGCTCACCCGTGCTCAGTTCAAGGATTTTCGCGAAGCTCTCGTCGACGTTGCCCGAATCGATCGACGTCACCGTCACGGTCACCAGCTCGGCTGCCGTCCGGCCCTGCTCACGCAGCTCGTGAACACGGTGCTGGGTCGCCGCAATGGGTCCGTCGTGGAACAACTTCCAGCCCAATAGGCCACACGCGCACAACGCGACCACCGCCACGCCAACCATCACACTGGCGAATACGATCCGCAGCTGGCCACCGGGCGGCACGGCGTAGGGCGCCGGATATTCGTTCACAGCAGGTCGACCTTGCTTGTCAACCAGCGACCGTCCACCTTCTCCATCGTCATCCGCACCCGGCTCCGGTCCAGACGAGGCTCCGACAATGCGACGTTGGTCACCGACTGGTCGATAAACAGCAACACGGTGACCTGTGTGGCGGATCCGGACTGGATCGCCGATTCGACCACCAAGCCGGTGGCCTTCGCCTTGTTCTGAACCATCGTTCGACGCAGATCGGCACTGGATTTGGCGTAGGCGTTCTTGAAGTCTCCAGTGGAATTCTCGAGTACCTGGGCTGTGCTTCGATCCAGTTCCCGGTAGTCGACGTTCGTCAACAACGTCGCAAACGCCCGAGCCGCCTCGAGTGCTTGGCCACCGGCGGTATGCACTTCCGCCGATTCGGACGGCATTTCGCGTCGATCGCCCGCCAGTTTCCAGCCCAGGAATCCGCACCCGCCCAGGGCAAGCAAGGCGATCACGCCGGCCACGATGATCGTGACTGTCGCCCACCGACTCGGTGTGGGGGCAGGCACCGGGTATCCCGGATACGGGATGGGCCCCTGAGGCCACTCCTGAATCACTAACCCCCCACTCAGCTACCGTGCATCAAGGAAGACGCTGCACCGCCAACTCGTTGAGCGAAAGATAGCAGTTGACCGCCATGGTGAGGTCGGCTTCTGCCAGTAGCGACTGGATCACGTGTTTGACGCCGTTGGTTCCATCCAGCGCCAGCCCGTACACGTACGGCCGGGCCACGCCCACCAGGCTGGCACCGAGGGCGACAGCGCGTAAGACATCGATACCGTCACGCACGCCGGAGTCGAAGGTCACCGGAACCGGGCCGGCCGCTTCGACGGCCGCGGCCAGACCATCGATGGCCGGCACTCCCCCATTCGCCTGCCTCCCACCATGATTGGAGTAGGCAATGGCATCGATGCCGCGATCTACCGCCTGCCGAACGTCGTCGACGTCGCAGATGCCCTTCAGGATGATCGGCAGTTTGGTCAGTTCTCGATAGTGATCAATATCCGCCCAGGTGAGCCCGGGATGGCTGAACAGCGACGCCCACACCAGACCCGCGTGCATCGGCGTCAGTTCCCCTGCGGAACGCGCGCCCGCGATCTCGAGAAATCGGGGATCGGAGGTGTAGTTGGCCAGGCAATGTCCGTGCAGCATCGGCAGATAACCGTGTTTGAGATCACGGGGACGCCATCCCAGCGTGCCGGTATCCAGGGTCACCGCCAGAGCGTCGTACCCCGCCGCCTCAGCACGCCGGACGAAGTTGTCGGTCAGCTCGGCATCCGATGACGGGTACAGCTGGAAGATTCCGTATGAATCGCCGCGCTCGGCCGCGACCTCTTCCAGGGTGGCCGACGAAAGCGTCGAGTACATGGCGGGCACATCGAGGTCCCGGGCCGCTGCCGCCGTGAGCAGATCTCCGCGGTCGCGGACCGCACCCAGCACACCTACCGGGCAGATGAACAGTGGACTGGCGAGTTCGCGCCCCAGAAACGAGGTCGACATGTCTCTGGCCGTGCGATCTCGCAGCATCCGGGGCACCAGCCCGTACCGGCGGAACGCGGTGGCATTGGCGTCTTGGGTGTGCTCATCACCGGCGCCACCACGCACGTAGCCGAAGATTCCCTCGCCTAACGTCTGCTCCGCGCGGCTCTCCAGTTCGGCAAAGGTGAAGGGAAGGGTTGACACCTTTCCGAGTGCACCCGCGGCATAGAACTGGAGCTGGAAATCGCCGAAATTCATCGAGCACTCCTCATCGTTCGGACATTCGCTGGATGCTCAGCGTACTGGGCACTTTCGGCTTCATCTAGCACCATCGGCCGGATGGCTGAGCATGCTTGTCCGTCAGTCGCATGTGAAATGCGCAATGCAAGTAACTCGCGAGCCCACGACCCCGGCAGCTATCCACCCGTCCAGCAAAGGGAACCCGAGTTAGGGATACCTTACCGGGGTTCCTTATGATCGGTGAAACGCATACGCATTCGGCGTCGGCATACGTTCCCGGAAGGCTTCCGTTGTCCGCTCTCACCTACCCTGCTGGGACCCGGTTCGCCTTACGTGACGGCGCAACGTGCCTCGTCACAGCTGCGGGCGGGATACTCCTGAACCCGCCGCGCAACGAAAAACTCACCGGGCTGTCGCAGCAACAGCGGCGCGTGCTGAAGACTCTCAACAGCGGGCAGGCGACGCTATCGGAACTGGTAACCGATTCCGATAGCGACGCCATCGAGGCACTCATCGGGCGGCTACTCGAAGGTGGATGGCTTTCGCTGACGGTCCGTGACGACACGCATGACCTCTATGCCATCCAGTGTTTCGGGGTCCCGGGCCCGCAACCCGAAGATGCCACACCATCGGGCGTTCATCTGTCGAAATTCTCCGTGCTGCATCGTGATTCACGCGGATACGTACTCGAGAACCCGCGCGGTTGGTGTGATATCCGCATCCACGATCTGCGTCTGCTTCCCTTGCTCGACGGCCCCGCGGGCGCTCCCGCCGGCCTGGGCGAGGACCTCATCGCGCGGTTCCTGGCGGATTTGCGTTGGGGCGGATTCCTCGTCTCCAACCGTGACGAGGAGAACCACGAGTTCACCTCGATCAGTTGGAGCGCAGCGGACCTGTGGTTCCACCGACGCAGCACCCTGGGAGAACGCACCATCACCTGGGACCACTTCGGTCCCACGAAATGGGCGAAGGGCAAGTTCCCGCAGCCTGCAGCCCGCAAACCCAACTATCCGGGAAGCCCGGTCGCGCTGCCCGCCCCGGATCTGGCGACCCTCCGCACCCAAGACCCCACCCTCACCGCCGTCATCGAAGACCGGATCTCGGTGCGGGCCTTCGATGACGCCAACCCCATTACCCTCGAACAGCTTTCCGAGCTCCTGTATCGCACGGCCCGTACCCGTGGCGCCCGCTCGGAAAGCGAAGGCGAAGAACTGCTGTCGCGCCCCTATCCCTCGGGGGGCAGCGTGTACGAACTGGAGCTGTACCCGGTGGTACGCAACGTCGCCGGACTGGCACCCGGCATGTACCACTACGACTCCTTCGAGCACGTTCTGCGACCAGTGGCCGACGCCTGCTCCACCGCGGTCAAGCAGCTGCTGAAATCGACCTCCGCAACCCTTGAGGGCGGCGCCGAACCACAGGTGCTACTGGTGATGGGCGCGCGTGCCGGCCGAGTGATGTGGACCTACGAACAGGTCGCCTACTCGGCCATCCTCAAGCACGTCGGTGTTCTCATGCAGACCATCTATCTGGCCGCCACGGCCATGGGCCTGGGTGCATGCGCCCAGGGCTTCGGCGATACCGCGGCATTCACCGCTGCCGCAGCCGTTCCGGAGCTGCAGGAGTGCAGTGTGGGCAGCATGGTGCTCGGTACCCCTGCGGCCTCCTGACCGGTCAGGTGGTGCCGGCCAGGATCTCCTCATCGGTCATCGCCGCGATCTCCAGGTAGTGCCCGGCGACTACGGCCAGACGGTCAGGCGTGCCCAGTTCGATCTCGCGCTGCTTGAGCCTGTCGGCGAGTCCGGCGACGGTACGGGTGGCAAAGAGGTCTCCGACGAGCGCGTGCTCGACCGACAGCCAGTCACGCACGCGCGCAATGACTGTCGTGGCGAGCACCGAGTCGCCGCCCTGAGCGAAGAAGTCGTCGTATACCCCAATGGATTCCAGGCCCAGTACACCTGCCATCAGGTCGGCGAGGGCTGTGTCGAGATCATCCCGGGGAGCCGAGTCGGTGGCGGTCGTGGCCGCCTCGTCGAGCAGGGCGGTCACCGCTCCCCGATCGATCTTCCCGTTCGGCGTCAACGGCATCTGATCGAGGAGCTCGACACGGGCCGGAACCATGTAGCTGGGGACCAGGTCAGCGAGCAGCGTCGCGTAATCCGCCGACCGGTCCGGGGTACCCGACACCGCGGCAACAAGGATCGGCGCATCGCCGCCGACGATGGCCGCAACGGCATGACGGACGCCGGGGACCATGCGCAAGGCGCTCTCCACCTCGCCCAGCTCCACGCGATATCCGCGGATCTGCACCTGATGGTCCGCACGGCCCAGAAACTCGATGGTTCCGTCCGGCCAGTACCTGGCCATGTCGCCCGTCCGATACCAGCGCAGTCCGTCGTACTCGACGAATCGTTCCGCGGTGCGTTCGGGGTCCTTGCGGTATCCGGCCGCGACATTGGCGCCGCCCACCCAGAACTCGCCGGGGACCCAGTCCGGGCAATCACGACCCGCGGGTGAGACCACCCGGCACCGGACGTTACGCAGCGGAACACCGAAAGGCACTGTCGCCCAGTGCGCGGGCGGGTCTCCCACCACTTCGCAGATGGTGTTGTGGATGGACGTCTCGGTGGCTCCGCCCAAGCCGGAGAACCTGCAGCCCGGCACCTGTTGAGCCAGACGCGTCGCCAGGTCAGCGCCCACCCAGTCACCGCCCAATGTGACAGCCCGCAGCGAGTCACCCAGGCCGTTACCGCCGATCTCCAAGATCATGTCCAGCATGCTCGGCACACAGTTGAGAATCGAAACCTTGTGGCGCCGCAACAGGTCCACCCACGTGGTGGCCTCGGCGCGCTGTGCGACGTCGACCGCCACCAATGATCCGCCGACCGAGAACATGCCGAAGATGTCGTACACGGAAGCATCGAACTCCAGCGCCGAGAGCGCCAGCACCCTATCGGTGGGGCCGACGTCGAACCACTCGTTGACGGCATCGATGGTGTTCATCGCCCCGCGGTGCGGTACGTCCACACCCTTGGGAGTGCCGGTCGAGCCCGAGGTGAAGATGACATATGCGATCGCATCAGTCGCGGGAATGACCGGGGCGGCCAGCGGCTCACCGTGATTCCGGGCCTCATCAATGGACAGCGACGGCACCGGAATATCAGCGCCCGGAACGGTTATCGCCATCGCGACACCACCGGTCTCGAGGATGCTGGCACGGCGGCGGGCGGGCTGGTCGAATCCGATCGGGATGTACGTCGCCCCGGCGGCAAGTACACCGAGCACGGCGAGAATCTGATCGCGCCCCTTGGGCAACTGCACCGCCACCGCGTCGCCGGGCCGAACGCCACGAGCCTGCAGCGCGCCGGCCACTGCCAGGGCCTGCGCGGCCAGGTCGCCGTAGGTCCAGACCCCGTCCTCGTCGCCGAAGCCCCACACCACCGCGGATGCGCCGGGTTGGGTCTTCGCGAAATCGAAGAATCCTTCGTGCAGGCATCGGCCGCTCACCGGGCCGTCGGTCGCATTGACGGCGCGTCTGACCTCGGCCTGCGAGGCCGGAAGCCGCACGGCCGCATCGGCATTCCAGCCGTCATCACCGGTGCAGAGCGCGGCCACCGCATCGGTGTAACGCGCGAACATGGTGTCGACCATGCCGGCCGGGAAGGCCGACTCACGCACATCCCAGTTGAGCAGCAGTCCGCCACGTACCTCGGTGACCTGCGCATCCAGCAGGACCTGCGGTCCCTGGGAAATGATCCAGACCGGTTCGCCAAAGGTGTCCATGACCGACTTGGCGAACAGCTCTCCCAGATTCAGCGCGCTGGTGTACACCACGGGTGCCAACACCGGCTCACCGCGATGCCTGCCCAGGTCCCGGAGCACATTGAGCCCCGGGTACGCCGAATGCGCTCCGCTCTCGTACATATTGCGCTGCAACGCGCGAGCGCGGTCGGCCACCGACATCTGGTCGGTGAGATCGACGTCGAGCATGATCGAGGAGGTGAAATCGCCGATCACCCTGTCGATATCGGGGTGCACCGATTCGCGATGGAACAGCGGGACATTCAGCAGGAACCGGCTTTGCGCCGACCACCCTCCGACGGTTTCGGCGAACACCGCGGCCATCGCCATCGCGGGGGTGATGCCGCGCTGATGTGCGGCCGCCAGCAGCTGCTGCTTGGCGTGCGGTTCAAGCCAGTAGTCATAGCGCACGGTGCGGTGCGGTTCGGCCCGTTCACTCACCGGCACGGTGGGCAGCTCCGGCGCACCCGGCAGCTCGTCCAGCCGCTCGCTCCACCATTGACGGTCACGCTCGCGCGCCGACTCGTCGCCGCGCTGCTCGGTGCGATACCGCCGATAGGTGTACCCCAACTCCGGTTGTGCCGCACCGTGATACAGCGCGGCCAGATCGGAAACCAGCACCCGGTAGCTCATCGCATCACCGGCCAGCATGTCCACATCCAGGTGTAGCCGGCTGTTCTCCTCGTCGCGCAGGGTCAGGGTGACATCGAGCACCTGGCCGTCCTCGATCGCCAAACGCTGATGCGTCTTGCGTTCACGGAGCTCGGCCAATGCCGCCTCGATCGCATCATCCGCACGTCCGCGCAGGTCCACCACGCTGAAGACATCACGCTCGGGGGCGGTCAGAGTCTGCTGGGTGCCGTCGGGCAAAAACCTGGTGCGCAACATCGGATGTGCCGCGACGAGCTGCTCAACTGCCCGCCGAAGCCGCTCGGGATCGATTGCTCCACCGTCGAATTCGACGTACAGGTGCGCGGCCACACCACCGAGCTCCTGATCCTCCGAACGGCCAATCCAGTAGGCGTGCTGCATGGTGGCCAACGGGAAGGGCTCATCCTCCACCGCGTCCTCCGGGGTGTCCGGGGTGTCGATGGGCGTGACGCCGTCGCCAACCTCCGCGACCGGTGCCACACCCTCTCCCAACAGCGCATGCCAGGACTGGACCGACGGCTCGGCAGCGAGCTGCGCAAAGGTGATGCGGCTGCCGCGCTTACGCCATCCACCGGCCAGAGTCATCATGCGAATCGAGTCCAGCCCGAGCGTGATGAGGTCATCAACGTCCGAGATCTCTTGGGGAGCAATCCCGATGAGGTCTGCGACGGTCGCCTTGATCTCGTCCCTGCTGATTGATTCCATCCGTGCTGTCTTCCTGTCGCTATCCGTCGAGTGCCTGAGCCAGTGCGGCAACGCTTCGTTGCCACAGCCGCGCCAGCTGGTCGGCATCTTCCGAGGTGAAAAGGTTTGAGCTCCACTGCCAGTTGGTGACCAACTGAGGCCCCTCGGCGGTCGTCATCACCGCAGCGCCGATGTTGATGCCGAATCGCAGGGGTAGATCCGGTTCGGAGTCCGGAGGCACAGCGAGGCTTCGCCCATCCGTGATGAGGGACCACGGCTGGTCATCGATCCCGCTGATATCCATCCGGCCCACGTAATTGAACTGGATCTGCGGATCCCGTGCCGCGACCAGCTCAGCATTGCGCTCCGCATAGCGGAGCAAGCCATAGTCCAGTCCCTGATTCGGGATCTCGCCGAGACGCGCGTCAACCGCCGCCAAGAGCCGCCCGGCCGCCTCGCGGTCGTTCTCCGCCCGGTCGATGTCTATCGCCGACTCGCCCGCGCCGACACGAACCGGGTAGATGGTAGTGAACCAGCCCACGGTGCCGCTGGTGTCGGTGTCCAACTCGGAGTCGGCCCTGCCGTGCCCCTCCAACGACACCAAAGTGCCTGCGGCCGAGTCCTGCCCACGCTGTGCGCGCCAACTTGCCACCGTGACCGCCAGCGCCGCCAAGAGAAATCCATAGACACCTTCGGGCTTGTTCAGCGAGGCCAACAGGCGCGCGGTGGTGTCCACAGGTGTCGGTACTGAAGTGGTTTGCAGGGTCCCCCAGGTGTCGCGCGCTGGATCTGCATGCCGTGATCCGAGTTCCGGATCCGCACCGGATATTTGTGTGATCCAGTAGTCACGTTGCCGTGAGACGTCCTCGCTGGGCGCCCGCTGCTGCATCAGCTGACTCCACCGACGATACGAGGTGAATTCCATGGGCGCCTTGGGCACACCACCGGATGCCACCGCATGCCACGCGTCGGCGAGGTAACCCAACACAATGTGCCAGGACACGACGTCCATCGCCAGATGATGGACGGTCAACAGCAAGGCGTCACCCGATTCGGCATCCGCGAGCCAGGTTGCCCGAACCATGGCACCCGACCGCGGATCCAGCGCATCGAAAGCGTCCCGCGCGGCCGCGGTGATCGCGGCGTGAGCAGCTTCGCCTACGGGCAGTTCCACGCGGCTGAGCACGCTCTCGGCACGCACCGTCCCGGCTTCACGGGTGACCACGCGCGGGCCGTCGGGGGTGTCCACCAGGGTCGACCGCAACATGGCGAATCCATCAAGAAGCAGTTGGAGCATCTGCTCTATCCGCCGACTGTCGATGCCCTCGGGCAGCCGGACAAGCACTGACAGCGAGAGCCGACGGTATGTTTCACTCTCGTACATCCAGGACACCACCGGCAACGGCGGAACTTCGCCATAATCGGGTTCTCCCGCAAGCGAATCAATGCCTTCAGAACGGTTGGACCGATCGGCTCGTTCGTCAATGAGGGCCGCAAGCTGTCGAATTGTTGGCGCGGCCAACACCATCCGCGGGGTAATCATCAGGTCGCGCTTACGCGCCTTGTTGACCAACGAGATCGCCACGATGCTGTCAACCCCGAGCGAGAAGAAGTCTTCATCGATACCCGGCGCCGTTCCGTCAAACAGTTCGGCACAGCAGTCACACAGCGCGCATTCGGTGGTGGTGGCAGGTTGTGCCCCGTCGCCCCCGGAGCCGCCTCCCGACAGTGCATCCAGCGCAAGCCGCTCAAGCACGTCACCGTCCAATTTGCCATTCACAGTGACGGGCAGCCGCTCAAGCACGACCAAACGCGATGGCATCATGTACGACGGCAGTCGATCGGCGAGCCTCATCGCAGTCCGAGTGGTATCGAATTGGGCCAGTTCCTGTTGGGGCACAATGAATCCCACGAGGCTCGCGCCGCCGGCGCGGCGCACCACTGCCACTGCGGCGGTCTGCACACCCGGCTGCAGACGCAGCGCCGATTCAATCTCGCCGACCTCGACCCGGTAACCGCGGATCTTCACCTGGGAATCGGCCCGGCCCAGATATGCGAAACCGCCATGAGGTAAGCGGCGCACCAGATCACCCGTCCGGTACATGCGTTGCCCAGGTCGCTGGGGGTCGGCAACAAAGGCACTAGCCGTCACCGCCGGTTTTCCCGCATAGCCGCGAGCCAGCTGGGCCCCGGCAAGGTACAGCTCGCCCACGGCTCCATCCGGCACCGGCCTCAGCCGTGAATCCAGCACATAGCCGGCCATCCCCTGATTCGGCGTACCGATGGTGGGCGCCGGATAGTCCTTCACCCCTGCGACAACAGCTTCGACTGTGGTTTCCGTTGGGCCATAGCAGTTGTAGACGGCGGTCTCGGTCAACGCGCTCAGACGGTTCCACAAGGCGGCCTCAATGGCCTCGCCACCCAGCGCCAGCACGGGAAGCTCCCGATCCAGGAGCCCGGCGGCGGACAACTGCGCCAGCATCGACGGCGTGGTATCGATCATGTCGATGCCGTGCTCGACTATGCCCTGCACCAGTCGGTGCGCGTCCCGCATGGCCTCGGCATCGAACAGGTGCACGGAGTGCCCGTCCAATAGACCGATCATCGGCTGCCATGAGGCATCGAAGCTCAGTGACCAGGCGTGGGCGATCCGAAGCTTGCGCCCCAATCGGGCGGTGGCCGGCCGGTAGACCCGATCACGATGGTCGGCAGCGTAATTCATCAGCGCACCGTGTGTGCCGATGACGCCCTTGGGCTCACCCGTGGATCCGGAGGTAAAGATGAGATAGGCGCTCTGGTCAGGGTGCCTGGAGATAGCAGGAGCCTCCGCAGGCTGATGTGAGATCCGCTCCGCGGTCGCAGGATCGCCAAGCACTACCGTCCGGTGCTGCGCCCCTACGAGGTCGCCGTGCTCGGTAATGGTGATGACAAGTTTCGGATCAGATTGGCGCAGAATCGATTCGATACGTGCCGCAGGTAGTCCCATGTCGATGGGAACGTATGCCGCACCGGCGGCCAGTACCCCAAGGATGGCAATAATCGACTCGACGGAGCGCGGAAGTGCCAGCGCCACCGTCATTTCAGACCCCACGCCATGTTCGACGAGTTCATTCGCCAACCTGCACGCGGCGGCATGCAACTGTGCGTAGGTGTAGCTTTCTTTGGCCCCCGTCGTCAGGGCGACGGCATCGGGCTGACTCATCACCTGCCGCTCGAAGAGCTTCCACACCGAATCCACTGACGCATCTGCCGCGGATGCCGTGACGGCAATCTCCACCCGCTCGCCCGAGGTCAGGACATCAATGGCTCCTGGGGTCGCATCGCCGATATCCGGCAATTGACGTAACACAGAAACCAGCCGCTCGCCGACACTCGCTCCCGAAAAGTACTGCAGCGCTTCGGGAATCGCCTCGATCATCACCAACAGCGATTCGCCAAGCATATGCGAAACCACCGTTAGCGGATAGTGCGCCAAACTTTCCATCTCCACCGGGCGGAAGCGGGCACCGTCGGCCATCTCGACCTCTTGCACCGCGTCGCCGATCGGGGCGTTCTCGAAGACGAACAGGGTGTCGAACAACGCGGCACTACCCTCGGACCGTTGCAGCGCAGAAAGGCTCAGATATCCGATATCACGCATCGCCGCCGCTTCGCGCTGCAACTGCGCACACTGTTCGATGACCGACATCGAGTAGTCGATGTGGTGCACCATCGGCACCGAGTTGATGAAAAGCCCGACCATCCGTTCGACATCGGGAAGTTCCTTGGGCCGCCCAGACACGATGGTGCCGAACACCACATCGGTGCGATCCGTCAGCCTGCCGAGCACCAGGGCCCAGGCGAAGGCCGTCACGGTGTTCAGGGTGAGCCCGTTAGCGGCCGACCACTGACGAAGACGCGCGGTTTCCGCTGGGGTCAAAAGGAATTGCGATTTCTCAGGCACACTCTCATGTGCGGCGACAACACCATCGGCCAGCATGAGTGGTCCGGACACGGTTCCGAGATAGCGCGTCCACCGCTCGGTCGCAGCGGTGGTGTCCTGCGCGTTGAGCCACGCGATGTAATCACGGTACGGGCGAACCGTCGGCAATCCGTCGACAGATCCGGCCGCCTGATACGCAGCGAGCAGCTCGGAGAAGAAGATGGCGATCGCCCAACCATCCATGAGTATGTGATGGGTGGTGACGATCATCCGGCGATGTACGCCACCGGGCACCGTGAGAAGCAGGATTCGTATCGCCGGACCCTTGCCCAGATCAAACGGACGGCGGCGTTCCGCCAACGCGATGTCGTCGAAATCCGTTGTCCGTGCCTCACGCTCCTCCCACGGGATGTCCGCGTGCGAAGGCACGATCTGCACAGGCTTGGGCAACCCGCGATCCCAGAATGCGGCGCGCAGATTGGGATGCCGTGTCAGGAGCGCCTGCGCGCTGCGGTGCAGCAGATCGACGTCGAGCTCTCCCTCGATATCTGCAACGAACTGCATGCTGTACAGGTCGACGCTCTCATCGGCCAGCTGGGAAAGCGCAAAGAAGCCCTCCTGCAAGGGACTTAGCGCCAGCACATCCTCGATCTGCGGTTGCTGGTCGGTACCGGTCACGACTGCGCCTGCCAGGATGCGGTGAGCTCAGCGAGCGCTTCGGCGCTCAGACCAGAGGCACTCATCGGAGCACTGTGCTCCACTTCGGTTTCGGAATTCGAATTCGTTTCTGCCGCAACATTGTCAGCAGCGTCGACGGCACCCGCGAGTTGAGAGATGGTCGCACATTCGAACACCATTTGCGGAGTCATCGCCAACCCACGTTCAGCGGCACGCGTCGACCATTGGATGGAGATGACACTGTCTCCACCAAGGGCGAAGAAGTTGTCCTCCGGGTCGATATCACTAATCTCCAGCAGCTCTTCCAGGATGCCGATAAGCGCGAGTTTGGTCTCCTCGGACCCCTCACTCACCGGTGCCGCGGCACGTTCGTGCGCGGCGGCAGGCGCCGCTAGCAGTCGTTCCAGCACATCGGCAGGCAGCAGCACAACCTCAGAAACACGTACGTCCTGATCCGTGGCGAACGCATCGAACGCCGCGTCCAGCGCCCGCGCGATCAGTCTCGTCGTCTCGGGGTCGTACAGATCTGCGTTGGCCACCACCGAAACGTCGAGCCCGCCCGACGGGGTGACGTTCAGCGCGAAGTTCAGATCCAGATAGGAGACGTCCACCTCCATGGGCAGTGGTACCAATGAGGTCTCGCCAGAACCTGTCAGATCTCGCGCCTCCGTACCCCAATCCGCACCACGGAAATTCACCATGGTCTGGAACAAGGGATTCCAAGACAGGGAACGCGGTGGATTGATGGCCTCTACCAGTTTCTCGATGGGCAGTTCCTGGTGTGCATGCGCGTTGAGGGTGGCATCACGGCTTCGCTGCAATACCTCGCCCAGTGTCGGGTCCTCGGACAAATCGTTTCGCAGCGCCACCATATTGGCGAACAAGCCCACAAGATTCGCGACATCGGGGTGCACCCGGGCCGCAACCGGGCTACCGATCACGATGTCCGTACCACCACCGAGGCGATGCAGGGTGGCGGCCAATGCCGCCTGGTAGACCATGAACTCGGTGACACCATGCAGCTCGGCCATCCGAGTCAGTGCCTGCCTACGCTCGGGCGCGACGGTGAACTTTTCAACCTCACCACGTTTTCCGAGAATCTGCGGCCGCGCACGATCATGTGCCACCGCGATCTCGACGGGTATCCCAGCCAGCAGCTCGCGCCAGTAAGTGACCTCGGCCTGACCGAACTCGCTCTCGGCACCGAACGCATCGCGCTGCCACAGGACATAGTCCGCGTATTGCACCGGTTGGGGATCCCACTGTGGTGCCTGGCCCGCCGCTCGGGCACGGTATGCGGCCACAAGATCATCGACGATCACGGTGAATGAGACATGGTCCACCACCAGGTGATGCACCGCCAGGGCAAGCACGTGCTGCTCGGCACTCAGCTCCACAATCGAAGGACGAAACAGCGGCTCGGATTCCAGCCCGAAAATATGGTGTCGCAGCTCGTCCAGGGTGTCCGTAAGGTTGTCCGGATCCGTCCGGAGGATCGGAACCGACAGCTCTCGCGACGGATGCACGATCTGATACGGCCCACCCTCATGAATCGCAAAATTGGTGCGTAGCATCTCGTGCCGGGCAACCACGTCGTTGAGGGCGGCGATCAGGGCCGGTGTCTGCAAGGGACCGTCGAAGCGCAATGCCAGCCACATGTTGCCGATATCGGTAACACCCTCCATCTGACACTCGAACCACATCGACAGCTGGGACGAGGACAGCGGGAGACGTTCCGGGCGGACAGCTTGGACGAGATCCGGACGACCGTCCTGGGGAGCGACCTCCATCTCGTCAGAGTCATCGAGATCCAGCTCGTCGAGCTCGATCTCGAACTCCTCGCGGAAGTACGTAACGAGCTCGCCAGCGAGCCCCGCCGGAGTAGGGCTGTCGAAGACCGTGCGCACGGTCAGGTCGATGCCGAACTGAGCACGGATCTGCGCGACGAGGCGCGCAGCCAACAGCGAGTGACCGCCCAGCTCGAAGAAGGAGTCATCGGCGCTGATCTGCTCCCGCCCGAACAGATGCGAGAAGATCGCACACATCCGGCGTTCAGTAGGGGTGGCAGGAGCCAGAAACACCCTCTCCGCCATCGTTTCTGGGGCGGGTAGCGCCCGCTTATCAAGCTTGCCGCTGGTGGTCAGGGGAATCTCGGGAATGACTGCGAATGCGCTCGGCACCATGTAAGCCGGCAACGTTTCCTGAGCCCGGGCGCGCAATTCCTCCAGGTCGATTTCCCCGGCGGGACCATCGGACGCGGGCACGACATAGGCGGCCAGCATCGGCCCCACCTGCGCATCCTCCACCACCGTCACCACACAGCGACCGACCCGCGGATCAGCGCCGATGACACCCTCCACCTCGCCGAGCTCAATGCGGAATCCCCGCACCTTGACTTGCTCGTCAGCGCGGCCCACGAACTCAAGCTCACCAGATACGTTGCGCCGCACCAGGTCACCGGTGCGGTACAGCCGACCCCCGGAACTGAACGGGTCGGCCACGAACCTTTCCGCAGTGAGCACGGGCCTGCCACGATAACCCCGTGCCAGCTGCACACCTCCGAGATACAACTCACCGACAACGCCTGCGGGCACCAGCTGGAGCGCCTCATCCAACACGTATGCGTACACATTGCGATTGGGATGGCCTATCGGCACGATCGAATTGCCTTGGGGACCATCAACAGGCATGTATGTCGAACACACCACTGCCTCGGTAGGCCCGTAATGATTCCTCAGCTCAGCGTCGAACATGACGGCGAACTTGTCCGCCACCTCACCCGGAAGCGCTTCACCACCAACCGGAATGTGCCTCAGCCCGCGCAGCTCACGAGCCTCCGGCAACAACATCACCGAATTGAGCAGGGACGGCACCATGTGTAGCACCGTCACGCCTCGACGACGGACCAGGTCGATCACATACCCGATGTCGGAGAATGGATTCGGTTTGGGAAGGACAAGCTGCGCTCCCAAGGACAAGGGGCACAGGATGTCGGCCAACGAGGCATCGAAACTGACCGAGGTCGACTGCAGCATCCGATCCTCAGCAGTCATACTCCAGTCGACCATGAAGGACACCACATGCTCAGCGATCGCCTCATGTGCGACGGCAACCCCCTTGGGCCGTCCGGTGGACCCGGACGTGTAGATCACATAGGCCAGGCTCTCGGGCAGCAACGGGCGCAGCCGGTCCGTGTCGGCGACTTCGGTGTCGGAGAGATTGGCGGCCCTTTCCTCTGCGACCCGAAACTCGCTTTTACCCCATACAATCCGGGGATTCGCATCGGCGGTCAGGTACTCGATCCGATCCTCGGGAAGCGCGGGATCGATGGGCATGTAGGCCGCGCCCGACTTGAGGACCGCGAACATCGCGACGATGAACTCGACCGACGTCGACATCTGGAGGGCAATCACATCCTCCGTACCAACCCCTTGGCCGATAAGCCATCGCGCGACGCGATTCGCGCGACGATGCAGTGCCTCGTAGGTGAGTTCCAACTCATCAGACACCACAGCTAAGGCATCCGGTGTTGTCCGAGCCGCTTCTTGAAGAACGTTCACGAGCGTCGTGCGCGGGACATCGGACAGCGCTCCGCGTGACTGCGCCAGCACCACCGAACGCTCTTCGTCGCCAAAGGGATCCAGCCGTGCGAGTGGCTCCCCGGGGCGGGCTAGACCATCCTCAAGCAGCCGCCGATAGTGTGCGAGGAGCTGATCCACAAGCCACTGCGGCAGCGCATCAGTCTGATACTCGATCTCCACCATGGTGCCCGACGAATCCGCCGCGATCGCCAGTGCGAGCGGCACTTGCGCGGCACCTCCGTCGAGATCAATTCTGCTGGTCTCCACGCCGGCCAATCGGTATCCGTTGGGATCCTTACGCATACTGAAACCGAGCCGCACCAGATCATCCAGCCCGTCACGGCCGGTGGAACGACTCGGATTGACCTCGCGCACCACCTCGTCGATCCCAATGCTCTGGTGGCCAAACGCTCCCAGGCACGCCTCACGCACTGCGGCTACGTACGCGGCGAAACCCATACTCGGATCCACGGCAGCCCGCAGCAGCACAGTGTTGCCAAAATAGCCAATTGCCTTTTCCGCGTTGGCCTTGCGCTCCACTACGGGAATGGCGACCAAGAAGTCAGTTGCCCCGGTGTACCGATGAACAAGCGTTCCGAAGGCCGCCAACAGGACCATGAACGGCGTCGCCGAGTGGGCGCGGGCGAACTCCTCCATCCGCCCGGCGGTGTCGGAAGACAACGGGATTGCTCGCCGCCGCGCCCTTCGGGAGGTCGGGTTTGACGACGAGGAGCCCGGAAGGTCCAGGGAATCCGGAAGGGGCGTCAGCGACTGACGCCAGTAGTCGATGCCGACATCCGACGTCTGGGACTCGACCGCACCCACCACCATGAATTGAGGGGCATCGCCCTCAACTGGGCGGGAGTTGTAGTAGTCGCTCAGCTCGGTGAAGAACACCTCCCAGGAATTGTCGTCGAAGCCGATGTGGTGCACCACCAACAGCAGCACGAACTCCTGTGCATCCATGCGGAGTAGCGTGATCCGTAGCGGCGGGTCGACGGTCAGGTCGAACGGGCGGCCAAGCTCACGCTCGGCCAGCGCCCGAAATTCCCGCTCCCGAGCACTGTCCTCAAGATTCCCTAAATCTATAGTGGTCCAGGGAAGTTCGACATCTTCGGTGAAGACCTGATACGGCTCTCCGGCGGCGTCAACACCATACGTAGTGCGCAAAATGTCGTGGCGCCGGATGATCGCCGCGAAGGCGCCGCGCAACCTAGTCTCATCGAGAGAACCGCGCATCCGATGCGCAACACCGACATTCAGCGTCGTGTCAGCCTCATCCTTGACCTGCAGGAACCACATGCGCCGCTGCCCTGGCGCGAGTTCGCGCCGCTCGCCCGCCTGGACCCGCGGTGCCGCATCGGTGGCGGCTTGCGCCGCAATACCGCTTTCGGCGAGCCGTTTACGCAGCAGCTCCCGTCGGCGGTCCAGTGCGGACAGCTGCTCGCCGCTCATCGGGCGTTACCACCAGGGACGAAAGCCTGGAATCCGAACGACTCCGCGCGCATGAAACGAACCACCTCAATCTGGGAACTATGCCTAGCCTTACCTTAATGTCTGTCGGCAGCACCGAGTGACGGCCCATGGGTGCTGTCAATCACCACGCTCCGAACGCGAGCTGCGTACCCAACACCGGGTTACGTTAGGCTAATCTAACTATCTGCAAGTTGGAAGGAAGCTCGACGTGGATCGCAAACTCGGATGGATCAGGCAGTTCCACAAGCCAGAGTCACCCGATGCGCCATTACTACTGCTTTTTCCGCACGCAGGCGCTGGCGCTTCGGCATATCGCATGCTTTCGAAAGCCGCTTCAGCAAATTTCAATGTCGTGATATTCCAATATCCCGGGCGACAAGATCGCGCCGGTGAGCCCGCGCTGCCCACGCTTAACGATATTGCGTCGGGAGCGTTCGCCGAGTTCCGATCGTCCGAGCACAACCGCGGCCTTTCGATCCACACCTTTGGCCACAGCATGGGCGCGGTCGTCTCCTTCGAGTTCGTCCGGCTGGCGGAGGCCGCCGGACTGGACGTGCGTCAACTGACCGTCTCCTCGGCGGTGGCGCCGGCCAATATCGCCGGCAAGCCTGCCCTGCCGACCGACGATGACGCGGTACTGGCCCATATGGGCGCCCTCGATGGCACGAATTCCGCGGTCATGGGCAGTCTCGATGTCATGCGGATGGCGCTACCGGTCATGAAGGGCGACTACCGGGCCTTCAACGCATACGAGTGTGCCGACGGAGTTAGGGTTGCCGCGCGTATCCACTCGATCGGCGGGGACCAGGACCCCATGATCACCATGGCCGACCTCTACGGTTGGAGTAAGCACACCGATGAACTCGAAGTGACGTTGTTCGATGGCGGGCATTTCTTCCTGAACTCCCAGACCGAAGCCCTGGCCGAGCTACTGGCAGGGAACGCAGCCCGCACAATCTCGCCGCAACGATGAGCACCACCGACGCCGATCCTGTTGTCATCTCCGGGATGGCCATCGAGGCGCCCGGAGGAATCGACACCCCCGCAGCGTTCTGGCGCGCACTGGCCGACGGCCGCGAGCTCATCAGCCCATTCCCCCGTGATCGCGATTGGCCTATCGACGAACTGTTATCGCTGTCCAATCTCGACGGCTGGGGCCGTGTGTCCGATGCGGGTGGATTCCTTACCGATGCAGGCGCTTTCGACCCGACCTTCTATGGCATCACACAACGGGAGGCTGTCGCAATGGACCCGCAGCAGCGGGTGGCCATGCGCTCGGCATGGAAAGCTCTAGAAAACACCGGCCTCAACCCCGGCGCACTCGACGGCTCAGAGGCCGGTGTATTCATTGGCATCTCCCCCAATGAATACGGTCCTCCGGTCGGCGAAGTCAACGCCCATAGCGGCATGCGTGTCGTAGGTCGTGGACAACTCGGCGCCGCCGGCCGCATCTCGCACCAACTTGGACTTATCGGGCCATCCATGTGTATCGACTCCGCATGTGCCTCGTCGCTTGCCGCGCTGCACGTCGCCGCATCCGCCGTTCGAGCCGACGAATGCGAATGGGCCATCGCGGGTGGAGTCTGTGTCATGGGATCACCCGGGGGTTTCTATGAGTTCTCACGGATGCACGCACTGGACCCCGACGGGCACTGCCGCTCATACTCCGACGAGGCGAATGGCACCCTCTGGGGCGAGTGCGTCGGAATGGTTGTGCTGGAACGTGAATCGCGTGCACGCGCTCTAGGACATCGGGTGTACGGACGTATCATGGCGGTCCGCACCAACCATAACGGCGGCGGTAAACCCATTCTGGTGCCGCGAGGACGCGCACAGGCCAAATTGGTGGCCGCGACCATCGCCGCCTCCGGTGTCGATCCCGCCGACATCGGGATGCTCGAAGGACACGGAACCGGCACCCGTGCGGGTGATCCGCTCGAGATCCTCGCGCTGCAAAGCACGTACGGAGCCGGCGGCTCCAACGCGCTTCTCGGATCGGCGAAATCCAATGCAGGGCACGCTCAATCCGCTGCCGGCATGATGGGCCTGATCAAGCTGCTCTTGTCTGGTCAGCATGGACATATCCCACCGACGCTGTTCGCGGACAACCCCACCACCAAGGTCGACTGGTCCATGACCGGGATCCGACTGGCCACGAAACTGCACCCTTGGGAGCCGAAGAACGGCCTCCGGTGCGGCGCGGTCTCGTCCTTCGGAGCCGGGGGCGCCAATGCCCACGCCATCATCGCGATGCCCGCAGAGGGAGAGGACGGCGACGATGTCTAGCCATCGCCTACCTAACGGAGCCGTCCCCATTCTGCTCTCTGCGGATACTCCGGAGGTACTGCGCAGGGAGGCCTCCGCGCTCCTCGCGTATGTGCTTGACCACCCGCAAGTCGCCCCGGATCGCATCGCGGGCATGATCTTTCGGACCCGCATTGCACGCCGCTACCGTGCGCTGATCGTTGCCGAAGACCGCGACCGACTGGAAGCTGCTCTGCGCGCCGTGGTCGCCGGCACGGACCACGTCCACGTGGTCCGCAATGCCGAGCCCGCGTCCTCACGCCGACGCGGATTCGTGTTCCCCGGGCAGGGCGGGCAACGCCCGGGAATGGGGAAACTCTTCTACGACCGATTCCCCGATTTCCGCACAGAGGTCGACCGATGCGCGGAATTGTTCAACGCACAGTTCGGCCGTTCACCACTGAATTACCTTCTCGACGAACATCTCCCCGCAGATGACAGCGCAAGCACGGTTCAGCCAGCCCTTTTCACCCAAATGGCCGGCTTAGCCGCGCTGTGGCGTGCGGTGGGTGTGACCCCGCACGCCACCATCGGACATAGTCAGGGCGAGATCGCCGCGGCCTACGTCTCTGGCGTGATGTCCCTTGCCGATGCGGTAACCGTGGTGGGCACCCGAGCCAAGATCGCCGACGAGTTCCCCGCCGACGACTACACCATGGCAGTGATCGCCGCCGACCGCGATACTTGCGAGGAACTTCTTGCCCGGCAATCAGGTTGGGCCGAACTCTCGGTGATCAATTCCCCGTCGATGGTGGGAGTCTCCGGCCACCACGAGACCGTCCACCAGATCGTGGAACACCTCACCCAATCCGGTGTCTTCGCACGGACCATCGCGGTGCGATACCCGGCTCATACCAGCAAGATCGCGTCGATCGGCGCGGATATCCGCAGGGCACTTGTCGAGCGCCTCGGCGTCAGCGAGTTCGAGCCTTCCGAAATCGATTGCATCGGAGCGACACTCGGTACGCCGATTACAAATGATACCCCGCTGGAGCAGTACTGGTTCTGGAACCTGCGCAACATTGTCCGCTTCGATCGTGCCATGGCGACTGCGGTGAGATCCCAGGTTGACACCTTCGTGGAGTTGGGCGAGCACCCCACGCTACAGCTGGCGATCCGCGAGAACCTCTCGACTCTAGGCTCCGAACGCGCCGCGTGCGTGGTGGGCACATCCACCCGGGCCGCAACGGATCTGGCCGACTTCACCGCCAACCTTGCGAACCTCGCCGTGCACGATCTCGACTACAACTGGGATGCGCTGCGCGCCGAGACATCCGAACCAGTTTCGCTACCGCTACGCGACTTCCCCAATGTCCAGAACAACGATGTTCCGCTCTGGTTGTCGTACCGTGGGGCGGGCGGTGGAGTGTCGGTACCCAAGCAGCCCACCACTACGGACGCCGGTCGCTCGGAACACGATGCGGACTCCCTCTCGCACCCACGACTGTTGCGCGAGGCCTGGACCAAGGTGACCAGGCGCTCGATGATGCCGCCACGAGCCTACGGATTCATTGATGCCACCGGTGAGGCCGGGGCACTCACCGCGGCACTCCGGGACTGCGCAGCGGATTTCGGTTCGTCAGCCCACATCATCGGCAACGCAGAGGTATCCGGTCCCGGAGACGCAGACACTGTGGTGATCGTGCTGCCCGCTGCGGGACATCTGGATGATCCCGGGGCGGCCGACGCGGTGGCTCAGTTCTTCGGCGACCGCACGTGGTGGCCAGAGCTGTCGAACTCTGTCACCGGTTGCTGGATTGTCACGGTCGGGGGCGAAGAGGTTGTCGCCACAGACGCATCGCCACATCCGGTGCACGCCGCGATCGCCGCCGGGTTCCGTTGCATGGGTGCCGAACACCCAGGAACTGTCTTTCGACACCTGGACCTCGCGCCCGATATCGCACACCCAGATAATGCCAGCACCATCTTGGCCGCGCTGCAATCTGCCGGAGAATCGGAGTTGGCGCTCCGGGCAGACGGCATGTACGCCAAGCGCATTCTGGATGCCGATCAGGACGGTGACCACGAAACCGCAACTGCAGTACCCGATCACGTCGTGATAACCGGCGGAACAGGAAAACTCGGTCAGGAATTCTGTGAGCACTATGCCCGGCTGGGTACCCGACAGATCACCCTGATCAGCCGTTCCGGCGAGACTGACACCGTGACCGGACGGCTCGACGCGATCCGCCGCAGCACCGGCGCGACGGTCCGTGTGCTGTCGTGTGATGTGACCGATGCCTCTGCTGTCGCCACGCTGGCCGAGGACCTACGTGAAGCCCCCGCGGACCTCATCATCCATGCCGCGGTGGACTATTCGGATCTCCCCTTCAGCGAGATTACGGTCGAGCGGTTCCAACAGGCGCTGCATGCGAAGGTCGCAGGGATCACGAACGTTCTCAACGCACTGCCCCGCACCGATTTCTGCCGCGTCGTCTTGTGCTCATCCCTGGTGGCAACGATCGGCGGCAAGGGCCAGCTGATGTATGCGGCGGGCAATCGGATGCTGGACGTGCTCGCGACCCGTCAACGTGCTGCCGGACTGGATTGCGTGTCCGTGCAGTGGGGCCAGTGGACCACGCACCTCGATCTCGATGACACAGGCATAGCGAAACTGGCTGCGGCGGGAGTCCATCCCATGAGACCCGCCGATGCTCTCGCGGTCGGAATGGGGCTACACACTGGCAACACCCTTGTCGGGGCGTTCGATCTCACGCAGGCTCGTGAAGTACTGGGCGTCTTCGGATACGGTCCGCTGCTCTCCGAGCTCGTGGACATCAGCACGCCTGTAGCGTCCACCGAGGCAACTCGGCCCGCGGCGGTGGCTCCCGAGAACCGACCCGGACATCTTGTGCAGTTACTCGCTGAGGTCATCGGAGCCGACCGTGCCGACTCCATCGACACCGCCATGCCCATGGTGGCGATGGGCCTGGATTCGTTGCAGGCGCTCGAATTTCGGCGACGCGTACAGGCTGAGCTCAATTTCGAGCTGCCAGTGCAAGATCTACTCGGCGGCGCCTCCGTGGACCATGTCATCGAGGCTCTCACCGCCCAGGTGCGGTAAGGATGCGCCGCACGGATTGTTCCGGACGAAGATCCAAGCGGCGCAGCAACTGTGCGTTGAGCGCGACCACCACGGTGGATGCCGACATCAGGATGGCCCCCACACTCATCGGCAGCACGAATCCGATCGGGGCGAGCACACCCGCCGCCAACGGAACCGAGATCAGGTTGTATCCAGCCGCCCACCAAAGGTTTTGCTTCATCTTGCGGTAGCTGGCACGCGACAACTCGATAACCGAGAGCACCGATCGCGGATCGGAGCTGCCCAGGATGACGCCGGCCGACGCGATCGCGACATCGGTCCCCGCTCCGATCGCGATACCCACATTGGCTTGCGCGAGCGCGGGGGCGTCGTTGACACCGTCACCGACCATCGCCACGGTGTGTCCTTCGGACTGCAACTGCGCCACCGCTGCCGCCTTGTCCTCCGGCCGCACCTCGGCGAACACCCGATCCACGCCGAGCTCAGCGGCCACCGTGTTGGCCACGGCATGTGCGTCACCGGTGATCATGACCACCGATACACCCAGCCTGTGTAGCGCCTCGACGGTGTCACGGGACTCCGGCCGGATGTCATCGGCCAAGCGCAGCGCGCCCGCGACCTGCCCGTCGGTCAGCACATGCAGAATGATCGCACCTTCGGTACGCCATCTGTCGGCGATCGGTAGCTCTTGCGCACCATGCCTTTTCAGTAAAGCAGGGCCACCCACCGCGACCTGCACGCCTGCGACGTCCGCGGTGACCCCCAGCGCAGGCTCGGAGGAAAAGCCGCTCGCGGCAACGATCGGCAGTCCCCGTCTGCGAGCGGCCTCCACGATGGCGCGAGCCAGTGGATGCTCGCTGTCGGTCTCGGCCGCGGCCGCCAGCCCCAACACGGTGTCGGCATCGCGTCCGCCGGCAGGTTCGACACCCGTCACGGTGGGGGCACCCTTGGTCAGCGTTCCGGTCTTGTCGAACAGCACGACGTCCACGGTGCGCATCTGCTCCAGGGCCAGGCGGTCTTTCACCAATACCCCGCCCCGGGCCGCACGCTCGGTGGCGATGGAGACGACCAGAGGAATGGCCAGACCCAACGCATGCGGGCAGGCGATCACCAGCACCGTGATGACGCGGACCACTGCGGTGTCGGGCTCCCCCAGGATCGTCCAAGCCACGGCAGTCAGCGCGGCAGCACCCAGAGCGAACCAGAACAGCCATCCCGCAGCGGTATCGGCGATCCGTTGCGCGCGCGAGCTGGAGGCCTGCGCATCGGCGACCAGCCGCTGGATCCCGGCCAGCGTGGTGTCATCACCGACCGCGGTGACTTCCACGCGCAGGCCCGAATCGGTGGCCACGGTTCCGGCAACCACCTGATCGCCGATCTGACGGCGCACCGGATGCGACTCCCCCGTCACCATCGATTCGTCCAGATGGGCACTGCCCTCGGTGATTCGGCCGTCGGCGGGCACCGAGCCACCCGGACGCACGACAACGATGTCACCGACCCGAAGATCGGCCGGCGCGACGGGCACCACCGCGTCCCCCTCGACGCGTTCGGCACTATCGGGCAGCAGTGCCGCCAGCGAGTCGAGCGCCGACGTAGTCTGCGCCAGCGACCGCATCTCGATCCAGTGCCCCAGCAGCATGATCACCACCAGAAGCGCCAGCTCCCACCAGAAATTGAGCTGGTGATCGATCAGGCCGAGACTGGCGCCCCACGATGCGACAAAGGCCACCGTGATCGCCAGGCCGATCAACAGCATCATTCCCGGTCTGCGTCCGCGCACCTCGGCGACCGCCCCGGTCAGGAAGGGCTTGCCGCCCCAGAAGTAAATGACGGTGCCGAGAACCGGCGATATCCACGGGATCCAGCCGGTGGTGGGCAGTTGGTAGCCGATGACCATCGCAAACATGTCGTTGAACGCGACCACCGGCACCGAGAGCCCCAACATGATCCAGAACAACCTGCGGAACTGCCCGACATGATCACCATGGCCGCCATGGTCATGATGCTGATGGCCGGTGTGATCCGCATGCTCCCCGGGTTGGCCATGATGCCCGTGATGCCCGTGATGCCCGTGATGCCCGTGATGCCCGTGATGTTCGTGCATGCTGCCATGCGCAGCATGCTCGTCCGATTCGCATGTTGCGGCCGGCGCGTGAGACGACGGATGGTCAGGGTGGTCCATATGCGAACTCATACCCCCGATTAAATACCCCCCAGGGGTATCCGTCAAGGGATTAGCACTGGATATCGACGTGGTACACGCTGTACAGCCATACCCGCCTGGTGGGCCCCGACGAGATGTTCGGGTAAATACGCGGGTTGCCGAAGACGTCGAGATCTTTGCGTACCCGCGTGGCCACACATTGCGACAGTGGCTTGTTGCCCGCCTTGGTGACGATGACCTTGTTGCCCTGAGCCTTGAGAGCATCGATGACTTGTTGGGCGTCGCCGAGCGCACCCGGGCCGGCCTGGGCGACCGGAGCCGCCAGTAACGCCGCCGCAAAGGCGGCCGCGATCAGTGTCAATGTGGGCAGTCGCCCGCAAAAAGTGGTGTTCATGGCACAAGAACCTCTATGTGTAAGGCCGCACCGAGGAGGCACGGAGGTGACTGATGGCTGGCTGCAGGCCAGAGCTCGGATGCGTAGACGCATGCGAAAACCCGGCCCGGCCGGGATCAGCGCCGCAGTACGCAGAGGCGATGGATGAGGGTGCGACCGCTGACTGTTGTTGCGGCTTCGGTATGTGGCGGCGGACCCCGAGTCACCGGTGGACAGATCACAGAGAACACGCAGACGACGATCACGGCCGCGACCAACCACAGCAGTCGCGCCGCGGCGGGCGTGGCCATCGCGGTAACGGCCTCGCCGACGACGGTGCATAGGAAGGCCTGAGCCTGCCCGATGTGATCATGCCGCTGGGCCGCGACATCGGTGAGCTGCTGAGAGGACCCAGCCGCGACAGCATGGTGAAGCGAAGTGGCCGCAGCCTTCACGTCGCGGTGCATCGCCGCACACGGCAACACAAGCACAACAAGGACCGCCGCCATAACGACGCCCACCGCAGTGCGCAGCATCCGGGAAGTGGTCAGCATTGAACGTCGACGTACACGGTGCGGTATATCAGCTGTGTCCCTACCCCGTTGGCACGTTTCGCGCGGTTGGGGTCGGCGATGCGAGGCTGAGTCCACCAGTACTGGGACTCTCCTTCGCGCACCGATGTCACGGTGCACATCTGCAACGGCTTGTCGCCCGTGCGCTGGACGACGACCTTGTCACCTTGGCGTTGCAACTGCGTGATGACCTGCAGCGCATCGGGCGACGCCGGACCGGCCGAGGCGGCCGCAGATGTAGAGACGGCCAGACCCGCCACGAGGATTGCTGCCGCCAGGATGGACCGACAAGGAAAAATGTTGCGGTACATGATGTTCCCTAGCACTGCACGGTCACGTACATGACATGGGAGGCCAGCTGACGCTTGGCCGGGCCTTTGCGCTGCGGCACCTGGTCGTAAATGTGCCGGCCGACCCGTATCGAGGTTGCGGTGCATTGCGACAGCGGCTTGAGCGGCCCACTGCGGTTGATGATGACCTGATCTCCACGGAGTTTCAATGCGGCAACAAGGGCCTGGGCGTTACCCGGCGCCTGCGGCCCCGGTTGCGTCGGGCCCGCGGAAGCAGGCACTGCCAATGCGATGGCGGCGAACCCGGCCGCCAATGCCGATCCGCCGAGGCGACCGGCGACTGCGCGCGGCGCAGCCAAAGATGATGTAGCCACGATAATCGTGTCCTTATCTGAAAAGTGTTGGAGTCATGCATGATTGGCGAAATGCAGCGCGCCACAGCCCGCGGGGCAATGGGCGTGCTTTCGGGCGCTAGCGGTGGCCGCCGGCGGGGATGCGGAAAGCGCTCAGCGCCGCATCACGCAAAAATGCAAGAGACGATCACTGCCGTCACTCAACAACAAATGGGGCTGCCCTCGCGGCGGACCGTGCGCTGTTGGGCGCCACATCGCATACACCGCGAGTGCCACGAACGCCACGACCGGGAGTGCGATGGCCCACCCCGAAAACACGCCGGACACCGCCGCGATGACCGCGGGCAGCGGGTAACAGTCGTGATGGCCCTCGGCGCCGGGCAGAGCGGCGAGCACATACGGCACCTCGGCGAGATGAACAGATGCGGCCGGCGTGCCCGTGATTCCAGCGGCGGCGTCTCGCGCCGCGGGACACTTCAGCACCGGCACCAGCACGACCGCGATGATCAGCAGGGCCCGCAGCATCACCGATGCCATGCCGAAGCCCGCGCGCAGCGCTGCGCGTTCGCCGCCGGGTGCCATCACTTCACGGTACACCTACACCCCATACCCGTAGCGGGTATAGGCGATCGCGTCAGGCCTCTCCGACGTCACCACGGGCGGCGCGCTGCAGGGCGGCCACCTCGGCGTCCATGCGGGGCAGGATCTCGGGAATCATGCCCCGCATGGGCAGTTCGCCGAGCGGTGTCGACAACACCGGCTTGAGCCAACGGGTCACCCCCACCCAGCCGGGGCAGTTGATGCGCCGGCGCCGCTTTTCGATGCCCTTGACGAAGGTCTTACCGCACGCTTCGACGGACGTCACGGTTCTCAATGGCGGTGGCAGCCGGGTCAGCATCTCCGAGAACGCCGACAGGTTGGCCTTCTGGTCGTTCACCATCGAGGTGTCGATCCACGACATGTGTGCCGAACCCACGTCAACGCCTCGATGCGCCACCTCCAGACGCAACGCGTTCGCGAAGTGTTCGACGGCGGCCTTGGAGGCGTTGTACGCCGTGACCCCCGGTGCCGCCGCGTAGGCGGCCAGGGAAGACACGACGAGCACGTAGCCCTTGCGCTCGATCACCGAGGGCAATGCTGCGCGCACCGTGTGAAACACCCCGAGGACGTTGACATCGATCAGCTTCTTGAAGGCCGCCGGGTCCACCTGCAGCACCGAGCCGAACGTCAGCAGGCCCGCGTTCGCCAGCACCACATCGATGCCGCCGAATCGCTCGACCGCCTGGGCGACGGCCCCTTCCAGCGCTGCCAGATCGCACACGTCGGCGACCGCCACCAGTACTCGATCCCGGCCCAGATCGTCGGCAACGGCCGCAAGCTTTGTCTCGTCCAGATCGGTCAGCACAAGGTTGGCACCCTTGGCGTGCAATCTGTGTGCGACTTCCACACCGATGCCGCCGGCGCCGCCGGTGATCATGACCGTCTTGCCGGCAATGTTGTTCAGCGTTGAACCCATGGCCCGACGCTACAGCTGCACTCCCAGTAGGGCATCCACCGCATGACGTACGTGCGCACCCGCCGCGGCATCGTGCCCGCCGTAGGCCAGCGCATCGGTCACCCAGTTATCCAGTGCGGCAAGCGCTTTTGGCGTATCGAGATCATCGGCGAGATAGCGCCGCACCCGAGACACCACATCGCGGGCGCTCGGCGCGGCGGGCAGTGCCACCGCATGGCGCCAGCGGGCCAACCGGGCCTGCGCGCCGGAGAGCACGGCATCACTCCAGGACCGGTCGGCACGATAGTGTCCGGCCAACAGCCCGAGCCTGATCGCTGCCGGATCCACGCCGTCGGCCGTCAACACCGAAACCTTCACCAGGTTCCCCCGGCTCTTGGACATCTTGTGCCCATCCCAGCCGATCATCCCGGCGTGCACATAGTGACGTGCGAAACGGCGTTGCGCCGTAACGGCTTCAGCGTGCGCGGCACTGTATTCGTGGTGCGGGAAAATCAGGTCGCTACCGCCGCCCTGGATGTCGATACCGGCACCGAGCTCACGCAACACGATCGCCGAGCACTCGACATGCCAGCCCGGTCGGCCCGATCCGAACGAAGCCTCCCAGCTCGGCTCTCCCGGCCGTGCCGCACGCCAGAGCAGAGCATCGAGTTCGTTGGCCTTGCCGGGCCGGTCTGGATCTCCGCCACGTTCGGCGAACAGCCGCGACATGGTCTCGATGTCGTACCCCGACTCGTAGCCGAACTGCTCGGTGGCATCAACCCTGAAGTAGACGTCCGGATACTCGGGATCATCCACGACGTACGCGGCGCCCGAAGCCAGCATCTTCTCGACCAGTTCGATGATGCAGGCAATCGACTCGGTGGCGCGCACATACTCCCGTGGTGCCAGCACCCGCAGCGCGGTCATGTCGCCCCGGAACAAGTCGGTTTCCCGGTCCCCCAGCTCGCGCCAATCGATGCCATCCCGGTCGGCACGTTCGAAGAGCGGGTCGTCGATATCGGTGACGTTTTGTACGTAGTGCACATCCAGGCCCGCGTCGAGCCATTGCCGATAGATCAGGTCGAACGTGAGATACGTTGCGGCGTGGCCCAGATGGGTGGCGTCATAGGGCGTGATGCCACACACGTACATGGTCGCGCTGGAACCAGGACCGGACGACGGCGTCACCGGCCGCACCTGACGATCGGCGGTGTCGTACAGCCGCAGCTGCGGACCACGACCGTCGAGCTCAGGAACTGGCGGCGACGCCCACGACTGCATGCGCACAGCTTATTGGGCCGCCAGGTTGCCGCGGTGCGTGAGGTACTTGACCCCAGGTATATCGACTGGTCTACTTCCGGTAGACCGATCGGTTTTCCCGGTGCGGATCACCAGAAGCGCCACGCCATCACCCGAGGAGCCTCAATGCAGAAGGCAGCAGAAAAATGGGACGCGATCGTCATCGGGTCTGGTCTCGGTGGCATCTCTGCGGCCGCGCATCTCGCCGCGATCGGCCAGAAGGTGCTGGTCCTCGAGCAGTACGACGTTATCGGTGGCTCATCCCATGTGTTCCGGCGTAAACGTGAGTGGGAATGGGATGTGGGCGTGCACCACATGGGCGACTGCGGCCCGGACGGCATACTTCCTGCGTTATTCAAGAGTCTGGGCGGCGAAGGCCGTGTGGAATTTATCGAACTCGACCGCAAGGGCGTGGAGACGTACACGCTGCCGGGGCACACATTCACCACGCCGCGAGGATGGGACAACTACCTCGCCCGGCTGATCGATGCGTTTCCCGACGAGGAACGGAAGATCCGGCGGTTCGTCACGTTCGTTCGCCGCGCCGGCCGTGGACTAGACCGGGACCGCGGCCTGTCCAGTCTGGGCCGTACCGCAGCAGGGGTACTGCGCTCGGGTATCGCTGCCCCGCTGCTGGGCCTGCCCATGTCGCGCGTCTTCCGGCTCTTCGGATTCTCCCCGGCCCTGCGGATCGTCCTGTCCCCGCCGTTCGGCAGCGTCGACGCACCCCCCAGCAGACTCCCCTTCGCCGTTTACGCGGTATTCCAAACCATGTTCATCGAGGGCGGAACCTGGTACCCGAAGGGCGGAGGCCAAGTGCTCTCCGCACATCTGGCCGATGTCGTGCGGTCGGCGGGCGGCAAGGTGCTCACCAACGCATCGGTTTCCCGAATCATCATCGAGTCGGGCGCCGTCACCGGCGTACGCCTTGAGGACGGTCAACAATTCTCCGCGGCTGTCGTCGTCTCCAATGCCGATATCAAGAAGACGTACCGTGATCTTGTCGGGCACGAACACGTGAAAAGTCGCACGGTGCGGCGCGTCGAGAAATACCGCATGGCCCTGCCGTTCTTCAACGTGTACATCGGTTCCAGCCTCAATCTCGCCGAGACGACGCCACCCCGGGACGCGTTCGTTTTCCCGACACTGGTCGACTTCGACGAGCTGGAGCGCCGCATCAGTGCCCCGGGCCTGACGCCGCAGGAATGGCTGGACCTGATCGGCGACCTTGCCCCGGCATACATCCATTGCTCGAACCTGAAAGATCCTCACGGCACCCGCTATGCGCCGCCCGGGCACTCCTCGATCGAGATCATGCTGCCCTTGCCGTACAACCCACGGCTGTGGCATATCGAACCAGGATCGGAGTCTTCATATCGCCGCGTCCCCGAGTACCAGCAGATGAAGGAAGACCTCACCGACATCCTCATCAAACGGGCCGCCACCGTGTTCCCCGGTTTCGAAGACTCGATCGTCTACCGCGAGGCCAGCACACCGCTGACCCAGGAGCGCTACACCCGATCCTCGGAGGGCTCCGCCTACGGAATCGAATTCAACACACGGCAGTTCGGTCCGCTACGGCCCGGTGTTCGCACCGAGATCGAGGGACTGTTCCTCGTGGGCTCAAGCACCTCGTGGGGCCCCGGCACAGAGGCGGCACTACTCAGCGGGCGGTGGGCGGCCAGCGCGATCACGGGGCGTGACCTACAGCGCGAAGTACGCGGCGGAGCACGATTTGTGAATCCCCGTGATCTGACACCAATCGAAACTGGTTGGGATGCACTCGAATTCAGTAAAGCAGTCGCAACGCACAATCGCCCGCTGAGCGCCGCGGTAGTGGAGTGATTCGATGACCCACTCGACAGCCCGCACCAACGGGCCTAAAACCCCTCAGCGCCAACGCACTCGCACACTTGAGTGGGTCATGCTCGCGCTGGCCATCATCAGTTTCGTGGGGCTCAACGCCTCTGCCATCGGATTCTGCATCCAGCATGGTCCCGATGCGAAGCTCTTCTTCACATCCTGGTTCGCCAACTGGCCTTCCTCACAGCTTTTCGGCGATATCGGCGTGGTGCTGGTGGCGTTCTGGGTCTGGGCGATCGCCGACCACCGGCGCACCCGAACCCCTTACTGGTGGCTGTTGTTCCCGGTATCAATTCTCGTAGGAATCGGCTGCGGGATACCTCTCTACCTTTGGTTACGCGAGCGCCAGCTCCGCCTCGACGACAGCGTGGCGCCCAGCGGTTAGGCGCGCCCGGCGACCGCGTCCAGCAGCAACGGCGCCAAATCGGGCCTGCACATGATGAGATCCGGCAGATACGGATGTGGCTCGTTGTACCGCAGCGCAGACCCGTCGAGCCGGGAGGCGTGCAGACCGGCCGCCAGCACCACCCCGGCCGGCGCCGCCGAGTCCCATTCCCATTGACCGCCACCGTGCAGATAGGCATCGGCTTCGCCGCGTACCACCGCCATGGCCTTGGCCCCGGCCGACCCCATCGGAATGAGCTCCATGTTGAGCCGCTCGGCCATATCGGTGAGGAACTTCGGCGCCCGGCTGGCACTGACGACCACCCGGATCGGATCCGAGTCAGCGCGCGCCGAAAGGGTCACCCGGGTCTCGTCGGTACGGAACACGGTATCCAGTCCGGGCAGCGCCACCGCGGCGTCGGTGATCGACCCTCCGTGATCGTCGGCCTGCCACAGCGCGACATGCACCGCCCAGTCGTCGCGGCCCTCGATCCCGAACTCGCGGGTCCCGTCGAGCGGGTCGATGATCCAGACCCGCTGTGCGCCGAGGCGGGTCTTGTCGTCGACAGCCTCCTCGGAGAGCACCGAGTCCGCGGGCCGTTCGGCCGCCAACCGCTCCAGCAGCAGCGCGTTGGCACGCTTGTCGCCAGCCGCCCCGAGACCCTTCGGGTCGTCGAACCCAAGCTCGGCACGCACCTGCAAGAGCAGCTGTCCGGCTTCGTGGGCGAGTTCTGCGGCAAGCGCAGCATCGGAAAGAGTCACCCGGTCAGTATTACCCGATCCGGATTTGTCTGACCTCCTCGGCATACTCACGCGCATGCCTGCCGCTATGCAGTATGGAATCGTCCTGACGACGGGAGACGCCGGCGATGTCGCAGAGCTGGCCGTGCTGGCCGAGGAAGCGGGCTGGGACGCGATCTTCGGCTGGGAGCCGGTGTGGGGTGTCGACGCGTGGGTGGCATTGACCGCGGCGGCTATGCGCACCACCCGCATCAAACTCGGCACCATGCTCACTCCACTGCCGCGCCGCAAGCCGTGGGATCTGGCGTCCACCACAGCGACGCTGGACCGGTTATCCGGAGGCCGCGTCATCCTGTCGGTGGGAATGGGTGCTCTGCATGACAATTGGCTGGCCTTCGAGCGCGATCAGGGCCGCAAGACCCGCGCCGAACTGCTGGACGAGGGCCTCGACGTCCTGTTCGGTCTATGGGCAGGCCAACCGTTCGGTTACGAGGGCACGCACTACCGGGTGACGCCGACGACGCACATGGTGCCCGATCCCCCGGTACAAGTGCCCCGCATCACGACCTGGTGCGTCGGTGTGAGCGGGGCACTCAGATCCATGTCCCGCGCTGCCCGCTGTGATGGGCTGTTGCCGAACATCACCACCGCCGATGGACAGTTCGACTTCAATCCGCCGTTGGCCAGCTGGCTGGATTCGGCACGCGAGATTCACTCGCTACGAGGCGAATTGGGGTGCACCGGCCCATATGACGTGGTGTACGAGACCACCACCGATTGGAAGGATCTCGACGCCACCCGAGAGAAGATCGAGACCCTGCACGACGGCGGCTACACCTGGTACCTGGACTCGGACTGGCACACCGAGCACAACGATCCACTGGCCGCGCTGCGGGCACGCGTCGAGAACGGGCCCCCGCGCTAGACGTCAGTGCTTGACGTCGGGACATAAGGTCTTCGGAGCGATATCGACGATCGACGCCACTTCCCACCGAGGTTGGATGCCCGGAAACACTGTGGCGGCGGCGATCGCGTCCTCCTTCGAGGATCCCGCTCTCAACGCATCACAGGCGCGATATCCACTGGCAAGGTATCGAGCGGAAGCACCACCGAAAATCGCAGTGCCCGGCGTGGTGTCATTCAACATCTGCAGAAACTCGACCTCGCCATCAGCACGTGCGGGCGCGGCAAAGCCGACCGCTCCAACAAGCGAAGCAACAAGAATTCCGGCAGCCCAAAACCGGCTTAAGTTTGTGATCATGATGTCCCCTCTGATGAGGAAACGATCTTATTGCCCGATAGAGACTGGTCGAAAGCGTTTTTCCTTAAGTCGATCGATCCCAGATTTCAAGATCACGGGGCGAATTCACCCGTACAGATCGCCATCGGCGGATCAGGGAACGCGAAGGAATGCACGACGCCGGGCTTGCCCTTGCATTGCGAGGACTCCTTCGTTCCGGGAATCACGAACAACACCATGAACGCCTTCGGCGCCTGGCAGGAATCCGCAGCGACGAACACGGTGCTTCCCATCACCACAGCCGTCTGATAGCAGGATCCGATACGCAGTTGCGGCGCAATGCAATACGAGAAATCACCGGCCGTGAATCCGGTATATGTCTGCCTGCACTTGCCGCCGGGAACGACCTCGATGACACGCCAGGCCGCCTTGGGATCCGTACAGGCAACCGCCTTGTAGTCCGACGGCGCGGCCAACGCGATGCAGTCGCCGACCACCGCGACCTGCCCCGGAGCCTTGGGCGCGCCCGTCGGCGCAGGGAGCGGCACAGGCATCTGGGGCGGCGCCATCGGCGTACGGGGCGGCTGCACGGTCGGAGTCTGATAGGTGGGTTCACCACCTGCCGTGGGTGATTCGGGGTTCGCATAGGACACCGTGGTGGTCGGCGCACTGACCGACTGACGCGGAGCACTGTCCCGGTTGAGAATCACGACCAGCACCACTGCGAGCACCACGACGACCGCGCCCGCGATCGAGGCAATCAGAATCCACGGTCTGGACTTTTTCTGCGATCCGAAGGGATCTTGTCCCGGGAGCCCGGGATACATCGGGGGAACCGCGTAGTCCTGCGGAACACCGTCATAGAGGCGGCCGATCGAATCGTCCGGGTAATCCGCCGGGGCATAGCCGTACGGAGCCGTCGGCGGCGCCTGCCAGTACCCCTGAGCCGGCCCCTCCGGCGCACCCCACTGCCCGGCCGGTCCCTGCTGATACGGGTCGTGCGGTCCCGTCACGTCAGCGCCCCCTTTTGCCCGTCCCTTCCCGGAACATCATGCTTGCCGACCAGGCTAGACGATCGACAATCAAAAGGCGGGCCACGGTATGGGTCTGTTGCGATCAGGCATCGGCATCACCGGTTCATTCAGCATCATCACCGCGCGTAGGCGCACCGCGGTCACCTCGGCCGTGGTGATGTGGGTCGCGAGCGCGGCCCCCAGATCGCCGCGCAACGACTCCTCCAGCCGAGTCACATCGTCAAGCAACTCCGGCTCCACGGGCTTGCCCGCCCAACCCCACAGAACGGTCCGCAGCTTGTCCTCGCTGTGCAGACAGATCCCATGATCGACCCCGTAGACACCACCATCGGCACCCCGCAGAATGTGGCCGCCCTTGCGATCGGCGTTGTTCACCAAGGTGTCGAACACGGCCATCCGGCGCAGCAAGGCGTCATCAGCGTGCACCAGCACGATCTCGGCGCCATCGGCGTCCAGTGCACGCAGGATCGGCAAGTAGTCCTGCGGCACCGCCTGCGGCAGACAGATATCGACCAGATCGAGCGCCCCCTCGGCCAGCTCCGGCTCGTGGATCCACCGCTGCACCATGCCAACGCCCGCCGGACCATCTCGAAAAACCGTATACGGCACCACATTCCAGCCCAACGCGGCCGATATCAGGTACGTCGCCACCTCGCGACCAGCCAGGGTGCCGTCCGGGAAATCCCAGAGCGGCCGCTCGCCCCGCACCGGCTTGTACACACAGTGCACGCTGTCACCCGACGTGCCCGGCACCTCGCACAGAAAGGTGGCATTGCTCGCCGAGCGAATGCGGCCGATGACGGTGAGTTCGCCATCGCAGATCGCGGCGTGATCCTCGGGACTAGCGCTGGGCCCCGCATCGTCAGGACTCGGCGTCATCTGCCGCCCCGGGCACCGTCCCCCGGCGATAGCCGTTGGTGCGGACGCAGATATGCCCGGCCGGGTCGAGCGGTTCCTCACACAGCGGACACGGTGGGCGGCCCGCGGAAACCACTCTGGTGGAGCGTGTCGCGAATTGGCGCGCCGCTTCCAGCGAGAGGAACACCCGAACGGCATCCGGACCGTCCTCGGAATCGTCGAGCACCACGGAGGCGTCGAATTCCTGCTCGCTCACCGCGAGCAGCTCGACAACCACCGAGTTGGCCTCGGCATCCCAGCCCAACCCCATCGTGCCGACCCGGAACTCCGCGTCCACGGGCATCACCAACGGGTTGAGATCCTCGACCACATCGGGCTCGGGCGGGATCTCCGTGCCGAACCGGCGATGAACCTCCGACAGCAGCGTTCCGATGCGCTCGGCCAGCACCGACACCTGCTGCTTCTCCAGCATCACGCTGACGATCCGGCTCTCGTGGACGGCCTGTAGGTAAAACGTGCGATTGCCGGGCTCCCCGACCGTTCCGGCAACGAAACGGTCCGGGCTGCGGAATACATGAATCGATCGGGGCATGGTGTCTCCAAAACTACCGGTCGATGAACCCCTCGTGCGAAGGGTTCTAATCGGTTGTGCCGCCCACCGGAGCATCGGACGCCGCTCCGGCGGGCTTCGCGGGCGGCCCGGCGCTCAGGGCGCTGGACAGGTCAGGGCCGGTGTGGTTCATGTGCACGACAAAAGGCCTCAGCTCGGTGTAACGCACGACGCTCATCGACGCAGGGTCGGCCACGATGCGCTGGAACGCGTCCAGGTGGGTGCCGAGCGCATCGGCCAGCACCGACTTGATGACATCTCCGTGAGTGCATGCCACCCAGACGCAGTCACCGCCATGCTCCTCGGATAGCCGGCGGTCGTGCTCACGGACGGCTGTCACCGCCCGTGCCTGAACCTGGGCCAGCCCCTCGCCGCCCGGGAACCGCGCGGCGCTGGGCTGCTGCTGGACGACCTTCCACAAGGGTTCGGACAACAGCTCCTTGATCTCGCGGCCGGTCCAGTCGCCGTAATCCACCTCCACCAGCCGATCCTCGACCGTTGGCGTCAGATTCAGTGCCGCCGCCAGCGGCGCCACGGTCTGCTCGCACCTCAGCAGCGGTGAGGTGATGATCGCCTGAACCGTCACGGCGCCGAGTCGGTCGACCACGCCGCGCGCCTGAACCTGCCCCTTCTCGTCGAGCTCGACCCCTGGGCTGCGGCCCGCGAGAGTGTGCGCGACGTTCGAGGTGGAACGCCCGTGGCGTAAGAGGATGACCGTCACGATGCGCTCACCACCCCGGCGGCCAGCAGACCCATCACGGTGAGGCCCACCACCACGCGATATCCGACGAACCAGTACATGCTGTGGTTACTGATGAAGCGCAGCAACCAGGCGACTGCCGCGTAGCCGATGACAAACGCGATCAGGGTGGCCACCAGTAACTGCAGGCCCGTCGCACTCATGCCCTCGGTCACCGGATGGAAGGCGTCCGGTAGTGAGAACAGCCCGGAGGCCAGCACCGCAGGTATCGCCAGCAAGAATCCGAATCGAGCGGAGGCCGGCCTGTCCAGCCCGAGGAACAGTCCAGCACTGATCGTGGCGCCCGACCGGGAGACGCCGGGTATGAGCGCCAATGCCTGTGCGCTGCCGACGATCACGGCGTCTTTCATGGTCAATTGCTCGGTGTGGCGCACCTGACGCCCATAGTATTCGGCGGCGGCGATGACCAGTGCGAAGACGATGAGAGAAGCCGAGATAAGCCACAAATTCCTTGCACCGGAACGAATTTGATCCTTGAACGCCAGGCCCAGCACTCCGATCGGCATGGTGCCGACGATCACGTACCAGCCCATCCAGTAGTCAAAGGTTCTGTGCGCCTTGACAAACAGTCCGTCAAACCAGGCGCGAAGAATGCGCCAGATATCTTTGGCAAAATAGAGCAAAACCGCCGCCTCGGTACCCAACTGGGTCACCGCGGTGAAGGACGCACCCGCATCGTCACTGAAAAACACTCGCGACACGATGGCCAGATGGCCCGACGATGAGATCGGCAGAAATTCGGTGAGTCCCTGGACCACCGCCAGCACGATCACTTGCAACCAGGACATTGCCGCCACTGCCGAATCCACGACAGCGACCGTACTGGACGCGCCGGCGAATCGCCCTAGCCGGCCAGCAGCCGGGCGAGGCGGCTGATGCTCAGCGGCTGCGCGTCAGCGACCAGATCACGCACCGCCGCAATGATGCTGCGTTCATCGGTGACATCGATATCGGTGATCGGACGGGTTCCCACTGCCACCACATCACTGTCATCGGGAACCAGCTCGGTGAGGAAGGCCCGGTAGATCTCGACACGCAGCAACGAATCCTCGATGCGGAAAGCGAAGCTACGACCATCGCCCACCTCACCAAATCCATTCGCGTGCACGCCCGTCACGAGGACCTCGACGGTGAAGACCGGACTGTCGGCAAGCGTCATAGCCCTCACGATAGCCCCCAGCTACCGACTGCTAGCACCGAACGCGCCGAGAAAGTCATCTCCTGCCCGGCAACCCCAGGTCGATTGCGATGATGGACGCAATGAATCCTCTACCGGTCCGCGCCATACGCGGTATAAGGGGCACTGCCGCCGCGCTAACAGCCGTCATCACGGTGGTCACGGGTGCCGTATCGGGCTGCTCATCTGGCGATGATGCCGGCAATCCCGCCGATCCAGCCGTCATCACCCCGGCCTCCGCAGCACAGTCACCCCCCGTTGGCACGGCACCGGCCGGAACGGTGCACCGATTCACCGGCCGATCCCGCGCCGTGTTGTTCGACACGTCGACCAACACGGTGTCAGTTCTGACCGAAGACGGCCGGACAGTGACCTTGTTCACTCGAGATAACCTCGATGCACCCCGTCACACGGTCGCGCTGCCCTCGCCGGCAACCGCCGCCGTTGGCGATGACCACGGCACGCTGTACCTGGCCACCGCGGGCGGCTACTTCACCGTCAACATCGCCTCGGGACGCGTGGACAAAATCGACATCCCGGGCGACGGAGCGACCGAGTTCTCGGCCATCACCCGTCGTCCCGACGGCCGGATCGTGCTGGGCAGCACCAACGGCTCGGTCTACACCCTCGATGCCCAGAACCGGGTGGCCGCCCGCGCAAAGGGCTTCGCCCATATCGATTCCCTTGCCTACCAAGGCAACACCGTCGCCGTGCTAGACCGCGCGCAGAGCTCGGTAACCACCCTGACCCAAGCCGGGGACGGCACCGCGCATGCCCTCCGGGCAGGCGAGGGGGCGACAACAATGCTCGCCGACGACAAGGGGCGTCTGTTGGTGGCCGATACCCGCGGCGGCGCTCTGCTGGTATTCGGGCTCGCCGATTCGCTCATCCTGCGCCAGCGCTACCCGGTTCCCGGCGCCCCCTACGGGCTGACCTACTCCCCCAAGCTCATCTGGGTGTCGCAGACGGCGTCCAACACGGTTATTGGCTACGATTTATCTACCGGCATCCCCGAGGAAAGGGCCCGATTCGCGACTGTGCGGCAACCTAATTCACTGGTCAGCGACGGATCCACGCTGTTTGTGGCATCCGGCGCGGGCGACGGGTTACAGGCAATCGATATCAGGAACGCGGCATGAGCCGCGCCGCGCGCAGCAGCTTTCCCTCGGGCTGGGAGAGTGAACCCGATGACGAGTACGACTACTACCCCCTGCGGCTGCCTCCGGAAATCACCAGGATCACCGCATCGCTCCGGCTCTCGATTCAGGCCGAGTTCGGCGGCTGGGAGCTGACCCGGGTGCGGCTCTATACCGATGGAAGTCGTCGAGTCCTATTGCGCCGCAAGAAGATACGCGGCAACGTGGTCGGCGGACCGTTCACGGCCCCGGTGATGTGATGCTGTACTCCATCTTGTTGCGGCTGTTTTTCGTGGTGCCGCCCGAACGTGTACATACCCTGGTGTTCGCATCGTTGCGTGCCGCGGCGGCCTTCACTCCGACGCGCCGGCTGATGAATCGGCTGTGCGCGCCGTCCGATCCCATCCTGGCCAGCGAGGTGTTCGGGGTCCACTTCCCCGCCCCCTTGGGTTTGGCCGCGGGATTCGACAAGGATGGCGAGGGTCTCAAGGTGTGGGGTCCGCTCGGCTTCGGCTATGCCGAGGTGGGCACGGTGACCGCGATCGCCCAACCGGGCAATCCGAAGCCCCGGCTGTTCCGGCTCGCCGCCGACCGTGGCCTGCTCAATCGGATGGGCTTCAACAACCACGGTGCGGCAGCACTCGCGCCCCGGCTGGCGACGCGAAAGGCCTCGGTGCCCATCGGCGCCAACATCGGCAAGTCGAAGATCGTCGAGGCCGCCTTCGCATCCTCGGACTACCGGGTCAGCGCACGATTGGTGGGGCCCGCCGCCGACTTCCTGGTGGTCAACGTGAGCTCCCCCAACACCCCTGGGCTACGCGACCTGCAAGCCATCGGCGAGCTGCGCAAGATCCTTTCGGCGGTGCTGGAGGAGACCACCACCCCGGTGCTCGTAAAGATCGCCCCCGATCTCTCCGATGCCGATATCGACGAGATCGCAGATTTGGCAGCGGAACTGGGCCTGGCCGGGATCGTCGCCACCAACACCACCATCAGCCGCGCAGGCTTGAAGACGCCGGATGTCGAAGGCCTGGGCGCCGGCGGCGTTTCCGGGCCACCGGTAGCCAACCGATCCCTCGAAGTGCTGCGACGGCTACACCGGCGAGTGGGAGACCGTCTGGTGCTGATCAGCGTCGGCGGCATCGAGGATGCCGACGACGCCTGGGCACGGATCACCGCCGGGGCCTCGCTACTGCAGGGTTACACCGGTTTCATCTACCGGGGTGGCTTCTACGCCAAGCGGATTCACGACGGGATCGCCCAACACCTGCGCGACGGCGGGTTCGGGAGCCTGCACGAGGCGGTTGGCTCCGCCTCCTAGCCGAACCCCGCGAAGCAGCTAGTGCTGCTCGTAGGTGCCGTGAATGACGGCGCGGGCGATCGCATGCCCAAACAGGTTGAAGCCCAGATACGCCGGGGTGGCACTGTCCGGCAGCTCCAGCTTCGGCACGCCCACGGCATGCACGGCGATGTAATACCGGTGCGGTCCATGACCGGCGGGCGGTGCCGCGCCGATGTACCGCTTGAGGCTCGCGTCATTGGCCAACGTGATCGCATCCCCGGGCAAGTCGCTTCCGTTGCCCACGCCTGCGGGCAGCTGCGTCGTCGTGGCGGGCAGGTTCGCCACCGCCCAGTGCCAAAAGCCCGATCCGGTGGGGGCGTCGGGGTCGTACACCGTGACGGCGAAACTCTGTGTTTCCTCGGGGAATCCGGACCAGCTCAGCTCGGGCGAGACGTCCTGTCCCCCAGCGCCCATGATTCCGCTCACCTGCTCGATGCCGAGTGGCTGTCCATCGGTGACGCTGGCAGATGTCAGGGTGAAGGTCGGCAGCTGCGGCAAGGAGTCGTACGGAGAGGCCATCTGGGCGTCCTTTCAATCGGTCGTGATCAGTGGTTGAGCAGGAAGTGCTGAAGAACCTTGGTACCGAAAGTCAATGCGTCGACCGGCACGCGCTCGTCGACACCGTGGAACAACGAAGCGAAATCCAGTTCGGGCGGCAGCTTCAGCGGCGCGAAACCGAAGCATCGAATACCCAACCGGGCGAATGCCTTTGCATCAGTACCGCCGGAAAGCATGTACGGCACCGTGCGGGCCTCGGGATCGAATTCGAGCACTGCGGCATTCATCGCATCGACAAGGTCGCCGTCGAACGTCGTCTCATAGGCAGGAAGCAACTGCACCCATTCGCGTTCGACGTCGGGCCCGATGATCTCGTCGACCTCACGCTCGAAGGCCTCCAGCCGTCCGGGCAGCACCCGGCAATCGATGACGGCCTCGGCGGTCGCCGGAATGACATTCGCCTTGTAGCCGGCCTTGAGCATGGTCGGGTTGGCGGTATCACGCAGGGTCGCGCCGACAATCTTGCCGATCGAGCCCAGCTTGGCGACGGTACCCTCCAGATCCGGTGAGTCCGGGTCGAAGTCGTAACCGGTCTCCTCGGCGACCGCGGCAAGGAACTGCGTGACCGCTTCGGTCAACACCAGCGGGAACCGATGCCGACCAAGCTTGGCGACAGCTTCGGCGACCGCCGTAACGGCGTTGTCCTCATGCACCATGGAGCCGTGGCCGGCCCGCGCCTTGGCGGTCAACCTCATCCACGCGATGCCCTTCTCCGCCGTCTCCAGCAGGTACAGGCGCCGCTCACCACCTTCCTTGCGTGGCACGGTGAGCGAGAAGCCGCCCACCTCTCCGATGGCCTCGGTGACACCCTCGAACAGGTCCGGGCGGTTGTCGACGAGCCACTGAGAGCCCCACTTGCCACCGTTCTCCTCATCCGAGACGAAGGCCCACACCAGGTCGCGCGGCGGAACCGTCCCGGATCGTTTGAAGTCGCGGGCGATGGCCACCATCATGCCGACCATGTCCTTCATGTCGACGGCGCCGCGTCCCCACACATAGCCGTCGGTCACCGCGCCGGAGAACGGGTGCACGCTCCAGTCGGCAGCCTCGGCCGGAACCACATCCAAATGACCGTGGATGAGCAGAGCGCCGCGCTCCCTGTCGGCCCCGGCCAGCCGCGCGAAGAGGTTTCCACGGCCGGGCGCGCCCGCCTCGACGTACTCACAGGTGTAGCCGACCTCTTCCAGCTGCTGCTGGATCCACCGCGCGCATTCAGCCTCGCCCTTGGTGGTCTCCAGCTCTCCGGTGTTTGAGGTGTCGAAACGGATCAGCGTGCTGACCAGTTCGACGACCTCATCCTCGGGCGCCGGTTTCACAGAAGTCACAACTACCTTTCCTACCATCGTCGGACGCCGCCCACCGGGCGCAGGCAACCGGTTTGGGCCTTGTGCAGGGTTTCCGCTAGCCTATGACGGCAACCACGGGCCATAGTGCCCGCACTTGGTTTGAGCACAGCGCGGAAATTCCGCCTACGTGCCCAAACTGGAGCAAGAGGTCCGAGTGGCGGAATGGCAGACGCGCTAGCTTGAGGTGCTAGTGCCCTATTAACGGGCGTGGGGGTTCAAGTCCCCCCTCGGACACATCCGGCGACACGACTCAGGTCGGCAGTCGCCGTGACTCGCCGAAGATGCGGGTCGTAGTCGAGACGCAGGCCCAAGCTTGCGTACACCTCGGCGCGCTCAGCTCCGGTTGCCGCGCCGAGGATGACCGACAGTCCGCCTAACTCCTTAACTAACTCACTGATCTCGGCGGCACACATGGCGCGGGGCCGCTCCACTCGCTCAACGCGTGCCCTCAGCTCGTCGCGCTCGGCGGTACGTTGACGCAACGCAGCAGTTAGATCCTCAACGGCCACGCCAGACTCCACGGCGGTGATCAAGGCAGCCACTTTGGCATTCGCCTCGCTCAGCTGGCGCTGCAAGGCGGCGTAGCCAGGTCCGGCCGCCGGGTCCACGTCTTGCCCGCGTGCGAGGTCTTCTGGATCGGCCAGAGTGGCGATCCATTCGTCGAGTCGCGCTGTCACTGCGTCTTCGCGGAGATAGACGGTGCGCGGATGATCACTCAGGTCCACAGGTACAGAACGTGACTTGCCGAACTCACAACGGTAGAGGATCCGCGTTGTTTGCTTCCCCGGCCGGGCGGCGCCCTGCATTCGCCGTCCACATGCGGCGCAGAACAGCAGCCCACGCAGCGCATACGGCACTGTCGATTCTCTGCTGCACACGCGACCGGGACCACGCCGCGCCTGCATCCGGAGACGAACAGCCTGCGCCAGCTCATCAGGGATCAGCTCTTCGTGCGTGCGTCGATCGGGTGCGATCCAGTCGGCCCGATCGCGCCACCGCATGCGAGTCTCATATCCCGCGGCGACATCATCGGGGTTCAAAAGGACCTCATACTTCTCCTGCTTGCCCCAGACACGGATACCGCGGTACGCAGGGTTGTCGAGAATGGCGCGGATCGCCGAATGGGACCATCCACGTGGGTCACGATGCCGGTTCCGTGCCGGGTCGTATTGGCTCGGTGATGGCACTCCATCGTCGGTGAGCTGCTGTGCGATGAAGCGCAAGCCAGCACCATCGGCATACATGCGATAGATCCGCTCGACGGTCGGGGCGGTCTCGGGGTCAGGCTCCAGGCGGTGAAGACGCTGCCCAAGACTTGCCTTGGCGGGGTTTGGGTGCGGGCCGGCATCGACGAGTTGATAACCGTACGGTGGGCGACCGCCGAGGTATCTGGTTGTGTCCTGCGCGAGTGCCGACATCGCGGTACGCACGCGCATCTGGATTCGCGCACGTTCTCCCTTGCTCATTCCGCCAAAGAGCGTCATCACGAGGTCGTGTGCCTCGGATCCGGGATCAACCGCTCCGCCAACTTCAGGCACCCATAGGCCGACCCCGTAGTGCGTGAGCACCGGGAAGGTGAGCGCAAATTGCGGTCCGTAGAACGCGCGAGCAGGTTCCCCGATCACGACGGCATCGAAGCCACGGCCACGAGAAGTGACATCTGCGAGCAGACGTGAAGCCTCCGGCCTGCGTTTCCAGGGAAGCGACCGGCTCTGGCCTATATCGAAGTAGTCGGCGGCGAGGACGCCGCCATGCGGACTGATCAGATCGATGGCACGACGTTTCTGCCAGCTGCGGCTCGCCTCCGGATCTTGGGCGTCCTCGGTACTCACTCGGCCATAGAAGGCGAACCTGAGGCTCATGCCACTCCCCTCCCTGATCTAGGCGTCCGGTCCCGCATAGCCAGTATGACGTTTACCAGCGCGCGGTTGGCCTCGCGCGGGAGCCGATACCGGTTCGGCAGGTCAATTTCAACACCTCCCTCTGACATGTTCGGAGCATCGACTCGAACGTCACACTCGGAGCGAGCATGTGTCGTAGTCGGGCATCTTTCAGCCATCGCTTGCCCCTAGCGGATCCCATTGTTCGTTGTGGGCTTGGCGACGTGCTTCTACCAGTCCGATGAGGCGGGAGTGGATGCGTTGGAGGGCCGCGGAATAGACGAGACTGCGATCGCCGAGGCTGCCGAGGCCGGCACGTTCGAACTCCCACGCCACCAGATCATCGCGACCGGCGAAGTCACAGTTGGGATCGTATTGGTATGCAGTGCTTTTCAAGCGTTCTTCACGCGTCCAAATGGCGCGCTGTTCGCGCAGCACGGTCATGGTAGTGGAATAACGGCGGGATTTGCTGGTGATGTGGCCGCGGAATCCGAGGGTGTGCAACCACCGCCCGATGCCGGACAGTCCTTTGTCCGCGAGATCGCTGATGGTGGTCAGGATGGTCCGCACATGCTCTGACACGTCCAGGTCGGGTATGGCTTCCGTAGATAGGCGGCGCGCGCTGATTCCGAGGTCTACCAAGGATTTGGTGACATACTTGGCGAGATAGCGTGCCACCAGCCGGCCAGACATGGACCGTCCTGAGCCTGACCCTGGTTCTGGTTCTGGTTCTGGTGGAGCACTTTTCACTGGTTTTGCGGATGCGGCGAGGGGTTGGGTGTCGATCTGTGTGCCGAAACGCATCGTCCGCGCATCGGTATCAGCGGTCGGATCGTCGATGGTGAGCGTGACGGTGCGGGCGGCGTGTTGGATGATGGTGGCGAGTTCGACTGCACCGATGGGTGATTCCCAATCGGTCTGATCGGGGTCGTCTTGGGGGTCCAGGCGGATCAGGGCGTGGATGTGTGGGATGGCGCGGGCTTGCAGTTCGACGATTTTGATGAAGCTCACCCGCACCGCATCCGGATCCACACCGGTGGCTTTCAGTTCTTTGCGGAGGGTGCGCCGCATGGTGATGGTGAAGCGTCGCCACAGTTCGGGAAGATGCCAGGCGAACAGGACATGCCCGGCATAGTCGTAGCACTCCGGACAGAGCGGCTGACCGACCCGCTCGTCGCCATGATCATGGGACATGCTGCACCACAATTGTTTTCCATGCGGGCAGCGGCGGTAGCCGCCGATCCGGTGCTGGTCTCGGCATACCTGCGCTTTCTTGTCCCCCGACGTCGTGGCGGTGTGGACGGCCCCGAAGCTGGGGGCAGTCAGGGTGAGGAAAACTTGCGGATGATCGCCCACCGCGGTGGGCATGCCGTGGTGGCCTCCCGCAGCGCCGGCGTGCACGAGTTGCCAGGTGTCGCGGGCGTAGAGATCTGAACACGACGGGCAAATGTGGGCGCGACGGTTGTTGCACCGCGTCCACACCACCCGCTGACGCCCGTACTCATCGGTACCGATCAGCTGGATGGGGTGAGCGCAGAATCCGACGGATTCTGCTCGTCGCCACCAGGATTGGTATCCCATCGACGCGGCCCGGCGCACCATCTGCTCGACCACTCGGGTGGTATCAACTGTATCCGGAACACCCGGCAGGGCAAGCTGCGCCGATGTCATGGAGCTATTCACCGCTGCCCTCACCCACGGTGTGCCCGGTATCGGTGTTGTGTGGCTGGTGGGTCTTGTTCGGTCGGCTCGGGGGTCGGCGGAACCGAGTGGCCAGCGCGGTGATGTCGTGGTCGGTGACGTGGAAGGCCCGCACCCGCTGGGCGTAGGCGGTGCCGTCAACCATCATGTAGCCAACACCCGGTGTCGCGTCGGGGATGCGGTCACATTCGGCGCCGGCATCGCGTGCTCCCTGTCCCAGGACCATAGTGGTTTGGGTGGCTTCAGTCAGGCGCAACCCGATCCGCACCGTGAACAGCTGCCTTAACGGCAGGGTGTCTTTGGCGGGGTCTTGCACCGCGGCGACGACGCTGATGCCGACTGCGCGGCCTTGCGAGAGCAGGAGGCCCAGGAGTTGTTCGATTTCGGTGCGGACCTTGCGGTCGGTCACATACGCACTCAGTGCTGCGATTTCATCGATCACTACCACGAACAACGGCTCCGACGTCGTGGGAGTGTGTAGTCGGGTGTGGCCGCGCAGACGATTCGCCCGGGCGTGCATCACCGTGACGAGCTGGCGTAGCAGCTCCAGGGTGGTGTCGGTGGCGTCGTGGGTGAACACGGTGAACAGGGGTGCTCCGGCACCGAGTTCCATGCCACCTTTGGGGTCGATGACACATAACCGCACCAGTCCGGTCTTCACCGCGGGGGCGATGCCGGCGATCAACGACCACAGCACTGAGCCTTTACCTGCGCCGGTTGCCCCGGCGATCAGCACATGGTGACCGAGCAGCGGCACTTGCCACCAATGCCGCGTTTCGGTGATCCCGACCCGCACCAGCGCCAGGTCCACCGGGGTTGCCGGGGCGGGCATGGGCAGGACGATCGGTTCAGCGAGCACGTCTGCCCGCATTAAAGTGATGCGCAGTTCGCCAGGCGAGGTGGCGGTGATGCTGATGCGGTCGGCGCGCCACGCGGCGGCCAGCGCGTCGGACTGTTTATGCCAATCTGCCACGGACTGGCCGGTGACGATGCGCACCGCCAGCACATCGGTGGTTTTACCGATTGTCACCGTGCGCAGGGTGGGAGTGAGGGTGCGGCCGCCGAGTGTGGCCGTCAGGCCGTGCAAGGTGCAGGTCGATTCCCAGGTGCGGGTGTAGCGCGACCACGTGAGCCAGCGCCGCCGTACCGGTTCGGTCACCCAGGCGCGAAATGACCCCGGTTGGAGCCAGGCCCAGCCCGCATACCCGGCACTGCACACGATCGCGCAGATCAGGCCCACGCGTGGGCCGTGGCTGATGGCAAGCACGAGGCTGGCGATGATGGGCACGTTGATCGCCGGGAACAGCACCGCCCACCAGAGCACATACCCGGCTGCGGTGAACAGCGACATGACCAGTTCTCCGAACCAGTCGTCATCGCCTGATCCACTGTTGGTGGTGTTCTTATTGTTCGATGTCATGAGAGATGCCCTCCGTGAGCGTGTGGTCAACAGCAATGCCCGGGGTGGCGGGGTGCGGTGATCGGTTCACCGCACCCCACACCCGCTTGGGGTTACTTCTGCGGGCGTGTCTGCTCACTCGGCGCAGCACCACTGGCGGTGGCGGGGGTGAGGGCATCAGCGCGGAACGCCACCCCGCTGCGATCACCTTGGGCCCACGGGATGGCCACCAGACCAACCACCGAAATAGACTGCGTGACTGTAACTTTGGGGTCTCCTGCCACGGTGACATTGAGTACTTCGCCGCCGGAGTCATCCAGCGCGAGGACCTGGGTGGCGTACATCGGCATCCCGGTGGCGGTGTCGACTTTCGGGGCGCCGGTTTCGAAGTTCAGCCGTGGCTCCGGAGCGCGGGTGACGATAAAACGAGTTCCAGACGTATCGATTCTCAAACGCATTGTCCTACTAGTCCTTTCGTGAGATGTTGACGCCGGTCCGGCGCTGGATTCAGTTCACGTGGACATCACGGACGTTGCGAGAGACATGTGCCGACATTTCCGACACATCCACGGGCATTTCGGACACGGCCGGACATACCCACGGACATCACACCGACACTATCGCCGCAGGGTGGCGGCAATCGCATGGCAAACTAGACACCACGCGCTGAAGGATGGATACGGACGACACGGGAAGATGTGCGCTGACACGATGGACGAGCAGGACGGCACCGAGGCCGCCATCACTCCCAACGATCGCCTCGCGCAGCGGCTACAGGCCAAAGGTCTGTCCTCGCAGCGGTTCGCCACCGCGGTGGGTGTCGATATCAAGTCGGTGCGACGCTGGCTGGCCGATAGCGACTACAGAATTCGCGAACACAACGCCCGCAGCGCCAGCGAGGTGCTCGACTGCACTCCGCATGACCTGTGGCCCAAGCAGTACCCGGCCGCTACCCCCCGTGCAGTGACAACAGCGTCTGCGGGTGGGCCATTCACCGCGACCCTGTATGCCAGCCGTACTCAGCTGCCGATCACGACGTGGCAGCAGCATTTCGCCGACGCCACCACCGGCATCGACATCCTCGTGCTCGCGGCCACGTTCCTGTTCGACACCCTCGACGGATTCCTCGACACCCTGCTCGCCGCCGCCGCCCGCGGTGTGTCGGTGCGGTTTCTCGTCGGGGATCCCGACACTGCGACCACGATCTTGCGCGGTGAGGAGGAAGGGATCGGCGAGGCTGTCATCGCCCGCTGCCGCACGTCGGTGGAGTTGCTCGCCCCTCACGCTTGTACCCCGGGGCTGGACATTCGCACCCACGACACCGCGCTCTACACGTCGATCTTTCGGGTCGATGACGCCATGATTGTCAACTTCCACATCTACGGCTCACCCGGGCGCAACAACCCTGTGCTGGTTCTGTCACGTCACCATGAGCCAAGGCTCTGGACCACCCTCGAAGACGCTTTCACCCAGGTCTGGAACCGCGCCAGACCGCTGACCGCGAAAGGCTGACCCCCGATGCGCACCGACTACTACAATGACCCCAACGCCCCGGCGCCCAACAGTGTCGTTCCGTCCGCCTCGGCCATCGTCACCGACGAACAAGGTCGTATTCTGCTGATCAAACGCCGCGACAACACCCTGTGGGCGTTACCCGGCGGCGGACACGACATCGGCGAAACCATCGCCGACACCGCCGTGCGGGAAGTCAAAGAAGAAACCGGGCTCGACGTCGAAGTCACGGGTCTGGTCGGTGTCTACACCAACCCCCACCACGTGGTCGCGTTCACCGATGGCGAAGTGCGCCAACAATTCTCGCTACTGTTCGCCACCACGGTGCTCGGCGGGACCCTCGCCATCGACCACGAAAGCACCGACATCGCCTGGACTGCCCCCGACGACATCGCTGGCCTGGATATGCATCCGTCGATGCGACTGCGCGTCGAGCACTACCTGCAACGCCGCGACAGCCCCTACCTCGGCTGACCGCTGGGCTACAGCCAGTCGCGTACTCGCCGGACCGCCGCCAACAATTCGTCGCGGCCCGCGTCGACCGCCCGGTGCACCGGGTCCTCGGATCCATAACGCGCCAACACGTCGCGTAGTCGATCTCGCGGTGATATCGGCGCCCCGTCAGGTCCAGTCGTCAGATCGCAAAAAGTCAACGCATCAAGGACATTGCTGGGCGGATCGCTGAACGCGGACAAACCCGACAAGCCCCGCTCGGCAGCCTCCGCGTGCGCTCCGGTATGAAAGGCCACCAAGGAAGCGACCAGCTCCCCGAAACCCGCCGATCGCACGAACTCCGCTCCATCAAGGGGATGAAAACCGGTCCGGCGCACCGACGGTGCGTAACCGATATCGTGCAACCACCCCGCCGCGACCAGACAGTCCGCCGTTTGAGCATCGAAACGCCGGCTCAACCGCTCGGCAGTCGTCGCGACCCCCCGGACATGCGCCAACCGCCGCGGCTGCTCAGCCAGCCGCGCCTCGGCCTCGCGCCGTGCACGCTGCGCCAAAACTACGCTCACAACCGCCAGCCTACGAGCCCCAGCACCATGCCGCAGCCCCGTCGCGGCTGATGGCGCAGATCCTGGACACCCGCGACCCGCAGGAACCGGCGGCCACCAGCAGGCTTCGCTACGCTCGCTCTGCTCCCGTCCGCTGGCGCTCCCGTCCGCGCCGCTCCCTGCGCTCCGCCCTCCGTCCGCCGCCACGCATGCATGCACCCACGACCGGCGCCGGAACTAAGTCGCAGGCCACAGCGCTGGCATCACGACGAGGCGCAGCTGCCCTCGCTGCTCGCCGCATCGAGACGCCGCGAGCGGCAGGCCGGACCAATAGCCTGACCGTCGCTGACCTGCGATGTGAGAACTTTCTTTACTGGTATCGAGACACCTGCTCGATACAGCGGCGAAGGCGTACCGCCGCTAACAGGAAGAAGTGCAGGTCACGTTCAAGAGTTTGGAGTTCCACGTGGTCGGCGTGCCGCTTGTTGAAGCGTCGGTCGATGCGTCCTGATTGGAGCGCCACGGCGTTGATCCAGTTGGTTGCCTCGGTGCGAAGACGCTCGACAATGACGCCCTCTGATGGGGCATTGCGTTGACGTTCCGTTGCCCTCATTCTGTCCCTGCTGTGTGATCCATGGGGTGCGTTACACCGGGGAGGAAGTGGTGTCGGGGGCCGCTGGCCGCGTGCGGCAGAGCGATGAGGTGTGTGCCCGAAACCGCGGAGTCCGGTTGTTGGAGGTGGCTTCCGATCAGGTTGACGAGTGTGGCTGCGACCGCTACGAGGTCGGCTGCCGAGCCGTGGAATGTGGGGACCGAGCAGCCCCTGGTTGGTATAAGTTCGTCATCGCTGGGTTCTTGCCACAGCGTGTGGTAGAGCTCAAGTCCGCTGTCGCCCTGGATTGTTCGGCCAGCGTCTTGATCGATGCTGGAAACTGTCGCTGTTGCGCTTGCGGCGCACAGCACGGCTAGGCCGAGCGTGCCAGAGCGAGCGTCTGTGGCGACCTGAGCGATCAATGCCTTTCGCGTCGGCGCAGTTGCCAACGCATCGAGACAGCTCGTGATGCCGTTGTTCACTGTGGCGTCGATGATGAGATCCGCTGCCAGGCATGACGTGTGGTCTTCTGGGAGGTGCCCTTCTGCGACGGTGACCGTCAGGTCATCACGGATCGCGCGGAGCCGTCCAGCGAGTGCCTCGGCTTTGGAACGGCCAATGTCGTCTTCGACGTAGTTTTGTCGGACGAGCAAGCCGCCGGTGACGATGCCAGGGTCGCACACGGTGATCTCCGATGCTCCTGCGCGAGCGATGAATTCGGCGATCCATGATCCGAGCCCGCCGCAGCCCCAGATGTGGACAGTCTTTCGTTGAAATCCGTTCACGGGGCGGCCGTCGTCGCGGCGGGTTGTCACTTCGGGTCGTTCGTCGGACATCCTGCACCACTCAATCGGGATTTCAGTGTTGATCTTCGCGGGGTCGAGAACAACCCCCACACCCCGTTGCTGCGCGACCTCGCGGAGCGCATTCGCCGTTGGGGTGGGGAGCCGTCCGCCCAAGAGGTGGGGTGGGCCTCCAGCGGGGTGCGGCACGGCGAGGACGAAGTATTGCTCGGCGTCGTGGTGATTTCGTAACGCACTCGCCAGGAGGGCGGTGAGGAACGCCGGCGATTGCGGTGCGATCCGGGGAGCCCGTCCTTCGAGGCGGTCAAGGTAGGGGTCGTCCAGGAGAGCAAGCAGTAGCGCGAATGTGGATGCGGCACCGAACGGCAGCGCGGTGGCCAGGGTAATTACCGGTACGCGATGCCCGGCAGCTCCAGGCGAGTACGTCAGGTCGTATCGGTGCGTTGACCGGGCGATCAGGTGAGCCGTTTGGTGGCGCTTCGCCGGTCCGGGTTCTCGGGTAACGATCGTCGGTGTGTCATGTGCCTGATGCGGCACTCCGCCAACAGCGTGGTACATGGCGGTGGCGGCGTCGAAGTTTCCGGCGGCCGCGTCGACGAGCCAGTCCCAAAGGCGGGTGAGTAGGCCGGCCACACCAAGCGTCGGCTGCCATTCCCGTGAAGGATCCAAATAGATGCATAGTCGTTGACCCGCGAGCACATGGGGGTAGCCGAGAAACCGAGTGTGATCAACGTCGATAGCCGGTAGCGAGTACGAAGAGGGGCGAAGCTGAAGGATGAACTCCTCGGTCTCTTGAAGTTGCAGGCCACCCGGATGATGCGGGATGGCGGCCGTGCGTAGCGAGATGCGGAGCGACGCCTCGCCGCTAGCGTCGAGCGTGGGTCTTCCTCGGACCTGGATTTCGTTGGGACGTTGTTGCGCTAGCGCTTTGAGTTCGGCGAGGAGATGCTTCTGCCAGCCCGTCAGCGTGGGCTGGTGGCGTCTGGTCACCCTGCCCGACCAGAGCGCCCCACTGTTGAGTCCGCGGCAGAGGTGGCTGCTGGAAACTTCGCGCTAGCGGTTGTTGTGGCCGGCGCCTTGAATCCGTCGCCGAAGATGTTCTGCCACAGCTGGACACTGCGGTCTTTGTCTTTCTCCTCGTAGGCCGCTTCGATGTCGGCGGCATGCACGTGGATTCGGTCACGGAAGTAGCTGTAGGTCGCCTGAGCGCTCTCGGGGTCTGGTCCCCACCGGTGGTCGAACGTCACGCCGGAACCGGACGGGTCGGCGATGGAGGGCTTGATCGGGTTCGCTTGCAACCAGGTGTCGAGGTCTTGCACGACATGAAGAAGAGTTGTGGGGACGTTGCTGTAGTAACTCGGGTCCAGGAGCTTGCGCAAGTCTGTTACCTGCTCCCCCAGCATGGTGGTCAGCAGGACTGAACGTGTGCCGGTGAACGAATTCTTGTGATCACGAAGGTATTTCATGAGTCTGATCACTTTGCGTAAGTTCCCGCTGGCGATAGAGTCCTGTTTCTTCATCCAATCGGTGAAACCCTGCGGGTTCGTCAGCTCCCACTCGTTGTCGTCGCGGTTGACGATGACCTCTCGACCGTCGGCCAGGTTGAGGTGAGGGACGATGTCGACGTGCATGGAGTTGGCGTAGACGAGCCGCGCGCAGCGGCACTTACGTGAGTGCGGCATGGTGCCGTAGGTGCTGTGCCGATGCAGGGCTGCGTAGACCTCATCGATGTAGGTCTTGGGGTTGTCGGCCCAGTCCGGGTTCTGGCTCATGTCGAGCATGAAGTCGGCGTCGAACTCGTTGTCACCGACGGGGTTGATGATCGTGCGGTGTGCCCAGGAGCCTTGCGGCGTCTTGCCGGTGATCAGCGCACCGATTTCGACGTCGGCTTTGAGTGCCTTGTAGATGGCTTCGACGCGCTGGTTGAGTAGGTCCAGTTTGAACTGGCTGAGATTGACCGTGTCTTTCAGCAAGACGTTGAAGTGGTCAGCGAGTTGCATTGGGGGCCTCCGTGTGTGAAATGCTGCCCGGATCGTCGCGGTGTCGGCGTCCGTTCACCGGTGTGTATGCGGGCGCCTGGTGGTCAGCGAATTTCGCGGTGTAGCTAGGGCTGAGTTCTCGGCTGACTGAGGCAGCGAGGCCGGCCACGTCCTTTGGGTCCGCCGAGTCCAGTGCGTAGAGGCCGCCGGGCACTAGAGCGTCGAAGCGCGTGTAGTTGGATTTGCCGATCAAGTGTTCGGCGAGGCCCTGTCCGCCACGGCTGCTGGCGTTAAGGATCAGCGGGGCAATCGGTCTTGCCCAGTGTAAGAGTCCGCCGCGGTCCAAGCGCTTGGGGTGATCGGTCAGCTGATCAATGGTGCCGACGTTGAGGACGGTAATCGCGTCGAGAGGAACACCGAGCATGCTGACGGCCTCGGCGATCGCGACGACAGCCGGGTTGTTGGCCCATACTCCGCCGTCAATGAGCCTGTGTCCGTCGACGTACGCCGCGGGGAAGTACAGCGGCGCCGCCGAGGTCGCCAGTGCAACGTCCACCATCGGTATGCGCCAGTCGCGGGTCAGCCGTGTGTGGTGCGGAGTCTTGAAGATGTGCACGGCCCCGCGTTGTACATCCCACGCGGGAATGACGAGTCGCTTCGTGCTGTCGCCAAGGAGTCGGGCTCCGAGGACGCCGGTCAACGCTTGCCGCAGCGCCTCTGCGTCATAGATGGGCGATCTCAGCTGCCGTGGTCGGCGCCATCCTCGCCGCCTCGACGCCGGAAAGACTTTCTCGACCAGTTCTTCGTAGTGGGAGACAATCTCCTTCGGCGTGAGGCCCGCACCGAGACCCAGTGCGACGATGCCGCCCGCCGACGTGCCAGCAATGAGGTCGAAGGAATCGGTGATCCTAACGCCCAGATCCTGCTCCAGACGTGCAAGCACATGCGCAGTGAACAACGCCTTGGCGCCCCCTCCATCGAGAGCGAGGACCTGGAAGCGCTCGGGGCGCGGGCCAGCCGCCTCGCGCTCGGCTGCTGGATAGACCTGCGCGGCGAATTCGCCAGGTCCCGGCGAGGACGTACCATTATCAAGGTTGGCAGGCGTCGCGGGAACTACATCCATGTAACTAGACTACGCCGCTCCGCCGACAACGACCTAGCCGTTATTGCCACCGGCGTGGGGACCCGCGCAGCCAGCAGCCATGTCAATGCTCCGGCTCAGCATTTGCCGGCTCCGTCGAGACCGAAACCGTTTCGCTCGGCGTAGCCGCACGGAAACGAACGACTGTCTGCTGGTGCGTCATCGCGACACGATGGCGACATGGCGCCGGAGCAGCGCCCGCACTCTGGCCGGCACCCTCGTCGGCGGACTGGAGATCATCTGCGCTGCCACACGCGCAGCGTCGCCGCGCTCGCCGGCCTTTGTGATCTTGGGGTCGCCCAGGCGCCACGGCGAAGCGTGGTAATCGGGTTGTGACGCGACGATCTCCAGTAGTGTCTCGATATCCTGGAGGTCACGTTCGGAGTCGCGAACGGTACGTGCCAGCATCTTCAACACGAATGCTGCCTCGACGTCGGGAACCGGAATTTCGAACTCAACCGTGTCGCCGTCGGTGAGTCGGGCTGTGACGGCGACTTCGATCGGCGGTAGGGCGAGCGCCAACCGCAGCCCTGGCGCTCCGTCGAAGGCTCGTTCGCCGATGATCCGCTTGCCTGGTTTGGCTGCGGTGGGAACTAAGAGGTCGACCGCTTGCTCACCCCGCTCGTAGCGGTTGCCGCACTCAGCGGTGTACCCCAGTGCGGTGAGTCGATCGTGGAGGTTCCCGGTGGACGCCACGTTGACGTCGATCCCGGTGTCTGCGTCGGAGGTCAGTCGCGGTATGCCCGACACGTTGTAGACGTGCCGCAGCAGTCGCACCATGTGACCGCCGATGACGCGGTACTCGATGTCGGCAGTGACTGCGGCCACGTCACGCAGTGCACGCATTCCGTTGTCGTCGGCCACCGCAGTGCAGGCGATTTGCACCGATGCTGTTCCGGTCACCGGTGCACGATCCAGTCGCTGAGATGCTGCGGTGCACCGTCGCCAAGATCGGCACCGCCGCTGAGGTCCTGAAGCGCAATCACTGGATCCACAGTGATGATGTCGGAACGCTGCGTATCACGAACCCGCCGCCACCAGGCCGCGGTCGTCCAGACGGTCGGGTCGGCGGGAACCCGCACAGTCAAGGTCGCTTCCTCGGCGGTGGCCTCCACCAAACCGAACTCGGAGAGGTCGACCAGTTCTTTGGCATAGACCAGACCTCTGGTTGGTACCTGCCACGGTCGCAGGACGTCGGCGGCGACCTCGCCGCCAGCAAGGATCGGCACGGTGAGCTCGGCGCCGAGTCGGGTCGCACTGCGCACCTGCTCCACTACCGGATCCATTCCATACCAGTACGTTTCGACAAGTCCGCTGTCCGCAGGTACCAATGCCAGTTTCACCAGGAGCTCCCGGCGCGCAGCCTCGGTCATCGGCGTGTCCGGCAGCGGATCCTTCTCGGTCATTTTGGACACCGCCTGCTGGCTAACTCCGATGGCCGCGGCAATGTCGCGTTGGCGGAGGTGACCGCGCGTAAGCACACAGACCCGTTCAGCCGCCCGCCGCCGCCAGCTGCGCTCGCTGGCGGCGCGGGGCGGCCGTCCTGGTGTTGGCGTTCGGTAGGTTCGCCCGGAGAGCACCAGTTCGCCGGTGCTGCCGACGCTGAGATCCACGTCAGCCTGAGCCAGGAGCGCTGAACGTGCCTCATCTGAGATGGTCTCGCACACCACGAATACGCGGCGGCCTGGATGGCGGCGCACACGACTAAGGACTGCGGCCGGAGATGGCACACGTTCTGCCAGAACCAGGTCCGCTACTACGGCGCGGCCATCGATTCGGTATGTGATGCTGTGTGCATCACCAGTCACCATCCGCACGCCTGCGTCGACCAAGCGGGCAGGAATCGAAGCAGAGAGCACGTCTGTTACTCTACTCAGTGACTACTTGTCAAACAACCTATTGTCGATAAATAGCGTTCTGGTTGTTTGACTTCGACCAACCAGTGGCGTACAAACCGTCCATTGATCCGTCATACGCTGGTGGAGTTTAACGGGCCTAGCGTCGAGGAACCTGAGCAGATAGAGCTACTCTGACGTTTTCGCGGCGACGCCGGTAGCCCAGGCATCGCTGACAGCCGCTGACTCTTAATCAGCGGGTCTGGGGTTCGAAACCCTGACGGCGCACCATGCAAACGCAATGCTCAGGCAGGGTTGTTGTCGTTTCGGAGTGTTTGCTGCCTGTGACAGATGTGACCGATGTGACCGAAAGGTCTCCATATTGTCCCCGCGCTGCGGAAGCAGACCCACCACAGCAAACGGCGCGTCGGCGTGACATGTGAGACCGCCGTCCTAAGGTCGTGCCGTGTCTAATATGCCTCCCGACCCCGATGCATCTGACTCACGCGAGGACGGTGCACCTACCAAAGAGGCCTGTGCCAAGCTCTATCAGGAAGTGGGTCTGCTGCACGATCAGGTGACAATTTCGGTCACGCGGCCTGACTGGCCGTCGTGGTCATGATGGCTTCGTATTCGACGGGGGTCAACCGGCCGAGGGCGCCTTGGCGGCGACGTCGGTGGTAGGTGCGTTCGATCCAAGTGACGATGGCGATCCGCAGCTCCTCTCGGGTGGCCCAGCGGCGGCGGTCGAGGACGTTCTTCTGCAGCAGGCTGAAGAAGCTCTCCATCGCCGCGTTGTCGCCGGCCGCGCCGACACGTCCCATTGAGCCGACCATGCCGTGATGGTGCAGGGCCTGGACGAACTTTCGACTTCGAAACTGCGACCCTCTGTCCGTGTGAACCACGCAGCCGGCGACCACCCCACGGCGGCCGACCGCGTTGCGCAGCGCGGCGGTCGCCAGGCGTGACTTCATTCGGGAGTCGATCGAATAACCCACGATGCGGTTGGAGAATGCATCCTTGATCGCGCAGAGGTAGAGCTTGCCCTCGCCGGTATAATGCTCAGTTATGTCGCTGAGCCACAACATGTTTGGCGTTTCAGCGGTGAAGTCGCGCTGGACCAGATCGTCGTGCACCGGCGGTCCTGGTTTGCCGTTCTTGCCGCGCTTCTTGCCGAACACGCTCCACAACTGCTGCTGTGAGCAGATGCGCCAGGCGGTGCGCTCGGCCATCGGCTCGCCGGCCTCACGGGCCTCCTCGACGAGGTAGCGGTAGCCGAACTCGGGGTCCTCGCCGTGCGCGTCGAACAGGGCGTTGGCGCGGTATGCCTCGACGAGTTCGGCATTGGTGATGGGATTTGCCCGCCAGCGGTAGTAGGGCTGGCGGGCGAGCTTGAGTACCCGGCGCGTCACCGCGACGGGAATCCCGTCGGCGGCGAGCTCACTTACGAGCGGGTAGACCCTTTTCCCGGCAGATTGGCCTGCGACAAGTACGCCGCTGCCCGCCGTAAGACTTCATTCTCTTGTTCCAACAACCGATTTCGGCGTCGTAGCTCGCGCAGATCAGCGGAGTCATTGGTGCTCTTACCTGGCTTGGCGCCCTCGTCGACGTCGGCTTGGCGCATCCACTTGGTCAACGTCATCGGGTGCACGCCGAAATCGGTGGCGATCTGCTCGATCGTCACCCCGTCGTCGCGGTTACGGGCAACGCGGACGACGTCGTCGCGAAATTCACGGGGGTAGGGCCTAGGCACACTGACATCCTTCCAGCCCGCCCGCTTTGGGCAAGCCAACTCAGATGTCACCTATTGGTGCAGCAGACCCGATGATCGTGGGCTGGCGGGTAGCGTCGCACATGCGTACCACCATGGTGCTGGATGCGTTGGAGATGGCTCGTTGGTCACGCGGAAACACATTGCCGGGCTTGACATGTCACTCCGATGCCGGATCGCAATTCACCTCTATCCGCTATGGCGAACGGCTCGCCGAGATCGGAGCGGTCCGCTCGATCGGCACGATCGGAGACAGCTACGATAATGCCCTGGAGACGGTGAACGGCTACTACAAGGCGGAGCTGATCTACGGGCCAGTCCGCACCAGGCCGTGGAAGACCGTCGAGGACGTCGAACTCGCGACCCTGAGCTGGGTGTACTGGCACAACACCAGCCGCTTACACAGCTACCTTAATGACATCCCACCCACCGAGTTCGAAGCCGCGTTCCACGATGCACATGGGACCGACCAACCCCTGGCCGGAATCCAATAACCCGAGCCTCCGGGAAAGTCAGGGCGATTCAATCAAGTAGCTAGAGTCCGATACGTTTGGCGATGACCTCGTTCATGATTTCGTTGGTGCCGCCGCCTATTCCGAGAATTCGGCAATCTCGATAGTGTCTCTCGATCTCAGACTCACGCATGTAGCCCATCCCACCGAAGATCTGAACCGCCTCATTGACCACGTAGTCGCACGCATACACAGCGGTGTTCTTGGCCATCGACACCTCGGCAACGACATCCTCCCCCGCTAGCCACCTCTGCATGACCGCACGGGTGTAGGTGCACGCCACGTCGACCTGTCGAGCCATCTCCGCAAGCTTATGGCGAATGATCTGGCGCCCCGTCAAGGGTCTACCGAACGTTTCACGTTCCCGCGCCCAACTCTTGGCAAGGTCGAGAGCCCGACCCGCCGTCGCGTACGCCTGGACGGCGATGCCGAGCCGTTCAGCCTGAAATTGCTGCATGATCTGCAAAAACCCACTGTTCTCTGCCCCCACCAGGTTGTCAGCCGGTACGCGAACGTCGACGAAAGACAACTCGGCGGTGTCGCTACATCGCCACCCCATCTTGTCTAACCGGCGGGACACTTCGAATCCAGGCGAATTCTTGTCGATCACAAGCAATGAAACTCCACCGTAACCCGGTCCGCCGGTGCGTACCGCCGTAGTAACGAAGTCCGCTCGAACTCCGCTGGTGATGAACGTCTTTGCTCCGTTGACCACGTAGGTGTCCCCCTCGCGCACCGCGCGTGTGCGCAGATTCGCGACATCTGAGCCTGCCCCAGGCTCGGTAACGCCCAGCGAGCCGATCATCTTTCCTGCGAGCGTAGGACGGACATATCGTTGAATCAGGGCGTCGGAGCCATTGGCGGCAATGTGGGGAAGGGCAATGCCATGGGTGAACAAGGCGGCGCAGACGCCAGTGGACCCGCCTGCGGCCAGGATGGCCTCAGTGACCAGTGCAGAGTCAATCGCATTGCCGCCGCTGCCGCCGACTTCTTCCGGGAACCCGATTCTGAGAAGCCCCACCTCGGCAGCATTGAGATGCAGGTCGCGCGGAATCTCACCCACGTGCTCCCATTCCGCTAGCTTCGGCGCGATTTCACGTTCCGAGAAAGACCGCGCCATTTGGCTCAGCGCTCGTCGCTCCGGCGTGGTCCACACCTCCGGGGCGATAGCGAAACGAGCAGCCCCATCCCTGCTTGCCGTGGTCGTGCCAGCGTCCGTCATCTCAGCCTCCCAGAGAATGTGATAGATGATCGATGAGGTGTCTGATGCTTGCCGTCCTCACGACGGGAAAGAAGGACCCGACGCCAACCACCCAAGGGGCCCGGCCGCATGATCTGCAGCAACGCAAGGACATGGAGACCAGCAGTGGGCATGATGCTCTTCAGAACCGGACCAGCCCTCGGATATTTTTTCCTGAACGCATATCCTGGTAGCCCTCATTAATTTGGTCGAGGGAGTATTCGCGGGTGACCAACTCATCGAGCTTCAACAACCCAGCGGAGTACAGCTCGACCAGTCGCGGAATATCGTGCGGCGCATTGGATGAGCCATACAAAGCGCCACGAATCTGCTTCTCGTAAAGCGTCATTTCAAGCAGTGATCCTGAGATCGATGAGTCGTCGGGGTGCCCGATGGCCGTGACCACGACGCGCCCGCGCTTTCCGACCAAGGCCAGCGCTTCCGCGGTGTAGGAGGCCTCAGCCACATCGGTGGTGAGGATGCAGACATCAGCCAGCTTGCCCAGCGTCATATCGCTGACCAGCGACCAAGCTTCATCCATCGAGGCCGCGGTGTGCGTCGCACCGAACCCGCTCGCTTGCTCTCGCTTGAACTTCACCGGATCGACCGCCACAATCGCCAGCGCTCCCGCGATTCGCGCGCCCTGAATCGCATTCATTCCGATTCCGCCCGCTCCCACTACCACGACGGTGTCCCCGGCGCGCACCTCCCCAGTCCGCACCGCAGATCCGTAACCGGTCGTGACGCCGCAACCGATCAAGGCTGCCCGATCCAGGGGGATTCCGCCGTCAATCTTGACCACGGACGCCTGCGGCACCACTGTGTACTCGGAAAACGTCCCGAGCAAACACATCTGCCCGACGTCCTCGCCTCGTGCGTGAAAGCGATAGGTGCCGTCGATCTGCGGTCCCATCATGAGCGCCGCTCCCAACTCACAGAGATTGCCCATGCCGCGCGCGCAGTACGAGCAGCGCCCACACGAGGGAAGGAAGGTCAAGATGACAGAATCACCTTCGGACAGTTCCTCAACCCCTTCGCCGCACTCCACGACTGTGCCAGCACCCTCATGACCCCCCACTACCGGCAATGGGATCGGGAGGTCGCCGGTCACCAGATGTTCGTCGGAATGGCACAAGCCGGTGGCCGCCAGCCGCACGAGGACCTCCCCGGGACCTGGCGGATCCAAATCGACTTCTTCGACCTCCCACTTCTGCTCCAAGCCCCACAAAACAGCCGCACGTGTCTTCATGTTGAAGTCCCTTCTATCGAATTACGCTTCTCGAGTAGTTATCCCGACCGCGCACGGTGGTCGCGCGAACTGTCCTGGATGATCTCCGGGCACATCGCCCAGAGGCCCGCGCCGCTCACCCGGGCCCGGGCGCGGTACCGCACCGACATCACACATTGAGCAGGTCGTGACGCTTGTCGGCCTCAAGGATTGCCCGGTATTCCGGAAAGAGGTTCTTTGCCTGCGGTATGAGCTTGATCAGTTTGGTGACAGGACCTTTCGCTCGTACAGTTCCTTTCGCCATCGCCATGGTCAAGTTCACCTTCCCCAACCAGAACCTGTTGCCGGTATCCGCGGACATGAACAATTCGACATTCGGTGTAACGCCACTGTCCGCGCCGGTCTCTACGACCTTCTCCGGCATATCCACGGTTACTACCGCATCCGGATCGGTGTAGTGGATCCGTAACACCACCCCGGACCCGGCAAGTCTGTTCGCAAGGTCTTCGTTCTCCAAACCTCGTCGAAAGATGCCGGCGAGGTAGCGGTAAACCTCTTCCGCATCAGCGAAGACAGCCATCGTGATTCTCCCTTCCTATGACACAATTCAAAGCGCTCAAATAAATCTGCTGGGTCGCAACCAGTTCGGCTTGCTCCGAAGCAATCAGAACTCATAGGAGTAGATCTCCTGCCTCCCTCAGCGCCTCCGCGAGTCGACGTTCGGCTGTCGGCAATTGCGCAGCCACGGACGCGGCGCCGCTCGCTCTTCGGTGCGGATCTGCACCGCGGTCATAAGCGGCGTGCGCAACCGCGGTCCACAACTCAGATGCGGTCTTTGCAGCCTCCGCTGCTTTAAACGCAGGTTCGAAACTCAACTCTTCAGCGACGCGCCGACATCCACGTGCTTGCAGATCTCGGAACAGACCGCCTCCGGTTCCGGCTTTTTCGATGAAGGCGCTCAGCGCAAACAAGGCTCCGTCGAGGGTGTCGTCGTCAAAGATCTTCGGCCACCGCTTGAGATCCTCCACAAAAGTCGATACCCCTGGTAGCCCACGCACCTGAATTTCACAATCGGAGTCCTCGGTGATCGGCGCGCTCACACACGAACCCTGCATCGCGTCCGCGGACCTACGGAAGGCCGACCGGGCAGCATTGCCGAGATCTGGTGCCGCGCCGGGCCACTCGACTACGTAGGTGGTGTGCCGCGTGGGGACGGGAAATCCCGTCGATGCCCGCGCCTTCCGTAGATTCTCGTAAGGCACGGCTTGAGGTGTATCGCGATCGTTATCGACCACGAAGGCGAGTTCCTCGTCGTCGTCGTACCCTACGATCACGACATCGTGCCGGCTCATACTCAGACGCGTTCTCAGATAGGGCAATTCGGCGATGTCAGTCCACACCATGACCGGCGTACCGGCATCGATCTGTTCGGTCACCCATTTCCACCCGAGATCGGGGTCGTCTGTCGAACGACACTCGAAGCGCGCGCCCAACCGGGTCAAGTATTCGTCTTCGAGGTCCGCGCTGCGTCCAACGAGGTAGATCGGTGGACGTAGGTGGGCCGAGCGAACATACGAGAAGTCGAGGGCCCCGCCGAGAGCAAACACGATGCCTTCGTCCGGGGTGTCATCACCCCAACGGATCCCGGCCCATTCGGTCAAATCCCGAAGAGCCCCCGATCCGCAGTGGCCGCCCATGTCGTGGCGATACGGCACCACCATCGATGCCATCAGTCCTCCTCCTCTAGATGACTAACGTGCGGGCGGCAACTCCTCTGAGTCATAGGGAACGCGAGATGATTTCCTTCATCACCTCGTTCGTGCCGGCATAGATTTTTTGCACGCGCTGATCCACCCACAACCTCGAGATGGGGTACTCGGTCATGTAGCCATATCCGCCGTGAAGCTGCATACAGTCATCGAGTACCTTCATCGCTCGCTCAGTGGTCCACCACTTCGCCATGGCGACGGTCTGCACGTCGAGTTGACCCGCAAGGTGCAGGTCGATGCAGTAGTCGAGGAACACTCGTGCGATGCGCGTTTCTGTCGCGGCTTCAGCCAGCGTGAACTTGGTGTTCTGAAAGCCAAAGACAGGCCGACCGAACGCCTCCCGCTCACGCGTGTACTTGAGCGTCTGCTCCAGGGCAAGTTCCATCGCTGCGACAGCCCCCACCGCGACGATGAGTCGCTCTTGTGGCAGCTGCGTCATCAGCTGAATGAAGCCCTGTCCCTCAGACTGGCCCAGTAGATGCGAGCGCGGAACTCTCACTTCATCGAAGAACAACTCGGAGGTGTCCTGGCCGCGCTGGCCGATTTTGTCGAGAACCTTGCCGCGCCGGAATCCCGCCCGGTCAGCCTCGACAACGATCAAAGAGATGCCCGCAGCGCCCTGGCTCGGATCTGTCTTGGCAACAACGATGATGAGGTCGGCCTGTTGGCCGTTGGTGATGAAAGTCTTGGAGCCGGTGATCACGTACTCGTCACCGTCCAGGAGGGCTTTTGTCTTGACGCTCTGCAGATCGGACCCGGTCCCCGGTTCTGTCATGGCGATCGCCCCGATCATTTCACCGGACGCCATCTTGGGAAGCCACTGCGCGCGCAGCTCTTCAGTCGCGTACTGCAGGATGTAGTGGGCGACGATTCCGCTGTGCAGTCCCGCGCCCCATGAGCTGTCACCTATGCGGGCCTGCTCTTCAAGCACGACCGCTTCGTGCGCGAAAGTGCCACCGCCTCCGCCGTATTCCTCAGGTATAGACATGCAGAGCAGGCCCAGCTCGCCTGCTCGGTTCCACAGTTCTCGGTCGACGTGGTGCTGGTCTGCAAAGCGGTTCGCATGCGGCGCCAATTCGGCCGAGAAGAACTTCGCAGCGAGGTCACGAAGCTCGAGTAATTCGGCATTCATCCAGGGAGAGATTGGTGAGGACATGATTACCTTCCGACTGTTGGAATTCCAGGGATTTGACGTTATGACGTTTCGATTTCGATGAGGTATTCGCCGGCAGAGTGGCGCGCACGGATGACCTTTTTGTCGTACTTTCCGACGCTCGTCCTCGGAATATCGGACACGAAGCTCCATCGCTCGGGAATCCACCATTTGGCGACTTTGTCCGCAAGGAACGATCGGAGTTGGTCAATGTCAACGTCGGTTCCGGGGTGGACGACGACAAGCGCCAACGGCCTTTCCTGCCATTTATCGTCCGCGACGCCGACTACCGCCGCTTCGTACACGGCAGGGTGGCCGATCAGCGTGTTTTCCAGCTCCACCGAGGAGATCCATTCGCCACCTGACTTGATGACGTCTTTCGAGCGGTCGGTCAGTGTCAGATAGCCCTCGGCGTCGATCTTGCCCACATCACCGGTACGCAGCCATCCTTCGTCGAACTTCTCCGTATCGTTGTTTCCGAAATAGGACCCGGTGATCCAGGGACCGCGCGCCTGGATCTCCCCAACTGATTGCCCGTCCCACGGCACGTCTTTCCCGTCGTCGTCCCGCAACCGGATTTCGACACCGCAGATCGGTCGGCCCTGGGATGCGCGCAGCTCCCAGCGCCGCGTCGCGTCGGCTCTGTGAGCCGGACGTGCAACGGTCGCCAACGGAGAGGTTTCGGTCATACCCCAGGCCTGCACAATGGGCACGTCGTACTTCTCTTCGAATGCCCGCATCAACGAAAGCGGAACAGCAGACCCCCCGCACGCGACCAGCCGTAACGAAGAAATGTCCCGCTCAGGGTGCGAATCCAGATATCGGTCGACATCGTTCCAGATCGTCGGCACTGCACCGGCCAAGGTCGGTCTGGTGTCTTCGATGATCGACACCAACGGTTCGGCTTGGAGATACCGGTCAGGCAGTACCAGATCCGCACCGGACATCAACGCTGCGTAAATAAGCCCCCACGCATTGGCGTGAAACATTGGGACGATGGCCAGCACACGGTCGGCCTCGCTGACTGACAAAGCGTTAGCTGTGCAGGCGGTCAGGGAGTGAAGGTACGTCGAACGGTGGCTGTAGACGACGCCTTTGGGATCTCCGGTGGTACCGCTCGTATAACACATGGCCGCGGCGGACAGCTCGTCGAGCTCAGGCCAGTCAAATGATTCTTCTTGGCCGGCAAGCACTTCCTCGTAACGCAGAACGGTCTTCCCGCATCCCTGGAGCGGGGCAAGGTCGCCCTCTCCGGTGACGATGACGGTGTGCACCGACGCCATCGCTGGGAGCGCGCGCGCCAACAACGGGGCAACCGAAGCGTCGACTAGGACGATCTGATCGCTCGCGTGATTGGCGATGTACGCCAGTTGCTCTGGGGCCAAACGAATGTTGAGCGTGTGCAGGACCGCGCCCATGGAGGGAATCGCACAGTAGGCCTCCAGATGTTCCTGGTTGCTCCACTGGAAGGTGGCCACGCGTTGGTCTGCCGTGACGCCAAGACTGCGCAGCGCATTGGCAAGGCGAGCCACTCGCGCCAGCACAATGCGGTAAGGCGTTCTCCGATATCCATTTCCGGTCGGAGTGACGACCTCGCTGTCACCGTGTATGGCTGCCGCATGCTGGACGATCGCCGACACCGTGAGCGGAACATTTTGCATTGTGCTTTGCATCGTGTAGTGCCCTTTCAGGCGAAGAGGTCGGGACGGCTGTTCGGCTGATCGATGAATGTGCCGTAATGCGTTCTCAGTGCTTGCAGGATGTCTGCTAGGGGTAGATCGTCGTAGGCTCCCCGGTCGCGCAGATACTCCATGTGCTGGGTGCCGTCAGCGGTGAAACCATGGAGTAGCGCGTCGCTACGGCCGTCGAATTCGATCGGCGAGACACCGAAGCGTGCGCACAGCTCGCGATTGAACGCCGGGGTGGCCTTTACCCACGCACCGTTGAGGAACATGAGACTGTAGCCGTGGTAGACGAAAACGTCGCTACCACCCATCCGCTCGCGCAATGCCTTGGTCTGGAGGTGGTTTCGGACGTCGGCGAACCCCAGCCGCGCCGGGATTCCCGCCGCTCGGCACGCTGCAGTCAAGAGCACGGCCTTCGGGACGCAGTAGGCCCGTTCTGCGGTCGCGACGGTGCTGGCGCGATACGCGTGCGGGTTGTCGGTCACCGTGTAGGGGTCGTACCAAATGGAGTCACGGACCGCGGTGAAGATGGCGATGGCCTTCTCGGTGTCGCCGCAGGCACCACGGATCGCCGATGACACGAAGTCACGTACCGAATCTTGTTGCCAGTCAAGAAACTCCGTGGGTTCGAGGTAGGGGCTGTGGTCGACGGTCATCGGCGCTTCATCTCCAACGGAAGTCCGTCCACCGGAATGGGCAGCGAGGTGTTGTCCCATCGGACGTGATAGTTCTCCGGAACCTTCCAAGTGAACGAACGCAGCATCCTGTGCAGGATTGCTTTGACTTCGAGCGTCCCGAATTGCATGCCGATGCACTTGTGCGCTCCACCTCCGAACGGAACCCAGGCGAATCGGTGGTGTTGGTCTTCGCGCCGAGGCTCGTCGAAACGTGAGGGATCGAACCGCTCCGGATCACTCCAGATCGTTCGATCGAAGTGATTCACGGCAGGCGTTATAGCGCATAACGTGTTCGAGGGGATGTGATATCCATCGATGGCGACATCTCGAACCGTCTTGCGCATCACCAGCGGAACAGGTGCAAGCAGTCTGAGCGCTTCCTTGATCACGAGGTCGATGACCGTCATCTTCTCCAGGGCCTCGATGTCCGGCAACCCGTCACCGATGGCCGCGGCTTCCGCAGCCGCAGCCTCCTGCCACTGCGGATACTTGGCAAGGAAATAGGTGACCGCTGTGGTGGTGATCGTCGAGGTGTCGTGGGCCGCCATCATCAAGAAGATCATGTGATTCACCACATCCTCGTCGGAAAACCGCTCCCCGTCTTCGGTCGTGGCTTGACAGAGAGCAGCGAACAGATCCTCCGTTTCACCGGCTCGCGCGGCCGGCAGATGCCGGAAGAAGTAGTCCTCCAAAACGCGCCGCCCTTGCACACCAGCGCGGAATCTGGTTCCCGGAAGCGGAGCACGCACAAGGGAACTCGCCGCCCGGACCGTAGCGACGAACGCCTTGTTGACAGCATCGCTCTCGTCCTTGCCGCGGCCGCCCATGAAGACGTCGGTAGCGATGTCGAGGGTGAGTTCCTTCAACAGTGGGTAGATTCGAACCGACGGGCCCACCGGCCACGCAGGCACTGCCGAGCGAACGCATGGCGTTACCTGTTCGACGTATCCGGTCAGGCGCGGACGCGTAAACGCCTCCTGCATGATGCGCCGGTGCATCAAGTGCTCGTCGAAGCTCATGAGCATCAAACCGCGATGGAAGAAGGCGTCGATCAGGAAGGACCAGCCATCCTGAGAGAATGCTTTCGCTTCGCTCGTGAACGCCTCTCGAGTGGCGTCAGGGCCGGCGATGACCACCATCTTGGTGCCGAACGCGCCCATCCACGACACCGAACCCAGACGGTCGTAGCGCTCTCGACTGAAATCCGAGCCGAATCGGATGTAGTCGAGCGTGTGACCTACGAAGGGCAGTCCGGCATCCCCCCGGACGGCTTTCAATCCACTGCCCGCGGGTGCCGGTGCCAGTTCACGAACCGGCCAGTCCCGGCTCCATCGACGCCATCTGTCGTCGACGGCGTGAGGCGCGGGGACCATGATCACAGAGGACAACCGCTCCTTCACGTGGTGCGCAGGTGCGAGAAGGTGATTCGTCATGGTTCCTCCTGGACGCTGGGCCGCTTTGACGGCGTCCACCAGTCTTTACAAAGATGCCATTGATGTCAATATCTAGACATTATTGGCCTAGCGGTTAAGTGCGCGTCTCGTGCCCTTAGTCGGCCAGGCTCGGTTCTGCAGGGTCTCAGACCTTTAGACGCCCGACGTTTCTCAAGACGTAATCGCCGCTGTGCGGCTTCCGGGTAAGGAGTCGATAAACCAAGGTAGGCCCCGGCCAGTTCGTCGGGATTTCCCCGCTCGAGGTTCGATACCAGCTCGCACACAGCGCCCACACCGACCTCCGTAGTCGCCTTCTCAAGCGCGTGTTGTAGCGTTGCGCGCTCTCCGTCCTGACATCGATCGCATGACCCGGATGAGCAGCCACGGCTTTGATGAGCGTTGCGATGTGACGGACTTGTGACTCGATCATGTAGAGGATCGACCCCGAGCCCACATTCGTGTTGGGACCATAAAGCAGGAACAGGTTCGGGAACATGGGGACAGTGATGCCCAGATATGCGTACGCCTGGGTCTTCCACACCTCGGCCAAGGAGACTCCGCGAGAGCCGCGCACGGACATCGGGGCGAGAAAATCGGTGGCGCGAAACCCGGTTCCGTAGATCACGACATCTGCAGGACGAAACTCTCCATCCACGGTCTTGACACCGTTGTCGCAGAGCTCTGCGATAGCCTTCGGCACCAACGACACGCGATCACTCGCGATTGCTGGATAGTAATCATTCGAGAACAGCACTCGCTTGCACCCTGGCGCGTCCGAAGGCATCAATTGCTCGCGCAAAGATGGGCTAGCAACCTGCCGATGTAGGTGGCGGCGCGCGATCGCACCGAGGACGCGTGAGAGGGGCTTCGCGTCGACTAGCGTCACAGCGAGCAACTCGAAAATTAGCCATACCGCGAAACGCTCGAGGCGCAGCGCCATCGGCAATAACTCGCTCACCCTGTCGTGAAGGACTCCATACCTGCTGTCCCACTTCGGCAAGATCCACGGAGCCGTGCGCTGATATAGCGTGACATGCTCCGCCTCCTGGGCGATGTGTGGCACGAATTGGATGGCACTAGCTCCTGTGCCGATGACGGCTACTTGCTTGCCGCGAAGCGAAACCGATCGGTCCCAACGCGCCGAATGAAAGCGCGGCCCCTGGAAGGTGTCTGCGTCGGCAATAACGGGTACGTGGGGCAAGGAGAGCTGACCCACGGCCGAGACGACGACATCGCAGGTTATTGTCTCGTTCGAGTTCGTAACCAGGGTCCAACGCCCTAGCTGGTCATCGAAGGTCATTGCGACAACTTCGGTCTGGGTACGCAGATGCGCGGCCAGTCCGCCACTCTCCACGAGTTGTTGGAGGTACTTGAGTATCTCGGGTTGCTCGGCATATCGCCGTGACCAACGAGGATTGGGCTTGTACGAGAGTGAGTACAACGCTGACGGCACGTCGCAGGCCGCTCCCGGATAGGTGTTGTCACGCCAAACACCCCCGATGTCTGCAGCCTTTTCCAGGATCGTGAAGTTCGTGAACCCGTCCTTCTTCAGCCGGTGGGCCATCGCAACCCCGGCGAAGCCGGCCCCGATGATCACGATCGACGGATCGTATGCGCGACAGGCCGTCGCGAAGTTGCTGCTCATGAGGCAGAGACGACTGACTTCACGCTGCGGCGGTCGAGGTGGTGTAGGTGTAGGAGCATTGCCTGTTCGGACACTTTCACCTGACTTCCGAGGCTTCAAGGAAGCGTCCCGCTCGATGAATCGCGTCTCGGGCTTCGGGAAGAATCCGGAACATAGCCTGGAATACATGGATCTGTCCCCGGTATACCTGGATCTCGACGTGGGATCCAGCTGATTGAAGTCGCTCGGCGAGACGGCGCGAGTCATCGATCAACATTTCTCTCCCGCCCACCTGAATGAGGATCGGCGGCATCGAGGTGAGGTCCGCGTCAAGCACGCTGAGGCGCGGATCTCCGCGATCTGCGCCACCTACGTAGAGGTCAAGAGCGCGCGCCGCTGATTGAGCGGAGGCAAAAGGATCCCGGCGGCGAATTTCACGCGCTCTGGCAAGTTCGCACCTGAGATCCAGGACGGGAGACATCAGCAGCATCGCATCAGGGAGCGGCAATCCAACTGCACGTGCGCCCAAGGCCGTGGCCATCGTGAGCTGACCGCCCGCTGAATCGCCGGCAACCGCGACGGTGCGCTGACAAGAACCCGGGGACCCTCCGCTGGTAAGCCAGCGATACGCATTCAGCGCATCGTCCGCGGCTGCGGGATAGGGATACCGCGGGGCAAGACGATACTTCACTGCGAAGATGGGGCGCCCGCTCGCCGAGGCGAGTTCACCAAGAAGACCGCGGTGCGTCTCCGGCGAGCACATAGAATAGGCGCCGCCGTGGATGTACAGCAAAGGGTTGGCATGCGGATTAATGGCAGGCGTGGTGATCCAGTCCCCACGAACCGGGCCTCCGGCGAATACAGTGTCAACCTTGCGCACTGTGACGCCGCGCCGAGGCCGTGAGGCTACGAGCGCTGTTCGAAGCACGCGATCCATCACCGCAAGTCCGTAGGCGTTTGATGGCATCAGCTGCGCCAGTGGCCGCAGCGTGGTTCGCGAGGACATCGCGACGAGATGACTGGCAAGACTGGGCTGCCAGTCAGGGGCATCCATTCTGGTCACCGGGGACACACCTCTTCGGGCCGATTCTCGAATCGGTAGTCCGAGAGGCGAAAGGTGCGGCTCCGCCAATAGGTCTCCAGAGTCGTTGATGGACGGAGTGGAACGTCACCGTGCCTGTCGAAGTAGTAGCTGTTGGCATTGGAACAGCTCGGCTGCCAGAAAACCTGTCTGTGACGCCGCCTTAGCACTTCGGCGAAATAACGGTCGTTCGCCTCCTTCTTGACCTCCACGCAGTTAGCACCCAGCGCCCGCGCGCGACGAAGACACCGGACGATGTGCCGACTCTGCGCCTCGATGAGCGTGAAGTACGAGGAACCGTTGTAGCCGTACGGGCCGAAGATGTTGAAATGATTCGGAAATCCCGGGACGCTCACCCCTTCGAAGGCCTGCAGTCGATGCTCGTCCCACCATGTAGCCTGCTCCAGCCCGCCGCGTCCCTTCAATACGTAAGTTGGCATGTTGCCCGACTCCATCACTTTGAAGCCGGTGGCCAGGATCAAGACGTCAATGGGATGAGCTTTGCCGTCTCGAGTATGGACGGATGCATGGTCGATATGGGTTATGCCGCTCGTCTCGAGCGAAACGTTGGACCGGTTGTACGTTGCGAGATAGGAATTGTGGAAGCTGGGTCGTTTACAGCCCAACGAGTAGCGCGGAATGAGTTGTTCTCTCGTCGTCGGGTCATGGACCTCACGCCGCATGTACCGCTTTGCGGCGCTCTCCATGACATCGGCGAACGGTATCACCGTATGAAAGTGAGCGGCGATTGGGAAAGTGATTTCCACGAACGCCTGGCTGGCGGTCCGGGTCGCCAATTGTGCCCCCGGCAGGAAATGTAGAAGCCTTCCACCCCACGTCGGTATGGGGAAGTCTGGCTTCGGCAGACAATAAATTGGAGTTCGCTGAAATACCGTCAGACTCTCTGCTTTCTTTGCGACTTCGGGTATCAGTTGCACCGCCGATGCACCGGTACCGATTACTGCAACCCTCTTCCCGCTGAGATCTTTGGCATTGTCCCATCTAGCCGTGTGGAGCGTAACGCCGGCGAAATCTCGCACCCCCTTGATTTCAGGCCACTTTGGCCGACTGAGAACGCCGGAGCAATTTATCACGAAGCGTGCCGTGAACTCCTCACCATTGGCACTGGTCAAATGCCACCGTGTTGCGTTCTCGTCGAAACAAGCCTCGGTAATGGTTGTGTTGAAACGAATATGGTCCCAGAGCCGATACTTTTCAACACATCGCTCGGCATAGGCTTTGAGCTCATTGCCGTGGGCGTACGTGCGCGACCAAGAGGGCCGCATTTCGTATGAGAATTGATAACTGAACGACGGTATATCGACAGCGATACCCGGGTAGGTGTTCCAGTGCCACGTACCACCTACGCCATCGGCGTCATCAACCATCAAGAAGTCGGTAAATCCCGCCTTCATCAAGCTAATGCCAGACCCGATGCCGGAAAATCCAGCTCCTATGATAATTATCTCGTAATTACGGTCGGACTTGCGATCCATTCCTGTATTTCACCGTTCTGACGGTCAGCCCTGCAAACTTGTATTCAGAGTGATTGCGTCAGCTCGACGTGTGTATCGTCGCGCCGGGTTATCACGTAATCATGAGGATCCAAGCGGGATAGTTCTCTCATAAACTGGGTCGCGAAACCTGGGTACATCGTGCCGTTGTAGCCGTCCTCGGTCAAATACCAACTGCTGCACCCCGAATTCCAAGTCGTTCGTCGAAGGCGGCGCTGAATTTCGGAGTGATAGCGGTCCTGACGATCCTCCCTCACATCCAAAGTGCCGATGTCATTTTGCTGAAGGAGCTTGATCGCCTTGACTATATAGTCAATTGCAGCCTCCATATATACGAGCGCCGAGTTGTGGCCTGGCCCGGAATTCGGTCCGAAAGTGAAGAATAAGTTCGGATACCCGGCCACGCTCACGCTCTTGAAGGCAAATGTCCCCTGAGACCATTCATCGCCGAGCTTCCGACCGCCGAGGCCGCTAATCGGGAACGGGGTGCCACGTTTGGCCACATCGAAGCCAGTGGCAAATACGATACAGTCCACTTCGTGCTCGACACCGTCGGCGGTCCGAACACCGTTGGGTGACAATGTGGCGATCGGCCAGCTGATCAGCTTGCAGTTATCCGCCTGTAGCGCAGGGTAATAATCACTGGTCATGAGCATGCGCTTGCATCCAGGCCTGAAATGGGGCGTCAACTGACGTCTCAACCAGGAGTCTTTCACCTGCCGACGGAGATGAGCCTTGGCCGCCAGCTGTATCGCGGACGTCGCGGCGGTGTTCCAGACCATACCCACTGCCATCACTTCGTGGGCCCAAAACCACGCGTCGCGGAGCGCTTGTTCGCTCACCGGCAGGTGTGTGAAGGTCGAACGCGCCCAGGCCGGATGCCTGAAGTTCACCCTGGGCAACACCCAGCCGGGCGTTCTCTGGAAGACTTTGACCGAGGCAGCCGACTTTACGAGCTCGGGAATGATCTGAACCGCGCTCGCGCCTGTCCCGATGACTGCAACCCTCTTACCGCCGAGATCGTAGCCATGGTCCCATCGAGCGCTGTGGATCTTTTTTCCACCGTACGAGTCAATACCCCGAATATCGGGAAAGCTGGCGTTGGCAAGTGGTCCACTGGCCATCACAACTGACCGGGTGTGATACCGCTTTCCATCTGCCGTGTCGGCCATCCAGATGCCGGCACTCTCATCGAATTCCAAGGCAGTCACGTCGGTATCAAACTGGATGAACCGGGCAAGATCGTACTTGTCGACCATATCGTCGATATATTCGAGGATCTCAGCGCTCCCCGAGTAGGTACGAGTCCAGCCCGGATTCGGCTCGAACGAGTAGGAGTAGAGAAGCGAGGGAATATCGCAGGCCGCACCGGGATAAGTATTGTCTCGCCAGGTGCCTCCGACGCGATCTGACCGTTCCAGGATGACGAAGTCATCCGTGCCCTCTTGAAGCAGTCTGATCGCCGCACCGATACCTGCGAACCCGGCGCCGACGATCAACGTCGTCGTGGTGCCTGTCATTTGGCAACCGGTTCGTAGGTCAGTTCGTCCGTCCAGGATGGCGGCCGACCGAAAATCTGAACAGGGAAAACATCGATCGCATTGCCAAGGCGCTGAGACACGAAGTGCAGAGGCTGGGACCGCTTGATGGACGACGACATGTGCGCCTTCAAGATGTGATAGCCGGGCACCCTCCGCGTATGCTCACTGCGATCGCCGACATTGGCATACCGCGTCACTGCGTTGTATAACTTCTCCTCGGACAGACCCATAGCGTTGAGATTCATCAACATGCGCGTCAGGAGCGGGATATACAGCAACGCGCCGGTGAGAATGCGCGGGTCGACAAGAGCACCCGCAGTTTGAATGGCGTGGATTCGCATCGGGCTGGCGCCCAGGTCATTCAAGACCTGGAAGCCAACCGCGAGATGCCTTGATTCGTCGCTGTTGACCTTGTTGAACACCTCCCCGCACACAGGGTCGTCAACCTCATCGAGGAGAAACTTCAGCAGCGCTCCATCGAGCGCAGTCTCCAGTGCCGGAATCGCGGCCCCGATGACGGTCAGGGGCAGGGCTTCCGCATAACGGTCCAGCCATTCGATGACCAGCCGAATATTCTTGTTCGGGACCGGTTTCTCGCCTTCCTCGAGCATGCCCCAGCGACGCATCAAGGCAAGTTCGGCATTGGCGTGACGCTGCTCCTCGGCGTGAAAGTAACGGTAAATGTCTCCGAGCGCTTCGAATGGCGCCTTTGGAGCCATCGCGGCGAAGGCACGTGCTCCAACATGCTCAATCCACACCACGTCGGACATGAATTGCTTGAGTTTGGGACGCTGTTCATCGGTGATCAGTTCCGCGCCAGGGGCGTTCCAATCGATATCGGCAAGAGCCCATTGCTTGTTTTTGATTGTCTCGAGCATGTCACTGTATGCGAAAGCCATTTTCCCTGCTCCTCTACTCGGCTGAATCGTTCCATGAGGCCATGCGCTCCACGAGGCCCAGCGTGCGAGTAAAGGGGCCGGGTAGGGCTCTCTTGAGTTGCCACAAGACTTTGGCATCGAGTTGGGGTACTACATAAATTTGTCCGCGATCGTGCGCGTTCAACGTCGTTCGAGCAACGTGCTGTGGCGAAATGCCGGTCCATTTCATCAGGTTGGCCGCGAGTCTTGCAGCCGCCTCGTCGATTTGAGGATTGTTGACGATGTTCGTCTTCACGAAGGTGGGGCAAAGCACTGTGACGTTGATGTCAGTACCGCTCAGTTCGGCCGCCAATGTCTCCGACAGAGCGAGCACCCCGGCCTTGCTCACGTTGTAAGCCGCCATCCGAGGGGCCGAGCCAAAGCTCGCTGCCGACGCCACATTGATGACTCCGCCATGCCCATTGCTGCGGAGCCGAGGCACAAAAGTCTCGCAGCCGTAGATAACGCCCCAGAGGTTGACAGAAATCGCCGCGTTCCAGTCCTCGATCGACGTCGCGCCGATGCGGTTGCCGCCCGCACCGATTCCGGCGTTGTTGATGACGAGGCTCGCAGCCTTCTCGAACCAGTCTTCGCTCACATCAGCGAGGTTGCGGACCTGCTCAAGATCGGTGACATCGCATTCGATGTCGAAGCCCTCGCCGCCAGCCTGCCTCACCAACTCTGCCGACTCTTTTGCAGTGACGGGATCTTTGTCGGCGCACACCACGCGTCCACCTCGGCGCGCAAGCTCCACGGCGAATGCGCGGCCGATACCGCTTCCTGCGCCCGTGACGACTGCATCGGCGCGGTGCGTTCTGCCTGGTGCGCCGCCGAAGGGCAGCAATCTCATCCGTCTGCCTTTCGGGTCGCGACATGGACGTCTGCTGTGGGGAAACTCTCATCTGGGGGCACCAGCCACCATTGGTGTCGCATGCCACCAGTTTGGTGGTGGAACGAGCACCTTGTCAAGATGGAGAGGTGCGGTCGAGAAACAAGCGCTGGGGTGGTCGGACCGGGGCCGAGCGTCGTGCCGAGCGACGGCAGCAATTGATCGAGGCCGCAACCGAGATTTGGAGTGAGAGCGGTTGGGCCGCGGTCACTATGCGCGGCGTATGCGCCCGCACAGGGCTGAACGATCGATACTTCTACGAGGGCTTCAAGACGCGCGATGAGCTGCTCGTTGCTGCGTGGGATGGCGTCCGCAATGACATGCTCGGCGAGGTCGCCGCGCTCTTCAACGAGCGTGCGAATCGGCCGCCGATCGAAACCATCACCGCGGCGATCACCATCGTGGTCGACCGGATCGCACGCGATCCCGGCCGGGCACGCATCCTCCTCGCTCAGCATGTCGGTAGCTCACCGCTACAAGACCGCCGCGCCGTGGCGCTACAGGAAGCAACGCAGTTGGTCGTTGAGGCAAGCCGGCCACACCTCCGACAAGATGCCGACGAGATAGCCCTTCGCATGGACACCCTGATCGCTGTCGGGGGATTCGTCGAAGTCATCACCGCCTGGCACTCCGGTTTGCTTGCGGTGACCGAGAAAGAAGTGGTCGCGCACACCAGCAGACTTGCTGAAACCCTGGCTCAACGCTATGTCATCAGCGACTGATCGAGGCTCACAACAGGCCAGCCAGCCCCGTGGCGATCGCTGCGAACCGCATTTGCGGGTCCGACCGCCACCTTCACCGGCCACCGAGCACCGAATCCGTGAGTCACCGACGCGTCGCACCCTGTTCGGAAGGAGCGACGCAGGAACGGTGCTCCTGCGTCGCCGCACTTCCGCATCTTTGCTATCCCGACGAAGCGATAACTCGCTGTGAACCGTCTTGGTCGAACAGTTCTTTGCTCCAATGCTCCAGGACCGCGGCGCTGTCCCAATCATCAGGATGGAAACCCGGGCGATTGTAGGAACGGAAACGCCGCAGCGCATCGGCGGTGAACATCGGGGTGCGACTAAAGCGGTACAGACTGCGCACCAGGGTGACCGGGTTATATGAGGCTCTATCAGCGGCCATAGACAAGGCAGTCTGCAGAATGAGCTCGCCGAACAGAATTACTGAAGCGATCCGCATGCCCCGTACACGGGTGCGCTCGGTTGCTCCCACCAGCCGATAGACATCAAAGGCAACCGCTTTGTGCTCCGACTCCTCGAAGGCATGCCACAGCAGAATCGGTCGAACCTCTGTCTGGCCGATGAGCTTCTGGGCGTCTTCGCTGGTAAGAATGATTTCTGCCAGCGTAGCGGTGTAGTGCTCCAACGCGGAGGTCATGGACAGCCGCATTTCCGGCGAAAAGCGCCGTTCCAATCGCTTGATCAAGCGTCCGACATGACGGTCGATTCGCGCGGTCGGATAACCCATGACCTGGAGTCGCTCGTTTAGGAGACGATGCTGGTGTCGATGTGTGGCCTCTTGTCCGATGAAACCCTTGACCGCTGTCTCTAGTTGGGGATCGTCGATGGAACTCTGGAAGTTCCTGACCGAGCGGATGAAGAAATCCTCGCCTTCCGGGAACGTCGCAGAAAGCACCGAGATGAAATGGCTCATCACCAGGTCGCCATCGACAAAATGTTGCCGCTTCGTGGAGGTCGGCATCGGAAACCGAACGCGCCTGGGTTTTGGCAGCACCCGGGTCGGGGTCGGGGCTTGATCGTCCGACATTTGAGGTCCTTCCTCGAAGTTTGGATCTGACTTTATGCCTTGTCAGATAAGACTGCCAGACTGTAGGACATGAGTCCAGCACGTGTCTATGGCGGGCTGTCCGCAACTCAACGCGATGCACAGCGTCGCGTGATGTTGATTGATGCCGCGGTCTCAATCATGGGCACCCACGGAGCTACCGCGTGCACCGTGACCGCCGTGTGTGCGAAATCAGGAGTGACGAGCCGGTACTTCTACCAACAGTTTCGCGATCGAGACGCGCTCTTGCGTGCGGTATTTGCCAAGATCTCCACTACCTTCCAAGCGGTGATAACCAGCGCCATTCCGGACGACACGGTTGCTCCTCAAGAACTGGCTTACGCTCCGATCAAGGCCCTGGTTCAGGTGATCGAGAACGATCCCCGCATGGCCCGCATACTGTTTGTCGAGTCGGGCGCAGAACCCCTCCTTCGGCAGCTGCGAAGCGATCTGATGACCGATTTTGCGGAGCTGGTGCTCAGAGAGGCCCGCTTGCACCTCGATATACCCAGCGATGTGCTCCAAGTCGCAGATCTCGCCGCTACCTACGGTGTCGGGGGCCTGTTCGAGATACTCCGTCGCTGGATAGATGGACAACTGAACCTCTCGACTGAAATGCTCATCGAGCACTGTGCGGGTTTTCTCGGCATTCTCGGCCTGTATACCCTCGGACAGGCGCCTGATCAGGCCGCTCCGCCGCTGGCCAAAGCCGAGGAGACCCGATAGATTCTGGCCGACCGGCGTTATGCACTACTCGGTTGGCTGAAGGGCATGGCGCGACACTGACAATCGCTGCGGGTGTTCACCCGAGATCGCGAACCGTAGACTCCACGCGCGCCGGACGAGGAACTCGATACGACCTCGCACGGGCCCTGTGTGCCGTCCCTCCCCAGTCAATTCCTTCGATCGCTCGATCTGCAGCGAACGCACCGCTTCGATCCTCGCCATTCGACGGAACCACGGCGCGGAACAAATCCGACGCCCGCCTGCGCCGTTGTCACCTGATGTTAATTGCGGCTAACATCAGCGCCTAGTAGATCGACGTCGATGCTCGCCCGGAAGGAAAACTTTGGTACAGGTCCTGCCCGATCGGGTCGACGACACCGCGCCCGGCTATCTCAAGAACCGCGAAGGACTGAGCGCGCAACTCGACACCATCGCGGAGCAACTGGCGCTGGTCAACGGCGGCGGCGGCGCGAAATACGTTGCGCGCCACCGTAAGCGGGGCAAGCTGCTTGTCCGCGAGCGCATCGAGCTGATGCTCGACCCCGACACGGCGTTCCTCGAACTATGCCCCTTCGCCGCCTGGGGCAGTAAGTTCCCCGTCGGCGGTAGCGTGGTGGTAGGCATCGGCGTGGTCGAGGGCATCGAGTCGATGATCATCGCCCACGACCCCACCGTCCGCGGCGGCGCATCGAACCCTTATACCTTCCGCAAGGTGTTCCGCGGCATGGCCATCGCGCGGGAGAACCGACTGCCCATCATCAACATCGTCGAATCTGGCGGCGCCGACCTGCCCACACAGGCAGAGATCTTCGTGCCCGGCGGACAGCTGTTCCACGACTTGACCCAGCACAGCGCAGCGGGGCTGCCGACACTGGCCCTGGTCTTCGGCAACTCGACCGCGGGAGGTGCGTACGTCCCGGGCATGTGCGACTACGTCGTGATGGTGCGCAACCGTTCCAAGGTGTTCCTCGGCGGTCCGCCGCTGGTCAAGATGGCCACGGGCGAGGTCTCCGATGACGAGTCGCTCGGCGGCGCCGACATGCACGCCCGCACCTCGGGGCTGGCCGATTACATGGCCGAGGACGAGCAGGATGCGATCCGCATCGGCCGTCGCATCATGGCGCGGCTCAACTGGCGGAAGAACGGCCCCGGACCCACCACGCCGCCGCACCCACCGGTGCACGACCCCGATCAGCTGCTCGGCATCGCGTCGGTCGATCCGAAGGTGCCCTTCGACCCCCGCGACGTCATCGCCCGAGTGGTCGACGGCTCGGCCTTCGACGAGTTCAAACCTCTCTACGGCACGTCACTCGTCACCGGCTGGGCCTCGATCCACGGCTTCCCGGTCGGCATCCTCGCAAACGCACGGGGCATCCTGTTCAGTGAGGAGGCCGAGAAAGGTTCGCAGTTCATCCAACTGGCAAATCAGATCGACACCCCCCTCATCTTCCTGCAGAACACCACCGGTTTCATGGTCGGTGCCGAGTACGAACAGGGCGGCATCATCAAGGACGGCGCCAAGATGATCAACGCCGTATCAAACAGCACGGTCCCCCACGTGACCATCACCATGGGTGCGTCCTACGGTGCCGGGAACTACGGCATGTGCGGGCGATCGTACTCACCGCGTTTCCTATTCGCTTGGCCTAACTCGAAGTCGGCCGTGATGGGTCCGGCGCAACTGGCCGGAGTGCTGTCCATCGTGGCGCGCGAGTCCGCCGCCGACCGCGGGCTGCCCTTCGACGAGCAGGCCGACGCCCAGATGCGCGCCGCCGTCGAGGAACAGATCGAGCGCGAATCCGTCGCACTGGCCAACAGCGGCCGACTTTACGACGACGGGATCATCGATCCCCGCGATACGCGGACCGTTCTCGGGTTCTGCCTGTCGGTGATCCACAACGGCGAGGTCCGTGGCCAGCGTGGCTACGGCGTGTTCCGGATGTGATGGCGATGCCCAAGATCCGCAAGGTCCTGGTCGCCAACCGTGGCGAGATCGCGCGGCGGGTGTTCCGCACTTGCCGCGATCTCGGGATCGCCACCGTCGCGGTCTATTCCGACGCCGACGCCGACGCGTGGCACGTCGCCGACGCCGACGAGGCCGTGCACCTTCCCGGCTCGTCTGCCGCCGAGACCTACCTCGACATCCACCGGATCATCGCCGCTGCCTCGCTCACCGGCGCGGACGCAGTACACCCCGGCTACGGCTTCCTTTCGGAAAACGCCGGGTTCGCGCGCGCCTGTGCCGCCGCCGACCTCGTCTTCATCGGTCCGCCGCCCGGGGCGATCGACGCGATGGGCTCGAAGCTGCAGGCCAAGAAGACGATGTCCGACGCGGGGGTGCCTGTGCTGCCCGGTGGCGACACGACGGGGCTATCGGCCGAGCAGCTGGCGAAGCTGGCCGCCGACGTCGGCTACCCCGTGCTGGTCAAGGCCAGCGCCGGCGGCGGTGGCCGAGGCATGCGCATTGTCGCGTCGCCGGACGAGCTCGACGAAGCGGTCACCTCCGCTTCGCGTGAGGCCGCCGCCGCGTTCGCCGACGGCACCGTCTTCCTCGAGCGTTACGTCCAGCGCCCACGCCACGTCGAGATCCAGATCATGGCCGACACGCACGGAAACGTCGTCTCTCTGTTCGAGCGCGAGTGCTCCGTGCAGCGTCGACACCAGAAGGTGATCGAGGAGGCGCCGTCACCGGTCGTCGACGACGCGTTGCGCGCTCGGATGAGCGAGGCCGCCATCGCCGCCGCGCGCGCCGTCGGCTACGTAGGCGCCGGGACGGTCGAGTTCGTCTACGACGCCGCTCAGGATGGCAAAGCCGACTCCTTCGCCTTCCTAGAGATGAACACCCGGCTGCAGGTCGAGCACCCGGTTACCGAGCTGATCACCGGCCTCGACCTGGTGCGTGCCCAGCTGCTCGTAGCCATGGGCCGCCCGCTGCCTGAGGAGATGCACAACCCGCGAATTCGCGGTCACGCGGTCGAGGCCCGGCTGTGCGCCGAGGATCCGGCCGATGACTACCGGCCCTGTACCGGCACCCTGCGCACCTTGGATGTCCCGGCGCTTGCCGGCGTGCGGGTTGACTCGGGTTTTCGTGCCGGTTCGGTCATCAGTCATTACTACGATTCGCTGCTGGCCAAGGTCATCGCGTGGGCACCAACGCGCGACGAGGCACTTGCCAGCCTCTCGGCGGCGCTGGCCGGCGCCCGTATTCACGGCGTGACCACCAATCGCAACCTGCTTGTTCGCGTCCTGCGCCATGACGAGTTCGCCGGGCGGGGCACCGACACTGGGTTCCTTGACCGACACGACGTCGCCCAACTCGGCGCTGCCCTCCCAGACACGCAGTCCGAGCGCCTGCACGCCGTCGCGGCGACCGTGGCCGGGGTGGCCGCGCGGCGTGCCGTCGCAACTCTGCAGGCCACGTTGCCCGCCGGCTGGCGCAACAACCCTTCGCAGCCGCAGACCACAACCTGGCAGACCCAGGGCGGGCGCGAAGTGCGCGTCGGGTACACGTTAGGTTCGACAGGGACCTGCCTGCAGGTCGACGACGAGCCGTTGGCCGACGTCGAGGTTGTCGAGGGCAGTAGCGAGCGGGTGGTGCTGCGCGTCGACGGGGTGCGCCGCACTTATGATGTCGTCCTCGACGGCGATGTTGCCCACCTCGACTCGGTCGCCGGCTACTCCGCCCTGCGGCTGGCGCCACGCTTCGTCGACCCGAGCACTCTGAACCCGCCCGGGTCGCTCACCGCGCCGATGCCGGGCTCGGTGATCCGACTACCGGTCGCCGAGGGCGAGACGGTGTCAGCCGGTCAAACGCTCGTCGTCCTGGAGGCGATGAAGATGGAGCACACCGTCGCGAGCCCGATCGACGGGGTGCTGAGCGCCCTGCCGGTCCAGGTCGGCCATCAGGTCTCGAGCGGTGACGTCCTCGCCGTGGTCGAGGCGGTGGACGGCGGTGAAGTGGCGTCGGACGCCACGGAGCTCTAATGAAGCCGGCGCGCTCCCGATCGGTGGCGCGTCGATACCGATGTGAGGAGTGTCATGGAATTGCACGAGACAGAGGAACGTCAGGACCTGCGCAAGGCGGTCGCCGAGATCGCCAAGGACTTCGGACACGAGTACTACCTGGAAAAGTCGCTGGCCGGCGGGAAGAGCACCGAGCTGTGGCAGGCCGTGGGCAAACAGGGCTTCCTCGGGGTGAACCTTTCCGAGCAGTACGGCGGCGGCGGCGGCGGCATCTACGACATGCAGATCGTCGGTGAGGAGCTCGCCGCGGCGGGCTGCCCGCTGCTGATGACCGTCGTCTCGCCGACCATCTGCGGCACGATCATCCAGGCATTCGGCAGTGAGGAACTCAAGCAGCAGTGGCTGCCGGGCATCGCCAGCGGCGAGACGATCATGGCATTCGCGATCACCGAGCCGGACGCGGGCTCGAACTCGCACAACATCTCCACGACCGCGAAACGCGACGGCGACGACTGGGTCATCAACGGCACCAAGTACTACATTTCTGGTGTCGACGAAGCCGAAGCGATCCTGGTCGTCACCCGAACGTCTACCAACGACAGTGGTCGCGGACTACTCAGCTTGCTCGTCGTGCCCACCGATGTCCCCGGGCTCACCAAGTCACTCATCCCGGTGCAGGCGGTCACTCCAGAGAAGCAGTTCACTCTATTCTTCGATGACGTCCGCGTGCCGGCCGCCAACCTTATCGGCGCGGAGAACGAGGGCCTGCGCCAGGTCTTCATGGGCCTGAACCCGGAGCGAATCATGGGGGCGGCGCTCGGCAACGGCATCGGTCGCTACGCGCTGGATAAAGCCGCCGATTACGCCCGCAACCGCCACGTGTGGGGAACGCCGATCGGCTCGCACCAAGGCGTATCGCACCCGCTCGCCCACGCCAAGATCCAGGTTGAGCTGGCCCGGTTGATGACTCAGCGTGCCGCCTCCCTGCACGACGCCGGCGATCCGGGGTCGGGTGAGGCGTCGAACATGGCGAAATATGCCGCAGCCGAGGCGGGCATCCTGGCGCTCGACCAGGCGATTCAAACCCACGGCGGCAACGGCATGGCCACCGAGTACGGCCTCGCCACGTTGTGGGGTCCGGCCCGGCTCATGCGCACCGCGCCGATCAGCCGCGAAATGATCCTCAACTTCGTGGCGCAGCACAGCCTGAAACTGCCCGCGTCCTACTGAGTCGCCGCGGAATGAAAGGGAATCGAATGCAACTCGGCATCGGTCAGTGGGTGAGCCGGCGCGCCTTCCTCAACGGCGGGCGCACCGCGTTGATCAGCAACGGCGCGCACATCACCTACGCCGACCTCGATCGGCGCACCAACCAGGTCGCCGCCGCACTCATCGCCCTCGGCGTGCGCAAGGGCGATCGGGTCGCGATGCTGCTGGTCAATTCGACCGAGTTCATCGAGGTGCTGCTGGGCTGCGCCAAAATCGGCGCACTTGCAGTTCCGCTCAACGTGCGCCTTGCCGGACCCGAGATCGGCTACATCCTGGCCGACTCAGGCGCCGATGTTCTGGTCTTCCACGAGCCGTTCGCCGCGCAGGCCAGGAGCGCCGTCACCGAGTCCGGAGTCCGCGTGCGCCATGTCGTGCGCGCCGGTGGGGTGCCGGCGCCGGGCGAGCTCGGCTACGAAGACGTCGTCTCGGGCGCCGCGCCCGAACCGCTCAACGGTGACGTCGACGGCCGCGACCCCGCGTTCATCATGTACACGTCGGGGACGACGGGCCGACCCAAGGGCGCGATCCTCACCCACGACAACCTGCTATGGAACGCGATCAACGTCCTCGGCACCGACATCGGCCTGCGGGGCGAGGACGTCACCGTCGCGGTGGCGCCGATGTTCCACATCGGCGGGCTGGGAGTACACACCCTGCCGCTGTTGTACGTCGGCGGCACCAGCGTGATCATGCCGTCCTTCGAGCCGCGAGCGACGTTACAGGCGATGGCCGACCACCACGTCACGGTCCAGTTCATGGTGCCGGCCATGTGGACCGCACTCACACAGGTGCCCGACTTCGACTCCTTCAACCTGTCTGCGCTGCGTTTCGCCATGGGCGGCGGGTCGCCCGTCCCCCTCACGGTCATCGACTTCATGCGCGAGCGAGGCGTGCCCTTCACCGAGGGCTTCGGCATGACCGAGACCGCTCCCTTGGTGACCGTCCTCGACGCCGAGAACGTCAGCACGCGGGCCGGGTCGATCGGCCGCGTCGCAATGCATGTCGACGCCCGCATCGTCGACGACGACGACCGCGACGTCGCGACCGACACCGTGGGCGAACTGATCGTGCGCGGCCCGAATGTGTTCACCGGCTACTGGATGAAGGCCGAGGCGAGCGCCGAGGCGTTACGCGGGGGCTGGTTCCACACGGGCGACCTCGGGCGCATGGACGCCGAGGGCTTCATCACCCTCGTCGACCGCAAGAAGGACATGATCATCTCCGGCGGCGAGAACGTCTACCCGATCGAGGTCGAGCAGGTTCTCTTCCGCCACCCGGCGGTGTTCGACGCCGCCGTGATCGGCGGTAAGGACGCGAAGTGGGGCGAACGCGTCGTCGCGGTCGTGGTCGCCGACCCGGCGACACAGGCGCCGAGCGCCGAGGAGATCGTAGCGTGGTGCCGGGAGCGGCTGGCACACTTCAAGTGTCCGCGTGACGTGCACTTCGTCGCCGAACTGCCGCGCAATGCCACCGGCAAGCTGCTCAAGACCGAGCTGCGCGCGCAGTTCACGGGCATCGAGGGCGGAGTCGTTTTGCGCTGAGTCGTGCCGCTGCACATCGCGGGTTCGAAGCAGGGCCCCTAAATCATGAACTGAGAAGAGGATGCGACAGCATCGGCGGGGGCTAGCGGTTTCGTTCACCTCCCTTGATTTGGTGCGGCGGGTGCCGACGCAGGCAACCCCAGCGCCGGTAGGATCCCAGCCCGGCCCAGCGGATCGGACGGCGAACAACGTAACCACAAATCGACAGGAGGCCTGAAAGTGGCCGGTTTGCGCCGCAAACTGCTCCTCGAGGCCGCCGCCGACCTGTTCGCGCGGCAAGGCTTTCACGCCGTGGGCATCGACGACATCGGTGCCGCAGCAGGGGTGAGCGGGCCGGCCGTCTACCGGCACTTTCAGAACAAGGACGCGATCCTGCGCGAGTTATGCGACGCCGCCATGACTGAGCTGCTGGCCGGCGCCCGGCGCGCCACCAACGCCGGCACACCGACGGAGGTCCTGCACGCCCTTGTCGACCTACACGCGGCCTTCGGCGCGCGACGACGCGGCCTGTTGGCCGTCTACGCCCGCGAGCACCGCTCGCTGTCGCCGCTGGCGACCCGTGCCCTGCGACGCCGACAGCACAGGTACGAGTCCTTCTGGGTCGACGCGCTCGTACGAGCACGGGGCGATCTGGACCGTGAGCGCGCACAGGGCCTGGTCGCCGCCGTGCTGTCATTGCTCAACGCGTCCGCGTACATGCCGGCGTCGCTGGACGACGCGACGATTGAGGCGATGCTGGCCGCCGCGGCCGTTGCGGCGCTGTTCAGCCGCGCGGTTACACAGCAGGTAGACGGCGCCCCGCACCGGATTTAGTGTGTGTCGAGCAGCGATTCGGGAACGTCCACCACTCGGGATCGCACGTACTCCCCGAGCCCCTTGGCCTGCGCGTCCGGCCGGGTCGAGGAGGCCACCCCGTCACCGAGCAAGCCGTGCACCACCACGTTGAGCGCGCGCAGGTTCGGCAGTTCGAAGCGCTCGATGCGCAGGTGCGCCGTCTCCGGCCCGAGCAGTGTGCGCAGCCGCTCGACGCTCAGGTACTCGCGCGCCCACGCGTAACCGGGGTCGTCGCGTGCCCACAGTCCGAGGTTGGCGTTGCCGCCCTTATCTCCGGACCGCGCACCGAGTACCGACCCGAGCGGCGCGAGCCGCGTCGGCCCGGATGGCGCCGGCAGCTTCGCGGGCGGGGCGATCCCAGCCGGCGGGACCGCACCGGTCGGCGGGTCAGGGATCACGTGCCGATTGCCGTCGGCGTCGACGAGCACGTGCGTGAGGGCCGAGCGCGGAACGTAGGCCGGCCGGTAGACGCCGAACGCGGTCTCCGAGGACGGTGGCGTGGTGGTGTGGAAGCCGGCGAAACCAGCCAGGGCGATCTCCATGACCCCGCCGGAGAAGGCTCGGCCCACCTTTCGCGGGTCGGCGTCCTTCACCGTCACACGCAGGTGCGCGCAGGCTTGCTCGTTCGTCGGCGCATCGGAGACGTCGAAACGCAACAGTCGCACGTCGACTTCGTCGAAGGCGTCGCGTCCGCCGAGAACGTCGAAGAGCTGCTGTTCGGCGAAGGCCGCCTTGGCCTCGATGTCGAGGCCGGTGAGCACCATGGTCATCGTGTTGCGGAAGCCGCCCACCTCGTTCAGCGCCACCTTCAACGTGTCCGGCGGCGGACTGCCTTTCGTACCGCTGATCGCGACACGGTGCTCACCCTGTTGAGCCAGGCGAATGGTGTCGAAGTGGGCGACGACGTCGGGGCCGAGGTAGGCAGGTTCAGCGATCTCGTAGAGCAGCTGGGCGGTGACCGTGCCGACTGAGACCAGTCCCCCGGTGCCGGGATGCTTCGTGATCACCGAAGAGCCGTCCTCGGCGACCTCGGCGATCGGAAACCCCGGGTAGCGGCGGTCGGTGATCTCGTCGAGGAACGCGTAGTTGCCGCCCGTCGCCTGAGGGCCGCACTCGATCACGTGCCCGGCGACGACCGCACCCGCGAGCCGATCCCAGTCGGCGCGTGCCCAGGCGTGCCACCAGGCCGCGGGACCGACCACGAGGGATGCGTCGGTGACCCGGCCGGTCACGACGACGTCGGCGCCCGAATGCAGCGCCTCGGTGATGCCCCAGGCGCCGAGGTAGGCGTTGGCCGACACCGGTTTGATGTCGCCGACGGGCGGCGTGATTGCGTGGAGGTCGCCACGTAGGTCGTCGCCCTCGACGTGCGCGACGCGCGCGGTGAGGCCGAGACGTGCGGACAGCTCGCGCAACGCGGCGGCCAAGCCGGCGGGATTCAGCCCGCCCGCGTTCGCGACGACCTTGATGCCACGATCGAGACAGGTGCCCAGCACCTGTTCCATTTGGGTGAGGAAAGTCCGCGCGTACCCGCCGGACGGGTCTTTGGCCTGGGCCTTGGCCAGGATGAGCATGGTCAGCTCGGCCAGATAGTCACCGCACAGGACGTCGATCGGTCCGCCCTCGACCATCTCGCGGGCTGCGGCGATGCGGTCGCCGTAAAAGCCGGAGCAGTTGCCGATGCGGACCGGGACGCTCACCGCTGACCCCCTGCGAACTGGCCCGCCACGCGCCCGCCGCCAGGGGGCCCCGCGAAGGCCTGGGCGATCGCGAGCCACTGGTCGGCCAGCGGTCCGTCGGCGACCAAAGCGGTGTCGTCGCGGTGGCGGCGTTGGGTCACCAACAGGCAAAAGTCCAGCGCCGGCCCGCTCACGCGGTTGGCGGCGTCGGCTGGCCCCCACGTCCAGACGCTGCCGTCCGGAGCGGTCAGCTCGACGCGTACCGGGTCCGCGGGGAGGTCCAGACCGTTGGCCAGGTAGCTGAAAGCGCGCGCACCCACCCCGATGTGGGCCACGTGCCGCAGCCGTGCCGTGGCCTCGCGGGTCGCGCCGAGCGCGTCGACGATGTCCTGGCCGTGCGCCCAGGTCTCCATGAGTCGCGCTGTCAGCGACGAGACCGCGCTCATCGTCGGCCCGAACCACGGCAGGCGGGTCGCCGGGGCAATGTCCGCGAACGCCGCAACGAGGGCTGCACGCGACGTGTCGAACCACGCGAGCAGGTCGGCAGCCGGCATTTGACGGTAGCGCTCAGCGATGACGTCGGGTGAGATGCTTCCGTCGGCCATCATCGGCAGGTAGTCGCTGCTGAAACCGTCGGGGTCGGTGGCCGAGCGCACCGCCACGTCGTCGAAGAACGCCAGATGGCTGATCTGGTCGCGGATCGCCCAGCCCACGGCCGGAGTCGGCGCGTCCCAGCCGCGCGGACCTTCGGGCAGCGGTGCGATGAGTTCGCGCAACGCGGCCGTTTCGGCTTCGATGTCGGCGATTACCGACTGCATGGTCACCGCCATGTCAGCGTCCCTTCCACTGTGGTGCGCGCTTCTCGCGGAACGCCGTCGGGCCTTCCTGCGCGTCGTCGCTCAGATAGACCGGCTCCCATATCTCGTCGGCCAGGTCGTAGGCGGCGGCGAGGTGGTGCTGTGCCGAGAGGTACACGGTGCGCTTGGACGCAAGCACCGATAGCGGTGCGTTCGCGGCGATGCTGAGCGCCAACTGCCGGGTACGCTCGCGCAACTGATCGGCCGGCACCACCTCATTGACTAAGCCGACCTGGTGGGCGCGCTCGGCGGTGATCGGGTCGCCGGTCAGCAGGATCTGCATGGCAACGCGTGGGGGCACCAGCCACGATAGCGGTGCCGCCCACGGCGACCCGCGGCCGACTTTGACCTCGCTGACGGCGAAGGTCGCGTGTTCGGCAGCCACGACCAGGTCGCACTGCTGCGCGAGCAGGAAGCCCCCGGCGAACGCGACACCGTTGACGGCCGCGATCGTCGGCTTCGCGACATCGATGTTGCGGCCGAACTGCGGAGCGAAGTCCTTCGGGGGCACCTTGAGCGCGTTCTGCGCCATCTCCTTCAAGTCCCCGCCGGCGCAGAACGCCTTATCGCCCACGCCGGTGAGGACGAGCACCTTCGCCGCGTCGTCGTCATTGAAGCGGCGTACCGCGTCGAAAAGCCCCGTGCGCACAGCGTTGTTCAGCGCGTTGCGCGCCTCGGGCCGGTTGATCGTCAGCCAGGCCACGCTGTCGACGACCTCGTAGCGAACCGGTTGCTCGGCCACCGAGCCTCCGTCCCTCACCGTCGCCTCGCATGTGAGTGGCAGCTCACCCCGGCACCTCGACAAACGGGTCGGCCAGCTCAACGGTGGCTTCACTCGGCACGCACGGACCATCTTCGCTCGAGACGAGCAACTCGAGGTCGACGAGGCGCCGTCCGCCATCGTCGCGTTTGGCCACGACCTTGCCGCTCAGGGTTGCGGTCTGGCCCGGATAGATCGACCGGATCATTGAGATTCTGCGGCGCCGGATGAGCGCGTCGGGTCCGGCCCATTCGTTGAGGCCGCGGTCGATGAAGCCATGGAAGAAGAGGGTTGACAGGTAGATCGTGCGCTGGCCCTGGCTGCGCGCGTAGTCGGGGTCGTGGTGACCGGGGAACCAGTCCCATGTCGAAGCCGCGTTCATGCAGATGCGCTTGTAGCTGATCTCGATCGAGACGGGCGTCAGGGTGTCGCCGACGGCGATGTCCTCGAACCGCACGGGGACGCGGACCATGCTGCGCTCGGTGGAGTCGTTCATGATGCGCCTTCACTATCGGCGGTGTCGTATCGGAAGAGCACGTTGGTGTTGCGGCCGATGACCTCACCGTGCTGGTCGGAGAAGGTGCTCACCGTGGTGATGAACACACCGGTGCCCACCCGCGTCGTCTTGGGCTCGGAGATCGAGGCGATCTCCTCCACGATCGACACGTGATCGCCTACCCGGGGCCGGCGTTCGAACTCCGTCGTCGTCGAGGCGTTGATGATGTGGTGGCCCGGCAACGGGACGCTGAGCGCGAACATCATGTCGGCACGCGCTAGGTACCCGGGCACCCACTGCGGCGCGAAGCCGAGGCTCATCAGCAGCCCGGGCGGGCAGTCCTCACCCTCCCAGTAACGGGGGTTCGCGTCCTCGACGAGCGAGCAGTAGTACAACACCATCGAGCGGTCGATCGGGAACCACGCATGCCGCGGTTCGGAGCGATGACCGACCCACGCCCGGCCTTCGTCGAAGGTCCCGAACGTCATCCCGAGGCCGGTGACGTCGCTCGTTGGCGCGCTCACCGGGTCACCTGCACGACGGCGCTCCCCTTTATCGCGGGTTCGCCGGTCTGGCGCGTGACCACGAGTTCGAGGTCTGCCACCTGCTGCCCTCCGGCCTCGCGCACGCCGGTGACCCTGCCGCCGAAGCTGAGCAGGTCACCGGGCCATACCTGACCGGTGAACCGGATGCGGAACGAGCGGATGTTGGCCAGCCCCACCCAGGCGGTCAGCCGCTGCGCGAGCACACCGCCGTGCAGCAGTCCCATGCCGAACACACCGGGCATGCCGGCCGCGCGGGCGAACTCTTCGTCGTGGTGGATCGGGTTGAAGTCGCCGCCGGAGCCGGCGTAGCGAACGATGTGCGAGCGCGTCAGCGGGCCGAACTGTGAGGTCGGCATCTCGTCGCCGATGGCCAACGCCACCGGCGCGGGGGATGTCGTCATTGGGTGGAGCCTCCGGTTTCGATCAAGACGTCGGTCTGGCGCACGACGAGTTCGTCGCGCTGGTTGGTGAAGTCGGTCTCGATCGTCACGATTGTCATGATGCCGCCGCGCTTCCCCTCGCGGCTGGTCACGTTCGACACCCGACGAGTCTCGGTGAGCTCGTCGCCGACGAACACCGGCGCGAAATACTCCCAGCCGCACTCACCGTGCAGTACGCGTCGCAGGTCGAGCCCGAGGGCGCCGAACATGTCGTCGTCGGCGCGCCAGTGAGCCGAGGAGACGACGAAGGTCGGAGGAGCGGGGATCGCGCCGAAGCCGGCGGCGCGGGCGGCCGCGACGTCCTGGTAGATCGGGTCGCGGTCGCCGAGCGAAAGTGCGAACTCGCGCACTTTGGACCGGTCGACGGGAAACGTGGTCCTCCCGAGTTGCGTCCCGATGAGCGATGCGTCAGCCACTCTGGTCACCTTTCCCGCCGGCGAAGGCCGGCGCACAATCGCGAATGAGGCTGCCGAGGTTCTCGGCGATGCGCTCGGGCGCGAGACCAATCGAGGGTGAGTAGAGAACGATGTGGTCCAGCACGCCCTCGTAGCGGCGCAGCCCTTCTCGGACCTCGGCGGCGGTGCCGGCCACCGCCATCGCGTCGATCATGTCGTCGGTGACCGCGGCGAACATGGCCGGCAGGTCACGCCGTGCGAACGCGTCGCGGATGGCCGCTGCCTGCCTGGCGAAACCGCTGACGTCGAGCACGTGCTCGTAGGTCTTCACCGAGGAGTAGAACGCGATCTGCTGCGCGGCCTCACGACGTGCGATCTGTGGGTCGTCGTGCACCGCGCAGATGACCATCGAGACGATCTCAATGTCGGCGGGATCGCGTCCGGCCCGCTCCGCACCGCGCACGACGGCTGGGCGGGCGACCTCCTCGACGTAAGTCGTGGTGAACAGCGGATGACCAGCCAACCCGTCGGCTACGCGCCCTGCCACCTCGCACATCCGCGGACGCACGCCCGCGGTGATGATCGGGATCGCTCGCTTCGGCGGCGCGACGTCGCCGGTTGGGACGAGATTCATCCGGTAGAAGCGCCCCTCATGGCGCACGGGGCCCTCGTGCAGGTTCCAGATCCGACGCACGAGCGGGACCAGCTCCTCCATGCGCAGAGCGGGAGCGGAGGTGTCCTCCACGCCGTGCCAGTCGCTCATCATGCGGCGTGTACCGTTGCCGAGCCCGAGTACGACGCGCCCGCCTGAAAGCTCGTCGAGGTCACGCGCCTCGGTGGCGAGCACGAGCGGGCTGCGCCCGACGCCATACAGGATCGACGACCCGATGCGGCAGCGCTTTGTGCGCGCGGCCATCGCGGCCATCGAGATCGAGCCGGAGCGCGAGTAGAACTCCGAGGCCCAGGCGGCGTCGAAGCCGGCGAGGTCGGTAGCCTCGGCGGTCTCGACAAGGGTGGCCAAGTCCGCGCCGAGCACCGAGACCCCGTACGTGGTCACGACGCCGCCAGCCTGAATCGGACCAGCCCAAGGTCCTCGTTCACCCGCTCGAACACTGCGCGCACTCTCGCCCCGATCGCAACTTCATCTGGGGCCACGCCCTCGAGACTGGCCAACAACTGCGGCCCCTCGTCCAGACGAACGAGCACGACGACGTACGGCTCGCTGCGCGGGAACGAGTCCCACGGGGGGCGGTACACCGGCGCGAAACTGACGATCTCACCAGTACCCGCCGCGGTCTCCCAGGCCAACTCACCGTCATGGCAGACGGGACACACCAGCCGCGGGTAGAGGAAAGGGTGGTCGTTCGCGCACCGCTGGAAGACGAGTACACCGCGGGCCGCTGCTGCGAAGTAGGGACGGTTGACATCGGTCAGCGGCGGCAGCGCCTCAGGATCGTGCAGACCGTCGAGAGAACTCGAAGCTGCGGTCATGACGCTCCCTCCATCACCATGCTGACGTGACTGCACAGCATCGAGCCGTAGCTGTGCACGAACGCGGTATCCGCCCCGGGCACCTGACGGCCCTCGGCGCGACCGGACAACTGCCAGTAACCCTCAAGGATCTGCGAAATGCCAGAGGAGGTCCCGGTGTGCCCGAACCGGATTAGGCCGCCGTCGGTGTTCACCGGAAGGTCGCCCCCCGGATCGGCGCAGCCGTCACGGTAGAAATCGCCTGCCCCACCGGGCTTCACGAAACCCGCCTCCTCAAGGATCATCGCCGGGTTGGAGGCGAAGGCGTCGTAGAGCAAAGCGATGTCGACGTCGGCCGGCGCCCGTCCGGAGCGCTCAAAGGCCATCGGACCCGAACGGGCGGCCCCGGTACGACCCGGCCGGGCCAGCGAGGTCAGAAAACCGTGGGTGTGACCCTCTCCAAAGCCCAGCAAATGCACCGGCCGGTGCTTGCCCGCGCGAGCCCGGCGGGCCGAGCCCAGCACCAGCGCGCCACCGCCCTCGCAGGGAATCGAGCAGTGGTAGAAGTGGAACGGCCCGGCGATCGGCCGGGACGCCAGCACGTCCTCCACAGTCAGGCGTTGAGCGCCGTGCGCGATAGCCGCGGGGTTCAGTGCGGCCCAACGGTCCTGCGACACGGTGACCTCGGCGATGTCCGCCTTGCCCTGTCCCGTCTCGTGCATCCAGGCCTGCGCGATCAAACCGTAGAGCGCCGGCACGGACGGTCCATAGGGCATCTCGAACGCGTGGTCACACACCAGCGCCATCAGTTCGCGCCCGCCATCGCGGATCGGTGGAAACTTGCCCGCCGACACGACCAGCACCGTCTCGGCCTCGCCCCGGGCGATGACGTTACTCGCCATGCGCGTCATGGCGAGATGGGTCCCGCCGCCAAGCTGACAGGTCATCTGAAGTTTCAGATTGTGCAGCCCGAGATAGTCCATGAGGTCCTCGGACAGGAAGATCGAACCCTCGTTCGTCATCGGCCCGGCGCACACCAGACCGTCGACCTCGTCTGGGACCACCCCTGCGTCGGCGAGAGCCGCGACCGCGGCGCGCACATGCAATTCAGTGGAGGTGTACGGAACGTTTCTCCCTGGAGCGAGTTCGGCGGCACCGATGATGGCCGGCTGGTCGTGTGGCATCCGGACTCCTCTCGACCACGCGTCCAACGCCGGTCCCGACGTGAACGACGGTTAGCATAGCGTGCCTAGAGGTCCGCGTCACCCCCGCCCGCACCCGCCGCTAGCGCGGTATGGATTCTCTGGAATGTCCTTGCGCCTCTTCCCAAGAGGGTGCTGCGATGACCGAAACCCGCGCCGATCGTGTCGTTTCTCGACGATGTCCAGGTGACAGATGAGGCCGATCGTGAAGCCCGCTGGTTCCGATGGTCGCCCGGCACACGCCGGGGCGGATCTATAGCCCTCAGTCGCGCGTTTTTCTGAAGTGGCGCGGTGAACGACCGGTCCACCGTTTGAAGGCATGTGTGAAGTTCGTGAGCTCCGCGTACCCGAGTTCTGCCGCGATCTCGCTTACAGACAACGATCTGTCGAGAAGTCGCAGAATTGCTCGCTCCCGCAAGAACGACTGACGCAATTCGCGAAAGGTGGTCCCCTCTTCGCGGAGGCGCCGCTTCAACGTGCTCGGGGATATCGAAAGCTCGCCCGCCGTCCGGCTGATGTTCGTTTTTCCGGGATCTTTTTCGAGCAGGTCCCTTACTTTTTCGGAGACCGACGTGTCACGTCGTTGATCGAGAGTTCGCTGCAAATCGGTGACGGCAATCCGGTACGCCACAGGATCGGAGAATCGACAGTCCTCCTCGAGCGAAGCCGCGGGAACGTGGACGAACGAGCTGGGGGCGTCGAAGAAGATCCGACCCGCCAACACTTCGTCATGAAGAACCCACGACTCCGGCGCTGAATGACTTAAATGCAGTTCAATATTCGGTACGGCACCCGCGAGCATGTCGAGCAGACGCAACAGCGCCAGCCCACCGTAGGTGACGGCCAGGCAGTTCAGGCCCGCGTCACCGGTGCGACCGGTGAGCCCGATCGTGAGGCCGCGTTCCGTCGAATGGAACGTCGGGCTGAGGGCTGTGGTGATCACCGGCAGATAAGCAAGCAACTCGACAACCTCGGCTACCGAGCCCGCGCTGACCAAGGGAACACTGAGTGCCCCAAAGGACGTCAGTTTGGCGTGTTCAGCGAACGCGAAACCCAGACGGGTTCCCTGATCACAATCGAAATCGGAATATATCTCCCTGAACCACCGTAAGGGGACCTGCGCGTCGCGACCCACCAACATCGACTCGGTAACGTGCTCGCGAACCATGATGCTGCGGAGCGCAATGCTGGCGTCATGCCCCAGCGCCTCACTGTCCAGCATCTGCAGGAAAGCCAGCGCTGGCATACCCGAGTCGTCGAGTTTCACGTGCCTCCCTGCGCGTGAGCTAAAAACACAACTTTTTGACTCCTGCGAGCCTAGCGACGCTGGTCACGCGCGACAACGCTAAATAGAGGAGTTCCAAATTGAGGAGAGTTAATCATGGCAGTCGTCACCTTCGTCTCTCACGACGGCGAGAAGTACGAAGCCCCCTTGGCCGAAGGGCAGTCCTTGATGCAGGTTGCGGTCAACAACGCGGTGCCCGGCATCGACGGCGATTGTGGAGGGGAAGCCGCATGCGGAACGTGCCACGTGATCGTCGCTCCCGAGTGGTCGGACACGGTGGGACTCTGCGGCGCCAACGAAGAGGAGATGCTCGCGATGAACCCCGAGCGTCAGCGGACGTCGAGGCTGTCTTGCCAGATGTCCGCCTCCGAGGCATGGGATGGCTTGACGGTCGAGCTACCTGAGTTCCAGCTCTGAAACAACGTCATGGATTTGGAGGAAACAATAATGAGTATTCCCGCGGCAGTGGCCGCCAAAGCCCAGTCTGCCGTGCCTCTGGAGCTGCAAATCCGCGGCGCACACCTCTACGACAAGACACGCCGGTGGGTAACCGGAACCAATGGTAAGAAGATCTTCACCGAGACGCCCATTCCTCCGGTCGAGGACGTTGATATCGCCGACATCGATCTCAGCAACCCGTTCCTCTACCGCCAAGGCCGCTGGAAGTCCTACTTCGAACGCGTGCGCAACGAGGCGCCGGTGCACTACCAGGCTCACAGTGCGTTCGGCCCGTTCTGGTCGGTGACCCGCCACGCGGACATCATCGCCGTCGACAAGAACCACGAGGCTTTCTCCGCAGAGCCGTTCATCATCATCGGGAGACCGCCCCGCTTCATGGACATCGCCATGTTCATCGCGATGGATCCGCCACAACACGACTTGCAGCGCGCTTCCGTCCAAGGGGTTGTCGCGCCGAAGAACCTGCGCGAGATGGAGGGGCTGATCCGCTCGCGTGTCCAGGAAGTGCTGGACGATCTACCGGTGGATCAGCCGTTCAATTGGGTGCACCACGTCTCCATCGAACTGACAGCGCGCATGCTCGCGACCCTGCTGGACTTCCCGTACGAGCAGCGGCACAAGCTCGTGGAATGGTCGGACCTCGCCACCTCCATGGAGCAAGCCAATGGTGGTCCTTCCGACAACGACAGAGTGTTTCGTGGCATGGTCGACATGGCGAAGGGTCTCAGCGCTCTCTGGCATGACAAGGCGGCCCGTACCGCCAACGGGGAGCGACCGGGCTTCGATCTGATCACGATGCTGCAGGCCAACGAGGACACTAAGGATCTCATCGACCGCCCGATGGAATTCCTCGGCAATTTGGTACTGCTGATCGTCGGGGGAAACGACACGACTCGCAACTCGATGAGCGGAGGGGTTCTCGCCTTGAACCAGTTCCCCGATCAGTTCGAGAAGTTGAAGGCGAACCCTGACCTGATTCCCAACATGGTATCCGAGATCATTCGCTGGCAGACCCCGTTGGCGTACATGCGCCGAGTCGCGAAAAAAGACATCATGTTGAACGGGCAATTCATCCGCAAGGGCGACAAGGTCGTGATGTGGTACGCCTCTGGTAACCGCGATGAGCGTGTCTTCGAGCGGGCCGATGAGTTGATCATCGATAGGAGCAACGCCCGCAATCACATCTCGTTCGGGTTCGGCGTGCACAGGTGCATGGGAAACCGACTTGCTGAGTTGCAGCTTCGAATCCTGTGGGAGGAATTGCTCCCTCGCTTTGAGAACATCGAGGTGGTCGGCGAACCCGAGTATGTGCAATCGAATATCGTCAGGGGTATCAGCAAGCTGATGGTTCGCCTCACTCCCAGGCCAAGTGCGTGACTCCCGAACGAGCGGTGATCGTCGGCGCGAGCCACGCCGGCGCGCAGTTGGCAGCTAATCTTCGAAGGGAGGGGTGGTCTGGGGAGGTCGTGCTCATCGGCGACGAGGGGGGACTGCCCTACCACCGGCCTCCGTTGTCGAAGGGATACCTGGCCGGCAAGAACGGCCTCGACGACCTCCTGATTCGCGGCGCTGATTTCTACGAAAAGCAGCACATTCGACTCTTGAATGCGACCGTGGAGGCGATCCACCGGAGTGCCAAGCGTGTGTCTCTGAGCACCGGCGACACGCTGACGTACACCAAGCTCGCGTTGTGCACCGGCGCAAGGGCCAGACGACTCCCCACACCAGGGGTGGATCTTCCCGGAATTCACTACCTGCGTACCGCTGCAGACGTCGAGTTGATCCGTGCCGCCGCTACACCGGGTCGGAGGGTTGTGATCGTGGGCGGCGGTTACATCGGGTTGGAAACGGCGGCCTCGCTGTGTTCGCTCGGCATGAACGTCACCGTCCTCGAGGCAACCGAGCGTGTACTCGAACGGGTCACCGCGCCGGAGGTTTCCGCGTTTTACACCCGAATCCACAACGGCGAGGGAGTGGAGATCCGAACACACGCTCTCGTCGAAGCCTTCTCCGGCAACGGCAGAGTGCAGGAGGTCGTGCTGGCAGGCGGCGAACCGATCCCCGCCGACTTGGTCATCGTCGGCGTCGGTGTGGTGCCGAACACCGAGCTCGCCTCGGCCGCAGGATTATCCGTCGACAACGGCATCGTGATCGACGACCAGGCCCGCACCAGCGACCCCGACATCGTGGCCGCCGGCGACTGCACCAGCCACACCATGGCTCGATACGGCTCGCGTATTCGTTTGGAATCCGTATCGAGCGCCGGCGAGCAGGCCAAGATCGCTGCGGCGACAATCTGCGGAAAACACAGCGCAATCGCTGCGCTTCCGTGGTTCTGGTCCGACCAGTACGATCTCAAACTCCAGATCGCCGGTCTCAACACCGGATACGACGAAGTGGTCTTCAGCGGCGACCCGTCGCGTGACCGTGACTTCAGCTGCTTCTACTTCCGCGATCGTGAACTCATCGCCGCCGACTGCGTCAACCGTCCTCGCGATTTCATGTTCAGTAAGCGGGCCATCAGCCAGCAGCTCCGAGTTGACCGCTCAGAGCTCCTCGCCGGCTCGATCTGACACGAGAGCTTGCTAGTTACAAACTGTGGACAACTCCCAGGTACCTGAGTGCTACGCGGGAGATCCGCTCACCGGTGGTGGCGATGTCCGCGGCTGGGAGTACAACATGACTCACTGTCAGTCGCACCAGAACATCTGCGACCTCCTCAACGTCTTCGGGATCGAGATCGTCGAAGTGGTCGTTAAACCACGTGATCAGAGCCGCGGAGCAGAGCTGAAGCAGGGAAGCCGACGTCGGCAGAAGAGGTAGGACTCCAGTAGACGACGAGCCACCGCGATCATTCCCCGAAGGGTTGGACGTCAGAACTGCCTTGAGGAGCGGGCTGTCTTCTGCTTCACAGAGGGTGAATTGCACCGCTGCGGTGATGCCGCCCCGCACGTCGCCCACGTGTTCGGCAAGGACGGCAAGAATGCCTTCCATAAAGCGCTGGCCCTCCGACACCACAAGCGCGTCGCCGAGCCCCTGTTTGTCGCCGAACTCTTTGTACAACGTCGGGCGGGAGACGCCGACCGATTCGGCAACCTCGCTCATCCGGACCTGATCCCAGCCCTTCTCGATGGCGAGTTCTCGTGTCGCCCTCAAAACCTTTTCGCGCACATGCCGGCGGAAAGACACCCGCGCTGGTTCAGTTGGCATAGGAGCAGGATAGGCGCCAGCCCTACATGGGCAGTCAACCGACAGCAGGGTTCATGTGGTCCTGTCGAGGAATTCGACGACCGCCGTCGAGAATGCGTCGTTGTTGTCGCCGGCAATCATGTGTCCCGCGCCCGATACGTCAACGGTTTGCGCGTGCGGAACGACGGTCAGGAAATGCTTTACTGTCTCTTCGGAGACCATGTCAGATAGTAGGCCCCGGACCAGCAGCGTTGGCGCGGACACCTGCCTCGCACCATCAAGAAGGAACGCGCTCATCATGTCGAAGTCTTTAGCGCCTTCGTCTGGATCACCCTGCAGGAACTGGAAATTCGACGTCACGAAAGCTGGATCCCATCGCCAGGCCCAGCGACCGTCTTCGCGACGGGCGAGGACTTTTCGGAGGCCGTCGAGGTTTTCGGGGCGAGGGCGGTGCGGGTTGTAGGCGGCGATCACGTCAGCGGCCGACTCTAGGCTGTCGAAACCTTCGGGGTGTGCCGACATGAACGCTACGACTCGTCGGGCGCCTTCCATCTCCATTCGCGGAGTGACGTCAACCAGGACGACGGCCTGCCATAGGTCCGGCGGGGCGAGCAAGTGTGTTCCGAGAATGGTCAAGCCGCCCAGAGAGGCGCCGATCGCGGCGACGGGGCGGCCGGAATCGGCGTATGAGCGCACGGCCAATAGGTCGGATCCAAGCCGGTCCCCGTCGTAGCGTCCGTCGGGGTCCCAGTCGCTGTCCCCGTGTCCCCTGGTGTCGTACGCGGCCACCGTGTAGCCCCGCTGGTGCAGGCGTTGGGCGGTGACGTCCCAGGCGTGTCGGCTTTGACCTCCGCCGTGAAGGAGCAACACGACCGCCCGCGGCGCATCACAGCGGTAGAGGTCGACCGCCAGCGTCAGCCCGTCCGCCGTGGGCACGCGCTCGACCACAGGAGCCGACGAATCGCCTGTTCTCTTTGCCGACATCAGGAGCTCGTCTTCGGTGCGACGACGGTGACGGTTCCCTGGGCCGCACACACCGCTCTGCCGTCGTTGCAGATGTCGATACGCGCCACACCGCTGGTTCTGCCCAGCGAGATGATCTCGGCTGTGGCTACACAGGTGCCGCTAGAGACCGGACGAAGCAGATTCAGTTTGAACTCCGTTGTCGCGACCCAAGATCCCAGTGGAATCACGGGATAAAACACCACTCCGAGGCAGTGGTCGACCATGGCCGATAAGCAGCCCCCATGCAGGTTCCCGAAAGGCGTCTTCAGGTCGTCGCGTGCGTCCATCTCCGCGACGAGCCGTCCCGCAGTGAATTCGGTGTGACGGAAGCCGAGGTAACCGGCCAACCCGCCCGTGGTTTCTGCTGCGCTCTTTAGTTGCTCAGCGACCTGTTCGTTGAACGTGGTGAATTGCACAGGCCCTCCTACCTCATCTGCCGTCGAGACATTACGCCATAGATGTCACATCGGTCGAGCGTGGTCACCCGCCAGGATCGCCGGAAGGAGAAACCTCGACAGAAACGCCCGGAGTCCGTCACGACTGCGCTCCCGCGGCCCTCGAACAGTCAGCAGGCTCAATATCGTGCGGACAACCCACTCGGCGGCGTCGTCGACGGAGACGCCCGGTTCCACGCAACTCCAGTGTCTGGTGAAGATGGGACGCAGAAATTCGGTGACGATTTCGAAGAGGGACGTCGAGGTCCCCGCCGCGAGACCCACGCCGGCGAGTTCCTCGTCGCTGCCGAACAACAATCCGATGATCTCTTCGCGGCGCGCGGCCTCAACCGTGTATTCCACGAAATCGACGAGCGCGGAGCCCAGGTCGGCGTGCGCCGCGATCCGCGGGCTGATGCGGTCGAGATAGCGCTCGGCGGCGCGAATGATGACACCCGACATCACCGCCTCCCGACTGGGGAAGTAGCGATACACCGTTGCCCTGGACACACCCGCTGTTCTGCCGATGTCCTCCATGGTCGTGCCCACCACACCGCAACTCTCGAGGCACCGCTCGGCAGCATCGAGCAACCGGTCGCGAGCGGACCCACGATCTGTCGGCGCGGCGGCGCCCCATCTCAACAACCTCGTCGACACACAGCCAGTATGCCGCGAGCGCACACCATTGTGACTTGCCCACGCACATGACACCATCGCAGTTATGTCTCAAGTCAGCCCCGTGGCCCTGAGCGGATGCCGATGCCGATGTTGGTAGAAGCGCGTACCCCGGTTGTCGTCGGCGTGGGCGAAGTTACCCATCGCGGGAACGACTTCGTGGACCCGATCGACTTGGCGGTAGAAGCCGCACGCCGCGCGGTCAAAGACGCAAGTCGCCCGGTCGAGCGGCGCATCGACACCGTCGCGACTCCGGGCATCCTGGTCATACCGCGCGACAATCCCGCCAGCAGGATCGCCGAAGCGATGCACATCAGTCCCGCCCGCCGCATCAGCTGTCCCGTCGGCGGAAACACCCCGCAGTATCTCGTCGAAGTGTTGGGTGGCGAAATAGGCGAAGGCCGTGCAGATGTCGTCCTGGTCGTCGGGGCGGAGAGCGGGCATTCCGCACGCAAGCTTCAGGGCGGGGCACTTCTCGACTCGCCGCCCCCACCCCGCTCCGACGACGAATCCCTGGGCGACGCCCGCCCCGGGCTGAGTCAAGCCGAATTGTCGGTGGGTCTGAGTTGGCCGCACGAGGTGTATCCCATCTTCGAGTCCGCGATCGCCGCGCGCCACGGCCGCGACTTCGATGCTCAACGGGAGTGGCTGGGCACGCTGATGGCCCCGTTCACAGCCGAGGCGGCACGCCATCCGGAACAGGCCTGGTTCCCACGCGCACGAAGTGCCACCGAACTCAGCGAAGTCACCGCGGAAAACCGCATGGTCTGCTTGCCCTATCCCAAGCTGCTCAACAGCATCATGTCCGTCGACATGGCTGCCGCCTTCATTCTCATGGCGGCCGAGGTGGCGGACGAATTAGGCGTCGCGCGCGATCGTTGGGTCTTTCCCTGGTCAGCAGCGACTTGCAACGACGTGTACTTCCCCGTGGAACGGCCGGACCTCAGCCGCTCATCGGGTATCGAGGTAGCGGCACGGAAGGCTCTCGATGCGGGCCGGTTGACCACCGACGACATCCGGTGGTTCGACCTCTACTCCTGCTTCCCGTCGGCAATTGAGATGGCTGCCGAGGCTCTCGACTTGGACCCCCTCGACGACAGAGGCCTCACAGTAACCGGAGGCCTGCCTTATCACGGCGGTCCCGGAAACAATTACGTCAGCCACTCGATCGTGGAGATGGTCCGACGGTGCCGACGCGACCCAACCGATGCCGGACTCGTCACCGGCCTCGGGTGGTATTCGACGAAGCATTCGGTCGGTGTGTGGTCGGCCACCCCGCCACCAGCCGGGTGGCGACTGCTCGACACGGCGGTCGAACAAGCTCAAATCGATTCATCGCGGCTGGCCGTCGCAGGCGCCGACGAGGCGACCGGTTGCGCGACAGTCGACGGATACACCGTCGTCTACGACCGAGACGGCCAACCTCGATGGACTCCGATCATCGCGCACCTGTCCGACGGGCAAAGAGTCGTCGCACGCAGCGACGATCCGCAGATCGCCGAGGCGATGGGCGCGGAAATGTACGTAGGTAAAACGGTGTGCCTCCGAAACACAGGGTCGTTCACCGGGTTCGAGCTTCCATGATCGCCGAGGCGATGGTGCTGACCGGACCGCGGAGTCTGCAGCGGCGCCAGATGACCATCCCCGACGTCGGCGACCGGGGTGCGATCCTGCGAGTTGAAGCATGCGGTCTGTGCGGAACAGATCACGAACAATTCACCGGACACCTGCCTGCCGGCTTCTCATTCGTTCCAGGGCACGAAATCGTCGGCATCGTCGAACATGTTGGCGCTGCGGCTGGCCAACGCTGGGGTGTACAAGCCGGCCAGCGCGTGGCCGTTGAGGTGTTCCGGTCCTGCCGAGACTGCCCCGAGTGCCGCCGCGGCGAATACCGGCGGTGCGCGGTGAACGGCATCGCCACCATGTTCGGGTTTGTCGACGTGGAGGTCGGCGCGGGCTTATGGGGCGGATACGCCACCCATGTGGAGCTTCCGTGGGACGCGATGCTGCTCCCGATTGCCGAAGACATGGACCCCGTTCTCGCCACGTTGTTCAACCCTCTCGGGGCCGGTATCCAGTGGGGGGCGACTCTTCCCGACACCAAGGCCGGGGACGTCGTAGCGATCCTGGGGCCCGGCATCCGCGGAATCTGTGCGGCGGTGGCGGCCAAAGAGGCGGGAGCCGCGTTCGTCGCGATGACCGGCGTAGGCCCACGCGACGAACAACGACTGGCCATAGCCAGATCATTCGGTGTCGACCTGCCCATCGATGTATCGCAGGACGATGCAGTGACCGCGCTCCAGCGTGAGACAGGCGGACGGCTTGCCGACGTGGTCGTCGACGTCACCGCTAAAGCACCCTCCGCGTTCGCCGATGCCGTCGGCCTTGCCAGGCCCGGCGGCACAATTGTGGTGGCCGGCACCCGTGGAGGAGGCGGCACGCCCCGGTTTGAACCAGACTTGTTGGTCTATAAAGAATTACACGTCGTAGGCGCACTCGGCGTGGAGTATCCCGCCCACCGGGCAGCCCTCGAGATTCTCGCCCTGGGCCGCTGGCCGTTCGACCGGATCACCAGAGAATCAACCGGATTCGCTGGGCTCGCGCAGCTGCTCACTTCGCTTGCAGATGAAAGTGCCCGATCAAGTGGGGCGCTGCACAACGTCTTTTTGCCCACGCCCTAACGGCGTGGGCAGAGGTTCAACAGAGAGGGCCACCCGTGACCATGGCGGAACGCGTACCGATGCTCGACCGTGAGCAGGCCCAGCTGCGAGCTGCCGAATGTGGGTTGCCCGAAGAGTTGGCAGACCTGTCGGTATTCCGCGTGGCACTTCATCAGCCGCGTGTGGCGGTTGCGCTGTATGGGCTGCTAGACGCGTTACTCTTCCGCGGTTCCCTTGACGCGCGGCTACGCGAGCTGGTCATCATGCGCATCGGCTGGATTACTGGCTCCGAATACGAATGGACTCAACATTGGCGAATCGCCACACTGCTCGGCGTGCCTGAGCATGATCTCCTGGCGGTGCGCGACTGGCAGAATTCCGAAAGCCTCGGGCCAGTCGAGCGTGCGGTCCTCGCAGCGACCGATGATGTGGTACGCGACGGGGTCATCTCCGAGGAAAACTGGGCTGGGTGCCAGAAGGCATTCAATAGCGATCACGCCGTTTTGGTCGAACTTGTCGGAGCAATCGCCAATTGGCGGCTCTTTTCGATCCTGCTTCGATCTCTGAATATTCCGCTTGAGTCCGGTACCGACGGCTGGCCGCCCGATGGGCGAGCTCCTCAGGGTTGCGATTGAGCGAAAAACGTGGACCGGTGCTTGACCGAAGCGGTCAGCGCCCCAATCGCCAGACCACGACCCGTGTCGTAGACGGACAAGTCCCCCCTCGGACACACACGACTGAAACGAGCGAAGCTGCTTTCTAGCCGCGACGCGACGTGAGATTGATCAACGGCAGATAAACGGTATCGAACAGCTCCGCGAGCTTGTCGTCGTCAAACTGCTTGCGGGCGAAAAACAACTCGTGACGCATGAGCGCGAGAATGCTTGTCGCAACAGGCAATGGGATGTCTTCCGCGCCGATCTCACCGCGCTCGCGGGCCTCCGCCAATGCCTGCAGCACTGTTTGGTCGACCCATCCGGCGATTGCCGTGGTCATTTCTTCGGCCAGCTCGTCGTCGGCCTCCGCCAATAGGCAGCGATAGTTCCCAATCCCGATGCGCTGCAGCTCCCGGAGCAAGGCCCCCAACAGTGCCAATACGTCTTCACGCAGGGAGCTGGCCGACGCGAGCCGGGTAGGTGGGTATCGCAGCGTCGGCAGCGCGTCGGCGACCATGTGCGCGCGTGATCGGTAACGGCGGTACAGCACCGGCTTGCTGGTCTTGGCACGACGGGCCACCCCCTCAAAAGTGACCCCGGAGTATCCGTGCTCCTTCAGCTCCGCGTACGTCGCGTCGCGGATTGCCGACATCAGCGCTTCGTCGCGCCGCCGTGTGCCGCCATCGGCCGGCGACGCTTCTGCGCTTTCCTTCACGCCTCCAGTAGACACGTTGCGTATCTTACGCGTGATACGATCGATCCATACAAGATACGATCCGTTTCTTAGTGCAGGGCTCTTGCCGCCAGGACTGCCCGAGGAAAGGAAATCCATGAGCGTCGTTCTACCGACGGTGGCCGATTTGAGCCCCGCGCAACGGGAAGCATTCGAGCTGTTCCCCGCCAATCTGACCCGGGGACTGGTGATGACGAAAAACAGTGCCAAGCCCTATCTCACGCTGGGCCTCTCCTTCAGGGACGGCGGATTGTCCCCCGAGACCAGAGAATTGGTCATCTTGCGGGTCGGTGCGGTCACGCGCGCGCAGTACGAGATACACCACCATACTCCCGAGGCACAGCGAGTCGGAGTGCCGACCGGGGTGATCGACGCTGTTGTGTCCGGAGCAGACTCGTTCGGCGATGAGCGCCTCGCTGCGCTCATCGGTTTCGTCGACGAAATCCTTGCCGGGATCGCGGGCCCACCCGCAAATACCGAAGCCGTCCAGAAGTTCTACTCTGACAACGAAATCGCCGAAATCGTTTTGCTCACCGGGCATTACGTGATGACAGCACTCTTCCTCAAGACGCTGGGCATCACCGCCGACGGCGAGGATGCGACGCAGGACATCCTCACGACCGCCACGAACACATTGCGTTCAGAAGAAGGGCAGAACTGATATGACACAGGACTGTGCGTTCCACAAGGGACTCGTCCAACTCGGCGGAGGCGCACACGTTTTCCTTTCCGGCGACGAGGGTTTCGGGCTCGCCAACGCGGGTCTGGTGGTAAGCGATGGCGAATCACTGGTCGTGGACACCCTTTACGATGTGCGGCACGCGCAGGAGATGCGTGATGCGTTCGGGCAGCACACCGCCAGCGCCCCGGTGCGATATGTATTCAACACGCACACCGACGGCGACCACTTCTTCGGTAATCAGGTATTCGCCAACGATGTTGAGATCATCGCCACCGAAGCCGCCAGTGCGCTCATGGTGCAAGAGCACGCCGATCTGACCGCCGAGCTCCTGGGCGGCAGCGCCGACCCGTCATCAGATATGCACGTGTTGGCCCCACTGGCCAGGCCCTTCCGCTTCGATGAGGTACGCGTCCGTCCCGCGGACACCACGTTCTCGGGCGAGAGGGCGCTTCGGGTGGGCAAGCTAGACGTCGAGTTGCACGAGCTCGGTCCGGCCCACACCGTCGGAGACGCGATCGCCTTCCTCCCCGAACACAAGGTGCTTTTCTCCGGCGACTTGCTGACCCACGGCATCGTGAAAGTCGTCTGGTCGGGTTCGATCCCCAACTGGATCGCCGCGCTGGAGCGTATCCGCGCCTTTGGCGCCAAAACCGTTGTGCCCGGTCATGGTCCAGTGCTGGTCGGGTGCGAGATCGACGCGGCCATCGATCGCGGCATCGCGTTCTGGTCGGATTTACACGAGCAAGCGAACCGTCTCTACGACCAGGGCACCCCCGTCGAGGACGCGACAGCCCGCATGGACGTCACGAAACATCCTGAAGCGGCGGTCACCCTGCCGATAATCGTCGCGGCCATCTACCACGAACGCGACCCCGAAATCCCTTTCCAAAGCCTCACCCAGGCACTGGAATCCATCTCAGGACAGCTCACCAAGGCCGCAGCCGGTCCGAAGTAGAAGCGAGTCTGGGGTCAGCCTGCCGCGTTGGTACGCAGCGGCGGGCATTGCCCTTCGGCATCCGCGGTGAGCTCGTAGTGCCACTTCTCGTTGGCGAAGACCTGGCACAGGCCGAATTGCGTGCTGTGCGCCAGCATCCACCCGTAGGCCGACGCGGGGCCGATATCGACGGCCTTGCCCTGCACATGATGCGATTCGTCGGGAGTGGCCACCCACTGCCGTGCCACCGCCAGGCTTCCGTATGTCTGTACCGCGTCATCGAGTAACTGCTGCTGGAAAGCCCGCGACCGCCAGCCCGACGTGATCACAAGTGTCACACCGTCGACCGCCGCGCTGGTGGCGGCATCTTGGACAGCGCGCAGCAGCGGAGGGTCCAGCCTGATGACCGCTAGCGACGTGGTGTCGAATGGGCTTACCGGAGCGGACAATGCTCCCCCGTCCGGCTCTTCGCCGAGCGTGCCGGACGAAGGAGGCTGCGGGACGGTCGTCTGGGCCGTCACTAGGACAATGCTGGCCACCGCATCCGAGTGGCCACCCGCAGCGGGCTCGGCGGCGTGGCATGCCGACAGGGTGAGGGTCGCGGCGATGGCCGCGCCCACGGCAGCGCTACGCGACATCTGGCAAAGTCCGGTCACGAGCGCTGTGGCTCGTCCTCATCATCGTCGTCGACGTCGAATTGCTCGTAAGTCTCTTCGGCCGAGGGATGGTGGTGCGCCGCGGTGGCGACCTCCTTGAGGCTCACCGCGGCAGCGGCAGAGGAAGACGTCTCCGACACCCGTGGGATCACAGATGTCTCGCTTGGATCAGCTTCCGCCACATCGGCTTTCGCGTCACTCTCGGCAGAGTCGGCGGCAGGTTCCCCGGAATCTGCGCCTTCGGGCTCGTTCTCGCCTGCCTCGGCCTCCTGGTCGGACTCCTCGTCGGATTCCAGTGCACCGGCATGCCGGTCCCGGATCGCGTCGACGATCATGAGCACCACGCCGACGGCGGCCGCGGCGATACAGACAAAGGCAAGAACCTCATTACTGGTGACTACCGCGGTCACCAGGGCCGCCAGACCGACTGCGGCCAATACCAGTGCGACGATCAGCATCGCGAATCACTCCTCATACGTGCCGCGAGCATAGACCGATCTAGATCAGTAGTTGTTCCCACGGTTGAACTGGCCGAAACCGGCTTCCTTGGATGCGTTTTCATTCGAGGCGCCCGCATCGACGGGTGCTGCCGAACCGCGCTGGCCAAGCTCCTCGAGCTGAGACTCCAGGTAGGTCTTGAGCCGGGTGCGGTACTCGCGCTCGAATGTACGCAACTGCTCCAGACGACCTTCCAGCACCGTGCGCTGCTGATTGATGGTGCCCATGATCTCCGAGTGCTTGCGCTCGGCATCGGATTGCAGGGCATCGGCCTTCTCCTGCGCCTGGCGCAGCTGGGTCTCGGAACGGGTCTGGGCATCCGAGAGTAGCGCCTCGGCCTTGGACCGTGCCTCGGTGACCGTCTTATCGGCGGTGGCGCGGGCCTCGCTGACAATCTGGTCCGCATTTGCGCGAGCATCGGCGAGCAGCTTTTCCGACTCGGACTTGGCGTTCCCGGTCAGACGGTCCGCGGTGTCCTGCGCCAGACCCAAGATCTTGGCCGCGCGGACATGGTGCTCCTCTGTCGACGCCGCGACGGGAGCGGCGGCCACAACCGGCGCCGGCGTGGGCTCGGGCTTAGCGGGCTCCGGCTTCTTCTCGGGCTTGGGCGCCTCGTAGACGGGGGCGGCGCCGCCACCCTTGCGGGCCTCGACCAGCTCCTGGTCCAGCTCCTGAACCCGCTGACGCAGATCCGAGTTCTCCTCGATCAGGCGGGCCAGCTCGTTCTCCACCAGGTCGAGGAAGGCGTCAACCTCGTCCTCGTTGTATCCGCGCTTACCGATGGGTGGCTTACTGAACGCGACGTTATGTACATCAGCTGGTGTAAGCGGCATTGCCTGCCCCTATCAAGTCTCGACGTCTGGAATCGTATTGCAGTGTAAAGCGAACGTGGCGTCTCACTGTAACTGGCGTCCATCCTGTCACATCAGACCCGCCGGTCGCAGCAGAGCTTGTTAAGTATCCCTCTGACGTGCATAAAAATACTCTGAGGCTTTGGATATGACGCGCATTCGTATCCAGATCGATGTGAGTTGAATACCGAAATTCAGCGTCGCTGGAGGCTTAGCCAGCGGCCATCAGGAACGCCACCCGCATGCCAAAGAATCCGACCAAAAGCAACAAAGTAATGGACAAATCGAATCGCACCGCGCCAAGGGAGAGGGGTGGAATGAGGCGGCGCAATAACCGCACCGGAGGGTCGGTGACCGTGAAGATGAGCTCCAGAATCACCACCGTGGCGCCTCGCGGGTGCCAGTCGCGGCTAATGGACTGAATGGTCTCGATCACTATGCGGGCGAACAGCAGCAAACAGAAAAGCAGAAGCGCATAGCCAATGATCTCAAAAAACAGTGCCAAGGGATCCCTCACCAACCAAGCGTGAAAACCACGCGCGGGCTTCTCGTAACAACAGTCGCAGCCTACCGGCAGGCCCCACCGGACCGCCTGTCACACAACGAAACCCCTGGGCGATGCCACAGGCGCCACCACTAGCAACCAATGGTTGCATATTATTGAGCCGGCCCCTATGCTGAAACGCAACCGATAGTTGCGAGTAGGGAGAGACATGTCATACGAACGCATCGAGCGCGAGCTGTACGTCGACGCCCCACCGGAGGTCGTCTTCTCCGTCATCAGCCGCCCGGAACATATGAAGCAATGGTGGCCGGACGACGCCGAGTTCGCCCCGGCTCCGGGCGCCCGGGGCCAGATCTCCTTTCACGGCGAGGAAGCCGGTGAGGTCCATGTCTACGGCCTGACGCTCGTCGACGTGGAGCCGCCGAGGCTGTTCTCATTCCGTTGGTGTTATCCAGAAGGGCACTTGGCGAACGACGGGAATTCGCTACTGGTGACATTTGAGCTCACGCCCTCGGGCGCGGGCACGCGGGTGCACATGACCGAAGTCGGCTTCCGGGACCAGGGACGCACCGAGGCCGAGGTCGTCGAACAGTACGAGTCGCATGAGGAAGGCTGGGCGCAGCACCTGCCCCGGCTGGCTCCCTGTGTGGGCGAGCTGGCAGGGCGGTCATGACCGCAGTAATCGACGACGACCTGTGGGCGGCGGTCGGCGATCCGACCCGGCGGCGGGTCTTCGACCTCATCCTCAACGACGGCGTGGCGACGGCCACGACATTGAGTGAGCGCCTGCCGGTCACCCGCCAGGCCGTGACCAAACATCTCGCGGTCCTCGACAAGGCGGGCCTGGTCCGTGCCACTTCCCAGGGGCGGGAGAAGCAGTATCGCGCCAACGGCGAGCAGGTCGCCCGCATCGCCGAGCAGCTCAGCGCCGTGGGAGCGGCTTGGGATCGCCGACTGGCACGAATAAAGCACCTCGCCGAGACCATAGAGAAGGCAACATCATGAAGACACCCCCGATCGTGTCGGCACCGGAATGGGACACCGCATACCAGCAGATGCTCGTCGAAGAGAAGGCATTCACCCGGGCGCGTGACGCATTGGCCGCCAAGCGACGGCGCATGCCCTGGACCGAGGTGAACGCCTCCTATCGGTTCGAGGGTCCGGAGGGGCCGATGAACCTCCTCGAGTTGTTCCAGGGACGCCGCCAGCTCATCGTGTACCGCGCCTTTATCGATCCCGGTACCGGAGACTGGCCCGTGCACGGCTGTACCGGCTGCTCGTTGATGGCCGACCACATAGGCAACCTGGCGCACCTGAACGCACGCGACACCACACTGGTCTACGTCTCGCGTGGGTCCCAGGCCGACCTGGAGCGGATCAAGAACCGCATGGGATGGAAAATCCCTTGGTACACAATAGTTCCCGAAAGCACCTTCGATCGGGACCTGGGCGTGCACGACTGGCACGGACACAACGCGTTCATCCGCGACGGCGACCGTGTGTATCGCACCTACTTCATCAACAACCGAGGCGACGAGGCGTTCAACAACACCTGGACCTTCCTCGACATGACGGCACTGGGCCGCCAGGAGACATGGGAAGACTCCCCGCCGGGCTACCCCCAATCCCCCGCGTACGAGTGGTGGGACTGGCATGACGAGTACGGATCACATGAACCGTCGCGATGGTTCGGCGACCCGGACCCCGACGACCCGCATGATCCGCGGCCTGTGAAACCCTGCCACTAAAGCGAATTCGGGCGAGAAGATGCAGTTCGCATCTTCTCGCCCGAATTCGTCAGAGGTCTACTGGTAGGAGTAGAAGCCGCTCTCGGCGATCCGGCGGCGCTCCTCGGCGCTGACGTCGATATCGGCCGGAGACAGCAGGAAGACCTTCGTCGCCACCTTGTCGAACGAACCGCGCAACGCGAACGCGAGTCCGGCCGCGAAATCCACCACGCGCTTGGCATCGGCGTTGTCCATCGACACCAAGTCCATGATGACCGGGGTGCCGTCGCGGAACCGCTCACCGATGGTGCGTGCCTCGCTGTAGTCCTTGGGGCGCAGCGTGGTGATCTTGGACAACGGGCTGCCCTCTTCGAAGATCGCGGCGCGGCGCGGATCCATGGCCAGCGCGCCACGGGTGGGAGCGCTACCCCTCAATGAGCCCAAACGCGGTGCCGGACGGTCGAACTCACGCGGCGCTGGGTGCCGTGCGGCAAAGCGATCCTCCTCGGCGTAACCACCAGGACCACCGGAACGGTAGCCGGGCTCGTCGTAGCCGTACTCGGCATCGTCGGCGAACCGCTCGCCACGGCGCGGGTACCGGCGATCCTCGGCGGACGCGCGCCGGGGCGCATGCGCGTCGACGTCGTCGTAGTACTCGTCGTCGTAGTCGTCCATGGGAGCCATGCCGAAGTAGGCCTTGACCTTGTGCAGCGTGCTCATCGCGTGACCTTCCGTGCGTGGGCTATATGGAGTTCAGTTGTTCGCTCGGTCTCTACAGCTGTGTTGCAAATGTGACTGGAGTGACGATCTACCGTGACGTTAGCGGTCGTTGCCCCATCAGCGCCGTTCCGACACGCACACAAGTGGACCCATATTTAATGGCGGTCTCCAGGTCGTTGGACATTCCTGCCGATAAGTGATTCGCCTGCGGATAGCGCCGCCGAACGCGTTCGTGTTCTTGCTGGAGTCGGCGAAAGGCCTGGTCGGCATCGGCCTCACGAGGAGGCAGAGCCATCAACCCGGCAAGCTCGAGATGCTCGCTGGCGACCACCTGCGCGCACAGCTCGTCGACTCCGGCCACGTCAGCGATATCCACTCCGCCCCGAGCGGTATCGCCATCGAGGCTGATCTGGAGGTACACGTGCAGTGGCTCGCTGCTGTCCCCCGCCGCGCGCGCTGTGTCCAGCGCGGCGACCAGCCGCGAATTGTCCACCGAATGCACCGAATAGGCCCAGTGGGCAACCGATTTCGCCTTGTTGCGCTGCAGATTGCCCACCATGTGCCATTGGATATCCGCATGGCCCACCTCCGCCACCTTGGCGGCAGCCTCCTGATCCCTCGACTCCCCGAACGCGCGGCAGCCCAACGAGTACAGCTCCTGGACGTCGGCCGCCGGGAAAAACTTGGTGACGGGCAGCAGTTCGATCTCTTGCGGGTCGCGGTCAACAGCCTCGGCGGCAACGCGGACTCGCTCGCGCACCGCTGCCAGTGCGGTGCTCAGCTCATCGGCACGCGTCATCAACTGAGCCAGATCACCGAGGCCAGCCGGCCGGTACGCGGCTCACGGCGATAACTGAACAAATCCGGGTCCTCGACCGTGCAGCGCGGATCGATGTCGATGGCCCGCACACCCAATCCGGAAAGCTGCCGGGCGATTCCGGCCCGCAGGTCCAGGCCCGGCGTGCCGGCGCCGGTCGTAGTGCGACTCCCCGGCAGCGCCGTCTCGACATCCGCGGCCATATCGGCCGGCACTTCGTAATACCGGCCGCTTACCGCCGGCCCGAGAAAGGCCGAGATACGGCCTACCTCCGCACCGGCTTCCACCATGGCTTCGACGGTGCGCGGCACGATGCCGAGTTTGGCGCCGACCCGACCGGCGTGGGCACCCGCGATGACTCCCGCGCTCGCATCGGCGAGTAGCACCGGGACGCAGTCCGCGGTCAGGACCGCCAGCGCGATACCGGGTTCGGTGGTCAACAACGCGTCCGTGTCCGGGATAACCGATGTTCCGGGCCCCTCGACGCGGTGCACGTTGTCGCCGTGAACCTGCTGCATCCAGATCAGATGATCGTCCGGCAAGCTCAGCGCACCCGCGAGGCGTGACCGGTTAGCAGCCACCGCATCGGGGTCGTCACCAACGTGATCGCCGAGGTTGAAACTGTCAAAAGGCGCACGTGACACGCCACCGCGCCGGGTGGTGGTGACACGTCGAACTCGAAAACCCATACGTCAGAGGGTAGTTCGTCGGTTAAGTAGCAAGCCGTCAGCGCCGCATGAACGGCGGCACATCGACATCGTCCTCATCGCCGCCACCGAGCGTCACCGTAGAACCGTTGGTGTCCCTGGGCAGGCTCTGTGCGTCGATCGTGTCGAAAATGCTGGTCCCGTTGGAACCGTTGACCTGGCCGGCCTTCCCGGGGGCCACCGTGCCAGGCGCGGCCGTACCGCTGATCGGCTTGCGGCTGGGGCCACCGGCGTCGAAACCTGCGGCGATGACGGTGACGCGCACCTCGTCGCCGAGCGAGTCGTCGATGACGGTTCCGAAGATGATGTTGGCTTCGGGATGCGCCGATTCCTGCACCAGCGAGGCCGCCTCGTTGATCTCGAACAGACCCAGGTCGCTGCCACCGGCGATCGACATCAGCACGCCCTGAGCACCTTCCATCGAGGCCTCGAGAAGCGGTGAATTGATGGCGGTCTCGGCGGCCTTGAGCGCCCTGCCATCGCCACGGGAGGACCCGATGCCCATCAGGGCGCTCCCCGCGCCGGACATCACGCTCTTCACGTCGGCGAAGTCGACGTTGATCAGACCCGGCGTGGTGATGAGGTCGGTGATGCCCTGAACACCGTTGAGCAACACCTCGTCGGCGCTGCGGAACGCGTCCATGAGCGATACCGCGGCGTCGCCCATCTGCAGCAGGCGGTCGTTGGGAATGACGATCAGGGTGTCGCAGCTTTCCCGCAACGAGCCGATACCGAGCTCGGCCTGGCCGCTGCGGCGCTTGCCCTCGAAGGAGAACGGCCGGGTGACCACGCCGATGGTCAGCGCACCGAGCTTGCGGGCGATGCTGGCCACCACGGGTGCGCCACCGGTTCCGGTGCCACCACCCTCACCGGCGGTGACGAAGACCATGTCGGCGCCCTTGAGGAGCTCCTCGATCTCGTCCTTGGCGTCCTCGGCGGCCTTGCGGCCCACGTCGGGGTCCGCACCCGCACCCAGGCCGCGCGTGGAATCGCGACCGACGTCGAGCTTGACGTCGGCGTCGCTCATCAGCAGCGCCTGCGCATCGGTGTTGATCGCGATGAACTCGACCCCCTTGAGGCCGTGCTCGATCATGCGGTTGACGGCGTTGACGCCGCCGCCCCCGATGCCGACGACCTTGATCACCGCGAGGTAGTTGTGTGGAGGCGTCATGGTCGCCTTCCTCCCTGGTTGCTGCCGTGGTCTGAGTAGCTGGAGCCTCTCTGCAAACTCTCAACCTCTACCTCAGGCTTAGAGTTATGTCAGGTTGTCCCGCTGAAACAGAACGGTAGGGGGCGCGGTTAGCCGCGCCCGGGAGGCGCGCCGATGGATCGCTGGATTTTCCCGTGGCTATTTCTGGAAACCGCGAGCAGTCCGGTCGCCTACTTGACCGTGGGCAGGTCCGGGCTGGACACGTCGTACATGCGACCGGGCTGGGTAAGCAGGGCCCCCAGCTTTTCCGCCTTCTCCGCGGTGCGGTCGGTGGTCCCCCAGACGATGGTGCGACCGTCGTCGAGAGTGAGCGTGATCGACGACACCGACGGCGCAGCGATCTTGGCGACCTGTCGCGCCAGGTCGGGTGCCAGCGAGGTGAGAACCTGCAGTGCCGCCTTGGTCGTCGGGTCCTGCGGGCCTGGAGCCACCACGTCCAGCACCGGAATGCCCGGCGGCGGCGGTTCGTTGGCGAAGTCCACCCCGTCGCGGTCGATGAGGTGCGTCCCGTCGCCGCCCGCCCACGCCGCGACCGGGACCCGTTCGACGATGGTGACGCGCAAGGTGGACGGGTACTCGCATTGCACACGCGCGCTGGCCACCCGGCGGATGCTGGCCACCCGGTCCGCGGCGGCGGCGGTATCGATCTGCAGCAGCCGCGTGCCCTTGGTGATGTTCAGTTCCCGAAGGACGTCCTCTTGGGTGACCACCCCGGTGCCGGTCACCACGGTCTGGCGCACGGACATCAGGGGCGTGAAGTACAGAATCGCCCCCAGCCCCACCGCGATCACAGTGAGCAGCACCGCGAGCAGCAGGGTGTGTAAACCCTGAACCTTCCCGCGTCCCGCGCTCTTGCCCTGATCTACCTGCTTGCCCTTGGCGGCCGCCTTCGCCTCACGCCGCGCCTGTTCCAGGGCGATGGCGCGCCGCTGTGCGTCGCGGCGCTCCATCCGCTCGCGCCTGGCCCGCATCCGCGGCCCCTCGGCGGACTCGTCGGCGTCCGCCTGCTCGGCACTGGCATCCTCGTCGATCGCCTCGGCAGCGGAATCCCCGACCTCGTCAGACACCGGAGCCGACTCCGCTGCCTCCTCGGAAGTCTTGTCCGGCTCGCTCATTGACCGTTCCTCGGGGGCGGCCAGTCATTGGCACGCGCACGCAACGCGCGCACGATCTCCTTGCCCTGCAGCGTGACATCGCCCGCACCCATCGTGATCACCAGGTCCCCCGGCGCCGTGGCCGCGGCGACATGCGCAGCCACCGTCGACAGATCGGGCAGGTAATGCACCGGCACCCCAGAGATCTGCTCGACGATCAACGCACCGCTGACACCCGGCAGCGGTGCTTCGCGCGCCCCGTAGACATCGAGCACGAACACCAGATCGGCCACGCTGAGCGCCTCGGCGAACTCTGTTGCGAAAGATGCTGTGCGGGAGTACAAGTGGGGCTGAAAGACGACAACGGAGCGGCCAAAACCCTGTTGCGCGACGATTCCGGAAACCGCCTGCAGCACCGTGCGGACCTCGGTGGGATGGTGCGCATAGTCATCAAAGACCCGGACGCTCTCGACTTGACCGACCAATTCGAATCGGCGGCGCACACCTTCAAATCCGGCCAGCCCATCGAGCACATCCTCGACAGAGGCCCCGATCTCGGCGGCCGCCACCACAGCGGCCAGCGCGTTCAGGGCCATGTGCCGACCCGGCACCGACAGTCGCATGGTGCGCGAGGTCTTCTCGCCCGCCAGCTGGATCTGTGCGAACGCTCCGGTGTCCTTGAACTGCCAATCACGCAGCCACCCGGCCACCGGGACACCCGCGGCGTCGGCCTGTTCGGCGCTGCCGTAGCCGCGTACTCGTAGGCCGCGCTCGTGGGCCCGGCGTGCCAACGCCGCGGACCCCGGATCATCCAGGCACACCACCAAGACCCCTTCGGGGCCTAAAGTTTCGGTGAATTCGTCGAATACTGCGGTATAGGCCTCGACGCTGCCGAAGTGATCGAGATGGTCCGCCTCGATGTTGGTCACGACGATGAGATCCGGCCGGTACTGCAGCAGCGAACCATCACTTTCGTCGGCCTCGGCCACGAACACGTCCCCACTGCCGTGGTGGGCGTTGGTGCCGGCCTCGTTGAGTTCACCGCCGACCGCGAACGATGGGTCGTATCCGCAATGCTGCAGCGCCACAATGAGCATGGAGGTGGTGCTGGTCTTGCCATGCGTTCCGGTCACCATGAGGGTGCGGTATCCGGCCATCAGGTCCGCGAGCACAACCGGGCGCAGCAGGACCGGTATTCCACGCCGATGAGCTTCCACCAGTTCAGGATTCGTCTTGGGAATGGCCGCGTGGGTGGTGACCACCACGGTGGGACCGCCCGGCAGCAGATCCAAGGCGTCGCCGTCGTGGCCGATATTGACCAGGGCACCGCGGGTACGCAGTGCGAGCACGCCACGAGATTCCTTGGCATCGGAGCCCGATACCTGCGCTCCCCTGTCCAGCAGGATCCTGGCGATACCTGACATTCCGGCACCGCCGATGCCGACCATGTGCACGCGGCGCAGATGCTCCGGGAGTGGGCCGATGTTCATCGCGATGCACTCCGTCCCTGAGATCGCTGCTGTCGTGCGACATCGAGCGCCACCTGAGCCACCTGCCGTGCGGCGTCCGGATGTCCCGACAGCGCGGCGGCCGACGTCATCTCGGCAAGCTTGCCGGAATCGGAGGCGATTTCGATCACCATGTGTGCCAATGTCTCCGGAGTGAGGTCACGGTCGGCGACGATCACACCGCCTCCGGCGTCGACGACCGGCAGCGCGTTGAGCCGCTGTTCGCCGTTGCCGATGGGCAGGGGCACGTAGATGGCGGGCAACCCAACCGCCGAGACCTCGGCGACGGTCATCGCGCCAGATCGGCACACGGCAATATCGGCCGCGGCGTAGGCCAGGTCCATGCGGTCCAGGTATGGCAGGGCCACATATTTGGGGGCACCCGGAACATCCCGCGGACCGCCCTGTGGCAGCTCGATCGTATTCTTCGGCCCGTGTGCATGCAGCACCGAAACCCCGGCAGCGGCAAGGTCATTGGCTGCGGCCGCGACGGCATTGTTCAGGGACACCGCGCCCTGGGACCCGCCGAATACCAAGAGCACGAGAGCATCGTCGTCGAATCCGTAGTGAGCGCGCGCCTCCTGCCGCAATGCGGTGCGATCCAGCGCCGTGATCGATCCACGAACCGGCACCCCGACCACCTCGGCATGGCGCAGCCCCGAATCCGAGACGGCCGACAGCACGCGCTGCGCGCGGCGCGCCCCGACCCGATTGGCAAGGCCGGCACGTGCGTTGGCCTCGTGAATAACCACCGGAACACGAGGACGGCGCAGCGGTCCTCGGCGGGCCGCCAGATAGGCGGGCAGCGCCACGTAACCCCCGAAACCGATGACCACGTCCGCTCCGACGTTGTCGAACACCGCCCGGGTCTGCCGCACTGCCCGGCGCACCCGCAACGGCAGCCGCACGAGGTCGCCGGTGAGGCGGCGCGGGAGCGGCACCGGCACGATCAGTTCTAGGTCGTACCCACGGTCGGGCACCAGCCGCGTCTCCAGGCCACGCTCGGTACCCAATGCGGTGATCCGCACCGACGGGTCGATCTCACGCAGAGCGTCGGCAACCGCCATGGCGGGTTCGACGTGTCCCGCGGTACCGCCGCCGGCCAGTACCACCGAAAGCGGCCGAAGTTCGTCACTCACTCCGGGAGCATCCTTTCGGTCTGGCGGCAATCACATGTTCAGCAGCTATCGATGGCTTCGGGCCCGTGAACTCCCGGCCCGGGATTGCTCACGGGACCGGCCGCTCGCGCGCGTGCCCGAGGCCCTGCGCACCTGCTGTACCTGCCTATGATGCCCTGCGTCGCTGTCGGTACGTGCACGTGGCTTGCGCTTGCCCCCCTGCGCGGAGTCTTGCTGCCAGGTGCGCTCGGGCCGCCGATCGGCAGTCTCGGCGCCTCGTCCGGCCGACTTGGCGCGCAGTCGATCGCGTGCGGTGTCGATGCGCGGCGCCACATACGGCTCCGGCGCCGGGAGCCGCAGCAGCCTGTTCATCCGGTCACCCGAACCCGCACGCAGTGCGGCGACAGCTTCGGGTTCGTGGCGCGCCGCGTTGGCGATCAGACCGATCATGAAAAGGGCTGTGGCCGTGGCAGTACCACCCGAAGAAATCAGCGGCAGCTGGATGCCGGTCACCGGCAGTAGGCCGATCACGTATCCGATGTTGATGAAGGACTGACCGATGACCCACATACCGGCGGTGGCGGTCAGCATCCGCAGGAACGGATCGGCACTGCGTTTGGCGATGCGCATGGCGGTGTACGCAAAGACACCGAACAGCGCCAGCACCCCCATGCAGCCGACAAATCCGAGTTCCTCGCCGATGATCGCGAAGATGAAGTCGTTGTGGGCGTTGGGCAGGTAGTGCCATTTCGCCGACCCCTGCCCCAGACCCTGGCCGAAGAAACCGCCCTGGGCCAGCGCGAATCGAGCCTGACGCGACTGATAACCGGTGGCCTGCGGGTCCGCCGACGGATCCAGCCACGCCTTGACCCGATCAGAGCGGTACCCGGCAGAGACGGCAAGGATGGCCGCGGCCAGTACGGCGGCGATCACCGAACTGAGGAACACCTTCAGCGGCAGCCCGGCATACCAGAGCAGCGCCAGCAAGATGATGCTCATGGAGACCGTCTGCCCCAGGTCGGGCTGAATGACGATCAGCACGAGGGCGATGAGCGCGGCCGGCACCAACGGAACCAGCATCTCGCGCAGCGAGGCCTTCTCCATGCGGCGCGAAGCCAACAGGTGCGCACCCCAGATCGCGAAGGCGATCTTGGTGAGCTCCGAAGGTTGCATGGACATGCCACCGTAGACGAACCAGCCACGAGAACCGTTGGAGTACGTGCCGATTCCGGGCACCAGCACCAAGGTGATCAAGACGATGGTGAAGACGAATGCCGGGAACGAGTACTTGCGCATCACCCGGATCGGCGTGCGCAGCGCGATGTAGAAACCGACCAGACCCACGCAGACCCAGAGCACCTGCTTGCCGAACACCGCCCACGCAGACCCGTCCACGTCATAGGACTCAACGCCGGATGCGGACAACACCATGATGAGGCCGAGTGTGGTCAACAGCGCGGCCGTCGCGATGATCAGGTGAAACGACGTCATCGGCCGGTTCAGCCAGGCACCCAAACGAGTCCGGGCCACCAACCCAGCGGCCTTCGCGTCGGACGATTTCTTGGCGGGCTTGGCCGCCGTCTTCGCCGCGGCGCGGTCCTCGGAGCGGAAAAACCTGGTGAACGGAGCGGTCAGGGTCGACACGGCGCTATTACCTAACCGGTAAGTGCGCGCACCGCCGCGGCGAATCGATCGCCACGCTCGGAGTACCCGCTGAATTGGTCGAAGGATGCGCCGGCCGGAGCCAGCAGCACGGTGTCGCCAGGCCGGGCCACAGCGCTGGCGTGCCGGACAGCCGCGGCCATGACCCGGGTACCCAGATCAGCGCCACCCCCATCCGCCTCATCAGTCACATAGACCACATTTGCCTCTTGCACCCCAGCATCCTCGCGCGTCACAACCGCAACAACGGGTACATCCGGCGCGTGTCGCGCCAAAGCCTCAGCAATCACACCCCGATCGGTGCCGATCAGCACAACCGCACCGAGCCTGTCGGCACATTCGCGCACCAGATCATCGACCGCCGCTCCCTTGAGCAACCCCCCGGCAATCCAGATGACGCGCCGATAGGCCGCGATGGACGCCGCGGCCGCGTGCGGATTGGTGGCCTTCGAGTCGTCCACGTAAGCAACATCGTGGCGCTGCGCCACCAGCTCGGCACGGTGCCGCCCCACCTGGAAGGCCTCCAGCGCCCGCGCGACAGCCTCCGCGGGCGTACCCACCGCACGCGCCAGCGCGGCGGCAGCCAGCGCGTTGAGCACACCGATCGGGCCCGCGACCGGAAGCTTGGCCACCTCGATCAGGGGTACATCCGGCCCGAACGCCCGGTCCACCAGCAGGCCGTCACGCACTCCGAGCTCCCCGGCCCCGGGTTCACCGGTGCGGAACCCGGCCTTGATCGGTGCCGCCGCGCCGGAAAGCAGTCCGGCCGCCACCCCGTCATCGAGACCGACGACGGCGACCTCGCCGTCGAGCACTCGCGCCTTGTCCCGGGTGTAGGCGTCCATTCCCCCATGCCAGTCCAGGTGGTCCTCGGCCACGTTGAGCACCACGCCGGCCGCGGGCCGCACCGAGGGCGCCCAGTGCAGCTGGAAGCTCGACAGCTCGACAGCCAGGTAGTCGACATCGCGATCCAGCACGTTCAGCACCGGGTCGCCGATGTTCCCGCACAGCGCACTGGTGCGGCCCGCGGCCGTCAGCATGTCGTGGACCATGGCGGTGGTGGTGGTCTTTCCGTTGGTTCCGGTCACCACCAGCCATCGCTTGGGCGGCCCAAACCGGCCGGAAACATCCAGACGCCATGCCAATTCGACATCACCCCAGATGGGCAGCCCGGCATGCACCGCGGCCAGCACGATCGGCGAGGAAGGACCGAAGCCGGGACTGACGATCACCAGATCCTGATCGGCCATGTGGTGCTGCGCCTCGGCGGTGGTGAGCGCCCCGCGCCCCGCATCGCGATGACGCCGCAGAGCGTCCTCATTGTCGTCGCAGACGGTAATACGCAGGTCGAGGTCGGCCAGTCCCGTCAACGCCGCGACGACAGCATCGCCTGTGACGCGCGCGCCGCAAACCAGAACCCTTGCTCGGCTGGGCAGTTCGGCCATCTCGGAAACGGTCATGGCCGGTTAGTCACCGATCGTGGCGAGCCACTCGCCGTAGAACAACGCCAGACCGAGGCCGCAGGCAATCGCGGTCAACAGCCAGAACCGGATGATGACTGTCGTTTCCGCCCAACCCAATAGCTCGAAATGATGGTGGAACGGCGCCATCCGGAACACCCTGCGGCCGGTGGTGCGGAACGCGGCGATCTGCAGGACCACCGACACGATCTCGGCGACGAACAGTGCTCCCAGCACCACCGCGAGCAGCTCGGTTCGGGTGGTCACCGACAGGCCGGCGATGATGCCGCCAAGAGCCAGCGATCCGGTGTCCCCCATGAAAATCTTGGCGGGTGCGGCGTTCCACCACAGGAACCCGATACATGCACCCGCCGTCGCCGCGGCGATCACCGCAAGGTCCAGCGGGTCGCGCACGTTGTAGCACGCCACACCGGGATGCGTGGAGCAGGCGTTGCGGTACTGCCAGAAGGTCACGATGACATAGGCGCCGGTCACCATGGCCATGCATCCGCCGGCCAGCCCATCCAGTCCGTCGGTGAAATTGACCGCGTTCGACCACGACATCACCAGGATCACGCAGAAGAGCACGAAGATCACGGCGGGCATCGCCACGGTGGCGATCTCACGCACGTAGGACAGCTGCGCACTACCGGGCGTCAACCCGTCCGTATTGCGGAACTGCAGCACCAGCACGCCGAACACCAAGGCCGACAGGATCTGACCGACCGTCTTGGAGGTCTTGTTGAGGCCGAGATTGCGCGCCTTGCGAATCTTGATGAAGTCGTCGATGAAACCGACACCACCGAGCATGGTGGCCAGCGCAAGCACCAACAGCCCAGAGGCCGAGGGGCCATCGGATCCGAACGCAATACCGATCAGATGAGATCCGAAGTACCCGGCCCACATACCCGCCAGGATCGCGACGCCGCCCATCGAGGGAGTGCCACGCTTCTTCTGATGATGTTGCGGTCCGTCGTCCCGGATCTCCTGACCGAAGCCCTGCCGCGAGAACACCCGGATAAGCACCGGGGTCAGCATGATGGACACCAGGATCGCGATCCCGGCCGCGATGATGATCTGCCTCATGCGTCACCCACCTTCAGCAGCCCATCGGCCACGACCCACAGCCCGGCCGACCGCGATGCCTTGACCAGCACCACGTCACCGGCCGCCAGCTCGCCGGCCAGCAGTGTGGCGGCTGCCGCAGGATCGTCCACCAGCACCGCCTCGGACCCCCACGACCCCTCCATCACTGCACCCGCATGCATTGCCCGCTGCGACCTCCCGGTTCCGACGACTACCAATCGACTGACATCTAAGCGCACGGCGGCCCGTCCGATGCGGTCATGCTCGGATATCGCATCGGGCCCCAGCTCGGCCATCTCGCCCAGCACCGCCCAGCTGCGACGGGGCTGCGCACCGTGACGAGCCATCGACACCAGGGCCTTGAGCCCGGCCATCATCGAATCCGGGTTGGCGTTGTACGCGTCGTTGATGACCGTCACCCCGTCATCTCGGGTGCTGACCTCCATGCGGCGCCGCGAGACCGGACCAGCCCCGGCGAGCGCTTCGGCAACCTGTGCCAGCGTGGCGCCGCATTCCCGCGCGACCGCGGCGGCCGCGAGTGCGTTGCTCACCTGATGCTCGCCGTGGACAGCCAATTGAACCGGTACGGCCTCGTCACCGGCATGCAGGGTGAAGCGAGCCCGCGCCAGGCCGTCGACGCTCACGTCTGTCGCCCAGATATCGGCGCTGCCGTGCGCGCTGGTGCGGACCACCCGGGCCCGGGTCTTGGCGGCCATGGCGGCCACCGCCGAGTCGTCAGCATTCAGCACCGCCACGCCATCACTGGAAAGTGATTGCGGCAGTTCACCCTTGGTGTCGGCAATGGCCTGTCGCGAACCGAACTCACCCAGGTGCGCCGTACCGACGTTGAGCACCACACCGATTGACGGCGGCGCGATGGCGGCCAGGTCCGCGATGTTTCCGGGGCGTCGAGCCGACAGCTCCAGCACCAGAAACCTGGCCGAATCCGTCGCACGCAGCACGGTCCAGGGATGACCGAGCTCGTTGTTGAAGGATCCGGGTGGCGCCACCACCTCACCGAGCGGCTCGAGCACCGCGGCGATGAGATCTTTTGTCGACGTCTTGCCAGACGAGCCGGTGACGCCCACGATGCGCAGCCCCCGCCCCGAGAGCCGGCGGGCCACCTCGGCCGCCAGCGCTGCGGTGGCGGCCAGCACCGCGGCACCCGACCCATCCGAATCATGTTCCAGCGCAGATACTTCGGTACGCGCTATGCCAGTCGGCGGCACCACGATGGCGGGCACACCCACCGGCCTGGCGGCCAGCACGACCACGGCACCCGCCGCGATCGCACCCTCGGCATGATCGTGACCATCAACCCGGGCACCCGGCAGCGCCAAGAACAGTCCACCGGGTCCCACCTGGCGTGAATCGAATTCGACGGTGCCCGTGACGGTGGTATGCAGGGCTTCCTCGGCACTGATTCCGTCGAGACGTCCACCGACGATCTCCGCGATCTCGGCGACAGTCATCTCAATCATTCAGACTCCCGAGTCCTTTCGAGCTTTCCAGCCCTTCCAGCGCGACACGAAGCTCCACTCGATCATCAAACGGGACCGAAACCGCGCCGACGCGCTGCCCGCTCTCGTGCCCCTTGCCCGCGATCAGGACGGTGTCCCCCGGGTGCGCCCACCGTGCGGCGAAGCCGATAGCAGCACGCCGGTCGCCGATCTCGATCACCTCGGCATCTGAACCAGTTGTGCCGGAGACGATTTCCGCGCGAATCGCGGATGGTTCCTCATCGCGTGGGTTGTCATCGGTAACCACCACGAGATCGGCCAGCTCGGCTGCCACCTGCCCCATATCGGCACGCTTGCCACGATCGCGGTTACCGCCCGCGCCGAACACCACCCCCAGCCGTCCGTCTCGATGGCTGCGCAGACTCTCCAGGACGGCGCGCAGGGCGCCCGGTTTGTGGGCATAGTCGACAACGGCGAGAAACGGCTGGCCTGCGACCACCGACTCCATACGTCCGGGCACACCGGCGATCGCGATCCCCGGCGCCGCAGTCACCGCTGCGATCCCGAGCAATTCCAAGATCGCAATGGCCACAAGACAATTGGCCACATTGTAGTGACCCGGCAATGCGATACCGAGCTCAACGCTGCCGGCCGGACCATTCGCGGTAAACCGCTGACCGCCGTCGGGGCCGCCCGCCACGTCCGAGCAGGTCCAGTCCGCGACGGCACCGGCGCCCGAGCTCACCGTGACGGTGCCGGGACCCGCCGCGCGCGCCAGTTCGGCCATGGCACGCCCGGCGTCATCATCGACACAAATGACCGAGCGCTGCGCCCGCTGCGGCGAATCACGCTGGAACAGCCGAGCCTTCGTCGCGAAGTAATCCTCCATACTGGGATGAAAGTCCAGGTGGTCTCGCGAAAGATTCGTGAACGCCCCCACCGCGAAACGCGTACCGTCCACACGGTTGAGGGCCAGCGCATGACTGGAAACCTCCATGACCACGGTGTCCACGCCACGCTGCACCATCTCGGCCAACAACTCCTGCAGAGCGGGCGCCTCGGGTGTGGTCAGGGCGCTGGGGACATCCTCGCCGTCGATGCGTACCCCGACTGTGCCGATGAGACCGACCCGCTTGCCCGCCGCCCGTAGCCCTGCCTCGACCAGATAGGTGGTTGTGGTCTTCCCGGAGGTTCCGGTGACACCGACCACCTCCAGCTGGCGGGAAGGCTCCCCGTAGACCTTCGCCGCAAGCGCACCGAGGACCGCGCGCGGAATCGGATGGACCAATACCGCGATATCCGAGAAATCCGGGCTCTGCCCGGCCAGCAGCTGCGCCCCGGCGGCGTCCGTCAGCACGGCGGTAGCTCCCGCAGCGATCGCCTCGGACGCGAACTGTGCGCCATGGGCGCTACTACCGGGCAGCGCCGCGAAGAGGTCACCCGCCCGCGCGTCCTGGGCTCGCAGCGTGACGCCGGTGACGGTCGCGGCACTGGGCCCACGCAGTTCCGCCGAGATCAATGAGGCGAGGTCGGAGACCGGCTGCGGGCGCGTTGAGGGAAGGAACCGGTGGGTTCCGGATGCCGCCACCTGCGATCACCTCCTGCCGTTCTTCTGCTGCCCATGGCCTCCGGGCGTCAAACGACAGTACCGGGCGAGCAGTCGTCCCCTCATCGGATGAGGACCGGCTCAGGTCGCCTGCAAGATCAACGGTGGTCCGGGATCGGGTGACAACGGCACGTTTTGGCGCCGCATCAACCACGACGCGATGTTGTGGAACAGCGGGGCCGCAGTCATGTGCGGCGATCCGTCGGACCCGCGTTTCGGCGCGTTCATCTCGATACCGATGACGTACCGGGGATCATCGGTGGTGGCGATGCCCGCGAAGGTGATCCAGTAGACGTCGTCGAAGTAGCACCCACAGGCCGGGTTGATCTGCTGGGCGGTGCCGGTCTTGCCGCTCAGCTGGTAGCCCTCGACAGCGCCGGACGCGCCGGTGCCGTTCTGGATCTGACGCGCATCCGGTTGCAGCACCGCGCGCAGCATGTTCCGCACGGTGCGCGCGGTTCCGGCGTTGACCACCTGTACCGGCTCGGGGCGTGGCTCTTCCTTACGGGTGCCATCGGGTGTGGTGATGCTCTTGACGATGCGCGGCGGCATCCGCACTCCGTCGTTGGCGATCGCCTGATACATACCCGTCATCTGCAGCAGCGTCATCGACAAGCCCTGGCCGATCGGCAGGTTCGAGAAGGTGCTGCCCGACCACTGCTCGATCGGCGGCACGATGCCCGAGCTTTCGCCGGGCAGGCCGACGCCCGTGCGCTGGCCCAGACCGAACTTGTCCACCAGATCCATGAACCGTTCCGGGCCGACCCGCTGGGCCAGCATCAGCGTGCCCACGTTGGACGATTTCCCAAAGACACCGGTAGTGGTGAACGGCACTGTTCCGTGTGGCCACGCATCCCGCACGGTGACGCCACCCATGTTGATAGAACCCGGAACCTGCAAGACCTCATCGGGATTGGACAGATCGTTCTCGATCACCGCCGAGGCGGTGATGACCTTGTTGACCGATCCGGGCTCGAACGGTGAAGACACCGACAGATTGCCCATCTCGCGGTTGCCCTGCTTACCGAGGTTCTGCGACGGATCAAAGGTGTTGTCGTTGGCCATGGCCAGGACCTCACCGGTCTTGGAATCAAGTACGACCGCCGACACCGTCCGCGCCTCGGACAGGTCCTTGGCCTGCTGAACCTGCTGCTGCACGTAGAACTGGATGTCGTTGTCCAGTGTGAGCTCGACGGTGGATCCGTTGACGGCATTGTGGCGGTCCCGATAACTGCCGGGAATCACCGCGCCATCGGAGCCGCGGTCGTAGGTTTGGGAACCGTCCTTACCGGCCAGCGCGCTGTCCAGCGAATCCTCAAGCCCGAGAAGGCCGTACCCCTCCCAGTCGATGCTGCCCACAATATTGGCGGCCAGCGATCCGCCGGGATACTGGCGAATGTCCTGCCGCTCGGCGCCCACCTCGGGGAATTCTTTGACGATCTCGGCGGCGATCGCCGGGTCTACCGAACGCGCCAGGTACGCAAAGGTGTCGTCGCTGCGGATCTTCTTCAGCAGGCTCTTGGCATCGGGCTTGTTTCCGAGCTTGGCCGACACTCCGGCAGCGATATCCTGCAGCCGCCGTTCCGGATCGACCGCCCGTGTTTTCGCCGCCGCGGCCTTGACGGCGTCGCTCTTCCCGGGGTCCTGGAGGATTTTCAGGCTTTCCTCCCACGACTTCTTGAGCTGCTCACGAATCTTCTTCGGCTGGAAGGTGAGAGCACGAGCCTCGATGGTGAAAGCCAGTTTGTTGCCCACGCGGTCAACGATGGTGCCACGCAACGCCTTCTCGGTCTCGGTGACCTTCAGCTGTCCCGAGGCCTCGGCACGCAGACCCGCCGCGCGCGGTCCCTGCAGAGTGAACAACTGAAGGGCGACGACGGCCAACGTCAGAAAAATGATGATGTTGCCCGTGCGATGACGGAAAGCGAATCCAGCGGTCCGCGACACGGCAGACGCCGGACGCCGGACACGGCGAGCGCCGACCGGCCGGGAGCGATCCTGCCGGTTCACGCCGTCGGGTGGGGACTCGTTGTTGCCACGGGATTGAATTGTTCCCCGGTAACTGGAGAATTCGCGATATTTGATGCTTGCGGCGCGTCGGCCACAGGGGGCGGTATCACGGCGGCGGGGTCCGGTGCGGCGACCACAGGAGCGGGCATGACCGGAGCCGGCGGCGCCAAGACAGGTTCCTGCCCCGCAGGAGCTTCCACTACAGGCGCGGGTACCGCGGCCGGCGGGGGCATGTGGGGCACCACAGCCACCGGAGGCGGTACGGGTGGCAGCTGTACGGGGACCTCGACCGAGTTACCGGCCTTAGGAACGGCATCGGCGTCGTCGGGGATCACGGAGTTCAGCGGTGCCGGCGCAACACCCTCAGCTGGTTTCGGGGCGCCGACCAGCAGCCAATTGCCCTGCGGGTCCCGTACCAGATGCGCGATATCACGCGATGGGATCATGCCGAGGTCGCGCGCCGAATCCGCCAGCGCCGGCGCCGATTCCGCACGCAGCACATCGCGCTCGAGGGCTTCCTTACGTTGCAGCAGCTGCTCGTTGGTGCGCCGCTGAGTGCCCAGCTGATAGGACCGTTCCGCGGCGTCGGTCGAGAGCCACAATGTGATGGCCAAGCCGACACCCAGGGCACCGATAACCAACACAACGAATGGCACCTTGGCGATCCACACATGCGGCCGCAGGTCCACCTCGGAGAGGCGGGTAAGGATCCGTTCGCGTAGCGGTATCCGAATGACTTTGGGCGCTTTGGCCTTACGGGCCTTCGCGCGGGCCTTCGCCTGTTGTGTGCTGGTCGCCGGGCGGACCTTCTCGGGAGCCTTGCGCTGCACCGGGATCGGCATGGTCTGCGGGGCGGAACGGCGCGGACGCGGCGACGGGCCGGCGCCGACCGACTTGGGAGCGGCACCACGACGTTTAGCGGGCTTGGCGGGATTGCTCTTCTTGGGGGACTCGCCGGCTTTCTTGCGCACCCCAATCATGCGCTCCTCCTGTCCGCAACTCGTTCGATTGCCCGCAACCGCACCGGCGCGCTCCGTGGATTGACTTCTATTTCCGCATCGTCGGCCCGCTCGGCACCGCGGGTGATCGCCGCGAACTCCGGCGCGTCACCGGGCAGCTCGACCGGTAGGTCGATCGGTGACCGAGATGCGATGGCGGCCGCAAATTCCGCCTTGACGATCTTGTCCTCCAGCGACTGATACGCCATGACCGCGATACGACCACCCGGACGCAGCGCCGCCATGGCGGTAGGTATCGCAGCCGCAAGGGATTCGAGCTCGGCGTTGACTGCGATCCGCAGTGCCTGGAAGGTTCTTTTCGCCGGATGACCCCCGGTACGACGGGTGGCCGCCGGGATGGTGTCGTACAGCAGCTCAACCAACTGCGCACTGTGCGTAAAGGGTTGGGCGGCGCGGCGCCGAACGACCTCGTCTGCAATTCGCCGCGCGAAGCGTTCCTCGCCGAATCTACTGAGCACCCTGGACAATTCGGGTGCCGTATAGGTGTTCAAGATGTCGGCGGCGGTCAACTCGTCGTGCGAATTCATCCGCATGTCCAACGGGGCGTCGACCGAGTAGGCGAAACCACGATCGGCCTGATCGAGCTGCATGGATGACACGCCCAGATCGAAGAGCACTGCGTCAACCGAAGATGTTGCGCGGTAACCCAACTCGTCAAGCGCGTCCGCCAGACCGTCGTAGCGGGTATGCACTCCGGTGAATCGCTTCCCAAAGGCCTCCAGCCGCTTCCGGGCGATCTCAAGGGCATTGGTATCACGATCGAGGCCGATCACCGTCAGGCCCGGCAGCACGGAGAGAAAGTGCTCGGTGTGCCCGCCGGCGCCCAGAGTGGCATCGATCAGCACCGCACCCGCCCCATCCGCGGACCTGGCGGTCAGCGCCGGAGCGAGCAGCTCATAGCAGCGGCCGAGCATGACCGGAACATGGCCGAATCCAGCCCCGGAGCCAGCCGGAAAATCGTTGTCAGACACGGCGGTACCCCTCCGGGAGCGGGAAACGCCCCAATGGGAGCGCTGGTAGGTGCGAGGAGCCCGCGCAGCCCGGTCCCTGCCCGATGGTGCGAACCTGGCGTCGGGGAAGTACGCCAGGGCCGTATCGGACAGAGGCCGCGCTTCGCGGGCTCGCTCAGAAGATGCCATTGAGGGATTCATCGCTGGCCGCCGAGAAGTTCTCTTCGTGTTCCTCCAGGTACTGCTGCCACTTCGCAGCATCCCAAATCTCTAGGTAGTCAACGGATCCGATGACAACGCAGTCCTTGGACAAATCCGCGTATCGCCGGTGATCGGCGGACAGGGTGATGCGCCCCTGCGCATCCGGATGCTGTTCGTCGGTGGCCGCCGCCAGGTTGCGCAGAAAGGCACGGGCCTCAGGGTTGCTCCGAGAAGCCGTGGCGGCCTTACGGGCCAGCTGCTCGAACTCGGCCCGCGGGTAGACGGCGAGGCTGTGGTCCTGGCTTTTGGTAACCATCAACCCTCCCGCTAGCGCGTCCCGAAACTTGGCAGGCAACGTGAGTCGCCCCTTGTCGTCGAGCTTGGGCGTGTAGGTACCGAGAAACACCTCGACACCTCCCTGCCCGGAACCCTTCGGAGCTACCCTTCCCTCCGATAGGCGCCACTTTACCCCACAATCCCCCACTTTGAATCTGATTTGCCGCGTGTCTCCCCACCATGCGCCCACCAGAAGGTCGACGAATGGCTTCGACATGCTGTTTCCCCAGGTCAAACCCGTGGGGGCGAGTGGGGCACCGGTATCCGGACGAGTTGATAACGATTTGGCCTGCACGGGCGAACAGGCTTGCGAGCGATCACCCCATGGCGAGTCGTCCCAGAGTGGGACCGCTCAGGCAGCAACGCATACAGCAACAGACCCGCGCCGACTGCGCGGGTCTGTGAGTCCGGACTGCTTTAGATGAGGTTTGTCAGTTGTCGAAGCGGCGGCGGAACCGCTCTTCCATGCGCTGCGCGAACGATCCGGCGGCGCGGGGGCGACGGGTGCGGCCGCTAGATGCGCCCGATCCCCCTTGCCCGGCGGCACTCGCCTCGGAGCGCCGGCTTCCGATGATCGCGAAAACCGCGGCCCCGAACATGACGACGAATCCGATCACGCTCAGGACCGGGAAGTTTCCGATCTGAGTGGCGGGCACGGCGACACCGATCACCAACATCGCCAAGCCGATGCAGAAGAGCGCCGCACCCTGCAGACGGCGGCGACCGGAGGTCGCGCCCAGGCGTCCTCCGCGCACGCTCGACGCAAACTTGGGGTCCTCCGCGTACAGCGCGCTCTCGATCTGGTCGAGCATGCGCTGCTCGTGCTCGGAGAGTGGCATCGGTCCCTCCCTCTGGCGCATCGCAACCGGTTGAGTATGTCGTGTCGTTTTATCAAGGGTGCCGCGGTTACAACACCCTCACGTTCATAATACGAGGTGAATACCCGCTATACCACCCGGTTCACCCACCAATCTCCCAGCCACACCGACCGGGCAACCGACACGGCGCGCCGCGCCGACGGACTCGGCGAAAACAGAGACAACGCCCAGGAATGGGCAGAGCGTGATAAACCCGGCGGTACACCCGAAGCCCACAGAGAAACCAAGAGGACGCACGTTGACGACCTTCCTGGCCGACTTGTCGCAACGCGATATGCAGCGCAGGCTCAGCGAAGCGCTCCGTGTCTACGTCATCGCCATGGGCTATCCGCATGGCACCGAGGACCAGCGTGCTCCGATGTGGCTCGAACACAGCCGCAGACGGGGCTGGCAGGCGGCCGCGATCTTTGATTCTCCGGTCGACCCATCCTCTGACAGCGCCGGATCCGTCCAGGATCACATGGACCAGGCACGCATCGTCGGGATCGCCTATGGCTACCGCGGTGCCGCCGACCAGTGGTGGCACCAACAGGTCAGCCAGGGACTACGCAAGTCCGGGGTGCCCCGCGACCACATCAGCGCCCTGCTCGATCAGTATTTCGAGCTGACGGAGTTGCACGTCGACCCCGGACTCCAGGGCCACGGCTTCGGTGAGGCGTTGGCGCGGCGGCTGCTGGCCGGTCGCTCCGAATCGCATGTGCTGCTGTCGACCCCCGAGATCACCGGCGAGTCCAACCGGGCGTGGCGGTTGTACCGCCGACTCGGGTTCACCGATGTCATCCGGCAACACCAGTTCGCGGGAGACCCCCGACGATTCGCAGTGCTTGGCCGGGCTTTGCCGCTGGAACCCGGATATCGACAGGCCGACGTGACCGCCGTCTGGCACGATGAGCCGCGATGACTAGCCCTGGGCGTGCGGCGCGTATTGCCGCGGTGCTGTTGTTGACGACGTTGCCGCTGCTGTCGGGATGCGTGCGCGTCAAGGCCTCGATGACCGTCACCACCGACGATCACGTCTCGGGGCAGCTGATCGCTGTCGCCAAACCGCAAGGTAAAGACGACAAGGGCCCTCAGCTCGAACGCAACATGTCCTTCGCCCAGAAGGTTCAGGTCAGCGAGTACGAAGAGAACGGCATGGTGGGGTCGCGCGCCATCTTCAACGATCTGACGTTCGCCGAAGTCCCCCAGTTGGCCGGGATGAACAAGAACGCCGCCGGATTCGATCTCACCCTGCGCCGCAACGGCGATGTGGTGGTGCTGGAAGGCCGTGCCGATCTCACCGCACTGGAAGACACCTCAGATGCCGATGTGTCGCTGGCCATTTCGTTTCCCGGCGATATCGAATCCACCAACGGGGAGATGCTCGGCTCCGACGCCGTGCAGTGGAAACTCACTCCCGGCGTGGTCAGCACGTTCACCGCGACCTCCCGCTACACCGACCCCAGCACCCGCTCCTTCAACGGAGCCGCGATCTTCATAACGATTTCCGCCCTGCTGATCGGTGCCCTGGTGGCGTCCCTGGCCTGGCTGGACCGCGATCAGTCCCCTCGGTTTACGCCCGACCAGTTCCCGGAGTAACCCGCACTCCGAGGTTCTCCAGCACCTCGGACGTGGCCCGCGCGAAGTTCAGGGTCATGAAGTGCAGGCACGGAACACCCTCGGCGAGCAGCCGCGCTGCCATCGACGTGGCGACCTCGACACCGACCTTGCGGACCTCGTCGCGGTCCTCTTCGGGTCCATCCCCGGCGGCACGCAAGAGCTGTTCTTCCAGAGCAGCGGGCAGCGTGGACGAGGAGAGCTCCACCTGCCGGCGCACCGACCGCAGCGACGTAATGGGCATCAGCCCGGGAACGATCGGCTTGGCGCCCTGTTCGGGGTCGGCGGCCACCACCCGATCGCGCAGCCGCAGGTAGTCGTCGACGTCGAAAAACATCTGGGTGATGGAGTACTCCGCTCCGGCCCGCAGCTTGTTCACCAGATTGGCCGTGTCGCGCTCCAGATCGATCGCCTGCGGATGGCCCTCCGGGAAAGAGGCGACACCCACGTGGAAGTCGCCTAGGTCACGAACCAGCCGCACCAATTCCTCGGCATAGGTCAGGCCACCGGGGTGCGGAATCCATTCAGCATTCACATCCCCAGCCGGATCGCCCCGCAGGGCAAGGATATTGGTGATGCCACGGTCCACATATGCGCCCACCATGGCACGCAACTCATCGACGGTGTGCCCGACGGCCGTCAGGTGCGCAACCGGCAGCAAGGTGGTGTTCTCGGCCAGCTCACCGGTCACCCGCACCGTGCGATCACGCGTGGAGCCACCCGCTCCATAGGTCACCGAAACGAACACCGGCTGATACCGCTCGAAAACTCTTGCCGCCCGCCACAACCGCGCCTCGGCGGCCTCGTCGCGAGGCGGCATGAACTCCACCGAGAACGCGACATCACCCGGCTGAACCCCGGCCAGTCGATCGGCGATCGACCCCGGATCCTGCAGCTCGGCGACCGATGCGTCATGGTCGAGCGGGTTGGTTGTCACCCGTTCAGGATAGGTGGGATTACTCTAGGTTCACTCTCGGAGACCTGTAGGCATCCGGGACCCACCACCACACCCTGAAAGGACGCACCGCTGAGTGTCAACGTAGCCGCTGCCAACGCCCGGCACCTGACCGACGCGGTAAGCGACCAACTGAGCCAGTTCCTGGCCGAATGCCGTGAGCACACCGCGCATATCGGCCCGAACTATGAGCATGCGATCACAGCCCTCGACCGGTTTGTGCTGCGTGGCGGCAAGCGGCTGCGACCGGCGTTCGCCTACTGGGGCTGGCGAGCGGTCACCGACGACCCCGACCCGTGGAACCCCGAGGTGCTGCGGGTGTGTGCCGCGCTGGAACTGCTGCACACCTGCGCGCTCATCCACGACGACGTCATCGACAGCTCCGCCACCCGGCGCGGCGAACCCACCATCCATATCGAATTCGCCGCCCTGCACCGTGAGAACGGCTGGTCCGGCTCCCCCGAACAGTTCGGCATATCTGCGGCGATCCTGCTCGGCGATCTGGCACTCACCTGGGCTGATGACATGGTGGTCGGCGCACAGCTGTCCCCTCAGGCCCATGCGAGGGCCCGGGGTGTGTGGTCGATCCTGCGCAGCGAGGTGCTCGGCGGCCAATATCTGGACATCCTGTCCGAATCCTCGGGCGACGAGTCCGTCGAGACCGCCATGCGCGTCATCCGCTTCAAGACCGCCGGTTATACGGTGCAGCGGCCCCTGCAGCTGGGTGTCGCGATCGCGGCCGAGAACCCGGAGATCTCGCGACTTCTCGGTGACGTCGGACTGGATATCGGTGTCGCGTTCCAGCTGCGCGACGATGTGCTCGGGGTATTCGGGGATCCCAAGGTGACCGGGAAACCCGCCGGGGACGACCTGCGTTCCGGAAAGCGCACCGTGCTGCTGGCCGAAGCCCTGCGTCTGGCACGCCTCAACGACAACGCCGCCGAGGACATGCTTCACTCCTGGATCGGCACGCCACTCACCGATCATCAGGTCGCCGAAATGTGTTCACTCATCGTCGACTTGGGTGCACTCGCGGCAGTGGAGTCTCGTATCGAGGAACACACGCACCGCGCGCTGGAGCAGCTGTCCGGCGCCGATATCGCCGATGATGCCCGTGTCGCGCTGTCCGATCTCGTCCGATTGGTGTCCAACCGGAGCGCATGATCACGTGAGCACATCATCAAAGGCGGTGCAGCCTCCCCTGGAACCGAACCCTGAACCGGCACCTGCGGTACTCGATCCGGGTGGCGGGTGGACAGCAGCCTTCCTGAGGTCCCCCGCCGGCCGCGCGGCAGTCACCGGATTCGGTGGCGCCATCCTCATCGCCATCGGCGGACTGGGTGCGGGTAGCACCCGGCAGCACGACCCGCTGCTGGAATCGGTTGGGCTGTCCTGGTTGCGTTTCGGCCACGGGTTGGTGGTGTCCTCGATCTGCATGTGGCTCGGAGTGGTCCTCATGCTGCTGGCGTGGCTCGGGCTCGGCCGCCACGTGATCGCGGGCAAGGTGACCAAAGAGTCCCTCCTGGTCGTCATTCCGTGCTGGCTGCTGCCACTGCTCGCCTCGGTTCCGGTGTTCAGTCGGGATGCCTACTCCTATCTGGCGCAGGGCGCGTTGCTACGCGACGGATTCGATCCCTATCTGGTGGGCCCGGTCGAAAACCCGAACGCGTTGCTAGAGAACGTCAGTCCGATCTGGTCCACCACCACCGCGCCGTATGGACCACTGTTCATCCTCATCGCACGATTTGTCACGCAGATCGTCGGTGATGATGTAGTGGCCGGAACCATGCTGCTGCGCCTGTGCATGCTGCCCGGATTGGCGCTGCTGGTGTGGGCCACCCCTCGAGTCGCCCGCTGCCTTTCGGCGAACGCCAGCAAGGCGTTGTGGATCTGTGTGCTCAACCCGCTGGTGATCATCCATCTGATGGGCGGTGTACACAACGAGATGCTGATGGTCGGCCTGATGATGGCAGGCATTGCCCTCGTCCTTGAGCGCCACCATGTTTGGGGCATATCGGTGGTCGCGTTAGCGGTGGCTGTCAAGGCCACCGCGGGTCTTGCGTTGCCCTTCCTGGTGTGGATCTGGATGCGTCGTCTGGTCGAGAACGCCGATGCAGACTCCCCACAGCGCCACCCGGTGACCGCGTTCGCGATGGCATCGGCAGCCTCGGTGTCTGTCGTCGTCGCGGTGTTCGCGGTGTTGTCCTGGATCGCCGGCGTCGGCCTGGGATGGCTGACCGCCCTGGCCGGTTCGGTGAAGATCATCAACTGGCTGACAGTGCCGACCGCCGTCGCCAACATCATCAACGTCGTCGCCGGTCTTTTCGTGACCGTCAATTTCGATGCTCTTCTGGAGATCACCCGCATCATCGGGGTCATGGTCATCGCCGTCAGCCTGCCCGTGGTGTGGTGGCGGCACCGACACAACGATCGCGACGCGATGTTCGGGATCCTGTGGGCCATGGTGATCGTGGTGCTCATGGCGCCGGCGGCACTGCCCTGGTACTACACCTGGCCGCTGGCCATCGCAGCGCCGCTGCTGCAATCACGCATCGCGATCGCAGCCATCGCCGGGTTCTCTACCTGGATCATGGTGATCTTCAAACCCGATGGCTCCCACGGCATGTACGTGTGGATACATGTACTGATCGCGGCAACCTGCGCTGCCATCGCCTGGCGGATGATCAACACCGCGCCGGAAGCTCGCGATCCCAGCGAGTACTAGTAGGCCATCGCCTGCGCCCGCCGCAGCACCTCGCGGGCCTGGTGACCATGCAGCGCATCGACCGGGCGGGCCGCCTCGATTCGTTCGGTGGTGCCGTCACGGGTCACAGTGAGCGACTCGTCACCGGTGAACAGCCAACGCATGATTTCGGGCTCGTGATATCCCCCGTCCCGCAGCACCGAGAGCAGCCCGAACAGATGCTTCACCACAGGGCCTTCGGGGCTGAAAAAGATGACGGGAACCTTGATTTCGCCATCGCGTCGCACTGCGATGAGTTCACCGTCGCGCAAGTACTGCTGAACCTTGGAAACCGGTACCCGCAGGCGCGTGGCCACCTCTTTGAGGGAGAACAGCGGCTCGTCGGCGTCGAGGGTGTCGGCAACGTATGGAATGGCGCTCATAACGAATGACGCTAGTCGCCTCGCACGCCACCGTCGCCCAAAAGCGTCCTCCGGGTGTGGTGACGCGCGTAACCTTCGGACCGTGACGAGTTCCGGCGATCCGACATCGGTCACCCACAGCGAGTACTACCCCTACCCCGTCGAGAAGGTCTGGGATGTTCTCGTTTCCCTAGAGCTCACCGCTTCACAGGTGAAAGAGGTCAACGACGCACCCGTCGAGGTCGGCGAGACACGCGTCCTGATCACCCATCCGCAGCCCGCCGTCGGCTTCGATGGCGTACTGCGGACCACCTACACCAGCGTGGTGCCTCACGAGCACATCGAACAGGTGTTGACCGCCCCGGGAATCGAAGTGACCTCCCGCTGGAACCTGCTCCCGGAGCCCGGCGGCACCCGGCTGCGCGTCACGTACAGCCGGTTCGACCCGGCCATTGCCCTGCACCGTCAATGGCGGACCATGCTGTTCTCGGGCGCCGGGCCAATGCTCAACTCCGTCCGCGAAATGCTCGACAAGCGGCGCTGACGCCAGGGCACTCCCGCATCACTGGATACCATCGATGCGATGACATCGCCCAAGACCCCGACCCACCGCCACGATCCGATGATCGGGACGGTGCTCGATAGTCGGTACCGCATTGAGGCGCCGATTGCGACAGGCGGCATGTCGACCGTGTATCGGGGGCTGGATACCCGGTTGGACCGCCCGGTCGCCGTGAAGGTGATGGACAGCCGCTACGCCTCCGACACGGGGTTTCTGGCACGGTTCCGGCTCGAAGCCCGGGCCGTCGCACGATTGCGCCACCCAGGGCTGGTGGCCGTGTTCGATCAGGGCATGGACGGTAAGCACCCCTTCCTGGTGATGGAGCTGATCGACGGCGGCACCCTGCGCGAGTTGTTGCGCGAACGTGGACCCATGCCGCCCCATGCCGTGGCCGCGGTGTTCAATCCGCTGCTCGGCGGCTTGGCGGTCGCACACCGATCGGGACTGGTGCACCGCGACGTCAAACCCGAGAACGTGCTGATTTCTGACGACGGCGAGGTCAAGCTCGCCGATTTCGGGCTGGTGCGTGCCGTCGCCGAGGCCGGAATCACCTCGACCAGCGTGATCTTGGGCACGGCGGCGTACCTGTCTCCGGAGCAGGTGCGTACCGGTTCGGCCGGCCCACGCAGCGATGTCTATTCGGCGGGCATCCTGATGTACGAATTGCTCACCGGTTCAACACCGTTCACCGGGGATACACCGTTGGCACTGGCCTATCAACGCATCGATCGCGATGTACAGGCACCCAGTGAGGCCATCGACGGCATTCCGGAAGAGTTCGACGAACTGGTGCTGCGCGCCACCTCCCGCGACCCGGACGCGCGCTACGCCGACGCCGCACAGATGGGCGCCGAGCTGGACGCCATCGCCGCGGATCTGCAACTGCCCACCTTCCGCGTCCCCGCGCCCCGGGATTCCAAACAACATGTCGCCGAACAGCTTTACCGCAGCCGACTGATCGAGACCGGCGGACGCACCACAGGCAATCTCAGCGCCCCTGGCAAAGCGGATGCCGCCGACACCGCCTCGGCCGCCGCGGCCCTGGGTGTCTCACCACGGCCCAGCGTCTCGGCACGTCCCAAGGTGCCCAATCCCACGCGGATGATGGATCCGGTGCCCGCCTACGATCCCCAATACGATCCCGAATTCGACAGTGACCCTGACGAATCAGCGTTCTTCGCCGATATCGACGACTCGGAGTACCGGTACGAGCGTCAGCAGAGCCGCCGCGCGATCTTCATGTGGCTGGTGATCGTCCTGATCATCACCACCTCGGTGGCGGCGGGATGCTGGTCGCTGGGCGCCAACATCACCAACCTGCTTTAGTCCCTGAGCATCTCCGCGACGAGGAACGCCAGCTCCAGCGACTGCTGGGTGTTCAGACGCGGATCGCACGCGGTTTCGTAACGACCGGCCAGATCGTCATCCGAAATGTCCTGTGCCCCACCGAGACATTCGGTGACGTTCTCACCGGTGATCTCGACGTGAATACCGCCGGGATGCGTGCCGAGCGCGTTGTGCACCTCGAAGTATCCCTGCACCTCATCGACGATCCGATCGAAGTGCCGCGTCTTGTAACCGCTGGGCGACTCGTGGGTGTTGCCGTGCATCGGGTCACACTGCCAAACGACCTGATGCCCGGTCGCCTGCACCTTCTCGATGATCGGCGGTAGCAGATCGCGCACCTTCGAGTTACCCATCCGCGAGACGAACGTCAGGCGGCCCGGCTTGTTGTGCGGGTCAAGACGTTCCACGTATTCGACGGCCTGATCGGGCGTAGTGGTCGGGCCGATCTTCATCCCGATCGGGTTCGCGATGATCTCCGCGAAGGCCACATGCGCGTGATCGAGCTGCCGCGTGCGATCGCCGATCCACAGGTAGTGCGCCGACAGGTCGTACAGTGCCGGCTCGCCGTTCTCGTCCTCTGACAAACGCAGCATTGCGCGCTCGTAGTCGAGCACCAGCGCCTCGTGGCTGGCGTAGATCTCGGCGGTGTCCAGGTTCGAATCCGCCACGCCGCAAGCACTCATGAACTTCAGCCCGCGATCGATCTCGGAGGCCAGTGCCTCGTACCGGGCACCGGCAGGTGAGGTACGGACGAATTCGCGGTTCCAGTCGTGCACCAGTGCCAGCGAGGCCATCCCCGAGCCGGTTACCGCGCGCACCAGGTTCATCGCGGCGCTGGCGTTCGCGTAGGCGCGCACCAGACGCGACGGGTCGTGCTCACGCAGTGCCGCATCGGGGGCGAATCCGTTCACCATGTCGCCGCGGTAGGACCGCAGCCCCAGTGCGTCGGTGTCGGAGCTGCGCGGCTTGGCGTACTGGCCGGCGATACGGGCCAGCTTCACCACCGGCATGCTCGATCCGTACGTCAGCACCACCGCCATCTGCAGCAGTGCGCGGATGTTGGCCCGGATATGCGGCTCGGTGTTGTCGGCGAAGGTCTCGGCGCAGTCGCCGCCCTGCAGCAGGAATGCCTCACCACGTGCTACCTGGGCCAGCTGGCCCTGCAAACGCTGGATCTCCGCGGGGACGGTGATCGGGGGCACGCTTTCCAGCACGGTCCGCATGGCGGCGGCCTGATTCGCGGGCCAGCTCGGCTGCTGAGCAGCAGGTTTGGCGAGCGCGGCATCCAGGCGCTGACGCAGATCGGCCGGGAGCGGCGGCAGCTCCGGCAATTGGTCGATGGGGACGTCGACTGTCCAGTTCACGTACCCATCTTAACCGCCCCTTACCAGCGGATTTTCACCCGGGATTCGCGGTGATCAGCCCGGCGGAACCATCGCGCGGTAGCGGGCCAGGTTGTAGCGGGCATCAACCAGGGCGTCGTGTGAGTCGGCGGGCCGTTTCGGCACCGCCGGGCGGCCCAGCTCGTACCACAGCTGCTTGAGTTCAAGGGTGAACCGGGGAACCGGCTGCGGCAGCTCCGTCATGGCCCCCCACAGCTGACACAGCGCCACGTGGTCATAGGCACCCACCCAGGCCCACAGCTCGATCGGATCGGCCGGCCCGCCACCGTTCAGTCCGAGGAACTCGGCCAGCTCGTCGCGAATCTGCCCGCGTGAGCGCCACAGCGGCGACGACAGCGCGGGCAGTTTGGGCAGGACGTTCTGGCGCACCCACGGACCCGCCTGCTGCGGGTCGAAGGCGGTGGAGACGGCGTAGTACTCACGGCCGTCTTCGCACACCATCCCGATGGAGATGAGTTCGATGGTGCGGCCATCGTCGATGAACTCGGTGTCGTAGAAGTAACGCACGCGGGCCGCCTAGTTGTGCGCCGGAGAAGCCGGCGCCAGCTCATCGGCCTGTGTCGGCTCATCCTCGCGCACAACATCGTTCACGTCCGCTGGATCACGCCGCAGCCATATCCAACTGGCCACGAGCACCCCGAGATGAACGAACACATACAGACTGGGGATCAGATCGTTCAAGACGCCACCGGGTCGTAACGTCAACGCGCCGGAGTCCGGCGTCTTGCCGCTCAGGCTGGTGAACCACGCCGCGAACACCGCACAGAATGCCCACATCGTGATCGCGGACGCCCGTTTACCCAGCACGTAGCCGCGGTAGCCCAGATGAACGACCAATGGCACGAACCACACCCAGTGATGGCTCCAGCTGAACGGCGAGGCCGCAGCCGATGCCATGCCCACGATCGAGATCGCCAGCAGCAGCTGATCGCGCCGGTAGGCCAGGACCGCGACCACCAGGCTCGCCACGATCACCAGCACCGACAGTGCGGTGGCCGTTCCGGCCGACAGGTTCAATCTGAGAAAAAGCCCGCTGATGCTGGTGCTCGCGGTGGGATCGCGAGTGATGCGGCTGATCTTCTCGAAGGCACGGTCCACCCAGTAGTAGTGCGAGGCGGACGGCAGGAAGATGAAACCCAGACCGATGGTGGCGATCAGCGTGATGGCCGCGACGACGGCCGCGCGAATCCGCCCCACCAGGAACAAGAAGACGATGAAGATCATCGGGGTCAGCTTGATGCCGGCCACGATGCCGATACCGATCCCGGCCAGCTTCCACCGTTTGGGCGCCAGGAGGTCCGTCACCACCACAGCCAGGATCAGCAGATTGATCTGGCCAAGCTGGATGGAGAGCCGGACCGGCTCCAGCCACGAAACCAGACCGACCAGCAGGGCCAGCAGCCCCCATAGCCCGGCCTTGGCGGAGACATTCAGCCAGGCCAGCATGCGCCACACCGAGTAGACGAGCAGCGCCGGGAACACCACGAGCGACAGGATCTGCGCGGTGAAATCGGTGATGAAGGCCAGCGGGGTGAATACCAACGCCGCGAACGGGGTGTAGGTGAACAGCAGATCGTCGATCTCGCCGTTGCGCCCGATCGAGTAGAGGTCCAGTCCGTCCAGTACGCGTGTGCCACCGAATCGATACACCAACACATCGATCTGCAGTGCGTATGTCGGCCAGTGAATGAAGACGACCGCGTGCAGCAGCAGGGCGACAGCGAGGACGAGCGGGCCACCCCACGTGATCCATCTGGCAACTCGACGAACGGAGCCGCCGTCCGCGATGGCGGTTTCGTTTATTGAATTCGGCACGGCCCTCGCATCTCTCAGTTCTCCCGCGGGTGGCCTCAAGAGTAACGGTACCGGCGCGGATAGCTGACCCACGCCCCACGGCGAGGTGTTACCTCAGATGCAGGGACGATGCACGGACCCCCGATTAACCGGCGGCGCTCTCCGGGATGCGGTCGGGTTGCTGCGGGGGTTCCGCGGGCTTGTCCTTGAGCGACGCCGCGTAGATGTCGACGTACTCCTGACCGGACAGCTGCATCAGCTCGTACATCACCTCGTCGATGACCGCACGCTCGATGAAGCGGTTTCCGGCCATCCCGTCGAAGCGGGAGAAATCCAGCGGCTTGCCGATTTTCACGGTGACCTTGGAAAAGTGCCAGCGCGCCGTGCCCGGCGGGTTCATCACATTGGTGCCGACCATCGCGATCGGGATGACGGGCACCCCGGTGGCCAGCGCCATGCGCGCCAGGCCCGTCTTGCCCTTGTAGAGACGGCCGTCCGGGGAGCGGGTGCCTTCGGGGTAGATGCCCAGCAGCTTGCCCTCGCCGAGCAGCCGCTTGGCGGTGCTCAGCGCGTTCTCGGCGGCGTCGGCGCTGGTTCTATCGATCGGGACCTGTCCGGATCCGCCGAAGAAGACCTTCTTGAGCCAGCCCTTGAAACCGGGCTCGGTGAAGTACTCGCTCTTGGCCAGGAAGGTCACCCGGCGCGTGGAGACCAACGGAAGGAAGAAACTGTCGACCACGGCGAGATGGTTTCCGGCCAGGATCGCCGGCCCGGACGATGGAATGTTCTCCAGACCTTCTACCTTGGGCCGGCCCATCAGCTGCAAGATCGGCCCCATGAAGATGTACTTCAGCAGCCAATAGAACATCGCGCGCATCCTCTCCCGATCCCCATGAGCAGCACGGGGCTGGCGCCGAGCTTACCCTCGGCGACGGCGAATCTCCGTGGAGTGTCTAAGGTCCCGGAAATATGGGACGCCATGTCCCAGAACAGGCACGGGTGCTCGTCACTCGTCGATGTCGACCGGGATGGGTTGGTACCCAGTCGATTGCGAGCTCGGCGGCGGGGCCGGGAACGGACTTCGGTAACCACCCTCGGGGCCGTCATCGGGATCGTCAGGACCACCCGAGCCCTCGGCCTCCAACATTGCCCGCACCACCATCACCAGCGCGAGGCTGTGTTCGGCGATCGTTGCCAACAGCGGGTGATGCTCACCTTCCACCAGGGCCGCCAACGCACAGACCGGGCAGAACAGCTGGTTGCACTTTCCGGGAGCGGCACCGTCGGCAGGAGCGCGAGCGGCCTGCCGCAGCGCCGGATCGAGCTTGTCGAGGATCGACGCGGCCAACGCCCGCAGTTCGGGGGCGAGTTCCGGATGGGTACCCGTCACGTAGGCCACACCTCCGGATCCGCTCTAAACCGTATGGTCAGCTCGCCACCGACAAGCCGGGCATCGACAACCACACAGCGCCGCAGCACGGAGGCCAGCCGGACCCGCCGGCGCATCCCATTTGCACCGATGACCAGGTCATCTCCCACCCGGCCGAGGCTCAACGTGGCCGGATCGATCTGCGGTAACTCTAGCCGTAACAGATATACGGTGTCCGCTCCGGACCCGGATTCGCGCTCGACAATGGTGGCCAGCGGCGCCGGAGGCTTGGCCCCATCGCGCCGCCGGACCGACTCGGCCAGTTCACCCAGGGCCTCCGGCCCGATGGGCTCGCGCGGCAGATGCGGCACCAACAGCATCTCCACGTCCCCGATCGCCTCCCCCATCTCATCGAGCACCGCGGCCTGATCGGCGATGCGCTGCATGTACCAGTCGAATGCCGGATGTGCGGGCAGATTGTGGTACTCATACGAATCATCTTGAATGAGAACTTGATTGACGATCACTTGATCGATGCGCACACCCATCAGCGCCAGCGCCCCGACGGTACGGATGGCCTCGGCCACCACTACCCGTTCGGGAGTCAACACCAGATGAGCCCCCACCCGTTCGGCATCCGAAAGCAAGCCCGCAAGCCGATCCGCCGACGCCGCAACGCGTTCCAGTAATTCGGCCAGTATCAGGGCGCGAGGCGTGCCGATACCGCCGAGTCGGCGATGCCGCGGCCAAGCCCGTTCCAGATACATCGCGAAGGTTCCGGGCAGAGTCAGCATGCGCAACGCGTCTGCCGTCGAGGCGCAGTCGACCACGACGACATCCCATTCCCCGGTATCAGCGAGTTGTTGAACCTCATGCAGCCCGAGCATTTCCTGCACACCCGGCAGTGCGGAAAGCTCTTCGGGGGCAAGCGATCCGATGTCAGATTCGGGGTACTGCTCGGCGATCGTCGCGGCGATGTCACCCCAACGCTGCTCCAGCAGCCCCAGGGTATCCAGGGCCATCACGTCGAGTTGTCCGCCATACGGGTCCTCGATCACCCGCACGCAATGAGCCCCCGGGGTGGGATCCACCCGAACACCGAAGACGTCGCCGAGGGAATGCGCTTGGTCGGTCGATACGGCGAGCACCCGCTGCCCGGCGCGCGCGTAGCGCACCGCGGTGGCACCGGCCAGCGTCGACTTGCCCACACCCCCCTTGCCGACGAAAAGGCCGATGGTGGCTGTCAACGGCGCGTGGACATCGGGGGCGACGTCTGCGGGGTCGGACACGAGATCCTCCCCGACGTCGCTAGCGGTCAGATTCGACTCGCTTCTTCAAATCCTTGAGTGCGGAGTCGGTGATCTTGCGTTCGGCCTTGCGCTTGAGCATTCCGATCATCGGAATTTGAAGGTCGACCGCGAGCTCATACGTCACCTCGGTACCAGACCCCTTGGGCGCCAAAAGGTATGTCCCTTCCAGCGACCGTAAGAGGGAACTCTCCGCCAAGGTCCAGGTGACCTTGCGGCCATCCGGAGACCACACGTACTCCAGGACCTGGGTGTCCTTGAGGACACCGGCGTCCAGCACCAACCGGGCACGTTTGACCCTGCCTTCGGCGTCGGTGTCGAGCACCTCGGTTTCCTTGTACTCCGACACCCATTCCGGGTAGGCGCCGATATCGGCGATCACCGCCATCACTTTGCCGGGTTCGGCATCGATGGCAATCGTTTGGGTAGTCTTCTCAGCCACCTGACAGACGGTACCCTTCTCCCTGGCGCTCGGATACTCCCATCCTGGCAATTCGCCGCAGCTGCGCGAAGGAGAGACGCCCATGAGCCGTCTGGTGGCGAAGGTGCTCGGTGTGCACCAGAGCATCTACATCGCGTCGAAAGGCTATCTGGGTCATCACGTTCCGGGAATGGCCCCCAGCCTGCTGCTGACCTCCATCGGGGCCAAGACCGGGGCACAGCGCATCAACTCGCTGACCTATGCCAAAGACGGCGACAATCTCGTCATCGTGGCCTCTAATGGTGGCGCGCGGCGCAATCCTGCCTGGTACCACAACCTGAAGGCCCACCCGGAGGTACAGGTGCAATTGGGCCGGCACCGGCGCCGCGTCCGCGCGACGGCACTCCTGCCCGGCGACACGGATTACGAGCGGTTGTGGAAGTTAGCCGACACCAACAACTCTGGTCATTACAGCGCCTACCAGCGGGCGACGTCCCGACCCATCCCGCTGGTCGTGCTCGCCGCCGCCTGATCAGGCCTGCGGCACCCACGATTCGCCAATCGTCCGGCCCGCCTCGAGCCGCTGCTTGACCCCGAAGGCGAACCGCTTGCCGGTGACCCGACGCGCGTGATTGAGCTGGGCCAGATTCAGCTTGGCCACCTGTACGGCGCTGGCTCCGGTCGGCTCGGCGTGCAGGAAGTAGTGCAGGATCGCCCCGTCCAGCGCGGGCTCCAGCCACACCTCCATTGTTCCGGTGAGAGGCCCGGCAACCGTCCAGCGGATGCCCTTTTCGCCGCGCTCCTCGACAACGTTGAGCTGCAGGTCAGGCCACCAACGGCGCCAATCGGCGGGGTTCGAGATAGCGCGGCCGATGTCCGCGGGATCTGCGGCGATAAAGGTCTGGTCGGCGACCTGAATGCTGTTCATCGCGCACTAGCTTAAGCCTCGCCGCCGAAGGAAATGCGGCAACGTCTTCGACGATCCTGAGGCCACGACTAGTCTGAGCAGGTGCGAGAGTTCAGCGTTCCTGCCCCATTCACTGTCGAGGACAACGCATCGGTTGTTCATGCCGTCTACGACTACGAGCGTGAAGACCCCAACCAGGCGGCGTTCTCCCGTCTCATCGACGACACGTGGACGCCCGTCACCTACGCGGAGGCCGCCGCGCAGATCCGTGCGGTGGCCAACGGCCTGATCGCCAAGGGCGTGGCGCCCGGTGATCGCGTGGCACTGATCTCGGCGACACGGTACGAGTGGACGATCATCGACTACGCAGTGCTGTCGATCGGCGCCATCACCGTTCCCATCTACGAGACGTCCTCGGCCGATCAGGTCCGGTGGGTGTTGCAGGATTCCGCGGCGGTGGCGCTGTTCGTGGAGACCGATGCGCATGCCAAGATCGCCGAAGAACTAGCACCCGAACTCCCCAACCTGCGCACCGTGTTTCACATCGCCAGTTCTACTGCCCCCGCGGCTCTCGATGAGCTCGCCGAGGCTGGGTCCGGTGTTGACCCCGCCGAGCTCAGCGGCCGACTCGGCGCCATCAAGGCCAGCGATCCCGCGACACTCATCTACACCTCGGGAACCACCGGCCGCCCCAAAGGCTGCCAGCTCACCCACTCCAACCTGGTGTACGAAACCCGCGGTGCGCGTGCCGTTTTCCCCGATTACTTGCAGAAGGGCAGCCGGACACTGATCTTCCTGCCGCTGGCACACGTACTCGCGCGGGGTATCGCGATGGCGTGCTTCCAGTCCAAGGTAAGCGTCGGATTCACCAGTGACATCAAGACGCTGGTACCGACGTTCGGGATCTTCAAGCCCACCTTCATCGTCTCTGTCCCCCGCATCTTCGAGAAGGTGTACAACACCGCTCGCCAGAACGCCCAAAACGACGGCAAGGGAAAGATTTTCGACGCCGCCGCCGACACCGCCGTCGAATACAGCCAGGCGCTGGACAACGGCGGGCCGGGCATCGTGTTGCGCGCCAAGCGCGCCGCCTTCGACAAGCTGGTCTACGGCAAGCTGCGTGCGGCGCTCGGCGGAGAATGCGTGGCATCGATCTCCGGTGGAGCGCCGCTGGGTGCCCGACTCGGTCACTTCTACCGCGGCGTCGGCCTGACCATCTACGAGGGCTACGGGCTCACCGAAACGACAGCAGCCTGCGCGGTGAACGTGATCGGTGGGCTCAAGATCGGCAGTGTCGGTAGGCCATTGCCCGGTAACGCCGTGAAGCTCGGCGACGACGGCGAACTACTGGTGTCCGGTGGCGTCGTATTCAGCGGGTACTGGAACAACCCGACCGCGACCAGCGAGTCGATCGTGGATGGCTGGTTCCACACCGGCGACCTGGGCGCGATCGATGAGGACGGCTTCGTCACGATCACCGGTCGCAAGAAGGAAATCATCGTTACCGCCGGCGGTAAGAACGTCGCACCCGCGGTGCTGGAGGATCAGCTGCGCGCTCATCCGTTGATCAGTCAGGCGATGGCCGTCGGCGACAAGCAGCCGTTCATCGGAGCGCTCATCACCATCGACCCCGAAGCCATCGACGGCTGGAAGCAGCGCAATGGCAAGCCCGCCGAGGCCACCGTCGCCGACCTGGTCCAGGATCCCGATCTACTCGCGGAGATCGAGACCGCCGTCAAGGCTGCCAATCAGGTTGTCTCCCATGCCGAAGCCATCAAGAAGTTCCGGATCTTGCCGGTTGACTTCACCGAAGCCACCGGCGAGATGACGCCGACACTCAAGGTGAAGCGCAATGTGGTGGCCGAGAAGTTCGCGGCAGACATCGACGCGATCTACTCGGGGTCACCCGAGTAGCGCAGTCGATAGACGATAAAGCTGGGTGAGTCGACGACGTTCTGTAGCGCGGTGGGATAACGCAGCATCGCCTCACGGGATGGCTGCGGTTCCACGATGCGCTCGACGACGAACCCTGCCTCAGCGAACGCATCGACCACCTGCGCAAGTGGACGTCTCCAAAAGTATTGGGTCACCTCTACATCCGCTTTGTTCCAGGTATCGCTGACGAGCTGACACTGAAAGTATCCGTCGCTCTGATCGGGCAACGGGGCGCCAAAGGGATGATCCAGCGAGATCACCGCCCAGCCACCGGGGCGCAGAACCCTGGCGAAGGACGCGAGCGGTACCTGCCAGTCACGCAGGTAGTGCAAGGCAAGCGAACACGTCACGCCATCAAACGACCGGGACTCGAGGGGCAGGGGTTCGGCCATGTCAGCGACCAACAGGTTCGCCCGCGAGCCACAGCGGCGGCGAGCCTGCTCGATCATCACGGGGCTCAGGTCCACCCCGGTGACGTTCGCCCCCTCGTCGAGAAGCCATGCGCACTGAGCGCCCGAACCGCATCCGACATCCAGGACCGCCCTGCCTTTGAGGGGGCGCGGGACCAGTGACCTCAGCGCCGGTCTCTCCAGCAGTCCATTGAATGGCCCGTCATCGGTGGTCGCTGACCAGACCGGCGCAAGCCGGTCGTACACCTCGCGCGTGTGCCGCGCATGTTCGACAGGCTCCACCAGCCAAGCTTATGCAGAGCCGCTGACCAACTCGGCGAACCGGGCGGCATGATGATCCCAGCGCCAGTGATCGGTCACCCAGGAACGCCCCGCCTCCCCCATAGCTGCGGCCCGCACCGGATCGGACAGGATCTGGACGATCGCGTCCGTGATCGCGGGTAGCGATCTGCCATCAACGACAAGCCCCGTCTCACCGTCACGCACGGTTTCCGGTGCACCCCCTGAGTTTCCGGCGACCACCGGGACTCCGCAGGCCGACGCCTCCAGAAACACTATCCCCAGCCCCTCCACGTCGAGCCCCGCTCCACGGGTACGGCAGGGCATCGCGAAGACATCGCCCATCGCGTGATGAGCGGGTAGCTCCTCCCATGGCACACCACCGGTGAACACCACATGCTCATCGACACCGACTCGACTAGCCAACGCCCGCAACGGTTCCGTGTACGGACCACCACCCACGATCACCAGCGCCGCGCCGTCGACACGTTCCCGGATCGCCGGCAGCGCCTCGATGAGCATGTCTTGGCCCTTGCGCGGAACGAGCCGGGAGACGCACACGATGGTCGGCCGCTCGCCGAGCCCGTAGCGGCGTCGCAGCTCCTCGCGTGCCATCGGGTCAGGACGGAATCTATTGGTGTCGACTCCGGCGGGCAGATGTTCCAGTGCGGCGCGCGGACCGAAGGCCGCCGCGAAGCGTCCGCGTGTATAGCGGCTGACGTAGGTGATCACGTCGGTGCTCTCGCCGATCTGCCGCAAGGCGGACCGTGCCACCGGGAGCATCGACCAGCCGACCTCGTGCCCGTGCGTGCTGGCGGCCGTGACGGCGGCTCCCGCCGCCTTGGCGGCCGACGACAACAGCGCCAACGGCGCGGCCGCGCCGAACCACACCACGTCGGAGTGCTGCGATCTGATGAGGTCCACCATGCGCTGGCGGACACCAGGGCTCGGAAGCATCAACGAGGTCGGGTGCCGCACCACCTGATAGTCGGCCGCGGCATCGTATCGCTCGCATCCTTTCCACCGCGGCGCGTACACGGTCACCTCATGCGATCCGGCCAGGTGGGTCACCAACTCTTGCAGGTAGGACTGAATACCCCCGGGCCTGGGCGGAAAATCGTTGGTGACCAACAGGATCCGATGCCGTCGGCCGCCAGGCTGAAATGTCACGACGCCTACCGTAGTAGACGAGAGCCGAGCCAGCTCTGCCACTGCCGTACCAGTGTCGCCTCATCGACGCCCAACGCCTGCTGGATGGCCACACCCTGCGCACTCGGCGAGATACCGGCCCCATACCGGTACAGCTGTACCAGCTTGGGTTCACCGAAGGTTTCGGCCACATACTGCGCCACCGACCAAGCCTCCTCGTATGCCTGTGTGCGTTTAGTTCCCGGACTCTCGATTTCTTCGTCAGTGGGCAGATGATCCGGAATCCGTCCCACGGCAAGGGCACTGGCCAATGTGGGCGCCGCGTTCCGGAAGGGGGTACCGCTGCCGCGGCGCCCGTTGTAATCGGCCACCCCCTCCACCAACCAGAGGGGTGCGTGATCGCCGGTGACCGTGCGGGCCGCGGCATGGAAGAGTTCATGACGCAGCACCACACGGAACTGATCGGGTGGCAGTCCCGCCGCGCCCGGTGCGAATATCACCCGTTGTCCCACGGCGACTCCGCTTTCGACACGATCGGCGACGGCGGCGGCGGCTATTCCATCGGTATCTTCGCCTCCGACAAGAGCAGCGAACTCGGCGTCTGATTCTGCCGCGACCAGTAGCACTCCCGCCTGCCACTGCGGTCCCCAGAATTCCGACAGCGCCGTCAACGCACCGGCGATCTCGTCGGCAAGACGTGGCGCGACCACCGAACCAGGATGCCCGAGCACCACCACGTCCCGGTCCCCCAGCCTGCTCCGCGTCTCGACCGCGGGCGCGAACTGCCACGGAACCGCGACCGCGCTGGCGTCGACCATCCGCCAGGTGTCGTTGGCGTGCAGCACTCCGACAGTGGCGGGGCGCCTGACGGCAACCTTGTCCACTCCGCTGACCGCATAGAACAGCGCCACGTCCAATGTCCATTGTTGATGCGGCGCAACGGGATCGGCTGGAACCTCGGTGGCCAGCCGATACTCGAATCTGTCCGTCTTCAGCCCCGACAGGTTCTTCTGCAGCCCGCGTTGAGCCTCGACAAAGCTGGATCTGTCGGGAGCGACAACGGCGTCCAGTGCCGCGATATCACCGCTGCGCAAGGCCTCGGAGTAGCGCGTCAGCAATGCCTGAATCGCTGTACGCACATCGGTCACCGGCGCGGCGGACTGTGCACGACAACCGCAGAGAATCAGCAGAACCACCGTGAGCAGCGATGTCCAGCGTGCTCCCCCGGACACCCGCGCGCGACGGCCGCGGCTCAGTAGCGGCGCGCGTTGTAGATCGGGCCGGAGGAGGTGATCGGCGCGACTGCGACGGGAACACCATAGGTGGAGGCGTGCACCATCATGCCGTTGCCGACATAGATACCGGTGTGTGAGGCGTCCCCATAGAAGTTGATGACGTCACCCGGCTGCAGATCACTCAGCGCCACGGGCGTGCCACCACGGGCGAGCGCCTGGCTGGAGTGCGGCAGCGATACGCCCTGCTGCCCGTAGGCCCACATCACCAGGCCCGAGCAGTCGAAGGCGTTTGGTCCGGAACCACCCCACGAGTAGGGCGCGCCGATCCGGGTCAACGCCGCGGCTACGGCGTTCGCACCGACGGCCGAACCTCCACCACCGACGGCGACTTCCGGTGCGGGCGCAGCGGCCGCAGCCTGCATCAGCGGCTCGGGAGCATCCGGGGCCTGGCCGGGCTCCACCGGAGGCGGCGGGGGCACGGGTGCCAGTGCCGCCAGCTGAGCACGCTGGCCGGGGTTCAGGGTGTTGTACTGCGACTTGACGACCGCGATCTGCACCTGCAGCTGACTCTGCTTGGCCTGCAGCGAGGCGCGAACATTCTTGGCCTGTTCGGCGGCCACCCGGGCCTGCTCGACGGCGTCACGGGACCGCTGCTCGGCCTCATCGGCCGAGGACTGCGCGGCGCGATAGCTGTCCATCCGGCTACGCATCTCGGTTCCCACCGTGCGCTGCACCGACAACTGGTCGATCAGGTTCTGCGGAGAGTTGGAGGTCAGCACGGCACCGTAGCCGCTGGTGTTACCACCCATGTACGCGGCGACCATCGCCTTGTTGACGTCGACTTGATACGTGGAGACCGCCATGCGCGCAGCCTTGGCGACGGCCTCATCGGCGAGAACAGCCTTCTCGGCATCACGCTGAGCCGCCAGCTTGGCGTCGAGGTCAATCTTCGCCGAGTTAGCTGCTTCGGAGGTTGCCTCAGCCTGGCGAGACAGCTCGTTGAGCTTCTTCACGGCGTCGTTGTTGGGGTCGGCAGTCGCGACCTGACCTCCCGCAAATACCCCGCCGACCAGCGCGGCAGCGGTCATTGCAAGCATCGTGCGCCGAAGAGATGAGGGCGTCGATCGATCCGAATGATTTCGAAGAAGACGCCCGACACTCAAGACAACATCCCTTTACTGCAATTTAATCGCCGCGAACTACGGCGCCGATAGGTCTCAGATAGGTTACGAAATGGCATCGACGTTGTCCACCGCAGTGGGAAACGACGTCAGTGTCGCGTAAGTGTCGGTTCTCCTCCCCGTTCCCGGGGTGGGCCATCAAGCACCTATTTCGAGTGTGCCCTATGCGACTCCGGCATCGGGCGTCTTCGCCGAATCAGGCGTGTCGTAGGTGCGCTGAATCGGCACCAGACGCAGCTTGGGCGCCATCCCGGCCTCGGCCAGGACAGCCAGCGCCGCACGTTCATCGTCGGCAAGCCTCTGAGGCACCCCCAGCAGCACGCTGACCACGCAGTCATCGCATCCCGGGCCGCGCATCGCGCAATCGTCGCAATCGATAAGCATGGATCCTCCTTTCCCATCAGTCGTTTCTTTCGGGTTCAGGCGGACGGTAACTGCGCCCACCGACAAGTAGGCGTCGCCTGGCACCCTTGCGGTATGACGGAACAGTCGCAACCAGCGCATACCGACCGCCGCCGGGCCGAATCGTTTGGGGGCTCCGCCGTCGCCTATGACCGTCACCGCCCCCGGTACCCGCAACCTCTGATCGACGAGCTCGTGTCCGGTGGCCATACCCGCGCCCTCGATGTGGGAGCGGGAACCGGGATCGCGGCTGCACAACTGGCAGCGGCCGGCGCCGAGGTGCTGGCCGTTGAACCGGACGCACGCATGGCACAGATCGCGGCCGCCAAGAGCATCGACGTCGAGGTGGCCACATTCGAGGACTGGCAGCCGGCCGGCCGGACATTCGACCTCGTGCTCTTCGCGCAGTCCTTCCACTGGGTCGAGCCCACCGCGGCGCTGCGGAAGGTGTTGACCGTGCTTCGCCCGGGAGGCCGCCTCGCACTGGTGTGGAACCGCATCGTGCCCACCTCCCCCACCCAGCAGGACCTGGACACCGTCTACGCCGATTTCATGGACACCACCAAGCGCCCCTCCATCAACACCGAGGACACCGTCTCGGCGACCATCGAGAAATCGGGCTACCACGTGCGCCACTCGCACTTCCTGGACCGCCCGCACTTCTCCACACAGGCGTACCTGGACATGGTCTTCACCTACTCCAATCACCTCACCCTGGATGCCGCCGCGCGCAGCGTGTTGCGGTCCCGGCTCGAGGAGACGATCGGCGACCGTGGCGTCGACACCACCAACGACGCGCTCGCGTTGATCTGTACCCCCGTGGCGTGACCCCGGTATGTCGGTCCCGGGTCATACGGTCAGGTCATGACGCAGCTGACCTTCGATGAGGTGCACTCCTCACCGGGGTCGTCGGCGCAAGCCCCGTCGGTACAAGCACTGCGTGACACCACCTTTGTGGTGGTGGACCTGGAGACGACCGGCGGAAGCGCGGAAAACGACGCGATCACCGAGATCGGCGCGGTCAAGGTGCGCGGCGGCGAGGTGCTCGGAGAACTGGCCACCTTGGTCGACCCGAAGCGATCGCTGCCGCCACAGATCGTCCGCCTGACCGGCATCACCTCGGCCATGCTGGTGGACGCTCCGCCCATCGAACAGGTGCTGCCGACGTTTCTCGAATTCGCACGCGGAGCAGTACTTGTCGCACATAACGCCGGTTTCGATATCGGTTTCCTCAAGGCAGCGGCGCGGCAGTGTGGGATCGACTGGCCGCAGCCCACGGTGCTGTGCACGGTCCGGCTGGCCCGCCGGGTGCTGACCCGCGACGAGGCACCACGGGTCAGCCTGGGCGCGCTGGCTCAGCTACTCGGCGCATCGACCACTCCCAATCACCGGGCCCTGGATGACGCCCGGGCCACCGTCGACGTGCTGCATGCCTTGATCGGCCGGGTGGGCAACCAGGGCGTCGACACCATGGCAGAGCTGCACCGGTACCGCACCCAAGTGCCCAACGCCTTGCGGGGCAAACGTTCACTTGCCGATGGAATGCCTTACGCCCCAGGCGTTTACCTGTTTCGCGGGCCGTCCGGCGAGGTGCTGTACGTGGGCACCGCGGTCAACCTGCGCCGACGGGTGCAGCAGTACTTCACCGGCGCGGACCCGCGTGGCCGGATGCGCGAGATGGTCACCATCGCCACCTCGGTGGACCACGTGACGTGTGCGCACCCGCTGGAGGCCGCGGTTCGCGAGCTGCGACTGCTGGGTGCCCACGCACCGCCGTACAACAGGAAGTCGCGATTCCCGCATCGCTGGTGGTGGGTGGTGCTCACCGAGGAACCATTCCCCCGTTTCGCCGTGGTCCGGACCACGAACGGGCGCCGGATGCTGGGCCCGTTTCGTGCCCGGGGTGACGCCACGGCCGCCGCCCTGGCGCTGGCCCGGTTCACCGGCGTGCGTACGTGCGCCGCGCGTATCGGGGCCACGGGGCGACACGGTCCCGCCTGCAACGGCCAGTCCTACCCGCACGACACCGCCTCCCCGTGCCCGGCCCCCGCTGGCGTGGACGCCGCCGAATATGGGGACGCCCTCATGACCGCGCAGGCGGTCCTCAACGGCATCGAGGGACAACCGCTGCACGTCATGTGTGACCGAGTTGCCGAGCTCGGTGCGCTGCGCCGCTATGAAAGCGCTGCGCGGCAACGTGACGCGACGGCCGCCCTCATCGAGGCGCTGGCCCGTCAGCACCGCCTGCAGGCCCTCGCGCGCATCGAGGAGCTGATCGCCGCGCGTCCCGACGGTGACGGCGGATGGCAGATCGCGGTGATGCGACATGGTCAGCTGGCCGGTGCCGCAGTCGCGCGCCGCAGTGTCCCCCCGATGCCGGTGGTAGCGGCCGCATCCGCGTCGGCCCAGGTGGTGCTGCCGTCTGCCGAACCGTTCGGCGGGGCCGCGCCCGAGGAGACCGGACTGATCACCCGTTGGCTGGCCGAGCCCGGGGTACGCATCGTGTCCTCGACCGGCGGTTATGCCGAGCCCACGGGATGTTCAGGGTCCCTGCGAGATTGGGCCACGACCGCACGCAGCGCGCGCATGGCCAGCGCCGTCCTCCGCGACGACTGGGGCATGGCCGAGCTGATCAGGCCCGGACTCTCTACTGCGCCCCGAGCCGTTGGCTGACGACGATCCACTTGTCCAGCAGCGCGGCCGCCGCGCCGGAGTCGATCGCGGTGGACACCCGGGTCAGCGCGTCCTCCCAGGCAGGCACCCATTGGGCGTCGCTGGCCAGCCCGGCGTGGGCAACCATGGCGCCCGCGGCGTTGAGCACCACCGCGTCGCGTACCGCCCCCGTTGCACCGGCCAGGACCGCCCGGACTTCGGCGGCATTGAACTCCGGATCACCGCCGACCAGCTCCTGCAGCCGGGCGCGCGCGAAACCGAATGCCGCCGGATCGAACCGCAGCGTGTCAACCGTGCCCGCCTGAACCCGCCAGATGGTGCTGGTCGTGGTGGTAGTCAGCTCGTCGAGCCCGTCGTCACCATGCACCACCAGCACGCTGGATCCACGTCCGGCGAAGACACCCGCCGTCACCTCCGCCAGATCGGCGAACGCGCAGCCGATCAGGCCCGCCCGCGGACGGGCCGGGTTCGTCAGCGGGCCAAGCAAATTGAACACCGTGGGGACACCGATCTCGCGACGCACCACGGAGGCATACCTGTAGGACGGATGAAAATGTGGCGCGAAGCAGAAGCCGATCCCCACCTCGGCAACGCTGCGCATCACCGCTTCGGGCCCCAGATCGATACGTACGCCCAGCGTCTCCAGCGTGTCGGCGCCACCGGCCAGTGAGGACGCGGCGCGGTTGCCGTGCTTGACCACCGGCACTCCGCACGCCGCCACCACAATGGACGCCATGGTGGACAGGTTCACCGTGTTCGCGCCGTCACCCCCGGTGCCGACGATGTCCACGGCGTTCGCGCCGATCTGGCCGTCCGGTCCGTCCGACGGAAATTCGATTGCGTGCGACAGCATGGTGTCGGCCAGCTCACCGACCTCATCGGAGGTTGGGCGCTTCATCCGCATCGACACCCCGAAGGCCGCGATCTGAGCGGGGGTGGCCGCGCCGGTCATGATCTGGTCCATGGCCCAGGCCGCTTGACCCGCGGACAGGTCGCGACGGTTGGTCAGCTCGCCCAGTACCTGGGGCCAGGAATGTTCCAGCACGCCGCAAATGGTCCCATGGAGACAATCCGGACAACAAAGGACTAAATGCCTCCCAGGCGGGCCGCGACACGCCGGACGCAGGTCACCGGCACCACTCTCATCAGAGGCCACACCCGTTGTCGGGAGTCGGTCACAAATCAATGTCGGACCCGGGTGGCTCTCGACAACTACAAAGCGTCATACTTACGACGTGACGACCGCAGCAGCCCCAGGATCGCCGGCGGGAACCGCCATTACCCAGCGGGTTCATTCACTGAACCGGCCCAATATGGTGAGTGTTGGCACCATTGTGTGGCTTTCCAGTGAGTTGATGTTCTTTGCTGGACTCTTTGCGTTCTACTTCACCGCCCGGGCGCAGTCCGGTGGCAACTGGCCGCCGGAGCCCACCGAGCTGAACTTGGGTCTTGCCATCCCCGTGACCGCCGTGCTGGTCGCCTCATCCTTCACCTGTCAGATGGGTGTGTTCGCTGCAGAGCGCGGCGATGTTTTCGGGCTGCGCCGCTGGTACGTCATCACTCTCATCATGGGCACCTTCTTCGTCCTCGGACAGGGCTACGAGTACATGAACCTCGTGCACGAGGGCACCACCATCGCCAGCAGCGCCTATGGCTCAACCTTCTACCTGGCCACCGGCTTCCACGGTCTGCACGTCATCGGCGGTCTGGTCGCATTCGTCTACCTCCTGATTCGCACCCGGATGAGCAAGTTCACTCCGGCCCAGGCCACCTCCGCGATCGTCGTGTCCTACTACTGGCACTTCGTCGACATCGTGTGGGTCGCATTGTTCGCCACCATCTACTTTGTCCGCTGACAGCCCCATGACGAAGCCCAACCCGGTGAAGGGAGCCCCACAGTTGAGCGTGGAGCCCGTAAACAACACAGCCGCCAAGAATCGCGCGCGCCGCAAGTTCCGCCGTCGCATCTCAGCAGGTTTGCTGCTGCTGATCGCGCTGGTGGTTGCCGGTGGCTTGGCCTCTACCTTCACGCCCACCCCGCAGGTCGCGGTGGCCGACGAAGACAAGTCGGCGCTGCTGCGCACCGGTAAGCAGCTGTACGAAACCTCGTGCATCACCTGTCACGGCGCCAACCTGCAGGGTGTGCCCGACCGCGGCCCCAGCCTCATCGGCGTGGGTGACGCGGCCGTCTACTTCCAGGTGTCCACCGGCCGTATGCCGGCGATGCGCAACGAGGCCCAGGCCCAGCGCAAGGACCCGATCTTCGACGAGGAGCAGACCGACGCCCTCGGTGCCTACATCCAGGCCAATGGCGGCGGACCCCAGGTCATCCGCGACGGCGACGGCGCGATTGCTCAGGAGTCGCTGCGCGGCAACAACATCGCTCGAGGTGGCGATCTGTTCCGGTTGAACTGCGCGTCCTGCCACAACTTCACCGGACGCGGCGGCGCCCTCTCGTCGGGCAAGTTCGCCCCCGAGCTCGACCCGGCCAATGAGCAGCAGATCTACACCGCCATGCTGACCGGCCCACAGAACATGCCCAAGTTCTCCGACCGTCAGCTGACCCCCGAGGAGAAGCGGGACATCGTCGCCTACGTCAAGGCGTCGAGCGAGACCCCCGACCCGGGTGGTTACGGCCTGGGCGGCTTCGGGCCGGCTTCTGAGGGCATGGCCATTTGGATCATCGGCATCGTCGCCGCCATTGCCGCGGCACTGTGGATTGGAGCGCGCGCGTGAGTGGCGATCCCAAAGTAGAGATTCCCTCCGACGAGCAGCTCGCGGCCATGAGCCGCGATGAGCTGGTCAAGCTGGGCACCAACCTCGACGGTGTCGAGATCGTCTACCGCGAACCACGTTGGCCCGTCGAGGGCACCAAGGCCGAGAAGCGCGCCGAGCGTCTAGTCGCCCTGTGGTTCGCGCTCGGTGGTGTGTTCGGTCTGGCCCTGCTCGGGGTGTTCCTGTTCTGGCCTTGGGAGTACAAGCCGTTCGGGGATCCGGGCAACGCCATGTACAACCTGGCGACGCCGCTGTACGGCCTGACCCTGGGCCTGTCGGTGCTCTCACTGGGTATCGGCGCGGTGCTCTACACCAAGAAGTTTGTCCCCCAGGAGATCTCGATCCAGGACCGCCACGACGGCCCGGGCTCGTCCGAGGTGGACCGCAAGACCATCGTCGCGCAGCTGCAGGACACCCTGGAGACCTCGACACTCCCCCGCCGCAAGATGGTGATCCGGGCCCTCGGGTTCGGCGTCGGCGCCATGGGGGCCGGCACCGCGGTCGCCTTCATCGGTGGCTTGATCAAGAACCCCTGGGCCCCCGTGGTCCCGACCGCCAACGGCAAGCAGCCGGTGCTGCTCACCAGCGGCTGGACCCCGCGGTACAAGGGTGAAACCATCTACCTCGGCCGGGCCGTGGGCAGCAGCTCCCAAATCCTGCTGAAGATCCGGCCCGAGGACATCGACGCCGGTGGCATGGAGACCGTGTTCCCGTGGCGCGAGTCCGATGGCGACGGCACCACCGTCGAATCGCACGAGAAGCTGTCGCATATCGCCATGGGCGTGCGTAACCCGGTGATGATCATCCGGGTGCGGCCCAGCGACATGGGCAAGGTGATCAAGCGCAAGGGACAGGAAAGCTTCAACTACGGCGACCTGTTCGCGTACACCAAGATCTGCTCGCACCTGGGTTGCCCCACATCACTTTTCGAGCAGCAGACCTACCGCATCCTGTGCCCGTGCCACCAGTCGCAGTTCGACGCACTGCACTTCGCCAAGCCCATCTTCGGGCCGGCCGCCCGTGCGCTGGCACAGCTGCCCATCACCGTCGACAAGGACGGATACCTCGTCGCCAATGGCGACTTCGTTGAACCCGTCGGACCCGCATTCTGGGAGCGCAAATCATGAGTGACACAGCCCAAAAGCCGTCACGTCTAGGCAAGATCGCCGCCGCCCAGGGCGAGGCGATGGACTCTCGGTATCACCTCGCCGCCGGAATGAAGCGGCAGATCAACAAGGTCTTCCCCACGCACTGGTCGTTCATGCTCGGTGAGATCGCGCTGTACAGCTTCATCATCCTGCTGCTCTCGGGTGTGTACCTGACCCTGTTCTTCGACCCGTCGATGGCCGAGGTCACCTACAACGGCGTCTACCAGCCGCTGCGCGGTGTGCAGATGTCCAAGGCGTACGAGACCGCGCTGAACATCAGCTTCGAGGTGCGCGGCGGCCTCTTCGTGCGACAGATCCACCACTGGGCGGCGCTGATGTTCGCGGCCTCGATCATGGTGCACCTGGCCCGCATCTTCTTCACGGGCGCATTCCGCCGCCCCCGCGAGGCCAACTGGGTCATCGGCTCGCTGCTGCTGATTCTGGCGATGTTCGAGGGCTACTTCGGCTACTCGCTGCCCGACGACCTGCTCTCCGGTATCGGTCTGCGCGCCGCGATGTCCTCGATCACCTTGGGCATCCCGGTCGTCGGCACCTGGATGCACTGGGCGCTGTTCGGCGGCGACTTCCCCGGCAACATCTGGATCCCGCGCATGTACGCGCTGCACATCCTGTTGATCCCCGCGATCATCCTGGCGCTCATCGCCGTTCACCTGGCGCTGGTGTGGTACCAGAAGCACACGCAGTTCCCCGGACCGGGCGCCAAGGAAACCAATGTCGTCGGCGTGCGCATCCTGCCGGTGTTCGCACTCAAGGGTGGAGCGTTCTTCGCCTTCACCACCGCCATCCTGGCGCTGATGAGTGGCCTGCTGCAGATCAACCCCATCTGGTTGCTGGGCCCCTACAAGCCCTCGCAGGTCTCGGCGGGCAGCCAGCCCGACTTCTACATGCAATGGACAGAGGGCCTGGCCCGTCTGTGGCCCGCATGGGAGCTGTACATCTTCGGGCACACCGTGCCCGCGGTGTTCGCGGTCGCGATCATCATGGGTGTGGTGTTCGGTCTGCTGACCATGTACCCATTCATCGAGAAGAAGCTGACCGGCGACGATGCGCATCACAACCTGCTGCAGCGTCCGCGTGACGCTCCGGTCCGCACCGCCATCGGCGCGGCGGCGATCTCGTTCTACATGATCCTGACGCTGGCCGCGATGAACGACATCATCGCGTTGAAGTTCCATATCTCGCTGAACGCGACGACGTGGATCGGCCGTATCGGCATGGTCATCTTGCCAATCGTCGTGTACTACCTGGCTTACCGCTGGGCCATCGGCCTGCAACGCAGTGACCGCGCAGTACTCGAACACGGCATCGAGACCGGCATCATCAAGCGACTGCCGCACGGTGAATACATCGAGCTGCACCAGCCGCTGGCCGGTGTCGACGAGCACGGCCACGCCATCCCGCTGGAATACCAGGGCGCCGCAGTGCCACAGCGCATGAACAAGCTCGGATCGGCCGGCGCACCCGGCACCGGCTCGTTCCTGTTCGCCGACCCCGCCGACGAACAAGCCGCACTGGTGCAAGCCGAACACGAGGCGCACCACAAGTCGCTGCTCGCTCTGAAGGAGTACCAGGACGGCGAGCCGGCAACAAACGGTCACGGCCACTAGAAGTCAGTTCGACAGTGGGGCCCCGCACACGAAAAAGTGTGCGGGGCCCCACTGCTTTACCCTAGCCGTATGCACGAGATGACTCGCGAGCAATGGTGGGCCTTCGCCACCGAGGGCACCCGCACCGGGATGCTGGGGCTGGTGCGGGCCAACGGTGCGCCCATCGTGACACCGGTCTGGTTTCTGCTCCATGAGGGATCCGGCGGCGATGAGCTGATCTTCACGACGGGCACGGAAACATTGAAAGGCAAGGCCATTCGACGGGATCCGCGCATCTCGCTGGCCGTCGACGACCAGCGCCCGCCCTACTCCTACGTCCAGTTCACAGCCGAAGCGCGACTGACCAGTGATCTCGATGAGATGCGCGAATGGGCGACCAGGATCGGCGGACGCTACATGGGAGCCGAGCTGGCCGAGGATTTCGGCCGTCGCAACGCGGTTCCGGAGGAATCGCTGGTGCGCGCCACCATCACGAAAGTCGTTGCCCGCGCAGGGATCGCAGATTAAGACCCTGGCGCACCGAGCTCACGCAGCTTCTTGAGGGTCACCCACGGAATCGCACCCATCGCGCAGGTGATCACCCCGCCGAACACGAACGCGACGATGGCCGCGGTGTCGCTGTCCACTGCCAGCAGATAGGCGCCGGTGACCACCGCCAGCAGCGCCAGACCGATCGCACCGGCGATCCCTACGGTGGCGCGCAGCCACAGCCGATCGACCACCACTGATTTCGATGCCGCCTCGGCGGCCGCCCGATAGGCCGGTGACCCCGGCCCGGTGTAATCCTTCGGAACATGGCTCGTGTGGTCCGCCAGTCCGCCGAATGTCTTGAGCTTCTCGGTCGAGGCCTCCGCGGGAGGCGGGCCCGACGGCACACTGCCGGCCCCGGAAGCATTGGCACCCTTGGATTTAGGTACGGCCTTTGACGGGCCACGCGTCGTGCGCTGAGCCGCCGTCTTACGGGCGCGCAGTAGCAGCGGCACGGCACCGATGATGACGGCCAGCGATACCCCGATGACGATGTAGATCCCCAGCGACGGCCCAGCCGATCCCGGCGCGCCCTCCCCCAGTCCGGTCATCACAACGATGGCGCCGACCAACATCCCGACGAATGCCAGCCAGATGACGGCGCACAGCCCAATGAGCATCCGGTCGACGGCCTCCGGAGAGGATCGACGCACCGGACCGGCAAGTGCCTCCAGTGGCTTGGCCAATCGACCCGCTGGCATCAGCAGGTTGCCTGCGCCGAATTGTTGTTGTTGGCGGACAGAACCTGGCCGTCGCTGGTGGTGATCGTGCAATTGAGCTGGCTCAGGCGCAGGAAGCTGCTCGCCGACACCGAACCGATCTCCGAGTTCGAGATCGGGGTGACGGTGATCGACCACGGGATGTAGACGTTCGGGTTTACCCGGGTGCGCCCGGAGCCGTCGGTCCACGTGATCGAGATGCGATCCAGCGGGGCCTTCGAACCCGTCACCGAGTACGTGATCTGCCGGGGCCCAGCCGGGGTCGTAGTCGTCGGCGGTGGAGGAGGCGGCGGCGTGGTGGTCGTCACCGGCGGCGGTGCCTCATGCGTCGTCACCGGCGGCGGAGGCGGAGGCACCGGAACCGGAGGTTCCACCGTCACGGTCTCGGTCACCACCGGCGGAGGCGGAGGTGGCGGCGGTTCAGTGGTTGGCGGCGGAGGTGGTGGAGGCGGAGGTTCCGTCGTGGTGGTGATGATCTCGTTCCACGGCGTGGTGCTCGGAGTCGGCGTGACCGAGGTGCTCTTGGCGGCACCGGTAGTCTCGTCCGATCGTCCGGCCACCAGCAACGCGACGGATGCCACCAAGGTGATGGCGGCAATGATCGCCGCCACCCCGACGACCCAGGGCCACCGCGGCGGAGGCGGCTCCTCACCGTCGACCAGCTGGGTGTCGTACTCGTCGTACGGCACGTACGGACTGGTGAATTGCTCGGATTCGGGCGCCGAATACGCCTGTGAATGAAACGCGGCGGAATCCGGTCCGGAAGAGTCAGCAGCTGCGCCATCCGCGTTCGGACCGTCCAGATCCGGAACTTCCCCGGGAGTCCCCGACCCTGGGTTGTCCGTCCCACTCATCTACACAAGTTCCTTTTCGTCACTTCCCGCTCCCCGGCGGGCCACCTGCCTGAGGGGCCATGGCAACGATAGCCAAAGCAATCCGGGGCGACGAAACCCGACGGCCGTAAAAACCAAACTGACCACCGGATTGTTATCGAAAACGTGACAGTGCACACGGAGATGTCACACCAGTCACGGGAGTCCCGCCGCAAAGTACGAGCGCGGCGGCGAGAAGGGGGTGAAACGCGCGATGAGCTAGTGCTTCTCCGGGCCCACGTGGTACTCGAAGACCAGACCGGCGACCGCGCTGAGAACAAACACCGCACCGGCGGCAAGCAGCCACGGCAGCCATAGCGCCACACCCACGGCGGTGGTGGCGGCGGCAAGCGCGATCATGATGGGCCACCAGCTGTGCGGGCTGTAGAAGCCCAGCTCGCCGGCGCCGTCGGCGACCTCGGCGTCTTCGTAGTCCTCGGGCCGGGTGTCCAGGCGCCGGGCCACGAAGCGGAAGAAGGTCGAGATGATCAAGGACAGACCCGTGGTCATCACCATGGCGGTGGTCCCCGCCCATTCCACACCACCATTGGCGTAGAGGGCTGTCAGCACCGCGTAGACCACAGTGGCCAGGGCGAAGAATCCGGTGAGGATCTCGAAGAGTCGGGCTTCGATATGCATGCTGCGCTCCTACCTTTCCCGCTGCCTAGTTCTTCGCCGCGTTGTTGTCCGCCGGCGCGAGCTCTCCGCGGCGGCCGTCGAACGGCCTGGTGGTAATCGAGACCGGCGACTGCCCGATCGATGCCAGCGCCTCGGCGTTGGTCTTACCCGCCTTGCGCGCTTCCAGGTAGAACTTGAAGTCGTTGGGGCTCACCACACGCAGCTCGAAGGCCATCATCGAGTGGTAGGTGCCGCACATCTCGACGCAGCGACCCACGAACGCGCCTTCCTTCAGGATCTTGCTGACCTGGAAGACGTTGTCGGAGTTGTTGGCCTTGGGCTCGGGCATCACGTCGCGCGTGAACAGGAACGGGACCACCCGGAACGAGTGGATGACGTCGGCCGAGGCCAGCTGGAACTCGACGCTCTTGCCGCTGGGCAGCACCAGCACCGGGATCTCCGAGGAGGTTCCGACGGTCTCGATCTTGTCGAAGTTCAGGTAGGTGCGGTCCTCACGGTTCAGGCCGCGCACCGGGCCGACGAGCTCGTTGCCGTGCGCATCCTTGCCCTCGGGCTTGGAGGTCATGGCCTTCTTGCGTTCCGGGTCGGCGCCTTCGTAGTTGAGGCTGCCGTCCTTGAACGCGACCTTCTGGTAGCCGAACTTCCAGTTCCACTGGAAGGCGGTCACGTCCACGACGACCTCGGGGTTCGGGTCCTTGTGCATGACCTTGTTCTGCACCACGACGGTGAAGTAGAAGAGCACCGCGATGATCAGGAAGGGCACCACCGTCAAGATGAGCTCCAGCGGCAGGTTGTAGCCGAACTGGCGCGGGAACTCGGTGTCGCCCGGCTTGTGCCGGTGGAACGCGACGGTCCAGAACGTCAGTGCCCACACGATGACGCCGACGACCAGCGAGGCCACGACTGCCCAGGTCCACAGGGGAGCCATGTAGTCGTGGGCTTCGGGGGTGATTCCCTCGGGCCACCCGAACCGCAGCACTTCTTGGACGCTACAACCGCTGAGCAGGAAGCTCGCCGCGCCCAACAGCACCACAGTGGCCAGCAGGGACGGCCGTGAGCCGGACCGTGACGTCACGTTTTAAGCCTCCTGTTTCGGTACAGAATCCATCGCTGACCAGTGGCAGCAATCGAATACTACGCAGCGTAGACCACGCGGTCGCATCAGGGCAGCGACGGGGCCGGTGTGGGGACCTAGGTCCTGGGACAGGTCGCGCGATGTTGCATACTTGGCCGCGTGTGTGGACTGGTGGCGTGGCTGGGCCCGCCCGGGTCTTCGCTCGAATCTCATAGCCCTGCGGTGGATGCGGCGATGGTGCATATGCGTCATCGCGGCCCCGATGAGCCGGGAATCTGGCACGAGGAAAACGTGCTCTTCGGTTTCAACCGGCTCTCGATCATCGACATCGCGCATTCGCATCAGCCGTTGCGCTGGGGACCGGCAGACACCCCCGACCGATACGTGCTGGTCTTCAACGGCGAGATTTACAACTACCTGGAACTCAGGGAGACGCTGCGGGCCGAGCACGGCGCCGCATTCGCCACCGAGGGCGACGGCGAGGCGATTCTGGCGGCGTACCACTTCTGGGGCCCGGATGCGCTGCACCGGCTGCGCGGCATGTTCGCCTTCGCGATCTGGGACACGGTCGAACGTGAGTTGTTCTGCGCGCGAGATCCTTTCGGCATAAAGCCGCTGTTCATGGCGACAGGCCTGGGCGGCACCGCGCTGGGCAGCGAGAAGAAATGCCTGCTGGATCTGGTGGAGCAGTTGGGCATCGGGACCGAACTGGACCTGCGGGCGCTGCAGCACTACACAACGCTGCAGTACGTTCCGGAGCCCGAGAGCCTGCACACCGAGATCCGCCGCCTGGAATCCGGTTCGTACGCGCGCATCACCCCCGGCCAGGAGCCACGCGTCACGCGCTACTTCCCGGCCCGGTTCGCCGTCACGCCGTTCACCCGCGCGACCCGTCAGTCCCGGTACGACGAGATCACCGAGGTGCTTTCCGATTCGGTGGCCAAGCACATGCGGGCCGATGTCACGGTGGGTTCGTTCCTGTCCGGAGGTATCGACTCCACGGCCATCGCCGCGCTGGCGATCCGGCACAATCCGAAGCTCATTACGTTCACGACTGGCTTTGAGCGGCAAGGCTATTCCGAAGTCGATGTGGCGGTCGAGTCTGCCGAGGCGATCGGTGCCCGGCACGTCGTGAAGGTGGTCAGCCAGGAGGAGTTCGTTTCCGCGCTGCCCGAGATCGTCTGGTATCTGGACGATCCGGTGGCGGATCCATCCCTGGTACCGCTGTACTTCGTGGCCAAAGAGGCCCGTAAACACGTCAAGGTAGTGCTCTCCGGCGAGGGCGCCGACGAGCTCTTCGGTGGATACACGATCTACCGGGAACCCTTGTCGCTCAAGCCTTTCGAATACCTTCCCGGCGCGTTGCGACGTGGGGCGGCACGACTCTCGGCCGCCATCCCGGACGGGGTGCGCGGCAAGAGTCTGCTTAACCGCGGCTCGATGACGCTGGAACAGCGCTACTACGGAAACGCCCGCAGCTTCGATGACGAACAACTGCGCGCGGTGCTCCCCCACTATCGCCCGGAATGGGGACATCAGGACGTCACGGCTGAGCTCTACGAGCGGTGCGCGGGCTGGGATCCGGTGGCACGCATGCAGTATGTGGACCTTTTCACCTGGCTGCGCGGAGACATTCTGGTCAAGGCCGACAAGATGACGATGGCGAACTCGCTCGAGCTGCGGGTGCCGTTCCTTGATCCCGAGGTGTTCAAGGTGGCCTCGCAGCTGCCCTACCGAGAGAAGATCACCCGCGAAACCACGAAGTACGCCCTCCGCAGGGCACTGGAACCCATTGTGCCGGCGCATGTTCTGCACCGGACCAAGCTCGGTTTCCCGGTACCCATCCGGCACTGGTTCGTCGACGGACTGCTACACGACTGGGCCCGCGAGATGCTGGCGACCACGCAAGCCGGGCACTTGATCGACGTGCCCGCTGTCGGCCGGATGCTCACCGAGCACGCCGCCGGCGCCGCCGATCACAGCCGCAGGCTGTGGACGGTGCTGATCTTCATGCTGTGGCATGCGATCTTCGTCGAGCAGTCGGTGCGGCCGAACATCCAGGAGCCGCAGTACCCGGTGCAGCTCTAAAGAGCTGCACCGATCTCGTCGGCGGCGTCCGGGCCGTACGCGTCGGCAAGGCGGGCCAGCGCCTCGTCACGCTCCCACAGCCATTCCTGAGTTCCCACTGTCTCCAGCACCAGGGTGGCCACCAGCGATCCCAGCTGTGCCGAACGCTCCAGGCTCAGGCCGGCACTACGGGCGGTGAGGAATCCGGCACGCCACGCGTCGCCGACACCGGTCGGGTCGACCTGCCCCTTCTCCGGGACCACACCCACCTTGAGGGAGGTGCCGTCCTTCTCCACGATCTCGACGCCGTTGGGACCCAGGGTGGTGATCCGCAGCTCGACACGCTCACGCACGTCCGCCTCGGTCCACCCTGTCTTGGAGAGCAACAGATCCCACTCGTAGTCGTTGGTGAACAGGTAGGTGGCACCGCCGACGAGTTCGCGGGCCTGCTCACCGGAGAGCCGGGCCAACTGCTGCGACGGGTCGGCCGCGAACGGCAATCCCAGGCTGCGGCATTCCTCGGTGTGCCGGAACATGGCATCGGGGTCGTTGGCTCCAATGATCACCAATTCCGGTGTCCCGGTAGTCGATACGACATCTGCCAGCGAGATGTCACGGGCTTCGGACATCGCACCCGGATAGAAGGACGCGATTTGAGCCATGTCCTGATCTGTCGTGCACACGAAACGCGCGGTGTGCGCGGTCTGGGAGATCAGCACGCCGTCGCAGTTGACGCCGTGGCCCTCGAGCCAGGACCGGTACTCGTTGAAGTCCGCACCCACGGCGCCGACCAGCGCGGGCTTGCCACCGAGCACGCCGACGGCGAACGCGATGTTCCCCGCGACGCCTCCACGACGGATTTCCAGATCGTCCACCAGGAAGCTGAGGGACACCTTCTGCAGGTGCTCGACCAAGAGCTGCTCGGAGAACTTGCCGGGGAAGTTCATGAGGTGGTCGGTTGCAATGGATCCGGTGACGATGATGGACACGCGTGAGACCCTTCGTAGGATTCGGGCGGGCTTGGGTAGTCGACGGACAACCACAGAAGCTTACCTAACGTAACTGTTCCGGGGTTGTGGCCGATTGCTAGCCTGGATTGTCGGGGAGTGAGATCTGGGGAAACGAAATTTCAGGAGAGTCAATGGCGGAACCAGGTTATTCGACGGTGCCCTACCCTGGTTTACCGCCTATGCCTCCCCCGGTCGACTACCCCGACCGCAAGCGCAAGGTGCCCGGCTGGCTCGCCCCGGCCGCGGTGGTGGCGGCATTGGTGGTGCTGGCGCTGCTGCTCGGCTTTCTGACCAAGAATTCCGGCGTGTCCCACCGGCCCAGCGAGGCGAAGATCGAACAGACCATCCAGGGCTACCTGGATGCGATGGCCAAGCTCGATATCGTGACGCTGGCCCGCAATGCCGGCTGCGGCCTGTACGACGCGGTGCGCGACAAGGACACCGACGACACGATTGTGCGCGCCAATGCTCAACAGTTCGTGAACACCTTCGGGACGGCCACCGTGAAGTCGATCGACAAGATCGTCTACTTCTCCGAGTACCAGCTCAAGGTGCTGTTCACCGCGACCAGCCAGAAGCGTAAGGACGCCCCTCAGGGGCAGGCAGAACTATTGATCAACGACGGCAAGATCTACGTGTGCTCCGCGTACATGCGCGGCTCGAACGCGTTCTGATCAGTTGAACGAGTCGCCGCAGGCGCAGGAGCCGGTGGCGTTCGGGTTGTCGATCGTGAAGCCCTGCTTCTCGATGGTGTCGACGAAGTCGATCGAGGCGCCCTGGATGTACGGGGCACTCATCCGGTCCACGGTGAGCTTCACACCGTCGAACTCGGTGACCAGGTCGCCGTCCAGGGTGCGGTCATCGAAGAACAATTGGTATCGCAGGCCCGCGCAACCACCGGGCTGGACCGCGATGCGCAGCGACAGATCGTCGCGGCCTTCCTGATCCAGCAGCGCCTTGGCCTTGGCGGCGGCAGCGTCGGTCAAGACGGCACCATGAGTTTCCTCGGTGGAGGTGGCAGTCGATTCGTCTTGGACAGTCATCGTGGGATCTCCCCTGCGTCGAAGCTCTCGGGCGGACGTCCAGGTAATGAACGTCTTGTGATCTCAACGGTACCTCGTCTAGGGGTATTCCTACATCTATGCCCTAGCCGGGTGGCATCTAGCACACGCGTGGAGCGCCCGCAGAACCCGCGCGCCGTACAGCGGCGACTCATCTCGCACGCCGCGAAAGAGAGCCACCGAACAATCCTAGAACACCACAGACGCATCCTCGCACGTCAAGCGCCATATTATACCCATAGGGGGTACTGTATCAGTGTGATACCCTGCAGCCATGGCGATTCGCGCGCAAGGTCGCGGCCGACTCGCACTGGTGGCGTTACTCCTCGGGGTAGGCATCCTGCTGCCGACCGTGCTGCACTGCATACCGGGCGACAAGCGTCCGTCCCCTCTGGCGGCTCATCATCTGAGCCTGGTCGCGCCAACCGCCACCGCACCGGCATCGGACCTCAGCGCGGCAGCCGATCACGCGTACGCCGACAACGCCTTGCGCAAGGGCCTCTGCCAGGGAGTTGATGGACTCGCCGCAGCATTGCGAGGCGAACATCAGCTGCGACCACTCATGGCATTGTTCGCGACAATAGCTGCCGCCGCCCTTGCTGTGCCGCCGTTCTCTGGAATCTCTCGCGGCCCTCCATTACGGGTCCGGACAGCCGCCTCACCTCGGTCAGGACGTGTGTTGCTGACCGATCTGTGCATCAGCCGGCGCTGATCGCACAGCCCTGATCTTTGACCCGCCCCCCGGCAGCCATTCACGGCCGCCCACCTGCTGGCCGCGGCATACCACCGCCGCCCACATCCATGAGTTTGTCCACCTGGCCGGCACATGCGCATCCGCGTGCGCCTGCGCCGCTTCCCGATTGGGGCTACCCGGCATGACCTCGTTCTTCGACTCACACGACACCGCGCTTCCGGACACGCTGTATTTGGCCTGCTCGGACTGGCCGGCCCTGCCCAATACCGCCAACACCCGCATCACAGGCCAGTTGTTCACCGTTCGCAATATGGGGAACGTGGTGCCTACAGACCCCGCCGACGCCTCTGTCGACGCCGCCCTCGACTTCGCGGTCAACCGGCTGCAGGTGCGCTCGATTGTGGTGTGTGGGCACTCGAACTGCGGCGTGATGAAAACTCTCATGTCCGAATCGATCGACATCCCCACCAGTCCCATCGCCCGGTGGCTCGACTATGCGCGCGAAACCCTGGCCGCCTATCACGACCATCACGTGGCCCGCGTCAGCGCGGCAGCCAACGGACTGGACAAGACCGATCAGCTCACCGTGGTGAACGTTGCCATTCAAGTCGAACGGCTTGTGCGGCACCCAATTCTGGTAGCGGCGACGGTTTCGGGCCGACTGCGTGTCTCCGGGACCTTCTTCAGCGACGTAAACTCTCGCCGATACGACGTGAGCTCCAACGGAATTCCGGCACCGCAGGGTGGATACCCCCTGTAGATTGTGCCGCCACGAATCAATAGCTCAGCCGCATCTTCTTATTTACGAACATATTTGGCGTGATCAGATGCATACCCATCATTATACCCCCAGGGGGTATTGTGATGAGTATGCATCGACCAGGAAATAGAAACCTACGCAGGAAACCGGATTCGCTTAGACGACATAGACTCTCCGCCGCAGCGGCAGTGACGGCGGGTGCAATGGCATTGCTGGCCTTAGCCTCAACCCCTCCCGCGAATGCACACAGCATCGGCGGCGGGGGCAACGTGGCTGACACCGTGCAGCACCTGCAGGGACACGGCTATGCAGTGCAGTTGAACGGTGTCGCGGACGCACCGCTTTCTCAATGCGTAGCCACAGATGTCACCGGAATCCCCAGTGATGAAACAGCTTTCGCGACCGTGTACGTGACCGTCTCCTGCCGCCCCTACGCCAGCTGACGGCTAGAAACCAGGCTCACGTGCGACCTGGGCCGCCAGGCCCGCCAGCTGGCCTGCCGCATCCTCCATGGCCAGCCGCACGGACCCCGCGAACTGGGCAATCGATTCAGCACGCGCGATACCGGCCCTCCGGTATTCATCGGCCGTCAGCGCAACCTGCCCGGCCAGCACCAACACCGGGACGCCGGAGGTCGCGGCGCGGCTCGCGACCGCCCCCGCCACCTTGCCGTGCAGGGTTTGGTCATCGAACTTGCCTTCGCCGGTGATCACCAGGCCCGCCCGCACGATCGCAGCGTCCAGGCCGGTGTGTTCGGCGACGATTCGCGCTCCCGATTCGCGACGCGCTCCGAGCGCGAGCAGCGCCGCGCCGATCCCGCCGGCGGCCCCGGCCCCGGCGAGGTCCCGCACGCCCCGGCCGGTCTGCTCCTCCATTTCTGCGACCCACCCGGCCAGCCGCGCCTCCAGGCGTCTGACAGTGTCCGGGTCTGCGCCCTTCTGCGGACCGAACACCGCGGCCGCACCACGCGGGCCCAGCAGCGGATGCTCGACGTCGCTGGCGACCACCAATTCCGTTGTGGCCAGACGCCGCTGAGCCACAATGAGCCCGCCAATGCCCGCGACGAGCCCCGCACCCCCATCCGTGCTGCTGCTGCCGCCAAGACCGACCACGATTCGGGTGGCTCCGCCATCGAGCGCCGCCGCGATCAGCTGCCCGACCCCGGTGCTGTGCGCACGCCAGGCGGTATCGACCGACGGCGCACGTTTGAGCAGCGGCAGCCCGCAGGCCTGCGCGCATTCGATGTAAGCGGTCGTGCCGTCGAGCAGCCACTCGGCGTTGACGTCCTCATCCAGAGGGCCGCGTATTCGCAGCGCGTGCCGGTGCGCCGTGACCAGCTGCGCGGCCAGCACGTCGACGAACCCGGGTCCCCCGTCTGATTGGGGGCTGAGGACGACGATGTCGCCGGGGCGAGTCCTTCCCCAGCCCTCCGCGATGGCAGTCGCCGCCTCCGTGGCGGTGAGCGTGTCTCCGAAGCTGTCGGGCGCCACCAGAATCTGACTCATTCGCGCAGGATAATCTGGGCGTGTGAATCTGCTCGGCCGAAAGAAATCCACATCCGAAAACGGCGCCGCCGACGAGTCCTCATCACCTGCCGGTGAGACGGACATCACATCGCCGGCGCAGGCCGGAAAGGGCCGCCCCACCCCGAAGCGGGATGCCGGCAAGCGTCGTGGACCTGTGGCCCCGGCACCCTTGACCAGTGCCGAGGCCCGGCAGCGTCGCAAGTCCCTGCGCGGGCCGAAACTGTCGCGGGCCGAGCGCAAGGTCGAGAACGCAGAGCGGCGCGCCAGGATGTCCGACAGCCGCGAGAAGATGATGGCCGGCGATGAGGCGTACCTGTTGCCACGCGACAAGGGGCCCGTGCGCGCGTTCGCCCGCGACATCGTCGATTCACGCCGCAATGTGCTGGGGCTGTTCATGCCTCTGGCGCTGTTCCTGATCTTCACCATGTTCGCGGTGCCGTCTGTGCAGGTGCAGATGTGGATGACCCCGGCGATGCTGGTCTTGATGATCGTCATGATCGTCGACGGGGTTTTCGTCGGCAGACTCGTGAACAAGCGCGTCTCCGAACGCTTCCCGACCAGCGACGAGGGCGGCTTCAAACTCGGCTGGTACGCGGCCAGCCGCGCATCGCAATTACGCAAGATGCGCGCACCACGCCCCCGGGTGAACCGCGGCGAGCCGGTCTAGCCTCAGGTGGCTACCACGCTGGTGCTCGGTGGAATACGTTCGGGAAAATCACGTTTCGCCGAGTCTCTGCTGCCCGCCTCGGGCCCCGTGCGATACCTGGCGACCGGAACATCTGTCCGCGAGGACGAGGCATGGACGCAAAGGGTTGCCGCACACCGGTCTCGGCGTCCCGACGGCTGGTCGACGGCCGAGACAACCCGTATCGCCGAGGAACTGCGCGCGCCCGACGCGGTGCCGACGCTCGTCGACGATCTCGGGGGGTGGCTGACCGCGAGGATGGATGCCCGCGCGGCATGGGACCGTGGCGGTGAGGTTGTGGCCTCCGATATCGATGAGTTGGTCGATGCGATCAGCTCGTATGGCAGCGAGTTGGTGATCGTGAGCCCAGAGGTCGGATTGACCATTGTGCCCGGCACCGCATCTGGACGGCTGTTCGCCGATCAGCTCGGCGCCCTGAATCAGGCCGTGGCACAGCACTGTCAACGGGTCCTCTTGGTGGTGGCCGGTCAGCCACTGGCCATCAAGGGAGCGGCCGAGTGAGCGGCGGCGAGGCACCGCGTTTCGCCCCGGTCTCGGCACCCAACCCGGATATCGCCGCCGCCGCACGTGACCGGCAACGGCAGCTCACCAAACCGGACGGCGCACTGGGACGTCTGGAAGAGCTCTCGGTTTGGGTAGCGGCCTGCCAAAATCGTTGCCCCCCTGAGACATTCCAACATCCTCGGGTGATCGTCTTCGCCGGTGATCACGGTGTGGCTGCCGCCGGAGTGTCCGCCTATCCCCCGTCGGTGACCGCACAGATGGTGCGCAACATCGAAGCGGGCGGCGCGGCCGTCAACGTGCTCGCCGCGCTAGCGGGGGCCAGTGTGCGCGTCGCCGACATCGCCGTGGGCCGTCCCAGCGGCAATATCGCCGTCGAGGACGCTCTCACCGAGGAGCAGGCTCATGCCGCGCTGGCTGCCGGTATCGCCCTGGCCGACGCCGAGATCGACTCCGGAGCCGATCTGCTCATCGCGGGCGATATGGGCATCGGCAACACCACTCCCGCGACCGTGCTGGTGGCGGCGCTCACCGGAAGCGAACCGGTGGCGGTGGTGGGCCGTGGCACCGGAGTCGACGACGCAGGGTGGGCACGCAAGACCGCCGCGGTACGCGATGCGTTGCGCCGCACCAAAGATGTGCGTGCCGACCCGGTGGCGCTGCTCGCCCGGGCAGGTGGCGCCGATCTGGCGGCAATCACCGGTTTCGTGGCGCACGCGGCGGTGCGGCGCACCCCTGTGCTGCTCGACGGGCTGGTGGTGACCGCAGCCGCACTGGTGGCCGAGCAGCTGGCTCCGGGCGCACGCCAGTGGTGGCTCGCCGGGCATCGCTCCACCGAGCCGGCGCATTCGCTTGCCCTCCAACGCCTCCGGCTGGATCCCGTGCTGGATCTGCAGATGCGCTTGGGTGAGGGCTCCGGGGCGCTCGTCGCACTACCGGTGTTGCAGGCCGCCGCGGGCACACTGGCACAGATGGCGACCTTCAATGAGGCCCGAATCGACGGGCCGGGCGCGTGAACCGGCTGCTGCGGCTGCTGCGGCCCATCGGCGGAGCCTTCGAATTCTCCACCGTGACACCGGTTCCCGCACGGCTCGCCGGCACCCTCTCGGGCCCGGTGCTGACGGCGCTGCCCGTGGTGGGCGCCGCACTCGGTGCGCTCGCAGCGGCAACCGCCTACCTGGCGACATCGGCCTACATCGCGCCCATCGCGGGGCTTGCCGCCGCAACGGTGGTGGTGCTGGCGACCCGCGGCATGCATATCGACGGCCTGTCCGACACCGCGGATGGGCTCGGCTGCTACGGACCACCGGAGCGCGCACTCACCGTGATGCGCGATGGTTCGGCCGGACCGTTCGGGGTTGCTGCGGTGATCATCATCCTTCTGGCACAGACATTGTCGTTCGGAATGCTGGCCTCCCGGCAGGAGTGGCTGGCCATCGCGCTGGCGATCGCGGTGGGGCGCGTCAGCGCGGTGGTGGCGTGTCGGCGCGGCGTGCCAGGTGCCGCACACAGCGGCTTCGGTGCCCGGGTGGCCGGGTCGCAGCCTTTGTGGCTGGCCGGGATCTGGGTGCTCGCGGCGATGGCCGTCGGCTTTCTCGCGCAGCCCTGGCGGCCATGGCAAGGGCCGGTTGCGGTGGTGATCGCACTGGGCGCCGGAGTGCTGCTGGTGCGCCACTGCGTGCGCAGGTTCGGTGGCATCACCGGAGACGTGTTAGGAGCGAGCATCGAGGTGACCACCACGCTGGCAGCACTCGGATTCGCGGCCTCGTGAGGCGGCGACGAAAGATTCATCAAGAGTTCGCGATCACCCCGGCCTGTGCGGTCGCGTTACCTGGTGCCGTAGGCCACTATTCGAACTTATGCCGCGCAATCCTGTGACCCCCGCCGGTGAGACACCGGATATGGGGATTCCCGAGCCGATCGCCCGCTCGATGTCCATGGCCGAACAGTACGAATGGCATCGCGGATATCTGCGTCGCCATCCGGTCTCGCGTCGCAACTTCCTGCGGGGATCGGCCGCCGCTGCCGCGGTCGCCGCGCTGGGCGTATCACCGTTTGGGCGGCGGGCGTATGCCGATGACGCACCACTGGGTGTGGCCGGCAGGCGGGTGGGGTACGGCGCAGATTCGTCCAGCCAGCTCAGCTTTTCCGGGCAGCTGTCCAGAAATCCGCACGGCACCAAGATCTTTCTCGACCATGGGCCTACCCCCGAACTCGGCGCCTCCCTCGAAGCCGAGGTCCGCAATCTCGTGACACAGATTCCCTCAAGCGATCACGGGGCGCTGGGAGCCGAACAGTTCTACGTGCACGCTCCCGTCCATGGACTCGGCGGGGGCACTGAGCACTTCTACCGCTGGCGCACCACCGACGGATTCTCGAGCGATATCCGTTCCGCCTCGACGGCCCTTCCGTCCGCACGAAACGCGTTCGCCCCCTTCCGGTTCACCATGATGGGCGATCAGGGCACCGACGAGACCCCCTCGCTCCCACCAAATCTGGCCCCCGGTGAATACGACGACAGCTACTACAGCGCCGACAACGACCCGGCCACGCCGCACACACAGAACGTCATGAACCAGATCGTGGCGTGCCGACCTGATTTTCATATCCTGGCCGGGGACATCGCCTATGCGGACCCATCCGGAATGGGAAAGAAGCCCGAGTTCGTATCTTCCGGCGGCAAGGCCGCGGCCGGGTTCGACAAATACAATCCGTTCGTCTGGGACGTCTACCTGACCTCCATCGAGCCCAGCGCCTCGACAACACCATGGATGTTCGCCACCGGCAATCACGACATGGAAGCCGCGTACGGAAATCACGGCTACGGCGGCCATCTGGCCCGTCTCGGATTCCCCGGCAACGGCCCCGCGGGGTGCCCGTCCGCGTACTCGTTCACCTACGGCAATGTCGCCGTCCTGTCCCTGGACGCCAATGACGTGTCCTACGAGATCAGGGCGAACACAGGCTACTCGGGCGGCGCCCAAACCGGTTGGGTGGGAAGAACTTTAGCGGCATATCGGGCAAATCCGAATATCGACTTCATCGTGTGCTTCTTCCACCACTGCGCGTACTCGACGACGCTGTCGCATGCCAGCGACGGTGGCGTGCGCGACGCGTGGTGCGCGCTGTTCGACCGCTATCAGGTGGATCTGGTGCTGCAGGGACACAACCACGTCTTCGAGCGCACGGATCCGATTCGCGCGGGACGTCCGACCCGAGAGGCCGGCGATCGGTCCACCGTAGACCCGGAATCGGATGGCACCGTGTACTACACGGTGGGTTCTGCGGGCCGGCCCCGCTATGACTTTCAGCCGGGCGAGCCGGAGGGATACCGGGGCCGCGAGCTCACCGACACTTTGGTTCCCAACAGCTACGTCTGGGCGCCCGACGGCAGTAAGCACGCCGAGGCGGTCACCTGGTCGCGCGTGCGGTATCGCAACTACGCATTCATCCGCGTCGACGTGCGGCCGGGGACATTCGTCAGCGAGATGGATGTCACGGCCGTCGATGAGTATGGACGCGAATTCGACACGGTGACCTATCGCCGCCCCGTACGCGCACAGGCGTCCTAGCCGAGCTTGGTGATCCAGCCGTGCGTATCGGCGAAGGTGCCGCGCTGGATTCCGGTCAGCGTGTCGCGCAGCGCCATGGTCACCTCGCCGGGTTGCCCTTCGCCAATGGTGAATTCACCGCTGGAGTGCTTGACGCGGCCAACCGGCGTGATGACCGCGGCTGTGCCGCAGGCGAACACCTCGGTGATCTCTCCCGAGGCCGCCTTCTTCTCCAGCTCGTCGACGTCGATCTTGCGTTCCTCGATGGCGAATCCGGCATCGGAGGCCAGCTGCAACAAGGACTTCCGCGTCACACCGGGCAGCAGTGATCCGGATAGTTCGGGAGTAACCAAGCGGGCCTCACCGTCGCGGCCGAACACGAAGAACAGGTTCATGCCACCCATTTCTTCGATGTACCGGCGCTCGATGGCATCGAGCCAGACCACCTGATCGCAGCCCTCTTCGGCGGCCTGCGCCTGGGCGACCAGCGAGGCGGCGTAGTTCCCACCCGTCTTGGCCGCGCCGATCCCGCCTGGTGCGGCGCGCACGTATTCGTGCGAGAGCCAGACACTGACCGGCTTGATGCCCTGGGAGAAGTACGCGCCAGCGGGTGAGGCGATGAGCAGGTACCGGTACTCGGCGGCGGGCCGCACCCCGAGACCGGCCTCGGTGGCAATGATGAACGGCCGCAGATACAGCGATTCCTCGCCGCCGCCCGGCGGCACCCAGTCGGAGTCGACGGCGATCAGCTGACGCAGCGACTCGATGAACAGCTCTTGCGGCAGCTCGGGGATGGCGATGCGGCGGCAGGACTGGATCATTCGTTCGGCGTTAGCTTCGGGCCGGAACGCCGCGATGGTCCCGTCGGGTTGCCGGTAGGCCTTGAGCCCCTCGAAGACCTCCTGCGCGTAGTGCAGCACGATGGCCGACGGGTCGAGTGTGATGGGGCCGTAGGGCACCACTTGCGCGTTGTGCCAACCATTTTCGGCGTTCCAATCGATGGACACCATGTGGTCGGTGAAGTACTTCCCAAAGCCCGGCGCGGCCAGTACCTCAGCCCGACGCGCCGGGCTGGCCGGTGACGGGTTGAGTTGCCGGGTGAACTCGGGAAGCGGATTCATGCTCGGCAGTCTAGCTGTCCAATGTCGCCAAATCCGAACCCATTATCCGACGTTGACGTCCACGAACGGCGGCTTGACGACCTCGCATTCGATCTCCCGGCCCCGCACGTCGACGGCGACGGTGGCCCCGTCAGCGATCTGGGCGGCGCTGTCCAGCAGGGCCAATGCAATACCGGTCTTGAGAGTCGGCGAGAAGGTGCCCGAAGTGGTCACCCCTACCGGCTGGCCGCCCGAGAGCACCGTGAGATCGGGTCGCAACACGCCGCGGCCGGTGGCCCGCAGGCCACGCAGGGTGCGGCGCGGACCTTCCGCCTTCTCCTGGGCGAGGGCCTCACGCCCCCAGAACGCGTCCTTCTTCCATCCGACGGCCCATCCTGCCCGCGCCTGCACCGGACTGATGTCGAGGGACAGCTCGTGACCGTGCAGCGGATAGCCCATCTCGGTGCGCAGCGTGTCGCGCGCGCCCAGACCAGCCAGCTGGCCGCCTGCCTCGGTGATCACCGGCAGCAGTGCGTCGAACACGGCGCCGGCGGAATCCCAGGACGGCAGCAGTTCGTAGCCGTGTTCGCCGGTGTAGCCGGTCCGGCACACCCGCACCGGCTGACCGTCGAGCGTCGCGTCGGCGTACGCCATGTATTCCATATCGGTCGGCAGTCCGAGCCGCAGCAGCACGTCGGCCGACTTGGGTCCCTGCACGGCCAGCACCGCGTAGTCGCGGTGCTGGTTGGTGATGGTGATTCCCTCGGGCGCCTTCTCCTGCAGAGCGGCCACCACCGCTGCGGTGTTGGCGGCGTTGGGCACCAGGAAGATCTCGTCATCGGAGACGTAGTAGGTGATGAGGTCGTCGACGACACCGCCGGTCGGGGTGCAACACAGGGTGTACTGCGCCTTGCCCGGCCCAATCTTGTTGAGATCGTTGGTGAAAGACGCGTTGACGAATGCCGCGGCACCCGGCCCACGCACCAGCGCCTTGCCGAGGTGGCTCACGTCGAACAGTCCGACGGCCTCCCGGGTGGCGGTGTGCTCACCCACGGTGCCGGCATAGGACACCGGCATATTCCAGCCGCCGAATTCGGCGAAGGTGGCACCTTGTGCGGCGTGCCGATCGTGAAGAGGGCCGAGCAAGAGATCCGTCATGGCGTTCACCCTAATTGGCGCATCACCGGCTTTCACTAGGCTGTGATCTCATGAGCGCATACACGGCACCTTCGTTCACCCTGGCCACGTCCATTCCGCAGCGCGGGGTCTCCGCCGCGGTGCTGCTGGTGGGGGTGCGCCCAGGGGAGAAAGAATCCGATAAGGGCCCCAAGGTGGTCGATGCGCAGCTGCTGGACAGCAAGGCAGTCAAGGCTATCGAGGCCGCCCTCAAGGCCGTGGGCGCGACCGGCTCGAGCGAGCAACTCACCCGGGTGGTCGTGGACGGTCTGCCGGTGTCCAGTGTGCTGGCGGTCGGCCTGGGTAAGGGGGATCCCAGCGCCGAGACGATTCGGCGTGCCGCGGGCGTGGCCGCCCGCTCGCTCGACAACGTCGAAACCCTGGTGACCACGCTGTCCGCGAGCGATGTCGATGCCACCGTGCAGGGCCTGGCACTTGGCGGATACCGGTTCGCGGAGTTCCGCAGCGCCAAGACCGCACCGAAGGACGTTGGACTGCAGAAGGTTACGTTGCTCGTCGCCGACAAGGGCCGCGCGCAGAAAGACGCCATGGAGCGCGGCGCCGCCATCGCGGCTGCTGTGATCATCGCGCGTGACTTTGTGAACACCCCGCCCAGTCATCTGTTCCCGGCCGAATTCGCCAAGCGGGCAAAAACTCTGGCGACGACCGAGGGCATCGAGGTCGAGGTGCTCGACGAGAAGGAACTGGCCAAGGCCGGCTACGGCGGCATCATCGGAGTCGGCAAGGGCTCCTCGCGCCCACCGCGGCTGGTGCGGCTGACCTACCCGGGCGCCAAGGGCAAAAAGGCCAAGAAGGTCGCGCTCGTGGGCAAGGGCATCACCTTCGACACCGGTGGCATCTCGATCAAGCCCGCAGGCGGCATGGAGAACATGACCTCCGATATGGGTGGAGCGGCAGCGGTTATCGCGGTGACCTTGCTGGCCGCCCGCCAGCAGCTGCCCATCGACGTCATCGCGACCGTGCCCATGGCCGAGAACATGCCGTCCTCGACGGCACAGCGCCCCGGCGACGTGCTGACCCACCTGGACGGCACCACCGTCGAGGTAATCAACACCGATGCGGAGGGTCGCCTCATCCTCGCCGACGCGATCGTGCGGGCCTGCCAGGATGAGCCCGACTATCTGATCGACACCGCGACGCTGACCGGTGCACAGGTGGTGGCCCTGGGCACCCGCACTCCTGGCGTGATGGGCACCGACGAGTTCCGCGACCGGGTGTCGACGATCTCGCAGTCCGTAGGCGAAAACGGTTGGGCCATGCCGCTGCCCGAGGAACTGCGCGACGATCTCAAATCCAGGGTTGCCGACCTGGCGAACGTCACCAACCACCGCAACGGCGGCATGTTGGCGGCCGGTCTGTACCTGCGCGAGTTCGTGGCCGACGGTGTGCAGTGGGCACATATCGACGTTGCCGGCCCGGCGTTCAACACCGGCGGACCGTGGGGTTACACGGCCAAGGGCGGGACCGGCGTGCCGGTGCGAACCATCTTCGGGGTGCTGGAGGACATCGCCACCAACGGCTGACGTCGGCTAGGCGCCTTCCTCGGCTGCCCGTCGCTTCAGGATTTTCTGCCGGGCGTCGTAATCACGCTTGCGTTGCGGGTATCCCGTGCGGTGCACGTCGTACACCGGGATCTTGAGTCGCTCCGAGATTCGGCGCGCGCCCGCCACCCCGCCGACGCGTCGGCGGGTCCACTCGCCGTCACCTGCGATGAGAATCACGGTGACGTCCGAGAAGTTGGTCTGCGGCTCGACATAGGCCTCCACGCCCGTGCGCGCCGCGGCCCAATTCGCCAGGTAGCGCAGGTCGTCGTTGTTGCCCTGTTTGGTCTGCCCCTCGCGCTTGCTTCGGAAGGCGTCGATCCATGCCATTGGACCATGGTGCCAGCTAATTCTGAGAACAGGCTGTAATCTCACCGGTCAACCCACACTGAATCGCTTCAGTCTGCTGGTCTGACCGGCAACGAGCCGCACCGCCGACTTCGGCACGCCCAAGTGCTCGGCAAGCAAAGCGAGCGCAGCCTTGTTGGCTTTGCCGTCGATAGCCGGCTCCCGCACGAACAGGGTGAGGGCGCCATCGTCGGCAACCTCGACGGCGGGCCCCTTGCGACTGCCGGGCTTGATGACGCAGACGACCGTGCGCTCGCTCACCCTCCGATCTTGGACCCGGGCAGGCGCGCCGTTCCAGTCAGTGACAGGATTGACCCGCTGTCCACGTCGCTGTGGTAAGCCAGATATGTCCACGTTGTGTGAGCCGCTATCGGAACCTTTTCAGGAGTGGAAACCATGGCCTTCTCCGTCCAGATGCCCGCCCTCGGTGAGAGCGTGACCGAAGGGACGGTGACACGGTGGCTCAAACAAGAGGGCGACACGGTCCAAGTCGACGAGCCGCTGCTTGAGGTGTCCACCGACAAGGTGGACACCGAGATCCCCGCTCCCACTTCGGGTGTGCTGACCAAGATCGTTGCCCGCGAGGACGACACCGTCGAGATCGGCGGCGAGCTGGGCGTGATCAGCGAGGCTGGCGAGGCCACGCCCGCGGAGTCCGCGCCCGCCCCCGAGGCCGCCGCGCCGGCTCCCGAACCTGCCCCCACTCCCGAACCTGAGCCCGAACCCGCACCTGCTCCCGCAGCGGAACCGGCCGCTCCCGCCGCCGCTGCGGAGGCTCCGGCTGGCCAGGGCACCTCGGTCAAGATGCCCGAGCTCGGCGAGTCGGTCACCGAGGGCACCGTGACCCGCTGGCTCAAGAAGGTCGGCGACGAGGTCGGCGTGGATGAGCCGCTCGTCGAGGTGTCGACCGACAAGGTCGACACCGAGATTCCGTCACCGGTCGCCGGTGTGCTGCTGAGTATCTCGGCCAACGAAGACGACACCGTCGCCGTCGGTGGCGAACTCGGCGTCATCGGTGCGGCAGGCGCGGCTCCTGCCGCGGCACCTGCGCCTGCACCCACCCCCGAGCCCGCCGCCGCTCCACCCGCGCCCTCGGCGCCCGCACCGGCCCCAGCAGCACCGACGGCGCCCGCAGCGCCAACACCAGCGCCTGCCGCACCCGCACCGGCCACTCCTCCCGCACCTGCAGCCCCGGCGGCACCGGCACCTGCTGCCACCGACGCGGGCGATAACCCGTACGTCACCCCGCTGGTCCGCAAGCTCGCCGCCGAGAACAACGTGGATCTGTCCGCGCTGACCGGCAGCGGTGTGGGTGGACGCATTCGCAAGCAGGACGTCCTGGCTGCCGCTGAGGCCGCCAAGGCCCCCGCACCCGCAGCAGCGGCAGCTCCCGCGGCTGCGGCGCCATCGGCTCCGGCGGCTCCTGCTGCGCTGGCCCATCTGCGCGGAACCACGCAGAAGGCCAACCGGATTCGTCAGCTCACCGCCAAGAAGACACGCGAATCGCTACAGCAGACCGCGCAGTTGACCCAGACCCACGAGGTCGACGTCACCAAGATCGCGGCGCTGCGGGCTCGTGCCAAGGCGACCTTCGCCGAGCGTGAAGGCGTCAACCTGACGTTCCTGCCTTTCTTCGCCAAGGCCGCGGTGGAGGCGCTCAAGTCGCACCCGAACGTCAACGCGAGCTACAACGAGGACAGCAAGGAGATCACCTACTTCGATGCCGAGCATCTGGGCATCGCGGTAGACACCGATCAAGGTCTGCTGTCTCCTGTGATCCACAACGCCGGTGATCTGTCGCTGGCCGGGCTGGCCCGGGCCATCGCCGATATCGCCGCCCGCGCGCGCTCGGGGAACCTCAAGCCCGACGAACTCGCCGGTGGCACCTTCACCATCACCAACATCGGCAGCCAAGGCGCGTTGTTCGACACCCCGATCCTGGTGCCGCCGCAGGCCGCCATGCTCGGCACTGGTGCAATCGTGAAGCGTCCCAGGGTGATCCGTGACGAAGCGGGTAACGAATCGATCGGTATCCGGTCGGTGTGCTACCTGCCGCTGACCTACGATCACCGCTTGATCGACGGAGCCGACGCGGGGCGGTTCCTCACCACCATCAAACATCGCCTGGAAGAGGGGGCTTTCGAGGCGGACCTGGGTCTGTAACCCATGCGTGTCGTCATCGCCGGCTCCTCGGGGATGATCGGGTCGGCGCTCGTCGCGTCGCTGCGTGCCGCAGACCACACCGTGGTCCGGCTGGTTCGCCGCGACCCGATGGGCCCTGACGAGCAGCGCTGGGATCCGGCGAGCGGGCAGATAGAGCCCGGCGCTCTCGAGGGTGCCGATGCCGTCGTCAACATGTGCGGTGTCGGTGTCGCCGACAAGCGCTGGTCGGGCGCCTACAAGCAGGAGATCTACGACAGCCGCATCATCCCCACGGAGGTGCTGGCCGGTGCCGTCGCCGATGCCGGCGCGCCGGTGTTGATCAACGCCTCCGCAGTCGGCTACTACGGCGACAGCGGCGACCGCGTCATCGACGAAACCGCATCCAGCGGTACCGGTTTCCTCGCCCGCGTGTGCATCGACTGGGAAGCCGCCACCGAGGAGGCCGTGCAGGCCGGAACCAGGGTGGTGATCGTGCGCACCGGCCTGGTGCTCTCCCCCGCCGGAGGGCTCTTCGGCAGATCACGCCCGCTTTTCGCCGCGGGCCTGGGAGCACGGCTGGGCAACGGACGCTGGTACATGCCGTGGATCAGCCTTGAGGACCAGATCCGGGCCCTTGAGTTCACACTGACCGAATCGACGCTCTCGGGACCGGTCAATCTCACCGGCCCGGCACCGGTGACCAACGCCGAGTTCACCGCGGCCCTCGGCCGGACTCTGCATCGCCCGACCCTGCTGGTAGCGCCGCAGTTCGCGCTCCGGGCCGTCCTCGGCGAGTTCGCCGACGCCGAAATGACACGCAGCATGCGCGTCATCCCGGCGGTCCTGGAACAGCACGGATTCGAGTTCGAGCACCACACCATCGGCGAGGCGCTCGCCTACGCCAACAACAGCCGACCGATGAAGTGAGATAATGGAACCCGTGCACCGCTCTCATGGATCCATCCGATCCAGCGCAGATCCCGTCGTCGTACGGGACCTGGGCATGATCGACTATGAGGCGGCCTGGGAGCTGCAGCGTGACATCGTCGAGGCCCGCGTGGCCGGAGGACCTGACACGCTGCTGACCTTGCAGCATCCGGCGGTGTACACCGCGGGTCGGCGCACCGAAGCGCAGGAACGGCCGATCAACGGCGCACCCGTCATCGACACCGATCGCGGCGGCAAGATCACCTGGCATGGACCCGGCCAGCTGGTTGGCTACCCGATCGTGCGATTGGCCGAGCCTATCGACGTCGTGAACTACGTTCGGCGTCTTGAAGAATCGATCATCGCGGTATGCGCACAGCTGGGTGTACGGACCAAACGTGTCGACGGCCGCTCTGGTGTGTGGCTGGCCGCGGGCGGCGGGAAGCCGGAGCGCAAGATCGCCGCGATCGGGGTCCGTGTGCAGCGCGGGGTCACCATGCACGGGTTCTCGTTGAACTGCAATAACAGCCTGGACGCCTACCTGCCGATCGTGGCCTGCGGCATCACTGACGCCGGTGTGACCACCCTGTCCGCCGAACTGGGCCGGGATGTCACCATCGACGAGGTGCACGACCAGGTCGTTTCCTCGGTGATCGACGCACTCGAGGGCCGCCTGGCCGTCGGGGCGGCGGGCGGGAGCAGCGCAGGAGCGGTGGGCGCATGACCGAACCCCGCAAGCTGCTGCGACTGGAAGTTCGCAACGCCCAAACCCCCATCGAGCGCAAGCCCGACTGGATTCGCACCCGCGCCAAGATGGGCCCCGAATACAAGGAACTCAAGTCGCTGGTGCGCTCGGGTGGGCTGCACACCGTGTGCGAGGAAGCCGGATGCCCCAACATCTTCGAATGCTGGGAGGACCGCGAGGCCACCTTCCTCATCGGTGGAGAGCAGTGCACCCGCCGCTGCGATTTCTGCCAGATCGACACCGGCAAGCCCGCCGACCTGGACCGCGACGAGCCACGCCGGGTGGCCGAGAGCGTGCACACCATGGGTCTGCGGTACTCGACGGTCACCGGCGTGGCCCGTGACGACCTGCCCGACGGTGGCGCCTGGCTATACGCCGAAACCGTGCGGTACATCAAGCAACTCAACCCGGCCACGGGTGTCGAGCTGCTCATCCCGGACTTCAACGCCGTCCCGGAGCAGCTGGAAGAGGTGTTCGCATCCTGCCCCGAGGTGCTGGCGCACAACCTGGAGACAGTGCCGCGGGTGTTCCGCCGCATCCGGCCCGCATTCAGCTATGAGCGAAGCCTGTCGGTGATCACCGCCGCCCGCGAAGCGGAGCTGGTGACCAAGAGCAACCTGATTCTCGGGATGGGTGAAACCAACGACGAGATCCGGGAAGCTCTGGTCGCGCTGCACGAAGCGGGCTGCGACATCATCACCATCACCCAGTATCTGCGGCCCTCACCGCGCCACCATCCGGTTGATCGCTGGGTCAAACCGCAGGAATTCGTGGAGCTTTCCGAGTTCGCAGAGGGTCTGGGCTTCGCGGGTGTGATGGCCGGGCCGCTTGTGCGTTCCTCGTACCGGGCCGGTCGGTTGTACGCACAGGCGATGGCCCACCATGGACGGCCCCTGCCCGCCGAGCTGGAGCACCTGGCGGAGGCGGGTTCGGCCCGGCAAGAGGCCATCAACCTCATCGGATGACAGGCACGTTGCCGCCGGGCGATATTCTCTAGCCATGCCTAAATCACTGAGTCCCGCCGAAGCCAAGGCCGCCAAGGCCGAGGCAAAGGCGCGTCGCAAGGTCGAATCGAAGGCGCGCCGCGCCCAGATGTGGCAGGCCTTTCAGATTCAGCGCAAGGAAGACAAGCGGCTTCTGCCGTATATGATCGGCGCGTTCGTACTGATCGTCGCCGCATTCGCGGTCGCCGGATACTTCTCGGGCGGCATCAGCGTGTTCATGTTCCCGATCCTGGGCGTGGTGCTCGGCGTGCTGGTCGCGTTCATCATCTTCGGCCGGCGCGTGCAGAAATCGGTCTTCACCAAGGCCGAGGGCCAGAAGGGCGCCGCAGGCTGGGCGCTGGACAACATGCGCGGTAAATGGCGGGTCACCACCGGGGTCGCCGGAACCACACAGCTCGATGTCGTGCACCGCGTCATCGGCCGGCCCGGCATCATCTTCGTCGCCGAAGGTGCTCCCGGACGGCTGGGCCCACTCCTGGCGCAGGAAAAGAAGCGCACCGCACGTGTCGTCGGCGATACGCCGATCTACGACGTGATCGTCGGCAACGAGGATGGCCAGGTGCCGCTGTCCAAACTGGAGCGCCACCTCACCAAGCTTCCCGCCAACATCACCGCCAAGCAGATGGACTCCCTGGAGTCACGGCTCTCGGCGCTGGGCTCACGCGCCGCGGCCATGCCGAAGGGGCCGATGCCTGGTCAGGCGAAGTCGCGCGGCGGAATGCAGCGCACCATCAGGCGGCGTTAGATCCCAGGCTGAGCTCCAGCTCCAGTTTCTGGTGCCGCCGCACCATGATGCTCGGAACCCACTGCGCACCACCGGGTTTGATCGTGAATTCACGCGTCTGGTCGAGCAGTAGATTGATCGCGGTACGCGCCTCCAGGCGCGCCAGTGCCGCCCCGACGCAGAAGTGCAGGCCCTTGCCGAAAGTGATGTGACTGCGCGGGCTGGGCCGGTCGAGGCGCAGCTCGTCGGGGTTTTCGAAGATCTCCGGATCGCGGTTGGCCGCACCCCAGAGCAGGGTGAGGTGGCTGCCCGCGGGCAGCTGGACCCCGCCGAGCGAGGTGTCCGCCACCACGTGCCGGTGATGTCCGCGAAACGGCGACTCCAACCGCAGCACCTCTTCCAGGAACGTGGGCAGCAGGGCACGGTCGTCCCGGATGCGCTGCTGCAGTTCGGAATTCTCTCCGAGAATGCGCACCGCGTTGCCCATCAGTCCGGCGGTGGATTCGCCGCCGGCGCCGACCAACTGCACCAGGATCATCACACCGATGTCCAGCGAGATGTCTGCCCGATTGCATGCCTGTGCCAGGTATCCGAGCAGGTCCTCGCCTGGGGCAGCCAGCTCCTTCTCCAGATGCTCACGCAGGTAGAGGACGAGGTACATGGTGTCGGTGACGACCTGAGTCTGCCGCTCGGCGGTGTTGAGCCCGCCGAGCATCTCGGTGCTGGAGTATCCCCACTGCACCAGTTGCGGCACGTCCTCATCGGGCAGCCCGATAAGCCGGGCCACCATGGTCATCGGCAGCGCATCGCCCATCGCGGCCATCCAGTCGATGCCCTGACCGTCGCATCCGCGTTCCCACAATTGGGCTCCCGTCTCGGCCATCACCGGTTCCAGTGCGGTGATGCGCTTGGCGACCAATGTCGGGAGCACCAGTTTGCGATGCGCATGATGGACCGGATCGTCACCGGTGGCCAGGACGTGGGTGGGATCGGCAGGCGGTCCCATCGCCGCGACCGTCAGTCCCGTCTCGCAGTCCTGAGACTTCATCAGCGCGGCAGTGAGGTTGGAGGAGAAGTCCTCGGTGCGCTCGGTGGCCTCCACCACAAGATCCCAGCGGGAGACGAAGTAGAAGCCGGAATCCCCTGCGGGCCACACCGGTGCCGTCTCACGCAGCCGCCGGTAGAACGGATAGGGATCCTCCAGGATCTGCGGGTCGAACAATTCCACGGTGCTCATCACTCATGAGGCTGACAGACCGGAAAACCGCACGTCAAGGCATTCGGGAAACTGAGAAACATCCGTTCAGAGGCATGATCTGTGGCGTCTCACGGCGGCTGCGCTACCAGCAGAAACACTGAGAACTCTAGGTAGTTATGTCTCATCTTGAGATAGATTGAGGAACTGATGTCACCTCACTCCGACTGGCTGCACCCCGGCGACCGCCATGCCGCGGCCGCCGACCGCATCGTGTCGGTCGCGGCTCGGCAGATCGCGCGGCACGGGCTGGACCGGCTGAATCTGGATGCGGTGGCCCGCGAGGCGGGGTGCTCACGCGCGACGCTGTATCGGCACATCGGAGGCAAGCCTGCGATTGTCGACGCCGTGCTGGCCCGGAACATCGCAAATGTCACCACCGACATACAGCGGGCGGTCGAGTCCGCGGACGCCCAGCGGCGTGCGGTCACCGCCATCACCGCCTCGTTGACCGCTATCCGCAACGATCCGATTGTCAGCGCAATGGTGGCGACGATGTCGCCGGCCTCGCTCGGCTCCTATCTGAGCCCGACCTCCGAAATTCCACGTTCGGCATCAATGTTTACCGGGCTCGCTGACGACACTGCCGCGCAATGGATTTCGCGCGTAGTGATGGCATTTCTGTTCTGGCCCGCAGCAGACCCGGCGCTGGAGGCAGAGATGATCGAGCGCTTCGTCTACCCGGTCTTGAAGGACGCCACCGCGTCACGGGTCTCCGCCTCGGCGACCAGCGAATCCACAATCTCGCCAGCCCGCACCGCGACATTGGAGAGCAACGAGGACGACAGCCCGTGACTGTGCTCCACCGATCCGTTGAGGTAGACGTCTCCCGGGGCACCTGCCCGCGCCCGTAGCCGGTAGTCGCGTTCGACCACCGGCCGGCCATCGGCGTCGAATTCGTAACACGAAGCCAGCGGTCCCAGGAATGCCCGCACATCCAACGGCCGGTACCCGGTGGCGTACACCACCAAATCGCAGTCGAGCAGCTCGGTCGAGGAGCTCGGCTGATGTGTCACGGCCAGGCGTACCCGTTCGGGCGCCTCGTCCACGGCAACGATCTTCGAGGCGTTGTGCATCCACAGGCGCCGCTGCCCGCTGACCCGTTCCCGATACTCGCGGTCGTAGAGATCGGCGATCAGCGGAGAGTCGACTGCCGCGTAGTTGGTGTCGCGGTGATAGTCGACCAGCTGGCGACGGATCTCGGGGGGCGCACCATAGAAGTCGTCCACCGCGGCCGGATCGAAAATCCTGTTCGCGTAGGGGCTGTCATCTGCCGGGCTGTATCCGTAGCGCGCAAAGATCGCGTGCACCTGGGCATCGGGGTAGCGGCTGTGCAGATACGCCACCGCCTCGGCCGCGCTCTGCCCGGCGCCCACCACCGCGACGCGGGCCGGAGCACCGTCCCACGTACCGAGCCGGTGCAACAGCTCGCTGCTATGCCATTGCCGCGCGGTGGGATTGATACCGGACGGCATCGCCGGGAACGTTCCGCAGCCGAGGACAAGAGCCCGCGCATGCGTCAGACGGTCCGGCGACAATCCCGACGTGTCCTGCAGCCGCACCTCGAACCCGTCGGCGGCGGCGCGAACTCCGACCATCCGCGAGGAATAGACGACATCGGCCCCGAGCGCCTGCTGCGCCCAATCCAGGTAGTCGTGGAATTCCTCCCGGGTCGGGAAGAAACTCTGTTGGTTGATGAAGTCCGGCAGTCGCCCACGCTCTGTCAGGTAGTTGACAAAGGTGTAGTGACTCTTGGGATTTCGTAAGGTCACCAGGTCTTTGAGGAAGGCGACCTGCATCCGCGCGCCCGGGATCAGCATGCCGCGATGCCATCCGAATTGCGATTGGGCATCAACGAACTTGGCCGATGCCCGGTGCGGATGTTCGGAGAGCGCTATTGCCAGCGCCAGGTTCGATGGCCCGAATCCGATCCCGAGCACATCGTGAGAACTATGGCTATCCGAGAGCAAGGGACCGCTCCAGACGCTCCAGATAGCGTTGCCGCGCAGTGTCCTTGGTGACCAGTACCAAGAAGTCCGCCATGTCGAACTCCGGGTCGAAGGACGGCGGTCCACAGATACGTCCGCCGATGCGCAGGCATCCGTGCAGCAGCGGCGGGATCTTCGCCTTCTCCTGAGGCGGGATCTCCTCCAGGGGCACGCCGTCCACAACGACGGGGTTTCTGGGCACGACACGGTATTCGTCGGGGGCGGCAAACCGCTGTGCGAAGTCATGCACCGAGCGCACCAACGATCCACGCGGCCCGCCGTCCTCCATCCGCACGGACAGGCAGCCGATCGCGTATTGATGCTCGGTCATCTGCTGGTACCGGAAGATCCCGGCCCACAGGATCCCCATCACCGCGCCGTTGCGGTGTTCGGGCGCGACAGTAACCCGGCCGATCTCAACCAGTTTGGGCCGCAGCGGGTCGAGTGCCGAGGCATCGAACATGGAGTCGGTGAACGTCTCCCCCGCTGCCTGATACCCCTCGGGCGGCAGTAGCCGACAACAGCCGATGATGGCGCCGGTGTCCTCGTCGCGAGCCAGTAGGTGATCGCAATAGGGATCCAGCTTGTCCAGGTCGATCATCTCGCCTGTGATGGGCCCACGAACAGCGTGCGGCAGTGGCGCCCCCATTTCGTCGGCGAACGCCTGATACCGAAGTCGTTGCGCGGCTTCAACTTCAGCCGGATCTGACGACAAGACAATGCTGTACCGCGGCCGCGGGTTCGCGTCCGTCCCCCGATCGGAACCGACACCGGGCGCCGCGATGAGAACCGCCGCGCTCTCCATGATCGAAAGCTACTCCCTCTGTCTACGGCGTACGACCGCTATGCACAAATCCCTGTGGGCATCCGTGCAGGCAGGCGCGATCACCGATGGCTAGATAGCTAGCGACTCCCCGGTGGCCGGATCGTGCGAGCGATTCATCGTAGCGACAGTGAGCAGAATCAGCGAAATGAACGCGGCGCAGGCCGCCCCGGCCGCCCCCAGCAACAGCACGCTGTCGATGCCCGCGGCGCCCGCGGCCCGCGCATCGGCCTTACCGGCCGCGGCATGCCCGAATGCCACGCCCATGCCTGCCACGCCCAAGAGGATGCCGATCTGGCGGCCCGTGCTCACCGACCCGGTCGCCATCCCGGCGTCATCCAATGGCACGAACTGCAGTGCGGCATCGGATGTCATCGCCGAGAGCGCTCCCAGCCCCAACCCGGCCAATGCCGAGCCGAAGATGAAATGGGTCCAGACCGTATCGGCGTGAGCGCCCGACGCAGCCCACAATCCGACGGCCACCAGCGCCACGCCGCCCGGGATGGCAATCCTGGTGGGCAGTCGCCTACCCGCCAGGATCCCCAACGGGGCTCCCACGATGGTGGCGAGGGTGAGTGGCCCGGCCCGCAGACCTGTCTCAAATGCGTTGTAACCCAATGTGTTCATGAAGTACAACGCCAGATAGTTGGTGGCCGCGATCAGCGTGCCGGAGGCCGCGGCGGCGGCAACCCAGACCCCGGCGAAACCGGGTGAGGTGGCCAGTCGCAGGCTCAGCATGGGCGCGGGGGCGCGCCCCTCCCACCAGAAGAACAGCACGAGGGCCAGTACCGCGACAATGGCCAGCGCACCGGACATGCGGCCCCCAATTCCGCCGTCGTGCAGAGAGATCACCGAGAAGACGCCGGTAACCAGCCCGACGGTGAGCAGCACGGTGCCTACCCAGTCGACCGGCCGCAGCTCGTCGGCCCGGGTCTCGGGCAGGTGCCGCACCGCGATCACCAGCGCGAGCACCCCGACCGGAAGGTTGACCAGGAAGATCGACTGCCATCCGAAGTGTGTGACGAGAAATCCGCCCAGCAGTGGACCGGCGGCGCTGCCCGCACCCATCACCGCGCCGTAGATCGCGATGGGGGCACCGCGGCGCTCCTGCGGATACGCCGCGGCGATGATCGGCAGCGATACCGCCAGCAGGATCGCTCCGCCGATGCCCTGCAGGGCCCGCACCCCGATCAGCATGGGCGCACTGGTCGCGAGCGCACAGCCCAGCGAGGCCGCGGTGAACAGCACGATGCCCAGCAGGTAGAGCCGTCGGCGGCCCAGACGATCACCGAGAGTGGCGGCCGTGAGCAGCAGCCCTGCCATCGGCAGCGCATAGGCGTCGATGACCCATTGCAGATCGGCGAGGTCAGCCCCCAGGGACAGCTGCAGGTCGGCGAGTGCGCTCGACACGATCGTCATGTCGAGCAGCAGCATGAACACCGCCATGCAGACGGCGAGCAGGATCATCTAGCGGGAACGAATCACGACGGTGCGGGTCACCCGGTCGTGCAGACCACGGCCGTCAACGTCGGTGATGAGCGGCGGCACGATGAGGGCGATCAGCAGATTCCGGATGAACGCGCGGCCGATGCCCACCGAGTTGGTCCCGTCGGCGGGCGCGACCTGCAAGCCCGCCAGGTATTGGCCAGGAGTGAACCGCCACAGCCGCACCGCGACCGTTCCGATCGCGATCCAGGTCAGCAGCTGGGCCGAGGAAAGCGTGGGCGACAACAGATTTCCCTTGACGAACAGCAGCGCCAGGCCACCGGCGATCAGCCAATCGAGCAGCAGCGCCAGTAGCCGCCGCGCCATCGGTGCCGCCGATCCGGGCCCGGTCGCGGGCAGACCGAGCTGCTCTCCCGGGTACCGAGAGTTGCCCGCGCCCTGCACCGAACCAAGCCCCGACAACCATGAACCCAGGTCTCGCGCCATACTCACAGCGTAAATGCCAACCGAACTGTGGTTACGCGTAACATCCGCGCAACATATGGTTGACCGGCAGGCAACACCGGCTCCATAGGTTCATTCGCGCGTTCATGGATCAGTGGAACAAGAGGCAATTAAGGAGAAGCATGGCGTTCAGTAGCCCCGACGAGGTATTCAAGTTCATTGCCGACGAGAAGGTCGAGTACGTGGACGTCAGGTTCTGTGACCTGCCGGGCGTCGTGCAGCACTTCTCCATCCCTGCATCTGCTTTCGATGCCAGCGTCTTCGAAGACGGCCTTGGCTTCGACGGATCCTCCGTGCGCGGATTCCAGTCGATCCACGAGTCCGACATGCTGCTGCTCCCCGATATCTCGACGGCCAAGATCGACCCGTTCCGCGCCGCCAAGACGCTGAACGTCAACTTCTTCGTCCACGACCCGTTCACCCGCGAGGCTTACTCGCGTGACCCGCGCAACGTGGCCCGCAAGGCGGAGCAGTACCTGACCAGCACCGGCATCGCCGACACCTGTTACTTCGGCGCCGAGGCAGAGTTCTACATCTTCGACTCGGTCAGCTTCGACTCGAAGATCAACGGCACCTTCTACGAGATCGACTCCGAGGCTGGCTGGTGGAACACCGGCGAGCCCTACGAGGAGGACGGCAGCCCGAACCGCGGCTACAAGGTGCGCCCCAAGGGTGGCTACTTCCCCGTCGCCCCGTACGACCACTTCGTCGACCTGCGTGACGAGATGACCACCAACCTGATCAACGCCGGATTCACCCTGGAGCGCGGTCACCACGAGGTGGGCACCGGTGGGCAGGCCGAGATCAACTACAAGTTCAACACGCTGCTGGCCGCGGCCGACGACGTGCTGTTGTTCAAATACATCATCAAGAACACCGCGTGGGCCAACGGCAAGACCGTCACCTTCATGCCCAAGCCCCTGTTCGGTGACAACGGATCGGGTATGCACGCCCACATGTCCCTGTGGAAGGACGGCAAGCCGCTGTTCCACGATGAGGCCGGATACGCCGGGCTCTCGGACGTGGCCCGTCACTACATCGGCGGCATCCTGCACCACGCCCCGTCGCTGCTCGCGTTCACGAACCCGACGGTGAACTCCTACAAGCGGCTGGTGCCGGGCTACGAGGCCCCGATCAACCTGGTCTACAGCCAGCGCAACCGCTCAGCGTGCGTGCGTATCCCGATCACCGGCAACAACCCGAAGGCCAAGCGCCTCGAGTTCCGTTGCCCGGACAGCTCGGGTAACCCGTACCTGGCGTTCGCGGCCATGCTGATGGCAGGCATCGACGGCATCAAGAACAAGATCGAGCCGCTGGCGCCCGTCGACAAGGACCTGTACGAGCTGCCTCCGGAGGAGGCCGCCAACATTCCGCAGGCCCCGACCAACCTGGCCACCGTGATCGACAACCTCGAGAAGGATCACGAATACCTCACCGAGGGTGGCGTTTTCACCTCCGATCTGATCGAGACCTGGATCGCGTTCAAGCGCGAGAACGAGATCGAGCCGATCAACATCCGTCCTCACCCGTACGAAGTTGCTCTGTACTTTGATGTGTAGAGCCGTGTAATCCGCACATCGCACAAGGCCCCCGGGATCTTCCCGGGGGCCTTGTCGTTTTCGCGGCACGGAGTACGGTGGAGCGGCGTACGTTGAAAGTAGATGTCCCGTCTAACTTTTCGAGGAGCGTGGAATCCGTGCCGAACGCAGCCGAGGAACTGAACAGGACCCCAGTCCCCGACCCCGCCGAAGACAACGCCTTCTTTCCGTCCCCGTACTCGCTGAGCCAGTACGTGCCGCCCAAGACAGACTTCGCCGGAGTTCGCTATGAGAACGCCTACACCGGTGGACGCTGGAAGATCCTGATGATCGCCACCGAAGAGCGCTACATGCTCATGCAGAACGGGACGATGTTCTCCACCGGAAACCATCCCGTTGAGATGCTGCTGCCCCTGCACCACCTGAAGGCCGCGGGCTTCGGCATCGATGTCGCCACGGTGTCCGGCAATCCAGCCAAGCTTGAGCTCTGGGCGATGCCCCGCCAGGACGAGGCCGTGTTGAAGACCTACGCCGAGCTGTCCGCCCAACTGAAGAAACCGCAGAAGCTCTCCCGGATCATCGCCGAGGGCCTGGGTCCGGACTCGGACTACCTCGCCGTGTTCATTCCCGGCGGTCACGGCGTGCTTCTGGGCATCCCGGACAGCGAGGAAGTCCGGACGGTCTTGGATTGGGCGCTGGAGTACGACAAATACATCATCACCCTCTGCCATGGCCCGGGCGCGCTGCTGGCCGCCGGACTGGACCGCGATGAATCACCCTTTCAGGGCTACAGCCTGTGTGTGTTCCCGGACAGCCTGGACACCGGCGTCAACATTGAAATCGGTTACATCCCAGGGCAAATGCCGTGGCTTGTCGGCGAGAATCTGCATAAGCAGGGCGTCACGATCCTCAACACCGGGATCACCGGGCAGACACACGCCGACCGCAAGCTACTCACCGGCGACAGCCCGCTGGCGTCCAACAACCTCGGCCTGCTGGCGGCGGAGACCCTGGTCAACGCGGTCACCGACGGCTAGGCAGGAATAAAGCGGACTATGGTCCTATTGTTAGACGCATGGCACTCGCTGATATCGAAACCAAGCTCACCGGCCTGACGCCGGTCGCCCTGTCGGCATTCCGGATCGTGGTGGGGTTCCTGTTCTTCCTACACGGCACCTCTCACCTGTTCGGGTGGCCACTGGCCTCGTACCTGCAGCCCGTCGGCACCCTGCCCTGGTGGGCCGGCATCATCGAGTTCCTTGGCGGAGCGGCGATCATCCTCGGGCTCGGCACCCGGATCGCCGCGTTCGTGTCATCCGGCGCGATGGCGGTCGCCTACTTCACCTACCACCAGCCCGAGGGGCTGTTGCCGATCCAGAACAACGGCGAGGGCGCCGCTCTCTACAGCTGGATCTTCCTCCTGCTGGTGTTCACCGGCGGCGGGTCACTATCGCTCGACCGATTCATTACCCGCGCTAAGCGCTAAGTCCTTACGCCAGAATTGGTTTAGCATCCTGGCCATGGCCTCTTCCAGCACCTCCAGCTCAGTCGCCAAGCTCGACGGCGCCACACCCGTTGTCCTGTCGTTGTTCCGTATCGTCTTCGGGTTCCTGTTCACCGTGCACGGCACCGCCATCCTGTTCCGCTGGCCCGACCTGGCCTCGATGCCCCCGGTGGAGTCGTGGTCGCTGGGCTGGTGGGCGGGCGCCATCGAGTTCCTCACCGGTGTCGCGATTCTGTTCGGCGCCGGGACCCGCATCGCGGCGTTCCTGGCCTCCGGCACGATGGCGTTCGCGTATTTCACCCAGCACCAGTCCGATGGACTGCTTCCCATTGAGAACAACGGCGAACTGGCCGTCCTGTTCTGCTGGGCCTTCTTCCTGCTGGTGTTTACCGGTGGTGGCTCGCTGTCGATCGACGCGGCGCTCAAGAAGAGCTAGGCACAACCACCGTGGCAATGAGCGCCCGGTGGTCGGTGCCGTAGATCTCCTGGGTGGTCACCGAGGTGGCGGCGGCCCCGCGGGTCAGTACGTGATCGATCCCGATCAGCCGGGTGTACCAGCGCCCCTCACGCCACGTCGGCAGCCAGCCGGCCCCGGCCTGATCCACGGCATCGGCGAAGCCGCCGGTGAGGATCTGCCGGAACACGAAGTGATCGTAGGTGGCGTTAAAGTCACCACCGACAATGACTTTCACGTCCGGGCGTAGTGCTTGCAACTGACGGCCGATGGTGTCCAGCTCGGTGAGCCAGCCCGGCGAACTCATATCCTTCTCCGGCGGGCGGGTGTGCACGGCGACGAGCATCACCGGCCCCACACCAGGGATTTCGGCTTCCGCCCAGATCTGCCGCATGGCGAAGCTCTGGTCGTCCTGATGCACCGGGGTCAACGGATACCGACTCCAGATACCTGTGCCGGCGGCTTTCGGCTCAGCAACGGTGTACGAATACGGGAGCACTGAATCAATACCCGCGGCAACGAGTTTCACTCGGGCCTCCGGGGTGAGTTCGTCGACCGTCACCACGTCCACGTCGTGCTCGTGGATCGCGGCCACCACTGCCCCGGCGTCACCGGCACCGAAACGCAGATTGGTCTGCAGCACGGTGACGGTTGTCCCCTGCGGATGGGTGTCGGCCAGGTACAGCGGTGCGATGGCCAGTACCTGCAACGCGATCACCACGGTCGCCGTCAGCACGCCCCACCACTGCCGTACCGAAAGGAACAGCAACAGCCCCAGGATCATCAGCAGACAGGTAACCGGCCAGCCTGCGGTCAGCCCGATCAGGGGCGACCAACTGGATCGCGCCCAGCGCGAAACGATCGCCAGGATGGCAACGACGGCCAGCAGCCAACCCAACGCCCCCACGGCGGTCCGTCCACGCACCTCAGGGACGGTACCTTATGGCACTCTCTTACCCATGCCGTCGTTTAGCCGCGCCGAACTCGAGGAAGCGTTCGCGCAACACCAGGCCACCGTCCATCGTTGTATCGAAACCGGCGACTGGAACCCCTACGCCGAGATGTACACCGACGACGCCCTCTACATCGAACACGTGGTGGGCCGCCTGCACGGTAAGGAGGCAATTCGGCAGTACATCACCGCGGTCATGGCGGAGTTCCCCGGCAACCACATGCCGAGCCTGCCCGCCACCTGGACGGTCTTCGACCCCGAAAAGGGTTGGGTGGTTTGCGAAATCGATAACGTGATGAGCGATCCGGGCGACGGCCAGCATTGGGGCGAACCGAACCTGACCGTGCTGCACTACGCCGGGAACGGGCTGTGGTCGCAGCAGGAGGACGCCTACAACCCCGCGAACATGGTCAAAATGGTGCGGCGTTGGTGCAGGGCCGCCGAGACGTCCGGGAGCCTTCCCGAGGAGGCCCGCGACTGGCTCGCCAAGTACGGGTCGCGCAAGAACTAGTCGCCGGTTTCTATTCGGCCAGAATCGTCAGCGTTGCCCGCAGCCCGCCCAGCGGACTTTCCGACAGCACCACATCTCCCCCGTGCAGCGCGGCCTGCTGCGCGACGAGCGCCAGACCCAACCCCAGCCCGCCGGGCTTGGCGCCGGGGCCACGTTCGAACCGCCCGAGCACCCGCTCCCGATCGGACTCGGGAAGGCCGGTGCCGTCGTCGTCGACCTCGATCACCAGTCGGCTATCGACCCGATTCGCGGCCAGCACAACATGTTTGGCATTGCCATGGTTGATGGCGTTACGCACCAGGTTGTCCACCGCCAACCGCAGCCCATCAGGCCAGCCCAGCACCACGCCGCCGTCATCGGAGTTGACGGTGATCTCCGGCGTGTCGGCACGGTGCATCGAAGCGTCCGCTGCCACCCGGTCCAGCAGGTCGGCGATGTCCACCAGTTCACGGTCCTCGGGACGGGCGAGATCGCCCGAGGCCAGCTGACCGAGTGCGGTAATGGTGGCTTCGACACGGCGCTGCGCACGCTGCAGGTCGCCGATCACCTCGGTGCGTTCCTCATTCGAGAGGTCATGCGCGCGCAGCGTGTCCAGATCGGCGCGCATCGCGGTGAGCGGAGTGCGCAGTTCATGTGCGGCGCTGGCCGCGAAATCGCGGGCCGCCAGAAGAGATTTGGTGGTCTCTGACTGCGCTGCCGAGACCCGCCCGAGCATGGCGGCCATGGCGTCGGCAAGTTCTTCGGACTCCCGTGCGCCGCGCACCGCCGCGACATGCAGACCGTCGGTGTCGAGTTGCCGGGTCTGATCGGTGAGTTGGTGCAGCGGTCGCACCGCACGGCCCGCGAAAAGCCACGCGAAGCCGCCGGCTAGCAGCATCGAGAGCACACCAACGGCGATGAACACCGGAATTCCACGATGATTGACCAGGACCGCGTCGGCCCGGGTTCCCAGGGACAGCACGGTCTGCTCTTCCGGGCTCTCGATGGTCCGCACACGGTAGGTCACACCGCCGACGGTGACGTTCTCGGTTCCCAGCGGCAGCCTCGGCAGCTCGACACCCCGGAAGATCACCAGCCCACCACTTTTGGAGTCCCGGACGGTGAGCACAAAGGTGGTGTCCCCGTGTCGGGTGGTGGCCTGTACCGCGTCGACGAGTACATCCAGGCGCCGATCGAGCTGTTGAGTATCATTGCGCGCCAGCGCAATACCGGCGACTATGCCGATCAGGGCAACTACCAGTCCGGCGGCAAGGAAGGCCGCGACCGCGACTCGGGTCCGCAGCGAGAGCGAGCGTTTCACGGCTCTTCTCGCATCACGTACCCGACGCCTCGCACGGTATGGATGACCCGAGACGATCCCCCGGTTTCAAGCTTGCGGCGCAGGTAGCTCACGAAAACGTCGGCGACATTGGTTTCGACGTCAAAGTCGTACCCCCACACCAGTTCCAGCAGCCGGGTGCGGCTCAGCACCACACCGGTGTTTTCGGCCAGCACTGCCAGCAGATCGAACTCACGCTTGCTCAGCTCCACGCGTTCTCCGCTGGCGAAGACCAGCCGGCGGGATATGTCGACGGTGATCTGACCGACGGTGATGGCGGAGGCGGCAAGGCCACCGCCGCCCGCGCCGCGACGACGGAGCAGGGCGCGCAGGCGTGCCACCAACTCGCCGAGGTCGAAGGGTTTTGTCAGGTAGTCGTCGGCACCGGCCTCCAGGCCGGCGATCCGGTCATTGACGGTGTCGCGTGCGCTCAGTACGCAGATCGGAATGTCATTACCGAGGGCCCGTAGCGCGGTAACCACCGCCACCCCGTCCAGCTCGGGCATTTGCACATCGAGCACCAGGGCGTCGGGCTCATCGGCCGCGAGCTGGGTCAGTGCATCGCGACCATCGACAGCGACCCGGACGTCGAAACCCGAGTGGCGTAGCCCGCGGGCTACTGAGTTCCGGACGTCCGGGTCGTCATCAACCATCAACACCTTGTGACGGGCGGCATTTTCCTGAGTCATTGCTGCTTAAGGCTAAGCCGCCCGTCTGAGAGAGGTGTTAGGCGTCCTGCTGATCGACCACCGCGGTGACGGCAGGCGAAGCCGGCTTGGCCGGGGCGGCCGGCTGGGTGCCGGCGTTCTCCGCGACGTCCTGAGCGGGCTGCTGCTGCGGCGCGAAGGGGTTCCACGGCTGCTGCGGCTGCTCAGCGGGGGCGTCCTCGGTGGCGGGCTGTGCCGGCTGGCCAACCAGTCCGGCCGGGGCGGCCGGCGCGGCGTCATCGGTGTCCGCGCCACAGCTGCTCTTCAGGCTCGTCAGCGGCTGACGGATCTTGTCGAGCTCGGCCTTGGCGGCGGGCTGGCCATCCAGGTAGGTCTTGATGGCTTCGTGGCGCTCGCCCTCGGGGGCACCCTTGGCGGCCTTGGTGATGCCGTCGTTGATGGTCGGGTTCTTGTCCAGGTAGCTCGCGACCTGGCTCGACACTGTCGAGTGGGTACGGGCGAACTCGGCGGCAGTGCACTGGCCGGGAGCCGCACCAGCGGCGCCTGCGAATGCCAGGGCGCTGGCCACTGCACCGGCACCAACGACACCGCTGAGGACAGCAGAGGTGAACTTCATGGAGTAACTCCTTGTTCAGCGTTACAGCCGACGAGATGCCGGCCCGTCGGGGACGCTATCGAGCGTTGGTTGGACGGTCATGGCTCGAACGTTAAGAAACCATGAGAAGCGCGGCGAAAACTACCGCCATGTAGTTCGACGGGCCCCTACTCTCCGGGCCAGCATCGGTTCTTGAAGTCCTGCACCGGCTGACGGATCGCATCCAGGTCTGCCTTGGCCGCCGGATTGGCATTGAGATACGCCTGCACGGCCTCGTGCTTGGCGCCGCCGTCGCCCGGCGTGTTCTTGAGCGCATCGCTTATCCCGGTGTTGACGTCGGGATGGCGCTCCAGGTATTCCGCGCGTTTAGTCGCCTCCACCGCATCGAGCCGCGCTTCCTCGGAGACGGTGCAATCACCCGGCTTGGCATAGGCGGGTGCTGCCACGCCAAGGGCACCGGCGACGACACCGAGACCCACGACAATCGATGTGTATTTCATAGCCGCTCCTTGAGGGATATGGATCCGCGGAAAGGGACCGTGACCCGCACGAAGCTACTCCCCGAACACCCGCTGCACGACCGCTTTCGCGCGCCTGGTCACGCGCAGATAGTTGTCCAGAAACTCGCCGCCATCGTTGTCCGGCCAGCCGGCCGCCGCGGCCACCGTGTTGAGTAGCCGGCCAGGGCCGGGCAGCTGGTCGGTGGGCTTACCCCGCGCCAATACCAATGCGTTGCGTGCGTTGGTGGCGGTCAGCCAGGCCTGGCGCAGCAGCTCGGCATCCTCGGCCTCGATGAGCCCGGCCTGCGCTGCGGCCTCCAGCGTCTGCAGGGTCGAGGTGCTGTGCAGAGAGGGATGTTCATGGGCGTGGCGCAACTGCAGCAGCTGCACGGTCCACTCCACATCGGCCAGTCCGCCGCGGCCCAGCTTGGTGTTGGTGTTCGGGTCCGCGCCGCGGGGCAGCCGTTCGGCATCCACCCGCGCCTTGATCCGCCGGATCTCGCGCACCGCGTCCAGGGCGATACCACCGGCGGGGTACCGCGTCTTGTCGATCATGTGCAGGAACCGCAGACCCAGGTCCGCATCTCCGGCGACGCTGTGCGCGCGCAGTAGCGCCTGCACTTCCCACGGTTGTGCCCATTGGGCGTAATAGGCCTCGTAGGCGGTCAGGGTGCGCACCATCGGCCCATTGCGTCCCTCGGGACGCAGACCGGTGTCGACCTGTAGCGGCGGGTCGGTGCTCGGTGCACCGAGCAGCTTGCCAAGCTTCTCGGCGATCGTGGCCGACCAGCGGACGGCCTCGTCGTCGGTGGCACCACCGCGCGCCTCGCACACATACAGGACGTCGGCATCGGAGCCATAGCCCAGCTCGCCGCCGCCCAGACGCCCCATGCCGATAACGGCGATGCTGGCCGGAGCCTCTTCGCCGTCGGGAACACTGCCCTTGATCAGCGCATCCAGGGCGGCCTGCAGCACCGCCACCCACACCGAGGTCAGCGCGCCGCAGACATCGACCACGTCCAGCAGACCCAGCAGATCCGCCGAGGCCACCCGCGCCAGCTCCCGGCGCCGCAACGATCGTGCCGCCCCGATCGCACGCTCCGGATCGGTGTGCCGCGCCGAGGACGCGATCAGCGCCCCCGCCACCGAGACTGGCTCCGCCTCAAGAAGTTTGGGACCATTGGGCCCGTCGGCGTACAGCTGAATCACCTCGGGCGCCCGCATGATGAGGTCCGGCACGTAGGCCGAGGTGCCCAGGATCAGCATGAGCCGCTTGGCCACCGCGCCCTCGTCACGCAGCGTGCGCAGGTACCAGGTCTGGTCGACCAGCGCCTCGCTCACTCGGCGATAGGCCAGCAGTCCGGCATCCGGATCTGGGGTATCCGCCAGCCAATCCAAAAGCGTTGGCAGCAAGATGGTTTGGATGCGTCCGCGGCGCCCACCCTCCTTGGTCAGCGCGGACAGGTGACTGAGCGCATGCTGCGGCTGCTGGTAACCCAGGGCCGCGAGCTGACGCACCGCCGCCTCGTTGGACAGCCCCAACGCCTCCTTGTCGAACTCGGTGACCGACTCCAGCAGCGGTTGGTAGAACAACTTGGTGTGCAGGCGCGACACCCGCACCGCCTGTCGCTTGATCTCGGCGCGCAGCACCCCGACCGCGTCGTTCTGCCCGTCGGGACGCACGTGCGCGGCCCGGGCCAGCCAGCGCATGGCCTCGGTGTCTTCCGGCGCGGGCAAAGTGTGCGTGCGCTTGAGCCGCTGCAACTGCAACCGGTGCTCCAGTAGGCGCAAGAACTCATACGAGGCAGTCAGATTCGCGCCGTCGTCACGCCCGATGTATCCCCCGGTGGATAGCGCCGCCAACGCGTCCACGGTGGAGGCGACATGTAGCGACTCGTCGGCCCGGCCATGCACCAACTGCAGCAGCTGTACCGCGAATTCGACGTCCCGCAGCCCGCCGGTGCCCAGTTTGATCTCGCGCTCGCGTAGGTCTGCCGGCACCAGCGATTCCACCCGGCGGCGCATCGCCTGTACTTCCGGCACGAAGTCATCACGCTCGCAGGCCGCCCACACCATCGGCATGAGGGCGTCCAGGTATGCCTGGCCCAGCTCCGTATCGCCGACGGCAGGCCGCGCCTTCAGCAGGGCCTGGAACTCCCAGGTCTTGGCCCAGCGCCGGTAGTAGGCCACATGAGAATCCAGGGTGCGCACCAGCGCCCCCGCCTTACCCTCCGGGCGCAGTGCCGCGTCCACCTCGAAGAAGGTGCTCGAGCCGATGCGCATCATCTCCCCGGCGACCCGGGTGGTCAGCGAATCGGCCTCCTGCGCCACGAAGATGACATCGACGTCGCTGACGTAATTGAGTTCGCGCGCACCGCATTTGCCCATGGCGATGACCGCGAGCCGGGGCGGGTCCTGCCCCTCCGGGACCACCAGCGATACCGCCACAGACAGTGCCGCCGTCAGCGCGGCATCGGCCAGATCCGACAGGTGCTGGCCCACCACAGGGAACGGCAGCACCGGTTCGTTCTCCACGGTGGCGGCCAGATCGAGTGCGGCGAGCACCAGCAGCCGATCTCGGTACGCGTCGCGCAACGCCGAGATCGCGGCGCCCTCGGATACCGAGGCACGGCCCCTTGCCGCGCCAACAGCCGTCAAGAATCGTTCTTGCAGAGCCTCTTTGGACTCAAGCTCGATATCCCCAACCAACAGCCGCCAACGGGCAGGATGGGCTACCAGGTGATCGCCGAGCGCCAGCGATGACCCGATCACCGAGAGCAATCGCCCGCGCAGGGCGGTATCCGCGCTGAGCTCCCGGTCCAACGCGGCCCAGTCGGCGCCCATCTCCTCGTGCAGCCGGATCAGGGTCAGTAGCGCGGCATCCGCGTCGGGCGACCTCGACAACGACCACAGCAACGGGACGTGCGCCTCGGTGGTCCAACCCAGCTCTTCGAGCAGAGACGCGGCCCGCGCGTCGACGAGCCCCAGCCGCCCGACACTGGGAACCTTCGAACGCTCGGTGGAGGCCCGGGTCACCTCAGAGACCCAAGTAGGCCCGCAGCTCGAACGGGGTCACATTGCTTCGGTAACGCGCCCACTCGGCCCGCTTGTTACGGAGGAAGAAGTCGAAGACATGCTCCCCCAAGGCTTCTGCCACCAGCTCGGAACGCTCCATGGCAATGAGCGCGTTCTCCAGGGTGCTGGGCAATTCCTTGTAGCCCATGGCTTGACGCTCGGCGCGGGTCAGGCCCCAGACATCGTCCTCGGCCTCGGGCCCCAGCGTGTAGCCCTGCTCCACACCGCGCAGTCCGGCGGCCAGCAGCACCGCGTAGGTCAGGTACGGGTTGCAGGCCGAGTCGGGGCTGCGCACCTCGATGCGGCGTGAGGACGACTTATTGGGCGTGTACATCGGCACCCGGACCAGCGCCGAGCGGTTGGCCGCGCCCCAGGATGCCGCCGTCGGGGCCTCGCCGCCCTGCACCAGCCGCTTGTAGGAGTTCACCCACTGGTTGGTAACGGCACTGATCTCGTTGGCGTGCTCCAGGATTCCGGCGATGAACGACTTTCCGACGGTGGACAGCTGCAGCGGGTCGTCGGGGTTGTGGAAGGCGTTGGTATCGCCCTCGAACAGGCTCATGTGGGTGTGCATCGCGCTGCCGGGGTGATCGCTGAACGGCTTGGGCATGAAGGTGGCATGCACGCCGTCGATGATCGCCACTTCCTTGACCACGTTGCGGAAGGTCATCACGTTGTCGGCCATGGACAGCGCGTCTGCGTAGCGCAGGTCGATCTCCTGCTGGCCGGGCGCGCCCTCGTGGTGGCTGAATTCCACGGAGATGCCCATGGATTCGAGCGCATCGATGGCGTGGCGCCGGAAGTTCGGTGCCGCCTCGTGCACGGCCTGGTCGAAGTATCCGGCGTCATCGGCCGGGATGGGCGCCGAGCCGTCATCGGGCATGTTCTTCAGCAGGAAGAACTCGATCTCCGGGTGCACGTAGCAGGAGAAGCCCAAATCGCTTGCCTTGGCGAGCTGGCGGCGCAGCACATGCCGCGGGTCCGACCAGGACGGCGATCCGTCCGGCAGCTTGATATCGCAGAACATGCGTGCCGAGTGGTGCTTACCGGCGCTGGTGGTCCAGGGCAGCACCTGAAACGTCGACGGATCGGGGTGCGCGACGGTGTCCGACTCGGAGACGCGGGCGAAGCCCTCGATGGACGAACCGTCGAAGCCGATGCCCTCCTCGAACGCGCCCTCGAGTTCGGCGGGTGCGATCGACACGCTCTTGAGGTAACCGAGCACATCGGTAAACCACAGCCGGACGAAACGGATATCTCGTTCTTCCAGCGTGCGCAGCACGAATTCCTTCTGACGATCCATGGTCAGAGGCTATTACATCCGGCCTAGACGAGCACGGATGCTCAGCACCGCAAGTCCTTGGGGGGCACGATGTCGTCCACGAAGTAGCGCGTGACGGCTTCGTCGACGCATGCCTCGCCGTTGAACGCGACGGTGTGCTGGGTGCCCTCGTAGCTGATGAGCGATCCGTTCAATTGCTGCGCCAGTGCCACTCCCGCCTCATAGGGGGTGGCCGGGTCGTGGGTCGTGGAGATGACCACCACCGGCGGCAGTCCGGGAGTCGACGGGGTGTGCGGGGATGAGGTCGGCGCTACCGGCCAGAAGGCGCACAGATCACGGGGGGCGTATCCGGTGAAGGTGCCGTAGCTCGAGAACGGCGCCTGTTCGCGCAGTCGTTTGTCTGCGGCCACCCAGGGCGCGGAATCCCTCGGGGTCGGCCCGTCCACGCACCGAATCGAGTTGAAGGCGTCCTGCAGGTTGTCGTAGCGCCCCTGGTCGTCACGCTCCTGGTACTGGTCGGCCAGCCACAGCAAGTCATCGGGTCCGCTGCCGTCGACCAGTCCCGCCAGCCCGGAGGTCAGGTACTTCCAGTACCGCGGCGTGTACATCGCCTGGATGGTGCCGGTGATGGCGTCCTGGTAACTCAGGCCGCGTGGGTCATTGGTCTTCGCGGGCTTGGCCACCAATGGATCGATCAGCTGGTGGAAACGCTTCACGGCCTGCGAGGGGTCGGTCCCCAACGGGCACTTGGGATCCTTGGCGCAGTCGGCGGCGTAGTCGTTGAACGCCACCTGGAATCCGGTCATCTGCCGCACGTTGGACTCCACGGGGTCGATGGTCGGGTCGATCGCACCGTCCAGGACCATCGTGCGCACATTCTGCGGGAAGTACTCGGCGTACTGGGTGCCCAGCTCGGTGCCATAGGAGTAGCCCAGGTAATTCAGCTTGCTGTCGCCGACTGCCGCCCTGATGATGTCCATATCCCTTGCCGCCGACGCGGTTCCGGCGTTGGCGAGAAAGTCCAGCCCCATCCGCTGCGCGCATTCGTTGACGTATTGGCGGTACACGTCCTCGATGTGAGCGACTCCGGCCTGGCTGTAGTCGGCCAGCGGTTCCTTGCGGAAGGCATCGAATTCGGCATCGGTGCGGCACCGCAGGGTCGGTGTCGAGCCGCCGACACCGCGTGGGTCGAATCCGACGATGTCGAAGCTCTGCCCGATCGCGGCGTCACCCAGCTTGGCGCCCATACCGGCCGCCAGGTCCACGCCCGATCCCCCGGGACCGCCGGGGTTGACCAGCAGTGCGCCGATGCGCTTGCCGGTGGCGGGCACCTTGAGCACGGCCAGCTCGGCGACCGCGCCCATCAGCTTGTCGTAGCTGACGGGCACCTTCACCTTGGCGCACCGCGCTGTCGGGATGCGGCTGGTGTCGCTGACGAAGCCGTCGCAGCCGCCCCAGACCACCTTCTGGTCGTAGAACGCCTGCAGCGACGGGCTCGGCGCCGGCAGCGGTGCGGCGGCCGCCGGCATGACGGGGCCCACCGAGAACGCAGCCGAGAACACCAAAAGAATCACCGGCAACGCCCGGCGCATCCGCATCATGGGCCACATCGTGCCATGTCGGACGCCAAAAGGGATCAGCAGCGGGCGCCTTCGGCCGGAGTCGTGACCTTGATGAGATATGTCTCCGCCGCTTTGTCGACGCACTGATTCCCGTCAAACACGATGGTGTGCTTGGTCCCCTCGTAGGTCAGCAGGCCTCCGCCGAGCTGTTTGGCCAGCTCAACGCCAGCCTGGTACGGGGTTGCCGGATCGAAGGTGGTGGAGACCACCAGCAGTTTGGGCAGACCGGGCACGTTGATGGGGTGCGGCTTGCTCGTCGGCGGTACCGGCCAGAACGCGCACACTCCCAGCGGCGCGTTCCCGGTGAATTGGCCATAGTCCTGGAACGGTGCCACCTCGCGGATGCGGCGGTCCTTCTCGACGGCCTTGGCACGGTCGGTCTCCGGCGGCTCGTCGACACAGTTGATGGCGGTCTGCGCGTCCTGCGCGTGGCTGTAGTGCCCCTCTTCATCGCGCTTCATGTACGCGTCGGCGAGCAGCTGCAGGATGTCGCCCGAGCCCTCGCTGAGCTGACGCAGCGCCTTGGTGAACGCCTCCCACAACGTGGGTGAGTACATCACCATGATGGTTCCGATGATGGCGTCGCCGTGGGACAGACCGCGGCCGTCCTTGGTCTTGGCCGGGTGATCCACCAGCGGATCGATCATCGCCCGATAGCGCGCGGTCGCCTGCGCGGGGTCGGTCCCCAGCGGGCAGCTCGGGCTCTTGGCGCAGTCGGCCGCGTAGTTGTCGAAAGCCTTTTGGAATCCGGCGATCTGGTCGATATCGGCCTGGGTGGGATCGGCGTTGGGATCGATCACCCCGTCGAGGATGAGTGCCCGCACGTTCTGCGGGAACTGCTCGGCATATGTGGTGCCGATCCGGGTGCCGTACGAGTAGCCCAGGTAGGTCAGCTTCTCGTCGCCGAGGGCGGCGCGGAGCCGGTCCATATCCTTGGCGACGTTCACGGTGCCGACATTGGCGAGGAACTCCAGCCCCACCTTGTCGACGCAGCGCTTCACGAAGTCCTTGGAGTCCTGCTCCATGCGTGCGACGCCCTCGGGGCTGTAGTCGGTGTCGTTCTGCGCGCGCAGGCGATCCACGTCCTGGTCGGAGTTGCACTCCACGGCCGGCGTGGACGACCCGACACCACGCGGATCGAATCCGATGAAGTCGAAGCTGTCACGGATGTCCTTGGGTACCTGCTTGACGATGGCAGTCGCGGCCTCGATGCCCGACTGGCCGGGCCCACCCGGGTTCATCAGCAGCGAGCCGATGCGCTTGCCCTTGGCCGGGTACTTGATGATCGCCAGCCGCGCCTTCGCCCCGTCCGGCTTGGCGTAGTCGACGGGCACCTCGAGTTCCGAGCACACGGTGCTCGCCGGCACCGTGGTGTTTTCCGGCGTGAAGCCGTCACAGTCCCCCCAACTGAGGGTGGTTTCCGACGGCTGAGCCGCCATCGCCTGACCTTCGACTGACCGCACACAACCAGAGACGACGGCTACTACCGAGGCAAGAGCCAATACGGCAGCAACCCGCCGACCACGAAACATCATTCAGCCATGGTGCCAGAAGAGACTAGATCCGAGCCTTCAGCTCCTCGAGCGCCACGCCGAAATCGTCCGTCAGGGTGGAAAGGTCGGGCATCAGATCGGGGCAGGAAATCAGGCCGACGTTGAGTTTCCCGTCCAGCGACATCACCGTGACGGTCAGTGCGGCACCGTGGAAGATCGGACCCAAGGGATACATGCCGACCACCTGGGCACCCAAGAAGTACAGCGGCACTTGGGGTCCCGGCACGTTGGAGACCACCAGGTTGTGGATCACCGGATGCCGGTCGGCCAGCCGGATGCGCGAGTAGACACGCATCGCGGTGCCGAACACGGCGGGTGCCGCGAACTGGCTCCAGTCCTGCAGCAGCGTCGCGCCCAGTACCGCGGTGTGCTCCTTGGCCACCGTGTTGGCATCGGAGATCGCGTTGAGGCGCTCCACCGGGTCGTCCACATTGGTCTCCAGGCGGGAGAACATCCCCGACACCTGGTTGCGGCCCGGGCGGTCGGACTTCTCGTGCACCGACACCGGAACCATGGCCACCAGCGAGCTGTCCGGGAGCTCTCCGCGGTCGTCCAGATACTTGCGCAGTGCACCGGCGCAGATGGCCATCACGACATCGTTGACCTTGACGCCGAAGTGGTTCTTGACCGCGCGGACGTCCTCCAGATCCAGTTGGGCGTAGCCGACGTTGCGGCGGCTGGTGATCGTGGAGTTGAACGAGGTGCGCGGCGCCGAGAACGGTGCCGTCATGGCCTCGCCGCGTTTGGAGCGTTCCAGCCAGGCCGGGATGACTCCGATGGTGGAGGGCAGCAGCTTGGCGAACTTCAGCGGCCGCGACGCCCACTTGATAGCGCCGGTGATCGCGATCTCGAGGCTGTTGGCGCCGCCGACCCCCGGCGCGGGTTCGGGCGCCTGGGCGTCGGGTTCCAGACCGCACAGCGCCGACATCAGGTTGGCGCCGGTGACGCCGTCGACGGAGGCGTGATGCATCTTGGTCATGACCACGAGCCGATTGGTGTCGCCGGTTTCTATGACCCACATTTCCCAGAGCGGCCGGGCACGGTCCAAGGGCAATGACGCGATATGCCCACACATATCGGAGATCTCGGCCTTGCCGCCGGGCGCGGGCAGACCGACGTGGTGCAGGTGCCGATCGATGTCGAAGTCGTCGTCGTCGACCCACACCGGGTGGTCCAGGTTCAGGCGGCTGTCGGCGAGCTTCTCGGTGAATGAGGAGATGCCCTCGACCCGTTCAATGAGCTTCGCTCGCAGTTTCTCGAACGAGTAGCCACCGGGAATGGTCGTGGTGTCTAATTCCAGTACGCCGCACACGTGCATCGGCTGAGTCGGTGTTTCGAGATAGAGAAAACTGGCGTCAAGTCCGGAAAGCCGCTGCATGCGGCCGATGTTAGGCGAGCTGGTGGCCCCTCGTGCCCGAATGCTGCGACCTCAGGTGTGACCAAGTCCACCCGCTCAGTTATTCATCTCCTCGCCGCCCGGTGGCAGACTGAAGATCGTTAGAAACCCAGGGACCCGGATGGGCCTTGAGGAGACGACCGAAAGAGACGCTGATGTCTGAATCTGCCTTGTATGGCGCTGCTTCCGAGACTTCCCAGAAGCCTCGCACCAAGACCCGCGTGCACCACTTGCAGAAGTGGAAGGCCGAGGGCCACAAGTGGTCGATGCTCACCGCGTACGACTACTCGACCGCACGGATTTTCAACGAGGCCGGGATTCCTGTTCTGCTGGTCGGGGATTCGGCCGCCAATGTGGTCTATGGATACGACACCACCGTGCCGATCACCATCGACGAACTGATTCCGTTGGTACGCGGCGTGGTTCGCGGCGCGACGGAGGCACTGGTGGTCGCCGACCTACCCTTCGGCTCGTACGAGGGCGGGGCCGCCCAGGCCCTGGCGAGCGCGACCCGGTTCATGAAGGAAGCCGGCGCGCACGCGGTGAAACTCGAAGGCGGAGAACGCGTTGCCGAGCAGATCGCGACACTGACAGCTGCCGGGATTCCGGTGGTGGCACACATCGGTTTTACCCCGCAGAGCGTGAACAGCCTTGGCGGATACCGGGTTCAGGGCCGCGACGACGCCGCCGCACAGCTCATTCACGATGCCATCGCGGTACAGGAAGCCGGAGCCATCGCCGTGGTGATGGAGATGGTGCCCGCCGAGCTGGCAACACAGATCACCGGCAAGCTCACCATCCCGACCGTCGGCATCGGCGCGGGCCGCGAATGCGACGCCCAGGTCCTGGTGTGGCAGGACATGGCCGGTATGACCAGCGGCAAGACCGCCAAGTTCGTCAAGCAGTTCGGCCAGGTCGGCGCGGAATTGCGCAAGGCCGCCGAGCAGTATGCCGATGAGGTGGCGCGCGGGGCGTTCCCCGCTCCCGAGCACAGCTACTGACAGATCACGCCAAGCTAGGCGCGCACGCCGAGTTTGTTGTCCAGGTATTCCTGGCGGCAGGCTCGGCGTGCGAGCTTTCCGCTGGTGGTACGCGGTATGGCGCCTGCCTGAACCAGCTGGATGTCCGCGATGGGCAGGTTGTGCCGCCGTGAGACAGCCGCCCGAATGGCATCGACGATGGGCTCCGGTGCCGCGCGGCCCGCGCCGGCCGCGCGCTCGGCCACGATGACCAACCGCTCCCCCGTGCCATTGCCCTGGTCGACGCCGGGGGGCAGCTCGTTCGCGGGCGCCGAAAACGCCGCCACAAAACCGTGTCGCACCGCGGGTGAGGCTTCCTCGACGGTGGCCTCGATGTCCTGCGGATAGTGGTTGCGGCCATCGATGATGACCAGGTCTTTGACCCGTCCGGTGATGTACAGCTCACCGTCGAGGTACACACCGAGGTCTCCGGTGCGGAACCAGGTAGCGCCGGGCTCGGTGCCGGTGGCATGGCTGCCTTGGTCGAGTCGGGCCTGCAGTTTGTTACGGAACGAGAAGTCGGTTTCCTTGGGCCTGCCCCAGTAGCCGCGCCCGATGTTGTCACCGTGCAGCCAGATTTCACCGACCTCGCCGTCGACCAGCTCGGTGTCAGCATTGGGGTTGACGATCACCGCCCACTGGCTGCGCGAGATCTTGCCGCAGGACACCTGCGGAACCGCATGCTCATCGTCGGACTCGACCCGGACGGCACGCCCGTTGCCCAGCTCCCTGCGGTCCAGGTACACCACCGACGCTTCGGCGTCGGAGGGAATGGTGGAAACGAACAGCGTCGCCTCCGCCATGCCGTAGGAGGGCTTGATGGTCGTCGGCGGCAGCCCGTAGGGGCCGAAGGCGTCGTTGAACTTGCGGATCGAGGAGATGCTCACCGGCTCGGATCCGTTGATCAGGCCCGCGACGTTGCTCAGATCGAGTTCCTCGTTGTCCTTGGGCAGACCACGCTCGGCGGCCAGCTCGAAGGCGAAGTTCGGTGCGGCGGCGAAGGTTCGGCCCAGGTGCGCCTCAGCGGCAAGTTCCTTGATCCACCGTCCGGGACGCCGCACGAACGACACCGGGGACATCAGCGTGATCCGGCCGCCGCACAGCGGGAACAGGATCATCAGCAGGCCCATGTCGTGGTACAGGGGCAGCCAGCTGACACTGCGGATGCTGTCATCCAGGCCGACCGAGATGATCATCTGCAGAACGTTGGTCATCACCGCACGGTGCGTGATCTCCACACCGGCGGGAACCCGGGTGGATCCGGACGTGTACTGCAGGTATGCGATGTCATCGGTATCCGGTGTGACCTTGACGTAGGTCGCGGCCACCGAATCGGGGACGCTGTCGACCGCGACCACGCGGGGGCGCCGTTCCCGAGGCAGCCCGCGTACGAATCGGCTGACCGATTCCGCGGCGGCATTGTTGGTCAGCACCACCGTCGGCTGCGCATCGGTAAGCACCGAATCGAGCCGCTCGGAGTGGCCAGGAAGTTCCGGAGCAAACAACGGGACCGCAATGTTGCCGGCCTCGATGGCGGCATAGAAACCGATCACATAGTCGATGCCCTGAGGGGCGAGGATCGCGACGCGATCCCCAGGCTTGGTGACTTGCTGCAGCCGTGCCGCTACGGCCTGCGAGCGCTGGCCAAGCTGTGTCCAGTTGAGATCGTTGGGTTCGCCATCGGAGTTCGCATTGAAGTCCAGGTATCGGTACGCGAATGTGTCGCCCAGCTGTTCGACGGCACGCTCAAGGTAGTAGTTGACGGTGTAACCGTCTGGCAAGGTGATAGCACCTTTGCCGTCCAAGTACTCCTCAACGCGTAACTTCATGGTGACCTCGGTCTAGCTGTGAACACGACTGGCGGCCCATAAGGGGGACAATACCGACCAGGCAACACTGACACCCGGCACCACACGCGGTGCTAAACGAATATCGCTTCCCAAATCTGATACCCCGACCTTATGAGAACCCTAAGAGAATCTTAGATTACCCCGTGACGACTCGTGACCATTGTTTACCTGAATGTGGCACCGTGTCGCATACTCGCCTCGCCCGCACACGCTGAGCACCCCGTCCCTTCGACCGTCAGGGCACACCTCTCATGCCATCTCAACACGTCGAGGTCGAGCGGAAGTTCGACGTCACCGACGCGACCATCAGTCCCTCATTCGACGGAATTTCCGCCGTCGCGCGGGTCGAGCTGCAGCCCCAGCAAAATTTGGACGCTGTGTACTTTGACACCTCCGATCAGCGGCTGGCTCAGCACCGGATCACCTTGCGACGCCGTACCGGCGGCACCGACGCCGGATGGCATCTGAAATTGCCCGCCGGACCGGACACCCGAACAGAGCTGCGTCTCCCCCTGAATGAAGGCGATGACGCCGTGCCGGAAGAGCTGCGGGACACCGTGCTCGCGGTCGTGCGCGAGGACGAGCTCGCACCGGTCGCCCGCATCAGCACCGTGCGCACCGTCTCCCAGCTGATCGGTGCTCAGGGCGAGCAGCTCGCCGAATTCTGCGATGACCACGTGACCGCCGCGCGGCTGACGGGTGCGGAGGAAGACTCCGAGCAGAGCTGGCGCGAATGGGAGCTCGAGCTGTCGGAGTTCGGCGACTCCACACTGTTCGACAGGGTCACCGCACGTCTACTGGATGCCGGGGCGGCCCCTGCCGGGCACGGATCAAAGTTGGCTCGCGTTCTTGACGTGCCCAAACGGGAGCGGAAGGGCACGGACTCGATCCAGCGCGCACTGCTCGAACAACTGGATCAGCTGCTCGGCTGGGACCGTGCGGTACGGGTGGACACCGACGATTCGGTGCACCAGATGCGGGTCACCATCCGGCGCATCCGCAGCCTCCTGCAGTCCAATCCCGAGCGCTTCGGTCTGGACGCTAATCCCGAGGCGCTCGATGAGCTCCGCCTGCTCGCCAACATTCTCGGGGTGGCGCGCGACGCAGAGGTACTCGCGCAGCGATATGACGCGGCACTCTCCGAGCTTCCCGAAACACTCATCCGCGGCCCGGTACACGAACGATTGGTAGACGCCGCCAGGCATAACTACGACAACGGGTTGCGCCGGTCGTTGGCGGCGATGCGCAGTCATCGCTACTTCCGGCTGCTCGATTCCCTGGACGCGTTGGTCACCTCCGCCGGACCGGCATCAGACACTCATCACTCGGACGAGGGCGGAACGCTCGATGCCGCGTACCGCAAGGTGCGCCGAGCGGCGCGGGCGGCCGCGCGCGCCGAGGGCGAGTACCGCGACGAGGCCCTCCATCGCATCCGCAAGTCGGCCAAACGGTTGCGCTATGTGGCCAGCGCAGAGGGCGCCAAGCGAGTCTCCCAGGCGGCCAAGGATATTCAGGAACTACTGGGTGAGCATCAGGACAGCACGGTGAGTCGCGCCTATCTCGCCACGCAGGCCAACGAGGCGCACGCCGCCGGCGAGGACACCTTCACTTACGGGGTGCTGTACCAGCGCGAGCACGATGCCGCCGAGACCGCACGCCATCAGGTGGAGGCAACGCTCAAGGCACTCCGCAAGGCCGTGCGTCACAAAAAGTGATCAGCTGCCCTCTGCCGGGAAGCCGAACAGCACGGTCCGGGTGTCCGGATCTGCTTCACGCAGGGTGAGTTTCGCGCGCTGCCCCTCGGGCGGATCTCCCTGGCAGCGGGCGAGGATGGGCGGATCGGTCACGAAGACCTCTGCGAATCGTTTCTTTTCGGCACCTCGTAGCACCGCCGAATCGAAGGTCTGCCCCTTCTGCGGGGCAAGCACGGTGGCCTCGGTGAGATCCACGCACGCCTGTTCCACCTTGTTGGCCAGCGTATTCGAGGTCAGCAGCGATGATCTGACATCCGACAGAGCGTCGCGCGCCCACTGCGGCACCGGCGAGTCGGCCGACAGTGCCAGGCAGATTTCGGTGACGAACCGGTCCCCCAGCCGTCGCAGCGGTGCGGTCACGTGCGCGTAGGGGGCAGCGATGCCCGCATGTCCCGCGGCCTGATCGTCCGGCCGGTTTCCGTCGAACACCAGATAGGAAGCGCCCCGCAGGAGCGTGGTGGCCTGTGTCATCATCGCCAATGTTGTTGTGGCACAGGGATCGAGTGCGGCCAGCTGGGCCCCGATCGGGGTGTCGTTTGTCCAGGGCAGCCCCAGCGCCTCGGCGGTGCGACGCATCCACCGGCGTACGTCGCCGTCTGCGGGCGGCAGCGTACGCAGCATGCCGATGCCGCCGTCGAGCATGATCTGCGCCGCGCAGATCCCGGTGAGCAGCGATATCTGCGCGTTCCAGCCATCGGTGTCGGTGCGCGCCTCGATCGCCAGCTCCCAGTCGCCGCTGGGGCCGCGCACCACTTCCTGCGCGGGCAGATTCAGCTCGATGGCACCCCGCGCGAGACCGAGGTCTCTTCTCTTACGGCCGAACTCAGGGAGCAGGGCAATCGAGGGGTGCGGATTGCCGGCGTCGGCCGCGTCCTGGGCCTCCCGGTAGGTCAGCTGTCGCACGGATTTCACCAGGGCGCGTTGGACGCTCCAGCTGACCGGATTGGCAGCGGCATCGGTTTCGATGCGCCACAAGGCGGCAGGCCGAATCTCGTTGGGTAGCAGGCTCGCCGAGCCTTCGGAGAACACCAACGGGTGCAGCGGCACCGAGCCATCCGGCAGGTAGATGGTCTCGCCGCGCTGTCGCGCCTCGATGTCCAGCGCGCTGCCGAGCTCGATCTGCGCGGCCACATCGGCGATGGCGTAATGCAGGAGATATCCGTCGGCGGTGCGTTCCAGGTGCAGGGCCTGATCCAGATCGCGCGCTCCGGGTGGGTCGATGGTGACCAGCTCCAGATCGGTGCGGTCGATGCGCTCGGTGTGGTGACGGTCGACGGCCTGGGCGGCGTCGCGCTGCGCGCCGGGGCCGAATTCGGCGGGGAGCGCGAACTCGGCACGAATGCCGTCGAAGCCGAGGTCGCGGGCAACCAGCCGCTTCAACGTCACCACGCCAGAGTAATCCAGGCTAAGAGGCGGGCGAGTTGGCCTGTAAGCCGGATCCTGTTCCGCACAGCCGCGGGCTAGCCGCGGCCGCGCAGCGGCGACCATCCATCTGGGCACACCGTCGCCGGGTACCTCAAGCGGCCTACCCGGAAGCTCGGGCGAGCAGCCCTCGAACACTTCCGCAGCTGTGCAAGCACAACCTTTTGGCCTTGCTTCGGGTGGGGTTTACCGAGCCGAACCGGTCACCCGGTCCGCTGGTGCGCTCTTACCGCACCGTTTCACCCTTACCACCCTTGCGGGTGGCGGTCTGTTTTCTGTGGCACTGTCCCGCGAGTCACCTCGGATTGCCGTTAGCAATCACCCTGCTCTGTGAAGTCCGGACTTTCCTCGGGCCGCGGGATTTCTCCCGTGGCTCGCGGCCGCCCGGCCAACTCGTCCGCGCGGTCATCGTACTCGTGACAAGCTCATCACCATGACGACAACGGCTCGACTGGGCGCGATATCGATCGACTGCACAGATCCGGCGGCGCTGGCCCGGTTCTACCAGCAGGTCCTCGACCTGGAGATCCTGTTCGAAAGCGACGAGTTCGTCGCGGTGAAGGGCGCCGCCGTGCTGTTGACCTTTCAGCGCGTGGCAGACCATCGCGTGCCGGACTGGCCGGCCGGGGCTGTCCCGAAACAACTGCATCTCGAACTGGCGGCAGCAGATCTGGATGCCGAAGAGGCACGCATTCTGGGGCTCGGCGCGACCAAGGCCGAAACCCAGCCGAATCCGGGCGGATGGCGGGTGCTGATCGACCCGGCCGGTCACCCCTTCTGCATTACGAACCTCATTCCCGAGGGCACCAATTCGTGACCGTCTGCTGACGCGAACGACCCTCTACATGTGACGATGAGGCATGAACAGTGACAACAGACTGTTCTTGCGAGCGAGCGGGCTCATCGTCCTGGTCGCGCTATCGGTTGTCGCACTGCGCAGCTACCTGCCGCCGGACACGAAGGTGCTCCCCCGGCCCGAGGAACCTCGCGATGAGCCACACTCAATAGCGTTGCAGCTCTTGTTATGTGGTGTCGCAGCCATACTTATCTTGTTGAGCCTGCGCAGGCGCCGCACCGGCATGCCGGTGCCGACCGAGAGCCCGTCGTATTTACGGTTTCGAGGTTTGACTCGGCGCGAGGCCCTCATTGCGGCCGCCAGTGCGCTTGTCTTGGTGGGTGCGGTGTGGATGTCCCTCTATCTGAGCAGGCCGACCGGTAATCCTCCGGTGCGCGAATCCGTTCCCGGCACTTCCGCGCCAAGCCGGCCCGCGGACGCCCCGACGCGCAAGGCACCCGGTGATGTGCCGGAACGGGACGAGCCCGGAATGCCCATGGTGATCCTGGGCGTGGTCTTGATCGGTATCGCTGTCATGGTTTTCGTATTGCGACGCAATGACCCGGACACCGTGGATGCCGACGGCGATCCTCCCGGGAAATCCGCGGCCGCCGATGCCACACCGGGATCCCTGGCCCACCTCGTTGAACTCGGTCTCGCCGAGGTGGCCGAACCGGGGCGCGATCCGCGCGCATCCATCATCGCCTGCTACGCGGCCATGGAGCAGGGGCTCACCGCCGCGCCCGAGGCAGCACCCCTTGCCTCGGATACCCCGTCAGAAGTCCTGCAGCGAGCGGTCCATCTTGGTGCCCTGCAATCGCAGGCCGGCACTCAGCTTGTCTCGCTCTTTTCGGAGGCCCGATTCAGCCCGCACCGGATGACGCAGACCGATCGTGAATCCGCGGTGCGATGGCTGCAGACCGTGTTGGACGACCTGCGGAGTAGGCCATGAAGTGGCTCGCGACCGCTGTACTGCTGATGGTGATCGTGGCCGAGGCCTGTGTGGCTGCCAGCCCACTGCGCGCGCACACTCTTGCGATCACCGGCGCGGTGGTTGCCGTCGCTCTCTATCTGCTGTGGAGGCAGCTGCACAGTGCGCCTGGGCCTAAGCCGTTGCCTTCGGCCAGTCTTGCGGCCGACGAGACCTTGTACCGATGGCTAGCACGGGCCGAGGCGAGGATCAGCTGGGCCGAGCGGACCCGCGGCGACTGGGATCGGCACCTGCGCCCGTTGATCGCGGCCGACTTCGCGATGGCGGCGGGTCATCGACAGTCGAAAGATCGCGCCGCACTTGCCGAGACCGGCCGCGTGACGTTTGGCCCCGAGTTGTGGCGTTGGGTCGATCCGAACGGCGCCTCGCATGTTGACCGCGCCGAGCCCGCCCCCGGCCGTGCGGTATTGCAATCGATACTCGAACGCTTGGAGCAGATGTGACGACACTTCCGGTTTCCGTCGCGACCCAGCACGCGGATGCGGTGCTGACCGAGATCGAGCGGATGGTAGTCGGGAAACGCGATGCGTTGCAACTGATTCTGCTGACAATCCTCGCGCGCGGGCATGTCCTCATCGAAGATCTGCCGGGCCTGGGCAAGACGCTGATCGCCCGGTCGTTCGCGGCCGCGCTGGGACTCGAATTCGCCCGGGTGCAATTCACTCCCGATCTGCTGCCTGCGGATCTGCTGGGCTCCACGATCTACGACATGTCATCCGGGCGGTTCGAGTTTCGGACCGGACCGATCTTCACGAATCTCCTGCTGGCGGACGAGATCAACCGAACCCCACCGAAGACGCAATCGGCACTGTTGGAGGCCATGGCGGAGGGTCAGGTCAGCATCGACGGTGAAACTCGCCGACTGCCAGCACCTTTCGTGGTGCTGGCAACGGACAATCCCATCGAGTACGAGGGAACCTATCCGCTGCCCGAGGCGCAGCTGGACCGATTCGCGATCCGGCTGCAATTGGGATACCTCAGCGAGGATCTCGAGATTGAGATGCTGCAGCGTCGATTGAGCCGGGGATCGGCACAGCCGACGGTCTCACAGGTGATCGCCGCCGAAGACCTTGTCATGATGCGGGAAGCCGTGGAGCACGTTTCGGTGCATCCGGACGTGCTTCGTTACATTGTCGCGCTGGCCGCCGCGACGCGCACGCACTCACATGTCGAGGTGGGCGCCAGTCCGCGCGCCGAGCTGGATCTGGTGCAGATGTCGCGGGCCCGCGCCATGCTGCTGGGCCGCGACTTTGTGATACCTGAGGACGTCAAGGCGCTTGCGGTGCCCGCGGTGGCGCACCGGATCAGTCTGCGCCCCGAGATGTGGGTGCGCCGCATCACCGGTGCACATGTGGTCGACGAGCTGCTGCACCGGCTACCGGTACCGCGAGCGTCGGGATGACCAGTTGGCGCGCATCTCCGTTGGTGTCGGTGCTGGCGGCATGCGCCGGCATCGCGTTGACGCTGGCGATGGTGACGGGCAGGTGGCAGCTGGCCGTTTTCGCGGCGCCGCTCATCGGTGTGCTCGTCGGCGCAGCCAAACTGCCCGTACCCGCGCGGGTATGGGTCCGCGACGAGTCAGAAACGTTACGGTGCTTGGAGTCTGAGACGGTGACAATCACCGCGTCGGCGGGGGCTGCCGAACCGGCGGTGGTGCGTCGGCTGCGCGCGGTGCCGGTCGACGGTCTACAGATCGAGGTGGATAAGGCGACAACGCCCAGCCAGGTGACGATGCGTGTGTCGGCGCAACGCTGGGGCCGGTACACCCTTGCGGTTGAGGTTCAGACGCTCTCGGTTTCCGGGCTGTGGGTCGGGGCTCCGGTGACTCTGCCCGTGGCCGAGCTGCGGGTATATCCCTTGGCAGATCCGCAGGACATCACGCTGCCGCCCGCCGACCTTCCGGACCTCATCGGCACGCATCTCACGCGTCATCACGGCCCCGGCGTCGAGTACGCCGATATTCGCGAGTATGTCCCGGGTGACTCACTGCGCACGGTCAATTGGCGGGTCAGTGCGCGGCGGGGCCAGTTGCACGTCACCGACCGACTCACCGATCGAGCCGCCGACGTAGTCGTTCTGATTGACACCTACCCTCAACCCTCGGGCCCGGCGACGGTGGCGACGGAGCGGTCCGCACGCGGCGCCGCCCAGCTGGTGCAATCGGTGTTGCAGCGCGGCGACCGGGCGGGCGTGGTCTTGCTGGGCAGTGCCCCGCGATGGCTTACCCCCGATATCGGTCGCCATCAGTTCTATCGCCTGCTTGACGCCATTCTCGATGCCGGAGAGTGGCATGCGCACAGCACCAGTGCACTTGCCCCGCGCGCCGCCGTGCCACCCAACGCGATCGTGGTGGCATTTTCCACCCTGCTGAACGCCGATTTCGGGCTGGCACTGACCGACCTTCGACGGCGCGGGCACCCGGTCCTGGTCGTCGACGTGCTCGACCACTCCCCCTTTCGTGAAGAACCTGATCCGATCGTCGCCCGCTGGTGGCGGTTGGAACGCTCACGGATGTACCGCAATATCGCCGTCACGGGAGTCGACGTGGTCGGCTGGAGCCACGACTCCGGACTCAACCACGCCATGCACATGCTGCCGCGGCGCCCGCGAGTGGGACGACGCCGGTGAAAGCGGGTGTGGCCGTGGCCGTGCTACTGGTCATCGGAGTCTTGGCGCGCACTGATGTCTCCCCGGTAGTTGCGATGCTCTGCGGTCTGGCCGCCGTGATATGCCTATCGGCCGCGTATACCCGGCGATGGCCGTCTCAGATCCTTACCGCACTGCTCTTCGGCTGCGTGGCATTGCTCGCAGCAGCCATACCGGCGGGACACTCCTCCTGGCTGCCGTTCATTGCGCCGGTCGCCGTAGTCGGCATCTTTGTTCTCGCCTTGTGGCCGTTTTTACTCACGGCAGCGGCGGGGCGGTCGAGTGATAGACCGATCCCGTCGGAGTCGTGATCGCGACAGTATGTCTCCATCCCGGGGACTCCTTCACGTAATTGCAACGCTCGCAGAGGCCTTGACCGTTCACGAATGAGGTAGCCCCACCCCGAGCACTGCCCACAACATGGTCGTGGTGCCGAATCGGGGCATCGCAGTACGGCGTCCGGCAGGTCTGATCGCGCAGATCGATCAGCTCCGCCAGCGCCTTGGGGAACAAACGGCTTCGCGACTCGGCAGCGCGCCTGTGCCGCAGTGCCGGTACAGCCGTCGTGCGCGAACCTTCGCACCGGCGCTGACCGCATCCGATATGAGCCGGCGCGCTACAGCGGCCGGGATGGGCCCATGACCCGCGATCGTCGCGGGCTCGGCACCGCCGCCCAGCAGCGCCTCATCGGAGATCGTGATGTTCACGCCCACGGGAACCGCCTCGGCCGACGGCACACCAGTCACTCGTTCCACCAAGGTGTCTGCCATGATCTGCCCTTGGCCACGAACAGGATCCATCGATGCGTCAGCGGCACGTTTGAGAGCCGCATAGACCGCCACACCCTGTTTCACCGGGAGCAGCGCCGTCAGGTACGTCATGGTGTCAGGAGCCGGTCGGATGGATACCCGGCGTTCGTTCTCGGCCCGGCGCGCGCGGCGCACCACGGCCTCCGCATCGAGTCGGTACGCCAGACGTTTCGCCTCCGCGGTCAGGCGGGCATCGCCCATCCCCCGCAGCCGGGACGAGTCCGCGCACATCTCGACGTCGATCTTCTGCCGATCTTCGACGGCAAGGTACGCGGTCTCGCGCACCAGAATGGTCGCGCGCCATTCATTCAGCGCTCCGCACTCCAACGCCGCAAGCGTGTGGGGCATTTCGTTCACGAGCGCCTTCGCGAAACCGAGATGACGACCGCCGCGGGCCGGTGAATCTTGGCGCGCCAAGGCGATTTCGGTGGCGACGCCCACGCCTTGGCGTCGCCGTGGCACCCCGGTAGCGGCCTCGTCCTCGCGCCGAGCTCGGTCGAGCAGGACTGCCGCGTAGGCCTGTTCCGCGGCAGCGGCGGCTTTCACCCGCTCTAGCTCGGCGATTCGTTCGACGAGCCACGCCGCGCGCACGGCCGGATCACTCTGAGGCACATCAACAACGGTAGTCGAACATCAGTTCGATACACGTCGCTTCTGTTGTTATCCACAGCCATTCGACCGCAGTGCGAGTTATCCACAATCTTGCTGATTGGTGGACATCGAAGCCTCCGCGCGCTATGCGCCCGGGGCCGAGAGCCGCGCCAGTTGCACGGTCGCACCCCGGAGTTCGTTCAGCGAGTTGATGGGGTTGACGTAGCCGACTCGGGTCACGGACCAACCGCGCGGTGTGTTCACCCGGATGTCCAACCCGTACCGGTCGGCTCCCTCACAACGAGCCTCCGTGGCGTCCGGGTATCCACCCAGTCGTTGTGCCATCGCGAGCAGCGCCTGCCCGTGGTCGTCGTTGAGGTGGCTGACGGCGCCGGCTGCCTTCGTCGACACCGGATCGGGTGCGGCCGCGTCGTAATCGGCGCCGCTGGCCGAGTCCATGCGGCCGTAACCGCCCACCCAGCGCACGCGTTCGACATCCAGAATCCAGACGGCGAAATCGCTGTAGTCGATGTAGTACCGCGCCGCGGGCACTGCCGCGATATGCGCCTCGCGGGCCGCGGACAACTCCTCGGCGCCGGGCCGCCGCACCTTCCCGGCGAGGGTGATCCGGGTGTTGGCCAACGGATCCTCGGGCGCGTTGGGCGCCACGATGGACAGGCTGGCCCTGGCATCACGTATCAGGTTGCGTCCGTGTTCGGCCATCTGCGATACGCAGAGCACGGGTGCTCCGCCCAGCAGCCCATAGGTGACCAACGAGGCCCACGGGTCACCGTCGGCAGACAAACTGGCCAGCGTCGCAGTGTTCGTAGACGCCGCGACCGTTCTGGCCTCCTCGGCGGCCGAGGGCCGGGCCGGGTTGGCGACGTCTTCCAGGGGCGGGGCAATGGTGGGCGCATCGCCCGGATCACCGTGATCACGAGAAGCCATGGCGACAGCCTAAGTCAGGTATGAGGTCTCGTTGACGAGTCGCACCGAAGCCGGCCCATCTGAATAGAACTCGGCGATGCTCAGCGATGCCAGATCAAGGTGTAGCCGATACAGCAGGCTCGGTCCGGCGTCCAGCGCCAGACGCAGCAGCGTCTTGATCGGCGTGACATGAGAGACCACCAAGACCGTTGCGCCGCCGTACTCGGCGATGATCCGATTGCGTGCACGACGTACTCGATGATGCACGGTGTCGAAGCTCTCCCCTTCCGGCGGAGTCACCGACGTGTCGCTGAGCCACTGCGCGTGCAGCTCCGGATCGCGCTCGGAGGCCTCCGAGAACGTCAAACCCTCCCACTTGCCGAAGTCGGTCTCGATCAGATCGTCATCGACGGTCAACGGAACTCCCAGCGCGTCGGCAGCCGCGGCAGCGGTCTCCTTGGCGCGACCCAGCGGGGAGCTGACAACGGCGGCGATGCCGCCGCGGCTCGCGAGGTAGCGCGCCGCGTTCGCGGCCTGCTCACGCCCCAGCGCGGTCAACTCGGGATTTCCGCGCCCCGAGTAGCGGCGCTGCACCGACAGTTCGGTCTGGCCATGGCGCAGCAACAGCATTCGAGTGGGCTTGCCGCGCGCACCCGTCCAGCCCGGCGCGGCATCGGCAGCCTTGGTTTCGTTGGACTCCTTGGGTTCCTTCGGCTTCTTCGGCGCTTTGGGCTCGATGCCGCTCGCGCGGTCCATCGCCTCGTTGGCCAGCCGGTCGGCATGCTTGTTGCGTTCCCGGGGTATCCACCGGTAGCTGACGGATTCGAACTGCATCGCGGCGGTGACGGCCTGCTGATACAGCGTGATCAGGTCGGGGTGCTTGACCTTCCAGCGGCCCGACATCTGCTCGACGACAAGTTTGGAGTCCATGGAGACGCTGACTTCGGTGGCGCCCAGGCGTGCTGCCTCCGCCAATCCCGCTATCAGACCGCGATATTCGGCCACGTTGTTGGTGGCGTGCCCGATCGCCTCGCAGGCCTCCCCCAACACCGTCTCGTGATCGGGTGCGAACACCACTGCGCCATATCCGGCCAATCCGGGGTTACCGCGCGAACCACCGTCAGCTTCGACGAGAACTCTCACGGGCGCACCAGGATCGCGCTGCACTCGGAGCACCGCAGGACCTCGTCGACATCGGCGGCGGAGATTCGGGCCAGCTCACCGCGGTCCAACTCGATACGGCACGCGCCGCACTTGTTGCCTTGCAACAGACCCGCTCCCGCACCCCCCGAACGGCGCTGCCGTTCATAGGTTTCCAGCAGCGGTCCGTCGATAGAGGACGACAGCCCGTCACGACGCTGCCTAATCTGGTTCTCCTCGGCGTCGGTGTCGATGGCAACCGCACGCTGGATCCGTTCGATCTCCGCCACCCTCTCCGCGAGCTTGTCGGCGTTGGCCTGCGCCGAGGCCTGTTGGGCCTGCAGCTCCTCACGGCGCTCCATCAATTCCAGCTCCGAGTCCTCCAGGCTGGATTGACGACGCTCAAGGGTGTCGAGCTCGTGCTGAATATCGGTGAGTTCCTTCGGGTTCACGCTGGCTGAGGCCAACAGCGAGCGGTCACGGTCCTCCCGCTGACGGACAGCGGTGACTTCGGCGTCCAGCTTGGCCACCTGTACGTCCAGGTCCTCCAAGGCGATGCCGAGCGCGCCCACCTCGTCGAGGATGGTCCGCTGTTGTGCCTGTAGCTCGCCGTGTTCCTGCCGTTCCGGAGGATTGGCCCGCCGATGCGCGATGCGCGTCAATTCGGCATCCACCGATGCCAGGTCTACCAGTAGACGTTGTTGTGCCGGATTGGCTTTCATGCCTTGACTCCTAATGTCCACGGGTCGGTGCGTATCGGTGAGATCTTGGTCGTCAACTTCTTCCCGAACTCCGTGTCGAGCACCCGCGCCGCCTGGGCGCACCACGGAAATTCACTGGCCCAATGCGCCACGTCAACGAGTGCAACGCTACTTGCCCGTGCGTGCTCATCTGCGGGATGGTGCCGCAGATCCGCCGTGACGTACGCGTCGACCCCGGCTCCGATGGCGGCGCTCAGTAACGAGTCGCCGGCGCCACCACAGACAGCGACGGTCTTGATCAACGCGTCCGGATCGCCGGCGGCGCGGGTTCCCCACACAGTTTCCGGCAGCGCGGCACCTACTCGGGATGCAAAGTCACGTAAGGATTCTGGTTCAGCAAGCACACCCACGCGTCCCAAACCGGTGCCCGCCGGGGCCGGTGCCATGGGCAATACGTCGATAGCCGGCACCTCGTAGGGGTGTGCGGCGTGGATAGCCGCGAACAAGGCACAGCGCAGCCGGGACGGGGCCACCATTTCCACTCTGTCCTCGACAACCTGCTCCACGACGCCATGCGCACCGATAGTGGGGTCCGAACCCTCAAGCGGCCGGAACTGGCCGGTGCCGGTGACGCGCCAGGAGCAGTCGGAGTAGGCGCCGATATGCCCGGCACCCGCGTCGAACATGGCACGGCGCACCGTATCTACCGACTCGGTGGGCACGAACACCACCCATTTGTCGTAGTCGGCGAACTGCGGGGCCAGCACCGAAGTCACCGTCAGCCCAAGGGCTTCGGCCAGCGCGTCGGACACACCGGGGCTCGCCGAATCGGCGTTGGTGTGCGCGGTGAACAAGGCACCGCCGGAACGGATGAGACGATGAATCAACGCACCCTTGGGGGTGCTGGCTGCCACCGTGTCGACACCGCGCAGTAGCAGCGGATGGTGTGCCAACAGCAGATGTGAACCGGTGTTGTCCATTTCGTCGAGCACCGATGCCGTCGCATCAACAGCGACGGTTACCGCGTCGATCTGCTGGTCTGGATCACCACAGACCAAACCCACCGAATCCCAGGATTCGGCGAGCGCGGGCGGATACGCCGCATCGAGCACGCCGATGATGTCCGCGAGCCGCACACCCACTACAGAATCTCCTTCATCGCTTGCACCAGCTCCGGCCATTCGGATCGCACCGCCACCCGCAGATAGTCTCCGTCGAGCCCCACGAAGGTGTCGCAGCGGCGGACAGCGATGTTATTGACCGCCAGCCCTTTTCGCATCAATTCCGCATCGGGCACGGCCACCAGTAGGAACGGTGCGGATCCATCGGCGACCGTCAGTCCCAGGCCGCGCAGCGCGTCCGCCTGCTCACGGCGCGTCTCGACAAGACGCTGCGTGTCCTGCGCGGCGTGTGCAATCGCTTCCGGGGTATTGCAGGCGAAGAGGGCTTCGAGTTGCAGTGTGCCCAAGGGCCAATGCGCACGGCCATGCGCGAGCCTGCCCAGCACCTCGGGATCACCGACGGCGTAGCCGGCGCGCAATCCCGCGAGCGACCACGTCTTGGTGAGGCTGCGCAGCACGACAAGCCCGGGCAGTCGGTGTCCGGCCAGCGACTCCGGCTCACCCGGCACCGCATCCATGAAGGCCTCGTCGACCACCAGGATTCGCCCAGGGCCACCCAGCGCGAGCAGATCCGCCCGGCGGTGCAGCACCGAGGTCGGGTTGGTGGGGTTCCCGATGACCACCAGGTCGGCCTCGCCGGGGACATGATGAGGCCCGAGAGCGAAGGGTGGCGGCAACACCACGTGGTCGATGGGGACCCCTGCCTCGGCAAGGACTGCTTCCGGTTCGGTGAAGCCCGGCGCGAACACCGCGGCCCGTCGCGGGTTCAACCGAGGCAGCATCGCGAAGCCCTCGGCGGCGCCGGCCAGCAGCAACACCTCGTCGACTGTTCGGCCATGTCGTTCGGCGATCGCCGCGATGGCGCGCTCCTCATCGGCCCGGCGCGGGTAACCGCCCAGGTCATCGAGCCGGGATGCGAGACGGTCGCGCAGCCACCGCGGCGGCGCAACAGCGCGCACGTTCACAGCGAAGTCCAGGACGCCGGGTGTCAGCGCCTGGTCGCCGTGGTAGCGCACTCCCTTTCGCGGCCCAGTCATGTCTCGACACTAATGTAGGGGGGTGGCTCCTCCGATGCTGGTGATCTTCGATCTCGACGGCACCTTGACCGATTCTGCACCGGGGATCGTCTCCAGTTTCCGTCACGCGCTCAGCCATGTCGGCGCCCCCGAACCCACCGGCGATATCGCGTCGCGAGTGGTGGGACCGCCCATGCACATCACCCTCGGCTCGATGGGCCTCGGCGACCGTGCCGACGATGCGATTGCGGCCTACCGCGCCGACTACGGCGAACGTGGATGGGCCGTCAATGAGATGTTCGACGGCATCCACGACGTACTGACCGGGCTACGCAATGCCGGGGTGCCCATGGTGGTGGCTACATCTAAGTCCGAGCCGATCGCGGCACGCATCCTGGAGCATTTCGGGCTTGCCGAGTTTTTCCAGGTGATCGCGGGTGCGAGCCCGGACGGTGTGCGGTCCAGCAAGGCCGATGTGATCGCGCACGCGCTGTCCCAGCTGGATCAGATTCCGGCGACCGGCGTGGTGATGGTCGGCGATCGGGTGCACGATGTGGAGGGCGCGGCCGCCCACGGCATCGGCACCGTCGTCGTCGACTGGGGTTATGGAGCAACGGATTTCGACGGCGCTCCCGGCGAACTTGCCGAATGGATCATCGGGCGCGTCGGTACCCCGCAGGAGTTGCGCGAGGAGCTTCATGTCTGAGCTGCACGTCACCTTCGTGTGCACCGGCAACATCTGCCGCTCCCCCATCGCCGAAAAGATGCTGGCGCATCAGCTCGCCGAACGCGGCCTGGGCGATCGGGTCCGTGTCAGCAGCGCCGGTACCGGGGACTGGCATGCCGGACAGCCCGCCGACGAACGCGCGACCAGTGTGCTGGCCGAATACGGCTATCCGACGGATCACCGCGCGGCCCAGGTAGACGACGATCATTTGAGCGCCGATCTCATCATCGCCCTGGCACGCAACCACTCCAGGATGCTGCTGCACCTGGGAGCCGACCCCGAGCGAGTGCGGCTGCTGCGGTCCTTCGATCCGCGGGCCAGCCGGGCGGCCATGGATGTCGAGGACCCGTATTACGGCGGCCGCGACGATTTCGTGGATGTGCTGTCTGTCATCGAGGCCGCGATGCCCGGCCTGCACGAGTGGGTCGACCAGACACTCGCGGAGCGAGAGAGCAGCTGATGCGACGGCTCGCGTTCCTGCTGCGCCCGGGTTGGATTGCCCTGGCGCTGGTCGTCGTCGCCTTCGCATACCTGTGTTTCACGGTGCTGGCTCCCTGGCAGCTGGGCAAGAACACCAAGACTTCACGGGAGAACAGCCGCATCGCCCATTCGGTGAGCGCCGACCCGGTGCCGCTGAAAGATGAGCTACGGCCTGATCATTCGATGCCCGAGGATTCCGAATGGCGCCGTGTGACGGCAACGGGCCACTATCTGCCGGATCGCCAGGTGCTGGCCCGGCTGCGCGTAATCGACGCCAAGCCGGCCTATGAAGCGCTGACGGTCTTCCAGGTCGACGGTGGTCCCGCGATTCTGGTGGATCGCGGCTATGTGCGTCCCGAGCAGGGCACCAGTGCGCCGCCAGTACCCCCTGCGCCCACCGGGCAGGTCACGATCAACGCGCGGCTGCGGGAATCCGAACAGCAGTCGGAGAAGGCACCATTCCTGGAAAACGGTGAATACCAGGTGTATTCGATCGTTCCCGGGCAGGTCGCGACGCTACTGAAGACTCCGCTTGCCGAGCCGTATCTACAGCTCTCGGAGAATCAGCCGGGCGGGTTGGGGGCGATCCCGCTGCCGCAGCTGGACGCCGGGCCGTTCCTCTCATACGGCATCCAGTGGATCGCGTTCGGGATTCTGGCGCCAATCGGCTTGGGGTACTTCGTGTTCTCCGAAATCAGGCAGCGCCGCGCCGCGGCCGCTGCCGTGAAAGCGGCGAAACCCGGGGTACCGAAGACTGCCGAGGAGCGGTTGGCCGACCGTTACGGACGGCGCTGACGCAGCGCAGCGAGCACCGCGATAACGGCCGTCACGTGCTGGACGGCACGCGAAAGCCGAGCTGCCTCATACACATCACCCACCCTGGGTGCGCCGCCACGGCCCAAGGTGGGACGGACCTCCTCGCCGTACGGATACCGAACCGGGCCGCCCAGACGCACGCCGAGGGCCCCGGCGAAGGCCGCCTCAGCCACGCCGGCGTTGGGACTGGGGTGGCGATGCCCGTCGCGCAGGCAGACACGCAGCGACGCGACGGCTGAGCCCCCAAGGAAGGGAGCCGCGAGCGCCGTGGCCAGCGCGGTGACCCTGGCCGGAAGCAGGTTGAGCACGTCGTCCAACCGTGCTGCCGCCCAGCCGAATCGCAGGTACCGGGCCGACTTGTGGCCGATCATGGCGTCCAGGGTGTTGGCCGCGCGGTAGGCCAGCGCACCGGGCACTCCGGCGAGCGCCGCCCATACCAGTGGACCGGTGTGGGCGTCGGAAGTGTTCTCGGCCAAAGATTCCACGGTGGCGCGGGCGATGCCGTCGACGTCGAGCAGGCTCGGGTCCCGGCCGCACAGAGATGGCAGCAGCGCGCGTGCGTCGTCGATGTCGTTGTCATACAGGTGGTCCGACATCCGGGCGCCGACTCCAACCAGCGAGGTTCCGCCGAGCGTGGCCCAGGTCGCGACGGCCGTCACGACGACGGTGGCCGTCGCGGAGCGGCGTGCCGCACGTTCGGCGGCCCACCCGGCGGCGGTGACAGCGGTCAACAGTGCGGTGGTGTGGGCCGCCCCGGCGAGCTTGGTGTCCCGGTAGGTGTACGACTCCAGCGCAGCAGCGGCCTGCCCGAAACCGGCGACCGGGTGAAACCGCCGTGGGTCGCCAAAGCGCAGGTCCAGGGCGTAACCGAGGGCTATACCCGCGGCGCGAAATCCTCGGCGCGACACGCAAACACCCTATAGAATTTGCTGTGCAATGAAGCACTCGCCTGCCAGGCTTGTGGACCTGGTGAATCCCGCGTCGCTGCTGTTGCCTGCCTCGAACGTGATCATGCAGCTTTCACACCCCGGTGTCGGATACGGAGTGCTGGAGAGCCCTGTCGACAGCGGCAATGTCTACAAGCATCCGTTCAAACGAGCCCGGACCACCGGGATGTTTCTGGCCGTCGCGACGATGGGCAGCCAGCACGATCGCGCGGTGATGAAGCGCGGTGTCGACGCGGTGCACCGTCGGGTGCGCTCGACGTCTACAAGCCCGGTGAGATACAACGCCTTCGATCCTGATCTGCAGCTGTGGGTGGCCGCGTGTCTGTACCAGTACTACGTGCAGGCCTACGAGTCACTGCACGGTCCCCTCGATGACGAGACGGCCGACGAGATCTACCGCGACGGAGCGCGAATCGGCACGGCCTTGCAGGTGCGGCCCGAGCAGTGGCCGCCGGATCGGGATGCGTTCAACGACTACTGGAAACGTTCCCTCGACGGGCTGCGGATCGACGCGCCGGTGCGCGAGCATCTGCTGGGTGTCGCGTCGTTCAAGATGCTGCCCTGGCCGCTGCGAGCGGCGGGGAGGTTCAATCTGTTTGCCACCAAAGGGTTTCTGCCGCCGCAGTTCCGGGAGTTGTTGCAGGTTCCGTGGTCGGATCGGGACCAGCGCCGGTTCGACGCGCTGCTAAGCGCGCTGCGGATCGCCGATCGGATGCTGCCCGCGCAGCTGTGGACGTTGTCCTACTCCGTGCTCATCTGGGACATGCGATTGCGCGAGCGGATGGGTAAGCAGGTCGTCTAGGCTCGCAGACGTGCAGATTCTCACCGCGTGGCGTCGTTTGGACGAGGGTCAAAGGCGCAGCGTCATCGGAATGAGCGTCGCGGTGGGCGCACTGCACGTCCTGGGCTGGGGCATGCTGCTCTTTCTCGTCGCGCCCGCTCATTTCACTGTGCAGGGCAGCGTGTTCGGGGTGGGGCTGGGAGTCACGGCCTACACGCTGGGTATGCGGCATGCCTTTGACGCCGACCACATCGCGGCCATCGACAACACGACCCGCAAGCTGGTTGCCGATGGCAGGCGCCCGATGTCGGTGGGTTTCTGGTTCTCGCTGGGGCACTCGTCGATCGTGTTCATCATGGTCGGGCTGCTGGCGCTCGGCGTTAAGACGTTGGCGGCCAATGTTTCCGATGAAAGCTCGTCACTGCAGCAGTGGACGGGCGTGTTTGGGACGGCGGTGTCCGGAACGTTCCTATTGCTGATCGGGTTGCTCAACCTGGTGTCACTGATCGGGATCTACCGGATTGCCCAGCGGATGCGCGGCGGCGAGGTCGATGAGGCGGCGTTGGAGCGCGAGCTGTCTAATCGCGGCGGGCTGAACCGGCTCTTCGGGCCATTGATGGCGGCGATCCGCAAGCCCTGGCAGATGTATCCGGTGGGCCTGTTGTTCGGGTTGGGCTTCGACACGGTGACCGAGGTGTCACTGCTGGTGATCGCCGGCGGGGCCGCGGTGACCGGGCTGCCCTGGTACGCGATCTTGGTGCTACCCATCCTGTTCAGTGCCGGGATGTCACTGTTCGATTCACTCGATGGGTCGTTGATGAACTTCGCCTATGACTGGGCGTTCCACGAGCCCGCACGCAAGATCTACTACAACCTGGTGATCACCGGGTTGTCGGTGGCGGTGGCCGTGTTGATTGGCTCGCAGGAGATCATTTCGATTCTCACCGAGAAGCTGAACATCACGACGGGTCCGCTGGCGGCGGTAGGCGGGCTGGATCTGGCCGCGATGGGTTACGTGATCGTGGCCTTGTTCATCGTGACGTGGGCGTTGGCGGCGCTGGGCTGGCGATACACCGAGGTGCGCCGACGCTGGGGCGGGTGAACTTGTGGAAATTCGATGGAACCGATCCGGAACGATCGACGTCCTATACACATACGATGAACCTGACCTGGCCAAATCCGGCCATGACCTGAGGGGGCTCGATGTCTGTGGATCAGCTGATCGAGAACGCGAAGAACGGCAGCCTCGTCTTGCACTTAGAAGATGGCGCTATCGACAACATCCTGGCCGCATGTGTCGCCTACAAGCAAGCGTTAAAGGATCTGACGCAGGATGCTGAGATCCTGAGCACGTACCCACTTGGGTTCTCTGAGGGACATCTCGGATCAGGCGCCGCGCTCGCCAAAGCCTTTCAACAAAAGGCGTCTGGTGACGGTTCGAGCGCAACCAAGACCTTCCAGTCACATATCGATCAAGTTGACCAGATGATGGATCTGTTTACTGCACTACGCCGCGGATACAAGGCAACTGATACCAACAACGCCAATAGTTTTGGATCACACGGCGGATAACCAGGTAATAGACACGTGTGTCGGCTCGCGGTCCTCGCATCGCTGATTCTCACCCTCGCTGGTTGTGCAGGCTCGGTGCCTGAAGCGCCTGTCACGTCACTGGTTTCAACCAATACAACCAATACGGCGGGACGCATTCACATCACTGTTGATCCGTGCACGATTGTTCCCGCAAGCGTTATCGAGAGGCAACAGCTCAACAAAGGGACACCCCGGTCGGACAGCCAAACCAATGGCGATATAGAGAATGTCTTCTGCAAGTACCGCTCACAGAACGAGTACTACCTCACTGTTGCTGCATCGAACTACACACTCGAGATGCTCAAGAAAACTACAAATCACTGGGATCAACGCGAGTTCGAACTCAATGGACGTCATGTGCTTAGCGCCTACACGTCGCCGCAACCGGAGAAACACGCATGCTCGATGGACGTAGCGGCGTCGACCGGCGTATATGGCATCGTCTTGGGGACGCTTCACGACGACTTCAGTCCCTACCCGGATTGCCTTACCGCCGCGCGCGCGAATCTAGAGGCCTTTCTCCCGTACTTCCCTCTATAAGAATCTTCAAAAAGATGGAACCGGATCGGCGCCAGTGACGTCTGTACCTAAAGAGCTAGTCGCACGCCACGACATGAAGGAGCGGCCATGACTGGAGAAGAAGATGGCTGGACCAGGGGTAATCGCGAACGCGACGTGGTCTATGCAAGACAGCGCCAGCATGGGGCCAACATCGATGGCGGAACCGAGTCGGTTAGTGTCCCGGCCGAGGAATTCGGCGGTTGGTCGCATGCTGCAATCAAGGCGGCGTCTGATGACTTCAAACCTGGAGACGCTCTAGCGGTCTCTGCAGACTGGGAAAAGCTAGCCACCGGCTTCAGCAAGGCGTTGGACGACTTCAAGCACACCTTTGATACGGCAGTGGGCGCGCAATGGACCGGTCAGGGCGCGGAGGCCGCCAAACAGGGCGTCTCTGATTACAAGACTCACGCCGAAAAGGTCAGTGACGGACTGTCACTCATGGCCACCAAGCCCGCTGAGGTCGAAACGGCGATGACGCAGATCAAGAGCCTCATGCCCGATGTAGTCCAAGTGCAAGAGCTCAAAGGCAATACACAGGCCGACTACGAGCAGCACTACGCCCAACAAGCGCTCGCGCAACAGAAACAAGATGAGGCCCGCATGATCATGCGGAATGTCTGGACACCAGTCTCGCAGCAGGCAGGATCGGGTCTTCCGGCACTCCCACCGGCTCCACAGCTCGCAGATGCGGTAACCATGCCGGTCAACACCACGTCATCGCTATCCGGTTTGGGCGCCGGCAAGGACATCAAACCTGACCAGATCAAGCCCATCGATGAGGCCGCGGTACGCGCGGCCGCAGCTGCGGCTCTGGCCGACCCTGCGCAAGCCTCCGCCTCCGGCGGCTCCGGCGCAGCGGGTGCTGCCGCAGGTGCGGCGGGTGGCGGCTCCGGAGCTGGCGCTGGAGGCCCCGCGGCCGCAGCATCCGCTGCCGCGGGAGCGGGCGCCGGGACACGACCATCCTCAGGTGGAAGCACCACCGCAACCGGTCCGAACACGGGATCAGTCCCCGGGACCTATGGCATCGGCCGGTGGGGCAAACCGACCATCAACAAGGACGAAAACAAGGACAAGGACCAGAACGCCGATCTCACTCCCCTCGCCGCCGGGCCGATCATCGCCGGTTCCTACACCGCAGGTGCCGGCATGGGGCTCTCGGCCGCACCTGCGGTGTCTCCAATGTCGGGCATGGGCATCGCTCAGCCGCCGACCATGATGACCCCAGGTACCGCAGGCCAGCACCACCAGGAGGACGAGGATCAGCACTTCACCCCGGAGTTCCTGGTGAGCCTTGACAACGGCAATGAGCTAATCGGCACGCTGCCCAAGGTGTCCCCCGCAGTCATCGGCGTGTGGAACGAAGAGCATGTCGACTACCAGGATCCTCACGCCTCGCCATACGATCCGAAGCCCTACGATGGCGAGGACTAACACGACACGAGGATGACCAAGAACATCGTCATCTGCTTCGACGGCACGGGCAACCAAATCCGTGCCTCGGGAAACACGAATGTCGTCCGTGGCTATGACATGGTGATTCATGATCTGAGCGACCGGCAGATCTCGTACTACGACCCCGGAGTCGGCACCGATCCCGCCATTGGCACCTACGCCCCGATAGGTCAATTCGCCGCTCGCATAATGGGCATCGCATTCGGGGTTGGCTTGCGGGCCAAGCTGGCCCAGGCCTACACATATCTGATCGAACGGTGGCAACCCGGAGACCGCATCTTCATTTTCGGATTCAGCCGCGGTGCGTTCTGCGCAAGAGGCCTTGCCGGGCTTCTTAATTCGGTGGGCATGCTGCGGCCCGGCTCGCAAAACCTCGTGCCGTACGCGGTGAGCCTGTATGCGCAGTCGTGCGAAAGCTGGTCCGCAAAAAGATGGGATCAGCTGCACTCGTTCTCGCGGACCGTAGCCCGCCGCGAGGACGGAAAATTTGCCATTCCCATCGCCTACCTAGGGCTCTGGGACACGGTCAGCGCGCCCGGCATCTTCAAGCGCAGTATGCAATGGCCTTATGCACCAAGTGTTCCCAATGCGCTGGCCGGTCGACATGCGGTGGCCATTGACGAGAAACGCCGGCCGTACCGCGAATACCTCATCAAGTACCTGGGCGATCAACGACTCGTCGATGAAGCGTGGTTCGCCGGCATACATTCCGATGTGGGCGGCGACTACGCTGACGACGATAGGCTTTCCGACATCGCACTCAAATGGGTCATCGACGGCGCCGCCCAACACGGCTTGCTACTCAATACTGAAAAATACCAACGATATTGCTCGGTTGAATCCACCTATGCCATGGGCAAGATTCATCGAGTCAACTGGCTCTGGGCACTGCTGATATTCCGTCGCCGCCGCATCCCCGATGGCGCCTGGATTCACGCCAGCGTTGCCGATCGTATGGCAGAAGATGACACTTACCGGCCATCGTTACCGGAGCGCACCACCATCATCGATTCCCAATGGGCCTCTCCGGCAACCGATATCAGGATGTAGCGGGCGGACTGACCTGTAGCCCCGCGAGAATGGTTTCACGGGCGCTGTCAAAATCACCCACGGTGTCATCCAACGCCTGTACCGACACTCCGATCGTAAAAATCTTGCGGTCGTTCTTCACCGCCACAACCGTGGTAGTGACCCGGTGAACAGGGATCTTTCCCAAACCCATGTTGTAGGTCAACGTCTTCGACGGATACCCGCAGATAGTGCCCGTCGCTTCGACCAGGTCGGTAATGCCGAACATCTCCAACCCCTGCTGCTCGGCGGCGAAGGCTGCCTCCTCAGTCGACACCTTGCCGGTCAGGTTGGCCATCGCCACCGTGGCGTTCGGAACAAACCCTTTGGCTTGAAGATCCGGGGCCGACAAGTAGACCCGCACCACGCCACTCTCAAACCGCTTCACGCGCTCCCAACCAGCGGGCTGCGGAACCTCAACACGTGGCTCAGAGTCGCTGTCCAACGGCACTTCCAGAAGCGGCACCGATACCGAGCTGCATTTCGGGTTGGTGAGCCGCTTGCCCTCTTCGCCGGGAGTGGCTATCGCGTCACCGTCGACGATGGCCGTGCATCCCGAAGCCAGCATCGTCATAGCGCAAGCCACTGCCAGCGTCCATCGAGGTGCCCGAATCATTGGCTCAGCCTAAGGCAGGGATTGACTACAAACGGTCAACTCGAACCGCGAGATATGTGTACTCGCACCGGCACAGATCTCCTGTCGCGTGGCGGCGAAATACTATTCATCCTCCGACTCTCCTGGTATCTCAGACGCAGACTCTGGCGGCAGCGGGGAGATTTCAGCGGGACCGTGACGTTTGCAGTCGCGGAGAGTGTTGGGTTTTGGCAGATCCCTTGGCGTACAACGCCTGTAAGTTTCCGTGCGATACGGGAACGGCGAGCAATAGCGCTGGTTCGCGGGCCGCACAGTCATCGTTGCCGATATGCCCTTAGCAGCCCACACCCACGCTGCGGCGTGTGCTAGGGCTGGGTTTCGGTACAGATAGTGTAGAGCCGAACGGGGTGGGCGAATCCGCCTTGGGCGCAGTCGTGCGTGTGGTTGACGTTGCGGAAGACTCGTACCGGTTTTTCTTTGTTGGGTATAGCGGGGTCGCCACATGCGACGTTGATGATCTTCCCGGGGCTGATTGCCAGGCAGCGGCTGGTTTGCCAGGCGTAGTCGAGACATGCGGTCCACTGCCCATCAGGGCCATTGTGGTAGTAGCTTTGGTCAGCATCGCGGACGCATTCACGAGGGTGTCTGACTTGCTGGATGATTTTGACATTGCTGCGCTCGGAGTCGCAGGGCACGACCGACAGCGTTGAGTGCGCCGTGGTGCCGCCGAGTTGCGCGCAGGCACCTACCGGAGCAGCGGTGTTCGCTGTGGAAGCCTTTTGTGCGGGGTCGGGGTACTGGCGCGGCAGGATTGTGAAGTCAGGTGGTGCCTGAGGGGCCTTGTCGAGGTCTTTCCATGCTTGTTCCCATGCTGCCGCTATTTCTTTGTCGGTGAACTGGCGGGCTAGCCATCCTTGGCTGATGGCTAGATAGTCGGCTCCGACCGCGACGGCGGCCAGTATCGCGACTATGCCAGCGGCCAGGGCTCGGCGCCCGGTGCGCGAGGTGCGTGTGGCGAGCAGCCAGGCCGCCGCCACTGCTAGCGCAGCGACCAGGAACCACCAAAGGCCGTGCCCGGCACGGCGCCACCAAATCATGTCGGCGACGGCGAGGGCTGCCACAACTAGGAGGGCTGCACTCGCAGACAACGTCCAGCGTCGAATCAGTGGGCGGCTTGTCTGCCGATGGTGGCTGCCGGATTGGACCGGGCCCGTGGTCGCGTCGTCATCGAGTTGTTCGCTCCGCGGCGTTTCGTCGGTGTCGTTGTTTATAGAGTCAGTCATGTTCTGGGCCTTACCGGGTGCCGCTGGCAGGAGGATTGCCCTGTTCGGACTGGTAACGGTCCAGAGTCTTCTGCCACAGGCGACAGCCCACTGACCCTGCCAGCCTCGCTACGACGCGGGTACCGATTTCGAAGCTGTTCGTCCATTGGTTGTTGGGGTCCGGGTTGTAGTCGTTGTCGTGGATCACGATGTCGTGGTTTTGGGCCACATCGGTGTTTCCTGCCCACTGTGTGATTCCGAAACCGCGCGCTTTGTCCTCGACGATCTTGACGGCGGCTGGCCACACGTCCTCAGGGATCGGGCCGCTGAACAATGCAGACCGTGTGTTGCGGGTGACCGCCAGCACTGATTCTTCGGCTGGCGTCTCGTATCGGGTGTCTTGGAGGCAGCTAAGCCAGTGGAGCCCGTCATCGTGCCATTTCCAGGTCAGGCCGGGCACCAGGGCTGCGATCTGGTCGGCCATCTGGGCGATAGCGGCTTCGGCAGCGGCGTAACCCTCCTCCGAGGAGCCTTTCGGAGCCAGCTTGGCGATTTCTTCTTGAAGGCGCTCCGCGCTCATTGGTCCTTTACCCGAATCGCCAGTACCGCAACCGCTCATGGCCACGACTGCAGCCAACAGTGCCGCAGCCCCGGCACTCCAACGTGAACTTCTGGATGTGGCATGCACAGATCCTCCTGCGTGGACATTATCGCGATACTTTCGCACTTGGAATCTCACTTCATTTCCTTGGTGATGATTCCTGGTTCAGCCGGTATCGCCAGCCCCGGCTGGTTGATGAGCACGGTAGCCAAGTTGTATCCCGACACACGCAGGAAATTGTTCGAGCCTTTACGCGGATATTCCGAATGACCGTAGGCGCGCTCGCGGAACTGATTATCCAGCGGGCTACAGCCTCCCTGATCAGCGAGCAGCTGCTTGAAATTCCCCTTATAGGGGCTGGACCACAACGGGTTGATACCGCCGATCAGATCATTTTCGGCCAGCATCGCAAACACCCGATCAGGACTCATCCCCAGCCCGCCGGGCGTGCCCGCGGCTAGACCCGGCGAGCCATAGAGCACTGCATAGTCGACGTACTCCGATGCACCGTTCTTGAGCGCATATGAACTCAGCAGCGAACCATACGAATGACCGAACAAAGCCACTGTCTGGTTCGGATTAGTCGCCTGCATCATCGACAGGAACAATTTCAGATTCTGGGCCCCCTTGGCGGCCTTACTCGGGGTGGCGGCCCCCAGATCGATGCCCGGCGCGTCATAGCCGATCCACGCAATCGACGCCAGCGTCTCACCGCCGTGACCGGACAATTGGAGCTGCTTGCCGCCTTCCACAGCGAGGTTGTAGGCCTCTGGAACCATGCTTGAGAAGGACGAAGACGTCCAACTGGTTATGCCGGGCACCGTCACCGAGACATGATCTGCCACCGCCGGATTGCCGACCGAAATCGCCGCCAAGATCCGCTCACTGGTGTCCCACATCCCGCGCCCGGTCGTCGGGGTGCCTGGGCTGTCGACCGTCACGTAATTCCGCCGGGGTGTCTGTCAGGTAATTCCGCCACCGGTGGGCCTCAGGTGTAGGTCTACCGGGTGGCTTTTGTGTTGTCTACTGGCGCGGCAGCGCCGGGTCGTTTGCGGGGTCGGTAGCTGGGGCCGTCCATCAGGATTTGGTGGCTGGTGTTGATCAACCGGTCGAGCAGCGATTCGGCCACGACAGGGTTGGGGAACAGGTTGTACCAGTCCTTGGGCGAGCGGTTCGACGTCAGGATCAGCGGCTTGCCGTTGACGGCGCGGTCGGAGATCAGTTCGTAGAGATCATCAGCGTGCATGGCGGTGTGCTCGCGCATAGCGAAGTCGTCGAGGATGAGGACCAGCGGTTTGGTGTATTCGCGGATGCGTTGGCCCCAGGTGCGATCAGCGTGGCCGCCGGCCAGATCGGAGAGCACTCGGGAGGTTTTGGCGAATCGGACGTCGCCGCCGCGGCGGGCCACGGCATGTCCAAGTGCTTGTGCCATATGGGTTTTCCCGACCCCTACGGGTCCGTAGAGGATGACCGATTCTGCGGCGTCGAGCCAGCGCAGTGCGGCAAGGTCGCGCAGCATGGCCGCCGGGAGTTTGGTGTTGGCGGTGAAGTCGAAGGATTCGAAGGTCGATTGTTCTTCGAAGCGGGCTCGGCGGATGCGCCGGGTCAGGGCGGCGGATTCGCGGCGGGCGATCTCGTCTTCGCAGAGCACTTGCAGGAAGTCCAGGTGCCCCAGGGTGCCGTCGCGGGTCTGGGCCAGTCGGGCATCGAGGGTGTCGAGCATGCCGGTGAGTTTGAGGGTGCGCAGTGCGTTGCGCAGCGCCGGGTCGAGAATGTTCATGTCAGTGACCTCCTAGTGATAGACGAATGATGGTGGGCGACAGCCATATACGGTGTGGCATTCATGCGGTCTCACTGGTGTTGGTGTCGAACGCTTGCGGGCCGCGCAGGTGGGCCGGGGCCTGGGGTGCGGCGGATTCGGTGATGCCGTCGAGTTCGGTCCCGGCGGCGAGGATGCCCTTGATGGTGCGGTAGCTCGGATCGCCGACCGCGAGGGCTCGTGCGCATGCCGCCTCCAGTCGCGGATCGCCGACGGTCTTGCGCAATGCCAGGACCCCTTGAGCGCTGCGCAGCCGGTGGATGGCGTTGACTGCCATGAACTCGGCGATCACCTGGGCGCACGCCGATCCGACCTCGGCAGCCGTGCGGCGGCACCAGGTGGGGTTGCGCAGGGTGAAGGCGATCTTCTCCGGCGGGTAGTGCTCGAAGTCGGTGGCCCGCCCCCGCGGATGGGTGACATGGGTGGCCACGACGTCCCCGCCGTGCACGATCTGCACGATGTCACCGCAGGTGCGGGCATGGACCTGCTGTCCCATCAGCCGCCACGGCACCGAGTAGAGCGCCTTGCCGACCTTGACGTGGCAGTCGGTGGCAACTTTGCCCATCGACCACATTGCGAGCTGAAATGCATTCTGCGGCAACGGCAGTAACGCGTGTCGTTCCACGGCGGCGAACACGAACCTGGGCTGCTGGCCATCGAGTGCCCGCGACGTGCGGGCTCCGGCGACCTCATCACACCAGACCTGCGCGGCGGCCTGCATCTGTTCGAGCGAGGTGAACTCCCGGCCCCGCCAGAACGAGTCCCGAACGTACTGCATCGGCCGCTCCACGCGCGGCTTGTCTTTCGGTTTGCCCGCCCGCGCCGGGTCGATCAGGCAGCGGTAGTGGGCCGCCAGTTCAGCGTAAGCCCTGTTGATCTTCGGGTCATACAGATCCGGCCGGGTCACACCGGTCTTCAAGTTGTCCGGAACCAACCTGGCCGGAACGCCGCCGAAGAACTCGAACGCCGCCACATGTGAAGTGCACCAGGATGATTGGTCCATCTTCAGGACGGGTTGGACGAACAAGTGCCGCGAGTGGGCCAATACCATCACGAACGCCCACACCGCGACGCGTCGACCGCCAATCGGGTCGAACCACATGCCCAGTCGTCCGTAGTCGATCTGGGCTTCGCTGCCCGGCGGCACCGGACCGCGTGCCACGGTCACCTTCTCGCGGACCGCCTCCTCGGCAAGGTTCGCCGAGATCCACCGTCGCACCGATGATTCCGACGCTGCAACAGCGTGCTCATCACGTAGTCGCTGCGCCACGGTCGCCGCACTGACCTCGGACTTGAGCCACCCGCGGATCCGGTCGCGGTGCACCTCGATACCTGGCCACGTGGTGGCCCGCAGACCTGGATCGACGACCTCGGGAAACCACCGGGCGATGTGGGCCGCCCACGCCAGCTCGGTGACCGGCACTCCGCCGGGGGTCAACGACTCGGCGATCGCCGGCGCCAGATACTTCGCGATCGTCTTGCGGTCGATGCCCAGACTCTCCGCGAGCTGACGCTGGGACCGACCGGCATGCCAATGGGTGAACAACTCGATTAGGTCGAACACGTCGAAACTTCTCCTCGCCATCGGCGCCCTTCCTCACGAGTCGATCCGTGAGTCGAGCGAACCTGTGTGCGAGGCCCACAACCGGCTGCCACACCGCCCCAGGGTGGGGGAATTACGTGACAGCCGAGGTGGGGGAATTCCGTGACGGACAACCCCTCACGCTGGGGGAATTACGTGACCGCTGACACTGGGCCGTTGAAATCCACCAGATAGGTATTCGGCGACTGCGCTAATGCGTTCTCAATCGACTTGATCTCATTGAGTCGGTCATTGATGTTGGACAGCTCACCTCGGTTGCCGATGTTGCGCCGCAAGAAGCTGTCATTGATCTCGTCGCGGCGGTTCTCCAGCCATTTCTTCTGTTCGGCCATCTGTGATTGCAAGGCCGTATTTGCATCGTTAGGGCCCGATGCAATCGCTGAGGCGGCCTGGCCATCTGGCACATTGACGGGCTGTCCCTTGCACTTCTGGGATTCCTCGTCCTTGGACTGCTTCTGGTTGTTGCGTGTATTCGAGCAGTTACAGCCGTCTTCACCGGGTCCTTCGCGGCCCGGCACCAGTTGCCCGCCAACATAAGAGCCACCGCTGGCTCCGGTGTTCCACACCGTCTCTGCGATTTGGTAGTGCTGTGCGACTTCATCGCACTGCTGGCGCCGCTGTTCAGAATCCTGCTTGTCCTGATCCTGCTGGTTCTGCTGCTGATCAGACTGCTGATTCTGCTGCTGATCGGCTTGGCGTTGTTGAGGCTGCTGTTGCGAACCTTGTTGTGGCGTGTTCTGTTGCGGTGCTTGATAGTCCGGGTTCGCCTTACCGGGGCCCTGCGTATACGGAGTCGCCGTCTGATAGTCAGGAATCTGAGTTCCGCGCTGAGGCTGCTGACCCGGGTTGCTTTGTTGAGCGCCTTGCTGCCCAGCTTGGGGCGCCCCCTGAGCACCCGTGTTGTAGATCGAGATTCCGTTGTTCTGGTCCAGCGGTGGCTGGTTGATACCCCCCTGGTAGTCCGGCTGCTGCGGAGGTAGGCCTGGCGGCTGGAACTGACCGCCGTTCATGCCGCCTGGATCACCAGTGGGCCCCGGAGGACCGGTCGGATCAGCGGTCGCGCCGGGCAGACCCATCACGCCAATCCCATTTGGGGAGTTCGTGTTTAGCTGCCAACCCGCAACTGCCACAGCAATAATCGCCACCAGGGCCAGGACATGCCGGAGGCCTGCGGGAATTTGTGCCTTATGCGACTTCATTGGCGTCATAGCAGTTCCCCCTACCAATCAGCTACTGCAGTAACGGTTGTTGTTCGAGGGCAAGAACCTGGTGTTGGTACCTGGCCCAGCGGGTTGGCATACCCAGCCGCCCAGCAAGTTCTCCTTGGACCACGCCGCATGACCGTTGGCGACGTTGAGGCATGCCTCGTAGTCGGGCCCGGTCTGCCCAAACGTGGCGGTGCACTGCGCCGACATGTTGGCGAACGCCTGGTTCTTGCACACATCCACCGACATCTGGGCCGGCGTGACATCCAGGCACATGGCCTGCCGCTGGCATGAAGTCCAGAAGTCCGCGGTGCGTCCGTCCTCGGATCGGAACTCGTTGGGCCCGGACAGGCAGCGATCGGCATGCCGCTGGGCGTAGAGCACCGGATCGACACTGGCGGGCCGGTAAGCGCCGCCGGGATCAACCACGTAATCGCCTGGCGCACCGATGATTTGCGCGGCCTTCTTCGCCTCTGGCGGGCCGCCGCCCTCAGGCAGCCCCTCCCAGTCAGTGGCCAGCTGACCGCTGGCCGGGATCGACGACGCCCGGTAGGACAGCGTGATCGTGATCGGGAACGCGAAGATATCCGCGGGTCCAAGATCCAGCGCCAAGTTGGACTGCTGATACATGTAGTCGCCGTGGATCACCGGGTTCACCTGCACCGGATTGCCTTTGGCATCGCGTGCCACCGGCACCGACAAGGTCGCAATAGTCGTGGCGGGCAGTCCCGGCGCGGCGTCCGACTCAACCAGCACCACATTGCTGCCCTGGCGCACGTGGGTGCCCTCAGGAACCCGCAGGCCAAAGGTGAAGTTCTCCGGTGTGAAGATGGTGCGTCGAATGATGTTTACGTCGGCACCACCCCCGGCGAACGGGGAAATCCGGTAATCAGTGTCACGCGAGGTGAAAGTAGCCGCGCCACCGTCTCCCCACTGCGCCGGCGTGAGCTCACGCTCCTGCGGCAAGTGCAGTACGACATCCTTACCGGCGATCGCCGTCGGCAGGTGGGTGCCATCGGTCGGCGATGGCGAGATCGTGACGTTGGAGCGTTCGCGTCCTGCCGCCAGCGGCCGACCGGTTCCCGGTCCGAGGCCCAACGGCGTGTTCGTCTTCACCTGAGCCCCACCGATCGGGGATATCCGCGGCAGATCATCGGGCTGGGCCACCGGATACGGAATCGGCTTCGGGGGCGGCGGCTGGATGGGATCCGCTAAAGTCTTTGGAGCAGAACCCATCACGATTGCAGAAACGAAAGCCAGCGCGGCCATCAGCGCGGCACCACGGGTACGGATAGTCATCACAGATCCTTGGGCTCGCCGTAGATGGTCTGGGTGTCATTGCCGTTCTCGGTGCGGATCCGGAACGTCGCGAAGGACTGGATCTTCACCTGGCCACCGCAACCATCGGCTTCGACGTTCTGGTTACGCACCTGCGAGACCGCCCGCATGTTCCGGAAGTTGATCCGGTCCATCGGCAGCTGAGCCAAGCCACCCGGCTTGAGCAGCACGCGCATGTAGCCGCCGATGTGCTCCTGGGCGCCCAACGAACCACCGCCGGACACACCACCGAAGCCGCCACCACCGCCACCGCTCTGACTGCCCTGTCCATAGCCACCGCCATAGCCCTGGCCAAAAACCTGCTGCGAGAGCGTCAAACCGAGGTCCCCGCCCAACTCCACACCCGACGAGGAGTCGGTGCGGCAACCCACGAAGTACCCGGTCTCCAACTGCGCATCTTGAATGACCGCAGACCCAGAGCCCGTGATGGTCGCCTCGGCCCGATAGGACACGCGCGCCTGCCAAGAGTTGCTCGCACCCGCGATGTTGTCGATGTGATCGATGACCTCGTTGGTCAGCGTCAGGCCAACTGTCCAGCCGTCGTCCGTCACGAACTGCTGGTACTGGTCCGGCATCCCCTGCGGATCCGCGGCGGCGTCAGAAACGCCCACCATAAGCCCCATCGCAGCAGCGACAGACGCTGCGATGGAAGTGAAACAGCTTCGACGTGCCAAATTTGGCAACTTCATGAAACCGAACCCCTCCGTGTCCCGTCCTAACCCGATCGGGTCGAACCCCCGTGCGCTTGCCCTTCGATGGGCAATGCCACTCAGTGCGTCTTACTGCGAAAACACATCACATGGCAATGGTGGAGAATCTAAGGCCGAGACCCTCCCTTGTCAACACTGAGACTGTTTCGTCACAGTTTGCGCCTTCAAGATCGCGAATTATGACGAGGTCACCGGCTATAGGGGCAAAAAGGTGTCAGCATCACTATCGAAAGCGTTTCCGGAGCGACTGCAGCGAACACCCAACACGCGGCTCGGCCATCCACCAGAGGATTCGGTCATTCAGCCAGCCTGGATCTGCGGAAATGTCACGAGAGGCAGGCTTCGCCGTGACTCAAACATGAACAGCAGTCCATGCCGCAGGTTGCTAGAAGGCAACATCAAGGCGTTTGCCTGCTAACCGGCACCGATGAGGCCGCGAAGCCTCTCACGCCCCGCCGCCGACTAGCCCAGCCGCGTGCGCGGCGAGTAGCCGCAATCTATCGAACGTGTGTTCTAATGACTCTCACTACCCGCCCACTGCGCGCGAACCTTCAGAAGGAGCTCATTGTGACGATGACCGTAGATAGTCCAGCAGTAGACGTATTGGACACGGAGCCAAGCACTCCCGAGGTTCTGGTGAGCCCTGTTGCGCCGACCGCCGAAGCTCCTACCGAGGAAAAGTCGCAGAAGGCGACCCCTAAGAAGGCCACGGGCAAGAGAACCAAGACTCTCGAACTGACTCTCACCGTCACCGGCACCGCCGACGGCGAATGGCACGCCGAACTCAAACAGGGCAGCACCTACCTGGCCCGCAACCTCGCTGTCGCGGCGGCCGCCGTCTCCCGCGCTGCCAAGGAACTGCACGAGGATCTCTCCACCCCTATCGACGCGGTAATCGAGGAAGCGCGATCGCAGCAGGCTGCCAAGGTCGCCGCTCTGGAAGCCGAACTCGAAGCCGCGCGCAAGGCTCTGGCCGACTTGGACTGAGCCTCATGTGGGGTGGGAAAGTGGCCAGATGAGAAGACCACTGACCCTGGCCACTGTCGCGCTGGCGCTGACGCTGTCCGGCGCGACCGGCCTTGTGTCCGCGTGCGGACATTCGGACGTTTCCGCATCCGACGGGCGCGATAGTGGCCGCCAAGAGGCCAACCGTCAGCTTGTCCTCAACTTCTACGACCGGTTCTTCAACAAACATGAGGTGCAGCAGGCCGCCGAGGTAGTGACCGATGACTACCGGCAGCACAACCCCAATGTGCCAGATGGCAAGGCGCCGTTCGTGTCCTACTTCGCGGGATTCTTCGCCGAACATCCGCGGGCCGCCGCCAAGGTGGTGCGCAGCGCAGTCGACGGCGATTTGGTCTATCTGCATGTGCATTCGACCAACGATCCGCAGGACCGCGGACAAGCGGTGGTCGACATCTTCCGCGTTGATGGGGACAAGATCGTCGAGCACTGGGACGTGATTCAGGACGTTCCGGCGGAGTCGGCCAACGGCAACACAATGTTCTGACGACGTCGGCCTTTAGCGAGCCATCGACGCTCCTTTCGACCTTTCGATACCCCAGCAAATCTCTCAATGCGGCCCCAGTAAAGTGGAGAACGGTCGGGCAAAGGCGCATCGAGAGGTCACATGCCGTTCATCAAGCGTTGCTACCCGGCGTCCGTGGATAGAGTGTGGTCCGTTTTCGGCGGCCTCGAAAATCCCGGACCCGACGACCCTGGTCTTTGGTCGTTCGACGCAACCGACTACGAACCCGTTGTCGGCAAGAAATTCAACCTCAGGTGTCTGCCGATCTTGGGCACACGCTTTAATGGCAACTTCGACTGCAAAGTCATTAGCATTGAACCGCAAAGACTTTGGGCCACCACGCTAGAAGCCGAAGCCTCACGTGGACCCTCCGCCCAGTGGGTGCAACACGTGGAGTTCACCGATCACTATGGGGGCACGCTTCTGAACTGGAACCTGTCTGGAGTGCAGACCTCTGACCCCCACGAACGATTCCTACATCGCTTCTACAGCGGATCCGCAAGCCAGGCCCTGACAGACCTGGGGCACTACCTGGAAAGAACGCGACCACAACTGTGGCAGACAGCGAGATAGACCCGCACTTCTTGGTGGGCGCGGAGGGTTTCGAACCCCCGACCGCTGGTGTGTAAAAAAGCCAATCGACCATTCGCCCAGCTCGCGGAGCTACGCCGATCTCGCTGAGCTGGGCTTATCCGTCGCTCAGTTCGGGAACCGTCGGGGTGTATGGGTCAACGGTGGGTCATCGGCGTGCGTAGGAAGCGGCGGGCGGGCCGACAAGATATTCGACGTTATCCGGCCTGACGCTGCCCTGTGGGGGCGGGGCGTCGAGTCAGGTTGTGCCGCTTACACCCGCGAGGACCAGTTCCGCGAGAACGGGAGCAGCTTTCTCCTCGAGGTAGTTGGCCACCTTTTTGGACACCGATGGGAGTGACAACAAGCCCGCCTGACGCACTGAAGTCGTTGATGGTCCAGGCCAACGCTGCCATGTCGCTCTGCTTCAGACTGCTCTTCGGGTAGCGCCGACATTCAATGACGACTACCGCTTCGCCGTCAGCACTGACGCCCATAGCGTCGATTTCCCATTTGGTGCCCGACGCGCCGACACGTGTCTGTTTCCCTCTGTGCTTTCGAACCCAAGGCGGAGTGCATCGCCGACCTTGTCCAACAGCAAGCGGGCTACGTCCTCGTAGGTCTCCCAGCTCGTAGGCTTCTCGATGCTCATACGACTCTGCGTCCAATACTTCGTCTGGCACTCAGAATCTCAAGTGCCGCCGGGATCCCTACATTCTAAGTCGCGAAATCAGGTGTGCACCTGGATACTTGGAGATCTTAGGAGCGGGGACGCCGCGCCCTCCACGATCGTGACTACCCAACGCGGCCCCGCAGTGCGGAAAATCGCTATCTTTCTCGGCGGACACCCGCCACGATCAGTCTATGAAGGTATGGGTGGACGACGAACGTCCATCTCCCGACAGTGGGGCCTGGGCGAAGTCCTCGAACGAGGCGCTGAACCTTCTCGACGGAGTGGAATCTGTCGAAGCCCTCAGCCTCGACCATGACCTGGGTGGCGAAGACACGACGCGGCCAGTTGTGCTGTGGCTAGCTGAGCACGGCGGCTGGCCAGAGCGCGTGTATGTCCATACCGCCAATCCTGTTGTAGACAGTGGCTCGAAGGGATGGTGCAGCGGCACGGGCCCGGCGTAAGCCGATGGAGCAACCCCGGCGCGCCGTAGCCATCAACCGGGGTCAGACGAGTCGTGGGGCCTAAGCCGCAGAACCCGCACCTTGCTCACCGACAAGTATGCGCTGGAAGGCGAATTAGCATCTGACGGCGCATCCTCGCCCGTTACCGCTCGGCGGTACTAGAGCTTGTACCGCAGGTACATCATGGCCAGGAAGAGGAGCACGAACGCGCCAAGCCCCAATCCGGCAAGCACGCTTTTGAGAGCCAACGAGATGCATACGACCGCGACCGCAGGAGCGACCACCCAGTTAAGCCACTTCTGGACAGTACTTTCGCGCGGCTCTGCCAAAAGGCCGATGCCTCCACTCACCGCAGCATCAAGGCCATGCAGAAGTCTGGTTCCGGAGCTCTCATCACCTAACTCCATGTGTGAACCACATGCCCATCCCGCCAGTATGATATTTGCTGTATCGCTATACTCGCTTTATGCGCCTACGTTTGATACTTGCTCCGTGGTGGGCGCAAGCCCCGGTGCACGCCGTGCTTTTCTTCGTCCTGTGGGCGCTCTATAGCGCGGCGACCGATTCGCGGCCCGATTGGCTGCAAGTTGTCATCACCGCTCTCTTTGTTCGGTCTGGTCATGGGACCGGTATCAGCGCGACGGAATCGCCGCGTCATCGCGCCGGTGATGGCTGGTATGGCGCCGCGCGACTACCGGTACGTATCCAAAGCGCTGCGAACCGGTCCGCCGCCAAACGACCCGGTCATGTTGCACGCCACTGCCCGTCTAGCGCATATGCGCGCCGCCCAAGGTATGCGCGAACGCACAGTCTCGATAATCCTCATGGCTGTGGGTGTCATTGTGATGATTGTCCTGGCCGAAGGGCATACGTTCCACGCCGCTGGATATGCCGTGGCCGTGTTGTTTGGGGCCCTCGGCGCCCGCTGCTGGATCAGTCCGCTTCTCCTACAGGCACGTTCGACGATACTGGCCGACGCCACGCGTCAAAATCTCCTACCGATTGACTCCGATTACACCACACCATCCTCCGTCGCTGGCCGGCACGATCCATCGCCATATCCGCTGGAAAATCAGCCCAAACAACCAGATGCGGCGGCAGTCACTATCTCTGGCCCCAGCAGTGGACTCTTTTCATTTCGTGGCAGAGTGTCGACAGCGATCCTTGTGCTCATCGTGGGCGGCGTCGGACTCTGGGCTTACCTTCACTACCGCGACCCGGAAATGTTCTGGCTTTCCCTGTTTCCACTGATGCTGGGGGCGATTGGCATCTGGGACGCGGTTAAGTGCAAGCGCGCCGGACTCTTCGACGTCAAACAGTAACTGCCGGGCACCAACCTGACAGGCAGCGGACGGTTCCAATTCCATAAATCCTCCTGACAGGCAACATGAATTCTGTCACGCTCAACGGTGCGGGGTCTGCACGCCGTACTCCACGGCCGCCTCGATTGCCGCCAACCATGTGAGGGAACACAGGCCTGCCAAAATCGCATGCCAATAGCAGAGTCGTTCGTTGAACCGGGCCCTCCGAGCCACGGCCACGATCGCAAGTATCACGCTGATACCCAAGGTGATCCAGAATCCCAAATACAGCGCCTCGGACCAGAAGAACGGGAACAACACCGCCGCCAGCATGAAACACAGCAGCATGCTCAGCCCGATTCCTGCCGCAAACGCCATTACCGCAAGGGCTGCTGTTCTAGTGGTCAAACGTCCAACCCCCATAAGGTTCGGGGATGACCCCTTTGGGGCCACTCATCCGGCGATCTCCGCGGCGAGCTGGAAACCCCATACGGCTACGTAGCCCAGTGCTATTACTACAGCCGCAACCAAGGCATAGCGGGCCAGGAATTCACGTGCAGGCGGCGCTTTCCTGAGTCCGTCTACTGCCAGTCCAACGGCGAGTGCCACCACCAGAGGGCCGACTAAACGGCACAAGTTTGCCCAGAGACCAGCGGTATGAATCTGGTCCAAATAGTCGTCGGGATCGGCGTTGGCGCGACCTTGAGCCTCGATGAGCACCACCGCGACACGCCAAAACCCCAAATACATTCCAAACAAAAACGTCGCCACGACCGTGGCAAGCATGGAGAGCCTCGTCGCTAGTTTCCCTGCAGCACCACGCCGCTCAAACGAACCGTGCTGCCCAACCGGCTGACTTTCAGGAACCGTCATGCCTCATTCTCCTAGCCAGTGCCGGCTCGATGATCGCCGCTTCTTTGCAGCTCACTTCCCTATCAATGATCGCCACACGGTGACCATCATTGCCTGCCACTTGAGCGCGCTGACGCAATCCCTACCGCGACGGTACCGCCGCAGTACTTCCAGCCCTCGTTCTCTTTGAGGAACGCGACACGGTAGCCCTCGGCGAGCTCGCGCGCTATCTCAGGAGGGGTTGCAAGCGTGGCTAGAGCGGCGTCGCCGTGCACTGATACCTCGGTGAGAGCGCTAGTTGTGGGTAGATCGGCTGCAGAGCCGCTCTTAATGGAATCGATCCCATCCAAGTGCTGCCGAGCGCAGGTCAACGCGTTGTACGCATCGATGTTGTGGTTCTGCACCGCCTGGGCGACCTCGCGGTAGATGCCATTGAGCTCATCGGCAAGCATCTCGTCTGGGGTCTGACCACACGCAGACAGAACGCAGACGCCAATCAATGTGAATACCGTTGCAGTGCAAGCACTCTGATGACGCAAAAACCGACAGACCATTCCTACCAGCCCTTCATCCATACGGCGAAACTAGAAGACCCAGCTCTTGGGCGCCGCGATCACGAAACCGTGAGTAACCGACTGGCCTGCGTCGGAGCTGATTTCGTGTGGCGCCTTGAGGACACAGACCAAGTCCGCTGACGCTGGTACTCCGCACACAAGAGACCGCGAGGGCGGGAAGCTCCAGAACACGATCTTATGACCTGGGGCAAGCACGACGGGCACCGCGCCGCTGGTATCACCGAAGAACTCTTCAGAGGTTTTGGCAACGAACTGTGCGGGTCCAAGGCCCCGGTCATACACCCCCTGCAGATCTACGATACGCGCGCCCGCGGGCTGTCCCGGCAGGACGCCAGCGCATGCCACTTGGTGCGTCACCTTGACGGTCTGCTCCTTACACAACAGCCCGGTCGCCGTGCTGAACCACAGGGTGGGTACCGCGTTGAGGTCGGCGGGACTGGAGGGCAGCGGTCCGCTGTCGTCGATCAGCGAGTCAATATCTGGAACCAGCGGTGCCGCAGCGGCATCCGGAAAAGGATTGACCAGCGCTAGTGAAACCACCACGATGCCAACGAATCCCACCGCAAGTGCTCTATAAACCGAGCACACACCGGTCTCTGCCCTACTCATGCCCGCCCCTCCTCCTCGACTGCAGGCAGATCGCCCAGCCGTCTGCCATCCTCTCACATCGTGAAATTTGCTGTCTGCTTACACTATGCTGGTGTGGATAAGACTTGCGCTTGCCCCGTGGTGGATTCAGTGGCTCGCGTATTCGGCCCTGATTTTCATCGCGGCGGGCGTTCCTGTTGCGGTCATCAACCGCGAAGACGAACAGGGACAATGGCTCGGTTGGTGGATCGGTATCGCCGTGGTGGCGCTCGTCGGCGGGCTGGTGTGGGCTCTGGCCGCACGATCCAGAGCCCCGCAGCTGCAGCAGCTACTCGACGGCCTGACACCGGCCCAGTACCGTCAGGCTTCCAAGGCAGTCTTGTCCGGACCAATACCGGCCGACCCCATGGTCCGGCGCGCCGCTGCACGCTTGGCCCAGAACACGATTGAACGTCAGCTGCGCATGATGACACCCGTTGTGCGCAAGTTCTTGATCGGATCAATGGCCGTCAACGTCCTTATCCAGGTGGGTATTTCAGCCACCGGAGCGACGATCAGCTTCGCAACTGTCTGCAACGCTGCGGTGTTTACATGGGCTGCTGTTTTTTGGTGGCTCTATCCCCCGCTGCTGCAAGCTCGGGCTCAGCTACTGGCAAGTTTCGTGCACGCACCGGTCTTTGGCGGCGCGGCGCCGTCGGCGCAGGGTTCGTATGGTGCCCCGGATGCAGGCCGCTATCAGGGTCAGGCCCAGGGCGCTTACTACCCCCCACAGGTATGACGATGTGGTGGGTAGATTGTCGAACCTCGACATGGATTCGTCCAGGTGCTGCAACACAATTCCGAGGCAGGTCAAGTAGATGCCCGCGGCTATCGCCGCGAGCAGCAGTACCGCTGTGAGGATCGAACGACCTGCCTTCAGAAGCATGAGTCCGGGTTCCTGACCTGCTGGGGGCTCGGTTTTCGAGAGATGTTCACTGGAGGAATCGGGAGCCACTACTTGCCCTTGGCTAGAATCTGATTGGCTATTGCGTCCTTGAACTCCAACACAATTGGCGGTAGCGCGCCTCTTTCAAGTGTGGCGACATCGTCGGCGGTGAGCTCTACGTCGCCGTAGTTGGATGCGGCGATGAAGTGTTTGTCGATGTTCTTCGAATAGATGGTGGTGAACAGGTAAGTCTTTTCGGTCCTTAGGATTTGGTCATCGTTCTGGAGGCATTCACGACCGTTGAAGTGGCCGCCGATCTGGCTGACGGTGACCTGGCCCGAGAGTTGGCCCTTGAGGTTTGATATCACCTGGACTTTAAAGAGTGAGTAGAGGTCGCGGCCTTCGACGTGTTGTCCTTCCGATGCCTCGACCTTTCCGACAAATACGTTGTCGGCCAGGCCTACGAAGGAGCGCTTGTTGTGGACTTGGGAGGTGTATTCCGCGATCCGGGTGCACGCGGGGTTAGTTCCCCGGATATCTCCGTAGAGTTGCTGGACGCTCTGGCAGCCCGAGGTGGCCAGGGTTGCGGCCAAGAGACAGGCCGCGATGGGGGTGACTTTTGAAATGTTCATGTGCCCTAACCCCAGTGGAAACTGAATGTGCTAGTTGCGCAGCCGACTTCGCCGTTATCGCGTGTGTTCTCGATGAGCACCTTGCCCTGGTAGTGGATACGGGTGGTCACTGAGCCGCGGCTTCCTGGCTCGATCGGCCAGTTCGCGCGGACCTCGGCGCGGTTGGTTGTATGTCCTTTTCCGGTCAGGTCTCCGACATGCACTTCAGTTGTCCACGGCAACGACACCTGCTCGGCGTGCTGGAATTGGGTGCCGTCGAAGTAGGTGATGTCGGCGGTTGGAATTGTTTCGGAGACAACTTCATAGATGGCGGGGGCGTCGGCGGGGTCGGCGGATGCTGGGGTAGTTATCGGCATGGTCATTGTCAGCATGATGGCGACGGCCCCAATCCTCATGGTGGTTCTTGAGATCATCGTGCACCTTTCAGCTCTTCGGCTTTGGCTTCGACGAGTTGCGCCCATTCCTCCGGAAATCCGGCCACCAGCCGCACAGTGCGCACGGGCGGGCTGCCTGAGTCGCTCGTATTCGGATTCGCGCCACGCTCAAGCAGGAGTTTGATCATCGAACCGTCAGGGCGGTTTTTGCGTCTTCTGATGGATATCCACAGCGGGGTGTTGCCCCACACGTTGATCGGGTCGATGTTTGCGCCAGCGTCGAGGAGCTCTTCGGTGATCTCGACGTTCCCGTAATGTGCAGCGATGTGTAGTGGCGTCATGTCTTCTGGCCCAGGAAGATTGATATCAATGCCTGCGGTGACCTCGGCGCGGAATGCCGCGACATCGTTGTTCATGATCGCGCGGTGGATTGGTCTAAGTGGATCACGCAGGGGCGCTTCGTCTCTGGTCATGGTTTCGTCTCGCCCTGCTGACGCTCGCCGTGCACTAGCGGTCGGTGTGATAGCGGATCGAGCTGAGATCTCCGAGGGCGAGTGCGCGAGGGTCGCCGAAGATGCTGGCAGTGCCTCCTGCCCACCAGTCGCATAGGTCGCTGCCGCCGATGCTCACCAGTACACCCGATTCCGGATCATCCATGTCGGCATAGTTTCCCGTACCGCGCACATCCCCCTGAATAAATCGAGGGTGACCTCCTATGTGCGCGCCGTCCCAGACGTCACCGGAGTCGCGGAGTTGGTAGTAGACGTGATCTCTCCACGCTATCGATAACCCGTAGTACGGGGCTGGCGCGTCCAGTAGATCCTCATCGCCGACCAGGCCCGCATCTTGCAGCGCAGCCCCCAGAGTTTGGCGCTGCCGCTCGGTGAATCGGTCCGCACCATCGGGAAGTGCCCGAACGCGTTCGAACACAATGCGATACGGCAGTGGATTCAACTCTTGAAAGCTCAGCGGCGCGTCATAGCCGGGACAGCGACCGACCACACCGAAAAGCTCCTGGCCGCAGTCCCCGTACGGCCGCGTCGGGTAGGAGACATACCGCGTCGACGGGGCTGTCAGGTCAGTGATCCATCTGACTTCGAACCCTTGAGCGCCTTGGGTGTCATCGAACGTCATACCTGCCACGTCGCCGCTGCCAACGAACCACTGCAGCAGCCCCTCAGTCGGGAAACCGGGCAACGCCGGAACCTCCCCGAAGTTAATCTGGCAGACAAATGACATCGGCTCGCCGCCGCTGTTCGGCCACTGGCTGCCGTCAGGCCAATACGGATGACCGCCCAGATACGACGACCGAATATCGGGGTCCCCCGGCTCGGGCTTCAGGCTGACAGCGTCGACACTCAGTTCTGCAAGCAACCCATTAATCCCCGTAAAAATCCCCATAACCATCAACTATAGCGAACGACAGCAACCTATAAACGGATAGGTACACTTGCGCTCGAAGATCCGCAGGGCGCCCGGTCGTCATCGAACCCAGCAGTGCCCGAGCACTTCGGTGCGTTAGTCCATGTCGTAGTAGAACCAGTGCGGCATGACTTCACGGCCGACGTATTTCTTGCGCTCTGGTTCGGGTAGCCCTGGCGGCACGTACAGTAGTCCGTCCCAGCTGCCGCCGAAGGCAATCAGCACGGTGCCGTCGTTGTTTCCGTAAATGTCGGCAGCGTAAGTTCCCAGCCGCCGACGCTGCGCCTCGCCCGGCCGTGGCGGATACTCGGCGACAGCCAGTACCTCAGGCCACGCTTGCGCCCAGCGCAGTTTCTGCAACACCCCCGTGCCGATCACAATCACCGACAAACCGATCATCGCCGCAACGACAACCAACGGCACCGCCACATTCCGCTCGCGTGAGGCGCAGATGCCGAAATACGCAGCGGCAAAAAGCAATAGCGGAGGACCCGCCATGAACGCCAGTACCCCAAGCCAGCTCACACGCTCAAATGGGCCATCACACCACAGCAGCGCCCAACACAAGAGCGCAACCGCTAAGACAAATCCCATATCGAGGATGCGCAGTATCCATGCACTAGCCGTGCCGGTGTTCACAAACCCACAATAGCGCCGCGATCCCGCCAATCGTCACAACACACCCCGCCTCTCAGTTATCCTTGTAATCGATCTGAACAGGTGCAATGCAATGGGGGGTTACAGAATGCACGACAACAACTCTGGCGGTTCTTGGCCTTCGCAGCCCAGCGCATATCCCTGGGGCGCTCCACCACCATCTCCGCATTGGCCTGCGGGCCCCCCTCCCGCCGCACCACACCGGCCGACACCGAGCTACTGGTATGGCATCGGCGCAGCACTGATAGCGGTTGGCCTGATCGGGGGCATCAGCCTATTCGTCGCAGGACTCGTCTACGCCCTCAAAGGACCCACAAGCCAGTTCGACGCAAATGGCTCTGCTACTGCACCATTCGCGTCAGGCGAACAGATGATCATCTACGTCGCCGATGTCGAACCCGTACCGAAACTGACCATGAACACACGTTGCGTGGCCCGCGACGAGAACAACAACGACGCCACCGTCAGCCGCTACAACGGCTCCATGAGCATCAACCAATGGCATGCGCTCTACGTGGTGACCGCTCACCAGGCAGGCGACTACACAGTCAGCTGTGCCGGGTACTCAGACATAACCTACGGGCTTGGACCACGAGCTGGAACCGGCTCCATCACAGCGGCTTTCGTGGGCCCCATCGGCGGCATCACGCTCGTGGGAGCCGGAGTCATCATGATCGCCGTCACCGCGTCACGGCGATCCAAACCAACACCACCACCGCAGCACCCGTACGGCAATCCGTACCCGTACCCAGCTGCGCCGCGGTAGCCGGTAAAAGTGGGCAAACACTCCGAGGACGGCACACGGCGCCCGTTCCTATCGAAGAACCCTTACTCGGACTGGCGCCTGGTGATCGCAGTCCCGATGTGCACGCTTTTCCTGGCGATCGCACCGGTCATGTATCTGCATCCAGCGACCTGCGATCACAAACCCATGAGCCAATGGGATCGCTGCCACCACTACGGAAGAACCAAAGAGCAACTGCTCGCCGGCTCCCCAGACCATGTGCCCAGTTTCGGATATGACGTGGATAGCCAGATCGTCCACAACCGGATCTTCGCTGTGGCGGCAACGGTTTTGGGCGCAACTGGATGGGCAATCGCTATCGCCTGTGCCCGACGTGAATACATCCGACGCAAGGCCCGGACCAACGCAGGCTAGCGGGCGACAGCCGTTATCGCTATTCAAGCAGTGGACGAATTCGGCCTTCTCAACGCAGGAATTCGTAGGATTGCCGTGCGAGTCGGAACCCGCGGCCAGTGGTGGTGTCGACACAGGTGATGCCGTCGACTCCGCTCGAGCATTGGAATGGGCCCACCTTCGTGTCGTCGCCATACTTCAGCACGAACAAGTTCTCGCCACCTGCCCAGTCTGAGATGCAGTGGAACGCGGGGCTCTCGCCGATGGTCATCGTCACACTTCGCCCCCAGACGCCATGACAATCTGTGGATGGCCTTGGCGGCGGCGTGAATGTCGCTTCATTGAGGTCGCACCGCACGGAAGGCTTTGGCCATTCATTGACGATGATGCAGAAGATGTTGCCCGACGGTGTGGTGAAGTGCCTGACCCCGTAAGTATCGGCCAGCGCTGGCGGTGAGCCCGTCCCAAAGCACACCAACGCTGTTGCCGTGACTGCGAAGAAGCTGAAGACGCGCGACAGCGGCGCCGGAAATGCCTTGGCAGGTCCGAGCACCCAACGCTGGGGCCTGGTTGCCACCGCATGAAGCGAGACCTCCCGGACGCGCAAGGCCGCGAGAACCGCATCAACGATTCTATGCAGTAATGAAACTCGCGTAGTCATGATAATCCGATCCATTTGAGGCAGGTGCCTACTTTTTCGCGTAATAGTCGCCCAACGCGAGCGTGTCGCGCCAGTGACTCAGCTACCTGTTCGCCGTGACCACAAGAGCTCCGTCGACCGTACAGCTATTCTTAATCCGGCGAGCAATGAGACTAGGGGGGAACTGTCGTGGCAGATATCTGCTCGGCAAGCGATGAGTCGGCGGTGACGATGGCGCCTTCGTGGCGCAAACTCATCTTGCCGCGGCGCGGCGGCCCGCCGATTCCGATACGTCCCGTCGACGAGGATGCCGTCGCCCGGATACGGAAAACGACCTTCGAGACCAGGCGCGCCGATATCGAGGCGATGCTCGCGTACCACCGGACGTTTCCCGAGACTGCCGAGGCGGGGCGGCGCTACCTCGCCGGGCAGCCAGATCCGCTCGGCGCTGCCGCGGTGGCACGCCTGAACCTGTTAGATGGCATCAAGCCTGCCGACTATGCGGACCTGTGGATCTGTGAGCACGGTCTTGCCTTCGCTTTATGGACGGCGGTCCAGCTGGCTGACGGGCCTCCTTTGTTCAGCATGTGGAGTTCCGCGGATTCGCCCGTTCCTGACGTATGGAGCCACGTGCGGATCGAATGTTTTGATGTGGCGCTGCGGCTTCGCGGGCGACTAACCCTGGTGGGCTCCACGGAATACCAGCAGGCGGTGCACGCGATCTCCCCGGCCCGTATCTCGGATAAGACGAAATGCATTGCGGCGTTTATGTTCCCGACGGAGACTCAATGGGTTTCTGAGGCCTGTAAGGAGCCGATCGGGCTTGTCGAGAACCGCTCCCGTCTGGAGCTGCTGACCAGTGTCTCCTCGATCGACATGGTCTGCGAGCTGCTTTTCCACGACACCGGCTGGGACTCCTACTACCAGGACTACCGGCGCATCCTGCCCACGCTGGTGGACCGGTTCGGGGTGGCCCTGGTGCCCGTTCTGGACCGCATTCTCGACGGGTACTTGTCGAAGGGGCGCGCCGCGGTGGTTTCCGAGGCGCTGGCCTGCCTTCCCGGCGACGACGCCTTCGCGGCATTGCTGCGGCATGCTAACAAGCCTGGGGTGCGACAGTCGGTGGAGCTCGCGATGGCCCGCTTCCCGATGCGCGCCGCGGACCAGCTGGCCGAGCGGCACGACCCGGCATCGGCCGAGCTGCTCGCCATGCATCTGGCGCTACGCCCGCACCTGACGGCACACCTGCCGCAGGGCTCTGCTCCCGTGCCCGACGCCGCGCCCACCGTCGGCGCCGCAGACTTGCCCGAGCTGTTGGTCTCCCCGCCTTGGACCACGAAGCAGCCGAAGGCCAAACCCATCGTCCTCAGTGAGCTACCCGCCCCTCCAGATGCCGAATTGTCTTGGACCCCAGACGAATTGGAGAAGCTGCGGAATCTTCCCGAACATGAGCCGCGGTTGGGTGCGCGGACCTGGGGTGATCTGGAGGCCGACGGCGAGCGCGGCAAGCTGTCCGGCTTCGATTTCCAGTCGATTCTGCTCAGCGGTCCGCCGGAGCTGGCCCGCAAGCTCATCGAGAACCGCTGGGTGCCACTTTGGTGTTTCTCGGCTGGCTATTGGTTTCCAGCAGCCCTGCACCGGCACGGACCGGAACTCGGCGGGCTGGCGACCCGGCTGGCCGAGAAGGAACCGGAGTCCGCATCGGCGGTCTTGGGGCCGATCATTACTCGCGAGGTTGCCGAGACCCACGCTCTCTGGCTCGCCGGAAAACGCCGACTCCTGTCCATCGCCGCGCGGACCTACTTCCGTAGGCACGGAGCCGCCGTAGCCCCGATGTTGGTACCGGCGGCGTTGGGTCCACTGCGCGCCCTTCGCGAGAGCACCCACCTAGCACTGCGGTACCTGGCCCGCACCGACAGCCCCGCGGCGGTCATCGAGTCGAGCCGTCACTATGGCGATGCCGCCGCCAACGCCATCGGCGAGATCGTCGGGCTAGATCCCCTACTGGTGTTTCCGAAACGGATACCCTCCGTATCTGATTGGGCTGCAGGGGCGCTGCTGACGCCCGTTACGCTCACCGACGGAACGTCTCTGCCGACCGAGAGCGTGAACGTCATCGGGGTCATGCTGATGATGTCGAGCCCCGATAATCCTTACGCCGGGCTCACCGCTATCGCCGAAATCTGTGACACCGCGACACTGCGCCGGCTGACTTGGTCGCTGTACGAGGCGTGGGACCGCATTGGCGCACCCACCCGGCACTCGTGGGCGCTCGACGCCCTAGCCTGGTTTGCCGACGACGAGACGGTCGATCGGCTCAACGACATCATCCGGCGCTGGCCGGGAATAGGACGCAGCGCCAGAGTCCCCCACGGACTGGACGTGCTGGCCAACATCGGATCCGACCACGCTCTGCTCACCATCTATCGCATCTCTCAGCGCGAGCGCTCAAAACCATTGAAAGACAAGGCAAACGCTAAGATACAAGAGATTGCGTTGAGCCGGTCACTGTCCGCCGAACAGATGGCAGACCGTCTGGTACCCGACCTTGGCCTCAGCGACGCCTCAGCCCTGGCACTGGACTACGGCAGCCGGGCGTTCACAGTCCGATTCGACGAACGGCTGCAGCCTGTGGTGACCAACGAATCAGGTTCGGTGTTGAAGGCCCTACCCAAACCGGGTAAGGGCGACGACGCCGTCCGCGCCGACGACTCTTACCGGCGTTTCTCCGCACTGCGCCGACAGGTGCGCATCGTGGCGAAGGAACAACTGCGCAGGCTCGAAGACGCCATGATTCACGAACGACGTTGGAGCGTTGAGGAATTCGAATCACTGTTCGTGTCGCATCCGCTGTTGATCCAAGTCGTCAGGCGCCTGCTGTGGGCTGCCTTTTCGCCAACCGGGCAGCTGAGCTTGTTCCGGGTGGCCGAGGACCGGACCCTTGCCGACGACAATGACTCCCTGATGTCCCTCGCCCCGTCCCACGCTGTGGGCATCGCGCATCCACTGCACGCCCCTGAGCACATGATCACCTGGGGCAGGATATTCACCGATTACGAACTGCTTCAGCCCTTCCCGCAGATCAACCGGCCGGTGATCAACGCTACCGAGCAGGATCTACGGGAGCAGGAACTCTCCAGATTCGCACAGGTCACGGCAAAGACGTTCTCGCTCACCGCACTCAGCAGCCGGGGATGGGAGATCGGCCAGATGTTCGACGGTCCATTCCGCCGGCAGATCTCGCGGTCTGCGCCCGGCGGCCGCCTCGTCGATATCTGGCTCAACCCGGGCATCCCTGCAGACCCACGGGAGATCGAAACCCAAGAAATATCGGTGCGACTGGATCGAGGCACGTTCGCCGAAACAGGTCTGGTGTTCGCTTCGGAAATCATCACCGACGTGACGGGAGCAACTGCACAATGACCCCATTTTCATTGCCAGACAAGTGGCTCAACCGGGTGATCCCGTGGCGCGGGTGGGGCCATCCGCAGGCCCTCAAACCGATCGAGAGGGTCAGCGCCCGAGTTTGTTTCGAAGCCCAATCGGTGGAGATCGACAAGGAGCTGGCCCGGTCGTCCACCACCGATCAGGTCCGCGACAGTATCCGTGCATGTGATTGGGATAAACCCGATCTCAAGCTCGCACTACCGGCATTGCTCGGGTTTTCCGGGTCGGTCGGCCTGCTCGCCTGGACCTTGGACACATACGGAACCACTCCGGCGATTCAGGCATGGGCGCAGTCCACGCATTTCGGTTCCTGGTACCGGGGCCTGACGTACCAGCCGGACCCCGCGGTGTCCTGGCGAACCGCGCAGCCCGAGTTGCTGCGGCGGACCCTCGCCACACTGCCCGAGGCGGAGTACCGCCTCGCGGTCACCGAGCTTCGCGATCCTGCGATTCATCCCGTGCACGCGGCCTATATCGCCCCGACCGAACCGGACCTGGTCGCCGCAGCGCTAGCCCTCACTCCGATCGACCATAGGAGCTTCGATCTGCTGCTATGTGCGGTGGAGACGGAATCGCAGGTACACGAACTGGTGGTGAACACGCCGACCATCTACACCCCACCGAGCAGCATGCCCAGCTTCGCGACTGCTGCGGTGCGCGCCGGCACCGCGGTAACCGAGGCGATCGCAGCCGCCTTCAAAAACGGGGCCGACACCGACGGGCGTGTCGAGTTGATGGACCTCCTCGCCCACTGCCCGACACCCGAAGCATTCCGGCAGCTCCTCGGATACGCTGGCACCCGAGGCGGCTACGGCGCCATCCGATCCGCTCTCGAGCGCCACCCGAGTGTCGGCCTACCTGCGCTGGCTCACTCAGGAACCGAAGCCGCCGCAGTCGAGCTGCAGGCCTACGTGCTCACCCAGCCCGAGCAGATAGCCACTGCGTCGCCCGCGCTGGACGATGCCACCAGGGCAACCATCGAGAAGATCACGGCAATGCAAGATGCCCTGCCCGAATCCGACTCGCCACCAACGATTCTCCTGAATCCACCGTGGATCGGCCGGAAGAAGGCCGCCAAACCGCCGGTATTCGAGCTGCGGGCCGAGCTGGCCGTAACCTTTCATTGGCCGCCGGGAGAACGCGAGCGTCTTTTGGCCAGGCAGCCCACCTTCCGGTTCACACCGCAGTACATGCCGTCCTGGCAGCGCCTCGCCGAAGGCAGTTACTCGGATTGGCAGATGGAAGGGGCACTGGTCGAGCTTTCTGGCGATGATGCGTTGGCGTTGGTGCGTCACTGGGCACCAACTGCCCGTTACTGGGATGCGGGATGGCTGCCCTATGCGCTGGCACGCTTCGGCGCGGATGCCTACCCCGCCGCCGTACGTGCGCTCGACAAGAGCGCGGTGGCGGCCGCCTACACGCTGATTCCGGTGCGCAGTCACGAGGTGGCGCCCCGGATGGCCGAATTCCTGCTGCGCCGCGGCAAACTCCGCACCGTTGCCCTGGATTGGCTTCGCTGTCACGGGCTGGACGCCGTGGCGTATCTGGTACCTGCTGCGCTGGGCAAGGCGGGAGCCCGTCGCCGGGGCGCCGAGGCGGCATTGCGCCGACTGGCGGCGAATCACTCGGAGGAGGTCGTCGACCGTGCGCGCAGCTATGGCGATGAGCCCGCCGCCGCCATCGCCGTGCTGCTGGACACCGATCCACTGACCATCTTGCCGGCCCGGGTCCCCGCACTACCCGCTTGGCTCGGACCGCAACTGCTTCCGCAGATCGCCTTGCCCGGGCGGCACTCGGCGTTGCCCCGGGAGCTGGTTCCGGCGCTGATCACCATGTGTCAGCTCGGCGATGCCGACGCGCCTTACCTCGGGTTGGAAACCGTGGCCGCAGTGTGTGATCCGGGATCGCTGGCGCAGTGGGCGTGGGCACTGTTCCAGCAGTACCGCCGGATGGACTATTCCAGCAAGGATGTGTGGGTTCTGCGCCTGCAGGGTTGGCTGGGCGATGACGACACGGTGCGTTCCCTCTCGCCACTGATCCAGGCTTGGCCGGGTGAAAGCGCACACCAGCGCGCGGTTGCCGGTCTGGATGTGCTCTCCGACATCGGGACCGATGTCGCGCTCATGCACCTCTACCGCATTTCGCAGAAGGTACCGTTCAAGGCGTTGCGGGCCAAGGCCGCCGACAAGATCGAGCAGATCGCCGACGAACTGGAGCTGACCCCTGAGCAACTGGGCGACCGGCTCGTCCCGGATTTCGGTTTGTCCCCGCAAGGTACGGCCACGCTCGACTTCGGGCCCCGACAGTTCGTCATCGGATTCGACGAGAGCCTTAAGCCCTACCTCACCGACGCCGACGGCAAGCCACGCAAGGCCCTGCCTAAGCCCGCGGCCACCGACGACCCGGACCTGGCAGCCGCAGCCACCAAACAGTTCTCGGCCCTGAAGAAGGACGTGCGGGGCGCGGCCTCCGATCAGATCGCCCGGCTGCAGCGCGCCATGCGGTATCAGCGCCGCTTCGACGCCGCGGACTTCCGCGCCTACTTCGTGTCCCATCCCCTGGTCGGCGTGCTGGTACGCCGACTGGTGTGGGGCGCCTACGAGACTGCAGAGCCCAATTCGCCACTGCTGAAGAGCTTCCGGGTCGCCGAGGACAACTCCTTCGCCGACGCCGAAGACAATCCGTTCGAATTGGACGAAAACGCTGTCGTCGGTGTGGTGCATCCCGCCCAGCTGGCCGCCGAGCTGCTGGCCGCCTGGTCCGAGTTGCTCGCGGACTATGAACTGCTGCAACCATTTCCGCAACTGAGCCGTCCGGTATACCGACTCACCGACTCCGAGAAGTCCACCAACGTCCTATCCCGGTTCGACAAGCTGACGGTGCCGTCGCGCGTGCTGCTGGGCCTGGCCAAACAGGGCTGGAACCGTGACACTCCCGCCGATGCGGGGGTGCAGAACAGCGTCATCCAGACCCTGCCCTCGGGTGCCGAGGTGAGCATCGACCTTGATCCGGGGATTCCGGTGGGCGAACCGGACATGCTGGGAGACCAGACCATCCAGCGAGTCTGGCTGTCGTCCGGGACTTACGGTGATATCGACCCCGTACTCATCTCCGAAATCCTGGCGGACCTCACGGAGCTGGAGCGGCACCGATCATGACTGACGCGAGAGGACCACTGTGACAAGTGATCTGCAGAGGCCACCGGCCGAGATCCGGTACGCCGAGGAACTGCGGCGGCTGCGCGACAACGACCCCGACGACCGGCCGCCCGGCTGGGCGCTGAGCATGCGAACGGCCAGAGCCTTCATTCTCGGCGACCGCACGCTCGGTATCGAGCGCAAATTCGTCGGCGATCCCTCCCTGATCGATCGCGCGCTGGTCACCCTGGCCACCAACCGCGGTCTCATGTTGGTGGGCGATCCGGGAACCGCGAAATCCTGGCTGTCCGAACTGATCGCAGCCGCCGTCAGCGGCGAGTCCACCTTGGTCATCCAGGGTGGCGCCGCCACCACAGAGGATCAGATCAAGTACTCGTGGAACTACGCGATGCTACTGGCACAGGGGCCCAGCCCGGATTCGGTGGTACCGGCCCCTCTGCTATCGGCCATGCGCACCGGCAAGGTGGTGCGCTTCGAGGAAATCACTCGCTGTCCCTTGGAAGTTCAGGACAGTCTGCTCTCGGTACTCTCCGAGCGCGTGTTGGCCATCCCGGAACTGCACGGCGCCGACGGGCTGGTTTTCGCACGGGCCGGCTTCAACGTGATCGCCACTGCGAACACCCGGGACCGTGGTGTCAACGAGATGAGTGCCGCGCTCAAGCGACGTTTCAACTTCGAGACGGTGTTTCCGATCAGGGATATGGAGACCGAGCTGGCCCTGGTCACCACCGAGTCTGCCCGGATGCTCGCGGAGTCCGGCGTCACGATCGCTCAGAGCCCCGACGTGCTGGCGGTCCTGGTGACGATATTCCGCGAATTGCGAACGGGCCGAACCGCTGACGGCACCCCCATCGAATCGCTCAGCTCCGTGATGAGCACCGCGGAGGCCGTGTCGGTGGCGCACGCCGTGGGTATCCGGGGCTGGTTCCTGCGCCGCGAGGCCGGGTCTGCCGCCGATATCGTGGAGGCCATCTCCGGCACTGCTGTCAAGGACAACGCCGACGACCTCACCAAGGTGCGCACCTACATTGACCACCACGCCGCCCGGCGAAACGGAAAGGCCTGGAAGGACTTCTATCAGGCCCGACACCTACTGAGCGCCGATTGACCGTCCACTTCATCGGGGTTCGCCACCACAGCCCGGCATGTGCCCGGCTGGTGCGCGATGTGATCCGCAACGTCTCTCCGGCTTACGTTCTCGTCGAAGGCAGCGCCGACTTCAACGATCGAATCGACGAGTTGCTGCTGGGACACCGATTGCCGATCGCCCTGTTCAGCTTCCTTACCGGCCCCGACGTCCACCGGATGATCTGGGCACCGTTTTGCGACTACTCCCCGGAATGGGTGGCGCTGACCACGGCCAAGGCCGTGGGCGCCGAGTTCCGGTTCATCGACCTTCCGGCCTGGCATCACGCTTTCGAGGAAAGAACCAACCGTTACTCCGATGCCGATGCCCGGCATATTGCCGTCACCTCCCGGCTGTGTGCGGAGTTCGGGATGGACAACAACGACGTGCTGTGGGATCACCTCGTCGAGGTGCCCGGGGCCGAGTACCACACCCTGGCCCGGTACTTCGACACCCTGCGTGGGGACGCGCGGGGTGGGGACTCAGATGCGGCCCGCGAGGAGTACATGGCCCAGTGGATTTGCGCCGCAAAATACTTCGCTCGTGGACGCCCCATCGTGGTGGTGACCGGAGGGTTTCACCGACCGGCGCTCGTTTCACTCACCGCCGAACGCGATGATCTGGCGCAATGGCCCGCGGTACCCGCGTCCCCGGAGGGCCACCGCGTCGGCAACTACCTCATCCCCTACTCCTACCGGCGCCTCGACGCGTTCTCCGGCTATCAGTCGGGTATGCCCTCGCCGGGCTACTACCACCAGGTATGGCACAACGGTGCAGAAGCGGCCGGCCAGCGGCTCATCGCGGATGTCGCCGGCCGGCTGCGTGAACGTCATGTCCCCGTCTCCACCGCGGATCTGATTGCGGCCCAGTCCCTCTCCGAGGGCCTGGCCCGGCTGCGCGGACACCCCGTGCGCGCCCGCGCCGATATTCTCGACGGGTTGGCGGCCGCCCTGATCACCGAAGACTTACCGGCTCCGCTGCCGTGGGCTGCCCGCGGTGTGCTGCAGACCGGAACCCATCCCGCCGTCCTGGAAATGCTCGCGGCCCTCACCGGCACCGCCCACGGCGAGCTTCATCCCGACACCCCGCTGCCGCCACTGGTACCCGATGTCGAGCGACTGCTCGCCGAACACGATCTGACGCCGCCTCGTCAAGTCCGGCTCACCCTGACCGTCGAGGCTGACCTTGACCGCAGCCGCATCCTGAACCGTCTTCGGGTGCTGAGCATCCCGGGGTTCGAGCGCATCTCGGGACCCACCGCCGGCACGGACCCGGCGACCACGGAACGCTGGGAATTGCAGGTGCGGGATACCCAACTTCCCAAACTTCTGGAGGCCAGTGCCCACGGCGCTACCCTCGGCGCTGCCGCGGCACATGTATTGCGCGAATCGGTGGCCGATGGCAGCACGACACCGGCCACGCTCGGCCCGGCGCTGTTCGACGCCGTGCTCTGCGGCAGCGACGAGGTGCTCGGCGAGCTCGTGCCCCCCGCTGCCCAGGCCATCGCCGACAGCTACGACCTGGGCGGGCTCGGTACCTTCCTGTCCGCGCTGCTGGCCTTGTGGCGCCACGACTGGATCTACCAGGTCCGCCAGCACGACCGGTTTCCGCCGCTGATCGCGGCCGCGGTACGCAGGATCGAATGGCTGGCCGAGTCGGCCCGGGCACGCACACGCGACGCCGATCGCCGCGAAGTCGCCGCCCTCGCGGCCGTCTGCGATGCACTGACGCACGCCGGTGAGGCGGCTGCCCTCGACAGACCCGCCTTCCTGGACACCATGGAACGCATCAGCCAAGACCCACAGGCTCCACCTGATCTGCGCGGTGCGGCCCTGGGCGTCCGCTGGCGGCTGGACGACGAGGCTGCCGTCGATCCGGTGGACATGGTGCGGGCCCTGAGCCTGCCCGAGACCCTCGGGGACTTTCTCGTCGGCGTGTTCGGTCTTGCGCGAGAACAGGTTCTGCACACTCAGGACGGCTCGGGATTCGACGTGATCGCCGCCCTCGACCACATCGTCGAGGATATGACCGAACGCGATTTCCTGGCGGCTCTGCCCGCCGTGCGCCAGGCCTTCGAGTACTTTCCGCCGCGCGAGCGCACCCGCATCGCCGACCGGATACTGGTGGCGCGTGGCCGGGCGGCCGTAGGACGGGCATGCGTACGCACCGAGTCCGATCCCGCGCTGCTGGCGTATGCCGCGAGGATCGAGGAGCGCATCGACAACCTGCTGTCGGAAGCGGGACTGAACCCGTGAACCAGCAGGAAGACCCGAACGAGCTTATGCTGCAACGCTGGCGCCTGATTCTGGGTGAGCCGGGCGGCAACTGCGCCCGGCTCACCGGCGACATGGCCGGCCGCGATGCCGCGCTGTCGTGGCTGTACGGACGCGACGACGAGCTGGCGGCTCGCGGCACCCGGCCGTCAGGTGAACGCGCCGGAGGCGACGGTGAGTCGCTCGTCGGCACCGTCGAGTGGATCAACGAGGTGCATCGGCTCTTTCCCCGCGACACGATCGAACGTCTGGAACGAGACGCCTTGGAGCGCTATCAGATCCAAGAGATCGTGACCAATCCCGACGTGCTTGCCCGCGCCCGCCCCAACCAGACCCTGCTGCGCGCCGTGCTGCGAACGAAACATCTGATGAACCAGGACGTGCTCGACATGGCCCGCAAGCTCGTAGCGGTCGTCGTGCAGGATCTCATCGACAAGCTGTCCATCCAAGTGCGGGAAGCATTTTCGGGTCCGCGACTACGCCGGCGTAGCATCCGCGGCAGCTCACGGGATCTGGATGTGCGTGCCACCATCCGGCGCAACCTGCGTCACTACGACACCGAGCACCGCCGCATCGTGATCGAACGGCCGCTGTTCACCTCTCGCAGTCGGCGCCATCTCGAGAAGTGGCAGATCATTATGCTGGTCGATCAGTCCGGTTCGATGCTCGGATCTGTCATCCACTCCGCGGTCACCGCGAGCTGCCTGTGGAACCTGCCTGGGGTGAAGACTCATCTCGTCGCCTTCGACACCTCGATCGTCGACCTCACCAGGGATCTCACCGACCCGGTGGAGCTGCTGATGAAGGTCCAGCTGGGCGGCGGCACCGATATCGCCAAGGCGGTGACCTATGGTGCTGGGCTTATCGAAAACCCGCAGCGCACCATCTTCGTGCTCATCAGCGACCTGTTCGAGGGCGGGGACCCGCGAAGCTTCACCGGCCAACTCCGTGCCCTGGTCGAGCAGGGCAGCAAGGTGTTCGCACTGGCCGCGCTCGATGAGAACGCCGAGCCATCCTATGACCGCGCAGTCGGCCAGCTGCTGGCCTCCTTCGGGGTCGAGGTTGGCGCCCTCACGCCCGGGCATCTGGTCGACTTCCTCGCCGAATGTTTGGCCGCGCATGGCTGAAAAACCGTGCCGTCCAGACCTCGACATCATCACCGAGGCGGCGCTCATCGGGCTGACGAATAAGGGCCTGGTGAAACGCGCCCAGCGCGAACTGGATTCGGAGACACCACCGGAGATATCACAGGCACCTGACGGCACCGTCACCGCCCGCTGGCACGACGGAAACGTCTCAACACTGGCGGTGGACCGAGCCCTCACACAGGCCGACTGCACCTGCGGAGCAACCACACTGTGCCGGCACCGCATCGGCCTGGTACTCGGATACCAGCGGGCCGCTCAGGACACAGAAGATGCCAAGGCAGGTTCCGACTGGTCACCCGCGATGTTCACCGACGCCGAACTGGCCGCGGCATTCGGTGCGGCCACCATGAAGGCCGCCGAGCGCCGCCGAGCCGCCGGCTATCCGGCAACGGTTCGGCGCGGTCAACCACCCACGGTAGAACTACCCTCCAGCACAGTTCGTTTCATGATTCCCGAACATCTCGACTTCGCCCTCACGGATGCGGACAAGCAGGCCTCCGCGGTGACCGTTGTGCTGGCGGTATGGGCGTTCCGCCTCGCGGACGCGATCGATCCCGGCACAACGCGCCTAGAGATCGAGGTCGCATCGACCGCCGAGCGGGACGAAAAGCCCACCGCGGAAGCCCGCGATCTCGCCACGGAGCTGTTGCGCTCCGGAACCGTCAACGTCACCGACGTGCTGTCGGGGAAGCTCGATCGAGCAGCAGCGGACCTCGACCGCGACAACATCCGATGGCTTGCCGACACATTGCAGGACCTGCATACCCAATTGAGCGCGTATCGCACCCGCCACGCCGCATTCTCTGATCTGCGAGTGGCCGAGCTGTTGGCCGAAGTGCATGCTCGCAGTCTGGCATCCAGCAGCCCACGCCTGACCCGGGCACAGATCCTCGGCACCGGGGAAAAGGCCTCCACCCGAATCCGGTTGACCCGTCTCACCGCGCTCGGCGCGCGTCTCACCCGAATGGACGACGCGGTATCGGCGACGGTCTATCTAGTGGGCGACTCGATCCCGATGGTCATCCACCGCAGCTGGCCCGTCGACGACGATCCGGGCTTCGCCGGCGAGGTGGTGGGACGGAGGCGCATCGCGGGCACCACCCTGCAGCGGCTCGCCAGTTCTTCGGTGGTAACCGAGTCCGCAGTGCGGCACGCCAATCGCGGACTCGAACTCACCCGCTCGGCCGTGGCCAAGACGTCCGTGCTCCCGCTAGGACGCGCCTGGGAATCGCTGCCCGATCATCTGGCCCACCACGAATTTTCCCTCCTAGAACGCGAAATCACCTCACAACCACCTCGATTCGTCAGGCCGCGGATCGAGGCCGAGTTCGTCAGGGTGTTCGCGGTACACCGGGTGGTGTCCATGTCCTACTCCCCCGGCGATCAGCGCTTGGTGGCCGAGGTTGCCGACGCTCACGACGGCCGGGCACTCATCGCCGACGAATATCGCTCAGTGGCACCGGGAGCGCTCGACGCCCTGCACCGCGCCTTGAGCATGATCAGAGAACAAACCCAACCGGTACTTCTCAGCGGGATCGCGCGACGTTCACACGGGCGCCCGATCGTGGAACCACTGGCCGCCCTGTTGGGCACCGAGGTGTCCGTGTTCGATTTCGCGCCGGCCACAACCGGCGCACTGCCGGAGCACCACGACGTTCCCCCCGATCCGCTGCACCGCTCAGTGCTGACAGCACAGTCGCTATTGTCCCAGATCGCGCACACCGGGCTGGACCACTGCCGTGCCGGTATACAGCAGCAAATACATTCCTGTGCAAACGATCTCGCTGCTGTGGGATTCCATCAAACAGCTTCTACGCTGCGCCAATTCGGCAAGGCCCTGAGCTCCGCAGATAGCATCGAGGCACCCCATCGCTGGTTCGCCGCGGCGATCCGGGTCCTGGCGATACTGGAACAGCTCTGAGTACAGGGCGTGGCTGCCTCCCATGTGGTGTGCGACCCGCCAGAAATCGAGCCCGAAAATGCTCCGCGCATCCGTGGCGAGTAGGGGGCGGTGACTGCAGGTCTGCGCCAGCGTCTGCAACGATACCTGCATGTGGGGACGAAAGTTGGTCGATAAGGCCCACTCCCACCGCACGACAACCCTGCCGCACTGAGTAGGTCGGGCGTCAGCGGCGGCTTCTACTGTCTGGCAATCTACTCATCGAGCACGATCACCGAATGGACCGACTACGACGATTCCGCTCTATGTCCCAAGTGTGGAATCGATACCGTGCTCGCCGAGAACTCGCGGTATCCGATTACAGCCTTCCTCACGAGGATGCACCCGCGCTGGGCCGGAACCGTCAATCGGTTCGATGGCGATCAGAGCCGACGCACGCAGGTAGCGACGTACCGGAAGCTGTCCTGCCGCTTCTGCTCGAAGTCGAACTCGACGCGCTCCCCTTCGTTGAGCATCCGGAAGCCGTCGTCCTCGATCGCCGGGTAGTGCGCGAACGCATCCAACCCGTCAGGTAGCTCAAGCGACGTGATCGCAGCCCAGCTCCTCTCAGACTTGAAGAACTTCACAATGCCTTGCGCCATAACGTCAGCATGGCTGCCAGTGTCGATCGCATCAACCTGGAAGTTTGCTAGATTGCTGACCGTGACGGACGATCGCAGCGACTTGTCGGCATACTGGCGGCTCAAGTTCGACTTTTATGACCGCTACGGCACGAGATTCACGCCGCAGGCAGTTGCCGCAGCGAAAGCGCGGCCTTTCGCGGTCAGAATGCGTTCCTATTTCAACCTGCCGGCCTTGTTCTTTGGACCCATCTACTTCGTTGTCAAAGGCATGTGGCGCAAGGCAATAACAGTGATGCTGTTTGGCTTGCTCCTGGGGGGCGCCGTGTACCTGGCGTTCCCGGGGCTGGGTTTTGGTGGGTTTAGCACCAACGGTGTGGTGTACATGATCCTTGCTGGCCCTGCCTATTACCGTCATCGGGTAGTGGGCAGCAGATCGTGGAATCCGTTCGATGGGATCGGATGGCGCTTCAATCGCGAGATGCGAGAAGACTGGACGCTGCGCCGCAAGTAGGTCACAGCCAGTCGGTGTGAGTCCACCCGCAGCATTACCCGCGGTCCTCGGTCCTGGCTTTGTGGTCATTGCAGAGCTCGCAGGCAGCGCGCAGGTTGTCCCAATCGAACGCCAGATCTGGCAGGCGCGACGCGGGCTGCTCCTTGTCCACCACGGTGGCGCGGCCCGTGCAGATGCCCTCGTACTGGATCCGGCAGAGGTAGCGGTCTCGGTCCAGGATCTTCGGGACCAGCTCTCGCCATCGGCGTTGACTAGTGACCCGACTGGAAGCTGTGCGTGGACCGCTCCATGCCTGCGTGTGCTCAGGGCAGTAGCGGGTGAAGCGGATCAGGTTAGGGCATCCGGACACTGGGCACGGCCGCGAAGCTCTAGGCATTGGCCCTCTCCGCCCCGAGCAGGTACGGCACTCGATAGCGTTTGCCCATGGGCGACTGCTTCCAGAAGATCGGCGACCTTGATACGACGGCCGAAGAAGCTTCGGCGCTGGCCAAATCGGTTCGTCGCTGGCTCATCGCCGAAGGCGTGGCTTCTGGCGATCTCACGGACTGCGTGTTCGACGGGCTGGGGGTCACAAGATCCCCTATCTCAGTGGCAAGCTCTAGTGCTCACGCAGATGTTGCCCGCCTGGCACTCACGCACTAACCAACGCAATATGAAGAGACGTTCAGCAAAGTGGCGGCCAGGCTCAGGGAGGAGCTTCTGTGGGGATTGCACTGATGGCGCTAGCACTGATAGCAGTGTTACTCGGATGCTTCGGCTGGCAGTTGGCCCGCAAAGCGGGCCACAGGGATGCCCGTCGCACGCCAGAAGCCAGTAAGCCGCACCAACCTACAGCGTCACGATCTGAGAGCCCCAGGCCGCGGGCCCCTGCACGGCGACGCCGTGACCCTTCAGGCAATACGCCCAGATATGGCCCAGGATCCGGGACCGACACGGGATCATTCGGCTACTTCGGCGGATTCGGTTCAGACCACAGTGGCGGTGGTGGATTCTGCGATAGCGGCGGATTCAGTGATAGTGGAGGCGGGTGCGACGGCGGTGGGGGCGGCTGAACGCGGCCGAAATTCCGGGTCCACGGTCAGTGCTTGGCGTTATAGTGCGCGGCGAACTGCTGCGCGAGATCCGGAACGCGGACATCGCCAAGGACCGCGGTGAACGGCTAGATGTTTGGTACGGGCGCGAGCAGAAGAAACTCCCGGTATCCCCTACCCGGATCGCCCGTCTTTGCAGCACCGGGATTGCAGCCATCGATCAGCCTACCGCCGGCGCGCTCAGCCCAGCTTGTGGGATGCGCAGAACGCGCGGGCGGCCAGCAGTCCGGCCGCGATAGCGGGTATGTCGTCGGTGGCGACGGGAAGCGTGGCTCCAACGATCGTCACCTGGTCACCGGTGGGCGTGCGGCGCATACGGGTCTCAGCCGGAGCCCACGCGCGGCCGACATGAGGAACGAGCACCCCGCGAGCCCCGGCTAGGTCATCAAGGTCACTGGGTCGCTGATGGTCGTGGTGGTGGCTGGCGCAGGAGACTCCCTTGGCTGCTTGCCCTGATGTTAATGTTTGCTAGATGATCAAATTCCGCCGCGCAGTGTTCGATGTGATGATCCCGTTCAATGTAGTGGCGGCGCTGTGGGTGTGGGTGGGCCGTGGCCTGTTCGGCGCAACGCTGGGCTGGATCTCGCTACTCATGCTGGTGTTCATCGTCCCAGTTCTCGTCGTAGCGTTGATTGCCTCGACAGCCCTGGCGTTCTCGCAGCCCGGAAGACCGGTGCGGCTTTCCTCCGCCCAGGCAATCGCCCAGGCAACGTTTTGGCTGATCATGCTGATACTCGGTGTTGTGATCGTCGATGTCGATGACCAAAGCCGCGAAGAATCCATTCTGATCAATATCCTCGGATGGAGTCCCGAATTGCTCGGTATCAGCCTGGAATTAGAGAAGGTGCTCGCCTTCAGCGCGGTGGCCTGCTGGCTGGTACTTGTTGGATTGCTGGCGTGGGACCGAGTCAGCAAGCAACCCTATTCTGACGCGACTGGACTGCCGTAAGTCTTGCCCCGCACGGATGCCTCACCAACCGACTACGGCTTCCATCATTGGTAGTTAGATGTCGTGCAGACCTTTAAGTAGTCAGAATTCGCGATTACTCCGGGAGTGGGTGGTCATCGACCTTTATACGGAAGTCGACCTTATCTCCCTCAATCTTTGTGACAGTGAGGGTCAGGACCGCTTTCTGTCCGCCCTCGCTCATCACGCATCGTTGGGTAGCGCCAACGGTCGCATCAAGAGGCCCTTCGCATACAACTGATTCCACCTTGCCACCAAATTGAGCCTCAAGGCGCTGAGCCGCGATCTTTCCGGCCTGTTCTTTCGGAATCTGCCTTACGGATGAGGTCGGTGGCGTTTCGGACGTTGCCGTTCCGGCATGCCACGTCGACTTGACTGAACACCCTGGCACCACAAGGAGGGTCAAGATAAGAGCCACCGATGCCGGTCTGTATTGCATTATCGCCTACTCGCTTTCTTTCACGAGGATCGAATCGAACAGCTTTCTGAAATCCAGTGCACAATCTTCAAATACAGGCTTTGGTGCCGTCAAAAGGAAACTTAAGACACGTGGTTTGAATTCTGGAAAAGTAACCAGAATCTCGCTCTGGATTATCGCAACACGACCACCCGCAGGCAGCGTGGCCTCGAACCAGATTTCTTGACCGTATATTTCGGGGTCACGGTCAGAGATGAATTCACCACGACCAAGCCGAATCTCATCGTAAGCTTCAGCTAGAACTGCGCGGCGATTAGAAGCAAGCACCTCCAACGACGGTTCCACGTTAGGGAGTTCCACGACCGCTTCGCGACCCAAGCGAGATATCGAACACCTAACCGAGGTCGAGCGGTCACGAGTTCGACCTCCAACGGTGACCTCCGAAACGCAGGGCACTCGTGGTCCAGGCAAGGATGAAATCCTAAGTAGAGCAAGGCCGTAAGCCGAATCTCGTCGGGTCACCGCCCTGGCGCCGAGCCGGCCACCTGGCGCGTCCCCACTCGGAAACGTCACGTCCACGCTGATCTACCCGAAGCGACAGGCCTATACCTGTCGCATGCAGGCAATGAACACCTGCCGCCAAATCCAGACAATAGAGCATAGTTTGCTACAGAAGCAAGAAAAGGAAATCCAGCACACAGGAAGGTCGCGCTCCAGGCCGTGCGGACTAAATCTCGCTTTGTCCAACAGTCGCTGGTACCAGAGTGACTACACGGACTCCATAGACGCCATGGAGACCGTGGACAGAAAGAAATGGGTCAACGATGGGTCAACCACAGGCAGCCACCAAGGACAAAAATCCCTTCTACCCGCACTTGTTGGTGGGCGCGGAGGGTTTCGAACCCCCGACCGCTGGTGTGTAAAGGAGCCGGAGAATATGCACCTGTGTTCGAGCCTGTCGCATACGTGCAGATAGGTCCGCAGACGGTGTCAACTGCGTAGGCCCCAGTGCAGCGCCGTATGTGCCCGTCTTGGCAACTTGGCGGCAACTTGGCGAACAGACATTCGAGCCCGGGAAGAGGCGGCGCGTGCCATTGGAAGATCTACCCCCGCCCAGACCTGATCGGGGCTGCGAAGTGGATGTGCGGTCGAGGCTTTCCGAATGCACACACGAGCTCGCACCGGAGCACTATCGTGCTACGAATGACCGCCAATGATGCGGACTCGGAGTCGTCGCCCCTAAAGCGACTGACGAACAGCGAGGCACTGGCGAACGCCCGTTACAAGCAAGAGCAGGCTTTCAACCCCCCGACCAATATCGAGGCGTTGGTGCTGAAAATTATTGGCGGCTGGGAGCAGTTGAAGGCCGCGGTCAACATGTGCAGGTTTGTGGAGGCCGGGCCGGAGGCCGCACCGCTCGGCTCTGAGAATCTCCCAGCGGCCATGAACAAGCTGGCGAAGAAGTCCCGGCTTCGTTGGCCGCATGATCGATTCGCGTCAAAGGTGCACCACTGCGACCAGGTCCGCCAGAAGTTCGCACACTTCTTTTACGTCAGCGCGATCGTCGGTGAAGAGCCGCCGGATCGAGTGCTGTACTTCACACGCCTTGGCCAGGCGGGAGATTCGTACAAAGCGCAAGGGCCATCACTCGGGTTGCAGTGGCGCGACGACGAGTGGGCACAGCAGCACCGCCATGAAGACAGCATCACCGAGAAGGAACTGCGCGAGACGCTCGCGGAACTGAAGGAGTTGATCGATTGGTGCCGGGCTCTGCTACGCCTCGCTGGCATCCTTGAGCACAGTCCCGATATACCCGACGATCATCCGATCAACACGTCCGAGTGGTGGATACCGTGGCGCACCGCGAAGGAGCCCTTGCTGGTCTTCGGCGATCTCCGGCTCCCCGATGAAGCTGCCACTCCGACATCTGAGGCGGAGTAGACGGCGTTCTCTTAGGAGTTGGGCAGCGGTCACTTAGTCGGATCGGCTTCGGCCAGCCGAATTTCCCACTTGATAGAGACGGAGACATGCCCGGTGCCTCCGTACTCGGGCGGTGGTTCGATTTTGGTGACTTTGCACAGCACGTGCCCATGCTCGTTGCGCATCACACCTATAGACCCCACCGGGATCCTTGGAGAATAGCTCTCGTAGTCGAGCGCGTCTGGGTCATCGATGTCGCCGAATTCCTTGGCATAGCGTGCCAGCGCGACGACGCCTGGGATGCCTCCATACATGTAGATGGCCGAGGCACCGCAGTTGGCCCACTTCGTTTCCCATGAGGGCGCGTCGGCCTGCTCATCGACACTGATGGTGAACAGGCCGCCGTTCGTCGTGTAATCGAACTTGGCCCCCGCGCTCATGCCGGTTCCCCGCGTGAACACCTTGGTGAAGTCCTCGCTGGCGCTGTGGGCCTGTTTCCGAAGGTCTGCCGGAAAGTCCCGGAGCCTGACGCCGTTGTCGCGCAGGTACTTCCACCCGAGTCGGTTGACCTGTGGATTCGGATCGTATTGACCTATGTGGACGACGGTGATGCCCGCGTCGGCAATGAGTGTTGCGCACGGAATTCGGGAGGCTGTCCTGGAGTTTGCGCATGGTTCCAGGGTTGTGTAAAGCGAGGCCCTGGCGAGATCGATACCGGCCTCGCGAGCCTTCCGGAGGGCTACTTGTTCTGCGTGTTCACCGTCAATCTCGCCCTTGTATCCGGTTGCGAGGATGGTGTTGCCCCGCGTTATGACGGCACCGACGCGAGTGTTGCCAGGCGATTTCAGCGCCTCTTCGATAGCTCGTTTGGCGAACCCATATTCGTCCGTGATCGAGGACTCGTTGTCTTCCGGGTCTGGGGCCATACGGTAGATCGTGACAGAGACCGCCGCCGGACAGGCCTCGAACTCAAGTGTGCCCTGGTGGGTGGCGGCTAGTCGTTCTGCCGCGCCTCGTAAGGGGCCTTGGGGCCGTAGATGATCCGGCAGTGCGGACCCAGTTTCGGTGCGTGGATCGCCGCCCCGCAATGGCAGGTCCACACGTGGTGTCGCCGCCCGCATTCGCACGGCGGGCAGCGCTGCGTCCAACCAGACTCCTCGACGCTGTGCCAGTTCGGGCAGTACAGCGGCCCGACGACCGTCCAGCCCTTGCCGTTGGGCACGAGATCGCCGACGTACGCGTTCGGGAACCTATCGCGCGACGGGCGAGCCATACGCCCGTTCTGCTTTCCGTCATTGTCCTTGATGTGCAGTGTGATGCCCTTGTTTCGAAAATGATCGAGAAATCGTTGACTTCGAGGTCAGGAACCATCGTGCGAGCATAGGGCTGGATAGCGTCTGCCAAGCCCGAATCAGTTGGTATTCAGTCGATCAGCGGATCGGACAGCCCTGGTATGTAGTCGCTCGGGCCATCGGTTACCCGCTGTCGGAGCATCCAGGCGAGGTTGGCTTGTGCCTGCGCTGCAAGAGCTTCCGGGCACTCGTCTGGGTCCTCACCGCGCTCTTGTGCGCGTCGGCGGGCACCGGACTCGTTGACCAATGCCTCCACCAGCGGGCGGCGACGGCGGACGATCTTCATGCGGGCCACAGCATCACCCGATCTTCCGGCTGACGTAGGACGCCAGCGAGGTTGGACTGGCGATGGGGACACCGAACGTCAGGCCGCCGCCTGCGGCGTGGATCAGGACATCGTGGGCGATGACGAGGGCGGCTACTCGGTCGGGCTGGTGTTGTCCGGCCTGCCATCCCACGGCCTGTTGTTCCCACTCGGGGTGGTGTCCGGCTAGGCGGCATGTTCCGACCTCCAGGGCTTGCAGCAGTGCCGCCGCGCGAGCCATCGCGTCGCCCTTGCCCCGGCCAGATCCCTTGGGGGGCCATGCCGTCACCGCGATGTGCCGGTCGGGCTTGGCGCGGGCCAGGGACTCCTTGACCACTCTCACGTAGGTTGTCCCCGCTGCGAAGGCCTCCACGCTGATCTCACTGGCACCTGTGTCCAGCGCCAGACGCACCGCGCGGGTGGCCCATTCATCAGAGGTCATCCGGCCGGACACGTCGGCAATCAGTGCCGTGGTGCCGTCGCCGGACAGCGAGGCCGCGACGATGCCCGTCTCATCTCCCTGGCCGCTGTCGGCGGGATCGACGCCGACGACGGTCTTGATCATGCCCGCAGGGGCCACCGGCAGACGCCAGGAGTCCAGCCACGCGCTTTTGACCAATCCGCCTTCGGGGGTGCTCGGAACACCGAGATACATCGCAGCCCAGACACGTTCACCGACACCGCGCCGGATCTCTGCGAACTGCTCGGCGGTGCGACCAATCGCGGAAACCATCGCCACCCCGGTGCGTTCCCGGTTCAGGGCGTCGGGCACACCGGCGGTGCTGATGGCCGGAATGTTGATATGACGCCACCGGCTGCCTGGTTCGGCCAGCAGCTCGCCCGCTAGGTCGAGTTCGTGCCAACGAGTGAGGACCACGATGGCGCTGCCACCGGGCATAAGCCGGGTGAGTAACGACCCACGAAATTCGTTGATCAAGCGACGCCGGTACGCCGGTGAATCGGCTTCCTGTGCACCCTTGATCGGATCGTCAATTACGAGCACGTCGGAGCCGAAGCCTGTGCTTGCCGAAAGGATTCCACCAGCAAGCATGCCGCCGCGATGACCCTCGACGCGCCAACGTCCGACGGCTTTTTTGTCGGCGGCCAGTGAGATCCCGACCAGCTCGGTGTTCTCGGAGATCAGCCGTCGCGCCGCTGCCGAGTGTTCCTCGGCCAGATCATCGGCGTAGCTCTTGATCATGACCTCGGAGTCGGCGTTGTTCATGAGCGCCCACACCGGCAGTACTTGGCTGGTCAGAACTGATTTCCCGGTGCGCGGTGGACACGTCAGGATCACCCGCGCATCCGGCTGCTCCACCGCCGCCGCCAGCTCGTCGCTGATCAGCTGAATCGTCGGTGTAATCCGATAACCCGGTATCAACCGGGTTGCCAACTCGGCCGGCGATCCCGGCCGTCGCCGGGACCGCACCGCTGCCACGGCGCGGGCAGCGGTCAAGGTGTTGATCGGGGGCACTGTGGTGGCGGCGGCGGTCATCAGAGCACCTGGAATTCACGGCACCGAGTGTGCGGCGACGGCCGCTCAGTACCAAGACAAAAAGGCTTCTTGACGAAATTGCGGCCACCGATCTTGATGCAGTAGACCTTTCCGCGTTCAAATAAGTCGATTAGTGCCTCGCCCTGGCTCTGCAGTCCGCCGGGCAGATGGCGACGAATATCCGCCCAGGCAACCAGATCATCGGTGAGCCGGGACAAGATGCCTTCCCGGATCTGCTCATTCAGGGTGACAGGTGATACAGCGGCGGCGGTCATGTCGGGCTCCTCGGGTGTCGTTGGTGTTCGGACGGTTTGGTGTCGCCGTGTGGCCCCGAGGCAGGCCACATGACGGTGGTGATGTGGGGGTCAGAAGCGGGTGAACGGCATTGTGCCGTGAAGTCGTGGGGCGGCTCCGGCCTTGATATTTGCGAGGCCGAAGGCGGCGGTGTCACGCGTCAGGCCGAGGGCTTCCAGAACGGCCAGGTGGTCAACCTCCCCGTTCGAATAGATCCGGGAGGCAAGTGCCAGAACGGATGGCCAGCACCGCTGGAGCAGGTGATTTTCCGCTGCGTGATCGACCCGCGCCGCTCCACCCGAGCCCGCGTAGGCACGCAGCATCTGGTCGTGATCGTGGCAGCCCCCAGCGGCGAGTACGGAGTCCACCTGTCCGGGGGTCGGGCGATCACCGGCCAGCCATCGAGCTTGCGACCATGGCCCACTCCACGCGACCGTGGGGATGTGATCGCGGGTGAAGGCCTCGCGGAAGCGGGTCCGGCCGTGCAGCGGCGCGACGCGCCCTCCGAAAACTCCAGCGGCGGTTACCTCGCCGCCTCGCAAGACGCCTCGGACCGCATGTCCGGCCTCGTGCGCACAGAGGTCAAACACATCAAGTTCGCGTGGTTTCATTCGGCGGGCGAAGTCTTCGCGGGTGACCAATCGCGGTCGTGTCGTTGTGGTGCGTAACATGATCGGATTTCCGTTCTCTTAGTGGTGGTCTGCGTTGAGTAAGCGCCGAGATCGATGACCGGTCCACAACCAGCCGCCACCGATCCCGGCGCTTACCGGAGGGCCGGAGATCGCCCGCGAGGTGGAGTCTCAGACCGATGACGCAGAGCTGGACCTTCGGCCAGGTACCGCTCCAGGCACGATGAGCAGGTCCAACGGTGCACTGAACCTTTCCACATCAGGCATGGGCCGTGGCATACACGGCACTGACCTGCAATTTCGCGGCGGCTCACGGCGCTACTCCGATCCGGGCCAACCGGCGGGTAACGCGCTCGGCGCGCTCGGTGGCCTGGCGCTCGCGCTGCTGGCGATTCCAGTCCTCGATACTCGGAAGGCTTTGTCTCTGAGCGATCTTGGGCACTGCGCGTTCGAGGCTCAACACCGCCGAATCGAGCCCGCGCAGGGCACGTTCGACGCGTTCGGAGGCGCTGGGATTACCGCGCAACGCATATGCATCCGGTGGATGAGCACGGTCAAGCACCGCGCTCAGCGCGCCGCTGACTTGCTTGGCATAGTCAGCAAGGACATCTGCCCACGATCCGCTAATCAGCACATCAGCGGTGATTTCCGGCTGAGTCGGTCGCGCCGCACGGTCTCCCGCAGCACGCCGCGTCTGGCCGTCAACGGCGGACGACTCCGCGACCAGCCCCGAACCGACGTGGACAAGCTCGGCGACAGCTTCATTCACAGCCTCGACGAGGCGACGGGCCGCGCGTGGTTCGGGGAGCTTTGAGGTGGCATAGGCAGCAGGCGTGCAAACATCCCGGACTTCGACGGCGAGGTTGAATGTGCCAGTTAGATGAATCGGCAACCGCTTGCGGCGGCGATCCCGAAGCTCAGCCTGAGATGCCTTGGCCTTGGGAGCCCCAGCGGCAGAAGGCATCAACGGACTCACCGGTGGCAGACCGAGCTTGGTGCGTCTCTTGGCGATCATCGGGCCACCGCCTCACCGAGGGCATTGTGTGGGCGATCCACGCCCGGTGGGGTCAGTGAATCGACCTCGGCATCGATGGCCTTATGTGCTCCCTGTCGCAGGGTGGCAACCAAGCGATCCACACCCGGCGCGCTCAGGGAATTGACCTCGCGCTCAAGGACCTTTCGAGCGCGGTGAAAGGCAAGTCCCTGATGACATGCGATCACCTGGGAGTCGGTGTCCGGCGCTCCACGCAGTTTGAGATTTCCGAGCAGGGCACGCCAGGACGCGTCCGAGCGGGAAGCCGGATCAACGGCAACGGCAACGGCAGTTGTTGTGCTCATGCCCGAAGAGTACGGCGCGTGAGTGCAGAAGCACAGAAGCGGCGACGCCGAATATGTTGTTGGACAAGGTAATAACGCGGCATTGTCCGACAGGGCTTTGCCAACGACGAGGGACATTAAAAGCATGGCGGCATTGTGATCACCGCCTAGTGACCGCAGGGGAGCGCGCAGAAAATTGTTGGACGCTCCGGCGTGTCGCGGGCGTGTCGGTTCACGCTCGGTCGGCCACCAAGCGGTCCGTGCGGGTGAAATGCCAGCTGGTTCCGGGGTATACACCCGGCTCGGCGTGTGCTGCCTGGAGGTTGCGCATGCGTGCAGATACTGCCGACGGGGCACGTCCAAGCCGCTCGGCCAGTTCTTTCACCTCATCGTGCTCGCGAGTGAGCTTGCCGCGCTTGCGGAACAGGTCATCCACGGCGATCACGTCGGCTTCGTTCCACCGCATGTTGTAGACGGTTGCGCGGGATACGCCGTACTCGCGCGCAAGCGCCGTCGCGGACTCGCCGTCGGCCATGCGTCGGTCAACGTCTGCGGCCTGTTCCTCGGATAGGACGGGCACTCGGCCTTTGTAGACCCCCTTGGTCTTAGCGATAGCGATTCCCTCACGCTGACGCTCCAGCGTGAGGGCGCGCTCAAACTCGGCCACCGCGCCCATGACGCTCAGCATCAGCACGGCGCACGGATCGCTGGTATCGCCGAAGGTCAGGCCCTCTTTGACGAATCGAACCCGGATGCCCTTGGCGGTCAGCTGGTCCACGGTTTGGCGAAGATCGACCAGCGAGCGGGCCAATCGGTCCATCGAGTGGACAGCCAGTGTGTCGCCCTCGCGGAGGTATGCGAGGCACTCCTGCAGCGCTGGCCGGTTGGTGTCCTTGCCCGATGCGTGATCGGTGAACGTCTTGTCCACCTGGATACCGTCTAACTGCCGCTCAGTGTTCTGGTCGGTGGTGCTAACTCGCACGTAACCGATGGTCTGGCCCTTGCTCATGTCCGCCCCTCTAGTGTCTATTTGAACTCTAAAAGTCATATTAGAACACTGTCGATCAATCCGCAATGGACTCTATTTAGACGCTCGATGCGGCGGTCGGCACTGCCTCGCACGGGTCTAGTCCAGATAGACGCGCAGGCCAGGGCGCTACAGGACGCGAAGACCGTTGTCTGCGGGGACGCCGCGACCACGAGCCAGGATGGTGCCGCCGAACTTTGGCCCACGATTGAGTGGTGCTGGCGCGCACTTCCGGCAGCCGACGGACGGCACTGGGTCAGGTGCCGGTTCGGGCTCGGGTTCAGGGTCGGCCGCAGTCAGATCACGCAGACGGGAAAGAACATTCATCGGTTGGCCTCGCGCCACAAGTCGATGATTTCCATCGCCGCCGCCTCGGCTTCGGCGAGGACCTCACGCGGTACGTCGGCGAAATCATCATCAGCGGGGTCGCTTTCGGGGCTCAGCTCGCCGGAGCCGGACAAAATGGCTTCCGGCGGGGTATCGGCACCGCCGATCGGCACAGCGGCCTCCGAAGGCGCATCGGGGTTCTCACGACGGTGTGCAACTGCTGCCCATTCGGAAAGTTCGTTGGCCTCGATACCTCCGGCCGCCAAGACGCCCGAGGCGACCTGAACCTGCAAGTCCCAGAGCGGATCACCTGCGCCGACCACGACGGCGACAAGCGCCTGAAGTTCCTCAACCATCTGCTGTTCAAGAGTCGCCGGGTCGAGCTTGCCGTCGGACACATCGCGGGCGACTGATGTTGCGGCCCTGATCAGGTCGGCGGTTGTGGTGGCGCTCATCGTTCGATCCCCTCGAATTCGGCATCAATGGTGGGGGTCTGTAGCTGCAACTGGCGTTGGTCGTCGCGGGCCAATAGCGCTTGCTCCAGTTTGTCGAGCAGCGCCACAGGGTCGGTGGTCACGTTGACATCGACCTGCTGAGAAACCGAGACGTGCGCGCCCATCAGCTTGCATTGCTTGTCGATGGTGTCGTTGATGGCTCGTGCCGCTGCGATGGTTTCGGTCAGGTCTCCTCGCTGCCTTGCCTCGGCCATGCACCCGAACAGGGTTGCCTTGGTAATCCGGTAGCCCTCGTGGGAATCAAAACGCAGCCCCGCAACGGTTCCCAGAGGGTTGCGCTGGCGATGACGCTCCACCGCTTTCTTCGCTGCCAGCAGACTGGGGTAGCCCTCGGAGTCCGCGATTATCTGCCAGGTCTGCCCGGTTGCCCGCATGTCGGAAGCGCGGGCAGCGCGGGCATAGGAATCCTGTCTGTTCTCTCGTGGTGCCATGCACCCATTGTGTTCCCATTACGTGCATCTACAACACTGTCGCACGGCGGCATTGTCCGTTCTGCGACTTGGTATTTCGGGAAGCGTCGCCACATCTTCACCGCCTCCACAGCTCTCGAACGGTCGGCGGGTGAGCTGTGGTGCCGTCATGTCCTTACAGCCCTCCACACCCATCTGACTCCACCGCCTCCGCATCCCTCCAGCGGTATCGGTGCCCTTTTCGTTTGGCCGTTCATAACCGTGCCCACGTCCGTACCCCTCCCCTATAGGGAGGGGTACCACGGGACGATAGGGATGGTCTCCTATCTGACCCTCCCGAGGGGACGATAGAAAATGCAGTTCAAACATGGTTTTCATGCGGTGCCGTACCCCTTCGCCCCCTCGGTGGGGGACGAAAGATTTTGGGGCGTCGTACCCTTCGTATGGGGACGATAGAAAATGCAGGTCGCAAGGCATTTTCACGATCTCGGTTCCTTGACCCCGTCGCCGGACTCCGCTCGACCGAAAAGCGCCGGGCGCTTGGTATCCGCAACATTCATGGGGTCCATGCCGTACGGGGTGAGCTGATAGAGCTGCGACCTACCCTCATGTCGGCAGACAACGCGCGGATTGGCCTTCTCCTGCATCAACTTCCCGAGCGCGTCGTCGGTGATCTCCGTCTTGCCGCCCACGGCCTTGCGGATGGCCGACTTGTTCATGACCTCGGTTCCGTCGGCGTGACTGTCGGCCAGCACCTCCAGGATGCGCTCGATGCGCTGGTCCACCGTTGCCTCCTTCTTCGCTGCGACACGGTCACCGCCTGCGTACGTCAGGTGCCCGGTGCTGTGCGCGTATGTCAGCAGGCCCTCTTTCACCTCACGCTCAGCGCCTCGAACCTTGTCGGTGCAGAAGTACCGGAGCTTGTCCCCGGTGACCTCATTGGCCTGGACGACGATTTTCCAGTTGGCATCCGACCAGCCGAGCATTGAGGAATCCCCGCGCGCCCGTTCGTTCGCATGGCCCATGTGATGGTGAACCAGCACATCGTTGACCCCGGCTTCGGCCAGCATTTCGGTGAACGGGTACAGGAACCTTCCGGTCTCGCGGTTCTCGTCCAAGCCCATCGCTTCCAGCACCGGTTTGAGGCAGTCGAACACCACGAAATCGCAACCCAGATCGGCCAAACGTCGGGTCCACAGGCTGCGTAGCCGGTCGTTGCCCATATCGAACAGACCGGCCTGCCCGCGCAGTGTGACGACATCGGCCACCGCGCCGACATTTCGGACGCCTTGCCGCCGTAGCCAGCCGCGCAGCATGCCTTTGGTCATTTCATTGTCGATGATCACGATGCGCTCGGCGCGCTGTGACACCTGGAACACATCAAGGAACGAATCGCCGTCGGCGAGAGAGCGCATCAGGTTGCCGCTCAGCGTTGTCTTGCCGCCCCCAGCTTGAGCCACGCACAACACTTTCGCCCCGCCACCCGGCCAGACGTTCGCGATCCGAAACTCGTCGTCATCGTCCTTCTCTGCGAGCAAATCGCGCAGACTGGTTACCGGGGGTAGTTCAGTGTTCCCACCCTCGCGCTCGACGGCAATGGCACGCGCCATGCTGTCCACTTGCTTGCGGCGGTCCTGGCGAATGGCGGCGGCACGGATCTTGAGCGCCGCCATCTCATCTGGCTTGAGCTTGTGCAGCGCTTCCAGATGCTCATCACCGGCACCTGCCTCCACCGCATCCACGCCACAGAACATCACCGTGGGCGGGTCGGTGACAGGGTCCCGGAAGGCGTCGTGGCGCTCAAACTTCCACACGAGCTTGCTAGCCCATGGATGTGACAGCTCAGCCAGGCTATCTAGCGCGAACCAGTGTGGCTTCCAACGGTTCTTGCGATCCTCGGTGACGGCCTCCACTTTCATTTTCTGCTGACGCTTCGCCTCGGCGGCGGGATTGTCGAATGGGTTATATCCCGGCTGCCCGTGTACGCGGCCACGCGGGTCCGACGGCATCTGCGAACGGCTGTCGGTGCTTGGTCCGACAAACTGGCCCACCCCGTTATGGCTGTGCCCGTTGGCCTCTGACCCGGCCACAATGCCGTCGTTCTTGATACTCTTCATTTGTTCGGTCTTCCGTAGATGGGTCGAGCATGACTCGGTGTCGTTGGCCCGGCGGGGTGGTGCCCGCCGGGCGCACCGATTCAAGGCGGCGGTTCTGGCCGCGATTCGCTTGGCATAGCGGTTATTCCATCGACTCGGGGTGCACAGCTCTCGCCGGTGCTCATGCCTCGACTAGACAATGCCGCAGTCCTGCGGGTCGAGCATGCGCAGCAATGAGGCAGTGGGAACGCGAATGCGACGGGTGCCCAGCTTGATTGTGGGGAGCAATCCGTCGCGCGCCATGTGATAGGCGTACGCGTGGCTTACTCCGATGTATTCGGCTGCGCGCCTGACACTTACGGTCGTTCCTTCTGCACGCAGATCGTCCAGAGTTAGAGGCCGTGCGGCTGGAGCTTCGGTAGTGGTGGTCATGCAACTAGCATCGGGGGTTGCCTGAGGAATGTACATAGGTTACATTCCTCATTATGCGAAGGGTTAAGCGCGGAAACTTGAGTCGCGGCGACGTGGAGTCGACCGATTCCGGCGAACCCGGACACAAACCTGGCCGCGTTCCCGAACCCCATGAACGCGTGCGAATTAGGCTGCACGGGCATCCGCAGACCTACGTCGTAAGGGCCGAAACCGGTCCCGACGGACCACAGCTCACCGAGCTGACCATCACTGCCGACGACGGCGCGGTGGACTACGCGATCGTGCAACCCGTGGTGCGACGCCTAGCGGCGACGGCAGTGCAATGGCATCACCGCATCGGCGGCCTGATCGCCGCACCTGGTGACACTGCCCAGACCCTCACGCGTCCAGAGATGGGGACCGACGATCAGCTGAACATGGTTGCGCGCCTTGTCTATGAGGCGCGCGAGCTGGGCCTGCCGGTGCGCAAGACCGTCAAGGAACAGATGCATCTGAGCTTCGGCACCCTCGACCGGCTGATCCGGCGTGCGAAAGACGAGGGCCTGCTCGATGACGAGTCGTTGCCCAAAGCGCCCCCACCGCGCCAGCGTGACGCGAGCCCCAGCACACCGGAACAACGGAAACAGAAGCGGCAGGAGAACGCAACGGCTGCTATCGCCAAGGCGCGCGAACGCCTCCACCAACCGAAACCCACCAACGTCAAGGAGGACGACCAATGAGCACGGAGCAGGGCAAGCCCAAGCGCACTCGACGGGCAGAACCGATCAGCCAGCACACCGCCAAGAACGGGACAGTGAGTTACTGGTTCCAGGTCGATGTGGGGACTAAGCCTGATGGTGGCCGTGACCGCCGTAAGTTCACATTCCGCACCAAAGCCGAAGCCCGGCGCGAGTTTCGGCGCATCACCAGCGAGGTCTCCTCAGGCACCTACAACAAGCCTACGGCCATCACGGTTGACGAGGCGTGCGACGAGTGGCTGGCCGGTCGGCGCGGCATCCGGCGCGTCACCATCTACAGCTATGAGAACGATCTGAAACCCGCGCGGCGCTACCTCGGCGGCAAGAAGCTCCAACAATTGACCAAGACTGACGGCGACAGCCTTGTGCAGTGGATGCTGACCGAAGCCCGCACCTCCCCCCGTCACTACCGCGCCGACTCCCTCGCGGGCCGGGTGGTCGCTCTGGTATCCGAACACCCGGAGGGAATCACCTCCGCCGATCTTGCCGCCGCGCTGCCCGGCGACGTGCACTCTGCACTTTCGGCTCTACTGGGCACAAGACGGGTAGCCCGCCTGAGGCGCGGTGTGTACGCCCCCGCTGCTGAGGACAGCGCTGTCACCGCCGAGAAGCGCGGTCTGAGCGCGCAGACCGTCCGCTCCACGTTGACGGCCTTCTGCGCCGTCGTCCAAAGCTATGTCGATCAGGGTGTGTTGCCGCGCAACGTGATTGCGTTGGTCGAACGGCCAAAGGATGCCGACCCCGACGACAGCCAGCGCAAAGGGGACGCCGACAGTTACGAGCAGACGGTGAAGTCGTGGACTCTGGCCGAAGTCGGCCAGTTCCGCGAAGCTGTATCCGATCACCGGCTGTACGCCTGCTGGCTTCTTTCGTGCTACGGGCTGCGGCGCTCCGAGATACTGGGTCTGCGTTGGTCGTTGGTAGACCTCGACACCGGGACACTCTTGGTGCGACGCAGCCGGGTGGCCGTAGGCAGTGAAGCTGTAGAGGGTGCACCCAAGTCAACGCGCAGCCGTCGCGATCTGCCGCTTCCTGCGGACGTGACCGAGGCCTTACGTAGCCTCAAGACAGCCCAGAAACGCGAGGCCATGGCGCTCGGCGTGCCGTGGTCCGATGACCGTCTAGTAGCCGTGCGTGAGGACGGCGAACCGCTGCGCCCTGAGTCCTACACCGACGAGTTCCAGCGGCTGCGCTCGCGGGCCGGGCTGCGGCGGATCAAGCTGCACGGCTTACGCAACACGTCGGTGTCACTCATGCTCGATCAGGGACATCCCCCGCACATCGTCGCAGCGTGGCACGGTCATGACCCGGCGGTGGCGTTGTCGATCTACGCGGACGTGAAAGCCGACGAGTTGCGCGCCGTAGGCGCTTCTCTGTTCGGGTAATCGCTCAAGTGACCTAACCTTCCCAGCGGCAGGACGCCGGGCGGGGCGGCGGCCCGAGATTGTCGGAACGCGTCAATACGATGCTGAAATGTCCATTGCGTCAGATGACGACGACACATCCCCACCCGCATCCGTCGATCCTCCACGCCCAGGCTTCCATGAACGAGATGCGTCGGCGATTGCCGAGGAGGCCAGACTCGGTGAGGAGGGGCCGCTGCAAGTCGAGCGCGTACAGGACTTCTACCGGCAGATTTTCGAGCTGGTCGAGGATGAAGTGTGGCCCGGCGCACCGGTTGGTCCGTTCGGCGACCAGTGGCGCGGTGTCGGTGGCGCGCAGTCGACCTTTTATCTGATGAACGTCGCTACGGTGCTGTGGGAGTTGATGCGGAACGCCTCGCCGGGTGTCGGTCGAACGATTACTCAGCGCCTCAAGACGGTGCTTCGACCGACTGACGATCACTCTTACGAGGAGGCGCTGGTCGAACTAGAAATCGGTGGCATGATCGCTTCACGCGTCAGCCCAGTTCTGCTCGAACCGTTGGTGCCCGACTCGTGGAGGCCAAGTCACGGCGAGCAACCGATGTCCCCCGATTATGGAGTGCGGGTGCCCGAAGGGCTGGTCACCGTCGAGGTCACGGTGTGGCACTGGGAGGCATACGCGGCGTGGCACCGGATGAACCAAACAATCCACACTGCGTTGTCGGCACGCATGCTGAAACGTGGCATCGCACGGAACGTGCGCATCGAGCTTCCGATTGGCTCACCCCAGGAGGCTGTTGAATACCTGTGGAGCCATGAGTTCTGCGACCGGGTGTGCGACACCGAGTCCGGCAACATCATGACTGCCGATGGAGTTGCGCCGCGCCCGATCCGAGCATCCTGGCGTCCGATGCTGCACTTCCCCGACCCCGATAACATCGACTGGAATGCCGTTGCGGCCAACGGCGGGCTGCCCTTCGCCGCCGGACCGAACATCGGGCAGATGTTCGGGTATTCGATCAACCCATGTATCGGCGACGATGATCGGAATGACGCCCTCGGCTCTCTCCGCAACTCGATCGACCGCAAGAAGCGCCAGCGAGACCCCAACTTGCCGCACTTCGTTGCTCTGGCCTCGACCTTCTCGCAGATTGCGTTGGGGCCGAACGAGTTTGGCGATACCTGGGACGTGTTTGGCCCGCTGATTAAGGAGCGGTTGTGGCCGAACCCCCGATATAAATGGTTGTCCGGCGTTCTCCACCACCGACACAGCCGCGTCGCAGCGCCATCCGACTTGGCGTACTTCAATGACTACAACCCGAACCCGAACGCAGCCATCCCTGCGCCGGACACACTGGTGCGAGCACTGACGGGCGAAGCTGAGTTCCACCTGATGTGGCAGCGCCCCCGACGACCCGAGGCCCGGCCACGTGACACATGACCCATTGGCAACTTCCTGGCAACTTGGCGGCCGATCAGGTACCCGCCACTGCGTCCGGCCGCCGCAAAACACACTGCTGACCTGCATAAACTTGGTGGGCGCGGAGGGTTTCGAACCCCCGACCGCTGGTGTGTAAAACCAGAGCTCTACCACTGAGCTACACGCCCGGTCCACGTCGTCACCAACGTGGGAATCAGCTCACGAATGTAGCGCGGCCAGCGCTTCTACCCAACCCGCCTGGTCACGGGCTTGTCCGGGGTCCAGCATTTCGGCGAATCGGATGATTCCGTCGGCATCCACCACGAAAGTCCCGCGGTTCGGATATCCGGCCTTCTCGTTGAGCACCCCGTACGCCTCGGCAACGGCTCCGTGCGGCCAGAAGTCGGACAGGATCGGGAAGGTGAAGCCGCTGTAGCTCGACCAGATCTTGTGGATCGGCCCGGCACTCACCGACAGTCCGATGATCTGCACGTCGTCGTTCTCGAAGTCTCCGATGTGGTCGCGCACATGGTCCAGCTCGCCCTGGCAGACCCCGGTGAACGCCAGCGGGAAGAACACCAGCAGCACGGCCTTCTTACCGCGAAAATCGGTCAGGCTGACGGGCTGGTTGTTCTGGTTCCGCAGGGTGAAATCGGGTGCGACGGTCCCGACAGGCAGCATCAGCGCCGCCCGCCGCGGGATGACTTCGGCTGCACCAAACGCGTCGCGCTCCAGTCCCCCAGATTGACCGAGGAGGTCTGTACCAGGCCCGCCGGCGGTGCCGACTCGGCGATTTCCGAGGGCTGCACATGGCCCGGCTTGCCGGTCTTGGGCGTCAACACCCAGATCACGCCGTCCTCAGCCAGTGGGGTGATGGCGTCCATCAACGCGTCGACAAGGTCGCCGTCGTCATCGCGCCACCACAACAGGACCACATCGATGACGTCGTCGGAGCTCTCGTCGAGAAGCTCCGAACCGCATGCGTCCTCGATGTCAGCCCGGATGTCGTCATCCGTGTCCTCATCCCAGCCCAGCTCCTGCACAAGCTGATCTCGCTGGATGCCCAGCTTGTGGGCATAGTTCGAGGCGTCAGCCGCCGCGACCACCGTTCGGCCCCTCCTTATTCACGGGTGCGTGCTTTCGCACTTGGGATGAATGCTCACATCGTCGCATGCCAGTGGCAATCCTCGTCAGGCACTATCGGCCTTTCGTCTGCAGAAGCGGTTCGCAGATCTTCCCGGCACGCTCGCGCGCGTCGTTGAAACTACGGACCACGGAGTTGAGAGTGCCACTGCTCAGCCGATTATCGAACGCCCCGGCCAGTTTTCGGGACTGATCGACGTACTGCGTCAGCGCATCGCGTAGTTCGTCGGTCTGCGCCTTCGCCTTGACGGAGTCGATCTGTCCGGCGCTGGTGTTGAGCGCATTGATGACCGGGCCCACCTTGGCCTCCGCGCTCGACCCGTAGCCGCCCTCGTCGTTCATGACGGAGATGAGCTCATTGCCCGCCGAAACGGCGGCATTCGACGTCATCGCGAACGTCTCACACGCGTCGGCCTGAGCCTGCGCCCGCGACGTCTCCTGACGCTTGGACTCCTCGGACCGCGACGTCTCGATGGACTGCGATATGTACGTGCGGTACTCCGACACCGATTCGCTGGGCGCCGACGCCTGCCCTCCCGTAGTCACGGTGCAGCCCGCCACCACCCCTGCACAGATGGCCGCCAGCGCGATCCACAGCGCCGCCATACGCATGTCACGACGGTACCTGCTGGAGGCGCTCTGGACCTGGTGACTGGACCAGACTCGCTAGTAGCAAGTGACTTGCGGCACGATGGGAGTACCGATCTGATTGTGACTGAGATCTGCACCCCCACCCCTAAGGAGCAGAAAAGTTGACCACGGAGTTCGCTCGCCAGGACCTGGCCGGAAATTCAAGTGCGGCAAGTCCATCCGAGAACACAGGGCGCGTTCGGGTGATCCGCGAAGGTGTGGCGTCGTACTTGCCCGATATCGACCCGGACGAGACGACCGAGTGGCTGGAGTCGTTTGACGGTCTGCTGGCCCGCTCGGGTCCCGCCCGGGCGCGGTACCTGATGCTGCGGCTGCTGGAGCGGGCGAACGCCGGTCGGGTGGCCATCCCGGCGTTGACGTCCACCGACTACGTGAACACCATCGCCACCGAGAACGAGCCGTGGTTCCCCGGCGACGAGGACACCGAACGGCGCTTCCGCGCGTGGATCCGCTGGAACGCCGCGATCATGGTGCACCGCGCGCAGCGGCCAGGGGTCGGTGTGGGTGGCCATATTTCGACCTATGCCTCCTCGGCGGCCCTCTACGAGGTCGGTTTCAACCACTTCTTCCGCGGTAACGCCCACCCGGGCGGCGGCGACCAGATTTTCATCCAGGGCCACGCCTCCCCCGGCATCTACGCCCGCGCCTTCCTGGAAGGCCGGTTGACCAGCGATCAGCTCGACGGATTCCGGCAGGAGAAGAGCCACCCGGGCGGCGGCCTGCCGTCCTACCCGCACCCGCGCCTCATGCCCGATTTCTGGCAATTCCCAACGGTTTCCATGGGCCTGGGACCGATGAACGCGATCATGCAGGCACGGTTCAACCACTACCTACGCGACCGCGGCATCAAGGACACCTCCGATCAGCGGGTCTGGGCGTTCCTCGGCGACGGCGAGATGGACGAGCCCGAATCGCGTGGCCTGGCGCATATCGCCGCAACAGAGGGCCTGGACAACCTGACGTTCGTCGTCAACTGCAACCTGCAGCGTCTGGACGGACCGGTGCGCGGCAACGGCAAGATCATCCAGGAGCTGGAGTCCTTCTTCCGCGGCGCCGGCTGGAACGTCATCAAGGTTGTCTGGGGCCGCGAATGGGACGCCCTGCTGCACGCCGATCGTGACGGCGCGCTGGTGAATCTGATGAACACCACTGCCGACGGCGACTACCAGACCTACAAGGCCAACGACGGCGCCTACGTCCGCGAGCACTTCTTCGGGCGCGATCCGCGCACCAAGGAGCTGGTGAAAGACCTTAGCGACGCCCAGGTTTGGAATCTCAAGCGCGGCGGTCACGACTATCGCAAGGTGTACGCCGCGTACCGGGCGGCCACCGAGCACAAGGGCCAGCCGACGGTCATCCTGGCCAAGACCATCAAGGGCTACACCCTGGGCAAGCACTTCGAGGGCCGCAACGCCACGCACCAGATGAAGAAGCTGACCCTCGACGACCTCAAGGATTTCCGCGACAAGCAGCGGATCCCGATCTCGGATGCGCAGCTCGAAGAGAACCCGTACCTGCCGCCGTACTACCACCCCGGCCCGGAGGCTCCGGAGATCCGGTACATGCTGGACCGGCGCCGCGCCCTGGGCGGATTCGTCCCGTCCCGTCGCACCAAATCGCGCCCGCTCACGCTGCCGGGCTCGGAGACCTACGCCTCGATCAAGAAGGGCTCGGGTAAGCAGGAAGTCGCCACCACCATGGCGCTAGTGCGAACCTTCAAGGAACTGTTGCGCGACAAGAACATTGGTAGTCGGATCGTCCCGATCATCCCCGACGAGGCCCGCACCTTCGGTATGGACTCGTGGTTCCCGTCGCTGAAGATCTACAACCGCAACGGCCAGCTGTACACCTCGGTCGATGCCGAACTGATGTTGGCGTACAAGGAAAGTGCACAGGGGCAGATCCTGCACGAGGGCATCAACGAGGCCGGTTCCACCGCCTCGTTCACCGCGGTGGGCACGTCGTACTCGACACACGACGAGCCGATGATCCCGCTGTACATCTTCTACTCGATGTTCGGGTTCCAGCGCACCGGCGACGGGCTGTGGGCCGCGGCCGACCAGATGGCCCGCGGATTCGTCCTGGGCGCCACGGCCGGGCGAACCACGCTGACCGGCGAGGGGCTGCAGCACGCCGACGGCCACTCGCTGTTGCTGGCCAGCACCAATCCCGCTGTGGTGGCTTACGATCCGGCGTTCGCCTACGAGATCGCCCACATCGTCGAACATGGCCTGCAGCGGATGTACGGCGAGAACAGCGAGAATGTGTACTTCTACATCACGCTGTACAACGAGCCGTATGTGCAGCCGGCCGAGCCGGAGAACGTCGATGTCGAGGGCATCCTGCGCGGTATCTACAAGTTCCGCGTGGCGCCCGAGGCGCGCACACATCAGGCACAGATCCTGGCCTCCGGGGTGTCGCTGCCCGAGGCGCTGCGCGCGGCGGATCTGCTGGCCGAACAGTGGGATGTGGCGGCCGATGTGTGGTCGGTGACGTCCTGGGGTGAACTCAACCGCGACGGCCTGGCCATCGATCACCAGGCGCTGCGTCATCCGGACCGCCCCAAGGCCGTCCCCTACGTGACGAAGGCACTGGAGAGTGCCCAGGGACCGTCGGTGGCCGTATCGGACTGGATGCGGGCGGTGCCCGAGCAGATCCGCCCGTGGGTGCCCGGCACCTACCGGACACTTGGCGCCGACGGATTCGGCCTGTCCGACACCCGGCCCGCCGCACGCCGGTACTTCAACACCGATGCCGAGTCTGTTGTGGTGGCAGTGCTCGAGGCATTGGCCGACGAGGGCGCGGTGGACCGCGAGGTCGCCATCCGGGCCGCCGCGCAGTACAAGATCGATGACGTGTCGGCCGCCGACGTCTCTTTTAAGGACACCGGTAGCGCCTAACTTCCCTGAATTTGGCGGTTTCCCACTAGGAATCCGGGGTACCTTTTAGGGATGCCCGACAATTCGGCGACCTCTCCTCGCGGATTTCGCGCGGCCCGCAAGCCCCGCGAAAGGGCCGAGGTGCCCGAGGCACTCCTGCACCGGATCAAGCAGTACTCCGGCCGGCTCTCGACCGAGGCCGTCCATGTCATGGAAGAGCGCTTGCCCTTCTTCACCGACCTGGAGGCCTCGCAGCGGTCCAGTGTCGCGCTGGTGGTTCAGACGGCGATCAACAACTTCGTCGAGTGGATACGCGACCCCGAAGGCACGGTCGGCTTCACCATGCAGGCCTTCGAGGTGGTCCCCCAGGACCTCGCCAAACGCCTGGCACTGCGCCATTCCGTCGACATGGTGCGCACCGCCATGGAGTTTTTCGAAGAGGTGCTGCCCCTGCTCGCGCGCAACGATGAGCAGCTGGTGACGCTAACCGAGGGCATCTTGCGGTACAGCCGCGATCTCGCATTCGGGGCGGCCAGCGTGTACGCGGAAGCCGCCGAGACCCGTGGAGCCTGGGACTCCCGCCTGGAGGCGACGGTGGTCGACGCGGTGGTACGCGGCGATACCGGACCGGACATGCTGTCGCGTGCCGCCGCACTCAACTGGGACACCACCGCGCCGGCAACGGTCATCGTCGGCACTCCCCGCCCGGAAATCATCGCCAACGCAACCTCCTTGGTTCATGAGGTCGCGCAGCGGCACGGCCGCGGGGCCCTTGCGGTCATCCAGGGAACCCGGCTGCTCACCATCGCGTCCGGTCCGATCACGGCCCATAACAAGTTCGTGGTCGATCTGTTGACGGTCTTCTCCGACGGTCCGGTGGTCATCGGGCCCACGGCGGGCACCCTCAGCGCCTCACACACCAGCGCGGTGGAGGCGCTCTCGGGGATGGATGCGGTGTCGGGGTGGCGGGGCGCACCCCGCCCGGTGTCCTCGCGCGAGCTTCTGCCCGAACGGGCGCTCCTGGGCGACAAGGCCGCTATTGCGGCCCTCAATACAGAGGTGATGCGCCCGCTCGGCGACGCCGGCCCGGCGCTGACCGAAACTCTCGACGCCTACTTAGATTCCGGGGGCGCGATCGAGGCGTGCGCACGCGCGCTGTTTGTTCACCCAAATACTGTGCGCTATCGACTTAAGCGAATCACCGATTTCACCGGTAGGGACCCAACGTCCCCGCGTGACGCCTATGTGTTGCGCGTCGCGGCAACCGTCGGCAGACTGGCTCAGGAGCACGCCGAGGTGTTCACTCCTGAACCAGGAATCACACCAGTCACAATCAATGTCATTAAGGCTTAGACGGGTTACTCGCTGGTCACCTGCGAGGTCCCACATTGCGAGACGGTATAGATCGGGTCGCAACGGATGCTTTTTTGTAGGCATCCCACAAATACTTAAGACAAGATTCATTTTCTCTTACACGGCGCAAATGGCCCTTCACAGTGTTCTCTTAAATACGTGATTGCGCTGCTCGCTCCCGGACAGGGATCCCAGACTCCCGGCATGCTGACACCGTGGCTCGAATTGCCCGGTGCCACCGACCAGGTTGAGCAGTGGTCGAAGGCCAGCGGACTCGATCTGGTGCGCCTGGGTACCACCGCCACCGTCGAAGAGATCACCGATACCTCGATCACTCAGCCGTTGGTCGTCGCACTGACCCTGCTGGCCTACGACGAGCTGACCAAGCGCGGCCACCTCAACGCCAAGACCACCGTGGTCGCCGGTCACTCCGTCGGTGAGATCGCCGCCTACGCCATCGCCGGGGTCATCTCCGCCGACGACGCCGTCGCCCTGGCCGCCACCCGTGGCGCCGAGATGGCCAAGGCCTGCGCGCTGGACCCGACCGGTATGTCCGCCGTGCTGGGCGGTGACGAGGCCGAGGTGCTGGAGCGCCTGGAGGCCCTGGAGCTGATCCCCGCCAACCGCAACGCCGTCGGACAGATCGTCGCCGCCGGCCGCATCACCGCACTGGAGAAGCTGGCCGAGGATCCCCCGGCCAAGGCGCGCGTGCGCCAGCTCGCCACCGCAGGCGCCTTCCACACCCACTTCATGGCTCCCGCGCAGGAGGCGTACGCCGCCGCAGCGGCCGCGATCCTCCCGTCCGAGCCGGTCACCACCTTGCTGTCCAACTTCGATGGCACCCCCGTCACCTCAGGCGCCGACGCCATGGAGAAGCTGGTCAACCAGCTCACCTCCCCGGTGCGCTGGGATCTGTGCACCGAATACTTCAAGACGGCAGATGTACAGGCCGTAGTGGAGCTGCCGCCCTCAGGTGCGCTGGCCGGCATCGCGAAGCGTGAGATGCGTGGCGTCACCAACCAGGCCCTGAAATCCCTCGAAGACCTCGACTCCCTGGCCGAGCTGTAAGCGGCCAAACCACCAATAAGTAGTACCCAGGATGGGCGGGCAGTGCCGCCCACTCATCCCGTTCCACAACACAGAGTTCACCCCAGGGCTGCACCCGCAGTCCACAACACCGAAGGGAGCCACCGAGTGGCCACCGCAGAAGAAAAAGATCGCATCGTCGCCGGTCTCGCCGAGATCATCGAAGAGGTCACTGGTATCGAGCCCTCCGAGGTCACCCTCGAGAAGTCGTTCGTCGACGACCTGGACATCGACTCGCTGTCGATGGTTGAGATCGCCGTCCAGACCGAGGACAAGTACGGCGTGAAGATCCCCGATGAGGATCTGGCCGGTCTGCGGACCGTTGGCGATGTCGTCAACTACATCGAGAAGCTCGAGCAGGAAAACCCCGAGGCCGCAGCCAACATCCGCGCGCAGCTGGAGGGCTAGGACTAGTGACAACCCCTTCCACTGCCAACGGTGGCTTCCCCAACGTCGTTGTGACGGCTCTCGCCGCAACGACATCTATCGCGCCTGACATCGAGGGCACGTGGAAGGGATTGATCGCCGGGGAGAGCGGCATCGAGGTTCTCGAAGACGAATTCGTCGAGAAGTTCGGTCTGCCCGTGTGGATCGGTGGGCACCTCAAGGAGCCCATCGACAACCACATGACCCGGTTGGAGCTTCGCCGGATGGCCTACGTGCAGCGCATGGCGCTGCTCGTAGGCCGTCAGGTGTGGCAGAACGCCGGCACGCCCGATGACATCGACAAGGACCGCCTCGCCGTCGTCATCGGTACCGGGCTCGGCGGTGGCGAGCGCATCGTCGAAACCTACGACACCATGAATGAGCATGGCATTCGCAAGGTTTCGCCGCTCGCCGTCCAGATGTGCATGCCCAACGGTGCCGCCGCGGTGGTGGGCCTGGAGATCGGTGCCCGCGCGGGCGTCATCACGCCGGTGTCGGCGTGTTCCTCCGGCTCCGAGGCCATCGCGCATGCGTGGCGCCAGATTGTGATGGGCGACGCCGACATGGTCGTCTGCGGTGGCGTGGAGGGCATGATCGAAGCCCTGCCGATCGCCGCGTTCTCGATGATGCGCGCCATGTCGACCCGAAACGATGAGCCGGAGAAGGCTTCTCGTCCGTTCGACAAGGACCGCGACGGATTCGTGTTCGGCGAGGCGGGTGCGCTCATGGTCATCGAGACCGAGGAGCACGCCAAGGCTCGTGGCGCGCAGATCCTGGCCCGCATCATGGGCGCCGGCATCACCTCTGACGCGTACCACATGGTGGCCCCGGGCCCCGATGGTGTGCGCGCAGGTGCGGCGATGACCCGCGCAATTCAGACAGCAGGCCTGTCCCCCAAGGACATTGACCACATCAACGCGCACGGCACGGCCACCCCGATCGGCGATGTCGCCGAGGCCAACGCCATCCATGTCGCCGGTGTGCAACACGCCGCGGTGTATGCGCCCAAGTCGGCGCTCGGCCACTCGATTGGTGCCGTCGGCGCCCTGGAATCGGTGCTCACCGTGCTCGCACTGCGCGACGGCGTTATCCCGCCGACGCTCAATCTTGACAACCTTGATCCCGAAATCGACCTGGATGTCGTTGCGGGAGAGCCGCGTCACGGGGATTTTAAATACGCAATCAATAACTCGTTCGGATTCGGCGGGCACAACGTTGCGCTTGCCTTCGGTAAGTACTGAAGTCAAGTATCCGATTTAGAGAGGCTCAAGATGACGATCCTGGCTCCCGAGGCCATCGACGAATCGCTCGATCCGCGCGATCCGTTGCTCCGGCTGAGCACGTTCTTCGATGACGGCACCGTCGAGCTGCTGCACGAGCGTGACCGCTCGGGTGTGCTGGCCGCCGGTGGCACGGTCAACGGAGTCAGGACCATCGCCTTCTGCACCGATGGCACCGTCATGGGCGGCGCCATGGGTATCGAGGGGTGCCGTCACATCGTCAACGCCTACGACACCGCCATCGAGGAGCAGAGCCCGATCGTGGGTATCTGGCACTCCGGCGGTGCCCGTCTGGCCGAAGGGGTTTCGGCCCTGCACGCCGTCGGGCTGGTCTTCGAGGCCATGATCCGCGCCTCGGGTTACATCCCGCAGATCTCGATCGTCGTCGGCTTCGCCGCCGGCGGTGCGGCGTACGGCCCGGCACTGACCGACGTCATCATCATGGCGCCGGAGAGCCGCGTGTTCGTCACCGGACCCGACGTGGTCCGCAGCGTCACCGGCGAGGACGTCGACATGGCCACCCTGGGTGGTCCCGAGGCCCACCACAAGAAGTCGGGTGTGTGCCACATCGTCGCCGACGATGAGCTGGACGCCTACGCCCGTGGTCGCAAGCTGGTCGGATTCTTCTGCCAGCAGGGCGTTTTCGATCGCAACCGCGCCGAGGCCGATCACACCGATCTGCGCGCGCTGCTGCCCGAGTCGGCCAAGCGGGCCTACGACGTGCATCCGATCGTCAACGCGCTGCTCGACGGGGACGACCCGTTCGAGGAGTTCCAGGGCAAGTGGGCACCGTCGATGGTCATCGGCCTGGGCCGCCTGGCCGGTCGTAGCGTCGGCGTGCTGGCCAACAACCCACTGCGCCTGGGTGGCTGCCTGAACTCCGAAAGCGCCGAGAAGGCAGCGCGTTTCGTGCGCCTGTGCAACGCGTTCGGCATTCCGCTGATCGTGCTCGTGGACGTGCCGGGCTACCTGCCTGGTGTGGGCCAGGAGTGGGGCGGCGTGGTGCGTCGCGGCGCCAAGCTGCTGCACGCGTTCGGTGAGGCCACCGTTCCGCGCGTCACGCTGGTGACCCGCAAGATCTACGGCGGTGCCTACATCGCCATGAACTCCCGCTCGCTGGGCGCCACCAAGGTGTTCGCGTGGCCGGACGCCGAGGTCGCCGTCATGGGCGCCAAGGCCGCCGTGGGCATCCTGCACAAGAAGCAGCTGGCCGCCGCCCCCGAAGAGGAGCGCGAGGCCCTGCATGAGGAGCTGGCTCTCGAGCACGAGCGGATCGCCGGTGGCGTGGATCGTGCCATCGAGATCGGCGTCGTCGACGAGGAGATCGAGCCGTCGCAGACCCGCGCGGTACTGACCCGCGCCCTCGCCGAGGCGCCGTCGCGGCGCGGCCGGCACAAGAACATCCCGCTGTGACGGCCGGCACCACGGTCACGGTCGACGGACACCGGCTGGCATATCGCCAGTTCGGTTCCGGGGACCGCGTTGTGGTGCTGTCCCACGCCTTCCTCACCTCGCACTATCTGGAGCATGCCTGGGCCAAGGAATTGGCCGAGCGTGGTTTTCGGGTGATCTGCCTGGATCTGCTCGGCACCACCGCCGATGAGCGCCCGCTCGAGCCGGACCGTTACAACTCACAAGCCTTGGGCCGCCAGCTCATCGGCGCCCTGGATGCCCTGGGTATCGAGCGCGCGGTGCTCGGTGGCACCTCCGTCGGCGCGAATATCTCGGTGGAGGCCGCGGCGTTGGCACCCGAGCGGGTGGCCGGACTGCTGCTGGAGGGTCCGTTCCTGGAACACGGTATCGGCGTCGCCGGTTACCTGTGGTCCGCCGGGCTCACCCTGTTCACTCTCGGTCGGCCGCTGGTGTGGCTGGTAGGCGCGGTGGCCCGATCGTTCCCCGAAACCGAGCAGCCCACGCTGGGCTTGATTCGCTCGTTCCTGACCGCCCCGCCGTCGCGCTCGGCGGCGTTCATGAAGGGCATGCTGGTGGGCCGCATGGCACCGCCACGCGCGATACGGCGGGCGGTTGATGCGCCCACCATGATCCTCTCGCTTACCGCGGACCCGCTGCACCCGGCGGCGGACGCACACAATCTCGCCATCGATATTGTTGGTGCGCAAGTGGTTTCGGCCGGAACGTTGGCCACCTTGCGGTTCTGGCCGCGCCGGGTGACACCCGCGATCGTGAGCTTCCTGGTGGAGACGTTCGGCATCGACGTCGCCACGCGACAAGCCGACGCCTAGCTATACCCGTACTGTTAGAGTGACGTTTCGTTCACATAATCGACAAGGGAGTCTGGGGAATGGCACTTCGGCGTAAGAAGGCACTCAAGTTGCTTGTCGACGGTCAGCCGACCGCGACGCTCGTGACGACGAAGGTCGGGCCGAGCCTGTTCCAGCGACTGTCGGCGCTCATCGAGAATCTGGTGCGTCTGGGCGTTCGCCTCGCTGGCATCGGATTCCGGGCGGGCGGCGCCGGACTGGCAGCCACCGGTGTCGCGCATTTCGTAGCACCCCAACCGTTCGAGTCCATCTCCAAGGTCGCCTTCCCGGAGGACACTCGCCGCTGGGTGTACCAAAACGGCTTTACCGAGCTGCTGCTCGGACTCGCGCTGGCCTTCCGCCGCACCCGTATCGTGGGCAGCCTCGGCGGCCTCGCCTACATCGGGTTCCTGATCAGCCGCGTGATCGGCAACGCGAACAAGGGGTAACCGGCTTAGCCGACTCCGCGCAGCCAGGTCACCTCGGCACCGTCCCCGCCACTGCGGTACGGCTCCAGCGCGTCATCCCACGCGGTGCCCAGCATGTTGTCGAGCTCCGAGGCGATGCTGCCTGCGTCGGATTCCATCAGCCCGCGCAGGCGCATCTCGCTGACCATGATGTCGCCGTTGGCGCTGGTGCTACCGCTCCACATGCCCAGCTGTGGCACGTGACTGAAGCGCTGGCCGTCCACGCCATCGCTGGCGTCCTCGGTGACCTCGAAGCGCAGCACGGGCCACGAGCGCAGGGCGTTGGCCAGGCGCGCACCCGTACCGACGGGGCCTACCCAGTTGGTGACGGCGCGCAGCTGCCCCGGCATGGCCGGTTGTGCCTGCCAGCGCAGCGAGACTTCCGCCGGACGGCTCGATGAGATCGACGACAGGGTCGACGACAAAGCCCACTCGACGTGCGGGCACACCGCAGCCGGAGAGGCATGGACATACACCACGCCGGTTGTCGAGTCGGCGAACTGAGGCGACGCGTGCATTCGTAGTGCTCCTTTGTCTTCGACGAGGACGTCTTCCCCAACGACTCGCGAAGCTTTCAGAGCGTGTTACCGAATTACACCAATGTGCCTTGTGACACCATTGTGCCCTGTGGTGCGCGTGTTGCGCCAGTCCTAAGCCCCAATTTGAGGTAACGGCTTCCTGAGAGTTTGAGAACCTCTACCCGAACTCGGCCAGCACCGTGTCGGACAACTGTGGCCACAGCTGGTTGGCCCAACCGTCGAAGGGCCGGTCGGTCAGCACGACGAGGGCCAGGTCCGTGACCGGGTCCACCCACAGGAACGTGCCGGACTGCCCGAAGTGGCCGTAGGTGGCCGGTGAATTCTCGGCGCCCGTCCAGTGCGGAATCTTGGTGCCCTTGATCTCGAAGCCCAGGCCCCAGTCGTTGGGACGCTGCACGCCGTAGCCGGGCAGCACACCGTCCAATCCCGGGAAGACGACATTGGTCGCACGCTGATGCGTCTCGGCTGTCACCAGACGCGGACGCAACAGCTCTCCGGCGAAGGCCACCAGGTCCACGACGGTGGACGCTCCCCCGTATCCGGCGGTGTCGGCTCCGCCAGGCAACACCGTGTCCCCCATACCGAGTGGCTCGAACACCGCCTCATGGAGGTACTGACCGAACTCGATGGTGGACCCGGCCTGCACCGTATGCGCCAGCACCGCGAAGCCATAGTTCGAATACACCCGGCGAGTGCCGGGCTTGGCGATGACGGCGTCGGAGAGCATCGACAGGCCTGAGGCGTGCGCCAGCAGATGTTCGACGGTCGAACCGGGCGGGCCGGCCGGTGTCGCAAGCTCCACGGCACCTTCTTCCAGCGCCACCTGTGCGGCCCGGGCCACCAAGGGTTTGGTGACCGACGCGAGCGCGAATTGGTGCGTGACAGGGCCGGTTTGGGCCCTTATCCCCTCCGGCCCCACCACCGCGGCGGCGACGGTGGGTACTGGCCAATCGGCGACGAGGTCGAGGGCACCCATGCTTGGGACTGTAGCGTCTGACGCATGTCTCAAACTGTGCGCGGTGTGATCGCTCGGTCGGTGAAGGCTCCGGTGGAATTGGTGGACATCGTGGTTCCCGATCCGGGCCCCGGTGAGGTTGTGGTGAAGGTGCAGGCGTGCGGTGTCTGCCACACCGATCTGACCTACCGCGAGGGCGGTATCAACGACGAGTTTCCGTTCCTGTTGGGCCATGAGGCAGCCGGGATCGTGGAGACCGTCGGCGAGGGCGTAACCGCGGTCGAGCCGGGTGATTTCGTCATCCTGAACTGGCGTGCGGTGTGCGGGGTGTGCCGGGCCTGCAAGCGCGGACGCCCGCAGTACTGCTTCGACACGTTCAACGCGACCCAGAAGATGACGTTGACCGACGGCACCGAGCTGACCCCCGCCCTGGGCATCGGCGCGTTCATCGAGAAGACGCTGGTGCACGCCGGCCAGTGCACCAAGGTCGACCCCACCGCCGATCCGGCCGTGGTCGGCCTGCTGGGCTGCGGTGTGATGGCCGGTTTGGGTGCCGCCGTCAACACCGGCAACGTCGGCCGTGATGACTCGGTCGCGGTCATCGGATGTGGCGGGGTCGGGGACGCCGCCATCGCCGGCGCCAAGCTGGCCGGGGCACGCAAGATCATCGCCATCGATACCGACGACACCAAACTGGCCTGGGCCAAGGACTTCGGCGCCACCGACACCATCAACGCCCGCACGGTCGAGGACGTGGTAACCGCGGTGCAGGAACTCACCGATGAGTTCGGCGCCGATGTCGTGATCGATGCGGTGGGCCGCCCGGAAACCTGGAAGCAGGCGTTCTACGCCCGCGATCTGGCCGGCACCGTCGTGCTGGTGGGAGTGCCCACCCCCGACATGAAACTCGAGATGCCGCTGATCGACTTCTTCTCCCGCGGCGGATCGCTGAAGTCCTCCTGGTACGGCGACTGCCTACCCGAACGGGACTTCCCGACACTGGTCAGCCTGTACCAGCAGGGCCGCCTCCCCCTGGATCGCTTCGTCACCGAACGCATCAGCATCGGCGATATCGAAGAAGCCTTCGAGAAGATGCATCACGGGCAGGTGCTGCGCTCGGTGGTCGTGCTCTAACGGCGGATCAGTGCTGGGGATCTAGCATCCCGCGCGAGCTTTTCACCTTGTACAGCTCGTAATCTGCCTGTTGGACAAGCGAATCCAGGTCAAATCTGCCTCCGGTTCGCGACTGCCAGGCGGCGCCGACGCTGACGCTCCACGAGTCGATCCCCGCGCGTGGGGTACTCACACGGCGAATGGTGGTGTCGATGTTCTCGGCGCGGCCGGGAAACGCCACCACCAGAAATTCGTCACCGCCGATGCGGGCGGCGATCTCGCCGACCCGTGTGCTCGCCGTGAGCATGGCTGCCACTGCCTTCAAGATCTCATCGCCGGCGCCGTGGCCGCGGGTGTCGTTGAGTTCTTTGAGCCCGTCCACATCCATCAGGACCACCACCACGTCGACGGCGTCGACGCGGCCCCGGTGCAGCAGGTCGATCGCGGTGGTGACACCACGACGGTTCAGCAGACCCGTCAGCGGATCACGGTTCGCCGAAACCGCCGCCGCCAGGATCGAGTCTCGGCCTCCTTCGAGCACCACCTGGATGATCGCCGGCAGCAGCACCACGGCGGCCAGGGCGGGTGCTCCGTAGGTGAACTGCTCCGACCAGGTCGCACCGTCGACCAGGATGTTCATCGCCACCAGCACACCGAACAACGCCAAGGCGAACCCGCAGTGGATCACCAGTGCGCGCCTACCCAGGAAAAACGTGGGAAGAAGGCCCACCAGCCCCAGGTACACGACCGCGCACAGTCTGGCGGTCGGGTCGGAAAACACCGCGGCGGCTATCGCCAGAGTCACGTCTGCCCACGCCACGAACGCGACCATGCCGCGCCGAGTCGGCCACGATAGGAAGATCCAACACAGGCCGACGATCACTGCCATGGCGGCCGCGATGGCCTGGATCGTACGAGGCCACACCCCCTGTGGGCCCAACGGGTTGAACTGGGTAGACCCCGCCAACAGCACGATCGAGAAACACAGGACCCCGATGCCAATCTTCAGCTGCCTCAACAGCCCGGCGCCTCGAAGCGCATCGGTAACCAGCAGGTACTGAAACCCTGGCTCGAGCTGTTGCCGATTTTGCACACCCGATTATGGACCTTGCAATCACCATGAGCAGGTGCCTTTCGCGCATAAGATCGCACGCCGATAGTGGCGTGCATGACGACACGACATGGGCGCACGGCGGCGATCATCGGCGCCGGGCAGACCGGCGCCACGGCTGCTCTGGGACTGCTGGACAAGGGTTTTGACGTCACCATCTACAGCGACCGGGACCAGCGGAGTTTGCGTGAGGACGTGCCCGCGACGGGCACCGCGCTGATCTTCGGCGAGGCCCAGCGCGCTGAGGCCGGTCTGGGGCTCACCAGCTACCTGGATCCGGGGCCCACCTCTACCGGGCTCAGCGTGCGCCTGGTCGACGGCAACGAATCCGGCCGCCCCGAGGTCATCGCGTTCGATGCCGACTTCGATCGGGGCACCCAGGGTGTCGCCGTCGATACCCGGCTCAAGGCCGATGATCGCCTCACCCAGTTCCAGGAACGTGGTGGACGTCTGGTGGTGGAGCAGGTGGATCCGGAAAGGCTCGACGCGATCGCCGGCGCGCACGACCTGACGCTGGTGGCGACCGGCCGCGGCGGGTTGTCCTCTCTGTTCCCGGTGGATCCCTCGCGCACGGTGTATGACCGTCCCCAACGCCGGCTGCTCATGCTGACCGTCGCAGGCCTTGGGCACGGGCCCGATGTCTTCGCGCACCGGGGGCCTGCTGGTGGACGCCACAGCGCGTTCTCGTTCATCACCGATCAGGGCGAGGCGTGGTGGGGCCCCTATTTGCATAAGGACGCCGGGCCGTCGTGGTCGTTCCTCACTTGGGCCAAACCCGGTAGCGACTGGGAACGGCGGTACTCCGCCGTCGACAGTGCCGCCTCTGCCCTGCAGGCCGTCACCGATGTGCATCGTGAGTACATCGACTGGGACTTGCCGGAAGTGTTATCGCTCAACGTCATCGAAGAAGACCCGCATTCGTGGATCACCGGCGCGGTCACCCAATTGGTGCGGCACGGAGTGGGGCACACCGCCGGCGGACATCCCGTGGCGGCGCTCGGTGATACGGCCGTGGCCTATGACCCGATCGCCGGTCAGGGTGCACAAGGCGGCCTGGTGCAGGCGGCCGCACTGGTCCACAAGGCCGCCGCACACGACGGCCCCTTCGACACTGCCTGGCTCACTGCGGCTTTCGAAGAGTTCTACGACCGGCGGGCACGTGCCGCGCAGCTGGTGACCCGGCTCTATCTCGGCGATGACGAGCTGCACGACTACGGCGACCTGTTCTTCGCGGCGGGTCATGTCCACGAGGGATTCGCATCCAAACTCTTCGGCCTGCTCGACGATCCGAAACCCTTCGAGAGAGTCACCTCGATCGAGTCGGCCAAGGAGCTCATCACCGAATGGGCCGGGGAACCCGCCGATGCCATCCTGGAACGGTTCTCCCCCGCCGGCCGGTTCGCCCGGTCCGGGCTGGTGCGCGCCGCCTAGTACATCGAATCAATGACGTCGCGATAGCGTTCGGCGATCGGCTTGCGTTTGAGTTTAGTTGTCGGCGTGAGGTATTCCGACCCTGGCTCCCATATCTCGGCCAGCACGGTGAACCTCTTGATCTGTTCGACGCGCGAAAGGGTGCGGTTGGCGTTCTGCACACATTCGTCGATCGCCGCACGCACCGTCTCATCGGTGATGAGATCAGCGTGCGACCCACTCAGGCCGCGTTTTTCGGCAAAGCGTGCCAGCGCATCGGGGTCCAGCGTGATGAGCAGGGTGTTGTAGGGCCGTCGATCCCCGATCACGGCCACCGGACCGGCCAAGGGTGTGCTCGCCGTGATCGCGTTCTCGATGTTGGTCGGCGACATGTTCTTGCCGGCCTCGTTGATGATGATTTCCTTCTTGCGATCGACGATCTTGAGATACCCGTCCGCGTCGAACTCGCCGATATCACCGGTGTGTAGCCAGCCATCGGAATCGACAGTTTCGGAGGTCTTTTCCGGCATCTTGCGGTACCCGCGCATGATGTTCCGGCCACGCAACAACACCTCGCCATCGGAACCGAGTGATACCTCGACACCCGGAACGGGCACACCCACTGTGCCGATCTTGATCCGATCGGGGCGGTTGATCGTCCCCGCGCAGGTGCATTCCGTCATGCCATAGCCCTCGCAAATCGGGATGCCCAGAGCCAGCAGGTATTCGTGGACCTCGATGGGAATCGGTGCCGCACCGCTGGCGCCCACCTTCACCTGATCCAGGCCGATCCGGGAACGAATCGACGACAGCACCAGGCGGTCGGCGAAGGCGTACCGGACCTGGTCGAGAACACCGAGCCGCTGGCCTTCGGAGGTGGCGCGGGCCTTTCGGCGGCCCACTTCAATGGCCCAGTGCGCCAGGGTTCGCCGCAGCGGGCCGGCCTCCTCCAGCGCCGCGTCGAGCCCCATTTTGGCCTTCACCCAGACGCGCGGCACGCCGAGAAAGAGGGTCGGGCGCACGTCGGTCAGCGCGGTCAAGACCGCCTTGGGGTCCGGGACGGTGGTGATCTGCAGGCCGTACAAAAGATTCTGATAGTGCGTGAGCCAGCGGTTGGCGGCATGGGCGTCCGGGAGATACGAGACCGCGCGGTCGTCGAACCCGAGCGGCCCCAGCTCCTCGGTGATGCGGGCGTTCTCGATGAAGTTGGTGTGCGTCAGCTCGACGCCCTTGGGTGGACCGGTGGTTCCCGAGGTGTAGACAATGGTCAGCACGTCATCCGGACGCACCGATTGCCAGGTGCCCTCGAAATCGAAATCCACGGCGGGCGTGAGTGATTCCAACGCCACCGCACCTTCGGATGCACCGTCTACGCAGACAATGTGTTCGACCTTGCCGCCCTGGCCGACCGCCGCGCGGAGCTGCGGTAGAAATTGCCGCTCACAGATGACCACCCGGTTGTCGGCGTTGTCGAACTGATACGCCAAGATCTCGGCCGGGTTGGTGTTGTAGACGGAGAACGGCGTTGCTCCACAATGCAATACCGCGGTGTCACACAGGTGAAACTCCGGCCGGTTGGTCAGCATCAAGGCAACGGTGTCACCCGGACCGACGCCCAGTCCGGCCAGGGCCGCAGCGATCTCGCGGACCCTGTCCCGGTACTGCCTCCAGGTGATGGTCACGCCGTCACCGACGGTGCGCAGCGCGACCCTCTCCGGGTACTGTGCGGCGGTCTTCTGGAACGCCTCACACAGCGTCGCCGCGCGGGTCACCGATTGGCCGGGCGGTACGCCGTGACGACCACTGAACCGCCGAGGCCGATGTTGTGCTGCAGCGCCACCCCGTCTTTGGTCGCGGCACCGGCGACCTGGCGTTTGTCGGCCAGCCCACGCAACTGCCAGTTCAACTCCGCGCATTGGGCCAGCCCGGTGGCGCCGAGCGGATGCCCTTTGGAGATCAAGCCGCCCGACGGGTTGACCACCCACTTACCGCCAAAGGTGGTCTCCTCGTTGTCGATCAGCTTGCCGGCCTCACCCTGCTCGCAGAACCCCAGCGCCTCGTACACCAAGACCTCATTGGCCGAGAAGCAGTCATGCAGCTCCACCACATCGATATCCTCGGGACCGATCTGGGCCTGCTCGTACACGGTCGCGATGGCCGCCTTGTTCATGTTCGCACCGACGATGCCCGCCGCGGTTCCGTCGAACGTATCGGCACGGTCGGTGACTGTCGCCTGCCCCACGATCTCGATCGCCTGCTCGGCCAGTCCGTGTTTGTCCACGAAGTCCTCGCTCACCACCACCGCGGCCCCCGAGCCGTCGGAGGTCGGTGAGCACTGCAGCTTGGTCAGCGGACCCACGATGGTGCGCGAGGCCAGGATGTCCTCGAGTGAGTACTCATCCTGGAATTGGCTGTATGGGTTGTTGACCGAATGCTTGTGGTTCTTGTAGCCGATCCACGCCAATTGCTCGGCGGTCAAACCATATTCACGCATGTACTCCTCGGCCGCCGCGGCGAACATCCACGCGGTCATCGGGAACTGCGGCTGACTCAGCTCACCCAGGGCGGTGATCTGCGGCATGAGCGGCGACTCACGATCGGTGAACTTCATACCCAGCGAGCCGGGCTCCATCTTCTCGAATCCCGCCGCCAGTACGGCATCGGATTGGCCGGTGCGAATAGCGTTGGCCGCCAAGAATAGTGCGGTCGATCCTGTCGAGCAGTTGCTGTTGACGTTGTAGATCGGGATTCCGGTGTGGCCGAGCTCGTAAAGGGCGCGGTGTCCCGAACACGAATCACCGTAAACGTTTCCGATGAATGCCTGCTCAATGTCGTCGTACCGCACACCGGCATCATCGAGCGCCTTGGTACCGGCCTCCTTGACCATGGCCGGGTAGTCCCAGCCCTCGCGCCGTCCCGGCTTCTCGAACTTGGTCATGCCGACGCCGACGACGAAGACCCGGTTGTCGTTCTTACCCATGATTCTCCTTACAGCGATCGACTGATGATTTCTTTCATGATTTCGCTTGTGCCACCGTAGATTTTGTTTACCCGGGCGGCCGCGTAGGCTCGTGCGATCGGGTATTCCATCATGTACCCGTACCCACCGAAGAACTGCACACACCGGTCGACCACGGACACCGCCTTGTCGGCAGCGATCAGCTTGGCCATCGACGCGGTGGCGGGGTCGTTGCTGCCGTCGATGTACTGCTGGATGCAGTAGTCCACCGTGGTCTTGATGGACAGCACCTCGGCTTTGAGTTCGGCCAGCTGGAACTTGGTGTTCTGGAACTTGATGAGCGGCTTGCCAAATGCCTCGCGCTCCTTGGTGTACTTGATGGCCTCGATCAAGGCGCCCTCAGCCATTCCGGCACACACGGACGCAATGATCAGCCGCTCGCGGGCAAGCTGCTCCATGAGCTGATAGAAGCCCAGGCCATCCTTCTCGCCAAGACGGTTGGCCACCGGCACCCGCATATCGGTGAAGAACAGCTCGCGGGTGTCCTGGCCGTGTTGGCCCACCTTTTCCAGCACCCGGCCGCGCTCGAACCCGGGCAGGTCCTTGGTTTCCGCGACGATAAGCGAGACACCCGCCGCCCCCTGGGACGGATCGGTCTTCGCCACGATCACCAGCAGATCGCAATGGGTTCCGTTGGAGATGAATGTCTTCGATCCGTTGACGATGTAGTGATCACCATCGGGAATCGCCGTGGTGCGTATCGCCTGCAGGTCCGATCCGGTGCCCGGCTCGGTCATCGCGATGGCGAGCACCAGATCTCCACTGATGATGCCCGGCATCCAGCGTGCCCGCTGTTCTTCATTGCCATAGGTGTTGATGTAGTGCGCCACGATCGGGGAGTGCACGGCCCACCCGGTGGAGGTGTCCTGCGCGAGCGCAAGCTCCTCGCCAACCACTGCGGAGAGGCCGAAATCTCCACCGGCACCGCCATACTCCTCGGGCAGGTCCAGGCCAAGCAGGCCGGCATCACCCATCTTGTTCCAGAATTCGCGATCCACTTGGTGCTGCGCACTCCAGCGTTCCTGATTGGGTGTGGACTCCTTGCGCAGGAATTCGGCGGCGTGCTTGCGCAGGTCGCGGTGCGCATCAGTCTCCCAGGATGCACGGTAAGCCGGGAACAGTTCGGACATTACTTCACTCCATTCAGTGGGATATCAGCCTCGGCGGCAATGATTTCCAGTTCGGCGATGGTTTTTCCGGAGAACGCGGCACGCAGGCTTTCGTGCGTGCCGTCTGCCCCGAATGTCTTCAGGGTGCGCGCGAAGAAGTGCGATTCGAGCGCGCCGAGCGCGACGTGCCCATCGGCGCATTCGTAGATTCCGTATCCGGGGAACGCACCGCCCAGGATCGCCTTATCCCCCATCAGCCCGTGACGTACCGCCCCGCCGGCCCAGGCCGCGGCATCTGCGAGCGCGACACGGTAGGCGGCGCCGCCACCGGATCGGGCACGCGCCTGTAATGCGGCCAGCGCGGTGCTCACCGCGCGTTCGGCGCCCAGCAGATCGGCCAGCGGCACCTTGGGCATATGCGGCGGTGTCAGTGTGCCCTGTGCCGCTTGATAGTTGAGGTCGTGCCCCGGATCGTCGGCGAGAACTCCGTCGTGTCCGACAATTTCGATGAGCGATAACCGTGGGAACTGCTCGTGCGGTGCCGCCAGCCTCAGGCGCTGCAGCGCCGTGGGCCGCATCGAGGTGATCAGCAGGTCGGCATCGACCAGCAGCTCGTCAAGCTTTGCGCGGTCACCCGTGTCCTTGAGGTCCAGCGTGACGACCGTCTGCTGCCCGGCGAGCTCCGCATACCAACCGGCCGCGGCCCGCGCCAACGGGTCACCGCCGGGAGGCTCCACCTTGGTGACCGAGGCACCAAACTCGGCCAAGCGGGCACATGCCGCGGGACCAGGCAGATTGATCGCCAGAGACACCACATTCACGCCGGTCAGGGGCAGCACTGTCAGAGACCTCCTCGTCGAGACGATACAAGTGTATCGTTTTAGATTCGTTTGTAAAGGGGGTGCGGTAGCATGGACCTCATGGCAAACCCGCGCGCGGCCGACGAGGACCTGACCGCGAAGGCCCGTATTCGCAATACGGCACTGGATCTCTACGCCCAGTACGGCGAGGAGCGAATCTCACTACGCGCGGTGGCATCCGAGGCCGGAGTGACTCTCGGGTTGGTGCAGCACCATTTCAAGACAAAGGCAGGCCTGCGTGAGGCGGTTGACCAATTGGTGGTCGACTACTTCGTCGAGACGCTCCGATCGGTCGAGGCCGAGAAGGACCCACGCAAGCTCGCCGCCGCCCGCGATGCGGCGGTACGACGCATGCTCGAGGCGAACCCGCCCGTCGTGAACTATGTGCGCCGGGCGGTGCTGGAACCTTCCGATGAACAGATGCATCTGCTCGACGCACTGATCGGGCTGACCCGAGACGAGGTGGCCACACTTCGCAGGGAGGATATGGCACCTACCGACCGCGCCGAATCGACTCAGGTGGTCTCCGTACTGGTTCGCCAAATGGGCGACATGTTGCTGCAGCCGCTCATCGATGCCGCCTGGGATCGCGTGACCCCCGGAAAGACCCGCAAGCCCACGCTCTCGATCAAAGTGCTCGACTGATCGCAGCGCTCTCCCCTACCCGCAGTAGCCGTTCCACCTCGCTGTTGAAGATCGAGATCTCTTCGATGTTCACGCAGTGGCCCACGCCTGGGACCTTCACGTAGTCAAAGAGATACCCCTTGGCGGATAAGCGCTCGGCGATGAGGTCCGAAGACGCAACGGGTGTCAGGCGATCGTCGGTGCCGACGAGGACGGTGGTCGGCACCGTCAGCGAGTCCAGACCCGACAGCACGTGCAGGTGGCCCAACGCCGTGAGCCAGATCGCACGAGTGAACCGGTCGGTGGTCGCCACGATCCCGAGCACGAAGTCGACCACGGCGCGCGGCGTCCGCGCAGCGACCACCATCCGGCGCGCCGCGGGGCGCAGCAGCCAGGCCGGCGGCAGGGGGATCGGCATGGTGCGCCCGCGTCGGAGCAGTGGGCGACGAAGTGCCGCGAACCTGTGCGCAAACGGCACGATTCGCGTTTGGGCATCGAACTTTTGGGCCACGGTATCGGTGAGCAGAACCGCCTTGGCGTACTGCCGCACCAATCCGGGATGGCGTTGCGCCCAGGCCATGATGGTGATTCCGCCGAAACTGTGCCCTACCAACACCGCACGCCGCCCGCGCACCGTGGCCGCGAGCACCTCCGCGAGGTCGTCACCCAGCACCTCCGGGCTCACCCCACGCGCGCCCAGGAAGCTTCTGCCGAAACCCCTTTGGTCATAGGCGATAACGCGATACCGATCGGCGAATTCATTGATCTGGGCATTCCAGTATTCGACCCGGCAGGCAAATCCGTGGATCAGGACCAGGGGCGGCCCATCCTGCGGGCCATAGCAGCGCACATGGATCCGGGCGCCATCAGCCGTAGCGACCTCCGTGAGGCCGAACGGAACATCGGGATCGCGCAGGGTCGTCATTGACCGTCCTTACAAGGCAATACAACTAATAAAGGAAACGATACATTTGTATCGCACGAGTGAATTCCTGGCAAGAAGACGCCGGACGGTTACGGTGTTCGAGTGCCACCACGCAAATCCAGTGCGTCAGGACGCAGCCCAGGATACCGCCCCACCGACGACGAGCTCCTCGATCTGGTGCTGCCGGTTATCGCCGAATATGGTTGCGGCGCAGTGACTATGGAGCAGATCGTGGCCACCGGCGAGGTGACCAAGCAGACGTTGTACGCACATTTTGGCTCCAAGGACGGGCTGCTCATCCGGCTCGTCAGCCGCGAGGCCGCCTTGATGCGCACGATCTTCGACGACGTGTCGATGCCAGAGAACATCGACCTGAACGATCCGACGGCATCACTGAGCGCCGCCCTGGAGCCCTTCTTCGTCCATGCGGCCGCCCGCCCACTGGGCATGCGATTACTGGCCGATTCCACCGCGCCTCGGGTGCCCGGGTTTGACGAGCAGGTTCTCACCGACGCCGTATCCCGCATCATGTCCGTCTTTCAGCTCGGGGATCCGGCGCAGGACGAGGCCGCGGCACACCGTCGCCTGCTGCTGGCGACCATGAGTGCACGCGCCATCATGTCGGGAGTGCTGACCGCGATCACCCACCACATCGACCCTGCGGTGGCGGTGCGCACGTGCGCGACCTTCATCATCGCGGGAGTCTCGGCCGCTTATCCGGCCGCGCTGATCACCGACTCGTAGTCGCCAGTTTCGGGCCTTGCCATACCCCTTCATGAGGTCTACCGTCGAGCTTGACCAAACGTTCTAGCTTCAATGACGCAGCCCAAGGATGTCGATATGGCCATAGACCTACTTTCCGACGAATACGTGCTCCCGGTCGATCGGGAGACGACGGCGACCGCTTTGCGCGTCACCGGTGAGATACCGAAGTTCCTGAATGGGCGCTACGTCCGCACCGGGCCCAATCCCCTACCCGGACAATATGACCCCAACAACTACTCGGTGTTCGGCGCGACCGGCGACGGCATGGTGCACGGCGTGCGGCTGCGCGATGGCCGCGCCGAGTGGTACCGCAGCCGCTGGGTGCGCACGCCGAAGGTATCTCGACTGCTCGGCGAGAGGCCGAAACCGGCCAACTACCGGGCCGGTGTGACGACGGTGTCCCCGCAGACGAATGTGTACGGCTTTGCCGGCAAGACGATCGTCAGCGCCGAGGGCGGTCTGGCCCCCTACGAGCTAAATGATGACCTGGAGACCATCGGAACCTGCGATTTCGGCGGCACGCTCGAAAGCGGTTACACCGGGCATCCCAAGCTGGATCCGGTCAGTGGCGAGTTACACGCAGTCACCTACCAACTCGTCGGGCCGGCAGTGGCGCGTTATGTGGTGATCGGCCCCGATGGCACGGTGCGCAGGAGCGTGCCCCTGGACGTGCCGGGCAGGCCACTACTGCACGACATCGCCCTGAGCCAGAACTACGTGATGATCTTCGACTGCCCGCTGGTGATCGACCTCAACCTCCTGACCCGCCGTATCGCGCCACCATTCGTCAGCCGCATAGCCGCCGGGCTATTGGGGCGGTTCGAGCCGCCCGCGTTGCTCGGTCCGCTGGTGGCCCGGGCACCCTTACCTAAGACCGCCGAGGTACCGCTGCGCTGGAAAGCCGGTCATCCCAGCCGCATTGGGGTGATTCCCCGTCAGGGCCCCGCGACGGTGCGCTGGTTCGAGATCGAACCCTGCTATGTGTTCCACACCCTTAACGCGCACGAGGACGACGGCACCATCGTCATCGATGCCTGCCGGATCACCGGCCCCGACGAGGACTCGGAGTACAACATCGCCGACGTGCTGGGGACGGGGCGCCCACGGCTGCACCGATGGGAGGTCGACCTGGAGACCGGAGTGGTCAAAGAATCATGGACGGACGAACGCCTCCAGGAGTTCCCCATGGTCGACCCACGGCGGATCAGCCTGCCGCACCGATACGGATTCACCACCAGCATCGGCGACACCGATATGGACACCCTGGAAAGCCTCGATGACGCACGTGCCGCACTGATCCGCTACGACCTCACCGGCGGCGGCACCGCCGAACACAAGCTGGAGGCCGGACACATTCCCGGCGAGTTCTCCCCCGTGCCGCGTTCCGCGGATGCCGAGGAGGGTGACGGGGTGCTGATCGGATATGAGTACGACCGCAGCACTCAACTGAGCAACATGTTGATCGTCGATGCTCAGTCGATGGAAAAAGTTGCGACCGTTCACCTTCCGGCGCGGATACCCTTCCAGTTTCACGGCAACTGGATACCGGCCTAGCCCCCGGCCGCCACGATCCGCACACCGTCCCTACCGGAGGCCAGTAGGTCCTGCAGCACCTTCTCGACAACCTGCAGGTCGGCATTGCTGTAACGCTGCAAGAAGTCGCGCACGCCATGCTCCATCTCCTCGTGCAGGGTGCTGTGCACGTTGACGACGATGCCGCCGTCAGCGGTCACGATGAGCTCAATCTCCTTGCGGTTACCGGGAATCGGCACACGTTCGACCCAGCCCGCGTCCACCAGCCGCTGCACATGCTTGGACACCGTGCCCTTGAGCTGGCCCGAGCGCGCCGCCAGACCTACCACACTGACCGGCCCCTCGGCGATCGCCGCCAGCAGATGTAGCGACAGTGTCGGCAGCGTTCTGATGAGATGTTCCATCCGGGGTGGGCACCGCTGCGCCATGAAATCGCGTTCAGCATCAGAGTCCTCGTCCGGTTCGAACTTGTCCCCCACCGCACCCACCAGCGTGTTGATGCTGGCGATCAGCGCCGACTTGGTTTTCATGGAAACCATATTGCCATCCGGCGGCTCGCACCGTACATTGTTCATATGGTTTCGATGGAAACCATTTCTCCAGAAACTTTGAGGAGTGCGCCATGAAGGCAGCAGTCGTACATGAGTGGGGGCAGCAGCCCGCATACACCGACTTCCCGGACCCGCGGCCCACCGACGGCGCCGAGGTCGCCACCGTCGAGGCATCGGCCCTGACCAACCTGACCCGGGCCGTCATCTCCGGGAAGCACTACAGCAGCAAGGAGATCAGCCTTCCCGCGATCGCCGGAGTCGACGGTGTCGTGCGGCTGGCCAATGGCAAGCGGGTGTACAGCGGATCACTCGCGCCGTACGGGATGATGGCCGAACGCACCATCGTGTACCCGGCCGGTGCCGTCGAGGTGCCCGAACACGTCGATTCGGTGATAGCCGCCGCAATCCCCAACCCGGGAATATCGGCCTGGTTGGCCCTGACCCATGGCGCCGCCGTCCGGCCCGGTCAGCACGTGCTGGTGCTCGGAGCCACCGGGGTCACCGGCTCGCTGGCGGTGCAGCTCGCGAAATCGGTATTCGGTGCCGGGCACGTGACGGTCGCGGGCCGTAACGCCGATCGGTTGGACTGGCTGCGCACGGTGGGAGCCGACGACATCATCACGCTGGGCAGCGATGACCTCGCCGAGGGCATCACCGCGCGGCACACGGAACGCCCGTTCGATGCGGTGCTGGATTATCTGTGGGGCTCCCCCGCTGAGCAGACCCTTAACGCGCTGGCGGCCAGCCATCCGTCGGCACATTTCCACGCCACCCGCTTCGTGCAGATCGGCGCAATGACCGGGGAGACAATCAGCGTGAATGCTTCCACCTTGCGCAGCACCGGCATCACGTTGTCCGGTGTCGGGATCGGCAGCGTGCCACCCGAAGCTCTGCTGCAGGCACGCACCGAGGCGTTGCCGAAGCTTTTCGCCATGGTCGACGGCGGTGACCTGCAGCTACAGACGCTGGCCCGGCCGCTGGCCGATATCGAGACCGTCTGGGCGGCGAAGGAGCCGTCCGGGGTGCGAGTGGTGGTTACTCCGTAATCAACGCCCCAGCACCACACCTCGGGGAACGACGCGCACGAAACTTGTTTCCGTGTTGGGTATCTTCCGGTCTGGATCCCGGCAGGTCACGCTCAACATCGCCCCGGACGCTGCGGCAATCGTCCATAACGGAATCCATGTGCCGCCGTGGGCCGCACTCTCGGGTGGAATATCGTCCGGGGGCGACAAGAGTTCCACCTTCTGGCCCTGTGCGTCGGTGACCTCGCAGCGCAACGCAGTCTTATCCCAGCCGGTCGTGCCTTTGATGTCGAGCACCGCATCTGCAGGCACAGCCACCTTTTTTGACCAACCAAATGGGATGCGGACACCGGGGTCGTCTTGAATTGGATCATCATCCATATCGACCACCACAGCACCGGAAGTTCGAGTACTCGCGGCCTCCGAGTTTTTCTTAGGCCCGGGGCGATCGTCCGAACAACCCACCGTCGAAAAGGTGATCACAGCCAACAGGATCGATGTTGTCGAACGTATATGCGCGAACAATGTTTCACGCATCGAAAACCTTGCGTGCGATTACTTCTGCCATCCCAATCACGGTCGGGTTGGTCGCCGGGGACGGCGCATCAGGAATGATCGATGCATCCACAACTCGAAGACCTTCGAGACCATGCACGGCACCAAAGGTGTCGACTACCCCAAACTCCGACCCCACGGGCCCGATCGATGCGGTGGCAACAGGATGATGATAGGTATCCAGGAAACTCAAGGCATCGCGGATAAGTTCGCTGTCAGTCGCCTCCGATCCCGGGGAGATATTGCCAGTAATGATGCTGGCCAATGGTTCAGCGGCAGCGATCTTCTGCGCCAACCTGATTCCCTCAATGAGACGGACGGTGTCCCGCTGCTCCCCGAGGAAGTTCAGATCGATCACTGGTGCCGCATCCGGATCCCTCGATGCCAAGGTGACTGAACCGCGAGAGTCCGGTCTCGTCACCGAGACGGCAAGTACAAACGCCGACCCCGTCCGGCTGGCCTTCTGATCGATGAGATGGGTGGCCGTGATGTGCAAGTCCAGTTCTCCTGGTTCGGCTAGAGAACTGGCGGTCCAAACCTTTCCCCCGATAACGGGTTCTTGTCTCCCGATCTTCGCGGGGTCCGCACCGAACGCCACGTAATAGAAGGGATGGTCTTGAAGTCCCCGACCCACCGGCAGGTCCCTGACGACACCGATACCCAGCCGCGCCAAGTCCTGAGCCGGCCCGATGCCGGATCGCAAGAGAATTGCGGGCGATCCGTAAGCCCCCGCCGAGAGAATGACCTCATCGCCAAACACCCTCTGTCGGTTCGCCAGCAGAACACCGATTGCGCGGCTTGGCTGCTCGCTGTCGAACAGAATGCGATCCACCGTTGTGTCACCACGAATGTCGAGGTTGGGCCGGGCCCACACGGCATCCGTGAGATATGCGAGCGCCACGTTGTAGCGGACACCTCCGATGTTGTTCACGGGATACGGCCCGTAGCCACCGGGGTGCGATGTACCGAAGCCAGGGCTCTTCGGTAGACCGACAGCGGCGGCCGACTCCAGGAAAAGCCTCTGCATATCGCTTATTTCATCGAGCCCCAGGGTATGAACCGGCACCTTGGACCGTGACAGTGCTTCCTCGAAATCAGCCACCGTGAACGCGTCCGCACCGGCCTTGCGCCATCGCTGAATATCCTCCCGCGTCGGCGGAATGAATACGGAGCCATTTACCGAGGAGCTGCCACCGAGAACCTTCCCGCGGTATAGGTGCACCTCGTGATCGAACTTGCCCTTGGTAGACAGATATCCCCAGTCAGCTCCGGTGAATGCACCCAAACGCGTGGCGTCCCGCACCGACGAGGGAAAGTCGGCACTTCCATAGGCGGGTCCCGCCTCGATCAGGGTGACCGAGCGAGCGGGATCCATCGACAGCCGACTGGCCAACACCACCCCCGCCGAACCGCCGCCCACCACAATTACGCTACGCATACACGCTCCCAACTCTATTGATCGCACTGTTCACAATCGGCCACGTTCGGTATTACCGGGGCAGCGTCGGCCCTCGGCGTTAAATAGTGAACTCCGCCAGATTCGGCTGACATCAACATCAGCATAATTCCATGGAATACATCCACTGGCGAGGCCCATACTTGTGAGAGAGGCCACTAAACATCACCGCGACCATGAGGAACTTCCAGAGCAGTAATCGCGACAGGGCGCGAAAAATTGGCAAAAGCGTGAATTCGCGTCGCCGTTAGAAAGTAAAACTATAGATGTCGGATACCCACGTGCCAATCCGAGAAGGCATCACGCCTCACTGTGACGCAGGCACGCCCCATCCGCAACGAATCATGAGATCTTTCAATGGCTGGCGTAGCCGCGACATCGAGGCGGCCACGTCTGGATGCCCGGCAAGATAGGCCTCGACCTCTTCACTGGGTCTGACATTGTCCGATTTCATACGGGTATACGCATCACGGACATCAGGGTTCTCGTCCATGTAATCGGCCGTTGCCAGCGCAACACCCGCTGCCACCCGCTGATAACCGGCCGCATCACAGTTGATCACGGGTTCCGCGTCAGGATCAGCCGCCGAGACGGGTACGAAACCCGTTAGCGCCATCACTGCGGCCGCAGCCGTACCGACAAGAAAAGCGCGACCCACTCGACGGGCATCGACAGAGGAAGGCAACAGCATGACCACTCGGCTCCTTGTACTCAAATTAGTATCGATTTCCCGACCGGTAGCGGCCACCGGGTCGCTCCACCGGTACGCCCCCGGGCGTCGGGGGCCGCGGGACCGGTCCCCGACATACCGATGGCCCATTACTGCCGCATTGCGCAGGTGGAATGAAACTCGAATCAAACGACATGCCGCGGGGCACGCACAGAGCCATCGAATTGTCGTAGATCAAGCCCGCTGGGCATGCGGGCGCAGACAAGTCCGTGACATCGCGCTCGGCAACTGTGAATTCGCCGAACATCACAGCAGAGATAGCCGCCATCGAAGCCACGGCCACAGTCACGCGCGTTCGGAAAAAGCTGTTCACCGCGCCCCTATTGTTAATAGAAAATGAACAAGCGAATTATTGTGAACAACGCCGTTCATCATGGGCTTTTCCGGCCCGCTTATACGCTCACGAATAACTATAATCCATGGAATGTAGTTGCGCTGACTTCCCTCCGCCAGGTCCGCGCGGCGGCGTCAACTGACGTCGCACGGGGTATCGGCCGTGAGGCTGACCGCCCGCAGCCTCACCAACGTCGAAGCGAATTCCTCGAGGACTTTCCCCGTAAGAACCTCGCCCATCCTGCGATCGAGCTCTGCATCGAGTACTGCATGTGCACGCAGCAACAGACCCCTGCCGATTGGCGTCAGTTCCACAATCATCGACCGTTTGTCCGCGGGGTTGGGCCGCCGTCGGCAGAACCCCGCCGCCTCAATCCTGTCCACCAGCTTGCTGGCCCCGCCCACCGTGATGGCCAGATCACCGGCTATGTCCTGAACACGGCAGCATTCACGTGCGGCCATGATGTTCATCGGCTCATACCACGACAGCGGCAGTTCAAGCTCGGAGCGCAAGCGAGCGTCAACCGCATTCCATAGCTCGGTCTCGAGCCGGATCAGCTCGTTGAACACGCTTCGTACGTTCGGAGTCAGCATCACGAACTCAGAATGTTTGCGCCACCCATGACACTGGAATCCTAGCCGAGACAGGCATTGCCAGCACATCTACACCCTCACCCGGCATTGGTGCCAGGCTCCACACTCGGGAGCATTTCCGATTCCCGTGTTCAAAAGTTTGCTGCCCTGCGACGGCGGATCTGCGAATGACTGATGACCGGCAATCTCGCGTTCACGAGAACGACGCCTGTTACCGGTCCCCCGTGCGCCATTCGATGGCACGGTGTTGACATGACGCACTCTGCCGAGCTTGACCATGACGAGCACTCCCGCACCGGCTTGAATGCCGACACTCTGCAGAGAGCCATCATCGATCATCTGCGGTATTCGATCGGGCGCCCGGCAAGCGTGCTCACCCCCGCGCACTACTACCGCGCTCTGGCACTCGCGGTCCGAGATCGCATGCAGCAGCGCTGGATTGCCAGCATGCAGACCTACCTGGATCTGAGCCGCAAGGTCGCGGTGTATCTGTCGGCGGAGTTCCTCATGGGGCCGCAGCTGGGCAACAACCTGCTCAACCTGCAGATCGAACAGCAGGCCCGCGATGCCCTCTCGGCGTTGGGCCAGGACCTCGACGAGGTGCTCGAGTGCGAGGAAGAGCCGGGTCTGGGCAACGGCGGCCTGGGCCGGCTGGCGGCCTGCTACATGGACTCGCTGGCCACCCTGGATCGCCCCGCGATCGGCTACGGCATCCGGTACGAATACGGGATTTTCGATCAGGAGATCCGCGACGGGTGGCAGGTCGAGAAGACCGACAACTGGCTCGACAACGGAAACCCTTGGGAAATCGCTAAACCCGACCTTAACTTCATCGTCGGATGGGGTGGCCACACCGAGCAGTACCTGGATGAGGACGGGAACTTCCGGGCACGCTGGGTCCCGCAGCGCTTCCTCAAGGGCATCCCGTACGACACCCCCATCCAGGGCTACGGCGTGAACACCTGCAACACGCTGACGCTGTGGAGCGCCCGCGCGGTGCAGTCCTTCGAGTTGGACGCCTTCAACGCCGGCGACTACTACAAGGCCGTCGAGGACGAGGTGTCCTCCGAAACCGTCACCAAGGTGCTCTACCCCAATGACGAACCCGAGGCCGGTAAGCGGCTGCGGCTGCTGCAGCAGCACTTCTTCGTTTCCTGCTCGCTGCAGCGCGTGCTGCACATCCTGGAGGATGTGGCCGAGCGTCCGGTCAACGAGCTGGCCGAGCAGTTCGCCCTGCAGCTCAACGACACTCACCCGTCAATCGGTGTGGCGGAGTTGATGCGGCTGCTGGTCGACGAGCGCGGCCTGGGCTGGGACGAGGCCTGGGAGATCACGGTGGCGGCCTTCGGGTACACCAACCACACCCTGCTGCCCGAGGCGCTGGAGACGTGGCCGCTGGGACTGTTCGCCGAATCACTGCCCCGGCACCTGGAGATCATCTACGAGATCAACCGCCGGTTCCTGGACGAGGTCCGCTCCCGCTTCCCCGGTGATGACGCCCGGGTGCGCCGCATGTCGCTCATCGGCGAGGAGGGCGGCAAGAGTGTGCGGATGGCGCACCTGGCCACCGTCGGCAGTCACGCCATCAACGGTGTGGCCGCACTGCATTCAGAACTTCTCAAGGAGAGCGTGCTCAAGGACTTCTACGAGCTGTGGCCGCAGCGGTTCAGTAACAAGACCAACGGGGTGACGCCGCGCCGGTTCCTGGCGCTGGCCAACCCGGGGCTGCGTGAGCTGCTCGACGACGCCATCGGTGAGGGCTGGATCGCGGATCTGGACCGGCTACGCGAACTGGAACCGTACGCCGAGGACTCGTCGTTCCGGATGCAGTGGCGAGAGGTCAAGCGCCTCAACAAGGCCCGGCTCGCCGAGTACGTGCTGGCGACCACCGGGGTAGATCTGGATCCCAACTGGATGTTCGATATCCAGGTCAAGCGAATCCACGAGTACAAGCGTCAGCACCTCAACGTGCTGCACATCGTGACGCTGTACCACCGGCTCAAGCAGAACCCGGATCTGCGGATCGCACCGCGCGCCTTCATCTTCGGCGGTAAGGCCGCGCCCGGGTACTTCATGGCCAAGCGGATCATCAAACTCATCAACGCGGTCGCCGAGACCGTCAACAACGACCCGCACGTCAGCCAGTACCTCAAGGTGGCGTTCCTGCCGAACTTCAACGTCAAGAGCGCGCACCTGATCTACCCGGCGGCCGACTTGTCGGAGCAGATTTCCACGGCGGGCAAGGAAGCCTCGGGCACCGGGAACATGAAGTTCATGCTCAGTGGGGCGCTGACCATCGGCACGCTCGACGGCGCCAACGTCGAGATGCGCGAAGAAGCCGGAGCCGAGAACTTCTTCCTCTTCGGGCTGACCGTGGACGAGGTGCAGCGCCTGGTGCACGAGGGGTACCGGCCCGAGGACTTCGTCGAACTCAACGATGAACTCCGCGCCGTGCTGGATCTGATTGCCAGCGGCCATTTCTCGGGTGGAGATCCGTCGGTGTTCGCGCCGATCGTGGACTCGCTGCGTAGCCACGACCCGTTCCTGGTGCTGGCCGACTATTCCTCGTACATCGAATGCCAGCAGCGGGTGTCCGACGCCTGGCACGACGTGACGGCGTGGACGCGGATGTCGATCCTCAACACCGCACGCGGTGGCAAGTTCTCCTCGGACCGAGCCATCGCCGAATACTGCGAGCAGATCTGGGGTGTGCAGCCGGTCACCGTGCAGGTGTAGGCGCTGCCGGGTTAGGCACTTAGTGTTGGGGAGTGACAAGCTTCGTCGCTCCTCAGTGGGACAGTTCAGCCTTGGTGGTCATCGATGTGCAGGCGGCGTTCGTCTCCGGCGCCATGGCGGTGCCCGGGACCGCTGATCGAATTCCCGCGCTCGGTCGGCTGATCGCGGCCTTCCGCAAGGCCGGTCGCCCGATCGTGCACGTGGTGCGGCTCTATGTGCCGGGCGGCACCGACACCGATTTGCCCCGTCGCGCAGACATTCTCGCCGGCCGCGAGGTGGCCGCACCCGGCACCGAAGGTTCCCAGATCCCCGTCGAGCTGCTGCCACACGACGCTCAGCTGGATCCAGAGCTGCTGTTGGCGGGCGGATTTCAGGAAGTCGGCCCCACGGAGCACATTGTGTTCAAGCCCCGCTGGAGCGCCTTCTACCGGACCGAGCTGGAGCAGCACCTGCGTGACCGGGGTGTTTCGACCATCGTGGTGGCGGGCTGCAATCTGCCGAACTGCCCGCGCGCCACGCTGTTCGACGCCTCCGAGCGGGATTACCGCGCGGTGCTCGTCGAGGACGCCACCTCACAGGTCACACCCGAGCGGCTGCACGACCTGACACTCATCGGAGTGAACGTCTCCGACGTGGCGTCGGTGGAACAGGAGCTGGCGCGGGTCTGAGGGCGCCCAGGGATTCCCGGGACATGCCGCTAGTGCCCGCGTCTATGCGACAACTCTCGCGGCGGTGCCGGTTTTAGCCCCAGCCTCAGGAGAATCCGTCGATCTGGGAGAGCACCCGCATCATCACCTCGTCGGCGCCGCCGCCGATGCTGAGCAGACGCTGATCCCGGAAGAACCGCGAGGTCCACGTCTCGGTCATGTACCCCATGCCGCCGTGCACCTGCAGGCACCAGTCGCCGGCCTCACGAACCAACGGCCCGGCGGTCAACTTGGCGATGGTGACCTTGCGCGTCACGTTCTCCCCCGCCATGTACCGGCCGGCGATATCGCGGTTGTAGACCTCCAGCATGTCGGCCCGTGCGGCCAGCCCCGAGTACTGGTAGGCCAGGTGCTGATTCTTGGTCAGTGGTTTGCCAAACACGTGGCGCGCCAACGCATATTCCTTGGTGCGCTGCAACGCCCTGTTCACGCTGGCGGGTATGCCGTAGGCGCCGAACATGCGCTCCATGACGAACTGCGACATCTGCTGCTGGAACCCGCGGCCGATTTCGCCGATGGTGTTGGATACCGGCACCCGCACGTCGTCGAAGGTGATCAGACCGGTGTCGGAGGCATGCATGCCCAGTTTGTCGAGCTTGCGCACCTGGTATCCGGGCGTCTTGGTGGGGACGATGATCTGGCTCATCCCCGCATACCCACCCTCGTCCGACGTACGCGCCAGCACGCACAGCCAGTCGGCCTGAACGGAGTTGGTGATGAACATCTTGGAGCCGTTGATCACCCAGTCGTCGCCGTCGCGGCGGGCGTGGGTCTTGATGCCGGCGACATCGGATCCGGCGTCGGGCTCGGTCACCGCGATCGCGGCGATCTGCTCGCCCTGCAGCGCCGGTGCCAGGAATTCGCGCTTGAGCTCATCGGTGCCGTGCTTGTGCAGCGAGGGCGTCGCCATCGCGATGTGCACTCCGAAGGCCATCGGGAAAGACCCGTGGTCCACCCGGCCCAGTTCCTCGGCCAGCACCAGCGTGAAGAGGTGATCGGCGCCCTGTCCGCCGTATTCGGGGTCGTATTCCAGGCCGACCAGCCCCAGTTTGGCCATATCGGCGATCACGTCGTGTAGCGGCATCATCTGCTCGCGTTCCCACTCGTCGACGTGGGGGTTGATCTTCTCCTCGATGTACCGGCGGACGGTACCGCGGAAATCGTCGTGCTCGGACGAGAACGTCATCGGTCTCTCCTTCATGGGATGTGAGGTCCCATCTTGCCTCAGCCGAGCGAGCTAACATGGTGGAGGAGGTTCGTCATGCGGTTCGCAGCAGTGGTGGTGTCGGCGGTGATGGCGCTGTCACTTGCGCCGATGGCGGCCGCGGACCCCAACTGGCCGGTGGCCGGATCCGGCTCGGCCAGCGAAACCATCTCGGCGCTGGAAAGTCAGGGGTACGAGGTCCAGATCAACTGGGTGAACGGCAACACCTTGACCCCGCTGGTGTACTGCACCGTCAACGGGATCAACAACCCCGACCGCTCGGGCACGCAGGTCAAAGCCAACACGACGGTCTATGTCGACGTGTCCTGCCCCAACTACTGGGATGTGGGCGACTAAAGCCCGACCTCGGTCCAGGCGTCGTCGACTGCGCTCGCGGGTGAGTCAGCACCGGGACGGGCCGCCGCGATCTGCCGGGTGAGTTTGGCGAAGGCCTTGAATGTCATGTTCTTGCGCGCCTTCGGGCTGGTCAGCGCCTCGTACCAGACCGTCCCCACCGCCTCCCAGGATTTGGCGCCGTGTGTGGTGGCCGCCAGGTAGAACGCGTGGTTGGGGATGCCGCTGCCGTCATGCGGGTCGCTGCCGGGCACATAGTCGCGATAGTGAGCGGGTTGCGGCGAAAGGCAGTGCTCGGCACTGGGATCGGCCAGATCACGCAGGCAGGTGTAGCCCTTGGCGAGGGCGCGCGGGCCCAGGATGTCCTTGCCGATCAGCCAGTCGGCCTTGTCTGCGGTCTGCCCTGCCTGCCATTGCCGGAACATCGAACCGAAGACATCCGAGACACCTTCGTTCAGTGCCCCGGCCTCGTTCTCGTAGTTCAGGCCCGCGGTGAATTGCGTAACCCCGTGTGTCAGTTCATGACCGATCACATCGTTGGCCTTGGTGAAGTCCAGAAACAGCTGGCCGTCACCGTCGCCGTAGGCCATTTGCGAACCGTTCCAGAACGCGTTGGCGTACTTGACGCCGTAGTGCACCGACGAGATCAGCGTCATGCCGGCGTTGTCAACGGAGTTGCGCCCGAAGCACTCCCGATAGAACCGCACGACGTCAGCCGTTTCGGTGAACGCCCGCTGGACGGTGGCGTCCTTGGATGCGGCTGGATCGGCTACGGCGACACCTGGCAACGAGGTGGTCTGCCGGCAATCGAACACCGGCGTTTCGGGGACCTTGGCCAGTGCCGTGATGGCTGCGCTAATGGTGTTGCCGCTTGCCGTCCGGGTGGCTCGCGTGTGCGCATTACGCAAGGTGCGCCAAGACAATTCGGATGCCGCGGTGTCCAGCAGCGCGACCCGTGAGTCTTCGGCGATGTCACCATCCTCAGCCAGTCGGGTCAGTACGGCCGGGGGGATGATGAAACGGTTGCACATTGCGAATCAGCCTACCCGGCAATGCGGATGCCCGCTCGGCGCGCGCGGTGAACTGTCAGGTCCCGCCGCGCGATCCGTCCGTCAGATTCGCTCTTTGACGACCTGACGGACGGCGTCGGGCAGCAGACTTTCCGGGATGGCCCGTGTGGTCCGATCAGACCCGCTGACCCGGGTCACCGTGTAGGTGAAGCGGTCGGCACCCGGGTCGCCCGGAAGCGACCCGGGGCTGTCCAACAGTCCATCCAGTGCACGTCGCGCCTCGGGGTCCAAGCTCTGGTCAGTACACGTACCGCTGGCCGGAAGCCCGGTGAATCCGCCCCGTCTGTCGATGAGGTACTCCACCATGACGGCGACGCTACAGCCCGACCGCGGTCCACGCGTCGTCAATCGCCTTATGCACCGATTCGGCGGCCGCGTTGGCCGCGGAGATCTCGCGCGTCAGGTTGGCGAAGGCCTTCATCTTCATGTTGGGGCGGGCCTTCGGGCTGGTCAGCGCCTCGTACCAGACGGTGCCCACGCCCTGCCAGGAGTATCCGCCGTGCTTGGTCGCCGCAAGGTAGAACGCGTAGTTGGGGATGCCGCTGCTCTCATGCGGGTCGCTGCCGGGCACGTAGTCGCGGTAGTGCGACGGCTGCGGTGCCAGGCAGTGCCGGGCGCCCGGATCGGACATATCGCGCAGGCAGGTGTAGCCCTTGGCGAGGGCCCGCGGTCCCATGATGTCCTTGCCGATCAGCCAGTCGGCTTGATCGGCTGTTTGTCCGGCACTCCACTGCCGGAACATCGATCCGAACACATCCGACATGCTCTCGTTGAGGCCACCGGCCTCGTTCTTGTAGAGCAGGCCCGCCGTGTACTGGGTGACGCCGTGCGTCAGCTCGTGGCCGATCACGTCGTTGGATCCGGTGAAGTCGACGAAGATCTCGCCGTCCCCGTCGCCGTAGGTCATCTGCGAGCCGTTCCAGAACGCGTTGGAGTAGTTCACGCTGTAGTGCACGGAGGACACCAACGTCATGCCTTCGTCGTCCACGGAGTTGCGCCCGAAGCAGTCCTTGTAAAACTTTGCGACCGCAGCGGTTTCGGTGAACGCGTGCTTGGCGGAGGTATCGGTGGAGCTGCCCGGATTCGCGATCGTGACACCGGGCAGCGAGGTGGTGTGCTTGCAGTCGAACACCGGGGTGCCGGGGGCGGTGGCCAGTGCCTTGGCTACCGCGACGAACGCATCGGCCCGGGCCAGCAGCCCAGCCTGGGTGGCCTCGGTGTGCGCGTCGCGCAATGTGCGCCAGGCCGTTTCGGATGCGGCCGTGGCGGCCAGGGCCGTCCGCGAATTGTCGGCGACGCTGTCATCGTCGGCCAATCGCAGCAGGACATCTTGGGGGATAATGAAACACATCGTGAGTCTCCTTGACATGGCCGCGGGTGCGCGGTTCTGGAACATGACAAGCTCAGCGTGCGTATGAAGTAACCCTGCGGACGTGCGTACCGCACTACCCGATTTCCGGTTCCGTCCTCCAGTCCGTCTGCGCGGCACCGATGTCCTCAAGGAATCGAAGGTCGTGGCTGGCCACGACGACGGCTCCCCGGTACTCCCCCAGCCCCGACACCAGGGCGTCGTAGGAGGCGAAGTCCAGGTTGTTGGTGGGTTCGTCGAGGAGCAGCAGCTGCGGCGCGGGGTCTGCCAGCAGCACCGCGGCCAGCGTCGCCCGGAACCGTTCGCCACCGGACAGCGCACCGACCAGCCTGTCGGCGGTATTGCCGCGGAACAGAAATCGCGCCAGCCGTGCGCGGATGGCATTCATGTCGGCATGCGGGGCACGGCCGGCCACGTTGTCGGCGACGCTGAGCGCATCATCCAGTAGGTCGAGACGCTGCGGAAGCAGACCCAGCGGAACATGCACCGTTACAGTGCCTTCGGCGGCCGGGATGCTTCCCGCGATGGTGTGCAGCAGCGTGGTCTTTCCCGAACCGTTGGACCCAATCAGCCCCACCCGCTGCGGACCGCGCAGATCCAGATGTGCCGCCACCCCGTGGCGCAGCACCAGGTTCTCGGTGCTGACGACCACGCGGCCGGCGGGCACCTCGGTGCCCGGCAGATCGATACGGATGGCGCGGTCGGCCCGCAGCCGGGTCTGTGCCTCATCCAGGTTCTCGCGGGCCTTATCCAGCCGGTCGGTCTGGGTTTGTTTGAGCGCTGCCGCCGATTCCTGCGCGGCCCGCTTGCGCAGCCCCATCACGATCTTGGGTTCGCGCTTGTTGGCCTGCATCTTGGCGCCGTAGCGACGCCGCTGTGCGATCACCCGTTCGGCCTCCGCCAAGTCGCGGCGCTCGCGGCGCACGTCGGCCTTGGCCGTTGAGATCGCCTGGGCGGCGGCCTCCTGTTCGGCCGTGATCGCGGCCGCGTAGTCGCTGTAGCCGCCGCCGTACCAGGTGACAGCGCCCTCACGCAGATCGCCGATGCGCTCCACATGTTCCAGCAGTTCACGGTCGTGGCTGACCACCAGCAGCGTGCGCTGCCAGGACGAGACCAGTTCGTACAGGTGCCGACGGGATTCGCCGTCGAGGTTGTTGGTCGGCTCGTCGAGCAACAGCACATCGGGGCGCCGCAACAGCAGCCGGGCCAAACCGAGCCGGATCACCTCGCCTCCGGACAAGTCTCCGAGGGTGCGGTCCAGCACCGCAGCGGGTAATCCGAGACGGTCCAGTTCGGCGCGCACTCGCTCGGCCAGGTCCCAGTCGTCGCCGACGGTGTCGAAGTCGGCCTGGTCGGTGGAGCCGTTCTCGATGGCCGCGATGGCCGCCAGCACCGGTGTCAGACCGAGCAGCTCGGGTACCGATTGGTCGGCTCGGATGGTGAGATCCTGTGGCAGGTAACCGATATGGCCCGAGGTGTGCACCATTCCCGAGGTCGGCGACAGCTCTCCGGCGATGAGCCTGAGCAGCGTGGACTTGCCGGAGCCGTTGACTCCGACCAGCCCGGAACGGCCCGCCGGAACCAGCATGTCGAGTCCGTCGAGAACGACGGAACCGTCGGGATGTGTATAGGTGAGCGCGTTCGAGGAAATGACAGCAGACATGGAGTGGGCTTCCTGTGAGGTGGGGTCGCCGAAATCGCGCGAGGGCGCGTCGGCGCAATGCCAGACCTCACAGATCCATGTCGTACCTTTCGTCGGGGACGAGGACGCCAGCCAGGGTAGGCGCAGCGGGCTTGGGCGGCAAGGGAATTTTCCTCCCAGGTCAGGGCCTCGCGCGTAGCATGCTGCCATGCCGGCCGATGCAGCGTCGGAGGAGCCAGCGCGTCAACCTGATGATGCGCCGGGAAAAGTCGATGCCCCGGCCGCCGCGGACCCGCCGGATACGGTGTCGATCCTTCGTCCCGTCATCGCCGTGATCACCACGGTGGGAACACCGTTGACGATGATCACCGCGCTGCTGCTGTATTTCGGTTGGGCGCGCAGCGACGCGCAGTCCCGGTGGATGGGCATCGAGGTGAGCCTGTTCCGATTCACCACCCAGGACTATGTGCTGCGCAGCATCAGCACCCTGTATCTGCCGATCCTGGCGTCGGCGGTCATCGGAATCGTCTGGCTGGCAGCGCATCGCGCGGTGACCGAGAAGATTGAGCGCGACGGCATGACCGACGCGATCCGGGTGATCTGCCGGGTGACCATGCTCGGCGGGCTGGGCATCGCCATCCTGGGCGTGGTGCTGCCCGCCTTCACGCGCTCTTGGGAACCCGGGACGGTGGTGTGGCCGCTGATGATCGCGATCGGCACGGCACTGGCGGTGTACGGCAGACATTTGAGTCGCCGGGGGCAGGAAAGCGCGCGACCACGCAATGCCATTGCCCGTCCCCCGGATGTGCTGGAGGCCGTGCTCGTCGGCATTGTAATTGCGGCAGCGATGTTCTGGGCCGTGCAGGGATACGCCGACATCGTCGGGCGGGGGTATGCGCAGCGCTACGAAGCGTCGGTGTCGTCGCTGCCCCGGGCGACGGCGGTCAGCGAGAGCCCACTGGGTATCGATTCGCCCGTGGTGCGTACCGAGGAGATCATCACCGGACCCAAAACGCTGTACCGCACCACGGGATTACGGCTGCTGGCCGAGTCCGGGGGGCGGTTGTTCCTGATGACCGAGGGGTGGACCGTCCAGAACGGCAGCATCGTCGTGCTGGACGAGGACGATTCGGTGCACTGGCAGTTCTCGCACTGACCTCACCGCGTCGGTGTGGTGGTGGTTGCCGTGCTCGAGGTGGTCGTGGCTGACGTCGTGGTCGATGTTGTGGTGCTCGATGTCGTGGAACTGGTTGTGGAGGAATCGGTCTCGTCCGGGGGCACGAAGCTGTTGTTGTCCTTCGAGCATGCGGTCCGGCCGTCGGTCTGCGGGTAGGTCAGCTCGGGCTGGCGGCCCGGGTTCGCCTCATGCCAGGCAAGGAGCTTGCTGACCATGGCCGCGATGGTGTCGTCGACGCATTGGGCCGGTCCGATCTCGACACCCGCACCGCGCGCCGCGAAGGCCTTGGTCGCGACATCCCATTGGCTCTCTTCGCCATTCACCGCGGCCCGGCATACGCCCACCGCGGCGTCGTAGAGGTTGCCTTCGGGTTTCTGGACGTTCTTGAGGCTGTCGCAGTCGTGTTTGAGGAAGTAGACGTAGACGTCCCAGCCCGGTGTCGGGAAGGCAGGGTCTTTGGGGCCGTAGGGCACCCACGCGAGCCCGTCGTCCTTGGGCGTCTTGCCGGAGGTGGACGACCCACCGCCGCCGGTACTTTCGTGCGAACCGCCGCCGTCGTGGGTGATCGTCGTCTGATCGGTGACGGTCTGCGTCACGGTGCGGGTGACCGTCTCACCGGCGCCGCCGCAGGCAACCAGAAGGGAACCCACGAACACTGCGAGAGGAATTGGCGATGCAGGCATGACAACCTCCCAGCGGGATCGTTCGACCCGAAAGGGAAATTACTCCGGTAGAGCGGTATCGCACCGGGTACTGGACTACTCAATTTCTCCCGAGTAGTGGAACAACCGTGTGGTCAGTTGACGGGAGCGTTGAGGAAGGGGCGTCCCTCACCGGCGCCGGGCCCGTCGAAGTGCCACCACTCCCCCGAGTAGACCTGCAGGCCGCCCGCCTGCATGGCGCCGCGCAGGCGGGCGCGGTTGGCCTGCTGATCGGCGCTCACACCGTCGGTGGCGTAGGCCAGGGACCGCGGTGAGAAGTCGTCGAATCCGGTACCCATATCGACCAGACCGCGCGCGTTGGCCAGGGTGACGTCCACCGAGCGTCCGGCCTCGTGGCTGCGGGCGTATTGGCCGGGCTTGGCGACCCAGTTCGGGTTAGGCACCACCTGGAACATGCGGACCTGCACCTCATGGGGGCGGTAACAGTCCCAGAAGACCAGCCGCTCGCCATTGGTGCGCAGGGTGTCGGCGGCAGTCTTGAGGCCGGGGGCCATCGACTCGTGCACCAGACAGCGCGCGTTGGCCGGGTACAGCTGCACGCCGGTGAAGTTGTTGGTGGTGGCGTAGCGCAGATCGATGATCGCGTCGGGGACGACGCTGCGCACGTCCAGCAGTCCGGCGGCGCGGGCAGCGTCGCTCACGGGTGGGATGTCGGGGTCGGCGCTGGCGGGCGCGAGCTGGCCGAGAGCACACCCGAGACCGAGGGCTGCGTATCCGAGACCGAGGATGAGACGCTTCATCATCGTTTCATTGTCCTCGGTGTGCTCTCAGATTCGCGTATTAGGCTCGTTTCGTGGTCGCACCCAAGCTGGACCGGCGCATGTTCTTAGGTCTGGTTGCCGCCGGCGCCGTCACCGTGACGGGACTGGGTGGCTTCCTGGCTCTGGAGGGTCGCGGCGGGCTGCGACTGACCGGGCGCTCCTTTATCGACCTGTTCGAGTCGACCGGCGGCACATTCGTCGGGTACCGGCGCAATCACGCCAAAGCTCTTGCGGTGTCGGGCCGTTTCGAAAGCAACGGCGCGGGCGCCGAGGTCTCGTCGGCGTCGGTGTTCGTCAAGGGTGTGCATCCCGTCGTCGGGCGGTTCTCGGTGGGCGGGCAGAACCCGCACCAGCCGGACACCGGGTCTGGACAGGCGCTGGCCCTGGAGTTTTCGCTTCCCGGCGGTGAGCAGTGGCGCACCGCGATGGCGGCCGCACCGGTATTCATGGCGCCGACCCCCGAGATGTTCTACGGGCTGCTGGCGGCGCGAACCTCGGGCGACAAGGAGAAGGTGGCGGCCTTCATGCGGGACAACCCGCCCGCGGCGGCCGCGCAGAAGCTGATCGAGGCGGCGCCCAAGGCGTCCTCGTTCGCGCAAGCCAGCTATTCCAGCCTCAACACCTTCATCTTCGTCACCAAGGACGGTGCCCGGACTCCGGTGCGGTGGCGGGTGATTCCCGACGGAGACGAGTCCGGCGCCCCGGTGAAGAACGGGCCCAATTGGATGTTCGAGGCGCTGGCCAACCGGGTACGTCGCGGTGAGCTGCGGTACCGGTTGGTGCTGCAGGTCGGTATGCCCGGTGTGGATCCGACGCACGATCCGACGTTGCCGTGGCCACCTGATCGTGAGCAGATCCACGTCGGAACCCTGGTGTTGGGGCACGCAATCCTCCAAGAGCAGGAACTCATTCGGGATACCAACTTCGATCCGACGGTGTTGCCCAACGGAATTGAGATATCCGATGATCCGATCCTTACCGCGCGTGCCGCCGTCTATGCGGAGTCGTTCCGGCGCCGCGCGCGGGAGACGCCCGCGCCGGTGGAGCAGTTCGGGCAGGACATGTGATGACTGAATCCACGGGTGCCGAGCGTTTCGGATTGGCCGCGCAGCTTCTGCATTGGCTGATGGCGGTTTCGATCATCACGATGTTGGTGCTGGGCGCGCTGCTCGTCGGGTCGCTGGGCGACTATCCGATGGTGCTGGCCTGGCATAAGGCCGTGGGTGTGGTGGTGTTGGTGCTCGCGGTGCTGCGCGTCGGGAACCGGATCTGGCACAAGCCGCCGCCGATGTCCCTGGCACAGCCGGAACGGTTCATCGCGGCGGGTTCCGAGCTCGCGATGTACACGCTGTTCCTGGCGCAACCGGTGATCGGATGGGCGCTGGTATCGGCGTCTGGGGTTCCGGTGACGATCGCTGGATTGCATTTTCCGTCGATCGTGCCGACCAGCATCGGGTGGTACGGCGTGCTGCGCGAAGCACACGCATGGGTGGCGTACGCGTTGCTCGCCTGCATAGTTGCCCACGTCAGCGCGGTGCTGTTTCACACGATCGGGTTGCGGGACGGGTTACTCTCCAGAATGCTTCCGCGCCACTAGCAGCCAAAATAGGCGGGGCTGCGTTCATCGGCGGGTTTCAACCATTATCGTTTCGGGGTGCCCGAAATGGATCGCCGTAAGTTGATACTGACCATGGGCTTCGGCATCGCCGCAGCCGCCCTGCCCCTCCCGACGGCTCAGGCCGACCCGGGACGTAGCCCGGCGGCACCGCCCGATGCCCAGTCCAGTGGCTTTGTCTTCCGCGACGAATTCGACGGTCCTGCCGGTTCGGCCCCCGATGGTTCCAAGTGGGTGGCCGCGAAGTTCCGCGAGAAGATCAAGAACCCGGTGTTCTGGGACCGCCCCGAAAACATGGGCGAGTATCGCGACAGCCGCACCAACATCTTCCTCGACGGAAAATCCAACCTGGTGATCCGCGCGACCAAGGAAGGCAACAAGTACTTCAGCGGCAAGCTGCACGGCACCTTCCGCGGCAACGTCGGTCACACCTTCGAGGCGCGCATCAAGTTCAACTGCCTGACCGACGGCGCGTGGCCGGCATGGTGGCTGCTCAATGACAACCCCGAGCGGGGCGGCGAGATCGACCTTGTGGAGTGGTACGGCAACCGTGACTGGCCCTCGGGCACCACAATCCACGCGCGCCTGGACGGCACCTCGTTCGAGACGCTGCCGATGCCGGTGGACAACAACTGGCACACCTGGCGCTGCACCTGGACCGATGCCGGGCTGTACTTCTGGATGGACTACCACGACGGCATGGAGCCGTACCTGACGGTCGACGCCAATTCCCTTGATGATTGGCCGTTTAACGACCCGGGCTACACGCTGCAGCCGATGCTGAACCTGGCGGTGTCCGGTTCCGGTGGCGGCGATCCGTCGGGTGGTTCCTACCCGGCAGAGATGCTCGTCGACTACGTGCGGGTCTGGTAGATCCGCGCTAGCTCAGCGTCGCATTGATCAAGCGCGCCAGGCGATCACCGGCCAGGCGCAGCTGCGCCTCGGCGATCGGCCGGTATTGGTTGGTGTAGTCGGTGCCGATGGTCGAGGTGTTCGGGTAGACGCCCACCGCGATGTGGCAGGTGTCCTGCGCCCAGTCGACGGGATCGGTGCTGCCGAGATCGGGGGCGGGCAGCGCCTGGATCACCTGGGTGTATTGAGCGTCGTTGAGGCTGCGGGTGTTCAGTAATCCGCTGTCCCACACCGAATGCAGGTTGGTGGAGCGGCCGTTGTAGGTCAGCGGGATGTCGTTGCCGCCGCGGTCGCGGGCGTAGGCGTCGTGCATCGGCTGGTGGATGTCGCCGACGAAATGCACGACGAACTTCAGCGCCTCCTGGCGTTCGGTATCCGTTTTGGATGCATCGCCCAGGATCGCGGTCTGGTTACGAATGGCCTCGATGACGTTGTTGCCGTTGTCGCCATTGATCGCGGGCACGTATTGGCAGTTGTTCTCGGCGATATCGGCGTAGTGCCAGGGTGCGGTGTTCGGTCGGCTGGGGCGTACCTGGTCGGCCCAGTTGGCCACGCCCGCGAGCGTCGGGGTGGCTTGTCCGGCCAGCAGGCGAGAAACCTCGGCGCGGGCGGCGGGCGTGAGCTGCGCATCGGCGACCGCGCCCACGATGCTGTGCCCCTGCGGGCCCCACGCGGAAGCCAGCGGTGCGGTCACGAGCATCAGCGCGGCGGCAACCACCAACGCGCCAAACTTTTTCATCACCAGTCCACGGTGACACAGTGTGGCCGCGATGGCGCAAGTAGACACCTACTCGTTCTGTGAGTTCACCGCTTCGTCAAGTTGTGGCTGCCCAGAGCATGCGACGGCGCGTAGCATCCGATTCGTGAGCATCTGGCGGCGTATCGATGGCAAGCACACCGGTGTTGGTCGTGACGAGCCGGTGGCCGAGTGCGGTCAGGAAGTCGCCGAGGCCGCTGCGGCGCCAGGCCCCATCTACATCTGGGACGGCACGACGCCCGAGAACCGGCAGGGCGGATTCGCGATCGAGGAGTATCACCCCGGTTCGGCGGTGACCGCGCAGATCGTGATCAAGGCTGAAAACAAGCCGCCGTTCGGTCAGTGGGAACAGCTCACCGACTGGCCCGCCTAGTCCTTGGCGAAGGCGATCGCGAGTTTCTTCTCCAGGTTTTCGTACGGCTCACCCGAGATGTCGACGACCACTTGCGCGATGGTGCCGCCAGTGAAGGCATAGGGCGCCTTGTACTCCGAGGACACCGCCGACCCGCTGTTGCGTCCGATGGACAGGCTCGCCCCGGCCAGACCGAATGTGCCGGGGTGGATTTCGACGGCACTGAGCGATCCGACGGCTTGTTCGTCGATAAACAGGGTCACGTCGCCGAGCGGAGTGTGGCTGCCCGCGACGGTGCCGGTTTTGGCGAAGCGCGCCCCGAGCACGTGCGCACCCAGCGGTACGGCATCGGCGGAGGAGACCTTCTGCTCCTTCTCCCCCATGAAGTTGTAGATGTAGTGCAGCTTCCCGTCCTGAATGAAGAGCACATGTCCGCCGTGGGCGCCGCCCTGTTTGAAGATGACGCCCTCGGCGCCTGAGTCGGTGGTGACTTCGGCGAGAATTGAGAAGGACTGGCCGCGAATGTCGACGGCGGCACCGATACCCAGTTCGGCCGTGTTCGGGTAGTAGGTGAAGGACTTGCGCTCCCCCACCAGGTAGGGCCGCCACCGAGTGAGGGTTTCCAGGATGTTCAGGTCGGCCAGCGGCAGGCCGTTGTACTTGGCGGCCTCGTCGAACCAGAGTTGTTTGAGCTCTTCGAGTTTCTCCGGGTGCGCGTCGGCGAGGTCGTGGCATTGGCTGCGGTCGGATTCGATGTGGAACAGCTCCCAGCGGTCCTTGTCGAAGTGCGACCAGCCCGAGGGTGTGGCGGCGTGCACGGTGTTGGCGTACCAGCCCTTGTGCCAGACGCCCCGGGTGCCGAGCATCGTGTAGAACTGCGTGTCCTTGCCGGTGTCGGCGGTCGGATCTTTCAGCGCCGCGGTGAAACTGATGCCGTCGAGCGGTTTTTGGGCGATGCCCTTCACGGTCTCGGGCGGGGTGATGCCCAGCAGGTCGTAGATGGTCGGGGTGATATCGCTGACGTTCACGTAGGTGTCGCGCACTTCACCGTGCGCGGTGATTCCCTTGGGCCAGCTGATGATTGCGGTGTCGGCGATACCGCCCTCGTGGGAGGCGTAGCGCTTGTACAGCTTGTAGGGGGTGTTGAACGCCATCGCCCACCCGATTGGGTAGTGGTTGTAGGTGTCGGTGCCGCCCAGGTTCTCGTAGAAGCGCAGGCTCTCCTCGACGGTGTCGATGTAGCCGTTGAAGAACTTGACCTCGTTGACCGATCCGTTGGGGCCGCCCTCACCGCTGGCGCCATTATCGGAGATCACCACGATGATGGTGTTGTCCAGCTGGCCCGATTCCTCCAGATAGTCCAGGACACGGCCGATCTGATCATCGGTGTAGCTGAGGAACCCGGCGAACACCTCGGCCATGCGCGAGAAGAGGCGCTTCTCCTCATCGTTGAGCGAGTCCCAGGGGCGCACGGTGTCTTGCAACGGCCAGGGTTCGCCGTTGGGTCCCTTCACGTCCAGATACGGGTTGACGGGCGATAATTCGGTGTCCGACGGGACGATGCCGAGTTTCTTCTGGTTCTCCAACACGATCTCGCGATACAACTCGTAGCCCATGTCGAATTTACCGGCGTACTTGTCGGCCCATTCCTTGAAGACGTGATGCGGGGCGTGGCCGGCGCCGGGGCACACGTAGGAGAACCAGGGCTTGTCGGGGGCGATCACCTTGGCGTCTCGGATGAATTCGATGGTCTTGTCGGCGATGTCCTTGGACAGGTGGTAACTGTCCTCCGGGGTGGCGGGCGGCTCGACGGGGTGGTTGTCGTAGACCAGGTCCGGGTACCACTGGTCGGTCTCACCACCCATAAAGCCATAGAAGCGCTCGAAGCCTCGTGAGAGTGGCCAATGCCGTTTGGTGGCGGCGAGATTCGACTCTTCGAGCGGCGTCAGGTGCCACTTGCCGACGCAGTAGGTGTTCCAGCCCTTTTCGGCGAGTACTTCGGAGAGCAGTGCGGTGTCGAAGGGTATGCGGCCGCTGCAGTTCGGGAAGCCGTCGGTGAACTCCTCGATGGTGGCCATGCCGACGGTGGTGGCGTTACGGCCGGTCAGCAGCGAGGCACGGGTCGGTGAGCACAACGCGGTGGTGTGGAACTGCGAGAGGCGCACGCCGCGCTCGGCGATGCGGCTCATGGCGGGCATCTGCACCAGGCCGCCGAAGCAGTCCCAGGTCGCGATGCCGGTGTCATCCCAGACGAGGTACAGGACGTTGGGTGCGCCCTCGGGCGCGGTGGGTGCGGCGTAGGGAGTCCAGTCGGGCTCGGAATCCCTTATATCCAAGGCGATTTTCCCGTTGAAACCAGCCTCTGGCGATCCCGTCATGGCCACTCCCTCGTAGGGGTTCAAGATCCAAGGACGCAGTGATCGTAGCGAGGTGACGGGGCTGCTGAGAGGGCTTCTATCCGATTATCAGGAGCTTCAAAGGCGCAGGTCGGTTCGGTGGCTCAGTTCTGCGGTCCGGGCACTTGGTTCACCTTGCGAAGTTAGAGTGCAGACGTGCCCTACTTATCCATACGCTCGGTAAGCGTGTCCGTACTGGCCACGGCTGCCGCCATCTTCGGTTTTTCTGGCGTAGCGGGGGCAGCGCCACACGACTACTGCGCCGACCTCAAGGGCAATAACACCGGCACCACGTGTGAGATCCGCCTCTCGGACCCCGGGTACAGCGTCGACATCACCATTCCGCTGAACTACCCGGAACAAAAGCCGATCGCCGAGTATGTCGCCAAGACGCGCGACGCGTTCCTCAACACGGCCAAGTCCAATACCGCGCGCAGCACGCCGTACCAGTTGAGCATCAAGCCAACGGCATACACCTCGGCGATTCCGCCGCGTGGCACGCAGACCGTAGTGTTCAAGGTGTACCAAAACACCGGCAGCGCGCAGACCACGTTCAAGGCATACAACTGGGATCAGAGCTATCGCAAGCCGATCCTGTACACGGTCGCGCAGGACGACAAAGAAAGCGCGCCACTGTGGCGGGTGGATGATCCGCTGAAGACCGTCGCGCCGATTGTCCAGGCTCAACTGCAGCAGCAGCTGGCACCGCCGCCGGTGGCGACTCCCACGCCGACGACAACCTCGGGACAGCCGACTACCACCACGTCGACGACTACTACGACGCCACCGCCTCCCCCGCCGCCGCTGCCGTTCTCACCCGCGTCGCTGTACAACGCGTCGAACTACCAGAATTTCGCGGTGCTCAACGACGGAGTGATGTTCTTCTTCGACCAGGGCGCGATATTGCCCGACTCATACGGGGCATTGCAGGTGCTGGTGCCGCGGTCGGCTATCGATCCGATGATTGCGTAGGGCTTCACAATCATCGAGACCTCACAGCCAGCGCCGGAGAACGGGTAGCGCTTTACCTTATCTAGGAGGTGTGGGCTTACGCGCTGCTAAACACCAACCAGCTAGAGACTCGTGTCTGGCGCTCCTTGACTGATCCTGTACTCCTCCGCTTCAGGCGAAGGGTTGTATTCGACCACCTCGCCCACTGTGTCTTTCAGCACGTCAAGAACCTCACCGGGCGTCGCGTAGAAAAACTCCCTGCGCAGGTTCACCCGATTGACCCGCTTGTCCGCGAACGCCTGATGGAGCTGCGATTCCACTAACACAGCGTCATCGGCGAAGAACAACGCATGGACATCAAACCGGAACGGCACAGAAGCGTCGCCAAGTTCGCGCACGCGGTCCATCGGCTCAAGGCGCCGAGTCATCCCGATCTTGATCATGTTGGCGCCAAACGCACCAATGTTGGATATGACATAAACGAATCCCGCCCGAATATTCGCCTGTCGGTAATCTACGTTCTCAATCGCCCGTACGACGTCTGCGAGCTTGACCCGAAGTCTCGCTACACCGTCGTAGTCATCGTTTTTTTCAAGCATTGCAATAGCATTCGAATAGTGCGCCAGTTCCTTCTCTAGCCGCTCACGTTCTCGCCTCAGCTCTTGCTCAGCCTTCCGTTGCTCGGCAAGCTCGGCACGCCGTTCCCTCTCAGCCTCCTTCTCCGCCTGGACACGCATGTGGAAATCAGCAGCGAGCTCCAATTCCCGCAGACGCAGCCAGTGATACTGTTCCGCAACCCGGAGATCGATCATCCGGCCCTGCTGTGCAATCTGGTCCATGGCCTTCCGAAGGCGAGCCTGCGCTGCGGGCAGGTTGCCAGCCTTCACTGTCTTGACACAATTCTCAGCCTCTGCGTTGTAAGCACGCAGCATGATGCGGGACATTTCGCTCACAAACTTCCTACCCTGTGCGGCAGAGTTGTTGAATGTGAAGCTCGTACTCGCCAAGATCGCAGTCTTGGTTCGTACAGTGTCCTTGATCTGTGCACGCGTCTTATCGAGTTCATTCCGTAAAGCAACGGAAGACTCCGCAGGATGACGGTATTGGTAAAGACCCACGTCTTGAAACTCCACCAAACCTTGCGTTTCGACGAGTTGTTCACGTGCACATTGGATTTCCTCCTCCAGACCTTCTCTAACGTCTCGAAGTTTGTCGACCTCGGCAACAAGACGCTTCGTTTCCTGTTCGAGTTCTACCGCTTCCAGCGCCCCCAGCCGCACAATCTGGCTCCGAAGCTGGTCCACCTCTCGCTGCAGATCCTCGGCCCGCTTCTTCGCGCCGAAGAACGACACCTTCGTCGCAACATTCGATTCGTGTGTGTTTGCATCCGGAGGCTGAGATGGTGCCTGGTTTGCGGGGACTGCTTGAGGTTGTGCGTACGGCGCGGTATGACTGGTCCACTGCGTGCCGTCCCAGTAGCGGAGAAATCCTGGCGCAAAAGCATCGGGATACCAACCAGCCGGTGTGTTCACTACAAACCCCATCAATCAAGACTTGCTGAATCTAGGCGCAACTCAGACTTTCGAACATGCTCGGTGTGATGATGCCTCCTGCGTAACCGCTTTTAGGCAGGATTCCCGCAATAGCCAGCCGCCCCCCGGTTCCCCTGTCGAGCCGCCCCTAGAGTGGTCGACCGCCATCTCGGCGGTAAAGAGTCCGACGAGCAGTAGACAATTACACATCGGCTCCAATGCATGACCGGCCGGCCGAACCCTCGATAGATGGATCCAGGTCAGGATTCGTGGATACGATTCCACCTACTAGTGCCCGTTACTTGCTGATGCGCTCCCCCAACGCCTGACTACTGCTCGGAACCCGAGCAACACTTGGTACATCGGCTTAGGTGGCGGCCAAATCATCGTGTTCGTTGATCGCAACCGTAACCAGATCGCCAACGTCGCGCACACGCACAGATGTCGAGACTCGGCGTGTACACCGGAGCTATGGTTCGGTCGTGAGCGACCCAAGCGAACCACAACCAAAGGTAGTTAGGCCCGCCAGCATCGAGTCTCGAGCAGCCGTGGGAACGCCCCGGATTTCGGTGCGCGACTACATGGCTGGCCAACACCTGTGGAACGCGCGTTACGAAGCGTGGCTGTGCCGCGAGCGCGAAGACAAGATACTGACCAAGGCGGGCGTCGATCGGCCCCATCGGTCGCACGCAATGGCGGCTGTTTTGTCCGCGGTGGCGTTTCTAGAGGCGATGGTGAATGAAATCTGGCAGGACGCCGCCGACAGTCAGCCAGGCCAGCGAACGTCTCACACCCAAGGCATCTCGGACCCTGCACTGACCATCATGCGCGAGCTATGGACTGGCAAAGAACATGCCGAGCGTGCAATGTCCACTCTCAGCAAGTATCAACTTGCGCTAGTTTGCGCTGGCCAAGACCGGATAATTAAAGGCAAGGAGCCATACCAGAGTGTCGACGTGCTCATCGACCTACGAAATGAATTGGGACACTTTAAACCTCGCTGGTGGCACGGCGACGGAACTGACGAAGCGCGGTATTTGGCATCGTTGCGTGACAAGTTGGCGGGGCGCGAGAACCGTCAACCGATCGGAAACCCCTGGTATCCCCATAAGGTGCTCGGCGCTGGCTGCGCAGACTGGGCCTGTAACTCGGCAATTGATTTCACAAGGGAGTGGCACAGTCGCATCGGCCTGACATACGACTTCGATGAGTGCTACATGCTGCCATTTGAACCAGTCGAAATCGGAGAATAGAGAAGCTTTGACGGCCCAACCTGTCAGCTGATTGAGAGGTGGCCTGAGGGCACTGACATAGCCGATCCATGCCCTGTGCGCCACTCTGCCGCAACACTGCAGCCGTCCCTCTTCAGCGACCGGCTAGCGGCTGTCCGTAGGGCACTTTGTAGGGCGGGCGGGGCTCGAACCCGCGACCAATGGATTATGAGTCCACGGCTCTAACCAACTGAGCTACCGCCCCTAGCAGCAGTGAACTCTAGCGGAGCGGTGTCAGCCGCTCCGACCCCGGACCCGCTGATTAAGAGTCAGCCGCTCGCTACCGTCCCGGCATGTTCTGATCCACGTTGCACGACGCCGCCTTAACCTCGGCAGATCGCACCTTTGCGCGGCTCACGTTGTACTCGTACCAGGGCGCCGTCTCCCGCAAGTGATACGCAATCTTGCCCTGCACGCAGTCCCGCACATCCTCGGGTAGCGACTTCGTCGCCGCGAATGCATCCGACGACAAGCTCCCCATGTACCACTGATCGATCTTGCCGGTCTGCTCAAAGAACTCGACGTTGCGCTGCGCCACGTAGCTTTCCGGGTTGAAGATCGCCAGCCCCAGCATGCCGAACGAACCGACCGCCACCACCGCGGTGGGCAACCACCGGGCACTCATCCGAATCCCCGCCACCAGAATCAGCACCAACACGATGGCCATGCCCAGCTCAATCCAGCGCACCAGCAGCCGCTCCACGCTGAACCCGTACGCCTTCTCGTACAACGACATCCGGTGAATGGCCGAAACCACGATCACCAGCGTGGTCACGCACAGCCCACCGATCAGCACTCGCAGGAACAGCCGGTCGCGGGCATCATCACGCCCCGCCACTCTGATCGCGACCGCGATCACGCCCAGCACCAGGATGGTGACGAACAGCAGCTGCCAAAAGCCCTGCCGCGCATACTCTGCGTAGGTCAACCCCTCAGTGACCTGCACATGCTCATCTCCCCCGAACAACACCGAAATCTGCACGCCCACAAACGCGATGAACAGCAGATTCAGCGCGGCCAGCGGCAAGCTCCACTCCCAGCGCGGCAGCTTCTTGGGCTCCGTCGGCGCCAACCGGTCAAAGCTCGGCGGCTTGGACAGCACGTAGATGGCACCCAAGGCGAACCCGCCGACCAGCACGCCGACGACAACCCGCCCGACCACATCCCCGAAGGACACGAACGGCAACACGCCGCTGATCAGCGCCTTGAACCGCGCGTCGGCGTCGGCCAGCAGCGCCCCGAAGGCTGCCACCAGGCCGAGCGTGATCAGCACGACGATGGCCGCCCGGTCCGGGTTGACCTTGCGGCCACGCGACATGGTGCGAGTCCCCCGGCGCATCCAGCCCGCCACCCGGAAGGGCGCCCTCAGCATCACGAACTGCCCGTACACCAACCCTGTCCACGTCCGTGCCGGAGCCAACGCATAGACGAATAACGCCCCCGATGTCAGGACACACAGCGCCACAAGCCATCCCGCATCCCGCACGGTCGGCACCACCGCCAGGCACAGCGCGAGCACCAGCGCGCCGATGCGCGTGGGCGTCCACTGCACCTTCTGCGTTGCGAAGGCGGCAAGGGCCACCGCGAACGCTGTCAGCGTCCAGCCCAGGCCCGGGAGCGAGGACCGCCAGCACAGCGCCGCAACTAGACCCGCCCCGATACCGCTGAGCAGCGCGCCCTGCGTCATCTTCGAGCGGATGTCCCGGGGCCAGGCCGTCAGGAACTTCGTCGGCGGCCCGAAGATCGGCACCGGCGGGCGCGGCACGGGCGGCCCCGCGGGCGCACCCGGAATCGGATATGGGTATGGCGGCGGCACCATCGAACCAGTGGTCATGAATTCCCCTCCTCGGATTCAAACTGCGGCAAGGTGACCCGCACCCGACAACCGGGCGCGTCCACGATTTCGATGCGGCCGCCATGCAGATCGACGGCCCATTGCGCGATGGCCAGCCCCAAACCGGTGCCACCGTCGCGCGATCCCCCGTGGGTGAATCGTTCAAACACTCGTGATCTTTCGTGCGGCGCGATGCCGGGCCCGGTGTCGGCGACCTCCAGCAGCAGCGCGTCGTTCTCGGTGCGTGCGAACACCGACACCTGTCCCCCGGGCGGGCTGTGCCGCGAGGCGTTATCCAGCAGATTGGCCACCACCTGGTGCAGCCGCGCGGTATCGGCGACCGCTTGCAGATCGAACGGCTCGACCGTCACGTGATAGCGCACCTGACGCCCGGTGGTCTTGGCCTCGGCCACCGCCCCGTCGACGAACTCGCGCACCGCAAACGGTTCGCGTTGCACCGGAACCGAACCGTTCTCGAGTTTGGACAGGTCAAGTAGGTCGTCCACGAGCCGGCCCAGCCGTTCGGTCTGCGCCAGTGCGGTTTTCAGTGTCGCCGGGTCCGGCTCGGCCACCCCGTCGACAATGTTCTCCAACACCGCCTGCAGCGCCGTGATCGGTGTGCGCAGCTCGTGCGAGACATTGCCCACCAACTCGCGCCGGTACTTCTCGGCGGACTGCAGCTCGGCGGCCATGTGATTGAAAGCCGTTGCCAGCTGGCCCACTTCATCACGCGAGGTCGAACGAATCCGGCGCGAGTAGTCGCCCTGCGCCATCGAACGCGCCGCCGCCGTCATATCGCGCAGCGGCGAGGTCATACCGTGCGCCAGAAACCACGTCACCCCGAAGGACACAAACAACGCCAGCGTGAGCGCGTACCGCAGCTTCCATTCGGCGGTGATCCACAGCAGGCAGGTGGCGATCAGCAGCGCCACCCCCACCAGCACCGCCGTCTTGAACTTGAAGGAGCGCAACGGATCCAGCGGTCGCGGCAGCAGTTCCAGCAGTTGGCTCATCGCGGTACCTCCAACGCGTATCCGATGCCGTGCACGGTGCGGATCAGCTCTTGACCGAGCTTGCGGCGCAGCGCCTTGATGTGGCTGTCGACGGTGCGCTGCCCCGAAGGCAGCCCCTCGCTCCAGCCCCACACCTGATCAAGCAGGCGCTCACGGCTGATCGCCACCCGCGGGTTATCGGCCAGATAGGCCAGCAGATCGAACTCGGTGCGGGTCAGGTGCACCTCGTCGTCGCGGTGATACACGCGGCGCTCGGAGACATCGATGCGCACCTGCCCGATGCGCACATCGGTGCTCGGCGGTGCGACCCGTTCGGTGCGGCGCAGTAGGGCCGCCACCCGCGCCACCAGCACCCGCATGCTGAACGGCTTGGGCAGGTAGTCGTCGGCACCCACCCCCAGCCCCACCAGCATGTCGGTTTCGGTGCCGCGCGCGGTGAGCATCAGTACCGGGATCAGGGCGTGCGCCTGCACCTGGCGGCAGACCTCCAGACCGTCGAGCCCGGGCAGCATGACATCGAGCACCATCAGGTCCGGCGGGGTTTCGCGGCAATGCCGCACCGCGTCCAGGCCGTTGTCCTCGGTGTCTACGGCATACCCCTCGGCGCGCAGCCGCGCGGAAATGGACGCACAGATCGTTGGCTCGTCGTCGACAACCAAGATTCTTCGCTGGCCTTGCACATGAACAGCCTATTTGACGGTTGTGGTGATCGCTGGAGCCTTTTGTGAAGGTTCTGTGGAGGTAGCTTGCCCGCCGAGACCGAGGTTGTGGCGCGGATGTGCGAGACGAATCCGCCACAACCTCGGTGTGGACGAACAGGCCCTACTGCGCGGCGCTGACCGAGGACATGTGGAAGTCCGGGATCCGCAGCGCCGGCATGGCCTGGCGGGTCGCGTAGTCGCTCCACTCGCGCGGCAGCGTGTACTCGGTGACGCCTACCTGCGTCACCCGCCGCAGCAGATCGATCGGGCTCTCGTTGAACCGGAAGTTGTTGACGGCGCCGGTGATCTGGCCATCGCGCACCAGGTACACCCCGTCACGGGTCAACCCCGTCAGCAGCAGCGTCGTCGGGTCGACGTCGCGGATGTACCACAGCGTGGTCAGCAGCAGACCGTTCTCGGTGGCGGCGATCATCTCCTCCAGCGTTGCCCCGCCTCCCCCGGTCATGATGAGGTTGTCGGCGCCCACCGTCGGCGCGGCATCGAATTCCGCGGCGTCGGCACGCGAGTAGCTCAGCGCGTTGATCACGCCGTCACGCACCCAGTCGACGCGTTCGATGCCGATCCCGTTGTCGAACACCGACAACGACTCCCGCGAGATCGGGGTCGCCACAAACGGGCTGCTCTCCAGACCCGGGTACGACGGGTCCGAGTACACCGTGACCGGCAGCTCGGTCAGCCGCTCCCCGATCCGGGTGCCGCCCGGCCCGGCGAACGCGTTGCGGCCCTCGTGCGCGCCGCGCCCGCCCATCGTCCATACCAGGTACTGCATGAGGTCGCCGGTGGCCGATGGCGGCAGCAGCGTCTCGTAGCGACCGGCCTTGAGCTCGATCTGATTCTGCGCGGCGGTCAGTCGTTCGTTGAGCTGGCGCAGCAGCGATGCGGTGGGCACATCCACGAATTCGGGGGTGCACACCCCGGCCCAGGCGCTGCCCACGCCGCGCTTGGCGTTGATCTCCACCTGGCCCGTCGGCTGGGTGAACCGGCGGCGCAGCCCGGTCGACGAAGCCAGGAACGTGGTCTGGCGTTCATGGCGGGCGTATCCGTACAGGGTGTCGGGGCCGTCGAAGCCCGTCGACAGGTCGGCCGCCAGCGACCCGAACACATGGGCGCCGGTCGGTGAGATCGGCGCATCCCAGCTCTCCCCCGCACCGTCGCCGGGTCCGAGCAACGGCATGGCATCGCGCGACGGAGACGCCGCCGCGGCCTCGGCCTGGCTGGCCGCCACCAGATCCGCGAGCGCGGCCGGATCGGCATCCTCGGTGAGCACCGAGCCGACCCGAGTCTGATCTCCTTGCCGCAGAATCGATATCACCGCGATACCGCGCTTCACCGACTCACCGTTGGTGGTCATGGAGCTGCCCGCCCAGCGCAGCGACGCCTCGCTGCTGTCCTGGACCAAAACGATAGTGTCGTCGGCGCCGCCACGCCGCGCGGCCTCGGCCAGGACATCCTCGGCGACCTGCTGTGCGGGGATCACGCGGCACCACCTTCCTGCTTGGTGTTCAGAACGTTGACGCCGCGGAACAGTGCCGACGGGCAGCCGTGGCTGACCGCCGCCACCTGCCCGGGTTGGGCCTTACCGCAGTTGAAGGCGCCGCCCAGCCGCCAGGTCGATTGGCCACCAACGGCTTCCATCGAACCCCAGAAATCGGTGGTGGTGGCCTGGTAGGCGACATCGCGCAGCTGTCCGTCCAGCTTGCCGCCCCGAATGCGGTAGAACCGCTGCCCGGTGAACTGGAAGTTGTAGCGCTGCATATCGATTGACCACGACTTGTCGCCCACGATGTAGATGCCGTCCTCCACGCCGGAGATCAGATCGTCGGTGCTGCGCTCTTCCGGGGAGGCCTGCAGCGACACGTTGGCCATGCGCTGGATCGGCACATGGTGCGGCGAGTCGGCGTAGGAACAGCCGTTGGAACGCTCCTGGCCCAGCCGCGGCGCGAACACACGGTCCAGCTGGTAGCCGACGAAGATGCCGTCGCGCACCAGGTCCCAGCGCTGCGAGGCCACGCCTTCGTCGTCGTATCCGACCGAGGCCAGGCCATGCACCTCGTTGCGGTCGGCGGTGACGTTCATGACGGGTGAGCCGTACTTCATGGTGCCGAGCTTGTCGGGGGTCGCGAACGAGGTGCCCGCATAGGCGGCCTCATAGCCGATGGCCCTGTCGTATTCGGTGGCGTGCCCGATGGATTCATGGATGGTCAGCCACAGGTTGGTGGGGTCGATCACCAGGTCGGTGCGGCCGGCGACGACGCTGGGCGCCTTCACCTTCTCGGTGAGCAGTTCCGGGATCTCGCGCAGCTCGGCGCTCCAGTCCCACACGCCGTCGCTGCCGATGGCCTCCCAGCCGCGGCCCATCGGCGGGGCCAGGGTGCGCATGGTCTCGAAGGACCCGGTGGCGGCGTCGACGGCGATGGCGTCCAGCTGCGACATGACCCGGACGCGCTGCTGGGTGATGGATGAGCCGAAGGTATCGGCGTAGAAGGTCTGCTCCTTGACCGCCGTCAGCGACGCCGAGGCGTGATCCACCCCGTCGGAGGCCAGTAGCCGGGCCGAATACTCCTGCAGCACCGCGATCTTGTCCGCCTGCGGCACACCGAACGGGTCGATCTCGTACTCGGACACCCACTGGACGTCGGCATAGACGGGCTCGGCCGCCAGTTCGACGCGCTCGCGGTTCAGGCTGCGCAGCCCCCGGGCGACGGCCACGGCCCGGCGCGCGGTCTCGGCCGCGGCGGTCGTGTCGAGCTGCACATGCGAGGCGAACCCCCAGGTGCCGTCGACGATCACCCGTACCGCCAGCCCGATGGTGCGGCCGGACACCGCGGTCTCGACCTGCTCGTCGCGCAGCACCAGCTCCTCATTGATCAGCCGATGGATGCGCAGATCGGCATAGCTGGCGCCGGCGGCGCGCGCCGCGTTCAGGGCAGCATCGGCGAGTTCAGCGCGAGGTAGCGCCAGGAAATCGGAATCTACGGACCGAGTCACGCGCTCAACCGTACCTATGCCACACCGGTGGCGGCGCGCGGTTTAATGTCCCCGTGAGTAGGTCGCGGCAGACAGCCGTCGCATATGGGCTGCTGGCCCCCAGCCTGTTCGGGGTGGCGGCGTTTCTCCTGTTGCCCATCCTGGTGGTGGTGTGGCTGAGCCTGTGCCGCTGGGATCTGCTGGGCCCCATCGAGTTCGTCGGCCTGGGCAACTGGCGTTCGGTGCTCACCGACGGCGCCTTCGGCCACTCCCTGCTGGTGACGCTGCTCTTTGTGGCGTTGGTGATTCCGGTGCAGACCGTGCTCGGTCTGGCCGCGGCGACGCTGTTGGTGCGTGGCCTGCCCGGCACCGTGCTGTTCCGGACCATCTACGTCATCCCGTGGATCTGCGCGCCGCTGGCCATCGGCGTGCTGTGGCATTGGATGCTCGCGCCCACCGATGGCGCCATCAACACACTGCTCGGGCAGCGCATCGAATGGCTCACCGATCCCTCGCTGGCACTGCCGGTGGTTGCGGCGGTCAGCGTGTGGACGAACGTCGGCTATGTGGCGCTGTTCTTCATGGCGGGTCTGCTGGCCATCCCAGGCGATGTGCACAACGCGGCCCGGGTGGACGGCGCGACGGCCTGGCAGCGGTTCCGCCGCATCACCCTGCCGATGCTGCGGCCCACCTTCTTCTTCGTTCTGGTCACCGGGGTGGTGAGCGCGGTGCAGACCTTCGACACCGTGTACGCGCTCACCGGCGGCGGCCCGCAGAACCGCACCGACCTGGCCGCGCACCGCGTCTACGCCGAGGCATTCGAGTCCGCCCACGTGGGACGTTCGGCCGCCATGTCGCTGATCCTGTTCCTGATCCTGGTCGCCGTCACGGTGATTCAGCACCGCTACTTCCGGACGCGGGTGAGCTATGACCTGGTCTAGGAATGCTCTCGTCTATCTCCTCCTGATCCTCGGCGCGGCACTGACTCTGGGGCCGTTCCTGTTCGCCCTGTCGGCATCGCTGAAGACCACGCGGCAGTTCTCTGCCGACTCTCCGTTGGCCCCGCCGAATCCGTTCACGATCGCCAACTACACCGGGCTCGCCGACGCCGGGTTCGGGCGCGCGGCCCTGGTGACAGTGTTGATGACGGCGATCATCGTGATCGGCCAGCTGACGTTCTCCGTGTTGGCCGCGTATGCCTTTGCGCGACTGCAGTTCCCGGGGCGCGACGGACTGTTCTGGGTGTATCTGGCCACGCTGATGATTCCGGCGACCGTGACGGTGGTGCCGATGTACCTGATGCTGACGCAGGTGGGGCTGCGGAACACATTCTGGGCGTTGATCATCCCGTTCATGTTCGGATCGCCCTACGCGATCTTCCTGCTACGTGAACACTTCCGCACCATCCCTAACGACCTGATCCGTGCGGCCCGCCTGGACGGCGCCAGCACGCTCGACATCCTGTGGCATGTGGTGGTGCCGGTCAGCCGGCCCATCCTGATCACGCTGACCCTCATCACCGTGGTGTCGCAGTGGAACAACTTCATGTGGCCGTTGGTGATCACCAGCGGAGGCAACTGGCGAGTACTCACCGTGGCCACGGCCGGGCTGCAATCGCAGTTCAACGCGCAGTGGCCCATCGTGATGGCGGCGACCACCGTGGCGATCGTGCCGTTGGTGATCCTGTTCATCGCGTTCCAGAAGTACATCGTCCGTTCCATCACCTTGAGCGGACTCAAGTGATGAAATCGTCTACCCGCGCAGCCTTGGTCCTTGGGCTGGTGACGCTGCTGCTCTTCGGAATTGCGGTCTGGCTCGGAATTCCGAAGACCGCTCACGGCAAAACGGTGGTCACCGTCCGGGTGTGGGATGAACAGGTGGCCAAGGCCTACCGCAGCTCATTCGACGAGTTCAGTCGACGCAACCCCGACATCGAGGTCGCCGTGACCGTGACGTCGTACGCGAGTTACTTCAACAGCCTGCGCACCGATGTGGCCGGGCACGGCGCCGACGACATCTTCTGGCTCAGTAACGCCTATCTCTCCGATTACGCCGACACCGCGAATCTCACGCCCATTGAGCCGCAGGAGGACTGGGACCCGTCGGTCGTCGCCCAATTCACCCGCAGCGGCAAGCTCTGGGGTGCCCCCCAGCTCAGCGATGCCGGGATTGCGCTGTACTACAACAAGAATCTGCTCGACGAGGCACAGGTCGATCCCGCCGAACTGGCGGAGCTGCGCTGGGACGCCGACCCCGCCGTCGACACCCTGCGGCCGATGCTGCACCGGCTCACCGGGCCCGGACATTGGGCATATAACGCCGCCAACGACTTACAGGGCATCTACCTGAACTACCTGGGATCGGCGGGCGCCGTCTTCCAGAAGGACGACAGGTTCGCGTTCGCGAACCCGCTGGCCGAGATGGCGTTCACGTACCTGGTCGATCTCATCAACGTCGACAAGGTGGCCCCGTCGGCGGCCGACACCAATGCCAACAACGACTTCTCACGCAACCAATTCCTGCAGGGGCGGATGGCGCTATTTCAATCGGGCACCTACAACCTGGCGCAGATCCAGGCCAACGCAACCTTCCCGTGGGGTGTGGCGATGATGCCGGCGGGGCCGCAGGGCCGGGTCAGCGTCACCAACGGCATTGTGGCCGCCGCCAATTCGTCCTCACCGCACCCCGAGGCAACCAAACGGGTGCTGGCCTGGATGGGTAGCGCGGACGGGAATTCATTTCTCGGCCGCAGCGGCTCGGCCATCCCCGCGGTCTTGACCGCACGTGAGCCGTACTTTCAGCACTGGGCGGGCAAGGGCGTCGACGTCGCTCCGTTCTTCCAGGTGCTCGAAGGTCAGCAGATCGCGGCTCCGGGCGGGCAGGGATTCGGGGCCGGATTCGCCGCGCTGAAGCCGTATTTCGCCGAGATGTTCCTGGGCCGTCTGGATGTACACACCGCACTGCAGCAGGCACAGCAGGCGGCGAACAAGGCGCTGGAGAAGTAGCGCCGCGCCGAGTGTGCGGATACGGTCGAGATTCCGCCAAAAATCGACACCATCGGCACACTCGACGCCAACCTCTCGCGCTACAGCACCTCGAACAACACGACGGCGGTTCCGACCGCGATGAGTACCAGTAGGGCCACGGCGTCCCACCGGCCAGGCCGGTGCGGATGCGCCGCGATCTGCCCGCTGCCACCGCGCGCGGTGATGGCATCGCCCATTTCGGAGGCACGCCGCAGCGCGACAGTGATGGCCGCGGTCAGCATGTCGACCACCTCGGCCACCCAGCCCAACCCGCGCCTGCCCTCACGCACCTGCGGCGGACGCAGCCTGCGGGCCGCGATGAGCACCCGGAACTCGTCGGACAACATGGGGAACGAGCGCAGTGCCAGCGCCAGCGTGGCGGCGCGCTCGTCGACGGGAATGCCGAAGACCTTCAGCGGGCGCCCCAATAGCGCCACCGCGGGCGCGATCTCGGAGACATTGGTGGTCCACGACACCATGGCTCCCGTGCCGAGCAGCACAATCGCCACGGCGGTCGTGCGCGCCACAGCGAGCACACCGTGGAATCCAATGGTGAGTCCGCCGATATGCCAGAACGGCGGCCCGCCGCTGAAGAACACCGTGAGGCTGCCACCGATCACCAGCGCCAGCATCCAGATCGGGATGGTGGGCACCGCACCGCGCGGGATGTGCGCCAGCCACGCGGTGATGATCACCAGAGCCGCCACCGCGCCGATCGCCGTCCAGGTGGGAAACAACGTCAGCAGTACCGAGATGAGGAAGACCGCAATAAGTTTGGTGCCGGCCCACAACCTATGGATCGGGGAGGTACCGGGGACCGGGCGCAGCAGAACTACCGGGCGGCGCGGTGCACGTGTCGTCGTCATGAGCGGCTCCCCGAGTTCACCGATTCGGGCAGCAGCACCCCGGATTGCAGGTGCACCGTGCGCGGACACAGCTCCTGCATGCCATCGAAGTCATGCGAGATGACCACGATGGTGAGCCGTTCGCGCTCGCGTACCTGAACCAGCAGCCGCAGCAGACCCGCCTGCGACTCGGCATCCAGACCCGCCAGCGGCTCGTCGAGAATCAGGGCGCGCGGGGAACGCGCCAGCAGCCCGGCCAGCACCACCCGGCGCATCTGGCCGCCGCTGAGCTGATCGATGGGACGCTTGATCAGGTCTGCTTCGAGCCCGACGCTGGCCAGCGCAGTCACGATGCGGTCGGTATTGCGGACGGAAAATCCTGCCGCCGAGGCTATTTCGTAGTCGACGCGGCTGCGCAGCAGCTGCAACCGGGCGGCCTGAAAGCTGATGGCCACCGACCCGACCTGATCAGAGACCGGTTTACCGTCTAGCAGGCACTGCCCCGAGGTTGGTTTGGTGAGGCCGGCGGCGATCCAGGCCAGCGTCGACTTGCCCGAACCGTTGCCGCCATGGATCAGCACACCATCGCCCTCGTGCACCGCCAGCGACACATCGTGCAATGCCGTTTTCGCCCAGGGAGTTCCGTTGGCGTACTGATGAGCGACGGAATCGAATTCCAGAACAACGGGCGACTCGGTATCGGGCCGCGCGGCCGTGGTGGTGGGCACCGGCACCGTCTGAATCGCCGTGGTCGCCGTCTTGCCGTTGACCGCGCGCAAGGCGATCTCGCGGTCTGCGGCGGCGGCCTCGGACTGGAAATGGGTGATGTGCACCAACGACATCCGGTGCTGATCGGTGAGTCGGGACAGCACGCCCAGCAGATCCTCGCGCCCCTTCGGGTCGACCATGCTGGTGATCTCGTCGGCCACCAGCAGTGCGGGGTCGCGTGCCAGCGCCGAGGCCACCGCCAGCCGTTGCAGCTCCCCGCCCGAGAGCGAGGAGGTGCTGTGCTCGGCCATCCCCTCCAGACCGACTTCGCGCAGCAGGCCCTCGATGTCGACGTCGTGGTCGGCGGGCAAGCCCCACACCACGTCGTCGGCGACCTTGGTGCCCAGCACCTGACTTTCCGGGTGCTGCATGACGATTGCGGTGCCGCCGATGGCGCCGAGGCCCACCGAGCCCGGGCGCTCGATCTCCCCCGACGTCGGTTCACGCCCGGCCAGGATGCGCATCAGGGTGCTCTTGCCCGAACCGTTGGGCCCGGTGATCGCGACATGCTCGCCGACGTCGATGCTCATCGAAAGTGGCGCCAAGGCATCGGATTCACCGCGTGGATAGCGGAATCGCACATCGCGTAAGCGCGCGGGCACCGGACCCACCGCACCGGCCAGCGTCGGCGGATCAAGCTGGTGCACATCAGGAATCACGGCCAGGCGCTTGATCACGCGGGAGAGCACCCACCAGCCGAACAACGCGTTAAACAGGACGAACACGAAAACGATGCCACCGATGAACCACACCCAGTTGCGCATCGCGAAGTCGATGGCGTTCGTCGCATTCACGCCCACGGGCTCCAGGTGCGGGATGTGGCCGATCATCTTGAACAGGCCCTCCAGCGAGGCGCGCAGGGCATCGAAGAGCAGCGTGCGCATCCGGTTCAGCAGGGCCAGCGCACCGACTGCCATACCCGCGATGATCGCGCTGCAAATGACCCCGAGCACCGTCAGCAGCGGCATGCCGTGTCCGCGTCGACGCACCACACCGGTCAGGCCCCCGATGTAGACGCAATTGCCCATGGCGATCAAACCGCCGAGCCCGGCGAGCAGGAAGGCGATGACGCCGCCGGCCACGGCGGCGGCCAACAGCACGCGCACGCGGTAGCGATAGCCGAGTAGACCCATGGGTACGGCACCAAGTAGCTGGACTGCTCCCAGGATCGGGAGGGCGACCCCGACGATGACCATGGCGGCGGTGAGCGCGGCCATGACGGCCGCCTGCGCCAATTCATCGGGTTTCAGCGGCACCCTGGTGAAATTCACTTCACAATTCTGCCAGCCGGTGCGCCCGCTCTCAGCCCATTCTCAGCTTCGCGCGCCGCGGCGCTAGTTCACTGCGACGCCGATCAGATGACCTATCACGTAGGTGGCGCCGATAGCGATGGCACCGAATGCCAACTGCCGCAACGCGCTCAACCAGGGCGCTCGCGCCGTGAACCGCCCCGCGACCCAACCGGCGACCAGCAGGCCCACTCCCCCGCAGACCAACCCCGCCAGCAGTGACGCGAATCCCAACAGGAACGGGATCAGCGGCACCACTGCACCCACCGAGAAGGTCAGGAACGAGGAGATGGCGGCCACCCACGGCGACGGAGTGTCGTTGGGATTGATGCCGAGTTCTCGGGTGAGGTGAATCGTCACCGCGGTGTTCTCGTCCTGGTGGATCTCGTCGGCGGCCGCGGACGCGGTCTGCGGTGAGAGCCCGATATCGCCGAGCATGGCGATGAGTTCCTTCTTCTCGGCATCGGGGTGCAACTGGATGGCGCGGCGTTCCACGCTCGCCTCGTGCTCGATCTGCGAATTGGACGTCGATACCGACGTGAACTCACCCAGCGCCATCGAGAACGCACCCGCCACCAGGCTCGCCACCCCAGTCAGCACGATCGCGTGCGTGTCCAGCCCGCTAGCACCCACACCGGCAACCAGCGCGGTGTTGGTGACCAGGCCATCCATCGCTCCGAAGGTGGCCGCACGCAACCATCCCCCGGACACGTCTGGGTGCGTGTGGTCAAATTCATGCGGTAGTTCGGCAGATTCCGCAGAGCCGTCGAGTGCCACGATGTACGAATCTACTTCCAGGTTCCTGAAAACGCACTGCTCAGAGGGGAATTACCACTATGAATCGTTCACTGACCGTTTTCGGCACCGTGGTGCTGGCCGGCGGGCTGATGCTGGGCTGTTCGAGCAACGACAAGAAGGACGAGTCGGCGGGCTCATCGGCCAGCAGCAGCGCCACCACCTCCACGGCGGCCGCGAGCAGCTTCGATATCGCCAAGATCGACGCCATCAAGGACCAGTTCCCCGCCGGATACACCGTCGAGGTACAGCCCAAGACCACCGTGACCCAGGCGATGCTCGATCAGATGAAGGGCATCTTCGACAAGGCCACCTTCACCCCGCAGGAGTGCGCCGACAAGATGCTGGGCGCCTTCCCTCAGGTGACCGGTACGTCGATGCAAGGAGTCACCGGCGCCAAGGGTAACGGCGACCCGATGTCCAAGACGATGATCATCGCCGCGGCAATGGAGACGGTCAGCCCGATCCCCGCCGACACCACCAACGGGGCATGCGACAAGTTCTCGCTGTCGATCGCCGGCATGGCAGAGGGCACCGGCGAGAAGATCGACGCACCCGCAATCGACGGCGTCAAGACGACCGGGACGTCCACCAACATCAAGATCAGTGCGCCCGGTATGGAGAAGGAGATGGTGCAGATCGCCTACTCCGCTCAGCTCGACGACCATCACGCCGTGTCGGTGTCGGGCATGGGAGATGTCGACCGCAACGAGCTATCGGATGTCTTCGTGAAGGCCGTCAACGCCGTTAAGGGATAGGACGAACCGGGATGCCCGCCCCCGCAGCAAGGGGCGGGTATCCGGGCATTCCCCAGTACGCACCGGGCGGGTAGTACCCGTAGCCGTACCAGGCCGAGCTGGGCGCACCCTCACATTTGGAAGTGCTTCCGGCGGAGGCACATACGGTTGCGTGTGCGGTGCCCGCCCCGGGACTGGGCAAGATCATTGGCGCTAAAGCCAGAGCTCCGACAGCGAGTGTCGAGCAGAGAACTCGCGCCACATTACGTGGTCGCTTCATGGCTCCAGAATACGCCGCACCCGGGCGCTAGCTGACGGATTCTCGTCGCGCACTAGAGGCTGCCCCTACTTGCCCACTAGAAGCCAGCCATCTATTCGCCAGACCCTCAAGATGTTTCGGGTAGTTCGTGCACTGTCGGATCGTGTAGGAGTTTCAGAATGATATCGACGGCGGGATCATGTGATCCCGCACGGGTGAGAGCGAGTATCTGCGTCTGGATCGCGCGCGGGGTTTCTGGTGTATCTGAAGGTATTCTGTTGGCCACCAACGGCTTCAGCACGACCTCCGGCGGGGCGATGATGAAGCGCATCCGGGACGGCACAAATGCCGCGCATGATCCGGAAGCGACATGCGCAATCAGTCCGATCGTGGTGTTCGCGCTCGCGGTCTGCCGCGGGGTGAAACCAGCAGCTTCACACATGGATACGAGTTCGCTGACGAGGGCTTCCATGGCAGCGCGAATCCCTCGCCCGCAAGATCTCCGATGGCCACATACGGTTCCTGCGCCAGCCGGTGGTCGGCGGACAGCGCGACCACTATCGGCTCGGTCGTCACCATCGACGCTGTCAACCCCGTCAAATCACCAAGGGGGCCATACATTATCGCCACATCGACGTGCCCGGATTTCGTGCGTTCGATCAGTTCGTCGTATCGGTGGTCTTGCAGCCGACGTGAGCTCGACAGCGCGCGAGGTTCTGACCAACAACGTCAACCCTAGAGACTGCTCCAGCCTGCTGATCGCCTGACCCAGCGAAGGCTGGCTGATGTAGGGACGATCTGCCGCCCGCCCAAAATGCTTCTCCTGGGCAAGAACACAGAACTGCTGCAGCACCCGCGGGCTCAGGCCACTGCGGTGCCGGGGTCAACCGGTTTGTCGATGCCCACCGTGATCGACTTCGCACCGCAATGCAAAGTCAGCGACTGCATGATCGCTCCCGGAAGCACCTCGAAGGCAACGGTGTACGTCTCTTGGTCCCCGGCGAGAACGTCCTCCGGATTGCCCAGGAACTGCTCGATCTTCGGCAGTGGCACCACTACCCCCTGCGAGGTGGCCAGTGACTGGTCGGCGAGGGTGAATGCCGTCGACTTCTCAGTTCCGTTGTTCGTGACCAGAATTGAGAATGCCGCCCAGTATCCGGTCGGTCGCGGCAGGGACCCACGCGAGGTAAGCATCGGCACCATGTTGCCGAAGCGCACTACCTGCTGCACCTTGCAAGCCAGCGGGCCATCGCTGATCTCGGTATCCATCGGCGGGAGCGCTGGGGCACTCGAGCACGAGACGAGGGCACCGACCATCCAGAGGGCAAACACGCCGGCGGTGTTCCTCATAGCCCACCTCACGTTCGATCGATATACGACGCGGCCTGGTCACCGGATTCTCCAAGAAATTAGCCGATGACAAAAACATGCGCAGGTTGACCCCCGCCGTATCCGACGTCGTTCGTTGCACACGTACACGCACTCGCAACTCAGCCATATCTGCCTCGTCGGCGATCATCCGGGCAGCTTCCGCGGATTCCCACTGCGGATCAGGAGGTTGGCACCGGGCGGGTAGCCCGGCTCACGCGATATCGGCGGATCGTCGAGATTGCCTTTCCCGTTGTACTGCGCATCTCCCGTTGTACTGCGCATCGACCACAACGGGGCTAGGTTTGATGGAAGTTGGGTTCACAGCCACACGCAGGGTCATCAGCTCCCGGTGTAGAGCAGAACTCCCGACCTCACACTCCGCACAGGCGCTCCTGAAAGTTCGCGAATCGCACTATTGGAGCCAAAGACATTCCTATTCAATCTTTTTCACGTCCCCGACCACCGGCCGCCGAGATGCCCTACACATAGCTGAACGGCCCCCACCGAATTGCTTTCACGACGAATACGACTGAATCGCCACCTGGAAGGGCCCATGTGAATGTGCTTCCCACGCGGGTCATGACTGACCTCCTGCCCTGCCATCCGCCGACCGGATGATGAGAAGTACGAAGTACCCACTGGGGTGCTCGACCAAACGCCCCGCTGTGGGTGCGGCCCTGCGGGCCTGAAGCTCAGGGGGTCGAGGTGGTGAGCCGCGTCGTTTATGGGCTCGCTGCACCGGCGGTAAGGCGGATGTGGACCGACGGCGCCCGTGGCGAGTCGTGGTGTTGCGCTGGATCATTCCGCCTCCTACACACTGCGCTATTGCCCCGACAAGGCGCTTTGACCCGCATTAAGATCCGACCGTGACGCAAGATCTGTTCGGCCCAGAGCCGACGCCGATGGGGTGGTTCCGCTTCTATTTCGATGAGCAGCGATGGGAATGGTCGCCACAGGTAGCGCGGCTGCATGGTTACGACCAGTCCGACGTGGTGATCCCAACGACGGAGCTAGTGCTCTCGCATAAGCATCCAGAAGACCGCGCCAAGGTCGCCGACACGATAGACGCGATCACCCATACCCGAGGCGCCCTGAGCAGTCGGCACCGCATCGTGGACACCAGGGGCTCAGTGCATTGGGTCGTGGTCATCGGTGACCAGTTCTTCGACGAGGCCGGAGCGGTAGTCGGCACACACGGCTTCTACGTCGACGTGACCCCACCCGAGCACGTCCCCGAAGCTCCAGAGCACACCGAAGAACTGGTCAGCGAGCGAGTCGCTGAGATTGCCCACAATCGGGCCGGCATCGAGCAGGTCAAAGGCATGCTGATGCTGGTGTACAACATCGAGGAGGACGTCGCGTTCGGGCTTCTCACATGGTTATCGCAACAGCACAACATCAAGCTGCGCACGCTGGCAGAGCAACTCAGCACTGATTTACGTGGGGTCACAAGTTTTGACCAATCCGGCTTCGACCACGTCTTGCTCACAGCCCACGAGCGAGTCAACCGTGTGGGGATTGACCAGCCGCATTGAGGCGGCGAGACCGCAGCCACGCTGTTTTCTCAACGCGGGTTGCCCCGCATGAATCGCCTAGCGGGACCTCGCGGCAACCACGTTCTCGTCCTCGCCGTAACGAGACGTACCCGCCTACCGCGAGCTAAAAACCCTGAATTTCACGGCTAGTGTCGATCGCTACTGCGGAGCGGCGCCAGATCGTAGTGCGGTGTTGATGTCTTCGAGGTCCAGGATGCGTCCGATGCCTGCGATGTTGACTCCGGCCGTCACGAGAGTGACGATCCGTTCGATGCGTACCAGGTCATCGGCGCTGTAGCGGCGGGTGCCGCCCTCGGTGCGGGCCGGGGACAGCAGCCCGTGGCGTTCCCACAGCCGCAGCGATTGTGTTGGGGCGCCGGATAATTCCGCAGCGACCGTGATCCCATACACCCCGTGGTGGGGTGCGGGCACCTGAGCGGGGATCGCCGGGCCTTGCACCGGCAGGCCTTCATTGATCATCGTCACAACTTTTCTCGTTCGCTTACTTGCACTCGGCATCGTGGAGTGCTAAATAAATCTATATCAACTGGCATAGATAAACCAGTTGGTAGCGCACAGATGGCACAAGGGAAAGGACAGATGGAGGTGGCCACGATGCTGATGCGTACCGACCCATTTCGGGAGCTGGACCGTTTCACCCAGCAGGTGCTGGGAACCGCGGCACGTCCGGCGGCGATGCCGATGGATGCCTGGCGTGACGGGGATGAGTTCCACGTGGAGTTCGATCTCCCTGGTATTGCTGCCGATTCGCTGGATCTGGATATCGAGAACAATGTGGTGACAGTGCGCGCCGAACGCGCACCGCTGGATCCCGGCCGTGAGATGTTGGCCGCTGAGCGTGCACGTGGGGTGTTCTCACGCCAGTTGGTGCTGGGCAATAATCTGGACACCGGCCGGATCACCGCGGACTACCACGATGGAGTCTTGCGTCTAGTGATCCCGGTGGCTGAGAAAGCCAAGCCCCGCAAAATCGCCGTGGATCGCCCCGTGGCTTCCAAGGCGATCGATGACACCACAGTGATCACCGAGGAGGGCGACGCGGTGCGTGGCCCTAGCGCGGCCAAGGAGCCGGTCAACGCCTGATTGTGGGCCGCGCTCCAGCAGCTCGGCAAAGGACACACGCACCACCTCAGGGCACCTGGTGCCGGATTAGGTCCGTCTTGGCGCCAGGTGTCCTCGGGGAAACCGCCAGTGGGGACCTGAGGCCAGATTGATTCTCTGGCCACTTCCTGACCAAATTCCCAGGGCCGCAATGACATACGCATCGCGTATCCCAGCGGCCGCACGCCTGGATGGTCGGCCTTGTTGACAGCACAAAGGAGGTGAGCAATGACGCAGAGCACGACGATGGCGGCGCCGGCACCGCCGAGCCCGGCCGAGTCAGAGGTGCTGGCCACCCTGGACCTGGATTACGCCACAGGGCTGATGGCGCTGATCGCCGAAGTCGACGCCATATTCTGCGCCGCCGAAGCTCCCCCGTGCCAGCGGCCGGCGCCACCAGCGGTCGGGTGCGCCCTTCGCGGGCCCCGGCACGCTGGTCGGTCTCACCATCGCACTTCGCCGCGACGACACAGTGAACCAGTGCGGCGAGTCCACCCGACGCAGCGCAGCCCTCCGCCAACCAGATCCTCACGCCCACAACCCAATCCGATCACGATCAGGTGATAGCGAGGTGATGACACAGCTATTTACTACAGTGCCGGGCCAGCCCGCCCCGAAAAGACCACGCCACAGGGCATCGTCGTCTGCACCCACACGGGGGCGTGGGGCGGGCCGCCCGGCCCCACCCGATTCACATCGTGGCTCCACTCACAGGGGCAGAATCGCCGTCAGCTACACCACGAAATCGAAAATACCGCCTGACCTGCTCCCCCGCTTGGACTCGAACCAAGAACCGTCCGATTAACAGTCGGAAGCTCTGCCAATTGAGCTACAGGGGACTACCGGATCGCGTCGGTTTGTACCGCGAACCGAGGCATGACTTTAGCCTACGGGTAGGGGTGAAAGCCAAACCGTATGCCCGCCGCATCGCCCGATCACGAGCGACAAAGACGGTGAACATCGCGGTTGTCGCATAGAAGCGGGCAGATGTGACCTGCCTGACGCAGCCGTTCACAGCTGCGTCAGGCAGGATAGGGAGAACTTCGTTAGTTGGTGGAGGGTTCGTGATTCGGGTTTTGTTGGTGCTGGCCGCTGGCTACGTGCTGGGTGCGAAGGCTGGCCGTCGCCGATACGAGCAGATCGTCAATGGGTATCAGGCCGTCACCGGCAGCCCCGCGACCAAGAAGCTGATCGAGATCAGCCGACGGCGCCTGGCCAACTCGCTGTCCCCTGACCCCCACATGGTGGAACTCACGCCGATCGACGAGACAACCATGATCTTGGAGCCCGAGCCTCAGCTCGACAACAAGTAGGAGCGCTGCCCCTACACCGAGAGGTCGTCGCCGCTGACCTGCTCCAGCAGGCTGCGTCGATACGCCTCCAGCGCCACCAGGTCGCCGAATAGCGCGTGATACTCGTCGGCGTGCTCCACCGGTGACATCCGCTGCAGCTTCGACTTCACCTCGGCCACCTGCCGCCCGACCCACACCTCTTGCAGCTTGGCCAGCACCGACCCGATGTATCGCGGCAGCCGCTCATCGCTATCCACCTGGATGGCCTCGGCGGTCAACGCATTGATCAGCATCACCTGGTTCTGCGACGACGCGCTCTGTCGCACCCTGTCGATCCACTCCGCGCCGACGATCCCCGCCGCGGCGCCACCGGCCGCCTCGATCGCGGTGCGCACCGCCACATATCCGGGGTGGGTGAAGCTGTCGGCGGTCAGCGAGTCGAACACCGGACCGGCGAAGGCCGGGAACTGCAGCGCCGCCTTGAGCGCCTCGCGCTGCGGCCACAGCGTGGGGTCCTTGGGATCGGGCATGGCCACCTTGAGGGCCGCAGCAGGTTCAGAGCCGCGCACACGGCGCTCGGGTGACACCGATCCACCCTTGGCCGCCTTACCGGCCTCCTCACGCACCCGCGCGAGCACCTGGGCCACGTCGTCCCATCCCACCCAGCCGGCCAACTGCCGCGCGTATTCGTCACGCAGCGTCGGGTCTTTGATCCTGGCCACCATCGGCACACACCGGCGCAGCGCGTCCACGCGCCCCTCGGCGATCTCCAGATCCGACTCCGCCAACGCCGACCGAATCGCGAATGCGAACAGCGGGGTGCGACGCGCCACCAGATCCCGCAACGCCCCCTCCCCCGACTTGAGCCGCAGATCGCAGGGGTCCATGCCATCCGGCGCCACCGCCACGAACGACTGGCCGGCCAGGTTCTGCTCTCCCTCAAAGGCTTTCAGCGCGGCCGCCTGACCGGCGGCATCTCCGTCGAAAACGTAGATGAGCTCGCCGCGGAAGTACGAGTCGTCCATCATCAGGCGCCGCAGCATCGAGAGGTGCTCATCACCAAAGGCGGTACCGCAGGACGCCACCGCCGTGGTCACCCCGGCCAGGTGCATCGCCATCACGTCGGTGTAGCCCTCCACGACAACGGCCTGGTGCCCCTTGGCGATATCCCGCCTGGCCATATCGAGCCCGAACAGCACCGAAGACTTCTTGTACAGCATGGTTTCCGGGGTGTTGACGTACTTGCCGGGCATGGTGTCGTCGTCGAAGATCTTGCGCGCGCCGAAGCCGATCACCTCACCACTGCTGGCGCGGATCGGCCACAGCAGCCGCCGGTGGAACCGGTCGATCGGACCGCGGCGCCCCTCCTTGGACAGCCCCGCAGCTTCGAGCTCCTTGAATTCGAATCCCTTGCGCATCAAATGCTTTGTCAGGGTGTCCCACCCCGACGGGGCATATCCGCAGCCGTATTGTTTGGCCGCCGCGCCATCGAAATTGCGCTCGGTCAGGTACTGGCGCGCCGGTGCCGCCTCGGGTGAATCCAATGCGCTGGCATAGAACTCCTGCGCGGCCGCGTTGGCGGCGACGAGCCGCGCCCGGGTCCCCCGGTCACGCTGTGCGGCCGTGCCGCCACCCTCGTAGTTGATGGTGTAGCTGATGCGGTCGGCCAGCCGCTCGACGGCCTCCACGAAGCTGATGTGCTCGATCTTCTGGATGAAGGTGTAGGCATCGCCGCCCTCACCGCAGCCAAAGCAGTGGAACTGGCCGTGATTGGGCCGCACATGAAAGGACGGCGACTTCTCGTCATGGAAGGGGCATAGCCCCTTGAGCGAATCGGCACCCGCGCGCTTGAGCTGAACGTAGTCGCCGACGATGTCCTCGATCCGGGTGCGCTCACGGATCGCCGCGATATCGCGATCAGGGATGCGTCCGGCCACCGAGCCAGCTTAGCCAACCTCGCCGTCAGGCCCAGCTGGCTTGCACACCCTGACTATCGCGGTCTACCCGCTCGAGCCGGCTTTCGGTGTACGAGGCGATCTGATCAACCACCACCCGGGTGCGCGCCGCATCGTCGGCGGCGGCCTCGAACGCGGGCAGGAACACCGGATCCAGCGTGGCCGGAGCCCCCGCCGCCAGCCACTGCGCCACCCGATGAATGCGTTCACGCTGACGGGCCTGTACCGCGATATGCCGCGGATCGGACATGATGAATTGCAGCGCAAGCATTTTCAGCACCGCTACCTCGGCGGCAACCACCTCGGGCACGGTCAGCTCGGCCTCGAACCGCACCAGCGGCCCGTCGCCGGCCACCTTGCGGGTGGCCCCGATCGCGGCCGAGGCGAACCGGCCCACCAATTCGCTGGTCAAGCGCTTGAGACTGGTCGAGGCGGTCAAGGTGCCGTCATACGGACCGATCGCGGCGACCACCGGCAGCGTGGCCAGCCGTGCGGCGGCCTCCTCCAGTGCGCCCTGCTCCAACCCGCCGAACGACTTCACGCCCAACTCCGCGAGCACCTGGGCCTCGCCCCGCGAAGCCAGCACCCGCAGGTCGATACGCCCGGAGATGACGCCGTCCTCGACGTCGTGCACCGAATAGGCGACATCATCGGACCAGTCCATGATCTGCGCTTCCAGGCAGCGACGCCGCGGCGTCGCCCCGGCACGCACCCAGTCCAGCGCCGCGCCATCCTCGACGTAGGCGCCGAACTTTCCGCCGCCCGGCGGACGCAGCCACGGATACTTCGTCGCCGCATCCAGCGAGGCACGCGTGAGGTTCAACCCGGCGCTGTTGCCTTCGGCGTCAACGACTTTGGGCTCCAGCCGGGTGAGAATGCGCAGATTCTGGGCGTTGCCCTCGAACCCGCCACGGTCGACCGCCACCTCATCGAGCGCGCGTTCACCGTTATGCCCGTACGGCGGATGGCCGATGTCGTGCGCCAGCCCGGCCAGGTCCACCAGATCCGGGTCGGCCCCCAGGCCGGTGGCGATGCCGCGGCCGATCTGCGCCACCTCAACCGAGTGGGTCAGCCGGGTGCGCGGCGTGTCACCCTCACGCGGACCCACCACCTGCGTCTTATCGGCCAGGCGCCGGAACGCGGCGCTGTGCAGAACCCGCGCTCGGTCCCGCGCGAAGTCGGTCCGGTACTCCGAAGACGGGATGTCGACGATGGCCGCCGTCTTGGGTGTTTCGGTGACGACGCGTTCACGGTCGGAATCGGTATAGGCGTCCTTATAGGCATCCTGTGTACGCATCGTGGGCACCAGTCTGCCAGGACGGGTCCAAGCGCCGCGCGAGGCATTAGATTGGCGACCATGCGTCTGCTGCGTGCCCTCGGGAGCCTGCTGGGAGTCATGATCGCGATGCTCACGGTGTTTGCCCCCACCCTGCTGCTGGCACCGGTGGCCAGTGCCGACCCGCCCTTCCGGATACCCGCCTACGTCACCGACCGGGCCGGGGCGCTCAAGAACCCGACGAAGGTACGCAACGCGATCGATCAGCTCTACGACGCACAGCACGTGCGGCTCTGGGTGGTGTACGTCAAGGATTTCGACGGCGCCGACCCGGTGACATGGGCCAACAAAACCCTCACGGCAAGCGGATTGGGAGATCGCGACGCATTGCTCGCCGTGGCAACCGAAGAGCGCAGTTACGCGTTCCAGGTCGCATCGGAGATCAAGAACGTCAGCGATTCCGAGATCGAGGAGCTGCGCACCAACACGATCGAACCGGCACTACGCGCCTCGAATTGGGATGGCGCCGCCATCAACACCGCCAAGGGCCTGGAGTCGGCCGCCGCATCGTCATCCTCCATACCCTGGAAGCCGATCCTGGCGGCGCTGGTCTTCGGAGCCGTCGTGGTCGGCGCCTTCATGCTGTACTCCTGGTTCCGCAGTCGATCCCGTCGGCGCGCAGAGGTCGAGGCCGCGAAGGGTATCGATCCGACCAACGCCGAAGCTCTTGCCGCGCAATCGGTCGACGCACTCGATGGCCTGTCGAAATCGATTGTGGTGAACGTCGACAACGCCGTGCGCACCAGCGAGGCCGAACTCACGCTCGCAGTCGAGGAGTTCGGTACCGAGCAGACCGCGCCCTTCCAGCAAGCCGTCGATACCGCGAAAAAAGCCCTTGCCCAGGCATTCTCCGTGCGCAAGCAGCTCGACGACTCCGTCCCGGAGACGCCCACGGAGCAGCGCCGCCTGCTGATCGACGTCATCACCGCCGCCGCACGTGCCGACCGCACCCTCGACGATCAGTCCAATGCCTTTGACGCGCTGCGGAACCTGGTGATCAACGCACCCACCAAGTTGGACACTCTGACCCAGCAGGTGGTGGCCACGACCGCTCGGATACCCGAATCGCAGCGCGTTCTCGAGCAACTGCGCACCCAGTTCGATGCCGCGGCCCTGGCGTCGATCGTCGACAACATCACCGAGGCCACCGAGCGCACCACGTTCGCCGACTCCCGGATCACCCACGGCCGGGAACTCGCTGCCCGCCCCCTGGAGGGCCAGCAGATGAATCTCGTCGACGCCGTGCGTGGGGCCGAATCGGCGCTGAACCAGGCCGCCGCACTCTTGGACGCGGTGGACAACGCCGCCAACAACATCCGGCGCGCCATCGACGCACTGCCCGCGGCGATCGCGGACACGAAGTCGGGTATCGCCCAGGCCGAGGAACTTCAGCGGCAGGGATCGGTGCCCCGTGCCGACGAGCTGACGAAGGCCCACGACAGGGCTGCCGCCGCCGTGGCCGACGCCGAGAGAGTCGGGCCCACCGATCCGCTGACCGCCTTCACCCACCTGGCCGCGGCCGATGCCGAACTCGACAAGCTGCTGGCCGCCGTGCGGGAAGAAAAGGACGCCGCCGAACGCCGCGCCCGCGCGCTCGATCAAGCGATCGCCACCGCCCGCCAGAAAGTGAATGGCGTCACCCAGTACATCGGATTGCACCGGGGAGCTGTCGGCTCCGCCGCGCGCGGATACATCACAGAAGCCGAACGCAGCATCGCGACGGCCGAGGCCGCACGCCAGTCAGATCCCTCGAACGCCATTCTGTGGGCCAATCGGGCCACAGAGCTGGCGACGCGTGCCGAAGGCAGCGCGATACAAGAGGTGCGGGCGGCCCAGTCCTATTACAGCAACGGGTACGGCAACTACCGCGGATACAGCGTGGCGGGTGATGTCGCCGGCAACGTCGCGGGTGCCGTGATCGGCGGCATCCTGCGCGGCATGCTCAGCGGCGGATCAAGCCACCACAGCTCCTGGTCCGGGTCGGGGTCATCGTCGTATGGCGGCTCGTCCCGATCCTCAGGATCGAGCTTCCGTGGCGGCGGCGGCCGCTTCTAGCAGGCCATTCCCACCCGAAATTCACACAACACTTGACGCCACGCCGTCACCGATGTGCAATATATTGCATGCCGGTACCACCTTCGGAAGGCGTGATGGCACGCTCGCTACTCCGCGACGATGCCTATAAGGCGCTGCGCACGGCCATCGTGGACGGGACCCTGGCCCCCGGCGAGCGGCTGCGCGATGACGAGCTGAGCCGCTGGCTGGGCGTGAGCCGAACCCCGATTCGTGAGGCACTCTCCCGTCTGGAACACGCCGGTCTGGTCCAGACCCAACCGGGACGGCACACCATCGTCAGCCCCATCGACATCCGGGAGGCGCGCGCAGCGCAGTCCGTTGCCGCGGCGATGCACGAGCTCGCCGTGCGTGAGGCGATCGCCAACATCTCCGATGGCGACCTGGCCGCGATGCGGCACGCCAACACACGATTTGCCGCCGCCCTCGATGCGCACGATCCCGACGCCGCGCTGGCCGCCGACGACGAATTCCATGCCGTCGCAGTCGAAGCCAGCGCCAACCCGTACATCGCTGCCGTGCTGGAGCAGGTGACCCCCGTGCTGCGCCGCCTGGAACGCATCAGATTCGCCGGCCGCGACGGACGTCATTCCGTGGCCCTGCACGAGCAGATCATCGCGCGCTGCGAAGCCGGCGACAGCGAGGGCGCCGGACGTGCGGCCCGCGACAACTGGCACACCCTCATCCCGGCACCGGAGGCCGCCGAATCCGAGGAACGCGGCGCGAGCTGAACACCGCTCCCCCACAACGTCATTCTCAGCAGCCGAGTCAGGAGAACGCCTTGTCAATCCATGATTTCCCCCGTTACCCACTGACCTTCGGCCCCAGCCCGATCCATCCCCTGCAGCGCCTCAGCCGCCACCTCGGTGGCGCCAATATCTGGGCAAAACGCGAAGATTGCAACTCAGGACTCGCCTTCGGCGGCAACAAGATACGCAAACTCGAATACATCGTCCCCGACGTGCTGGCCAGCGGCGCCGATACCCTGGTGTCGATCGGCGGCTACCAGTCCAACCACACCCGTCAGGTGGCCGCCGTCGCGGCCGTGCTGGGGATGCGCTGTCACCTGGTTCAGGAACGCTGGGTGGACTGGGAGGACCCCGTCAACGACAAGGCGGGCAACATCCTGTTATCGCGGATCATGGGAGCCCAAACCCAGCTGGACCCTTCGGGATTCGATATCGGCATCCGCCAGTCCTGGGAGGACGCGCTCACCGCGATCGAGAACTCCGGCGCCAAGCCCTATCCCATCCCGGCCGGTGCATCGGAACACGAGTACGGCGGCCTCGGCTTCGCCAACTGGGCGTATGAGGTGGCCACACAAGAGGATCAGCTGGGAGTTTTCTTCGACACCATCGTCGTGTGCACGGTCACCGGGTCCACCCATGCGGGCATGATCGCGGGGTTCGCCGCACTCGCCGATGCCGGCGGACGGCCACGGCGAATACTGGGTATCGACGCATCGGCCACCCTTCCGAAGACCACCGACCAGGTCACCCGCATCGCCCGGCACACCGCCCAGCAGATCGGCCTCGAACGCGACCTGCGCCCCGACGAGATCACCGTCCTGGAGGGATGGGCGGGCGAGAAGTACGGCGTGCCCGTCGATTCCACCGTCGAAGCGATCAAACTCTGCGGGCGCCTCGAAGCGATGATCACCGACCCCGTGTACGAGGGCAAGTCGATGGCAGGCCTGATCGACCTCGTCAGCGCCGGGACGATCGAGCGGGGCTCGAACGTCCTATATGCCCACCTCGGCGGCCAGCCCGCGCTGAACGCCTACAGCAGCGTGTTTCCCGGCTAGCTCGCGTACCCGTCGGCGACGTTCAGCGCCTCGTCGATGATCGAGAGCCCGCGCCGCAGATCCTCCTCGCTGATGATCAGCGGAGGCGCCACATGCGTGCGGTTGAAATGCGTGAACGGCCACAGGCCACTCTTCTTGCACGCCGCCGCGAAGGCATTCATCGGCGCCGCGGCCTCACCACTGGCATTGAACGGAACCAGCGGCTCACGAGTCTGCTTGTCGCGCACCAGTTCCACGGCCCAGAACAAGCCGCGGCCACGGATCTCGCCGACGCTCGGATGCGTCTGCACCCAACGCTCCAGTTCCGGACGCACCACGCGCTCACCGAGATCGCGCACCCGTTCCAGGATCTTGTCGTCCTCGAACACCTTGATGGTCTCGACACCGACCGCGCAGGCCAGCGGGTGACCGGAGTAGGTCAGTCCACCCGGGTACGGACGGTGATCGAAGCTGGTGGCGATGGCATCGGAGATCACCACACCGCCCAGCGGGACATAACCGGAGTTGATGCCCTTGGCGAAGGTGATGAGGTCCGGCGTGACGTCAAAGGCGTTGATGGCGAACCATTCACCGAATCGCCCGAAGCCGACCATCACCTCGTCGGCGATGAACACCAAGCCGTACCGGTCGCAGATCTCCCGCACCCCGGCCAGGTAACCGGGCGGCGGCACCAGCACACCGTTGGTGCCGACCACCGACTCCAGGATGATCGCGGCGATGGTGGGCGGGCCCTCCAGGTTGATCACCTGCTCCAGATGCTCCAGCGCCCTTTGGGTTTCCTCCTCCGGCGAGGTGGCATGGAACACCGAACGGTAGGCGTACGGCCCGAAGAAACGAACCACCGAGTTGTCGCCCGGGTCGTTGGCCCAGCGGCGCGGCTCACCCGTCAGCGACATCGAGGTGGTGGTGCCACCGTGGTAGCTGCGGTATGCGGAAAGCACCTTGCGGCGACCGGTGTGGTGGCGCGCCATACGGACCGCGTGCTCCACGGCCTCGGTGCCACCGTTGGTGAAGAACACCTTGTTCAGGGTTCCGGGTGCACGCTCGGCCACCAGGCGGGCGAGCTCACCGCGCACATCGTTGGCGAAGGCGGGCGCAATGGTGGCCAACCGGCCGGCCTGACGCCCGATGGCCTCCACCAGACGCGGATGCTGGTGTCCCAGATTGAGGTTCACCAGCTGCGAGGCGAAGTCCAGGTACTCCTTGCCGGTGTAATCCCAGAAGGTCGCGCCCGCACCACCGGCGATCGGCAGCGGGTCGATGGCCGCCTGCGCGGACCACGAGTGGAAAACGTGCCCACGGTCGTCGGCGCGAACCTGCGCCTCGGCCGCCGGAGCCTCGATCGGCGCGCTGGCGGGATCGATTCCGATGTGATTCTGGACGTCAGTCATTTCTGCTCCTCGGCTAGCAGCCCTTGAGAGATTTGGCGAGATGATCGGCCACGCCGCCGATCGGAATACGCTGCTGGGTCATCTCATCGCGGTCGCGAACGGTGACGGAGTCGTCTTCGAGCGAGTCGAAATCGACTGTGACGCAGAACGGGGTGCCGATCTCGTCCTGTCGACGATACCTGCGTCCGATGGCACCGGCGTCATCGAAGTCGACATTCCAGCTCTGCCGCAGCTCGGCGGCCAGCGCCTTGGCGCGCGGGCTCAGGTCGGCATTGCGTGACAGCGGCAGCACCGCGACCTTGACCGGAGCCAGACGCGGATCCAGGCGCAGCACGGTGCGGGTGTCCACGCCGCCCTTGGCGTTGGGGGCCTCGTCCTCGTGATACGCATCGACCAGGAAAGCCATGAACGAACGGGTAAGGCCGGCCGCGGGCTCGATCACGTACGGGGTGTAACGGCGATCCTCGGCCTGGTCGTAGTACGACAGGTCTTCACCGGAATGCTTTGCGTGCGTCGACAAGTCGAAGTCGGTGCGGTTGGCGACACCCTCCAGCTCACCCCACGGGTTGCCGCTGAAACCGAACTTGTACTCGATGTCGACGGTACCGTCGGAGTAGTGCGACAGCTTCTCCTTGGGGTGGTCGTACAGCCGCAGGTTCTCCGGGTCGATACCCAGGTCCACGTACCACTGCAGCCGGGTGTCGATCCAGTACTTGTGCCACTCGGGGGCGGTCGACGGCTCGACGAAGAACTCCATCTCCATCTGCTCGAACTCGCGGGTGCGGAAGATGAAGTTGCCCGGGGTGATCTCGTTGCGGAAGCTCTTGCCGATCTGGCCGATGCCGAACGGCGGCTTCTGTCGCGACGTCGTCACGACGTTCTTGAAGTTGATGAAGATGCCCTGCGCGGTCTCCGGGCGCAGGTAGTGCAGGCCCTCTTCGGTCTCGATGGGGCCGAGGTAGGTCTTGAGCATCATGTTGAAGTCGCGGGGCTCGGTCCACTGCCCCTTGGTGCCGCAGTCGGGGCAGACGATGTCGGTCATCGGGACCGACTCGGGGTCGTCGATTCCCTTCTTCTCAGCGTAAGCCTCCTGCAGGTGATCCTGACGGTGCCGCTTGTGACAGTTCAGACACTCGACCAGCGGATCGTTGAAGACCTCGACGTGGCCGGAGGCCACCCAGACCTGCCGGGGCAGGATCACCGAGGAGTCCAGGCCGACGACGTCGTCGCGGCTGGTGACGACGGAGCGCCACCACTGCTTCTTGATGTTTTCCTTGAGCTCGACACCGAGCGGGCCGTAATCCCACGCCGACTTGGTACCGCCGTAAATCTCGCCGCAGGGGTACACGAGTCCCCGGCGCTTGGCGAGGTTGACGACGGCTTCGATCTTCTTACCGGCGGCGTTCGGCTTGGCGGCCACGATCTGCTCAGGCTCCTCTTGAGGTCCACAGGACTGCAGTAATTGTCCTGAACAGCCTAAGGGCCGGGCCAAGCGCGTTTTACCTCGGTGGCCGCAGCAGCTACTTCAGATGGTCCAGCAGGATGCCCTGGGGACCGAAGTACTCCTCGCGCCACTTCTCGAGCAGTGGGCCGTGATCGATGTCGTCGGGATGGAATCCGGGCCACAGGTAGCTGCGGATCTTGGCCCAGAGTCCGGCGAACAGCGGCGTGCGGGGCAGCCTGAGAACGCTGCGCAGGGTGCGCACCGGGTGACGCCAGGCCCACGGATCGGTGACGATCGAGGCCAGCAGGATCACCGTCCTGCTCAGGAAAAGTCCCAGCGTGACGGCCATGGCCGCGATCCTCATCCGCTCGGAACCCCCGACGTGGCGGTACACATCGAAGGCAACGGACTTGTGTTCCATCTCCTCGATGGCATGCCAATTGAGCATCGCCCGCACCTCGGGATCGGTCAGCTGCTGCTGTATCCACGCCACGCTGAGCACCTGCTCCCCGAGGATGGCCGTGAGGTGTTCGACCGCGGCCGTCACCGCGAGCGCGGATCGTGCCACCGGATCCGGCAGCCGGTCCCTGTGCTGCTTCATGCGCTTGACCAGCCGCGTGCCCATCCGGTCCATGAAGCCCGTCGCCCAGTAACCGCGACGCACCAGCTGCGTGTTGAGCTCACGGTGCTGAATGCCGTGCGTCATCTCCTGTCCGATGAATCCGGCGACCTGTTTCCTGAGCACGGGATCACCGATCTGACCGTCATAGCGGCGCACGGACTGGATGAAGAACTCCTCACCCGAGGGAAAGAAGCCGGACAGCAAGGCCACCAGATGGCTCATCGCGATATCGCCCGCAACGAAGTGGCGCCGCGACGGAGAAGCCCCGTCGAACGTGAACGCGATCCGGCGGGTGTGCACAGCGCGTCCGGCGGCCGATGACGGACGCGGTTGCGGATTGTTCGCCGGCATCATTTACCTCGGTGGCTCGATGGGCAGCGCCGGTCCGCCGTACGGCGTCGGGATCGTGTACCGGCCGGGCGGTGTCGGGTCGGATCGCGCACCCAGGTCGGCGCCAGGCGGCGGCCCGGCCGTGTCATCCCCTGCGGGACGCGGGGCGTTCTTGGCGCCCCGGACCAAGACGGCGGGATCGTCGTCGCGGCAGTACGTGTACAAGAAGGGCTCCGGATAGTCCGCCGAGGACGGTGGATGGCGAGGAGTGCCGTAGTCACAGGCGTATCGCGGATACAGGTCAGCCGTCACCCATAGGCCGTGCTCGTGCATGGTGCTGATGAACGCTTCCAGCGCCGAGCCGCGATAGGTGGGAAACAGGGCGTTCAACGCCGGTACCCGCACATACGACAGGTGCGCGTTGGTGGCCAGGTTGGCCAGCAGCTGGACCATGGTGTCGGAGTTGTCGGTGAACAGGTTGTCGGTGGCCGCAAGCACTCGCGGGGATTGATCGATGAGTTTCCGATAGCCACCGTCCATCGCGTTCATCCCTGCCAGGGTGCTGCGCAGATTGCGTGAGGTGACTGCGATTCCGTTGTTGACGTCCACCGCCGACGACAGCACCGTCCGGCTGTTCCTGATGGCGCTGACCGTCTCGGGGAGCACCGAATCCAGGGTGGACAGCAGGAACACCCCGCCGTCGACGATGTCGGTGAGCTTGCGGGGTCCCTGCGCGCTCAGGCTCAGTTCCGTCTTGATGCGCTCGATCTTGGCCGGATCCACTTGGGCGAGAACACCGTCTGCATGGGTCAGCAGCTGTGCCGGAGTGACCGGTATCGCGGTGCGGTCCCGGGCAATCACGTCCCCGCCGGACAGGAACGGGCCCTCATCGGATGCGGCGGAGAAATCGAGGTACTGCTCACCGGCCGGGGACAGCCCGGACACCCGCACCGCCGCCGACGCGGGAACACGAACGCCGCTGTCGACGCTCACTGTCGCGTTGACGCCGTCGCCGGTAAAGGTCAGTGATTCGACCGAGCCGATGCGCACTCCGTGCAGCGTCACGTCCTGGTTCGGCAGCAGGCCGCCGGACTCGGCGAGCTGGATGGTCAGCGGGTAACTCGATGTCAGCGGCCGGACGTGCAGCACGCCCACCAACAGATAGGTGACCGAAATAGCCAGGGTGGCAACGAGTGACAGTCCACTGACCCACGCGCGGCTCATCGTCCGGGTTCCTGTACGTCGGGTCCCGCTGGCTGAGGACCTTGCGCTTCGGGGCCCTGCCCGACGACGCGCTCCTGCAACCGCCACAGCGTGTACTTGAAGGTCCCCACGAGCTTGGCCCAGTCGTATCGCTTGGGGCCGTGCAATCCAGGATCTCCCCCGAAACCAGCATCCGGTATGGCGCCCAGCACCAGTCGGTCGATACCGGCACTACCGGAGATAGCCGATCCCGCAGTGATTTTGATGAACGGCGCATACAGCCGGTTCAGCGAGAGCAGGCTGGTCTGCGGATCGAGCACCACGTCATTCCAGGACCGGGAGATCGCGTTGGCATCGGCCACCACGCTGCGCCCACTGGCATCAGTGCCCGCGATCGACGGGAACTTGCCCAGCTCGCGTGCGGTATCACCCAGCAGCAGCACCAGATCGGAGATCTGACCGGCATTGTCTTGCAAGGTCGCGGTGGCCGGGCCCGCCGCGTGCAGCACCTCGGCAAGCTTCTCACTCTTGCCGTCGAGGACCTCGGCCAGGTGGGTTGTCTCGGTCAGTGCGTTGTCCAGCTGTCCGGACCGCGCATTCAGCTTGCCCAGCAGCTCATTGGACTTGCCGATCATCCGCCCGAATGCCTGACCGTCCTGGCCCGCCGCCCTGCCCATACCGTTGACGACGTTGGTGAGATTGTGCACCGCTCCACCGTTCACCAGAATCGCCGCCGAACTGAGCACCGATTCCACCGTTGCCGCCGCGCCCGTCTGGTCGATGGTGATGGTGTCCCCGTCGCCGAGTGTCGCCACGACGGGTTGTTCGGGCGGCGTGACGGCCACGAAGACATCACCCAGCGGCGTGGCCGTACGCAACTGCGCCGTGCTGCCTACCGGAAGGGTGACATCGTGCCGGATCCGCAACGTGGTCACCGCACGGAAATCCTTGGCCGCCATCGATTCCACCTCGCCGATATCCGCACCGGCGAGCTTTACCTTGGCACGCTCGGGCAGATTGAGCGCGTTCGCAAAGACTGCGGTCAGCCGGTATCCCCCGGCACTCAGGCCCGGGGCCGGCAGCGGCAGGTCGGCCAGTCCTGTAGAGGAACACCCGGCGCACAGGAGCACCACCGCCACCAAGACCGATAGCTTGCGCCCCATCACTTCTGCCCCATCGCCGCGAGCCCGTCAAGCATGTAGGTGAGTCCGAAGTCGGGGCCGTAGTCCTGCAACGTCCCTGTGCTGCAGCCCAGTTGACGCAGTCCCATCAGATTGCAGATCTCCTTGGCCATCTGCCCGTCGAAGACCATGCGGTCGGCCAGGAAGTGGGCGCGTATCGCGCCGTTGCGTTGATCGATGGCGTTGTAGAGATTGTCGGCCATCAGCGGCAGCACATCGAAGAACTCGGCGACCTCCCGCTGACGGTCATACACCGACTGAATACTTTTGTTGCCATTGGCAATACCGCGATGGATGGCATCCCGATTGGCCTGCAGAATGTTTCCGGTCTGCTCGATCACCTCGTTGAACTGCCTCCCGGTACTGCCCGAACCGAAGTTCTCCTGGGCCAGGACATCGCTGAGCTGGCGCACAGTGGAACCGAACTCGCGCAGGCTCGCGTCGTTGCGGGCGGCTGCATCCAGCAGGCTGCTGACATTCTTGACGATGGCGGTCATCTGCTCACGACTGTGCTCACCACCGTCGGCGCCAAGCCGCAGCGCCCGCGATAGCTCATCGAGCGCCGTCTTGATCCGATCACCGTTACCCGCGGCCACACCGTCGCCGGCGTTGAGCACCGCGGCGATGGGCCCGCCTCCGGCGCCGTCGCCGTGCAGAGACCCGGAAAGCTTGTCGAGCATGCCGAGTACCCGATCGAATTCGACAGGGGTCTTGGTGCGATTCAGTCCGATGGTGTCGTGGTCGTGCAGCACCGCCCCGCCGCGGTACGGCGGCGTCAGCTCGATTTGGCGGTCGGTCAGGATGGACGTCGAGAGGGTGACGGCCTGGGCGTCGGCAGGAATCTTCACCTGCCGGTCGACCGTGAACTGCACCTCTGCGTATCCGCCCCGGGCGGTGATCTTGGAGACCTGGCCCACCGGCATACCCAGCACGGCCACCACATTGCCGGGGTACAGACCCGCAGCACTATCGAATTGAGCTGTGAGCGTGATGGTTCCACTCTCCCCCGTAACGGACCATGCCGCCCCGGCCGTCGTCGCGACGAGGATGAGTCCCACACAGGTCAGGACAATCTTGCGCATCGTGGTCACTGGCAGTCCTTGAAGTACTGGATCATCCCGAATTGCTTGGCGCGCCCGCTGATCGCACACATCCACGAGTCGATGAGCGCGCCGCCCGGCGGATTGCCCTCGATGGAGTTGCCAAGTCCGGTGGCGTTGGCGATCTCGCGAATGGGAACCGGCGCGATCTGGAGCAGGTTGCGCAACAAGGCATCCTGCTCGGCAAGCTTGCCGCTGAGTTCCTCCAGGGTCTGGATGACACCGTCGAGTGCACGGTGATCGCCGACCACGATGGTGCGCAGCGACGCCACGATGCTCTGCAGCGAGCGCATCATCGCGTGGAAGGCGGCCGAGCGCGCCACGAATTCGCCCACCAGCTCCTGTCCCTGCCGGATGAAGGTGCCGATATCGGACTGCTGGCGGCGCAGCATGCCGGTGACCTTCTCGGTGCTGGCCAGCAGGGTGCCCAGCTGTTCGCGCCGCTGCGCGATGACCGCGGACAGGGCGCGCACGTTCTCCATGGCCTGTGGCACCACGTTGGGCAGCCCGTCCAGCTGAGTGCCCAGAACACCCAGCGAGGAGGCAATGCGATCGGCGTCCACCTGCTCGAAGGTTCGGGTGGAGTCGGCCAGCGCTGCCTGCAGATCATAGGGAACCTCGGTGTGCTGCAGGCCGATCCGCCGCCCCGCGAGTGGCCCCGCACCCGCGGGGCGCAGATCGACATAACGAGAACCGAACAAGGTCGTGATCTTGATGGCGGCCCGGGACTCGGCGCCGACCGGCACGTTGTCACGCACCCGGAAGGTGACCTCCACGCGATCACCCGACAACCGCACCCCGGTCACCGAACCCACCTGCACCCCCGCGACGGCGACGATGTTGCCCGGCCGCAGCGCGGCGGCCTGCAGGAACTCTCCGGTGAACTGCCGGTATCCGATTCCCAATTCCTTCACCAGCAGCAGAGCACCGATGAGCACGGCGACGACGGCCACGGCGATCACACCGAGCCAGGTCTTGTTGTAGGAGTCCAGCGGTCTCATCATTTACCCACCGTCGCCTGCGTTCCTGCACCGCGCCGTGTGCTTGGCCTTACCGCCCGGAGTGGCTGCGTCGACGATGATCGGGACCACGTCGTTGAGCCCCGGGAAGAATCCGTAGGCGTTCACATCACAGGCGTAGGCGTTCATGTAGGAACCCTCCCCGAACATCCGGGCCAGTCCCTTGAGGAACAGCGGGGTGTTGAGTCCCGTGTAGGCGAGCTGCGGTTCGATGTTCAGCATGTGCCGGGTGTAACCCGGTTCCCGCGTGAGCAATTCGTGTACGGAAGGATTCACGTCCTTGGCGATCCGGGACAGGTTCCTGACCACCTCGGTCATCTTCCCGACCGAGGACACCAATTCCGGACGGCGGCTATCGAACTGGCCGACCACCTGGCGGGTGGCGGCGATGGCATCCTCGAAGTCCTTGTTCTGAGCCGCGAGGCTGCCCACCACGCTGTCCAGACTGCCGATCACATGATCCAACGCGTCATCGCGGCCGGTGAATGTCTTCGTCAGCGTCGATGTCTGGTCCACCAGCGTCGCGAATGCCGCGGTATCGCCCTGCAGCGACCCGATCACCGCCTGGGTGAGGTTGTTCACCTGAGCGGGGTCCAGCACCGCGAAAAGTGGCTCGTATCCGTTGAGCAGGGTACCGATGTCGAAGGAGGGTTCGGTCCGCTCGACCGGGATGACACCACCGGGCGCCAGCAAGGCGCCGCTTCCTGAGTGTCCCTGAGCCAGTGCGAGATATCGCTGACCCACGATGTTCTGATACGTCACCGATGCGGTCGTGCTGTCGGGAAGCCGCTGATCGTCCTGGACGGCGAAACTCACCTTCGCGAGCGTCCCGTTGAGCTCGACACCCTCGACTCTGCCCACACGAACCCCCGCGATCCGGACGTCGTCACCCTCGCGCAGTCCGAAGACGTCGGTGAACATCGCCGTGTAGGGCACCGTGGAGCCCCTGACGTCCCGGCGCAGCGTGACGTACACGAGCCAGGTGAGCACCGTGGCCATCACCAGGAAGACAATCAAACCGACAAGAGGGGCGCGTGTTGCCGAATGTCTCATTGGGCGCCTTCCTCGTTGTGCGCGTGCTGGTTACGGGTCACGGTCGTGCCGCGAGCGATAGGCCCGAGGATCAGCTGATCTGCCGCTGTGGCCGGCTGCCCGAGAATTCGGCCTAGCTGACCCCGCTCTTGCGCACTGCCGACGGGTCCCACGTTTCCACCGAAGGATGCCGGTGCGACGGCGATGTCCCCCGGGTCGGCGCTGCCGGGTACCGGTGGCGCCGGGGTGAGCCACGACGGCACCGGCGGATTGGGGTCATGCAGGTTGGGATTGGGGTTGACCAGGGGCGGCCCAACGGCGACGAGATTGCCATTGTCACCGACCACAGTTCCCGGCGGCGGCGCCAAGCTGGCCGGCGGATGATAGTTCTGCGGCAGCAATACCTCGGGCAAGTCCGGGCGCACCGCGATCTGGGGAGCGGTGAAACAGCTGGGTCCCTTGAGTTCCCCGTAGCGCGGGCAGTCGGCGCGGGTATAGGAGTAGGAGGGAGTGAACGACAGGTTCACTCGGCCCCGGGCCGTAGCCAGTTCCGGGTCCCAGACTTCCTGGAAAAAGGTGTCCGAGAACTTGGTGATGCGCTGGGTGATCGGCACGAAATGCTCGGCGTTGTCGGCCAGCACCCCCAGCACAGGCGTCAGATCGGTGGTGATCTGGATGATCTGGTCGGTGTGGTTCTGCAGCGAATCCACCGTGGTGCCGGTGGTGTGCACCCCGGCGCCGATGAATGTACGCAACTGTTCGCGCTTCTCGGCGAGAGTCTGCATGGGTTTCACCGCCTGATGCAGGGCATCCACCAGATCCGGCGCGGTCGCAGACAACCCGTGGGCAGCCTGCACCAATGCCGATACCGTCGAAGGCCCCTGGTCGGTCGCGACAATAGCGTTGAGCTGATCCAGTATGCGGTCGAGTTGCGCTGCACTGGTGAGTAGTTCGGCTCGGCGGTGATCTGTGGCCGCGCCAACCGCGGCCAGAACGCCCAGGGATTGATCTTCGCGGCCGCGACCTCCGGCGGTCAGGATCTCGCGCAGCTTGTTGACGGTGGTCTGAAACAGCACGGTCGGTAGGCGGGTGTCCTCGGCGATATGCCCGCCCTCACGGATGGGTGCGCCGGGTCCGTGGTCGACGAGTTGCAGGGCGGAGACCGCGAAGACATTGCTCGGGACCACACGGGCGGTGACGGTCCCGGGGATGGACGTGGCATACCCATGTTTGAGCCGCACGTGTATCCGGTTGGGTTGGGCACCGGCTGCCGGGGTGACGCTCTCCACGGCACCGACGAGCACGCCCCGATACTTCACATCGGAGCGCGGCGGCAGCCCGTCGCCGACGTTGCGGAGCTCGGCGACGATGTCGATGTACCGGTCCAGCACACCCGTCGACTTGATCAACAACGCCGATGTGATGGCGGCAACCGCGACCAACGCGGCACCTCCGCGCATCAGCAGCTGGCGACGGGTGAAGCGCACACCGTCCAGGTCGTAATGAATGCCAAGCTGATTCGTCACCTCATCCTCCGAACCTTGCGCCGGAGTCGACACTCCACAGCGCCATGGTGAGCAACATGTTGACGACGATCACTGCGGTGATGCTGGCGCGCATCGCGTGTCCCGCGGCGATGCCCACCCCTTCCGGCCCGCCGTCTGCGCAGAATCCGTAGTAGCACTGCACCGCCGAGGCTATCCAGACGAAGACGATGGCCTTGAAGACCGAGTAGGCGATATCCGTGCCGCTGGACAGCAGCGTGAAGTAGTGCAGGTACGGGCCCAGCGAGCCGCCGCTGACAATGCCCACCATCACCTGGCAGGACAGATAACTGATCGTCAGGCACGCCACATACAGCGGGATGATGGCGACCACGGAGGCCAATAGGCGGGTCGTCACCAGATACGGAATCGGTCGGATGGCAAGGGAATCCATGGCGTCGACTTCTTCGGCGATGCGCATGGACCCAAGCTGGGTGGTGAAGCGGCAGCCCGCCTGCACGGCGAAGGCCAACGCGGCCATGATCGGAGCCAGCTCACGGGTGGTCACCAACGAAGAGATGACACCCGTGGCAGGCCCCAGGCCCATCAGTTCCAGGAAGTTGTAACCCTCGATCGCCACCAGGGCACCGGTGGTGACACCCAGTACCAACACCACACCGGCAGTCCCGCCGCCGACAACGATCGACCCGTTGCCCCAGGTGATATCGGAAAGCAGGCGCAGGAACTCCCGCCGGTACCGGCGCAGCGCGATCGGGATCGCCAGGAAGGCGTGCAGGAAGAAGGTCACCATGTGGCCGAATCGCGCCAGCGGCCTCATCGCGGCATCGGCGTGGAAGGCCCGCGGAGGCAACGCCACCCGAGGCTCCGTCAGGGTCGCCGTCACAGCACCCCCCGTGGGAACAACATGGTGTAGACCTGGCTGACCACAACGTTGACGATCATCAGGAGCAGCACAGATTCCACCACTGCCGCGTTGACCGAGTTGGCCACCCCGGTCGGCCCGCCGTGTGCGGCCAGCCCCTTCTGGCAGGCGATCACCGCCACGATGGCGCCGTACACCGCGGCCTTCAACAGCGCCAATAGCAGATCTCCCGTGGACGCGAACGATGCGAAGGTCGCGACGAAACTCCCTGGGGCACCGCCCTGTACGTAGACGTTGAACAAGTAGCTGGCCAGGAACCCGACAAAGCAGACCACACCGGTCAGGGCAATACCGACAACGATCGCCGCCGCGAAGCGCGGCACCACAAGGCGCCGCACCACCGATACCCCCATGACCTCCATGGCCGCGGTCTCCTCGCGCATGGTCCGGCACCCGAGATCGGCAGTCATCGCCGAACCCACCGCCGAGGCCAGCAGCATCGCCGCTACCAACGAGGCGGCCTGCCGCACCACAGCCAACCCACTGGCCGCGCCCGCCAGCGAGGTTGCGCCGACCTGGCCAGCCAGCAGTGCGAATTGGATCGAGAGTGTTACCCCGATGGGCAGTGCCACCAGCACCGTCGGCATCACCGCCGTGCCCGCCATGAAGGATGCCTGCCGCACGAACTCTGCCCACTGAAAGCGGCCCGTCACCACATCGACCGCGAAATACCGCAGCGTGTGCATGCCAAGAACGAACTGCTCACCCACTGTGGTGAGTGCGGCAATCGGATGGCGCCGCAGATAGCCCGCACTTTGATCACCGAGTGGGCGAACCACTTTGGACATAAGAGAGCGGACACGGACCTGTTGTTCCCGTGTCGTCATCGGGTCGGTTCACACCTCGTCAGCCGTTCAGTGGTCGCTTTCCTGCGCAGCTTCCCCGAGGATGTCTTGGGGATCCATCCGGCGGGGACCACATGGACATCACGTGGGCTCACCCCCAGACTGCGGTAGACGCGGTCGGCCACTTCGGCCCGAATGCGTGCGCTCTCATCGCCGTCGGCATGCGACGCAGACTCCGCCACCATCGCGAACCCCTCGCCCGCCGCAGCGGTGGACAGACGCACCGCGGCGACACCGCCCGACCTCACGCCCGGGACTCCCACGACCGACCGTTCGATGTCCTCGGGGTGCACGTTGCGACCCGAGATGATCAGGATGTCCTTCTTGCGGCCGCAGATCACCGGCTGCCCATCCGCGGTGAGATACCCGATATCACCCGTGGACAGCCAGCCCTGCGCATCGAGCATCGATTCGAATCCCGCCGCGGTGCGGTACCCGGCGGTGACATTCTCCCCACGGATCTCGAGCTCACCGATCGTCCCTGTGGGCAGCACCGAGCGGTCCTCGGCCACCACCCGCACCTCACACCCCGGTAGCGGAAGCCCCAGCGCAACACGGGCGCTCGCCTCTTCTCCCGGGCCGGCGACCAGATCGGGATGCGGGGGCAATACCTGGAAACCCTCACCTCGGCGCACGAAGGAAACCGCCAGCGTGGCCTCCGCCATCCCGTAGGCGGGGACGATCGCGTCGGCCCGCATACCGAACCGGGCGCCCTCGGCCGCAAAGCGTTCCAGGGTGGCGACGTCGATGGCCTCGGCACCGCTGAGCGCGAACCGCAGTGAGGACAGATCGTAAGCACCGTCGGCGGCCTTACGCAGCCTGCGCGCCAGCAGTGAGTACGCGAAGTTCGGTCCGGCAGTCATGCTGCCCCGGTAGGTGCTGATCAGCTCGGCCCATAGCAGCGGGTTGCCTAGAAAATCCATGGGCGTCACGCTGACGGTGTTCATCCCCCGGCACATCGGGACGATGAGATACCCCATCATGCCCATGTCGTGAAAGAGGGGCAGCCAGCTCACCACCACATCGGATTCCGGATCGGCGCCCGAGGCAATCACCATCGCCCGCAGATTGGCTTCGATGTTGCGGTAGGTGATGCTGACCGCCTTCGGCGTACCGGTCGATCCGGAAGTCAACTGCAAGAATGCAATAGCGTCCTCGCTGGTATCGATGATCTCCCCCGGTGCGCCAGTCAGCAGGCCGGGCAGCTCCAGAGCGCGAGCGCCCACGGCCGCGAACTGGCCCGCGGCCGCCAGGAACGGATCACCGACCACCACGATCGTGGAGCCCACCGCGGCCAGCGCCTTGCCGGTGTCCTCGATCCACAGTTGCATGTCGGAGCGGTGCGTGGGCTGATGCAGCATGGTCACCGAGGCGCCGGACATCCATATGCCCTGCACCAACGGCGCGATTTCCCCAGGGGCACCGGCCAATACCGCCACCGCATCGCCGGGTCGCACACCCGCCGCCTGCAGGGAGCCCGCGATGAGCAGACCCCGCTGGTGTACGTCGGCCCACGACACGGCGCGCAGCTCCTCCAACCGCGAGGTCCCGTCGGGGTTGATCGGCGCGCAGGTGAGACCGCGCTCGGTGACCGCAGCACTGTCGCGCAGTCTGTCGATCACCGGGTTCGTCGTCTTCACAGGCGGCTCTCCACCAACTCGATCAACGCCCCGAGTGTCTTGCACTCGAAGACATCGTCCTTGGTCAGCTGAATGCCGAAGCGGCCCTTGATCTCCGAAACTCCTACCGCGAACGATAGCGAGTCGAATCCGAGATCACCCACCAACTCGGAGAAGTCGTTGACATCCCCGGTGGGCATCTCGAGTTCCTCGGCGATGAACTCGATGAGGAACTCGCGGACTTCTGACGTGGTTTCCATTATTTCCAAGCCTCTACTTGCCGATTTTCCGGCGGATCACCAGATGGATGGGGATTTGTAGCAGTGCGAACATGCCGATGGCCACCAGCGAACCCTTGACGACGAGCATCGCGTCGAATTCGCCGTACATGATCGTGGAGGCGGCGGACACGATGTGCGAGAAGGGGTTAGCGTTGATGCTGATCCTGAGCCAGTCGGACAGGAACACCGAGGGCATGAGGGCCTGGCTGACGAACAGCACCGGCAACGCCAGTGGCAGCATCGCCACCGGAGCCTGCGGATTGAGAGTGCGCAATGCCACCAGGTAGAACAGCGAGCTGTACGCCGCCGACCACAGGAACATCACCAGGACCAGGAAAACTCCGGTGAGCAGACCGGCCCGCAGTGGTGCGTCGAGGAAGGCCAGTAGTGCGATGACGATGACCGCCGCCGGCAGGATGCGGAACATCTCGAAGCCGATCTTGGCCGCCATGATCTGGCCGGTGGACACACCGTACAGCCGCAGCCGGTCGGTGAATCCCGATCTGATCTCGTCGATGAGTGTGCCGGCGCCATATCCGGCGCCGAGCATCGGGATGAGCATGATGAGCCCCGGCGCGATGTACGCGGTGTACGAGGACAGCGGGAATCCCGGAAGATCGGCGACGCGCTGGAACATGGAGCGTACGAAGATCACGAGAACGACCGGGAACACGATCGGGAAAATGAACCCGAAAACCGGCTGCCGCAAGCCCACTACGACATAGCGGCGGAAAAGTCGTGCCGTGTTGGACAAGGCGGTCACTGGGTTACCTCCAGGAATGCGTCGCGCAGCGAGGTGGATCGCACTTCGATATTGGCCGCGCCCAGACCGATCCGGCCCAGTTCGGCGCTCAGTGCCCCCAGCTCCGATGCCGATGCGGAATCCACTGTTGCGGAGAGGGTCCCGGTGTCCGTCCGCTGCACCGCGTAGCCCACGGCCGACAATTCCTTGGCCGTGTCTTCGGAGATGTCACCGTCGGCGGAGATTTCGATCGCGTAGCCGTGACTGCGGGTGAACTCCTGAGTGGAACCCGAGGCGACAAGCTGACCACTCTTGACAATGCCGACCTCGTCGGCGAGCGACACCGCCTCGTCCATATCGTGTGTCGTCAACACGACGGTGCGCCCTTCGGCGCGTAGCAGCCGGATGGCATTCCACACCTCCTGTTTCCCTTCGATGTCCAGCCCGCTGGACGGCTCGTCGAGGAACAACATCTGCGGGTTGTGGGCCACCGCCAGTGCGACATCGACGCGGCGGCGCATGCCGCCCGAGAGGGCACCCACCTTCCGGTTCAGGTAGCTGCCCAAGCCGAACTGCTCGACCAGTTCTTCCTCGCGGGACTTTCGCGTCCCCTTGGGCCAACCGGCGATTGCCAGGCTCATCCGGATCTGCTCGACCGGCGACATCCACAGATCGAGCGCCACCTCTTGCAGCGCCACGCCGATCAGCGGGCGCAGCTCCTTGGTCTTGTCGACCGGAATCCCGAGCACCTCAAGCTCCCCGCTGGTGGGCGCCAGCAGTGTGGTCGCCATGCGGATGGTGGTGGTCTTGCCGGCACCGTTCCTTCCGAGCAGGCAGTAGACGATGCCTTGCGGGATCATCAGATTCAGCCCGTCGACGGCTCGAGCCTCGGCGCCGGGATATTCCTTCACCAGGTCTGTCGCCCGCAGTGCGGGAGTGTTCGTATCTGTGGCCATGCTCAGCCCTTCACTCTCGGGAGGACGTGGCGTTCCAGCTTCTCGGCGAGGCTGATGCCCTGAGCCGTCATGTTCACGTCGATTGACGTGTACAGCGGGAAGCTGCCGACCGTGCTGTCCTTGGGTACCTCGTTGATCTGATGGATCTGACCGCTGCTTGCGCCGGTGACGGTGAGATCCAGGACGGTCCGTACGAGTTCAACCGGCTTATCGCGCCAATTCGCCTTGCGGGTGCCCTCGGGTTTGATGTGACCGTGGGCCTTGGCTCCCCCACCACAGGTGCCGCTGAGCTCACGCTCACTATCGATGTCGGACAGGGTGATTCCACCGTCGATGGTGCATTGCAGCGTCACCCGCGAATCCAGCGGGTTGACGATGGTGATGGCATCCAGGGTGCTGGGCTTACCTTCTCCGCCGGAGACGATCCCGGTCTCGTAGGGGAATCGGTCGCCCTGGTAATACTGTTCGATCTTCAGTTCCCCGCGCCGCGGGCCCGGGCCAATGGTCATGACACCGGCACCGGGTAGCGCGGTGGTCTCCCCGAGGTAGGTTACCGAGCCGGAGACCTCCAGCGCATAGTCACCGAAGGGTGATTTACCCTGCGGCTCGGATGCCGGATCTCCTTGTGCAGATGGATACTTCAACAGCGCGAAGGCATGCCCGACGGGCTTCCCGGCCTCCTCGTTCACCGGTGCGCAGGCGGCGGCCAGCGCGGCCGACAGCGCAACGGCGGCGGCCGTGCCCAGACGTCTCATCGCAGAGCCCCGGTGACGGACAGAGTCCGGCTCAGCCGCCGGTGCCGGTGCGCGAAGAAGGCCGCCAGAACCTTGCTCATCAATCTCCCCCATCCGGGGATCAAACCCAGCGGGGCCTGCGGGGCCAGGGTGATCTCGTCGGTCACCCGTGTCTTTTCGCCCGTCTCGGATGCCACCGGTTCCAGCGTGCGGTGGTGCACCCATACCCGCATACCGGTCATGAGCGACTCCTCACGGAACATCCGGCCGGGCTCGAGCCGGGCCACCGTGATGTCGTCGAACCCGAAGGGCAGAACACCGAACAACAGCAGGAAGCTCTTACCGATCCGGGTGCCCGGAGTGACGTCCGCGATGGACCGGCCCCGGAACTGCTTGGGCATCGTCATCTTCATGTACGGGCCCATCTCGTCGTTGATGCCCTCTTGCGTGGTCACCCGCTCCCACACTTTGTCTACGGGACAGTCGATCTCGCTGACCTTGCGAAAGACGTGTTCTTCGGTGTGAATCGATCTCATCTGGTTCTTTCCTTATCGGGGGACGGAAGTGCGGTAGTAGCGGTCAGCAGCGAGCCGTCTCGTACGGCGTCGGTAGCGTCGGGGACGAAGGAGCCACTGATGTCCAGAACGGCCGGCACGCTGTCGGCACCGATGTAGTCGGGCAGAATGTCGCCGATCTGGTGCAACCGGTGCGGCAGCAGGTGCTGGTACCAGTTGAACAACGGCACCACCAGCGCCACCGTCACAAACTGGACACCGTCGGCGGCCAGCGTTCCGAAGAATGCCTGCCAGATCTGCTCGATCATTCCGGCACGCCGGAACTTCTTGCGGACGCCCTGCGTGGCCAGCTCGGCGATACGCTCCGGATCCAGCTCCGCGAAGAACGAATCCCACTGCGGGTAAAGATAATTACGCGCCGGGCCACCGTGCCCTCGGAAGCTCCGGGCATCACGCAAGGTGCTGAAGCTGCCGAATCCGAGCTCGGGGTCGTATCGCAACGAACGCAATACACCAACAGGATGCTCGCGCGATTCCTCGGTGAAGCCGACGTAAATCTCCGAGGACCGCTCCCACGGGCGGTAATGCACCATCTCCCCCGCCGCGATATCGACACCTCCGGCGAAATCGTTCTCCAGGCCGAAAATCGTGAACTCGACATTCTTGGCCCAGGCAAAGCGGGCGTCGTCGGCCGACACACGCTCGACGCGTACCAACGGATTGCTCATACGGCGCTGGCCTCCGGGACGCGCGCAGACCAGATCCGGTTACCGTGGGCGGCTATCTCGCAGACCATCGCTGCCGCCATCGACGCCGTGACCAAGGGATTGACGAAGGTGAGCTTGATCGCCTGTCCACCGGCAGCACTGGAGCGGCCCACAATAGCCCGGCCGGTGCGCGCCAGCTCGGCGCGGACCGCGTCGTTGACGCGGTCGCACGCCTCGGACCCGATGCCCGGCTGCCGCCAGCGCAACACCACGGTGTTAGTACTCACCGGCGCCGCCAGCTCCAGGTCCGCATGTTCGGCCGCTGCCCGCGCCGCGGCGTGCGCCGCCGCACAGGTGGCATCGATCATCGCCGCGACATGCCGCTGTCCCACCGCACGCAGCGTGACCAGTACTTTCAGCGCGTCGAAACGCCGCGTGGTCTGCAGCGACTTACCCACAAGATTGAGGACATCGTGCTCGGAGTCACTTTCGGGGTTGAGGTAATCGGCATGTGCGGCAAGCACACCGAAGCTCTCCCGGTTGCGCACCAGCAGGGCGCTGCAGCTGATCGCCTGGAAGAGCAACTTGTGGAAATCCAGGGCAACCGAGTCGGCCGATTCGATACCGCGCAGCAGGTTTCGGTGCTGCTCGCTGAAGATCAAGCACCCACCCGCGCACGCATCGACGTGGCTCCAGATCCCGCGCGCACGGGCCATGGCAATGGGTTCTTCCAGCGGATCGATCGCCCCGAAGTCCGTTGTCCCGGCGGTGAGTACGAGCGCGAATACGGGTGTGGCGGCGCGGTCCGCCTCCTCCAGGATTTCCACTAGCGCCTCGGCGCGCAGCCGTCCGGCCTCGTCGGTCGGTACCTCGAGAACCGCGGCGGTCCCGAGACCCAACAACCGCAGCGCCTGTTGCACCGAGAAATGCGTCTGACGCGTGCACAGCACACGCCACGAACTGGCCTGGGGCGGCAGCCCCCGGGCGGCTATATCCCACCCATAGGTTTTGTAGGCGAACAGATCCCGCGCGAGCAACAAGGCCTGCAGGTTCGATTGGGTGCCCCCGCTGGTGAATGTCCCGTCCGATCCGGGACCGTATCCCATTCTGCTGCAGAGATATTCGACAACCTGCTGCTCGATCGCGGTGGCGGCGGGCGCTTGGTCGAAGGAGTCCATCGACTGATTGAACGCACTGATCAGTACCTCGGCGGCCAGGGACGGCAGCGCGGGCGGGCAGTGTAGATGCGCCAGGTACGCCGGATGCGTGACCACCACCGACTTCTCGGCCAGCAGCCCCGCTGCTTCATCCAGGGCGCGGCTCAGCCCGACACCCTCGGGGTCATCGAGGTCGAGTCGCCCGGCATCGTCTTTCAGCGCCGCATAACCCTCTACCAGGCCCGGTTTGGTGGCACCGCCCAGCACGACGCTGGCTCGGTCGGCCGCCAGCATGACGGCCTCGCGGTACACGTCTGCACTCTCCCCGGTGAGGAAATCACTCACGAAGGGACTTGGGGTTGGCGTCATCGAGATTCCACCAATGCCGGCTCGGCGGTCGCTCGAGTGCGCTCCACCACTGCCAGTGCCGACTCAAATGCATTCAGCGCCGCAGCGATATCGGATTCCTCGATGGTCAGCGGCGGCAAGAAGCGCACCACGTTGCCGTACTGGCCACCGGTCTCCACGATGAGGCCGTGGTGCAGGCACGCACGCTGAATCTCGGCGGCAAGCTCGGGCGCCGGGGCCCCAGCATCATCCCGCCACGGTAGATCGGGATCCACGATCTCCACACCCAGCATGAGCCCGACCCCGCGTACGTCACCCACCAGCTTCGAGCGGGATGCAATGGCATTCAAGCCATCCAGGAAGGTTTTGCCCCGCGCGGTTACCTGTGCACGCAGACCGTTCTCCCGTGCGAAGCGAATCACGGCACTGGCGGCGGCGAAGGCCATGGCGTTCCCGCGGAACGTCCCGGTGAAAGCACCGGGTTCCCACACGTCGAACTCTTTGCGCACCACCAGGACCGCGATAGGGATGCCGGATCCAAGCCCCTTCGAGATCACCACCATGTCGGGTTCGATACCGCAGTGCTGGAATGCCCACGCCGGGCCCGTGCGGAACATGCCCGCCTGCACCTCATCGGCGATCAGCGGAACCCCGAGGGTCGATGCGGTGCGGCGCAGCGCCTGTCCCCAGCGCGGCGGGGCAGGAATCACCCCGCCCTCACCGAGCACGAACTCGGCGATCAGCGAAGCCGGTGCCGTCACGCCACTGTGCGGACGCGCCAGCGCATCGGCCGCCGCGATGGCGAGCTCGACGCCTTGCTCCCCGCCCACGCCGAACGGGCTGCGATACTCCTGCGGGTAAGGCAGAAAGCTCGCCTGTGGCGACAGCACCACCGGCTGCTGGCGCAGCCCCCCACCGGAGCTCGCCGCGCGCGCGGCCCGCGTGCAGCCATGGAATCCGCCCTGTACCCCAACGTGTTCGCGGCCGCCGGTGGCAACCTCGGCGAGCATGAGAGCGGCCTCCACAGCGCTGGCCCCGCTGGGCGAGCACAAGTGGATGCTGGCATCGGCGGCAAGCCTCACCGGCAGGATCGAAAGCAGCTCCTCGACGAACCGGTCGCGGGACGGCGTGTGAAAGTCCAGTGAGAGCAATGGCTCCCCGGAGGACACCGTCTTCATGACGGCCTCACTGATGACCGGGTGGTTCCAGCCCAGCGACATGGCACCGGCGGCGGCGAGGCAATCGACGTACCAGCGGCCGTCGTCGGCACGCACCCGGGCACCCCGCGCCTCGACCGGCCGTATCGGCAACCGGCGGGAGTAGGTAGCCGCCCGAGATTCCCTTGCCGTAGAACTCAATTGATCGGCAGTCATGACGCCTCCTTGCGTGGGTGAGCCAGTAGCCGCCGCAACGATGAGGCAAGTGAACGATCTTCGGTGGTCCAGTACCCGGCATCGGGTGGAATAGCCGCCTCCAGCCGGCGACGTGCCTCCCCCAACTGGTGGTACGGCAGCTGAGGAAAGAAGTGATGCACCGCATGGAAACGCAGGCCAACGGGAGCCCATAGTGCACCCAGTACCGGCACCGAGGGGTGATCGATGGAGTCCAGGATCTGCTCGGGGAAGGTCATGCGTTCGGTCGTGCCCTCGTACCGGTGTGCCGCCAGTACCCGCAACCAGTTCACGAACAACGCCAGCGCCATCACCAGATACGCCTCCAGCAGCCGCATCGGCGAGTACGCGCCCAGGATCAGCAGCACCAGCATGGCCGATGTGTATGCGAAACAGGCGATTTCCTGTATCAGCCAGGAGCGGGGTGTACCCGCGGGCGGCAACGGGCGCTCGAAGTCGGCGTCGATCATGAGCGACGAGGCCCGCGTCAGCACCGCGGGCCTGATCGCGGGAATCAACCAGCTCAGCGGCCCCAACACCAAGAACCGGAAAACAAATGCCAGTGGCCCGACCGCCGCGGTGAACGGCAACAGGATGACGCGCCAGCGCGGCTCGCTGCCGTAGGCCACATACTCGCCGTCCTCGGCGGTGCCGTAGGTGCGCGACGCGTGGTGTTCGTGATGGAACTCGAAGGTGAATTTCGGTACCAGCAGCGGGATTCCGCATACCACGTGCCATACCACCGAGAACCAGCGCAGGTCACGCTCGGCATGCACCAGCTCGTGGACAAACAGCACCGCGCGGTAGAACGCGAAGGCCGCCACCACGACGCAGGCCGCGGCCGGGAGCGAGAGTAGATCGCCCGCCGGGCACAACAGGAACGCGGTGTACCCGACTGTCACACAGGCGGCCAAGTCCAGCCAATAGATCCATTGGCGGCGGGCAGCCAGGTCTGCCACCAGTGAGCGCGCATCGGCCATCGAAATGCCGAGCACTTCCTTGGAGCCGCCCTGCACCTGCCGTGCCTCGACCGTCATCGCACAAACTCCGCTATCAACTCGTGGGTGGATACCTGGGGAATGCCCAGCTCTCGCACCGCCCTGTCGGGCGCGTAGTACAGCTCGCGGGCCATCAGTTCGACGTTCTCGGGAATCAGCGCATCGTCGGGGTCGAAGCGCAAGGAGATATCGCGGACCAGCCTGTTGCCCTTGCCCACTGCCCGGAACAGTCCCATGGGCGCGGACCGCACCGGATGCTCGCGCCCCACCGCAGTCACGAGCAGCTCCCCGATCTGCCGGTAGGACAGATTGGCGGTGCTCAAGATGTACCGGCGCCCGTTGTCGCCCTTCGCCATTGCCGCGGTGATGCCCACCACGAAATCCTGTGCCGAGCACACGGCGGTCCCACCGGGTGGCACCACGCGCAGCAGGCCCTTGCGGGCGGCGACCAACAGTCCCTGCCAGGACCGGGCCGGCCCGGTGCCGGGCGCGAACACGGCGGCGGGGTTCACGACCACCACGTCCAGACCGCGCTCGGCGAAGTCCAGCATCAACCGCTCGCCGGCACGTTTGGTCGCCGAATACACGTTGTCCAGCACCGAATCGCGCAGGTCGAAGTCTTCATCGGCCACCACGCCGTTGCGTGGGTACCCGATGGCAGCGGTGGAGGAAACGTGCACCACGCGCTGCACGCCGTGTTCGAGCGCAGCGCGGGCCACGTGGTAGGTGCCCAGCACATTGGTCTGCCAAATCCTGTGTCCGAGTCGCGAGTTCGGCGATGCGATACCCGCCAGGTGATACACATGGGACACACCGCGCATCGCGTCGTCGATGCTCTGCGCGTCGGTGATGTCGGCGACGGCCACATCGACATGCGGGCGCAGCGCGTCACCAAGAACGGCGGGATCGTGCGGGTTCGTCAGGACCGTGACCTGCTCGCCGGCCTGCACCAAGGACGCGACGAGGGTGGAACCCAGGTACCCGGTAGCCCCGGTGACCAACGTCCGGCCGCCCATCACAGGGCCTTCTGGTAGACCCGATGGATTTTCTCCGGGTCTGTCTTCATTTGGGAGGTAAGCGAATTCGACCACACGTTGTCCTCGTGCACCCACGTGGTGGCCACCGACGAATAGCCGCTGCCGGTGATCGTCCGCACGATCTCCCCCGCCAGGATTCGTCCGATCCCGGCCCCGAACTGGGTCTGCACCGCGCCGATGAGCACCACCACAGCGGTGTCGATTCCCCGGATACGGCCGTGGCACCGGACCGCGAGCCGTGCCAGCAGCGCGGGGGTGAGCCGACCCGAGCGCCCGGTGACCTCGTTGACGTCCGGCAGCATCAGAAGGAATCCGACTGGGGTACCAGCGGATTCGACGATCCGCACGATGTTCGGGTCGATCAGCGGCCGCATCTCGGCGGCCATACCCGAGAACACCTCGCGACTGAGCGGGACATTCTCAGGATGATGGGCGAAGGAGTCGTTGTAGAGCCCACGCAACATCTCCAGTTCGTCGGCGTAGTCGCGCATTCGCACCGAACGCACCGACACTCCCTGATCACGCATCACCGCGTCGGCGCGCTTGAGCAGGCGCTGCTGGACTTGCGGGTTGCCGTCGACATGCCAACGGAAAGAGGCGGTATCGAACTTCTTGCGATATCCGGCCGCCTCCACCAGCTCCGGGTAGTACTGGGGGTTGTACGGCTGCATGACCGCCGGTGGCTTGTCGTACCCGGAGATCAGCAGGCCCACCTCCTCACGTGAGGTGTAGCTGAACGGGCCGACCATTTTGGTGATACCCCGACGCACGGCCCATTGCTCGGCCGTTCTCAGCAGGGCGCCCGCCACCGCTTCGTCGTCCTCGCTCTCGAAGAACCCGAAGAATGCGCAGTCGCCGTAGCGCTGTACGTATGCCGAGTCGATGCTGGCCGAGATTCGGCCCACGGGGTTGTCGCCGCGATAGGCGACGAAGTTCTCGATCTGCACCTCCCGGTGCAGGGGGTTGTGCTTGGCGTTCATCTTCGCGTGCATGACGCGGCGCAGCGTCGGGCGCCACTGCGGGTCGTCACCGTAGAGGCGCCAGGGCATCGAGATGAACTGCCTGGCATCACGACGAGACTCGACGCGACGCACCGAGACCGGCGGGCGCCCCTGCCGCTGCCCGGCGGGCTGCTGGATCAGTTCGTTATCCAGCACGGACAATTCCGAGGTCATGGGCCAATTCGGGATTGCCCTTGCTCTTCCACAGCGCGCCGTCCATGTAGAAGTGGTGCAGCACGAAGGTGAGCGGGACCGCGAAGATGACCGTGTCGAGCTGCCCGGCGAGGATGCCCAGCCCCCCGAAGAACGCGATGTACAGCGGCAGCGCCTTACGCGTCGAGAGCCGTGCCAGCAGCAGCTTCTTCTCACCCGGATCCTCGGTGTGCGCGAAACGGGTGTTGTTCCGCGTCCAGTTGATCAGGTGGTACTGCAGGCTGTGCGTTGTCGTCGCGATCAGGATGAGTGCGAAAAGGTCCGAGACCAGCAGGTAGGACAGGTTGTAGGACAGCGCCGCGATGATGAAGGTGGCCACCGCCATGGCCGGCAGCGTGCGCTGCCCGGCCCTCTTCAGCTGCACCTGCTCCCAGACGGCGATTCCCAACATGACTGCGGCACAGACGAATCCACCGATAACCAAGAATCCGGGAATGGGCGGCACCGGCACGCTCAGGTTCGAGAACGGCAGTCGGTGACCGAAGACCACATACTCGGAGAAGTTCAGGCCCTGGCTCGCCCGGTAGAGCACCGGAGCCAGGCAGACGGCGTACAGCGCGTACTTGATCCGGTTACGCGGGCCCTTGTAACCGTTCTTGGCCGCGTAGATGTTGATGATGCCGAAGTGCTGTTTGAGCACGTGGAACACCTGCCAATAGGCCCAGATGGCCAGCAGCGGCACCATCCAGCCGCCGAACCACAACGTGCCGACGATCGCGGCGACCACCACGAAGCTGATCACGTAATGCGCCCAGAACCGGGACCGCTCGCGAGGATCCATCCACACGCGCGCCGTCGTCGTCAGCACATGCGGTAGGTCGGACAGCAGGGAAAAGGTCACCGCTCCGATGAGGAATACGCCCTTGTGCCCGTCGGCCGCGAAGAGCACCGCGGACAACAACGCACCCAAACCGAAGACGAAGAGGATGTCGACGCGTCTGCTGACAAACCACCCTGGCCGGTTCACACCGTCGGTGTTCTTCAGCTCGTCGGTGCCGGTAGCAAAGGTGGCCATGGCGATCATCCTCAGGTAGGCGTCATAGACTTAGTTGGTAATGATTATCGTTTTCATAACGTAGAGACCGGGCAGCGCCGTGTCAACGCCGCGACCTGGGAGCGGGCTGTGACACTCCTCACCCACAACTGGCCGATTGAGGTGCATAAATCACGATGAGACACACCGGAAACCCCACTGGGACGACCTGGAGTGAACACCAGGACGCCGTGATCAAATCGCCGGCCATGCCTAGACGTACAGGCCCTTCTGCCCCACTCACTGCATCTGATGCTGACGAATTCGTGAGTTTCAGCAAATTTTTGAAGATTCGGCGGCACGGTACTGTGATGACCCGATTCGGCACCATCCCCAGGCCGCCACGGCGACACCCTTACCACCAGATCGGGAATCGGCCACTACCCTCAATAGATGGGCCCGGTTTGCCGCCGGACCCCATGTTGGGTCTCCGGACAGGCCGGGGCGTGATTCAGGTTGAGGTGAAGCGCCGTGGTGAACACCGTGCTTAGTTCCGCACATGCCGAGCCACCGCATGCTCCGCTGACACCGCCCGGGCCGCTGCCCCCGCGCGAGATCCTCGAACAGTCCGGTGAGCTGCTCCGCGCGCTTGCCGCGCCGGTGCGTATCGCCATCGTGCTGCAGCTGCGCGAATCGCAGCGCTGCGTCCACGAGTTGGTCGACGCGGTCGGTGTCGCCCAGCCGCTCATCAGTCAGCATCTGCGGGTGCTCAAGGCTGCCGGAGTGGTCTCCGGTGAACGTCAGGGACGAGAGGTCATGTACCGCCTCGTCGACGACCACCTCTCTCATATCGTCGTCGACGCGGTGGCGCACACCGAGGAACAGAGATGAACGTCCGCGAAGAGCGGGCAGCCTTGCCGGGCACCGTGCGGTCCACCCGCCAGCGGGCCGCCATCACCGCGCTGCTGAACCGGACCGATGAATTCCGGTCGGCGCAGGAGCTCCACGACGAACTCAAACGCACCGGCGAAGGCATCGGTCTGACCACCGTCTACCGGACCCTGCAGTCGATGTCGACGTCAGGCGAGGTCGATGTGCTGCGCAACGACACCGGCGAATCGGTGTACCGACGCTGTTCGGACGGACACCATCACCATTTGGTCTGCCAGAGTTGCGGTTTCGCTGTCGAAGTGCAGGCCGGCGCGGTCGAGGCGTGGGCCACCAATGTCGCCGAAGAGCACGGGTTCACCGCTGTCCACCACACGGTGGAGGTCTTCGGTCTGTGCAGTCGTTGCAGCGCCCTGCGCCGGAACTCCTAGTTACCCAGCGCCCTTCGCGCATCGGCCCCGGTGGCGAACACCATGAGTAAGAGCGTCACCAATGCCTCATCCGAGATCTCGGTGGCGGGAAAGTTGTAGCGCAGCAATACATCTGCCTTGCGCCCCTTCGCGATCAACAGAATGTTTCCGAACAGCGACTTCTGCGCCAACCCATCGACCAGATGCCGCGATTTCGCGTTGACCGCCACATCCCAGGCCAACACCTGCGACAGCGACACCACATCCAGGCCCGCCGCGATGGTGACCGCGCGGATCGAGGTGAGCGTGCCCTCGTAGTCGGCCCTCAGCGCGCCATCGGGCTCCTTGATGACCGGCAGCACCGGGTGCAGCACGCGGTACACGCGGTCCAGAATCTCGTCGGCTCCGTTATCGGGGTCGGTCATTACGCCGTACCGAATCGACGGTCGCGCTGCGCATACTCGAGGCAGGCCGCCCAGAGGTCGCGGCGGTCGAAGTCGGGGTACATCTTTTCCTGAAACACGAACTCGGCGTATGCCGACTGCCACATCATGAAGTTGCTCGACCGGAACTCGCCCGAGGGCCGCAAGAACAAATCGACGTCGGGCATGTCCGGCTCGTCGAGATACTTGGCGATGGTCTCTTCGGTGATGCGGTCGGGCTTGAGCTGCCCAGACTCCACCAGGCGGGCGATCCTGCGTGTCGCCTCGGCGATCTCGGCCCGGCCCCCGTAGTTGATGCACGTGGTCAAGGTCAGCGTGCTGTTGTTCTTGGTGAGCTCCTCGGTGATCTCGAGCTCCTTGTAGACGCTGCTCCACAGCCGCGTCTTCTGGCCCGCCCAGCGAAACCGCACTCCCATGTTGTTCAGGTCATGGCGTCGCCGCTTCACCACGTCACGGTTGAAGCCCATCAGGAATCGAACCTCGTCCGCGGGCCTTCTCCAGTTCTCCGTCGAGAACGCGTAGGTGGTCAGCCACGGGATGCCCATCTCGATGGCACCACAGACCATGTCCATCATGGTGGCCTCGCCCATCTTGTGCCCCTCGGTGCGCGGCAAGCCACGAGCCCGTGCCCAGCGCCCGTTGCCGTCCATCACCACCGCCACGTGCCGCGGTACCAGTTCCTTGGGGATGGCCGGCGGCACGGCACCCGAGGGATGCTTGGGCGCGGGATGTGGCCGGGTGCCACCGGGGCCCGATCCGGGCAGCAGCTTCGGGAAAACAGCAGGAAATACCGTCTTGTCCGGGAACGTCGGGGCGTAGCCGGGCGGGACGTCGGCCCAATCCGTGAAGTACTTATCCTGCTGCGGATCGGGCTGGCTGCTCTTCACCATGGGTCATATTTAACCTGGTCCCACGTTCGACGAGCGGGAGTGTCCGCAGCTTGCGCTCCAGGTGCCACTGCAAATGCGCCGCGATCAATCCGCTGGCCTGGGTGCGCTGGGTCTGCGGCACGTCATCGGTGGCCGCCCAGTCGCCGTCATGGAGCGCGGCCATCAGCTCCAGCACACCCGGCGGCGGGGTCGCCGCACCCGCGGGACGGCAGTGCACGCAGACGCTGCCACCGGCCGCCACATGGAAGGCACGATGCGGGCCGGGAGTGGCACAGCGTGCACACTCGCTAATGGCGGGTGCCCATCCGGCAATGCTCATGGCGCGCAACAGATATGCATCCAGAACCAGCTCACGCGGACGCTGCTGATCGGCGATGGCCCTGAGCGCGCCGACGGTGAGGCGGTGCAGGGCGACGGCCGGGGCGCGCTCTTCACCCGCGATCCGCTCGGCGGTCTCCAAGATGGCGCAGGCGGTGGTGTACCGGCCGTAGTCGCTGACGATGTCCGATGCGAAGGCGTCGATGGCCTGCACCTGCGTGACGATGTCGAGGTTGCGTCCCGGATGCAGCTGCACGTCGATATGCGCAAACGGTTCCAGCCGTGACCCGAACTTACTTCGGGTGCGGCGCACCCCCTTGGCCACCGCGCGGACCAGGCCATGCTGGCGGGTCAGCAGGGTCACGATGCGATCGGCCTCACCGAGCTTGTGCTGGCGCAGCACAACAGCACGATCCCGATAAAGCCGCATTCGAAGAGTTTCCCATCTGGTACCGACGAATCCCCGCATTGACGCACTATTTCGACGGCTTACCCTTCTCGTCATGTCGGGCTTTCCCACGCTGACGTCCCAGGCCTCCGCGCTGGTAGAGGGTTCGGTCAGCTCCGTTTCGTTGACCCTCGCGGCACTCAACGCGATCAAAGCCAGCCAGTCGACCCTCAACGCGTTCCGGGTGGTGTGCACCAAGAACGCCCTCGCCGACGCCGCAGTGGCCGACAAGCGGTTAGCTGCCGGTGAGCGGCTGCCGTTGCTCGGCGTGCCCATTGCCATCAAAGACGACACCGATTTGGCGGGTACCCCAACCGCATTCGGTACCGCCGGGGCCGTCGGTTCGGAATCCGAGGACGCCGAGCTGGTGCGACGGCTGCGGGCGGCGGGCGCGGTGATCGTCGGCAAGACCAACACGTGCGAACTGGGCCAGTGGGGCTTCACCAGTGGGCCCGGCTTCGGCCACACCCGCAACCCGTGGAGCCGCAACCACACCCCGGGCGGATCCTCGGGCGGCAGCGCCGCGGCGGTGGCAGCCGGGCTTATCGCCGGGGCCATCGGCTCGGATGGGGCTGGGAGCGTGCGGATTCCCGCCGCATGGACACATCTGATCGGCATCAAGCCGCAGCGTGGCCGGATCTCCACCTGGCCACTGGCCGAGGCGTTCAACGGGATAACGGTGCACGGGCCCCTGGCCCGCACGGTCGCCGACGCCGCGCTGTTGTTGGATGCCGCGTCGGGAAACGTAGCCGGCGATTTGCACCAGCCACCGCACGTCCGGGTGCTGGATGCCGTCCACGAAGACCCGGGGCAGCTGCGCATCGCGCTGTCATTCAAGGTTCCGTTCTCGGCGTTTCCCGCCAGCATTCACCCGACGATCGAAGCCGCCACCCGTTATGTGGGCCATCAGCTGCGTTCTCTCGGGCACATGGTGTCCGAGGGCGACCCGGACTACGGCATCGGGCTCGGCATGAACTTCCTGCCACGCGCCACCGCGGGACTGCTGCCGTGGCGCGACCGGCTCGACGCCGGGGCGAACTGGGACCAGCGCACCGTGACGAACATGCGCACGGGCCGACGACTGGCCGGCTGGGCGCTGCGGCGGGCGCGCGCGGCCGAGCCGCGGTTGCAGGCACGCGTCGGCAAGATCTTCGGCAGCTTCAACGTTGTGCTGGCGCCGACAACTGCCCAACCGCCAACCGGTATTTACGATTTCGACGATGTTGGCAGCATTGCCACGGATCGCGGACAGATCGCCGCCTGCCCCATGACGTGGCCGTGGAATGTGCTCGGATGGCCGTCGATCAACGTCCCCGCCGGGTTCACCCAAGACGGGCTGCCCGTCGGCGTGCAGCTGATGGGCCCGGCGAACAGCGAGCCGCTGCTCATTTCGCTTGCGGCGCAGCTGGAGTCGATCAACAACTGGGCATCGGAAACCCCGGACCCCTGGTGGTGAGTGCCCCCGCGCCCGCCCCTGCGCCGCGCCCCGCGCCGACCCGTGCGCCGAAACCGAGGTTGTGGCGGTTTCGTCTCGCACACATTCGCCACAACCTCGGTCTCGGCGACTAGGCCGCTCTTGCCGCAGCGCTCAGCGCAGCTCGAACGCGATGGACGACCGCCAACGGTTGATTGATGAGCTGGTCCCGACTAACGCGCACCAACCGCCAGCCCATCGAGGCGATCGTCTCTTGCCGTTCGATGTCGCGCCGATGCTGCACAGAATCACCCCAGTGCTGCGCCCCGTCGAACTCTGCCGCCACCCGCTGTTCCCGCCAGCCCATGTCGAGACGAATCGTCCGCCCGTCGGGACCGCACAGCTCGATCTGGGTTTCCGGACGCGGTAATCCGGCACCGACAAGGCACATCCGCAAGCGCGTCTCCTGAACAGATTCGGAGCCAGGGTCCGCCAACGACAACACATTCATCAATCGCCGGATACCCCGTGCGCCCCTGTGCCGCGAGGCAACCTCATGTACCTCGCTCACCGAACAGTCTCGGAGAAGCACGTCGATCAACTCGACCGCACGCGAGGTGTACACCCGGCGCCCGATATCGAACACCGTCCTGGCGTGTGCAGTGACCAGGACCCCGCCGATCACCGTCGACTCGTCGGGGCACAGCGTGTCCGCATGCACGATGATCCCCTGGGGCGCACTGCGCCATTCGCGAATCAGCTCGGCTGGACGGTCGGCCGATATCCACGGATTGCCGTGCAGCGCTGCAGCCGAGGCGCCACACACCACGGCGCTCCCGCCGGACCACAAGAAGGCAGCCTCAGCACGGATACGCGCGGTGAGCTCCACCCCGATGGGTAGATAGACATTGCGATAAATGCGTCGATAGCCGGTGCGCAGCTCGTGACGTGTCAGCAGGCCAGACGCAATAGCCGTACTCCCCGTGACCAGGTTCCCCATGTCGCGACCATGCCATGCACCTCTGACACGTACGCGAGACCGAGGTTGTGGTGAATTTGTGCGAGACGAAACCGCCACAACCTCGGTCTCGGCGCGAAAAGGGTCTCGGCGCGAAAAGGGCCGCCGCTAGAAGCCGAGCTTGCCGAGCTGCTTGGGGTCGCGCTGCCAGTTCTTGGCGACCTTGACCCGCAGATCCAGGAAAACCTTGGTGCCGAGCAGCTTTTCGATCTGCTTGCGCGCGTTGGTCCCGACCTCGCGTAGCCGCGCGCCGCCCTTACCGATGACGATGCCCTTTTGACTGTCCCGCTCGACATAGAGAATCGCGTGCACATCGATCAGCTCCGAGCCCTCGGGCCGACCCTCGCGTTCGTTCACCTCGTCGATCACCACTGCCAGCGAGTGCGGCAGCTCATCGCGGACGCCTTCGAGCGCCGCCTCGCGGATCAGCTCGGCCATGAGCACCTCTTCGGGCTCATCGGTCAGTTCGCCGTCGGGATAGAACGCGGGCCCCGGCTGCAGCTTGGACGCCAAAACCTCTGTCAGCACCTCGACTTGGGCACCGGAGACAGCGGACACCGGCACGATATCGACATCCGGCCCGACGAGCTGCGACACCGACAGCAGCTGCTCGGCCACCCGCTCCTTGCTCACCTTGTCGATCTTGGTGACGATCGCGATCAGCGTGGTACGCGGTGCGACGAGCTTGATCTGCTCGTAGATCCACTTGTCACCCGGCCCGATGCCCTCATCGGCCGGGATGCACAGGCCGATCACGTCGACCTCGGAATATGTATCGCGCACAAGGTCGTTGAGCCGCTGCCCGAGCAACGTGCGCGGTCGATGCAGCCCGGGAGTGTCGACGAGCACGATCTGGAAATTCTCGCGGTGCACGATGCCGCGGATCGTGTGCCGGGTGGTCTGCGGCCGGTTCGACGTAATGGCGACCTTCTGGCCGACCAGCGCATTGGTCAACGTCGACTTACCGGTATTGGGCCGCCCGACAAAACAGACGAAACCAGAACGGAATTCGGGCGAGGTCACAGCTGCCCCGCAGGCACGCCGGTGCGGTCGGTGACGATGACCGTCGCCGACGGCGAAAGCTCGCGCACCGCCGCGAGGCCCGGATCCTCGTGTGAACCGCCGACCAGCACGGCCGCCTCGATGACCGAGGCTCCACTGGACACCGCCGCCGCCACCGCCGCCTGCAACGCCGTCAACGACAGCGCCGAAAGCGACACCGGCGCACCGGCGTAGGTGCGGCCGTCGCCGTCGCGCACCGCGGCCCCCGCCTTCGCTTCGGCACGCCCCATCGCTCCACGGGCCAGCACGACGAGCTTGTTGTCTTCCGCATCCAACTCAGTCATCTTTTTCCTCCGTTTTCTCGTCGTCTGCCGCCGTGCCGCTGTCGGGGTCGGGTTGCACCAGGATCGTGCCGATGCGCACCCGGCCGCGCGTGTCCGGACCGCCCTCGGCCTGTAACAAAAGTCCGTGCGAGGCAGCCGTTGCCCCGGGCAATGGAACGCGCCCCAGCTCGAGCGCCAGCAGTCCGCCGACGGTCTCGACGTCCAGGTCCTCGTCGAACTCGATGTCGTACAGCTCCCCCAGGTCCTCGATCGGCAGCCTGGCGGAGACACGAAACACTTTGTCGTCCAGATCTTCCACCGGGGCGACCTCGTCATGGTCATACTCGTCGGCGATCTCCCCGACGATCTCCTCCAGCACGTCCTCGATGGTCACCAGCCCGGCGATCGCCCCGTACTCGTCGACCAGCAGCGCCATATGCTTGCGGTGCTGCTGCATCTCACGCAGCAGCGCATCCAGCGGCTTGGAGTCGGGGATGAAGACCGCGGGCCTCATCACCTGCGCCACGGTGACGTCGCGCCCACCATTCACCGAGTAGTACGTCTGCTGGACAAGGTCTTTGAGGAAGACCACGCCGACGACGTCGTCCACGTTCTCCCCGACCACCGGAATGCGGGAGTGCCCACTGCGCACCGCCAGAGAGGTCGCTTGACCAGCCGTCTTGTCGGATTCGATCCACACCATCTCGGTGCGCGGCACCATCACCTCGCGGGCCGGCGTATCGCCCAGCTCGAACACCGACTGGATCATCCGGCGTTCGTTATCGGCCACCACACCGCGCTGCTGCGCCATGTCGACCACCTCGCGCAGCTCGATCTCGGAGGAGAACGGTCCGTTACGGAAACCGCGTCCGGGCGTCACCGCGTTGCCGAGCAGAATCAGCAGCCGCGAAATCGGGCCCAGCAGCACCGAAATCACCTGCAGGGGAACGGCGGCGCCCAGCGCGATCGAGTACGCGTGCTGACGTCCCAACGTGCGCGGGCCCACCCCGATGGCCACGAAACTCGTCACCACCATGACAATCGCGGAAATCATCAGCGCCGCACCAAGGCTCATCCGCGCGGTGAGATAGCCGACCAGGAACACCGTCGACAAGATCTCGCAGGTGGTGCGCAACAGCACCACCAGGTTCACGTAACGCGGACGCTCCCGGATCACCACCGAAAGCCGCACCGCACCGGGCCGCTCCTCGCGGACCAGCTCGTCGACACGCGCCGAGGACACCGTGTTGATGGCCGCATCGATAGCCGCGAACGCGCCGCCCAGGCCGACGAGCGCGATCGCCGCCAGCAGCAGCCCTATGCCAGACATCACTCGTCGAAGTTGCGCGACTTGTCGAGCAGACGGCTATCTCGGTACAGCTGGGCCTGCTGCTCGTACCAATCCTGCAGCAGCTGGTTCTGCAGCGCGAACATCTCGCGCTCTTCCTCGGGCTCGGCGTGGTCGTAGCCGAGCAGGTGCAGCACCCCGTGCACCGTCAGCAGCGCCAGCTCGTGCGCCAACGAATGTCCGGCAGCCTCAGCCTGTTCGGCCGCGAACTGCGGGCACAGCACGATATCGCCCAGCATCGACGGCCCGGGCTCGGGCGCGTCAGGACGTCCGCCAGGCTCCAGTTCGTCCATCGGGAACGACATCACATCGGTAGGGCCGGGCAGGTCCATCCACCGCATGTGCAGGTCGGCCATCGCCGCCAGGTCGACAAGCATCATCGAAAGTTCGGCGGCCGGATGGACATCCATTGCCGCAATGGCGAATCGTGCGACGCTGACCAACTCGCCCTCGGCGACGTCGATACCCGACTCGTTGACTACCTCAATGCTCATCGGTGCCGGCTCCGGTTCCCCGACGCGCGTCGCTGCGCGCGGTTGCCTGTCAAGTCCGAGTCCTCAAACCGCGCGTAGGCATCCACGATCTCCGAGACCAGCCGGTGGCGCACCACATCGGCACTGGTCAACTCCGAGAAGTGAATTCCCTCGATATTGTCGAGGATGTCCATGGCCGCGCGCAGCCCGGAACGGGCGTTGCCGGGCAGGTCGACCTGAGTGATGTCACCGGTCACCACGATCTTGGAGCCGAAGCCCAGCCGGGTGAGGAACATCTTCATCTGCTCGGCGGTGGTGTTCTGCGCCTCGTCGAGAATGATGAACGCGTCGTTGATGGTCCGGCCTCGCATGTAGGCCAGCGGCGCGACCTCGATGACCCCGGCATCCATCAGCTTGGGAATCAGCTCGGGATCCATCATGTCGTGCAGCGCGTCGTACAGGGGCCGCAAGTACGGGTCGATCTTCTCGCTGAGCGTGCCGGGCAGGAATCCCAGCCGCTCCCCCGCCTCCACGGCCGGGCGCGTCAGGATGATGCGAGTGACTTGCTTGCTCTGTAAGGCGTTGACCGCCTTGGCCATTGCCAGGTACGTCTTACCGGTACCGGCCGGGCCGATGCCGAAGACGATCGTGTTGGCGTCGATCGCGTCCACATAACGCTTCTGGTTCAACGTCTTTGGCCGGATCGTCTTGCCGCGCCGCGACAGGATGTCCAGGCTCAGCACCTCGGCGGGTGATTCGTCCCCATCGCCGGTCAGCATCCCCGCCGTGTGCCGCACGGTCGACGGCGTGAGCTGCTGACCGCGCCGGGCGATCACGATCAGCTCGGAGATCACCCGCTCGGCAAGCGCGATATCGGCGGGCTCGCCCGTGAAGGTGATGGTGTTTCCGCGGGCGTGGACATCGACGGGAAGGACGTCCTCAAGCTCTCGCAGGTTTTCATCGGCTGAACCCAGCAGGCCCATGATGAGGTCATTCGGAATCTCGACGCTGCTGCGTACTTCCGAAGCCGGCGCAGCGGCACCTTGTTCTCGGCTCGTCACGTGGTTACGGTCGCCTGCTTTCTTGGGTTGTGAAGTTGCTTCGAGTTTACCGCTGGCAACCGTCAGCCTCCACGCCTTTGTGCGTCAGCGGACCGCCCGCCCACCGATCCGTGAGCACCCCGAGCGCGCCCAGCGCGACGGCAGCGGCACTGGACGTGCGCAACACCGTCGGACCCAAACGCACGGCGGCCGCGCCCGCGTCGGTCAAAACTCCCAGCTCCTCGTCGGCGACACCCCCCTCGGGGCCCACGATCAAGACCACCGACGACGACGCGGACAGCCGCTCACCCAAAGCACTCAGCCCGGAATCAGCCGATTCATGCAGCACCAGCACGATGGCGCCGTCGGCGATCCGCGCCCGAACCAGCTCAGCCAGCTGCGCGGTGGAGTGCAGTTCGGACACCGTCGGCACGAAGGCCCGCCGGGACTGGCGCGACGCCGCCCGCGCCACCGCCTCCCAACGCTGCTGCCCCTTCGCCGCCTTTGCGTCCCAGCGCGACACACATCGCTGCGCCTGCCACGGGACGATCTCGTCGGCACCGGCCTCCACCGCCAGGTCGACAGCGAGCTCGGAGCGATCGGATTTGGGAAGCGCTTGCACCACAGTCACTTTGGGCGCCGCGGCGACCACGCCCCAGCGTCCGGTCACCTCGATCGACAATGTGGCGCGCTCAACGGAGGCGACCACGCCGTCACCGACCTCGCCCGCGCCATCGCACACCATGACCGGCTCACCGACCCGCATGCGCAGCACCCGCGTCGCGTGATGACCCTCATCGCCGTCGAGGATTATCCGTTCACCGGCGGCGGGGACGTGGTCAACGTAGAAGATCGTGGCTGCCGCCATCGATTACCGGCCCGTGAACGCCTCGCGCAGCCGCGAGAACACCCCGCCGGATGCGGATTCTGCCCACACGACCTCGGCGCCGTCCTTGTGACGGGTCCGGAAGTCCTTCAAGAGCTCACGCTCCTTGGAGTCCAGCCGGGTTGGCACCACCACGTCCAGGTGGGCGTGCAGGTTGCCGCGTACACCGGTGCGCAAATGGGGCATGCCCTTACCGCGCAGCGTCACCACCGATCCGGGCTGCGAGCCTGGCTCGACCTTGATGGTGGTGTCGCCGTCGAGGATGGCGTCGACGGACACGCTGGTACCCAGCGCCGCCTCCACCATCGGGACGCGGACCGTGAAGTGCAGGTCGTCCCCGTCACGAATGAACACGTCATGTGGCTTCTCGTGCACCTCGACATACAGGTCACCGGCCGGTCCGCCACCGGGGCCGACCTCACCCTGCGCAGCAAGGCGCACTCGCATACCGTCGCCGACACCGGCCGGGATCTTGACCGTGATCTCGCGACGCGCGCGCACCCGGCCGTCGCCACCGCACTTGTGGCACGGATCGGTGATGACCTCTCCGGCCCCCTGGCACGTCGGGCAGGGGCGCGAGGTCAACACCTGGCCAAGCAGGGACCGCTGGACTGTCTGCACCTCGCCACGTCCACCACAGGTCTCGCAGGCGCTCGGTGCCGAGTTTCCGTGGGTGCCCTTGCCCGCACATCCGTCGCACAGAATCGCGGTGTCGACCGTCACCTGCTTGCTGACGCCGGTCGCGCATTCCACCAGTTCCAGGCGCATCCGCAGCAGAGAGTCGGACCCGGGCTGCACCCGGCCGCGCGGACCACGTGATCCGCCGGCCGAACCGCCGAAGAAGGCCTCGAAGACGTCGCCCAGGCCACCGAAGCCCGAACCGAAACCGCCGAACCCGTTGCCACCGCCGCCGTTCTCCAGCGGGTCGCCTCCGAGGTCGACGACGCGCCGCTTCTCCGGATCGGTCAGCACCTCGTAGGCGATGCTGACCTCCTTGAAGCGCGCCTGCGCCTGCTCGTCGGGGTTGATGTCGGGGTGCAGCTCGCGGGCGAGCTTGCGGTACGCCCGCTTGAGCTCGCTGTCGCTGGCACCCTTGCTCACCCCGAGGATGCCGTAGTAATCACGCGCCACTGTGCCTGTTACGTCCTGTCTAGTTCACATACTGCTAGCGATTGGCTAGCACTTCGCCGATATACATGGCAACCGCCGCGACGTTCGCGATGGTTCCCGGGTAGTCCATCCGTGTGGGCCCCAGCACACCCATACCGCCGAACACCGCTCCGCCCGCACCATACGGGGTGGAGACAACGGAGGTGCCGATCATCTGCTCAGCAGCGGTTTCATGACCGATGTGCACGGTGACCCGGCCGGCCTCCTGCTGTGCGGCGAGCAAGCGCAACACCACCACCTGCTCCTCCAGCGCCTCCAACACGGTGCGCAGCTGGCCGCCGAAATCGCCCGCGTTGCGGGTCAGGTTGGCGGTGCCGCCGAGCAGCAGGCGTTCCTCGTGATGCTCGACGAGCGTTTCCACCAGCACCGTCGCCGCGCGCGTGAGGGGATTGCGCAGGTCATCGTCGGACTGTTCGGCCAGCTCGGCAACGGCCACCGAGGCCGCCGACAACTTCTTGCCGTCCAGGGCCGCGCCCAGCAGCACCCGAAGGCGGCCGAGCTGCTCGTCGTTGATGACGTCGCCCAGCTCGACAATCCGCTGATCAACCCTTCCGGTGTCGGTGATGACCACCAACAACAGCCGGGCCGGGGTCAGCAGCACCACTTCCAGGTGACGCACGCTCGACGAGGACAGCGTCGGGTACTGCACCACGGCAACCTGACGAGTCATCTGCGCCAGCAGCCGCACCGCGCGGCGCAACACATCATCCAGGTCGACGCCGCCTTCCAGGAAGTTCAGGATGGCCTTGCGTTCGGCGCCCGAAAGCGGTTTGACGTCCTCGAGCCGGTTGACGAATTCGCGGTAGCCCTTTTCCGTTGGAATGCGTCCTGAACTGGTGTGCGGCTGCGCGATGTAGCCCTCTGCCTCCAGTACTGCCATGTCGTTGCGGACGGTGGCGCTGGAAACCCCGAGTCCGTGCCTGTCGACCAGGGCCTTGGAGCCGATCGGCTCCTTGGTGGTGACGTAATCGGCGACGATGGCGCGCAGCACCTCGAAGCGTCTGTCATCGGCACTGGCCATGGTCACCTCCCTCGGAGCAGCGATTTGCCTCTCATTTTACGGGGCCAGGCTGCCCCAACCCTCCACCACGGCCGTCCACGCTAACCTCAGGTGTTATGGCGGGATCATTACGGAGTGGTTTGCGGTGATCTTCAAAGGTGTCCGTGAGGGGAAGCCGTATCCAGAACACGGGCTATCGACCAGGGATTGGTCACGCATCCCGCCCCGGCAGATCCGACTCGATGAACTCGTCACCACCACCACGGTGCTCGCCTTGGACCGGCTGCTCAGTGAGGACTCCACATTCTACGGAGACCTGTTTCCGCACGCGGTGAAATGGCAGGGTGTCACCTACCTGGAGGACGGGCTGCATCGCGCCGTGCGCGCCGCGCTGCGTAATCGGGTCGTGTTGCACGCCAGGGTTTTCGATATGGATCAGCTACGGTCTGTTTAGCCGGCGCTAGTCCAGGATGGTGCGCACCACGCCATCGGCCAGCAGGCGCCCCTGATCGGTGAGCACCAGCCGGTCATCCACCAGTCGTGCCAGTCCCCCGGACACTACCGCAGGCACCCGGCCACGCTCCTCAACAGTCAAGTCCGCCAAGGCGATTCCCGTATTCAGCCGCACCGCCAGCAGCACATCCTCGGTGTGCCGTTCGGCCGGGCCGAGGACCTCGTGCCCGCCGACGGGAAGCTGCCCCTCACCCAGCTGCTTGGCGTAGGTGTTGGGGTGCTTGACGTTCCACCACCGCACCCCGTTGACGTGTCCGTGCGCACCCGGCCCGGCACCCCACCAGTCGCCGCCGGCCCAGTACCCGAGGTTATGACGGCACTGCCCCCCGGGGCGTGCCCAGTTGGACACCTCGTACCAGCTCAGTCCGGCCTGCGACAGCGCCGTGTCCAGCAGCTGATACCGGTCGGCCAGGGCGTCCTCATCGGGATTAGGCAGCTCGCCGCGCCGCACACGCCGGGCCAGCGCGGTGCCCTCCTCGACGACCAGCGCATACGCCGACACGTGGTCCACCCCGGCGTCGAGCACCGCATCGATGGACCGGCGCAGGTCATCGTCGGTTTCGCCCGGGGTGCCATAGATGAGGTCGAGATTGACGTGCTCAAGACCGGCCGCACGCGCTTCCCGCGCCGCCGCCACCGCCCTTCCGGGCGCATGCACCCGGTCCAGCGTCGCCAGCACATGCGGGGCCGCGGACTGCATGCCCAACGAGACCCGGGTGTATCCGGCGGCCCGAATCGTCTCGAAGAACGCCGGCGAGGTCGATTCGGGGTTGGCCTCGGTAGTGACCTCGGCACCCGGTGCCAACGTGAAGTGGGCTCCGATCGCGGCGAGCACCTCTGCGAGCCCGGAACCACCCAACAGCGAGGGCGTCCCGCCCCCGACGAACACGGTTTCCACCGGCGGTTTTCCGTCCAGGGTCCGTGCGGCCAGGCCGAGCTCGGCACGCAGCGCCTCAAGCCAGCCCGCGGGCGAGGTGCCGTCGCCGAGTTCGTCGGCGGTGTAGGTGTTGAAATCGCAGTATCCGCAGCGTGTGGCACAGAAAGGAACATGCACATAGATCCCGAACGGGCGTCCCGGCGCCGGCACCAGGGCCGGCAGGGCGGCAATCGTTTCGGGTCTCACCGGTCCAGTGTGTGCCAGGGTCGACGGCAGAAAAAATCTGCGCGGTCAATAGCGGGAATCCCCCAAGCCCAATAGAGGTTTTGCTCACAATGAGCGGAATTACGACCCGGTCGTGTGGGGTGCCAGTTTCTCATGGCACAATTGGCCGGGTGAGCACACATCAGGTCCCTCTTGTCGCGCGGCGACACATCGACCTGAAGCGTGTCTGTAGCGCGTGTTGTCTCCCTTAGTGACGTAGTCCTACCCGTCTGCCACCCAAACGGTCGTGAGGATTTGCGCCTCCGGTCAGCCCCCGGTGTGTCGCCCACGACTGTGCCTGCCTTTCTGAGGAGCACCATGACCACCAGCGAGACCCGGCCCGCTCGCCCGAAGCAACAGCGCAGCGAGGGCCAGTGGGCCCTCGGAGAACACGAGCCGCTGAACCCCAATGAGCAAGCCAAGAAGGACGATCACCCGCTGAACGTGCGGGAGCGCATCGAAACCATCTACGCCCACAAGGGCTTCGAGAGCATCGACAAGACCGACCTGCGTGGCCGCTTCCGCTGGTGGGGTCTGTACACCCAGCGCAAGCCGGGTTTCGACGGCTCCTGGACCGGTGACGAGAACACCGACATGCTCGAAGACGATCACTTCATGCTGCGGGTGCGTTCAGACGGCGGCGCATTGACGACTCAGGCGCTTCGCACCCTGGGTGATCTGTCCACCACGTACGCGCGGGACACCGCCGACCTCTCGGACCGCGAGAACGTGCAGTACCACTGGATCCGGGTCGAGGACATGCCGGAGATCTGGCGCCGTCTCGACGAGGTGGGTCTGCACACCACGCAGGCCTGCGGCGACTGCCCCCGCGTGATCCTGGGCTCGCCGCTCGCCGGTGAGTCCCTGGACGAGGTGCTCGATCCGACGCCGGCCATCGACGAGATCGTGCGCCGCTACATCGGGAAAAAGGAGTACGCGAACCTTCCCCGCAAGTTCAAGACGGCCATTTCCGGTCTGCAGGATGTGGTGCACGAGATCAACGACGTCGCCTTCATCGGCGTGGTGCACCCCGAGCACGGCCCGGGCCTGGACTTGTGGGTGGGCGGCGGCCTGTCGACCAACCCCATGCTGGCGCAGCGCCTCGGGGTGTGGGTGCCACTGGATGAGGTTCCCGACGTGTGGGAGGGCGTCGTCAGCATCTTCCGTGACTACGGCTACCGCCGTCTGCGCGCCAAGGCCCGGTTGAAGTTCTTGGTCAAGGACTGGGGCGTCGAGAAGTTCCGCGAGGTTCTCGAGACCGAATACCTGAAGCGCCCGCTCATCGACGGGCCCGCCCCGGTGCAGCCGCTGCGGCCCATCGACCACGTCGGTGTGCAGCGACTCAAGAACGGGCTCAACGCCGTTGGTGTCTCCCCCATCGCGGGCCGAGTGTCCGGCACCATCTTGTCGGCGGTCGCCGACATCGCCGAGAAGGCGGGATCCAACCGGGTCAGGTTCACGCCGTACCAGAAGCTGATCATCCTCGACGTCCCCGATGAGAACCTGGCGGAGCTCACGGCAGCACTGGACGCGCTCGGGTTGCCGTCGCGTCCGTCGCACTGGCGCAAGAACCTGATGGCCTGCACCGGTATCGAGTTCTGCAAGCTGTCGTTCACCGAAACCCGCAAGCGGGCACAGGATCTGGTGCCCGAGCTGGACAAGCGGCTGGACGATCTCAACGCGCAACTGGATACTCCGGTCACCATCAACATCAACGGCTGCCCCAACTCGTGCGCGCGTTCGCAGGTCGCAGACATCGGCTTCAAGGGCCAGATGGTCGATGACGGCGAGGGCAACAGCGTCGAGGGGTTCCAAGTGCACTTGGGCGGAAGCCTTGGCCTGGATAGCGGATTCGGCCGCAAGCTGCGTCAGCACAAGGTCACCAGCACCGAACTCGGCGATTACATCGACCGGGTGGTCCGCAACTTCGTGAAGCAGCGCACCGACGGAGAGCGCTTCGCGCAGTGGGCAGTTCGGGCCGAGGAGGCGGATCTGCGATGAGCGTGCTGGAGGGCCAGAAGAACCTCGACCAGCTGCGCGAGCTGGCCGAGCGCGGCGCTGCCGAACTGCAGGATGCCTCTGCCGAGGAACTGCTGCGCTGGACCGACGAGAACTTCAGCGGCGAGTACGTCGTCGCCTCCAACATGCAGGACGCCGTACTCATCGACCTTGCCGTACAAGTGCGTCCGGGCGTCGACGTCTTGTTCCTGGACACCGGATACCACTTCGCCGAGACGATCGGCACACGCGACGCCGTGGAATCGGTGTACGACATCCACATCGTCAATGTGGCTCCCGAGCAGACGGTGGCGCAGCAGAACGAGCTAGTGGGAAAGGACCTGTTCGCGAGCAACCCCGGCGAATGCTGCCGTCTCCGTAAGGTTGTGCCGCTGCGCAAGTCGCTCTCCGGATACTCCGCGTGGGTGACCGGGTTGCGCCGCGTCGACGCCCCGACGCGCGCGAACGCACCGCTGATCAGCTTCGACGAGGCGTTCGGGCTGGTGAAGATCAACGCGATCGCCGCATGGACCGACGAGGACATGCAGAAGTACATCGACGAGCACGGCACCCTGGTGAATCCGCTTGTGGACGAGGGCTATCCGTCGATCGGCTGTGCCCCGTGCACGGCCAAACCGGCACTGGGCGCCGACGCGCGCAGCGGCCGCTGGCAAGGCATGGCCAAGACCGAATGTGGGCTGCACGCCTCATGACGACAACGGAGACCGAAATGGAGTCTGTGTTGAATCAGACGGAAACACTGACCGACCTCGAATCCGAGTCGATTCACATCATTCGTGAGGTGGCCGGCGAGTTCGAGCGCCCGGTGCTGCTGTTCTCCGGCGGCAAGGATTCGACGGTGCTGTTGCACACCGCGCTCAAGGCCTTCTGGCCCGCACCGCTTCCCTTCGCGCTGCTGCACGTCGACACCGGACACAACCTGCCCGAGGTGCTGGACTTCCGCGACGAGATCGTCGAACGCCACAACTTGCGCCTGGTCGTCGCGAAAGTAGAGGACTACCTGGCCGACGGCCGCCTGACCGAGCGGCCCGACGGAATCCGCAATCCGTTGCAGACCATCCCGCTGCTCGAGGCCATCACCGACAACAAGTTCGACGCGGTGCTCGGTGGAGGACGTCGCGACGAGGAGCGCTCGCGCGCCAAGGAGCGCATCTTCAGTCTGCGCAACGCGTTCGGCCAGTGGGATCCCAAGAAGCAGCGTCCCGAGCTGTGGAGCCTCTACAACGGCCGGCACGCCCCGGGCGAGCACGTCCGGGTGTTCCCGATCAGCAACTGGACCGAGTTGGACGTGTGGCGCTACATCGCTCGCGAAAACGTACAGCTGGCCGACCTCTACTACGCCCACGAGCGCGAGGTATTCAACCGCGACGGCATGCTGCTGACCCCCGGACCCTGGGGTGGACCACGCGACGGCGAAGAACTGCAAACACTTTCGGTGCGATACCGCACCGTGGGCGACGGCTCGACCACCGGCGCGGTGCTCTCGGATGCCGCCGACGTCCATGCCGTGCTCGCCGAGGTGGCCGCATCGCGGATCACCGAACGCGGCGCGACCCGCGGCGATGACCGAGTGTCCGAGGCGGCCATGGAAGACCGCAAGCGAGAGGGCTACTTCTGATCATGAGCGATCTTCTGCGCATTGCCACCGCCGGCAGTGTCGACGACGGTAAGTCCACCCTGGTGGGCCGGCTGCTGTACGACACAAAGTCGGTACTCATCGACCAATTCGATGCCGTCACAAAGGCTTCCGAGTCACGTGGGCTCGATGCCCCCGACCTCTCGCTGCTTGTCGACGGCCTGCGCGCCGAGCGCGAGCAGGGCATCACCATTGACGTGGCGTATCGGTACTTCGCCACCCCGAAGCGTTCGTTCATCCTCGCCGACACCCCCGGGCACGTGCAGTACACCCGAAACACGGTGTCGGGGGCGTCGACCGCACAGCTGGTGATCCTTCTCGTCGACGCCCGCAAGGGTGTCATCGAGCAGACCCGCCGTCACGCGGCGGTGCTGGCACTGTTGGGGGTGCCACGACTGGTGTTGGCGGTCAACAAGATCGACCTGGTGGCCGATAGCGCCCGCATCTTCGAAGCGATCAGCGCCGAGTTCAACGAGCTGACCAGCTCGCTGGGCTGGAAGCCCGAGAACGTCGTGGAGATCCCGGTCTCGGCGCTGCATGGTGACAACATCGCCACCCGCAGCGAGCGGACCGGTTTCTACAGCGGGCCCACCCTCATCGAATATCTGGAATCGATTCCGGCACATGAGGAGTCGAGCACCGTAGGCCTGCGTTTCCCGGTCCAGTATGTGATCCGTCCGCGTACCGCCGAGTACCCCGACTACCGCGGTTACGCCGGGCAGGTCGCCGCCGGTGTGGTGCGGGTGGGCGACGAGGTGGTCATATCCCCCGCCGGGCAGCGCACCACGGTGGCGGGCATCGACACCGCCGATGGGCCGCTCGAGGTCGCCGAGGCAGGCCGCAGCGTGACATTGATCCTGGCCGACGATGTGGATGCCTCACGGGGCGATCTGATCGCAGCTCCCGACGTGTCCGAGCCGGTGTCGGAGATCGAAGGCACCGTGTGCTGGCTGGCCGACAAGCCACTGACGGCCGGGGCGCGCCTGCTGCTCAAGCATGGCACCCGCACCGTTCCCGCGATCGTCGGCGAGCTGGTGGAGCGCTTCGACGAGCAGAACCTATCGGCCGATCCCGCACCGGAATCGTTGAAGCTCAACGACATCGGACAGATCAGCATTCGCCTCGCGGAAGCGATCAGTGTGGACGAGTACGTCGATGACCGGACCGCGGGGAGCTTCCTGCTGATCGATCCGTCGAGCGGCAACACGCTGGCGGCGGGACTGGTCGGCGACGCGCTACGCGCCGTCGAACTGAATCGTGCCTAATCCGACGCTCCTTGCCGTCGCGCACGGAAGCCGCGACCCACGGTTCGCGGAGAATGCGCGCCGACTGGTAGCGCAGGTGCGGCTGCTCCGGCCCGACCTTGATGTTCGGCTGGCGTTTCTGGAGCTCTCCGAGCCGAATCTGGTTGACGTGCTAGGCGATCTGAGCGGCGAGGCGGTGGTGGTGCCGCTGTTGCTGTCCGACGCCTACCACGCCCGCATCGACCTGCCGACGGTGCTGTCCTCGGCGCCCTCGCGGTTGCGAGTCACCCAGGCTCCCGTGCTCGGGGCAGATCACCGGCTGCTGCGCCTGGCCCGGCGCCGGGTGGCCGAACTCGGCAACGATAACCCCGGCGTGATCCTGTCCGCGGTCGGATCCTCGGACTCCACAGCCAACGACCGCACCCGCTCGCTCGCTCTGCAGTGGGAGATCTCAACGACAGTTTTCGCCACCGGCGAATCGACCACCCTTGCCGGCGCCGCGGACTCGCTGCGTTCCCGGGGCGCCACGGAAATCGTTGTGGCGCCGTGGTTCCTGTCCTCCGGCCTGCTACTGGACCGGGTGCGCACCGAGGCCGCAGACGCGGGTATCCCCGTGGCAGCACCTCTGGGCTCGAACCGGCTGGTCGCCGAGGTCGTGGTGCATCGGTACGCGTCGGCGGCCGCGGCACCGGTCCCGGTAGCGCACTGACAAAACCCACAGCACGTCCGCGCCACACCCCGGACGAACGCATTGTTATATGCGCATGTCTGCCGTAGGGTCGAATGTGTGACCAGCACCGAGCACAAGACCCACGACCACCCCGACCACGTTCACGGCCCTGACTGCGGCCACGAGGCAGTTGCTCACGAGGACCACGTGGATTACATCCACGACGGGCACCGCCACGCCCCGCACGGCGATCACTACGACGAGCACTAGAGCGCGATAGACAAAATGGCCCCCGGAGAACCGGGGGCCATTTTCGTGTCAGCTTTCGAAAACGCGGGGACGCCCTAGGACGCGACCTCGGCCAGATCGCCCAGATCGGGAACGCGAGTCACGCGCACATACACCTGGTCGCCTTCGTGCAACCCGAGTGCCTCAGCGTCTCCGCGGGTGATCTGCGCGGTGAACTGTTCCCCGGTCGCGGCACTGGTCAACTCGACCCGCACCTCGAAACCGAGGTGCACGACGCGTCCCACCGTCGCCTTCGTCACCCCGGTGGTCTCGCCGGTACCCTCCGCCGCGGCGCGGGAGAGGTCGGCGTTGCGCCCCACACGAATATCGTGCGGGCGCACCAGGATTCCGTTCAGCTTGGCCACCGGCCCCAGAAAGGACATCACGAAGCTGTTCGCCGGACGGTCGTACAGGTCGTCAGGAGAACCCACCTGCTCAATGCGCCCCTTGTTGAGCACCGCGATCCGGTCCGCGACATCGAGGGCCTCGGCCTGGTCATGGGTCACCAGCACCGTGGTGACGTGCACCTCCTCGTGTAGCCGGCGCAGCCAGGCCCGCAGGTCCTCGCGCACCTTGGCATCGAGCGCACCGAACGGCTCATCCAGGAGCAGCACTTCCGGATCGACGGCAAGCGCTCGGGCCAGCGCCATGCGTTGACGTTGACCACCGGAGAGCTGGTTGGGGTAACGGGTGTGAAAACCTGCCAGCCCCACCACTTCCAGCAGGTTGTCGACCTTTTCCTTGATCTCGGCCTTCGGCTTCTTGCGAATCTTTAGTCCGAACCCGACGTTTTCACGCACGGTCAGGTGCTTGAAGGCGGCGTAATGCTGGAACACGAAACCGATGCCGCGCCGCTGTGGCGGCACGCCAGTGACATCACGCCCGTTGATGGTGATGGTGCCGGTATCGGGCTGGTCCAGCCCGGCGATGGCCCGCAACAACGTCGACTTGCCCGAACCACTGGGCCCCAGCAGTGCGGTCAGCGAACCCGACGGCACCTCGAAATCGATATTGTCCAGCGCGGCGAAGTCGCCGTAATGCTTGTTCGCGCCGCGAACGGTAATCGCGTCAGTCATTCTGTGGCTCCTTGCTATTCGCTATTGGCTTTTGCTCGTCGCGCATCGATGACGACCTGGACTACCAGGACGATCACCGCAACAGCCATCAGTAGCGCCGAGATGGCATAGGCGCCGTACTCGGCACCGCGCTGATGACGATCGGACACGAGCAGGGTCAGGGTCTGCGACGTCCCCGGCAGGTTCGACGACACCATGATCACCGCGCCGTACTCACCGAGCGTGCGCGCGATGGTGAGCACGATGCCGTAGGTCAACCCCCAGCGAATCGACGGCAACGTGATACGCCAGAACGTCTGCCACGCAGTGGCTCCCAGCGTGGCAGCGGCCTCTTCCTGCTCGGTGCCCAGCTCATGCAGCACCGGCTCGACCTCACGAATGATGAACGGAATCGTGACGAAGATGCTGGCGAGCACGATGCCCGGGAACCCAAAGATGACCTTGAGTCCGAAATCGTTCTCGACAAACCCGAAGACGCCCGCCGATCCCCACAACAGGATCAGCGCGACACCCACCACCACGGGTGAGACGGCGAACGGAAGGTCGATGATCGCCTGCAGCACGGCCTTACCGCGGAACTTGTTCCGCGCCAGAACCAGCGCCGTGGGAATGCCGAAGATGACGTTGAGCGGCACCACAATCGCGACCACCAGCAGCGACAGCTGCAAAGCCGATATCGCGGCGGGGGTGGCGATCGACTCGAAGAACGCACCGACTCCGGGCTCGAACGTGCGCCACAAAATGAGGCCCACCGGAACGATCACCAGGATGCCGATATACAGCAGCGCCGCATAGCGGGCCACATATTTGACGAGCGGTGACGGCGTCACTGCGCCAGCTCCTCTCGCTTGGCCGCACGCGAACCAATGGTGCGTAGGACAAACAACACGACAAACGAAATGATCAGCAGCACAATCGAGATCGCCGCGGCACCGGTGCGGTCGTCGTTCTCGATGAGCGTCCTGATCCACTGCGAGGACACCTCCGTCTCGCCGGGCACCGCACCGCCAATCAGCACCACCGAACCGTATTCGCCGATAGCGCGCGAGAACGCCAGTCCCGCACCCGATAACAGCGACGGGAGCAGTGCCGGAAGGATCACCGCGCGGAAGATCGTCCAGTTGTCGGCTCCTAGAGAAGCGGCGGCCTCCTCGACGGACTGGTCGAGTTCCAAGAGGACCGGCTGCACGGACCGCACCACGAACGGCAGGGTGACGAACAGCAGCGCAATCCCGATACCCCACTTGGTGTGTTGGATGTGGATGCCTACCGGGCTGCCCGGGCCGTACAGCGCGAGCATCACCAGACTCGCCACGATCGTCGGCAACGCGAAGGGCAGGTCGATCACGGCGTCAACCAGCCGCTTGCCCGGGAAGTCGTCACGAGTCAGCACCCAGGCCACCAACAGCCCGAAGAACAGGTTGATGACGGCCACCCCGAAGGAGACCCCCAGGGTCACCTTGAACGAGCTCACCGCGGCATTGGAGGTGATCGCGTTCCAGAACGCGGTCCATCCGCCACCGGCCGACTGCCAGACAATTGCGGCCAGGGGTAGCAGCACGATGATGCTGAGCCAGATCGATGCCGCACCGACCCGCAGCGAGGTGCTGCCGTAGCGGCGAGTCAACAATCCCCCCATCTGCCCGGCACCGACCTTACGGTCGGGCCGGGCAGACGATTTCGGCTCGGAGGCCGGTTCCGTCGATTGTTCGGTCGCTGTCATCCGGTGGCCTTCTTGTAGATCTTTGTGATGCTGCCGTTTTCCTTGTCGAACAACGCGGGGTCAACTGTCTTCCAGCCACCCAGCTCGGCGATGGTCCACAGCTTCTCAGGCGTCGGGAAGTCCTTGGCGAATTCTGCCGTAACGGCCGGATCGACGGGGCGGAAACCTGCCTCAGCCCAGAGCTTCTGTGCCTCCGGGGTGTACAGGAAGTTCTTCAGGGCGTTCACCTTGTCCTGGTGTGCGCTGCCCTTGACCACGGCGACAGGGTTCTCGATCTTGAACGTCTGCGGCGGGTTGACGTGCTCGACGTCCTTGCCCTGACGTTCGACGTTGATGGCCTCGTTCTCGTAGCTGATCAACACGTCACCGCTGCCCTGTAGGAAGACGTCGGTGGCCTCGCGCCCGGAACCGGGACGCTGCTTGATGTGCTCGCCGACGAGCTTGCTGACGTAGTCGATGCCCGCCTGCTCATCGCGGCCGCCATTGCTCTTGGCCGCATAGGGAGCCAGCAGGTTCCACTTGGCCGAGCCCGAGCTCAACGGGCTGGGCGTGATGACCGTGATACCAGGCTGAAGCAGGTCATCCCAGTCCTTGATGTTCTTCGGGTTGCCCTTGCGCACCACCAGAGAAACGACCGAGCCGAACGGCACACCCTTGGTGGCGTCGGCATTCCAATCCTCGGAAACCTTGCCCGCCTTGACCAAGCGGCTCACATCGGGCTCCACCGAGAAGTTGACGATGTCGGCCGGCTTACCGTCGACCACGGCCCTGGACTGATCGCCGGACGCACCGTAAGAAGTAGTGACCGCGACACCCTTGCCCTCGGCGGTGTTCGCGAATGCCGGAATGATCTTCTTCCAGCCTGGCTCCGGCACCGCATAGGCGACGAGAGTCAAGGTGGTGTCGGCATCGGAATGCGACTCGCCCCCGGCGACATCACTGGATCCCCCACCGCAGGCGGCGAGAACTGTTGCCGCTGTGGCAAGAACTCCGATGTGGTGCCACCGGCGGGCACCTACCGTCTTCGCGATCTTGAGCATGAGGACCTTTCGTGGGATGACGATTACCTGGGACAGATATCTCATGGAATCCCGTGACGACAGAAAGGCAGCGAAACAGCCAGTGGGCTTCAAACTAGCCGCTACCGACACCAAACCGCGGACGGGATGGGTCTAGCGACAACAGTGAACGTCAGCGACCGCGCATGTACCGACCGCGATGAGCGCCAGGATGTGGCGCACGCGGTTACCCCGGGCGGCGGAATGCATGAGCGGAAGCGTAGCAGAGCCCCTTAATGCCGTCTTTACGGCTGAATCGGCAGGTAGAAGCACTATTGCGTCAACAGTCAGTAACTACCGGCTCAACAGCCAGGCGACTATGACCAGAACGGCCAGCGCAACCAGCGCCAACGTGACGCGCGACTGCGGCATGCCGCTCATGAAAGGTCCGCCTGGGTGGCCGGGGCTACCCGATTTTCCGCGGCGTGGCGACGCGCGGCCCGGTACCACCGACCGAGCCGATTCGACAGGCTGAGCAGCAGAAACAAGACCTTGTCACCGGCCACGGCCATCGCGTAAGCCAGCACCAGCACAACCGGCATCACGATGATTGTTTGAAGGATGAACCCGCGTCCGCTGAGCCACAGCTCCACGCCGTCCCACCAACTCAGGAGGCCGATCACGCTGTCGCTGTTCACGCGGGCCAGTTTAGGCGGACCATGCCGCGGGCCTTTCGGCGCAGGGCAGACTGGATACCGATGAGTCATTTGCGCGCGAAGTGCCTGTTCTTGGTGCTCGCATTCTCCGCACTGTTCAGCGGGGCCCACATCGCGGCGGCGGACTCCGCCGTCGCGGGCGCGGACGTGCAGGTCGCACAGAGCCTGGGTGACCGCGAGCTCACCGTGGTGGCCCGCCGGGTGACCAGCATTCCCGGCCCGCTACGTGTCGATCTGATCGCTCACCGGGGCACCGCGGCCGGTCCACTGCGCGTGCAGCTCGTGCCCACGGGCGCCAGCACCGATGAATACCAGCCCGCGCCGGGTGTGCCCACCGCAACGGCGCTGGTCGTGCTCGGTGAGAAACCCGGCCCGTACGGCGCGACTCTCGACGTGGACCGCCCAGGGCCCACCGACCTCACCATCAGTGACGGTGTCCACACCGCCCGGATCCCGTTGGTCCTGGTCGGTCAGGCGATGTCGCCACCCGAGCGGGTGGCCTATCTGGGGCTGGCGGCCACCGGACTGCTACTGGTGGTCTCGCTGGTGGTCGCGACCCGGGTGCGCCGCGGGATATGGATCGCGGTGCCCGTGACCGCGACCGTGACGGCCCTGGCGATCGCCATCACTGCGGCGGTGCTGTCCACGTCCGCCCCGCCACCGCCCGAGCCGGGCCCGCAACGCGATCCCACTGTCGACAACGCCGCCAACCCCTACCGCCTTGACCGCCCCGCGGTCACCGACTATTCGCGGCCTTCGGCCACGCTCATCGCCGAACGGCCGGACGTGGATTCGGGACGCACGACGGACATCGATTTCTCCCTGATCGACACCGCGACTGGACTGGCCGCCGATGACCTTGTCATCCACGACAGCGCGTTGATCCATCTGCTGGTGGTGGCCCCGGATGGGCGGCTATCTCACCTACATCCGATAAGGGTTGCACCGGGACGCTATTCGGTGCAGTTGTCACCCGAGGTGGCCGGCAGGTACGCGGTCTCGGCAGAGTTCGTGCGGCGCGGGGGTGGCGTACAGACGGTACGCCTGCCGGGTGGACTGACGTCACGTGGCGGAAAACCCACGGCTCCGGCGCCATTCGAGGGTCCCGGTATGCGCATGCTCGACGGGCAGCATGTGCACGTGAGCGCCGTCGGACTGCGTGCGGGACGGCCGACAACGCTCTCGGTGACCATCGGGGCCGATCCCGTTCTGCAACCGTGGCTGGGCATGCTCGGCCATCTGGTGATCGCCGGCCCCATCCCGCGCGATGTCCCCGCCGGTGAACTCGGTACAGCGGTGCAGGATTCGGCGGTATGGGCCCACGCTCATTCCATGGGCGGGCATGGCGGTACCGACATGCCCGGCATGGACCACAGCACCGGTCATGTGCCCACGCAAGATGATGCGATGCCACCCATGGTGGGGGCACCACCGCTCAACGGTGACAGTCCACCCGACGAGACAGTGGCCGCCTTCGGCCCGGACGTGCCGTTCACCTTTACGTTTCCCAAGCCGGGTCGGTACCTCGCCTGGATTCAGGCACAGCGCGACTACCGGGTGCTGACGATCCCGGTACGACTGGACATCTCATGACCCGTCAGGTGTGGGCAGGGCTCGCGCTGATCGTTGCCGCCGTGCTGGGGCTGGCGTGGATTGCCTGGCCCAGCGCCCCCGAGACCGTCACGCTGCACTCGGGTACCGAGCACTATGTCGTCGCCGTGACGGTGGATAACCCCCGCGTCGGGATGACCGCTCTGGAAGTCGCCATCACCAAAAGAGAGGATGACGGTTACCCCGAATCTCAATCGGTATCAGTTGAATTGGCGATACCACTGATGGGCCACGCCATGCCGCCGCTGCGCGAGGTGATATCGGGCCGCACGAAGTTCGACCAGGTGATGCTGTCGATGGCGGGACCCTGGGACATCATCGTGACCGTCACGCCACCCTCCGGCGATCCCGATGAACGCACGACGATGCCACTATGGGTGAGTGGAGGTTGACATGAACGCCGAGACGAGCACCGCAGGCACCGACGCCGAACAGACGCCGCGGATCACCCACGCCGTCATCGAGAAGTACGCGCCATTGGGTGCCTACGGCGTGCTGCTGGGCAGCGTGGTAGGCGCGGTGGGGACCACCTGGGATGTCGAATGGCACGACGATGTGGGTCCCGATACGTTCTTCACGCTGCCACATCTGTTCCTGTACTCGGGTAGCGCGATCGGCGGAATCACCAGCCTCGTCATGGTTTTGATGGTCACGGCCGCACAGCGCGCGGGTGAGGAAGTACCCCGCTGGGTGGGCGGCGTACCGATCCGGGTGTTCGGGGGCAGATTCACCGCTCCCCTGGGCTTCCTGCTCTCCGGCTGTGGCGCGGCCTCGTTTCTCATGTACGGGCTGTTGGATCTGTGGTGGCATACGGTCTACGGGTTCGACGCCGTCCTGGCCTCTCCCCCACATTTCGCATTGTTCGTGTCCGGAACCGTCACCGACCTCGGCAGTATCGTGACCTTTGCGGCGGCACGCCGATTCCGTTGGGGTGTGGTGGGTTTGATGGCCCAAGCCTCACTGGTGGCGGCGATGACTGCCATTCCGTTCACGGCGCTGTTCCTCTTCAAGTTCGATTTCAACCCGATTTCGCTGGGCTCGGCGTTCATCGTTCCGCTCGTGCTGCTGCTCATCGCGGGCGTCGTACGCTCGACGCTGGCGCCGCTCGGGGTCGCGGTGATCATGGGTGCCATTCAAGCCATCTTCTGGTGGTTTTCTCCCTGGGCCGCACACGAATACGCCGCGGCAGTCGGGTTGCCGTTGCGCGACGATCTCTGGGGCGGGCCACCCACAATCCCGGGAATGATGCCCATGTTCCTCGCGATCTTCGCAGTACTCGCCGCAGGGATGCTGCACCTGGCCGGGGACCGGAAATGGCAGCGGTGGCCGACCACCGTCATCGGCGCGATCCTGGGTTCGGTGGCGGGCATGGGCTATCTGCTGCAGGGCGCAATGCTGTATCGGCAGGGCACCGAAACCGCGAGCAACTACGTCACCGTCGGCGTGGCGGGACTGGTGTTGGGCGCACTCGCCGGATTTCTGGCGCAGCGCATCGCACTGATGTTGCGGGTGCCCGGAAGCGATGCCGAGACTGCGGGGGTAGCCGCGTGAGACACATTCGAATCCTGTTGTCACTCATCACAGTCATCGGCCTGTCCCTGGGCCTTAGCGTCCCTGCCAACGCCTACGCACCCGTAAATGTGGTGCACACCGAACAGGTCACCGTCGGCCCCTATCCCCTGACCGTCGGGTTCTCGACCTGGCCGCTGCGCGCCATGCAATCACTGGACTTCACGTTCATCCCCGCCGGCGGGATCGCCGATAAATCGGGCACGCTCACCATTGTGTCGCCCGACGGGAAGCAAGGGCATGCCGAACGGCTGGCACGCCATCCGCGCAAGCGGGAGGTCTGGGGGCTGGATGTCCGGGCACTGCAGGAAGAAGGCCGTCACCAGTTCATCTTCGATATCACCGGACCACAGGGGCCCGGGCAGGGCATCCTTGATCTGGAGGTGCTGCCCCAACCGGGACCACCGCTGGCCCTGAGTTGGATCGTCTCGTTGATACCGGTGTTCGCGTTGGCAGCAGTTTTGATCGTGGCGTGGAGGAGAACTCGTGACCAAACCTGAACCCTCGCAAAGCACCACCTGCGCTATCGCCGGCGGCGGACCGGCCGGAATGATGCTGGCGCTGCTGCTCGCACGCGGCGGAGTCGACGTCACGGTGCTCGAGAAGCATCCCGATTTCCTGCGCGACTTCCGTGGAGACACGGTGCACGCCAGCACACTAAATCTGCTGGATGAACTGGGGCTCGGCCCGAAATTCGCGGCCATGCCCCACAACTTGGTCGAGCAAGTCACCGTCGACCTCGGGGAGCAGACATATCGCCTGGGCGATCTCAACCGACTTCCGGGACCGCACAAACACATCGCGATGGCACCCCAATGGGACTTCCTGGAGATGCTGGCCAGTGCCGCGGCCACCGAGCCCACCTTCACCTTGCTCCGCAGCACCGAGGTGACCGGGCTCCTGCGCGCCGGCGACCGCATCACCGGCGTCGAATATCGCACCGCTACAGGAGAAACCGGGCAGCTCAAGGCGGACCTGACAGTGGCCTGCGACGGTCGCGGGTCGGTACTGCGCGCCGCCGCGGGCATGCGGCCGCGGCAGTTCGGTGTGCCCATCGACGTCTGGTGGTTCCGCCTTCCCAAGCATCCCGACGACCCTCAGGGACCACGCGCCCGGGTGGGTACCAACCGATTCATGGTGATGCTCGATCGTGGCGACTATTTCCAGTGCGGGTATCTGATCGGAAAGGGCACCGACTCGCAGATGCGCAGCGGCGACGTGCAGGTGTTGCGCGACCGAATCGCCGAAATGGTGCCGTGGCTGGCTGACCGCACCGATGCCATCACCACCTGGGATGACGTGAAACTGCTTGATGTACAGCTCAACAGACTTCGCAAGTGGTATCGCGAAGGCCTACTGTTCATCGGCGATGCCGCCCACGCCATGTCTCCCGTCGGCGGGGTCGGTATCAACCTCGCGATCGCCGATGCGGTGGCGACTGCCCGCATCCTTGCCGAGCCGCTGCGCACCGGATCTCTGACCACCGCCGATCTTCGCAAGGTACAGCTGCGCCGGTGGGCCCCCACCGCACTGATCCAGCGGGTGCAGCGCGCCGTTCACCGGCGAGTGTTCTCGGCAGTGGGGTCGAACACCACCGTCACTCCCAGCAGCAGAGTGGCATCGGTGTTGTCCGTTGCCACCAAATATCCATGGCTACAGGCAGTTCCCGCCTACGGGGTGGCGATCGGGCCGCTGCCCGAACACGCACCGGATTTCGCGCGGCGTCCGCCTACTGGCTAAGAATCGTCTGCATCCCGGGAGCCACCCGATCGCGAATCTTCGCCCACGGCACGGTAACCGGCACATAATCTCCGGCGACGTGGGGAACGGAGACATAGAAAGTCAGACCGGTAGGTACGGGAAGCCAATGCAAAAACTGCTCAGACTTCATATCCCCGGCCGCCTTGATCCGATCGGGCGGCCCAAGCTCCTGAACCAACTTCCGTAACTGCTCCCGTGCCGCCCCCTGGTCCGCGAACACATCGCCGAACATGATCGGCTGCGCCGTATCGGTGTTGATCGTGATGGTCGCGACCCTGTTGCTGGGGTACGGGCCGCCGCTGTTCGAAAGGAACACGGCGACTCCCGACAACACATGCGGACCGATGAACACGACCCGACTCGATTCCCCCGCCTGCAGCTGCCCGTCACCCACCGTCGCGGGCTTCGCCGCCTTCGGATCGTCCAGGCTGCGCACGACGTCTTTCAGCGCCACGCGCATGCCGTCGTTGAATCGGTCTCGGGCACCGGCCTTATCGCCGGTGACCTGAGGCAGTTTGACGTTGTAGTCGACCTTGCCTTGCTTTCCGCTCTCCTGCTGCAGCGTGGGACCAAAACCGAAGGCAGGCTTCGCGGTCGGCGGTGCTTGCGCCGGGGTAACGGACACAACCGGTGTGGATGGGGTCGTGGTGGACGGCGGAGCCTCGGGCGTCTGCGTGGGTTGGTCGGGTGGTTTGAGGCAACCGGCAGCCACGCCGCAGGTCACCACCAGCATCAACGCAAGACCACATCTCACAAGCCGCCCCCCTTGTTACTGGCTCAGCACCGGAATGATTTCAGGCGCCACCTGATCACGAATCTTTTCCCACGGCACGGTAATCGGAACGAAATCACCGGCAGCATGTGACACCGGAACGTAGAACCGCAACCCGGCCGGCACGGGTATCCATTGTTCGAGCCGCCCGTTGACGGTCTCCTGGCGCACCCGCGCGGTCGGGTCCAGATCGGGTAGCACCTGCCGCAGCCGTTCCAGGGCGGCATATTGGTTGGGGAACAGATCGTCATAGGTAATCGGTTGCGCGGTATCGCTGTTGACGACGAACGTCGAGACCGACTGATTCGGATGTGCACCGCCCGCGTACCAGAGATACACCTGGATGCCCGCCACCACGTGCGGTCCGATCATCGCGACACGAGTGCTCTCCCGCTCAGGACCGATATCGCCCTCGCTGATCGATACCTGCTGGCTCTTGGCGGGACCGGACAACGTGTCGATCACGTCGCGCAGCGCGCTGCGCATCCCGTCGTTGAATCGATCGCGGACGGCGGGTACTCCGCCGGAGAGCTGCGGCAGTGGCACGTCATAGGTCACCATCCCCTCGGCACCCTTGACCGGCTCCAACACCGGCGTGTATCCAAAGGCCGGGGCGGGGCTCGCCGGAGTCGCCGATGACGTTGTCCCCGAGGAAGGCTCGGTTGTGGTGGGAGCCTGCGCATCCGTATCGGCGGCGCGTCCGCATCCGGACGCGACCACGCACATCACCACAGCGACCGCGGCGGCGCCCCGGATGCTCACGTGGGCGCGTTCGCAGGCTGGAAGGTGCCGCTCATGTCCGCTTCCTCCTCGGCCCGGATGACGTGCACGACCGCGTTGATCAACGCCAGGTGGGTGAAGGCCTGCGGGAAGTTGCCCAGATGCCGACCGGTACGCGGGTCGATCTCCTCGGCGTAGAGCTGCAGCGGGCTGGCGAAGGACAGCAGTCGCTCGCACAGGTGGCGAGCCCGGCGTACCTCACCGATCTCCACCAACGCCGACACCAGCCAGAACGAACAGATGGTGAAGGTTCCTTCCTCACCCGAGAGTCCGTCGTCGGTCTCCTCCACCCGGTAACGCAGCACCAGGCCGTCATGGGTCAGCTCATCGGCGATCGCCAGCACCGTCGCCCGAATCCGCGGATCGTCGGACGGCAGGAAACGGTTCAGCACCGCGAGCAGCAGCGAGGCATCCAAAGCCGTTGAGCCGTAACGCTGTACCAACACCCCGCGTTCATCGACGCCATTCTCCAGGATGTCGTCCTTGATCTCGTCGGCGACAGCACGCCACTGCTGGGCATAACTCTTCTCACCATGCATTTCGGCAAGTTTCGCGCCGCGGTCCATAGCGACCCAACACATGATCTTGGACGAGGTGAAATGCTGTGGCTCCCCGCGTACTTCCCAGATGCCACGGTCGGGCTCACGCCAATGCCGTGCCGCCTCTTCGGCCTGGTTCTTCAGGATCGGCCACAGCGTCGCAGGAATCTGCTCCCGCGACCTGGCGTGCACGTACACCGAATCGAGCATGGTGCCCCAGATGTCGTGCTGGATCTGATCAAAGGCACCGTTACCAATGCGCACCGGCCGTGCCCCGTCGTACCCGGACAGGTGGGGCAGCTCCCCCTCGGTCAGGGTGCGTTCGCCACCCACGCCGTACATGACCTGCAGCGGATGTTTCTCGCCATTGTTCGCACCCGAAGCATCGGCGATGAATGAGAAGAAGTCGTCGGCCTCACGGTCCAGACCCAGCGTGTAGAGACCCCACAGCGCGAAGGTGGAATCTCTCACCCACGAATAGCGATAGTCCCAGTTACGCACTCCCCCAGGGGTTTCCGGTAGCGATGTGGTCGAGGCTGCCAGCAGCGCGCCGGTCGGCGAGTACGCCAGGCCCTTGAGGACCAGCGCGCTGCTCTGCAGGTACGAGCGCCACGGATGGTCGGGAAATTCACCGATGTTGATCCATTGCCGCCAGGCCTCGGCGGTCTTCCACATTTTGTCGGCGGCCTCCGCATATGTCTGCGGCACAGGATGTTTGGACCAACTCAACGCGACGAACACGTTGTCGCCCTCGGTGAGCCGGGTGCGGGCACGCGCTTCCCGGCCCTCCAGCCCCAGCCGAAGATTCGTGGTCAGCTTCAGCGTCGGATTGGCGTCGGGGTTCTTGGTGGCCCGGCAGGTCGCCTCGCCGTAGCCGTCGCCGGAGTACTCCCAGGAGGCACCCTCACGGTGATAGTCGAACGCGGGCTCGCAGTTCATGAGCACTTCGACCGTCCCGCTCACACAGCGCACGGTGCGTAGCAAGATGTGCTCGGCATCCCAATCCGTCGGGGTGCGCTTATGGGTTTTCGACCGGGAATCGACGTCGTGCCAGGGCCCCAGCACCAACGCGTCGCGGACGGTCAGCCATCCGGTCTTGGTCTGCCACGTGGTTTCCACCATCAGGCTGCCCGGCAGGTAGCGGCGCGAGGCCGGCACGTTGTGCCCGTATGGCGCGATCCGGAAATGCCCCGCCCCACGATCAAGGATCGCCCCGAAGATGCTCGGCGAATCCGGCCGCGGAACGCACATCCACTCCACCGATCCGTTGGCGGCGATCAGGCAGGTGTTCTCCCAATCCGAGAGAAATGCGTAGTCGGCGATGGGCGGAAACGGGCCGCGCCGCTGAACAGGAGACTGACTGGAAAGCAGTCCTTCTAGCGACAGCTCGGGATCAAGAGACGACACCATCCGACCATCGTAGGTGCGATCTGGCTACCCGCCCGGCTCATTAGCGCCTGCGAAGCAGGTAGATGCCGAGTCCACCGAAGAGCAGCAGGTTGAACACCAAGAGCGACACAAGGACACCGGTGGACCCTCCGCTACGCGGACCTGCCAGGTAGATCACCAGGTCGATGCCGACTAGCAGGCATGCGGCGACAAGTGCGGTCCAGATCAGGGTGGTCGGTTTCATGCTGTCTCCTGACCCCGTGCCGCGTCCAGTTCGCCGGCCAATACCGACATCAGTTCCGCCACCGGCAGGGCCCGGGCCCGATGATGTTCGGTGCCAGCCCACAGCGACATCACGTCCGGATCTCCGCTTGCCCGCAGCTCCTTGGTCGCCGAGTTCAGCGCCGGGAAGCTCACCGGGGCAACCGATTCCATATCCCGCTGGAACGCATTCGAGATGCTTCGCGCCGGGCGGCCCGAGAAGACCCGCGTCACCACCGTTTCGGCCGGTTGCAGCAGGGCGTCTTTGTAGACCTGTTTGGCACCCGACTCGTCGGTGACCACCAGCGCGGTGCCCAACTGGGCGGCCGAGGCTCCCGCGGCGAGTACCCGGGCGATGTCGGCGCCGTCCATGATTCCGCCCGCTGCCACCAGCGGTAACGCGGTGACCGCCCGCACGTTCGCGATCAGATCGGCCAGCGGTTCTTCGGGGGCACCGGCATCGAAACTGCTGCGGTGACCGCCGGCCTCGGGGCCCTGGACAACCAGCGCGTCGGCACCGATGCCTTCGGCGATCGTGGCCTCGACGGCACTGGTGACGGTGATCCACACCTCGGATCCGGCCTCGCGCAGCCGGTGCGCGTCCTGCGCGGACGGCACGCCAAACGTGAACGACACCACCGGGACAGGATTGGCCACCAGATACTCGATCTTGTCGGCATACGCGTCGTCGTGCCAGACCGGATCGCCCGGAGCCACCTCGAGTTTGTCGGCCCAGATCTTCAGCTTGTCCAGGTACTCACCCAGGTCGGCCCCGAGGTCTGGCGTGGGAACGAAGACGTTGAAACCGAAGGGAAGACCGCCCATCGCCTCGCGGTCCTGGTCCAGCTGCTCGACGCTGCGGTACCCCGCAGGCAACAGACCGAAACCGCCGGCCGCACTCACCCCGCGCGCCACCGCGGGAACGGTGATACCGCCGGCCATCGGGGCGCCGACGACTGGAAGACGAAGCCCGGCAAGCACGGTACTCATGCCGCTCAGCGTATCGACGCGATGAGTTTTCCGGCCGGGGTGGGTCGGTATCGGTATGACAACCTCATCCGCCTATCCCACCGCCGTCACCCGCGAGGAATGGCTGACGGCCCGCAAGCAACTGCTGGCCCGCGAGCGCGAGGTCACCCATCTGCGCGATGCCGTCAATGCCGAACGCCGACGCCTTCCCATGGTGAAAGTCGAGAAGGACTACCTCTTCGAAGGCCCTGACGGGCCGGTGCGGCTGCTGGACATGTTCGAGGGCCGTCACACCCTGTACATCCACCATTTCATGTGGATCGACGCCGCCGACCGCGGATGCCCCAGCTGCACCGGCGCGGCCGATATGACGTTCACCGAACGAGATCGCGCGTTGTTGACCGACAAGGGCGTCACCTTCGCCTGCGTGTCCCGTGCGCCGTATGCCAGCATCGCCCGTTACCGCGACGAACACGGGTGGACGTTCCCGTGGTACTCCACCAACGACGGCGATTTCAGCTACGACTTCCACGTCACGCTCGACCCGTCGCGCGCGCCGATCGAGTACAACTACAAGTCGCTCGAGGAGTTACACGCCGACGGATTCAGCGAGGAAGACCTGCGCGGGGATTGGCCCGGCGCCAGTGTCTTCCTGCGCCGTGGAGCCGAGGTATTTCACACCTATTCGGCCTTCGCGCGCGGGCTGGATCATTCCGCGGTCGGGTATCCGTTCTTGGACCTGACACCGTATGGGCGTCAGGAGCCGTGGGAGGAATCGCCCGCGGGCTGGCCGCAGGGCGGGGCCGTCGTCGGGATGCCGAGTCAGGACTGCGAGCACTGAGCCCGAGTGTGCCGATACGGTCGAAATTCACGGAAATATCGACACTATTCGCACACTCGGCGAGGTTGGGTCACCCTCCGCGAGAAGCCTGCGCCAGGACTACTTCTTCGGTTTGTCCGCCGTGGACTCGGTGGACAGCGCCGCCACGAAGGCCTCCTGCGGCACCTCGACCCGTCCGATGGTCTTCATGCGCTTCTTGCCCTCCTTCTGCTTCTCCAGCAGCTTGCGCTTACGGGTGATGTCACCGCCGTAGCACTTGGAGAGCACGTCCTTACGGATGGCCCGAATGTTCTCACGCGCAATGATTCTCGAGCCAACAGCGGCTTGCACCGGCACTTCGAACTGCTGGCGCGGAATGAGCTCCTTGAGCTTGACGGTCATCTTGTTGCCGTACGCCGAGGCGCCGTCCTTGTGCACGATGGCACTGAACGCGTCGACCGCCTCACCCTGCAGCAGGATGTCGACCTTGACCAGGTCGGCTTCCTGCTCGCCGGCCTCTTCGTAGTCCAGGCTGGCGTAGCCGCGAGTGCGCGATTTCAGCGAGTCGAAGAAGTCGAAGATGATCTCGCCCAACGGCATTGTGTAACGCAGCTCGACACGCTCCGGCGAGAGGTAATCCATGCCGCCGAGTTCACCGCGTCGTGACTGGCACAGCTCCATGATCGAACCGATAAACTCGCTCGGTGCGATGACAGTCGTCTTGACGACGGGCTCGAACACCGAACGGATCTTGCCCTCGGGCCAGATGGACGGGTTGGTCACCATCATTTCGGTGCCGTCCTCCTTGACCACGCGGTACACCACGTTGGGTGCGGTCGAGATCAGGTCGAGGTTGAACTCACGTTCCAGCCGCTCACGGGTGATCTCCATGTGGAGCAATCCCAGGAAGCCGCAACGGAATCCGAAGCCCAGCGCCACCGACGTCTCCGGCTCATAGGTGAGCGCCGCGTCGTTGAGCTGCAGCTTGTCCAGCGCCTCACGAAGATTCGGGTAGTCGGATCCGTCCACCGGATACAACCCGGAGTACACCATCGGCCGCGGTTCGCGATAACCGGTGAGCGGTTCGGTCGCACCCTTGCGCGCAGAGGTGACGGTGTCACCGACCTTGGATTGGCGCACGTCCTTCACGCCGGTGATCAGGTAGCCCACCTCGCCCACCCCAAGGCCCGCAGAGGGTTTGGGGTCGGGTGAGACGATGCCCACCTCCAGCAGCTCATGGGTGGCGCCCGTTGACATCATCGCGATCTTCTCGCGCGGGGTGATCTTGCCGTCGACGACGCGGACGTAGGTGACGACGCCCCGGTAGATGTCGTACACCGAGTCGAAGATCATCGCGCGCGCCGGAGCATCCGGATCACCCTGTGGCGCAGGAATGAGCCGCACCACCTCGTTCAGCAGTGCCTCGACGCCCTCGCCGGTCTTGCCGGAGACCCGCAGCACATCGGAGGGCTCGCAGCCGATGATGTGCGCGATCTCCTCGGAGTAGCGCTCGGGGTCGGCCGCGGGCAAGTCAATCTTGTTGAGGACCGGAATGATGGTCAGGTCCTTGTCCAGTGCCAGGTACAGGTTGGCCAGCGTCTGCGCCTCGATGCCCTGCGCGGCGTCCACGAGCAGCACCGCGCCCTCGCACGCCTCCAGCGCCCGCGAGACCTCGTAGGTGAAGTCCACGTGCCCGGGGGTATCGATGAGGTGCAGGACATAGTCCTCGGGCCCGTTCTCGCCCTTGAGCTGCCAGGGCAGCCGCACATTCTGTGCCTTGATGGTGATGCCGCGCTCACGCTCGATATCCATGCGGTCCAGATACTGGGCACGCATGGACCGCTCATCGACCACGCCCGTCAACTGCAGCATCCGGTCGGCCAGGGTCGACTTCCCGTGGTCGATATGGGCGATGATGCAGAAGTTACGGATAAGCGCCGGGTCCGTGAACGTCGTGTCGGCAAAACTTGGCACGGCACCATGCTCCCATGCCGCGCGCCATGCTCCTGACACACACGTCGTGAGGGACTACCGGTCAGTATGCTCGCAGCATGGCGTCACAGTGGCAGACGCTCGGGCGGAAGCTCGGGAAGATCGCGGTGGACACTCTTGAACAAGTCGTGTTCCGCGAAGGCCCGAAGGTGCTGCGGCAACTACAGGGGTCGGAATTCGTTCAGCGGGGGCTGCAGCGCGGGCTGGAAGCGATCGGCGTCGTGGAGACAGAGCAGCAGACCGCCATTCCCGGGCGTCCGGTCACCAACCGCAGCGTGCCCACGGCCCATCGGGCCCGTCGCATCGAATACACGCCCGACCTGGACGGTCGCGCCGATCCCGGCGAAATCGTCTGGACCTGGGTGGTCTATGAGGATGACCCGTCACAGGGCAAGGATCGTCCGGTGCTCGTGGTGGGACGGGATGGCTCGGTGCTATTGGGCCTGATGCTCTCGAGCCAGGAGCGCCACGACACCGACCCGGACTGGGTGGCGCTCGGCAGCGGCAGCTGGGATTACGACGGTCGCCCCAGCTGGGTGCGCCTGGATCGCGTGCTCGATGTTCCCGAAGAAGGAATCCGGCGCGAGGGCGCCATTTTGGACGTGGAGCGATTCAACATCGTTGCGATGCGCCTGCGCACGCACTTCTCCTGGAGCTGATCGAACCGATCAGCGCAGCTCAGTGCTCTACGGAGTTGCGCACCGGCAACGGCGTGAACATGGCCTGGTCAACGAACTGTGCGGTGTACTCAGCCAGTTCTTCACGCTCAAGACGCAGCCGTCCGTCGAGCCATGCCAGCACGGTGCCCGCGACACCGGCAGCCAGGGCTTCGGCCTGCACAGCGGTGTAGTTGGGGTCGGCATCCGGATCGAACTCGGCGCGCGCGGCACCGAGCATCAACGCCATGTAGTGCGTCAACCGCATGCGGCGACGAGTGAGCCGCTGGCTGCCCATCGCCTCGGTGGCGATCACGCGGGCGCGCCGGGGATCGGCGGTCAGTGCGGTCACCGCACCCACGACACCGGCATGCACCTGCGAGCGTGAGTCCTTCTCGGCAGCGGCCATCGCCGACCCTGCGGTGGCGATGCTGTCCTCGATGATCCAGTCGAAAACGGCGACCAGTAGCTCGTCGAGGCCGTCGAAGCACTCGTAGAAGTAACGGGTGTTCAGTCCGGCGGTCTTGCAGATCTCCCGAACCGTTGTCGCAGCCCAGCCGGAGCTGGCCATCACCTCGAGCCCCGCCTCAAGAAGGCGTCGCCTCCGCTCCGCGCGGCGCTCGTCTGCCGTTCGTCCGCCGTATAGCCCGGTAGCTTGTTTGGTCACCATGGTCTACGCATTATTACTCTTCTTGCCAGACACCTGTGCAATAACTGGCTTTTCTGCGGTGTTTAGGCGAGTCGTGTGACTTCGACCACGACGTCCAAATCGGTCGAGCCACCCCCCGAGTAGATGCCCTTGAGGGGGCTGACGTCCGAGTAGTCCCGGCCGACGCCCACGGTGATGTACTGCTCGTTGATCTCGCTGTCATTGGTGGGGTCGTAATCCCACCACGCGCCGGCCCAGCCCTGGATCCAGGCGTGGCTCTGTCCGTCCACCGTCTCGCCCACCGCCGCGTCGCCCTTGGGGTGCAGGTATCCCGAGACGTAGCGCGCCGGGATCCCCATGCTGCGCAGCAGGACCAAGGTCAGGTGCGCGTAGTCCTGGCATACACCTTTTCTCTCACGCAACGCATCCAGCGCCGACGAATGTACACCGGTGGTTCCGGGCACGTAGTCGAGCTCCGAGTGCACCCATTTCGATGCCGCGACAATGGCCTCGGCGGGACTGGCATCCTTGGCGATCCGCTTGCCCACCGACTGCACCTTCTTGCTGTGTGGGACGTACGCGCTGGGCGACAGATACTCGTCGAATCGGTCGATGACGGCGTCGGCGTGGATGTCATCCCAGCTCACCGTTTCCTCCGGCTTCTCCGCGACATCGGTCTCCACCACCGACAGACCTGTCACCTCCAGTTCGGTATGGGGTGCGTGCAGGTCGAATGTCGTGACGGCGGTACCCCAGTAGTCGACGTACCGATACGAGCGGGTGGCCGGCACCGTCTCCACGCGATTGAGAATGACGTTCTGGCGACCGTCACTGCGCGGTGTCAGCCGCGCCTCGTTGTAGGAGGCGGTCACCGGCGTCTTGTAGGCGTAACCGGTGGCGTGGACGACTCGCAAGCGCCACATCTACTTCTCCTCTTCGCGCACGTTGGGGGTACCTCCCGCGGGTGGGGGCCACATCGTCAGATCTCGCCTTCTTCAATGGGATCCACATCGTGGCGGCCACCGGCATCGGTCCACGCCACCCACGGCGCGGCGTGGAAGTACTGCAGCGCCACCGCCTCACCCAGTTCCCGGCAGGTCTGTTGCAGGCCGGCCAGTCGTGTCGGCAGATCCTCCAGCAGCACTCCGGGACGCATGAACTCCAACTCACTGCGGGCCCGCCCCAGCAACCGCTGCGCCTCGGCACGCGCACCGACTCGGCTGTGCGGCTGGTGATCCAGCTCCTCCAGGCTCAGCTCGGCCTGGCGCAGCGAGTGGAACACCGAGCGCGGGAACAGCCGGTCCAGCAGCATGAACTCGACGACCCGGCTCGCGTCCAGGACCCCGCGATAGGTGCGCAGGTAGGTGTCGTGCGCGCCCGCGCTACGCAACAGCGTGACCCAGGCGGGTGAGGACGCACGGTCACCAACACGGGACAGCAGCAGCCGCACCGTCATATCCACCCGCTCGATGGACCGGCCCAGCACCAGGAATCGGTACCCGTCGTCACGGCTGAGTGTGGAGTCGGCGAGCCCCGCGAATTGCGCGGCGCGCCCCTCCACGTAGGTGAAGAACTCGTGGGGTCCGAGTCTGCGGGCGGCGCGCTCGCGATCGGCCAGCGCGTTGTAGGTGGTGTTGAGGCACTCCCACATCTCGGTGGACGTCACTTCCCGTGCGCCGCGCGCATTTTCACGCGCCTCGGAGATGGAGTCGACGATCGACCCACCCTGCACTCCCCTGCTGAACGCGACCAGCTCGGTGAGTGACCACACATCGAGCACGGTGTCCGGCGCGTCGATGCCCAGCACGCGCAGCAGCACGCGGGAGGCATGATCGGGATCCACGCTGGCATCCTCGAGCAGCTGGTGCACCGTGACATCGAGGATGCGCGCGGTGTCATCGGCACGCTCGACGTATCGGCCAATCCAGTAGAGCGACTCCGCGTTTCGCGCCAGCATTAGGACATCACCTGCTGTTGTTGTTGCTGCTGTTGCACCTGCAGACCCGCGGTGGCCGCCTCGGGCCCCTGTTCCACCTCCGCCGCCTTCGGCAGCTCCGGGACCACCTCGGCCCCCGAGAGCTCACGCTCGGCGACAGAAGCACGCGAGGCCAGCACCCAGGTGTCCTTGGAGCCGCCACCCTGACTGGAGTTGACCACCAGCGAGCCTTCCGGCAATGCCACCCGGGTGAGACCACCGGGTAGCACCCAGACGTCGTCACCGTCATTGACCGCGAATGGGCGCAGGTCCACGTGCCGCGGCACCAGTTGGTCGCCGACCTTTGTGGGCACCGTGGACAACTGGACCACGGGCTGGGCCACCCAGCCGCGCGGGTCAGCTCTGATCTTCTTGGCGATCGCGGCGCGTTCCTTCTCGGTGGCGTCGGGGCCGAAGACGATGCCGTACCCGCCGGACCCCTCCACCGGCTTGATGACGAGCGCGTCGATGCGGTCAAGCACTTCCTCGCGCTCGTCGTCGAGCCAACATCGGTAGGTATCCACGTTCGCGACTATGGGTTTCTCGCCGAGGTAGTACTCGATGATGGTCGGCACGTAGGTGTAGACGAGCTTGTCGTCGCCCACTCCATTGCCGACGGCGCTGGAGATGACGACGTTCCCAGCGCGTGCGGCGTTGAGCAGACCCGCGACACCGAGCACCGAATCGGGACGGAACTGCATGGGGTCCAGGAAGGTGTCGTCGATGCGGCGGTAGATGACGTCGACCTGACGCTCACCCTCGGTGGTGCGCATGTAGACCTGGTTGTCGCGGCAGAACAGGTCGCGTCCCTCGACAAGCTCCACTCCCATCTGGCGGGCCAGCAGGGAGTGCTCGAAATAGGCCGAGTTCGCGACACCCGGTGTGAGAACCACCACGGTCGGGTCCGCCTCATTGGTGGCCGCCGACTTACGCAGGGCGCGCAGCAGATGTGAGGAGTAGTCGTCCACCGCGCGCACCCGGTGGGTGGCGAACAGGTCCGGGAAGACCCGCGCCATGGTGCGACGGTTCTCCATCACGTACGACACCCCGGACGGGGACCGCAGATTGTCTTCGAGTACCCGGAAGGTGCCTTGCGCGTCGCGCACCAGGTCGATACCCGCGACGTGGATACGCACCCCGTTGGGCGGATTGATTCCGGCGGCCTCGCGGTGGAAGTGCTCGCAGGACGTGACCAGGGCGCGCGGGATCACCCCGTCTCGCAGGATCTCCTGATCGCCGTAGATGTCGGCCAGGTACATCTCCAGTGCGCGGACCCGCTGAGCGATGCCCCGCTCCAGCCGTGACCATTCGGCCGCGGCGATGACGCGCGGCACCAGGTCCAGCGGAAACGGGCGTTCCTGCCCCGACAGCGAGAAGGTGATCCCCTGGTCGATGAATGCTCTGCCCAGCGCGTCGGCACGCGCGGCAAGGTCGGCGGCATCGGTGGGCGCCAGCTCGGCGTAGATCCCCTTATACGGCCCGCGCACGTTGCCATCGGCGTCGAACATCTCGTCGAAGGCCTTGGCGTAAGCACCCTTCTCGGACACCAGTTCGCGGTAACCGCCGAATATCTGGTCATCTCGCCGGGTTAGCCGTGGCGTTGCCGCCGTGCGTGTGGGTCGCCCCGAGTTCGGCATCACTGTTCGCAGGCTCACCTTGCCTATGCTGCACCAACTCGCCGGATTCGGCAGTGCGTGCGCGCGTATCGCCGATACTTGCTGGATACCTGGACGCAATCTGGCGTTGTGCGGCCACCCGCCGGTTTCAGGTTTCGGCCAGACTCCTGGTAGTCTCTTCCCTTGCGGCGCTGCTCAGCTGCCCCGGATCCAATGATCTGGAGGCCGCCGCCCTACCAGACGATTTACCGAAGGACTTAGACGCGTGGCCAATATCAAGTCGCAGGAAAAGCGCATCCGCACCAACGAGCGTGCCCGGTTGCGCAACCAGGCGACCAAGTCATCCCTGCGCACGGCCGTCCGCGGTTTCCGCGACGCGCTCGCCGAGGGTGACAAGGAGAAGGCGGGCGAGCTGCTCGTCTCGACCAGCCGCAAGCTGGACAAGGCCGTCACCAAGGGTGTCATCCACAAGAACCAGGCCGCCAACAAGAAGTCGGCGCTCGCCCTGGCTCTGAACAAGCTCTGATCTAATTTTCCGATCAACGCCGAGCGCGCGAGCGCGCTCGGCGTTTTTCGTGTCGTGAGGCAGCCCCGCGGGCTCAGGTGTTCACCAGCTCGGCCACCTTGCGCACCGCCGATTCCAGGGCGTAGTCGGCATCGGCCGCCACCCCCTTCACATCGGCGTTGAGCGCGGCCACCACCCGGATGGCCTCGGCCACCGCGTCACGCGACCACCGGCGCGCTTGCTTCTGTGCCTTTTCGATACGCCAGGGCGGCATCCCGAGTTCGGACGCGGCCGCGTAGGCGTTCTGTTTGATCGGCCCCACCCGGGCGATGGTGTGCACCGCCTCGGCGAGCGCATCGGCCAACAGCACATGCGGAACACCCTGCTGCATCGCCCAGCGCAGCGCCTCCGTCGAGCCGGCGACATCACCCACGACCGCCTTGTCGGCGATATCGAATCCGGAGACCTCCGCACGTCCGGAGTGGTAGCGGCGCACCGCGGCCTCATCGACGTTGCCGTCGGTGTCCGATACCAACTGAGAGCACGCGGCGGCTAGTTCACGAATATCGGAGCCGACGGCATCGATCACGATCGCGACCACATCGGCGTCCACCTTCTGCCCCAGGCGGCGGAATTCCTTGTGCACGAAGTCGGCTCGCTCGGCGGCCTTGGTGATCCGCGCGCAGTCGTGAACCGCGGCACCGAGCTTCTGCAACGTGGCGGCGAGCGCCTTCGCACGTCCACCCCCCGAATGTTGAACGAGCAGAAAGGTTCCCGGTGGAAGATCGGCAGCCGCCTGCTCGATGAGGGTGACGGAGTCCTTGCCCGCCTCGGCAGCGGCCTCCACGACGATGACTCTTTCATCGGAGAACAGCGAGGGGCTCAGCAACTCGGCCAGCTCCGCCACGTCGACCTGCCCCGCACGCAGCCGATTGACGGGGATGTCCGCACCCGCCTTACCGCGCACCGCGTGCAGCACCGAGGTCACCGCACGCTCGATCAGTAGTTCTTCGTCCCCCAGGATCAGGTGCAGCGCATCGGTCACGGGACGATCGTCCCATGCCGCGGGGACAGTGAGTGATTAGCACGTACTCCTGTTTGAGCCGAGAAATTCTGGAAACATTACCGACCAGTAGCACTGTTGCTCCCCCACTCAGCGGACAGGATGGCCGGCCAATGACAACGGAGTCTCTGCACATCATCGCTGCTGCCGACGAAGGCGGTGGCGCCGCGCTCGACCAGGTGATCGGCATGTCGGTGGCCGCCACGATCGTCTCGGGCGGCCTGCTGTGGATCGGGTACCTGCACCGCCAGCGACGCATCACCTGGCTCCAGAACCTGGCAGACAAGATCGGCAACAAGTTCAATCGACCACCCTGGGTGGCCCTGCAGATCTGCCTGTTCGTCTCGACCATCGTCGCCGCGCTGTTCGGTTTCATCTGGGACGTCAGCCTGCACATCGGCAAGGGCCGCGACGCGGGCCCGCTGGCCAACCCCGCGCATTACTTCATCCTGTTCGGGTTGTTCCTGCTGTTCATCGCGGGCACGCTGGCGATAGTTCTGCCCTATGACAGGCCCGGTTCGGCGGCGGTGCGCATCACCCGCACCTGGTACGCGCCGGTGGGCGGACTGCTGATGGCGATGTGCGGCCTGTATGCGTTGATCGGGTTCCCGCTGGATGACATCTGGCACCGCATCTTCGGCCAGGACGTCACGCTGTGGGGTCCCACGCACCTGATGCTGATCGGTGGTGCCGGACTGTCGCTGGTCTCCGTGCTGATCCTGGAATACGAAGGCCGGCGTGCCATCGGCTTCAATGCAGATGACGACACCAATTTCGTGAAGTTCTTGCGTTACTTGTCCTTCGGTGGCTTGTTCATCGGGCTGTCGGTGTTCCAGATCGAGTACGACTTCGGTGTCGAACAGTTCCGGCTGGTCCAGCAGCCCATGATGATCGCCGCGGCCGCCGCCTTCGCCGCGGTATGCGCGCGGACCGTGATGGGACGCGGCGCGGCCATCATCGGCGCCCTGCTCGCCATCGTCCTGCGTGCGGCGGTCTCACTACTCGCCGGACCCATCCTCGGCGGACCGACGAGTTGGTTCGCGCTGTATCTCGGGCCGGCCCTGGTCGTCGAACTCATCGCACTAACCCCGCTCATCAAGCGCCCCATCCTGTTCGGCGCCATTGCGGGCCTCGGGGTGGGCACCGCCGGCCTGTGGCTGGAATCGCTCTGGATCGGGGCTGTCTATCGTTACCCGTGGCCACTGAGCATGTGGCCGGAAGCGCTGGCGATGTCGGTGCCTGCCGCCATCGCCATGGGCGTCTGCGGCGCGCTGCTGGGCATGGTGCTCACCGGCCAGAAGCTGCCGAAACGATCGGTGAGCATCACGGCAGTCGTGCTGACGGTGCTGGCGCTGGGTGCCGCGGTGGCCAACGGCCTGCGCACCGAGGTGCCCGAACATGCCACCGCGACAATCACATTGAGCGAACTGTCCAACGACGGCGGTAAGCGGATGGTGTCGGCGGACGTAGTGATCAACCCGCGCGACCTCATCAGTGACGATCCCGAATGGGTGACAATTCTGTCCTGGCAGGGCGGCCTGGCCAATGATCATGGTCTGGCCATCAACAGGCTGCAGAAGATCAGTGAGGGCCACTACCGTTCGACACAGCCCATTCCGGTGTATGGGTCGTGGAAGACGCTGCTGCGCGTGCAGGACGGCACCACCATGACCGGGGTGCCGATCTTCCTTCCCGCCGATCCCGGCATCGGCGCACCGGAGACACCGGCGTTGACGTCAAGCACCCGTCCGTTCACCCAGGAGCTGACGATCCTGCAACGTGAACGCAACCAAAACCATCCCTCGTGGCTGTTCAACGTGGCATCACTGGTGGTGCTGTTCTGCACGCTGGTGCTCATCGCCGCCTTGAGCTGGGGCGCCGGGCGTATCAATGGCACCGAAACTCGCAGCGCCAGTGACGCATTGCCGACTCCGGATCCCAAGGAGCCGGTGTCTCACGGCCCATGACCGTCGAATACCTGGCCGACCACTCACTGCTGTTGGCGTTGCCCGCGTTCGCACCCGCGGTTGTGGTGGCGGGTGTCGTCATCTGGGTGGCGATGCGAGACCGGCGCCAGGCCGACGAGGACGATCCGCTCGGCGAGGAAGAACACCCCGATTAGGAGGAATCAAGGATGACGATGAGAGCCCTGACCGCGATCACCATCGCAGTGCTGGCGTGTGCCGGGTGCACCACTTCGACGAAGGCTCCGGCCACCGACTCCAGTGCGCCGCCGGCACCGCTGACCGTCAGCGTCACCATCAAGAACGGAGTCGTCACGCCAACCAATGCCACGCTGCAGACGCGCGTCGCCGAACCCATCGTGATCCGCGTAGACAGCGATACCGCCGACGAGTTGCACGTTCACTCGACTCCCGACCACAGCTTCGAGATCGAGCCGAAGAGCGGCCAGACGTTCCAGTTCAGCGTCAGTGTGCCCGGAAAGGTCGATGTCGAACTTCACAAACTCAAGAAGACGATCGCGACGATCTCCGTCCAGCCGTGACGGCCGATCGGTCGACGGCGGTACTCGCCCACGGACTGGGCGGTTCGTCCGATCTTCCGATCCCCTACTCCTACGCACTGATTGGCGCGGCGTGGGCGTTGACGTTCACCTTCGCCGTGGTCGCACTGGCCTGGAAAAAGCCCCGGTTCGACGCGAGTCGGCCCGGGCGACCGCTGCCCGACTGGGTCACCGCCGCCGCCGATAGCCCGGTCACCCGCCGGGCCGGCACCGCGCTGGTGCTCCTGGCAACCGCGTGGATCGGCGTGGCCGCGACACTCGGCCCACAGGACGCCACGAATCCGCTGCCCGGTGTCTTCTACGTTCTGCTGTGGGTCGGCGTGGTCGCGCTGTCGCTGCTGTGCGGGCCCGCCTGGCGGGTGCTGTCACCCGTGCGCGCCGTGTACCGAGTACTACCGTTCTCGCGCCGGCCGCCACCCGCCGATTACCCACAGCGATGGGGATATTGGCCCGCGGCTGCGGGTCTGTACATGTTTGTCTGGCTCGAGCTGGCCAGTACCGACCCCGGATCGCTTGGTGCGGTGAAGATCTGGCTCCTGGTATACGTGGCGATAACCCTCGCCGGCGCGCTGGCCTGCGGTACCCGCTGGTGTGCGCGGGCCGATCCGTTCGAGGTCTACAGCATGGTGGCCTCGCGGTTGTCACCGTTGCGGCGCAACGCCGATGGCCGCATCGCTGTCGGCAATCCGTTCGATCATCTGCCGTCACTGCCGATTCGGCCGGGCATCGTGGCGGTGCTCGCCGTGCTGCTGGGTTCGACCGCGTTCGACAGTTTCTCGGCCATGCCCGGCTGGCGCGCGTTTGTCGACGAACTCGCCGGTGACTCGACAGTTGCGGCCGTGACGATCCGAACCGTCGGGCTGGCGGTCTTCGTGGCCACCGTTGCCACCACCTTCTGGCTCGCCGCGCGCGCGACCGGCGGCGTCGATGCGTCCACTCGCCGCGCTCTGCCGGGCCTGCTGGCACATTCATTGATCCCGATCGTGATCGGATACGTGTTCGCTCACTATCTGACTTATCTCGTGGAGCGGGGTCAGCAGACGCTGCTGCGGCTCGCCGACCCTCTCGGGCGCAGATGGCTCTCCGATGTCGACGTCTCCTACGTCTTGTCGATGCACCCCGCGGTGCTTTCCACTCTCAAGGTGGGATTCGTACTGGCCGGGCACATCGCGGGTGTGGTCGCCGCCCATGACCGGGCGCTGCGTGTCCTGCCCAAGAAACACCAGGTGACGGGCCAGCTCGCGATGATGCTGGTGATGGTGGGCTACACCTTCACCGGGCTGTACCTGCTGTTCGGTGGCTAACGGCCGGCTCATTCAAATCTAAGGCTTTTCTAAGAAATTAAGAGGTTAGTAAGAGTAGGGTGCATCGGGACGAAAGGATCGGCGATGACACCTGACAAGCGGGAACACAGAGATCACGCGGTAGTCCTCGGGGCCGGGATGGCCGGACTACTGGCAGCCAGGGTGCTGTCGGAGTCGTACGAAATGGTCACCGTGGTCGAGCGCGACGACCTTAAGACCGCCGCCGCACGCAGCGGGGTGCCCCAGGGGCGGCACATTCACATGTTCATGAGCTCCGGCACGCAAGGACTGGAGCGGTTGTTTCCCGGAATCCGCGACGAGCTCCAGACCAACGGCGCCACGGTGTGCGACGAGGGTGACCTGTCACGCATCACGATGCTGATCGGATCTCGCGAGATCTTCCCTCGATCAGGGAAGTTCCGCGACCCAGAAACACTGCGGCTCTACCTCGCGACCCGACCGTTTCTGGAAATGCATGTACGGCAACGTGTTCAACGCCTGGACAACGTGAAATTCCTGGACGGCCACGACGTCATCGAGCCGATGACCGAAGGGCATCGCGTGACCGGCGTTCGGGTGGCGCGGCGATCCACCGGCCTGGTGACGACGTTGATCTCGGACCTGGTAATCGATGCCACCGGGCGCACGCCGCGGACCCAAACCTTCCTCGATCGGCTCGGCTACCCCCGGCCGGCCACGGTCCGCGCGGAATCACCGGTGACGTACGCGAGCCAACTGCTGCATGTCTCCGACGACACCGACATGGACAAGCTCACCTTCTTCAACCCGGCGCCCAGACGCCCGTACGGCGGAGCCATTGCGCGCTGCGAGAACGGCACCGTGATGCTGACCCTGGGCAAGTTCAATCTGGACGAACCGCCCAGCACTTTCGATGAAATGATCTCTTTTGCAGCACAATTCGTGCCCGAAAGACTCCTGGACACCATCCGCTCGGCGGTACCGATAGGTGATGTGCACGTCTTTAGGTACCGCGAGGCGCTCTGGCGACGCTACGACCAGATGGAGCAGTTCCCCGAGGGCCTGCTGGTGATAGGTGACGCGATTTGCAGTCTGGACCCCATCAAGGGCCAGGGCATGACCATGGCGCTGCTGGAAGCGGTCGCGCTTCGGGACTGCCTCTTCGAGGGCGACGCCCAGCTGGCCCGCCGGTACTTCCGCACCGTCGGTCGGCACATCAACACGGTGTGGCAGCACAACAAGCTATCGGCACCGCTGTTCACCGCAATGCCTGCCGACATCCCCCTCACCCAGCGCGTGCTGTGGAAGCTGACGGCGTGGTGGTCGGACAGGGTCATGATCGCAGCGCGCAACGACATTCAGATCACCGAAACGATTCTGCGTGTTAACAACATGCACGATTCACCGTTGTTGATGCGGCGGCCCGCGTTCCTAGTACGGGTACTGCGTCACTGCTGGCGTCGTCACGACACACACGTAACGACGGCACCCGAGCGTCAACTCGTCCTTGCCGGGACGTAGCCCGCGGTGCCCACCGACGAGCGGCCGCCGGCACTACGGCCGGGTGGTGAGGCGGTCGCCGCGTACCGCCTTGTCTACCAACGTATTGACGCACTTCTTCGAGAGCGCGCCCAGATCGCCGAACTGCCTGTGCCCGCATGCCCGGCCTGGACCGTGCGCCAGACGCTCGCTCACCTCGCTGGACTCGCGCAAGACATCGTGTCGTTCAATCTGGAAGGTATAGGTACCGAGGCGTGGACCCGCGCGCAGGTTGATCGCCTGGCAGGTAAGACTATCGATGAGTTGCTCGATCTCTGGAGCGAGGCGATCGACACGGTGATCGAGCGGGTGGGCCAGGATGGACTCGAAGCGCCAGCCGCCCAACTCGTCTTCGATTCCCTCACCCATGAGCACGACATCCGCGGCGCACTCGGTCAACCTGGCAACCGCACCGAGGATCCGGTCTTCGCCGTCACCCTGGAATTCCTGATGATGAGATTCGACGGAATGGCTCGACAGAACGGGGGACTGACTCTCATGCTGAACACCCCGACGACCGGTTCCGTACAACTCGGCGAACCCGCCACGGCCACAGATAGACTCACCCTCTCGATTCCGGACTTCGAGGCGCTCCGCGCCTTTGGCGGGCGACGTAGCGTGCGACAACTGTCGGCCCTCCCCTGGCATGGAGATCCGGGGGATCTTCTGGCCACCCTCGGTAACGAGTCCATCCGGCCGCCGCGCAACGATCTGATCGAATGACGACTACTCAACCCGACAATCTTGCCGAGATAACCAACGCGAATACGCACAGCGCTGCGGACCAGGCCAACGCTCGAAACCACCTTCGGCGCCACAGCCATACCGAAATACCAAGCAGCACAGCAATCATAATGAAGCCAACCGCTCCCGAGGGCACCGGAATCGCCGTCGATCCACCCGCGGCCGCGTAATCGGCGACGCGCAGCAGCCACCATAGTTCCGGGCCACAGAACCGCAGCAGCACACCTGCGGTCGGCGGTGAGATGACGGCAAGCCCCGCAGCTGCGGTGCCGAGGATGGTGATGGGCGCGATCACGCACCCGGCGACCAGATTCGCCGCGATGGACGCCACGCTGACACTTCCCGATATCGCGGCGATCAGCGGTGCGGTAACCACCTGTGCGGCCACCGCGATGCACAACGCGTCGGCCAAGGGCTTGGGCCAGCCCCGCGCGGTCAGACGTAGCGACCAGCGCGGCGCCAACACCACCAATGCGGCCGTGGCGACCACCGACAGGGCAAAACCGATATCGACGGCAAGACCGGGTGACATGGTCAGCAGAATCAAAGTCGTTGCCGCCAAGGCGGGTATCGCTTGTCGGCGCCGCGCGGTCAACACGCCGAGCAGCCCGATGGCGCCCATTACCGCGGCACGCAACACACTCGGTGAGGGCCTGACGAGGATGACGAAGCCAACCAGGACGAGCCCCGCCAACACCACCGAGGCACGCAGCCCGATCAGCCGTCCCAGCAGCAACATGGCCCCGCACACGATTGACACGTTGGCCCCGGATACCGCCATCAGATGGGTGAGTCCCGATGTCCGGAACATCGCCACGGTGCCCGCGTCGAGCGCACCGGTGTCCCCGAGCACGAGAGCCGGCAGCAATGCGGCTTGGTCGGCGGGCAGTACAGTTCGTGCCACCTCGACAAATCGATCGCGAACACCATTGGCCGCCCCATGAATTGGTGAGCGATCGATAATCCTAGGCTCTCCCGTGGCGTTGAGCATCGCGACAGTCAGGTCACGGCGGGTGGGGCGCGTGACCACCGCACGCAGCTGTACGGTGTCACCGACGGCCATCGCACCCAGTAGCGACACCGACCCGAAGACGATCACGGGCCCGGCGCTCGGCAGTGCGGGATCCCCCAGTGCGACAAGGTCGGCGCGCAGCATCGCCCGGCCCCCGGCGATCGACCTCGGGTCATCGGAGACCCGCAACTGCACCGCCACAACATCTCCCACGCGCGAGCGCAAAGGATGGCTCTGCACTCCGTCGCGCCGTATGCCCGCGGCCACCGAGAATCCAACACCGGCAACCAGGACGACGAGCGCCGCACCGGCGAAGGCCTTGTTCAGGCGGTGGCGGGACACGTGCACCGCGAGTGCCCCGACTCCCAGTACGGCAGCACTGAAATACCCTATTGGCCACATGATTCCCGCGGCGGTCGCCGCCCAAGCGGCGAGCGCGGGAGGTACCAGCCGCAGATCCAGGACAGTGTCTTCGGGCTGAACCTCGTTCACCGGATTGGTTTGAGTCACAGCACGACGAGGGCGCGCAGCTTGTCCAGACGCGAGGGGCCTATCCCGTCTACTTCCGAGAGCTGGTCGATGCTGGTGAACTTGCCATGCTCGGATCGCCACCGCACAATCGACGCCGCCATGACCGGCCCCACGCCGGGCAACTCATCCAGCTCGGATTCCGTTGCCGTGTTGAGGTTTACCCGCCCCGGCGGTGCCGCCCCGCTGGCTGCGCTACCGGCAGATGGCGATTGCCCGGCGGCGATGATGGAACTCGCCATCCCCGCGGGCTGACCTGCTGCCGGGGCCAGGCCGACCACTATCTGGTCGCCATCGGCAACCGGCCGAGCCATGTTCAGCGTCACGATATCGGCGCCGTTGGCCGCCCCGCCGGCCGCCGTCACCGCGTCGGCGACCCGTGCGCCGCTGGTCAACGTGACCAGGCCCGGTCTTGTCACCAAACCGGCCACACTGATGACCAACGAACTAGGTGCCGACACAGAACTCGATGAAACCGGTTGCACCGGAGGCAGATGTGCACTCACCGGAGGCGGCGGCTGACGCATCACGGTGAAGACGGTGACCAGCACTGCCAGCACGCCGATCGCGCCCAGGGCGACGACCCCGGCACGACCAGGGTCGGTACGGACGGACTCCAGCCAACTCCGCGCACCGTCTGTCGTCAGTGAATCCGGAAGCCAACGCAACGCGGAATCCGGTTCCGCACCTGTCGCCGCCCCCACGTCGTCGTCATCCTCATCGGGCTCGCGCCCGGGCGGTGCGAGGCGTCGGTGCAGCAGCTCGGAATCCATATCTCGACGCTAGAAAGCGCCCATGCATCCGGCCAGGGACGACGCGTGATCTGTGGATGAATACGGAACTGTGGAAACCGGACGGCGTCAATCCACAGGTTCGGCGCACACCCCGACGGCACCAGGGCCCACATGCACCGCCAGCACCGGCCCCATCTCCGAGATCACCGGATCATGAGCGGTGAGCAATCGCGAGCACACCAGCTCGTTGACCTTCTCCGCGGTTTCGGTGTTGTCGACATGGTGGATCGTCACCGAGACACGGCGCTCCCCCACGAACTCGACGATGTTGTCGACCATCGCCCCGATCGCCTTGGTGGCGGTGCGAACACGCTGCGCCAGCACCAGCTTGCCGTCATCGTCGATCTGCAGCACCGGCTTGAGCGCCAGCGCGGTGCCCAACCACGACGAGGTGGCGCTGATACGCCCGCTACGCCGCAGATGATCCAGCTTGTGCACCACCATGACGCATCGACTGCGCCCGACCGCATCCCGTGCCGCCTGGTATGCCGCACTCAGATCGGCACCGGCCGCCGCGGCCCGCGCCGCGGCCAGCGCGACGAAACCACTGCCCATCGCGGCCGACCGCGAATCAACGACATGCACGCGATCGCCGTACTCACGGGCGGCATGTTCGGCAGCCTCGAATGTGCTGGACAGTCTGCCGGACAGATGGACCGCGACGACGCCGTCACCGCCGCTGTCGATCAAGGCCTGCCGATACACCTCGCTGAGCTCGGCGGGCGAGGCGCCAGCGGTGGTGGCACGGCCCTTCTCGTACACCGAGGCGGGGATCGGATCCACACCGTCGCGCAGATCCTGCTCACCGGTCAACACGTGCAACGGCACTAGCCGAATACCCAGCATGCCGGCATCTTGCGGCTGCAGTCGCGCCCCTGAATCCGTCACCACCACGACCGGCATGGGTCACCGAACCCCAAGCTCGGGCAGCACACTCCGTAATGCGTTGATCATCAATTCGGCAACGCGCTCATGTGCGACAAAGTTCCAGTGGATCCCGTCCGGGTTTCCCCGGCCTGAGAAGATCTCCTCGCCGACGGCCTCCTTGAGGTCCACCACGGGCAGCTCGTGTTCGGCCGCCCAGGTCTGGATCGCGGTCGCGGTGGCTTCCCTGCCGGAGTGCACACGACCGTACGACTCGGCGATGTGCACCGATGGCAGCGAGGCGATCATGGGCAGCCCGGGGCGATTAAAATCGAGTGCACCACGGGTCTTTTCGAGATACTCCACGGTGAGCTTGGGTGGCAGCGCCACCCGCGCGATCGGTGAAAGCCGCGGCTGCAACCAGCCATAACCGTCACGGACCCAGCTCCGCAGCCGCGGTGGACGGATCAGTCTGATCGACTCGCGCAGCGCCGTCGGGAGCGGGGAGGGCAGGGAATCCATGCCGCTGGTCGCAAAGATGACGGCCCCGGCATGCGGGACCGCCGCCCACGCGCGTGGGTCCTGGATGGCCGCCCACCACACGTCCCGGCAGGTCCAGCCGATGCGCGCGATCAGTTCGACATCCCAATCGAGATACCGCCCAACGATATTGGGCCAAATTCTGGGGTCATCCGCGGGTAGGCCCCCGGTGGGCCCGTAATAGGACAACGAGTCCGCGAAGATCAGTAGCTTCTTACGCCCTGCACCTTCCTCAGAGGACGTCATTGGTCACCTGCGCCGAGGCGTTCCACACATCCAGGCGCCACCGGATGTCCTCGAATCCGGCGCCGTCGGCCGAATGTCCGCCCAGCTGAACCCAGCTCGCATTGCCCATCCCGCCGAGCACCGGCCAATTGCTGACGTCCAGCCGCAGCAGTGCGGCGGTCAGCGCAGCGATCAGACCACCGTGAGCGACAAGAACCACCGGGTGATCGCGCTCGTCTGTTCCCCATTCCGTCACCGACTCAACAAGTTCGGCGACCAGGGGTACGCTGCGATTGGCCACATCGATGCGGCTCTCGCCGCCGTGCGGAGCCAGCGTCGCGTCATCGCGCCACTCGGCCCGGGCACCGGGGGCAATGGCGTCGACCTCGTGATGGGTCAGGCCCTGCCAATCGCCGAGATGTGTTTCGCGCAGCCGCTCATCGACGGATACCCCCACATGGCAGCGGTCCGCGAGGGCAGTCGCGGTGTCGTACGCCCGCTGCAGATCCGAGGACACAATCACCAGCGGGAGCCTCTTGGCCAGCACCTCGGCCGCAGCCACTGCCTGCGCCCGGCCCAGATCCGACAGCCCGGTATCCAGCTGCCCCTGCATTCGGCTATCGGCGTTGAAGGTCGTTTGCCCGTGCCGCAGTAACACCAACCGGCGGATCATGCGCCGTCCTCCGCATCGGCGTCGCCATCGACGGAAAGATCCGCCGGCAACGCGTCCAGGTCCACCGCAATGGTCGGGCAGTCACGCCAAAGCCGTTCCAGTGCATAGTAATTACGTTCGTCTTCATGCTGGACATGCACCACCACGTCCACATAGTCCAGAAGTGTCCAGCGCCCCTCGCGGCCACCTTCGCGGCGCACCGGCTTCTGTCCGGCCCGACGCAGCACCTCCTCGACCTGGTCGACGATCGCGTTCACCTGACGCTCGTTGGAGGCGGATGCGATGACGAAACAGTCGGTGATGACCAACTGTTCGGAGACGTCTATGACGACGACGTCGGTGGCGAGCTTGGAGGCGGCGGCCTGTGCGGCCAGCGTCGCCAGCTCAACGGCGTCTGTTGCGGCGGTCATGCGTGGACTCCTCGATCTTCCTTGTTTCCGCCGTAAAGGCGATGTTTGGCGACGTACTGCACCACGCCGTCGGGCACCAGGTACCAGATCGGGCGAGCCTGCCCAGCCCGGATTCTGCAGTCGGTCGACGAAATGGCGAGCGCGGGCACCTCGACGAGCGAGAGCCCGTCGGGCGGCAGCTCGGCATGGGCGATGTGATCGGAGCTCAGTTCGTACCCTGGCCGACTGACCCCGATGAACTTGGCCAAGGTGAACAGCTGCTCCCAGTTCTCCCACGACAGGATCGATGCCAACGCATCCGCACCGGTGATGAAGTACAGGTCCGCATCGGGATGCGCGTCACGCAGATCGACGAGCGTATCGACGGTGTAGGTCGCGCCGCCCCGGTCGATATCGGCCCGGCTGACGGTGAACCGCGGATTCGACGCCGTGGCGATAACGGTCATCAGATACCGGTGCTCGGCGGCGCTGACCTTGCGCCCCTGCTTCTGCCACGGCTGACCCGTCGGCACGAAGATGACCTCGTCGAGCTCGAATCGGTCGGCGACCTCGCTGGCGGCAACCAAGTGACCATTGTGGATGGGATCGAATGTCCCGCCCATCACCCCGAGCCGGCGCCGCTGCACTGAGCCGCTTGCGCCAGGAACGTCGGGGTCAGATTGCACGAATTGCCAGCTTACTGGACCAACGACCGGAGCTAGACCGGCAGCAGGTTGTCGATCACCGTGGCCAGCTGCTTGGCCGATCGGCATTCGTGCATGGCGATGGCGTCCTGGTACCGCGTGGCGGCCGAATCACCGGTTCCCCAGTGGTTCTTGGGCTCGGGGTTGAGCCAATGGGCGTGCCGGCTGGAAGAAACCATCGTCGAGAGCACCTCGACGGCCGGATTGCGGTAGTTGGTGCGTGCGTCCCCCAGGATGAGCAACGCACTGCGCGGGGAAAGGACCGTCGGGAACTTCTCGACAAACGTCTTGAACGCGTGCCCATAGTCGCTATGCCCGTCGCCGGTGAACACCTGGGCCTCCCGGGTGATCCGCACAATGGCCTCGGCCAGGTCGGTATCGGGCGTGAACAGGTGGGTCACCTCGTCGGTGGTGTCGATGAACGCGAAGACGCGCACCCGCGAGAACTGCTGACGCAATGCGTGCACAAGAAGCAGCGTGAAATGCGAAAACCCTGCCACCGACCCGGACACATCGCACAGCACTACCAGCTCGGGCCGCGCCGGGCGTGGCTTCTTCTGCACGACATCGATGGGCACACCGCCGGTGGACATGGACTTACGCAGCGTGCGACGCAGATCGATCTGACCGGTGTGCGCACGCCGGCGCCGTGCCGCCAGCCGGCTGGCCAGCATCCGTGCCAACGGGTGCACCACTCGGCGCATGTTGCGCAGCTGCTCCCCCGAAGCACGCAGGAACTCCACGTTCTCGGCCAGTTGCGGCACCCCGTATGCGGTCACGCGCTCGCGCCCCAGCTGTTCGGCGGTGCGACGCTTGGTCTCCGCCTCGACGAGCTGACGCACCTTCGAGATACGTTGTTTGGCAATCGCTTTCGCGACGGCTTCATCCGAGGGTGATGCATCGTCGCCACTGCCGAGCAGGCCCAGCAGCAGCTTGGCCTCGATCTGGTCCAGGGACAGCGACTTCATGGCCTGGTACGCCGAGTACGACGTTCCCCGGGTGGAGTTGTACTTGCCGTAGGCCTCCACGATCTGCGCGATCAACGAATTCAGTGGCAGGTCGCCGGCATCGGAGGCCAACAGGTCCACGAGCTGATCACGCACCTGATCGATGTCCTGAATATCAACGCTGTCGTCGTCGACCTCGACGAAACGGGCACCGAGCGCGGGCGGGAACCACAGGTCGAACAACACATCGAATGTGGGCCGGTGATCGGCGCGGCGCAGCACCGCACATGCCAGCCCTTCGCGCAGTTCCGTGCGGCTCTGCAGCCCCAGCACCGTCATGACTCGGCCCGCGTCCACCGTCTCCGACGGACCCACCGAGATGCCTTGTTCGCGTAACGCTTCCACGAAACCCACCAGATGCCCCGGCAGACCGTGCGGCGCCAGGGGCAGCACCACCTTCGCGGGCTTACGCGCGGGCATTAGTGCCGTCTCTTCTTCGCTCGAGCGCTCATCAGTTCAGCCTCAGCTCTCCCGCGGCCCGCTGCTGGTCGGAGTGATGTTTGAGAATCACACCGAGCGTCGACGCGATGACGGCGTCGTCGAGGGTGTCCAGGCCGAGCGCCAAGATGGTGCGCCCCCAGTCGATGGTCTCGGCCACCGAGGGGACCTTCTTGAGCTGCATGTTGCGCAGCACACCGATGATGCGCACCAGCTCCTCGGCCAGCGCGGCCGGCAGCTCGGGCACCCTCTTGAGCAGGATGCGCCGCTCCAGTTCGGCATCGGGAAAGTCGATATGCAGGAACAAGCAGCGCCGCTTGAGGGCCTCGGAAAGCTCGCGGGTGGCGTTGGAGGTCAGCAGCACGAAGGGCTGCCTGCTGGCCTTGATGGTGCCCAGTTCGGGAACCGTGACGGCGAAGTCGCTGAGCACCTCCAAGAGCAGGCCCTCGACTTCGATATCGGCCTTGTCGGTCTCGTCGATGAGCAGAACCGTCGGATCCTCGCGGCGGATCGCCGTCAACAGCGGCCGTGAAAGCAGGAACTCCTCGGCGAAGACATCGGTCTTGGTCTCATCCCAGTCACCGGATCCGGCCTGGATACGCAGAATCTGCTTGGCGTGGTTCCACTCGTACAGGGCACGTGCCTCGTCGACACCCTCGTAGCACTGCAGACGTACCAGACCCGAGCCGGTGGTTTGTGCCACCGCCCTGGCCAATTCGGTCTTGCCGACACCCGCGGGGCCCTCCACCAGGAGGGGCTTGCCGAGCCGGTCGGCAAGGAATACCGCTGTCGCCGTGGCAGTGTCGGCAAGGTATCCGGTCTCGGCCAGCCGGGCGGTCACGTCGTCGATGCTGCTGAACATCGGCGCGGTCTGCGTTCGGTCCACTCGTACTCCAGGTGTTAGGCGGGGCGGATCTGACCGTCTCCGAGGACGATCCACTTGGTGGTGGTCAGTTCGGGCAGCCCCATGGGGCCACGGGCATGCAACTTCTGGGTGGAGATGCCGATCTCGGCACCGAACCCGAACTGCTCGCCATCGGTGAACGCGGTGGAGGCGTTGACCATCACGGCCGCGCTATCGACACGGTCGGTGAACTCCTGGGCCGCACCAAGATTCGCGGTGACGATGGCATCTGTGTGGCCGCTGGAATGCCGCTCGATGTGACGGATCGCAGCGTCAAGGTCATCGACGACGGCGGCCGCGATATCCAGGGACAGGTATTCGGTGTCGAAGTCCTCCGCCGTCACCGGAACGACACCCGGTACCGCAAGATCGGCGTGAACCGTGACCCCGGCGGCCTGCAGTGCGCCGACCAGTCGCGGCACCGCGACCTCGGCGATGGTCCGGTCGATCAGAAGCGTCTCCGCGGCGTTGCACACGCTGGGCCGACGGGTCTTGGAGTTCAACAGGATGCGCTCGGCCAGGTCGAGATCGGCATCGGCATGCACGTACACGTGGCAGTTGCCGACCCCGGTTTCGATGGTGGGCACCTGCGCGTCACGGACCACGGCATCGATGAGACCCGCTCCGCCGCGCGGAATCACCACGTCGACAAGGCCGCGGGCCTGGATGAGGTGGGTCACCGTCGCCCGGTCCCGGCTGTCGAGCAGCTGCACGGTATCGGCGGGCAGCCCACTGGCGATCAGCGATTCACGCAGCACCCGCACGAGTTCGGTATTGGAGGTTGCGGCCGAGGAGCTGCCACGCAGCAGCACCGCGTTGCCCGACTTGAGCGTCAAGCCGAATGCGTCGACCGTGACGTTCGGGCGCCCTTCGTAGACCATGCCGACCACCCCGAGCGGCACTCTGACCTGACGCAGCCGCAATCCATTGGGCCGGGTGGAGCCCCGCAGCACCTCGCCGACGGGGTCCGGCAGGCCCGCGACCTGACGCAGTCCCTCGGCAATACCGACGATCCGGCGATCGTCCAGCGCGAGCCGATCAAGCATGGCCTCACCGATACCGGCATCGCGTGCGCGCCGCAGGTCATCGGCATTGGCCGCGATGATCGAGGCGGTGGCGCCCACGATCGCGTCGGCCGCCGCCAGCAGTGCGGAATTCTTCGTATCGGCGGTCAGCCTGGCCAGGTCGCGGGCCGCGACCCGTGCCCGCCGGGCGGCATCATGAACGTCCGCGCGCAGATCCGTGGCGACGCCGGAGACGTCCGCCGTGGGTGCGGCCAACTCGTTGGTTGAAACGCTCATCGTGTCAGGGTATCCGGGTGCCCGAAATGTAGCTGCGCCAGGACTAGCCTAGTCGGGTGACTGAGTTAGCCACGGTATGTGTCCTCGGCAGCGTCAACATGGATTTGACGTTGCGGGTGGAGGAGCTGCCCGCCCCGGGCGCGACGGTGCTGGCGACGTCGGCCTTGCCCGCTCCGGGCGGTAAGGGCGCCAATCAAGCCGTTGCCGCGGCTCGCGCGGGCGCCTCGGTGCAGTTCATCGGCGCAGTGGGCTCTGACGGTGCCGCACCGATGCTGCGATCTCACCTGGCAGACAACAACATTGGCCTCGACGGGCTCGTCGAAGTCGACGGGCCCAGCGGAATGGCCGCCATCACCGTGGAGGACTCCGGCGAGAACAGCATCGTGGTGGCCCCCGGCGCCAACAGCGCGTTCACCTTGGACGAGAAGCTGCACAAGGACATCATCTGTTCGCACGATGTGTTGCTGTGCCAGCTGGAGATCCCGGTGCAGGTCGCGCTGACCGCGGCGCGGTGGGCCGCCGAGGCCGGAAAGCAATTCGTACTCAACGCCTCGCCAGCCCCCGTGCGCTCACCGGACCTGGCCGAGCTGGCCTTTCGCGCGAGCGTGGTCGTCGTCAACGAGACCGAGGCCAAATCCTGGCTGTACCCGTCGCGGCACCTGGTGACCACGCTGGGCGACGAGGGATCGCGCTACCGCAGCCCTCAGGGTGAGATCACGGTTCCGTCGTATCCGGTGCGCCCCCTGGACACTACCGGCGCCGGCGATGTGTTCGCCGGTGTGCTGGCGGCCTGGTGGCCGCACGGAGCCGAGACGGCACTGCGCCGGGCCAATGTCGCCGGTGCACTTGCGACCCTGCGGTCGGGCGCCGGGAACTGCGCGCCGTCGGCCGCCAGGATCGAGCTGTCGCTCAAAGGAGCCTGAGTCAGCGGACCGTCAGCACGGGGTTGCAGTAGCGCCAGGCGTCACGCTCGTAGGTCAGGTACCAGTCGGAGGTGGCGGTCTTGGGCGCGTCGTTGCCCCACACCGACGACGTGGTCACCGTCGCCGTCGCGTTCTTGGCCTCGATGACGTTGATCTTGTCGATGTTGGTGACTGTCAGGTGCGCGTTCTCGCGCACTACCTGCACCGATGCCTGCCGGAAGGCGGCGGCGTCCTTGCGCTTGGCGGCGTCGAGCAATTGGTCGAGAGTCCCTTGCGAGAGCTTGGGGAACTTGGCGTACAGGTCCGACGGCTTGACGAAGTCGTCCCAGGTGGGGATTCGCGACTCGTTGTTCGCCATTTCGCGATCGCGATACTTATCGCAGGTCAGGTCACCGATCTTGTTGGTGTCGACATCGTTGTAGGCCTTTTCCCAGGCCCGCACATGTTCTGTCACCGCGTCGCGGTTGGGTGCCGCATCGGCAATGGGAACGACGAAAGTTGCCAGTGCGGCAGCCGCTGCGGTGACGACGAGCGTGCGCTTCACGGTTCCCTCCCCTGGTTGGCAGTACTTCATGACGTTATCGCCGCAGGACACCGGGTCCGTTACGTGTGGGCTAGGCACCGCCGGTCGGCGGCGCGCAGTCCAGCCACTTTCCGTCTTCCTTGACGTACTTGACGGTCTGCTTCTCCTCGGAAGGTGTCTTGTTCCCGGAGGTGGTGGTGATCGTGATGTCCGCGGTGGCCTGGTCGCCCTTGACTTCGATGTTCTGGACATCGGTGACCTTGACGGTGATGAGCGATTTCAGCAGATTGCGCATCGCCGCTTGATAGGCCTGCTCATCCTGGGCGACGAGGCTGTCGACCACTGCGTTGATGACATCTTGCGGCACCGTCGGGAACTTCTGGGCCAGCAACCCCCGCAACGCATCCCCCGCACCGGGCACCGTGGCGATCTCAGGCGGTGCGATTTCGCTCATGGGCGGGATGGGCGGTCCGCTCTGGGCGGTCGCATCCCGATACTTGGCGCACTTGGTCTCGGCCAGCTTCGCGAAGTCAAAGCTGGCGGTGTAGGTGTTCTGCTGCGCAATCAGCGCCTTGATCTGATTCTCGTCGCGCGCGGTCGCGAGCGCCTCAGCGTTGGGCTGACCGTCTCCGTCCACCGTTTGCGTACACCCCACACCACCGAACAACAGTGCCACCAACAGCACCGCTCCGGTCCATCTCCGGCAAACCATGACAACCCTCGCTCGTATCGCCCACTCGTCTCCGAGCTAATTTCTATCAGTACAGATCAGCTCGTGCACCCTCACCGAGCAAACTTACCAGTGAATACGGTGCGCGGATCGTGCTCATGGGCGCCCCGACCGAGCGGGAGCTTCTTAGCCCTCGGCGCCGGTTAGAGCCTCCAGCAGAGGCTCATCGTTACCGATCGCAGTCTCAGTCTGCGTCGCTTCGGGTGTGCAGTCCTTCCAGAAGCCGTCCTCGTGCACGAACTTCCTCGGCTCGTTCCCGCGTCCAACGGTGTTACGGAACGCGATGGTCGCCTTGGCGGTATCGCCGGTCACCGTCACCTTGCTGACCTTGAAGGTCAGGTGCGCGAAAGTCTCCACCCAGAAGCGGTGCCAGGCCGCCGACAACGCCTGCTGGTCCTGGTTGTCCACCGCGGTCACAAAGTCCTCGACGGCGGTATCCGAGGCGAGCGGGAACACCTCGTGAACCTTCGCGCGCAGCTTCTTGAGGTTGGCCCCCTCCAACCGGCCGACCTCCGGCGGGGTGAAGGACTGCTCCCAATCCGATTCGATCTTGTCCCGGACATCGGCGCAGAAGAACGACGCGTACTGGATCGCATCTACCGCCTGCAATGCCGAAAGCCGTCCGGCGGTGACATCCCGGATCTCGGTCTCATCGGCCGGCGCGGCACTTGCGACCGCGGTCTGTGCGACCAGCCCGATGGCTACGAAAAACGCGGCCAACCATGTGAAGACGCTCCTTGACACGATCATTGTCCTCCGATCTGGAATTTTCTGGTCCCTATCCCGCGGCACGCACATCGTCGATCGCACCGAGAAGCCCTTGGGGCGCTTCGCCCTTCAATGACGGCACCGCCGAGTCGGATTCGACAGGAGGCGCCGTGCAGTCCTTCCAGTCGCCGTCCTCGCGAAGGAACTGCCATTGGACCGTGCCCGAGGCCCTGCCCAATCTGGCTTGAACCGTCACGTCCGCCTGGTCGCCGGTGATCTCCACCTGTCGCACCCGATAGGAGTAGTGGGAGAACTCTTCCCGAAGAATCCCCAGCCACGTCCGGAGATACGCGTCGCGGTCGCCGTCGGCGACGGCGTCGACGAAAGCATTGATCGCGGCATCCGACACCGACGGGAAGTTCTTGCGCAGCACCGACGTCAGACGCTTCGAGTTGGCGCCCTCAAGGTCCTCAAAAGGCGGCGGCGTGATGTTGCGTTGCATCCACGCTTCGTATGCGTCGCGGTGCTCGGCGCAGAAACTCTGCGCGTAGGCGGCAGGATCGAGCGCCCGCAGCGCGGTCAGCTCGGCGGCGACAACCTGCCGGATCTGGCTTTCGTCCGTCGATGTCGCGGCGGCCACTGCCGGCGGGCTCAGCACTCCAAGCACGAGTGCCACCGCACTCACGAATCCGGTGAATCGCCTAGCCATCGATAGCCTCCCCAAGCTGTGAACCAGCTGACAAGTTCTATCAGGCGCGGTTGCAATGCGCCACTCTTTGGAGCAAATGCGCGAAGCGCTCAGGTGACGAGGTCGTCGGCGTGTACTGCCGGGCGCCGCAGGTCCTCGGGCAGCTCACCGCTGGATCGGCCCAGCATGGTCGCCAATTCGGCCGCGTCATAGGCCACCACGCCACGGCCGACCATGGCGCCCTCAGCATCGCGAAGTTCGACGACATCGCCGCCGTGGAAACGCCCGGATACCTCGGTGATCCCGGCGGGCAGCAACGAACGTCGTGAGGCCACCACCGCACGCACGGCGCCCTCGTCCAGGGTCAGCGATCCGGTCGCCTCGGCCGCGTACCGCACCCAGAACTTGCGCGACGACATGCGTTGCGGTCGCGCGGCGAAGACCGTTCCGCAGGAGCCGTCGCCCAACGCGGCCGCCGCCTCGGTCGCCGAAGCCAGCAGCACCGGGACACCGGCGTCGGCGGCCAGTAACGCCGAGGAAAGTTTCGAGGCCATTCCGCCGGTGCCACGGGAACCACCCGGCCCGGCGATCACACCGTCCAGATCTTCCGGATCGGCTACCTCAGAAATGAAGCGGGCGTTCCCCTTTCGAGGATCAGAGTCGTAAAGCCCGTCGATATCGGAGAGCAAGATGAGCGCGTCGGCACCCACGAGATGGGCGACGAGCGCCGACAGCCGATCGTTGTCACCGAAGCGAATCTCGTTGGTGGCCACGGTGTCGTTCTCGTTCACGACAGCGACCGCGTGCAGCGCGCGCAGCTTGTCGAGCGTGCGCTGCGCGTTGGTGTGATGCACGCGCATCGAAATGTCGTGTGCCGTCAACAGCACCTGGCCCACGGTGCGCTGATAGCGCGCGAACGCCGCGCTCCAGGCACTGATGAGCGCAACCTGTCCCGCGCTGGCCGCCGCCTGTTTGGTCGCCAGATCTGTTGGGCGCTTGGTCAGTCCAAGCGGAACCATGCCGGCCGCTATGGCTCCCGAAGAAACGATCACCACATCGGATCCGGCCTTCATCCGGCCCTCGATGGCCTCGACGAGGTATTCCATCCGGTCGGCACTGAATGTTCCGGTCGCATCGGTGAGGGCAGCGGTGCCGACCTTCACCACGACGGTGCGTGCCGCCTGAATTGCCTGGCGCGCGTGCACACCTGTGGTCACTCCGGCTCCACCTGCCCGCGGCGTACCCTCCGGGCCTGTCGGCGCTCGGCCGCGCCCACACGGTCGGTCTTGTCGATACGGGCATCGGTGCCGCGCCCACTCATGGTCACATCGACACCCGCCGGGGTCTGTGGCTCCCAGTCAAAGGTCATATCGCCGATGGTCACCGCGCAGCCGGGCTGTGCCCCCAGCTTGAGCAGCTTGTCTTCCACTCCCAGGCGTGCCAGCCGGTCACCGAGATAGCCGACGGCCTCGTCGTTTTCGAAGTTGGTCTGACGGATCCAACGCTCGGGACGCACTCCGCGGACCACGAACCCACCGGGGTTCTGCGGGTCGGGAGTCACCGAGAAGCCACTCTCGTCGACCGGGATAGGCCGAATGACGGGGCGGGTCTTCACCGGCGCGGGCTGTGCCGCACGGGCCGCCTCGATCATCTCCCACAGCGCGAAGGTCAACGGACGCAATCCATCACGGGTCAGCGTGGACACCTTGAACACCGGCCAACCACGCTTGGAGACCTCTTCGGTGACGAAGTCGGCAAGCTCAGCAGCTTCGGGCACGTCAACCTTGTTGAGCACCACCGCGCGAGGCCGGTCGGCCAGATCACCCAGCACAGAATCAGCTTGCAACGTCGGCTGGTACCGCGCCAATTCATTTTCCAGGGCGTCGATATCGGAGACGGGGTCACGGCCCGGTTCCAGTGTCGCGCAGTCGACGACGTGAACCAGCACCGCGCAGCGCTCGATGTGCCGCAGGAACTCCAGACCCAGTCCGCGCCCGTCGGCAGCGCCGGGAATCAAGCCGGGGACATCGGCCATCACAAAGGAGTGCTCGCCGGTGGTGACCACGCCCAGGTTGGGCACCAATGTCGTGAACGGATAGTCGGCGATCTTTGGCTTGGCCGCCGAAAGGACCGAGACCAGCGAGGACTTACCGGCCGACGGAAATCCGACCAGCCCGACGTCGGCGACGGTTTTCAGTTCGAGGGTGAGATCGGCTTCGGCACCGGCCTCACCGAGCAGGGCAAATCCGGGGGCCTTCCGGGCGCGGGACGCCAATGCGGCGTTTCCCAATCCGCCCCGGCCACCAGCGACCGCGTCGAAACGTGTACCGGCCCCGACCAAGTCCGCGAGGATACGGCCGTCATCGTCGAGCACCACGGTGCCGTCGGGCACCTTGAGAATCAGGTCGTCGCCGTTGGCGCCGCTGCGGTGGCCACCCATGCCCTGCGATCCGTTGGGTGCCTGCACGTGCGGATGAAAGTGGAAGTCCAGCAGGGTATGCACCTGCGGGTCCACTTCCAGAATCACGCTGCCGCCGCGACCGCCGTTACCACCGTCGGGCCCGCCGAGTGGTTTGAACTTCTCACGGTGCACCGAAGCACAGCCGTGACCACCGGTACCTGCCTTGGCATGGATGACAACGCGGTCAACAAAACGAGGCATGAAGCCTCCTTCACACTGTTCTGCGTCCGGTCATACACCGAACACAGAACACCAATTAAGCGTCGACCGGGAGGATGTTGACGACCCGGCGACCGCGGCGAGCGCCGAACTCGACGGTGCCCGCAGAGGTCGCGAACAGGGTGTCATCGCCGCCACGCCCGACATTCACGCCCGGGTGGAAGTGGGTGCCGCGCTGACGGACCAGGATCTCGCCGGCCTTGACGAGCTGGCCACCGAACCGCTTGACGCCAAGCCGCTGTGCGGCGGAGTCACGACCGTTGCGCGAGCTGGACGCGCCCTTCTTGTGTGCCATGTGTCAGACGCTCCTACTTGATTCCGGTGACCTTGAGCACGGTCAGCCGCTGACGGTGACCCTGCCGCTTGTGGTAGCCGGTCTTGTTCTTGAACTTGTGGATGCGGATCTTCGGGCCCTTGGTGTGCTCGACGATCTCGCCGGTCACCGAGACCTTGGCCAGCTTGTCGGCATCGGTGGTGACGGTGGCGCCGTCCACGACCAGGGCGACGGGCAGCTGCACCGAGGAGCCGGGCTCCGACTCGATCTTCTCGACCTTGACCAGGTCACCAACGGCAACCTTGTACTGCTTGCCGCCGGTCTTGACGATTGCGTAGGTCGCCATCGTTGCGTCTACCTCTGCTCTGCTGTTCGGACGCGCGCAACCAGGTCGGCTGACGCATCTGGATCGTGGGGTGGGCCCGCTCGGTTGTTCCACTGGGCCACATGCCGCGGGCCGGAAGCCTCGCGACAACTGCTCAAGGCTACGTGACCAGCGGGCTAAGGGTCAAACCGACACCCTCCGCGCAGCGCTCTCGCAACCCGTTTGCACTCTCACGGGCCGTGATCGGAACTACACTCACCTCACCGAGCCCGGGATGCCGCTGATCAGCCTATAGGTCAGCCGGCGATCAGCTCCTCTGAGTGCGGAGGTAATGACGGTGCGCATGATCCGGCCCTATCTCTCGGCCGCCCTGGTGGCAGCCCTGCCCGCATTGAGCCTGACCGCGGCACCGCCCTCCGTCGCCGACTGCGTGAACGCCAACGGCACCACCTTGTGCGCACAAGGCGATGTGCGCGGTGGTGGCAGCACCACATCGTCGACGCCGTATGTCCCCTACCCCTGCGAAAACGACTGGTACTGCGACAACTGGGGAATGGACGTCATCCTCGGATCCGAATACAGACCCCCCACCGTCAATCCGTCGCCACCCCCCGATTTCGGGCGCCCCGGCCGACCGGGAGGCGGTGGTGGAGGAGGCGGCATCGTCGGTCCACGTTGATCAATATTGTTCTCGCAGTGAAGAATTCGATTGCAGAGGAGTCACGATGACAGCATGGACCGCGGGCAGGGCAGCCGTGGTGGTACTCGGCGGGGTCGCCGCGCTGGCGCTGGGCGGACCCGCCATCGCCGCGGCCGATCCACCGCCCAACTGCACCGCCGCCGACATGGCAGGTGTCGCAACGGGGGTATCGGCGGCCACGTCGACATACCTGTTCACACACCCCGACGTGAACGAGTTCTTCACGAGCCTCAAGGGCCAGCCCAAGGACCAGGTCCGCGACAAGGCACGGCAGTACCTCGACGAAAATCCGCAGGTCAAGGCGGATTTACAGGAGATCCGTCAGCCCCTCGGCGATTTCCGGGAGCGCTGCAAGTAGTCGCAGGCCCGGGCCTAGTGCTCGACCGGAGGCCCAGCCGCACGTGCGGCGGAACGCCTGCGACGGGGCCGGGTGGGCGCCTTGGCAGCGGGCTCGGGTTTGGCTTCGGCCACCGCGGGCTCATCTGAGTCTTCGGAAGAAACCTCGGGCACGTCTTCGGCCTCGGTGTCCTCCGCGACGTCACTGTCGGCGGGCTCGGGCGTCGTTTCCGGATCGCCCGGAGTCGGCGCGCTCTGGACGATCTCGACAATCTCGTCGACCTCGTCGATCACGTCGTTATCCGGCACGTCCTCCGCCGAGGCGCCCTCTTCGTCGTCCTCGTGGTGGCCGTTCGCCGCCGCCATCGCCTTGAACATCGGGTGCTCGCCCTGCGGGTGCGGTGGGGTGCGGGCGACCACTACTTCGGGCTCATCCGCCTTGCCCTTGCGGGAACGCTTGGCACGCCGCCCGGTCTCAGGCTTCTTGGCGCCGGTCGCCGCGGTGCCGGCGTTATCGACCGGGTCGACATGCAGCACGATGCCGCGCCCCGCGCAGTGCGCGCAGGTCGACGAGAACGCCTCGATGAGGCCCGTGCCGAGTTTCTTACGAGTCAGCTGCACCAGGCCCAGCGATGTCACTTCCGACACCTGGTGGCGGGTGCGATCGCGGCCCAGCGCCTCGGTCAGGCGCCGAAGCACCAGATCTCGGTTCGATTCCAGCACCATGTCGATGAAGTCGATGACGACGATCCCGCCGACGTCGCGCAGGCGCAATTGCCGAACGGTTTCCTCGGCCGCTTCCAGGTTGTTGCGGGTGACCGTCTCCTCCAGGTTGCCGCCGGCACCCGTGAACTTTCCGGTGTTGACGTCGACAACCGTCATGGCCTCGGTGCGGTCGATGACGAGCGTGCCGCCGGAGGGCAACCACACCTTGCGGTCAAGCGCCTTGGCCAGCTGCTCGTCGATGCGGTGCACCGCGAAGACATCCGGACCGTCGGCGGGCTCATACCGGTTGATACGCGAAAGAAGATCTGGAGCAACGGTTTTCACGTATTCGTCGATGGTTCCCCACGCCTCATCACCTTCGATGATGAGCTTGGAGAAGTCCTCGTTGAACAGGTCGCGGACCACCTTGACCAGTACATCGGGCTCCTCGTAGAGCGCCATGGCGGCACCGGATGCTTTAGCGGAAAGGTCCGCCGAGCTCTGCTCGATGCCCTGCCACTGTTCTTGCAGCCGCTGCACGTCGGCGCGAATGTCCTCTTCGCGCACGCCTTCTGATGCGGTGCGAATGATGACGCCGGCATCCGAGGGGACAATATCGCGCAGGATCTCCTTGAGACGCTGCCGTTCGGTGTCCGGGAGCTTGCGGCTGATTCCGGTCGAGGACGCACCCGGCACGTACACCAGGTAGCGACCCGCCAGCGAGATCTGGGTGGTCAGTCGGGCGCCCTTGTGCCCCACCGGGTCCTTGCTGACCTGGACCAGGACGTAGTCGCCCGACTTGAGTGCCTGTTCGATCTTGCGGTTCGAACCGCCCAGACCGGCAGCGTCCCAGTTGACCTCACCGGCGTACAGCACGCCGTTGCGACCACGGCCGATGTCGACGAAGGCGGCCTCCATCGAGGGAAGTACGTTCTGCACCACACCGAGGTAGATGTTGCCCACCAGCGAGGCGGACGCCGCCGACGTCACGAAGTGCTCGACGAGCACACCGTCCTCCAGGACGGCGATCTGTGTGTACCGGGCGCCCTCGTGCGGCGACTCGGTACGGGTCTTGTCCCGAACCACCATCACCCGGTCGACGGCCTCACGCCGGGCCAGGAACTCCGCCTCGGTCAGGATCGGTGGACGGCGCCGTCCGGCATCCCGTCCGTCGCGGCGGCGCTGACGCTTGGCCTCCAGGCGGGTCGACCCGGAAATACCCTGAATCTCGTCGCCTCGCTCGGCGCGGGGTTTGCGCTCATGCACCACGGTGTTCGGCGGATCGTCTTCCGATGCGCTGTCACCCTCGTCACCACTTCCGGCCTTGCGCCGGCGCCGGCGACGCCGCCGACGGCTGGCGCCCTCGGGCGTGTCGCCGTCCTCGGCATTCGATTCATCGGCGTCTGCCGCAGCGACATCGCCATCAGCGTTGTCGGCAGCGTCCTCGTCGTCGGCGCTCTCGCCACCCTCGGCTGCGGAGTCCTCCGAGGATTCGTCGGAACCGTCGCCACCGGCCTGCTCACCACGGCCGCGTCCGCGCCCGCGACGTCCGCGCCGCCTGCGCCGGTTGGCCGGGCGGTCACCGTCGCCCTCGGCCTCGGGATCGTCTCCGTCACCGGAGTCCTCATCGACATCCTCGGCGCTCGCCGCTACGGCGGGCGCGGGGCGATCCTCCTGCGGCTCGGGAGCCTGTGGGGCCACGAAGAGCGGCCCGTAGTCGTACGCGGTGGGTCCCGCGGTCGCCGGTGCCGGTACTGCCGCGGCCTCGATGATGGTCGGCTCCGCGACCAGGATCGGCGCGGTCGGTGGGTTGTCGGGGTCCTCGGCCGGGCTTTCGGCGACAACCTTCGCCGGGGCCTCGGTCTGTGCCGGTGCCACGGTCTCCGCGGCAGCGGTCGGTTCCGCCTCGCCGGCAAGCGCCTCACGAACCTTCGCGGCGTCCTGCTTGTCGACGTTCGAATGGGGGCTGCGGGCGCGCCCGTCCAGCTTGGACAGCGCGTCGAGCACGCGGCGGGTGGAGGTCCCGAGCACTCGCGCCAGGGTGTGCACCCTCAGCTTCTCGGGTAATTCTCCCTGCTCAGCAGGGGCTTGCGGGGTGTCCGGCGCTAGCGCGGCGTTGTCCCCTTCTGGAGCGCTGGTGTGTAGGTCTTCTGGTAGCTCATAATCGGCCACTTATTCTCCTCAAGCCCCCGGGCGCGTCCTTCAGACGCGGCCACGCGAGGGCTTTTCTCTCTATGTACCCGGGCTAGGTCCGGGTTTGTGGGGGTCTTGCTCCGAGCGATCCGTAGCTGCGATGCCGCAGTTCCGAACCCACCCAGTGCCTGGCTGGAATGATGGCTTGACGTGCTGCAATGGTAATCGCGCTCGCCGTGTCGTCATTCGGGCTTCCGGCCGGCCCCTATTGGGGTCGAAGTGCCGTGGCCCACACTCAGTATCCCATACGAATCAGACGGTGGGCACCAAGCCTGGAACCCGCGCGATCCGCAGGGTCACAAAACGAAGCGAGTGTGCGATTTACGTCGAGATTTCAGGAGAAACCGGCGCAAACCGCACACTCGCGGATTCAGATCAGATGGATTGGGTCAGAGGGCCGGGAACCAGAGCGCGATCTCACGCGCTGCCGACTCAGGTGAGTCGGATCCGTGCACCAGGTTCTCCTGGGTCTCCAGGGCGAAGTCGCCGCGGATGCTGCCGGTCGCAGCCTTCTCGACGGGATCGGTGCCACCGGCGAGCTGACGGAAGGCGGCGATGGCACGCGGCCCCTCCAGCACGGCTGCCACCACGGGCCCCGAAGTGATGAATTCCAGTAGCGAGCCGAAGAACGGCTTGTCCTTGTGCTCGGCATAGTGCGCGCTTGCCAGCGACTCATCGACGTTCTTGAGCTCGAGGGCAGCCAGCGTCAGGCCCTTGCGCTCAATACGGTTCAGCACCTCACCGACAAGTCCCCGCCGCACACCATCGGGCTTGATCAAAACCAGCGTCCGCTCAGTCACGGGCGACAGCCTACTGGTCGGTAGTAGTCCCCCGCTGACCCGGCAGCTCCCCGCGGCCCTGACGGTCACGAACCTGGTTGCGCATGTACCAGATCAGCAACCAGACACCCAGAAACAACAGCCCGACGAAGCCGATGGCGGCGTGCACGAAGAAACCTGCCACCAGCACCACCTGGAGTGCCAAGTTGGCCTGAAGCGCCCACGGCCGGCCCTGCATGCCCGAGAGCAGGATCATGGCGACGGCGACCCCGATGAGGTAGATCAGCGACAGCGGCGAAAGCCCGCCGCCCACCATCTTGACCACCGGTACCGCCAACAACACCACGATGGTCTCCAGGATGAGCGTGCCCGCCATCACCCCACGAAATCCCCGCCAAGGGTCAACCGGAGCTTGGCCGTCGGTCTCCTGATCCTCGCCCTCGGGGTTGCTCACTGCGGGTCCTTTCCGAACAGTGTCCGTGCCGCACCCGCGGTGACGACCGACCCGGTGACGACGATGCCGGTGCCGGAAAAACCTTCCGCTCCCCCATCTTCGGCAGCCTCCTCCACCATCGCGGTGGCGGTTTCGATGGCGTCGAGCAATGTGGGCGCAACGACAACGCGGTCCTCTCCGAAGAGTTCCAGAGCGATACCGGCCAAGGCATCCGTCTCCAATGCACGCGGAGAACCGTTGTGTGTCACCACGATCTCGTCGAACGCAGGCTCGAGGGCGGCGAGAATCCCGGGCACGTCCTTGTCGGCCATCACACTGATCACACCGACCAGACGCCGGAAATCGAACTCGGACTGCAGGGTGTCCGCCAACGCGGCCGCACCATGGGGATTGTGCGCGGCGTCCAGGAAGACCGCGGGCGCACTGCGCACTCGCTCAAGCCGCCCGGGAACGATTACCGACGCGAATCCTGCTCGTATCGCATCGATATCGAGCTGACGGTCGCTGCCCGCACCGAAGAACGCCTCCACCGCGGCCAGCGCGACGGCCGCGTTATGCGCCTGATGCTCACCGTGCAGCGGCAGAAATATCTCCGGGTAGACCCCGCCGAGCCCCTGCAGTTCGAGCACCTGCCCGCCCACGGCGACCTGGCGCGACAACACCGAGAACTCAGAGCCTTCGCGAGCCACGGCCGCATCCGCTTCCACGGTTTGGCGCAGCAGCACCTCCATCGCCTCGGGGGCCTGCTGGGCGATAACGGCAACCGTATCGGGACCCGCTTCACCGGTCATCGCATCAAGCTTGTGCCGCTTGATGATTCCGGCCTTTTCATTGGCAATGGAGGCAAGGTCCGGGCCCAGGAACTCGACATGGTCGATACCGATCGGAGTGATGACGGCGACCGGGGCGTCGATGATGTTGGTGGCATCCCAACGCCCGCCAAGCCCGACCTCCACCACGGCGATATCGACGGGCGCGTCCGCGAACGCCACAAACGCCATGGCGACCAGCACCTCGAACTTGCTCATCGCGGGCCCGCCCTGCTCCTGCGAGCGCTTGTCCACCAACTCCACGAACGGCTCGATCTCGGAATAGATCTCCACGTACTTCGCCGGTGAGATCGGTTGACCGTCAATGGCGATGCGTTCGACAGCCGACTGCAGATGTGGGCTGGTGGTGCGTCCGGTGCGCCGGTGCAGTGCCGTCAGCAGCGCGTCGATCATCCGCGTCACCGACGTCTTGCCATTGGTCCCGGCGACATGGATACACGGATACGCCCGCTGGGGAGAACCCAGCAGTTCCATCAGCGCGACGATGCGGTCGGTGGACGGCTCGATCTTCGTTTCGGGCCAGCGCTGGTCAAGCAGATACTCGATCTGCAGCAGGGCCGCGATCTCGTCGGGAGTGGGCTCGATGCCCAATGACTCGCTCACGCCAGCCCTGCCAAACGCGCGGTGATCCGCTCGACCTCCTCGGTGGCCACCTGCTGACGAGCCCGAATCTTCTCGACGACGGCGTCAGGCGCCTTCGCCAGGAACGCATCGTTGCCCAGTTTGCTTGTGGTGCCGTCGAGTTCCTTGCGCGCGGCAGCCAGATCCTTCTCCAACCGTCGCCGTTCCGCCTCGACGTCGACGGTGCCGGAGGTGTCGACCTCGACGGTCACGGTGGCGCCGGACAGTCGGACCTCCACCGAGGCCGTCGGGCTGAAACCGTCCTCGGCCGGGGTCAGCCAGGCCAATGACGTCACGGCGGCGAGCTGGCCGTCCAGGCCGGCAGCCGAGACACCGGCGAGGCGGGCCGCGACCTTCTGCCGGTCGCCCAGACCCTGATCGCTGCGGAACCGGCGGACCTCGGTCACCAGCTTCTGCATGTCGGCGATGCGTTGCACGGCAACATCGTCCAGCTCGATACCGGATTCGGTTGGCCACTCAGCGATGACCACCGACTCCCGGCCGGTGACCGTCTTCCACAGCACCTCGGTGACGAACGGAATCACCGGATGCAGCAGCCGCAGCAGGGTGTCCAGCACCGTCGCCAGCACAATGCGGGTGCTGTCGGGCTTCTCAGCCAACTGCACCTTAGCCAATTCCAGGTACCAGTCACAGAACTCGTCCCAGGCGAAGTGATACAGCCCCTCGCAGGCCACGCTGAATTCGTAGCGATCGAGCGCGGTGTCCACCTCGGCCCGCACCTGTTCGAGGCGGCCCAGGATCCACCGGTCGGCGTCGGTGAGCTCGGCGGCGTCGGGCAGCTCGCCCAGCGCGGCACCGTTCATCAACGCAAATCGGGTGGCATTGAACAACTTCGTGGTGAAGTTGCGCGAGGCGCGTGCCGCGTCCTCGCCGATGGACAGGTCACCGCCGGGGCTGGCGCCACGGGCCAGAGTGAAGCGCAAAGCATCCGCGCCGAACATCTCCACCCAGTCCAGCGGGTCGATACCGTTTCCCTTGGACTTGCTCATCTTCTGGCCGAACTGGTCGCGGATCAGACCGTGCAGGAAGACGTTGTCGAAGGGCACCTTGCCCCCGTGTAGCACCGGGTCGCCGGCCACGAAGGTGCCGAACATCATCATCCGAGCCACCCAGAAGAAGATGATGTCGTATCCGGTGACGAGAACGCTTGTGGGATAGAACTTCTCCAGCTCCGGGGTGGCATCGGGCCATCCCATGGTGGAGAACGGCCACAGCGCCGAGGAGAACCAGGTGTCGAGCACATCGGGGTCCTGCACGTAACCTTCGGGCGCGGTCTCGTCGGGTCCCAGACACACGATCTCACCGTCCGGGCCATGCCAGATGGGGATGCGGTGGCCCCACCACAGCTGGCGAGAGATGCACCAGTCGTGCATGTCGTCGACCCAGGCGAACCAGCGCGGCTCCAGGCTGGCCGGGTGAATCACGGTGTCACGGTTGCGGACCGCATCGCCGGCGGCCTTGGCCAGCGACTCGACCTTGACCCACCACTGCAGGGAAAGGCGTGGCTCGATCGGTTCACCCGAGCGTTCCGAGTGGCCGACGCTGTGTAGGTACGGGCGCTTCTCGGCAACGATGCGCCCCTGCTCAGCCAGGGCCTCGCGCACCTTCACCCGCGCCTCGAACCGGTCCATCCCGTCGAATTGCGTTCCGCTGTCGCAGATGCGGCCATGGATGTCCATGATGGTGGGCATCGGCAAGCCGTGTCGCAAGCCGATCTCGAAGTCGTTCGGGTCGTGGGCGGGCGTGACCTTGACCGCGCCGGTGCCGAATTCGGGGTCGACGTGGGTGTCGGCGACGATCGGGATGCTGCGGTCCTGGAACGGATGCGGGAGCTCGGTGCCGACGAGATGCCGGTAGCGCTCGTCATCGGGATGCACAGCGATCGCGGTGTCACCCAGCATCGTTTCCAGACGCGTGGTCGCCACCACCAGGTACGGCTCATTGTCGTCGAGGGAGCCGTATCGGAAGGACACCAGCTCGCCCTCGACCTCGTCGTACTTGACCTCTAAGTCCGATATCGCGGTCTTCAGCTCGGGCGACCAGTTGACCAGCCGCTCGGCCCGGTAGATCAGCCCGGCGTCGAAGAGCTTCTTGAAGATGGTGCGCACCGCGCGGGACAGGCCCTCGTCCATGGTGAATCGATCGCGGCTCCAGTCCACACCGTCACCGAGACGACGCATCTGCCCGCCGATGGTGCCGCCGGACTCACGTTTCCAGTCCCACACCTTGTCGATGAACAGCTCGCGACCGAAGTCTTCTTTGGTCTTGCCGTCGGCGGCCAGCTGCTTTTCCACCACCGATTGGGTGGCGATCCCCGCATGATCCATGCCCGGCAACCACAGCACCTCGTAACCCTGCATACGTTTGCGGCGGGTCAACGCGTCCATGAGGGTGTGGTCGAGCGCGTGGCCCATGTGCAGGCTGCCGGTGACGTTGGGGGGCGGCAGCACAATCGAGTAGCCAGGCTTGTCGCTGGTGGGATCGGCGGTGAAGTATCCGGCGTCCACCCAGCCCTGATAGAGATCCGCCTCTACCGCTCCCGGGTCCCATGAGGTGGGCAGGGAGCTGGCGGCGTTCGTATCAGGGCTTTGGGTCACCCATCAGATTCTAGGGTTGTCTGTCGCGCCCATTTTCACGGGCGTTTTCACACGCCCAGAGATGACGAAACCACCCGGCGAACAACGCACCGGGTGGTTTCGTGTGAAGGTGTGCGGCGGTGCGGCTACTTCTTGCCGCCGAGGAGCCCGCCCAGGATGCTGCCGAGGGCGTCGCTGCCGCCCTTGCTGCCGAGCACGCTGCCCAGGATGCTGCCGAGCGGGTTGTTACCGCCCGCGGCGGCCCCGCCACCGACGGCGCTGCCGAGGATGTTCCCCAGGATGTCACCGATGCCACCGCTGGCCGCGGGGGCCTCGGCGGGCGCGGGCGCGGCGCCGCCGCCGGTGAGCTTCTTGGCCACGAAGGCCAGGACGATCGGGGCGAGAATCGGGAGCAGCTGCTTGATCAGGTCGCTGTTACCCGCACCGGCACCGGCCAGCTTCTGGGCGACATCGTCGGCGTTGTTGTCGCCGAACAGCGAGGCGACCACCGCGCTGCCCGCGTTCTGGTCGACGTCCTCAACGTTGACTCCGCCGTCGAGGAGAGTGCTCGGGGCGCTGCTGACATTGGCCTGCAGATCGGCGGCCTTGTCCGGATCGTCCGCATTGGCCTGCAAACCGCCGACCAGCAGCGGAACCACGGATTTGATCGCCTTGTCGGCCGTCTCGCTGTCGACCCCGAGCTTCGCTGCGATCTGGTCGGTGGGAATCTCGTTGAGCAGCTCGTCGAGTGTGGCCATGGGTCTCCTCCTAGATAACTGGGGTTTGGTAAACCTTAGCCAAGCAGATCAGCCCCGAGTGAACGAATGCCGAACATCACAACCCCAGACCCTTTACCGCTGTGGGGTCCACCCATAACGTCGAGCTATGAGCGACTACATCGTCGTGGTTGGTGCCGGTATCGCCGGCCTTGCCACCGCAGTCGCGTTACAACAGTCCGGACGTGATGCCGTCGTTCTCGAGGACCGCGACGGCTCCTCTGCCGGATACGCGATTACCTTGTGGCCCAACGCACTAGCAGCCTGCGATGCCCTCGGCGTCGGGGATGATGTACGTGATGTGAGCGCGCGCGTGGAGGCCGGCATGGTGCGCTGGCACGACGGACGAATACTGCGAGAGCCCCCGAACGGACAGCTCACCAAAGCCGTGGGCGAGCCGGTGGCGGTCACCGAACGCAATCAACTCCTGGCGATTCTGTCCGCCCGGCTGGCACCCGGGACGGTGCGCTACGGCGCCCGGGTGAGCAACGTTCGGGATGGGCTGCACGGAACTTCTGTCGAGCTTGCCGACGGTCATTCACTGACCGCCGCAGCGGTCGTCGGAGCCGACGGAATCGGATCGTTGGCCGCGCAGTATCTCAACGGGCCGCTGTCCTTCCGATACTCCGGATACACCGCGTGGCGCGGCATCGCCGATATCGCGATTTCGGATGAGCTGGCCGGGATCACCGTAGGCCCGGGGATCGAGTTCGGCCACCTGCCGATGCCCGGCGGCCGCACTTACTGGTTCGCGGGCGAACGATCACACGAAGCACAACGCGCATCTGGCCGCGAAATCGACTATCTGACAGGAAAGTTCGCCGAGTGGGCGAAGCCCATACCTGACCTGCTGAGCCAGAGCGGCGAGTCCTCGGTGCTGCGTGGCGATATCTACGATCGCGGACGACTGCGGCGAATCACCGGCGGCAGGGTGGTGCTGGTGGGCGACGCCGCGCATCCGATGCGACCGCACCTGGGTCAGGGCGGATGCCAGGCGCTCGAGGATGCCGCGGTACTCGGTGCGGCGGTATCCGAACGATCCTCTCTCCCCAGCGCTTTCCGTGAGTACGCGCGCAGACGAAAGTCGCGCACCCGCACGGTGGTTGCCCGTAGCCGCCAGATCGGACACGCGACATACGCACGGCCCGCGGCGTTGAGTGGGTTGTTGATGCGCGCTTCGGGACGGATACCCGCCTCCTTGTTCTGGCGACAGCTGCAGAACATCGCGGGATATGACGCATCTGACATCACGGTTCACCCATAGGATTCCCTTGTGTCCCACCCCGAGCCCGCGCCCAGCGCCAGCCTCAAGGACTTCTGTATCGACGCGATACAGCCCGTTCCCGTCGCCAAGTTCTGGGCGGCGGCCATCGGCGGCGAGGCCGATATCGACGAGGCCGGTGAGGCGCTGATCCGGCGCGGCAAAGACGTGGACATCTGGGTCAATCGCGTCCCGGAGGCCAAGTCCGTCAAGAACCGTGTGCATTTCGATGTCTACGCCCGTGCTGCCGAAGATCTCGTCGCGTTGGGCGCGACGGTGCTGACGCAGGAGCCGGAATGGGTCGTGATGGCCGACGTAGAGGGCAACGAGTTCTGTGCGTTTCTGGACCCCGAACTCGAAAGTGATACGCCTGCAAAACTTTTCGCGGTGTGCACCGATAGTGACAAACCCGTCGAAATCGCTCAGTGGTGGCATGGGCTCGTGGGTGGAACGATTACACCCGGGCCCGACGGCACACTGCGGTGGCTGCGTGGCGCCGCCGGCTGGGGTGAGCTGATCTGGAAATTTGTCCGGGTTGCCGATGAGCGCGTGGTGAAGAACCGCTGGCACTGGGATGTTCGCGCCGATGCCGCTGAATTGGTGCACGACGGCGCCCGCGCGCTGCGCGGTCCCGATACCGATATCCGCTGGACCGTGCTGACCGACCCAGATGGAAACGAGTTCTGCGCCTTCGGTTAGGCCGCCATGCCCGCCTTCGGTTAGGCCGCCATGCCCGCCTTCGGTTGGGTGCGCTTGCCCGGAGTCGCCAGGGCCGCTGCGATCGCGGTCGTCAACGGAACAGACAGCACCAAGGCGATACCACCGACCGCGGATCGGGCGATCTCGATCGCCACACCCTCACTGGTCAGCACATCCCCCAGGGATCGATTGGCGACACTGAACAACAACATGAGCGGTAGCGAGTTACCCGCATAGGCGAGCACGAGGGTGTAGACCGTACTGGCGATGTGATCGCGCCCCACCCGCATGGCACCGAGGAACACGTCCTTGCGCGTAGAACCGTCGCCCAGCTCTGCCAGTTCGAAGACCGTTGAGGCCTGGGTGACGGTCACATCGTTGAGGACACCCAGCGAACCGATGATGAACCCGGCCAGCAGCAGCCCCGATATCGACACTCCCCCCATGTACGCGGCGACTTCGTTGTTCTGCTCGTCGGACAGACCGGTCAGGTGCGTCACCTCGATGACGGCCCAGGACAGGGCCGCCGCGAAAAGCATCGCGGTGAGCGTGCCCAGGAGCGCCGCACTGGTACGCATGCTGACACCGTGGGCAAGGTAGATGACCACGAACAGGATCGTCGCCGACGCGACCAGGGCCAGTGGCAAGGCGGGCCCGCCGTCCCGCAGCGCCGGAAGCAGGAACACCGCCAGCACCAGGAACGCCACCAGGATGCCCACCAACGCGCGGAGCCCACGCCAGCGCGCCACCAGGCAGATGACGATCGCGAACGCCGCGGCGACAGCGACCAGCGGCCAGGTGCGTTCGTAGTCGTAGAAGCTGTAGGTGGTGGCGCCCTGCGCGTCGACCTGTCTGGTGATCCGGATGTGCTCGCCCGCGGCAAGAGTCGGTTGTCCCCCGCCAGAGGTGAATTCCAGCTGGGTCTTCGCACCCGAATTCGGGCCGGACGTGATGGCGATCAGGTCGAGCGCACATGTTGATTCGGGGGTCTGTCCCCCGGTGGGATCGGCGGTCAGCACCTGCCCGGTGGATGGACTGCCGCATTCGCCGAGGCGCGTCGAGAGCACCGTTCCCGACTCCGTGGTCACCGCGCCACCGTGCGCGTTTTGGTAGGGCAGCGGAATGTCCACGGTGCGGTGCTCAGGCCACAACGTCACCAGCCCGATGAGAACCGCGACACCCATCGTGGCGAGCAGGCCCACCACGATCCGGGCCGCGTTGGATCCGAGAGGCGCCGGCCCAGTCGACATCGCGTGGGAATGGCTATGAGAATGCGACACGCCTGTCAGGGTAGAGGTGGCAACGCGTTCAGCTCCGCCTCTGTGTTCACGTTCACGACCCAATTCGGGTCGGATATCGAAATTCGTTGCGCACCAACGTGCTCAACGAGTGCACCGAGTCGGCGTTCCCCGGCATTGGTCAATTCATCAATGGTGTCGCATAGGCCTACGTCGTAGACGGCGGCCAGGTAGTGATCCCGGCCCTCGGCAGTGGCAAGGACGATGCGGCCGGTGCCGGTTGCGAGCTCCTCGATGAGTGCCGCGCGCACCAGCGGCATATCGACGGCGCAGACAAAGGCTCTGCGCGCGCCCACGTGCGCGGCGGCCCGTAGCCCCTGCCCCAGCGCCACCAGTGGACCCTGGCCGGGCTCACGGTCGGCGATGATGACCGCGTCCACATCGGCAATGTCCTGAAACGGCGCGCGCACCACGATCACCGGTGCGCATCGTGAACCCACCGTCTGCACGATGCATTGTGTCAGCGTCTGCCCACCCCAGCGGATGGCCGCCTTATCGCGCCCCATACGGCGCGACGCCCCGCCGGTGAGCACCACCGCCGCGAGTTGGTTCATGGAAGAAAGGTACGCACAGATGCCAACAAGCCACCAAGAGGCGGGTCACCGAAGGTTCCGCTCTTGATGGCTTGTTGAAATAGATCTCTGTTGCTCGGGGTCTAGCCGCGCCGTCCGCAGACGGGCCATGCGCCGATGCCCTGACGGGCCAGCACGTTCTCGGCAATCCGGATCTGCTCCTCGCGCGAGGCGAGGTGCGGGGAGCCGGAGCCGCCGTTGGCACGCCAGGTGCCCATGTTGAACTGCAGACCGCCGTAGTAGCCGTTTCCGGTGTTGATTCCCCAGTTGCCGCCGGACTCGCAGTTGGCGATGGCATCCCAGTTGACCGGATCCGCACTCGCTGTTCCAGCCAGTGCCAGCGGAGCCGCGACAAGTGCAGCAGCCAGGGCCCCGAAAGCAGCACGCGTGGTAAGCGTTTTGCGGATGTAATTCATGTCGTTCCTCTCGCCGGGTACGCACCGAACACCACCCGCCAGCGGATACCGCAGCGGGCCTGGTTCACCTCCAGGCGAGGTGGACATCTTCGTCGGATCGCGCCGTCTCGGTCGGGCGCGACAAGGGAGGCGGCTGCTGCCTCACCGGCTCGTGGTGGCCGGCGGCCAGACCGCCTCGCGGCGTTCTAGGCCCCATTTGCACACAGGGTTCACGGTTCGGAGTTTTGCTCCGATTTGTAGACGTGTCGGACCGTACGGAACCACTCAGCGAAAGTCATCTCACGACACGCACATCCCAAACCAATAACGAAACAATTACAGAGCCAATCTTCAGCGACTAACCCCAGGTCGCTTAGGAAATTCTCAGGTTCTCTTAGGATCGCCTCCACCTGCGAAAAGTGAGTCAGATCACGCAGATTTTGTGAGCCGCGCCACGAATGCGGCAAATCACTCAAGTAACATTAGGAACTTTAACAACACACGGCGTGGCGAATTGACAAGTTTACTCTATTCACTCTGTTATCAATTGCACCACTATTTGCCATTTATCAATTGCGGCACACTATTAACGAGGAAACAATGCGCCCATTCCCCCGCCTTGTTGGCCAATGCAAGTGAGACACGCTGATATGCAGACTGATTCGCCGCACGGATGCCAAAAGCCCAGTGCGCGAGCACCATACGCGACGTGACTGCCGCAGCGGCGGCATTTACCGCTGTGCCGCTCAGAACTACTTGCAGCAGAGGCCTTTTCAGCGCTACCGGGCTAGCAGCGCAATGCGACGACAGCGATCTTGCGCGAAGTCACCGGGACGGTGGTCGGATAGTTCTGCGCATCGCGGCCCGCCCCCACATCCGTCACCGGGGACTGCTTCTCCACAGAGGTGACCGTGCACTTGCTCAGGTCGCCACCCCCGCTTCGAGTGATGATCACCCGATACCCGTTGGCCTTGAGCTCGTTGATGACATCGTTGGCGTTGCCACCCGACGGAGCGGCTGCCGCGGTGTCTGCGCCCCCCAACGAGACACCGATCATCGCCACTACTGCTGCTATCGCAATCAGCGACTGCCTCACGGCCTTCTCACCTCGCATCTAGGGCATGAAGGTTGCGTTCCACACCGGCGGCCCGGAACATCAACGTCCCTGCATCCTACGAGAGCAACCGCACATTGCGCGCGAGGAGACGCCGAAGCATCCGAACGAGCGGACGACAAAGAAGCCAAAATGCGTGCTGCCGACGCTATTTCCTCGGCAGCACGCCAGCACCTAGCTGACGGTCCAGGTGTCGCGACCGGTCAGCAGCGCCTGCAGCGCCGCGGTGTCGCTCGGCTTGGCGGCCGCAGCGGTGGTCAGCTGCTCACGGGCCAGATCGTCGTACGTCGGCCGCTGCACGCTGCGGAACACACCCATCACGGTGTGCTCCAGATCCTGCTCGGACAACCGCGACAGCGCGAAGGCGTAGGCCGGGTCATCCGAGTGCGCGTCGTGCACCACAATGTCCTCGGCCTTCACATCCGCGGTCTTGGCTACTTCGAGTCCGAAACCCGAACGGATGACGCAGAGTTCGCCCTCAGCACCGAAGGTGATCGGCTGGCCGTGGCTCACGTTGATGACGCGCTGCTCGGCGCCTTCCTTACGCAGCAGGTCAAAGGACCCGTCGTTGAAGATCGGGCAGTCCTGCAGGATCTCGACCAGGGCCGAACCGCGGTGCGCGGCCGCGGCACGCAGCACCTCCGAGAGACCCTTCTTATCCGAATCCAGGGCCCGTCCCACGAACGTGGCCTCGGCCCCCAGGGCCAGCGACACCGGGTTGAAGGGGTAGTCCAGCGAACCCATCGGGGTCGACTTGGTGACCTTGCCGGTCTCCGAGGTCGGCGAGTACTGGCCCTTGGTGAGGCCGTAGATCCGGTTGTTGAACAACAGGATCGTCAGATTCACGTTGCGGCGCAGGGTGTGGATCAGATGGTTACCGCCGATGGACAGCGCGTCACCGTCACCGGTCACCACCCATACCGAAAGGTCCTCTCGAGCCAGCGCCAGGCCCGTCGCGATGGCCGGGGCACGCCCGTGGATCGAGTGCATACCGTAGGTATCCAGGTAGTACGGGAACCGGCTCGAGCAGCCAATGCCGCTGATGAACACGATGTTCTCGCGCTTGAGCCCGAGCTCCGGCAGGAATCCACGGATGGTGTTGAGGATGACGTAGTCACCGCAACCGGGGCACCAGCGCACTTCCTGATCCGAGGTGAAGTCCTTCGACTTCTGCTCCACATCGGTGGTCGGCACCAGAGCATTGGCCGTCAGGCCCAGATCGGTACCGGCCAGGCCACTGATTCCGTTGATTCCGTTCAAAACGTCAGTCATGCTCGATCCCCTACGGCCACCGCGGATTCACGCGCGAGAACGGCCTTCTGGCTTTCCTTTTCGGCGAGCGACCCGTCCAGGGCCGCATCGATGATTTCTTCGACCTCATCAGCGAGGAAGGCCATACCCTGCACCTTCGTCACCGACTGCACATCCACCAGGAACTTGCCACGCAGCAGCAGCGACAACTGTCCGAGGTTCATCTCCGGCGCGACGACCTTCGGGTACTTGCGCAGCACCTCGCCCAGGTTCCCCGGGAACGGATTGAGATGGCGCAGGTGAGCGTGAGCCACCTTGAGTCCCTTGCGGCGGGCGCGCCGGCATGCCTCGCCGATGGGGCCGTAGGAGCTGCCCCACCCGATCATCAGCAGTTGTGCGTCACCGGTGGGATCATCAACCTCCAAGTCCGGCACGGTGATTCCGTCGATCTTGAGCTGGCGCAACCGCACCATCAAGTCGTGGTTGGCCGGGTCGTAGGAGATGTTGCCCGAACCGTTGGCCTTCTCCAGGCCACCGATACGGTGCTCCAGGCCCGGAGTGCCCGGAACGGCGAACTGGCGGGCCAGCGTCTCCGGATCTCGGTTGTAGGGTGCGAAGTCCTGGTCGGGCGAGGCGAAGGTGTGCTCAATCGCCGGATAGCTCGCGATGTCCGGGATCGCCCACGGCTCAGAGCCGTTGGCGATCGCGCCGTCGGACAGGATCATCACCGGGGTCCGGTAGATCAACGCGATGCGCACCGCCTCGATGGCGATGTCGAAGCAGTCCGAAGGCGAACGCGGTGCGAGCACCGCGATCGGCGATTCACCATTGCGGCCGTACAGCGCCTGCAACAGGTCGGCCTGCTCGGTCTTGGTGGGCAGGCCCGTCGACGGTCCGCCGCGCTGCACGTCGATGACCAGCAGCGGCAGCTCTGTCATGACCGCCAGACCCACGGCCTCGCTCTTGAGCGCCACACCGGGGCCGGAGGTGCTGGTGACACCCAGGGCACCACCGAACGAAGCCCCCAGAGCCGCTCCGATTCCGGCGATCTCATCCTCGGCCTGGAAGGTCAGCACATCGAAGTTCTTGTACTTGCTCAGCTCGTGCAGGATGTCCGACGCCGGGGTGATCGGGTAGGTGCCCAGCACCACCTTGGTGTTCGCGAGCCGGCCCGCCGCCACAACGCCGTAAGCCATCGCGGTGTTACCGGAAACCTGTCGGTACTCGCCCGGCGGCAGCGATGCCTTGGCCACCTCGTACGTGGTGCCGAAGGCTTCCGTGGTTTCGCCGTAGTTCCAGCCGGCACGGAAGGCCAGGATGTTGGCCTCGGCCACATCGGGCTTCTTCGCGAACTTCTCACGCAGGAACTGCTCGGTGCCCTCGAGTGGGCGGTGGTACATCCAGGACAGCAGCCCCAACGCGAACATGTTCTTGGTGCGTGCGCCGTCCTTCTTGGAGACTCCGGCAGGCTCGACGGCGCCGAGCGCCAGCGTGGTCATCGGAACCTGGTAAACGACGTAATCCGACATGTCGTCGTGCTCCAGCGGGTCGGACTGATAGCCGACCTTGGCCAGGTTGCGCTTGGTGAACTCATCGGAATTGGCGATCACCATGCCGCCGCGCGGCAGGTCGCCGATGTTGGCCTTGAGCGCCGCCGGATTCATCGCCACCAACACGTCGGGCCGGTCGCCCGCAGTGAGGATGTCGTAGTCGGCAATCTGGATCTGGAAGGACGAAACACCCGGGAGCGTGCCCTGAGGAGCCCGGATCTCTGCGGGATAGTTCGGCTGGGTCGCGAGGTCATTGCCGAAGACGGCAGCCTCAGAGGTGAATCGGTCTCCGGTGAGCTGCATACCGTCACCAGAATCTCCAGCAAACCGGATGACGACCTTTTCCAGCTTCTCCGATACGGCTCCGTCGCCCACCGGTGACCTACCTTTCACGACGAACTCTGGCGGTGACGGTACGTACGCCACCATTCCGCAGAGTTTTCTGTCACTCTCGGTACCGATTATTGCACTTTCATACCGTTGACCTTGACGAGGCCATAGCGGCAGGCATAAAACTTGACACCTGTCGAGTTCTGCCCTGCCGCCTGGCCTGTGCCGTTGCCCCACTACCCGCCAGTAGACGTGAGGCAAATCACAGGGAGGGGCCAAGCATCTGCTTGGTTACCTTGTGGTGCCGTCACCGCAGGCCGGCCATCCGAGGGTTGTGACACCCCGGCTCGACAACGGGTCCAGAATGGGAAGCATGACCGGGCACCGGATACCGACGGTTGGCCAGCACGAGGAAGCCGGGCCAGCCGAGATCGGCGAACCCGATATCGCCGTCACCGGCGCGAAGGACGTCGCCGCGGGAATGACCGCGGTCGGCGTTTCCCTGCAACGCGGCCTCGAACAGATGGGTCCATTGCGCACCGTCGCAACGCTGTCCAAGCTGAATCAACGTCACGGGTTTGACTGTCCCGGATGTGCCTGGCCTGAAACCCCGGGGCACCGCAAACTTGCCGAGTTCTGTGAGAACGGCGCCAAGGCAGTCGCCGAAGAGGCCACCAAACGCACGGTCACCCCTGAATTTTTCGCCCAGCACTCGGTCGAGGAACTCCGCGAACTACCCGAGTACTGGCTCAGCCAACAAGGCCGTCTCACCCACCCCATGGTGCTGCGCCCCGGCGAATCCCATTACCGGCCCATTGATTGGGACGACGCGTACGCGCTCATCGCCGATGAGATCAGGGCGGCCGCCGATCCGGACCGGCTGGTTTTCTACACCTCAGGGCGCACCAGTAATGAAGCCGCGTTCTGCTACCAGCTGCTGGTCCGCAGCCTGGGCACCAACAACCTGCCCGACTGTTCCAACATGTGCCACGAGTCCTCGGGCACCGCGCTGACGGACTCGATCGGAATCGGCAAGGGCTCGGTGTCGGTACCCGATATCGAGCACGCGGACGTCATTCTCATCGCCGGCCAAAATCCTGGCACCAACCATCCGCGCATGCTTTCGGTGCTGGAGAAGGCAAAGGCGAACGGCGCCAAGATCATTGCCGTCAACCCGCTCCCCGAGGCCGGACTGCTCCGGTTCAAGGACCCGCAGAAGGTCAACGGCGTGGTCGGGCACGGTGTGTCCATCGCCGACGAGTTCGTACAGATCCGGCTCGGCGGCGACATGGCGCTCTTCGCAGGGCTTGGCAGACTGCTGCTGGAGGCCGACGACGCGAACCCCGGCAGCATCGTCGACCGGCAATTCATCGAGGAGCACTGCGCAGGATACGAGGAATGGGCCGCGCGGACACGGACGGTTGATTGGGACACCGTCACGCAGGCAACGGGTATCGACATGGAGCAACTGACCACGGTTGCCACACTCCTGGCCGAATCACAGCGCACCATCTTCTGCTGGGCCATGGGCCTGACCCAGCACCGGCATGCGGTCGCCACCATCGCTGAGGCGACCAACCTGCTGCTGATGCGCGGCATGATCGGCAAGCCGGGTGCCGGGGTGTGCCCGGTGCGCGGTCACTCGAACGTCCAGGGTGACCGCACCATGGGCATCTGGGAGAAAATGCCCGAATCCTTCCTAGCTGCATTGGATTCCGAGTTCGGCATCGAGACTCCCCGCAAGCACGGGCTCGACACGGTGGACGCGATCCGGGCCATGCGGGACGGCAAGGTCTCGGTCTTCATCGGCATGGGTGGAAATTTCGCCTCTGCCACCCCCGACACCGCTGTCACCGAATCCGCGCTGCGCAATTGCGCACTGACCGTGCAGATCTCCACCAAGCTCAATCGCAGCCATCTGGTGAATGGGCGCACCGCGCTGATCCTGCCCACTCTCGGACGGACCGATCGCGACATCCAAGAGACGGGTAAACAACTTGTCTCCGTGGAAGATTCGATGTCCATGGTGCACCTCTCACGGGGCAGTCTGCATCCGCCGAGCACTGTGCTACGCAGCGAGGTCGCCATCGTCTGTCAACTGGCGCGCATCGTCCTGGGGCCGGTACACCCGGTGCCGTGGGAGAGGTTTGCCGACGACTACGACACCATCCGCGATGCCATCTCGCGGGTGGTACCCGGATGCGCCGACTACAACACCAAGGTCCGCCAACCGGATGGGTTCGCATTGCCGCATCCACCGCGCGACGATCGCCAATTTCCCACGCACACGGGTAAGGCCAATTTCTCTGCGGCACCACTGGAGTGGGTGCCGGTACCGGCAGGCCGTCTGGTGCTGCAGACACTGCGCAGCCATGACCAGTACAACACCACCATCTACGGCCTCGACGACCGCTACCGCGGCGTCAAGGGCGGCCGCCGGGTGGTCTTCGTCAATCCCGAAGACCTTGCCGCATTTGGGTTATCCGAGGGCGCGCGAATTGATCTGGTGTCCGAGTACCCGGGCGCCGATGGAGCGCTCGAAGAGCGGCGCGCCGAGGACTTTCTGGTGGTGCCGTACTCCACCCCGCGCGGTAACGCCGCCGCCTACTATCCAGAGACCAATCCACTTGTGCCCCTAGACCACGTTGCAGAACGGTCCAACACCCCGGTGTCGAAGGCCGTCGTTATCCGTCTGGTGGCTCGTGGGTAGGGTCACCGACAGGCGCAAGATACGCCGCATCGACGGGGTCGGACGGGGCGAGCGCAGCGAGACTCTCGTCGTCGAGGAGCCCCTGGAGATCCGGGTCAATGGGCAGCCAGTAGCCGTCACCATGCGCACCCCTGGATCGGATGTCGAACTCACCCAAGGATTCCTGCTCACCGAAGGGGTCATCGCCGGCCGCGACGATCTGCTGACCGTGCGCTACTGCCAGGGCGAAGGGCCCGACGGCCTGAACACCTACAACGTCCTGGATGTGACCCTCGCCCCTGGCGTTCCCGCCCCCGACCCGGCGGTGACGAGAAACTTCTACACCACCTCGTCCTGTGGTGTCTGCGGCAAGGGATCGCTGGAGGCGGTGCGCACCATCAGCCGCTTCTCCCCCGGCGACGACCCGTCCACCATCGAATCGACCACGCTGGCGGGACTGCCCGACAAACTTCGCTCGGCGCAAAAGGTTTTCGCGACCACCGGCGGGCTGCATGCCGCGGCACTGTTCACCACGGACGGCGCCATGTTGGCGGTCCGCGAGGACATCGGCCGGCACAACGCGGTGGACAAGGTCATCGGGTGGGCTCTCGAAAACGGCAAGGTGCCCCTCACCGGGACCACACTGTTGGTCAGCGGGCGGGCCTCCTTCGAGCTCGCCCAGAAGGCCACCATGGCGGGCATTCCCATCCTGGCCGCGGTGTCGGCGCCGTCCTCGTTGGCTGTGGATCTCGCGGCACAGTCCGGGATGACGCTGGTGGCGTTCCTGCGTGAGGACAGCATGAACGTTTACACCCGGGCGGATCGGGTGCTCTAAGCCTCCGGCACCTCGACGGCGATCTCCCTGCCCAGTGAGTAGCCCGGCGCCAGCGGTAGATCATCACCGCTCCAGAACGACCCCGGATCGAAGTAGTTCGAGCGCTTCTCGGTGATGAGCAACCCCATCTCCTCGAGAGTGATCGCCACCGTCTCGGCGCAGAACGCCGTCTCCAGCCCGGCTTGCCGTTTTTTCGTGATGTCCCGCTCGGCCACCTCGCGAACCTTCTTGTGCACGAAGGGAAGTCCCCGCGTGAGATCGCTGACCGTAGGAAGCCGGCCCCGCATCCAGCGACCGGTCAGCCGCGCGGTAGCCGGAAATGGCGTCCCGTCCATCCGGGCCACCACGCGCAGTGCGATGTCTTCCTGCTCGCGGGTTATCCGCGGGCTCAGCTGCCGCAGCCAGCACCGCTGTCCATACACGTGCGCCCATCGCTCGATCGCCTCACGCGCATCGTGCAGTTGCACCCCCCGATGGTTATCGCCGGTCCAGACATCGGTGAGCTTGTTACCGAGTTCGGCATGCCACATCAGCGGCGGCAGATCATCGATGGCGACCGTCATACCGACATGGTTGACCGGGCTGTTCGACAAGGTCTGGATAAGGCGATCGGGACCCGACCGTCCACGGAACACCCAGATGTCGCCCGTCCGCGTCGCATCGAGCGCCTCGTCGATCGACACGGCTCCTATCTCACTCATTCCCGCACCGTAGCCTGGAGCGATGGCCAACATGTGGAAGTGGCTCGGGCTCGCCGGGGCTGTCGGGGTGGCAGCGGGAGGCGTGCTGGTCGCCCGCGATCAACGCAAACGCGAGGCGTACACGGTCGATGAGATCCGCGACCGGTTGCACCAGCGACTCGGTGAATCGGGCGCTGGGACTAGCGGGCCCTCACACTAACTGGAGCGCCAATTCTGCAGGCCGACGAAGGCCATGGTCAGGGCGCTGGTGGCGCTGTCGACGACATCGTTGGTGTCGGCGTCGGGCTGCACCAACTCGGCCACCGCGTTGGCGCCGATCGATAGCAGCAGGCTGGCGGCCGTCGTGAGATCGGCCGAATCCCAGAGCCGCATCTTTTCGCGACGCGCCAGGTCGATCGCCAGCTCGCCGGCGAGCAGCCGCATCTCGATGTTCACGGCCCTGCGCACCTCGGTGGGTGCGGTGTACCGCTCGGTGACGACAAACCGCAGCTGATCAGGGCTTTCCTGAACCTGCTCGGCAAGGATGCGCATGGCTTCGGCCAACGTCGCCGGTTCGCGCCGGCGTATCTCCCGGGCGATCCCCCGGGCGATGCGCATTCCCTCTTCGGCCAGCGCGACACCCAGGTCATCCAGGGAAGCGAAGTGCCGGTAGAAGGCCGTCGGCGAGATTCCCGCGCCACGGGCGACATCACGCAGGCTCAGTCCCGAGAACGCCTGAGTACGCGAAAGCTCAAGGGCGGCTTCCATCAATGCGGTGCGGGTGCGCAGTTTCTGCTCACCGCGAACCGAGTCACGTCGCGCGGAGGCGCCCGCATGAGAGCTCCGCTCTCGACGACTGGTCATGGCGATCACTGTATCGCTGTGATGACCGACACGGTGATTACGGCTTGACTCAGTGGGGGCAAGTTGGTTCACAATTTCAGTGTACATTCGTTAACCTAACGGAGGGAGTTCGAATGACATTTCTAACTAAAGCCACCCGACGAATCCTCACTCCCGAGTCATCACTGGGCCGGTTGTTGACCGCCGCCCTCACCCCGCACGCCGTCGACCGGTATCTCGAACTGGTCGACCCGATGATCACCTGGGAAGAGGCTCGCGCCCGCGTCGTTCGCGTGCAGCGCCGCACCACCCGATCGGTGACCTTGACCTTGCGCACAACCCACCAGTTCAAGGGCTTTCGTGCAGGTCAGTTCGTACAGCTGGGTGTCGTGATCGATGGCGTGCGCCACGTCCGCTGCTTCTCGCCGTCCGGCGCCGACGACACCCGCGACCTCATCGAGCTGACCATTGCCCGCAGGCCCGAAGGGCTGGTGTCGAACTACCTGTACAAGCACGCCGCAGTGGGTGACGTGTACAGCATCACTCCGGCCGCCGGCACATTCGTCCTTCCCTCGCCGCGCCCCATTCGGACAGTTCTAATCGCCGCGGGTAGTGGGATTACACCCGTTCTCTCAATGGCGAGAACTCTCATCGGCAATGGATACCCCGGGCAGCTCGCGGTGCTCTACTACGCGCCGACCGCCGCGGAAAACGCCTACGCACGCGAGCTCACCGCTCTCGGCGAGGTGCCCTCGGTGACGGTGCACACGGTGTACACCCGTGAGGGCGGCCGGCACTTCAGTGCCGAGCAGCTCGATGCGCTCGCGCCCTGGAGCGCCGATGCCCAGACGTTCCTGTGCGGGCCGCCCTCGCTGCACGACGCGGTGAGCACCCTGTACTCCGAGCGTGGACTCTCCGACCGTCTGCACACCGAAGAGTTCTATGTCACCACGTCGAGCACCACTGGGGAGGCCGGAGGCGTGCTGCGATTCGCCACCTCCGGCATCACCGCCGAAAACGACGGCAGGCCGATCCTCGAACAGGCCGAGGCCGCCGGACTGCAACCCGAATTCGGCTGCCGGATGGGGATCTGCTTCGCCTGCACGGCGGTCAAGACATCCGGATGCACCCGGAACCTGCGCACCGGCGATGAGAACGACGACCCCGATCAGCACATCCAGCTCTGCATCACCGCCCCCGTCGGTGACGTGTCGATCAACCTCTAACAGACCCCAAGGAGGGCAACCAGATGCCAAGCAACGAAATCACCATCAGCGCATCGGATATCGAGGCGCTGGGCAGGGATCTCGATGAATTGCGCGACCGCATTGTCGCCGATCTGGGCGAGCGTGATCGCGAGTACATCTACTCGATCATCAAGACACAACGCGGCTGTGAGGCCGCCGGGCGCGCCCTGATGTACCTGGGGTTCATCCCGCCCGTGTGGCTCGCCGCGGTGGGCGCACTGTCCGTCTCCAAGATCCTCGACAACATGGAGATCGGCCACAACGTCATGCACGGCCAGTACGACTGGATGCGCGAAAAGGGCCTCAACTCACGCGAGTTCGAATGGGACACCGTGTGCCCCGCCGACCAGTGGCGACACTCGCACAACTACATGCACCACACCTACACCAACATCGTCGACATGGACCGCGACGTGGGTTACGGCATCCTGCGGATGGCGCCCGAGCAGAAGTGGAACCCGTACTACCTGGGCAACCTGGCCTGGGCGACCGCCCTGATGGTGTTCTTCGAGTGGGGCGTCATGGTGCACGAGCTTGAGGCCGAGAACATCGTGAGGGGCAAGCGCAAATGGTACGACCTCAAGCCGTTGATCAAGGGCATGTGGCGCAAGGCCAGTAAGCAGGTTCTCAAGGACTACGTGATCTTCCCGGCGCTGACCGGCCCGCTGTTTCCGATCACCTTCCTGGGCAACTTGTCCGCCAACTTCGTGCGCAACGTGTGGACGTTCTCGATCATCTTCTGCGGGCATTTCCCGTCCGGCACCCAGACCTTCTCCAAGGAGGAGACCGCCAACGAAACGCGCGGCGAGTGGTACATCCGGCAGTTGCTTGGTTCGGCGAACATCGAGGGCAGCAGGCTGTTTCACATCATGAGCGGCAACCTGTCCCACCAGATCGAGCATCACCTGTTCCCGGATCTGCCGGCCAATCGCTATCCGGAGATGGCCACCGAGGTGCGCGAGCTGTGCCAGAAGTACGGCCTGCCCTACAACACGGGGGGCCTCTTCGCCCAGCTCTCGTCCACCTGGAAGAAGATCGCTCGCCTGTCCTTGCCTAACGGCTGGTTCCGCGACGACGAGGAGCTCGTCGTGCACATCGAGCGGGACAAGCGCAAGGAAGCGGCCGCCGAATCAGAGGTCGTTGTCGTCGACGAGCGCGGTGAGCTGGTCGACGCGTAAGTTAGGTGACGTGGTGAGCAAGTTCGAACGCAACAAGGACCTGGCCCAAGAGGTCGTGTCGTCAACCGCCGAGCACGTCGGCGAAATCGCCAAGATCATCACCAACGCGGTGGTTGATGTCACCCGGCAGATCGGCGAGATCGCCACCGACGCCTTCGAGATGCGCGAGGCGGCCAAGCGCGCCGAGCAGGATCAGTCTCGGGACGCCGTGGACGTTGACGAGGATCCGGCTACGCACTGATCGGTCATCGGCTGAGCGCGACGTTCCACTTCGCAGTGGACGTCGCGCTCAGTCGGAGGCGTCTCGCCAGTCGGCGGCGGTGATGGTGAAGTACACGTAATCCTCCAGCGCGCCGTTGATCTCACGCTTCTGGCGGTGGTGCTCGTGGGCACCGATCTTGGCGAGCGCCTTCTGCGACCGCAGATTGTCGGCAGCCACGTGGAACCACACCAGGTCGGCGTTGATGAACGCGTAGTCCAGCATGAGCGTCTTGAGCTCAGCATTCACCGTGCCGCCCCAGTACTCGCGAGTGAGGAACGTGTACCCGATCGCGACCTCGCGCTTGTCCGGGTCCCACTCGTAAAAACGGGATGAGCCGATCATCTCCCCGGTGGAGTGATCGATGATGACAAGCGATTTTGCGGCGAGGGCCTCCACAAACCATTTCTCGAAGACCGGCCGCTGGTGACGGTCCGAGCTCGGGTGCTGCGCCCAAATGAGCGGATCGCTGGCCGCACGGTAGAGCGGCTCAAGGTCGTCGTCTGCCAATGGACGCAGGGTGAGCGTTGGCCCCTCCAGCGTCGGCTGGCTCATGAACTCGGTGGACATCACTACCAGCTTACGAGGGTTTACGAAATATGTTGCGCCAGGGTCGATTTACCCGGGCCTTCGAGATCTGCGAGCGCGCAGGGCCGCGCGGCCATCGCCATCAGCAGCGCCTCAGCGGGGCCGGTGACCTCGGGCCCGCTGCCGCGTGACCAGTCGAGGTCGGTAGCCACAAGCCGCACACCGCGGGCGCGCAACGCGCCCCGGATCGGGGGTGCCCAGCGCGCGAAATCCATGGCGACGCGCATCCGCTCCCCCGGAATCTCGCGCGGGATCCCCAGCGGGCGACGGATGTCCTGTTGATGGACGATGCCGTCCAGCAAGGCAATCCGGCCGCCAAATCCCGATGTCAACACTCCCGGTACTTCCGCCGCCCGAACCATTTCCAGCAACTGCGCGGGGGTCCGCCCGGCCAGTTCGGCAACACGGTTCGCGTTGGCCTTATTCGGGTTGAAACCCGCCTTGGCCACGCGCGAGTAGAACTCTGCCCGGCTGAGGTCCTCGTACCCGATCATGTGTGTCACCACATCGCGCACCCGCCACTGGGTACACAGCGACGGCGCATCCCACTGTTCGGGGGTTAGACCCGCCAGAAAATCGGCGAGGTCGATACGTTCGGCCCGCGCCAGCTCCATGGCGCTCAGCACGGCGAACTACGCGGACTTATCGCGCCGTTCGGCACGGGAGGGCTTGCGCGGCACGATCGTCGGCAGCACGTTGTCGATGACGGTCTCCCCGGTCACGACAACCTTGGCGACATCGTCGCGGCTGGGGATGTCGTACATCACCGGCTGCAGCACTTCTTCCATGATGGCGCGCAGACCACGAGCGCCGGTGCCACGATGGATGGCCTGATCGGCGATGGCTTCCAGCGCATCCTGGCTGAACTCCAGCTCGACGCCATCCATGTCGAAGAGGCGGGTGTACTGCTTCACCAACGCGTTCTTCGGCTCTGACAGGATCGTGATGAGCGATTCGCGGTCCAGGTTGGTCACCGAGGCGACGATCGGCAGGCGACCGATGAACTCGGGGATCAGCCCGAACTTGATCAGATCCTCGGGCATGACCTCGGCGAAGTGGTCGGTGGTGTCGATATCGGCCTTCGACTTGACCTCGGCACCAAAGCCCAGGCCGCGCTTGCCGACGCGGTCCGACACGATCTTCTCCAGGCCCGCGAAGGCGCCGGCCACGATGAACAGCACGTTGGTCGTGTCGATCTGGATGAACTCCTGATGCGGGTGCTTGCGGCCGCCTTGCGGGGGCACCGAAGCCTGCGTGCCTTCCAGGATCTTCAGCAGCGCCTGCTGCACACCCTCGCCGGAGACGTCGCGGGTGATCGACGGGTTTTCGCTCTTGCGGGCGATCTTGTCGACCTCGTCGATGTAGATGATGCCGGTCTCGGCACGCTTCACGTCGTAGTCGGCCGCCTGAATCAGCTTGAGGAGAATGTTCTCCACGTCCTCGCCCACGTATCCGGCCTCGGTGAGGGCGGTGGCGTCGGCGATGGCGAACGGCACGTTGAGCATCTTGGCCAGCGTCTGGGCCAGGTAGGTCTTGCCGCAACCGGTGGGGCCGAGCATCAAGATGTTGGATTTGGCCAGCTCAACGGTCTCACCACGGGCGTCGCGGGCCTTATCGCCGGCCTGGATGCGCTTGTAGTGGTTGTAGACGGCGACTGCCAGCGTCTTCTTCGCGGTGTCCTGGCCGATGACGTAGTTCTCCAGGAACTCACGGATCTCCGCGGGCTTGGGCAGCTCATCGAGCTTGACGTCGTCGGCGTCGGCCAGTTCCTCTTCGATGATCTCGTTGCAGAGGTCGATGCATTCATCGCAGATGTACACGCCGGGGCCGGCGATGAGCTTCTTGACCTGCTTCTGGCTCTTTCCGCAGAACGAGCATTTCAGCAGGTCGCCGCCGTCTCCGATACGTGCCATGGTGGCCAGTCCTACTTCCTGTCACATGGTGGTGGATCGTGGTGTCAGCACGTCCTCTGACCTGTTGGTCACGACGCTACCCGCTATACCGGACACCCCGCGACCGATAAACCGAATAGCACCGACGGCATTTACACCCTGCCGTGCTGGAGAACATATCGCCTCGCACCGACCGAAGCCGCCGATGACGCGCACCCGAGACCGGTGTGTTGCAACTGTTATCCGAGCCCGCCGGCAGGCAGCTACGAAGCTGCCTGCGCGGAGAGCTTGCGGTACTCCAGGACGACGTCGATGATCCCGTACTCCTTGGCCTCCTCGGCCGTGAAGATCTTGTCGCGGTCGGTGTCCTTACGGATGATCTCCGCATCCTTACCGGTGTGCCGGGACAGGGTCGTCTCCTGCAGCACCCGCATGCGCTCGATCTCCTTGGCCTGGATCTCCAGGTCGGTGAACTGACCCTGGATCACACCGGACAGCGCGGGCTGATGGATGAGGACGCGCGCGTTCGGCAGCGCCATCCGCTTGCCGGGGGTACCGGCGGCGAGCAGCACCGCGGCGGCCGAGGCGGCCTGGCCCAGCACCACTGTGCGGATGTCGGAGCGGACGTACTGCATGGTGTCGTAGATCGCCATCAACGAGGTGAACGAACCACCCGGGGAGTTGATGTACATGGTGATCTCACGGTCGGGATCCAGCGACTCAAGCACCAGCAGCTGGGCCATGATGTCGTTGGCCGAGGCGTCGTCCACCTGCACGCCGAGGAAGATGATGCGCTCCTCGAACAGCTTGTTGTACGGGTTCGACTCTTTGACACCGAAGCTCGAGTGCTCGATGAACGAGGGCAGGATGTAGCGCGCTTGGGGCGCCAACTCGGGGTTGAGGTGCTTCGAGATCACTTGGATGCTCCCTTGCTGCCGTTGAGATCGCCGCGGGTGATGATCTTGTCGACGAACCCGTACTCCAATGCCTCCGGCGCGGTGAACCAGCGGTCGCGGTCCGAATCGGCCTCGATCTGTTCGACACTCTTGCCGGTGAATTCGGCGTTGAGGCGGAACATTTCCTTCTTGATGACCGTGAACTGCTCGGCCTGGATCGCGATGTCCGAGGCGCTTCCGGTGACACCACCGAGCGGCTGGTGCATGAGGATGCGGGCGTGCGGCAGCGCGTGGCGCTTGCCCTTGGTACCGGCCGCCAACAGGAACTCACCCATCGAGGCCGCCATGCCCATCGCGTAGGTGGCGATATCGCACTCCGACAGCTCCATGGTGTCGAAGATCGCCATGCCGGCGCTGATCGACCCACCCGGAGAGTTGATGTACAGGTGGATGTCCTTGGTGGGGTCCTCGGCCGTCAGCAGCAGAATCTGCGCGCACAGCTTGTTGGCGATGTCGTCGTCCACCTGCTGGCCCAGGAAAATAATGCGCTCGGAGAGCAGACGCTCATACACCGAGTCGATCAGGTTGAGCCCGGCTGTCGCCGAACGCATTTCAGTCACTGTGCAACCTGCCTTCGTCTAGCTCTTCGGGATTTCGCTTAAGAAACCAATTCCGTGTACTGCCGACATTAACCAACATCGGGTGCTGCGCACTCCCCGCCACGGGCGAGTTCGCTCAGAGCGTGACGCGGACTACTCGGCGTCGTCGTCCTTGCTCTTCTTCTTGGCCTTCTTCTCGGCCTTTTCGGACTTGTCTGTTTTCTCGCTGTCCGCGCTCTTCTTGGCCTTGACCGGCTTCTCCTCGGCATCAGGCTCGGCAGCGGCCTCGTCAGCCCCACCGCGACGCGGCCCCAGCACGGAGTCGACGTCCACGTTCGCGCCGGTGGAGTCGGTCACCTTGGCCTGGCGGATGACCTCGGCGATGGCCTTACCGCGGCGCACGTCGACGTACAGGCCGGGCAGCTGCTGCTGCTGGGTCAGGTACTGGATCAGCTGCTGCGGCTCGATGCCGTACTGACGCGACATCAGGACCAGACGCTCGGTGAGGTCCTGCTGGTCGACGTTGATGTCGAACTTGTCGGCGATCACGTCGAGCAGCAGCTCGGTCTTGATCGACTTGGTGGCGGACTCGCGCATGTCCTTGTCGAACTCTTCACGCGAGGTGCCCTGCTCTTCGAGCAGCTCGTTGAGGCGCTCCTCGTTGTGGTCCAGACCGTGGACGGCCTCGTGCAGGCTGTTGCCGATCTGCTCTTCGAGGATCTTCTCGGGCACCGGGATCTCGATCTGGTCGAGCAGCGCGGTGATGGTCTCGTTACGGATCTCGTCGGCCTGCGCGATGCGCTTGCGACCCTTCACCTGCTCGATGAGGCTGTCCTTGAGCTCGCCGATGGTGTCGAATTCGCTTGCCAGCTGGGCGAAATCGTCGTCAGCGGCAGGAAGCTCACGCTCCTTGACGGAGCCGACCTTGACGGTGACCTCGGCATCCTGTCCGGCGAATTCGCCGGCGGCCAGCTTGGTGGTGAACACCTTCTCCTCGCCGGACTTCAGGCCGATGATGGCCTCGTCGAGGCCGTCGATCAGCTGTCCGGAGCCGATCTCATGAGACAGGCCAGTGGTCGAGGCCTCCTCGACCTCCTTGCCGTCCACGGTGGCCGACAGGTCGATCGAGACGAAGTCGCCGTTCTCGGCGGCACGCTCGACACCCTTGAGAGTGCCGAACCGCGCGCGCAGCGCTTCCAGCTCGGCGTCAACCTCGGTGTCCTCGACCGTGACGGGCTCAACCGTGACCGCGACGGTGCTCAGGTCGGGCAGCTCGATCTCGGGACGCACATCCACCTCGGCGGTGAAGGTCAGCTCCTGGCCGTCCTCGATCTTGGTGACCTCGATCTCCGGCTGTCCGAGCGGCTTGACGTCGGACGCGGTGACGGCCTCGCTGTAGCGGCCCGGGAGCGCCGAGTTGACGACCTGCTCCAGCACCGCGGCGCGGCCGACGCGTGCCTCGAGCAGCTTCGCGGGGGCCTTGCCGGGGCGGAAACCGGGCAGGCGGACCTGCTGGGCGAGCTCCTTGTAGGCCTTTGAAAAATCTGGTTCGAGCTCTGCGAAGGGAACCTCGACGTTGATGCGAACCCGGGTCGGGCTCAGCTTTTCGACGGTGCTCTTCACGTGCAGTGCTCCTTTATGGTTCGCGGCAGATCGTCGTGACCTGCGGTTCTTCGTGCTGTCGTGCTGTCGGGGTGACAGGATTTGAACCTGCGACCCTCCGCTCCCAAAGCGGATGCGCTACCAAGCTGCGCTACACCCCGTCGGACCTGCGTCCATACTTCGTCCAAGACTCCGTACGAGACCAAGCGATCTTACGGCCTCGACATGCAACGGCATGAATTGGATTTGATCCGCCCCGGCGCTGTACATTCGTCAGCGCGTGCGGGACAACCTCGCAAGCATGCGGGTGTAGCTCAATGGTAGAGCCCTAGTCTTCCAAACTAGCTACGCGGGTTCGATTCCCGTCACCCGCTCCACACATCAGTACCGTAGGTGCCATGGAAATCATCCTGGGCCTGCTTCTCCTCGGCGTGATCGTCGGCGGCGCGATCATCTACACACAGGGATCGAGCCGCCGTCGTGGCGACCAGCTCGAGGACGCCAAGGCCGACGCCCGCCGCCTCACCGAACGCCTCGGCGGTCAGGTGCTGGGACTGAGCGGGAACGATGACGCGTCCCGGCAGGCACTCGCCGACGCCTCCGAGCGCTATACCGCGGCGTCCTCAGCCATCGAGCAGGCCCGGACCCCCGCGCAGGCAACGCTGGCCAAGGAAAGCGCCATCGAGGGGCTGTACTACGTACGAGCGGCTCGCCTGGCCATGGGCATGGACCCCGGACCCGAACTTCCCTCCACCGCCGGGCAGAGCAAGGCCGGATCCGTCAGCGAGGATCGGCGGATCAACTTCGAGGGACGCGAGATCGAGGCTTCCCCGGAGCCGTCGGGCCGCACCCCCAACTACTACCCCGGCGGCACCGTCGCCGGACGTCCCGTACCCGCGGGCTGGTACTCCGAACCATGGTGGAAGCCCGCTCTTGTCGCCGGTGCCTGGGGCGTGGGTTCGGCGCTGCTGTTCAACTCGCTTTTCTCCGGCATGCACGGCGTCGGGTACGGCGCCTCGGGCTTCGAAAGCGGTTTCGGCCAGGGCTATTCGGACGGATACGACGCCGGCCTGAACGCAGGCAACGACGGCGGCGCAAATCAGGGCGGTTGGGATCAGGGTTCAGGCGGAGCCGATCAAGCCGGCTGGGATCAAAGCGGCGGAGGCTGGGACCAAGGCGGTGGCTGGGACAGCGGCGGCGGCGACTTCGGTGGGGACTTCGGCGACTTCTAGGGCGCGCTATTGCGCGTTGACGGGCACATTGGGCGCCAGCAGGATCGGCGCGAATGTCTCGCGCGCCAGCGCACGCACCTCTTCGGTGTTACCGAGGTCGATCGTTGTCGCGGGCGAGGCCATGTATCCCAACACCAGATGAATCAAGACGTCGACCTGCCGCCTGGAGTCACCCGGCGGAATACGCCCTTCGGCCCGCATCTGGTCGATCTGCGCGGCGAGATAGTTCCGTGCCAGCTCGATGGGGGCAGGGTCGCCCTGAGTGATCGCTTCTATCGCCGTCATCCGGGCGACGAGTGAATCACCGCGCAGCAGAGGGTGATTCACAACCTCGATGCAGACCGCGAACCCCTCGGCGACCCGCTCGCCGATGTCGTCGAAACCGCCCGCGCGTTCCTGCAGTTCGTCCAGGAACTTCTGCATTTCTTGAGCAAGAGCCCGCTCGAACAATTGATCCTTGCTGGAGAATCGCCGAAATACTGTGGCGCGGCCCACTTTCGCCCGCCGCGCTACCTCATCAATAGTGGCCGTCTGTGTGCCTCGCTCGGCCAGTACTTCAATGGCGGCGTCCAGCAACCGGATCTCGATATCGTCGGGTTCGGGGTGCGAACCCAGTCCGCGCACCGCGCGCGCCATGAGCTTTCCCAATGGCGCACCCGGTCGCGTCATGAGCTCCCCTTTCGGGTTATTGGTACTCGCGGTCCCACTCAGTGCAGCTTACAACTCGACACGTCACCGCGGCTGACATCACGCGTTTTGACATGAGGGACACCAGAACAGGTTTCGCGCGTCCATCTCCGCGGTGAGGATCGGAGTGCCGCACACCCGGCACGGCGCACCCGCGCGCCGATACACGTAGGTGCGCGGGCGGTCCGGTGCGTACGAGGGCTCGCCATGGTCGTATTCGGGGTCAACGACAACGATCTTCCCGACGCGCAGCCCGACTCGCATGCGGTCCACAAGGTCATCCCACAACGCGGCGAGTTCCTCGGATTGCAGGTGGCTGCCGGGCCGGTACGGGTCGATCCGCTGGCGGAACAACACCTCGCTGCGATACACATTGCCGACCCCGGCGATGATCTTCTGGTCCATCAGCAGCGCACCGATTGGCCTGTGCGACTTAGCGATCCGCTCGAAGGCGGATGACGGGTCGGATCGGGGGCGCAGCGGGTCGGGACCCAGGCGCGCCAGGATGGCGTCGACCTGCGGCGCGTCGATGAGCTCACATGCCGTCGCGCCCCGCAGATCGGTACCGAACTGCGGGCCCTCGATGCGCATCCGCACCTGCCCCACCGGCACACCCATCGGCACCGGCAGCTCGGTGAACGTGCCGTACAGCCCCAGGTGCACATGCACCACACCGGCCGGGCCGTAATCGTGGAACAGATGCTTGCCCCAGGCATGGGCCTTCACCAAGGTGCGTCCGTTGACCGCGGCCGCCCCTTCAGCGAATCGGCCTTGCGGACTACTGACAGCCACCGCCGAACCGGCGAACCGGCGCTGGTGCAGCCGCGCCAGCCGGTGCAGGGTATGCCCCTCCGGCACAGGCGTTTACGCGTTGGCGCCCGGTACCGGCGGCGCTTCGTGGGTGGTCTCGTACTCGGCCAGGATGTCGATGCGGCGCTGGTGCCTCGGCTCCTCGGACCACTTGGCCGCAAGGAAGGCATCGACGATGGCCAGTGCCTCCGGCACGGTGTGCATGCGGCCGCCGATGCCGATCAGTTGGGCGTTGTTGTGCTCGCGGGCCAGTACCGCAGTCTCCAGGCTCCAGGCCAGCGCACATCGGGCGCCGGGGACCTTGTTGGCCGCGATCTGCTCACCGTTACCCGAACCGCCCAGCACGATGCCGAGGCTGCCCGGATCGGCGACGGTGCGCCGCGCGGCATCGATACAGAACGCCGGGTAGTCGTCCTGCGGGTCCAGCTCAAAGGCACCGCAGTCCACCGGCTCGTGGCCGCGGCCACGAAGATGCTCGATGATCTTCTGCTTCAACTCGTATCCGGCGTGATCGGCTCCGACATAGACGCGCATGCCGCTGATTGTGTCAGGTTGCCCTGCGGTCGGTTACCGTGGCGCGCATGTACCCGGTCGGACTGCCCCAGTACACCTATCCCCCACGTCGACATCCCTGGGAGATCGGGTTGCTCGTCGTCGTGATCCTGTTCACAGTGCTGCTGTACATCGGTGCGATTTTCAGCATCGTCGGGTATCTCGCCGACCCCGAGAACGCCGATCTGAACATCATCATCGTCGCGCTGGCCGCCACCCCCCTGACCTTGTATCTGGGTCGAGGCATTCTCTACGGGCAGCAGCGGGTGAACGGCGTGAAGATGTCCCCCACCCAGTTCCCCGAGGGGTACGCGCTGGTCGCCGAGGCAGCGCAGCGTTTCGGTCTGCAGGAGCTGCCCGACGCTTACGTCGTGCTGGGCAACGGCCAGATTAACGCCTTCGCCAGCGGCCACGGCTTCCGCCGGTTCGTCGTGGTCTACAGCGACCTGTTCGAGATCGGCGGCGAGGCGCGCGATCCGGAGGCCCTGGCCTTCATCATCGGGCACGAGGTCGGCCACATCGCCGCCGGGCACGCCTCCTATTGGCGACAGTTCGCCCAGACCGCGATGAACTTCGTCCCATTCCTGGGCACCTCGCTGTCGCGGTCCATGGAGTACACCGCCGACAACCACGGATACGCCATGCGCCCCACCGGAATTCAGGGAGCCATCGGCGTCATGGCGGCCGGTAAGTACTTGCTCAAGCGGGTCGAGTTCGACACACTGGCCAACCGCGCCACCCTGGAGACGGGGTTCTTCGTCTGGCTGGTCAACATGCTCTCCAGCCACCCTGTGCACACCTGGCGCGCGGCGGCGCTGCGGAATCGGCAGCAGGCCGGGTCGTTGTTCTTCCGTCCCAAGCTGCTGCCGCCGACTCCCATTCCTCCGGTGCCGCCGCTGCTACCGCCCGCGCCGCCGCCGATACCGCACGGCTACCTGCCGCATCAGCAGGCGTACACCTTCGACAATCCGCCGCCGCGCTACTAGTCGAACGTCGGCGGCTCGGTGCGGGTGCGCTTGAGCTCGAAGAAGTGCGGGTACGAGGCAAAGATCACCGACGCATCCCAGAGCTTCCCCGCCTCTTCACCACGCGGGATCTTGGAGATCACCGGACCGAAGAAGGCCACACCATTGACGTGGATCGTCGGGGTGCCCACGTCCGGGCCCACCTTGTCCATGCCGGCGTGGTGGCTCTCGCGTAGCGCCGCGTCGTACTCGGTCGACTCGGCCGCGTCGGCCAGCTCGGCGGGCAGGCCCACCTCGGCAAGGGACTCCGCGATGACCGCCGGGAGGTCCTTGTTGTCCTGGTTGTGGATCCGGGTCCCCAGCGCGGTGTACAGCGGCTCGAGGATCTCGGGGCCCTTGGCCTGCTCGGCGGCGATAGCCACCCGCACCGGTCCCCAGGCCGTCTTCATCAGTTCCTGGTAGCGCTCCGGCAGGTCCTCGCGGCCCTCGTTGAGGACGGCCAGACTCATCACCCGGAATTTCACGTCGATATCGCGAACCTTCTGGACCTCCAGGATCCACCGCGAGGTGATCCAGCACCACGGACATAGCGGGTCGAACCAGAACTCGGCGAGATCCTTCTTGTCTGCAGACATTGCGCGCCTTTCGGATGTGAGTCGGGCAGGGTTAGCTCCAGTTTGTCCCAACTCACGTTCCCGCCGCCGTGTTCCCGACGCGTCTACCGGCTACGTTGGGTACGTGGCACTCCCCAACCTCACCCGTGACCAGGCCGCGGCCCGCGCCGCTGCGATCGATGTCGAGCATTACGCGATAACCCTCGACCTCACCGACGGTAACGGCGGTCCGAGCGAAGAAACCTTTCACTCGTCGACCACCGTCACCTTCACCGCGCAGCCGGGGGCCTCAACGGTTATCGATATCGCGGCCCGCACCGTGCGCCGCGCCGAGCTCAACGGCGTCGAACTAGACGTCAGCGGGTACGACGAGGAGAACGGCATCACGCTCGACGGGCTGGCCGCCACGAACACCGTGGTGGTCGAGGCTGACCTCGAGTACTCGCACACCGGTGAAGGTCTGCACCGCTTCGTGGACCCGGTGGACGACGAGGTGTACCTGTACTCGCAGTTCGAAACCGCCGATGCCAAGCGCATGTTCGCGTGCTTCGATCAGCCCGATCTCAAGGCTGCCTTCGATGTCACGGTGACCGCCCCGGCGCATTGGCAGGTGATCTCCAACGGTGCCCCGCTATCGGTTGCCGACGGTGTGCACACCTTCGCGACCACCGCCAAGATGAGCACCTACCTGGTCGCGCTGATCGCCGGGCCGTACGCGCGATGGAACGACGTGTACTCCGATGACCACGGAACCATCGACCTGGGCATCTACTGCCGCGCCTCACTGTCGGAGTTCATGGACGCCGACCGGCTTTTCACCGAAACCAAGCAGGGATTCGGCTTCTATCACAAGAACTTTGGCACTCCGTACGCGTTCGGCAAGTACGACCAGCTGTTCGTGCCCGAGTTCAACGCCGGCGCCATGGAGAACGCCGGTGCGGTGACCTTCCTGGAGGACTACGTCTTCCGCTCCAAGGTCACCAAGTACTCCTATGAGCGACGTGCCGAGACCGTGCTGCACGAGATGGCGCACATGTGGTTCGGCGATCTGGTCACCATGCGTTGGTGGGATGACCTGTGGCTCAACGAGTCCTTCGCGACCTTCGCCTCGGTGCTGTGCCAGGCGGAGGCCACCGAGTACACCGAGGCATGGACCACGTTCGCCAATGTCGAGAAGTCGTGGGCGTACCGCCAGGATCAGCTGCCGTCGACCCATCCGGTCGCCGCCGACATCCCCGATCTGGCCGCTGTGGAGGTGAACTTCGACGGCATCACCTACGCCAAGGGCGCCAGTGTGCTCAAACAGCTTGTGGCGTATGTCGGTTTGGAGAATTTCTTGGCCGGCCTCCGGTCGTACTTCCGCGACCACGCGTTCGGCAACGCGACGTTCGACGATCTGCTGGGTGCGCTGGAAGAGGCCTCGGGACGCGATCTGTCGGACTGGGGCACGCAGTGGCTCAAGACCACCGGACTGAATACGCTCTCCCCCGACTTCGAGGTGGACGCGGACGGCAGGTTCACCCGGTTCGCCGTCAAGCAGTCCGGGGCCGCCCCGGGTGCCGGCGAGACCCGGGTGCACCGCCTGGCCGTCGGAATCTACGACGACGTGGACGGCAAGCTGGTGCGCGCCCACCGGCTTGAGTTGGACGTCGAAGGACCGTCGACGGATGTGCCCGGGCTGGTTGGTGTTTCCCGAGGGAAGCTGATCATCGTCAACGACGACGATCTGACCTACTGCTCGCTGCGCCTGGACGACGAGTCACTTCAGACGGTGCTCTCGCGGGTAGCCGATATCGCCGAGCCGCTGCCGCGCACGCTCGCGTGGTCGGCGGCCTGGGAGATGACCCGCGAGGCCGAGCTGCGGGCGCGAGACTTCGTGGCACTGGTGTCCTCGGGCGTGCACGCCGAGTCGGAAGTCGGTGTGGCGCAGCGTCTGCTGCTGCAGGCGCAGACGGCGTTGAGCTCGTATGTGGAGCCCGAGTGGGCACGCGAGCATGGCTGGCCGGCGTTCGCCGACCGTCTGCTGGAACTGGCGCGCGCCGCCGAGGCAGGCTCGGATCACCAGCTGGCATTCGTGAATGCCTTCACCAACTCGGTGTTGTCGGCGGGGCATACCGTCGTGCTACAGGCGCTGCTGGACTCCGATCCGGCGTCGCTGGATCTGCCCGGCCTGACGGTGGACACCGACCTACGGTGGCGAATCGTGAACGCGCTGGCGGCCTCCGGAGCACTGGAGCCGGACGCATCGGTGTTCATCGATGCCGAGCTGGAGCGCGACCCGACGGCCGCAGGCAAGCGTCAGGCGGCCCAGGCCCGCGCGGCCAGGCCGGTCGCCGAGGTGAAAGAGGCGGCGTGGAAGCAGGTCATCGACGATGACACGCTGCCGAACATCACCGCGCGTTCGGTCATCGCGGGAATCGTGCAGCCCGGACAGGCTGAGCTGCTGGCACCGTTCGCGGGTCGCTACTTCGATGTCATCGAGGATGTGTGGGCGCGGCGTTCCAGCGAGGTGGCGCAGACCGTGGTGATCGGTTTGTACCCGTCGTGGGACATCTCGCAGCGTGCGGTGGAGTCAGCAGATGGCTTCTTGGCCAAGGAGATCCCGTCGGCGCTGCGTCGTCTGGTCTCCGAGGGGCGCGCGGGCATCGTCCGGTCACTGCGGGCCCGCGAGTTCGACGCCCAGTAGCGGCCCTTCGTTTGACGCCGAGTGCATACCAAGCGCAGGCCTTTCACGCGATTCGCCTGCCTGCGGTATGCGCTCGGCGAGCCAGGGCGTCACGCACGCGCCGGATGATGTCGTCGGGGTGGTCTTCCGCGACCACCCTGACAATCAGCCAGCCCATGCCCTCGAGCATCTCCAGACGCTTGATGTCCTTGAGGTATTGCCGACGGTCGCTGCGGTGCTGGTCTCCGTCGTACTCGACGCCGACCATGAGGTCCTCCCACCCCATGTCGATGTACGCGAGCGCAACGAAGTCGCCGTTATGCACCATGACCTGCGTGGCAGGGCACGGCAACCCGGCCCGTATCAGCAGCAGCCGCAGCCAGGTCTCCTTAGGCGACTGCGCCCCGGCATCCACCAGATCAAGCGCTACATGCGCCCGACGAATGCCACGCATACCCGGGTGTCGCGACGCGAGTTCAGCGACGTCTGACAGTGCGAGTTGCGTAGCGCGCACAAGAGAGTCCAGCGCGGCCACCGCGACGTCCTGCGGATAGCGGCAGGCGAGATCAACCGCGGTGCGAGCCGCAGTCGTGGTCCGCATCCCGCCGATTACACACACCTCGTCGTCCTGGAGGGTGCATCGAAGAGTCACTACGCCTGGCTCGCGACGCCGGTTGTGGTCGTCAACAATCTCCGCCGGTCGAGATGGGTCAACCCACTGCGCCCCGTGCAGTGCTGCCGCAGAGAACCCTGCAAGCACCCCCTGCCTACGCGATCGCAGCCATGCCGCCTCCGCACGGATGGTCGGCGTTACCGCGATGCCCCGCAGAACGTAGACGTCCTTGTGCCTGGCCACGTACGTCGTTGACAGCTCATGCCGGGTCACCAAACCCGCGCGAATCGCCTCGCTCCCAAGGATTACCCCGCTCCCCATCGCCGAATCATGCGACAGGCCACCGACAAAAGCATCGAGCGCATACCAGACGCAACGATTTCAGAGATTTCGCATGCATGCGGTATGCGCTCGGCGCAGAGAGAGGTGGGGATCAGGGGCGCGAGATGGCGGCGCTCATCACGCGCACCGCGCTGATGATCCCGTCGAGCAGATTGCCTTCCTTGAACGACGCCACAGCAGCAGCGACCCCCAGGTCGGCGGCCGACTCGGCACCGCGACCCTTGAGTCCCTCGCCGTAGACGACCTCCACGACATGCTGGTTGGGCGACACCGCGATCAGCACGGCCTCATCCGGCGTCGGCACCTTCAGGAACACGTCGCGTGCTCCGGCGGCGGTGTCCGATCCCAGATCGCCGATGTACACGGAAAATCGCGCCTTCGACTGACGCGACCCGTAGGTCAGCGCATCGTCGAGTGTGGCCAGCTCGTAGTTGGGGAACGGGTACTCAACCGACAGCGCGCCCGGCTCGGTAACCCCCGAGAGACGTCCGCTGATGGTCTCGGCCCACCCGCGCGGCAGATCGGCGGGAGCAGTCTTGATGACTTCACCACTTGCCACTTGCGGACCCTCCAATCGCCTCGGTGCCTGCGTGTCCATGGCCGTGGCCATGCCCGTGCGCGTCACCAATGTTCTCGTCGACAGCGGCCCACAGGATCGGGGCGTGCGTCCAGCCGTCGTTCATATTGAAGGTCGCGGGGTGCGGGCCCTTCTTGCGCATCGTCCACAATCCGACGAGCACAAAGAAGACCGGCGTGATCAGGGCTACCCAGACCGGCATCCCGATGTATGTGGGGCTGTTGAGAAAGCTCACGATGCAAACCGTAGCCGACCGCGCCGGGAAGTCATGCCGCGCCCTCCCCTAGATATCGGACCCATGCCGGGTCGAGTTCCTTGACCGACGACAGCAGCCGCCAGTGCTGGCCCTTCGGCGGCATCGGTGTGGTGTGCAACGCCCAGCCCAAGTCCGCCAGCAGCCGGTCGGCCTTGCGGTGATTACACGACGAACAGCAGGCCACGCAGTTCTCCCAGGAATGCGCGCCGCCCTTACTGCGCGGGATGACGTGATCGATGGTGTCGGCACGTCCACCGCAGTACGCGCAGCGGAACCGATCGCGATGCATCAGCGCGGCCCGCGTCATCGGAACCCGGGCCCGGTAAGGCACACGCACGAAGGTCCTGAGCCTGATCACCGAGGGCACCGCCACCGACTTGGTGGCCGAATGGATGACGGGAGCACCCGGATCGTCGTGCACCACATCGGCCTTGCCGCACAGCAGCATGATCACCGCACGGCGCATCGGCAGCGCTGTGAGCGGCTCATATGTGGAGTTCAGCAATAACACACGACGCCGGCCCCATAGGGAACCGGCGTCGTTGGATTGCTGTGGGGGGATGGCCCCGGGGACCCTCGTCCCTGGGACACTGTGCAGTATTCGGGCCGACCCGTTCTGGGTCGGCCCAGCGCTGGCACTGTTATGCCGGTGCCCGCGGCTCTTCTTGTGTTGCACCATTACAACCAGTGCACCACGATTCGGCGGTCTTCGCACGACAATTTGCGCCGTGTTCGCAGGTCAATCCAATGAACATCGCGTAACCAACCCGGCTGACCAACCCAAGTGCGTACCGGCACAATGGACGACGTGGCAGCCCCCACCCCTGAAAACTTCTACGACGCCGTCGGTGGCGCCGCCACTTTCCATGCGATCGTGGCTCGTTTCTACGAGCTTGTCGCCGACGATGAGGTGCTGCGGCCCCTGTATCCGGAGGAAGACCTCACCGGTGCCGAGGATCGCCTGCGGATGTTTCTGGAACAGTATTGGGGCGGCCCACGCACCTACTCCGACCAGCGCGGACATCCTCGACTGCGGATGCGCCACGCGCCGTATCGGATCGGCCCCATCGAGCGAGACGCGTGGCTGCGCTGCATGCGGACCGCCGTTGACTCCATCGACCGGAACACCCTTGACGACGACCATCGCACCCAGCTGTGGAGCTACCTGGAGATGGCGGCGCAGTCGATGGTCAACTCACCCTTCTGATACGTCGATCGCGATTCGAGGCCAGCGCTGTCGTGGTGCAGAATGATCAACCGTGACCGCCGCCTACTTGGGCCAACATGACGACCCCTGGTGGTCGCGAGCCGTCTTCTACCAGATCTACCCACGCTCGTTCGGCGACAGCGACGGCGATGGCGTAGGTGATCTCGATGGCATATCAGCAAAACTCGGCTACCTTGATTTGCTCGGCATCCAAGGGATCTGGCTAAATCCCGTTACCAAATCTCCAATGGCCGACCACGGCTACGACGTGTCGAACCCCCGGGAGATCGACCCGTTGTTCGGTGGATCGATCGCGATGCACCGGCTCATCGCCTCCGCCCACCGCCACAACATCAAGGTCATCATGGACCTGGTGCCCAATCACACCAGCTCCGAGCATCGCTGGTTCATCGAGGCCCTCGCCGCCGAACCTGGCAGTGAGGCTCGCTCGCGTTACATCTTCCGCGACGGCAAGGGCGTCAACGGCGAACTGCCGCCTAACAATTGGCCCTCGGTGTTCGGCGGTCCGGCCTGGACCCGGGTGACCGAGCCCGATGGCACACCCGGCCAGTGGTACCTGCATTTGTTCGCCCCGGAACAGCCAGATGTCAACTGGGACAACCCGGAAGTGTTCGATGACTTCGCCGAGACCCTGCGGTTCTGGCTGGACCGTGGCATTGACGGCTTCCGGCTCGATGTCGCCCATGGCATGGCCAAGCCGCCGGGCCTCCCCGATATCGAGGACACCGAAACCTCGATGCTGCACATCGCCGATGAGGACCCACGTTTCAACAACGAGGGCGTACACGAGTACCACCGCAAGATCCGCAAGGTGCTCGACCAGTACCGCGATGTTGTTGCCGTCGGCGAGATCTGGGTCAACGACAACACTCGCTTCGCCGAGTACGTCAGGCCCGACGAGCTGCATCTCGGATTCAACTTCAAGCTGGTAGAGGCTGACTTCGACGCGGACAAGATCCGCGCCGCCATCGAAAATTCGCTTGCTGCAGTCGATTCCGTAGGCGCAACCCCCACCTGGACGCTGTCCAACCATGACGTGGAGCGCGAGGTGACGCGCTACGGCAACGGCCAGATCGGCCAATGGCGGGCCCGGGCTATGGCCCTGGTGATGCTGGCACTGCCCGGAACTGTGTTCATCTACAACGGTTCCGAACTGGGGCTGCCGAATGTGGATCTACCCGACGAGGCCCTGCAGGACCCGGTATGGGAACGCTCCGGCCACACCGAACGGGGTCGCGACGGCTGCCGGGTTCCGATCCCTTGGGAGGGCACCGATCCCCCGTATGGCTTCTCGTCCAACGATCAGACCTGGCTGCCGATGCCTCACGGCTGGGCAGACTTCACCGTCGAACATCAGCTGGAACAGGCCGATTCCACGCTGTCGCTGTACCGGCGTGCCATCGAATTACGCAAGAACCGAAAAGAATTCAACGGCACCAGCCTGGAGTGGTATGGCAGCCCGCCGGGCGCGCTGGCGTTCCGCGTCAAGGGCGGCGGGCTGACCTGCGCCCTGAATGTCAGCAGTGACCTGGTGGACTTGCCTGCGGGCGAGGTCATCCTGACCAGCGGACCGCTCGTCAACGGCAAGCTGCCACGCAATACCGCGGCCTGGATCGTCTAGCGGACCGATAGCGACAGATCGGTCCGGCGGCGGTACACCGACCCGAAGCGGGCGTCCAGCCGTAACCATGCGGGCACGGCGCGCACCCGCACCGGTTCATCCTCTGCGGGGTTGGTGGGCACAAATCCCATTGCTGCCAAAGCAAATACGCATCGCATCGGCACGTCGACCGGTCGGCCATCGGTTCCATCGACCGTCACGACGGATTGGTCCAGCAGCGACACCGGTGGACCATGGGCACTACCGTGTTCGCGTGCCAGCTCTCCCCCGCGCTGCGCCAGTTCGAGCACTGTCCGTGCCGGAATGTCGTCCAGATACTCAAATCCGCTATCGGCGGGCAACGCACCCCGCCACACCGAGTCCATCGGGAAACCCGTGTGCACGTAGCCGTCTGCGTCCGGGGCCTGTAGGCCACGCAGCACTTCGTCGACGGCGGCGGTGATATCGGGGGTTCTCAGCTCACCGCGCACGGCGCGGCAGGCCAGCACGTCGAATTGTGTTGCGGTCCAGACGACTATCCGGCCGTCGTCTCGAAGACGCAGCCGCACCACTGCGGACTCGTCCAGTCGTGCGGCGCGGGTAAGGAACGTCGCCAGGTCCTTGCGGTCGTAGGCGTCGGGCACCCGCAGCGGGGCCTCGGTCACGGTCGCGACCAGCGTTGCAGGTACTCGCGATGGGTATCGGTGAGACGCAACAGGGTTTGGCTGTCCAGGTGAAAAGTCACCAGCTGGGTGTCCGCGATCACCGCGGGTTTGGAATCCGGCGCCGCGTTCACCGAACGCACCTCGTAGTTGATCGTGAAGTCCACCGCTCTGATCTTCGAGACCCACATGGTCACCTGCAGTGGAGAGTCGGCGAGCCGCACCTGCCCCTTGTATTTCACGTGGACATCGGCGATGAGCAGGCCAGTGGTGGTGATCTCGGCGCCAAACACGTCCCGCAGGAACGGCACTCGCGCTTCTTCCAGGATCGTCACCATCGTCGCGTGGTTCACGTGCTGGTACATGTCGATATCGGACCAGCGGACCGGCACCGCCGCGACATAACCTGGCTTGTCGTCGATGCTCATCGGTGTCTGCTGCTCTTCGCTAACGCTCATCGCACCATCATGCAGGACCGCTGATGCTGCTCCTGATCATCCCTCTGATCTGGCGTGCTGCCACCGACAACGTCGCCAGGTCCGGTTCACCCGACGCGAAGATCTCCGCGAGCGTGCCTCGGGCCCGTTCCAGGCGCGAGGCATTGGTGAACTCCCACTCGGCGATCTTCTGCTCGCCGGTCTCATCGGGCTCGCCGACGGAGAGCACATCCATGGTGAGCGCCCGCAACGAGGAGTAGATGTCGTCACGGATCGCCAACCGGGCCAGGGAATGCCAACGGTCATTGCGCTCGAGCTGGGAGACCGCAGTCAGCAGATCGTCCACCCGCAGGTCGTCCATCAGGGTGAAGTACAGATCGGCAACCTCCGCACCGTCACGATCGGCGATGTCGGCGATGTCGATGATGTCCAGCAGGCTGAAGCCGTACAGGCAGCCGGCCACATCACGGGCAAGATCGGCCGGAACGCCCAGCTCCATCAGGTCTTCGGCCTGCTTGGTGACGATCTCCAGGTCGTGACCACGCAGCCACGTGGTGAGCATTGGGGTCAGCTCGGCGATACCCTGCGCGAACCGGTTGATCTCGGCGCCGACAGCCAGAGGCTGCGGCCGGTAGCTGATGAGCCACCGCGAGGCGCGGTCCAGCAGGCGCCGCATGTCCAGCGTCAGCCGATCCGAAACCGCCACTGGCACATCGGCATGCCGGATGCGGTCCCACAATGAGCGCAGTCCGAAGATGGCCTCCACGGCCACATACGTCTTGAGCCCGTCCACCGAACCCGTTCCGGCGTCCTCGAAGAGCCGGTACACGTAGGTGATTCCGCCGCAGTCGACCACCGAGTTGACCAGCATGGTGGCGTAGATCTCTTTGCGCAGCGGATGCTGGCGGATCTCCGCGTCGAATCGTTCACGCAGCACGTTCGGGAAGTAGTGCACCATGCGGCGCAGCGTGACCTCTTGATCCGGGGCGTCGCTGGCCAGCAGATCGTCCTTGAGCCCGAGCTTGACGTGTGCCATGAGGGTCGCCAATTCCGGTGAGGTCAAACCGATCCCGAGTGCCGCGCGGCGCTCGATCTCCTTCTCGGAAGGCAACGCCTCCAGTTCACGATCGAGTCCACGTTCGGCAACCAGGTAGGCGATCTGGCGCGCGTGCACGCTCAGCAGTGAGGCCGCGTTGGCCCGGCTGGTGCCCATGAGGTTGTTCTGGGATTCGTTGTCGGCCAACACAAGGGTGGCAACATCGTCGGTCATCGACTCCAGCAATGCCGTCCGTTCGGAGGCTTCGACCTTGCCGGCGCTGACCAGCGAATCGATCAGGATCTTGATGTTGACCTCGTGGTCCGAGCAGTCCACTCCGGCGGAGTTGTCCAGTGCGTCGGTGTTGACCCGACCGCCGTTGAGTTCGAACTCGATACGGCCCCGCGATGTCAGGCCAAGGTTGCCACCTTCGCCGATCACTCGGGCGCGCACTTGGTTTCCATTGACGCGCACGGCATCGTTGGCCTTGTCCCCCACGTCGGCGTGCGATTCGCTCTCGGCCTTGACGTAGGTGCCGATGCCGCCGTTGAAGAACAGATCGACCGGGGCCAGCAGGATCGCGCGGACGAGCTGCGGAGGTGTCATCTCCTTGACGTCGCTGTCGATTCCGAGCGCGTCACGAACCTCGGGGCTGATCGGTATGGATTTTTGTGCCTTACTGAAGACACCGCCACCTGGGCTGATGAGCGCCGAGTTGTAGTCGGCCCAGCTGGAGCGTTCCAGCGCGAACATCCTCTTACGTTCAGCCCAGGACGATGCCGGATCGGGGTTCGGGTCTAAGAAGATGTCCCGGTGGTCGAAGGCGGCCACCAGCTTGATGTGCTGGGACAGCAGCATGCCGTTGCCGAAGACGTCTCCGCTCATGTCGCCGACGCCGGCGACAGTGAAATCCTGTGTCTGGGTGTCGATCCCCATTTCCAGGAAGTGGCGTTTCACGCTCTCCCAGGCGCCGCGGGCGGTGATGCCCATGGCCTTGTGGTCGTAGCCGACGGAGCCGCCCGAGGCGAACGCGTCGCCGAGCCAGAACCCGTACGACAGGGCGACATCGTTGGCGATATCGGAGAAGGTGGCGGTGCCCTTGTCCGCGGCGACAACGAGGTAGGGGTCGTCGCCGTCGCGGCGCCGCACTCCCTCGGGAGGCACGACCGCATTGGTGGCGCGGTCGCGGTTGTCGGTGATATCGAGCAGACCGCTGATAAAGCGCCGGTAGCACTCGACGCCCTCGGCGCGGAACGCGTCGCGGTCGACGGCGGCGTCGCCGGTGCTGGCTGGCGGATTCTTGACGACGAATCCGCCCTTGGCGCCAACCGGAACGATGACCGCGTTCTTCACGGCCTGTGCCTTGACCAGACCCAGGATCTCGGTGCGGAAGTCCTCGCGGCGGTCCGACCAGCGCAGCCCGCCGCGGGCGACCGGGCCGAAGCGCAGGTGCACTCCCTCCACCCTTGGGGAGTACACGAAGATCTCGAAACGGGGCCGTGGCTCGGGCAGCTCGGTGATCTCGCGCGGGTTGAGCTTGAAAGACAGCACACCGTTGGCACGCGCCGAATCCGGCTTGGTCACAAAGTAGTTGGTACGCAAAGTGGCCTGGATCAGGCCGAAGAACGCGCGCAGCACCCGGTCGGTATCCAGACTGACCACTTTGTCGATCTCGGCGAGCACTTGGGCGGCCTTGGCATCGGCCAGCGTGTCGTCGGTCACGGCGGGGTCGAACCGGGCTTCGAACAGTTCGACGAAATCGCGTGCGGTCTGGGAGTTATCGGCCAGGACCGTCTCGATATGCGCCTGGCTGTAGGGGAAGCCGGCCTGCCGGAGGTACTTGGCATAACCGCGCAGGATGGTGATCTGTCCAGCCGTGAGCCCGGCGCGCAGCACCAACTCGTTGAATCTGTCGATTTCGACACGGCCGTGCCACACATCGTCGATGGCGTTGGTGAGCAGTTCGGCGCGGCGCGCGGTGCCCTCGGCATCGAAGGTGCGGGTGATCGCCGGGTGCACCACGATGCGGAATGCGTACAGCGAGACCGCCAGACCGTCCGGCCGGGTGAAGTGATACGGGCGTTCTTCGAGCACATCGACACCCATGCTGTGCAACACCGGCAGCACCTGGCTCAGGGAGGCCGAGCGACCACCGAGGTACATGCTGAGCACGCCGGCGCCCAGCTCGTCGGCGTCATAGGCCAGGTCGATGGAGTTCTCTTGCAGCCCTTCGATTCTTGCGATATCGGCAATGGCCTCTGCGGGCGGCACATTCGTCTTGAAGACCTCAGGCAGGATGACCGAGTACCGCTCCGCGCAGGCGCGGTCGATCGGTGAATCGGGGCGCACCGCGCGGACCAGACGATCACTCCAGGTCCGGGTGGTCTGGGTGAGCAACGCCTGGATGCGTACCCGGTTGGCTTCCGAGGTGTCGACGCTGCCGTGCAGGCTGTTCTCCGGCATGCGGACGGTGAAATGGACCAATGCCCAGGGTGATTCACTGACACGAGCGGTGTAGTCGATACCGGTACCGCCGAGTTCGCGCACCAAGATGTCTTGCATGGCCAGCCGCACGGTGGTGGTGTAGCGGTCGCGAGGCAGGTACACCAGCGCCGTGACGAAGTTCCCCAACTCGTCGGCGCGCAGGAACAGTAGCGAACCCGGATGCGCGCCAATGTTTCTCACGGCGGTCACCACGTCGTAGAGCCGATCGACACTCGATGCGAATAGCTCGGCACGAGGCAGGTTCTGCATGAACTCGATCAGCATGTGGCCCGCCAACGAGTCCTGGCTGGCATCTGAGCGGCCGAGCACCTGATGCACGCGGTCGGAGATCACCGGGATGGCCAGCACATCGGCGTTGGTCGCGGCGACAGTGAAGACACCGACAAGGCGATGCTCGACGGCCGGACCGTTGCCGTCTTCTTGTCTGATCACCACGATGTTCGGATAGATGGCGTATCGCAGATAGGTGGGTGTGGTGGCCTGCGCGAGGACCAGTAGCTGGTCGTTGTGGGTGAGCTGCGGCAGTACCTCTTCGCGGCGTTTGAGCAGGCCAAGCCGACTCGACTCGTCAGCGGTTGCGCGACCGTTCTCGACGGTGCAGCGCTGGTAGCCCAATATGGTGAAGTTTCCGTCGACGAGCCAGCGCAGCAGGTTGGCGACCTCAGTCAGCTCGGCGGACGAGAACCTGGCGCTACCGGCCGAGGCGTCCAGAGCGCCGGCCAGCTCGACAACCGCATCGCGCATGGCATCGGTATCCGCCGCGACGTGGCTGCCGTCCTCCAGGGTGTGCGGTAGCTGCGTTTCGATGAATCCCAGACGCTCGGCGTCGATGGAGGGCGGCAGCTGCAGGTGGATCCAGCACTCGGTATCGGGCGCGATATCGCTTTGCAGGTTTTCCACCGGGACCGCCGACAGCAGCGTGCCGTCGGCGGCACGTTTCACGGTGAAGACCGGGTCCATCAGGTCGACGATCGCCACACCTTGACGGCGCAGCAGCACCGTGATGGATTCGGTCAGCAACGGCGTGTAATCGGTGACCAGTTGTAGAGCGGTTCCCAGCCCCGCGTCGTCACCGTTGCGGTAGGTGGCCATCGTTATCTCGTGCGGCGCTCGCCGTGCGGCCAGCCGCAGCAGCGCGCGCATGAGGGCCTCGCGCACCGGCGGCGCCGGTGTCGCGGTGTGCCCATCTGCGTCGACCACCTCGTCCCAATCCATCTCCCCCGCATACCGGGCGTGGCTGAACGCAGCGCTCAGCGCCTCGATGGTGGGCACGCCAGATCCATTGGCAGATGGCGTGTTTTCGGAAGTTGTGGTCCCTGTGTTAACAGTCACGCAGAACGCTCCTGGCCGAGTTTGCGTACCGGGTTTCGGCACGCAATCTCACCCTAGTCGCGTGTCAGGCGGCGGTGGGTAACTCTATGAGGTCTGGCTGCATCGATACCCAAACGTTCCACTTTGTTCTCTTCGTAGGCCTGGAAGTTGCCTTCAAACCAGAACCAGGAAGCAGGGTTATCGTCGCTTCCCTCCCACGCCAGGATGTGCGTACAGGTGCGGTCCAGGAACCACCGGTCGTGCGAGATGACGACCGCGCAGCCCGGGAACTGCTCAAGCGCGTTTTCCAGTGAGCTCAGGGTTTCGACGTCCAGGTCGTTGGTGGGCTCGTCGAGCAGGATCAGATTGCCGCCCTGCTTGAGGGTCAACGCCAGGTTCAGACGGTTGCGCTCACCGCCGGAGAGTACGCCCGCAGGCTTCTGCTGATCCGGCCCCTTGAAGCCGAATGCGGAAACATAAGCCCGCGAAGGCATTTCATTCTGACCGACCACAATGTGGTCGAGCCCATCGGAAACAACCTCCCAGACGTTCTTCTTGGGATCGATACCGGCACGGCTCTGGTCGACGTAGCTCAGCTTGACGGTCTCGCCCACCTTGACCTCGCCGCCATCGGGATTCTCCAACCCGACGATGGTCTTGAACAGGGTGGTCTTACCGACACCGTTGGGGCCGATCACGCCGACGATGCCGTTACGGGGCAGCGTGAACGAGAGATCTTTGATGAGGGCGCGTTCCTCGAATCCCTTGTCGAGATGACTCACCTCGACCACCACATTGCCCAGGCGCGGGCCGGTGGGAATCTGGATTTCCTCGAAGTCGAGCTTCCGCGTCTTCTCCGCCTCGGCGGCCATCTCCTCGTAGCGCCCGAGCCGTGCCTTGTTCTTGGCTTGACGGGCCTTGGCGCCTGAACGCACCCATGCGAGCTCTTCCTGCAGGCGCTTGTGCAGCTTGGCGTCCTTGCGCCCCTGTACGGCGATGCGCTCGGCCTTCTTCTCCAGGTAGGTGGAGTAGTTGCCCTCATAGGGGTACGCGCGGCCGCGGTCCAGCTCGAGGATCCACTCGGCCACGTTGTCCAGGAAGTACCGGTCGTGGGTGACGGCCAGGATGGCACCCGGGTAGCTGGCCAGGTGCTGTTCAAGCCACAGCACGCTTTCGGCGTCCAAGTGGTTGGTGGGCTCGTCGAGCAGCAGCAGATCAGGCTTGGACAGCAGCAGCTTGCACAGCGCGACCCGGCGGCGCTCGCCCCCGGACAGATGTGTCACGGGCTCGTCCGGTGGCGGGCAGCGCAGCGCGTCCATGGCCTGCTCCAGCTGCGAGTCAATGTCCCAGGCATCGGCGGCGTCCAGCTCTTCCTGGAGCTTGCCCATCTCTTCCATGAGTTCATCGGAGTAGTCGGTGGCCATCAATTCGGCGACCTCGTTGTACCGATTCAGCTTGCCCTTGAGCGCGACGCCGGCCTCGACGTTCTCGCGCACCGTCTTCGTTTCGTCCAGCTCCGGCTCCTGCATCAGGATTCCGACGCTGGCCCCGTTGGCCAGGAATGCTTCGCCGTTGTTCGGCTTGTCCAGCCCGGCCATGATCTTCAGGACGCTGGATTTACCGGCACCGTTAGGACCGACCACACCAATCTTGGCGCCGGGCAGGAAGTTCAGGGTGACATCGTCGAGGATGACCTTGTCGCCATGCGCCTTGCGGACTTTCATCATCGTGTAGATGTACTCAGCCATTGCCGCGCTGTCGCCTCTCCTCTAAGTTCTTTAGCCGCAGCTCACGACCATTCTGGTGGGCTGCCCGAACCATCCTAGGTGAGAGGCGACCGCGCGGTCGCCGGTGTCAGCTCGCAGATCACGCGCTAAGGCGCAGGTTCACCGACTCCTCGCTGCTCTCGTCGGTTTCCGAGAGCTCCGGGGTGGCGTCTTCGGCGCCGGGATCGGGTTGCTCCGGCGCCTCAGCGCCCTCCTGCTTGCCGGTGTAGCCGACCTTCTCGATCCGCGCGATGGTCCGCGATAGATCAGGCCCGACGGCGATCGCCTTCATCTCCGTGACCTGACGGCGGTTGCCGTCCTTGTCCTCGAACTCGCTGGTGTGCAGATGACCGTGCACGATCACCGGTGCTCCCTTCCCCAGCGCGGCACCCACCCCGGTGACCAGACGTCCCCAGCAGGTGACATTGACGAAGAGAGAGTTCGAATTCACCCAACTGCCGTCGTCACGCCGTCGGCGTGCATTACTGGCGACGCGGAACTTGATCATTTCGTCGGAGCCGACCTGGCGCCGCTTGAGGTCTCCGACGATGGAGCCGATCACAGTCACTGGAGTTTCAAACATGGTTCGTGCCTTTCCTCAATCTCTATATCTCTTCTCGGCACCGCCGAACGGGTGCCCTTGGCCACTCCAGTAACCCGCCACGCACCGACACCGCGGACCGACATGTGGGCACGTTCCGGTGACAGCTGTGGATGGATGCGAGATTGGGGACAACTGGCCGATGAGTCCGGCCCCCCGTACCTTGCTTGACATGACGGTTTGGATCATGCAGCGCCCCGAGGACGACATCGCCGCCGAATTGCATGCCTCATCAGGGACGTTGGCCGGTATTCGGCTCGCGGTGAAGGACAACGTAGACGTCGGTGGCGTGCCGACCACGGCCGCCTGTCCGGAGTACGCCTACATTCCCGAGCACGATGCACCGGTGGTCGCGGCCTTGCGCGCGGCCGGTGCCGTTGTCGTCGGCAAGACCAACCTGGACCAGTTCGCGACCGGGCTCGTCGGTACGCGCTCCCCGTACGGCCCGGTGCCGGATTCACGCCGTCCCGAATACATCAGCGGTGGCTCCAGCTCGGGTTCCGCCGTAGCCGTAGCCACCGGCGAGGCCGATATCGCGATCGGTACCGACACCGCCGGCTCGGGGCGCGTCCCGGCGGGGCTGCAGGGCATTGTCGGGATCAAACCGACCGTCGGCGTCATCTCCACCGAAGGCGTGGTCCCGGCCTGTGAATCATATGACTGTGTAACTATTTTCGCCGCGTCACTGGCTACCGCCAATCGGGCGATGGCCGCCATGGGTGCCGCGTCAGGGCCCCGGCTCTGGCCCGCCAACACCCGGCTTGCGGCGCCTCCTCAGCCCACCGTCGCCGTCCCGCGTGAGCTGCCCGCACTCGACAAGTTGTGGGGCAACGCTTTTCAGGCGGCCGTAGAGCGTCTACGCGCGGCGGGCGCGACGATCGTCGAGATCGATCTGGCCCCGTTCCTTGCCGCCGCGAAATTGCTGTACGAGGGCGCTCTGGTCAGTGAGCGTTACGCGGCCGTCGGCGAGTTCATCGACGCCAATCCCGGGGCGGCACTCGATCCCACTGTTGCGCAGATTGTTTCCGGTGCACGTGATATCCCCGCACACCGCTTGGTGCGCGATCGCGCCGAGGTGCAGCGCCTGCGCGACGAGGCCATGGCCACCCTGGCGGGCGCGGATGCGCTGTTGGTACCCACGGCGCCGCTGCATCCGACGATCGAACAGGTGCAGGCCGACCCGATCGGTGTCAACGCGACGATGGGCACCTACACCAACTTCTGCAACCTGTTCGACCTGTGCGCGGTCGCGGTGCCCGCCGGTACCGCCGGTGACGCCCAGTTCGGGGTGACGGTCCTGGCACGCGCCTTCGATGATGCGGCGGCCTTGGACATCGCCGCTCTGATCACCGGAGATGCTGCAGAACAAGATGTTTGGCCGACCGCGATCACCTTGTCCTATGAGCTTGCGGTGTTCGGCGCGCATCTCAAGGGCGGTCCCTTGGAGTTTCAGCTCACCGATCTGGGTGCCCGCTGGGTAGGTCCGGTCCGTACCGCTTCGAAGTACCGGATGGCGGCGCTGCGCACCACTCCCCCTAAGCCTGGCCTGACCCGCTCGGAAGAGGACGGGGTGAGCATCGGCGGAGAAATCTGGCGCCTATCCCCTGCCGCACTGGGCACTTTCCTCGCGCAGCTGCCCGAGCCCATGCTGCTGGGCAAGGTGGAGTGCGAAGACGGCGTGTGGCGCACCGGCTTTGGGTGTGACGGTGCCGCCGCGCAGGCAGGTATCGACATCAGCGAACATGGCAGCTGGCCGGCGGCCATCGCTGCGGGCGCGGTGAGCTAACGCGAGTTCTCGTCCAGCTGGGCCATTTTGGCGAGCATGGCGTTGTAGGCGGCCAGGTCTGCGTCGTCGTCACGGTCGGCGGCGCGGTCCTGTCTGCGGGCCAGCCGTTCGTCCGAACGCGACCACTGGATGACCAGGGCGATCATGACCACCAGCAACGGCAGCTCTCCCGTTGCCCAGGTGATGGCGCCGCCCATGTGTTGGTCGGAGGCCAGGTCGATCCGCCACGGCAGTGCCAGATTGCTGTAGAACTTTTCGCCCAGAATCGATTTCGTGCCCATCAAGATGACGCCGAAGAAGGCATGCAGCGGCAGCGACACCAGCACGATGCCCAGCTTGGCCACTGGCGGCAGGCGCCGCGGCGACGGGTCGATGCCGATGACCACCCAATAGAACAGGTATCCGCTGAGCAGGAAGTGCAGATTCATCGCCAGGTGCGCAGCATGCACATCGACGGCGGCGTCGTAGAGCCCGCTGAGATACAGGCCGTAGAACCCGCCGATGAACAGCGATGTCGCCACCAGTGGATGGGTCAGGAAGCGAGAGAAGCTGCTGTGCAACAGCAGCTGCACCCATTCACGCAGACCCGGCGGATCCCCCTTGCCTGCAGCGGGTAACACGCGAAGTAGCAGCGTGATGGGGCCACCGAGGACCAGCAGCACGGGCACCAGCATCGAGAGCATCATGTGCGCCACCATGTGCATGCTGAACATCGCGGGCATGTACCGGCCGACACCCGAGGATGTGGCGATGAGCAGAAAGGCACAGCCGGACAGCCAGGCGATGGTGCGCCCCACGGGCCATGCGTCGCCACGGGCCTTGAGGCGACGGACACCCACCAAGTAGGTGACCGCGAAAACGATGGCGGCCGTTCCGAAGATGAGATCGAAGCGCCAGTCGAACAGCAGTCGCTGCGGGGTCGGCGGCCCGTCGAGCGTATAGCCGATAGCGACCTCGACCGGTGAAGGGTTGAGATTGACCGGAGGCGGCGGTGGGGTGCGGCCCAGTCCGACGGCGATACCGAACGTGACCGCGAAGATGACGGCCTCCATCCCGGCGAGCCGGATCAGCGGTCGACGGTTCTGCGGTTCCTCACTCAGTGCCGTGATCGCCGATCGCCGCTGTAGATACCCCAAGACACCGAGAACCAGCAGCGCGGTGGCCTTGCCCACCAGCAGCCAGCCGTAGCGGGTGGTGAACAGGTCCGAAAGCTGCACCCGGATAAGCGCGTTGATGATTCCGCTGAGCCCGATCGCGACATAGCACCACAGGGCCAGCGTGGAGAACCGGCGTGTGGCCACGTCCAGATAACCGCCGCCGCGCAGCGCGTGGATCAGTAGTGCGACCAGACCGCCGGCCCACAACGCGGCCGATACCAAATGGATGATGAGGCTGTTGGTGCCCAGGTCATGTGCGCCGCCGGTGGCCGAATGCCCCACCAGGGCCAGCGGCATCAGCGTCGCCACCGACCCGACCACGAGCAGCGGTGTCCACGACCAGCGCAGCACCACCCGGCTGGCGATCGCGACCCCGGCAGCGATGAAGGCCATCCAGCGCCAGGCATTCACGGTTTCGATCTCACCGGCGAGCGTCCACAGCTCCCCGAGCCCGAAATCCCTCACCGGCTGGCCGGCCACATCGGAGATCGACAACGGCACCATGACCGCCGAGAGCACCGCAAGCGCAGTCGATGCCGCGGTGCCGACGCGCAGCGAGCGGTAGCCATCCACGTCGAGCACGCCGGTGGACTGCGGTGGGACGAAGAAGGCCGTGAGCAGGAACGCACCGACGGCAACTACGGCGACGATTTCGGCGGTCGCGCGCACGAACGGCAGACCGTACGAGGTGACGGGGCCAGGGTTGGGCAGACCCGTCGCGAGCAGGGCCTCTGCCAGTGACAACGCGCCGATAGCGGCCGCGACCAGGCCCGCCAGTGCCGCAAGGCCGACGACGATCGTCCAGATCGGCGAATCGGTCTTGCTGGCCGTGGAGGTGGTGGTCACCAGTCAAGGGTATGGCGAGATGCGATCCGCACGGTCACCGGTTCGATAGACTGCGGTCCGGCTAGCGCCGCATGCCTCCGTAGCTCAGTTGGATAGAGCAAGGGCCTTCTAATCCCTAGGTCGCAGGTTCGATTCCTGCCGGGGGCGCAGCTCAGAACATATTTCTAGAAGCGTATATAGATGCAATCCATCGCTTATTCATCGCTTATGCCAAGCTCTCGATCGAGCATCTCGGCAACCTCTTTGTGCACACGTCCACGAACCATGTAGCGGTCTTGCGTCATCGATACCTTGGAGTGTCCCAGCTGGTCAGCCCCCACGCGGGCCGACATCCCGTCTTCATCGATCAGGGTACCGATGGACTTTCGGAATGAGTGGCTGGTGACATCAGCTACCCCGAGGTCATCACGCACCTTGCGCCACTGCGCACCGAAGTTGTCCGGGTCTCGGAGCGTTCCTGTCGACGACGCGAAGATCACATCCTGCTCCCCTACGAACGGAACCTGACGGCGCCGGCATAGGACCTCAACAGCGAATTTGGGCAGCGACACGGTTCTTCGACTCAGCTTGGTCTTCGCACCGTCGAACCGAACCAACCCTTTACCCGCAACCCTGACCACATTGCCGCTGACGGTGAGGGTTCTTTGCTTCTCATTGAAATCCGCCCACCGTAGGCCCAAGAGTTCCGACCGCCGCAGGCCTGTGGCGATGAAGATGACGATGGGGTCAGATAGGTCTCGAGATCGACAGTACTCAGACTCACGGATGCTAGACAGCAGTCCTTTCAGTTGCTCACGGGTAAGCCCAGCGGCCCCCTTGGTCGATTCCCCCGCGCTGATCGGTGACACATCGCGGACCGGATTGGCACCCAGCACAGTCGCCATCACCGCAAGCTGCAGGCCGCCCTTCATGATCGTCCGTGACTGCCGTGCCATGGTTGGGCCGTGCGCTGTCTTCATTGACCTAATCGCTGCGTCGCATCGAGCAGCCGTCGCCTCCCCCACCCGGACACCACCTAGAAACTTGGACAACTTGGATGATGCATAGCGATACGTGTCGACGGTCCGCGTTGCTCGTCCGTCTTCTTCGAGGCGATCGATATGAGCATTCACAAGATCAATCACCTTCGAGTCGAGTGTGATCTCATCCGCGGACCCCGGCGGCCTACGTGTGGCCAGAGCCTCAATGAGTGCATCCTCAGCGCCCTTGCCGCGCTGATCGCCCTCAGGGCCGCGCCTCTCCACAATTCTAGTAACCCCATCGGAGTCCCGGAATCGGCAGCGCGCCAACCACACTCCCCCGCCCAATGCCGTTCGCGTGATCTTTCCGTGCTGCCCAATCCGCAGCGGAGGCCTACCCGCCATCGCCTTCCATCCCAGCCATCTCGCGAAGATCGCTCAAGTGACCCCGCAGGAATTCGATCTGCTCAAACAGCGCCCCCGCAACGGGGTCATCGGCTCCATACTGAGTAAACCTGTCCGCGTAGTGAGCTGACGACTCCGCTAATTGCCTCTCAAGCGAAGGAATTTCGCCGGCAGCCCGGAAGGCCTGGACATTCTCTTTTAGTCCATTCTTGTCGCCACCGACGACCACCCTATGGACCATCTCGGCGGTGGGCTCGTTCCCCGAGAACCATTCAACAGCATCATGTTTCGGCAACCCAGCAGATAACTGTTCCGGTCGCCCGGCTGCCACATTCGGCAGGATCCGCACCAGTTCTCCGTATGGGGGCGGATACAACAGGGCGATTGGATAGGTATCCAGCGCCGCAGCCAAGACGATCAGCTCAGCGATTGTCACGTACTTCCGGCGACCGTTCTCCAGGTCCGTAATAACAGACCGGGTGACGGTATGGCCGAGCTCCATCGTCCGGTCGGACAACCACTGCGCTGACCTCTTTCCCCGGAGCCGTCGAACCTCGGCCGCGATCTGTGCCGCCTGGCCTTCCGCCCAACTTGGTTGCGTCATGACACGCAGCTTACCGGGATATTGCGGGACTGTACGCGATCGGCGTAGCCTGAGTGAACATACGCGGAATCGATACGAACTGCGTATGTACCCACAACAGCCAAATCCAGGAAGGCCAGAATCCAGATGACAGGCGCGGAGAAGAGGGCGGTAGAGACACCGCCCGAAGACACCTGGCTCACACGAGTCGAGCTGGGTGTCAGAAACAAAATCAGCCCAAAGACGCTCGCACAGTGGTCGTCGCAAGGCCGCGGACCAAAGTTTTACAAGTTCGGCGGACACGTGCGCTACCGACTGTCCGACGTTATCGCTTGGGAGAACGCTTCATTCACCGGCGGAAGTGTCGCCTGATGCGGACATACCCGCACGAGCACTTTCCCGACATGGGACTGATCGACGACGACCGCACCGAAGACCTAAAGAAAACGGACCCCGTTGTCCCCGGCGTTGGCGCGCCGGGCGAGGCCCGTTTCGAATCCCGATTCCAAAATCAAGGAGTTCTCTAATGAACGCTACATCCCAAACTAGTCAACGGCAAGATGCCCGGCCGACTGACGTACCGCTCCCCGCTGGCGCTGACGCGGAGATGAGCGAGGCACAGTTCGAGGACCACGGCGACGGGCTGCTGGCCCGCCTGATCTGGTCCAACGACATGCCCTTGCCTGATCATCTGGCAGACCGCAACATTCAGGCCGTTATTGCTCAGCGCCCGGACGGAACTGTCGTCACCGACGACCCCAGTTTGTCGCCGCGCGTCTACCTCTATGACAGCGCACTGACCGTTACCGACGCCCGAGTACTGGCGAAGGCATTGACGGACGCCGCCAATCTGGCGGACCAGTGGTGCGGCTCCCTCGACCTCACCGAGATGACCGACCGAGAGCTGCTGGAAATCCTCCCTGATCTGGATTTCAAGGACAACGACATGCGAGCCACAGTGCAGTCGCTTATCCATCTCGGTGAGGCCACGCGCAATCTGGCTCAGATTCACATCATCGCCCGCGCAATGGAACTGGGGCGGTGAACGCCGTGTCGACATGTACATACAGCTGGTGCACATCACCACATAACCGCCGAGACGAGGAGCACTGGAGCGACACCCTCACGACACTCGCTCAACACCGCGGCGGTGAAAGAACCGAGATCGGCGTTTGGGCGATGGTCGATCTCGCCGGGCAGTTCGATGACGAGATCCTGTTGTCGGCCAACGTGGACGGTGAGCGAGTGCTGGATGTCGCCCTGACAGTGGAGCAGGCGGAGCAAGTTCGTGACTCCATAGATACCGCCATCAACAACCGCGCCGACGCTCGGGATGGGGCGAGGCGAGCTGGATGACAGATGCAAGGGTGCCTGATCGCTGGCTGCATGACCGGCGCCTTACCCGGCTGTCCGATGGGCACTACAGGTCGTTTGTCACCTCGCTCGTCTATGCGGTGTCCAACCGCACAGACGGGGTGATCGAACCGGAAGACCTCGCCTCTATACCGAAATTCGCAGCCGGTGCCACACAGGCATTCGTGGACAACGGGCTGTGGAGCCCACTGGATAAGGGCTGGGTGATCATCGATTTCAAGGCCACCCAAAGCTCCCGCGAAGCGCTGGAGGCGGCAGAACAGGCACGCATCCATAACCGTGTTGCCGACCGGGAACGGAAGGCCAAGCAGCGTGCTGAAGCCAAGGCCCGTGCCGAAGCCAAGGCCGCAGAGGCTGAGTCCCACCCGGACAGTCCGCAGGATGTCCCACCGGATGTCCGGGTGGAAGTCCGACCGGAATCCAGACCGGACACACAGGCTAGGCCAGTTGCTAGGCGAGGCAAGGACAAGGGCGACCACCAGAGCGCCTTGCCGTTGGCTGCGGGCGACGAGTGGCACGGGGTCGGAGAGAACCCATTCCTTGAATACAAGTAGTTCCCCCACAACATCTTTCAGAGGAGTAGATCAATGAGTGAAGTAGCAGCAGTAGACGAGCATGAGGTCGAGGTCATCGTCCCCCTGGATGACGCCAAGGCCAAGGTGCTGGACAACCGGATCAAGAGCACCGTCGAGAACATCGGTGACCGTCTCACCATCCTGCACAGGCTGCTGGATGAGGCGCAGCAGGGGCAAGTCCATCTGACGATGGGGTTCCGTTCGTGGACAGAGTATCTGGCTGACCGCATCGGCAACCGCTGGCAGATCGGCGGCGACGAGCGTAGGGAGATGGCGCAGCTGCTGGCCGATCGGGGTATGGGTGTGCGGAGTATCGCAACCATCACCGGCGCATCGAAATCGACCGTCTCGCGTGTCCTGTCGAAGGTGTCCCAAGATGGGACACCTGATCCTGAACCGGTTGTGGTGGAGGGTGATTCTGTCGAGGTGTCCCATAGTGGGACACCTGACTGTGGCGGCACTGCGCCGACGGACAAGACAGTTGGACCCGACGGGAAGCTGTACCCGAGACCCAAGCCGCGCAAGAAGCCAGAGCCCAAGCCACTAGATGAGACCGCACCAACCGAGGACACTCCCCCGGCACGTGCAGTCCAAGTACCCACCGCCCTAAGGCAGCTCACGGTGACGCTCAAGGGCGCGACTGACGAACTCACGGCACTGACCTACGACAAGCGTTGGGACAAGGCGTTGGGCCGTCTCACCGATGCGGACGCCGAAGCACTACAGACCATCGCAGTCACCATCGCTGACATACACGCCGCCATCGCCGCTGCCCTACTGGCTCGGACGGAGGTGCCCGCGTGATCAAGGGCCTACCTATGGCCATGCCCAGTACCCCCGTCACCACGTCGTGATGCCAGTGAGTGGCCACGACACAAAGCCAAGGCACGACGAGCACGCCGCGACCGACTCAAGGAGAACAAGCGATGATCACCACACCCCCGGGGGCACCATGCTCACAAGACGCGTGGCGCCAGGGCGACCCCAGCTTCCAGTCACGAATCTCTCTCCGAAGTTTTTTCCACACCACCACACCCGTCCGAAATCCCCAGACCCGTACAGAACGCGAGGCTGACTGGGCGTCGGGGTCATGCGGATCCACTGGTGACGATGCCCTAACCGCCCCCGGTGGTGCGCGGTGAGCGGGCCGGTGAGTGCCGCCGTAGCGGTGATCCGCGCGGCTAAGGCTGGTCTCAGCACTGACGAGGGAACGGCGTGCCTGAACGACTTGGACCGTGACGAGCTGGTCTCGGTGTTCCGTCTGACCTTCCCGCTGCTGGCCGAGTTATTCCACACCGTGCAGGCGTCTCAGCGTGCCATGCAGGCCCGCACAGACCGGGCGTTCGGGGAGATGGTGCAGCGCCTCACTGAGGGGGGTCTATGACTGCGATCAATCGACCGCTGACCGACGACGAGCGGCGGCTGATGATGGAGCTTGCCGTCGGGGTGGTGGCACGACAGACCGGTGTGTCCCAAGGGGTTGCGTTCGATGTCCTGGACGGGATGACGCTGACGCTGGAGGGCGATTCGCAAGACGCCTACCTGTCGGCTGCCGGGGCGGTCCTGGTGCACGTTGAGCGGGACTGGCTGGCATTCCATGCCGCCCATCCGGGGTGTGATCCTGCGGGCGATGGCCAGCGGATGCAACACGGCGGTGGTCGGTGATCGGTGGGATTGTCGGTGCCGCAGAGTATCCTGTATCTAGCTCGGTATCACCAGGGCGCCGAACGCGGCAGGGGCCGCCACCTCGGACAATGGGTCACCATGCGACGCAAGCGATTACGCACGTCCTAATTAGGTGAACCTCATATGAACTACGAAGTCAAATTCCGTACAGCTGAATTGTCCAGCGGCGCAGGCCGAACGATTTTCGGTATCGCAGTGCCGTATGGCCAGGTGACTGAAATCAACGACTACGGCGGCCAGTTCCGCGAGCGCTTCGAGTACGGCGCTTTCCGTAAGTCCATCGCTGAACGCGGGCACAAGGTCAGACTGCTGACGAGTCACGACTCTCGCACATTGGCTATCGGCAGAGCTGTCGAGCTGGTTGAGAAGCCAGATGGGTTGCATGCCAGCTTTGAAGTGGCAGAGACCCGTGCTGGCGATGAAGCGCTGGAACTCGTGCGCTCGGGCACGGTCGACAGCTTCTCTGTCGGTTTCTCGCTGATGCGCGAGCGGGTTGACGATGACAACGTTCACACGGTCACCGAAGCGATTCTGCGGGAAGTCAGCCTGGTCAATTTCCCCGCATACGAGGGCGCCGTCGTCGGTGGCGTGCGCTCAGCAGCCCATTCCCTAGTGATCCCCCGATCCGTGGCGCAAGCCTGGATCGACCTAATGAATTGGTAAAACACATGAGCTACAAAGACATCGAATCCATGACTGACGTGGAGCAGGTGCGCACCGCAGCGCAGCAGCTTCTCGACAGCACTGACGGAGACCTCACAGACGCCCAAGCACTCCGCTTCAAGGCCCTCAAAGACCGTGGTGAAGTCCTGCGGGAAGAGGGGCTCCGGCACGACGCCGCTCTGGACGAGGTACGGCGGGCAGCCTCGGGGCGGATGCTACTGGAGCGCGGCGCCGCTGGCGACTACGACCGCGACCCGGTGGGCGATCCGCGAAGCGCCGAGGACTTCCGGTCCCGCAAGTACAAAAACCCGTGGGATCTACGCGGTGTGCAGCCGTTCGGACTCGAACGGCACCAGCTGACCGCCGAATACCGCTCCCGCGCACTATCTGCCGTCGAGGCCATGCCCGGTGCCAGCGACCGTGTACGGTCTGCTGCTACCGAGATCATCGAGCGCTTTGACGACGAGGACGGGCGCCTGTCTCAGCAGGTCTTGGCCACCAGTACCCCGGAGTACCTCCGGGCGTGGTCCAAGCTTGCGAGAAACCGTCGAGAAACCCTCACCCCCGGAGAATCTCAGGCAATCCGCGATGTCGAGTACGCCGCGCGCGCTATGTCGCTGACGGACTCGTCGGGCGGCTACCTGGTGCCGTTCCAGCTAGACCCGACCGTCATTCTGACCTCTGCCGGATCACGCAACGATATGCGTCAGTTCGCCCGTCAGGTTGTCGCCACAGGCGATGAGTGGCACGGTGTTTCGGCGGGCGCGGTGCAGTGGTCCTGGGACGCGGAAGCTGTCGAAGTGTCGGATGACTCGCCCACCCTCGGACAGCCAGCCATCCCGAACTACAAGGCAGCCGGTTTTGTCCCGATCTCGATCGAGGCCTTCGAGGATGGCGCCAACGTCACAGAAGAGGTCGCCAATCTGCTTGCAGCCGGTAAGGACGCCTTGGAGGCAGAGGCGTTTATCAACGGCACGGGTATCGGACAGCCCACGGGCCTTGTGACCGCTCTGGACGGTACGTCTGCGGAAACCGCCGCACTCACGCCAGAGACCTTCTCGCTAGCTGATCTGTACAACATTCAGGGCGCTCTACCGGCGCGGCACCGCGTCAATGCGTCGTGGATGGCGAACAACTTGCTTTACAACAAGATTCGTCAGTTCGACACCAATGGCGGTGCGGCACTGTGGGAGTACTTGGGCGGCGACCGCCCCGTACGCCTGCTCGGAAAGCCTGTTGGTGAGGCAGAGGCGATGAAGGGCACCTGGAACGCAGCGGCCACCGCCGACAACTTCGTCTTGGCGTACGGGGACTACGAGAACTTCGTGATCACGGACCGAATTGGGTTCCGTGTCGAATTTCTGCCCCATTTGTTCGGCGCCAACCGTCGCCCGACCGGTCAGCGCGGCTGGTACGCGTACTACCGCGTGGGTTCGGATGTAGTGGATCCGGGCGCGTTCAAGATCCTGAACATCGCCACCACTGCCTAGTTAGACCACTCGCCTGGCGGGGTTGCCTCCTCTCAGCCCCGCCGGGTGAGTCCCTTGTAAGCCAAGTCAGCCCAGATGTGGTCACGATGCAATGTCCGTATTACTACCCATTGAGGCACGGCCCGACGCCCAGTCATTCAAGCGGGCCGCAGATCAGGCTGAGCGGATCTTCGGCAATGCAGGCAGGGACTCGTCCGCTGCGTTCGCCCGCCAATTCACTGCCGGGTCAAGCAAAATGCAGTCCGCGACCCGTGCCTATGAAAAGGCTTACGATTCAATCGCAGACTCAGCAGGGAAAGCTAAAGCCGCAGAAGCACAATTGCAGCAGCAGCGCGATAAAGCCGCATCATTGGGCGAAAAGATCGCCTCAGATGAAAAGCGGATCGCGGCAGCGCGTAAGTCCGGAGACACATCCGCAATTGCATCGGCTGAGAAATCGCTTACCCAAGCGCGAGAGCAGCAGGCCCGCACTAATACTCAGATCGTCCGCACTGCGGAGAACCTAAATCGCAGCCGACGCGAAGAGGTCCGCAATCTCAAAGACGCCGTTGCCGCCTACCGCCAATTGCAGGATACGCAAGGCTCACGCGGGCAGGGCGTCTTCTCTGGCCTTACTAGCCAAAGCTCAGGGATAGTAGGCCAATTCGCCAGTATCGGATCCGTTGCGGGCAAGGGATTCGTAGCCGGTGCTGCCACGGCAATTGTGGCAGGCGGGTTGATTCAGGCGGGGGTCAAGGCCGCTGAAATGGTGTTGTCCGGATTCAAGTCCGTCATGGACACGGGCATTGACTTCTCTCGCTCGGTCAACAACTTCAAGGGCGTCACCGAGTCCAACGATGCCCAAACAAGGCAAATGGCCACCGCTGCACGCGCTCTCGGGGCGGATACGACCATGGCTGGTGTGTCGGCATCGGATGCGGCACGCGCTATGACCGAGCTCGCTAAAGCGGGCTTTACCGTAGACCAGGCAATTGGCTCGGCCCGAGGAACAATGCAGCTGGCCACCGCCGCACAGGTCGACGCCGCGCAGGCTGCCGAAATTCAAGCCAACGCTATGAACGCCTTCGGGCTCAAGGCGGGCGACGCGGCACATATCGCGGACGTGCTCGCTAATGCCGCCAACGGATCATCCGCCGATATCGCAGGCATCGGACTGTCACTGGCCCAAGTCGGCGGTGTTGCAGCAGGTTTCGGGCAATCGATCGAAGAGACCGCAACAGCTATCGCGATGCTCGCCAAGATGGGCATTAAGGGCAGCGATGCAGGCACGTCACTCAAGACGATGCTTGTTCAGCTGCGCAATCCCAGCGACCAATCGGCACAGGCCATGGACGAGTTGGGACTAAAGGTCAACGACGCCAACGGCCAGTTGATCAGCATGCGAGAGCTGTTCCGGCAACTCGGGGACGCTAAGAGCCGCATGCCCACCGACGTGTTCCAACAGGATCTAGCCACACTGTTCGGTACAGACGCAATCCGGGCACCCCTACTCGGTTCCGTGCAGGTGTTTGACGAACTCTATGGGGTAGTCAACCGGGTTGGCACAGCAGCTTCCACCGCACGAACCCAGATGGAGGGATGGCCCGGTGTCGTCGAGGGAGTGAAGAACTCCACCGAGGCGCTGAAACTCTCACTGTTCGACGTATTCAACACGCCCGCCGGCCAGAACCTCGGCAACAAGCTAGTCTCCGGGCTCGACGGGATGGTGCAGTGGGTCAATACCCACCAGCCCGAAATCATCGGGTTCGTCACCGATTTCACCTCCGCCATGGCTACCGGGGCGGATGCGTTCCTTGGATTCACGGCACGGATACTTGACGCCGGTAGTTATCTAGCTGATGCGCTGGGGATTGTCTTCGGAAACATCGGCAAGGCCATCGGTGGCGTGGTGCAGGCGGTTGGTTCTGTCTCCAAACATATTCCGGGCATGAAGGCCACCGGTGAAGCGATGGAGACCGCGGGCGGGGCACTGTTGAAGTGGTCAAATGTTATGACCAGCGCCGGTACGAATATGCGCTCCGCCGCCGACGGAATAGACCACCTCCGCGAGGGTGTTCGCGGATTGCGGGACGGATTCACCGACTCGATGCGGGAAGCCCAAGCGCAGGAAGAGATGTACCGACGCAACGGCGAAGCCATTAAGGATCTCAAGGGCAAGATCGAGGAATTGCCCGATCGGCCGAAAGACTTTGTCATTAAGGACAACTCAGACGAGGTCAAAAATCGGCTAAAGGCCCTCGGAGCGGAGGCTAAGCAGCTTCCCGATGGACGCATGGTCGTCCACCTCGAATACCGGGATGCCAACTCGCCCACAGCACTCACAACGCCGCAACAGCTCGGCGCTACCGGATCAGCCCTCAACGCATTCGGCAGCCCACTCGGCAGTGTCATTGCCACGCTGGGGAACCTGCCACCAGCACCACGGGTGGGTGTATCGAACACGCCCCTCAAGCCCAAGAAGGGCAGCGGAGCCGACTCCAACGCATACGTTGATCCATCACAGTTCCAGGTAGGCGGCAATACCTCATTCGTAACCCCCGGAATGGTCCCCGGCCCCGGCGGGGTGGTAGGCGGCGCCGTCAACTCACAGGCGGTGTTCGACGCCGAGTCCAGCGTGCTCCGCGCTAAGAACACTCTCGAGCAGGACCGGCTGAAAGTGATCCAGCTCGAGCAGAAGGGCAACGCGGACCAGCTCGAGCTGATGCGCGCCAAAAACCAGGTCCAGGAAGACGAGCGCGCCTACACCTCGGCACAGATGAAACTCGTAGAGGCGCAGCGCGGCTCGGTGCAGAAGATGAAGGGCTTCACCGAGGATATGGGCGAGATCGGCGCCAAACTGGACGCCGACTTCGGCGCATCCAAGGGCCTCGGTGGACTTGCGGAGAACCTGGTGAAGTTCGTCGCAAACCTCGCATTCGCACCAATGATGGGCCAGCTCAGTGCAATCGCAGCCGCCAACCCGTCCAAGGGTGGATACGGAATGATGGGCATCCTGGGAGCACAGGGCGCATTCGGACCCCAATTCACCGGAGTAAGTGATACTTTCACGGGAGCCCAGGGCATCGGGTCAATGGCATTACAGCCCGGGTTGAACCCGAACCTTGCCGCCATGTACGCACTCGCGGGACATGGCGGGAAGTACGCCCCTGCATCGGATCTGCAGAACGGCTTAGCCGACTGCTCGGGCGCCGTGTCGGACCTAGTCGAGGTACTTCAGCGCGGGCAATCGTCCCCGGCGAGACTGTTCGACACCACCGCATTCGCCACTGATGCCAGCGCTGCAAAGCTCGGGTTCCTGCCCGGATACCAACCTGGCGCGTTCAACGTCGGGGTGAACCCGCTGCCGGGTCAACAGGGCCACATGGCCGCGACCCTGCCCAACGGCATGAACTTCGAATCAGGTGGCGGCCACGGCCCCATGCTCGGAGGCGCCGCAGCAGGCGCCCTAGACAAGCAATTCCCCAAGCAGTACTACATGCCCGTCGGTGGCGGCATGACTACACCGTCTCTGGTCGCCCCCGCAACGCAATACGCGACACCAGGCATGGACAACACCAACCCCGGTCTAACCAACCCCGTACCGGTCGGTGGTGGTACGGGCGGCATGACCGGCCCCTCGCAAGGCTGGAGCCCATCGCAGACCGCTTCCCAGATCGGCGGTGTAGCACCAGCATCCGGTGTCGGTAAGGGCGGGATGGGAATGACGCCAGGCGGCACCATTGACACCGCCATGGGTCTAGCGGCCAGCGGCCTAGACCTACTAGCCCCCGGTGCCGGACAGGCCGCACAGACCGGCATGAAGCTCGCGAACCGCGCTATCGAGTACGCCGGTCAGACAGCGGGTATCGGTGTTCAGGGCCTCATGGAGACGTTCCTACCGACGGGCGGCTCCGAACTGGCCAACAAGTCGTGGATTTCGCGCATAGCGGGCGGTATCGCTGGCGCCGCTCCGGCTCTGCCGAACATGGCGGGCAAGTCAACCGCACCACAGAACCAGAACCAAGGTGACCCGAACGCGCCAAATGGCCAGGGCGGTAACACCACGAACATCACCGTGAACAATCAGCGCGCCACCGAAGATGGCACGGGCCGGGACATCGCCTTCCACCAGATGGCCCAACACCAGATGCCGGGGCAGTGACATGGCCGTAACAGGTTGGTTTGCAGAGCTGATCTGCGACGTTGAACCGGCAACGATCACCATCACCGGCAGCACCCCGAATGTTGTGTCAACGACCGACGTTCATATCTTCCCCGAGCCCGCGATGCTCACGGTGATTGGTGAGCGGCCCGGTGTGAACGGTCCCCCGGTCAGTCCCTTGGCCGCGCAGCTGACCATCACGGGCGGTACGCCGTCGCTCAGGGAGACCATCGCTCCGGCAGGTGCGGGCGTCACGGTCACCGGATCCACCCCCGAGATTGTGCAGACCGCCAACCACCTGCTCCAGCCGACAGCTGGGACAGTCACGGTCACTGGTGGTACGCCGACGATCATCACGGGCAAGATCCTCCAACCGACCGGCGCCACAGCCACGGTGACGGGTGGGACGCCACGGATCATCCAGACCATCGCACCCACAGCGGGCGCAGTCACGATTACCGGTGGCCGACCGCTGATCAACGTCACCTACCCGCCCCCCACCGCGCAGCTCACGATCACGGGTGGGCGCCCATTGATCCACACAACCGTGGTACCCACAGCTGCCACGATCACCGTGACGGGTGGCACCCCGATTGTCACGAACAACACCCTGATCTCGTTTGTCTCTGCCAACTCCAGCACGACAGGCTCGGTCACCATTCCGACCCATTCGATTGGGGACCTGATTGTGTTGTGCGCGTTCGATTCTCAGAACACCGCACCTATCAAGCCTTCGGCCGGCGGTACGGTTCCGAACTGGAACTACATCGACAACACCAACACCTCTGCAGGCCAAGGTGCTTTGACAACGGCATGGTTCATCGCCACTGCCACTAACACCACCTCGGGTACGTGGACGTGGGCAGAGCAGATGATCGCCGCCGTGGTGACAGGCCCCGTCGGTACAACGCCCATCGGTGGACATGCTGCTGTGGGTGGTGCGGGCGCCAACGTCACAGCCCCCGCAGTGACCATGACCCACACCGACGGATCGTCGATCCTGATGCACTTTCACAGCACCGCGTTTATCAACGGTGGTGGGTGGAGTTCGGCGCCCGCTGGCTACACGCACCGCGTCGTCGCGGGGCCTGCTAGCTCACGGTCCCTGCTACTGAACACCAAGGACACCACGACCTCGGACGGTGCGGTCACCCAGCCTGACGGCTCCTCGGGATGGGCATTCGCCGCTGCGACAGTGGAGGTGATCAACTGATGCCCAAGAAGGGAACCACCACCCAGCGCGGGTACGGTTACCACCACCGGCGGCTCCGCAAGCACTGGGAGACCGTAGTCAGAGCAGGCGAGGCCATCTGCTGGCGCTGCGGGAAACCCATCGCAGCTGACGCCGACTTCGACCTTGGACACGATGACGACGACCGGACGCGGCACCAAGGCCCGGAACACGTGGGCTGCAACCGCGCCACGGCTGGACGCCGCCAGTCGTGTAAGCCGTCGCGCCAATGGTGAGGGGGGCCGTTCCCTCCCTTGGGGCACGCTCGCCGCGCGACCCCGCTTGCAGTCGCCATTTCTCTCCCGTGACAATTTTTATGTCACGCTACATCCACAAAAACGGCCTGATCTGCGGAAATTAGTAAAGTAGCGTAACAAGCGGGACACCCCCCCTGGTCTCGAGATCCGGTACCCGCCCCCTACCGATATATCGCCCAATCTCCCAGATTCCGTACACACCGCGAGATTGACTGGTCGTCGGGGTCATGCGGCCGTGGTGCCCTTAGTGAGGGGAGGGCCCCCGCCACCACGTGCATGAAGCGGTGGTGAACCGCCCCACTGGCTCGTGATCAAAGACACTACTTTCGACCGTGGCATTTATGTTACGGTCTCGGTGTTGGTATACCGCACAGCAGATAGAGAGGGGAAGCCATGAACGAAGCATTCAACACGCTGCTCGAACTCGAGGCCCGTAACCCCGAGTTCGCTCGTGCATACGCCGCGGAGTCCGCGCGCATTGAGGCGATCGACTCCATCATCAATGCGCTCGACGAGGCTCGCGGTTCGGAGAACCTGAGTAAGGCGGCGCTAGCACGTGCGATCGGCTCTGACGCGAGCACCGTTCGGCGTCTACTCTCCTCGGAGTCGGTGAACCCGACTCTCAGCACCGTCGCAGAGGTAGCCGCCGCACTGGGCATGAAGCTGACACTCACCCCGATGTCAGAGGACGAGCGCACCCGCATCACCGAGCCTATGCGGGCCTGCGCCTGCGCCTAGTTCGCGCTCATCATCGCGGTGATTTCTTCCGCCGCGGCCAGTGATCGCGGGTTGCGCTTCAAATACTCGTCACCCAGCTCGCGAACCGTGACGTAGCGGGAAGCCGGCAACGTGGTTTGGTAGCGCTTCGCGGCGCCGTCGATCACCGCAAGCAGCGCTGCGGTCTTTCCCTCGGCAGTGTCGTCGAGGATGCAGAACAACCGGTAGTGCCATTTCCCGTTCGGGGTGCCAGAGGTGACACGGGCCTCGAAGTAGCCCGTCATGTCCCCGTGCATAGCTTCCCACTGGCCTCCGCCTGCGAACCGCTTCGGCGGGGCCTTGGCCACCGCGACGAGCGTTGCAAGCAGCCGTGCCCGCACATTCACCGGGAACCCGAGGAGCGCATCGAGTCCGGGAGCAGCCTGCGCCGCGTCGTCGTCACAGTGCCGCCTGAAGAACTCCACCTCATGCGGAGCATCGGACGGTAGGGGATCTACCTGCGGCGGTTTACTGCGGCCCACCCGGTCATCTCATCACGGCGGTGTCACGTGCCGGAGGGGCTTTGTCATACCCGACGTCTAGCGTCCGGGGTGTGGTCAAGCTCCACGTCGACAAGAGCACAACCGGTCAGACAACGTGCACCGTGCTGCACAACTGGGGCCGCGGCGTCTGGACGGAAACCATCGCCGGCGACCTGCGTGAAGGCAAGGAGTACGCCCGGTTTGAGGTCGAGCCTGGTGTGGAGGTCCGCATCCGGTATCTCGGCGGCGAGCTGATAGCGGAGAGCCGGAGCCGCGGAGAGGTTTACATCATCAAATCCACTCCGACGCCCTGGCAGTATCGGCGAGAATAGGAAGCTCATGCGTACCTACGACATTCAAGTAACCCGCGACGGCAAGTGGTGGATGATCAACGTCCCCGAGATTGACCAACTAACCCAAGCGCGCCACGAAGGCGAAGTAGAAGAGATGGCACGCGATCTCATCGCGGTTCATCAAGACATACCCATCGAAGACGTTGCGGTACGGATCATTCTGGGTTTTGACAGTCCTTTTGTGTCTTAGGCTGCCGACCACGACGCCCCTGCACGTTCAGCTTCCCCTTGATGGCGTATCTCTCGAGTCGCGATCTAGATGTTCGCGTGAGGCTGTCTGTATTGGGTCGGGTTATGTCCGTGCGCACGTCATCAACGAGTTTGACCAGCCCAGTCAGAGCTTTCACCGGGTCTTTATCCAGCCACGACAGGGACGGAAACTCTGCGACCACGGCGACGTATTCGTCGTCCTCGGGTGACCACTGAACGCTGTAGCCGTAGTGGTTCACTCGTCGCTCTCCGACCGCCGCTGACGCTGCCGGCGGCGGTCGATGCGGTGTGACCGCTTCTTGAGCTTCTTGCGGACGCCAGCGCGCCGCATGCTGATGAGCATGTGCCGCGCGGCGGTGAACGCATCCCATTCATCGCCGTTGGACTTGTGCTCGCTGCGCATCAGTCCACGGTGGCACGTACCGAATCCTGCCGCAACAGAGATTTAGCCCCTGCTTGGCGGTTCAGACGGCAATGCATCCAGCCAGCGCTGCAGCTCCCCAATTGGATAGATCGGCTTGGTCCCGACGTATTTGGGGCAGATATTGCCGGCGCGCTTCTCGCGATCCAGCAGCACCCTCGAGATACCCAGGTGTTTTGCAGCGTTCTCTGAGTCCAGAGCAAGAGGTGAGTCATCCACCTCCACATCATCGGACGACGGTGATGTCTTTCGAGAAACGGGGCTAGCGCCGGTTGGGCGGTTCCGATGGCAGCCCCGCAAAGAAGGCATCCAGTTCCTCCTTGGGGTACAACGGCACGGTGCCGTCATACCGAGGGCACAAGTGGCCAGCGCGTTTGTGCTCGTCCAGCTTGTAGAGGCTGATGCCGAGGTACCCGGCGGCTTCCTTGCGGTTGTAAGAACGCTTGTCCATGCGTTCCTACACAACCGCAGCTTCATGAGCACCTGAAAATCCATCGTTTATTCATCGGAAATGAGCGAGAATCGCCGGGAAATCGGCAGAAAGATAGAGAAGCCAACGGCGAGGTAATCAGCTGTGCCACAGTAATTTACGAGACACAGAGAGAACCTCCGAGCAGGCCCCACCACTAATCCCTAGGTCGCAGGTTCGATCCCTGCCGGGCGCGCCTGGTAGATCCTCACTGCAAAGTGTTACCTGCAGCTCTATCCAGACGGCGGCGCAATCTAGTCTGCAAGTCGGGCGAGGTGCTGCCCCTCAGCGATCAATCGAGGTCGAATGCTCGCTGGTTCTGGCACTGTAATACCGCACTCCATTCGGTCCAGATCGGATTCGATGTAGCCGAGAGTCGCGGCAAGAATCGGCGCGCACGTAATATCAGTCACATACTCGATCTCGTTACGGTGCAAAACAAGGTCCGCCAGGTTGAACAGACTTTCTGCTGCGTAATACGCACTCTCCGAGCTTGTCGCAACAGAGCCAGTTAGAGCACTGATTGCATATGCCGTCGCGGCCACAGCATCATTGACAACCGAATTGTAAAACGAATACTCCTCTTCTTCTTCAGGAATTATCCGTTGAAGCAACCCAGGAACGTGTGCTGCTAGGTCAGCACTCAAGATCCCTTTGACCTCATTCCAGGAGGCCTCTAGAGCGGCATCAATAATCACCTTCTCGGGCTCAGCAAGGCCTCCAAGAACCTCAGCTCCAAACGTCACCGCACGCTGTGCACTCGACAGCCCATAAACAAACAACTGTCTTAACGAAGCGGCTTTTGTGGCGGCTTCGATGCGATCCTTCGGAAACGGATTTGGGTATCGCGTTACTGGGGCCACGTTGCTCCTAATCCATTTGGCAGGGTCGAGTCATCTGACGCCAGAGTAGGACTGTGGTGCCCCTGGAGCGCTGGGGGTTCAAGCTCTGAGCCTCCGTCAGACCATCAACACAACGTTTGCACCACCTGCCGCGTAGCGACGTGGATCTGCCGGAACAGCTGGGAAGAAAGACTGAGTTCCCTCAGATGGGGAACATCGATGACTGTGGTGACCACCCCTGGACCATCCGATTCCCACTGCGCACCGTACCGATTCAGGATGCTGCGCATCGCGTAGTTCTCCGAGAGCACCGAGGCCGTGAATCTGTGGACACCGTCGGCATGCGCCGACACCGCCAACGCCTCCATCAGCAGTGTTCCGATCCCACGGCCCTGGTAGTCGTCACCGACCGTGAAAGCCAGTTCGGCACTATCGGGCTCATCGAGGTGGCGGATGAATCGAGCATCGGCCACGACAAGACCGCCGGGTCCAGCGGTGAGTGCCCATGCGAAGTGGTCGCGGTAGTCCACTTCGAAGAGGTAGGTAATCATCCGCTTGTTCGGCACTCCCAGAAACCGGCGGTACACCGTGCGTCGCGACATCCTCGCCAGCCGCCTCCTGTCACCGGGAAGGATCGGCCGCAGGTAGAACTGGGCGCCGTCGCGTAGCCGCACCGGAATAGGTGTGACGAATGCGGCTAGCCGTTGACGCGCAGTCGATACCAATGCATCTGACACACCAGGGATTTCTAGCATCGCGGTGAACGCATCACCGCCACCGGCCCAGCCGCGAAGCGGTTCGGTCGCCACAACGGTCGCCGTCCGGGCGTTCCCACGCAGGAGCGCAATCTCACCGACGACCATGCCGGGCACCAGATGCGCGACGACCGAATCTCCGTTGTCGCCGGCGTGAAGGATCTCGCCGCCACCCGAGCCGACGAGCAGGAACCAATCGGCCGGCTCGCGCTGACGCATCAGCACCTGCCCGGGAGCCGCTTCAAGGGGCGAAAGAAGCTCGGCCAACGGAGCAAGCGCACTGGCCGGATTACCTGCGAAAAACTCCAACTCCGCGAGTTCGATGGCGTCTACACCCGCGGATCCGGCCATCTCTTACAGGACCTTCGAGCAATTCAGCGATGCCCCGGTGGCCCATACTGCGTCCACTGTGTACACCGCCCTTAGCTCGAATAGCTGAGTCTGTTCGCATCGTAATCATCACCGGCATATCCGATGAGGTATTGACGGAACCACGACATTCTCACGCCGCCAGCGCGGCCAAGCGGTCCAGCGTGCGCAAAGTGGTGTCGCGGGACTCCACCGGCAGCCCCAACAGCACACGATGCACGCCAAGGTCGGCGCGGCGTTCGATATCTCCAGGCCGGGGCGCCAGGATGGTCGCGGTCACCGGAACCGTCGGCTTGCCCATCTGCGCTGCCAGCAGGTTGAGTTCGCCGATCCCCTTCTGAAGCTCTTCGACTCCAAGCATTGTCGGTGCCATCCAGCCGTCGGCGTGGTCAAGTATCCGCTCGTGGGTAGACGGCCCCCAGCCTCCTAACCACACCGGCGGGTGTGGTCGTTGAACAGGCTTGGGCCAGGAACGGATCGGACCGAAAGCCACATACTTGCCGTGGAATTCGGCCTCTTCTTCCGTCCAGATCTTCTTGACCGCTTGGATGCGCTCGCTCTGCAATGCCACCCGCGTGCGCGGGTCGGTGCCGTGATTTCGTATCTCCTCGCGCAGCCACCCGACGCCGATTCCCAGTTCCAGCCGTCCGCCCGATGCCCTGTCCAGGGTCGCGGCTTCTTTGGCGAACGTGATCGGATCTCGCTGGACAAGCAGCGCCACAGCGGTACCGATGCGCAGATCCCTCGTCGCGGCCGCCGCGAAGGACAACGCTACGAACGGGTCGAGGGTGCGGCAATAGTCGTGGGGTATCTCATCCCAACCGTCATGGATCGCTTCGATCGTCACGGGAATGTGCGTGTGCTCTGGCACGAAAAGGGATTCGAAACCGCGCGTCTCGATCTCGACCGCTAGTTCACCGGGCTCCAGGCTTTCGTCAGTGAGCGCGGTGAAAACACCAATCCGCATGAAGCTAAATCTCTTTGTCGTCCAGCGGCGGTACCGCCGCGGAAAGGGCCTCGAACTCGGCATCGCTCAGAGTGATGTCTGCGGCGGCAACGTTCTGCGCGAGGTGCGCTTCCGACGATGTTCCCGGGATCGGCAACACAATCGGTGAACGGCGAAGCAGCCATGCCAGGGCAATCTGCGCTGGGGTACGGCCGTGGGCATGCGCCACGAGATCCAGAGCACCGCCGGGACCTTCCAGGCCCCCGGTAGCCAGCGGGAAGTATGGGATGAACGCGATGCCGTGGGCAGTGGCGTAGTCCACCACGTCAGCCGCTGACCGATTGGCGAGGTTGAACAGGTTTTGCACTGACGCAATGGGCACGATCTGCCGTGCTGCGTGCAACTGGCTCACCGAGACTTCTGAGAGCCCGATATGCCGGATCTTGCCTTCGTCTCGCAGGAGCTTGAGTTCGCCGACCTGGTCTTCGAAGGGAACAGTGGGATCGACTCGATGCAACTGAAGTAGGTCGATGCGCTCTAGCTTCAGGCGCCGCAGGCTCATTTCCGTCTGCTGGCGCAAGTATTCGGGCCGCCCCAACGGAATCCAGCCCCACTCGGCCGGACCAGTGCGTGCGATACCCACTTTTGTGGCGATCACGAGATCACGGGAGTACGGGTGCAGCGCTTCGGTGATCAAGTCTTCGACGGTCTGCGGTCCGTACGCATCGGCGGTGTCCAGGAAATTCACTCCCAGCTCAACCACGCGTTTCAGCAGCCGCACCGCCGATGCCGGATCTCGCGGCGACCCCCACACACCTGGTCCGGTCAGCTGCATCGTGCCGTAGCCGAGCCTGTTGACGATGATGTCGCCACCGATGGTGAGTGTTCCCGCATTAGCGGTCTGCTGTGACGTCACGAAATCTATCCTGCGCAATCTGAACTCAAGAGGCGACGAATATCATTTGCCTCAAATGGATTTGGATGTGTTTTCCGCTATTCGGGCTGCTGGTCCAGCGCAAGCCGGGCCAGCAGCTCAAGCCCATCGGCATCGGCGCTGCCAGGGTCGCCCGAGTAGATGAGCAGCTGCTGCCCCGGTGCCCCACCTACCGCGAAACTGTCGTAGTGAAGGTTGATGTCCCCGACCTGGCTGTGGCGGAAGCGTTTGGTCCCGCTCGTGCGCGGCCGGACATCATGCTGCATCCACACGAAGGTGAAGACGTCGCTCTGAATCGTCAACTCACCCACGACTTCTGCCACGCGGGGGTCTTCGCGAAACGACACCGACATCGCGCGCAGATTCCGGGCGGTATCCCGCGCAACGTCGTCCCATTCTGCGTAGAACTGCCTGGCCACCGGGTCGAGGAAGACCATGTACGCCAAGTTGTCCACTTCCGAGAAGTCACTGTAAAGAGCCTGCGCGCGAGTGTTCATGGCCAGAATGTCCAGCGCCGGGCTGATTACCAATGCCGGGGCGTGCACCACGTTGTTGACGATCCTCATGGTCCCCTCGCTGGCATCGCGTAGGCCAGCCGCATCGGGTGCTGCTCCAGACGGCCGGGCAAGGCTGGCCAGATGTTCAGCCGCGTGCGTATCCAGCTGCAGCGCCCGGGAAATCGCCCGCAGCACCTGCTCTGAGGGATGCCGCTCACGCCCCTGCTCAAGCCTGCTGTAGTAGTCGGCACTCACCCCCGCCAGGGCCGCAACCTCTTCTCGGCGCAGGCCCAGAACGCGGCGCGGCTCGTCCTCCGGCAGACCCACTTGTCGCGGCGAAACCAGAGCACGGCGCGCCTTCAGAAAGTCGCCCAACTCATTTCGCCGATCCATCTCCTCAACATACTCACGGCGGCTGGCACCAACCAGGGTGTAACACACCCACCCAGTGACGCATCGCTTCAGCCGCACGGGATGCCAGGTAGGAGTAGCGCACCCTTCCAGGACGGCGCCCGCGAATCTACGCTCGAGAAGCAACCAGATATGAATGAAATATGTTGCGGTCAAATGAAAGACGGAAATCCATGAGCATTCTGGCAGGCAAGACGGCACTTGTTACGGGCGCGTCGAAGGGAATCGGCGCGGCCATCGCGCGCGACCTGGCTTCCGCGGGAGCACGTGTGGCAGTCCACTACTCGTCAAGCAAGAGCGGCGCTGATCATGTCGTGAAGTCAATACACGACGCCGGCGGACAGGCCTTCGCACTCCAGGCCGATATCTCCGACCCGGCCAGCATCAAAGGACTGTTCGCCGAACTCAGCACCCGGATCGACAAGCTCGACATCCTCGTCAACAACGCCGGGGTGTACGAGATGGGCGCGGTTGAATCAGTGACCGCGGAGGAACTTCAGCGCCAGTTCGGCCTGAACGTCTTCGGCCTGGCCATCACAATCACCGAAGCGCTCGGCAGCGCCCTTGGACCCGGCTCGAGCATCGTCAACATCGGATCGAGTGTCACCAGCTTCACGCCCGCCAACTCGCTGGTGTACACCGCCTCGAAGGGGGCGGTGGACGCGATTACCGGCACCCTTGCCAAGGAGCTGGGCCCACGGGGCATCAGGGTGAACTCGGTCAATCCCGGCTTGACCGTGACCGACGGCATGCAATCCAGCGCCTTCTCAAGCCGCGAGTTCCGTACCGAGATTGAGAACATCACACCCCTTGGCCGGATCGGCATCCCGGAGGACATCGCACCAGCAGTGACATTCCTGGCCTCGGACCGCGCCTCGTGGATCACTGGAGAGATCCTGGTCATCGGCGGCGGCCTGAACTAAACGGCCCTTCTTCGTCCGTTCGCCGATGTAGAGCCCGCTCCCCTGACAATAATGCTGGTGGCCGGAAGGAATCAACGATGGGCAAGCTCTGCACCAGGATCGTCGTCGGGATCACTGCCGCTGGCATGTCGGCTGGCGGCCTGTTCGGCATGGGGACTGCGCAGGCTAATGACCACACATTCCTGGACAGCCTGCGCGCCGCGGGAGTCTTCATCCACAAGGACGCAGAACCGTATGTGGTTCAGGCGGGACACCAGGCCTGCCGCGATCTACGCAACGGTGTGCCACCCGAAGAAGTGGGATCGCAGTTCCCGGTGGGTTCCGGTGTCGCGCCCGCGCCTGCTCCCAACGTGTATGTCGACATTCTGCAAAGCGAGCTATGCCCGAATGCGCTGAACCCCGCGCCACCCCAGCGGGCATAACCGTTCTCTGCGACCTTGCTGGCCCAGCAGCGGCCTCCTTGATGTAGCAGCGGCTACCCGGACACACAACAACCATTCGACCTGTCAGAATGTTTGCTGTGAACATTCGGTTGCTACTGGCTCCGCGGTGGGTGCGCTGGTTGGTGATGGTCGCCCTCATGACAGCAATCGGCGGCCCGCTGTGGATCTTCCTCATGCCCGACGACGGATCGGACTGGACAGCCCGCGCGGTGCAGATACCGGTGCTCAGCATCGGTGTTGCAACCCTGCTGATCGTTGTTCAGGAACGATTCCGCCAGTCCTTTCTCGCCGTCCTTGATGGGTTAGACGCGACGCAGCGACGCCAGGCCATCGAGGCAAGCCAGCGCGGTGCCGCACCCACCGAGGCGCCGGTGCTGTCGGCGGCTGTGCGGCTGTGCACGCTCCTTGTTGGCACCAGGCTGCGGACGCCCACATGGGCGCGATGGGTCGCATACCTAGTTCCAGCGGGTGCAGCGCTCATCGCAGTCGCCCGCCTCGTTGATCACGATGTCTGGCGCGCCATGGCGTGGCTTGCGGTGGCCGTGCTGATGGCAGTGATTTTTTGGTGGGATGCACGCACATTGCGTCGGCTGCAACAACAGCTGAACCTGTTACGTGCCACAGCTGCCTCGTCACTCGGAGAGGTTCCCACCCTTGCCGAGTCCGAGTACCCAGCCGTCACGCCGTCACGGAAGGTGTGGCTGATCGTCGTCGGCGTCGTGATCGCCATGTCCGTAATCGCCAGTGCCGCTGCCTATCTGATGGAGCGCGCACAGCCCGGACACGGCATCACCGGGCGCAGCGAATGCGGTAAGGCAATAGCAACCCTGGCTGTCTTCAGCGAACGCGAGGATCTCACGGACTCTCAATCGATCGTCCCGGGCGGCCCAAGCCTGGCCGACTACGAGAAGTGGTCCAACGAGATTCGCACTCGCGCGGCTCAGGTGACCAGATCCGATCTCGCACCGAGGGCACAACACATTGCCGAGCTATCCGGTCAAGCCGTCTCCGTTGTTCGTGAAACCCGCAAAGTGCCAGGAACGCAACGAGAGCAGCTACAGCAGCAAGTTGTCTACGCCAAGCTCATCGCCCACATGTATGACGAAGCAGCGGTAGTTCTTGACGTATGCCATAGCTGACCGGCACTCACCCGCAGTCGTACTGCACTCCGATACCGCGCGGCGGAGTTGCCCGCTTGGTGCATCCGTACACCGAAAGCTCGTCGCTCATTCGGATAGCCGAGTGATGCGGGTAGTTCACGCAATACAGACCCTTCTGGTCCGATCTGCATTGGTAGTCACCAAATTTCAGCCGCTTGCCGTGTTCTAACGGCAGGCCTACCCCCTCACTGAACGGCCCGGGGTCTCCATGCAGGCTCCCTACGGTGACGGTCGCTCCGTCGAAACTCACCCAGCCCGAGATCCATTGGCCGGGCAAATCGGGAGGACGGGGCGGCGCATTGTGAATCCCCGGCAGACAGGACAGCGGCATCTTGTACTTGAACGCTGTGATGCATCCCCCGATGATCCGGGGACCGAGCTCACCGGGTGAGCGGAACGCCACCTCACCTTCAGACAGCTGAGACGGTGCGCCGTCCTGATCGACCGTGCGAAATTCCTCGGCGTCGACGGGCGCACCCGCCTCGATCCAACGGGTCACCGACTCCACGGACGCCTCCGGCCCCGGGGCTGTCGTGGCCGTCGACGTCGTTGTTGCCGGCGCCGTGGACGGTGCACTGGCGGATGGAGATGTGGAGGAGGTCGGCGCCTGCTGCTGCGTGTGTGCGACACAACCCGCGACCAGGAAGATCAGGCACAACACGCTCCAGACACGCACCCGGTGAGCGTAGCTTGTCCTCCGCATTGGGTAGGGTCCCTCGGCGTGACTCAGAGCGTGACCGTGAAATCTGTAAATGCCCGCCTCGCTGCTGAACTGGAGGTCGCCGAGGCCCAGGTCGCAGCGGCTGTGCGGCTGCTCGACGAGGGCGCGACGGTCCCGTTCATCGCGCGTTACCGCAAGGAAGTCACCGGCAGCCTGGACGATGGCCAGCTGCGCAGTCTGGAAGAGCGGCTGCGCTACCTGCGGGAACTCGATGAGCGCCGCGCCGCGGTGCTGTCCTCCATCGAGGAACAGGGCAAGCTCACCGACGAGCTCAAGGCGGCACTGCTCTCGGCCGATACCAAGGCGCGTGTCGAAGACATCTATCTGCCGTACAAGCCCAAGCGACGCACCAAGGCGCAGATAGCCCGCGAGGCCGGTCTGGAGCCGCTCGCCGACCGGCTGCTGGCAGACCCGAACCTGGTGCCCGATGAGGTGGCCTCCGAGTTCCTCACCGAGGAGGTCGCCGACACCAACGCCGCCCTCGACGGCGCGCGCCACATCCTGATCGAGCGCGCGTCCGAGGATGCCGAGCTCGTCGGCGCCACCCGCACCAAGTTCTGGGCAGACGGCGCGCTGCGCACCGCCCCGTGGTCGGAGGACGCCGCGAAAACCGAAGCGGCACAGAAGTACCGCGATTATTTCGAATTCTCCGAATCCCTGGAGACCATGCCCTCGCACCGCGTGCTCGCCGTCATGCGCGGCGAGAAGGAGCAGGTTCTGGCCCTGAACTTCGACGGCGGCGACGACGCACCGTATGAGGCCATGGTCGCGCAGTCGCTCGGGGTCAACCTGACCGCCAAGACCCCGGCAACGCCGTGGCTGGCCGGTACCGTCCGGGTCGCCTGGCGGGCCAAGCTCATGTTCTCTGCCTCCGTCGATGCCCGCCTCAAACTGCGTCAACGCGCTGAGGAAGACGCCGTCGGCGTCTTCGCACGCAACCTCAAGGATCTGCTGCTCGCGGCCCCCGCCGGCACGCGTGCCACCCTCGGCCTGGACCCCGGGTTCCGGACCGGCGTCAAGGTGGCCGTGGTGGACGGCACCGGCAAGGTGGTCGACACCTGCGCGGTCTACCCACACCAGCCGCAGAAGAAGTGGGACGAGGCCAAGGCCACGCTCGCCGCGTTTGTCGCTCGCCATGGTGTCGAGCTGATCGCCGTCGGCAACGGCACGGCCTCACGCGAAACCGATTCCCTGGCAGCCGAACTCATCGCCGATATCAAGGCCGCCGGTGCCAAGGCCCCGACGAAGGCGATGGTCAGCGAGGCGGGCGCATCGGTCTATTCGGCCTCCGCTTACGCCGCGCATGAGCTCCCCGAACTCGACGTGACGCTGCGGGGTGCGGTCTCGATCGCGCGGCGCCTGCAGGATCCGCTGGCCGAGCTCGTGAAGATCGAGCCCAAATCGATCGGCGTCGGACAGTACCAGCACGACGTCACACCCGGCACCCTCGCGCGCAGCCTCAATGCCGTCGTCGAAGACGCCGTCAATGCCGTTGGTGTCGACCTGAACACCGCCTCGGTACCGCTACTGGCGCGAGTCTCCGGGGTGACGGAATCCCTGGCAGAGTCCATCGTCGCGCACCGCGAGAAGGTAGGTGCCTTCCGGAGCCGCAAGGGCCTGTTGGAGGTTCCCCGCCTGGGCCCCAAAGCCTTCGAACAGTGCGCCGGGTTCCTGCGTATCCGTGAAGGCGACGACCCGCTCGATGCGTCCGGCGTGCATCCCGAGTCCTACCCGGTGGTGCGCAAGATTCTGGACCGCTCCGGTGTCACCCTCGCCGAACTGATCGGCAACGAGCGCTCGCTGCGCTCACTCAAACCCGCCGATTTCGCCGACGACCGGTTCGGGATCCCTACCGTGACAGACATTCTCGGCGAGCTGGAGAAGCCCGGACGCGACCCGCGGCCCGCGTTCACCACGGCCACCTTCGCCGCGGGCGTCGAAAAGGTGTCGGACCTGAAGGTCGGCATGGTTCTGGAGGGCGTCGTGACGAATGTGGCCGCCTTCGGCGCGTTTGTTGACGTCGGTGTGCATCAGGACGGCCTCGTGCACGTGTCGGCGATGTCGGATCGGTATGTCTCCGACCCCCACGAGGTGGTCAAGTCCGGCCAGGTGGTGCGGGTCAAGGTCACCGACGTCGACATTCCGCGTCAGCGGATCGGGCTGAGCCTGCGCCTCAACGACGACCCGCAGCAGGGCAAGCGTCCCGACCGCGCCAGCACTCCCCGACGCGACGACAGGAATCAGGGACGGCCAAACCAGAACCGCAGCAAGAATTCCCGTCCGCGAGAAGAGACCCGGCCCGGTGGCGCCATGGCCGATGCGTTGCGCAACGCAGGTTTCGGGCGGTAGGAGCGCGGGGGATCCTCGCCTGGCCTCCCGATCACGAGGCCTACGGGGATCACACCTGGCTCGATATCGAGAATTCGTGGAGCGCTGTCGATGTACCAAATCACACACTCGGTACCATCAATCAGCGCATGGTCCCCTTCGTAAATTGTCCGATCGCCAAGTTGCGCCCCATCCACGATCGCGGCCTCCCCATGCCCGGTGATAGTGAAGCGGTGCATCGAAGTCAGCTCGATCATCTACCGCCCTCAATGATCTCGTGGCGGCGCAGAAGCGATCTTGCGCTTCATCGCCCCTCAGAACACCCAGCTGCCGGAAGCGGCCAGCACAAAGCCGTGCGGAGGGAAATCAGCCTGGCCAAGGCTTTGCCAGGCATGGCAGGCGAAGATGAAATCGTCCCCATTGCCGCTACCGCACGACATCAGAATGCTCCGAGTATTGAGGAACACCTGTAATTGTTTCCCGGCAGAAAAGTGCGGGTACGTATTGAGGTCCCCCAAAGAGTTAGATCCTTTGAGGAATCTTGCGTAAGGGGCGCCTGAGGTGCCGATATCAATACGGGCGATGTTCTCGCCGTTCGACATTCCCGGCAACTCACCCGCGCAGGCGACATCAGCGGGTGGCATTTGGAAGGTCCCCCATGCCTGCAGACGTAACCGGCAATACACCCCATCGGCGGGCGAGAAGATGTTCTCGATCGGCCACTGTTTCCCGTCGGTCGGATCGAAGCCCGCGGGATATTTGATCGAGGCCATGGGCAGCGAGTCGATGTCCGGGAACGCGGGGTCCGCGTTCGCCGGTGCAACGGAACAAAGTGATCCGACCAGGTTGATCATTAAAACGGCTGTCGCGATGGCTAGCCTGCGCATCCCCCCGGGTCCCATGCCGGATGATGGTACCGAACACCTTTGAGGCGTAGAACCTGGTGACTCTAGGGCCGTTGACGCTCTTCGGTGCTAGTGCAGAAACGATCCCGCGCCTCGTCGGCCGCGAGACCGATGCGCGCAAGGTCGTACACCTTCTCCAACTGGCACGGACTCATGCTTCCGTCCATGCCGACTCCATCGTTCTGAACCGACACGATCGGTGCAAGCTCGTCACCATCGAACCGATAGATCCGCGTGAGCCAGCTGCGTGTTGGGCCGGTCCCGTACTCCGCGATAAAACCGTCTCCGGCATGCCAGAAGTCACTGCCGAACAGTGCACCGACATCATGCATCACGTCATCACGCAGGTGCGGAGCACGCACCGCACGGAACTGTGTGGAGTTACCCGTCGTCCGCCACAGCGCCCAGTGCGAATTCGGATGCGCGCCACCGGTGTCCAATGAAAGGAGCAGCTCATCGCGGCCGTCGCCGTCCAAATCTCGCAACAGCATGATGCCGGATTCAGGCGAGTCCTCGATGGCGTGGCTGACCGTTTGAACCATCACTCCGGAACGCGTGAAGATGCGAATCCGGGCAGATGTACCAACAATCCGTTTCTCGAACCGGAGCCCCAGCGCGTCGGTCGAGGTGAACTCGCAGTTCTTGGCACCGACGCTACTGAGGATGTTCCTGCACTGCGCCAGCGAATCGGTGCCGACACGGCACGACGGCACCCCCGCAGCGCAGAGCAGCGCCGCGACAACCGCGACCAAGCCTCGTACCCTGAGCACAGTCGCAGCGTAACCGTTCACCGTGAGATGTCGGTGCCCTTGGCTAACCTGACGCCGTGCTCACCACCGTCGCCATCCGGGGATACCGGTCCTTGCGCGATATTGCGCTGCCGCTTACCCAACTCACGGTCGTCACCGGCGCTAACGGCACCGGAAAATCTTCCTTGTACCGGGCACTGCAGCTACTGGCCGACTGCGGCCGCGGCGAGGTCATCGGCTCGCTGGCTCGCCAGGGTGGACTGCAATCGGCGATGTGGGCCGGGCCGGAGTTTCTCAAGGGCGCACGACGCACAGGCGCCGTTCAGCCCACGGTCCGCACGCGCCCCGTATCCATCGAATTAGGTTTTGCGTCAACAGATTTTGGTTACCTGGTGGACCTCGGCCTGCCGATACCCAGCGATTCGGCCTTCGGCCGCGACCCGGAGATCAAGCGCGAGGTCGTATTCACCGGACCATCGGTTCGCCCGAGTTCGACCCTGGTCCGCAGAACCCGCCCTGTGGTTGAAGCCCGCGCGGATTCGGGGCGCGGGTTCAAGGATTTCAGTCGCTCGCTGCCGACCTACCGCAGCATGCTCTCTGAATTCCCCGGCAGGTTCCCCGAATTGGGCGCCGTCCGGGACACGCTGCGCGGCTGGCGGTTCTATGACGGTTTCCGTGTCGACATGCTCTCCCCGGCACGTCAGCCCCAAATCGGCACGCGCACAACGGTGCTCTCGAATGACGGCAGCGATGTGGCCGCCGCTATCCAGACCATCATCGAGACTCGCAGTGACATGCTGGACAGGGTCATCGCCGACGCATTCGACGGCGCCTCGGTGGCCGTTGCGGTACGCGACGGGGTCTTCGATCTGCAGGTGCAGCAGGCCGGCATGCTGCGCGCATTGCGTGCGGCCGAGTTATCCGATGGCACTCTACGTTTCCTGCTGTGGGCGGCAGCGCTGCTGAGCCCTGAACCACCACCACTGATGGTGCTCAACGAGCCCGAGACCTCACTGCATCCGGATCTCATCGCACCGCTGGCGACACTCATTCGCGCCGCTGCGGCCAAAACCCAGGTGGTGGTAATCACCCACGCCAATGCGTTGGTGGATCATCTTGCGGCGCGGCCGCTGCGCGAGATCCTCGCCGGCGATGAGGATCGATTCGACGATGCGGGATCAGCGGTGCGGCTCGAACTCGTCAAAGACTGGGGCGAGACGCAGATCGTGGGACTTGACGCGCTGAGAGCCCCGTCATGGCATTGGGGTACCCGATAGGCAGAGGCCGCATCACCACTGGTTGTTGAGCTTGGCACCCCCACCATTGATGACGCTCTGGTGGCTGGCGTCGCCGGTCTGGGTAACGGCGTGATGATGATGTGCGCTCTGGCTGCTGCCTTCGGCCACGACACTGGGTGCGGCCATCATCCAGAGGGCGGCAATGACGGGGGCGAGAACGGCGAGTGCCAATCCGGCCCAGATGACGACCTTGCCGACTGCGTTGGCGACGAGAGTGTTCATGGTCATTTCCTTTGCGTTGGAGGATGTCTTGCTCATGAATCAATCGTCGATCTGAGGGAGATCCGGCAGTAGACCCCGCGAATTTGTGGGCTCACAAGGCTGATTTGTGCCTAACATGGATCATGTTGAGCAGCCGGATGCCAGAACTGTCCGCGTTCGAGGTGCTGCTGGGTATCGCAAGGACCGCCAGTCTCGGTGCGACGGGCCGTGACCTCGGCCTGACCCAGCAGGCCGTATCGGCGCGCATCGCCTCCCTTGAAGCACAGACCGGCGTGCCACTGGTCACCAGAACTCCACGCGGGTCTCAGCTCACCGCCACCGGCGTCGCGGTAGCCGAATGGGCCGCCAAGCTGCTGGCGGTCGCCACGCAGGTCGACACCGCGCTGGCATCACTGCGCGAAGAGAGCCGAGCCCGCGTCAAGGTCGCGGCGAGCCAGACCATCGCCGAGCAGCTGATGCCGCGCTGGTTGGTGTCGCTGCAGGCTGCGGCGGCACGCTTGGGTACCTCGGCTGCCACGGTGGTACTCACCGCGACCAACAGCGAGCACGCCGCCGAGGCGGTGCAGGACGGCAGCGCCGATGTCGGATTCATCGAGAGCCCCCTGGCACCCAAGGGCCTGCGCAGCAAGGTGGTGTCCCATGACCAACTCGTCGTCGTGGTAGCGCCGGATCACAAGTGGGCCAAACGAACCCGACCGGTCAACCCCATCGAGCTCACTCAGACACCGCTGGTCGCGCGCGAGGCCGGGTCGGGTACCCGAGACTCGCTGACCGCAGCGCTGCGCACCGCACTCGGCACCGTCGATCAGGCCGCGCCTGCCCTGGAACTGTCCTCCGCCGCAGCGGTACGGGCAGCGGTACGCGCGGGAGCCGGCCCGGCGGTGATGAGTGCGTTGGCGGTCGGCGACGACTTGGCCATGGGCAGACTTCGCGCCGTCGCAGTATGCGACATCGACCTGCACCGCGATCTTCGCGCCATCTGGCGCGGAGCGCGCGTACCACCCGCCGGAGCCGTCCGTGACCTTCTCAGCCATATCGTGGGATTCCGGGGCTCGCGTTGAGAGTTAGTTGCTCCGGGTGAGCCGAAGGGTTGCCAGATAACCGAGGCACACTGTTGGGTAGACCGTCGAACCTCAGGAAGGGAGCGCAGTGACCGAAGCGTCACGGGACAACGTTCTGATCGTCCATTGGCACGACCTCGGTCGCTACCTGGGCGTCTACGGGCATCCCGATGTGTCCAGCCCACACCTGGACCAGCTGGCGGCCGACAGCATCCTGTTCACCCGCGCACACGCCACGGCGCCACTGTGTTCACCATCGCGCGGCTCGCTTTTCACCGGCCGATACCCGCAAAGCAATGGCCTCATCGGCCTGGCCCATCACGGCTGGGAGTATCGCGCCGGCGTGCGCACACTCCCCCACATTCTGTCCGGATCGGGCTGGCACACAGCGCTGTTCGGAATGCAGCATGAAACGGCGTATCCCGCGACGCTGGGATTCCACGAGTACGACGTGTCGAACTCGTATTGCGAATACGTGGTGGAGCATGCATCCCGGTGGTTGCGCAATTCTCCCAAGGCACCGTTTCTGCTGACCGCTGGATTCTTCGAAACACATCGCCCGTTTCCACGGGAGCGCTATGAACCTTCCGACGCCGACACGGTGAACGTGCCCGACTATCTGCCCGACACCCCCGAGGTGCGCGACGACCTGGCCGAGTTCTATGGCTCAATCGCGGTGGCGGATGCCAAAGTCGGTGAATTGCTGGACGTGTTAACCGAGACCGGCCTCGACGAGAACACTTGGGTCGTCTTCATGACCGATCACGGCCCGGCATTGCCGCGCGCCAAGTCCACCCTGTACGACGCCGGCACCGGCATCGCGCTGATCGTGCGCCCCCCACGTGGCCGACGCACCGAGTCACTGCGCTACGACGAACTCTTCAGCGGCGTCGATCTGCTGCCCACGCTCCTGGAATTACTCGGTGTCGATATCCCCGGGGAAATTCAGGGAATTTCCCACGCCGGCAATATCCTGAAACCGGCGGAAGAATTAGAACAAGTCCGCTCCGAACTATTCACCGCGAAGACATATCACGATTCCTTTGACCCCATTCGGGCCATTCGGACAAAGAACTACAGCTATATAGAGAATTACGCACCCAGACCGGTCCTGGACCTGCCATGGGACATTGCCGACAGCCCCCCGGGCCGGGCTGTCGCCACGCACATCACCAACCCACGCCCGCACCGGGAGCTCTACGACCTTGTCGCAGATCCAGGAGAAGCACATAACCTGCTGGGACTCGATGCCGATCCGGAGGCGCGGGCCGTCGCCGACGACTTGGCGCTGCGCCTCAACGACTGGCGTGAGAAGACCCTCGACGTCATTCCCTCGGATTTTGCGGGCACACGCATATCTGAGCGTTACACCGAGACATTCCTGCGCATCCATGGCCGCCCTGGAGCGAACCGTTCCGCCATCGCCGACGAACGCGGCATCGAACAATAGTTATGTTCGCTATGATTGCAATTCACGGCGAACCCAATTAGTCGAATACAAAACAATTGCGGTTAGGCTACTGCGCATGCCCGAACATCCCACCGCATATCTGGTGCTCGCCTCGCAGCGCAGTGGCAGCACACTCCTGGTGGAATCTCTGCGCGCAACCGGTGTAGCGGGCGAGCCGCAGGAGTTCTTCCAGTACCTGCCCACCACAAGCCAGTCCCCGCAGCCGCGGGAGTGGTTCGCCGACGTCCAGGACGAGTCGATCCTGCGTCTGCTCGATCCGCTGGACGCGGGCAAGCCCGACCTGGCGCCCGCCACCATCTGGCGCGATTACATCCGCACCGTGGGGCGCACCCCCAACGGAATCTGGGGTGGCAAGCTCATGTGGAACCAGACCCCGCTACTGCTGAACCGCGCCCAAGGTCTTCCCGACCGATCCGGCGACGGTCTACTCGCCGCGATACGCGACGTCGTCGGCAGCGACCCGGTGCTGGTGCACGTATACCGACCAGACGTGGTGTCCCAAGCGGTTTCGTTCTGGCGCGCGGTGCAGACCCGCGTGTGGCGTGGACGCCCCGACCCGGTGCGCGATGCCCGCGCCGAATACCACGCGGGGGCCATCGCCCATGTCATCACCATGTTGCAGGCGCAGGAAGCCGGGTGGCGCCGCTGGTTCGCCGAGGAGAACATCCAGCCCATCGATGTCTCGTACCCATTCCTGTGGCGCAACCTGACGCAGGTGGTGGGCACCGTGCTGGAGGCATTGGGCCAAGACCCCCGGCTCGCACCGGCACCGGTGCTGGAACGGCAGGCAGATCAGCGGTCTGACGACTGGGTGGACCGCTACCGGAGCGATGCGGAACGAGAGGGACTGCCACTATGAGCGACACCGCGACAACGCCCGATCTCTTACAGGTCAACGAGCTCCGGCTGTTGGAGGCCGAGGCGGTGCACATCATCCGGGAGGTGGTTGCCGAGCTGCAACGCCCGGTACTGCTGTTCTCGGCGGGCAAGGACTCGATCGTCCTGCTGAGGTTGGCCGAGAAGGCATTTCGCCCGGCACCGTTACCCTTCCCCGTGCTGCATGTCGACACCGGGCACAACTTCCCCGAGGTCATCGAGTTCCGTGACCGCCGCACCACCGGGCACGGACACAAGCTGATCGTCGCCTCGGTGCAGGACACCATCGACGCCGGGCGCGTCGCCGACCCGGGCCCGGGGGCCTCACGCAACCGTCAGCAGACGCGCACCCTGCTCGATGCGTTGGAGGCCGGCGATTTCGACGCGGCATTCGGCGGTGCCCGCCGTGACGAGGAACGTGCCCGCGCCAAGGAGCGCATCCTGAGCTTCCGCGACGAGTTCGGGCAATGGGATCCGCGGGCACAACGCCCCGAACCCTGGTCGCTGTACAACGGCCGCATCCGCAAGGGCGAACAGGTCCGGGTCTTTCCGTTGAGCAACTGGACCGAACTGGACATCTGGCGCTACATACAGCTGGAAGACCTTGAGCTGCCCTCGATCTACTACGCACACCAACGCGAGGTGTTCGAGCGTGACGGCATCCTGCTGGCCACCTCCGAGTACGCCACCCCGCAGGGCGACGAGGCGGCAGCCACCGAATGGGTGCGCTACCGCACCGTCGGCGACATGACGATCACCGGCGCGGTCCGCTCCCAGGCCACCGAGATCGAAGGGGTGATCGCGGAGATCTCCGTGGCCACCGTGTCCGAGCGCGGCGAGACTCGCGCCGATGACCGCACATCCGTGGCCGCCATGGAAGACCGGAAACGAGAGGGCTACTTCTGATGAGCACCCAGACCGCGGTGGACACCCGCCAACTACTGCGCATCGCCACCGCCGGTTCGGTGGACGACGGCAAGAGCACCCTCATCGGGCGACTGCTGCATGACACCGACAGCCTGCCGGTCGACCACCTGGAGGCCGTCACCGACGACGAGGGAAACGCCGACCTCGCTGCGCTTTCCGACGGCCTGCGCGCCGAACGCGAGCAGGGCATCACGATCGACGTCGCGTACCGCTTCTTCTCCACCGCGACCCGCAGCTACATCCTGGCCGACACCCCGGGTCACGAGCGCTACACCCGCAACATGTTCACCGGCGCCTCTAATGCGCATGTCGCGATCCTGCTGGTCGACGCGCGAGCCGGGGTGCTGCGCCAGACCCGTCGCCACGCCCGCATCGCAAAGCTGTTGGGTATCAAGCATTTCGTGGCCGCGATCAACAAGATCGACCTGGTTGACTTCGATGCGCAGCGGTTCGCGGAAGTCGAACGCGAGCTGCATCTACTGGCCGACCGGCTCGGCAAGGTAGACATCACCGTCATTCCTATCGCAGCCAAGCTCGGCGACAACGTGGTGCACCGCTCCGAGAACACCGCCTGGTACACCGGGCCGACGCTGCTCGAATACCTTGAGAACGTCGAGCTTTCGCCCCCGCAACCGGAGGCCGCCAAACTGCGCCTGCCCGTGCAGTGGGTTTCGCGCCCAACGGCCGATCAGCGTCGGCGATACACCGGACGGTTGGCGGGTGGCACCCTCAGCGTCGGAGACCCGGTGGTGAACCTGCCGTCGGGAACCCGGTCGACGGTGACGGTGGTCGACACTCTGGATGAAAACCGTTCTACCGGTGTGGCTCCACTGTCGGTATCGATCGAATTGGCCGACGACATCGATGTGGGCCGCGGCGATGTGCTGGTGAGCGGCGTAGAGGATGCGGTGCTGCCGGTGCTGGCGCGCGAGCTGGACGCCACGGTCTGCTGGTTCACCAACGGCCCGCTGCGAGCCGGTGACCGGCTCGCACTCAAGCAGGGCACCCGGACGGTGCGGGCCACCGTTCAGGCTCTGCACACCCGGCTGGACCCGGAGACTCTCGACGAGCTGGACGGTCCGGTTGAGTTGGCGCTCAACGACATCGGCTCGGTGACTCTGCGCACCAGCTCGGTCGTGGTGGCCGACTCCTACGCCGACAGCAGGGACAGCGGCGCGTTCATCCTGATCGATGAGGCATCCAACGACACCGTCGGCGCCGGCACCATCACCGAGGCACGCGAGGTGAAACCGGAGACGCACTCGCGCACCGATATCCGGTGGCATCCCTCGGCCCTGGATCGCGAATACCGCTGGGATAGCACCACTCAGCGCGGCGCCATCATCTGGTTCACCGGCCTGCCCGCGTCCGGCAAGTCGACCATCGCAGTCGCGGTGGAACGGGCGCTGGTGGAGTCCGGCCAAGTGGCCTACCTACTCGACGGCGACAACCTGCGCCATGGACTTTCCGATGACCTCGGGTTCTCACCGGGCGACCGCGCCGAGAACATTCGCCGGGTATCACACCTGGCGCGGCTCTTCGCCGACGCCGGAGTGGTCGCGCTGGCATCACTGGTGTCGCCGCTGCGCTCCGATCGGGAGACCGCGCGCAGCATCAACGCCGCAGCGAAACTGCCGTTCATCGAGGTGTACATCTCCACCCCGCTGGCCGAATGCGAGAAGCGGGACCCCAAGGGGCTGTATGCACGGGCTCGCGCCGGCGAATTGAAGGGGTTGACGGGTGTGGAAGCACCCTACGAAGCTCCGGAAAATCCCGAACTCGTTCTCGACACCACCGGTGCCGATATCGACGGGCTGGTGGCGCAGGTCATCGACGTTCTTAACCGCGCTCGCTGAGCGCGGTTAAGAACGAACCGGCTTAGGTACGGCTGGCTGCGCGCTCGAGAACCGGACGCTGCTCGGGGCAGTACTCATCGATCGAAGCGCCCAGGAACTGCCACTTCTGCTCGGTGGAGGTGTTGCGGTCCAGGTTCTTGGTCAGGAAGCTGGTGGCCTGGTAGGCGTCCTTGTCCAGACCGGTGTCCAGACGGTGGCAGGCGATCTTGCCGAGGTATGCAGTCTTGTCCGGCGGCGCGTAGATGCCGTAGGAGTGCAGTGTCTCGTTGAAGCTGACGTCATCGGCATGCGCCGGGGAGGCCATGGCGATCGCGGCAGCACCCGCACCCATCGCGATCATCGCAGTAAGACTGAGTCCCTTCATGCCGGTGAGTCTACATCCGTTGACCTCATGGGACATAGGTTCGACGATGTCATCGTGATTGACACCACTATCCGGGCCTCAAGATCGCGTAAAGACCCACGAAAAGCGCTACCTCCGGGTCTACTCTCCCTCGGTGGTTTCTGCGCCCCCGACCCAGCCCGTACCGCCGCGCGTCGCCGACCCGCGGCTGCGCCGCGTCCTGAAGGATGACGCACACAAACTGACTGCAGTCGGCGGCCTCGCCGCGCTGTCCCTGGACGCGCTGTCCTCGGTGGCCTACGGCCCGGAGGCCATCGTCCTGGCCCTGATCGCGGGCGGGGTCGGCGCCGTCGCCTTCACCTTGCCGGTGGCCATCGCGATCTCGGTGCTGCTCATCGTGTTGGTGTTCTCCTACCGCCAGGTGATCGCGGTACACCCCGAAGGTGGCGGCTCCTACGCCGTGGCCAAGAAAGACCTCGGCCGGGGCGCGAGCCTGCTGGCGGCCGCGAGCCTCGTCGTCGACTATGTGCTGACTGTCGCGGTGAGCCTGGCTGCCGGGGCGGCGAGCCTGGCGAGCGCCTTTCCCGCCCTCGCCCCGCATCTGCTGTCCATCACGCTCATCGGACTGGCCATCCTGACCGTCCTCAATCTCATCGGCATCAGCGAGTCGGCCAAGGTGCTCATGCTGCCGACCTTCGTCTTCATCGTGTGCATCCTCGCGGTCATCGTCTTTGGGTTGTCGCATCCCACCCCCGTGGCCGTCATCGGCAAGGACCTCGGGCCAATCGAACCGGTCAGCGCGCTCGGAATCATCCTGGTTCTCAAGGCATTCGCGGCCGGATGTTCGTCGCTGACGGGTGTCGAGGCCATCGCGAACGGCGTCCCGGCGTTCAAGACACCCGCCATCAAACGGGCCCAGCACACCGAGGTCGCGTTGGGAATTCTCTTGGGCGTCATGTTGATCGGACTGAGCATCCTCATCAAGGCACACCATGTGGTCCCCCGCGGTGACGTCACCATTCTGGCGCAGCTTTCCGCTGCCGCCTTCGGCACTGGAATCCCCTTCTACATCACCAATGTGACCGTCGCACTGATCCTCGGGTTCGCCGCCAACACCAGCTTCGGCGGGTTGCCGGTGTTGATGAGCCTGCTCGCCAAAGACGATCGGATGCCTCATCTCTTCGCGTTGCGAGCCGAGAAGCCGGTCTACCGATACGGAGTGGCAGCACTGGCCGCCTTCGCGGCGGTGATTCTCATCGCCAGCGGCGCCGACACCCACCGGCTGCTGCCCCTGTTCGCGATCGGTGTGTTCATCGGATTCACCATCAGCCAAGCCGGTTTGGTCAAACACTGGTTTTGTGCCCGCACCCCGGGCTGGCACTGGAAGGCCGCACTGAACGGGTTCGGCGCGGCCCTGTCGGCCATCGCCATGGTCGTGTTCTTCAGCAGCAAGTTCACCGAGGGCGCGTGGCTGCTGGTCATCGTCATTCCCCTGCTGATTCTGCTTTTCGGGCGTACCGAGAACTACTACCAGGGCGTCAAACGCGAACTGGAGCTCGATGAATTGCCCACGCTGACACCCAATCCCCCCGATCAAACACCCCTGGTGATCGTGCCGATCGACGACATCAACAAACGAACGGTTCAGCTACTCGAGGCGGCACTGCACCTCGGTGGCGAAGTGGTGCCGGTCACCATCAGCCGCACGGATCAGAAGGCGCACGCCATGACCAAACGCTGGGATCAATGGAACCCCGGGCTTGAGCTCGTGGTGCTGCCGACCGCGCACCGATCGCTGGTGACACCACTGGTGGAGTACGTCAAGAAGCGTCAGTCCGACGGTCGCCAGGTGACCGTGCTCATCACCGAGATCAAGACCAAGCGCCGCTGGCACCAGATCCTGCACAATCAGACCGGAATTGTGCTGACGGCCAATCTCATTGATCGCACCGACGCGATTGTCGCCAACTATCCATACCGCATGAACTGACGGCGCACACCGCCGTCAGTTGGCTGCCTGCGCGGGCACCTTCTCGGCGACGGCGTCGTCTGTGTGATCGTCGAGCATGGTGGTTTCGTCGAACGGATCGGCACCGGAGAGCACCGTCTTGATCCGCTCACGATCCGTTGTCTTGGTCCAGGTTCCGATGAGCAACGTGGCCACCGCATTACCGGAGAAGTTGGTCAGCGCCCGCGCCTCCGACATGAACCGGTCAATGCCGACAATCATCCCGACCCCGTCGATCAAGTCGGGCCGATGGCTCTGCAATCCACCCGCCAGCGTGGCCATGCCGGCGCCGGTCACCCCGGCCGCGCCCTTGGAAGCGATGATCATGAACGCCAGCAGCGAGATCTGCTCACCGATCGATAAGGGCTTGCCCATCGCGTCGGCGACGAACAATGAGGCCATCGTCAGATAAATCGCCGTCCCATCCAGGTTGAACGAGTAGCCGGTCGGGACAACGATTCCCACCGTCGACTTCTCGACACCGAGGTGCGTCATCTTCGCGATCAGTCGCGGCAGCGCCGATTCGGAGGAAGACGTCGAGACGATCAGCAGATACTCACGCGCCAGATAGCGCACCAGCTTGAAGATCGACACCCGGGCCACCGCCCACAGCAGCGCGCCCAGCACACCAAAGATGAAGATCACACACGTGGTGTAGAAGCCGAGCATCAGTGCGCCCAGCTCCTTCACGGCGTTCCAGCCGGTCTGGCCGACCACATTGGCGATGGCACCAAAGGCGCCGATGGGCGCCAGCCAGAGCACCATGATGAGGACCTTGAACACCAGCTTCTGAAGCATCCCGACACCGCGCACGATCGACTCACCGGTGGATCCCAGAGCTTGCACCGCGAAACCGACCAGCAGCGCGATAAACAGCGTTTGCAGCACGCTGCCTGAGGTCAGCGCCGAGAACATCGTCTCCGGCACAATCGATTTGATGAAATGCCAGGTGCCACCGGCGGCATGCGCCTGGTCGGCGTACTTGGCACCCGCCCCCTGATTCGCCCCGGACAAATGCAACCCGGTGCCCGGCGCGAGCAGGTTGCCAACAACCAGACCGATCGCCAGCGCGACGGTCGACATCGCCAGGAAGTACACGAACGCCAGCCCGCCGACGCGGCCGACACTGGCGGCCTTGCGCACCGATCCGATGCCCAACACGATCGTGCAGAAGATCACCGGGCTGATCATCATCTTGATGAGGCTGACGAAGATCTCGCCAAGCACACCCACCGACTTGCCGAACCCCGGCCACAGCATGCCGACCACGACGCCCAGCACCACCGCGACGATGACCGCGATATAGAGCCAATGGGTGCGGTCCTTGCGTTTCTTGGGCGGGGTGCTCTCGGAGGCCGTGGATTCGGTCACTGTCATGGCCCCTATCGTGCCGTACCGTGACCGGGATCACAGCACGGCCCCGCCCATTGACCCACGTGCGGCGATGAACTGCCGGAAACACGGCCGACGGGCTTTCACCTGCATCGATAGGTTGGCGGGTACCCTGGCGGCCATGGACAGCAACCGCCGCGACGATGCGGCCGCCCAGGGCGGCTCCACGTCATACGGGTCGTGGTCGCAGTCCAGCCAACCGTTGGATTACCCCGATGACCCGGCCTACGCCTCGCAGGCGTTCGAGTATCCCGCGCTCTCCAGCACTGCCCAGCCCAACCAAACGGCTGTGCTGCCGCAGCAATACGGGTCTTACGGTCCTCCCCCACAGGATCCCCCGCCCCCGCGCCGTTCGAACACCTTCTGGCTGTGGGTCGTCGGCATCGGGGCGCTGGTCGTCATCATCGCGCTCATCGCCACGCTCGTCGTTCTGATCCAGCGCCAGGATGAGCAGCCCCCCACAGTTATCGCCACTCCCTCCACCCGAACCTCGACGACCACCGCGCCCAGCGTGCCGAGCCTCCCGCCGATACCGAGTTTCACCATTCCCCCCATTCCGGTGAATCCTCCGACACAGGGAAGTCAGGCGGCCACCGAGACTGTCGTCTATGAGGTGTCCGGACGCGGCCCCGCCCTCAACATCACATACTTCGACACCAGCGGCTCCCTGCAGATGGAGTTCAACGTCAAGCTGCCGTGGCGCAAGGAAGTCAAGCTCAACTCCGAACAGTTGACGAACGCCGTCGTGATCGCCGCCGATTTCTCGCACGACGTCTCCTGCACCCTGCTCGTCAACGGAGCGCAGAAGAGCACCACCTCGGGAAAGATGGCGACCTGTAGCGGTATGGGCTAGCTTGCGCCGCTGATGTTTTCGCCGGTCACCGGGTGGTACCGGGGAACCTTCACCAACATTACCGCCACCATTCCCAGCGCGATCATCAGCACCGGGCCGGCGATTCCCGCACGGGTGGCGTGGAACAGCAGCGCAAAGACGGCGAAAAGCCACGGACCGACGAAAGAGACCGCCCGCCCGGTCATGGTGTAGAGGCCGAAGACGAACGCCTCCCGGCCCGCCGGCGCCATGCGCAGCACCAGCGTTCGGGCCGCCGACTGGGGCGGACCGACGAACGCGGCGATCGCGAGCCCACAGATCCAGAACGAGAGCTCACCGGACAGGCACATCATCACGATGCCGAGGGTGACAATCGCGACCAAGGAGCCGACGATGATCCCCTTGGAACCCAAACGAGTGTCGATCAAACCGCCAACAATCGCCCCGGCCGCCGCCATCACATTCCCGGCCACACCGAACAACGTGATGTCCGCCCCGGATAAGTGGAAGACCCCGTTGGCGATGACGGGGGTCAGCGCGAACATCGCGACCATCCCGTCGCGGAAGATCGCACTTGCCCCCAGGAAGTAGATGATGCGCCGATCCATGCGCCACTGCTCCACGAGGTCACGCCACAACTCCCGATACACCCCGAAAAACCCGGGCGAGCTCGGCGGCGGGTCCTCCGGATCGGCCGCCGGACGGCTGAGCACCAGCGGCAGCGCGAACACCGCGAACCATGCCGCCGCCAACAACGCCGAGACCCGCACGTCGTATCCGTCGGCAGCGGGTATGTGAAAGAGGCCGCGGGTCGGCCCGTCCCCCGAGATGAAGCCCACGTAGCAGATCAGCAGAACGACCACGCCGCCGATGTAGGCGGCCGCCAGGCCGAGCCCGGATACCCGCGAGGCGTTGGCCGATGTGGTGAGCCCGTGCAGCGTCGCGTTGTAGGGAACCTGCGCTAGTTCGTTGAATACCGAACCCGCGCAATACAACCCGAGACCCAGCCAGAGGTAGCGGTTGTCCTCACGCACCAGGCTCATCGCCGTGGCGACCAGCACCACCAATGTGGTGAGTGTGCCCAGCGCGATACGGCGCCGCTGCGGCGTGTCGGCCCATACCCCGATCACCGGAGCGAGCAGGAAAACAAGGACACCGCCCAGGCCCATCATCCAGCCGAGGAGTCCCTGGGGGACGCCGTCGGGCATCCCGGCGCCGACTCGGCCCGTCAGATACGGCGTGAAGATGAACATCACGATGACGGTGTTGAAGGCCGCGGATCCCCAGTCAAACGCCGCCCAGGCAGCTATCCGGCCACGCGAGGTGGGGGTGTCCGATTGTCGGCTCGGTCCTGGGTCGTGACGCCCCACAGGCTCCTCGACGCCAGGCATGCTCATTAACGACAAGCGTAGCTTGGCCCACAATGGGCAACCTTTACGATTGCCCCATGCCGATACCCGCACCAAGTCCCGATGCCCGCGCCGTTGTCACCGGAGCCTCTCAGGGGATCGGAGCGGCGCTCGCCGAAGAGCTTGCCGCCCGCGGACACAGCCTCATCATCACCGCTCGCCGTGGCGAGATCCTCAATGACCTGGCCAACACCCTCACCGAGAAGACGGGGGTGATCGTCGAGGTGCGCGCAGTGGACCTCGCTGACCCCGGTGCGCGTGGCGCCCTCTGCACGGAGTTGTCCGAGCGCAACATCTCGATCCTGTGCAACAACGCGGGGACCGCAACGTTCGGGCCCATCCGCGGCCTGGATCCAGAGGGCGAACGCAAGCAGGTGCAGCTCAACGCCGTTGCGGTGCATGACCTTACGCTGGCGGTGCTGCCGGGCATGCTTGAGCGTGGGGCCGGCGGCATCCTCATCTCGGGATCGGCGGCCGGGAACTCTCCGATTCCCAACAATGCCACCTACGCCGCGACCAAGGCATTCGCGAACACCTTCTCCGAGTCGCTGCGCGGCGAACTCAAGGGCACCGGGGTGCATGTCACGCTGCTGGCACCGGGACCGGTGCGCACCGTCGAACCCGACCCTGCCGAAGCCTCGATTGTCGACAAGGTGGTCCCGGACTTCCTGTGGATCAACGGAGAGTACACCGCTCGCGTGTCACTGAATGCATTGGAATGCAACAAGATGCGCGTCGTGCCCGGCATCACTTCCAAGGCAATGTCGGTAGCCGCGGGGTACGCACCGCGCGCCATAGTGGCCCCGATCGTGGGCAGCTTCTATAAGAAGCTCGGCGACTGACCCTCGCCCCGCAAGTCACGTAGCGTGGCGCCGGCGGTCTCGACTCGGCTCTGATCGAGCACGTGGTCGGGGTCGACGATGACGCCCTTGGACCGCAGGAAGACGTCGACCGAGGCCCACAACGTCTCGGCAAGTCGTTGGCCCACAGCCTCCTCGGGCGTGGCACCCTGCGCTGCTTGCCATATCGCCGTCGTCGCCGCCGTGCCGATCAATGCGGCGGCCAGCTGATCGACACCGGCGGGATGCACGTTGACACGCTCGAGGAACGATGACATCGCCGCGGCCAGTTCGGCGATGGCCCCATCATGCCGAAGCGCCGGGGCGGACTTTCCGCGCACACTCACCATCTGATGTTCGAAAAGGAATCGGGTCGACTGCGGATACCGCCGCACCAGCTCGATGAAGCGGGATGCGGCGCGCTGCGCGGATTCTCGCGGCGGGACGGCGATGTCAACGGCCGAGGTCAGTCGCCGCCGGATGGCGCCCACCATGGCCTGCGCCACCGAGTCGAAAAGGTCGTTGCGGTCTTCGAAATGCCTGTACAGCTTGGGTTTAGCGGAGTGCGCCGCGCGGACGACGTCCTCGACCGTGGCCGACGGGCCGTTTCTCTCGATTGCCACCACCGCCGCCGAGACAAATTTTCGACGCACCCGGACCTTGTGCTGAGCCCACCGGTCGCGCCGCGCATCACCGCCATCCGCCATGCCATTGACGATACGCGAAGTACCCGGTACTTTTCGGTACTACCTACGGAATGGCGGACTGAGCAGCGGGAGGCATGTCATGTCGCAAACGCCCATCGATCACGACGACTCACCCATCGAACGCGCGGCGGTGCGGCTCCTGCGCTCATCGGTCGAGCGTTCCTACAACCCGGAAGTGGATGTCGATTGGGACGCCCCCGACGTGCCGGGCCTGCGCTACGTGCCCGACAAGTACATCTCGCTGTTCGGCACGAAAATGTTCGAGCGGATGACCGAGGACGAGAAGATCACACTCGGGCGGCTGGAGGCATCGGCCCTGGCCAGTTGGGGCATTCTCGCCGAGAGCGCCTTGATGCACCCCATGCTCAAACTGGCCTCGGTCAGCGATCCCCGCAGCGCCACAGCGCAATACGCTCTGACCGAAGTCGCTGACGAGTGTCGCCACTCGGTGATGTTCGGCCGCCAGATCAACACGTTGAGCGACCGCAGCTATAACCCGCCCAAGATCGCCCGGGCATTGGTGGGCATCACCGCGCTCGCACCGTTGTCCGCGACGATCTTCTCGATGATGCTCATGGTCGAGGAGATACTGGACCGATTGCAGCGCCAGACCATGAATGACGAGACGCTGCAGCCCCGCACCCGTGCGATCGCCAAGATTCACGTCATCGAAGAGGCTCGTCACATCAGCTACGCCCGCACGGCGCTGAACCGCGCGGTCACACGAACGGGCCGCGCCCGAATGGCCGTCGAGCGCGTAATCGTCGCCGCCGGGGCATCGGTAATCCCACTGGTCATGGTGCAACCGGCCGTGTACCGCGACGCCGGGCTTCCGCCTCTCAAGGCAACGTGGGCCGCGCTACGCAATCCGCACTATCACGCAAATCTACGGTTCTTCGGCGAGCGCCTTGTCCGCGCCATGGATGAGGCCAACATGCTGGAGGGCCGTCTGGTGCAGTTCCTCTGGCAGCGCTCCCGGATGCTGCCCGAAGGCTTTGTGCCACAGTCGAAACGGACAGCGGACGGCTAGATCGACGATCGACTCGACAGCCCTTACTTCTTGCCCATATTGCGGATGAGCTGCTTGCCCAGCGCGCTGAGGAAGCTCTGAAAGCTCCTGTTGCTGAGTAGGCGCCGCCACCAGCTGGGCTTCTCAGGTGCCGGCTTAGCGCCCTTCTTCGCGGGAGCCTCGATGGGTGCGTCCTGTGCTGCCTGGGCCGCCTTCTCGGCGAGAACCTCGAAGGCGGATCGCGAATCGACCGTCTGGCCGTACTTGGATTGCAGGGGGCTGGACGCGGCGGCGGCCTTGATGGCGTCGTCACCGATGGCGGCCATCAACGAACGCGGCGCGCGCATCCGGGTCCACGCCACCGGCGTCGGCGCGCCTCTCTCGGAGAGCACCGTGACGATGGCCTCGCCGATGCCCAACGAGGTCAGCGCCGTGCCCATGTCGTACACGTCGGTCTTGGGATAGGTCTTGACGGTCTTGGTAAGGGCCTGCTGGTCCTCGGGCGTGAAGGCGCGCAGCGCGTGCTGAATGCGCGCACCCAACTGCGAGAGCACGTTGTTGGGCACGTCAGTAGGCAGCTGGGTGCAGAAGAAGACGCCAACACCCTTGGACCGGATGAGCTTGACCGTCTGCTCCACCTGCTCCAGGAACGCCTTCGACGCGTCGGCGAACAGCAGGTGCGCCTCGTCGAAGATGAACACGAGCTTCGGCTTGTCAACGTCGCCGACCTCGGGCAGCTTCGTGAACAGGTTGGCCAGAATCCACATCAGGAAAGTGGAGAACAGAACCGGCCGCGCAGCCTGCGCCCCTAGCTCGACAAGCGTGATGACGCCCTTGTCTCCGGATGTACGCATCAGATCGTTCGGATCGATTTCGGGTTCGCCGAAGAACGTATCGCCGCCGTCGGCCTCCAGGTTGATCAGCGCACGCAGGATCACGCCCGCCGTCGCCGCCGACACGCCACCGAGGTTCTTCAGGTCCGCCTTGCCCTCATCGCTGGTCAGGTACGTGATGACCGCGCGCAGATCCTTCAGGTCCTGCAGTGGTAACTGCTGTTGGTCTGCCCAGTGGAAGATCAGCCCCAGCGTGGATTCCTGGGTGGCGTTGAGCCCCAGCACCTTTGACAACAAAATCGGCCCGAAGCTGCGGATGGTGGCGCGGACGGGCACACCGATTCCGGTGGTACCGAGGGAGACGAACTCTGCCGGGAAGTCCGAGGCCACCCAATCGTCGCCGGTGTCCTTGGCACGTGCCGCCGTCTTGTCGCTGGCCTCGCCGGGCTTGGAGATGCCGGACAGGTCGCCCTTGACGTCGGCCATGACCACCGGCACCCCCGCGGCGCTGAGCTGCTCGGCGATCACCTGAAGGGTCTTGGTCTTACCGGTACCGGTCGCGCCGGCGATGAGGCCGTGCCGGTTGAGGGTCGCCAACGGAATGCGGATACGCGCCGCAGGATCGACGTTGCCGTCGACCACGACCGACCCCAGTTCAAGTGCCTGACCTGTGGTGGCGTATCCGGCGGCGATCTGCTGTGCGGGCGTGGATCCCGCGGTGGTCTGCTCGGCCATGGCCACGACCCTAATGCCCCCAACCGTCTCCGTCATCGCTCAGTGTGGCGTCGACACGGGATTGCTCGCGAAATTCCGTGCTGACGTCACACTCACGGATCGCACGTACCGCTAATGTGGTCAGACTGTGAGTGCCCCACGCGATGAACTGGTCTGGATCGACTGCGAGATGACCGGGCTCGACCTCGGCTCAGACAAACTGATCGAGATCGCCGCCCTGGTCACCGACGGCGACCTCAACATCCTCGGCGAAGGCGTTGACCTCGTCATTCACGCCGATGATGCGGCGCTGGCCGCGATGCCTCCGGTGGTCAAGGACATGCATGCCAAGTCCGGGCTCACCAATGAGGTCCGCAAGTCGACGGTCACTCTGGAAGAGGCCGAGGCCCAGGTACTCGATTACATCCGCCAGCATGTGCCTTCGGCCAAGGTCGCTCCCCTGGCCGGGAACTCCATTGCCACCGACCGCGGATTCATCGCACGGGATATGCCGGCGCTCGACGAGTTCCTGCACTACCGAATGATCGACGTCAGCTCCATCAAGGAGCTCTGCCGCCGCTGGTACCCGCGGATCTACTTCGGCCAGCCCGACAAGGGCCTGGCCCACCGGGCGCTGGCCGATATCAAGGAGTCGATCCGCGAGCTGCGTTACTACCGGCGCGCGGCGTTCGTTCCCGACCCCGGGCCCTCTACCAGTGACCTTGTCGCGATCGTGGCGAACCTGGACAACGCTGCGGATACCGATTCGGCCTAAGGCGCCATCACCGGTTAAGATCTTTCACGCCGCTTCGCGCGGCAATGGTGGCTGTAGTTCAGTTGGTAGAGCACCAGGTTGTGATCCTGGCTGTCGCGGGTTCGAGTCCCGTCAGCCACCCCATTTCGGAATCGCCGTCTACGCAAGTAGGCGGCGATTCCGCTTTCTACGGACACAACCTGCCGCGTCATTCGGCGTCGGAACGGGCACTGCGGTTCCGTTCTTCCTCCTGGTCCGCGATACGGCCGCGGCACGATCACACCCCGGCTGCTCGCCGGTAACCCATACCGCGATCAGGTAATTCACACCATCGCTACCTGGGATTAAGCGATCAAGATCGATTTCAGGAAACGCCCTGTGTAGGCGATACGTTTCATTACGCGATCCATGGCAAACCGACAGGCTCCAAAAGTGCACGTCGACAGTGACCGCCGCCAGAAGCCGTCAGCTAATCATGAATACAGAGCATCGCGACCGCAGGAAACCTTCTGCCCGCATGCTGATGCCGATGAAATCCTGAACGTTCCGATCAATATTGGTGCTATGACCAGGCACGTCGAGTGATGACAAATCTGGTTACGTCATGACCCAGTCTTTACCAACAGGTGTATACGAGAACTGGTAACGCGTGTCATACTCTTCGCGGGCTAACGTCCATCCACTCTTTCCGCACCTGTTTCCAAGGGGTACCAGTGACCGCGACCACCACCAACGAGTCCACTCGGAACTTCACCCGCACCCGCAACGGGTACGACCCCATTGAGGTCAACGAGTACATCAGCCGGCTGACGATCATGCACCAGTCCGGGCTGAACGACGTCGAGACGCTCAAGAGCCGACTCGAGGACGCCACCAAGCAGATCGGCTCGCTCAAGGATGAGGTGTCCAACCTCAGCGACACCTCCCCCTCGGCGCACGCGATGACCGACCGGATGGCCAAGATGCTGCGCATCGCGGTCGACGAGGTCTCCGAGATGCAGAACGAGGCGCGCACCGAGTCGGCAGCCCTGGTTGCCTCGGCCAAGTCCGACGCGGAGGCCATGCGCACCAAGCACAAAGAAATGCTGGCCGATATGGCGGCCCGGCAGAGCGCGCTGGAGACCGAGTACACCGAGGTGATGGCCCGCGCCCGCGAGGAAGCCAATCAGATTGTTGCCCAGGCCGTCAGCGAGTCCGAGCGGCTACGCGCCGCCGAGACCAAGCGGCGCGAGAAGGCGGAAACCGAACTGGACGAAGAGCTGACCAAGCTGCGCACGGAGACCCAGTCAGCCGTCGACGAGCAGCGACGCAGCACCCAGGCCGAGTGCGAGAAGCGTCTCGCTGACGCCAAGGAAGAAGCTGACCGCCGCCTGCGTCTGGCCGACGAGCAGATCGAGCGTCGCCTGGACCAGGCCCGCCGCTCCGTGGAAGAGGTTGGCCAGCAACGTATTTCCATTCTGGAGCAGCTGATGAGCGTGCACGGCAAGCTCGAGAGCATCCCGTCCATCCTGGAGTCGGCCTACCGCGATCGTGACAACTCCAAGTCGATCATCATGGTGCCGTCCAAGCGGGTCCTCGACCAGAAGGTCATAGAAGGCTAGAAGCGGACCAGTTCGCAGAAAAGCCCCCGCACGCTCGACGTGTCGGGGGCTTTTTCGTCTGCGGCGACGCTAGTTCCGGGCGTTTCCGGCCTTCCACTGCGACCACGGAATGTTCCAGTCGCCAAGCCCGTCGGTGACAGGAAGAACGGGGCCAACCGTATTGGAAACAATCACAATGTCACCGCGCTTGGTGTTCTCGTAGAACCACTTCGCGTTCGCGGTGCTGACGTTCAGGCAGCCGTGGCTGGTGTTGGTGCGCCCCTGCGCGCCGACGGACCACGGTGCGGCGTGCACGTAGATCCCGCTGTAGGACATCTGGGTGGCGTACTGCACTTTGGTGCGGTAGCCGTCGGGCGAGTTGACCGCGACACCATAGGTCGAGGAATCCATGATCAGATCCTTGAACCGCTCACCAATGATGTATGTGCCGTTGTTGGTGGGCGCCTTGTCCTTACCCATCGAGGTCGGCATCGTCTTGATGATCTCGCCGTTGCGCTCGACGTTGACGACCTTGTTGTTGTCATCCACCCGGCTGATGATCGCGTCGCCGATGGAGAAGCGGGACGTCACGTTGTCCTGCCCAAAGACGCCGTTGCCCAGGTCCACCCCATAGGTGTTGACCTTCACATCGATCGACGTTCCGGGCTCCCAAAACGCCTCTGGGCGCCAACGCACTTCGCGGTTGTTCAACCAGTAGAAAGCACCCTCGACGGGCGGGTCGGTGGTGATCTTGATGGCCTTCTCCGCCGCCGCCCGATTCGGGATGCTCTCATCGAACCGGATGGCGACCGTTTGACCGATACCGACCACCTCACCATCACCCGGCATGACATACGGCATCGTCATGTTGTCCGGCGAATGAGTGCGGAACGACGCATTGGCGCGTGCCACGCCGCCAAGACCTCTGGCATCGGCCTTGATGGTGTACTGCTTGTCATAGCCGAGTGGCTCGGTGGTGGACCACGTCACACCGTCGGCGCCGACCTCACCGGCAATCTCTTTGCCGTCGGAGTTGACCATGGTGACGGTTCCGAGCACGCCCTCGCCCGCAGTCACCGTCACGGGCGCATCGACCGGGACGCCGACCGCTCCATCCTTGACCGACATCGCCAGCTTGGGCACCAGCAGATCCGCGTAAGGCGTTGCCTTGTCAATGACTTTCGGCGGTTCCTTGGAGGTGGCATCCGTGCATCCGGCCAGCACAGCCATGGCCACAATCGGGAGTGCGAGCGCGGTGGCCCACCGCCGACGCGCGCCAACCAGCAGGCGTGGACGACCCTGGGTCATGCTTTGCTCCCTTTGAAACTTGATGCGCAAACTCACCGATGATTGTACGGGTTCAGGATGGTCGGCGACGACCTCAATAACCGCGACCGGGCTATCGGGGGGATGACAATTTTCGTTACGGGCTCCGAGGCTGCTAAGGTCTTCCACGCACGTTCACGCGCCGTTAGCTCAGTTGGTAGAGCAGCTGACTCTTAATCAGCGGGTCCGGGGTTCGAGCCCCTGACGGCGCACCACCAGAAACGCCCCACTCCCAGCATTGGGAGTGGGGCGTTTCATTTACCCCGAGCCCCCCGGGAATACTCCGTGACGCCCCGCGTTGGGTTGACCGTGACGGTTCCCCAGATAGTCCCCAACGTGACGCTCAATTCCGGTACCACGATTCCCCAGCTCGGCTATGGCGTCTGGCAGGTGCCTAGCGACGAAGCCGAGGCGGCGGTATCGACCGCCCTGCAGGTCGGATACCGGAGCATCGACACCGCGAAGGTGTACGAGAACGAGGAAGGCACGGGCCGCGCCATCGCGCAGTCCGGGGTTCCCCGTGGGGATGTCTTCCTGACCACCAAGCTGTGGAATGCCGATCAGGGCTATGACAGCGCGCTACGCGCGTTTGACGCCTCCCTGGAGCGGCTGGGCACCGATTATGTGGACCTGTACCTGATCCACTGGCCGGTGCCTGAACTCGACGAGTACGTGGCCAGCTTCAAGGCGCTGCAGCGGATCCAGGCCGACGGCCGAGCCAAGGCCATCGGGGTCAGCAATTTCACCGTCGAGAATCTCCAGCGGCTGATCGATGAAACCGGAGAAGTGCCTGCTCTCAACCAGATCGAGCTGCATCCCCGGTTCACCCAGACCGAGCTGCGCGCCTTCCACGCCGAGTACGGCATTCTCACCGAGGCCTGGTCGCCACTTGGCCAGGGCACCATCCTGGATAGCCCGACCATCGGCGCCATCGCCGAGGGCCACGGGGTGAGCGCAGCGCAGGTGATCCTGCGTTGGCATCTTCAGCTGGGCAACGTCGTCATTCCCAAGTCGGTGACGCCGGCGCGCATCGCGGCCAACTTCGATGTGTTCGGATTCGAACTCAGCACCGACGAGGTAGAGCGCATCACCGGGCTCGACGCGGCCGACGGTCGCATCGGCCCCGATCCGTCGACGTTCAATCTGCGCTAACGCGCGTCACTGCACGATGTAGTGACTCTCCTCGGGTGAGGCGAGCATGCGCTCCATGGTCTTCCGATCGAAGGGCCACAGGTCTACCGATCCGTCCTCGGTGAGATACCAGGAGTTGCACCCGGTCGCCCACACCGTGGGTTTCATCGCCTCACGCGCTTGGACGTTGAACTCATCGGTCGCCTCGCGGCTCACTTCAACCGTGGTGATCTCGCCACGGGCGAAACGATGTAGCCAGCTGATGACGTATTCGGCGGTGCGCTCGGCCGTGTGCTGAAGCCAGATCGATCCGGTCGGCGAGTTGGGGCCGAGCACGGTGAAGAAGTTCGGGAAGCCGGGGATGGCGGTCATCCGGTACGCCTTGGGCCCCTTTTCCCATGCCTCATCAATCGAATATCCGTCTTTGCCAACCAGATTCATCGGCCGCATGTAGTTGTGCGCCTGAAATCCGGTGGCCAGCACAATCACGTCGAATTCGCGCTCGGCACCGTCGACCGTCACAATGCCGGTGGGCGTGACCCTGTCGATGCGGTCGGTGACGATCTCGACATTCGGCTTCTGGACAGCGCGATGGAACGACCCGGACAAGACCTGCCGCTTGCACAGCGGCTCGTAATCCGGGGTCAGTTTTTGACGCAACTCCTTGTCGCGGATCAGGTGCAGGCACGCCCGCGCGTACTGCTGCACCAGCCGCCGACCCCAGCTGGGCCGGGTCACGATGTTCACCAACGCGTCGGTGCCCGTCAACGCACTGAATCGCACGATGCGTTCGGTGGGCAACGCCTCCAGCAGCTTGGAGACGAACTTTGGCTGCCGCATCGCCATCGGTGCCCACAGCACCCATTGCGGTGTCCGGATGAATGAGGTCACCTGCTCGACGATGGGCTGCATCGCCGAAACCACTTGCACCCCAGTAGAGCCCGTTCCAATCGCGGCGACACGCTTTCCTTCCAGCTGCACCGAGTCATCCCACCGCGCGGTGTGCACCACCTTGCCGCGGAAGCTGTCGAGCCCTGGGATGTCGGGGATGTTCGGGTGGTGCAGCACGCCGGTGGCGGCAATCAGAAAATCGCATTCCAGCACCTCCCCCGCCGCGGTGGTAACCCGCCAGCCCGTACCGGTGAACTCTGCGGCGGTGACCTCCTGCCCGCACCGAATATGAGACATGACGCCCAGATCCTCGGCGACCGTGCGGTGATACGCCTGAATCTCTGGACCGGTGGCGAAGAGCCGTGGCCAGTCCGTGCGTGGCGCAAAGGGGTACTGATAGGCCTGGGAGGGCACATCGCAGGTCAGCCCCGGATAGCGGTTCCAGTACCAGACGCCACCGACGTCATCGCCCTTCTCCAGAATGGAGAAATCGTCGAAACCGGCCTCTATGAGTTTGTGCCCCACCGCGATTCCGGCCATACCGGCGCCGACGACGACAACTCTGGGACTGCGCCGTTCGCTCACTTCTGGTGCTCCTTGCTCTGCCGCTCGATGCGTTCGATGTACGCGCCGCGGGCGTTCAGGTCCAGTGAGGTCAGTGCACGACGGTCATCGATCAGCCGGCGGCCAAGTCGCTCAAGTGGTTCGGGCACAAAAAGATCCACCAGCCCCCATCCGAATGCGAGCCAGCCCGGCACCGAGATCTGCGCGCGACGAGTGTCGACACTGCGCACGATCGCGGCCGCCACATCCTCGGGATCGACGGTCGGCATCCCCTTGCCCAGCGGTGCGCCCGAGGCCAACTCGGTGCGGACCGCGCTCGGCAGCACCGAGCTGATGCTGACGCCGCTGTCTGCGTACTCCTTGCGCAGCGCCACGGAAAGCCCGACCGCACCGAACTTGGACGCGTTATAGGTGACCATGCCGGGGACGGCCAGCTTGCCTGCCATGGACGCCACGTTGACGATGTGCCCACGCCCCCGCGCCACCATCTCGGGCAACGCGGCCCGCGCACCGTTGAGCGGACCGCGCACGTTCACATCGAGAATCAGATCGGTGGTGCGTTCGTTCTCCTCGACAAATCCGCCCAGCGGCATCACGCCCGCGTTGTTGATCAGGATGTCGATCGGACCCGACTCGGCGCGCACCCGATCAAGAAACCCGGCCCAGGACTCGGGTTTGGTGACATCGAGAGCACCGGACTGTGCACGCGGAATCGTGTCCGCGGTCTCTTTGGCGACCACGTCATCGACATCGCCGATCCAGACATCGGCCCCCTTATCGGCGAAAAGACGCGCGGTGGCAGCACCGATTCCCCTGGCTCCACCGGTGATGACGACCACCGCGCCTGGCAGCTCAATCTTCGGATAACGACTCACATCAACCTCCAACGGAATGGCTTGTCAGTTTCGGAATGATATGTCATTCTCGACAAGTGTCAAGGTCGGTAGGATCGCCGCTTATGACGTCCAGCCCGTCCACACTCAGTCGCGCCGAGCGCAAGAAGCTCGAGATGCGGCAAGAGATTCTGGACGCTGCGTTCGCGTGCTTCTCCGAGCAGGGCTACCACGCGACAGGCGTCGCGGATATCGCCGGGCGGATCGGGATCGGCCATGGGACCTTCTACCGGTACTTCAAGAGCAAGCGGGACATCATCGAGCATGTCATCGACGACGTCACCGAACAGATCTTTCAGGCGATCGGCGCGGAAAACGCCGCGGGGCTGGCCGACGATATCGAGCAGTACCGCCAGCAGTCGGTGCGTATCGGTGCCGCGCTCGCAGACCTGTTCCGGGACAACCCCCAGTTGCCGCTGCTTCTGCTGGAAGCGGGCTCGGTCGATAACGAGCTACGCGAGCGCGTCTTCGGAATGCTCTCCACAAGTGACCAACTGACCGAGGCCTACCTGCGTCACGGGGTCGAAAAAGGCTATCTGCGTGCCGATCTCGATACCGAATACACCGCCCGAGCTGTGACCGGGATGATTCTGGCCACCGGTCTGCACGCCTCACGGGGCGGCGAGGTGCAGGACAGTGAGCGATTCTCGGCCGCCGTCATCGCCCTCATGTACGGCGGAATCGGCACCTAGGCATCCAACTCACGACACCGGCGCAGGGCGCCGCAAGGCCTACCCCCTAACCTTGCACCATGGCCGCAGTGAGCAAGGTGTTCGCAGCCAGGCTCTCAGGCCTGGTGGTTCTCGGCCCGGACGGCGAATCGATCGGACGGGTGCGCGATGTCGTGATCGCGATCGGCGTTGCCCGAAAACAGCCGCGGGTCATTGGCCTGGTTGTTGAAATGCTCACGCGCCGAAGAATATTCGTGCCTATGCTGCGCGTCACCGCCATTGAGCCCGGATCGGTGACGCTGAACACCGGAAACGTCTCACTGCGCCGCTTCGAACAGCGTCCCAGCGAGGCACTGGTGCTCGGGCAGGTCCTGGACACCACGGTGCGCACCGATGACCCCGAGCTCGAACAGTTCGACGGTGTCGACCTCGTCGTGGTTGATCTAGGCCTTGAGCAGACCCGCACCCGCGACTGGGTGGTCACCCGGGTGGCCGTGCGCAGCCCACGACGACTGGGCCGGCGTAGCGGCGTACAGGTCACCGGATGGAACCACATCCACGGATTGACGCCGTCGGCGCTCAACCTGCCCGGACAGGGCGTGGCCCAGCTCATGCTCCAGTTCGAGGGCATGCGCCCCGTCGAGGTTGCCGATGCGATCCGTGAGCTTCCGCCCAAGCGGCGTGACGAGGTGCTCGGCGCGTTCGATGACGAACGGCTGGCCGACATCCTCCAGGAGCTTCCCGAGGACGATCAGGCCGAGGTGCTCACCAAGCTGGAAGACGAGCGCGCCGCCGACGTGCTGGAGGCCATGGACCCCGACGACGCCGCCGACCTGCTGGGCGAACTGCCGCCCGCAGAGGCCGAATCGCTTCTGGCGCTGATGGATCCGGAGGACTCCGAGCCCGTCCGACGGCTGCTGACCCACTCCCCCAACACCGCCGGCGGCATGATGACCCCGGAACCGGTGATCCTGAGCCCCAACACCACGGTGGCCGAAGCCCTTGCCCGCGTGCGTGATCCGGATCTGACTCCCGCGTTGTCCTCGCTGATCTTCGTGGTCCGGCCACCCACGGCGACACCCACCGGGCGCTATCTCGGATGTGTCCACCTGCAGCGGCTGCTGCGTGAGCCCCCCTATGCGATGGTCGGCGGCATTCTCGATACCGACCTGCCCTACCTGGATGCCGAGGCGCCGTTGGCCGAGGTCACCCGTTACTTCGCCGCGTACAACCTGGTGTGCGGTCCCGTGATCGACAGGGAGAACCACTTGCTCGGCGCCGTTACGGTCGACGACGTACTGGATCACTTGATGCCCGACGGCTGGCGCGCCGACGAACCCGAGAGCGTGACGGGAGGTAACCGTTCGTGAGCGACGCATCGGCGCGGCAGCGGCTCGATACTCCACGGACCTCCCGGCGTCTGTCGCTCGGCCTCGATGTCGAGGCAGTCGGCCGGGTCAGCGAGAACATTGCCCGGTTCCTGGGCACGGGACGTTATCTCGCCATGCAGACGGTGTTCGTCATCGTCTGGATCATCCTGAACCTCTTCGCGGTGGGCTTCCAATGGGATCCCTATCCCTTCATCCTGCTCAACCTTGCTTTCTCCACCCAGGCCGCCTACGCCGCGCCCCTGATCCTGCTGGCCCAGAACCGCCAGGAGAACCGCGACCGGGTGTCGCTGGAAGAGGACCGCAGGCGCGCTGAACAAACCAAGGCCGATACCGAATATCTGGCTCGGGAGCTGGCGGCACTGCGGCTCGCGGTGGGCGAAGTCGCCACCCGCGACTATCTGCGCCGTGAGCTTGAAGAATTGCACGAAGCCATCGAGGGGCTTCGCGTAAAAGAGACCCAGTAACCCTATTTGGGCGTCACGATGCCGTGGTCGTAGGCGTACACGATGGCCGCGGCCCTATCTCGCAGATCGAGTTTGACGAAAATTCGGCCGATGTGGCTCTTGACCGTCACCTCGGATATCACCAGCTGCTCAGCGATTTCGGAGTTGTTCGCGCCGGATGCGATGAGCGCCAACACATCCAGCTCCCGCACGGTGAGCTTGTCCTCGGCGGCACCGGTACTGGCCGCGGGGGCGCGTCGATAGGCACTGAGAACCCGCGAGGTTACCGACGGATCCAGATATGCCTCACCACGGGCGACCGCGTGCACGGCGCGCACGAGCTCTTCGGCCGGAGAATCTTTGAGAATGAACCCGGCGGCGCCGGCACGCAGCGCACCGGACAGCAGCTCGTCGTCGTCAAATGTAGTCAGTGCCAATGCCGGCGGCCCCTCGGCGGCGTGCAGTAATCGGATCGCCTCGATACCGCTCATCTGCTTCATACGCAGATCCATGATCACCACATCGGGCCGCGCCTGGGTGACCGCCGCTGCTACCTCACTGCCATCCGCGCACTCCCCGACAATCGAGAATCCGTCCTTGCGGCGCAGAATCCGGCGCAGTCCCGTGCGCACCAACTCCTGATCGTCGACCAGCAGCACGGCCACTTCGGTATCAGTCATGACGCCATAACACCTTTCGCCGCACGCGGCACTGAGCCCCATCGGTTTCCAATGGGACGCTGGCCGAAACTGTCCAGCCGTCCTCCGCCCGCCCGGCCCGGAATTCGCCGCCGAGCATCTCAATGCGCTGCCGCATGCCTGCGAGCCCGCCTCCCGAGCACACATCGTGGGGTAATCCCGCGGCCAGGTCGTTACTCACGGTCAAACTGGCCGCCGACCCGTTGATATCAAGGAGAACCGCCGCCGACGACCTTGGCGAATGCTTGGCGATATTGGCCAAAGATTCCTGAGCCACGCGGTACAGCGCCAAACCCACTCCAGCGCTGACGGACTCACCCGACCCGTAGATATGTGATTCCACTGCCATCCCCGCCGCCGTGAAATCAGCGACCAGATCAGGTATATCGGAGATGCCGGGTTCTGGAGACAGCCGCATCGGCTCGGTTCCGCCGGGTCCAGTGCTCAACAACCCCACCGTGCCGCGGATATCCGACATCGCCTGACGCCCAAGACGTTCGGCATCGAGCAATCCGGCAACGGCATCATCGACATCGTGATCCTCCTGCAATGCCCGCCGCGCCCCGGTCAGATGAAGCATCGTCACGGACAGGGAATGCGCTATCACATCATGGATTTCACGTGCGATGCGGCGTCGTTCATCGGAAGCTGCCTGCTCCAGCATGCGCACCTGCTGTGCGCGTTCCTGTAAGAGCAGGCGTTGTTGTAGTTGCATGATGCGCCCGATCAACCATCCGCAGAGCACAAAGAACACCATGTAGAGCGAGAAGGTCCCAAGGTGATGCAGCTGTTCGGCCGCCACGAGCAGTGCCACGCAGGCGCCAACCGCGAGAAGACCAGCGCGCACCGACGCGATGGCTCCCACTTCCCCGAGCGTGAACATCAGCAGGAAGGGCGCACCATCGACGACATTGGGCGGCCAGGTGAGAAACAACCCGACCCCCGCCAGCGCGAACGCCACCGTCCAGAACGCGTTCAGCTTGCGACCAGCGATGATGAACGACAGTATCGGGGTCAACGCGAGCAGAGCCGCTAAGGCCAGCAGCCACGGACGGGTGAAACCTCGCTGCAGGACAGAGCAACCCACGATGAGCAGTGTGCTGCTGTACATGACCAGCGGCACAGCCCACGGAAATTCATACGGCACCAGAGCACGGCGCTGCAACGCAGTCTCCCGGAACCAATCCATAGCGCCAGCGTAGAGGCGGTCAGGACGTCACACATCATGCTTCGCGCGGATTCGCGTCTCCTACCACGGTAGGAGAGCAAGTCTCGCCCACAGCACGACGACGGCCCCACCGCCTCTCCGTAGCGTCGGCATGCATGTGGGAAGCCATCGCAAGGTTCTGCAGCCGATACGCGTTTCTCGTTATCGGGATTTGGGTACTCGCCGCAGCGGCAGGCAATCTGCTTGTGCCGCAGGTGGAAAGCACGGCACATAACCACGCGCGCGGGTTCCTGCCACAAAGTGCCCCGGTGAATACCGCGGGCGCCGTGATGGGCAGGCAGTTCCAGGACGGCGACGGCGGGAACCTCAACTACCTGGTCCTCGAGAGCGACCACAAATTGGGGCCCGTCGAGCACCAGTATCACGATCGGCTCCTGGCGAAGCTACGCGCAGACACCGCCCATCTGGATTCGGCGATGGACCTGTGGGCGGACCCGCTGACCGCCGAAGGCGCGATCAGCCCAGACGGAAAAGCGGCGTACACCATGCTGCGCGTGACCGGGGAACTCGGTGGTGCGCAGGCCAACGCGTCCCTGGACGCGGTCCGGAAGATCGTCGCCGACGAACCGGCACCAGTTGGGATGCACCCCTGGGTCACCGGGCCCGGCGCCACCATCGCCGACGAGCTCACGTCCATCGATACCCAGATGCTGATGATCACCGGCGTCACCGTGGTGCTCATCGCGGTACTGCTCTTCGCCGTCTACCGATCTGCCATCACCGCTGCCATTCCTCTGATCACCGTGGGCATGGGCCTGGGGGTGGCGCGCTCCATCGTCGCCTTCCTCGGGGAACGCAATCTCATCGAGGTCTCCATCTTCTCGGTCGCGCTGCTGGCCGCCCTGGTCCTTGGCGCGGCGACCGATTACGGCATCTTCCTACTCGGGCGTTATCACGAACAGCGACGTTCAGGGTTAGCGCATGAGCAGTCACTCGAAATCGCCAACCGCAGCGTGGCGCCGGTCATCGCGGCCTCCGGGCTGACCATCGCCGCCGCCCTCTCCTGCCTCATGTTCGCCCAGGTAGGCATGCTGCGCAGCGCCGGATTACCTTGTGCCATAGGAATCCTCACTGGCATGGCGGCATCGCTGACGCTGCTTCCCGCGCTCATCGGGCTGGCCGGCCGCCGCGGGTTGGCCCAGCCCCGCCCACTACGCGGACAGCCGGGGCGCCGGTGGCGCAGAGTGGGCACCATGGTCGCGCGTTGGCCCGGGCCCGTCCTCGTCGGCTCGGCGTTAGTGCTCATGGTGTGCGCCATTCCTGTGGCCGGCCTACGCCTCGGCTTCGATGAGCTTGCCTCGCAGCCGCTTTCCACACACGCCAACCGGGGCTACCAGGCGATGGACAGGCATTTCCCGCCGAACCGATTGCTGCCGGAGATCGTCTCGATCGAATCCGACCATGATTTGCGTAACCCGGCAGGAGTCATCGGTATCGAGCGAGTCACCAAGAAGCTCATGGAGATTCCTGGCATTCGGATGGTCCAGTCGGCCTCGCGCCCGGCAGGTGCCATCCCCGAGCAGGCGGCATTGACCGAACAAGCGGGAATCATCGCCGATCAGCTGGATGACGGAACCACCCAGATGAGCCAACGTCTTGGAGCCGTGGACCAGCTCTCGGCAACGCTGGGCCAATTCTCCAAGGCGATCGCGCAACTGCAGAACGGTCTCGCGGGCGGCGTGAGCGGGTTGGGCGAACTCAACGGCGGCGTCGGAGACATGCACTCGGGAATGAAAGCACTGCAGGACAACGTGTCCCAGGTCTCCGGTTACATGGAGCCTTTACGGAACTTCACCAACGGCAACCCCAACTGTGCCAACGACGGCATCTGCTCGCTGGTTCTCAAGGCGGTCGAACCGATGGATTCCGTGGTGGCGGCAACCGCATCGCTGACGGCCAGCACTGCCAAGTTCGGTACCGGCGCCCAGGGAATGCAGAAATCCTTCTCCGGGGCGGTGGACTCGGTCAAGAACATGCGAGCGACGGTGGCGCAGCTCAGCACGATCACCGATCAACTGACCAAGGCGGTCGGCGAGACACGCACCATGTTCTCCGGGCTGACCGAATACCTGCGCGCCATGCGCGAGGATTTCCGCAGCAGCGGCGAGGGAGGTTTTTACCTACCCCAGCGGGCCTGGCAGGACCCGCGCTTCCAGCGCGCCGCCGGCTTGTACTTCGCCCCAGACGGCCGCTCGACCCGCATGCTGGTGTTCGGGGACGGCAAAGTGTTCGGCGCGGACGGCGCCCACCGGTCTCCGCAGATCACCCTCGCGGTGACCGAGGCCACCAAGGAGGGCACCCTCGCCGGTAGCACCGTGAACATCGCTGGATTCGGCACCGGCACAGCCGAATTGCGCGGATATGTCAGCGACGACTTCTTACTACTGGCGGCCGTGGCGCTGGCGCTGGTCTTCCTCATCGTGTTGGTGATGCTGCGCAGCCCGGTGGCAGCAGCGGTGGTCATCGGCACCGTGGTCATCTCCTACGCCTCGGCGCTGGGAATCACCACTCTGATCTGGCATGACATGTTGGGGCGCGACCTGCACTGGTCGGTTCCCTCGATCGCCCTTATCGCGTTGGTCGCGGTGGGCGCCGACTACAACCTGCTGTTCACCATGCGCATGCGTGAGGAGATCTTCCTGGACGGCGCCGGACTGCGCACGGGAATGATCCGCGCTTTCGGCGGCACGGGCGGTGTGGTCACGACGGCCGGGATCGTCTTCGGTATCACCATGTTCGCCATGCTTTCCAGTGACGTTTTGAGTATCGAGCAGGTGGGCACCGCCATCGGGGTCGGGTTGATCATCGACACGCTCATCGTCAGAACGTTCGTCGTGCCTGCGGTGGCGGGCCTGCTGGGCAAGTGGTTCTGGTGGTCACCGGCACCGCTGCTGCGCGGGCTGTTGTTCAGGTGGTCGAAGGCACGCTCGCCCCGCACCGCCGGGGTGCTCGCGTACCTGCTGACGCGGCCATCACGGCTGGAACGAACCGGGGCCTAGCCGTCGGCATCCCTGTCGATGAGCCGGCGCGGAAACGCCAGAATGCCGGCGACCGAGAGCAGCCATGCCAACAGGCGCGCCACGCCGATTCCGATACCCGGCACCAGCGTCCCGTCGATAACCCAGGTCGACCATGCGTCGAGCGCAAAGGCGAGCATCAGGCCGACCGCAACCGCTATCGAGATCCGGTCGAACTTGTCACGGTCCGGCCAGTAGTGCAGTGCCGTCGCTGCGATGCCGACGAGAAACACCACGGCAAGCCGCACACTATCGATGCCGAAGAACACCGTGAACGCGAATCCGACGACGTACAGCAGCATCGCCGCAGCTTTGGCCACGGTCGCATCTACCCTCAGACCAGCGACAACAATCATCGAAACTCCAGCCGCGCGCGGAAACTTCGCACGCCCATAGAGTAACCAGGTAGTAGGGCAAATGCGATGCCTGCAGCGAATATTGCGCGATAAATACAGCTATCCCATTCTGTGCGCGAGATCCTCACGAGCCGAATTTGCCTGTTCAGGGGTCAGCAGAGGGTTGGCGTAGATATCGACGAGCGTGGCCGCCATTTTCAGCTCACCCTCGGGCGAACCGACATCAACACCAAGCCCACGCGAAACATGTTGCTGAAGCAGTGGCACCGCCAGGGCCATCGCGGTGATGACGGTGGCACGGGACTTGACGTCGATATCGGCCGGAAACACACGATTCTGGTCGGCACTGGCCAGCCAGCCCTCGGTCATAGCGACCATCTCGTCGAACACCTGGCCCGCGGAGCCGTCGACCAAAGCCCTGGTGATGTAGTCCTGGTATTGGCCGATCGGAATGCGCGCCGAAACATAGTGCACATCACCGCGTTCCACGTTTGTCCGGACCTGCTCATTGATGTTCCGCATCGTCTTGACGAGGTATTCATCGCATGCCTCGCGCAGTTCCTGCTTGGACCCGAAGTGGTGCCGCAACAACCCGGAGGAAACCCCCGCTCGCGCGGCGATGCCTCGAATGGTCGCACCGTCGTACCCCCTCTCACCGAACTCATGCAGCGCGGCGTCGCGGATGCGGGCGCGGGCGGTGAGGTCGTCAGGGTCCACGGTCTCCATCGCCACATATTACACGCCTGGACAATTGACTACACGTTTGTATAGTCGACGGTATGAGCATCGACACCAGCGGAATCACCCCGGAGGAAGAGACCGCCTTTCTCACCCTGAAGGCACGGGCCGTCAATGACGGCTGGCAGCGACCGATCCTTCCGGATCCGGGAGCGACAGCCGCTGTCGCCGCGATCAACTACGACTTCGACGCACTGGGGGTAATAACCCCTGTGGTATGCCAATCCTCTTTACGCGCAAAACTTCTCGATGATCGCGTGCGGAGGTTCATCGTCAAGCACCCCAACGCGGTAGTGGTCGATCTCGGAGCGGGTCTCGACGACGGGTATCGACGCATCCAACCGCCACCTACCGTCGATTGGTACAGCGTCGATCTGCCTGGGATGGCCAGGCTGCGCGATGAAGTCATGCCCCCGGGGGCAGGTGAGCACACCATCGGGGTGTCGGTCACCGACCCGACGTGGATCGACGCAATACCGTCGGACCGTCCGGCGATGGTGGTCGCCGACGGGTTCTTCGCGTTCCTGACCAAGGAGCAGATCATCGCCACGATGCGCGCCGTCACCGATCACTTTCCCAGCGGACAGCTCGCATTCAACGACTACGGCCGCATGGTGGTGGGCGTGTGGATCTCAAAGCTGTTTCCACAGAAGATGTTCAAGAAGGTCAATCAGCTGCGCGGGTTCGAGGGTTATGACGATCCGCGTACCCCGGAGCGCTGGAACCCGAAGCTGCGGTTCGTTGAAGAGTTCAGCCTGGTGGACGCCCCCGAGGTGGAACTCTTTCCGAAGTGGCTGCAGATATCGTCTCGGCTGGCGCGATACAGCCCGTCGATGAGACGTTCCGCGCGCATCCTGCGTTTCGAGTTCTAGGCTTGCGCGCCTTCGAAATTCAGCATCAGAACGCGTCGTGCTTCGACAAGCGGAACGACGTAGTAGATCTGCACGGCCAAGCACAGCCAGATCGGCAGGTTAGTCACTGCGATCGCGGGATTTGCACCCCCATCAAAGCCCTGCAGAATCGCCATACCGGTCCAGATAACGACGGCGGACAAAATCATTGGCCCGAAGAATCGGGGTAGCTGCCCGGCGCGCCACAAATACACGTCAGCCAGACGAATAGCCGCGACTCTTACCGAAGGATCGGTGGGCATTGCGCCACGCACCAAAATCCTCGCGGCCTGCCGAGAATGCTGGGGTGCAATATCTTTCACGACGGCGCGATACTTCACACCTTCTACCTGTCCTATGGCCGCACCCAGTGCCCCAAACACCATCCCGCCAATACCGACGGCGATCCACCAACCCACGTGCTCGCGGGGCTGCTGCCCACCTGACCGCCAGAAGCCCAACGCGAGGCTTCCCATTGCCCACCAGATCGTGATCGATGCGAGCAGCTGTACCCAGAGCGGGGAGAGCTCCAGTCGGACCGTCATACGGGTTCACCCACTACCGGCTGGTCAGCAGCCGTCAGCAGCTGCAACCGCGCCTGCACGAGCCGCGGAACGCGAAAATTCTGTATGGCCTGGAATGCCGCCAGGACCGCGAACGCCAGCCACGCTACCGAGACGTTCGGAGCACTCCCGTCCCAGTTCATCGCTCGCGCGTTGAATACGCAGGCGCCAATCCACAGCACAGACATTCCGATGCCGAAGCGTCTTCCCTGCATCGCTTGGTTCAGGTACCGCCGTGCGACCGCAATGGCTGCCGATCGCAAAGCTGGATCCTCCGGCACGGGCCCGCGTGTGATCGCCCGGTACACGTCGCGATATTGATCTGCCCGGACATCCGACATGAGTTTCCCGTAGGAACGAACCTCAAAGCCCCACGCCCACCCGCCGACCAGCCCGAGAACGGTGCACGCAAGGAGCACAGTGATCTGAACACCCACGCCATCCCATTGCAGCCTCGCGACAATCAGAAACCCAGCAATCAGCCATCCATAGACCACCGCGGCCAGATAGCGAACCCGGGCAGGTTCAAGCAGCAAGCGAAGCTCCACTTGCCCAATATAGCTAACTGCACGTCAACGCGACAGAAAGAGTCGCCACCACACCTGCTAGCGCAGGTTGATCAGTCGCGACGGAACTTGCGCACAACCTTGCGCGCCACCAGTGCGGCAACCACAGCGCCGACACCGAGAATGGTGAATTTGATGGCCGGCTTGTTGAGAGTCGCCAGCACCGAGGCCTTGGCGTCCTCAGCCAGACGCTGCGGATTTGCGCGGTCACTCAGGGTGTCGACAGTCGCCGCGAGCTGATCGCGGGCCTTGTCGATATCGGCCTTGATTGCCTCGGGATCCCTGGCCACGTGTACTCCTCCACGTCCGCGGTTGAAACTCAAGCAACTACCCTAGGGCAACAACTGTACGGGTCAACAGAAAGGCATCGGTCATGGCGGAAACCAAGCGGCTCGAAGTTGGCGACAAGGCCCCGGCGTTCACCTTGCTCGACGCCGATGGCAAGAAGGTGTCGCTGTCCTCCTACAAGGGCCGCAAGGTCATCATCTACTTCTACCCGGCCGCCATGACGCCCGGCTGCACCAAACAGGCCTGCGACTTCCGTGACAGCCTCGCCCAGCTCAACGAGGCGGGCCTCGACGTCATCGGCATCTCCCCGGACAAGCCCGAGAAACTCGCCAAGTTCCGCGAACGCGATGGCGTGAACTTCCCGCTGCTGTCCGACCCCGACAAGACGACGCTGACCGCATACGGCGCCTTCGGTGAGAAGAAGCTCTACGGAAAGATCGTCGAGGGTGTCATCCGGTCCACCTTCGTCGTGGACGAAAAGGGCAAGATCGAAGTGGCGCAGTACAACGTGAAAGCCACCGGACACGTCGCGAAGCTGCGCCGCGACCTCTCCGTGTAGACCAGATGCCACTGATCGACATCACCTGCGGCCCCACCGTCACAGATGGCACTCGCACACGGCTCGCCGCAGTCCTTCCCGACGCGGTCTCGCTGGCGGTGCAATGCACGGACGAGCCTTATGACCACCATCTACAACCCGGTGACGTCCTGATCCGGTTCCACGAGGTCGGCCCCTTCGACCGTTTCGATATCGACGTACTCGTCGAGGTGAAGTCGAAGTGGTTCAGCGACCGAGCGCAGGACCGTCAGCGTCGCGCCGAGGCAATCCACGACGCGGTACGACACGTCATCGAGGACGAACAGACTGCTGGCGTCTATCTGACCTTGCCCGTCGCGGCATGGGATCAGAGCGATTCTGAAGCCACAGGCCGTTGAGGACGTCCGTGCCAGTGGGTGCCCGCAAGTGGCTGGGCTTGGCCGCCATCGCATTGGGAGTGGCGCTGATCGTCGTCGATACGACGATTGTCAACGTCATCATCCCCTCGATCGTGCGCGACCTCGGCGTCACGTCGGCACAGGCGCAGTGGGTACAGGAGTCGTACGCAATCGTCTTCGCGGCGCTGCTGCTGCTTGTCGGACGATTCTCTGACATTCTCGGCGCCCGCCGCGTCTTCCTTACCGGGGTAGTGATTTTCGGTGTGACGAGCCTGCTGGCCGGTATGGCCACCACCGGAAGCTGGTTGATACTGGCCCGCTTCCTGCAAGGTGCCGGGGCGGCGCTGATCCTGCCGACGTCGCTTGCACTGCTCAATGCGCAGTTCACCGGAAAGGCCAGGGGCCAGGCGTTCGCCGTCTGGGGGTCGACCATCGGAGCCGCGACGGCCCTTGGTCCGCTGCTCGGCGGATGGCTCGCCGAACACGCCTCGTGGCGTTGGGCTTTCGGCATCAATATCCCGCTTGTCGCAGTGATCTGTATCGGCGCACTGGCGTTCATCCCCCGCTCACCGCGCACTCAGGCACGCGTGGATGTCGCCGGGGCGGTGTTCTCGATCCTCGGGCTGGGATTGCTTGCCTTCGGTCTGATTGACGGTCGCACCTACGGGTGGGTCCGCAGCACCGAGCCCTTCGAGGTGCTCGGCATGCGCTGGACGCTCGACGTGTCACCGGTTTTCGTCGCACTTGTCCTGGCAGCGCTGTCCCTCATCGCCTTTGTCATCCGCCAGGTCACGCTGACCCGCGATATCGATCCCGCACAGCCGACCACCGCACTGATGGACGTGCGGCTCTTCTCCATCGGCTCGTTCCGCAACGGCAATATCGCCACGCTGATCATCGGGGTGGGCGAATTCGGCATCGTGGCCGTCCTTCCGCTGTGGCTGCAGTTCGCGTTGGGATACAGCGCCGTTGAGGCGGGATTGGCTTTGGTACCCATTGCACTCGGCAGTTTCGTCGCCAGTGGCGCCAGTTTCGCTATGACGTCACGTATCTCGGCGTTGGGATTGGTGCGCATCGGGCTGGCACTGGAGGCACTGGGGTTGGCGGCGCTCGGCTACATCGCCCGGCCCGACAGCACCTGGTGGGCCATCGCGGCGGCGCTGTTCGTGTATGGGATCGGCATCGGATTCGCCACTGCTCAGGTGACCAACGTGGTGCTCGCCGATGTACCCGAACGTAGCTCCGGTCAAGGCTCGGGCATGCAAAGCGTGTTCCGGCAGCTGGGCTCGGCCCTCGGGATCGCCGTGCTGACGACGGCCTTCTTCAGCGCTATCAGCGCACGGCTCAGCAGCACTCTCACGTCCACCGGGGTGCCAGCCGATCAATCCGATGCGCTCACCCGTGCGGTCGTCCGCAGTGCGGGTGCTGCCATCGACGGGTTCGCGCGTCAACCCCAGACCGAGGCCGTCGCCGATGCCGCGCGCCAGGCGCTGGCCCATGGAGTCGAGTTGGGCAGTTACCTAGCCGCGGCGTTCCTCACGCTGGGACTTGCCGCGACATTTCTCATTTCACCGGCAACGACGACCACATCGGCGCAACCGCGCTAGCGACTTTGGCGCGCAGCGAGTGCGAACGTGACGCGGAATTTTGATCCAAATTCCGCGTCAGACTCGCACTCGGCGAAAAGGGAAGCCAGGCTAGGAAGGCGTTTCGCCTTCCTGTTCCAGAACGACGAATGCCGCCGCGGTGTCGCCGTCATGCGTCAGAGTCACATGCACCGTCATATCGGCGAGGTACTCGGCGATCGCCCCGGAAAGCCGTATACGGGGGCGGCCCCAGGTGTCCGTCACGACCTCGATGTCCCGGTGGATGTTCTCCGGTAACACCGGCCGCTGCGAGTACCGCGACCCCGACCACGCCTTGATGACGGCCTCCTTAGCGGCCCAGCGGGCAGCCAAGTAGCGCGCCTCTCCACCAGTCTTCGAGGCCGCGTCACGCCGCTCCCCCGGCGTGAACGCGGACCCGAAAGCCGTTCCGGGACTCGCTAGTTGCTCTCCGAACTCGGAGATGGTGACCAGGTCGATCCCGATACCGACAATCACCGGTGGTAGACCTCGTCCTCACTCAGGCGCGAACCTGGATCAAGCAGCATCGACGCTTCCTGGCGCTTCTCCGACTCATCGTGGTCATGGTCGAAGCGACGTCCGTCCGGCCGCTCGTACATCGGGCGGCCGCCGGCCATGGCGGAGGCCAGGCGACGCTGTCCGGCGAGAACACGCCCACGCGAGCGCTTCTCGTAATCTTCACGATCCTCCGGACGCAGCGAGGCGATGAACGCCTGCGGATGCACCAGCGCGACCAGACCCGACACGTGACCGAAGCCCAGGCTTGTCACCAGACCCGCCTTCAACGGCAGCTTCTCCTTGAGCGGCAGCGACTCGCGCAGCCACACGAAGTGCTGGCTGGTGGCCAGTTCATCGTCGACACAGTCCAGGCTGCGGTTCGGCGGAATGACGCCGTCGCGCAGCACCTGGCACAGGCCAAGCATCTGGAACACCGCGGCGCCGCCCTTGGCGTGGCCGGTCAGGTTCTTCTGCGAGATGACGAACAGCGGCGCACCATCCGAGCGCCCGAGCGAGGCGGCGAGCCGCTCATGCAGCTCGGTCTCGTTGGGATCGTTGGCGAGCGTTGACGTGTCGTGCTTGGAGATGACGGCGATGTCATCGGCGGTCACGCCCAGCTTGTTCAGCGAGCGCGCCAGATCCGAATCCCTGCCACCGCGTCCGGCCGCGAGCGCGCCCAGACCCGGAGCCGGGATGGAGGTGTGCACACCGTCACCGAACGACTGTGCGTACGCGACCACCGCGAGCACCGGCAGACCCATCTTGAGCGCCAGATCACCGCGTGCCAGCAGCACGCTGCCGCCGCCCTGCGCCTCGACGAACCCGAGGCGACGACGGTCATTGGCCCGCGAGAACCGCTTGTCCGCAATGCCCTTGGCTCGCATCATCTCGGTGTCGGCGGTCGCGGCCATGTCGCCGAAGCCGATGATGGCCTCCAGCGTCAGGTCGTCGAACCCGCCGGCCAGTGCCAGATGTGCCTTGCCGAGGCGGATCTTGTCGACGCCTTCCTCGACGGACACCGCCGCGGTGGCGCACGCGGCCACCGGGTGGATCATCGAGCCGTAGGAACCGACGTAGGACTGCACCACATGCGCGGCAACGACGTTCGGCAGCACTTCCTGCAGGATGTCGTTCGGCTTGTTACGGCCCAGCAGGTTTCCGTGGTACATGGTCTGCATCGAGGTCATGCCGCCCATACCGGTGCCCTGGGTGTTGGCCACCTGGCTCGGGTGCACCCAGCGCATCAGCTCGGTCGGGGTGAAGCCCGCCGACAGGAACGCATCCACCGTCGCGACCATGTTCCACAGCGCCACCCGGTCGATGGAACTGACCATGTCCGGCGTGATGCCCCAGACGGTGGGATCGAAACCGGTCGGAATCTGGGCACCGACGGTCCGCGACAGCTTGGTCTTGCGCGGCACCCGAACCTCGGTACCCGACTTGCGGGTTACCTGCCAGTCGCTGCCATCGGCCAACGGCTGGATCACCGTGTGCTCGGGGTCCCACTTCACGAACTCGCGAGCCTCGGCCTCGGTCGACACCGTGAAGGTGAAGTCCTTGTCCAGGAACACCGAAACCAGCAGTGGCGAAGCGTGATCGGGGTCGATCGCACCGTCGTCGACGAACTCGCGGACACCGATGTTGGCGACCACCTTGTCGTGGTAACGCTCCACCAACTCCGATTCCGGCACCAGTTCACCGGATTCGGTGTCGTACCAACCGGCCTCGGGATCGTCCTCCCACTTGACCAGTCCGGTGGTCCACGCGAGTTCCAGCACGCCGGCGGCCGACAGTTCGTCGTCGACCTCCATCTCGTAGCGAGTCCGCGAGGAGCCCAGCGGGCCCAGCTCGCCACCGCCGACGATGACCACCAGATCGGCCGGGTCGACGTCGAGGTCGGCCCATTCCGGAGGCAGCGTCGAGGTGTAACCGCGCGGCGGAGACGGCAGTGCCGCAATGAGGTTCGGGTCGTCCTCCTCCTCGGCGGACGCGGCGGCCTCGGCCTTCGCCTTGGCCTCCATGTCCTCGCGGGCCTTGGCGGCCAGCTCGGCCATGTCGAGTTCGACCTCGGCCAGCCCACCGGTGAGGTCCTTCTCGACCGGTGTCTGTGCGGCCTGCACGCGTGCTTCAGGTGAGCACAGCGCCAGCAGCATGGATGCCATGTCCGCGGTGGAGTACGTGGTGACTCCCGCCTCTTCGACGGCGGTGACGATGGCGTCGTTGTGACCCATCAGCCCGGTGCCACGGGTCCAGCCGATCAGCGCGTGCGCCAGGCTGACTCGCGACGCCCACGACGACTCCGCCTTCCAGCGGGTGACCAGTGCATCGAGCGCCGCCTTGGACTCGCCGTATGCACCGTCGCCACCGAACATGCCGCGGTTCGGCGAACCCGGCAACACCACATGCAGACGCGAGGCGATATCGCGCTCAGCGCCAATGGCCGACAAGCCACCGATGAGCCGCTGCACGGCCCACAACAGCACCTTCATCTCCATCTCGGCACGCGAACCGGCTTCCGACAGATCCCCGACCACCTTCGGTGCGGCGAACGGGAACAACAGCGTCGGGGTCTGCGCGTCCTTGAGGTGGATCGACATCGGCCCAAGGCTTTCGGACTGCTCGGTGCCCACCCACTGCACCAGCGCGTCGATATCGGCGTACGAGGCCATGTTGGCCGGTACGACCCACAGCTTGGCGCCGAACCGCGCACTTTCGCGGTACAGGTTGCGGTAGAACGCCAGCCGGTCCTCGTCAAGACGCGAGGTGGTGGCGACGACCGTCGCGCCACCGGACAGCAGCGCCGCGACCACGGATGCGGCGATCGAGCCCTTGGAAGCACCCGTCACCACCGCGACCTCGCCGCCCCACTTGCCCTGCTCGGGGCTCTCAGCGCCGGCGGCGATCCGCCCGTACAGCGAGGCGTGCACGTTGCGGCCCTGTGCCAGCGACTTGCCCTGCCACCAATTGGCCTGAGCGCCAACGGCATGCCCGGCACCTTCGAAGCTTTCGGCCAACTGTGCCCACTGGCTGTCGATCTCACCTTCCTCGGTGATCCACAGGCGCGCCAGATCCTCGCGGGCGCTGGCCCAGCGGTCGTCGAACAGCACGGCCTTCTTACCGTCGAAGCTCGGCGCCACCAAACGCGGCCAGTCCGAACCTAATTCGGCCGAAACCAGCTCGATGAGCTCGGTATCGGTCGCACCGTCCGAGGTGGCGATCGGGGCCGACAGACCCAGCTGGTCGAGCACCAGACGTGCAGCCGAGGCGAGAACGCCGTCGCGACCGGTGATCTGGTCGGTGAACTCGCTCAGCGCGGCAGCGTCGACGGTCGCACCGCCGCCTCCACCGGCCGAGGGCAGAGATACCCCGACGCCACGGCGCGCGGCCACTGCCGCAACACCGGCGTCGATCGCGGCATCGACGGCATTACCGTCCGCCAGCGTGCTGGGTGCCAGGCCGCCGAGGTCGCCACCGCGGACGCTGGTGCCCTCACGGGTGCCCAGCGCCAACTCGACCGTCACGTGCTTGACCCAGCCCGGACCCAGTTCCCAAGTCTTGGTGATCCGCTCGGCGATGGCGGCCGGACGCTTACCCGAGGGGCCGAAGACCGTCTTGAGCTGATCGTTGATCGAGTCCGAAAGCACTGGGCCGAACGGCTTGTAGGTACGCGCCAATTTGGTGACCTGCACCCGCAATCCGGACAGGTCCGCCTCGGCGGCACCGTCGATAGCGCTCAGGTTCAGCTCGGAGCCCAGGTCGACCAGCAGCTGGTTACGACGCGAGGACGCACCGTCGGTGAGGCTCTCGATGGAGTCCACCGGCTCGATCTGATCGATGCGCATCTTCGTCGAGAGCGCGATCAGCGCAAGCGTCGCATCGGAGGCGTCGAAGCCGATGTCCTCCGGACGCGGGCCGCCCGACGGCGCCGCAGGAGCGGCAGGTGCCGCGGCCGGTGCAGCCTCGGCAGACGCCGCGGCCGCGGTGCTTTCCGCGGGCTCCTCGATTTCAGGCTCGGGCTCGGGATCGCTGTCCGTTCCGAACAGCACCGCGTGATCGCGCTCGACGTTGAGCACCTCGATCGAACTGTGGCTGTACTCGGGCAGTTTCAGGGTGTTGTTGGCCAGACCGGCGACGGTCGGCATGGACTTCACGCCCACCTCAACGAAGCGCTCCACACCAAGGCCGCCGGCGGCCTCCTCGGTGAACAGCAGATCCTGGGTCTCGATCCACCGCACCGGGCTGGCGAACTGCCAGGCGAGCAGCTCGATAAGCACCTTGCGGCACAACAACACCGGCTTCTCGTTGCGCCAGGTGTCGTAATCAGCCAGCACCTCGTCGAGCGGTTCGGCGGGAACCAGATCCCGGATCTCCTGGATGAATTCGCGATCCAGGGTGAACGGCTTGGGCACCAGGTTCGGGATGTACTTCCCGATGATCAGGTTCGGGTCGCCGTCCATGGGCAGCACCCGCTCCAGTGAACGGCGGAATTCGGCAACGCCGACCCGCAGCACCTCGGAGTGGAACGGCACGTCGATGCCCGGCACCATGATGAAGGAGCGCCGGCCACCGAACTCTTCGCGACGCTTCTCGACCTCGGCCTCCAGCAGCTCCAGGCCGCGCACTGTTCCGGCGATGGCGTACTGCGAGCCCCGCAGGTTGAAGTTCACGATCTGCAGGAATTCTCCGCTGTGTTCGGCGATCCCCGCGACGAACGCGCTGACATCGGCGTCCTCCAGCCCGATCTGCGACGGGCGGATCGCGGCGAGGCGGTAGTTGCTGCGCCCCTGCTCATCTCGCGGCACGATGTCGTGCATCGCCGACCCGCGGTGGAACACCACCTCGAGCAGACCATCCTGCGGAATGACGCCACTGACGGTCGCCAGCGCGGTGTACTCGCCGACGGAGTGACCACACGTGATCGCATCCTCGACGAACGAACCGGATTCCTTCATCTCGGCAATCTGCGCGGTGGCCAGAGTGGCCATCGCCACCTGGGTGAACTGCGTCAGGTACAGCACGCCCTCGGGGTGCTGGTAGTGAACGCCACCGGCGATGAGGCTCGTCGGGTTGTCCTTGACCACATGCAGCACGGAGAAGCCGAGACGCTCGCGGGTGAACTTGTCGGCGTTGTCCCAGACCTTGCGGGCGGCCTTGGAACGTGAACGCACGTCCATACCCATGCCCTTGTGCTGGATGCCCTGCCCCGGGAAGGCGTACACCGTCTTGGGGGCTGCGAGCCGAGCGGTCGCAGACATCACCAGGTCGCTGCCGACCTTGGCTTGGATCTCTACAACCTCTGCACCGGAATCGATTCCGACACGGTCAACCCGAACGTCAACCTCGTCTCCCGGCTGCACCATCCCCAGGAATCGCGAGGTCCAACCGACCAGTGTGCGCGGCGGAGTGCTGGAGCCATCGGCCGAGGTGACCACGTGCTGCGCGGCGGCCGAAAGCCACATGCCATGCACGATCGGTGATCCCAGTCCGGCCAGCAGCGCGGCCGACTTATCGGTGTGGATCGGGTTGTGGTCGCCCGAAACCACCGCGAACGCCCGCATGTCGGTGGGCGCGAAAATCTTTGCGTCACGACGGCGGCGACGAGTGGTGTCCGCCTCGTGCTCGGAAAGCGCACCACCGGCACGGACCGGGTCGGTGAGTTCGGCCGCCCCGTTGCGGCCCAGAATCGCAAAGCGCTCCTGCAGCGTCGCCAACACGGTGCCATCCGCTGCCGCCACGGTCACGTCAACCGGCACAACCCGGCCGACCTCGGTGTCGGTCGCCACAGAAGCCGTTGCGGTAACAGACAGTTCGGCTGCTTCGGCGGGGAGAGCGGCGATCAGGTGGGCGGCATGGTCCAGGTGCACCAGCGAGAGCAGACCCTCGATGACGCCCGTACCGTCCGCGGTCTTGGCATCGCCGATCGCGGCGAACACCGCGGGCCAGCACAGGCCGACCAGCGCGTCGGGCACGGTCGACGACCCGGGCGCCAGCGGCGCCGGAAGGACGGCGGTAACGCCGGTGTGGTCGGCAACGCGCTCCGGATCCCACTGTGCGACAACACGTGCCGTACCGTTTTCCACCAGCGGAAGGCCGGCCGGATCCTCGGCGCCAGCGGCAACCGCGAGCACGGTCCGCATGGCGGCGCCCGCAGCTTCAGTGGTGACCACCGGGGTACCACCGTCGCGAGTGGTGGCAGGCAAGGTCAGATCGATGTCGACCCAGATGCCGGACAGCGGCACGCTCAGACGCACCGAGTCGTCGCCGGTGACCTCCAGGCGTGCACCGGTCGACGGGTGCGACGCGGTGCGGTCCTCGAAGACCTGCCAGGCACCATCCGGGGCGATCCGATGCACCGGGTTGACGGCAATTCGCCCGGACCACAGCACATCTGGGGCATCCAGGACGGTCGCCAATGGGCCCTCGACATCCCAGCGGCGACGCAGCCGCGAGCGCACCGGCAACGGTTCGGCGCCGGTTGCCACGACCTCGTCGATCGCGGTCTGCTCGAAACGGTTGAGCAGCTCGCCCACCGGCTCGTCGACCCGGGTGATCCCGGCCACCGCGGCGGTGCCGGGGATGATGCATACCTGCTCAGCGGTGTAGCGCGCGTCGTGGGCCTGCCACAGGGAGTCGCTGCGCCACCAACGACGCACATCCTTGTCGATGACGGGTACGAAGTTGACGGGCTTACCCAGTGTCTTGCACAGCGCGACGAAGAAGGGGACGTCGGCCGGGTGCAGCTTGATGGCCGCCGCCTCGGGGTAGCGCCGCAGCAGTGCCGCGATGGCATCGGCAGGGCGTTCCAGCAGCGTCTCGTCGGCGAACAGCGTCTCGACGGGACCGGATTCCTTGGGGTGCAACCGCGCCTCTGCGCGCTTGAGCATCTGCTCGAAGCGATCGCGCCACGTGATGTCCAGCCACGGCGAGTGCGCCACGGCGGTATCGGCGGTGCTGTCGCCGTCACCGATGGACAGCTCCACATAGCGGTTCAGCCACTGCGCATACGTCATTTCGGCCACATCGCCGAAGTACTGCTTGGCGGTCAGCTCCATCGCGGCGATGATCTCGTCGCGACGCGTGGCCACCGCGTCGGCATCACCGGCGACATCGTCGAGCAAGCGGCCGCAGCGCGAGGCCGCGTTGTCGATCTCGTGGATGTCGGCGCCCAGCTGGCTGCGCCCGGAGGCCATGCCGCCCTGGGCTTTTCCGGCGGGAACCCATTCAGGCGTGCCCTGGGTCTCGACAAGCATCTGCTTGACCGACTGCGAGGTGGTGGCCTCCAGCGTGGCCATGGCCGCGGTACCGACGAGGATGCCGTCGACCGGCATCAACGGGAAACCGAACTTCAACGCCCAACGGCCACTGAGGTATTCGGCAGCTTGCTCGGGAGTTCCGATTCCACCACCGACACAGACGGTGATGTTGGAACGCGAGCGCAGCTCCGAATATGTGGCCAGCAGCAGGTCGTCCAGGTCTTCCCAGGAGTGGTGCCCTCCGGCGCGGCCACCCTCGACGTGCATGATGATCGGCCGGGTGGGCACCTCGGCGGCGATACGCACCACCGAGCGGATCTGCTCAACCGTGCCCGGCTTGAACACGATATGGGCGAAGCCGATGTCGGTGAGTTCGTCGATGAGTGCGACGGCTTCTTCCAGCTCGGGAATGCCTGCGGTCACCACGACACCGTCGATCGGCGCACCGGCCTGACGGGCCTTCTGCACCAAGCGTTTCGAGCCCACCTGCAGTTTCCACAGGTAGGGATCCAGGAACAATGAGTTGAACTGGATCTGGCGACCGGGTTCGAGCAGGGTGGTCAGCTCTTCGATGCGGCTGCTGAAGATCTCCTCGGTGACCTGCCCACCGCCGGCAAGCTCGGACCAGTGACCCGCGTTCGCAGCGGCCGCAACAATTTTGGCGTCAACCGTTGTCGGCGTCATACCCGCCAACAGGATGGGCGAACGTCCGGTGAGGCGGGTGAACTTGGTGGAAAGCTTGACCGAACCGTCGGGCAGCGACACCACGGTGGGCGCGAAGCTGGTCCAGGCCCGGGCAACCTCGGGAACCGCGCCGTGCATGAACAGGTTGCGCTGACCCCCGCGCGTGGCGGTGGGCACAATCCCGATCCCCAGGCCACGGATCACCGGCGCGGTCAGCCGGGTCAGCAGGTCTCCGGGACCAAGATCTAGGATCCAGCGGGCGCCGGCGTCGGCGACGTGGTTCACCTCGTTCACCCAGTCCACCGGGGTGACGAGAATGGCCTCGGTCAGTGCCTTGGTCAGCTCGACGTCCAGTCCCGCGGCGGCCGCCCAGCGGCCGGCGATCTCGACACCGTCGGCCAGACGCGGAGTGTGGAAGCCCACCTCCACGTTGACCGGGTCGAAGACCGGGCTGAACACCGCGCCTCCGCGCACCTTGTCCTTACGCTCGGCGGCCTCGCGATCGGCGATCTGCTCGCAGTAGAGCTCAAAACGCGACAGCTGATCGGGGGTACCGGTGATGACAACGGAGCGGCGACCGTTGCGGATGGACAGCGCGGGCGGCTGCACGGTACGGACATCCTGGGCGAACTCGTCGAGGAGCGCCTTGACGCGCTCGGGGTCGACATTGGTCACCGACACCATCGGGGTGCGGTTACCGCGCACCACAATGCCGCGGCGGCGCGCGACCAAGGTGGCCGCCGCACCCACGAGCTGGGCGATGGCCAGCAGCTCGACATCGCGATCGCCGTGCGCCTTGAGCGCCTCAACGGCGAGCACGCCCTGCGAGTGCCCGATGACGGCGACAGGCGGAAGCTGGGCCACATCCAGGCCCTGGATCTTCAGCGCGCGGACAGCGGCCAGCTGGGCCAGCAGCACGCCGGGCATGGAGACCGCGGCCGAGGTCAGCTGGGCAGCGGCGGGTACCGGCTCCTCAGCAGTCAGCGCACGCACCCAGGTGAGCGGCGTGAAGCCGACCGGGCGCACCACCACGAGTTCCTTGGCGACGGGCTCCAGGCGCAGCTCAGCCTCGCCGGCAAGGGTGGCGAGCTCCGATTCGATACCGGCCGAGGCCGCCAGCTCCGCGAGCGAGTCCAGCCAGTCGCTGCCCTGGCCGCCGAAGGCCACTGCGTAGGGCTCACCGGACTCCAGGCGGTCGATCAGCGCGGGACCCGCGCTGGGACCGGGATCGACCGCACTGTTCGCGTCGGGGTCCTCAGAGCTGGTCACCTTGTCGTATTCGTTGATCGTCACGTCGCCGCTACCCGTCTTTCCATCAGTCATGAATCCAGCCGCGCCCGTGTCGTCGTCCTTGTCGATCGGGAGCGTTGAGGCACGTTCATCGGCACCATCACCGCAGGTCTGGATTTAAGAGTGTCATAAGAGGGGTGACGATTTCTTCTGGCGTAATAGTTACTGCCGAGTTCTACGCGAGAGTAACCACCGCTTACGTAACAGCAGGCCGCACGCTGGCTACTGACCGCCGAATCAAACGCGCTGCATGCAGGTGGTTACGGTCGAGTAGGTATAACATCGCAGATCAGGGATCGATTGTTATCGAATCGTTATGTTAGATTCCGATACCGCCGAACGTGTTCGCGCGTGTCGCGCACCACGGCCCCAAAGAGGTCTTCGTGGCCCCAGAAATACAGGACACGTGTCACAAGTTTGCTGGCATTGCGACGCAGCGCCGACTTCTGTGACAGGTGAGACTGGTGATGTTTGTCCAGCTACGCATCCACACGCCCGAAGCCATGCCACATGCGGGCGCGCGGGGGCCGCCGATCCGTCGGCATCTGCCTCGCCAGCGCACGGCCCACCCCGCGCACCACGGGCTGAAATCCACGGTCCATGGCATCGAGTTGACCCGAACAGCCGAGGGCGGTGCACGCCGTGGGCATATCGGGAAATCGTGGCACCCGACCACTTCATCGGGTGCCTCGAGCCCTCGATCGACTAGGCAGTCGTGCGGGGCATCGGCGTGCTCAACCGCGAGGCTGTAGCCGAAACATCAAGAAACGCAATCATCCCCGCTGCTCACGGCGCGATGTCTCCCGTCATGACCGGCCTCGTAGCAGTGCCTGGTGTCCCGACATGTACACGCCATGGCCCGCAGAGCACGGCCATCCACGCGCCCGCTCCTGACGAGGTATGCGCTCAGACCCACTGCCCGAAACTGGGCTTGAGAATGTCGTTGAGGTCGACACCGATTCCACCAACTTGGCGCTTGTCGATCTCGAACTGATGCAGGTGCGCCTCAGGGTGAACGAAGCCCTTGGGACTTCCCCAGTTGTGCTGCCAGAAATACGAGCACAGCCCGTCCTGCAGCGCCCAATCAATGGTCTTGGAGTTGCCATACAGCCCGGTGCGGGCATGGCCGACCACTGATTCCCAGGCCCTCAGATACGGCGCCACCTGATTCTTGTACTGCTCGGGCGTCGGGTTGTCGTCGATGGAGACGTATATCGGCACGTTGTAGGAGCCGCCGGCCGCGACGTGCAGCTGCCAACCACGCTGCGCGTGCTTGATCCCGGCCTCCTGGCCGCCCAGCCAGTCGGCGGTGTCCTGCTTTCCGTACTGGTAGTTGGAGACGATCTTCAAACCGGCCCGATAGAGATCGCGGGCCTCGGCGAGCTTGATGGGTTTGCCCGCTGACAGCCCCGGGCTGCGCGGATCTGATACGTACCGAATAGCACCCAAGTGCCCCGCTGCCTTGATCGATTCGGGAGTCGGGACACCGCCGGCGTAATCGATGAGTGTTCCCAGTGAGGCCGCATTCGCGCGGGGGGCGGCTACGGCCGAGGCGGCACCACCCAGCGCCACTGCGGCCGGCATGACCGCGGCGTATTTGAGGACATCCCGACGGGATATGGACACCACTGTTACCTCGCAAGGGCCGTTCCGAGAACTTAGAAGAACTCGAGCCTCAGATTACGACAGCTACCTCAACAAACACGGCAGCCACGCTTGTCACATACGACACAGAGGGTCTATGCCCCCGCCATCCGAAATACCTCGTCGGCGATCAATCGCGGTTCGGTGAGGACTATCTGATGCCCGGATTTGCGGGCCACGACGTGGCGCGCTCCCAGCCGATGCGCGGTCAATTGGTGGGCAGCGTTCAGCTCCGACCGCGTCTCCTCGTTGAGAAACTCGGCGCGGGCTCCCGATATGACGGTGACGGGGATGCCGTTGATCATCGGCGGGTTATCACGCAACCCCGTCAGCCCTGCCACAAAGCGCCGGTCCTCCTCGTTGGCGGCCCGCCCGGCCCGCCACGTGAGATCTTCGGCCGTCATGTCGTCGACGACGTCGCGCGGCATCCGCGGCATCATGCGGCGGACGATGTGCGACAGCAGACCCACCCGCCCCAGCGCATCGAGCGCCGCGCGATGCATGGTGCCGAGGATCTGGAGGCGGAGTGAGGTCGGCCGGAAGTACGAATCCAGGTTCTCGTCGGAGTGATCGACGAGAATGATCCCCGCGATGCGTGACGGATCGGCAGCGGTCGACGCCAGTGCGATGGTTCCGCCGTAACTGTGGCCGACCAGGATGTACGGACCCGAACCGAGCGCCGTCAGCAGTGCATCCAGGTCCCCGGTGATGCGCTCCAGTGTGCGCGGTTGATCATCGTCGTCGCTGCGCCCCAAGTTCGCGCGGTCATAGACCACTGACCGAAAACGCTGGGCGACAAGGGGTTGCACAAGACCCCATGCCGACCGCGAAAATCCCATTCCCGACTCGAAGACCACCGTCGGGTCACCGGTTCCGGCGACCATGTAGTGCAACGCACGCCCGTCGGCGGTGCTCGCGTAGTTGCTCGACCCCAGGGTGTGGCTCACCCAGCCCACCGTACGGAACAGCCGCCGCCCAGGCGCGGGCCGCTACTCCCCCGAGCGCAACAGCGGCCGCAGCCGTTCGGTCTTCTCCGGCGTCCAGCCCGGAGGCTGCAGAATCGCCGCCCAGGCATCGGCCACGGCTCTGACGTAGACATGGCCATGCCCGTCGGGAACATCGACCGCCACGGCCATATCGGCGGACACCTGCAAGAAGGTGACAAACGGAATCCACTCCATGCTGGGCAACACGTCGTAGCCGCGAGGTTCGCGCAGCCAGTCGGGCTTGCTCAGGATGAGGTCGGAGTTCCACCACGCGATCGGATCCGACGCGTGCTGCAGATAGACAATGCGCGGGCGACCCCACGGATCGGCGGGCCGTTTGAGATCTTCTGGGCGCGAAGCGAATCGGACGTTTCTTCCGTTGTCGTAAATGGGTAGCACTTCCGGAGAACCGTCGTCGCGGTTGTGGGTGGCTTCCAGCCACATCGTGTTGTTGAAGGTCGGGCCGGAGAACAGCGCACCGTCGGTGCGGGCCACGATGTTGTTGACCGACAGGAACGGTGCCTCACCGCCGAACGACCCGAGGCTCTCCCCGAACACCACGAGCTTGGGCCGCATCCCCTCCGGCATCGCGCGGACCCGTGCCGAGACGGCTTCGAACAACGCTTGTCCCGCCTGGCGCGCGTTCTCCTTGTCCACCAGGAACGAGAGCCAGCTGGGCAGAAACGAGTACTGCATGCTGACGATGGCGGTGTCCCCGTTGTACATGTACTCGAGGGCGTCCGCCTCGGCTTCATTGATCCAGCCGGTTCCGGTGGTGGTAGCCACCGCGACCACCTTGCGGTGCAGGCCTCCCTCACGTTCCAGCTCGCTGGCCGCCAGCTCGGCCGTGGCCTTGATGCTGTCGGCCGATTCCATACCCGCATACGCCCGGATGGGCTCGGTGGCCGGAGCCTTGTTGAACGCCGAGAGCTCTTGTGTGGTGGCACCGCCTCCGATGAAGGCACGCCCCTGGTTACCCAGCGAAGCCCAGGAAACCAACGAGCCCGGCCCACCCGAGCGCAGCGCCGTCGTGGGCGCCGGATTGTCCGGGTTCTCCTCGTTGTTCACCGCCGAGAAGGTGTTGTTCAAGAAATCCATCGCGACCCTGACGACAACGCCGTTGATGAGTGCCATCGCCAGAACAACAACCAGTGTGACCGCAACCACAGCCGAGACACGTTTGGGGGCCACGCGATTGAGCCGTTCGATGAGAAACAGAATCAGATGGCGGATCTGCTGGCCGATCTCGACCAGGATGAACAAAACGAGGATGGACATCGCAGCGGTCTGCGGGTGCGCCCAGAAACTCAGCCGCGGCACACCCATGAGGTCGCGCACGCGGTCCTGCCAGAAGTGGAACCACACGATCATCAGGGCGGTGCCGATGATCCCCACGACGATGAGAATCCACCACGCGATGCGCGGCGCCTTAGGACTCGCATCCTGCGACCGCATGTACCGCACCAACCACACCGCCAGCACACCCAGCGCGTACCCGATGGCGCCCGAGCCCCCACTGACCAGCGCCTGGAAGAGCGGTCCACGCGGAAGCAACGAAGGAGTCATGGACAGCCAGAGAAAGACCAGGCCCACCGCAGTGCCGGTGAAGGTGTACTGCCGCGCCCACCAGTGCCTCTTCCCTGGCTTCTGCACAGCGGTCTCCACCACCGGTTCCTCGTCGATATCGCTGTCGATATCCCTGTCGATTGCCATCGCCACACCCTTCTCGATGCCGCCAGCTGCGAATGTCAATGGTGCCTGCACGTCGCCGTACCGCACAGAGGTATCACCAGATCGGCGACACGTCGCGGTCGCACTACCGCGACGTCACCACCACCGGAAACTCACGTGCGCAAATCTCTGAGGCGGATCGGCCGGCACCGTCTCAGCGAACTGTGCACGACGGGGAGCTGACCGCCCACCCAGGTCTCTGCGGTATCCTGCCAACTTGCTATCAGGGCGTTTGTCCGTAGGGCGGGGCAGATCGACGCAACGGGGGCACGACGAGGATTACACATGCGACATGCCGGTGTCGGCCGCGAGGCCAGGACGACCAGCACCCAAAGCCCCAAGCGGGAACGACGGCGCCGCGGCTCCATCACCGCCGAGGACATCATCGCCGGAGCATTCGAGCTTGCCGAGGAAATAGGGATCTGTGGGCTGAGCATGCCGCTGCTAGCGAAGCATCTCGATGTCGGTGTGACCAGTATCTACTGGTACTTCCGCAAAAAGGGCGAGCTTCTCGACGCGATGACCGACCGCGCCACCAAGCAGTATCACTTCGCCGCACCCTTCGTTGGCGACGAAACCTGGCAGGACGCCCTGCGCAGTCATACCCGCCGAATGCGGCAGGCGTTCCGGGAACGTCCGGTGCTCGTCGAGCTCATCTTGATGCGCACCAGCGAGCTCAGCGCCGAGGCGTTGCAGGCCAGCATTCAAAACCTGGAATCGCTTGTCCAAACCCTCATCGGCGTCGGATTCAGCCCGGATAACGCGCTCGATGTGTACTTCTCGCTGTCGCTGCATATCCGGGGCATCGTGGTGCTTGAGCACATGGACACCGTCATGCCCGCATCCGGTGAGGCTCGCAGCGTGGTGCCGAACGCCTCGCTGGCCCCTACCCTGCATGATCTGGCGTCCCGCGGTCATTCGATCGCGACGATCTCTGACGCCAACTTCGACTTCACCGTCGATGCCATCATCGAACGGGCCGAGAACCTGCTCGCCCAGGACATCGCGGCGCGCGAAGCGTCCTGATCGGCGCTCAGACCTTGGAGTTGAGCAGCTCCTCGATCTTCTGGAGCCGCTTGTCCGACAGCGCCTTGTTGTCGATCGATCGATCCGCTGAGCAGGTGACCAACTGCGAGATCACGTTTGCCTTGGCGATCACGGTGAACTCGCAAATCCATTGATCGCCATCGAGATTCGTCGACCAGCGGACCATGTCCGGCGAACCAGGGACCACCGGGCCGGGCGTGACCGTACTGCGTTTCTGATCATCCCCCCAGGCAGCTACCGAAAGCTGACATTTGGAGACGGTGGTGCGCACCGACTCGAGGAATCTCGACGCCTGGAAATCACCGGGGTAGGTAGCCGACACCTCGAGGAGTTGGTGCTGGTTCGGGTACTGGTTATCGGTCTGCGTCCGCGCTTCGCGCCCCGTGTAGTTCGTGGGGAAAAGCGGATGACGGCCATATCCGACGACCCCCTGGCATTCGGCAGGATCGGCACCGATCCATAGAACCGACTGCATATCGGTCTCGAACAGCGGCTTTCCCGGCGTCACGCTCAACGATTGCGCGGGAGTAAGCAGCTGATCGAGCTGAGCGGGCTGGATGGGTCCCGCCGATACAGATCGATCGGCCGTCGCCTCGCCGTCGACCCCACGTTGGCAGGCCACCACCCCGAGCAGCAACGCGACCACCAGCGGCACCGACCACCTCATGTCGGCAAACATTACCCGCATGTACCGTGCTGCCGGATTTCGGCATTGTCCCGTGGCAGGCATGCGATCTCGGGTAAGAAGGGTCCAGCCGGCATGAGAAGTCGGTAATGCGATCAGGCACCACGACCCGAAAAGGAGTGCGCGGTATGTCCACCAAGCTGGCGACACCACAGGAGCTGCTGTCCCTGGGCAGAGTCGAATTGGGTACCAGCAGTTGGGTTCAGATCACCCAGGAGCAGGTCAACGAGTTCGCGGATGCGACGGGTGACAGGCAGTGGATTCACACCGATACCGAACGCGCCAAGGCTGGCCCGTTCGGCGGGACCATCGTGCACGGATACCTCACGCTCGCACTCGCCCCGGCGTTCCTGGACGAGGTGCTTGAGATCGCGTCATATGACGCCGTGCTCAACTACGGCGTGAACAAGGTGCGGTTCCCTGCGCCCCTACACGTGGGAGCACGGGTACGCGGACATGTCACATTGCTGTCGGCCAAGTTGCGCGATAAGGGCACCGTCGAGGCGACGTACGGCATCAAATACGAGATCGAAGGCAAGGATCGGCCGCCGTGCGCGGCCGAGAGCGTGTATCTATACCAGTAGTCACGCCTCGTCGAGCGCCGGGAACAGCAGTTCCTGCGCAAGCACCTGAACCGCCGCCGCGATCGGAATCGCGACCAGCACACCGACGATGCCGAGCAGCGCACCGCCGATGAGCACTGCGACCACGGTGACTCCTGCCGGCACCTTGACTACACGCCCAATCACCTTGGGCGTCAGCACATAATCCTCGAACCAACGGAATCCGACATAGAAGGCCAAGGTGCCGGCCGCCACCGGGATGGACACCGTGAGCGCCACCGCAGCAACAACGATGCCCGCGACGGTCGATCCGTAGGGAATGAGGTCGAACATCGCGACCAGTACGCCGAGCAGCACCGCATAGGGCACATCGAACGCGGCGCACCAGATGAACGTGGCGACCCCGGCGATGATCGAGGTCACCACATTGCCGCCGACATAGGCCCCCACCTTCGCGAACACCTCATCGCCAATGAGGACGGCTCGTGGCCTACGCGAGTGCGGCACAAGGCGGTACACCGTGGCACGGATGCGGGGCATGTCGACGAGGAAGTAGATGGTCAACACCGCGACGATGCCGAGGTCCGCGAGCGCGCCGAAGACGGCGGTTCCGGCGCGCAACAGATCCGAGAACGCGGTGTCGCCCTCGCGGTTGACGAACTCGCCGATGTGGCGCTGCACATCGAACCGGTCGTTGATTTGACCGATGAATGACGAATGGTCCTGTGCCGCTTGAATGTAGCGAGGAGTTTGGTGCACTAGCTGAGTTCCCTGCTCCACCAGCGGCGGGATCGCCGCGGCCAGGAAGGCGGCCAGCGCCCCAAAGGCCACCAGCACCACCACCGACACGGCAGCCCAGCGCGGGCATCTGTGGTTGACCAACCATGACACCGCCGGTTCCAGCCCCAATGCGACGAACATCGCCAGCCCGACGAGAATCAACACCGAGGACATGGCCGCCAAGAGATGGACGACGCCGTAGGTCACGGCCACACCGGCCGACGCCATCAGCCCGACGTAGAACGGAGCATGACGGTTCCAGGTGGTACCACGGCGGCCGAGCGGGTGTTGATCCGAACGTATTTGTGCCGCACGGCGTTCCGCCTCAGCGATCGGACCTTCATCCTCGCTGTGGGGCTGTGCCACCAAGCGATGGTGGCCGTCGCCGGTATCTGCCAATGCGTACCCGTCTGGTGATGTGGACAGCGACATCATAGGAGCGACAGACCCGCTTGGAGGCAGTTCGGCCTAGCGAAGTGCCGCCTTCCCGCGAACCCTGCCGACCACGAGCAGCGCGAGTAACGTCACCAGCAGCAGCAGCGTCGTGGATGCAGCCGCCGAGAACACTTGTCCACGGTCCGAGAGACCGAAGATGGTCACCGGCAGGGTTCTCCACGTGGCCGGATACACCATCACCGTCGCTCCCAACTCCCCCATGGACAGCGCGATCGCCAGTCCGGCGGCCGCACCCAGTGACGGCATCAGCAGCGGCAGCGTCACCTTCACCAGTACCCGCCCCGGCCCCGCGCCCAACGACTCCGCCACGTGACGGTAGGCCGGATCAAGACGTTCCAGCGCCGCCGCAACGGAACTGAAGGCAAAGGCCAACACAAGTGCGGTATGCGCAAGGATCACAATCCATTTCGTTCCCCCGAGCAAGAAAGGGCGTTCGTTGAAAGCAATCAGCAATCCCAGACCGATCGCCACCGACGGAATTGCGATCGGTAGGTGGAAGACGACATCAATGGCTCTCCGAAACCATGGCGGCACCTCACGCACACTCAATGCGGCCCAGGCACCGAGCACCAACGCGAATGCACTCGCGATGAGGGCCGTCTGCAGACTGACGGCCAAACTGGCGAGATCGTCACCGCTGAGCGCCTCCCCGAATCGCTCAAACCCGAGCTGCGAGGGTAACGGGCCAGTCCACGCGCCGGCGAATCCGACAAGCGCCACGGTGGCAATCGGTGCCAGGAAGATCACGGTGACCGCAGCCACGAAGCACGTCCACAGGATAAGTCTGCTCCGCCTGCTCCACAGCAGCATGTCATGCCCCCTTGGGATGAAGCGCAGTCCGCCCGGACACCATGCGCGAGAAGATGATCCGGTACAGGCCGTACAACGCAAGTGACAGCGCTACCTGAACGGTCGCGATGACTGCCGCGCCCGGCAGATCGAAGGTGACGATGCCCCGGGTGTAGATCAGGACCGGCAGTGTTACGACTTCCTTGGCACCTGTGAATAGGACGATCCCGAACTCATTGAGCGCCAGAAGTAATACCAAGCTGCCGCCCGCCATCAGGGCCGGCCAGGCTTCCGGCATCAGTACCGTGCGCAGCACCCGCCACGGTGATGCCCCGAGGCTCGCGGCAACATCCAACTGTTCACGTGGGACTGTCGCGAAAGCGGCCAGCAAGGGGCGCACCACAAACGGCGTGAAGAAGGTGATCTCGGCCAGGATCACTCCGGTGGAACTGGACAGGAAATCCAGCGGACGCGCTCCTCCGGAGATACCCGCGACGACAGCGTTGACCGCACCCGCGGTGCCGTACAGAAAGGTGAAGGCGAGGGTGATCAGAAAGGACGGAAGCGCCAGGACGGTGTCGATCAGTCGTCCGACCAGTTCCGACCCCGGAAACGGTACGAAGGACAGCACGATGGCAATAAAAGTCCCCAACACCAGGCAACCGATGGTGGTGAGCACCGCGATCTGCGCCGTGCTCACCAGGGCACGCTGGAACAGCGTTGAGGTCAGCACCGCCAGCCACGTGCTGTTCCCCTCTCCGTCAGCGGAATTCGACAACACTCGCAGCAACGGGTACACGATGATGACGATCATGACGAGAAGCGGCGGCAGCGCCCACAGCATGGGTACGGTCCGTCGTGGTTCCCTACCGGGTGCTGCGTCCGTAGGATTGGCATGGTCCAGAACCGCGGTCATTCCGCCTCCCCCGGAATGGTGACCAGAACTCCGGCCGGCTCCGGGAACTTCACGCCGACAGCCGAATCCGGTGGAAAGTCGCCATGCCCGGGCACGTCCACGTCAATGAGCTGGTCGGGAAATCCATTCACCGCGAGCGACAGCCTGGTCGATGCTCCGCGCCACACCTGCGCGGCCACGCGTGCGTGCAGTGCACCCGGTTCGGTCGCGGCAACCACGGCAAGTGTGTGTGGGCGCACGCACACCATCGCATTGGCTCCGGGGGCCCAGGGGTCACGGCCCACTTCGGGCTTTGGCGCGATGACGCTCAGTACCTTGTCCCCCACCGAGACCAGTGCCGACTCCCCCGACACCCGTCCGACGGTGCAGGGGATCAGGTTCGCGCCACCGAGGAAGTTCGCGGTGAAATCGGAGGGCGGCCGGGTCCACAGGTTCCGCGCGGTATCGATATCGACCAGCTCCGCGTTGCGCATGACGGCAATCCGGTCTGCCAACGCCAATGCCTCGCTTTGGTCGTGGGTGACGTACAGCATGGCGGTATCCGACAAGGTCTTTTGTAGCTGCTGCAGCTCGGCGACCATCGACTGACGCAACTGAGCATCCAGGGCGGCAAGCGGTTCATCCAGAAGCAGCACCCGGGGCCGGATTGCCAGCGCGCGTGCAATGGCCACGCGCTGCTGCTGACCGCCGGACAACTCGCGGGGATAGCGGTCGGCATACCTGGACATGCTCACCATCGCCAGCGCCTCGTCGACGCGCGCCGCGATGTGGCCGGATTTGGTTCTACGTGCCCGCAAACCGAAGGCAACGTTGTCTCGCACGCGCATATGAGGAAACAGTGCATAGGACTGCACAACTACGCCGATTCCTCGTTTCGCGGGCGGTAGGTCCGTCACGTCGTGCCCATCCAGCCTGACCGTGCCGAAGGTTGGCCGCACGAAGCCGGCGAGTGCCTTGAGCGCGGTGGACTTTCCCGATCCACTGGGTCCAAGAAGGGCCACCGTTTCACCACGGGCGATACGCAGGTTGAAGTTTCGCAACGCTTCGGACCTCTTCTTACCGCGGCCATAGGTGACGGTCACATGGTCGAAGACGATCGCCGGTGCGTCCGCGGCAGCGCCAGCACGCGGGGCAGGTTCGACTGGAGTCCCGGCGAGGACATCGCCGACAAACCTTTTAGGCGAGGAGAATTCGGCACTGCGGTCCATATCAGCTCCCGGTCGCTTTCTGGTAGGCAATGAATGACGCATCGAGGGTGTCGAGCACCTGATTCCAGTCCGGATGCCAGATATTCACTCCCTCCAGGACTTCCGCCGGCGTGTTGGGTCCTGTCTCGGGTCGTACGTCGGTACGTACCGGCATCCCCAATGCCTCACCAGAGACGGTCTGCTGAACGCCCACGGACAGCAAGTAGTCGAGCAGCTTTTTCGCGCTCTCCAGGCGCGGGGCACCCTTGGTGATTCCAGCGACATACGGAAGGGAAACCGTTGAGCGGGAACCATCATCGGTCGCGGGGATGAACACCGAGAAGTTCGAGCGGTCTTCGCGGATCGATGCGAGGTTCATCTGAACGTCCCCGTTGGCCACCCATAGTTCTGCATTACTGACCTTGGGCTGAAGCTTGCCTGTGGAGCTGGACGGTCCAACGTTGTTGTGCTGCAGCTTTCTGAGATAGTCGACGGCACCCTGCTCTCCCATGAGGTGCTGCAGGAGGACCAACATGGCGGTACCGTCCCCGGCCTGCCCGGGTGTCGAATACTGAAGTTTGCCCTTGAACCTAGGACTCAGAAAGTCGCTCCAACGCGCATCTTTCAGCTCCGCGGCAGGGTTCGCGATGAACGTCAGATAGTTGTCGACAATCGCGACGTATCTACCATCAGTGTCTCGGTTGTTCTCGGCTACCGCGGAGACGTCAACCCCGGCGCCAACGAGTAGATCACTTCTTGCCGCCTTCTGGATGAAGGGCGGCAACGTCACCAGCAGGTCGGCCTGCGGGTTGGCCCTCTCCTTGGCGACCCGTGAGACCACCTCAGCAGAACCGGCTTCCACGAGATTCACGGATATTCCGGTACTTTGGGTGAATTTCTCGAATTGAGTCTCGTACCACGAGCCGAGCCCGTCCGCGCTGTACACGGTGACCGAGTTCGGACCGGTCCCACCACCGGTGCCGCCGCAGCCGCTTACCGTCAGGGCAACTGTCACGGTCGATACGAACCTCAGCACCCGCATCAGCGGGAGATTTTTCATGTCCTGCTCTTTCAGATTCGATGCAGGACGATGTCGGCAAAATCTCCCACCGAGTGCACGATGTGCGTAGGCTGCGCGGTGCTGAGCTGGGCGGCATCATGAGCGCCGGTCAGTGTCCCGGCGACAATCTGCGCGCCGGCGCGATGACCGGCCAACACATCGCTCGAGGTGTCGCCCAGGACCGCGACCTCGCGAACATCATTGACTTCCAGACGAAGCACGGACGTCAGCACCAGGTCCGGGTAGGGCCTGCCCCTCCCGGCCTCCGAAGGCGCCAGTGTCAAGTCTGCGATGTCGGCCCATCCCAGCGCCGCCAGTAGCTTCTCCTTGGTGGAGGCGCTGAAGCCCGTTGTGAGCGCGACTTTGACGCCGGCTTTTCTGAGCGTCGAAATAGCCTCCACCGCACCGTCAATCGGCCTGGCATGACCGTCTCCGATGAGCCTGTCGTACGCGTCCTCGAAGGTCCGGTTCGCATGTTGAGCCCTGTCCTCGTCGCCGAGTAGATGGCGGAACACGGCGATCTTCGATTGCCCCATGGTGTCGATGACGTACTGACGGGCGCGATCACGTTCAGGACCCACCTCCTCGATACCACCGGCGGTAGCCGCCGTCTCGAATGCCTTGAGCACCAATCCACCATCGGCGACCGTGGTGCCGGCCATGTCGAGCACGGCAAGACGAATAGGAATATCGGACATCGTTTTCCCTTTCCTGGGGTCGTCTGTACTAGAGGTTCATCAGGTCAGCTGTGTCCGCACCGATGGCCGGACCGAGGGTCATCCCGCGCCCGCCGGGGCCCGTCACCACCCACACCCCGGGCGCCGCCTCGCGCCGATAGACGATCTCGTTCGGGTCGGCGCATTGGGAGTAGACACCCGCCCACCGCCGCACCACTGGAGGGAGCTTGCGCCCCAACAGTTCCTCGGCCCTGTTGATGAGGTGCCGGTACGGAGCCTCGTCAACGTCGAAGGCGAAGGGTTCGGTGTACTCGTGGGTGTCCCCGATTGTCAGTCCGCCGTGCAGTCTTTGCACGCACAGCAGCTGCATCTTGTACTCGGCAGCCGTCGGTTCCTGAAGCTGCACGGCATTCAGGGCGTCGAGCGCATCACCGGCGAATGCCGGGTAATAACGCAGGCTGTCTCCGTCCGCGATCGCCGTGGTCAGCTCCTCACCGAGTGAGGCGGTCTGCATCATCTGCAACCGCACCCGGCGAACCGGGAAGTCGCCCAGTAACTCTCGCACCAGTCCGCCGTGCGCCGCCCCGGCACACATGACGACCGCATCCGCGCGGTACACCTCACCGTCGTCAGCACGAACCGAGACTCCGTCGGATGTGGCGTCGACCGACCGGGCCTCCGCGCCGGGCCGGAAGGAGTACCGCCCCGTCTCCTTGAGGTGTAACCGCATGGCCGGCAGCGCCACGCGTGACTCGACGGCGCCGTCCCGAGCGCAATGCAGCCCGGCGAGGAACTTTCCGCGTAGTGCGGGGTTACACCGCTGGACAGCCTCCGGGTCGAGCAGCGTGAATCCACGCGCACCGGCATCGGAGCGCGCCATCACCTCTTCGGCGACAGCCACCTCTTCCTGTGTCTGCAATAAGGTAAGCGATCCGATTGCCCGGAAGCCGGTACCCGGAACCGATTTCGCGATCCCCTGCCAGAGATCCCGAGACCGTTGTGCGACCTCCAGTTCTCGGGGCGACCTGCCGGAAACCCACACCAGGCCGAAATTCCGGACGGTGGCCCCACGGGCTTCGGATTCACGTTCCAGCTGCACCACGTGGTGTCCGCGCTCAATCGCAGCCCACGCATGGGCCGTTCCCAGAATCCCGCCACCAACAACCACCACTCGCATGCCACCAGCGTTTCGCATTGGTCTAGACCAATCAAGAACGCGGGGGCGAACACAGTATGAACAATTGGTATAGACCAATTTGGCGTACGCTCAGTCCGTGGACACCGTCGATGAACTCGAAGCAGTGCTGATGTCACTGCGCGGGATATGGGACGAGGAGGCCGTCGACGAGCTCGACCATGCCCTGCAGGCCGGATACCTCGCCCACGCCGACCGCGCGGACGATGAGCTGCTGCTCGCATCGGTTCTGCACGACATCGGGCACAGTCCGCTCCTCGGCCCCGCCGCCGACCACCGACACGACTCCATCGCGCGTGAATGGCTTACCCCTCGCCTCGGGAAACGGGTTGGGTGGCTTGCCGGTTCGCACGTCGCGGCCAAGCGGTACCTCGCGCTGACCGATTCCGACTACGCGTCGCATCTGTCCGCCGCATCCGTGGCATCGCTGGCCAGCCAGGGCGGAGCCGGCGCAGATAGCAGATGGAGTGAGCACCCGTGGTGGCCCGATGCACTCCGGCTGCGCCGGTTCGACGATGGAGCGAAGATTCCCGGGGCCAAGGGGCTTTCCATTCCCCACGTGCTCGCACTGGCCCGAAAGGTGGTGACACGGCATGACTTCTGACGTGCGACTTCCCAAGCATTACCGCGTACGCACCGAACTCGACCACATCCTTTCGGCACTGAGCGAAGGAGATTCAGTTCCGCCCGAGCGCGATCTCGCCGAACGATTCGAGGTGTCACGCGAGACCGTCCGCCAGGCGCTGCACGAGCTGCTCATGGAAGGGCGCATCGAGCGACGCGGACGAGGAACCGTGGTATCTGCGCCGAAGCTGGTGCAGCCTTTATCGTTACGGTCATACACCGAGGGCGCCCAGAGCCAGGGCCGAACCCCCGGGCGACTGCTGGTCACCTGGGAGGACATCACCGGAGACCCGGACCTATGCCGGGACCTCGGCATCCGGAACTCCTCGACGGTGATGCACCTGGAACGCGTACTGCTGGCCGATGGTGCCAAGCTCGGGCTGGAAAGCACCTATCTACCCAAATCGCGGTTCGGCTCATTGCGCAACACTTTCGATCCCGGCACCTCGCTGTACGAGGCCATACGCGAACTGGGAGTCGGGTTCGGCAGTGCCGTCGAGCGCATCGAAACGGTGCTCGCATCACCACGCGAGGCATCACTTCTGGACACCTCGACAGCTATGCCCATGCTCCTTCTGCACCGACGCACGCTCGACACCGACGGACGACCGATCGAATGCGTGCGCTCACTCTTCCGGGGTGACCGCGTGGCCTTCGAGGCAGTCCTAAAGGAATGACATTAAGTGTACGATTGACGTACACTTAATGTCATGGTGCCACGAGGCGAAGCGCGCACCGCGGCGATACTCGATACCGCCCTGCGGGTGCTGGTAGCTGACGGATACGAACGTTTCACCATCGATTCCGTCGCCGCACAGGCGCATGCCAGCAAGACGACCATCTACCGCAGGTGGAGCAACAAGGCCGAACTGGTCAAAGCCGCACTCGATGCTCACGACGCGAGCTGCAACGACCAGGTTCCCGATACCGGCTCGCTGCGGGGCGACCTCATTGCAACACTGGACATGCTGCGCCGCAAGACCGCGTCGATACCGCCGACCCTGTACACAGACCTCATGCGTGCCATGGAGCATGACGCGGAGTTGGCCGACGCCATCAACAGGCACCTGACCGATCCGGGCCTGTCCCCCTTCGATGCGCCATTGTCCCGAGCGATTCCGCGGGGCGAGGCGCGCGCCGATGTCGACCGCGAGCTGATCCACGATGTCGCCGAGGCAATGCTCACACATCGGCTGACCATGAGAGCGACGGTGGACGGCACCTTCATCCGTCGGCTCGTCGACGATGTGCTGATCGTGCTTGTTCGGGGCGGAGTTTCATGACCGTGGTGATTGCAGGGGCGGGCCCCACGGGCCTGACGCTGGCCTGCGAATTATCGCGACGCGGCATTGGGTGCCGAGTGTTGGAGAAGGCGCCCGGCCTGTTTCCGGGCTCTCGCGGCAAGGGTTTGTCGCCGCGCACCCAAGAGGTGTTCGACGACCTGGGAGTTGCCGACGCGATCCAGTCCGGTGGCATGAAGATGCCGTCATTCCGTATCTATGCCGGACGCGAGATAGTGGCCGAGCGCACGCTGATGGAGATGCTGGGATCGGAGATTCCGTCGGGACCGGGGGTTCCCTACCCGGGCTTCTGGATGGTGCCGCAATGGCGCACCGATGAGATCCTGCTCAACCGATTGCGTGAACTCGGTGGCGACGTTGAATTCAATTGTGAAGTAACGGGTTTCGATCAGAATATTGACGGGGTCACAGTCACGGTAATGCGGGACGGGACTCCCGACCGGATACGATCCTCATACCTCGTTGGCACCGACGGCGGGCGGAGCACGGTACGCAAGGTTCTCGGCGTCGGTTTCGCCGGAGAAACCTTCAAAAGCGAACGGACACTGATCGGTGATGTCCGTGCCGACGGCCTAGACGGCGAGTTCTGTCACGTGATGACACGGGGCGGTCAGGTATCGGAACGCTTCTCGCTATGGAATCTGCCGAACAGTGACCATTACCAGTTTGTCGCGAGCATGGCCGCCGACGACGTTCCCCCACCGACCCTTGAGGCGGTGCAGGCTCTCCTGGTCGAGCGGTCCGGACGCGAAGACATTGTGCTGCATGATCTCCGGTGGATATCGCGGTATCGGGTAAATACGCGGATGGTGGACAGGTTCCGGGAGGGCCGGGTGTTTCTGGCCGGTGATGCCGCTCATGTGCACTCCTCGGCGGGCGGCCAGGGTCTGAACACCAGCGTGCAGGATGCCTACAACTTGGGCTGGAAGCTGGCGGCAGTCATCGCGGGCGGTCCCGAGTGTCTGCTGGAAACGTACGAAGAGGAGCGGATGCCGGTAGCCGCATCGGTACTGGGGATGAGCACGGATCTGCATCATCGCAACTTCGAACCGTCGAATGACCCTGCACCACAGCTCCATCAGATGGATATCACGTATCGGCAGAGCTCACTGGCCGTCGACGACCGGCCCGCCCCCGGCACGTTACGGGCCGGCGACCGGGCTCCCGATGCACTATTGCCGGAAGGCCGTCGACTCTTCGACGTGCTCCGGGGTACACACTTCACGCTCCTCACAGCGGACGGCCGGGCCACCGATATCCCTGACGTGCAGGTAGCGCCCGTCACGCCGTCGACCGATTACGACATCACCGCGTCGACCTTCATCTTGGTGCGCCCAGACGGATACATCGGCGTCATGACCGAATCCGAGGAGACCGTCCGGAGGTATCTCACTCGGGTGCGTTAGAGGGCGGCGGTCAACGTGTCCAAGCGCGCGGGAACATGCTTATGCCACGGGGTACCCGCGTACTCGTCACGCCAGGCAGAGGAGGTCAGGACGTTCGGTGCCACGCCCGGCACGTGCGTTTCACCGGACTCGTCGGTGTAGTCGAGGCCGAATCCGTTCGGGAGTGAGGCATGACCTGCCTGCATCATGTCGCTGATCTCGACGGTGGCCTCCGCGCTACCCGCCGCCGTGGAGATGCGCACCCGATCACCGTCGGCTATGCCGAGCTGTTGGGCATCCTCCTGGCTTATCCGCAGTGCGCCCTGTTGATCACGTTTACGCCAGGACGGATTGCGCAGGATGTCGTTGGCGGTGTACGCCCGTCGCTCGCCCGCCGACAACACAATCGGAAACTCCGGAGTCGTCAGCTGCGCCGGTCTCGAGGCCAATCCTCTAATTTCGTCCAGCATTTCGGGGATTGCGAGGGCAATCTTGTGATCCGCATGCGTGATCAGTGCGAAGTCATCTTCGTACTCGTGAACGGTGAAAGTCACGCCCGATGGGCTGTTCAATATGGCATCGAAGAGCGCGTTGCCGTCCGAGTGGCCCGCCCGTGCCACCGCCTGCGGATAAGTCATCATCGCCTTCTGCGCCAGACCCCACAGCGCGGCGGCACCCTCCAGCCCCTTGGGCAGGGTCGGACCGAGGGTCTCGTACAGGATGTACGGAGCCAGCGGGCCGAGTGCCGGATTGGCCAGCACCGCGAAGAACGCCTGCAGGTAGGCATCCCGACCCTGTGCGGCAGCATCACGCAGCGGCTGCAAGTCCGCATCGTCGACCACTCCCAATGCCCGGACCAATCGCGCCCAGATCTCCGGCTCGGGCAAGGTTCCTGGCTCGGGTTCCAGCAGCGGGTGCCGCAGCTGAAAAGTGTTGTGCGGGAACTCCAGGTTGAAAAATGTTGCTTCTACCTTCTCGAACTGGGTGGCAGCAGGCAGCACATAGTGAGCGAGGCGGGCCGTTTCGGTCATCGCCACGTCGACGACGACGAGCAGCTCCAGGGCCTGGAAGGCCTCCTTGCATCGGGCCGAATCCGCAAGGGAATGCGCGGGATTGCTGCTCTCGACAACCATCGCACGGAACCGGTCGGGATGATCGGTGAGGATCTCGTCGGGAATGACGTTGGACGGCACCAGGCCCCCGATGATGCGGGCCCCGGTCACCGGGGTGTTGCCGAAGAAACCACCCATGAGCGGCGCCATCCACGAATGCAGATGTTGTCCACCGCGTTTGGCGAAGCTTCCGGTGAGGATCCATAGCATCTTGTTCAGATAGGAACTGAGCGTGCTGTTGGGCGCCTGCTGAATCCCGAGGTCTTCGAAGACCGCCACGCTCTCGGCAGCGGCTATCCGGCGCGCCGCCGCGCGAATGAGGTCTGCCGCCACGCCGCAGCGCTGCGCATAGTCGTCGATCGGTACCGCACGCAAGGCATCGCGAACCTCCTCGGTGCCGTTGACATGTGCCGCGAGAAAAGCTTCGTCACAGAGATTTTCCTGCACCAGTACCGCGGCCAGTGCCGCAAGGCACCAGGCGTCGGCGCCGGGGCGCACTCGCAGGTGGAAGTCGGCCATCTTGGCGGTGTCGGTGATGACCGGGTCGATGACGATCATCGACCGTTGCGGATCCTTGGCGATCTCGTTGAGCACCACTCGCGCCCGCGGGAAGCTCTGCGACATCCAGGGGTTCTTACCAACGAAGACCGACACCTCGGCGTGCTCGAACTCACCGCGGGTGTGCCCGCCGTACAAGTTCTTGTCGATCCAGGCCTCGCCCGTCTTCTCCTGTGCCAGCGCGTTAGAGCGGTACTTGGATCCGATGGCCTTCAGGAAGGCACCGCTATAGGCCCCACCCAGGTGATTGCCCTGACCGCCCCCACCGTAATAAAAGATCTTGTCTCCGCCATAGCTGTCACGGATGTGCTTGAAGCCCTCGGCGATCTCGACAATGGCCGTATCCCAATCGATTTCCTCATAGGTACCGTCGGGTCGGCGGCGCATCGGTGAGGTCAGTCGATCGGCATTGTTCTGGTAGTGATCCAGGCGCAATGCCTTGTTGCAGGTGTATCCCTTGCTCGCGGGGTGGTCCTTGTCGCCGCGAATCTTGGCAAGTGTGCGCCCCTCGGTCTGCACCACGATGCCGCAGTTGCACTCACACAGGATGCAGGCGGTGGGTAACCAATTGGTGGTGTTCATGACAAAGCCTCCTCGATAAGCGTGCGTAATTGCTTATGCACCACATCGATTGGTGTGATGTCGTGAGTGGATCGCGCGACGATGATTGCCCCCTCCAAAGAGGTTGTCATCAGCATGGCCAGCTCGTCGGCCCGCTCGCGGGGGACTCCGGCGGCGGCGAGCTTTTCGGCGATGAGGCCGATCCAACGCTGGAAGACCGCAGCCGAGTGTTCGATAAGCTTTTGATTACTGGCAGGGCTCTCCGGGTCTCCGGCCTCTACCGCGACTGCCACAACGGGACACCCAGCCCGGAAATCGCTGCGCACCAATTGCTTCCGATAGGACGCGACAAGCCTGTCCAGGGCCTCCACCCCTGAGGGTGTGGCGTCGATCATCCCGGCGATGTACTCCCCCGCCAGATCCACCGCTTCACCCAGCAATTGAGTGCGACCGCCGGGAAAGTAGTGATACGCCGAGCCGCGCGGCGCCCCGCTGTGTTCGAGTACATCGGAGATGGCCGTCGCGTGTGCCCCGCGCTCACGAATCAGCAGGGCGGCCGAGGCGACCATTCGTTCACGCGGGGTGCTCAATCGTCGTCCTTCCCGGGGCGCACAGGTCTATGTATGCTGCTCTACATAATCCGCTACCGACACGGAGAAGTCAATGTCTGAGTACGAAACCCTGAGCATCCGGCGCGACGGATATGTCCTGGTCATCGGCCTGAACCGGCCTGCCAAGCGCAACGCGTTCGATAAGACCATGCTCCAGGAGTTGTCTCTGGCATTCGGCGAGTTCGAGACGGATGCGGAGCTACGGGCTGCCGTCCTGTACGGCGAGGGCACGATGTTCACCGCCGGTCTGGACCTGGCGAGTGTGGCCGCAGAGATTCAAAGCGGTGCCTCCCTGACACCCGAGGGCGGGATTAATCCATGGCAGGTCGATGGCACACAACTATCCAAGCCACTGGTTGTCGCGGTACATGGCAAGGTCCTCACACTGGGCATCGAGCTCGCACTCGCCGGCGATATTGTGATCGCGGATGAGACAGCGACCTTCGCGCAGCTCGAAATCAATCGAGGGATTTACCCGTTCGGCGGTGCCACTATTCGTTTCCCGCGAGCCGCTGGCTGGGGTAACGCGATGCGATGGATGTTGACGGCCGACACCTTCGACGCCGCCGAGGCTCACCGCATCGGAATCGTGCAGGAGGTCGTGGCTGCCGGCGCGCACGTCGATAAGGCGATCGCCATCGCGCAGACGATCTCGCGACAGGCACCGCTGGGTGTGCAGGCCACCCTGCGCAACGCCCGCTCGGCGATACGCGAGGGCGAAGCCGCTGCCGAGACGCAGCTGGTGCCCACCATCCGGGAACTCTTCACCACCGAGGACGCGGCGCTGGGCGTGCAGGCCTTCCTGACCCGAACCACCGCCGAGTTCGTCGGCCGCTGAAGATCCACCGATCAGCGGGCGTTGACTGCCTTCCGCACGTCACCGAGCTCCCCGATAGGCACCGTGCGCGTCGAGGCGACCGGCCGAACTCCCGGGCCGTCGGGCTTGGACACCATGACCACGCTGTCGATGTAGGGCTGGATGGTGGTCGTGTTCTGCACGGTCGCAACGATCACCAACTGGAACCCGAACTTACGGAACGCCGATAGCGCCTGCTGCGCGAACTGCGGATCGGACTTCGAGAATGCCTCGTCGAGCATCAGCTGCGCAAAGACCGGCCGATTGTCGCCGGTTTCGGGGTTGGCGAGGTTGAAGCTCAGCGCACCGGCGAGGCAGAACGCCATCAGCTTCTCTTGCTCCCCACCGGAATTCGCACCCGCATTGCTGTAGGTGCGAATCGCCTCGCCGGTGGCGGCGTCGCGCTCCTCGCAGTACAACACGAAGCGGTTACGCACATCCAACGCGTCGCGCGTCCATTGCCTGGCCTCGGGGGTCTCCGCCGCCAGTAGATTCCGCAGTTGCAGGATGTCCTGGTACTGGTCGTGGATGGCCTTCTCGTCTCCCATGGAAACCGCAACGGCCCGTCCCGAAATCCGCCGGGCCCGCTCGTTGAGCTCGCCCACCGCCTCAAGCGCCTTGGGCTCGGCACGCAAGGTCAACCGGGTTCCCCTGTTGAACTCCACCGAGCCCAAACCGCTATTGACCCGGTCGATCTGGTCGGTGATGCGGTGCGCCTCCTCCTCGGCGAGCTGATGCAACCGCAGGACTGCGGTGGGCGCCTGCTCGGTGATGAGTCGCAGCATCTGCTCGTAGGCGGCCGGTAGGTCGCGCTCGTCGATTCGGCGGCACAAGGCGACGTAATCGTGGATCTTCTCGTCGAAGTTCTCACTGTCGTTGGGAATCGAATCCGGGAAGTCCCGGTCGTAGGCGTTGAGGATCCGGTTCAGCTCGTTGCGTGAACGGGTGACACTTTCCCGCAGCACCGACTGGTCCTTCTCGATCTGACGCCACAGCTCCAACCGGTAGGTGTCCGGCTCCAGCACATCCAGGCTTGACGACAGCTGCGGAACATAGGCTTCGATACCCGATCGGGTGTGCCCGCCCACCTCGCGCGGGTTCAAATTGTCCAACAGATCCAGCAGTCTCGTGCGGCGCGAATCGTGTTCGGATTCTTGCCTTCTGAGCGCACCGATACGTTCGGAGAGTTTCTTGATCTCATCGAGATAGGAATCGGCCTGCTGCTGCAGTCCGGTGAGGTCGGGGTTGGCCTCCAGCATCGCGTCGTACTGGTCCTGAAGCCGTGCCACGGCGGCTTCAGCCGAATCGGTATCGATCTGGCTCCAGTACTCGTATTGGCTGTGCAGCTTGGACCACCGCACCACCTCCGAGCGCAGTTCCTCACGTTTGGTGTCCATCTCGCCGATGAACTTCTCGGCGTCACCAACGGCCTGCTGCGCCTCGACCACATCATCGGAGAGCGCGGCGCGCTTGTCGCCTGCGTTGCCCTGATAGATGTACTGGGATGCACGCAGCTCGCGCCGGTCATCCTTGACCGCGCGCCGGTCGCCGTCCTTGCGCAGGCCCTGATCGGTGACCGCCCGGCGGTGCTTGCTGAACTCGTCGGGTGTGTCAACCAGCACGTAATCGCCCACAGCCGCCACCAGATTCATTGCAGCACTGGCGCATTCGTGATTGGGGTTGGTCAGGCGCAGGCAGTCGGCGAGGGTGCCCGGCTCGGCACGCCGCGGCGCGCCGGAAGGGATCACCCGCTCCATCTGCAGGTAGCCGCGCATCGGGTTCTCGTTGACGTATCGCAGCACCTGCCGGTGGTGCTGATCGGGCACCAGCAGGCACAGACCGGTAGACCGCAGCACCTTCTCCACCGATCTGCGCCACCGTTCCTGGCCTGGGCGCAGATCCATCAATTCGCAGACGTAGGGCAGCTCCTTGGCGGTAAGACCCAGCGCCGCCGCGATTTCCCCACGCATGCGGTCCTCGTCAGGAGGCACCGAGGTACCGACATGTTCAACGCGCTTGAGCTCGGAGGAAGCAGCCCGCAGCTGATCGCGCGCTGTCGACAAGGCGCCGGCCGCCATCACATAGGCGTCATGACCCGCTTCGAGTTCCGCATTGATCCGGGTGACTGCGCGCAGGCTCTCGACCCGCATGGCTTCGAATTCCTCAGCGGATTCGACGTCTTCGTCGTGGCCGAGGTCCCACAGGGCGCTGTCGTACGCGGTACGGCGGCGCGACACCTCCTCGGCCCGGGCCCGCGCATGAGCGAGTTCACTCTTGAGCGGTGCGAGATTGCTGTCGGCGGCGGCGATCCGGCCGAGCAGCTTGTCCCGCTCGCCGGTGAGAATGTCCTGGCGCGACTGGATTTCGTCGCATTCACCGCCGAGCCGAGTGATCTCGGTGTCCAACAGGTCGATCTCCGGACCGGCCAGCGCCAGCCGCTGCTGATCAACGTAGTCACGGACGGTGTGGTGGTCCACCACGTCGACGGTGGCCAGCTGCGCCGCGTCGCTGGCGTACGTCTGCTGAATCTGTTCGATATCGCCAAGCGTCTGACGCTGGCGCTGCGCGACCGCCAGTGCGGCACGCGCGTCCACCAACGGGGTGATCTGCCCCAGGGCCTCGGAGATCGCGGCCATGGACTCGGGCTCGTCGAGCATGTACTCGCGGACGAACTGTTCCAGGCCACCAACGCTTTTGAGCGACTTGGCCTTACCCAAGAGCTGCTGGGCTGCCGAGGAACCTTGGATGCCAACGGCGGCGTAGAGCTGTTCCAAATACCAGCGTTCACTCTTGTGTCCACGCCAGCCCGCGCCATCGAAAACCGCAGCCGAATATCCCTTACTCGCCCAGGCATTACACAGGTCGCGAATATCGGCATCGGCGTCGATCAGGTAATAGCGGCTCGAGGAATCCGAATCTGATCCCGGCGCAAGCCATTTGAGAACGAGGCCGGTGATCACGCGACCATCGGTGCCTGAATAGGTGACCGCGATCGCCGACCATGCCGCACCCTTACCGCGCAGGAACATCTGCGTTGGCCGCTCCCCCGGGTTCTTCAGCTCACCCCACAGACCGCGCACATACTTGTCGACGGTGCGCTTGCCCATACTCGAGCCGGCCGCAGTGGTATCGCTTGACGCGTTGAAGTTACGGCGGTTCGAGGACAGAAATGCCAGCGAAATCGCGTCCAGCAGGGAAGATTTACCGCTTCCGGAGGAGCCGGTGATCAGTGTACCGCGGCGGCTGAACTCGATGGTGTGGTACCCGTCGAAGACACCCCAGTTGATGACCTGCAGTCGGGACAGCCAGAACTGCTGGGTGGCTGAATCACCCGGCCTGCCGGGTAGGCCCTCATTCATCGTCATCGGTATCGCCATCTTCTTCGTCGTCGGTGGAGTCTTCTGGGGCGGCACCGCCACGCTGCAGCTGTTCGTATTGGCGTTGCAACGCCTCGATCATCTGCGCGGACATCAGCGCGTTGATGACGGGGCTGATGGTGTAGCTGTGCTCGTCGTCGCGAGTGCGCTGCAGGATCTCGGCCTTCGACAGGCGTTTGATGGCTTCGTCGACGCGGTCGCGCAGCATCGCTTCATCGCGGTCGATGTCGTGGCTGACATTGGCGAACAGCTCATGGATATCGTCGCGGCTGACCAGTACCTGCTCGTCGTGCGCGGTCCTCGCGATCTTGGCAAGGTGCAGCGCAACGATCGAGGCATACGTGCCCAGGGGTTCGCGGCGCAACACCCGGGCGCCGTACGCGCTGGGGTTCTCCAAGGGAGCCGGTTCGGCGTAGGCGACCTCAAGATCGTCGAAAACTCGTAGCCGCAGGTCCAATTCGGACAAACGCGAGGCCAGCACCTTGCGGTGCTCCATCATCGATGCCCACAACTCCGGCTGGCCGTCCTTGCTCAGATAGCGCCGGGCCACCAGGTTCTGCAACGCCCAGCATGCCTTGTCGGTCAGCTCGCTCGTGTCGCCGTCGAACCGTGGCCCCTTGACGGTTCTGGGTGCCGAGGCATCCGGCTCGACACCCGGCAGATCGTCAAAGTTGATGTTTCCCAGGGGCGTTGTCGTCACAGTGCCGCCCCCTCCTCTTCGAGGGTTGCCAACACCGGTTCACGGAACATCAACTGAGGTACCTCCATCACCCGGTCCTGTCCATCCAGGGACCGGAACTTCACCTTGACCGACTCGCGATCAAGGGTGTTGTCCTGCTTTAGGGCCAGCGACCACAGCACGATCACGTCACCCAGATACGGTGCGTCGACATGAGAAATCATGTCGGGCAGGGAAACTGGGCCACCGACAACAGCTCTGTTCACCGTCTCGGCCAGTGCGGCCATGTCCACCTGGGTCGCCAATGCCGAGAATCCACTCAAGTCCAAGGGGCCCGATGGCGCTTCCTGAGCCAGCACCGGCGGCGCCGTGTTCTTGATGGTGAATGACAGGGCACCGATGGACGCCGCCGCAGAGCGGCCAATTGGTAGTTCGGCGTCAATCGGGGAATCCGCGGTGGACACCTTGAGCAGCGCGTGCCCGGCGGCCAGGGCATCGTTGAGCTGCCGCGCACGGCCACGCGCCTGCTCCGTGGTGCCGGCGGCGAAGAATCGCCGGATACGTTGCGCACAGCGCTGCTCGATGCGGGAGACTTCCGCGATCTGCTGGGAAACCAGCTTGAAGAAGTTCTTCATGACATCACGCAAACCCGGGTCTAGCTCAGGTAATCCCTCAGCGACACAGGCGATATCGCTGCGCAGGGCGGCACGTTGGTCTGGGTCCTGGATGGTGCGTGTAAAGGCGGCGTACGAGGCGCGTTCGCGGGAGTCGAACAGGGCGTCGTAGTCGGCGAACATCCGTCGTGCACGGTCGCGGAACCCGGAGTCGGAGTCCTCCGCCGCGTCGATGAGTCCGGCGGTGATCTCGTTCTGCATGCTGCCGTAGCGCACGATGTCGGTGATCACCTGCTCCATCTGATAGGCGATGGCCCGGGTTTCATCCTCGAGATCAACGATGTCCGGCTCGGGACGGTATCCGTCGTCGATCGCGTGCAAGTAGCTCTGCAACTCGGCGATCTGAGCCTCGATATCGGCACGCAGCCGCGACGGGTCGCCATCCAGTTGAGTCGCGACCCGCTTGAGGCCCGCCGCGATGCCCGCGATGGACCCGCCGGTGGCGACGCTGTCGGCACGACGCAGTCGCCGGACGAAGGCCAGCGCACTGCGTGCGTCCTCGGTCAACGAGCAGACGTTCTCGGCGTCGGGACCGGCGCCATCCGACGCGCGGTGCAACCAGCCGTCACTTGCCCAGCTCTTGATGAGGGCGAGTCCAGACTGCTCCCCCAGTCCGACCGCGTGAAGATCCCGGTCCAGTTTGGCCACCAGCTGGGGTTCGGACACCTTCGCACTGCGGTCCAGGTGGCGCTCCATGAGCGTGATGTACGGCGCCAGATTCTTAGCGGCCAATAGCCTGACCGCCCGGGATTTCTGCACGTCGTCGTTGTGCGCGAACAGCTCTTCGATCGTCAGGTCAGTCATCGCACACCTCCATCACATTGCTAGCGCGTGTCCCCTGGCCCAGTAGCTGTCGTAGCCACCGGCCCGGAAAACCTACCGGGCTGACGAAGGCGTGGCGAATGGGCTCGCTGACGTGGGACAAATGAGGCAAATGAGTTAGCTGAGATCCCCGTGAACACCCAGGGTGCCGTCCAGGTACTGGCGGCGGCAAGCCCGTCGCGCCAGTTTTCCGCTGGTGGTGCGCGGGATGGCTCCCGCCGGGAGCAGGCGCACGTCGCAGAGCTCCAGGCCGTAGTGGCTGCGGACCGCCTCGCGGACCGCGTCGGCGGCTTCCTGCGGGTCAGCCTTGGCCGTCCGCGAGGCACGCTCGGCGACAACCACCAGACCATCGTCGATGGTGAAGGCGGTGACGTATCCGCGGCGCACGATGGGCGACGCGTCCGCGACGGTGACCTCGATATCCTGCGGGTAATAGGACCGGCCATCGATAGTGACGTGGTCGACCATGCGCCCGGTGACGTACAACTCACCGTCGAGATAGAAACCCATATCGCCGGTGCGCAACCAGTCGCCGTCCATATTGGACTTGTCAGCATGGCTTTTGGCGAGCGTCTCACCGAGCCGGGCGTGGAACGTCCTCGCACTCTCGTCCGGACGTGCCCAATACCCGCGGCCAACATTGTTGCCCTGCAACCAGATTTCCCCGACATGACCGTCCGGAAGCTCGTTGCCCGTCCCTGGATCGACGATCACACCTGACAAGCTGCGGGCGAGTTGGCCACAGGACACATGGACAGTGGTGTTGGGTGCATCGACAGCGGTCGATACCGCGCGGCCCTCGGCGAGCTGCGCACGATCGAGGTATACGACGGAGGGTTCGGCATCCGGTGCGATGTTGGAAATAAACAGGACGGCCTCGGCAATGCCGTAGGAGGGCTTGAACGCGGTCGACGGTAATCCGAAGGGCGCAAAGGCCTTTTCAAAGGTGCGGATGGCATCGATGCTGACCGGCTCGGAACCGATGATCATCACTACGTTGCCCAGGTCGATGTCCGCACCGTCCTTCGGCACACCGCGCTGTGCGGTGTACTCGTACGCGAAATTGGGTGCGGCGGTGATGACGCGGCCTTCCTTGCAGCCGTCGGAGAGCGCCTTGATCCAGCGTTGTGGCCGACGGATGAAGGCCGTCGGCGACATGAGGGTGGAGTGACCACCATAGACCGTCGGAAAGCCGATCATGGACAAACCCATATCGTGATAGAGCGGTAACCAGCTGCAGCCGTGCGTGTTTCGATCCAGCAGGTCGATCGACAGGATCATCTGCGTCAGATTGACACCGACGGCGCGGTGCGTGATTTCCACGCCGACCGGAGGTCGAGTCGCACCCGAGGTGTACTGCAGATGCGAGATGTCGTCATCCACAAGATGCACGTACTCGAAGGTCTCGCCCGCTTCATCGGGGATCTCGTCGATGACGAGGATGCGAGTGTCCCGTTCTTTGAGGAAGTCTTCGACAACCGTACGCGCGCGGGCGGTCGTCAGGACCACCGTGGGCCTGCAGTCCGTGAGGGCGGTATCCAGACGCTCGGCGTGGCCGGGCAACTCGGGAGCGAAGAGCGGCACCGCGATGGCGCCGGCCTTGATCGCCGAGAAGAATCCGACGACATAGTCCAGACCCTGTGGAGCCAGAATGGCGACCCGATCACCACGTTCGATGTGGCGTTGCAGCGTCGCGGCTACCGCGTTCAGACGCACCCCGAGCTGCGACCACGTGAGCTCGATACGGGTGCCGTCCTCGGAGGTGGTGAAGTCCAGATAGCGATAGGCGACGGTGTCCCCGACGTTCCTGATGTTGCGCTCGATGAGGGATATCAGCGTGGTGCCGGGCGGCAGTTCGACGTTTCCGTCGGCATTCAGACAATCGTCGATATCAAGCAAACCGTCAGCGCGAACCACGATTTCAAGTCTACGGGCGCGCGGAGAGCGCACCGGGTCCCACTGAATCTCTGGTGCGGGCGGAGGGACTCGAACCCACACGTTCTTACGAACACGGGCACCTAAAGCCCGCGCGGCTGCCATTTCGCCACGCCCGCAGAGTTCCGATCGTACCTCCTCGGTGTCAGAGGCCCTCGTTACGTTCGAACACAAATCGCCTCGAGGAGTCCCTTTGCGATCTGCAGACGAGTTTTGCCGAGTCCAACGACTCATCGAGACCGGGATGAACGACTGTGCCATCGCACGTCAAACAGGGATACCTCGACCGACGGTGAGAGACTGGCGCCGCCGGCCTGGAGTCCTAGTGAGGGCATCTATCAACTCGACAGCCTGTGGGGTAGCTCACGAACGGTCTTCGCTGCATGCAGAGAGCTACGCCTACCTCCTAGGCCTTTATCTGGGCGATGGGTGCATCTCACTGGACAGACGGTGCTGGCGTCTCAGGATCACCTTGGACCACAAGTATCCGCTCATCATCGAGCGGTGCCGAGTCGCCATCGACGCCTTGATGCCTGGACAGCAGGCCGCGATCGTTCAGTGCCCCAAGGGATGTGTGCAGGTCTCTCACTACTCCAAACACTGGCCCTGTCTCTTTCCTCAGCATGGCCCCGGCCGCAAGCACAGTCGCAAGATCGCCCTCGAGCCCTGGCAGCAGGACCTCGTCGATCACGCCACCGAGGATTTCGCCCGGGGTCTGATTCACAGCGACGGCTGTCGGGTGGTCGCCAACGATCGCGGAGTCGCCAGCATCCGCTATCACTTCACCAACCGCTCGGAAGACATCCTCGGCCTCTTCACCGCAGCCCTCGACAGCCTCGACATCCCCTGGACTCGATCGACCACCTACGTCGTCTCCGTCTACCGCAAAGCTGCCACCGCGCGTCTCGACGAGTTCATCGGACCGAAGCGCTGACCAGGGGCGTTGGCATCCGCCCCCACCTCACGCGGTACCGTCAGGAGGTGTCCACTACACGGCGTCGGAGACCGGCACTCATCGTGCTGGTCGGCGTCAGTGCGCTCGCGTTCCTGGGCCTGGCCTACTGGCAGTTCCAGCGATTCGAGTCGGTGACCGGCGATGGCCAGAACCTCGGCTACGCCCTGCAGTGGCCGCTTTTCGCGGCGTTCGTGATTTGGGCTTATCGCCGCTTCGTGCAGTACGAGGACGAGGGCCCGCCCCCGCCGCCCAGCGACCGGGTGACCGAAATACCGGAGGGCCTGCTTCCTGAGCGCCCTGCCGCCGCGAAGCCGGATCCCGCCGACCGCACACTGACCGACTACAACGCCTACCTCGCCGCCCTGGCCGAAGAAGATAGGAAGCCTGCCCCGTGACCGAGCCCGAAGCCACACCCCAGACGCCCGCCGTGACTACGCCGGTCGAGAAAATCCGTGGCGCCCTGTGGCGCTACCGGATCCTGGCCTGGACCACCGGTGTGTGGCTGATTGCCCTCTGCTGGGAAATGTGGCTCAAATACATTGAGCACGTACCGCATCCGCCGAGCTGGATCGGCATCGTGCACGGGTGGATCTACTTCGTGTACCTGATCTTCACCACCGATCTGGCCATCAAGGTGCGCTGGCCGTGGCCACGCACCGCCGGCACGCTGCTCGCGGGCACGATCCCGCTGCTCGGTTTCATCGTCGAGCATTACCGCACCAAGCAGGTCAAGGAGCAGTTCGGCATCTAGCCGAAAGAAATATCCAATGTCAGGAATACTGACATGACGATGCGACTTTGATAGCGGTATGACCACCACACATGCAGTTGTCGCCACTGCCTATGGCGCATCCGATGTACTCGAGTTCCGCGAGGTGCCGATCGATGGCCCCGCCGACGGCCAAGTGCTCATCGACGTCAAAGCCGCCGGCGTTAATCCCATCGACTGGAAGCTGTATTCGGGAGCCTTCGGCACCGACCCGGCCGCAATCCCCATGCGCCTCGGCCTCGAGATCTCTGGAACTGTCGCCGCCGTCGGCCCGGGTGTCGACGGGTTCCAACCCGGTGACGACGTCATCGCCGCGGGGCAGATCGGTGGCTACGCCAACCAGATCGTCACCACCGCAGACCAGGTGTTCAAGAAGCCCGCGAGTCTGTCCTTCAACGAGGCCGCCGGATTCCTGCTCACCGGGCAGACCGCGGTCCACCTATTGGAAGCCACCAATGTCACCGAAGGGGACACTGTTCTGATTCACGGTGCCGCGGGCGGCGTGGGACTGTTGGCCACCCAGCTCGCCAAGGCCCGCGGTGCAACCGTGATCGCCACCGCCAGCGCTGCCCGCCACGAACAGCTTCGTGGCTACGGAGCGATCCCGGTCGAATACGGCCCCGGACTGCAAGACCGTGTCAGCTCAATCGGCTCCGTCGATGCAGCCCTCGATCTGGTCGGCACCGATGAAGCCGCCGACGTCTCATTGGCACTCGTTGCCGACAAGGACCGTATCGCCACGATCGCCGGATTCGGCCGTGCCGCAACCGATGGCTTCAAAGCACTGGGCGGCGGCCCCGGTGCCGATGCGGGCACGGAGATCCGTCTGGCCGCCCGCCCTGAGCTGATTCGCCTTGCGGGCAATGGCGAACTCAAGGTCACCATCGATCGCATCTATCCGTTGGCCGAAGCGCGCCAGGCCCATGAGTACGTCCAGACGGGCCATGCCCGCGGAAAGGTGATCCTGCTGCCCTGACCCCCGCGAGCAGCCCCCTAATGCGGGGGCTGCTCCCCGGGGAGACTACGGCGCGGTCCGGCCGAGGTTAACCAGGTTGCGCAGCATCGGGAGCAGCGCCGCCAGCGCCCGTCCGCGATGCGATACCGCATCCTTCTCTTCGGGCGTCATTTCCGCTGCGGTCCGCAGACCGCCGCGCGGCACGAAGATCGGGTCGTAGCCGAAGCCGTTCTGCCCCGCGGGTTCGCGCGCGACCGAGCCCTTCCAGCGCCCCTCTACGACGACCTCTTCGCCGTCCGGAGTCACCAGCGCACACGCCGATACGAATGCCGCACCGCGGCGCTCGTCAGGCACATCGGAGAGCTGCGCGAGCAACAGTGCGGTGTTGGCAGCGTCATCTCCGTGCCGCCCCGCCCAGCGCGCAGACAGCACACCGGGCATCCAGTTCAGCGCATCTACCGCAAGCCCGGAATCGTCGGCGACGCAGGCTAATCCGGTCTGTTGTGCGCCCTCACGCGCCTTGATGAGCGCGTTGTCCTCAAAGCTGGCGCCCGTCTCTGGCACTTCCTCGTATTCAGGCACGTCGGCGAGCGAAACCAGTTCGACCCCGGTAATCCCTGACGACTCGAGCACCCGATGTAACTCCGCGAGCTTCTTCGGGTTACGGCTGGCGACAAGTATTTTCATGGCCCCCGCCTACTTCGAACCGAACGCCTTCTTCTGTGGCGCCTCCGGCAGGACACCCGGATACGGCAGGGCTAATGCTTCCTTCTGCAGAACGAACAGTTCCTCGGCGGCGCCGACGGCGGCGTCAAGCAGCTTGTCCAGCGTCGTACGCGGGAAGGTGGCGCCCTCACCGGTGCCCTGAACCTCCACCAACGTACCCGTGTCGGTGGCCACCACGTTCATGTCCACCTCGGCGCGCGAATCCTCTTCGTAGGGAAGGTCTACGCGCACCCGGCCGTCCACCACGCCAACACTCACGGCGGCGATCGCACACGACAGTGGCTCATCATCGGCGAGCTTGCCGTGCGCGGCCAGGTACGTCACCGCATCGGCGAGCGCTACATACGCACCGGTGATCGCCGCGGTGCGAGTCCCGCCGTCGGCCTGCAGCACATCACAATCGATGGCAATGGTGTTCTCCCCCAATGCCGACAAGTCGATACACGCACGAAGAGAACGCCCGATCAAGCGGCTGATCTCCTGAGTACGGCCACCTACGCGCCCCTTGACCGATTCACGGTCGCTGCGGGTATGGGTAGAGGCCGGCAGCATCGCGTATTCGGCTGTCAGCCAACCCAGTCCAGAACCCTTGCGCCAGCGCGGCACACCCTCGGTGGCGCTGGCGGTGCACATCACCCGCGTCTGACCGAACTCGATGAGTACCGAACCCGCCGGGTGCGAAGTGAATCCCCGCGTAATGGTCACCGGGCGCAGTTCGTCGTCTTGTCTGCCGTCTTCTCGTCTGGACACGCCCTCGACCTTATCGTCTCGGCGAAAGTACCGAGCGTGAGCGGCAGAGCTACAGCTCGATGGTCTCCCCCGCGACGACGGCCCGCACCGGCCCGTCGAATGCCGACTTCGCCTCGGCGATGACATCCTCGCGCGAAGTCCACGGCGGGATGTGGGTCAGCAGCAGTTCCTTCACGCCTGCTCGGGCCGCGATCTGCCCCGCCTCGGTGCCGGACAGGTGAAGATCCGGCGGGCGGTGCCCCGGCATGTGCGTCCACGACGCCTCGCACAGGAACACGTCGGCATCGCGAGCCAGCTCGACCACCGCGTCGCATATGCCGGTGTCACCGCTGTAGGCAAGGACGGCACCTGACGTGTCCTCAATCCGCAGTCCATATGACTCCGGCGGATGCGCCACCCGTGTGGGTGTCACCGTGAGCGACCCGAATTCGACGGGCACACCTTCACTCCACGCATACAAGTCGAAGATGTCGGTGAAGTCGTCGACCTCACCGCCGATCTCGGCCGACGCGGCCCCCACCCGAATCAGGGTGTCGGCGGGCCCGTACATGATGGCCTTGCCCTTGGGCGGATTCGGGTGATAGCGGCGCCACACAAACAGACCAGGCAGGTCCAGGCAGTGGTCGGCATGCAGGTGCGACAGCAGAACGGACACCGATCCGGGGTCGGCGAACCGTTGCAGAGAGCCCAAGACGCCGCCACCGAAGTCGATGACCAACGGTGGCGCATCCGGTGCCGTCAGAAGGTAACCAGACGCCGGTGAATCCGGTCCGGTGACACTGCCTGAGCAGCCGAGCACGGTGACTCGCACAGCCCCTAGCTTGCCACGTCCGGCAAGCGTCTCGGCACAGGGTTAGAGAGGTGTTGCAATTTCGGTGTAACCCGGAACACCGCTAGCTCGAGTTTGCACCGATGTCACAGCCGGACCGAGGAATCTGGCCGCCAGGGTGCGGAACGCATCGGGGTCACCGGTTGCCTCAAAAATGCGGTTCGGACCTGAGGCACTCGGGTTATCCGGATGCGGCCGCAACAGATCCCTCTCCGACAGCACCCGCAGCAGGTCCTTGGCAGTTTCCTCGGCGCTGGACACCAGCGTGACATCCTCGCCCATGGCGAGCTGGATCAGCCCGGACAGCAACGGATAGTGCGTGCAACCCAGCACCACGGTGTCGACCTGAGCCCGCTGTAGCGGCTCCAGATAGCCCTCGGCGAGCTGCAGCACTTGCCTCCCGCTGGTGATGCCACGCTCGACGAAGTCAACGAAACGCGGACACGCCACCGCCGTGATCTCGGTATCCCGCGCGGCCGCGAACGCATCCTGATACGCACCCGATGCGATGGTCGCCGCTGTTCCGATGACACCGATCTTGTTGTTGTGCGTGGTGTGCACGGCGCGGCGCACCGCAGGCAACACCACCTCGATGACCGGCACCGGCGCATAGCGTTCACGAGCGTCACGCAGGCATGCCGCCGAGGCCGTATTACAGGCAATCACCAGGGCTTTCACCCCGCGTCCGACAAGGTCGTCGCCAATGGCCAGCGCATGCCGGCGGATCTCCGGAATGGTCAGCGGACCATATGGCCCGTTACCCGTATCACCGACGTAAATGATGTCCTCGTCGGGCAGCTGGTCGATGATGGCCCGCGCGACGGTCAGTCCGCCAACTCCGGAATCGAATATCCCGATCGGCGAAGCGCCGCTTGCGCCAAGACCCTCGAGAGCGGCGCCGGTGCCCGTCATGTCGACAGCCTTGGTGGCGCCCCAGGACCACGTGCAGCCTTCGCCTTGCGTTCCCTACCCGAGAGCCAATAGGCGGCCAGCACGCCGGCGATAGCCCCACTCAGGTGCCCTTGCCAGGACACCCCGAACTGTCCGGGCAGCACACCCCACAGCACACCCCCGTAGAGGACGATCACGACGACACCGATGAGGATCTGTCCCACGCGGCGGTTGAAGAATCCTCGGACAATCACATAGGTGAGCCAGCCGAAGATCAGCCCCGACGCCCCGATGTGATTGGTCTCGTAGGGCGAGCCGAGGTTGCCAATCAGCCACGTGCCGATCCCGCCGAGAACCCAGATGATCGCGGTTGCCAGCAGGAAGCGTCCGAGCCCGGCGGCCGCGGCCAGGAAACCCAGCACGAGCGCGGGCACCGTGTTGGCAACCAAGTGGCCCCAATTCGCATGCAGCAGGGGCGCGAACAGGATGCCGTCCAGACCATCGGCCTCCAGCGGCCGGATGCCGTTCTCGTCGAGTTGGTGCCCGGTAACCGTATCGATGCCTTCGATGACATAAAGCAACGCGACGAACGAGACCACCAGGATTCCGCCGGTGACCCACTGTGGCCGTCTGGACCGCTCGGGACGGGCTGGATGGAACCCCTCCGGGCCACCCTGGTATCCCGTCATGCCCACAACTGCCCTTCCAGCGCGTCCTCTGCGTCATCCACGGTACCGGCGTAGGCGCCGGTCGACAGATACTTCCAGCCCGCATCGGCCACCACGAATGCGATGTCCGCGCGCTCGCCCGCCTTGACGGCCTTGGCCGCCATGCCGAGTGCCGCGTGCAGAATCGCGCCGGTCGAGATGCCCGCGAAGATGCCTTCCACTTGCACCAACTCGCGGGTACGGCGCACCGCGTCGAACGACCCCACCGAAAAGCGGGTGGTGAGCACCTCGGGGTCATACAACTCGGGCACGAATCCCTCGTCGATGTTGCGCAGTGCGTAGACGCCCTCGCCATAGCGCGGCTCGGCGGCAACAATGTGCACCCCGGGCACGTTCTCCCGCAGGAACCGTCCGGTACCCATGAGGGTTCCGGTGGTGCCCAGCCCGGCAACGAAGTGGGTGATCTCGGGCAGGTCGGCCAGAATCTCCGGGCCGGTGCCGTGATAGTGCGCGGCGGCATTCGCCGGGTTGCCGTACTGGTACAGCATCACCCACGAAGGATTTTGCGCGGCAAGCTCTTTGGCAGTGGCGACGGCGGTATTGGAGCCACCTTCGGCCGGGGAGAAGATGATCTGAGCGCCGTACAGCTCAAGCAACTGGCGTCGCTCGATGGAGGTGTTCTCCGGCATCACGCAGATCATCTTGTAACCCTTGAGCTGCGCGGCCATCGCCATCGAGATTCCGGTGTTACCGCTGGTGGGTTCCAGAATCGTGGCTCCCGGTTCCAGCAGCCCGTCCTGCTCGGCCTGTTCGATCATGCGCAGGGCAGGCCGGTCCTTGATGGAGCCGGTCGGATTGCGGTCCTCCAGCTTGGCCCACAGCCGCACATGCGGATCGCCGTCCCAGGCCGGGGACAGCCTCTGCAACCCGACCAGCGGCGTGTTCCCGAGGGCCTGGAGCAACGAGTCGTATCGGGTCATGCGCCGCTAGCCACCGGCCACGGCGGGCAGGATGGTGACCGAATCGCCATCGGCGATCTCGGTGTCCAGCCCACCCGAGAACCGCACGTCCTCGTCGTTGACGTAGATGTTGACGAAACGGTGCAACTTACCGTCGTCAACCAGCCGGTCGGAGATCCCGGAATAGTTGGATTCCAGGTCCGCGATCACCGCTTGCAGCGTGGAACCCGTTGCCGTGACGCGCTTCTCGCCACCGGTGTGCGTACGCAGGATCGTGGGAATCGATACTTGAATCGACACGGTGGATATTCCTTTTCTCTAGTACTGCTCGACGTATTGGTCTACAACGGAAATCTCCTCTTCGGTGACCACCCCGTCGACGATCCGGTAGCTGCGCAGTTCGTGCTGCTCAGGATCGCGAGTGGACACCAAAACGTAGTGGGCATCGGGTTCTGCGGCCAGGTTGATATCAGTACGGCTGGGGTAGGCCTCGGTCGCGGTGTGCGAGTGATAGATAACCACCGGCACCTCATCGGCGTCATCCATCGCCCGCCAAACCCGAAGCTGCTCACCGGAATCAAAGCGATAAAAAGTAGGAGACCGCTCGGCGTTGATCATGGCAACGTGTCGCTCGGGACGATCGGAACCCTCCGGACCGGCCAGTACACCGCAAGCCTCATCGGGATGATCGGCGCGAGCATGCTTGACCATGGCGTCGACCAAGTCGGCGCGAACTACCAGCACTGTCTTTCCTGCTTCCCTCTTGGCCGTCTCGGACGATTACGAAAACGCTCCTGGCAACATGTCACGATATGCGGGTATTCCGGCCACACTCACGGCGCCCACCACGGCCCGCACCACGGCACGCTCCACACAGTCGGCGGCGGCAATCCCCACCGAAATGGTGAGAGCCTCGGCATCGCCCTCGCCGGTCCCGGTCGCCAGCACGTACAGCGTGTCACCGTCCATCGGGGTATGCGCGGGCCTGATCGCCCGTGCCAACCCGTCGTGGGCAGCGATCGCCACCCGGCGGCATTGCGCCTTGCTCAGCGGGGCGTTGGTCGCCACCACGCCGATCGTGGTGTTCAACGAGACCGATTTGTCGGGCAACGCGGCCAGCGCCGCGATCTGGCTTGCCGGAGGCGCGCCGAGTTCCGGCGCACAGGCGGGGTCCCACGGCAGCCCTGTCGACGGATTGATCACCAGTCCAACCGGGTTCGCCACGATCACGGCACCGACCACAATCCCATTACCCAGATCCGCACTCGCGGAGCCGACACCGCCCTTGAGAGTGCCGGCTCGCGCGCCGACACCGGCACCCACGGCACCCCATTCGGGCGTATCGCTTGCGAGTTCTGCTGCCCGGTAACCGAATTCGGCGTCGGGACGACTCTTCCAGGCGCCCACCGGTAGATCGAAGATGACTGCTCCCGGGACGATGGGCACGGTACCGCCCTGCAGGGCCACTCCCCTGCCCTGCTCCTCCAGCCAGCGCATCACCCCATCGGCGGCGGCCAGTCCGTAGGCGCTGCCGCCGCTGAGCACAATGGCGTCGACCGTGCAGACGGTGTTGGCCGGATCGAGCAGATCGGATTCACGCGTTCCCGGAGCTCCGCCGCGCACATCGACCGCACCGGTCGTCCCCGGCGGCGCCAGCACCACGGTGGTGCCGGTGGCCCAGCCCGATCCGAGTTCGGCGTCGGCATCCACGCGCTGGTCATGTCCCACCAGCATTCCCGGAACGTCGGTGATCGCACCCGAGAACAGGCTCATACCGCCGACTTCCCCATCAACGCGAGCACCAACAACTCCTGCATCACGGTCAGCCAGTGGTAAATGTCCATATGCCCCGCCATCGGATCGTCTGCGGGCAACTCCTGCGGCCCGTCGCTGTCGATCCCGAGCATCGCCCCCAGCGCCAGGCGCACGTCATTCAATGCGGTCAGCCATGCGCGCGCGTCGTCCTCGGACAGCTCGAAGCGCCCGCCCTCCAGGGGAAGCGTGCGCAACAGCCGTTGACCCGCCTCACGTTTGGCGTCGATGATCTCCGGTTCATAGAGGCTGCGCAGTGCGCTGTTGAGTCCGCTCACCGCCTCGAGACTGCTGGTGCCGTCCTGGTCGGGGCGGTGAAAGTCCGGAAGCAACCGCCCAAGAGTGACATCGGAGGGCGCCGCGGTGTTCCCGGTACGGATGCCGGTCAGCTGTGCCAACTCGTCGTTGGGCGCTGACGATTCGCGCTCATCGAGCATCGCCAGCATGGAAGTGACCATCGACTGTACGAGCGCCGCCTCGTGCGGCTCCATCTCAGAACGCAGCCGAACCCCATCAGACGCGTTGACGCGCTTCCACTTTCGCACGGATCAGCGGCTCAACGATCCTGCTGCAGAGTGGCCCACAGACCGGCGGCGTGCAGCTTGCTGACGTCGATCTCCATCGACTCACGCGCCCCGCAGGACACCACAGCCTTGCCCTCGTGGTGAACCTGCAGCATCAGGTTGGTGGCCTCGCTCTCGCTGTAGCCGAACAGCTGCTGGAACACGTAAGCGACATAGTTCATCAGGTTTACCGGGTCATCCCACACGATGGTGACCCACGGCGACTGGGTCTCGTCGACATGTTCGACAGACCTCTCTGCGGTAGTCCCTGGCAAGGCTCGCGCCGGCGCACCCATGGCCCCAGAATACCGGGGCCGCGAACTCTGTCAGCATGAAGTTCGGGTTCCCCGTCTCCCCGGAGCCTCTCGGGACCCGTTCACGCGCCCGGGTATCCCGCTAACGTGGCGCACATGGCGCACCTGCATACGTCATTGCTCACCGACAAGTACGAGCTCACCATGCTTGCCGCCGCACTGCGTGACGGCACCGCGGGACGTCAGGCCACGTTCGAGGTGTTCGCCAGGAGATTGCCGGACGGCCGCCGTTACGGCGTCGTCGCCGGCACCACCCGATTGCTCGAGGCGCTTGCCGAATTCCGATTCGGATCGGAAGAATTGGAATCGCTGTCCGACTTTCTGGACGAGGACACACTCCAGTACCTGGCCGCATATCGATTTAGTGGCGACATCGACGGCTACCGCGAGGGTGAGCTCTACTTCCCGGGATCCCCGGTGCTCACGGTGCGGGGAACCTTTGCCGAATGCGTCATTCTGGAGACCCTGGCACTGTCGATCCTGAACCACGACAGTGCCATCGCCTCTGCCGCCGCCCGAATGGTGTCGGCCGCAGCAGGCCGTCCGCTTATCGAGATGGGCTCACGGCGCACCCACGAACTGGCGGCGGTAGCCTGCGCCCGCGCCGCCTATCTCGCGGGATTCGAATCGACGTCCAACCTGGAGGCCCACCGCCGCTATGGTGTGCCCGCCCGCGGCACCGCCGCGCACGCCTTCACTCTGCTCCACGCCAAGGACGGCATGAGCCCCAGCGAGGCCGAGCGTGAGGCATTTCGCGCGCAGGTCGAGGCGCTCGGGGTGTCCACCACCCTGCTGGTGGACACCTACGACATCACCACCGGGGTCGACAACGCCATCGCCGTCGCCGGGCCCGAGCTCGGGGCGGTGCGCATCGACTCGGGAGATCTGGGCATGCTGGCCCGGCAGGTTCGGGCACAACTCGACGGGCTGGGTGCGCACCGGACCCGCATTGTCGTCTCCGGGGACCTCGACGAGTACTCCATCGCGGCACTGCGCGCCGAACCCGTCGACATCTACGGTGTCGGCACCTCGGTGGTAACCGGATCGGGGTTCCCAGCGGCCGGCATGGTCTACAAACTCGTCGAGATCGACGGTATCCCGGTGGCAAAACGCAGTAGCCACAAGGAATCACATGGCGGCCACAAGTGTGCGCTGCGCACCGCCAAGCCGACCGGCACCGTCACCGAGGAAGTGGTGTATCGCGCGGCCGCCGGTCAACCCACCGTGATGGAGCCGCACCGGGTACTGACCACCCCGCTGGTGCGCGGAGGCGCGCCTGTCACCTCCGACTCTCTCGACGACGCCAGAGACCGGGTACGCACGGGATTACTGAGCCTGCCGTGGGAGGGGCTGGGCCTTTCGCACGGGGATCCTGCGATCACCACCCGATTGGTGGGATAATTCCTGGCCGGAGGACACATGGCAGCCAGAAGGCAATGGGCGGGAACCACTCCCGCTGAGCGGCGAGCGACGCGTCGGCGGGCACTGCTCGATGCGGGTATCGCGGCGCTCGGCGCCATCGACGGCCCGGCGCTGACCATCCGCACGGTCTGCAGGTCTTCCGGCGTATCGGAGCGCAACTTCTATGAGGAATTCGGTGACCGCGACGACTTCGTGCGTGCGGTGTACCAAGACGTCCTCGAATCCGTGATGCGCGTCGTCACCGAATTCGCCGCCGAGGGAGACGATTTAGAAACCCGCGCGGTGGAGACCTTCATCGGGGCGACCGTCGACAACCCCGCCTACGGACGCATCATGATGCTCGCGCCGTTCACCGAACCCATACTGGGCAGTGTCGGGTTCGCGGGCTCGATGGCCTTCGCCTCACTTGCCGAGAAGGCACTGATCGACGTCGACGATCCGGGACGGCGCCGCTTCCTATCGGTGTCGCTTGTCGGCGCGGCCTCCGGCGCCATCATCGATTATCTGCGCGGAGATCTGGCCATCAGCCGCGACGAGCTCATCGACTACATCTCACGCATGGGCCGTCACGTGTCTGACATCTTCGACTGAGTACCGGCGGGGGTACCGTCGATCCATGGGCAGGGCGCTTATCGTCGTCGACGTGCAAAACGACTTCTGCGAGGGCGGCTCGCTGCCCGTGTCCGGCGGAACAGCGCTGGCCCAGAAGCTCAACGACCTCACCGCATCCGGTGCGTACGATGCGGTGGTCGCGACGCGCGACTTTCACATCGACCCCGGCGACCATTTCTCCCAGACACCGGACTTCGCGACAAGCTGGCCGCCGCATTGCAGGGTCGGCACACCCGGCGCCGACTTTCACCCCGACTTCGACCTCACCCCGGTCGCCGAGGTGTTCTCCAAAGGCGAGTACTCCGCCGCGTATTCGGGCTTCGAGGGCGCCTGCGCGGATGGCACCACGCTGGCTTCGTGGCTGCAGAAACGGGATCTGGACAGCGTCGACGTGGTGGGCATCGCCACCGACCACTGCGTGGCCGCCACCGCGCGCGACGCGGCCCGACAGGGGCTGCATACCCGCGTACTCACCGCGTATGCCGTTGGCATTGAAGAACAATCAATACATCGCGCCCTGGGTGAGCTCCGGGCCGCCGGCGTCGAGGTAGTCCGCTGAAGAACACCGACACGCCCATGTCTGCCACGGGCCTGCTTGCCACGGCCGTCACCGCGCTCGGTGGAACCGAACGCGCCGGACAGCTCACGATGGCCACGGCCGTCGAGCACTCCCTGCATAGCGGCGAGCACCTGGTGGTCCAGGCCGGCACCGGCACCGGCAAGTCGCTGGCATACCTGGTACCGGCCCTTGCCCACGCCATCGAGGAGTCATCCCCGGTCGTGGTATCCACCGCCACCATCGCGCTGCAACGCCAGCTCGTGGATCGTGACCTGCCCCGGTTGGCGGAGGCGTTGGCACCCTCACTGGCCCGCAAGCCCAGATTCGCCATCCTGAAGGGCCGTGGAAATTACCTCTGCCTCAACAAATTGCACAACGGCGCAGCATCCGATCAGGAAGCACCCGACACGTTGTTCGAGCCCTTCGCGGCCAGCGCGCTCGGCCGCGACGTACAGCGTCTCAACGACTGGGCGGAGACCACCAAGACCGGGGACCGCGATGAACTCAAACCCGGCGTTCCCGATCGCTCCTGGTCGCAGGTCAGCGTGTCGGCACGCGAATGCCTCGGCGCCACCCGGTGCCCGTTCGGCACCGAATGCTTCGCCGAACTGGCCCGGCTCGACGCCGGACAGTCGGATGTGGTGGTCACCAACCACGCACTGCTGGCCATCGACGCCATTGCCGACATAAACATCCTGCCCGAGCATGACGCGGTGATCGTCGATGAGGCGCACGACCTCGTCGACCGGGTGACAAGTGTTGCCACCCAAGAACTCTCGGCAGTCGGGCTGACTGTCACCATCCGGCGGATAGGCCGCCTGGTGTCACCAGAAACGGCGAGCCGTTTCGAGGCCAGCTCGGCAACCTTCTCTTCGCTGATCCACGACAGCAGGCCCGGCACCATCGACCGCGCGGACGAGGAGACCGTCACCTACCTCACCGCGCTGCGCGACGCCGCGGCCGCCGCACGCACCGAGATCCCCACCGGCCAGTCCACCGACCCCGCCACTGCCGCCGCACGCACCGAAGCAGTTGCCGCACTGGACGATATCGTCGATGCCGCATCCCTGACGCTGGCCTGCTGGGCCGAACCGGACATCACGGCACGCCCCAACGTGGTGTGGCTCGATCACGAGGACAACCGCGGCACGGTGCGTCCGGTACTGCGGATCGCCCCGCTGTCGGTCGCCGGGCTGCTGCGCACCCGCCTGTTCGGGCAGCGCACCGTTGTCCTCACCTCGGCCACTCTGGTCCTCGGGGGCAAGTTCGACACCATGGCCGCCTCCTGGGGCCTGCCTGCCCGGGTGCCCAGCACAGACACGAATACCGAAGCCAAGGCCGTCTGGCACGGCATCGACGTCGGATCCCCGTTCCAGCATGAGAAATCCGCCATTCTCTACCTGGCGCGGCACCTTCCCGCCCCGGGGCGCGATGGCGTCGGTGCGGCGACGCTCAACGAGATCGAGACTCTGGTCCGCGCCGCGGGAGGACGCACCCTGGGGCTGTTTTCCTCGATGCGTGCCGCCAAAGAGGCATCCGAGGAAATGCGGACGCGGCTCGACACCCCGGTGCTGTGCCAGGGAGACGACGCGACATCGATTCTGGTCGAACAGTTCAGCGCGGACCCACAAACCTCGTTGTTCGGGACGCTGTCGCTGTGGCAGGGAGTCGACGTACCCGGACCGTCGCTGTCGCTTGTTCTCATCGACCGAATCCCATTCCCCCGCCCCGACGATCCGCTTCGGGCGGCCCGGCAGCGGGCAATCAGCGCGCGCGGAGGCAATGGGTTCATGGCGGTGGCGGGCACCCAGGCGGCGTTACTGCTGGCCCAGGGCACCGGCCGGCTGTTGCGCGGCGCACAGGACAGAGGCGTTGTCGCGGTGCTTGATTCACGGATGGCCACGGCGGGTTATGGCGGATTCCTGCGCGCATCGCTGCCACCGTTCTGGTCGACACACGACTTGTCGGTAGTCACCGCGGCGCTGCAACGACTGACGACCAAGCACGATGCGACCTATGCTGGAGAGGGCACCCGCACACGGGGATAGCCGCTACAGAGAGACGGCCATGTCGCTTCCGGACAGGTGGAATCACACGCCGACGGTAGTCCTGGGCTGCTGCGCCCTCCTGGCCCTGACACTCTCGACCTGCACGAATAATATTGAGGGCGTTCCGATTTCACAGCTCGGCAATGCGTATCAAGTTGCCGGGCTTCCCGCTGTAGACGGTCCTTCCGGGCTGCGCCCGCACCCCAAACCGGCGCACAGAGCCGTGCGCGGCGGCGACGACGGCGAGATGGACCGCCTTGCCGTCAACGCAGTCGCCGATATCGAGGATTTCTGGCAGGAGGCCTATCCGAAGAGCTTCTGGGCCCCGTTTCATCCGGTCGATTCGTTGACATCTTGGAACAGTGTGGGCCGCGACATCGCGAAGTTCTGCAACAACCTCACGATCGGCTTCGACAACGCCGGTTACTGCATCAGCCAGAACAGCCTGGGGTGGGACCGCGGCGCGCTGCTGCCCAAGCTGGTGCGGATGTTCGGCCCCATGGCGGTACCCATGACGCTGGCCCACGAGTACGGGCATGCCCTGACGCACCAGGCGAAGATGGTGGACCCTCAGACACAGACACTGGTCAGCGAGCAGATGGCGGATTGCCTGGCCGGGACATATCTGCGCTGGGTAGCGCAGGGCAGCTCGCCACGTTTCACATTGAGCACCAGCGAGGGCCTCAACAAAGTCATCGCGGCGCTGATCGCGTTCCGAGACGATCCGATTGAGGCAGGCGGCGTAATCGATGCGCATGGATCGGCATTCGAGCGGGTCTCGGCCTTCCAACGCGGATTCGTCGACGGCGCGACCGCGTGCACCCAGATCGACAGGGCGGAGATCGCCAAGCGAGCCGGTGGACTCCCCGAGAACCTCCCGCACGGCCGATCGGAAGGCCTGCCGGTCTCGGTCGACGCCCTGCGCACCCTGATGACGGTGCTCGGAGCAATTTACGGCCCGGCGCTCGACACCGCACCACCGCGGCTCTCGGTGTCGGGGGCCGCATGCGACGAATCCGGACGCCGCACAAGAGATGTGGCAGCGGTCTACTGCCCGGACTCCAACACGGTGGCTCTCGATCTGCCGCGGTTGACCGCCCTGGCCCGACCCACGCACGATCAGGGGCAGGTAACCGGCGATTTCACCGCGTACTCGATGGTCATCTCGCGTTACGCACTAGCGGTCGAGAATCAACAGGGCCTGCCGCTCGACAACGGGCAGAGCGCGCTACGCACCGCATGCCTAACGGGTGTCGCGTCGGCGGCGATGGCCAAACCCACCACACCCGACGATGCGCCGAACCCGATGGTGCTCACCGCGGAGGACCTCGATGAGGCGGTATCGGGGCTGCTCACCAACGGCATCGTGGCCAGTGATGTCAACGGGACCACCGTCCCGGCGGGCTTCTCCCGGATCGATGCCTTCCGAGACGGAGTCGCCGGATCGACGGACCGCTGCCTCACCCGCTACGGGTAAGTCGTGCCGTTAGTGCTCCAGGTCACTGGCGGCCAGCACCGCCAGACCCAGCTCGCTATCACCGGCCAGCAGCGGATGATGCGGAAGCACCCGCACCGTGTATCCCACCGACCCGGACACCGGCAAGGTGGTCGTGGTGGAGAAGGTCTCCACCCCACCGTCACGACTGCCGGTGTGCGCCATCGGGACAATCACCGATTCGGATAGCTTGTCGTCCAGGTCCACTCGCCCGATCACCGCCTGCACGGCGACCTCCGAGGGCGCCAGCCCGGAAAGCTGAACCGACGCGGTGAGCGTCAACGGTGATCCCAGCAGCGGGGTGTCCGGCAGGCCCGAACTGTCGACATCGGTGATGACCAGCGAGGGCCATACCTGCTGCACTCGTTCGCGATAGCGCGCCAGCTCCTTGGCCGGCGCGAACGAATGATCGGCTCCGACGGTGGCACGCAACGACTGGGCCGCGGGAGCGTAGTAGCCGACGGTGTAATCGCGAACCATCCTGGATGCCAGAACCTTTGGACCCAGCTTCTCCAGGGTGTGCCGAACCATCTCGACCCAACGCTGCGGCGTGCCATGCTCATCGCGCTCATAGAACTTGGGCGCCACCTTTTGCGCCAGCAGCTCATAAAGCGCCGCGGCCTCCAGGTCATCGCGCCGGGTGTCGTCGGTGACTCCGTCGGCCGTCGGTATTTCCCAACCGTTTTCGCCGTCGTACCACTCGTCCCACCACCCGTCACGGATAGATAGGTTGAGCCCGCCGTTGAGTGCGCTCTTCATCCCCGAGGTCCCGCACGCCTCGAGCGGACGCAGCGGATTGTTCAACCACACGTCGCAGCCGAAGTACAGATAGCGGGCCATGGACATGTCGTAGTCGGGAAGGAAGGTGATCCGGTGCCGCACGTCCGCCTGATCGGCGAACCTGACGATCTGCTGGATGAGCCCCTTACCGCCGTCGTCGGCAGGATGCGATTTACCGGCCACGATCAGCTGCACCGGATGCTTCTCGTCCAGGAGTAGCTCACGCAGCCGTTCCGGGTTACGCAGCATCAGCGTGAGCCGTTTGTACGTCGGGACCCGGCGGGCGAATCCGATGGTCAGCACACCCGGGTCGAACGCGTCGTCCACCCAGCCCAACTCGGCCTCAGCCGCGCCGCGCTGCAGCCACGAGGCACGTATCCGCCGTCGCACATCCTGAATCAGCTGCTCACGCAACTGTGATCGGATCCACCAGATGTGTCCGGGGTCTACCTCGTGGATGCGCTCCCATCCACTGGCGTCGTTGAACGCCTCGGCACCGACGAGCTGCTGGCCCAGCTCCAGCCATTGCGGTGCTGCCCAAGTGGGCGCATGCACGCCGTTGGTGATCGATCCGATAGGTACCTCGGCGGCGTCGAATGACGGCCACAGCCCGTTGAACATCGACCGGCTCACCTGGCCGTGCAGAAGCGATACACCGTTGGCGCGCTGCGCCAGCCGCAGCCCCATATGAGCCATGTTGAACGTGGAGGGGTCGTCCTCCGCGCCCAGGGCGATGATGCGGTCCACCGGCACACCGGGCAGCAGCGTGGAATCACCGGATTCCCCGAAGTATCGACGCACCAAGTCCACCGGGAAGCGGTCGATTCCGGCGGGAACCGGTGTGTGCGTGGTGAACACGGTGCTGGATCGGACCACCGTCAGGGCAGTTTCGACGTCCAGTCCGTGCTGCCCGATGTACTCGCGAATGCGCTCGAGCCCCAGGAACCCGGCGTGACCCTCATTGGTGTGAAACACCTCGGGAGATGGCGCGCCGGAGGAGGTGACATACGCACGAATGGCACGCACTCCGCCGATACCGGCCAGGATTTCCTGCTTGATGCGGTGGTCCTGGTCGCCGCCGTATAGCCGGTCGGTGACGTAGCGCAATTCCCGATCGTTCTCCGCGATATCGGAATCCAAGAGCAGCAGCGGAATCCGGCCCACCTGAGCAACCCAGATGCGCGCCGAGAGCACCCGGTCCTGCGGCATCGGCACCGTGATGAGGATCGGGGTGCCATCGTCATGAGCCAGTAAGCGCAACGGCAGACCGGCCGGGTCGATCAGCGGATACTGCTCGGTCTGCCAGCCGTCGGCGGTCAGCGACTGCCGGAAGTATCCCGACCGGTAGTGCAACCCCACCGCGACGAGCGGCAGGCCCAGATCGGAGGCGGCCTTGAGGTGATCGCCGGCCAGGATGCCCAAACCGCCGGAGTAGTTCGGCAACACCTCCGAGACGCCGAACTCCATCGAGAAGTACGCGATCGCGGCGGGCAGACCGCTGCTCTCGGCGCCCTCTTCACCGTCCCGCTCCAGCTGACGCTGGTACCACATGGGGCGATTCAGATAGTCATGAAGATCACCCGCCAGGGCAGCCACCCTGTCGACGAAACCATCGTCGGCAGCCAGCTCATCGAGCCGTTGCGCCGGGACCGACCCCATGACCGCAACCGGATCGTGGTTGGTCTGCTCCCACAGCTGCTGATCGATATCGGCGAAGAGATCCCGGGTGGGTTGATGCCACGACCAGCGCAGGTTGTTGGATAACTCGCCCAGCGCCGCCAACCGCTCCGGAAGATGGGCACGAACCGTGAATCGACGTAGGGCTTTCACCCTTCAGAACTTTACTGAGATTTCGGTGGATCGCATGCCCGGCGGAAATTCCGTACCGATACGCGATGCTGTGGAGGTTCCGTCTCACACGCTCGCGCCGATCACCGGCGTACCGGCGAAGCCTCTGGTAGCGCTTCTGCACCGCACCGCAGGGGCCCGTCTACTACGGTGGACGTGGTGACCGGACGCATAGGCATCGATGATGTCGCCCCCGCGATCTCCGGTGGGCGCTATCCGGCCAAGGCCGTCGTGGGTGAGGTCGTCCCCGTGGCGGCAACCGTCTGGCGTGAAGGCCATGAGGCCGTCTCCGCGACACTGGTGGTGCGCTGCCTCGGGCCCAGCTACCCGCAGCTCTCCGAGGGGCCGTTGCGCCGGATCTCGGCGCCCCGCGAGAAGGACACCAGCGCGACACGAATCAAACCGCTGCATATCCCCATGCAGCCGGGTGGGGCGCTCGATCGATTCCATGCCAGCTTCGTCCCGGACCGGGAGGGGCTGTGGACCTTCCGGGTCGACGGATGGGGCGACCCGATCGCAACCTGGCGCCACAACGTCGAGGCCAAACTGGAAGCGGGGCAGGGCGCTGCCGAGTTGGCCAACGATCTGGAGATCGGTGCGCGCCTGTTCGAACGTGCTGCGGCCGGAGTGCCACGGAAACGTCGGGGGCCGCTGCTGGCCTCAGCGGAAGCGCTGCGCACTCAGGACGACCCGGGAACGCGGTTTAAGCATGCGCTCTCCGATGAGGTACAGGTACTGCTCGCCGAGTTCCCGCTGCGCGATCTGCTCACTCGCGGAACCCAATACGGTATCTGGGTTGACCGCACTCGGGCGTTGTACGGCTCCTGGTACGAGCTGTTCCCGCGTTCCACCGGCGGAGTGGGACCGGACGGACGGCCCATGCACGGCACGCTGGCGACCGCCGGGGCCGACCTCGCACGGGTCGCCGCGATGGGATTCGATGTGGTGTATCTACCGCCGGTGCATCCGATCGGCGAGATCAACCGTAAGGGCCGCAACAACAATCCGATCGCCGAGCCCGGTGAAGTCGGTTCGCCGTGGGCCATCGGCAGTGCTGCGGGAGGTCACGACACGATCCACCCCGAGCTGGGAACCCTCAAGGACTTCGACCGGTTCGTGTCCACCGCGCGCAAGCTGGGCCTGGAAGTGGCGCTGGACCTGGCACTGCAGTGCGCACCGGATCACCCATGGGTCAGCGCGCATCCCGAGTGGTTCACCGAACTTCCCGACGGCACCATCGCCTACGCGGAAAATCCTCCCAAGAAGTACCAGGACATCTATCCCCTGAACTTCGACACCGACCCTGCCGGGCTGTACACCGAGGTGCTGCGTGTCGTGCAGCACTGGATTGCCCACGGCGTCAAAATATTTCGGGTAGACAATCCGCACACCAAGCCACCGGACTTCTGGCAATGGTTGATCGGCGAGGTCAAGGCGGCCGATCCCGACGTGTTGTTCCTGTCCGAGGCGTTCACTCGCCCGGCTCGGCTCTACGGTCTGGCCCGGCTCGGCTTCACCCAGTCGTACACCTACTTCACCTGGCGCACCGCCAAATCCGAGATCGCCGAGTTCGGCCGAGAGATCGCCGCGCAGGCGGACGTGGCACGCCCGAATCTCTTCGTCAACACCCCGGACATCTTGCACGCGAGCCTTCAGTACGGCGGCCCGGGCATGTTCGCCATCCGAGCGGTCCTCGCCGGCACCTTGAGCCCGACCTGGGGCGTGTACTCCGGATACGAACTCTACGAACACGTCCCGTTGCGCGAAGGCAGCGAGGAGTACCTGGACTCGGAGAAGTACCAGCTACGTCCCCGCGATTACAAGGGAGCTGCCGCGCGCGGCGAATCATTGGAGCCATTCATCACCCGACTCAACGAGATCCGCCGGCTACATCCGGCACTGCAACAGCTGCGCAACATCACCTTCCACCACGTCGAGAACGACGCCCTGCTGGCGTACTCCAAGTTCGACCCGGTAACCGGCGATGCCGTCCTGATCGTGGTGAATCTCAACCCCTTCGGGGCCGAGGACGGCACCATCTGGCTCGACCTGCCCGCACTCGGCCTCGATTGGCATGAAACGTTCTGGGTGCGTGACGAGCTCACCGGCGAGCAATACCGCTGGGGCCAAGCCAACTATGTGCGACTGGACCCCCTGACACCTTCTCGGCAAGTGGCGCACATCCTGAATCTGCCGCAGGTCCGCGAGTCGGCCCGCACGCACTTGGTGTTCCGCCCGTGACCACACCCGCGACCTTCCTGAAACCGGATGCCGCCGATCTCGCCAGACTGGTGGCGGGCACCCACCACAATCCGCATTCGATTCTCGGCGCGCACGAGTATGCCAACCCGGGCGGCAAGGGACACACCGTCATTCGCGCGTTCAAACCTGGCGCCACCGCGGTGGCCGCGGTGGTGGGCGACGAGCTGCACCCGATGGCCGACCTCGGGTCCGGACTTTTCGGGGTAGCGCTGCCCTTCCTGGACCTCCTCGACTACCGCCTCGACGTCGACTACAGCGGCACGCCGCTGATCATCGCCGATGCATATCGATTCCTGCCCACGCTGGGCGAAGTGGATCTGCATCTGTTCAACGAGGGCCGTCACGAGCGACTCTGGGAAATCCTTGGTGCGCACCCACGCTCGTTCGTCACCGCGGACGGCGAGGTCAGCGGGATCTCCTTTGCGGTGTGGGCACCCAACGCGCACGGGGTCTCGGTAATCGGCGATTTCAACGGGTGGAACGGCAACGACGCCCCCATGCGAACCTTGGGATCCTCCGGAGTCTGGGAACTGTTCTGGCCGGGCATGACGCTCGGTTCGCTTTACAAATTCCGTGTGCACGGCGCCGATGGGTCGGTGACCGACCGCGCCGACCCGTTCGCGTTCGCGACTGAATTGCCGCCGGCCACCGCCTCGCGGGTCACCACGTCGTCGTACTCCTGGCAGGACGAGGAATGGATGACCCGGCGCACCACCGGCAACCCGGTGTTCGAGCCCATGAGTACCTACGAGGTGCATCTGGCGTCCTGGCGCCCCGGACTCTCCTACCGGGAGCTGGCCCGCGAGCTCACCGACTACGTACTGGCACAAGGTTTCACCCACGTCGAGCTGCTGCCGGTGGCCGAACACCCCTTCGGTGGGTCCTGGGGCTATCAGGTGACCTCGTACTATGCCCCCACCTCGAGGCTGGGCACGCCCGACGACTTCCGCTACCTGGTCGATGCCCTGCACCGGGCGGGAATCGGCGTCATCGTCGACTGGGTACCCGCGCACTTTCCCAAAGATGCGTGGGCACTGGCCCGCTTCGACGGAACACCCCTATACGAACACGCCGACCCACACCGGGCCGAGCAGCTGGATTGGGGCACATATGTTTTCGACTTCGGGCGCCCCGAGGTTCGCAACTTCCTGGTCGCCAATGCCCTGTTCTGGCTCGACCAGTTCCACATCGACGGCCTGCGAGTCGACGCCGTCGCGTCGATGCTCTACCTGGACTACTCACGCCCCGCGGGTGGCTGGACACCGAACATTCACGGCGGCCGAGAGAATCTCGAGGCGGTGCAGTTCCTGCAGGAGATGAACGCCACCGTGCACAAGCTGCATCCCGGGATTGTCACCGTGGCCGAGGAGTCCACCTCCTGGCCGGGCGTTACCAGGGCGACCAGCCTTGGCGGCCTTGGCTTTTCCATGAAATGGAACATGGGGTGGATGCACGACACCCTGGGCTACGTCGGGCGCGATCCCATCCATCGCAGCTTCCATCACCATGAGATGACCTTTTCGATGCTGTACGCGTTCAGCGAGAATTTCGTGCTGCCGATCAGCCATGACGAGGTGGTGCACGGCAAGGGCACACTGTGGACCCGCATCCCCGGTGATGACCACGCCAAGGCCGCAGGCCTGCGCTGCCTGCTGGCCTACATGTGGGCGCACCCCGGAAAGCAGCTGCTGTTCATGGGTCAGGAGTTCGGTCAGCGGGCCGAATGGTCCGATGAGCGCGGCGTCGACTGGTTCCAGCTGGGCGAGGACGGGTACTCCTCAGGAATCGCGGCGTTGACCGCCGACCTGAATTCGGCCTACCAGCAGCGTCGCGCATTGTGGTCACAAGACACCGCCCCCCAGGGATATTCGTGGATCGACGCCAACGATTCGGCCAACAACGTGCTGAGCTTCCTGCGCTTCGGCGACGACGGTTCGGTGTTGGCCTGCATCTTCAACTTCGCGGGCATCGAGCACGCCAGCTACCGGGTGGGGTTGCCGCTGACCGGACGCTGGCGTGAGGTCATCAACACCGACGCACTGCAGTACCACGGCAGCGGAGTGGGGAACCTGGGCGAAGTCATCGCCGAGGCGAACCCGTGGCACGGCCGCCCGGCCTCGGCCACGCTGGCCCTGCCCCCCGCCGCCGCGATCTGGCTGGAACCCATCTCCGGGGACCTGTAGACAACATTAGGATGCGCTCAACGCAAACTCGCGTAGTTATAAGGGGTGGCTCGATGTCCAAACGCTGGGTGGCGCTGCTGGTGGGGCTGGTGCTGGTGATCACGTCGTGTGGCCGTCCACTCGGTGGGCAACCTCAATCGATCTACGCCGACCCCCTGCGCGTGGCAGGTATGCCCGCGGTCGACGGCCCGTCCGGCATGAAGCCCGGCGTCCAGATTCCCCAACGCAAGATCGAGAACACCGACAACGGTGAGATCGACGACTACGTCAAGGTGTCCCTGGCGGACATCGAGGATTTCTGGACGCAGTTCTACGGCGATTCGTTCGCCAACTTCCGGCCGGTATCCCGGCTCATCTCGGTCGACTCCCGTAAGGACAACGGCAGCATCAGGTTCTGCGGGGGCAACCTGAACGACTTCATCAATGCCGCGTTTTGTCCACCGGAGAACTCGTTCGCCTGGGATCGCGGCCAGCTGTTCCCCTACCTGCGCAAGCAAATGGGCGAGATGGCGATGAACACCGTCATGGCCCACGAGTACGGACACTCGATCCAGTATCACGCTCAGCTCATCACCCCAATCGACGATCCGAAGTGACCAAGGATCAGGTCGAGTACCTCGTCGACCTCACTCAGGAACAGCAAGCTGACTGCTTCTCCGGCGCCTATCTGCGCTGGGTCGCACAAGGGGATTCGCCACGATTCACCTTGAACACCGCCGATGGGCTGAACAAGGTCACGGCCGCGATGATCGCGATCCGCGACAACGACACCAGTAAGAAGTGGGCCATCCACGGTTCGGCCTTCGAGCGGGTCTCGGCCTTCCAGTTCGGGTTCACCGACGGCCCCATGGCCTGCAAGCGCATCGATCCCCGCGAGATCCTCAAGCGCCGCGGCGAGCTGCCCAAGGGACTGGGTGTGGGACCCAACGGCGACAACTGGCCGATAAACCCGGACACCATCGATGCGGTGCTGACCGCCGCCTCACAGGTGTTCCCCATGGACAACCCACCCAAGCCGGTATACGGCGACGGGAAGTGCTCTGACGGTTCGGGCACCGCGCCGGCTTCGTTCTGCCCCAACGACAATACGATTGCCCTGGATCCGAAGGCCCTGCAGAAGATGGCCACCCCGGTGTCGGACCGGGCGCTGTTCTCCGCGCAAGTCAACGGCGACTATTCGGCGTTCAGCGTGATCGTCTCGCGCTACGCACTGGCGGCAGAAAAGGCCGCGGGTCTGGAGACCGAGGGAATCATGACCGGGTTACGCACCGCCTGCCTGACCGGATACTTCACCTCACGCGCCGCCGGCAGGGGCATCGTGACTCCTCGCGCGCCGGTCATCCTCTCCGGCGGCGACCTCGACGAGGCTGTCTCCGAATTGCTTTCCAGCGGCAGGGCTTCCAGCGACGTAAAGGGCGAGACGGCCCCTTCCGGATTCTCCCGCATCGACGCCTACCGAATCGGCGTCCTGGGCAATGACCAAACCTGCGCCAAACGCTTCCCGTAACCGCGGGACCGGACAGCGGCCGAGTCAGAACAGGGCGTTGGCGAGCTTGCGCCGCCCGGCGACCACCGCGGGATCGGCCGGATCAAACAGCTCGAACAGCTCCAGCAGCCGGGCACGCACTTTGGCGCGTTCGTCGTCGCTGGTCACGCGAACAAGTGCGACGAGCCTGTCGAAGGCCGAATCCGGCTGCTGCGAAAGCACTTCCACGTCGGCAGCAGCCAACCCGGCGTCGATGTCACCGGGTGTGGCATCGGCGACCTCGACCGCATCCTGAGGGTGGGCCGTCGCCCGGATCAAGAACTCGATCTGACGCACCGACGCGGTTGCCTCGGCCGCGACCACCCCGGTGGCGCCGTCGTCCAGCAGACCTTGATAGGCGGCACGGGCCGCCTCGAAATCTCCGGAGTCGAGCGCATCACGCGCCGCGGCGAGCGCCGGATCTGTACTTTCTTCGGGGTATTCGGACTCCCCGACATCCTCCCCGTCCGGCGCGGTGGCGTCGGGCAGCTTGCCGGCGACCGCGTCGAGAATGGAGTCAAGCCACCGCCGCAGCTGATCGGCGGGCTGAGGTCCCGCGAAGCTGGTGATTGGCCTCCCGGCGGCCACCGCCACCACGGTAGGCACCGCCTGCACACCGAAAACCTGTGCGATCTGCGGACTGGTGTCGACGTTGACCCGCGCCAGGGCCCACTTGCCGCGGTCTTCCGCGACCAGGTCACCCAGGGTGGCGGCCAGTGCCGCCGAGGCCTCGCTGCGCGGCGACCCCAGCAGCACGATGACCGGGACACGATTGGACTGCGCCAGTACTTCGGCTTCAAGATTCGCCTCGGTCACCTCGACGGTCCATGCATCTCCGGCCGAGGGCTCGCGAGGAGCCGTGGGCTCCTGCGCGCGCTGCTTGAGAGCAGAGAGGTCGACAGCTCCGGACATGGCCGCAGCCATCGCGGGACGTGGTCGGGTCACGCTGTCCAGTCTGTCACGGCTCACGGCCTCCGCACTACGGTCCAGCGTCGCCCGCAGCCGCAGACCCCGCGACGGGCAATTTACCCGCCTTATCAGCCCATATGACAAAGATCACACTGCACAATGGGGCAACTCCAGCTAACAGTGCGAGCAACCAGGTGAGCGGACTCCAGCGGTACTCGCGGCCCGCGAGGAAGCCCAACACCAGGTACGCGATGAAGACGATGCCGTGGATCCAGCCGAAGACCTTCACACCGATCTCGTTACCCGGGTCCGGCACGTACTTGAAGAACATCCCGGTGAGCAGACCTGCCCAGCTGATGGCTTCGAGCAACGCGACGGTGCGAAACCTGCTGGCGGTGCTGCGCAGGTCGAAAAGCTGTGTCATGCCCTCAGTCTGCCCGATACAGCGCCCGACACATCATCGATCTACTACGTCGCGTCGTAAATCACACTCGCACGATCAGGGCATCGCCCTGGCCGCCGCCGCCGCACAGTGCGGCCACACCGATTCCGCCGCCGCGGCGCTTGAGTTCCTGCGCCAGGTGCAGAGTGATACGGGCACCCGACATTCCGATGGGATGACCGATGGCGATCGCTCCGCCGTTGACATTGACCTTGGCCGGGTCGATACCCAGGTCTTTCACCGAGGCCAAGCCCACCAGCGCGAAGGCCTCATTGATCTCGACCAGATCGAGCTGCTCGGGGGAAATCCCTTCCCGCTCACAAGCCTTCCGAATGGCGTTGGCCGGTTGCAGCTGCAGGCTGGAATCGGGGCCGGCGACCACACCATGGGCACCGATCTCGGCGATCCACTCCAGCCCCTCGCGCTCCGCGCGCTCCTTACTCATCACCACCACCGCGCAGGCGCCGTCGGAGATCGGCGAGGACGACCCCGCCGTGATGGTGCCGTCCTTGCTGAACGCCGGACGCAGCCCCGCCAGCGATGCCGCAGTGGTGTCCGCGCGGATGCCCTCGTCCTCGGCGAACTCGATCGGATCACCCTTACGCTGCGGGATCTGAACCGAGACCACCTCGTCGGCGAAGACACCGTCCTTCCACGCACGGGCGGCATGCTGGTGCGAGCGCGCCGCGAATTCGTCTTGCTCCTCGCGGGTGAACTTGTCGGCGGCGTTGCGCTGTTCGGTGAGGATGCCCATGGCCTGGTCGGTGAAGGCGTCATGCAGGCCGTCGAAGGCCATGTGGTCAACGAGCGTCACATCGCCGTACTTGAAACCGAAGCGGCTCTTGGGCAGCAGATGCGGGGCGTTAGTCATCGATTCCTGCCCACCGGCGACGACAACCTCGAACTCACCGGCCTGAATCAGCTGGTCAGCCAGCGCAATGGCGTCGACGCCCGAGAGGCACACCTTGTTGATGGTGAGCGCCGGAACATCCATACCGATTCCACCGGCAACGGCGGCCTGACGTGCGGGAATCTGGCCGGCGCCCGCGGTGAGGACCTGGCCCATGATCACGTAATCGACCGCAGACGGCGCCACCTTGGCCTTCTCCAGGGCGCCCTTGATGGCGATACCGCCGAGCTGAGCGCCCGAAAAGTCCTTCAGCGATCCCTGGAAGCGGCCAACGGGAGTACGCGCTCCAGCAACAATCACGGACGTGCTCATTGAATCTCCTTAATACTGCTCGAGTGGACGCCGTTTTCTGGAACGCGTTACCGTTGCGTTATGACGACATCGTCTCCTCTTGATGTTCCCTCGATCCTATCGACCGGTCTGGTGACCGCGATCGACCACGTGGGCATCGCGGTGCCCGACCTGGACGCCGCAATCGAGTGGTACCACGAACACCTGGGCATGATCCTGGTACACGAGGAGATCAACGAGGGGCAGGGAGTCCGCGAGGCGATGCTGTCCTTCCCCGGAGCAGAACCCGGTAGCTCACAGATCCAGCTGATGGCACCACTGAATGAGTCGTCGCCGATCGCCAAGTTCCTGAGCACCAAGGGAGCCGGCCTGCAGCAGCTGGCCTACCGCGTCACCGATATCGATGCGCTGTCCGATCAGCTCCGCGCCGCGGGCGTGCGAGTGCTGTACGACGAGCCGCGTATCGGCACCGCGAACTCACGGATCAACTTCCTGCATCCCAAGGACACCGGCGGCGTGCTCATCGAGCTCGTCCAGCCGACGCAGTCGCACTAGCTCCACCGACGCGTCGGGCTCCGATTCGCGCGGTTGCTCCAGCACGGCGTATGCCAGTGCCGACGGTCCTCCACCCCCCTGCCTTGTCCCTCGGAGACAGGCCACACCACCACATGAGCTACGCCGATCGCGATCTCGTGATCACAGCCGGGACAGCGGTAGATCTTGACCGCACGTGCCGCGGCGATCCGGCGCACTTGGTAGTCCAGCCCGTCGGTCCCCTGCTCAACCTGGTCACGGCCGAGAGGCGGCACACCGGCACGGTCGGCCGCAGCACGGCGCGGCGGATGTCGGCGGCCCATGCGGTGATTCTATGAGTGGTGGGGCGATTTCAGAACAAACGGAATTCGTCTGAGTCCATTCCCCGCATCGCATCGTAGTCCAGTGTGAGACAACGGATTCCGCGGTCTTCGGCAAGAGTGCGAGCCTGCGGCTTGATCTGCTGTGCCGCGAAGACGCCGGCGACGGGCGCCAGCGTGGTGTCCCGGTTGAGCAGTTCGAGATAGCGGGTGAGCTGCTCGACGCCGTCGATCTCGCCCCGGCGCTTGATCTCGACCGCAACGGTCGCACCGCCGGCGTCCCGACACAGCAGGTCAACCGGCCCGATCGGCGTCATATACTCGCGCCGCACCAGGGTGTATCCGTCGCCGAGCAGCGCGACGTGCTCGGCGAGCAACTCCTGCAGGTGCGCCTCGACTCCATCCTTGACCAGTCCGGGGTCGACCCCGAGCTCGTGGGCCGAGTCGTGCTCGATGTTCTCGATGGTGATCCGCAGCTGTTCACCGGCCTTGTTCTCCACCACCCAGACGGTCGAGGCATCCGCTTCGGCAGACTCCTCGTTCTCCGTCTCGACAAGCCAGCACGGCGGGCTCATCCAGTTCAACGGCTTGTAGGCGCGGTCGTCGGCGTGCACGCTCACCGAACCATCGGCCTTGATGAGCAGGAGCCGCTTGGCGGACGGAAGATGGGCGGTGAGCCGACCGACATAATTAACGGTGCATTGAGCTACGACGAGACGCACCGGCCCACTGTATAGGGAGTTAGGCTGGCCACAACTATGGCAAACGAGTCGATTCGCGCAGTGTCGCAGCGAGTGGGCCGTGCCCTGGCCACGATCACCGGGCAGACCGGCCGACTCGAGGCCGGCGACGGGTACGGATCGTGGCTGCTGGGCCGCTATGACGAAAGCACGCTCATCCAGCGCATCCGCATCCAGCTGATGCTGACCGTGTTCGTGGTGGCCGCCAACCTGATTGGTGTCGCCGTCGTCATCCTGCTGGTGCTCGTCGCGGTGCCCGACCCGAATGTCTTCGATGCGCCGTGGTGGATCCACTTCGTGATCGTTCCGGTGTACGTCACGCTCGCGGTGCTCATCGGCGCGGTATGGGGCACCCGCCGGACCTTCAAGGTGGTGCGGTGGGCACTCGACGAACGGGAGCCGACCAAGGCCGAACAGCGCAATGCGTTCGCAGTCCCGCGGCGACTCACGGTCGTCCAGGCGGTCCTGTGGGCGGGCGGCACAGCCCTATTCACCACGCTCTACGGGATACAAAACCCGCTCTATATCCCCAAAATATTCTTCGCAGTGGGGTTCAGCGGTGTCGTGGTCTGCGCTGCCAACTATCTGTTCACCGAGTTCGCGATGCGGCCTGTCGCCGCACGAGCACTCGAAGCTGGATACCGCAGAAGACGACTCGCTTCCGGAATCATGGTGCGCACCATGCTGGCCTGGGTGCTGGGGTCTGGCGTGCCCGCCGTCGGCATCATGCTCGCCGGTGTCGGAGCGCTGATCTTCGGCAATTTCACGGTCGACCAGCTGGCGGTGGCGGTCATCATCATCGCCGGTGCGATCCCCACCTTCGGGCTTATCCTCATCTGGATCTCCTCGTGGATGCTCGCCACCCCGGTGAAGGAGGTTCAGTCCGCGCTCAAGCGTGTCGAACAAAACGACCTGGACGTGAACCTGGTGGTCTACGACGGCACCGAGCTGGGCGAGCTGCAGGCAGGTTTCAACACCATGGCGGAGGGCCTGCGCGAGCGCGAACGCGTCCGGGATCTTTTCGGCAAGCATGTCGGCCGCGAGGTCGCCGCTGCCGCAGAGTTGCAACAGCCCGCTCTCGGCGGCGAAGAACGCCACGTCGCAGTACTTTTCGCCGATATCGTCGGGTCTACACAGCTGGCAGCTACCCGGCCGGCCATCGAGGTGGTCGCACTGCTGAATCGATTCTTCACCGTCGTCGTCGAAGAAATCGACCGATACGAAGGCATGGTCAACAAGTTCGAGGGCGACGCCACCCTCGCGGTGTTCGGGGCGCCTGTTCGGCAAGACCGCCCCGAGAGCCAGGCGCTCGCCGCTGCTCGCGCCATTGCCCGCCGACTACGGGCCGAGGTCCCCGAATGCCAAGCAGGCATCGGCGTTGCCTCGGGGCAGGCGGTGGCCGGAAACGTCGGCGCCCACGACCGTTTCGAATACACCGTGATCGGCGATCCGGTCAATGAGGCAGCCCGGCTCTGCGAGCTCTCCAAAACCGTGCCCGGGCACTTGGTGGCTTCGTTGGATACCGTGTTGCGCGCACACCATCGCGAGGCGCTGCACTGGCGTTCCGGCGATACCGTGACCTTGCGTGGCCGCATAGAGCCCACCGAGCTTGCAGTACCTGTCGCCTAAGGCCGCCGCACCGCGGCCTATTCGGACTGTTTCCACCATGCTTCGACATAGAGCACCATCGCCACCACGAGGGCGATGAGCACCCACAGCACCAAGGCTTGATCTATCCACGCTCCCGGCGGCGGCGCTCCGGGCAGGATGTTCCGCAGCGGCACGATCGCGAACAACATGGTGCCGAACCACGTGGTGAGCGGCGGGTGGAACTTCTTCCTCCCCCTGACCGTCTCAATCGCCACAATCAGCGCCATCGTCGGAAGCGTGATCAACACAAGACAGATACCGACATCGAATGCCAGCGTGCCCCGGGCACGCACCAACGTAATTGTGGTCTGGTCGCCCTTGCCGGCAGGAGCCTGTGATGTCTCCGTCGACACGCGCCATCCGCCCAGGCTTCCGATCACTTCGATCCGCGCGGGCACGGTACGTCGCCCTTCACCGTTGCCCACCATCACCTCTGCGCGCAGCTTCTCGGTGGAGTACTCATCGAAGGGCCATGATTGCGCGTCGCCCGTTGCGATCAGAGTGTCGTCCATAGCTGCGGGCAACGTGCCTCGCGGAAAATGCCGCTCCCCATAATCCAGCGATGACACCAACCTGACGGACATGTCCGCGTTCAGCAGGCCAAAGGCGTCAAGGTTCGCTTTCGCGGGCAGCACCACGATCTCAGAATCCAACCGGTTATTTACGGTCCGCAAATCCTGCAGATCGATGACCACCACAGTCTCGTTGTCCCGGGATAGATCGAGGTCCGCCGACGCCGACCCCGAATGATGATCCAGCATCCGGTAGATGACAAGAAATCCGACATAAATGACTAGCACGAGTACGACCGCACCTACGGTGGTGGCAGTCGGCTTCAGTTTGAAGCGCCCCTTCAATGCCTGCACAGGATTCCCATCTCTACCGTCGTGCTATTCGAAAAATCTAACAGCAGAAATGAAAACACCCCCCAGTTTCCTGGGGGGTGTTTCCAATTTATGTTCGGCGGTGTCCTACTCTTCCGTTCCGTGTTAAGAACAGTACCATCGGCGCTGAGAGGCTTAGCTTCCGGGTTCGGGATGGGACCGGGCGTTTCCCTCTCGCTGTGGCCGCCGTAACTCTTTCGTGTGATAAACACACAAGTTATCTGGTGGTGGAGTGTGGTCGTCAAATGACGACGAATAGTGGTTGCGATTTATTAGTAAGTTTTCGGTCGATTAGTGCCAGTTCCCTGAACGTATTACTACGCTTACAGGTCTGGCCTATTGAACCCATAGTCTGTGGGTGACCTTATCCCTCTAAAAGGGTAAGAAACCTGGTCTTGGAATAGGTTTCCCGCTTAGATGCTTTCAGCGGTTATCCTGTCCGAACGTAGCTATCCAGCCGTGCTCCTGGTGGAACAACTGGTACACCAGAGGTTCGTCCGTCCCGGTCCTCTCGTACTAGGGACAGGTTTCCTCAAGTTTCTGACGCGCGCGGCGGATAGAGACCGAACTGTCTCACGACGTTCTAAACCCAGCTCGCGTGCCGCTTTAATGGGCGAACAGCCCAACCCTTGGGACCTGCTCCAGCCCCAGGATGCGACGAGCCGACATCGAGGTGCCAAACCATCCCGTCGATATGGACTCTTGGGGAAGATCAGCCTGTTATCCCCGGGGTACCTTTTATCCGTTGAGCGACATCCCTTCCACTCAGAGATGCCGGATCACTAGTCCCGACTTTCGTCCCTGCTCGACTTGTAGGTCTCGCAGTCAAGCTCCCTTGTGCACTTGCACTCAACACCTGATTGCCGTCCAGGTTGAGGGAACCTTTGGGCGCCTCCGTTACATTTTGGGAGGCAACCGCCCCAGTTAAACTACCCACCAGGCACTGTCCCTGGACCGGATATACGGTCCGAGGTTAGAGGTTCAATACGATCAGAGTGGTATTTCAACGATGACTCCACAAACACTGGCGTGCCTGCTTCACAGTCTCCCACCTATCCTACACAAACCGAACCAAACGCCAATACCAAGCTATAGTGAAGGTCCCGGGGTCTTTTCGTCCTGCCGCGCGTAACGAGCATCTTTACTCGTAGTGCAATTTCGCCGAGTCTATGGTTGAGACAGTTGAGAAGTCGTTACGCCATTCGTGCAGGTCGGAACTTACCCGACAAGGAATTTCGCTACCTTAGGATGGTTATAGTTACCACCGCCGTTTACTGGGGCTTAAATTCTCCGCTTCACCCAAGGGTTAACGGGTCCTCTTAACCTTCCAGCACCGGGCAGGCGTCAGTCCGTATACATCGTCTTGCGACTTCGCACGGACCTGTGTTTTTAGTAAACAGTCGCTTCTCACTGGTCTCTGCGACCTCGTTCAGCTCACGGAGCAAGTCCGGTCACCAAGCGAGGTCCCCCTTCTCCCGAAGTTACGGGGGTATTTTGCCGAGTTCCTTAACCATAGTTATCTCGTACGCCTTAGTATTCTCTACCTGACCACCTGTGTTGGTTTGGGGTACGGGCCGTGTGTGAACTCACTAGAGGCTTTTCTTGGCAGCATAGGATCACTGAATTCGCCTCAATCGGCTATGCGTCACCTCTCAGGCTTAATGACGTCCGGATTTACCTAGACATCGCCCTACGGGCTTGCTCCGGTATAACCACTAACCGGTACAGCTACCTTCCTGCGTCACCCCATCGCTTGACTACTACCACCGAAGGTCCCACGCAGCGGGTTCACGTCGCACTCCGAAGAGATTGATCTAGAACCTTTTGGGTGGTTAGTACCGATGATTCATCATGGGCGCGCACACACGGGTACGGGAATATCAACCCGTTGTCCATCGACTACGCCTGTCGGCCTCGCCTTAGGTCCCGACTTACCCTGGGAGGACTAGCCTGGCCCAGGAACCCTTGGTCATTCGGCGGGCAAGTTTCTCACTTGCCTGTCGCTACTCATGCCTGCATTCTCACTCCCGCACCCTCCACTGCTGGATTACTCCGCAGCTTCGCTGGGTGCAGGACGCTCCCCTACCCATCCATGCCACTGCCCCGAAGGGAATGTATTGCATGAATGCCGCGGCTTCGGCGGTGTACTTGAGCCCCGCTACATTGTCGGCGCACAATCACTTGACCAGTGAGCTATTACGCACTCTTTCAAGGGTGGCTGCTTCTAAGCCAACCTCCTGGTTGTCTTTGCGACTGCACATCCTTTTCCACTTAGTACACGCTTAGGGGCCTTAGCCGGCGATCTGGGCTGTTTCCCTCTCGACGTACGGAGCTTCTCCCCCGCCGTCTCACTGCCGCGCTCTAACTTATTGGCATTCGGAGTTTGGCTGACGTCAGTAACCTAGTAGGGCCCATCGGCCATCCAGTAGCTCTACCTCCAATAAGAAACACGCGACGCTGCACCTAAATGCATTTCGGGGAGAACCAGCTATCACGGAGTTTGATTGGCCTTTCACCCCTACCCACAGCTCATCCCCTCAGTCTTCAACCTAAGTGGGTTCGGGCCTCCACGGCGTCTTACCGCCGCTTCACCCTGGCCATGGGTAGATCACTCCGCTTCGGGTCCAGAACACGCCACTATGGGCGCCCTATTCAGACTCGCTTTCGCTACGGCTACCCCTCACGGGTTAACCTCGCGACGTGTCCCTGACTCGCAGGCTCATTCTTCAAAAGGCACGCCATCACCCCACAAGGAGGCTTTGACGGATTGTAGGCACATGGTTTCAGGTACTATTTCACTCCCCTCCCGGGGTACTTTTCACCATTCCCTCACGGTACTAATCCGCTATCGGTCACTAGAGAGTATTTAGGCTTACCGGGTGGTCCCGGCAGATTCACAGCAGATTCCACGAGCCCGCTGCTACTCGGGATGAAGTACGAGACAGGTGTCGGATTTTCGCGTACCGGACTCTCACCGTCTGCGGCGGGCCGTCCCAGACCACTTCCGCTAATCACGACACTTTTTTACTGTCCGCCGGCCTGGTAGAACCGGCAAGTACAACTCCCACAACCCCGCACACACAACCCCTACCAGGTATCACATGCATGCGGTTTAGCCATCTTCCGCTTTCGCTCGCCACTACTCACGGAATCACGGTTGTTTTCTCTTCCTACGGGTACTGAGATGTTTCACTTCCCCGCGTTTCCTCCCAAAGCCTATATATTCAGCAGTGGGTAACACGACATCACTCGTGCTGGGTTTCCCCATTCGGACATCCTCGGATCAAAGCTCGGTTGGCAGCTCCCCGAGGCTTATCGCAGCCTCCTACGTCCTTCTTCGGCTTCTAGTGCCAAGGCATTCACCATGTGCCCTTAAGAACTTAGCTAATAAATTGCAAAAACTAACCTCACTCGTAAACGAGCGAGGCTTGTTAGATGCTCGCAACCACTATCCATAAGTCAAAGACCACACCCCACCACCAAGCAGGGTGACAACACAACGTGTTGCCTCAGGACCCAACAGTGTGCCAGCGTTTCAATTCTATTGACAGTCCGACGTTTTGCCGACTACCTATCCACGGGGTGGACAGGATTTATAAAACATATTCACCAAGCGAGTAACCACTACAGAAACTCACTTTATGTTCCCAAGCTCATTCGGCTGGGAAATGGTGCTCCTTAGAAAGGAGGTGATCCAGCCGCACCTTCCGGTACGGCTACCTTGTTACGACTTCGTCCCAATCGCCGATCCCACCTTCGACAGCTCCCTCCAAAAGGTTAGGCCACTGGCTTCGGGTGTTACCGACTTTCATGACGTGACGGGCGGTGTGTACAAGGCCCGGGAACGTATTCACCGCAGCGTTGCTGATCTGCGATTACTAGCGACTCCGACTTCATGGGGTCGAGTTGCAGACCCCAATCCGAACTGAGACCAGCTTTAAGGGATTCGCTCCACCTTGCGGCTTCGCAGCCCTCTGTACTGGCCATTGTAGCATGTGTGAAGCCCTGGACATAAGGGGCATGATGACTTGACGTCATCCCCACCTTCCTCCGAGTTGACCCCGGCAGTCTCCTACGAGTCCCCGGCATTACCCGCTGGCAACATAGGACAAGGGTTGCGCTCGTTGCGGGACTTAACCCAACATCTCACGACACGAGCTGACGACAGCCATGCACCACCTGCACACAGGCCACAAGGGAATACCTATCTCTAGGTACGTCCTGTGCATGTCAAACCCAGGTAAGGTTCTTCGCGTTGCATCGAATTAATCCACATGCTCCGCCGCTTGTGCGGGCCCCCGTCAATTCCTTTGAGTTTTAGTCTTGCGACCGTACTCCCCAGGCGGGGTACTTAATGCGTTAGCTACGGCACGGATCCCAAGGAAGGAAACCCACACCTAGTACCCACCGTTTACGGCGTGGACTACCAGGGTATCTAATCCTGTTCGCTACCCACGCTTTCGCTCCTCAGCGTCAGTTACTGCCCAGAGACCCGCCTTCGCCACCGGTGTTCCTCCTGATATCTGCGCATTCCACCGCTACACCAGGAATTCCAGTCTCCCCTGCAGTACTCTAGTCTGCCCGTATCGCCCGCACGCCCACAGTTAAGCTGTGAGTTTTCACGAACAACGCGACAAACCACCTACGAGCTCTTTACGCCCAGTAATTCCGGACAACGCTCGGACCCTACGTATTACCGCGGCTGCTGGCACGTAGTTGGCCGGTCCTTCTTCTGTAGGTACCGTCACTTTCGCTTCGTCCCTACTGAAAGAGGTTTACAACCCGAAGGCCGTCATCCCTCACGCGGCGTCGCTGCATCAGGCTTGCGCCCATTGTGCAATATTCCCCACTGCTGCCTCCCGTAGGAGTCTGGGCCGTATCTCAGTCCCAGTGTGGCCGGTCACCCTCTCAGGCCGGCTACCCGTCGTCGCCTTGGTGGGCCATTACCCCACCAACAAGCTGATAGGCCGCGGGCTCATCCCACACCGCAAAAGCTTTGCACCACTCACCATGAAGTGTGTGGTCCTATCCGGTATTAGACCCAGTTTCCCAGGCTTATCCCAGAGTGCAGGGCAGATCACCCACGTGTTACTCACCCGTTCGCCACTCGAGTACCCCGAAGGGCCTTTCCGTTCGACTTGCATGTGTTAAGCACGCCGCCAGCGTTCGTCCTGAGCCAGGATCAAACTCTCCAAACAAAATTTAATCCCGACAAAACAACTGTCAAAAGAATTGTTATCGACATAAAATGTCTATATAAACACTGACACACTATTGAGTTCTCAAACAACACATTTAATTTGTTGTGGCTATGAATTCTGGAATTACTTCCTTCATTCTCACCTTCGCCCTTTCGGGCGACTCGGAAACCGTATCAAGTTCGGTGAACTTGAGTCAAATTCCCGGTTTTGGCTGGTCACTTGCGCACCATCCGATCGCCGACATTCTGGAATTTCTTCCTGAATTCCGACTTCCGCTCTTTCGGGCGGCTGGGAAACCGTATCAAGTTCGGTGAACTTGAGTCAAATTCCCGGTTTTGGCTGGTCACTTGCGCACCATCCGATCGCCGAGATATCTGAATTTCTTCTTCTATTTCGGCTTTCGCCCTTTGTAAGCGGCCCGGGAACCGTATCAAGTTCGGTGAACTTGAGTCAAACTCCGGGTTTTGGCTGGTCAACTGCGCACCAACCTAAGACCGGAATTTCGGAATCGCTTCCTTGTCCCGGCCTCGCTCATTCAGGGCAACCCGACCACTGTACCAAGTCCAATGAACTTGAGTCAACTTCGGGTTCTGGGGGTGGTCAGCTAGCTGACCCGCTCGACTTCGGCACCCAGGCTCTGGAGGTTCTCCACGAACAACGGGTAACCGCGGTCGATATGAAAGACATCGTATACCTCGGTGACGCCATCCGCCACTAACCCCGCAAGCACGAGTCCGGCGCCGGCCCGGATGTCCGATGACCACACCGGCGCACTGGACAGTTGACGGATACCCCGAACTACCGCATGGTGCCCGTCGGTCCGCGCGTCGGCCCCCAACCGCATCATCTCCTCGACGAAACGGAATCGGGCCTCGAAGACGTTCTCGGTGATCATGGAGGTGCCGTCGGCTATCGCTGCAAGCCCAATTGCCATGGGCTGCAGGTCAGTTGGGAATCCCGGGAACGGTAACGTGGCCACATTGATCGCTTTGGGGCGCTCGTACTGAACCACACGAAATCCGTTGTCGTTCTGGGTCACTGTCGCACCGGCATCATGCAGCTTGTGCAGCACGAGCTGCAGGTGCTCCGGATCCACTCCCGTCACCGTGACATCGCCACGCGTCATCGCAGCAGCCAAACCCCAAGTGGCAGCGACGATTCGGTCTCCAATGACGCGATGCTCGGTGGGATGAAGCTTCGGAACACCGATCACCGTCAACGTCGACGTTCCAGCACCCTCTATCTGGGCACCCATCTGGACCAGCATGGTGCACAGGTCCACCACGTCCGGTTCGCGCGCGGCGTTGTGGATGGTAGTGACGCCATCCGCGAGAACCGCTGCCATCAAGATGTTCTCGGTCGCCCCCACGGATGGGAACTCAAGCTGAATATCAGCTCCATGCAACGCTTTTGCCTCGGCGACCACGCACCCATGTTCGATGGTGCACTCCGCTCCAAGCTGTCGCAATCCCGCCTGATGCATGTCGAGTGGACGTGAGCCGATCGCATCTCCGCCCGGTAACGCCACCTTGGCACGCCGGCAGCGCCCCACCAGGGGACCCAAGACACACACCGAAGCCCGGAACTGCCGCACTGCCGCGAAATCAGCCTCGTACTTGGGTTCATCGGGAGAAGTGATCCTGACAACATCGCCCTCTAGTTCCACCGTGGCGCCCAATCCCCGCAGGACATCCGCCATCAGCGGCACATCAAGGATGTCCGGGCAGTTGGTGATGGTGCTTGTTCCCTCAGCAAGAAGAGCGGCGGCCATCAGCTTGAGCACGCTGTTCTTGGCGCCGGTTACTGCCACGTTGCCGGTAAGCCGGGCGCCGCCGGTCACCAAGAAATGCTCGCTCACGCCCGACAGCGTAGCCGGGTAACGTTTCGACACATGACCGATGAGGCCCCGGACCCGCAACGTGAGCGAGGATCATCGAGCGGCGTGCATCTGACTCGCATCTATACCCGCACCGGAGATGACGGAACCACGGGTCTGAGCGACTTCTCGCGTGTATCGAAGAGTGATCCGCGGCTGGCCGCATACGCCGACTGTGACGAGGCCAACGCCGCGATCGGCGTCGCGGTTGTGCTCGGGAACCCAAGCCAATCGGTCGGTTCGGTACTACTGCAGATCCAGAACGATCTCTTTGACGCCGGCGCGGACCTGTCCACTCCCGTCGTACCCGATCCCGAGTACCCACCGCTGCGGATCACCCAGCCCTATATCGACCGTCTCGAGCACTGGTGCGACCAGTACAACGCCGATCTGCCGAAACTGAATTCGTTTGTGCTGCCGGGCGGTACCCCACTATCCGGGTTGTTGCACGTGGCGCGGACCGTGGCACGTCGGGCAGAACGGTCGGCCTGGGCGGCCATCGACGCCTATCCCGACAGCACCAATGTGCTCACCGCCAAGTACCTCAACCGGCTCTCGGATCTGCTGTTCATCCTGTCGCGGGTTGCCAACGACGGTAAGGACACTCTCTGGAAGCCCGGCGGCCCGGCGCAGCCCGCCTAACGCTCGCGACTGCGGCGTTCCGCACGCGGTGAGGGCCGCGACTCAACCCAGGACATGAATGCGGTCAACGCACCGCGATCCAGTGCCATTTCGTAGGTGCGCGCACCATCGCGCAGCTGCAGCACCACGATCTCTGCCGTCATGATGTCGTACTCGTCACCGCGCGGAATCCGCCGGTCGATGATTTCCAGTTCACGCCGCGAGAGCTGGCGATCGGGCCAGAGCCGCACGCTGGAGAGCCGATAGAACTCGGCCTGAGATTCGCGATAGCGCATCACGCCGTGTCGCCAGCGGCCCTCCCCCGCCTCCGGCACATCGCGCAGCAGTGCCGCGGTGCCGCCATTGCGCAACTTGAGCAGACGAAAGCTCAATGCAGCCACCGCCAAAGCAAGGACGGCGATGACCGATATCTCGATCATCGCCGTCACGCTCAAAGCGGTATTTCCTTAGTGGTTGGCCGTGTGGGTACTGCTAAACCGTCTGGCCAAGGGCACGCAGACGCGCGCGTCCCTGCGCCGCAACCCGTGGATCCTCAGAACCGGAATCGGTCTTGGCCTTGGACTCGTCGATATCCGCACGAGCCTGTGCGGACTCAACCAGGATGCTCACCTTGGTGTCGGTGATCGACAGGAATCCCCCGTCGATCGCCCACCACAGGTCATCATCGCCCTCGCGCTCAATCTTCACCGCTGCATCGTCCACCAGCTGCGCCACCAACGGAATGTGGTGCGGCAGGATGCCGATTTCACCGGAGGTCGTGCGGGTAAAGACGAATGTGGCCTTACCCGACCAGATCTCACGCTCGACGGCGACAATCTCGACGTCAATCTCGGACATTCAATGCACCTCCTTCAGATAGCTAGTGACGAATTACAGCTTGGCGCCGAGGCTTTCGGCCTTCTTCGCCAAGTCGTCCAGGCCACCGATGAGGAAGAACGCCTGCTCGGGCAGGTGGTCGAACTCGCCCTTGGTGAGCTTGTCGAACGCCTCGATGGTCTCCTTGAGCGGCACGGTCGAGCCGGGCTGACCGGTGAACTGCTCGGCGGCCATCATGTTCTGGCTCAGGAAGCGCTCGATACGACGTGCGCGACCCACCAGCTGCTTGTCCTCTTCCGACAGTTCGTCGATACCGAGGATCGCGATGATGTCCTGCAAGTCCTGGTAGCGCTGCAGAATCCGGATGACTTCCTGCGCGACGCGGTAGTGCTCGTCACCCACGACGGACGGCAGCAGAATCGTCGACGACGAAGCCAGCGGGTCCACGGCCGGGAAGATGCCCTTGGAGAACACCGCACGAGAAAGCTCGGTGGTGGCGTCCAGGTGCGCGAACGTGGTCGCCGGCGCCGGGTCGGTGTAGTCATCGGCGGGCACGTACACGGCCTGCATCGAGGTGATGGACCGGCCACGGGTCGAGGTGATGCGCTCCTGCAGCTCACCCATCTCGTCGGCCAGCGTCGGCTGGTAACCCACGGCCGAAGGCATACGACCCAGCAGGGTCGACACCTCGGAACCGGCCTGGGTGAACCGGAAGATGTTGTCGATGAACAGCAGCACGTCCTGGCCCTGCTCGTCGCGGAAGTACTCGGCCATGGTCAGCGCCGAGAGGGCGACGCGCATACGCGTGCCGGGCGGCTCGTCCATCTGGCCGAACACCAACGCGGTGTCCTTGAGGACGTTGGCGTCGGCGAGCTCGACCCAGAGGTCGTTGCCCTCACGGGTGCGCTCACCCACGCCGGCGAACACCGAGGTGCCACCGAAGTTGCGGGCGATGCGGTTGATCATCTCCTGGATCAGAACGGTCTTACCGACACCGGCACCACCGAACAGGGCGATCTTGCCACCACGCACGTACGGGGTCAGCAGGTCGACGACCTTGAGGCCGGTCTCCAGCATCTCGGTACGCGGCTCGAGCTGATCGAAGGCCGGGGGCTTGCGATGGATGGACCACTTCTCGAAGTCGCTGCCGTAGCCCGGCTCGTCGAGGCAGTTGCCCAGGGCGTTGAACACGTGCCCCTTGACGCCGTCGCCGACCGGCACCGCGATGGTGTTACCGGTGTTGATGACATCCACGCCACGCACCAGACCATCGGTCGGCTGCATGGACACGGTGCGCACCAGGTTGTCGCCCAGGTGCTGTGCGACCTCGAGGGTCAGCGTCTTGGCCATCGCCTCGTAGGTGATCTCGGCGTTGAGGGCGGAGAAGAGCGGCGGCACGGCGTCGCGCGGGAACTCCACGTCAACAACCGGGCCGGTAACGCGAACCACTCGCCCTACGGTCTTGTTAGCAGTTGGTGCGGTCATGTACTCGTCTCTTCCTAATGTTCGCTTGCGGCGGCCGAGGCAAGCGCGTCCACGCCGCCAACGATTTCACTGATTTCCTGGGTGATCTGGGCCTGGCGAGCGCGGTTGGCTTCCAGGGTGAGTCCCTTGATGAGCTCATCGGCGTTGTCCGTGGCGGCCTTCATGGCGCGCCGGCGGGATGCCGACTCCGAGGCTGCCGCCTCCAGCAGCGCCGCGTATACCCGGGTGGCCAGGTAACGAGGCAGCAGCGACGCGAAAAGCGTTGTGGCGTCAGGCTCGAACGAATACTGGGTGGTGGGGCCGGTGGCCTCGCCGACGTACTCGATCTCCATCGGGGCGATCCGCTTGGCCACAGCCGACTGGGTCAGCATCGACTTGAACTCGGTGTAGACGATATGGAGCTCGTCCACACCCAGAATTCCGTCAGCGCCCGGATCGTCACCGTCGTCATCTGCGCCCGACAGGAACGCGTCCACCAGCACACCCGCGATCTGCTGAGCATGTGCGTACTCGGGTCGCTCGGAGAACCCCGTCCAAGACTCGGTGACCGTGCGGCCCCGGAACTTGTAGAAGTTCAGTGCCTTACGGCCGATCACGTAGATCACCGGAGTCTTGCCCTGCTCGCGCAGCAGCGCGAAGAGCTCCTCGGCGACGCGGAGCACGTTGGCGTTGTAGCCACCGCAGAGCCCGCGGTCCGATGACACGATCAGCACGCCGGCCCGCTTGGGCGCGGCCCGCTCCACCAATAGCGGGTGATCCAGCGCCGCATCATCGGCGAGCGCGGTGAGCACGTTGGTGATCTCGGTCGCGTACGGCCGGGCAGCCACCACGCGAGCCTGCGCCTTGGAGATGCGCGATGTCGCGATCAGCTCTTGCGCCTTGGTGATCTTCTTGATCGACCCGGCGGATTTGATCCGCCGGCGCAATTCTCGGATTTGTGCAGCCATGGCTGATTACTTCTTGGGAGCCGGCTTGCGGACCTGGACGGTCTCCTGACCGACCTCGGACGCGTCGAGCGCCTCGGCCGCTGCGTCCTTGACCTCCACCGAGCTGCCGTCGGTGGCGGCGAAGCTCTTCTTGAAGTCGTTCACGGCGTCGGTCAGCTTGGTCTCGGTGTCCTCGGAGAACTTCTTGGTCTCCTTGATGTCGGCCAGGATGTCGGCGTGTGAACCGCGCACGTGATCAAGGAACTCCTGCTCGAAGCGGATCACATCGCCCACCGGCACCGAGTCGAGGTGTCCGCCGGTGCCCAGGTAGATCGCGACAACCTGCTCCTCGACCGGGTACGGCGAGTTCTGCGGCTGCTTGAGCAGCTCGACCAGGCGGGCACCACGCTCCAGCTGGGCCTTCGAGGTGGCGTCCAGGTCGGAGGCGAACGCAGCGAAGGCTTCCAGCTCGCGGTACTGCGAGAGCTCCAGACGCAGCGAGCCGGCCACCTCCTTCATGGCCTTGATCTGGGCGGCACCACCCACGCGGGAAACCGACACACCGACGTTGATGGCCGGGCGCACACCCTGGTTGAACAGGTCGGTCTGCAGGAAGCACTGTCCGTCGGTGATCGAGATGACGTTGGTGGGGATGTAGGCCGAGATGTCGTTGGCCTTGGTCTCGATGATCGGCAGACCCGTCAGCGAACCGGCACCGAGCTCGTCGGAGAGCTTCGCGCAACGCTCCAGCAGACGCGAGTGCAGGTAGAAGACGTCACCCGGGTATGCCTCGCGGCCCGGCGGACGACGCAGCAGCAGCGAAATGGCACGGTAGGCCTCGGCCTGCTTGGTCAGGTCGTCGAACACGATGAGGACGTGCTTGCCCTGGTACATCCAGTGCTGGCCGAGAGCCGAACCGGTGTACGGCGCAAGCCACTTGAAGCCGGCGGCATCGGAGGCCGGGGCGGCGATGATGGTGGTGTACTCCAGCGCGCCGGCCTCGTCCAGGGTGCGGCGCACCGCGGCGACGGTCGAGCCCTTCTGACCGACAGCGACGTAGATGCAGCGCACCTGCTGTGCCGGGTCACCGGTCTCCCAGGCCTGCTTCTGGTTCAGGATGGTGTCGACGCAGACGGCGGTCTTGCCGGTCTTGCGGTCGCCGATGATCAGCTGGCGCTGGCCGCGACCGATCGGGGTCTGCGAGTCGATGGCCTTGATACCGGTCTGCAGGGGCTCGGACACGCTCTGGCGCTGAACCACGGAGGCGGCCTGCAGCTCGAGGGCACGGTTGGTCTCGGCCTCGATGTCACCGCGGCCGTCGATCGGCTGGCCCAGCGGGTTGATGACGCGGCCCAGGAAGGCGTCGCCCACCGGCACCGACAGCACCTCGCCGGTGCGCTTGACCTGCTGGCCCTCTTCGATGCCGTGGAAGTCACCGAGGATAACGGTGCCGACGCTGCGCTCGTCGAGGTTGAGCGCCACGCCCAACACTCCGCCCGGGAACTCGAGGAGTTCCTGGGTCATGACCGAGGGCAGGCCCTCGACGTGGGCGATGCCGTCACCGGTATCGGAGACGATGCCGATTTCTTCACGGGTGGGGTCGGCAGAGAACGTCGCGACGTACTGCTCGATCGCGCCGGAGATATCCGCCGAGGAGATCGTCAACTCTGTCATGGCTTTTCGTCTTCCTGCTCGTCTATCGGGGTAGGTCTAAATAATGGTCAGTTGGGCAGATGGAGTGCGGCGGCCGAGAGTCGGCTGGACAGACTGCCGTCGATCTCCTCGTCACCGATGTTGACGACGAGCCCGCCCAGCAGCTCGGGATCCACATCCAGTTGCACCGCGATGGTGCGGCCGTAAATCTGCCCGAGCACCTGGGCAAGCCGTGTGCTCTGTGCATCGCTGATCGGTGCGGCCGACTTCACGTGTGCCACTGACTCGTCGCGCCGGGCAACCGCAAGTTCGGCCACCTCGAGCACGGCGACATCGGCGCGCTTGCCCCGCAGCAGACGCACGGTCTGCGCGAGCAGGCTTGTCACGATCAGATTGGACCGACCGGCCAGCACGTTCTTCAGCAATGCCACACGATCGGCGGCAGGCGAGGTGGTGTTACCCAGCAGCGTGCTCAGCTGCGGCTCGTTGTCCAGGATGCGACTGACGCGGAACAACTGGTCCTCGACGTCATCGATCTGGCCGTCACGCTCGGCCCGCTCCAGCAAGGCGAGACGGGCGATGTGTTCGATCGCGGTGATCAGGTCGTTGGAGGCGGACCAGCGGGCGGTCACGGCCGCACGCACGACCTCGAGTGCAGGCCGTCCGATCTTGGACCCGAACACCGAGTCGACCAGGGCGACCTTGGCGGCCTGCTCGCTGGCATCGACCGGCTCGGACAGGTGCTTGCGTAGCACCAATTCCTTGACGAGAACCTCGGCGACCGCAGTCAGATCATCGGCCAGCGCGTTGAGCGTCAGGCTGTCGAGGGAGACCGCATTGGCCTGGAAGGCCTTCACCTGCTCGGCGAGCGATTCGCGGCTGGCGGCGTGCAGACCGGCACCACCGGCGGCCAGCGGCCGACGTTCGGTATTGATACTGCCGGCCATCTGCGACAGCTCATCCAGGAACCGGTCGACAGTGGCGGACTGCGCCGCGGGGTCGCTCACGTGTGAACGAACCAGATCGCCTGCGCGGTTCACGGATTCGGCGCCGAGGTCACCGCGGAGCTGACGGATCAGCTGCTGGCGCTGAAGCAGGATCTGCTCCTGCCCATGCACCTTGATCCGCTCGACCTCGGCATCGGCCTGCTCACGCAGCTGCTTCGAGATCTGCACAGCATCGGCCTTGGCTTCCTCCGCGATGTGGGCGGCGTCGGCCTTGGCATCCTCGATGGCCTTGGCATGTGCACCCTCGGCCTCGACCAGCTTGTCCGCCGCAGTCTTGCTGTCAGCGAGCTGCTGACGCACCGCGTCCTGCTGCTTGGCCATCAACGTGCGTACCGGCGGCACCACGAACTTGACCACCAGGAACACGATGACAGCGAAACCGATGAGCTGTCCGATAAATGTCGACATCTTTGTTTAGCCTCGCCCTGCGTTCGCTGGTTCCGAAAGGCTCACCCCGAGAACGCGTTCGGCGAGCGTCCGAGACAGGCTCTCGACGCTTGCCGACAGCTCTCCGGAAGTTGCCTCGCCCTGACGGGCCAACTCTTCGGCGGCCTTCGCATTCACGGCGGTCGCTTCGGTGTTGGCCCGCTGACGCATGTCCTCGAGAATTCCGCGTCCCTCGGCTCTGGCCTCGTCACGCACCGCGGTTGCCGCACCGCGCGCCTTGGCCAGCTCGTCCTTGTAGTCAGCCTCGGCGGCGGTGAATTGCTCAGCGGCGTTCCGGTTGTCCTCGGCCGTCTTGGCGACCGTGTCCTCGCGTGCCTTGAGCACCTTTTGGATCGGCGGCACTACGAAGGTTCCGATGACCGCCAGGACGATCAGGAAGATCGCCAAGACGACAAAGAAGGTGCCGTTGGGGATGAGGAAGTTGTTCTGCTTCCCACCCTCTTCGGCGGCTTCCGCCGCGACTGCCATGACGGCAGAAGCGACACTGTGCAATTCACCCATGCCGATTAGCTGGCGCCGGGAGTCGCGAAGACGAACAGCGCCATGAAGGCCAGGTTGATGAAGTACGCAGCCTCAACCAGACCGACGGTGATGAAGAACGGGGTGAACAGCCGGCTCTGAGCCTCGGGCTGACGGGCCACACCCGAGATCAGGGCGTTACCGGCGATACCGTCACCGATACCGGCACCGATCGCGCCGCCGGCCATGATCAACCCACCGCCAATGAGGGCACCAGCAACAATTGTCGGGTCCGCCATTTTCTTCCTCCTTATTAAGTGGTAGCTGTGCTACCAGGGTCTATTCAATGTGGTCTGTGTAATTAGTGGTGCTCGTCGTCCAGTTCCATCGACTGGCTGAAGTACAGGACAGTCAGCAGCGCGAAGATGAAAGCCTGGATCAGGCCGACGAACAGGTCGAACGATTTCCAGATGGCGTTGGGCGCCCACATGATCCATGCCGGGAACATCGCGATCAGCGCGACCATGATGCCGCCGGCGAACATGTTGCCGAAGAGTCGTAGCGACAGCGAGATCGGCTTGGCCAGTTCCTCGATCGGGTTGATGAACGCCGTAACCCAGGTGTGACCCTTGAGCAGCTTGATCGGGTGGCCGATGAGGCCGCGGCGTGCAAAGCCCGCGATGTGGTAGCAGACGAAGACGAACAGCGCCAAGGCCAGCACGTAGTTGATATCCGAGGCCGGCGGTGCCAGCAGTTCGGCCGTCTTACCGTTCTCGTCCGTGTACTGCACGGGCAGCACCGAGATCCAGTTGGACACGAGGATGAAGACGAAGATCGTCACCGCCAGCGGCAGCACGAACGGCGCGATCCTCATGCCGATGGCCGACTCGACCTGATTGCGGAACTGAACGGTCACCGCCTCGAAAAACAGCTGCACCCCGTTCGGCACACCGGTCGAGGTGACCTTGGCCCGCAGGAACAGTGCCAGCGCGATCACCACTACTGCGGCCAGCGAGGTGGCAACGATGGTGTCCACGTTGACCTCACCGAGAAAACCCCAGTGTGCGTGCTTGTGATGGCCAACTTCGATGGCGGCTTCTGCCTGGAATGTCGTAATCATGCTGGGCTTATACCTCCGCCTGCGGCTGATTCACTGAACGGATCCCTTTCCACACCGGCACAGCGGTGGTCAACACCAGCAGCACCTGGAATAACGCGACTCCGAAGAACACCCCAAGACCTGCGGGGCGGAACACGAAGGCGATCACCAGGGCGAGGACGGTGATGATCATCAACCGCGCTGCGGAATTGATGGCCATCTTTTGCTTGCTTGGATTGTCTTGCGCAGTAATGACTTCCGCAGACTGGCGAACGAGGAGAGCGTTCACCAGTCCGAGGCCAAGCCCAGTAACGAAGAAAATGCCGAACTGCCAATGCCCGAGCAGGGCGGAGGCCAGGAGAGCCAGGGCACCGAGCACGCCACACAGAACCGCCAGACGCAACGGGCGAAACGCCAATGCCGGAAGGACCAGCGGGGCGTCGGGCGTTGTCACCTGGGGTGTCACCTCACATCTTTGTCGGGGTGGCGGAACAAAAACTGCATTCGTCGGTTCCAGACCTTATAGGAGGTCTGCGGGCTCGCTGAACTCACCTCAAAGGGCAGCTCCCTGTCGGTCAGTTGATCGGTCCGGCGAACCCCTGGATTGTCTAGACAGACTTTCCAAAAATTCCACCGATCCGGCGTGGCCGGCACCCGTGAGTTTTCGGGTATGGCAGAACCGTATCACATGGTAGAGGGGGTTAATGCACCCCTACTACTTTTCGTCGTACACGACCGGTTCGGCCGGAACCGTCGTCGAACTCCCGTCCAATTGGGCGCCCGAGAGCCGATCGGGTTCTTCGCCGCGCAGCAAGGGCACGACCGTCGCCACGATGGCGATACCGATCGCGCCCAACACCACCGCACCGGCATACCGAGGCTCGAAGAAGATGGTGCTGGCGGCACCGAACGCGATGATGGCCACCCACAGATAGATGATCAGCACCGCCTTGCGATGGGAATGCCCGATCTGCAACAGCCGGTGATGCAGATGCATCTTGTCCGGGCTGAAGGGGCTGCGGCCCGCGCGGGTGCGCCGGATGATCGCCAACAACGCATCCAGGGCGGGCACCAGCATCACCGCGATCACCAGTAGGAACGGCGACAACAGGACGAACATGTCTTTGGCCCCGTACGAGCTCTGCGAGATGGGGCCCGCGGCCGTGGTCGATGCCGCGGCCAGCATGAGGCCGATCAGCATCGACCCCGAGTCCCCCATGAAAATGCGGGCCCGATGGAAGTTGTGTGGCAGGAATCCCAGGCACGCCCCGGCCAGCACTACCGAAATGACGGCGGGCGGGTAGTACAGGACATCACCGCCGTGGCTGCGCAGCAGCCCGATCGAGAAGATGCAGATGGCCGCCGCGGTGATGAGTCCCAGACCTGCGGCCAGACCATCGAGACCGTCCACGAAGTTCATGGCGTTGACGATCGACACCGTCAAGGCGAGCGTCACCAGGATGGACGACATCTGATCCAGCACGATCGTTCCCACCCCACCGAACGGGATGTAGATCATGCTCCAGGCCACCCCCATGGTGACCAGCACGCTGGCGGCCGTGACTTGGCCCGCGAATTTGGTGAGCGCGTCCAGGCCCCACTTGTCGTCGATGAGACCGACGACCATGATGATGCCTCCCGCGACGACCACGGCGGGCATTCCCGAGGAATAGACGAATCCCCTTGTCAGGGCGGGCAGTTGCGAGGCCAGGAAGATGGCGGCACAAACACCGAGATACATCCCGAGGCCGCCCATCCGGGGGGTCGGCTGCAGGTGCACGTCGCGTTCGCGCGGGTAAGCCACCGCCCCCACCCGGGTCGCGAACATCCGTACACCACCGGTGCAGAAGAACGTCGTGATGGCCGCGGTCAGCCCAACCAGGGCAAGCTCACGCAGAGGGACACCCGCACCGCGATCGGCAAGGGCCAGCAGCTCACTCACGCATCCGACCGTACTTCAAGATTCTGTGGGTTCCGCCGACTCGCCGGGACCGACATCGCCACCAATCACATCGACGATCTGTTCCCGGGTGATCGGCCCCTCCCGCACGACCAGCGGTACCGGCCCGGTGAGATCGACGATGGTCGACGCTGCCCCCAATTCCGCGGTGCCGCCGTCCAGATACACGGCAACCTTGTCCCCCAGTTGATCGCGTGCTTCACCGGCGGTGAGTGCCGCCGGCTGCCCCGAAACGTTGGCACTGGAGACCGCCATCGGACCGACAGCGCGCAAGAGATCGATGGCCACCGGGTGCAGCGGCATCCGCAGCATGACGCTTCCCTGCGCGTCCCCGAGATCCCAGGACAACGACGGCGCATGCTTCACGATGATGCTCAGCGGCCCCGGCCAGAACGCCTCGATGAGTTCGCGGGCCGCCGACGGAACGGCGAAGACGAGCCCGTCGACGGTGTGCCAGGACCCGACAAGCACGCCGACGGGCATATCCCGGCCTCGCCCCTTGGCGGCCAACAGCGCCGAAACCGCATTGGAATCGAATGCGTCACAACCTAATCCGTAGACGGTATCGGTGGGCATCACCACCAACTCACCCGCCTTGAGCGCGCTCACCGCCGCGTCGACCCCCTCCTGGCGGGTCGCAGCGTCCTGGCATTCGTAGACGGCGGTCACGACCCCAGTCTATGACGCCGGAGATTTGCGGCGTGCGGTGACAAATCTCGGACGGCCTGCCAGGTCGTGCCGCTGCACAACCTCATCGAACAGTCCACTGGCCGTGAACAACTCACGTGTTCCCTCACCGTTGGTGTCGTCATGCTCAACACCGATGTGGCCTCCGGGGGCAAGGAGCCGGCCTGCGGCGGTCACGATTGGCGCGATGACGGTAAGCCCGTCGAACCCCGCAAAAAGCGCCAACGGCGGATCATGCTGCGCCACTTCCGGCTCCAATTCGGCGTCTTCGGGGATGTAGGGCGGGTTGGCGACGATCAGATCGACCGTTCCATCGAGCTCCCTCAACAGCGCGGGTGAGGTCACATCGGCCTGGATCACCTCGACCGGAGTTCCAGCGGTGTTACGCCGCGTGTAGACCAGTGCCTGATCGTCGAGTTCGATCGCGAGGATGCGTGCGGCGGGCTCGTCATGCGACAGGGCGATCGCCAGCGCCGCAGACCCGGCACACAGCTCGACAACCGTGGCGTGCGGCATCAATTTCCCTGTTGCCCAGGCATACAGAGATTCCGTCTCCGGACGCGGGATGAACACGCCCGGGCCCACCGACACCTCGACGGGGCCAAATGCGGCGTTTCCGGTCAAGTGTTGCAAGGGAATCCGCTGCACGCGTGCCGCCACCAGGTCGCGGTAACTCTCGGAGAAACCAGGGGCGATCTCAGCGAAGCGCAATCGGGATCGCGAGACTCCAAGCAGATGGGCTGCGAGCTCTTCGGCGTCTACCTGCGGACTGGAAACTCCTGCCCCAGAGAGCGATTCGACCGCCTCGGCGATCAGCTGACGCAACGCGCTCATCTCGTTCACGCCTCCTGCAGGCGTGCCTTCCGATCGGCCACTGCCAGCGCGTCGAACAGTGCATCGAGGTCACCGTCGAGCACCTGGTCAAGGTTGTGCGCCTTGAACCCCACGCGGTGATCGGTGATGCGGTTCTCCGGGAAGTTGTAGGTGCGGATGCGCTCGCTGCGATCCACCGTGCGGATCTGGCTGGCCCGACCGGCGGAGGCGTCGGCTTGCGCCTGCTCCTCGGCGAGCGCCTGCAGCCGCGCCGCCAGCACCTGCATGGCGCGGGCCTTGTTCTGCAGCTGAGAACGCTCGTTTTGGCAGGTCACCACGATCCCGGTCGGCAGGTGAGTGATGCGGACCGCCGAGTCGGTGGTGTTGACGCCCTGGCCACCCTTGCCCGAGGAGCGGTAGACGTCGATCCGAAGGTCCGACTCGTCGATCTGGATTTCTTCTACCTCTTCCGGCTCCGGATAGACCAGCACTCCGGCTGCCGAGGTGTGCACGCGCCCTTGGGATTCGGTGACAGGCACACGCTGGACGCGGTGCACACCGCCTTCGAACTTGAGCCGCGACCAGACGCCGTCGGCGGTGTCGCCCTTGCTGGCGATGGCCAAGGTCGCGTCTTTGTATCCGCCGAGGTCGGATTCGGTCTCGTCGAGAACGGTGACCTTCCAGCCGTGCCGCTCGGCGTACCGGATGTACATCCGAGCCAGGTCGGCAGCGAACAGCGCCGATTCCTCGCCTCCCTCACCAGATTTCACTTCGAGGAGGATGTCGTCACCGTCATGGGGGTCGCGGGGAGCGAGCATGTCCGAAAGCTGTGTCTCCAGCTCGGCGATCGACGATTCCAGCTCGGTCACCTCGTCGGCGAACGAGGGATCATCCGCCGACAGTTCACGGGCGGTGGCCAGATCATCGCGGGCGGAGACCAGCTTGCGGTGGGTGGCGACGATCGGCGAGAGCATCGCGAACCGGCGTCCGGCCTTGCGCGCCGCGCCAGGATCCGCGTGCAGCGCTGGGTCGGCCAGTTGCTTCTCCAGTTCAGCGTGCTCGGCCAGCATTCCTTCGATCAGCGGCGTCTCGCTCATGCGCCCTCCTCCCAATGTTCATACCCGCGCTTGGTCATACAAAAAACCGACGCCCGGACTGCACAAAGGCAAATCCGGGCGTCGGCAAGGAAGCTATTTGTCGGCTGCGGCCTTGCGCTTGCCGTACCGGGCCTCGAACCGGGCGACGCGACCGCCGCTGTCCAGGATCTTCTGCTTACCGGTGTAGAAGGGGTGGCACTGCGAGCAGACCTCGACCACGATGTGGCCGCTGTCCTTGGTGCTGCGGGTGGTGAAGGTGTTGCCGCAGCCGCAGACCACGTTGGTCTCGACGTAGGTGGGGTGGATACCCGATTTCATTGCTTTTCCTCTGCGTGTTGTGGTCGCCGGGTCGCTTGTGGGCGTGAACCGGAACCCTTCAAAAGGCTGAGAGGCCATTATGCCAGCTCAGTTACGTAGAACCTAAACGGCGCCGACCTGCGCACTATTCCCGATTTCTGAACCCGGCGTACGTTGGGGAAGGAAAGCCGATTCGGGAAGGAAACGCATGAACATCAAGAGATTGATCGTCACAAGCGCATCCGCGGCAGCGATGGGTTTGGCCGCATTCGCCGGCGCACCGGGGCTGGCCTACGCCGACCCCATCACGCCCCCGGCACCGCCGCCCATCCCCCAGGCCCCACCGATCCCCCAGGGAACCGGTGTACCGCCCGTCCCTCAGGCGCCGCCGATTCCGCAGATTCCGTCCATTCCGCAGCCCTGATACTCGCCCGACCTCGGGCATGTAACGGGCATTGACATCCTGTCGATATTCACAACGGCAGCCGCGGCATAACCAACGCGGTGCAGCTGTTGGAAATCGGTACTTCGGTTGAGTCGGGGCGAACCGCCGAGATAATCGGACAGGAGTCGCACGTGAATCTGAAAAGTGTTGTGAGCCAGGGTGTCATCGTTGGCACGTTGACGATGGGAGCGCTTGGGCTGGGCGCCGTTCCGGCGTATGCGCAGCCTCCGGGACAGCCCGGTTACATCCAGGATCATCCCAACCGCCCACACGGCGACGATGACGATGACTGGGGCGGCCACGACGGTTGGCGGAACAACGGCAACTGGCGCGGCAATGACAATTGGCGCGACCGCGACCAGGACTGGCGGGATGACCGCAGATGGCGCGATGACCGCCGGGAATGGCGCGACAACCCGTGGCATTACGACCAGCGTCCACCGTGGGGCTGGGCCCCGCCACCTCGCGCGGAATGGCGCGGACCGCTTCCAGATCGTTGGGGCCCACCCCCTGCGGCCTTCGACTACTGGGGATATCGGGTACAGCCGATCTGGGATGACGGTTTCCGGACCTGGGGATTCTGGCTGTTCGGTATCTGGATTCCGCTCGCGTCGATCGGCTAGCGGTCCCGGCCATATGAACCTGCGCGGTATCACCGATACCCGGTGATACCGCGTCAGGCTCTAGCTGTACTGCGGCTCGTCAGCGCCGTTGGAGCCCGGAGTGTTCTTGGAGACCTGGACCAGGAATTCGTAGTTGGTCTTGGTCTTGCGCAGCTGGCTCATCAGCAGGTCGATGGCCTGATGTGAATCCAAGCCGGAGAGCACGCGGCGCAGCTTGTGCACGATCGCGAACTCGTCGCCGCTCATCAGCAACTCGTCCTTACGAGTACCCGACGGGTTGACGTCGACGGCGGGGAACACACGGCGTTCGGCGATCTTGCGGTCGAGCTTGAGCTCGGCGTTACCGGTGCCCTTGAACTCCTCGAAGATGACCGTGTCGCCGGTGGATCCGGTCTCGACCATCGCGGTGGCGATGATGGTCAACGAGCCGCCGTGCTCGATGTTGCGCGCCGCGCCCAGGAACCGCTTGGGCGGGTACAGCGCCGTCGAGTCGACACCACCGGACAGGATGCGGCCGGACGCCGGCGAGGCGTTGTTGTATGCACGTCCCAGGCGGGTGATGGAGTCGAGCAAGACCACGACGTCCTTGCCCTGTTCCACGAGACGCTTGGCACGCTCGATGGCGAGCTCGGCAGCCTGAGTGTGGTCTGACGGCGGGCGATCGAAGGTGGAGGCGATGACCTCACCCTTGACCGAGCGCTGCATGTCGGTGACCTCTTCGGGCCGTTCGTCGACCAGCACCACCATCAGATGGCACTCGGGGTTGTTGGCGGAGATCGCGTTGGCGATGTTCTGCATGATCGTCGTCTTACCGGCCTTCGGCGGAGACACGATCAGCGCGCGCTGCCCCTTGCCGATGGGCATGATCAGGTCGATCACACGAGTCGTCAGCTTCTCGGTGGTGGTTTCCAGCCGCAGCCGCTGATTCGGGTACAAAGGCGTCAACTTGGTGAAGTCGGGACGCTTCTTGGCGTCCTCAACCGGGCCACCGTTCACGGAATCGAGGCGCACCAGCGGGTTGAATTTCTGGCGCTGGTTCTGATTACCGGCATCCGCGTCGCGGGGTACCCGCACGGCACCGGTGATGGCATCGCCGCGGCGCAGCCCGTTCTTGCGGACGAGGTTCATCGAGACGTACACATCGTTCGGCCCGGCCAGATATCCGGACGTCCGGACGAACGCGTAGTTGTCGAGCACATCCAGAATGCCGGCCACGGGCTGGACGACATCGTCCTCGCGCAGCTCGGTCTCGCCACCCTCATTGGTGTTGCGATCGCGACCACGACGGCGTTCACGGGTACGGCGACCACGACGGCCCCGGCCCTCACCGTCATCACCGCGGTTGCCCTGGTTCTGGTTGTTGTCCTGGTTCTGGTTGTCCGAGTTCTGGCCCCCCGAGCCACCCTCACGCCCAGAGTTCTCGGAGTTCTCCGAGTTCCCCCGGCCGCCGTTCTGCTGCTTGCGCTCGCCCTCGGCGTTCTGGTTCTGGTTCTGGTTGCGACGCCGCTCACCGCGTCCCTCGCGAGGCGCGCCCGCCGTCTCGGAGTCCTTGCCCTCACCGGAGTCGGCTTCCGGAGCGGACTTCGGCGCCTCGGCAGGCAGATCGAGTGCGGTCTGAGTGGGCTCGGATCCAGCAGATTCGTTCTGCTCGTTCTGGGCCGGTTCCTTCTGGGCCACTTCAGCTGGTGCTGAGGCCTGAGGCTGCTGGGCCTGGGTGGACTGGTTGTTGTTCTTCGACGCGCCAAGCGCACCCTGATGCTCACGAATGGCGGCGATCAGATCGCTCTTACGCATTCCGGAGGTGCCCTTGACGCCAACTTGGCTGGCCAATGCACGCAACTCCGGCAACACCATCGTCGACAGCGCACCCAGTCCATCACTCCGACGCTCCTTGTTGGAGCGATCAGAGGAGGCTGTGGCGGGCGCCTCGGGGGCTTCCGGGGCGGCTTCGGTCGCGATGAGGTCCGTATCGGTCACGGATTTCCTTTCCTTCCCCCGCCGAATATGGGGCGAGGGTCTCACTTCGGCCAGTCAGGTTGCTGGCCGCGAAGTTCATGCTGCGGGCCCACACAGATAGGGCCACGCGAGGTCCTGAGAAATGGCAGCTGACCATCGACCTTGCCCAATATCGCCGCCTGTCGGCGACGACGGAGGCATCGGAAAGAACTAGGAGAATTTGTGATCGTCCTCGTTCTCGGCGCAGGTGCGCAGAAGCTGCAATTGCTGGGACTGATACCGAGGATAACCCCCAGGTGGGTATCAAGCAACCAGCACCCCCCCCGGCGAGTCCCCCGCTCACCAGCCATAACGTCGGCTATCGAACCGACACGCCCGCCGATACGGACATCGTCGCCAGCGAGAAACCTTGATCTTCAGCGTATTTCACCGCGACGTCAGGGATATCACCGGTGGTCAGGGCCAATACCGCAGGTCCAGCCCCGGAAAGAACCGCCGCAACCCCCTGACTGCGCAGGTATCCAAGAACCTCGGCGGACGCCGGCATCGCGGAGGCGCGCTGGGGCTGATGTAGGCGGTCTTCGGTGGCCGTCATCAGCAGATCCGGCCGCGCAGTCAGCGCGACGGTGAGTAGCGCCGCTCGGCTAATATTGAACCTGGCGTCTACATGGGTGACAGATTCTGGCAGCAATACGCGAGTGTGCGCGGTGGAGGACTGTTCCTCCGGGATCGCGGCAACAATTCTGATATCGGGGTGCACATCCAGCCGGGTGGCCGCATAGACGGGGGCCACACCCGAAGTCTCCGACCAGGAGACCACGGCTCCCCCGAGCACGCTGGCCGCCGCATTATCGGGATGCCCCTCGAATTCCGAGGCCAACTGCACCAGCACCTCGTCGGAGAGCACCGGGTGTCCGGCCTTGGCAAGGAGTCCGTTGGCGACGGCCAGGCCGGCAACCGCAGCCGCGGCCGAAGAACCCAAACCCCGCGAGTGTGGAATCTTGTTGCGGCACTGAACGATCAGACCAGCGGCGGCAGCTCCTCCGGCAGCGAGCCCACGCTCGATCGCCCGCACCACCAGGTGACTGCCGTCGAGCGGGACCTCACCGGCGCCCTGACCTTCGACAGCCACCTTGAGACCGGATTCGGTTGTACTGACCTCGATCTCGTCGTACAGCGACAGCGCGATACCGAGGCTGTCGAAGCCCGGCCCCAGGTTTGCACTCGACGCCGGCACCACGACGGTGGTGATCAGCCCCGCGGGCAGGATTTGGTTCACGCGAGTTCCAGCGCCTCGGCGACCGCGCTCGCCTGCACCGGAATGGGAGTCACCTCGGGCATGCCGCTCAGGGCGTTATCGGGATCCTTCAGGCCGTTCCCTGTCACGGTGCAGACCACGATGGAACCCTTCGGAACCCAGCCGTCGGCAACCGATTTCAGCAGACCGGCGATGCTGGCCGCGGACGCGGGCTCTACGAACACGCCCTCGCTGGAGGCGACCAGCCGGTAAGCGCTGAGAATCTCCTCATCGGTGACGGCCAGGAACTTGCCGCCGGATTCCTGTTGTGCGGCAACAGCACCCGACCACGACGCAGGCGATCCGATCCGGATTGCGGTGGCGATGGTCTCCGGATTGGCAACCGGCGCCCCGTTCACCAACGGTGCCGCACCCGCGGCCTGCGCACCCAGCATCTTGGGCAACCGGTCCGACAGGCCGTCGCGGTGGTACTCGTTGTAACCGCGCCAGTAGGCGGTGATGTTTCCCGCATTGCCGACCGGCAGCGCGTGAATATCGGGGGCGGTGCCGAGGGCATCCATGATCTCGAAGGCCGCAGTCTTCTGTCCCTCGATGCGCACCGGGTTCACGGAGTTCACCAGGGCGATGGTCGGATAGTCCGCGGTGGTCTTGCGCGCCAGCTCCAGACAGTCGTCAAAGTTGCCGTCCACCTGGATGATCCGCGCACCGTGGATCACGGCCTGGGCCAGCTTGCCCATCGCGATCTTGCCCTGTGGGATCAGCACCGCACACGTGATACCCGCCTTGGCGGCGTAGGCGGCGGCGGAGGCCGAGGTGTTCCCGGTCGAGGCGCACAACACCGCGCGCTGGCCACGGGCCAGCGCGTCGGTCACCGCCATGGTCATACCGCGGTCCTTGAACGAGCCGGTGGGGTTGAGGCCTTCGACCTTCAGGTGCACGGTGCAACCGGTGAGCTCGGACAGCCGCTTCGCGGGAAGCAGCGGAGTGCCACCCTCGCGAAGCGTCACGGGCTGCCAGTTCTCCCCGATCGGGAGGCGGTCCCGGTATGCCGCGATGAGGCCGGGCCAAGGGGTATGAACGGTCACTCTTGTGTTCCTTCCAGCCGGATGACACTTGCGACACCCAACACCACGTCGAGGTCGGCAAGTGCAGCAACGGTTTCCGAGAGCGCAGCATCGGTGGCCTTGTGGGTGAGCACCACCAGACGGGCGCCCGTCTCGTCGACCTCGCCCTCCTGCCGGACGGTGGCGATGCTGACTTCGCGCTTGGAGAACTCGGCGGCGACGGTGGCCAGCACACCGGGCTTGTCGGCCACCCGCATGCGCACGTAGTACCGGGTCGGGATGAGACCGATCGGCGCAATGGGCAGCTGTGCGTACCGAGATGCCCGCGGACCGCGTCCGCCCTGCACCCGGTTGCGCGCCGCCATCACCAAATCGCCGAGCACGGCCGATGCGGTCGGCGCACCGCCGGCACCCTGGCCGTAGAACATCAGCTCGCCGGCGGCCTCAGCCTCGACGAAGACCGCGTTGAACGCTCCGTTGACGCTCGCGAGTGGATGGGTCAACGGCACCAGCGCCGGGTACACCCGCGCCGAAACTCGTTGGTTTCCCTCGGCGTCCGTAAGCCGTTCACAGATAGACAGCAGCTTGATGGTGCACTGCAGGGCTCGCGCCGACTCGAAGTCGTCGGCACTGATCTTCGTGATGCCCTCGCGGTATACGTCGTCGGCACTGACCCGGGTGTGGAAGGCGATCGACGCGAGAATGGCGGCCTTGGCCGCAGCGTCGTAGCCCTCGACATCGGCGGTCGGATCGGCCTCGGCGTATCCGAGCTCGCCTGCCTCGGCAAGTGCGGTGTCATAACCGGCCCCGGTGGTGTCCATGGCAGACAGGATGTAGTTGGTGGTGCCGTTGACGATGCCGGATACCCGAATCACCGAATCGCCGGCCAACGATTGGGTCAAGGGCCGGATGACGGGAATGGCACCGGCCACCGCTGCCTCGAAATAGAGGTCAACCCTTGCCTTCTCGGCGGCTTCGGCAAGCTCACCGGCAGACTGGGCCAGAAGCGCCTTGTTGGCGGTCACCACCGACTTGCCCGCGTTGAGTGCACCCAGGATGCCGCGCCGTGCGGGTTCCACCGGACCCATGAGCTCGACGACGATGTCGACGTCGTCTCGTGAAACCAGCGCGTCGATATCGTCGGTGAGCAGTTCGACCGGAACACCGCGGTCATCGGCTACACGGCGCACACCGATACCGCGAATCTCCAGCGGCGCACCGATGCGGGCGGCGAGGTCACTCGCGCTGCTTTCGATGATCCGCGCTACTTCACTGCCGACGTTGCCCAGGCCCAGGATCGCTACGCCTATCGCGTCACTCATTCACTTACCTCCAAACTCACCAAATCCTCGACGGTCTCGCGCCGCAGGATCAGTCGCGCCTCGCCGTCCTTGACGGCGATAACCGCCGGACGGGTCAGCAGGTTGTACCGGCTGGACATCGAATAGCAGTACGCACCGGTCGCGGCGACCGCCACCAGGTCGCCGGGAGCCACGTCCTCGGGCAACCACGCGTCCCTGACCACGATATCGCCGCTTTCGCAGTGCTTTCCCACCACCCGGGACAGCACCGGTGCGACGTCACTATCGCGGGAAACCAGCTGCGGGTGGTACTCGGCCTGATACAGCGAGGTGCGGATGTTGTCGCTCATCCCGCCGTCGACGCTCACGTAGCGCCGCTGCCCGTTGGACAGGATCACGTCCTTGGTGGTGCCCACGCGGTACAGCGTCACGGTGCCGGGACCGGCGATGGCCCGGCCGGGCTCGATCACCAAACGCGGCTCGGGCAGGCCCGCCAGCGCCGACTCGGTGCGCACGATCACGCCCAGCTTGGCCGCCAGATCCTCGATGGGAGGCGGATCGTCGGACGGCACATAACTGATGCCGAGGCCGCCGCCGAGGTCGATGATGTTGAGCTGCGCGGTCTTCTCGGTACCGAACTCGGCGACCACGTCGCGCAGCAGCCCGATCACCCGGTGCGCGGCGACCTCAAACCCGTCGACATCGAAGATCTGCGAACCGATGTGGCTGTGCAGTCCCACGAGTCGCAGGTTGTCGGTGGCGAAGACACGTCGCACGGCCTCCAGTGCCTGCCCACCGGCCAGGGACAACCCGAATTTCTGGTCCTCATGCGCGGTGGAGATGAACTCATGGGTGTGCGCCTCGACACCGACGGTGACACGCACCAGAACGTCTTGCACCACACCGGCACTGCCCGCGATCGCGTCCAGTCGCTCGATCTCGATCATCGAATCGACGACGATGTGTCCGACGCCTACCTGCACCGCCTGGGCGAGCTCCGCCTCAGATTTGTTATTACCGTGCAACGCGATTCGCGCCGGAGGGAACTCGGCGCGCAGCGCGATGGCCAGCTCGCCCGCTGAGCAGACGTCCAGGCCCAGCCCCTCATCCTTGATCCACCGCGCGATCTCGGTGCACAGGAACGCCTTCGAGGCGTAGTGCACGCGCGCAGCACCACCGAACGCCGCGGCCATGTCGCGGCAGCGCGATCGGAAGTCGTCCTCGTCGATGACAAAAAGCGGCGTGCCGTACTTCTCGGCGAGCTCGGAGACGGTGAGGCCCCCGAGGGTCACCTCGCCGTCGGTGCCGCGAGAGGCATTGCGGGGCCATACGTTCGGTGCCAATTCGGTCGGGTTGACCGGAGGTGCGCTGCTCATGGCGGTGTGCTGTTCCCCTTCTGCGTGGCGGGGGCCTGCCGGGTGTGCGCTCACATCCGCTCCGGTGCGCTCACGCCGAGAATGTCCAGGCCGTTGGCGATGACCTGCCGGGTGGCAAGGCATAACGCTAGGCGTGCCGCGTGTAGATCCCCCGGTGTTTCGTCACCTTGCGGGAGCACCCGGCACGAGTCGTAGAACCGGTGGTAATCACCGGCGATGTCTTCCAAGTACCGTGCGACGCGGTGCGGTTCACGCAGCACCGCGGCGTTTTGCAGAATGCGGCCGAACTCGCCGAGCCCCCGGATCAGCGCACCCTCCTTCTCATGGGTGAGCAGTTCGAGATGATCGGTCGAGTGCCGCAGGCCCAGATCCGCGGCATTGCGCGCCAGTGCACAGAGCCGTGCGTGCGCGTATTGCACGTAATAGACCGGGTTCTCACTAGACGCGGAGGCCCACAGCTGCAGATCGATGTCGATCGAGGTGTCCACCGAGGACCGGATCAACGCGTAGCGCGCAGCATCGACGCCGATGGCGTCGACCAGGTCATCGAGAGTGATCACGGTACCCGCACGCTTGGACATCCGCACCGGCTGACCGTCGCGCACCAGGTTGACCATCTGACCGATGAGCACCTCGACGCTGTCGGCGTCGTAACCCAACGCCGCCGCAACGGCTTTCAGGCGTGCGATGTACCCGTGGTGATCGGCACCGAGCATGTAGATACACAGGTCGAAGCCGCGCTCGCGCTTGTCCAGGTAGTAGGCGATGTCACCGGCGATGTAGGCGGGGTTGCCGTCACTCTTGATGACGACGCGGTCCTTGTCGTCGCCGAAGTTGCTCGAACGCAGCCAGGACGCGCCGTCCTTCTCGTAGATGTTGCCGGTCTTGCGCAGCTGGGCGATGGCCTCCTGCACCCGTCCCGAGGTGTGCATCGAGTCTTCGTGGGTGAAAACGTCGAAGTCCGTACCGAATTCGTGCAGCGACTTCTTGATGTGGGTGAACATCAGGTCCACGCCGATTTCCCGAAAGACTTCAGCAGCCTGTTCAGCCGGCAGCGAGAGCGCGTCGGGACGTTGAGTGAGGACCTGCTTGGCGATATCGGCGATGTAATCCCCGGCGTAGCCGTCCTCCGGAGCTTCCTTGCCCTCGGCCGAGGCGATGAGCGAGCGAACGAACCGATCGATCTGCGCACCGTGGTCGTTGAAGTAGTACTCACGGGTGACCTTGGCGCCCTGGCGGGTCAGCAGGCGGCCCAGCGCGTCGCCGACCGCGGCCCAGCGGGTGCCGCCGATGTGGATCGGGCCCGTCGGGTTGGCCGAGACGAACTCCAAGTTGATGGTGTGCGTGCCCTGCGCATCGGAATTGCCGTAGCTCTCGCCCGCGTCCAAGATGTTCGCGACGATGGTGCCCTGTGCGTCGGCGGCGATCCGCAGGTTCACAAACCCGGGTCCGGCAATCTCCGCGGCAGCGATCGCGTCGTTGGCGACGAGGGCATCGACGAGCCAGGTGGCCAGGTCACGCGGGGCGACGCCGACCTTCTTGGCGACCTGCAGGGCCACGTTGGTGGCGTAGTCACCGTGCTCGGGATTACGGGGCCGTTCGACGGTCACGGTGTCCGGTAGCGCCGACGTGTCCAGACCTCGCTCGTCCAGCACCGTGGTAGCGGTGGAACGTAGCAGGTCGGCGAGGTCGGCGGGAGTCACGGCGATCATCCTATGGGCTCGGGTATCCAGGCCCCGAATCCTTTACCCGCGACCGAAACGGTGGTCGGGATGCCGGTTGGGATGCGCTAGGCTGTCCCCGCTAGTCTTTCCAAGCCCTGACGCCCTCGTAGCTCAGGGGATAGAGCGTCTGCCTCCGGAGCAGAAGGCCGCAGGTTCGATTCCTGCCGAGGGCACACAATTATTCGGCTGCGGGACTTTCCGCCGCGGCGGCGGCAGCCTCACGAACCTGCTGCTTCTCCACCTTCACTCGGCGTCGCCAGTTACGCACCACGAAGAACGTGACGAGCAGGAAGATCAACAGCGCCACACTCGCCCCGATGGCCGTCGCTCCCCGGAATCCGGGCGCTTCGACGTCGAGCACACGCTCGCCGGCGTGGGCGGAATTGCTGGTGCCGAACACGATCGTCAGCGTCATCAGGTTGGGCACCGCGACAATGACCGCGAGCAGTGTCAGCACCCCGGCGAAGAACGTCCCGCCGCGGCGACCCCGTATCAAAAATGCCCACAGCGCGAGCAACAGCGGTATTCCGGTGCACAGCAGACCGAGCGTGAGCCCGCTGCCGATCCCCTTGGTGAAGCTGCCGTGACCGGACATATCGGCGATGCGTTGTGCCCACCACCGCGGGATGAAGGCCGACAGTGCGAAGTACACGGCAACCAAGGTCAACAACAATGCGATGACCGCGATCACGCGACCGCGCCACCTCGCCCAGACCGACTCCTTGCCCACAGGCCCTGCTTTGCCACTCCCAGCCATGGGAAAAGGCTATGCCAATAGAATTGACTTTCGTGCGCCAGAAAGCAGTGTTCGGTCTGATTGGTCTGGCATTGACGCTGTGCTGGGCGCCGGTGGCGAATGCCGACCCGATTTCGGTCTGCCCGTTCAATCAGCCATCAGGGTGGAACGGGCAGCAATGTTTCCCCCAGCCATGCGTTCCGCCGTACGCGCCGGGGGTCCCGCCGTGCTTCATGCCGCCGCCCACAATCGCGCCCCCGACGATGGCGCCGGGCGGCATCCCCCACTGATCGACTCAGGCCACTGACGGCGTGAGTGGGCGGCGCCGCGCGTACAACAGCGATAACGCGAGTACTACGAGCCCCGCGACCGCCAGCGCCGCGCCGACCAGAGAAGGGGCGCGGTAGCCATACCCAGCGGTGATGACCAGGCCCCCGAGCCAGGCGCCGCCGGCATTGGCGATATTGAGCGCCGAGTGATTCAGCGCGGCGGCCAACGTCTGCGCGTCATCTGCCACATCCATCAATCGGGTCTGCAGAGCGGGCACCAGTGACGTTCCGGCGACTCCCACGGCGAACACCAGCACCAGTGCGGCCCAAGGATTTCGGGATACCGCCGCGAAAATCACCAGCATCACGGCCACCAGCACCAGACCAATGGCGATGGCCCTGACCACACTGCGGTCCGCCATCCAGCCACCCAGCACGTTTCCGGTGACCATGCCGATGCCGTAGAGCGCCAATGCCAGCGGGACGAGGGCCCTCGATAGTCCGGAGACGCTGGTGAGTGTGGTGCTGATGTAGGTGTAGAAGGCGAACATGCCGCCGAAGCCCACGATGCCGATGAGCAGGGTGAACCACACCTGAGCGCGACGCAGCGCGCTGAGCTCCGTCAGCGGATTCGTGATCTTCATATCCGTCAGCCCTGGCAAGAACCGCAACAACGCCGCGACCGTGACCACGCCGATGACCGCGACGACGGCAAAGGCCGAACGCCAGCCCACCGTGTTGCCGAGCCAGGTGGCCACCGGAACACCCACGACATTGGCCACCGACAAACCCAGCATGGTCTGCCCCACGGCCTTGGCGCGTTCCCCTGGGCCGGCAAGGTGTGCCGCCACCAGCGCCGCGACGCCGAAGTAGGCACCGTGCGGCAGCCCGGCGACGAACCTGGACGCGATCAGCGCGGCGTACCCCGGCGCGAAGACGGTGGCCGCATTGCCGATCGTGAACGCGATCATGAGCGCGATGAGCAGGGTCCGACGCGAGGCCCGGGCGGTGAGTGCCGCGATGATCGGTGCACCCACGACCACACCCAGCGCATAGGCGCTGATGACGTGCCCGGCCTCAGGCTCGGTGACGTGGAAGCCGTGCGCGATGTTGGGCAACAGCCCCATCGCCACGAATTCGGTTGTCCCGATCCCGAATCCACCTATGGCAAGTGCCAGAATCGCGCCTCGGCGAATGCGTGGTGACACCGGCGACTCGGGCTGCGCGCGTGAATCGACAACGGCAGTCATGAATAGGGCTCCTGTGCGGTATGCGGCTAGATGCGCACATCGATGAGCGCCCTGATCGGTCAACCACCGATTCTGCCGGGTTCATTCCCTTCAGGCGAACTGTGGTCGTCTCGTAGTTGTCCGCAGTCGTCAGCGGAACGGGCTGATGATGTCGCGCATGAACTGCCCGATGTTGGTCGGCGCATCGCCATCGGGGAAGCTCGCGGTGGCCAGCACGTTGCCGCCCGCGTCGGTGAAGTTCCGATCTGCGCGCTGTTGATGGGTCGAGTTGGTCACCAAAATGATTCCCGAGGCGCCGGCCTGCTTGGCCAGCGGCACCGAGAACTGCGCATTCTGCACCGTGCTGTTGGCCCGGGGTTCCACAACGATGCGGTCGGATGGATACCCAAGGCCGACAAGCATGTTGCGCATCTGCTCGGCCTCTGACACACCGTTTTGCGGATTACCTCCGGTCACGATGATGAACGAGTTCGGGAACATATTGGCGATCGCCCTGCCCGTCGCTACCCGCTGATACAGCTTGTCCCGCATCGAGCCATCGGGCTTGAGTCCGTACCCAAGGATGACGACCGCGGGCTTCGAGAAGTCCTTGCCCGCCGCCATGGGCTCGGCGCTCGCGGCACCGGGACTGCACAGCGCGAGAACGGCACCGACGACCCAGATGGTCGCCCATCGAGTGATCAATGCGCCCTCCAAGTCTCAGTGACTCCTGCGACAGACGAGATACATGGTGCCAGAGTTACCCCTGTCAAGTCGACCCGCCGGTGAAATCTCCCGCGATTCCCTCTGGTGTGACCGATATGACAGATGTAAGCTGTGCTATAAGACACATGTCTACTAACACCACAACGCCGTGGAGGGTGACGTGACCGAAGCCTCAACCATCGACCGAGAAGCCGATACGCCCGAGCCGATCGCTCCCCCGCTCGTAGCACTTCCCAAGCTGGCCCAGGGCATCGCCTTCGTAGCCTCCCGGCGATGGACCACCAGCAGACTGGCCAAGAAGTACGGCAAGGTCTACACGATCAACATCCCCAAATTCGGATACACGGTCGTGGTGGCGGACCCGGATCTCACCCGGCAGGTGTTCACCACCAGCACCGAGATTCTGGGCAACATCCAGCCCAATCTGAGCCAGCAGCTCGGACCCGGGTCGGTCTTCGCCTTGGAGCGCAACGAACACCGGCATCGCCGCAAGCTGCTCGCACCAAAGTTCCACGGCAAGGCCATGATTCAGTACGAGCAGATCATCGAGGAAGAGACGCTGCGCGAATGCGCGTCATGGCCGGAGGGTCAGCAATTCCAGACCATGGAACCGATGATGCGGATAACCCTCAACGCCATCTTGCGCGCGGTCTTCGGCGCCGACGGAGCCGAGCTGAACGTGCTACGCGAGCTGATTCCACCGTGGGTGGTACTGGCGTCTCTGACCACTCGGGTACCGCAGCCGAAACGAGTCTATGGGCGGTTCAGTCCGTGGGGCCGATTGAAGGCCTACCGTGCGCGTTATGACGAGGTGATCGCACTTCTCATCGACAAGGCTCTCGCCGCACCAGATTTCGAGGACCGCACCGACATCCTCGCCCTGCTGTTGCGGTCCACCTACGACGACGGCACCACCATGTCGCGCAGCGATGTCTCCGACGAGCTACTCACTCTGCTGGCAGCCGGTCACGAGACCACCGCCACCACTCTGGCGTGGGCCTTCGAACGGATCACCCGTCACCCACAGGTGCTGTCGCGCCTGGCCGAGGAGGCACAGACCGAGAACAACGAATACCGCCAGGCGACAATCCTTGAGGTACAACGCAGTCGGCCGGTCATCGATTTCGCGGGGCGTCACGTGCTGGCGCCTTACGTCGACATCGGGCCCTACCGAATCCCCCAGGGCCACTCCCTGGTGGTGAGCATCAATTTGATGCATGACGACCCGGCCGCTTTCCCCAACCCCGAGCGTTTCGACCCGGAACGCTTCACCGACGCCAAACCCGGCAACTCGTGGGTTCCCTATGGCGGCGGGACCCGGCGCTGCGTCGGCGCGGCCTTCGCCAACATGGAGATGGACATCGTCCTGCGGACCGTGTTGCGGCACTTCACCATTGAAACCACGACGGCCCCCAACGAAAAGTGGCACTCACGCGGGGTCGCCTCGTGCCCGAAGAACAACGGGCTCATGACGGTGCGGCGCCGCTGACACCCTCAGGCAAGCCTGCGCGGCTCCGCCTCAGGGATGCCGTTTACGCAGCTGCATGAGGATCTCGCCCTCGGGTCCTCCGGTGAAGGTCACTTCGCGGCGCGGCTTCTGACCCGGCACCATTTCCAGCTCGTATTTCTGAGCCAGCGACGCTATTCCAATGATGGCTTCCAGGTTCGCGAAGCCTGAGGCGATACACATGCGCTTGCCCGCCCCAAAGGGCATGTGTGCCTTGCGCTGTTCGGGCTGCAGGTTCTCCTTGAGGAACCGCGCGGGATCGAAGGTCCTGGCGTTCTCCCACACCCGCTCGTTGTGGTGAATGCTGTCGATCAACACGGTGACGGTGGTACCGGCCGGAATCGGGTAATCACCCAGCACATCATCGGCCTTCGCGGCACGCGCCAATCCCAAAATCGGCGGGTACACCCGCATCGCCTCATTCAGTACCGCGGCGGTCCATGGCAGATTGTCGACATCCGCAGCGGTGGGTAACCGTCCACCGAGCACCCGGTCGACCTCTTCGCCGAGTTTCGCGCGCGCATCGGGATTGCGGGACAACAGATACCAGGTCCACGCGAGCGCGGCAGCGGTGGTCTCAAAGCCCGCACCGAGGAAGGTCATCAGTTCATCGCGGATTTCCAGATCCGTGTACCTGGCACCCGTTTCGGGATCTTCGGCGGCCATCAACAGCGCCAACAAGTTGTCCTGCCTGGTGATCCGGCCGGAGTGATGATCGGCGATGAGCTGATCGATGGTGCGCTCAACCCAGCGCAGACCCCTCATGGTCCGCGGAGCGGCCACCGACGCGCCGATACGCAACGCGCGTATGGCCAACCGCGGGGTGTGTGAAGCCAACTCGTCAGGGCCGTGGGTGGCAAGCTTGTCCACGAACCAGCGCAGCGGTGGGGCCGCCCCCACGATGTAGCCCACGCCGAAGAGCTTCAGCAGGCGTGCGAAGTTGATCCGCATCCTCTCGGCCATGTCGCCGGACAGATCGATACCGAACATCGTTTGCGCGACGATATCCATGGTCAGGTAGTTCATCTCGGCGGTGACATCGACCGCCTTCCCCTGGGAATACAGCTCGTCCCATCGAGCGAGGGTGCGCGCGCTGGCCTCCGCCATCTGTGGAGCGAACAGGTCGACCTGGCGCTTGGCGAAGATCGGCTGCACCAGCCGACGATTTCGGTTCCAGAGTCCCTCGTTGAGATCGGTCACCAGCCCGCGGCCGAAACCGACTGCCAGGAGATCGTATTCAGCGCTCTTGATGTAATTGTCCTGATTAGCCACCAGCACATGACGGGCCAGTTCCGGATTGCGGACAATCACCGTCTTACGCATGGGCGCCCTCGCAACGATGACGTCATCCTGCCCGGGCAGGTTGGCGAGGTACTCGGAGATGGTGTGTCGGTAGGTGGACCAGACCGCCCCGAGTGCGAGACGCCACGACTTCAGATAGCCGACCTTGGTGTTATGCCACCGGAGGAAGGTCGGCCCGCCCGGATAGAGGTCGTGGTTGACCGGACATTCACGGGCCGCCGTGGCGACCGGCGCGGAAAGGGGTTCTGGCTGCAACGCTGGAGCCGACACGGTTAGACCCTTTCCTGCTCGGAGACGCCGTCGCGCGCCTCGTCAACCTCTGATTCGAAAGTCACCTCTTCCACCACGGCGTCGTTCTCGTCGTCGGCCCCCGCATCGGCAGTGTCATCGTCGTGGCCCTCGTCATCGAGGTCGACGAGTTCGCCTTCCTCGGCATCGTCGTCGGCCGCGTCGTCCAGATCTGCATCCGCCGAGGCGCCCCAGCGCTCATGGTCAGCTCGGGCCCTCTTATTGGCCTCCGCGATTTCGAACCCGTCGGCCACAACGCCGCTCAGCTCCTGCCCAACTTCTCCCACCGTCCGCGTGATGATGCGGATGATCCGGCCGACACGAGACCCGACCGACTCCACGACCTCCTGGACGACGTTGACGTTGCGCTCTACAGGTCCCACCATGCTGCACTGCCCCTTCGAATTCGGTGGCCAAATAGTGAACAATCGTGCACTGAGATCAGTGTGCGTAACGTAGATGAACCTGTCAATACCAGGCCTCAACACGGTTTCGAACAAAAGAAGCCAATCGATAAGAGCACGACCGTACACTGACAGGTATGCGCCATAGTCGTGCTGAAAAGAAGCTGCACACCCGCCGCGCATTGCTCGACGGGACCTTGGATCTACTCAAGGTGCGTGGCTTCGCCGCCGTGAGCCTGCGCGAGGTGGCTAAATCCGCAGGTTTGGTTCCCACGGCGTTCTATCGGCATTTCGAATCGATGGAGGACCTGGGCACGGTCCTGGCCGAAGAGAGCGTTCGTGCGCTTCGTGACACCTTCCGTCAGGCCCGGCGCGAGGTGGGCAGTGACAACCCTGCCAAAATTCTCGGACTCATGGTCGACCGGGTGAGCGAGCATGCGAACAACTTCCGGTTTCTGGTGCGTGAACGTCACGGCGGCTCGCCGCAGGTTCGGCGTGCCATCAACAACGAGATGCGCATGCTCACCAACGATGTCGTGGTCGAGCTCGCGCGCAATCCCGCAACGAACCACCACACCACCGAAGATCTCGAGATCGCCGCCGAACTCATCGCCGGCTCGATTCTCAACACCATCGGCATGCTGGTGGATACCGATCACCCCAGCGACGCCGACGCGCAAGCGGCCCTCAATCGCGCGCTGCGCCAGTTAGACCTGGTCACCAGCGGGCTGGCTCACACCGGCAGCGTCACGACCGTCATTCCGAAGCCGACTGCTGCCGGTGCACAGGACGAATCTTCTGCCACAACCAGAGTCCCATGAGCATGCCGACCGCATCGGCAAGCACATCAAGCAGACTTCCGTCCCGGCGCGGAACCCACAGCGCCTGAATAACCTCTGAACACGCAGCGAAGGCCAGAACCCAGGCCAGTGTGAACCTTTCACCGATCCTTGCGAATCGCGAGGACACCGCCAGCATCCCGAAAATCAGAAAATGCACTACCTTGTCCGCCCCGGGCGGTCCGGACGGGACTGCGCTGCCGGGCGTGAACAACAGCAGGCACGCGATCGTCAAAGCACACACCAGGGTGAGCCAGCGAAAGCATGGAAACCACGAATGAACTATGCGAATCATCGTGACCCATATTGCCGCTTCGGTTCTGGGTGATTCAAAGCGATGCCGCCAATGGGCATGCTGCGTACAACGAAGATATGACCTCCGCTCCGTCAATCCTCGAAATCCGCGCACTGCCCGGCACCGAGACCTACCGGAATCTGCTCACCCAGGTCGCCGACGGGGCACGAGAACGTGACCTTGACGACGAGAATCCCTTTGACCAGGTTCGGCTGCTCAAGGAGGCAGGGATCGGTCGGCTGCGTATCCCGGTAGAACTGGGCGGCGCAGGACTTTCTGTGCGGCAACTCTTTTCCACCATCATCGATATCGCGCAGGCCGACCCCATCGTCGCGCACATCTTCCGCACCCACTTCTGGTTCGTCGAGGAACGGCTGCGCACCCTTTCCGATCCCACGTCGGCCGCCTGGCTGACGAAGGTGAACGAAGGCAACCTGTTCGCCAATGCATTCAGCGAGAAGGGGACTTTGGCCGTCGGAAGTCTGGTGTTCAACACCCGTCTACTGCCGGCCGGTGATGGATATCGGTTGAATGGCGAGAAGTTCTACAGCACCGGGACCTTGTTCGCGGACTACCTGACGGTCACCGCAACCACCGACCACGATTCGATCGCATCGGTCATCGTCCCCGGCGATCGCGACGGGGTGCGGCTGGTGGACGACTGGGATGGATTCGGCCAGCGACGCACTGGTACGGGCACCACGATCTTTACTCAGGTCGATGTCGCCAGCAACGAAATCCTTTCCGACACACCGTACGACGCGGCCCCGGTGCCCACCACGCAGTATGCGTCGTTGCAGCTCTACATCCTGGCGATTGTCGCCGGAGTGCTGCGGTCAGTCGTAGATGACGGTGCGGCACTGCTGCGTTCCCGGCAGCGCAACTTCAGTCATGCTCTCACCGAACGTCCGGTCGATGATCCGTTGTTGCAGCGCACCCTGGGCGAACTCAGCGCAACCGCGTTCGCGGCCGAGGCCACGGTTCTCGCCGCGGCCGATGCCATTGATGCCGCCACCGCGTCCTTGCGCGATGGAGTTCCCGATGCGCAGCTCGCCGAGGAAGCCCAACTGGCGGTCGCCAAGGCCAAGGTGCACATCGATGCCGCCGCACTCGATGCCGCAACGAAGCTGCTGGACCTGGGTGGTGCCAGCGCCTCCAGCCGGAGCCGAAATCTGGACCGGCACTGGCGGAACATCCGGACCATCAGCCTGCATAATCCGGTGCACTACAAGGCCCGGGTGATCGGCCAGAACCTGCTGCACGGCACGCCGCTTCCGGCGAACGCGTATTTCTGAGGGGCACCGATTTTGAGGGGTATCGGGGCAGCCGAGTCACTCAGGCCGACAGGCTGATTCGCTGCGCCCCGGTGACCGAGTGATAACGGTCGGGGCTGCAGGTCAGCACGATCACCTGCGCCTCCGTGCCCACCGCGCCGAACACCTCTCCCATGCGCTCCAGCCTGTCGCTGTCGGTGAATCCCAGCGCGTCATCGATGATGACCGGCACCGCATCCTGCGGAGCCACCAACGCGGCACTTGCCAGTCGCGCGACGATGCCCAGTTGTTCCTTCGCGCCACCCGATAGCGACTCGTAGGGCACCGTTCGGCCTTCCAGCGTACGGCTGCGAATACTCAGATCGCTGTCGACGTCCACTTCGAAGGTGGGGCCGAAGACCATGCGCCCCAACCGCTCCAGCTCCGCACGGAATGGGTCGACATAACGCAATCTCATGCCGTCCCGATGCCGCAACATCACCGATCGCAGGGTGTCGACGGCTCGGGCCTTCGCCCCGATCCGGGCGAATTCCGTTGCCGCATATTCACGCTCGGAAGCAGCGGCATCCAGCTGGTCCTTACGGCCCTGCCTGCCGAACACTTCCAGGCGCACCGAGATATCGCGTAGCCGATGACGCAACGACTCGTGCTGCTGATCCAGCCCCTGTGCTCGCGCGGAGACCTCGCCGAGTTCGGCGCGTACCCGATCAGCCTCGAGCGCGGCCAACTGACCCATCAGATCGGTGATGCGGCGAGCGGTCAGGTCTGCCGCTTGGACCGCCTGCTCATGGCGTTCGGTGAGCAGATCGTCGGAAGCCGATGCCCGAACCTGGGCCAGGCGCTGCTCCACGGCGGCCAACTCTTCGGCGCGGGCGCCCTGCTTCTCTCGCAATACCATTGCCTCGGTCGACTTTTCGGCGAGTTTCTGATTGGCGACCTGGGTGGCGTGGCGGTGGGTGACCTCTTCAGCCTGCAGGCGCTCCGCCTCGGCCACCAACCGGGCGACCTCTGCGCGAGCCTGCGCCGGATCGATCGCATCCCACAGACCGTCGGCCTCCGGTGCCAACTCGCGCAAGCGGCTCAGCTTCTCGCGCAGTGCATCAAGGCTCTCGGAGCCCATCAGCCCATCCAGCAGTGCCGTCAACCGGTCGCGTTCGGCATTCAGCTCGGTCCGCCGCTCATGCTGCTTATGGGCCTCACCGACATCGGCTACACCAGCAGCCGCCAGTGCGCCGGTGAGCGCCTCACGAGCCGCATCGAGGTTTCCACGCAGCTGCGCGGCGTTGGCCCCCGGAATGATTCGGGTGACTGCCACACCGGGAGCGGTGATCTCGACGGTATCGGTGGCCGCACTCGCCCATTGCTCCCCGGCCGCAACCCGCAGCTGGCGGCCATCCACGGTGATGTCGACATCGGCGAGCGCGCGAACCTCCACCTGCGCCGAAGCGGTGTCCAGAGCCACCTCTGCCATGCCCACGGTTCGCGCGGCGGCCTCGATAGCGCCAAGGGTCTGTGCGGTGATGGCCAGTGCCGAAAGTTCCGCACCGGCCGTGGTCAACTGCCGGGTAGCGAGGTCGATACGCGACACCCGGGCCGCCAGTCCATCCACCTCATCCCGGGCCAGTGCGCGGTCCAAAGTGTCGCGGGCCGACTGCAATTGAGTACGGGTAGCCTCGACCGCCTGGGCCATCCGGGCCGCGGCAACCTCGGCCGCCTCTGCTACCTGTTGCGCCTCAGCGTGCGCTTCCTTCGCGGCCGACACCTGCTCGGCGAGCCCATCGATTCCGGCGCGACGGGCCTGGATATCCGCGACCAGTTGGGCCCGCTCGTCACGTTTGGTCTGTGCTGCCACCGCCGCGGCCTGCGCCGCCTCCGCGACTACGGCTGCGTTATCGCGTTGTTGCATCAAGGTCGAAACGGCTTGGGAGGCCTGCTCCAACGGAACCAGCCGACGACTCACCTCGGCACGGTCGGCAATGACGGAGGCCAGCTCCCGAGTCAGCTCGTCGTGCTCACGAACCTGTTGCTCGACCTCGGCCACGGCCGCGTTGGCGACGGCAAGCGCATCCTCGGCGGCGGTCAGCCGGACACCGGCCTTGGCCCATTCACCGGTGGGACGCCCGGTCGCGGTGAAGTACAGCGCGTACTCGGCGTCGATCCGCTCCACTAAATCGGGCTCGCTACCGGACAGCGCAACCGATTGTCCGGCAGCAAGATCCAGTGCGCGGGTAAGCGCATCGCTCGACGACAGATCGAGTACACCCGCACCCGCCGACTGCAGAACCCGCTGCGCCTTCCACAAGTTCATGTCGATGGACTGATCCAGCATGTCCAGCACCCGCTGATGCGCCTCATCTCCGGAGAGCTGTTCGCGGCGTGGCTCGATGACCGTCAGATGCGTCTCGGCGCGCTTGTGAAAACGCTTCCGATACACGAATCGATAGGGGCCACAGCTGATCTCGGCTTCAATCTCGGAGCCTACGTCCGCAAATGTGGGCTTGACCTGCTTGACGTCCTTCTTGGTGGAACGATCCTTGGATTCGATCAGCAGGTCCAGCGCCTCGATCATGGACGTCTTGCCGATCTCATTCGCTCCGCTGACCACCACAACACCGCGATCGGGAAAAGTGATGTCGCGATGAGCTATTCCGCGATAGTTGGTGACCGAAAGGCGGTGCAGCTTCACGCCGCTGACCCTCGTGCCACCGCGCCGCCCTTGGCCGAGCCGCCTCGCCCGGCACTGGACGTGAGGCGCAGTAACAGCGACAGGGCGCCCTGGGCATCCGCCGACGACGACCCGCCCGCGGCCGCCATCTCCTTCAGCTCGGCGATAGCGGACTCAGCGAAACCACCGACACCGAGGTCACTGAACTCTCCATCGGCGGGCACCACCGCAATATCGGTATGCCGCTCCCACGTCCGCATGCTGGCGAAAAGCCGCGTGTACTTGTCCAAGCACTCTTCCAGCACGGCGTTATCGGTCACGCTGAGCGTGCCGGTGAGCCCCAGACGCACCACCGTGCGCTCCTTGTCGGGCAGCAGTTCGAGGTTCAGTCCGAGATCGGCGATATCGCGCGCGTTGTCCACCGACCGCCGCAACGTCACGAACCGCCATCTGCCCACATGATGGGCATCCACCTGCACCGCACCCGATTCGTCCAGGCCCACCACAAGAGCATGTCCCGGATCGGATTCCACATCGTCGTAGTTGGTGACCTCGGGCGCCCCCGAGTACCAGACCCGCCCGGTGGATCCCACCTGGGTCCGGGAATGCTTGTCCCCCAACGCCACGTAATGGACCGCGCCGCGGGCGATGGCGTCCTCGACGGCCTTCAGCGCGATGAGCGCCGGTTTCGTCGGGTCGGGGTCCAGCACATCCACACCACCGTGGGCCACCACGATGCGGCGGGTGCCGTCAACGGGCAGAGCCTGCAGCTGTTCGGCCACCAGATCATGCGTGGGCGCCTTGGAACGCCACGGCACCGCGACCAGCTCGACACCGGCAGCCACCCGATGCACGCCCGCGGTATCGAGGACGTGGACGTTCGCGGGCTTCTCGGCCAGGAACAGCTCACTGGTGTACACCGAGGCGGCGTCCAGGGGATCGTGGTTGCCGGGCAGCAGATAGATATCCACCCCGACGCCACGCATCACCTCCAGCGCCTGACTGATGACGCGCGGGGCCAGCTGGTTGGACTCGAAGACATCTCCACACACCACCATGAAGTCGCAACCCTGTGCCACAGCAACCTCACCAAGGGAGGCGATAGCCTCCCTACGCGCGGCTGAATACTGCGGCTGAGCTTCGCCGGCAAGGAAATGCCGGGTCATGCCGAGCTGCCAGTCAGCGGTGTGCAGGAACTTCACACGGGAAGTCTATGGGCGTCCACCGACAACCTCCGGGTGCCGCGCCTGATCCCCGCGGCCCGGATTGGTGACTTATCCACAGGTCGGGCATTTGCCCGTCTTTCGTCACCTACCCCGGCTACCGTACGACCATGCCGGATGACGCCAAGCGCACCCTGATCTTGATGCGGCATGCGAAGTCGGCGTATCCGCCAGGAGTCGACGACCACCAGCGCCCGCTGAATCTGCGTGGTACGCGACAAGCCACCCAGGCCGGAACGTGGCTGCAAGACAATTTCAATCGGATCGACGCAGTGCTGTGTTCAACCGCTACCCGGACCCGCGCGACGTTGACTCAAACCGGGGTACACAGCCAGCTCGTCAGATTCAGCGACAAACTCTACGACTCAACGGTGGGAATCACCCTCGGCGAGATCAACGCGGTACCGGATTCCGCGAGCACGGTGCTCGTCGTCGGGCATGAACCCACCACCTCGCAACTGGCACTCATGCTCGCCGATACCGGTACCAGCAATGCAGAGGCCGCGAACCGGATCTCCACCAAGTTTCCGACCTCCGCAATCGCGGTGCTCACCACTCGGTCGCCATGGTCACGGCTCGAATTAGGCGGCGGATCGCTCACCAAGTTCCACGTGCCGCGCTAGTCGGCAGGGTCTCAGACCTTCTCAGCCACCTGGGTGGACAGCTTCATCGCGCAGTGACATGCGTCCGAGGATGTGCCGTGACCCGCACCGAGCAGGGTGACCGCCAGTTCGAAGAATTGGTCGTCCCCGTACTCCAGCGCGGTGACGCACATCCCGTACGTCGAACTGATGAAACCGCTCTTGCCTCCCGCAGAGAAGTCCCTGACCTCGTCACGCGTCCGCTCCTCGCCCTCACGCTCGCGGCCGATCGGGCTGCCGCGATACCAGGACAGGGTGACGTTCGGGAGCGCGCTCCACGATCCATTCGGAGACCAGGTGCATCCGGCGGGGGTCTTTGCAATCAGCCTGAGGTCAGCCCGGCGTACGACGGCCATCACATCGGGTGTGGTGAGGCTGCCGCACTCGGAGTACCCCGGGCCGACCCGGACGTCATGCGAGGTAGCCACCTCATGCCCGTTGACTTCGTGGTGGTGCCCGGAACATCCCGAACTCAACAGCATTCCCATGGCCAGCACAGCACACAGCACTATCCCGCCCAAACGGGACGAGCGAACACGACCTGTCAGATGTTCACTGACAGCGTCATCTCCATCAATTTTATTGCCTGCGTGCATGAGTCTCCGCCTTGGCCCTGCGGGTTGACCCACCATCCAACAACACCTGCTGCGTCGCTGGCAACTCCACAGGCGCCCGGCTGGTCCGGTGGCTTCATCACGATCGACGGGATTCCCTGAATCGCCCGTTCCTGGACGTTGTATTTCAGACTGTTCGCTGTGGCCTTCTCCGCTTCGAGACTGCCCGTCTCGAACCAGAAGCGGGTGATGTCGACGAGGCCACCGCTCTTACTCATCGCCTGCCACCGGCACAATGCGCCCACAAACGTGCTCTGAATGTCCCTCGGATCCGCGTCGACGGCCTTGGCCAGAACGTCGGTGGTGAGGACGTCGCATTCCTTGAGCAGGTTGGGGTACTTCTGCTCGGCGGGCGTGCCGTCACCCAGATCGCCGCGGCCGGGCATGACCGCTTCTCCGTCGACGGTGCCGCCACAGCCTGCGGACGCGAATGCGACCAGCGCGACGCACGCCGCCGCGAACAGGGACTTCGTTTTCCGATGGGTCATTTCTTGGCCGCCTTGATCGACGTCTCGGTCAGCTGCTTGGCCACGTCGCAGGAGTCGGGAGCGCCGGATCCGAGCTCGAAGTTGATAGACCATTCGATGAAATCGTTTCCGAAGTCCATGCCGATCTCGCACAGTGTGGTCACGGTGCCCGGGTAGCCGTTGGTGGCGATGAACCCCTTGTATCCGGCGATCTCGATGTCCTCGACGCTGGGGCGTGTCCGCTCCTCCGTCGCCCGTTCACGACCGATGGGGCTGCCTCGGTACCAGTTGAAGGAGAAGTGCGGTCCCACGATGCTTCCCCCGCGCAGCCAGACACATCCGACCGAATTCTTGGCGGTGCCCACCAAACCCACGACCTTGGTCAGCTGCATCATCGCCTGATCGCTGACACCGCCGCATTCCGAGAACATCGGACCCTCGACGCCCTTGGACTTGGTCTGCGCCGGCGCTGTCGCGTTCGGCTCATTGCCATCGGGTTGATCAGACTTATCACCGCCCGAACAACCGGCCACCACAAGCGCCACCATCACCACGGCGACAGCACACTTGCTCCACACGTTGCGCGAATCCAAGCCCAACCTCACATGTGCACTGTAGCGGCACAAACCCGCGCCAACCACTGAGCTGCGGGTTTGTTGCGGGAGTCGTGTGCGACAGTGGTGCCCATGCCTCAGGGTCAGTTGCGGGCCCTCCTGCGACGTTATGTCCGTCCCTACCGCAGTCTGGTCGCGGTGGTCGTCATGCTGCAGATCATCAGCACCCTGGCCGCGCTATATCTGCCGACAGTCAACGCGGCGATCATCGACGACGGAGTCGCGCAGGGCGATACGCGCACGATCATGCGACTCGGCATGGTGATGCTGGCGGTGACGCTGGTACAGATCGCCTGCTCGATCGGCGCGGTCTACTTCGGTTCCCGGACCGGCATGGGCTTCGGCCGCGACATGCGGTCGGCGCTGTTCCACCACATCACCGGGTTCTCCGCCGAAGAGTCGTCTCGATTCGGCGCGTCGACCTTGTTGACGCGCACCACCAACGACGTTCAGCAGCTGCAGGTACTGGTCCAGATCACCTGCACCATGCTGGTGACGGCACCGATCATGTGCATAGGCGGGATCGCGATGGCGATCCACCAGGATGCGGGGTTGTCCTGGCTGCTCATCGTGAGCATGCCTGCGCTCGGCCTGGTCAATTGGTACATCGTGCGGTCGATGTTGCCGATCTTCCGCCGCATGCAACGGCTCATCGATGGCATCAACCGGGTCATGCGGGAACAGTTGTCCGGCATTCGTGTCATTCGCGCATTTACCCGGGAAACTCTGGAACGCAAGCGGTTTGGTGCGGCCGTCGCCGAGGTGTCCGAAGCGGCACTTGCCGCCGGCCGATGGCAGGCCCTGATGCTGCCCACCACTTCACTGGTCATCAACACCTCCAGCGTCGCGCTGATCTGGTTCGGCGGGCTGCGTATCGACCAGGGACAGATGCAGGTGGGCTCGCTGGTGGCCTTCTTGTCCTACTTCTTGCAGATCCTCATGTCGATGATGATGCTCACCATGTTGGCCGTCATGGTGCCGCGAGCCTCGGCGTGCGCCGAACGGATCACCGAGGTATTCGAGACAGTGGGATCGATTACCGCCCCGCCCGATCCGCTTTCCGCGGACGCATCGGATCCGACCGTTGAGTTCACCGATGCCGGCTTCCGCTATCCAGGTGCCGAACGTGCGGTATTAGAAGGAGTTTCATTCACGGCACAACCCGGAACGGTCACCGCGGTGGTCGGTGCGACGGGCTGCGGCAAGAGCACGTTGTTGTCACTGATCCCCCGCTTGCACGACGTGACCGCGGGTTCGGTACGCGTGGGCGGTAACGATGTCCGGCGATATGACCCTGAGAACCTTTGGACACTCATGGGGTTGGTTCCGCAACGCGGGTACCTGTTCTCCGGAACGGTGGAAAGCAACCTGCGCTACGGCAAGTCCGACGCTACCGAGAACGAGATGTGGGAGGCGTTACAGGTAGCGCAGGCGGCGGATTTCGTCCAAGCGCATCCTGCGGGGTTGCACATGCCGGTGTCACAGGGCGGCATCAATTTTTCCGGCGGGCAGCGTCAGCGCATAGCCATTGCGCGCGCGGTGATTCGCCGTCCGGGCATCTACCTGTTCGATGACGCGTTCTCCGCGCTGGATGTACGTACCGATGCCCGGTTACGGGAGGCGCTGCGCGCGGTCGCCGCACAGTCCACCGTGATCGTGGTGGCTCAACGGATCTCGACGGTAATCGATGCCGACCAGATCGTGGTGCTCGACAATGGTCGAGTGGCCGCGGTGGGCACCCATGCCGAGCTGGTGGACTGCTGCGGGATGTACCGGGAGATCTGCGATTCGCAGGCGGTGTCACTGGTATGACTCAGGGGATCGGTTTTCGAGGGGTGCAGCAAGGGCTGGTAGAGCGTTCCCGGGACTTCCGTGGCACCGGAGTGCGGATGGTGAGGCGTCTTGCTCCGCAACGTCTTCTGACCGCGGTGGTGATCATCCTGTCGATGACCGGTATCACGATCGGGGTGATCGGGCCCCGAATCCTGGGCCACGCCACCGACCTGTTGTTCAACGGGGTGGTTGGGCGAGAGTTGCCCGCCGGACTCAACAAGGAACAAGCCATCGAGGCGGCACGGGCACGCGGGGACGGCCAATTCGCACAGATGCTTTCCGGCATGAACGTCACCCCAGGAGTGGGTGTCGACTTTCATGCCGTGGGGATGACGTTGGCACTGGCACTGGGCCTATACCTGGCGGCTGGGTTGTTGGCGTGGGTTCAGGCCCGGCTTCTGAACGTCACCGTGCAGCGCACGGTCGTGGCATTGCGGGCCGATGTGGAAGACAAACTACATCGGCTTCCGTTGTCGTACTTCGATTCCCGCCAGCGCGGGGAGATTCTCAGCCGCGTGACCAATGATATCGACAACATCCAGACGTCTCTTCAGATGAGCATCAACCAACTGCTGAGTTCGATGCTCACCCTAGTCGCCGTGCTTGTCATGATGCTCAGCATTTCGCCGCTACTGGCCGTGATCACCCTCGTGACGGTGCCCCTGTCGCTGTGGGTGACGCGGGCCATCGCCCGTCGCTCGCAACGGCTGTTCGTCGCGCAATGGTCTAACACCGGGAAACTGAACGCGCATATCGAAGAGACGTACAGCGGTTTCACCATCGTCAAAACATATGGACACCGCACGGACGCAGAGGCGATCTTCGCGGATCGGAACGCCAAGGTGTACAACAGCGCCTTTGGCGCACAGTTCTTCTCGGGCCTGGTGTCTCCCGCTACGGCGTTCGTAGGGAACCTGAGCTATGTGGCGGTGGCGGTGGTGGGCGGCCTCAAGGTGGCCTCGGGTGATCTGACACTGGGCAGCATCCAGGCGTTTACGCAGTACGTACGGCAGTTCAACCAACCGTTGACGCAGGTGGCCGCGATGTACAACACCCTGCAGTCCGGACTCGCCAGCGCCGAAAGGGTTTTCGAGTTGCTCGATGCCGACGAGGAGACTCCGGACCCGGCACATCCCGCCGCTATTCCCGCCGGGTCACCGGGTGTCGAGTTCGAGGACATCAGTTTTGGCTACTCCCCCGAAACCCGGGTGATCGATGGGCTGTCGCTGCGCGTCGAACCTGGGCAGACGGTGGCGATCGTCGGGCCGACCGGGGCAGGAAAGACCACCCTGGTGAACCTGGTGATGCGCTTCTACGACCTCGAGTCCGGGCGGATACTGCTTGACGGCATTGATATCTCAACGGTGAGTCGCCACGATCTGCGATCACTGATGGGGATGGTGCTGCAAGACACTTGGCTCTTCGCAGGCACCATCGCCGAGAACATTGCCTATGGGCGGCCCGGGGCGTCCGACGACGAGGTTCGCGAGGCGGCACGCGCGGCGTACGTGGACCGATTCGTGCAGACACTCCCCGACGGATACGACACCAGGATCGCCGACGACGGCGAGAACATCAGCGCCGGCGAGAAGCAGTTGATCACCATAGCCCGGGCCTTCCTGGCACGCCCGCAGCTGCTGATACTCGATGAGGCGACGAGTTCGGTGGACACCCGAACCGAACTACTGATTCAGCGGGCCATGGCCGAGCTACGTCGGGATCGGACGAGTTTCATTATCGCCCATAGGCTTTCCACCATTCGTGATGCGGATCGCATTGTCGTGATGGACGGCGGCAGTGTGGTCGAGAGTGGCACCCATACCGAGCTGTTGGCGCGCCGCGGTCCCTACTTCGCGATGACGCAGGCCTAGAGCTGCGGGCCTTGCGTTCGCAGATCCCGAACCTCTGTCATGGCCCCCCGTAGCTTGTCCAGCCATTCCTCGGCGTGTTCACCGACCAGCCGCACCGCCCATGCCAGCGCGTCGGCGCGGGAGCGGGCGACTCCCGCTTCGACCAGGGTGTCGAGCACCTGGCGCTCGGGCTGGCGCAGACGAGTCATCACCGGGACCGCGATGTGCGTGAACAGGATCCGCTCGGACTCCTCGGCGGTGCCCACGTCGACACCCCAGGAGACCTTGCGCCCATACCGGGCCTGCGCCTCGTCGGCGATGCGCATTCGGTGAGAGCGGGTCTCTTCCCGGAAGCGAGAGGCGCGGCCTGCTGCGCGCGCCTCACTTTCCTTGGCACTCTCCTCGGCGGGCAGTCGGCCGATGACGGTGATCTCTTCGCGGTCGACAACGACTTCAGGATCGCCACTGAACCAGCCGTCGGGCAGGCGCCCGGCGAACCAATCCGCGGCGTCGGAGGCGTCGGATTGTTGATCTCGTTTCATGATTACAAAATTACATGCTTACAAACTTCGCGGCGTTCGCCTACAGCGAACAACGAGCGAACGCGGACGCTACGTCAACCGCGGCGCATGACAATCGCGGCACCACCCGCGAGCAGGATGACCACCGCGAGGACCAGCGCCCATCCGAGACCAGCGATCCACCACACGGCGCCGAGGACGGCCAGCACCGGGGCGGCCAAGAACAGCGCCATACCTGGGTGCTGACGGATCACCGCCAGCGCGGCGTTTGCCCGCTGCTTGTCGATTTCCTTACCAGCCATATCACCAGCGTACTGCGCATCGGCGGCGGTCAGCGGTCCACTTTCTCCAGGATCTCGGCATCCGCGCGCAGTAATCCATCGAGATAGAGCGGACGGATACCGTTCTCGTCGAACGCGACGAGAATCCGACGCCGCAACTCGCGCTCCACCGCCCACTGCGCATTAGCCCGGACGGCCACCGTCAATCGCAGACTGATCGCGTCGGTGGTGATTCCATCGACACCCTGCATCTCCGGAGCTCCGAGCACGTCCTGCCGCAACGCATCGTCGGCGACTGCCCGCTCGGCGGCCTCGAGCGCCACCTTGCAGGCCAGGTCGACATCGGCGCTGTAGGACACGGGCACCTGCAGGAAGGCCACCGCATAGTCCTGACTGAAATTTCCTACGCGGGCGATCGCCCCGTTGCGCACATACCAGAGGGTGCCGTGCAGGTCACGCACCGTGGTGATGCGCAGACCAACACTTTCAACGGTGCCCACCGCATCACCGACGTCCACCACGTCGCCGACGCCGTACTGGTCCTCGAACAGCATGAATATTCCGGTGATGAAGTCTCGCACCAGGTTTTGCGCGCCAAAACCGAGTGCGACGCCGACGATTCCCGCGGATGCGATGAAGGGAGCCACGTTCACCCCCAGGATCGCGAGCGACTGCAGGATCACCCAGACGAGCACCAGAAACGAGACTGCTGATTTGAGAACGGAACCCAAGGTCTGCGCGCGCTGCGCCCGGCGTCTACGCCTTCGTGCGTCACGGGCCGGGTCCTGAGCACGTCCGCGCAGGGTGCGCACGGTCGAGGGCCGTCGCTCGGCCTCGTCAAGAGCCTCGTTTTCGGCCGCCTCCGACGCGCGGCGCGTGAAAAGCGACCACCGCCGGCGGCTCTCCGCCTGATCTGTCCGTTTCGCCCCCTGGACCAGCCGATCGATTGCGCGGTGAAACACGTATCGCACCACCAGCGCCAAAACGATGTAGATCGCGATGTCGACCGGCTTGTGGATCAGCCAATCCCGGCCGGACTCGGACAATTGGATTGCTAGGTCTGACACCACCCCGAGGGTACCCATCGAGGACGATTCCACGAGTGGGCAAAGGACTATCGCCCGCCGCGCACCCACGAAAATTGTTTGCCCCGTAGGGAACTGAACGTCGGACCAAGATACGCATTCTAAAAGCCTTACAGCAAAGGAGAATAGAGCGCGTCCGTTCGCTCATACGCACCAGTGATGGCCTTGCCCAACTCTGGTCGGTGGGGGGACCTCAAGGCCGGGCTTCCGGGCAAGCAGACGCCTACAACACGGCCTTGCAGGCGTCCAGGGAAAGTAAGAACTCCTCTTTCGCTGCCGGGACAATCCTGGCGAAATCAAGATAGCCATGGACCAGGGCGTCCGCGTTGCGGAGCTGGACCGCTACCCCCGCGTCCGCGAGAAGTGCCGCGTAGATCCGGCCGTCGTCTCGAAGCGGGTCGTGTTGCGCGGTGGCGATGTACACCGGGGGCAGACCCTCGAGGTCCCCGTTGACCGGCGCAACGGTGAACGGTAGTGCTGTCGGGTCAGCGGTTTCGGATAATTCACCGAGATATGCCTGGCCGAAGATCCTCATCATGTCGCGGGAGAGAACCGGGCCGGCGGCATTCTCGATGACCGACGGCAAGGAGAGATCGCTGGTGGTGCCCGGGTACCAGAGCAGTTGAAACTTCAGATGTGGACCACCGCGGCTTTTGGCCAGCTGGGCGGCTACGGTGGCGAGGTTACCCCCGGCAGAATCGCCGGCTACCGCGATTCTGGCTGGGTCCGCGCCCAATTCCGTGGCATGCTCCGCCGCCCAAGTGAGTGCGACGAATGCATCGTCGACAGCGGCAGGGTAGGGATTTTCGGGCGCGAGGCGGTAATCCACGGAGACCACCACCGCTTCGATATGTGCGCATATCGAACGTGCCACCCAGTCGTGAGTATCGATGCTGCCCAGCGCAAAACCGCCGCCGTGGTAGTAGACGGCAAGTGGGAGCTCTCCGGCGTCTTCGAAACCCAGCGGCCAGTAGACGCGCGCCGCGATGGGGGGTGCGTCGGTCGCCGGAATCACGATGTCCTTCACACGGCCAACCGGGGTCGACGGCGCCTCACCGCGGACAGCATGTCGGCGGGACTCACGTGCCAGAGACAAATCCGCCGGCCGATCAAGATGCACCGCCGGGCTCGCATCGAGGACAGACTTCAAGACAGCATCAATGGGCCTGATCACGATTTCCTACCTTCGGCATCGGCGGGTGGTGCGTCGCGGACAGTGAGCGCCAGCAAGAAACCGAGGCCCATCAATCCGCTGATGTATATCAACAGACCAGCCCATCCCGCATCCGTGAGCACGCGGCTACCGACGAGCCCGAACACGGCGCTCCCACTGAAGCTCGACGCGAGAAAGAGCGAGGACGCCTGCGCCCTACCTTTATGCGCGATCGTCGCCGACAGGCTCGTGAGACACGTGTACCCCGCAAACCCTCCCCCGGTGACAAGCGCTGCGCCAAGCACAATGATCCACACCACGGGAACGGCTAGCAGCGCTACTCCGGCCAGCATCAAGACAACAGCCAGAAGTAGCGTGTTCCTGATTCCGATCCTCGCGGCTACGGTACCCGAGGTCTTCGCGGTGAAAACGCCCACCAGAATAACCAGAAAGAATGTGCCGTACATACTCGGCGATATATTGAATGGTGGCGATTCGACCCTGAAGGGCAAGGCATTGAATATCGAAATAATCGCCCCCATGAAGCAAAATATCAGCAGATATATTACGAGCAACCGACGGTTCGAAAGGTGCGAGAGGAAGAGCCTGGCTTCCATGGCGTACGAGATATCGCTGGATATGAAGAAGTTCGAGCGCGGCAGTGTGATAGCGGAAACAACAATTACTCCAAGCAGTAGCACGGCCAGCACACCGAGTGCCAACCGCCATGAACCCGTGCCCCCAACAATCCAGGCCGGCAACATTTGGCCCAAGAGTGACCCGAGGGCGTTTCCTGCCGCGTATATCCCCATCGCAGGGGTAACTGCCTGGGGTTCGAACTCTTCCCCTATGTATGCCATCACAATGGCAGAAACACCGGCCAGCAAGACTCCCTGAAGTCCTCTCAACAAGACGATTTCAGTGAGGTTGTCGCAGAACACCAGAAGCAGGTAAATCAACGTTCCAAGTGTTGACGACGCCAGCAGTATGCTCCGCCTGCCATAGCGTTCGGACAACAGGCTGATGGGGATCAATCCCAGCGCAAAACCGGCAAATGCCACCAGGAAAATGAGTTGGCTGTCGCCCGCAGAGATCTGTAGACCCTCCGCGACCTGCGGCAGAATTCCCTGGATGCAATACAGCTGCGCGGGTCCAATCATCGAGGCCAGGAGCAGGCCAACTGCCGCGACGCGAAACTCTCGGGACTTGGCACGGATCCTGCCTGCGGCGCCGCTCTGCTGCGATTCAGCTGTGTACATCGACATCATGTTCCATTCCGGGCATTCGCGAGGACGGTGCCGGACGTACCCGCCGGCGGGCGCCAACGCACGATCCGCGGCCACCAGAACCATGGACCCAGAATCCTGGCGATAGCTGGGACGATGAACGAGCGCACAATCAGGGTGTCAAGCAGAAGGCCTACACAGATAATCGAGCCCACTTGCGAGATGGCGCGTAGATCGTTCGGCACCATGGACAGCATGGTGAATGCGAATACCAAACCGGCGGCTGTCACAACACCACCGGTTGACCCGACCGACCGTATGATCCCGGTCTGGATTCCGCCGTGCAATTCTTCTTTCATGCGTGCGATTAACAGCAGATTATAATCCGAACCCACCGCGACCAAGAGGATAAAGGCAAGAGGTAGAACCATCCAGTGCAGGTTCAAGCCAACTATGTGCTGCCAAATCAATACGCCCAATCCAAAAGCTCCCGAGAAGGAGAAGGCTACGGTGCCGATAATGGTGCACGCGGCAATTATGCTCCTCGTGATGATCAGCATTATGACGAAGATCAAAGTGAACGAGGCGATAGCCGCGATCAGCAGATCGGACTTTACATATTGTTCGATGTCTCGATAATTCGAGGCCGAGCCTCCGAGGTAGATCTTCGCCCCGGCGAGAGATGTGCCTTTCAGCCCCTCATAGGCGGCCTTTTCGATGGCATTAACATGGGCTACCCCCTCGGGGCTCAGTGCCTCACCGTCATGGTTGATGATGAACCTAGCCGCCGTACCGTCCGGCGAAACGAGAAACCGGAGAGCGACCTGGAAGTCGGTGTTGCTGAAGATGTATTTCGGCGCATAGAAGAGGTCGTCATTACGAGAATCGTCAAAATCCTGACCGATATCGATCATGTCGTTTGCGTCGTCGGCCGCGGTGTAGGTGTTCAGCGCCTGGGTGCCGCGTGACTTGACCATCATCCCGCGCATGATGGTCATGTCACTTAATGCCATGCGTGTCTGCGTAAGCATGCGGGGCAGCAGCTGGTCCATGACCTGCATGGAGGCCAGCGCCTCCGCTGTCAGTGCCGTCATCCCGTCGATGCTGTCCATCGACTCGAACATCGACCGCCCCATCCAGCAAATGGGGATGTCCGCGCAGTGCGGTTCCCAGTAGTAGTAGTTCTTAATAGGTCTGAGGAAATCGTCGACGGCGCTGATGTTTATTTCCACCTGATCAGCGAGTGCCTTCATCTCCTCCATTGTCCCCACCATGTCATGGGTGAGTTGCGTCATTTGATCCATGAGCCCAAGAATTGTCTGCATGATCGAGATGGTGTGATCCATGACGGCCACTTGGTTATCTAAATCTGCTACTTGGTTCTCGGTAAATGGCAGCTGTTGACCGCTGCTACTACCTTGTCCCGCCAGTATGTTGGCGATTGACGCGCGCTCCATCGGACGGCCCTCCGGCCGGGTGATGCCTTGAACTTGGGCAATCCCCGGAGTGTGGAAGATGGTCTTGGCGATATGATCGAGTGAGATGAAATCGGCAGGGTTTCGCATATCGTGGTCGGACTCGATCAAGAGCATTTCCGAGTTCAGTTTCCCGCCCGCAAAATGTCGGTCCGAGGCCATGAATCCGGCGTTAGCTGGCGTGTTCACCGGCTGGAAGGCCCGCTCGTTGTAGCTCACTCGGTAGGACGGCAGAAAGACGGCCCCCACCAGTACTGCTGCACTTGAGGCAACGAGGACTGGCTTTGGCCAGCGCACGACGATCGTGCCTACCCTGCGCCATCCCCGGGACTGTCGGGTCGGTCTCGGGTCGAGAAGGCCAAATTTACTTGCGATTGCGAGCAGAGCCGGGCCGAGCGTCAACGCCGCTGCGACCGTGACCAACATGGCGATGGCGCAGGCCGGCCCCATCGTATTGAAGTAGCCAAGCCGCGCAAAACCAAGGCAGAGGCACGCCCCCGCAATGGTGAGCCCCGACCCCAAAATGACGTGCGACACTCCGTGAAACGTTGTGTAAAACGCGCGGTCCCGATCCTCACCCGCATTACGTGCCTCGTGATATCTGCCGAGCAGAAATATCCCGTAATCTGTTCCGGCTGCAATGATAAGTGACTCGACCATGCTGGTCGCGAATGTCGAAATGCCGATGACGTTGTGAACCACGAAAAAGGAAACAATGCCGTTGGACACCGTGAATTCGAAGGCGACGGTGAGTAATATCAGTACTACGCATGCAATGGAGCGGTAAACCAAGACAAGCATGATGATGATGACGGCAACCGTGAAAAGCAGGACACGCTTCATGCTTTTGTCGCCGGCGTCAAGCAGGTCCGCAGACAGCGGCGCCGCCCCGGAGACGTACACCTTGAGTCCGGGTGGGGGCGGGGTTCGCTCAAGGGTATTTTGCACCGTCTTGCGTAGCGCGATGGTGGACTCGTTGGCGGCGGCCTCGCCGATATCGCCGACCAAACGAAGCATCACGTAGGCGGCCTTGTTGTCGGGGCTCTGACTGCCCGCGGCCGTGATCGGCTTACCCCACATGTTCATGATGAACTGAACATGCTGCTTGTCCGCGTCGAGCAAACGGATTAACTCGTCGTAGTACTTGTGGTCGGCATCCCCCAGTATTCGCCCCTCGGTCTCCAGCAGGATGTAGGCGAGGCTCGTGGAAGTCGATTCTTGAAACTTCTCGCCAATGTGCAGCATTGCGCGCTGCGAAGGCGCATCCAGAGGAACCATCGGCCCTGCGTGTTGCTTTGTCACGCCGTCGAGCTTGGGGACTAACAAGCTAGCCGCAACGGCAGCGCCGACCCAGAAGAGAACGATCGGGATCGCGAGCACCCGAACAGCGTGCGCGATGAAAGGGCGCCTTTCGCCGCGGTCGGGCCCCACATGCTTGTTACCCACGTGTCACGTCGTCTCGTGCGGTGGTCATGCCGACTTCACCTTGCATGCGACCGATCCCTGCTCGCGACTCTGGACCTGCTCGTCGCGAACCTCGCCGTTGACGATGATCCTGCAACCGAGTTGATCCCCCGTCGACTGCGCCATGAGATTGGCCAACATCGATGTGCGGGTCGTCACTTCTTCGTGCGTCCAAGGCAACGTCGTGAAGTCGACACGGTGTGGTCTGCTGTCGACGTCTAGGTAAGTGAGCGTCCCTGTGCCCGCGGATTCCCCGAACACCATGTAGACCACGTGCTTGGGAGCGAAGGACGGGAGCTTCGGTGCACCCTTCGGACTCACCACCGGCCCCGACGGGGCAGATAGCGCGCGCACCTTCACCACGGATACGGACGCAAGCGAGGCCACGACCGCTATCACCACGACCAACCAGCCGTGTCGGATGACCTTGCGCCCGAACGCACCGAGCCCTCGATGGAACGCCATCAGATGCGAGCGTCTATCGCCGCGGTCAGTTCGTCTTCGATGTACGCAAGAAGCTCATCGCTCTTTTCGTAACTTCCGGCTAGGAAACCCACCCGCAGTCGTTGATTCAGCGAGTCAATCGTGTACACCGAAACTTCCCGACCGTACAAGAACGTATAAATAGCTGGCCCCAATGCCGATGCATGACTGGATGTGATGTCGTCTACGACCAGATTCCCCGGTAGACGGGGAACACGAATTCGACCTAGCTGAGTGGCATGAATTGCGCCACCAAAAGACTTATCAGCGAGAAGCTTCGTTGGCTCATTTCTAACTCGCGTTCGGTGAATTGTGCCGTCCGCTAAGTCCCTGTCGAATTGGACATGTATCTTTCTGGCGAGTGTGACGAGGTCCGGGCCGATCTCAACATCGCCGAACCATGCGTTGGAGAGCAAGTTGGTCGCTTCGGTGGGGGCAACCGGAGGCGCCACACAGTCGCGAAGATCCACCGGATAGAAATACAGTGGGACTGGGTCGCCAGCGCGGACATGCGCACGAATCAGAGCTGCGGATACAAGCGCGTTGATCGAGATGCTTTCGATATTGCCGAGGCGGGCGAGGTTTGCTCTGCCGAGTTTTTCCAACGTCATCTGTTTGGCGAGCGCGGGCTCCCGAGGGGGCGGGAGTTTCTGGGCAAGCGCGGCCTCATCCCACAGCGGCACACGCAATACTTCATCCGCCTTCACACTCGGATCCGCGCCCGGATACTGAGTGCGGTTCAGGAAGTACTCCCCCGACTGCGGGAATTTTTGGGTGAGGATCGGCGGGAACTGCCCTTCCTCGATGCGCTGAACGTAAAGGCTCCAAAACTCGATGAGGATCGCAGATCCGTGACGGCCGTCCGCGATTGAGTGGTGGACGAAGAACGTTATGCGGGCCTGGCCGTCCCCGAGAAGCAGATCGACATAGAAAAGCTGCTGCGTCTGATCGAATACGGCCTCACGCCCAGTGGACCGGGTCTCAAGGTCTTCTCCCTCGAATACGCGGATCGATTTGGGCGGTTGGTGCGTCGCCACAAACTCGGGGACTTGATCATTCTTACGGATGATGCTTCGCAGGGATTCGTGGCGGAGCTGCATCTCAATACAAGTGTCATTCAGCGCCTCGATATTTAAATCCCCCGAGATAAGCATTGACTGACCGCCGAAATGACCAAACCCAAAAGTGAAGTATGTCTCCAGGCGGCTAAGTGGACGAATTGACTCGCCAGGCGCGTCCACCGTGTCCTGATGCGGTCGCGTGTCTGTCACGTTGCCTCCTTTCTTGGCTATTCGCCCTGTTACGCATAGTGTTCGCACGGAACTTTGGCTAATCAATCGCAAACTCGCCGGAAAGCAGCTCCACGTCCCCTGGCTCGCGGATGGCGACAGTCTGAAATTTTGCGTCCAAACGTTCCGCCAGACGGGTCAACGGTCCGCTCGGTGCTAGTTCGATGAACAGGGTGTCGGCGGTTCCTGCCGCGGCGATCGCGGCAGCGCAGAGGTCCCAACGGACCACCGAGTTGATCTGGGCGATCAACCGCTTCTTGAAGTCCGATGGACCTGCGATGATCGCTCCGTCGCTATTGCCGATCATGGGAGATGACGGAGCCGAAACCGGACAGCTATTCACTGCGTCCGCAAACGGTGATATCGCGGAATCCATCGCCGATGTGTGAAAGGCGCCCGCCACATCCAGTTTCATGACGCGCATGCCCTCGGGTGGCGCATCCGCAAAATGCTCGACAGCGTCGAGGGGGCCGGCGACGACGAACTGGTTGCAGCCATTACGGTTGGCCGTTGAGAGGCCATGTTCATGCGTCTTCGCCACAATCTCGTCATCTGACGCGCCGCCCCTTTTCGTCGGCATCACCGCGGCCATACCGGTAGCGGCGAGGGCGCATGCCGATGACATCGCACCACCCCTCACGCCGGCCAACGTCAGGGCAGCCTCATCAGTCAGATAGCCCGCGCCCACCCCAGCAGCGAGCTCGCCCACCGAGTGGCCGGCGAACAGCGCGCTGTCTCCGGAGATATCGACTTTCTCGCGCAGCAAGCTCAGTGACAGCAGCGCCGCCGCGATGATGACAGGCTGAGCGACGGCGGTATCCCGCAAAGAGTTCTCATCTCTGCTGGCGGTCACCAAGTCGAACTTGACCGCGTCAGACCAGATTGCGATGCGATCGCGCGCAGCGGACAGGGTTAGCCAAGGATCGAGCATGCCCGGCTTCTGCACACCTTGCCCGGGGGACGTGACGATGTAGTTGTACACATTTCCTCGCTTTCCCAGTGGGGTCAGAAATTCTCCGGCAGTAGCTTTTGGCATCGTCGCCTAAATGATTGGGCTGACGTTGAACGCCCGAACGAGGCAGGCGCTTACTTCGTCGATGTGGTCTTCCAAGTAGAAATGCCCGCCGCCGCGGAATACCTGCAGATCGAAATTGCCACGTGTGTGTTCGCGCCACGAACTCACCCGCTCCTGTGGGGCCAAGACGTCGTGGTCACCGATGAGCGCGGTGATATCGCAACCGACGGTCGCGTCGGGCGGTGGGGTGTATGTCTCGCCGGCCGTGAAATCGCTTCGCAGCACCGGTAAAAGAGCGCTGAGGGCCGAGGGGTCGTTGAGGATCTCGGGCGGCAGGCCACCCAGAGCCGCTATTCTTTCGATTCCTTCGGCCTCGTTGAGTAGGCGATAACCGAGATCGACCACCTTGGACGGTGCCACTATCCCGGACACCACAAGTTTGCGAACAGGCAGCCTCTGCGCCACCTCGAACGCTATATGGCCACCGAGGCTGTGACCGAACAGTACGTCTTGCTTATCGCTAGCGGGTAGGGCCGATGCGATGCCTTCTGCGAGCAGGGGCACTGACTCTATCGGCCGCTCGCGCAATCTATTTCCCCGTCCCGGGTATTGCACGGCGAGCACTTCGGTGTCGACGGGCAGCATCTTCGCCAATCGCCTGAAGTAACTGGCGGAACCGCCTGCATGGGGGAAACAGATCACCCGCGTCGCACCGTTCCCGTCGCGGAGCCTGCGCAGCCAAGGATTGCCAGGCAGTAACTCATCGGTCCTGCGCACCTGTCCTCCTTAGTCTGTCGAGGCGTCCGTCTGTGATGAAACCCAGCGGATGCTGTGTGAGAAATTGTGATGCGTTCGCGCTCTTCGGCTTTGATCGCTATTTCATCTTGTATCCGCCGTCGATATGCAGAACCTCGCCCGTGATGTAGGTGTTGTGGGGGCTCGCGAGGTACAAGACGGCGTTGGCAACTACTTCCGGCTTTGCAAAGTCTTTGGCCAGTATCTGGGCCTTCAAGCGTTCGAAGGTGGCAGGGACATGAGTACGCGTAATCTCCGCCATGTCGGTGTAGATGACACCTGGCGCCACCGCGTTCGAGATGATGTTTCGCGACGCGAACTCAACGGCTATGGCTTTGGTGAACGACTCCAAGCCACCTTTGGTTGCGGCATAACTAGATTGGCCGCTATCGGGCTTGCCGGCGGCCACGGATGAAATATTGATGATTCGTCCGTATCGCTGGCCCAGCATGTGCGCGACGACAGCTTTCGTCATCCGGATGGGGCCCAGGAGGTTGGTCGCCACCGTCTCCTCGAGATAATCCGGGGCGATGTCAAGGAGCAGTCCGGCTCCGTGGGTGCCCGCGTTGTTCACAAGGACGTCGATCCGGCCGAATTCGGCGTGCACGGTATCCGCTAGCAGCTCGGGTACTGCCGGATCGGCTATGTCGCCCTGGCAGAGGAGGACCCTTCTACCCAACGCGGATATTTTTTCGGCGACCTCTTCTGCTGCCGGTTTCGAGTTTCCGTAGTGCACTGCGATATCCGCCCCATGTTCGGCAAGCGCCAATGCGATGGAACGTCCGATTCCGCGTGAGGCCCCGGTGACCAGTGCAACCTGACCTTCAAACTCTTTGCCGCTCAAAGACACGTTTCTCCCTGGTTTGTGATGCTCAAGTGGTCCTGATGTTCACGCCGCGCCCGCTGTGTCTGGACGTTTGGCCAGTACCGCACTGGAGATTCCGTTGAAGTTGGTATAGGTGCCCAGAACTGAGTCGATCCGCTGCTTTCGGGGTCCGCCCCGTACGAACTCGAGCTGATCAGACAGCGGATCTCCGAGATGGGCGATTGCCGGCAGAGTATTTTCGGTGAAAATTTGCCCAGCGAGTGCCAGATCGACCAGCGGGCCGGCCGCACCTGGTGTACCGGTTATCGGCCGAACGGTCGATACGGGTATGCCACTGCCCTTGAACAAGGTGGTGAGCAGTTCGATCTCGGTGGTGTCGTAGCCGGGGGCCGCCTTGCCGTCGGCCAGCACCGCACCGAGTTGCTCTGTGCCAATCCCGTTCTGGTGCAGCATGCCTTCATAACGGCCAGCGACGTGTGCGGGCCCGGCGCCGCGGCTGCCCGAAACGACAACCGTGTCACATAATTCGACCAGCGGTGTGGCACCGCGCGCGGTCGCGTCTCGCGAGCGTTCCAACACCAGCGCTACCGCGCCCTCACTCAGGATCGTTCCGTCTTGCGCACTATCGAAACTCCGCAGCTGGCCGTCGCCGCCAGCGTCTTTACTGAGATGGCCCAGGCGGTAATGCCCGGCCAGCGTGAGTGGTTCGTTGTAGCTGCCTGCACCCACCACCAACGCGATATCGCAATGCCCGTTACGCAGACTGAACTTGGCTCGTTGCAGCGCGGTGACTGCCGCAGATTCGCCCTGGACCAGCGCTGCGCAATCCCCGCGGAGCTCATGGACGATGCTTACCAGCGCGAGCGTGTTGTTGTTCAGGGCATGAATGATGGTGAACGGATCAAGCCCTCCGTTCATGAGTAGCTCGTTTGTCACTGCGCCGAAATCGATTTCGCGGCCCTCACCCAGTTGTGTCAGTCCTCGCGCGAAGGTTCCGATGCTAGGTGTAGTGGAATTGTCTTGTGCGACAAATAGTCCGCGTCGATGATCATCGATGGTCGCCCAGCCTGGTCCCGCCTCGGTGATCGCATCTTGAGCTGCCAATACCGCGTTGAAGGTGTACGGGGTGCCGTACTTCCGCTGTCTGTGTGGCACCGCTTCCCGGCTTTGCTCCACGACCTCGGCCGGTACATGGCCGAAATGCGTGATCCGGCGCGTGGAGACCAGCGGATCGAGGTACGGCGAAATAGCCGGTTTTCCGTCAGTCCAGGCATCCCACAGGGGCGTGATGTGACGACCCGTCGGCAGTACCACGCCGGTTCCCGTCACGACTATTGATTGATCTGAATGTTCAGTTGTCATAACGGCGTACCACCAGAGCAGCGTTGAGCCCACCGAACCCGAGCGAGTTGTTGATTGCCACCTCGACATCGGCCTTGCGGGCCTGACCCGGCACATAATCAAGGTCACAGGCCGGGTCGGGGTTCTCCAGGTTGAGCGTCGGCGGGATGATTCCGTCGCGCAGCGACAGCACCGTCGCTATCAGCTGCTGGGCGCCCGCCGCGGCGAGCATGTGGCCCAGCATCGTCTTGATAGAGCTGACCATGAGCGAGCGGTAATGCTCACCGGAGCGGAACACTTCCTTGATCGCCGCCGTCTCGGCCGCGTCGCTCAGCGGAGTGGATGTACCGTGTGCACTTACATAACCCACCTCGGACGGGGCGACTCCAGCATCGGCGAGGGCACGCTGCATCGCCAAAACCGACCCGCCTCCTTGCGGGTGCGGTGCGGTGACCTGATATGCGTCCAGCGAGCTGCCGAACCCCGCCACCTCGCCGTACACGTGCGCACCGCGCGCCAGTGCCGACGACTCGCTCTCCAAGAGCACCATTGCTGCCCCCTCGGCGGTGACCATCCCACTGCGGTCGCGGTCAAACGCCCGACATAGCCGGTCGCCGTAGAGTTTTGATGTTGATGGGGCGCCGAGCAGGTACAGACTCGTCATTATCGGCAGATTCAGTGGGCTAACCGCTCCCCCGGCGATAACGGCATCCGTTTCCCCGCGCCGGATCATCCGGAAGCCGTGCCCGAGTGCGTGTGTTGCTCCGGCGCACGCCGTATTGAGGTTCAGCGTGGGACCAGCTAGGCCAGAGCGCGTGGCGATTTCGGTCGCCAAGGCATCGCCGGTGGCCAACGGCGCGTGCGACCGGTCAAGGCCGATCTGTTGTTCGTGTACGCGTTTCCAGTCCACGACGCCATCGACGTACGCACTCAACAACTCTCCTGATTCACGTTCTGGCATCTCCGAGGCGATCGAAACACCGGCGCGGCCCAGTGCCTCAGCGTTCGTCACACCGGCGTCCTCCAGTGCTTGCTGCGCGGCCGCGAGGCCAAACCGGGTGCGCCTCTCCATCGGCGCACCGAAATCGGGAAACAACGCGGTAAACGCTTGGTCGTCTACCGGTGCCGCATAGCCGACGGGGAAGTTCGGAACATCGGGCGGCGACCATGCCTGTATTGCCGAACGCCCGTTTACCAATCCATCCCACATGGACTGCCAGTTCATGCCAAGGCCACAGACCACGCCAAGGCCCGTCACCAATACACGATTGCCGTGCCGGGGCCGGTTCACATCGCTCATCGCGCCACCTTCTCCACTACGACAGCGCAAACCTGTCCTTGGACACCGCAACTGAGCACCACAACCGCCTGATTGTTCGACAGTGATTCTTCGGCCACGGCATCGTCGCCGTTTCCGTTCGCCGGGAGCAGCCGCAACCCGCGAAGCAGTCCGTGCCGGGCCAACAACACGTGCACCAAGGGCTGCGCCGGTCCGGTAACTCCGATAGCCTGCTCCGCGGAGAACACCGGCGCCTGATCGTTGAACACGCCACTAATCGCGGCATGCTGAGCGTGAGCCACCTCGTCTGTCCATGGGCTGTCGGCCAGTATCCAGCCCACGTCCTCAACCGATAATTCGGCCATGCGCAACGCATTTCGCAGCGTCTCCGCAAGCACCTCGGGGCGATTCTGACTGGTAGCGAACCCGCGGCTGTAGCCCGTAAGTACAACATCGCTGGACTGCCCGACGCTAAAGAATGCCGCCGCTTCGCCGGGGATCGCTCCGTTCCAGTCCAGATCGTCGTATTGCAATGCCAACCAAGGGGATATAGACGGGCTTACCGCGCCGACCAACGCAGTCTCACAGTCGCCTTCCGCAACTGCGAGTGCACCTTCGATCAGCGCCTGCATGCCTGCGTCGGAGAAGGGCGAATACACCGACGTGGGGCCGGTCAACCCAAACAGGATTGCGATATGGCCAGCCACCGTGTTGTTCGAATCTGTTAGCGCGAAGAACGGTGGAATATCTCGAAGATACAGCTCGGCGATCTTCTCGGGGTCTTGCGCCACCTCGCCAAGGTCAGGCGTATCACATTGCGGCAGTAGCGGACTGAGAACCATAGGTAGGCCGAGATAGGCGCCCCACTCAGGGCGGCCAACATCCGAGATGCCCTTCAGTGACAGTTGGGCCCCATACATCGCCAAGCGAGTTTGTTTCACCGTCGTGCGCAGTGCTTTTCGGTGGATACCAAGCGTGGATGCATCTGGATCGGGAACGGCGAAGACTTCAGGAATCTCGGACCACGGTCCGAACATGAATTCGTTTGGGACAGTGCTCTTTTTTCCTATTCGCAGTGCTTCCCATACGGCCTCCACGCCGAGCCCGGTTGCGGAATACAAGCCTGGATTACACAGTCCTACCGCCAACCGCTGATTCATCGAGTGTCACGCTTCCTTTGCCAGGATTAGTGTGCAGTTCATGCCGCCAAAGCCGAAGGAGTTGGAGAGCACGGTGTCGAATTCACAGTGCCGGGCCTTGGTGACTACGTCGAGCCCTTTGGTGACATCGTCCGGCTCACTGAAATTCAGCGTGGGCGGAATAACCTGTTCACGCAAGCTCATCGCAGACAGCACGGCTTCGATCGCGCCGCTTGCCGCAAATCCATGACCGAGCGAGGACTTGGTGCTGGTCAACGGAATTGAGGCTGCGTCGGCACCGAACACCAAGTGCAGAGCTGCAGCTTCGCACTCGTCGTTGGCTTGCGTACCCGTCCCGTGAGCGTTCACATGATGTATGTCTGACGGACTCAGACCGGCATCAGCGATCGCGGCACGCATACATGCCGCGTATGTCGCACCGTCCCGCTCGCTTGAGGTTATCCGTACTGCTTCGGCGGTGCCCGTGTAGCCGGCGACTCTTGCCAGCGCCTGTGCACCACGCGCTTCGGCGTGCGAGCGTCGTTCCAGCACAAGGAATGCGGCGCCGTCGGCGATGACGAAACCGTTGCGAGCCTTATCGAATGGCCTGCTTATCTCGGCGCTTGGTTTGTCACCAGTGGGGGCGAGCGCGCCGAGCGCGGCGAAAGCCGTGACGATGCTGTAGGTAGTCAGTCGCTCTGCGCCACCGACCAGCGCCACATCCAATTCGCCGGAGCGAATATGCCGGTAGCCGCTGCCGATCGCCACACCGCCCGCAGCACACGCCTCCGCATGAGTCACCAGTGGTCCACCGAGGCCGAAATACTCGGCCAGAGAGGCGGTCAGCGTATCCGGAAGAAACTGCAGAAGATCATCCGGAGGATCCGATACGGCCTCGCGATGGTCCAGGTAGGCGTCGAGGTCGAACGTGCCGGCTTGCCGGTCATAGAGCCGAGACAGATCCGCGAGTGTGTCCGGCGCGAACGCGAGCTTGTTGCACGCGGCAAACACACCGACCCGGTCGCTGCCCGCAAGGTTAGGCAGGCCACTGCGCTTCCAAGCCTCCACTGCCGCATGCCATCCGATTACACCAGCCGCACCAACCCGAGCCGCCTGCTCCGGCAAGGCACTCGCCAGCTTGCGCACGGTTTCCTCATCTACGTGCCCGGAAACCGACGCGGGCAACTCAGCATCGCGATGGTCCTGGTGCTGCCGGATGAAGGAGGCACCGTCGTTCAACTGCCAAAATAGCTCCTCGGGATCGGTAACCGTACCCGCGACAAGTCCAATCCCTGTGATGACTACATCGTCGTCATCAGGTGACTGTTTCTGTAGCTCCATCTGTGAAGATGCTTTAGCTAAAGACGCTATGCGACAGCCGAGTTGGCCTGAGTAAGTGCTTCCCGCACATCGGCGACCAGAAGTTCATCGCCGGTGACCGGACCAGCCGAAGGGTTGAGGAGGCGATGCGCCATCGACGCCCAATGGGCGGTCGTTGTCGCCCCCGAAACCTCGTGTGGCCAAGCACCGGCCTGGAAGTCGTCGGCCGTGTAGCCGAACGCCGATTGATACAACGCACCTTCAGCCAGCTTGGTGATCCGACCTTCCGCGTCGTACACGCGGTCCTTACCTCCAAGCTCATCAGCGAGAGCGCTGAGAACGTTGCTGCGCGGGAAGGTAACACGGAACTTCGACTCCAGATTGCGCCGGAGTTCGACGATATCGAGCGACTCTACGCCCTGGTCAGACATCGGCGCCGTCGTGACTTCCTCGGTCTCGATGCCGAGCACCTCGGCCAATTCCTCACGCACAATGGTGTGAATCTGGTCGTAGCTAAGCAGATTGCTCATGGGTATCAGAGTGCCTTTCATCTTTGCCGTCTGGTTCGCTCAAGGCGAGCCGAAAAAGGCTCTGCCAGTTGGCGATAGATTCGAACTTCGATCAGGTGACAACGTTGGCACTTGGCGATCACTCGCCGTGAACCTGATAGCAGAAACGATAAGACTGGGCGATAGGGTTCGCAACTGGTAGACGAAGTCTGTCATCTATAAGTTGATTATCCAGGCGCGATCAGACGCGCGACGGTCAGACGGACTTGGCCCACCGCCCGAATGGGACACTCCCGCAATAGGATTATGGCGCCGAAGTCGTCTGTGAGCGCGCCGAGCACCGGGAAATTACGTCCGGGAGTGGGGTGGCGCACAGCTAAATCACGGATGCGCGCCCGGTCACAGAAGGCATCAAGGCCGCCTCCAACACCCCAATACCGACTCCCGCCGACAAATCGCACCACCTGGTGACAGGAGGAACCACGGCAGTACAAGGGATGGGAGAGCCCATGGCCCTTACTAGCGTCAGACGACGGCTAGCCAGACGGCCAATGCCTCCATGGCGTGCGGGTCGGCGAGCGCGGCGGCTTACTTGCGTCGAGCGGCGACGCACTCGGCGCGGGCCTGTTGGTGGCTTTCGTGATCGGGGCGGGCGTCCCGGCAGTCTGGGCAACGGGGGGTCCTAGAACTGCCGCACGATCCGCACGTGTTCGCCCCCGATCTCACCTCGCTCAAAGGCCGCAGCGGTGCGGGGCAACACGGGCGCCAACACCTCACCGGTCGCCGCCCGTCGGGTTGCCAACCGGTCAGCATCAGCGATCCGGCACCGCGCCGCCCCCTTACTCACATGCAACCGCCCAGACAAAACATCGGCATGCGAGGTACCACCGAGTTCAACCGGCGAGGCTTGGGTGGTCACCGCAGGCACCAACCCCAGCCCAGCAGCGCAGAGCCGACGCTGCACCACTCTGACCGGGCCACACCGCCAACGCCTCGGAAGCGCTCAACGCATCGATCGCATCAGCACAGAAGGCATCAAACCGCAGCCCCGAACACCCCAATCGAATACATGTTCGGACGCTAATCCCGCCCATCGGCACCCAGCCATGCCCTGAAACAGCTGTGACAGAAGTGAATTGATCTGCCGACCCGCTACGGTGTGCTCATGTCGTGTGTCTTCTGCGCCATTGTCGCCGGCGAGTCGCCATCATTCCGTGTGTACGAGGACGAGACGACGCTCGCCTTCCTCGATATCCGCCCCATCACCCGCGGACACACCCTGGTGATCCCGAAGGCCCACGCACAGGACCTCACGGATCTGAAGCCCGATGACGCCGCCGCCATCATGACGGTGGGCCAGCGCATCGCCAACGCCATGCGCGATTCGGAGCTGCAGAGCGATGGCACCAACCTGGCGCTCAACGACGGCCGCGTCGCATTCCAGACGGTCATGCACGCGCACCTACACGTGGTGCCGCGACGCGGAGGCGACAAACTTGCCTTCGCAAAGGGATTCATGGTTCGTCGCGATCCCAACCTGGAAGCGACCGCCCAGATCATCCGCGCAGCGGTGCAGGCCAACTAGCCAAGAAATTCGCTCGACCGCCCGCACAGCTCGCTGCTACGTTTTTCCGCGACATGTCCTCTCCGACGGCGGATTCGCCGACAATCGATCAGGTGAATCGCCGGCCGGTACTCCTGCTGCTCTTCGCATCCGTTGTGGCCGCCATCGGCAACGGTGTGTCGATCGTGGCGATCCCCTGGCTGGTGCTGCAGCGCACCGGCTCGGCCGCGGATGCCGCGATCGTCGCCGCCGCCGGCACCCTGCCCCTGGTCTTCTCCACCCTGATCTCGGGGACCGCGGTCGACTTCTTCGGGCGCCGCAAGATGTCGATCATCTCCGACGTTCTCTCGCTGTTATCCGTCTCTGCCATACCGATTCTGGCGATGACGACCGGGCTGAGCGTGCCGCTGCTTGCGGGCCTCGCCGCACTCGGCGCCATCTTCGACCCCGCCGGGATCACCGCACGCGAATCAATGCTGCCTGCCGCGGCGAAGGCTGCCGGCTGGTCCCTCGACCGGATGAACAGCATGTACGAAGCGGTGTTCAACGTCGCCTACATCGTGGGACCAGGTCTAGGAGGTCTACTGATCGCCTCCATCGGCGGTGTCAACACCATGTGGGCCACCGCTGCGACGTTCGTCGTGTCGGTAGTGGCCATCACCTTCCTCAAGGTCGACGGCAGCGGGAAACCGGCCGCCGAAACCAAGCCCACCGGTGTCGTCAGCGGTGTCGTCGAGGGATTGAAGTTCGTCTGGAATGTCAAGATCCTGCGCACCCTGGCGCTCATCGACATGGCCATCACGGCGCTGTACCTGCCGATCGAAAGTGTATTGCTGCCCAAGCACTTCAGCGACGCCGGAACACCTCAGCAGCTCGGCTGGATACTCATGGCCATCTCGGTCGGCGGACTGCTCGGCGCCCTCGGGTACGCCACCATGGTGCGCTACGTCCAACGCCGCACCATCATGCTGTGCGCCACCTTCACCGCCGGCATCACCACGCTGGGTATGTCGCTCCTGCCGCCCATCGCGGTGCTGCTGGTACTGGGCGCATGCCTGGGCTTCATCTACGGACCGGTGGCGCCGATCGCCAACTACGTGATGCAGACCCGCTCCCCCGAACACTTGCGCGGCCGGGTGGTGGGCGTCATGACCTCCACCGCGTACTGCGCCGGGCCGCTCGGATTCATGCTCGCCGGCCCGATCGCCGACAAGTTCGGCGTCGCCTCGACCTTGACGATCATCGGCATACCCATGATCCTCATCGCCGTCGCCAGCACGCAAATGCCCGTCTTGCGGGAGTTGGACCGGGGCGAACAGCGGCCCCACAACGATCCCACTCGGTAGGGTCGGCTTCGTGGCTGATTTCGAGAGAAGAACTGCACTGATCACCGGCGGCGCACGCGGCATGGGGCGTTCGCACGCACTGGCGCTGGCCGAGGCGGGCGCTGATATCGCGATCTGTGACCGCTGCGAGAACAGCGACGTCGTGGGGTATCCGCTGGCAACCGAGGACGACCTGGCCGAGACGGTCGCGATGGTCGAAAAGACCGGGCGGCAGTGCATCTCAGCCAAACTTGATGTGAAGGACCGTGCAGCGCTGGAGGCGTTCGTCGCCGAGACCGAGGAGTCACTCGGCGGAATCGATATCGCGATCACCAACGCTGGTATCAGCACCATCGCGCTGCTGCCCGACGTTGAGTCTGCCCAATGGGACGAGGTTATCGGCACCAATCTCACCGGAACCTTCAACACCATCGCGGCCGTGGCACCCGGCATGATCAAGCGGAACTACGGCCGGATCGTCACGGTCTCCTCGATGCTCGGCCACAGCGCAACGTGGGCGCAGGCCTCGTACGTGTCGTCGAAGTGGGGCGTCATCGGACTGACCAAGGTCGCCGCGCATGACCTCGTCGGCTACGGCATCACCGTCAACGCCGTCGCACCGGGCAACATCGAAACCCCGATGACACAAAACGATTTCGTCTTCGGCATGATGCGGCCCGATCTTGAGAAACCGACCCTCAAGGACGTCGAGTCCGTCTTCGCATCGCTGCACCTGCAGTACGCCCCCTTCCTCAAAGCCGAGGAAGTCACCCGCGCCGTGTTGTTCCTGGCTCACGAAGCCAGCTCGCATATCACCGGGACGGTGCTGCCGATCGACGCCGGCGCGACAGCGCGAATGATATGAGCCAGACCGCCCTCGACGAGCTCGCAACCACCCTCGGCGAGGGTGCGGTCATCACCGATCCGGATATCACCGCCTCCTATCGACAGGACCGCGCCTTCGATCCTGACGCCGGAACGCCCTTGGCGGTGGTACGTCCCAGCAGCACTGAGCAGGTCTCCGCGACCCTGAAATGGGCCAGCACCCATCACATCCCCGTCGTGCCCCGCGGTGCGGGCACTGGACTATCCGGGGGGTCGACCGCCCAGGACGGCGCTATCGTGCTGTCGACCGAACGGATGCGCGCCATCACGATCGACACCACCACGCGTGTCGCGATCGCCCAGCCCGGCGCCCTCAACGCGGAAGTAAAGGCCAGCGCCGCCGAACACGGTCTCTGGTACCCGCCGGACCCATCGTCCTTCGAGATCTGCAGCATCGGCGGCAACATCGCGACCAACGCAGGTGGGCTGTGCTGCGTCAAGTACGGCGTCACCACCGACTACGTGCTGGGCATGCACGTCGTCCTGGCCGACGGCACAATCCTGAGACTGGGCGGACCGCGACTGAAAGATGTTGCTGGACTGAGCCTTACAAAGCTCTTCGTGGGCAGTGAGGGGTCCCTGGGGGTCATCACCGAGGTCACGCTGCGGCTACTGCCCCCACAACCGCCGCCGTGCACCGTGGTGGCGACGTTCAATTCGGTAACCGAGGCGGCCGATGCGGTACTGGCCATTACCGCACAGATCCGGCCTTCAATGCTGGAGTTCATGGACTCGGTGGCGATCAACGCGGTTGAGGACAAATTGAAGATGGGGCTGGACCGCGAGGCCGCCGCCATGCTCGTCGCCCGCTCGGATGAACGCGGTCGAACGTCGGCAGAGGATGCGGACCTTATCGCACGGATCTTTACCGATCATCATGCTGCCGAGGTCTTTTCCACCGATGACCAGGAGGAGGGCGAGGCCTTCGTCGCGGCACGAAGGTTCGCGATCCCTGCGGTGGAAGCAAAGGGGCCGCTGCTACTGGAAGACGTGGGCGTTCCACTCCCCAAGCTCGCCGAGCTGGTGAAAGGAGTGGAAGCCATCGCGACACAACACCGGTTGCTCATCTCGGTGATCGCACACGCCGGTGACGGCAACACCCATCCACTGATCGTGCACAACCCCAACAACCCCGATGAGTCGCAGCGCGCCCATGCCGCGTTCGGCGCGATCATGAATCTGGCGATCTCTTTGGGAGGCACCATCACCGGCGAGCACGGGGTGGGCCGCCTCAAGAAGCCATGGTTGGGCGGCCAGGTCGGCCCGGAGGTGCTGGAGGTCAATCGCCGAATCAAACAGGCTCTCGACCCGGCGGGCATCCTCAACCCAGGGACGCTCGTCTAGCTTCGCCAAGAGTCTTGACACTCTGGGCCATATGCCTTACACATAAGACATGTCACTTGATGTGTCTCACGCAGTTGTGCCGCGCTACATCCCCGGAGCCTCCGACAACTGGACCGATCCCTGGCCGATGTACGAAGCCCTGCGCGACCACGATCCGGTACACCACGTGGTGCCCGAGCATGCCCCCGCCGACGACTATTACGTGCTCACCCGGCATGCCGATGTCTACGAGGCCGCTCGCGATTGGGAGACGTTCTCCTCGGCACGGGGTCTGACCGTCATGTACGGCGACCTGGAGAAGACCGGCATGGGCGATAACCCGCCCATGGTCATGCAGGACCCGCCCACGCATACCACTTTCCGCAAGCTCGTCTCCCGCGGATTCACACCGCGCCAAGTCGTCGCCGTGGAACCCAAGGTGCGCGAGTTCGTGGTGGAACGCCTTGAGCGCCTCAAGGAACGCGGCGAGGGCGATATCGTCGTAGAGCTGTTCAAACCGTTGCCCTCGATGGTTGTCGCGCACTACCTCGGGGTGCCCGAAGAGGACCGCGCACAGTTCGACGCCTGGACCGATGGCATCGTCGCGGCGGCATCCGGCGGCGCCATCGACATCGAGGCCATGCAGGGCGAGGTCGCTCAGACCATCGGTGAACTGATGATGTACTTCACCGGGCTGATTGAACGACGACGTGCCGAACCCGAGGACGACACCGTGTCGCACCTGGTCGCGGCGGGCGTCGGTGCGGACGGAGATATCAGCGGGACGCTCCAGATCCTCGGTTTCGCATTCACCATGGTGACGGGCGGTAACGATACGACCACCGGAATGCTGGGCGGTGCAATACAACTGCTGCATAAATATCCCGAACAGCGGCGAATGCTGATCGAGGATCCATCGCGCATTCCGGGAGCGGTCGAGGAATTCCTGCGCCTGACATCTCCGGTGCAGGGGCTCGCGCGCACCGCGACCCGCGATGTCACCATCGGTGATACCACCATTCCGGCGGGGCGGCGTGCGCTGCTGCTCTACGGCAGCGCCAATCGCGATGAGCGCGAATACGGAGATGATGCAGGCGAACTGAATGTCCTGCGGAACCCGGGCAAGCTACTTACCTTCAGTCACGGGAATCACCACTGCCTGGGAGCCGCCGCGGCGCGCATGCAATCGCGGGTGGCTCTTGAGGAACTACTCACCCGCATACCGGATTTCGAGGTCGACATGGACGGAGTCACCTGGGCGGACGGCTCGTATGTGCGAAGGCCCCTGACGGTCCCCATCCGCGTGCGATGATCTTGCGATGAGCCGTGTGCGCGAAGTGCGTGAACCAGCGTGAGCTGGTTGGCCGACACCCGAACATCGGTAGCCGCGGAGAAGATTCTCGACGCAGCTGCCGAGCTGTTCGTGCGCGACGGGGTCGCCGCCGTCGGCATGAATGAAATCGCCAAGGCCGCCGGCTGTTCCCGCGCGACGCTGTACCGGTACTTCGAGAACCGCGAGGCGCTGCACATCGCCTACGTGCACCGCGAGGCACGAACCATCACCGGACAGGTCACCACAGCGGTCGCCGGAATCGACGATCCGACGGAACGTCTGGTGAGTGCCGTACTCACCAGCCTGCGAGTGGTACGCGAAAACCCGGCGCTATCGGCCTGGTTCCGTCCCGGCGAGTACGTCGGCGGATCACTCGCCTTGCATTCGGAAGTTCTGAACGCCATGGTGTCGGCGTTCGTCGACGGCACAGTCGCGGACCCCGAATCCCACCTGCGGGCAAAATGGTATGTCCGGGTGATCATCTCGCTGCTGTCGTACCCGGAGGACAACCCCGACGACGAGCGCACTCTGATCACGGAGTTCGTTGCACCAATGATCTCCGCAGACGTGAACCCCACGCCAGCAGCATCTGCGCAGCCCGGTGAATCAGCCACGACGCGGGCACGCTGACCACCATCGTCACCAGGAAAACGATCACCACCGACCCGGTGTAGACGTGGTAGTGCAGTAGGTCGACCATCACGATCTCCATCAGGATCATGTGGATCAGGAACAGCTCGTAAGAGATCTCCCCCAGCCACACCATGGGCCGCGACGAGAGAAACCTGACATACCAGCCGTTGTCACCCAACCCGGCGGGCGCGACCAGCAATGTCGCAATCACCACGTAGAAGATCGATTTGGTCAGCGCTTGCGGCAGTGCCCACGGCGAGGTGGTCGGGTCTCCGGCTATCCGCGTGGACACGATGAGGTAGCAGATGATCGCGAGCGGCACAGTCACCAACGCGTAGCACCGCACACCCATCACGGCGAGAACGGACAGAATCATGCCGCCCACGAACCATGAAAGGTAGGCCGGAAGCCATAGTTTCGCACCGTCCGGAAGGGCACTGACTGTGTACACCAGCGTCATCCATGCCGGTGTCACCAGGACCAGACCACCCAGACCGACCAGCAGGCGCACCGGATGCCACTGACCCCCACAGAGTTTCTTGATCAGCAGCCACGCCAACAAGGGCAATGCGACGTAGAACGCCGCCTCGACGGCAAGGCTCCAGATCTGGGTCATGCCTTGATGGATATAGCGATACCCGTAATTGGAGGTGTAAATCTGGGTGAGCGTGAGGTTTCGCAGTAAGCCCAGCCAGGTGTGTCCGGGGTTCGGATACTGATCCCGGATGTGATACCAGGTGTACGCGATCGCCACCAGAATCCAGTACGCAGGCATGATGCGCCGAAACCTGTGCCAGGCATAGCGTTTCACCGAAGGTGAGGCAGTACCGTCAGCAGCGGCCCGCACCCAGGGCAGGAACAGCAAGAACCCGGACAGAACGAAGAAAATCGGGACACCGATCTCCAAACGAGCCTGCATCAGGTGCAGATAGGCCCGCCATGGAGAGACGCCGTCGACGACGTAGTTCCCGGTGCTGTAAGCCGCGTGGGTGGCCACCACGAGGGTCGCGGCCACCGCCCGGATACCCGTGAGCGCAGCGACGCGTCCGGGACCATGGACGACGGGGGCACTGTCAGTCGCGGGGACCGCCGTCATGGTTTCTTGGGGGACCGCTTGGGACGCTTCGCCTCCGACCGTTTGTGGTCCGTGTGCTTGTGGTCTGGGCGCTTGCGATCCGCGAACTTGCGCGCCGGGCGCGCACCATCGGGCCCACCCGCGGGGCGCAGTTCGATGAGTACACCGGAGATCCGGGTGTTCTCCAGCGCTTTCAATGTCTTGGGCGACAGCTTGGCGGGCAGCTCCACAAGTGAGTGATCCGGGCGGATGGTGATGTGCCCGAAGTCGCTGCGATGCAGACCACCTTCGTTCGCGATCGCGCCCACGATGGCGCCCGGCATCACCTTGTGCCGCTTGCCGACAGCAATGCGATACGTCGCCAAGCCGGGAGTCTGCGTGCGCGGTTCGCGGGGCCCGCGCTCGGGGCGTTCCCCACGCTCGTGGCGAGGATCACGAGGCGGATCGGGCTTCAGCAGGAACTGCTCGCCGTCGCGCGACAGTACCGCCAGCGCTGCCGCGATATCGGCCACCGGCACATTGTTATCGCGTTCGTAGTCCTCGACGAGCCGGCGGAACAGTTCGATTTCCGGTGCCGCGAGCGCAGCGGTGATGGCATCGCGGAACTTCGTCACTCGCTGGGCATTGACATCGTCGACCGACGGCAGCGGCTCCTCGGCAAGCCGGGCACCGGTGGCCTTCTCGATGGCCTTGAGTAGGTGCCGCTCACGCGGAGAGACGAACAACACCGCGGTACCCGAGCGGCCCGCGCGACCCGTGCGGCCGATGCGGTGCACATACGACTCCGTGTCGTGCGGAATGTCGTAGTTGAGGACGTGGGAGATGCGTTCGACGTCCAGACCGCGGGCGGCAACATCGGTGGCCACGAGGATGTCGATGGTCCCGCTCTTGAGCGCGTTGATGGTCCGCTCACGTTGCGACTGGTTGATATCGCCGTTGATCGCCGCCGCGGCGAATCCGCGTGCCTTGAGCTTTTCGGCCACCTCCTCGGTGGCCTGTTTGGTCCTGACGAACACGATCATCGCCTCGAACGTCTCGACCTCGAGGATCCGGGTGAGCGCGTCCATCTTGCGGGGGCCGGCCACCTGGATGAAGCGCTGAGTGATGTTCTCGGCCGTGGACGTCTTTGCCTCGACCTTGATCTCCACCGGGTCGTGCAGGTACTTCTTGGTGAGCCGGCGGATGGTGGTGGGCATGGTGGCCGAGAACAGCGCCACCTGCTTGTACTCGGGAGTATCGGCCAGGATGCGTTCGACATCCTCGGCGAAGCCCATGGTGAGCATCTCGTCGGCCTCGTCCAGCACCAGATAGTCCAGATGCGACAGATCCAACGTGCCGCGCTCGAGGTGGTCGATGACACGCCCCGGTGTCCCGACCACAACCTGAGCCCCCCGCTTGAGGCCCGACAGCTGCACCACATACGACTGACCGCCATAGATCGGCAGCACATTCAGCTTGGGCATATGGGCGCCGTACCGGCCGAACGCCTCGGCGACCTGCAACGCCAGCTCACGTGTGGGCGCCAGCACCAAGGCCTGGGTGTTCTTCGAGGTCAGATCGATTTTAGAGAGGATGGGGATGGCGAACGCCGCCGTCTTCCCCGTACCGGTCTGCGCCAGGCCCACCACATCCGAACCTGCCAACAACGGCGGGATGGTGGCGGCCTGAATCGCCGACGGTGTTTCGTACCCCACGTCGGACACCGCACGCAGCACCTCGGGGGCGATCTGTAGGTCCGCGAAGGTGACGGCGTCATCCGCGCGTGGTGCACTCGATTCGCCGGTGTCGGGCGTGGGGATATCTGTAGAGGTCATGGCGTCAAGAAGTCTAGGCGCTATAGCGCTCAACTCCCGCCTCCGTGGCATCTTCGGTAAATGTCGGTAGTGTGCGGGGCCGTGCGAAGGATGGATTTGGTGGCCGCGCTGACCGTGCTGCCGGCTGTGCTCGCCCTTGCCTGCGCGTGCACCGGCGGCGACAGCACGGTATCCAAGACGCCAACCAACACCATTGCCTCACCGTCGCCGACACCCTCTTCTCCCGGCACCGCGGGCCCCACGTCCAAGCCCAAACCCCCGCCGTCGACCAACGACGACTGCACGGTGAACCTGAAGGACCCGGCCATCGCGGCGGCTATCGCACTCTTACCCCCGGGACCCAATAGCGCCGCCACGTGGAATCCGGTACCGGTAGCGGGCAACTACAGCAAGTGCGCTCCCCTGTCGGCGATCATCGTCACCACCGACAGCGGAGCCACCCACGCTGCCGATTCCGCCACCCGTGCAGTGTTCTTCCATCTGGGTGGTGTGATCTCCCATGGTGTCCCCGACACCTACGGTTACAACGCCATCGACCTGTCGGCGAGCACCCTGGACACGGTGGTGCTCAATTTCTCCAACGGCATTCCCGGTCTCGAAAGTGTGGTGTCGTTCCGCTGGAATGGATCTGGCGTGGAAAAGGTGCAACAGGCCGGACAGTAGCCGCGATCCGTCGGTGCCAGCACCTACAGTGATCGGGTGTTCGTCCTCGACGGCCGGGTCGTCTACAGCGCTTCGGATCTTGCCTCCGCCGCCCGCTGTGAATACGCCCTGCTGCGGGTGTTCGATGCCAAACTCGGATGGGGCCCTACGCCCCCACGTGACGATGAACTACTGGCGCGCACCGCGACTTTGGGCGACGCTCACGAAGCCCACCACCTTGCCGAATTGCAGAAACGCTTCGGCTCCGGGGTGGCCAGCATTCCCTTTCCTCCCACATTCACACTCGACGGGCTGAATGCTGCGGCGGCTGCGACCAAACGGGCCTTCGACGACGGGCACCCGGTGGTGTACCAGGCCGCCATGTTCGACGGCCGGTTCCTCGGGTTCGCGGACTTCGTGGTTCGGGAGAGTCAGACATACCGTGTCTGCGATACCAAACTTGCCCGCAGCGCCAAGGTGACGGCATTGCTGCAGTTGGCGGCCTACGCCGACAGCCTGATGGCGACGGATGTGCCGGTGTCGCCGGAGGTACGGTTGATTTTGGGTGATCGTTCGACCGTCGACTATCCAGTCGCCGATCTGGTTGGCGTGTATCGCCAACGACGAATCCAGTTGCAGGACTTGCTTGATCGCCATTTGGCGGGAGGCGCTGCGGTGCAGTGGTCAGATGCGCACGTGCGCGCCTGCTTCCGTTGTCCCGCGTGCGAGCCGGAAGTCGATCGCACCGACGACTTGTTACTTGTCGCGGGCATGCGGATCAGTCAGCGTGCCGCACTGTTGGAGGCCGGAGTCGGCACCGTCGCAGAACTGTCCGCACGTGTCGAGCCGGTACCCGATCTGTCGGCGCGCAGTCTGCAACAGTTGGTGGCACAGTCTCAGTTGCAGGTGCGCCAACGCGAGAGTGGTACACCACAATTCGAGGTGGCCGACCCGATTCCGCTGGGTACGATGCCGGCACCCAACCCTGGCGACATCTTTTTCGACTTCGAGGGCGATCCACTCTGGACGGCAGACGGCGTGCAATGGGGGCTGGAATACCTCTTTGGCGTGCTTGAGTACGACCGATCCGGAAATGAGAAGTTCCGGCCTATTTGGGCCCACGATCGCCACAGCGAGCGCAAAGCCCTGACCACCTTCCTGGACCTGGTAGCCAAACGTCGCCGCCGATATCCAGGCATGCACGTCTACCACTACGCGGCGTATGAGAAGACCGCGCTGCTGCGCCTTGCGGGGCGGTACGGCGTCGGCGAGGAGCAGATCGACGATCTCCTGCGCGACAACGTGTTGGTCGACCTCTATCCCGTGGTGCGCAAAAGCATTCGCTCCGGATCCAGCGGCTATGGGCTCAAAGCGCTGGAGCCGCTGTTCATCGAATCCGGAAAACGCTCCGGTGATGTCACCACCGCAGTCGACTCGATCAACGAATACGCACGCTACTGCGCGCTGCGCGACAGCGGCGACCCCGCGGCGCAAGAGGTGTTGGATTCCATCGCCGAGTACAACCGGTATGACTGCGCCTCCACGCGCAAGCTCCGAGACTGGCTACTGGTACGAGCATTCGAGCACGGCATTACCCACTTGTCGTCTCCTGCCGCTATCGGCGAAAAGGATGAGCCGCAGCCCGATGAGGTCGGCGGGGCGCTGGCCGCGTTCGTCGGCGATGCCGGCCCCACCGACCGGCGCGCCGATCAAACGGCGGCGGCCATGCTTTCGGCGGCGCGCGGATATCACACCCGTGAGCGAAAACCATTCTGGTGGAGCCACTTCGATAGGTTGAACAACCCCGTCGACGAATGGGCCGACACGGCGGGAGTCTTCCTCGTCGAGGGCGCGGAGCTGATCGAGGACTGGCATAAATCAGGTAGCCAGCGCAAGCTCCGGCGACACGTGAGGCTGACGGGCGACCTCGCTGGCGGCGTCCTCGACGACAGCGTCTACGCGCTTTACGAGCCGCCCGCTCCCGCGGGGCTCGGCGACGGGGACCCCGACCGCCGGGCATCTGGTTCGGCCACCGTAGTGGAGATCACCGAATCCGGCGGCGTACCCGTGGATGTGACGATCCAGGAGCTCACGCCGAAGAACGGCGAGGTATTCGCGGAGATGCCGATGGCCCTCGCACCCGGCGCACCGGTGATGACCAAGGCACTGGAGTCCGCCATCGAGCACGTCGCTGCGGATGTTGCCCATGGCCTTCCCGATATGCCCAGCACCGCATCCATCGATATTTTGTTGCGCCGCAACCCTCGTGGTGCCCCATTGCCACCTGTCGGCAACGGCGGATACGCCGAAGCCATCGCTTCCGCGTTGCGGAATCTGGACTCGTCCTACCTTGCCGTGCACGGCCCACCGGGAACCGGTAAGACCTTCACGGCGGCGCGCGTCATCGCCGAAATAGTGACGCGGGAAGCGTGGCTTGTCGGTGTGGTGGCCCAATCCCACGCCGTTGTCGAGCACCTCCTCGATCAGATAGTCGCGGCGGGTGTGCCCCCGGAACGGGTGGCCAAGAAGGCCTCGCCCTACAGCGGCGATGCCGCGTGGACCCAGATTCGGGACAGCGACTATGCGGGGTTCATCGCATCCCACGCCGGTGAGGGCGCCGTCATCGGTGGTACCGCATGGGATTTCGCGAACACCACCCGCGTGGCCGATGGGGTGCTGCGGCTGCTGGTCATTGACGAGGCGGGCCAGTTCAGTTTGGCGAACACGCTGGCAGTCGCACGGGGAGCACAGAACCTGCTGCTGCTCGGTGATCCGCAGCAGCTGCCGCAGGTGTCGCAGGGTGTGCACCCCGAGCCGGTGGACTGCTCCGCGCTGGGCTGGCTGGTCGAGGGCCATGGCGCGCTACCCGCCGAGCGGGGGTACTTCTTGGAGCGCTCGTACCGGATGCATCCAGCACTCTGCCAACAGGTTTCACAGCTTTCGTACGATGGTGAGCTCGAGTCCGCCGCCCCGACACGCAGTTTGGCCGGGCAGCTGCCCGGGGTGCGGACGCGACTGGTGGATCATCACGGAAACGCGACCAGCAGCCCGCAGGAAGCCGAGGCGATCGCTTCAGAGATTACTGGGCTCATCGGTTCGGAGTGGACCGATGAATCCGGGACCCGGCCATTGGCGCAGTCCGATGTGCTGGTGGTGGCTCCGTACAACGCGCAGGTGTTGACGGTGCGAGCCGCGCTGGCCGCTGCCGGATTGGACGAGGTGTTGGTGGGGACCGTGGACAAGTTCCAGGGCCGCCAAGCACCGGTGGTTTTCGTATCGATGACGGCCTCGGCCGTCGATGACGTACCGCGTGGGATGTCGTTCCTGCTGAACAGAAACCGCTTGAACGTGGCGATCAGCCGCGCGAAGTTCCAGGCGGTGATCGTCCGATCGCCGGCATTGACCGAGTATCTGCCGGCCACACCCGACGGACTGGTGGAGCTGGGGGCGTTCTTGGCGCTAAGTCCGGGCCTGGCGCAGTAGCCCATGCCAGACTGAGGTCTATGTCCGCGCTCGTCGATGCCCTTGTCCAGATCGTTGGCGATCGGTATGTCAGCACCGACGCTGACGTGCTGGCGGGACGGACCATCGATCACACCGGACGCTATCGTGGTGCCGCGAGCCTGCTGATCCGCCCGGGATCCGCCACGGAAACCGGCGCAATCCTGAAGGCCTGCAAGGAGCACGGGAACCCCGTCACCACCCAGGGCGGCCGCACGTCGATGGTCGCCGGGACAGTTCCCGAGCATGACGATGTACTGCTGTCCACCGAGCGACTCACCGAGATCGGCCCCATCGACACGATCGATCGACGCGTACGCGTAGGTTCCGGCGTCACCCTGGCCGCACTGCAACAGGCCGCCGCCAAGGAGAACCTGCAATTCGGCGTCGACATCGGCTCCCGCGACTCGGCCACCCTGGGCGGCATGGCATCCACCAACGCCGGCGGCCTGCGCACGGTGCGCTATGGCAACATGCGCGAGCAAGTCATCGGCCTACAAGTTGTCCTGCCCGACGGATCAATCATGGAGCGCCACAGCGATGTTCGCGCCGACAACACCGGCTACGACCTCACCAGCCTGTTCGTCGGAGCCGAGGGCACCCTCGGCGTCATCACCGCGCTCGAACTGCGCCTGCACCCGGTACCGAAACACAGCGTTGCCGCGATCACCGGGTTCGACGATCTGGATCAGCTGGTCGAGGCGAGCCGGATTTTCCGCGACCTCAGCGGAATCGCGGCTCTGGAACTCATGGACGCCAGGTTGGGCATACCAAGCCCCGTCGCCAACCCATGGCTGCTGCTCATCGAGCTCGCCCGCGACAGCGATCCCACCGAAGACCTCGCCGAAGCGCTCGATGCCGCCGGAGTGGCGGATCAGGCCGCCGTCGGTTTGGATGCCACCTCCCGCGAACGGCTTTGGCAGGTGCGCGAATCCATCGCCGAGGAGCTCGGCGTGTACGGCCCACCCCTGAAATTCGATGTCGCGCTGCCCTTGACACATATCGGTGAGTTCGAGCAGCGCGCTACCGATCTCATCGCCGCGACCGTACCCGATGCGATACCCGTGCTGTTCGGCCATGTCGGCGAGGGCAACTTGCACTTAAATGTGTTGCGCTGCCCCGACTCCACCGCGTTGTATCAGCCCATGATGACGCTCATCGCCGACCTGGGCGGCAATGTCAGCTCTGAGCATGGCGTCGGGACGATCAAACGTGACTATCTCGGCATGGCGCGCACACCGGGCGACATCGCCGCCATGCGCGCCGTCAAAGCAGCCTTCGATCCCACCGGATACCTGAACCCGGCGGTGCTGTTCGCCGCGCGAGCATGACACTCACCGTCGATCCCCACAGGTTCAGTCGGGACTGGTTCGCGGCGTGGAACGCGCACGACATCGACGCGGTACTCGCGCATTTCCACGACAAGGCCGTCTTTACCTCCGCCTATGGTGCCGAAATCGCCCCGGAAACCGGGGGTGTCTTTCGGGGCAAGGACGCCATTCGCGCCTACTGGGCCGATGCCCTCACCCGCAACCCTGACCTACATTTCGAACCGATCGGCACGTACGTGGGCGCGAAGGCCCTTGTTATCAACTACCGAAACCACCGGGGCGGCCTCGTCAACGAGGTCCTAATCTTCGACGGGGACAATGTGATCGAGGGGCACGGCACCTACCTTTAGGGCAACCGGCCTCATGAACAACGCCGCCAGCAGGCCGACGGCCAACGCGACGATACCCAACAGCATGGATTGCGCCATCGCCGCCGAGAACGGCGCGCGTAGCCCCGGCGGCAGCACCCCGCTGGAAGCGGAATCGGCTGGCATTGAAGGGATTTCAGCAGCCAAACGTGCCGTCATCAATGCCCCCATTGCCGAACTGCCCAGCACGCCTCCGACCTGGCGCAGCGTGTTGTAGACACCGGAACCGGCCCCGGCCACCTCGGAGGGCAGATTCCGCGTCGCGGTGGTCGCCAATGGCCCCCAAATGCATGCCATGGCAGCACCGATACCCGCCGCAGGCAACATCAACTGCCACATCTGCGTCTCGGGCCGCATTAATGCCGTCCACCACAACGTGGACGCGATCATCAGCATGACACCGCCGCCGATCAGCATCGAGGGACGCACCCGGTCGACAAGCCAGCCGGTCACCGGCGCCAAGATCCCACTCACGATCGCGGTCGGTGCCTGCGTCAACGCCGCCTTAGTCGGCGAGAAACCCAGCGCCAATTGCGTGTAGAACATCATGGGCAAACCGGTGGAGATCACACAAAAGCCCATCGACGCGATACCGACACCGGCGAGCGAGAAGTTGCGGTCCGTGAACAACCGCAACGGAATCAGTGGCTCACCCCGATTCACCGACTGCCACCACACGAATACGCCCAGGACCGCCAGACCGGCGGCCATCATCCCCCACACCCCGGGCGCCCAGTGAAAGCTCTCCCCCTCCTGCAGCGCGAACACGAACGCGAACATGCCCACAGCCGAGAGCGCCATGCCCAGTAGATCCAGCCGATGCGGATGCGTCGCCATGCGCGGAATGTAGATGGCGCCCAGGATCATTCCCAGCACACCCACCGGAACGTTGACATAGAAGATCCACTGCCAACCCCACCCGTCGACCAACAGGCCACCGGCAACCGGGCCCACCAGAGTCGCGATCCCGGCCACCGCCCCCCACACCCCCATGGCGGTTCCGCGCCGCTGTGGGGGAAACACTCGCTGTACCACTGTCAGTGTCTGCGGCGTCAACATCGCCGCGCCGAACCCCTGCACTACCCGGGCAGCGATAAGCCATCCGATCGATCCGGCGAGCCCGCACCACAAGGAGGCGGCGGTGAAAACCGCCAACCCCGCCAAGTACATGGACTTCGGGCCGAACTGATCCCCGAGCCGCCCGGTGATCAGCAGCGGCACCGCGTAACCCAGCAGATAGGCGCTGGTGACCCACACCGTTGCCGAGTAGTCGGCACTGAAAGCGGCCTTGATGGCGGGATTGGCGACCGACACGATGGTCGAGTCGAGCAGGATCATGAACAGTCCGAAAAGCACCACCCACAACGTCGTCCACGGTCGCGGATAGTCCTGGTGTACAGCTCCGGAATCCAGTTGCCGCTCAGGTGGTGGCACGGCTTCTCACGGCGGCCAACCCCGCCAGGGCCAGCACAACGCCGACCATCATGACAACGGCCACCGCGAGTGCGTTATTGCCCAACGCGCCAACCAGCGGTGCGATCACGGCTCCGACACCGAACTGCGCGGCGCCCAGCACCGCCGCCGAGGTACCGGCCGCCTCACCGTGGCGAGACAACGCCAGGGCAGGCGCGTTGGGAATGACGAATCCCATGAACGCCATCAATGTCCACACCGGAGCCACGAAGCCGACGAGCCCACCGACCCCGAGCCCAGCCAGCACCAGCAGTACCGCGGCCGGAATCAGAGCCAGCGACAGGCACCACTGCACGATCTGCTGCGGTTCGAACCGTTTGAGCAACACCACGTTCAGCTGTGAGGCCGCGACAAACGCAACGGCGCCGGCACCGAACGCGATCGCGAACACCTGCTGATTCATGCCGTACTGGCCCTGCAGCACAAACGATGCACCCGAGATGTAAGCGAACAGGCCTGATAGCGACAGTCCGGCGACGAGCGCCAGAACCACGAACACCTTGTCACGCAGAAGATCGCGATAGGTCCGCAAGATTGCCTTCACCTGCAATGGACGCCGGGCGGCCGGCGGCAGCGTCTCGGGCAGCGCCAGGACCGCGAGGATCAGCAGCAGCACTCCCAGAAATGACAGTGCCGCGAACACGTGCTGCCATGACCCGTGCACCAGCACTGCCGCCCCCAGCGATGGGGCGAGGATCGGCGCGATACCGATCACCAGCGTGAGTCGGGAGATCACGGTGGCGGCCGCCTTGTCGGTGTAGAGGTCGCGCACCACGGCCATCGCCACGACCATCGCCGCCGCGGCACCCACGCCCTCGATCGCCCGCAGCACACCCAGCACCACGATGTTCGGAGCCACCGTGATAGCCAGCGACGCCAAGATATGCAGGGTCGCCCCGGCGATCAGCGGCAGACGCCGCCCCAGCGAATCCGATAACGGACCCACGAGGAGCTGTCCCAGTCCCAATCCCAGCAGCGTCCCCGTCAGGGTCAGCTGCGTCAGGGTCGAGTTGACGTGCAGATCCGTCCCGATGTCGGGCAGGGCCGGGAGGTACATGTCGATGGTGAGCGGCCCCAGGGCAACCATCGCACCCAACACGGTGATTAGCCACGCCCTGCCCAACCGGGTGGTGGGGGGCGATACGGAATCGACCGGTGTCGGAGCGTCCGTGGTCGTCTCACTCCGGGCAGCTGTCATCTCAGTGGTCAGCGCTCGCACGCCGCAAAACCTTCCGTTTCCTCAACAAATGTGAGTTGCATCTCACCGATTCCATGCCCAGGGACAGTGTGGTGAGTCGCCCCCGGTACCAGTCCTGCACCATATCCCCATCGACGTCGCCGAACCTCTGGCGCGACCCGAATAAGTCAATCAACGCCGCCGACTTTGCTCGCCGCTATCCGAATCCGTCTCGCGACCTACCGATCCACTACCGCACCCTCGGTGGGCAAAAGCGCTGGATGAGGTCAAGCAGTCATCTGAAACACACCCGATGAACCCCGGGAGTAGGAACGAAAAGCACTCGTCATTCGTCTTCATTACTGTGAAGACAAAATCTTCGCTCACAACCAGTGGACCCATCCAGCCCACCGCACTGAAGGAACACACGCCGATGAGCACTCGCTTCACCGAACCGCAGCGGCAGCTCGCCCTGGGAGGCAAGGGCAAAGAAACCAAAGTCGGAGCCTCCGGCAAGCTGCTCTCGCTGATCCTGGACCAGAGCACCAAAGTTCAGGAACCTGCGGTCCGCGCGTATGTCCAGAAACTACGAGCCTCCCACCCGGGCGCAGCACCCGGCGACGTCATCACCATGTTGGAGAAGCGCTATCTGGCGACGGTGATGGGCAGTGGCGCAGCAGTCGGCGCCGCCGCCGCCTTCCCCGGAGTAGGCACTCTGGCGGCATTGTCGGCCACCGCCGGAGAGGCAGTGCTGTTCCTGGAGGCGACGTCCCTGTTCACCCTCGCACTGGCGGCGGTCCACGACATCGAGGTCGCCAAGATCGAACATCGGCACACGCTGGTGCTCGCTGTCCTGCTCGGCGAGGACGGTGAGACGACCGTCTCGGACGTGCTGGGCAAGGAACGCACCGTCGGCGGCGGCTGGCTGGCCGAGGCGACCTCGACGCTGCCGGTACCCGCGCTCAGTCATCTCAACGCCACCCTGCTCAAGCGGTTCACCAAGAAATTCGCGGTGAAACGCGGGGCCATGGCGTTCGGCAAGCTGTTGCCGGCCGGAATCGGCGCCGTCATCGGCGCTGGTGGCAACCGGTTCATCGGCAAGCGGATCATTACCAACGCACGTAATGCCTTTGGTCCGCCACCGACCGTGTGGCCGGTGCAACTGCGTCTGGTCGCGCCCAAGACCTAGTAACCGGAAGGGTTGGCTGTTCACGGTCCAGCCACCCTTCGGCCATCAGCGGCGCCGATGATGTCGCCTCTGTCATATCACCGTGACACCTCACCCCTTTTGGCGACGCGTTAGCCTGGTAGCGGTCGCTGAACGGACTGAATACCGAACGAGACGGAGCGAGGCGAAGACTGCCGTGAACGGTTCAAATCCCCAATTCGGGCAGAACGAATGGCTGGTCGAAGAGATGTACCAGCGATTCAAGGAAGACCCGTCCTCGGTGGACTCCAGCTGGCACGAGTTTCTTGCCGACTATGTGGCCGAGCCCGCCACCGATGTCTCCAACGGCCAATCCGCCGCACCCGCACCCGCCCCCGCACCACCGGCGACCCCCGCGCCCGCGGCACCGGCCGCGCCCGCACCGAAGCCGGCCGCTTCCCCAGCCGCACCCAAGCCGGCCGCAGCTGCCGCCCCGGCGCCGAAGCCTGCCGCCGCTCCTATCCCGTCCGCCGAAGGTGACGAGACGCAGGTGCTGCGCGGTGCCGCCGCAGCCGTCGTGAAAAACATGTCGGCCTCCCTGGAGATCCCGACCGCCACGAGCGTCCGGGCCGTCCCGGCCAAGCTGATGATCGACAACCGCATCGTCATCAACAATCACCTCAAGCGCACCCGCGGCGGCAAGATCTCCTTCACCCATCTGCTGGGTTACGCCATCGTCCAGGCCGTCAAGGACTTCCCGAACATGAACCGGCATTTCGCCGAAGTGGACGGTAAGCCGGTCGCCATCACCCCCGCACACGTGAACCTGGGCCTGGCCATCGACCTACCCGGCAAGGACGGCAACCGCACCCTGGTGGTGGCGGCCATCAAGGGTTGCGAGGAAATGGCTTTCGGCCAGTTCATCAACGCCTACGAGGACATCGTGCGTCGGGCCAGGGACGGCAAGCTCACCGCCGAGGACTTCTCCGGGGTCACCATCTCGCTGACCAATCCGGGCACCATCGGCACCGTGCACTCGGTGCCGCGGCTCATGCGCGGACAGGGCGCCATCATCGGCGCCGGTGCGCTCGAATACCCCGCGGAGTTCCAAGGCACCAGCGAGGAGCGCATCTCCGATCTGGGCATCGGCAAGCACATGACGCTGACGTCCACCTACGATCACCGCATCATCCAGGGCGCCGAGTCCGGCGACTTCCTGCGCACGGTGCACCAGCTACTGCTGTCGGACGACTTCTTCGATGACATCTTCCGTGAGTTGGGCATCCCGTACGAGCCGGTGCGCTGGCGTGTCGACAACCCCGACTCCGTCGTCGACAAGAACGCCCGAGTCCTGGAACTGATTGCGGCATACCGCAACCGGGGCCACCTGATGGCCGATACCGATCCGCTGCGTCTGGACAAGACCCGTTTCCGCAGCCACCCCGATTTGGACGTGCTCAGCCACGGGCTGACCCTGTGGGACCTGGACCGCGAGTTCAAGGTCTCGGGATTCAAGGGCCAGGAGTACATGAAGCTGCGCGACGTGCTGTCGGTGCTGCGCGACGCGTACTGCCGGCACGCCGCGGTGGAGTACACCCACATCCTGGAGCCCGAGCAGCAGAAGTGGCTGCAGGAGCGCATCGAGGTCAAGCACGACAAGCCGACCGTTGCCGAGCAGAAGTACATCCTCTCCAAGCTCAACGCGGCCGAGGCATTCGAGACCTTCCTGGCCACCAAATACGTTGGGCAGAAGCGTTTCTCACTGGAAGGCGCTGAGGGCGTCATCCCCATGATGGACGCCGTCATCGATCAGAGCGCCGAACACAGCCTCGACGAAGTGGTCATCGGTATGCCGCACCGCGGCCGGCTGAACGTGCTGGCCAACATCGTCGGGAAGCCGTACTCGCAGATCTTCACCGAGTTCGAGGGCAACCTGAACCCGGCGTTGGCCCACGGCTCCGGTGACGTCAAGTACCACCTGGGCGCCTCCGGCACCTACATCCAGATGTTCGGTGACAACGACATCGAGGTGTCACTGACGGCCAATCCCTCGCACCTTGAGGCGGTCGACCCGGTACTGGAGGGCCTGGTTCGCGCCAAGCAGGATCTCCTCGACGTCGGCACCGATGGTGGCCGCTTCACCGTGGTGCCGTTGATGTTGCACGGTGACGCCGCATTCGCCGGACAGGGTGTGGTCGCGGAAACCCTGAACCTGGCCAACCTGCCCGGCTACCGCACCGGCGGCACCATTCACATCGTGGTGAACAACCAGATCGGTTTCACCACCGCGCCGGAGCATTCCCGCTCCACCGAGTACTGCACCGATATCGCGAAGATGATCGGCGCCCCGATCTTCCACGTGAACGGGGACGACCCCGAGGCCTGCGTCTGGGTCTCACGCCTGGCCGTCGACTTCCGGCAGAAGTTCAACAAGGACGTCGTCATCGACCTCGTCTGCTACCGCCGGCGCGGTCACAACGAGGGCGACGATCCCTCGATGACCAACCCGCAGATGTACGAGGTCATCGACACCAAGCGCGGTGTGCGTAAGACCTACACCGAATCCCTCATCGGCCGCGGCGACATCTCGATGAAGGAGGCCGAGGACGCCCTCCGGGACTACCAAGGTCAGCTTGAGCGGGTGTTCAACGAAGTCCGCGACCTGGAGAAGTACCAGCAGCGGCCCAGCGAGTCCGTAGAAGAAGACCAGCAGCTCCCGCAGAAGCTGGTCACCGCCGTCGACAAGGCACTGCTGCAACGCATCGGTGACGCCTTCCTGGCGGTACCCGAGGACTTCAGCGTGCACCCGCGCGTCAAGCCCGTGCTGGAAAAGCGTCGCGAGATGGCCTACGAAGGCAAGGTCGACTGGGCCTTCGGCGAGCTCCTCGCATTCGGCACCCTGGTCGCCGAGGGCAAGGTAGTGCGGTTGTCCGGCCAGGACTCCAAGCGCGGCACCTTTACCCAGCGCCACGCGGTGATCATCGACCGGCACAACGGCGATGAGTTCAGCCCCTTGCAGCTGGTCAGTGTCGACGCCGAAGGCAACCCCACCGGCGGCCACCTCGTGGTGCACGACTCATCACTGTCCGAGTACGCGGCCGTCGGCTTCGAGTACGGCTACTCGGTGGGCAACCCCGACGCAATGGTGTTGTGGGAAGCCCAGTTCGGCGACTTCGTCAACGGCGCGCAGTCCATCATCGACGAGTTCATCTCCTCCGGCGAGGCCAAATGGGGACAGCTCTCCGAAGTGGTGCTGCTGCTCCCCCACGGCCACGAAGGACAGGGTCCCGACCACACCTCGGGCCGGATCGAACGGTTCCTGCAGCTGTGCGCTGAGGGTTCGATGACGGTCGCGATGCCCTCGACACCCGCGAACTACTTCCACCTGTTGCGCCGGCACGCGCTGGACGGCATCACCCGCCCGATGGTGGTTTTCACACCGAAGTCCATGCTGCGCAACAAGGCTGCGGTCAGCGATATCAAGGACTTCACCGATCGCAAGTTCCGCTCTGTCCTCGAAGAAGCCAATTACGAGGACGGGGTCGGCGACCGGAGCAAGGTCCGCAGAATTCTCCTGACCAGCGGAAAGCTGTACTACGACCTGCTGGCACGCAAGACTGCCGACAAGCGTGACGACGTTGCGATCGTGCGCATCGAGCAGCTGTACCCCATCCCGCGTTATCGCCTGGAGGAGACTCTCAGCCGTTATCCCGATGGTGCACAGTACATCTGGGTGCAGGAAGAGCCTGCCAACCAGGGTGCGTGGCCGACCTTCGGCCTGAACCTGCCCGAGGTGGTGCCACGCCTGGCCGGTCTGACCAAGATCTCCCGCCGCGCCATGTCGGCGCCGTCGTCCGGCTCCTCGAAGGTGCACGCCGTCGAGCAGCAGGAGATCATCGACGAGGCATTCGCCCCCACATCTGCGCAGGAGTGATTGAGCCCAAGGTCAGGCCCGCCCCTTAGGGGGCGGGCCTGATTCATTCTTGGACCTCTGTCCCGTTGCGCGCGTGTTCAATACGCTGCGCCAATGACGGCCAAGACCGCACCCGCAATCGAACCCATAACACTGCCGGTGGAGGAATGGCCACCGCTTAGCGGTAAGCCCAGGCCCTCACCCGAGGACCCGTTCTATCGCCCTCCGTCCGGCTGGGAAAACACACTGCCCGGAAGTCTGTTGCGGCGCAGGAGAGTTCGGATTGCACTGTTCGGCGTCATCCCGTTACGCCTGCAGGCCTGGCACCTGCTCTACCGCACCACAGATCTCCACGGCGCGCCCGAGACCACCGTGACGACGGTATTGGTTCCCCGCGACGCACATGAGACGTCACCGGTTCTGGCCTACCAATGCGCCATCGATGCGGTATCCCCGCGCGCATTCCCCTCCTATGGCCTGCTTCCGCATACGTTCGGGCTCAACCAGACCCAGAACGAACTGCTGTTGATGGTGGCCGCACTCGCCCGCGGTTGGGTCGTTTCGGTGAGTGATCACGAAGGGCCACAAGGACTATGGATGGTGGCCCGACAACCGGGGTATCACGTGCTGGACGGTGTGCGAGCTACCTTGAACGCCAGCGGCACACACGGCATACCGCAGCTCCCCGCCGATGCCCCCGTCGGATTCTGGGGATACTCCGGAGGCGGGACGGCAAGCACCTGGGCGGCCGAAATGGCGCCTGTCTACGCACCAGAACTCAATGTCGTCGGCGCTCTGCTCGGCGCTCCCGCCGCCCAGCCGGGCGCGCTGGTGCGCAAACACAGCGGCAGATTTGCCTCGGGACTCATCCCACCGGTGCTGGCCGCGATGATGCGGGCGCATCCGGGTGCTCGCGAATTCCTCGGCGGGCACCTGAACCCGCGTGGTCGTCAGATCATCGCCAAAGCGGCCGAGGTGGGCCTGGTCGAATCGACGCTACGGTGGCCGTTCAAGAACTTCGACACGCTCGTCGATCGGCCCGTCGAGGAATTGATGAACGCCCCCGAAATCAGCACCGTCACCGAGGAAATGCGCCTGGGGCAACACACACCCAGCGCACCGGTCTACCTGTACCACGCCGTCCGTGACCAGCTACTGCCGATCACGGCCTCCGACAAGCTGGCACAGGACTACATCGCGGGTGGCACGCATGTCACTTACCGGCGCGACCGGACCACCGAGCACATCCTGCTCGCCATACTCGGCAGCAGTGACGCCCTCGGGTGGTTGGCTGCGCGGTTAGCGGGCAGACCCCTGCCGCCGGAATCTGACGTCCGGACCGTGCTTTCGACCTCCTTGACCCTCCGGGCCATGGGGAGCCAGCTGCGCGGGCAGTGGGGAATTCTCAAGCTTTTCCTCGGGCGCCTGTAGACGCCGCATCAGTGGCCCACCCTTTGCGGCAAGAAATTAACCAGTATGTTCATTTTAGGCAACGACATTCGCCGCCAGCAACCCTCTGGGCAGCGGTGATAGCGGTCCGTGTATCCTGAAAATGGTCTCGAGGTTGACTTCGGCCGTTTGCCTAATCGGTGATGAACCACAAGGTCAAACTGGCACCTTGGTGGGTAACCCCGATTCAATGTCGATTCGTTGCCACGAATCATTCTTGTTGAATACGCTGCGCAAATCCCCTGATTCTTCTTCGGCATCAGCACAGCCCATCGATTCACCCGGGATGACAAGAGCTAGGACAGGAGCCAGATGACAGCCGGCACTGCGCCCACGTCGGCCCCGGCGACCCAGCCCATCGAGGCCTGGCCGATGCAACTTGGCAAGCCATTACCGTCGCCGCAGGACCCGTTCTTCCGTCCGGCTGACGGCTGGGAGAAGGCCGCACCCGGAACACCCCTGCGACGCCGGCGAGTTCAGATCGGCTTCTTCGGGATCTTCCCGCTGAAGCTGCATGCCTGGCAGGTGCTCTATCGCAGCACCGACCTGCACGGTGCGCCGGAGACCACGGTGACCACGGTGCTCGTCCCCAAGAACGCGACATCGGAATCTCCGCTGCTGGCCTTTCAGAGTGCGATCGACGCCGTCACCCCCAAGAGGTTCCCCTCCTATTACCTGCAGCACCGCACCTTCGGTATCAACCAGTCGCAGAACGAGTTTCTGCTGGCGGTTGCCGCGCTACAGCGGGGGTGGATCGTCACCATCAGCGACCATGAGGGCCCGAAGGGGCTCTGGATGGCGCCCAAACAACCCGGCTACCACGTGCTGGACGCGCTGCGCGCCACCATTGCCGCATCCGGCGAGGACGGCATACCGCGCCTGACCAACCAAACACCGGCGGCGGTGTGGGGGTACTCGGCCGGCGGCAACGCCACCGCGTGGGCCGCCGAACTCGCCGGTGAGTACGCACCCGAACTCAACCTGGTCGGGGCGTTGATCGGTGCGCCCGCACCCCAACCCGGCCCCCTCATGCATCAGCTCAGCGGCCAGTACGCGTCGGGCCTCATCATCATCGTGCTGGCGGCCATGATGCGGGTAAGCCCCTCCATCCAGGAGTTTCTGCAGAAGCACCTCACCAAGAGAGGCCGCCGGATGGTCGAGAAGGCCGAGCGCCTCACCGTCATCCAGGCCCTGCTGTACTGGCCATTTCTCAACTTCAACAGGATCTTCGATCGCCCGCTCGAGGAAGTGATGGACACCCCGGAAATCGCCGCCCTCACCGACGCGATGACGCTGGGGCTGCGCACCCCCACCGCCCCGATTTATCTCTATCACTCGATCCACGATGTCTTGTTGCCGGTTTCCAGCACGGACCAGCTCGCCGAGGACTACATCGCCGGTGGCGCACAGGTCACCTATCGGCGCGACCGTGCCAGCGACCGTGTCTTCCTGTTACTGTCCGGCGGCCATGACGCGCTTGGCTGGCTTGATGAACGCATGCGCGGCAAGACATTACCCACACGACCCGACGTCCGGACCGTATTGTCGACGGTCCTGTCGCCTCGCGCGGTGATCATGTACCTCCGGCAGATCGTGGCAGTCGTGAAGCTACTTGCCGGACGACTGTGACGGCATACCGCCGGCGGTTCTGACCGCCAGCAGGGCCGCCGCCAATGTCCGTGCGGCCGAGGGCTGGGCGGGGTCCAGGCCGGTGAGTTCGGCGACCCGGCGCAATCGGTAGTCGAGGGTATTCGGATGCACGTGCAGCGATTTGGCCGCGAGCTGCCGTCCATGCTCGTGTTGCAGATACGCACTGAGTGCTTGCTGCAAATGTGGGTGGGACGCGAGTGGCTGGATGGTGGCGGCAAGTAGGTCTCGGGCTCTACCCGGGCGGGTGATCTGGTACTCCAGCAGCAGATCGGAGAGCCGGTACGCACTCGGTGCTCGGCCGAGCCGTAATGCGAGTAAAGCCAATTCGCGTGCTTCATCCGCGGCGGCGGCAATCTCACCGGGCTCGGTCGCATGGGAAACTCCGAGCGTGACCGGTCCCCCGGCCACCTCGGAGAACAACGGCAGCAGTGACTCCACCGCGCCCACCGCAGGCAGCAAGATGGTTCCGCCGCGGCCGTCTAAGGAGGTAAGCACGGGCTCGCGTGCGTGCTCGTCGACGATGTCCTGCACCAAATGCGCCCGTCTGCGCGCCACGACGGTGTTGGCTGCGGGTTCGGGCATGTACAGGAACAGCACGTTGTACGACAGTGCGAGCGTGACACTGGCGCGTTCGGCGGCATCGGTCCACGGCGCCCCCTTGACCAAAGCATCGAAGAGATCGCGCCGGGCCTCGGTCGTCGCACTGTAAAGACCTTGGCGCTCTTCGAGGTACGCGGCGGTGACGGCTGGAAGCATCAATTGCAGATATCGCTGCACCTGCATGCTGATGGCCAGCACCTGATCGAACTCGTCAGGGGTTGCCAACTCCCGGAGTGTCTCTATGCCGACCCGAGCGGCGACGTTGTAGACGGCCAGGATCGCCGGTAGCGGTATGTCCTCCTGCGCGCGCCGGGACGCAGCCAGGATCGACACCGCGAATTCGTCTTCGGTGGGCGCCCGCGATTCCAGCATCACCCGGGAGAAGATTCGGAAGTGCTGCTTGGTGAACTCGGTGATCTCACCGTCGAGAACCTCGCGCGGCAGCATTCCGTAGTACGGCACCTCGGAAGCGAAGCAGTCCACCGCGCGGCGCGCCGTTTCCGGCAGCCGACGCATGAACCGATCACTGAGTGACGCCGTCATCAGCGGACTCCAACCTTCTCCCACTGCATCGTGGAATACCCGTATCCCTCACCGATCACATCCGTGAGACCCTTGCGCACCCTACCGTCCTGTACCCAAGTTGGGAGGTTTGCTCGAAGGTTCATCGCCCCGGTTCGCCGGTTATTGGGGCCGGTCATAGCTTTCGGGCGTGGGCCTCGTATCTTTCACAAAGATCAGGACGAGTCCACGACTTTCCCGGGGCGCCGATCCTACGTTTCAACGATGACTGCCATCGCCCCACGGCGTTCGCTTAACAATCTGGTCACGCGGTACTGGACCCTGATGTCGAAGGTGTACAACTTCCCGCTTGTGCAACGCCACATCTACAGCCCGGCACAAAACGACACCATTAAGCAATTACGCGCGCACGACGCTCGGCGAATCGCCGATATTGCCTGTGGTACTGGCATATTGGCGTCGCGGATTCAGTCCGAGCTGCGTCAGCCCTCTGTTTTCGGGGTCGATATGTCCGACGGCATGCTCGCCAAGGCGAGAGCACGGTCCGCCGAGGTCCAGTGGAGGAAGGCCCCCGCGGAACAACTCCCGTTCGAGGACGGCACTCTCGACGCGGTCGTCACAACGTCGGCATTCCATTTCTTCGATCAGCCCGCCGCGCTGGCGGAGTTCCATCGCGTACTCGCCCCCGGCGGCATGGTCTCGGTCGCCACGATCTGCCCGCGGGAGCGCCGCTGGATGCGGCGCGGAACCGGAGAACGTGGACCTGCGCACTTCCCCACGGCCGGGGAAATGGAGCGGCTGTTCTCGCGTGCCGGGTTCGATGTCGTCGTGCATCGCCCGGTGGAGCGCCCGTTCACGCCACCGCTGGTGTCGGTCGACTGGATCTGCGTTGGCCTCAAGGCCTGAGCCTCACCTACCCGGCACCCGACCGCGCCGCGCCACCATCCATTACCCTCACTGATTGACGTCAGCGTCACAACGTAAATCTGTCAGGAGTAATCATGGATGGCTTCAGCGGCAAGGTGGCCGTGGTGACCGGTGCGGGTTCGGGAATCGGACGTGCACTGGCGGTGGAACTCGCGCGCTCGGGCGCCAAAGTAGCCATCAGCGATATCGACAACGAGGGCCTCGCCGAGACCGAACGCCAGATCAAGGCCCTGGGCGCGGAGGTTCGCGCTGATCGGCTGAACGTCGCCGAGCGCGAAGCTTTCCTGCTCTACGCCGACGTCGTCAAGGAGCACTTCGGCAAGGTCAACCAGATCTACAACAACGCCGGCATCGACTTCCACGGGGACCTGGAAGTCAGCGAATTCAAGGACATCGAGCGAATCATCGACGTCGACTACTGGGGCGTGGTCAACGGCACCAAGGCCTTCCTGCCACACCTGATCGCCTCCGGCGACGGTCACGTCGTCAACGTCTCCAGCATCTTCGGCATCATGGGGGCTCCCGGCCAAAGCGCTTACAACGCAGCCAAATTCGCGGTGCGCGGTTTCACCGAATCACTGCGCCAGGAGATGATCACCGGCAAGAAGCCGGTCGCGGTCACCTGCGTACACCCCGGCGGCGTCAAGACCAACGTGGCCCGCAACGCCACAATGGCCGAGGGCTATGACCACGCGCAGTTCGCGAAGTTGTTCGATCGGGTCGCACGCACCAGTCCGCAGGCCGCGGCCCGCATCATCCTCACCGCAGTCCGTAAAAAGAAGCCGCGCGTACTCGTTGGCCCCGACGCCAAGGTGATCGACTTCCTGGTTCGGCTGACCGGCGCGCGCTACCAGGATCTGTTCGTTCTCGTCGAGCGATTCCTGATGCCCAAACGTTCCCACTGACCCATTACCCTGACTATTTGACAGTCGTCTAACAAGGAGACATCTATGGAAGGCTTCAGCGGCAAGGTGGCCGTGGTGACCGGTGCGGGTTCGGGAATCGGACGTGCACTGGCGGTGGAACTCGCGCGCTCGGGCGCCAAGGTGGCCATCAGCGATGTCGATGCCGAAGGCCTCGCAGAGACCGAACGCCAGGTCAAGGCCCTGGGCGCGGAGGTTCGCGCCGATCGCCTCAATGTCGTTGAGCGCGAAGCCTTCCTGCTCTACGCCGACGCCATCAAGGAGCACTTCGGCAAGGTCAACCAGATCTACAACAACGCCGGCATCGCCTACCAGGGCGAGGTGGAAGAAAGCCAGTTCAAGGACATCGAGCGGATCATCGACGTCGACTTCTGGGGCGTGGTCAACGGCACCAAGGCCTTCCTGCCACACCTGATCGCCTCCGGCGACGGTCACGTCGTCAACGTCTCCAGCCTGTTCGGCGTGCTGTCCATGCCAGGCCAAAGTGCTTACAACTCAGCCAAGTTCGCGGTGCGCGGCTTCACCGAATCACTGCGCCAGGAGATGATCATCGGCAAGAAGCCGGTCGCGGTCACCTGTGTGCACCCCGGTGGCATCAAGACCGCCATCGCACGCAACTCCACCACCGCGGAGGGTTACGACCAGCAGGCGATGGCCGCGATGTTCGACAAGTACCTCGCGAACACCAGCCCCGAGGCCGCGGCCCGCATCATCCTGACCGCCGTCCGCAAGAAGAAGCCACGGGTGCTCGTCGGGCCCGATGCCAAGATCCTTGACCTGGTCGTTCGCGTGACCGGCTCCCGCTACCAGGACATCTTCTCGCTGGTGACGGGCTTCATCATGCCCAAGCCCGGGAAGTAACGACCCGAGTCGATCATCCGCGTCGCGCTAGCGCGCCGCGCGGATGATCGACGGCAAGAAGGTGCCGATGATGGTCTGGTCAAAGACCATCGTGGTCGGCAGCCTGTTGTGCACGATGGCAACCGAGATCTTGCGCTTCTGATCGGCCCAGCCGAAGGAGCCACCCGCACCAATATGCCCGAAGCCGCCACCTATCACCGGCGCCACCAGGGAGTGATACCCGCGGTGCCAGCCCATCGGTATCCCGAGCGTGTGGTCTATCTGGTAGCTGTTCTTACGTCCGAGACCCTTGGTGACATCGGGCGAGAGCAATCGCGTTCCGTCAACGCTGCCGTCGCCCGCCAGGGCCGCGTAAAGCTTGGCCAACGCGGGTGCGGTACAGCAGGCACTGCCGGCACCGCACCGCAGATCCATCACGGGAGCACTCGCATGCCCGTCGTCGGCAAGCAGCATCTCGGCGCCCGGTTGGTACAGCGTGGAGGCCGCGCCCTTGGCCCCGGGCATCCTGTCGAGCATCCCCATGACCGGCGGAGCCGTCCGACGGATAAAGCCGGACCGTGCGACCCTATCCAAATGCGGTGTGAGCGCAGCTGATTCGGAGGGCGCACCTTTGGGCGGCCTACCCATGTGGATACCGTCGACCCCTAGCGGCTCGGCCAGTTCGGTGCGGTACAGCTCCTCGAGGTCCTTACCGGTGACGGCCTTGGCGAGCCGTCCCATGAGCCAGCCGATGGACAACGCATGGTAGGCGGGCTTGCCGAAATATCTGTCGACGGGCGCTGCGGCCAACCGGTCGGCCATCAGATCCGGGTCGAACATCTCCTCGTAGTTGTGCGCAATACCCGTCAGCCGCGACAACCCTGCCGTATGCGACAGGATTTCGTCGACCGTGATCGCACCCTTACCGTGGGCGGCGAACTCGGGCCAGTACCGGGCGACCGGGGCGTTGTACTCAAGCAGTCCGCGGTCCACCAGCTTGTGGATGATCGTGGCGGTAACCCCCTTGGACGCCGAGAAGATCACCGGCGCCGTATCCCGCGTCCAGACCTGCCCCTTCTGCGCCTGACCGGCCCACAGATCCAGTACGGGCTCGCCGTCCACGTACACACAGATCGCGCCACCGCCCACGCGGTACCGGGTGAAGGCAAGCGAGAAAACGCGCACCACCCCTCGGAACTCGGGGCGCGCCCAGCCGTTCACCCCCGGCGGCAGCTCCACACCGCGTTCCAGCGGCGGATAGGCGAAGGGGGCGGGTAGCGGTGATTCCGGGACCGCGTCATCGAGGCCGTGAGGTTGTGCCATAAGTAACAGTGAGTACCAGGTACTTGGCGTCAAGACAAGGGTGATGAATCAGATGTCAGGACAGATACCCAATCGACCCGCGACGATTGGGGGCACTTCACGATGTCAGCCGACGGCCTTGACGATCTGCGGCCACAAGAACGCAAACGAGATCTGGTCGAGAGCCATGGTCAGCGGCAGCCGGTTATGCGCAAGGCCCACAGCGATCTTGCGCTTAGGGTCGGCCCATCCCATCGAGCCACCGAGCCCGATGTGGCCGAAGCCGCCGCGGAATCCATTCATAGGCAGCGACATGTATCCCAGGTGCATGCCCATGGGGAACACGATGGTGCGGTCGATGCTCAGATTGATCCTACGAGCAAGCCCGGCAACAGTTTCCGGAGAAAGGAAATCGCGGCCCTCGACAGTGCCACCGCCCGCCAGGGCGGCGTACATCTTGGCGAGCGCCGGTGCCGTCGCGACCGCGTTGGCCGCCGGTGCCTGCATGTCGTACAGCGCTGAACTCAGGGTGCCGTCATCGGCGAGGATCCGCTCCATTCCGGGCTCGTACATCGTGCCGATCGCACCCTCGAAACCGGGAAGACGATCGATGGCACGGATGACTGTCGGCAGCACGCGGCCCACCACGGGCCGGGTCGCCACCGGATCCAGGAATGGGTACATCGAGGCGGCCTTGGTCGACGAGGTCCGTGGCGGACGTCCGAGGTGTATCCCCTCGACTCCGAGCGGCTCGGCGATCTCGGTACGAAACAGCTCACGCATGTCCTTGCCGGTGACCGACCGGGCCAGGCCCGCAAGCAGCCACCCGAAGGTGAGTGCGTGATACGCGCGTTTGCCGTAGAACTTGTCGACCGGCGCCGCGGCCAGACGCTGTTCCATGAGCTCGTGGTCGGTGACGTCCTCTGCATGGCGCGCGATCCCGTCCAACCGGGACAGTCCGGCGCGGTGATCGAGAACCTGACGCACGGTGATCGACGACTTACCGTTGGCTCCGAACTCCGGCCAGTAACGCGCAACCGGGGCGTCATAGGCGAGTAGGCCCCGGTCGACCAGGCGGTGAATGACGGTGGCCGCGATACCCTTCGACGCCGAGAACACAAGCGCTCCGGTGTCACGTGTCCAGCCCTGCCCGGCAGCAGCCGCACCGGCCCAGATGTCCAATGCCGGTTCACCGTCGACGTAGACGCAGAGGCCACCGCCGCCGAGGCGATACTTGGTGAACATCCACTCGAAGGTTCGGACCACGGAGGCCAGCTCGGGCCGCGCCCAGCCCTCCACGCCGTTCGGGAGCCGCAATCCGGGCAGGTCGCCCGGGTACAGCTCAGTGCCACGTACGGGTGCTGTGGCCGCAACATTGGGGCCCAGAGGGATCGCCATAATGAACATTTAGGTACCACGTGTCAAATAACCGGGTCAAGTCACAATCTGATTGCCGACGGCGTCACCCCAGGTCAGCGAGCTTGGGCTGCGGGCCCCTCACTGACAGCAATTCTCAGCCTTCCGCAACCGCCGGGGCCGCGGACTCGAATCGATAGTCGTCGAGGTTGAATGTGCGACTGCGCCAGGCGGATTCCAACGTCGTGGTCGGACGCAACGGCGCATCGCCATTTTTGTCGAAGTAGTAGCTGTTGGAATGCGCGCAGCTGTCTTGCCAGAAGATCTGACGGCGTCTGCGCCTGAGCATTTCCGCGAAGAAACGGTCATTGGCGCGTTGGGTGACTTCGACATAGTTCGCGTCGAGCTTGCGTGCGCGCAACAGACAGCGAGCGATATGGGTGGATTGTGCTTCGATCAGCGCGAAATACGATGACCCGTTGTAGCCGTACGGCCCCATGATCGAGAAATGGTTGGGGAATCCGGGCACACTCACCCCCTCATAGGCATGGAGGCGGTGCGTATCCCAGTAGGCCTGCTGGGTAATACCGTCACGTCCGGTCAGGTCGTAGGTCGGCATATTGCCCGGGTCCATCACCTTGAAACCGGTCGCGAGGATGAGCACATCCAGTTCATGCTCGGCACCACCGGATACATGGACCGTGTGGGCGCCGACCCGGACAATGGGGCCAGTTTCGAGCGTGACGTTGTCGCGGTTGAAAGTCGCGAGATACCCGTTGTGAAAACTTGGCCGCTTGCAACCCAATCCATACCGCGGCGTGAGCTTGTCACGGGTTTCCGGGTCCCGAACCTGGCTATGTAGAAACCTGCGCGCTAGGGATTCCACGACGGGCGACATACCGGGTATTGCCCCGTGATAGTGCGCCGGGATCGGAAAAGTGGCTTCCACGAATGCCTGACTCGCCAGCCTGGTGGCTTGTAAGCCGCCGGGTAGACGGGTGATCAATCGAGATAGGCTGCCGCGCAATGAGAAATCGGGCTTGGGCAGGCACCAAATGGGGGTTCTCTGAAACACGGTGAGATGCTCTACTTCGGGAGCGATAGCGGGGATTATCTGAACCGCCGAGGCACCGGTTCCTATGATGCCCACCCGCTTTCCGGCCAGGTTCTGGGTGCGGTCCCAACGGGCGGTATGCATTCTCTGGCCCTCGAAGTCCTCGATGCCGTCGATCTCCGGATACACCGGGCGAGTGAGTACGCCGCACGCGTTGATGAGAAACCGTGCCGTCAACTGTTCTCCTGTGGCGGTGCTGACAGTCCACAGGCACTCCTGTTCGTCGAACACCGCGCCGGTGACCGTGGTGTTGAACCGAATCTTTTCGGCCAGTACGTATTTCTTGACACAGTGCTCGGCATACGCCTTCAGCTCGCGGCCGGGCGCGTAGCTACGTGACCAATCACGTTGCTTCTCGAAGGAGAACTGGTAGCTGAACGACGGGATGTCGACCGCGATGCCCGGGTAGGTGTTCCAATGCCATGTTCCACCGACGCCGTCGGCCTCATCGATCAGTAGAACATCTCGGAACCCGTTGTTTTGCAGTGCTATTGCTGTTCCTATACCCGAGAAACCGGCACCGATGATGATAATGAGGTGATCGGGTCGCGGGCGCTTTGCCGCCGGCTGAGCCGATGACCGGGTGGTGGTGGCCAAACCATCGTTGTCGACAGCGGTTGTCATGAAGGCTCCAGTTCTCGAGTGAGTCATACGCGGGCAAGTAGGTTGCCGACCGAAGCCGGCAGGGCACGGAGTGCGTGGTAGGCGAGCCGTGATTCCACGCCCACGGGAACAAGTGCCAAGTTGTGCCGGGCGGCACGAGCAATGGCTTTGGCCACCGCATCTGGGGGGTGCCCGAGTTTGAATCCCTTTTCCATCAGCTCCTTTTCAGCACCGATGGCGCCGCGTAGGCGGGTGTGCTCCAGAATGGGCGTTTTGATTACGCCCGGACAGATGACGCTGACTCCCACACCACGCCCCGCCCAGTCCGCCCGCAGGCATCGAGAAAACATGATGACCGCAGCCTTGGACGCGCAATACGACGCCATCCGCCGCGTCGGGATATAGCCGGCCCCGGAGGCCACATTGACCACGTGACCGCTCCCACGCGCCACCATGTCGGGTCCAAACGCCCTACAGCCATGCGCAACCCCGTCGTAATTGATGGACCGTAGCCAGATCCAGTCTTCATGTGTGGTTTCCAGAAAGTCACCCCCCACGCCCACGCCCGCGTTGTTAACGAGGATGTCAACGGGACCGTGTTCGGCCTTGATACGGGCGGAGGCTTCCTCGACCGACCCCAAATCCGCCACATCGCAGGCATATCCGAATACCCGGCCACCACCATGCCGAGCGGCGCCCGCGGCAGCCTGCAGGGCGTCCTCGTTGATATCCAGGCCGATCACCTCGGTGCCCGCGCGTGCGTAATGTTGCACGGTGGCAGTGCCGATACCACTAGCGGCACCGGTTATCACGACGCGTTGCGGAATCTTCATGCCACGTGTCTCCGCCGGGCGATGGCCTGTAGGCCATGGCGCGGGCGCAACGTCAGGGTGCCTTCGGGATCGACGGGATGGCCCGGCTTCAGATCAAACACGAAGTGCTGACTCAAGATCGCCGTCACCAACACCGACTCCATCGTTGCGAAACTCTGGCCGATGCATATGCGTTTACCGCCCCCAAAGGGCATATACGCACTACGGGGCCGATCCTTGCCCTCACCTGGCAAGAATCGCGACGGGTCGAACTCGTCTGGGTCGGCCCACCATCGCTCGTCATGGTGCACCAGATGCCCGGGCATAATTATTGTGGTGCCCTTTCGAATTCGATGACCACCGATAACGTCGTCCTTCACTGCCACCCGCGGAACAATCCACGCCGGACTGTAGTAACGCATCGCCTCCAAGAAACATGCAGTCGTCCACGGCAACTTCGACAGGTCATCCGCTCCCGGAGTTCGCCCCTGCAGAACCTGATCTATCTCGGCAAGCATCCGATCGCGGGCGTTGGTATTCAATGCCAGCAAGTACCACATCCAAGACAGCGCATTGGCCGTCGTCTCGTGTCCCGCCAACATGAACGTTATTGACTCATCACGGACTCGCTTGTCCGACAAAGGCTTACCGTCCTCAGCCTCAGTCGTGAGCATGTAATTCAAAAGGTCAACCCCATCGATGGGATTAGCCTTGCGATCGCGCACCAAGTCCCAGACCGCCTTGTCCAGTGTTTTCGCGACCACCTGCACGTGCCTGAACGGCCAAGGGAGCGGTACCGGCAAGAACGCTCCCCGCATCACCGTACGGAACAACCATCGAGGCGGCTCTGCAATGAGGAACAGCCGCAAGAACTTGACACCGAACCGCAGACCTGCGGTCACTTTGTCTGACATCGCATCGGAGATAGCACCGAATTGCCTACCGAATAAAGCGTTTCCCACGATGTTGAGCGTGAGTCGCACCATTGCATCCGACAGGCTCATTTCGATGGGTCCGTCACCCTGCGAATCAATTTCAGCCACCATCTCCTCGATCGGCTCAATCATCAGGTCGACCAGACCATTTAGCCTGCGTTTAGCGAACATCGGATTAAGCAGCGTTCGATGCCACTGCCAGGACTCTTCCTCGTCTGTAAAAAGATTCAGGCCAAGCAGGGCACGCAGTAACTCAAACTCGAACGACTTGTGGTAGTTAAGCCTCCCGGCGTGAAAGACGTGATCGATGTAGTCGGGATGGGTTAGGCCCACGAAGTTCCTATTTCCGCAACGCCATCGGGTGATGTCACGTCCCGCGATCCGACGAACCAAGCCTTGGTCGGGATCCAGTCCATACCGCGCCACCTCGAATGTCATCAGCAGACCGTTGAGTCGGGTTGCCGGCGCGCCCGAGACAAGCAGTGGCTTGTCGCCCTTCACCACCCCGGTCTCCACAGTGCGAACCGCTGCAGACGTCATTGTCTCCACCTCTCCGATATGCCAGACCCGAGATCCCAGATCATCTGATCTCACATGAGATCATTTACATTAGAGCGTCTATCGTCAAAGTTTTCAAGGAATCGCCGAGATTTGCGATCATCGACAGATGCGCCGCACGTCCGACCTCTACGGCGGTCAAACGCACGCCGAACGACGTCAAGAGCGCCGTTCACGGTTCGTCTGCGCCGCCTTGGACATCTGGCGCGAGTCCGGCTGGGCAGCGGTGACGATGCGCAAAGTCTGTGCGCACACCACCCTGAACACCCGATATTTCTACGAGGACTTCTCCGATAGAGACGAGCTGCTGGTCGCGGTGTGGGAGGGCATCCGATCCGAACTGCTCGCCGCCGTTGTGGAGGTTCTTGTTGGAGATCCCGCTCGTCCACCCCTGGAGACCCTCAATCGGGCGCTGCACGTTCTCGTCACATGGGTCGCGGATGACTTCCCCCGTGCACAAGTACTGCTGGGCAACCACACGGGATGTCCCGCACTCGAGAAGAAGAGACAAGCATCGCAGCGGGAGCTGGTTGAACTCATGATCGACACCGGCCGTCCATATCTGCGCCCAGACGCCGACGCCGACGCATTCCGCGTCGACGTCACCATCGGCCTCAACGGTTTCACCGGCATGATGAGCGAATGGCACTCGGGCGCAATCATTCTCACCGAAACACAGGTCATAGATCACGTAACGAGGCTCGCCACTGTTATCGCGAGCCAGCACATCACCGCCAGCTAGCGCAGCAGAATCTGGTGATCGTTAAGCCAGGTGTCCACTAGTCGCTGTGGATCCGCACCGCCGGATACCTCGCGGGTCATCGCCGCCAGGTCACCGGTGGTCAGCTCGCCGGCGACCTTGTTGAGCGACAAAACCTGCGGTTCGGACAGTTCATTGCGCCGGTACAGCGGAACGACGTTGTTGGCCGGCAGCCAGTTTTTTTCGTCGTCCACCAGGGTGACCCCATTGACCGGAAGGGCCGGGCTGGCGGTGGATGTCCAGGCCACCGCCACCTCTGTACGCTTGAGCGCCGCGAAAAGCTCACCAGTACTGGGGAATTGACGCGGATAACCCGTCGAGCAAGAACCTATGCGCGCGACGGGAACGGGCCCCGGCCCCACCTGCCCGGCACGCGCCAGTTCATCGCAATGCCGCGCGAGCCCGGCAAGCGTGGGTTTAGCCGAGACACTCGTTGTACCGGACGGAACCGCAATGGCCGGGCGATCCTCTGCCGTCCCATAGTCGGCGGCCGCGACACCTGCGGGCAGCGCGGCGATCATGGCCTTATACGTGACTTCCTCGTCTCCGCTGGCCCGCTGCTGTGGCGCGAACTGCCGCAGCAGCCGCCCAGTGAACCCGGGTGCGACGCTCGCGATACCGGTATCCAGTTCGGCTACCGGATCGGGACTCTCACGCACCTTGGTATCGATACCGGTCGCCTTCACCACTGCGGCATAGATGTGCGCAAGCACCCGATACTGCGGGTCATTCGTGGTCACCACCGTCAAATACGGTGCGGGACCATGATTGTCCGAACACGCGGCAAGTACGGACACTGCAGCCAGCAGCCCCGCTATGCACGCGCGAACCTTGAACATCGACGACTAGAGGGCTAGTCGCTCTCGTGCGCGACAGCCTGAACCGCGGCCGCCACGGCGGGTCCGACACGCGGATCGAGCGGACTCGGCACAATCTTGTTCGGCGCCAGGTCAGGTTCGACGACTGAGAAGATTGCTTCGGCCGCAGCCACTTTCATCCGCTCGGTGATCTTGGTGGCCTCGGCGTCCAGTGCCCCACGGAACACACCGGGGAAGGCCAGCACGTTGTTGATCTGGTTCGGGAAGTCGCTGCGCCCGGTCGCGACAATCGCGGCGTACTTGGCGGCCACATGCGGGTGAATCTCGGGGTCGGGATTGGAGCACGCGAAGACGATGCTCTCGTCTGCCATGGTCGCGATGAGCGACTCGTCGACCTTTCCTGCCGAAACACCCAGGAACACATCGGCGCCCGCGAGCGCCTCGGCCTGTCCGCCGGTGAGACCGCGCGGGTTGGTGCGTGCGGCAAGGTCTGCCTTGAACTCGTTGAGGTCATCGCGGCTGGAATGCACGATGCCCTTCGAGTCCAGCACCGTCACGTCGGTAATGCCGTCGGCCAGCAGGATGTTGGCGCATGCGACGCCGGCCGCGCCCGCACCGGAGATCACCACCTTGAGCGACTTCTGATCGCGGCCCAACACCCGCGATGCTCCCATGAGCGCCGCCAACACCACGATGGCGGTGCCGTGCTGGTCATCGTGCATCACCGGACAGTCCAGCGCCTCGATCACGCGACGCTCGATTTCGAAACAGCGGGGCGCCGAGATGTCCTCCAGATTGACCGCACCAAAGGTGGGGCGCAGCCTGATCAGCGTCTCGACGATCTCGTCGGGATCCTTGGTGTCGAGCACGATCGGGATGGAGTTGAGCCCGGCGAAGGTCTTGAACAACGCGCTCTTGCCCTCCATGACGGGCAGCGACGCCGAAGGACCGATATCACCGAGGCCGAGCACCGCGCTGCCGTCGCTGACCACCGCGACCAGGCGATGGGCCCAGGTGTACTTCTTGGCCAGGCTGGCGTCGGCGGCAATGGCCCGCGATACCTGCGCAACACCCGGGGTGTAGGCGATCGACAGTGCGCGCTGTGTGTCCAGCGGCGACTTGAGCTCTACCGACAGCTTCCCGTCGATATGTGCTTCGAAAATCTCTTCATCTGTCACGACAACGTCGGATGCGGTCACAGCGGTGAGACTACTGGCCCCCTCGAAAGTCACTCCTGGCGACTCTGGAACTGTGAGCGGCCCGTTACGCGCCTGCCACGAATCCGCGCACCGACTCGGCGATCATCTGCACCGCGATGGCAGCCAGTAACAAGCCTGCGACCCGGGCCAAGAGCATGATCCCGCCCTCCCGCAGCACCCTGATCAGCACCGTCGAGAACCTCAGCGTCAGATACAGCACCACGTGCACGCACAGGATCGCGGCGGCGATGGCCAGATAGGTGCCCACCTGCCCCTGCGCCTGACGGACCGCGATGATGGTCGCCGCGATGGCTCCCGGCCCCGCCATCAGCGGGGTGCCCAGCGGGACAAGCGCCACGTTGACCCCGCTGTCTGCGTTCTGGCTGGTGGCGCCGCCCATCAACAGAGATAGGCCCGTGATGAGCAGCAGCAGGCCGCCGGCGCCCTGCAGCGCGGGCACACCTATATGTAGATAGGTCAGGATCGCCTGGCCGCCGATCGCGAACATCGAGATGACGGTCAACGAGACCGCCGGCGCCTGCCAGGCGGCACGATGTCGTTCGGCGGCGGGCTGTCGGCCCGTCAGCGACAAAAACACCGGTACCGCACCCGGGGGATCCATGATGACGACCAGGGTGATGAACACTGAGGTGAACACCGCAATATCGAATGTCACGATTTCAGTGTCCCAGGCGGTCCCACAGGCTCGCGGGTTACCATCTCGCGGAACGGTTCCGCAGAACGATTGGTTGCGAGCAGGGAGCCCACATCATGGCGCGATTTCCGTCGGTCAATCCGTCGTCGTTGCGTTCACCTATCCGCGGCCGTGAACCCGAGACCGATGCCAAACGCATCCCGGTCCCTCTCGCCCGCGCCATTGTCGACTGTGGCGTATACGTCGACGGAGTCCGGCTGCCGGGCAAGTACACGCCCACCGCCGCGCTGGAGAAGGTGCGCTCGCTGGACCGCGGGTTCGTGTGGGTGGGGCTGCACGAACCCGACGAACATCAGATGGAGGCGGTCGCCCAGCCGTTCGGACTACACCGGCTGGCCGTCGAGGATGCCGTGCACGCGCACAACCGTCCGAAGCTCGAGCGGTACGACGACACCTTGTTCTTGATTCTCAAGACCGTGAATTACGTTGAACACGAATCTATCTCCTCGGCCCGCGAGATCGTGGAGACCGGCGAGATCATGATTTTCGTGGGCGGCGACTTCGTGGTGACGGTGCGCCACGGCGACCACAGCGGGTTGGCGAAGGTGCGCGCCCAGATGGATTCCGATCCCGACCACATGCGGTTGGGCCCGTACGCCGTCATGCACGCCATCGCCGATCGCGTGGTCGACTCGTACATGGAGGTCTCCGACCTTGTCGAGACCGATATCGATGCGATGGAGCAGAACGTCTTCTCGCCCCGATCCAGCACCGATATCGAGCACATCTACATGCTCAAACGTGAAGTGGTGGAGTTGCGCCGCGCGATCAGCCCGCTGACGGGAGCACTCAGCAAGCTCACCCAAGACCACAACGACCTGATCACCAAGGAAGTCCGGCGGTACCTGCGTGACGTGCTCGATCATCAGAGCCACGCCGCCGATCAGATCGGGAGCTACGACGAGATGCTCACCTCCCTGGTGAATGCGGCCCTGGGCAAGGTGGCCATGCAACAGAACACCGACATGCGCAAGATCAGCGCGTGGGTGGGCATCGCCGCGTTTCCGACCATGCTCGCCGGCATCTACGGCATGAACTTCGAGCACATGCCCGAACTGGCCGAGCCGGCCGCCTACCCAATCGTGCTGCTCGTCATGGTCGTCGTGTGCACGCTGCTGTACCGGAACTTCCGAAAGAACGGGTGGCTGTAGCGCGCTAGCTCGGCTGCGCGTGGGCGCGCGACGGGTCCTTCACATCGATATCGGCCTGCAGCCATGCGTCCCTCAGCGCATCGGCTCCCTTGAGCCGTACCCAAGCCGCTTCGTTGGCCGTGATGGGCACCGCCACCAGAAAACGCACCGGCGAGAGCGGTTCGGGCAACAGCAGATCCGGGATATCGCCGGTCTGCAGCAATACCGCCGTGTACGCCTGCCGTGCCGGATCGTCCCAGAGCGGCTGGCCCAGATCGACGAGCGCGTCCTCGGTAAGCACCAGCCCCTCCACCGCCGGCGAGGCGGCCAGCACCGCAAGAGATCGAGCCAGGCCGGGAAAGACGTTGCCGCGCAGACTGATCAGCACTTCGGCGCGCGGACCCAGCTCCTCTGAAGTCAGCATCTCCCCCGGGTCGGCCATGGGATAGCGCGAAGCTCCCACCGAGACGAAATGCGATACCCCGGCGTTATCGGGACCATAGCGCAGCAGCTCATAGGGCTCAGCTCCGAGAAAGGTGACCGAGGCCGAATCCGGCTCGCCCGCACCGATACCCGTGAAGTGATCGGCCAGATGGGCGCGTACCTGACGGACGATCTCGTCCGAACTCATCCCCGGGCCGGTCACTGCCCAGCAGAGTCATTGCCGGGCAGTGAAAGGTTCTCCCCGGATGCGGCATCGAATATCACCAGCTTGCCGGTGTCGATGATCAGCTCGACGGGCTGACCCTCCACGACCTTGGATGCCGCGGAAAGCCTTGCCACAAATTCGTTTTCGTCTGCCCCAGCCACCCCGGCCTCCTGCGCGAGTTCGGCCAGCTCGTCCGAGTGAGCCGCACCGCCTTCGGTGGTGAAGTGCACGTACTTGTCCGAGCCCAGCGACTCCACCATGTCGGCATTCACCGTGAGCGTCAGTCCGGTGATCCGCTTGTAGGTGTCGACCAACGCGGCGTCCTCGAACTGCTCGGGCCGAATCCCCACGATCACGTCGCTGCCCAAAACACCGGCCTTCTTGGCAGAAACGTTGGCGTAGACGCTCGCCTCGAGTGTCACCTCGCCGAACGGCAGCTGCACTCCGATATCGGTAAGCCTCGCCGGGAAGAAGTTCATGGCCGGGGATCCGATGAAACCGGCGACGAACAGGTTGGCCGGGGTGTCGTAAAGCTCCTGGGGAGCACCGACCTGCTGCACCTTTCCGGCGCGCAGGACCACCACCCGATCACCGAGCGTCATCGCCTCGGTCTGGTCATGCGTGACGTAGACGGTGGTGGTGCCCAACCGCTTTTGCAGCCGCGCTATCTCGGTACGCATCTGCACCCGCAGCTTGGCATCCAGATTGGACAACGGCTCGTCCATGAGAAATGCCTTCGGACTGCGAACGATCGCCCGGCCCATCGCCACGCGCTGCCGCTGTCCGCCGGAGAGGTTGGCGGGCTTGCGATCCAGATAGTCGGTCAGATCCAGGATCTTCGCGGCCTCTTCGACCTTTGCGTTCACGTCGGCCTTGCTCATCTTGGTCAGGGTCAACGGGAAGGCAATGTTCTGGCGCACAGTCATATGCGGATACAACGCGTACGACTGAAACACCATGGCGATATCGCGATCCTTGGGCGCCTTCTCGTTGACCCGCTCACCGGCAATCGTGAGCTCGCCCGAGGAGATGTCCTCGAGTCCGGCGATCATGTTCAACGTCGTGGACTTACCGCACCCCGAGGGCCCGACCAGGATGATGAACTCGCCGTCGGCGATATTCAGGCTGACGTCCTGTACCGCCGCGGAACCGTCCGCGTACGTCTTGGACACCTGGTCCAGCACAATCTCAGCCATCGCTAACCCTTCACTGCACCGGAGGTCAGTCCGGCAACGATCCGTCGTTGGAATATGAGCACGAAGATGATGATCGGCACCGTGATGACGATGGCACCCGCGGCAATCGATCCGGTGGGCTCCTCGAATTGCGAACTGCCGGTGAAGTTCGCGATGGCGACCGGGGCCGTGATGGATCGGTCCGTGGCTGTCAGCGAGATCGCCAGCAGCAGGTCGTTCCAGGCGAAGATGAACACCAGGATCGCGGACGTGACAATGCCCGGCGTGGCCAACGGCGCGATGACCTTCCAGAAAGCCTGTGCCGGTGTGGCCCCATCCATCTTGGCGGCCTTCTCCAATTCCCAAGGGATCTCGCGGAAGAACGCCGACAGTGTGTAGATGGCCAGGGGTAACGCGAAGGTGATGTACGGGATGATCAGTCCCGGCCAGGTGTCGAACAGGCCGACCGAGCGCTCGATGTTGAAGATCGGCGTCACCAGCGAGATCTGCGGGAACATCGCGATGAGCAGGGCCGCGCCGACGAGGGCTTTCTTCCCTGGAAAGTCCAGTCGCGCCACCGCGTACGCGGCCATGGTGCCCACGCTGACGGCGATCAGTGTCGCGATGAGCCCAATGCCGATGGAGTTCACCAGTGCCGAGGTGAACACGTTTCCGCTGAAGATGCTGCGGTAGTTATCAAGCGTCACCGGCCATGGGAAGAACTTGCCATCCTTGACCGTCGCGGTGGGTTTGAGTGACAGGCTCAGCACCCACAGCACCGGTACCAGCGCGTAACACAGCACCAACACGTCGGCGATCACCCAACCCGCGGCGCGCGAGGGCGCGGTGCGGCTCATCGTCTTGCTCCTTCGTCATCGGCCGTCGGGGCCGCGGCACCGAAAACCTTGATGAAGATGAACGCGATGATGGCCACACACAGGAAGATCAGGACACTGATCGCCGAACCAAGACCGACGTTGAAGGCCTTGAACAAGTTGTCGTAACCCAGGATCGACACCGACCCCGTGTTGTTGCTGCCGCCGGTGAGCACGTAGATGTTGTCGAAAATCCGGAAGGCATCCAAAGTTCGGAACAGCAACGCCACGAGAATCGCTGGTTTCATGATCGGGATGGTGACGCGGATCAGTCTGCTCCAGCCGTTGGCACCGTCAACCTGAGCGGCCTTCAACAAGTCGTCGGGGACTAGCGCCAGGCCGGCCAGCAACAGCAGAGCCATGAACGGCGTGGTCTTCCACACCTCCGCCAAGATCACCACTGCCAGCGATGGAATCTGTTGTGTCAGTGGCGCACTACCCGACGGAAGAAGATTCGCCAGATATCCCGTACCCGGCGTCCACGCGTAGTACCAGCTGTAAGACGCTGCGACGGTGACGATTCCGTAGGGAATCAGCACGGCAGTGCGCACCAGGCCCTTCCCGAAGATCGTTCGATGCATCACCAGCGCGAGGGTCAGGCCGAGTACTAGCTCGATGACCACCGAAATCACCGTGATCGCAAGCGTGACCACCAGGGCGCTCCACCAATATCTGTCGGTCAGCACCGTGACGTAGTTGTCGAACCACACCAATTTGCGGTCCTGCGGGCTGGCCAGGCTGTACTTCTGCAGGCTGAGCCAGATGGCATAGCAGATGGGGTATGCGGTAACCGCGAGCATGAGAAGCGCTGCCGGTGCGATGAGCAGGAGACCGAGACGCCGCTCGGCCTTCTTCCCCGCCGAGGCCCCTTTGACACCCGAACTGGTCATGGGATCAGCCCCCGCCCGTCCACGGCCTTCTGCACCTGATCGGTGAGCAGATCGGCGGTGCGCTCGGGATCGATTCCGGTGATCGGCGCCAGCGCAGCCGAGACTCGCGTCGAGATGGCTTGGTAGTACGGGGAGGCCGGACGCACCGCGGCATTGGCGAGCTGCTCTCGGATGATCGCGTACGCGGGATACTTGGCCTGGAATTCGGGATCGTCATAGAGAGAGGCGTCCACCGCGGGCAGGCCGCCCTCGATTGCCGTCGCCTTCTGGTTCTCGCGGCTGCGCAGGCAGTTCAACGCCTCGAAGGCCTGTGCCTTGTAGCGCGTTGTTTTGGCAACCGCGATGTTCAGCCCACCGATGGTGACCCTGGCGGGCTGCCCCGCGACCGCCGACGGGAAGGGTGCGAAACCAAGTGCCGCACTGGCTGCCTCGTACGCGGCCGTGAACTGCTCGTCGTTCGGTTCGAAGCGTCCCGCACCGGCGATCGCACCGGTCAGGTCAGGGCGCCGATCCAGACGCAGGAACGGAACTCCACCCTTGATCGCGTTCTCCATCATGCTGGCCATCACGAACGGCCAATTGATCTCAAAGGCGGCCTTACCTTGCTCAAAGGCCAAACGCGCTGTGCCCTCATCGGTCTGGGTAATCGAGGGGTCGGCACCGTCGGCCGTCGCGATCGATTTGATGATCCGCAGGGCGGTAACCGTGGCGGCGCGATGCTCCGGGGTATCGGTCAAGGTGACTCGCTTGCCGTCATCGCCCAGCACCGAGCCGCCGGCGCTGACCAGCAAGGTGTTGAACAACACCACCAGGCCCTCGTACTGCTTGCCCTGCAACGCAATCCAGCTAGGTCCGCCAGATCGCGCGAAGCCCTCGGCTTCCTGCACAGCCTGATCCCACGTCTCGGGTGGTTCCGGAACCAAGTCCTTGCGGTACCAGAGCAGTTGAGTGTTGGTACTCAACGGGGCGGCGTACAGCTTGTCCTTCCAGCGGGCGCTGGCCAGCGGACCTGCGAGAGTGTCGCGCTGGGCGTTGGCATCGGTGACACCCGCCGGATCGTCCGAAAGCGGTAGCGCCCAACCCGCTTCGGCGAACTCCGCGGTCCACACCACGTCCATGCCCATCAGGTCGAGGGTGCGGTCGTTACCGGTCAATCGGCGAGCCAGCTGCAGCCGTTGCTCATCGGCGCGCTTCGGAAGGCTCACCTGCCGGATGGTGAACCGCCCACCCAGTTCCTTATTGCATCGTTGCGCAGCAGCCGTGAAGGTCGCGGCCTCACTGGCCGGGGTGTAGAAGCGGATGACGATGCCGTCGTCGGAGCGGGCGCATCCCGTCAGCGAAGCCAGCGTCAGGCACGTGACGCCCAGCGCCACACCCTTCCGTCGGAACCATCCGGCCGACGACTCCAACACGACCGCCTCCTGGTCCGTTGACGCGTCTCGGCACCTCCGTGTGCCGGTACGGCGGGCACACCCGTCCCGCGCGGCAACCGTAGAGCTAAAACCAGGTGACATGCAACATGTTCGGTGCGCGCGTCCCACTATCGGGGGCGCGGGCAACGCCGCAGGCCAACGCCATACGGCTCACAGCCGAGCAGGCTCAGATAGCTAGTTTGGCCAACATGTCACGCGCGGCTTCTGCCTGCGCCGGCTCACACAGCACGTCATAGCGACCCGCGACAAGCTGCATGGTTGATGCGAAATCCCTTGTGCCCCTCGTCATCGCGTAGGGCACCGCGGCGGTGACCAATCCGAACACCAATCCAACGGTAAGTCCCACGACGAGTGAGCCGGCCAGATTGGTGCTGAACATCCCCAGCACCAGGCCGATGAACAGGCCCAGCCACGCTCCGCTGAGCATGCCCCCGCCGAGCACCTTGGGCCATGACAATCGGCCGGTCACCCGTTCGACCTGCATCAAGTTCACGCCGACGATGGTGACGTTTTCGACCGGGAATTGCTGATCGGACAAGTAGTCAACGGCGCGCTGAGCCTCCGCGTACGTCGGGTACGAACCGATGGGCCAACCTTGCGGTGGCGTCGGCAAAGACAGGGACGAAGACAACGGGGAACGCGGTGACGTCGAGCGCTGTGGCTGCCCGGGTGTGAGCGGTTGTCCCACGAGTTCGATCCTCCTGCAGAAGTCGGTGATGCACGGTAGCGCGCTAGCTAGCACCCATTTAACGCCCGACCGCACCAGATGGTGCCCCTTTGACCGCGACCTGCGACTTTCCGCCCGCAGCGCGGCCAGAAACGCCCTCGATACGCTAGGTTTGCGCCATGACTACCCCGGGCAACGAACCCTCCGGCACCGGCCCCGACGCCTCGTCCGGATACGAGTATCCGTCCCTGGAACAGTCCGCGCCGCCGGCCGATGCCGCTTCATCGGCCAGCCAGGTGCCTCCGAGCATTCCCCCGGCGTGGGAGACGCCCGGACCTCCCCCGTCCTACCCCGCCTATCCGACCACTCCTCCCGCCTATCCCACGGGTGTCCCGCCGTATCCGACGGCACCGCCGGCCTATCCGCAATATGGCCAGACGTATCCGCCGTATCAGTCGGGACAGCCGGGCCCATACCCGCCGCCGGGCTATCCCACTGCCGGTGGTTATCCCGGGTATCCGGCACCCGGATACGCCGACCCGTACGGATACGGTGCCTACGGGCAGACCGGTGGCGGCACCAACCCGCTGGCCATCGGTTCGTTGATCGCGTCGATCGTCGGCGTCTTCTGCGGCATCGGATCGATTGCCGGAGTCATCATGGGCTTCATCGCGCTCAACCAGCTCAAGACCTCGCCGCAGGACGGCAAGGGCGTCGCCATCGCCGGGATCATCATCGGTGCTGCGGTGATCGTGTTCTGGGTGCTGATCATGATCATCGGCGTCGCTTCTGGCGGCAGTTCCAGTTCGTACTAGCCCGCCGGGGGCTCGAACGGGGGCGCCTGCCGCGCCATACCCGCGGCGCGTCCTTTGCCGGCGATCACCAGGGCCATCTTGCGGCTGGCCTCGTCGATCATCTCGTCCTCGAGCATCACAGCGCCACGTGCGCCGCCTGCCACCGAGGTGTGCCACTCGTAGGCGTCCAGGATGAGTTCGGCCCTGTCGTAGTCCTCCTGGCGCGGGCTGAAGATCTCGTTGCCGGCCTCGACCTGCGCGGGGTGCAGCACCCACTTCCCGTCAAAGCCCAGCGCGGCCGAACGACCGGCCGCAACCCGGAAGGCATCGACGTCGCGCACCTTGAGATAGGGGCCGTCAATGGCGTCGATGCCATGGGTGCGCGCGGCAACCAGGATGGTCATCAGCACATGGTGATAGGCCTCGCCGTCATAGCCCGGAGGCTGCTCCCCGACAACCAGAGTGCGCATGCCGAGACTGGCCATGAAGTCCGCGGGGCCGAAGACCAACGACTGCACCCGCGGGCTCGCCGATGCGATCGCATCGATGTTGGTGAGGCCTTCGGCATTCTCGATTTGCGCCTGGATCCCGATCGCACCCACCTCAAGACCCCGTGAACGCTCAACCTGGGTCAGCAGCAGATCCAGCGCCGTCACATGCGATGCGTCCACCACCTTGGGCAGCAGAATGTTGTCGATGTTGCCGCCGGCTCGCGTGACAACCTCCACCACATCCGCATAGGTCCACTCGGTGGTCCAGTCATTGACACGCACCGATCGCAGCTGGCCGGACCATCCCGGCGCATTGAGGGCATCGACAATGCGCTGACGTGCCTCCACTTTGGCCGGTGCCGCCACGGCGTCCTCAAGGTCGAGGAAGATCTCGTCCGCGGGAAGGGTTTTCGCCTTGTCGATCATCTTCTGGCTGCTGCCCGGAACAGCCAGGGTGGTGCGGCGCGGACGGTAGGTGGGAGCTGTCACAACTAGCCAGCGTAAAGCGCCGCATTATGCGGTGGCGCGCCTCCCGTACCGCTCCTTGGCTTCGGCGGGAGTGACGGTGACCGCACGCGCGGGTGTCTTGCCCGCGTGGAAGTCCCGCAGGGTCGTTGCCGTCATCGGCAGCTTGGCGAATCGCGCGATGGAGTCTTCCACCGCGGGAACGCTGGCGATCGACATGGCTGCCGATACCAACGGCCGGTACGCGGCGTCAACGATTCCCGGCTGATCAAATTGCCCCAGCTCCCGCATCCACCGTGGCAGGGTCGCGATGGTCGCCGGGGCCATCATCCGACTGACTGCCCAGAACCGCAGATTGCTGCCCGACCGCGGGGTGCGCAGCAGGTAGTGCATCGCGTGCTGTGCCCGCTCAGAGGTACACAGCGCGGGACGCATCTGGGCGAAGTACTGACGCACCTCGTCACGGGACCGGGGAACGTCGGCCGGATTGACGGTCTGCAGCTCGGCGGCGATCACGCACTCCGACCAGTAGCGGTCCTCCTCGGCCTGGCTCAGCGGCCCGGGACCGAACATCTCGTAGCACTTGAGCACCGAATGCCAGCCGGTGACGTGGATCCAGAGCTGCGAGGCCGGATCATTGGCGCTGTATCGCTTGCCGGTCACCGGGTCGGTGCCTTTGGAGCGAGCGTGAACCTTCTGCAGGTGCTCGGAGGCCTCAACCGCGGTTCGCGAATCGGCGGTCGCGACGATGAGGAAGTAGGCGAGGGTTCCATCCATCCGCCCTCGCGGATCCCGATAAATGCCCGCCGAATCGGCCACGGCGGCAGCCAGATGGGGCTCGAAGTGCTCGAGCACCACCGAGCGCTGAAACCCGATAAGTGCGGTGGGGCTGGTCCACACCTTCCACGTCGGTGAGTCCGGTCCGAAGAATCCGTAATCCTCGCGGGGACGATCGGAGCCAAGCTCCCAGCGGACGGCGACATCTGGCGAAGCGGTCATACTGCAACGCTATCAATTGATTACTTTTACGTCCAGACACTGACTGTAAGTCAGATAAACCGCGGTCTATGCGGCCCGAGATAGCCACTCGCCCATTTTTGCTTCGGGTGCCCGCCGAACTCGCCATGGCCAGGGGAGATTCGTCGAGGATCCGAAATTCGCTGGGGTTTGCCCATTTTGCAACCGGACCGACATCTCGCCGGTATGGTTGCTCCGGTTCACATCGGTCACATCCGTCACGACTGCATACGTCAGAATGGGTGCCGACAGATTGGGACCACAGCGAATAAGCAAGGGCCCGAGAGATAGGGGCGCAGTGGAGCTTCCGGGTTGGGTTGCGTCGTCGGTCAAGCATGCCCGTGATGCGGTGCTCCGCGTCGCAGGCGCCCCAGTGCCCTGGCTCCGAGTGGGCGGACTGAGCGCCCTGGTGGTCGTTGGCTCTGCCGTGGCGGCCAGTGGTGCGCAAGTCAGCGGGCAGGCCGTCGTACCCGTTCCGGTCCCGCTGGCCTCTGCCGTCGCCGAGCAGGCGGAAATGGGCCCGCTGAATCTGGTGACCGTGATGCGCCCGCCGACGCAGTACCGTGTCGCGCCGAGCGCCGCGATCGCGCCGCCGCCACCGGGAATCGTGATGGCCCCCGGGGGACTTGGTATCCCGAAGATCGCATTGGACGCCTACCAAAACGCCGAACGGATGATGGCCAAGGCCGCGCCCGGTTGCGGCGTCAGCTGGAACCTGCTGGCGGGCATCGGCCGCATCGAATCAGGGCATGCCAACAACGGCGCCACCGATATCAAAGGCCGTGTGGTGCGTCCCATCTATGGCCCGAGCCTGGATGGCAGTCTTCCGGGCAACGAAGTCATCGTCGACCATGAGCAGAGCCGCACCCAAGGTGCACAGGTGTACGTCCGGGCCATGGGCCCCATGCAGTTCCTGCCGAGCACATGGAACCACTACGCTTCCGACGGTGACGGCGACGGAAAGGCCGATCCACAGAACGTCTTCGACGCGAGCCTGGCCGCCGCCCGCTATTTATGCAGCGGCGGATTGAATTTGCGGGATCGCTCGCAGGTGATGTCGTCCATCCTGCGGTACAACAATTCGATGGCCTACGCACAGAACGTGCTCGCCTGGGCCGCTGGTTACGCCACCGGGGTCATCCCGCTCAACCTGCCACCGCTGACCGCCGCCGATGTCGCACCCGAGCGCAAGGCTCACCTGGGCGGTGGCGAGTCACGTGGGCTTGGGCCGGGCTCGGCGACCGACGTCGCTGGACTGTCCCCCAATGACCCGCTGGCCCAGCTGCCGATCCTCACCCCGCTGACACCGGACCGGGTCGGTGTCGTGGGCCCACCCGCCGCCGGCACGCCGGCGCCCGAGGCGCCCCAGGCACCGTGCGTGTTCTTCTGTGCACCACCACCACCGCCGGCCGAGCCTTTCAACCCGTTCGCACCGCCGCCGGCTGAACCCTTCAACCCGTTTGCACCGGCCCCGCAGCCGTTCAACCCGTTCGCTCCGCCCCCGCCGCCAGTGGAGCTCGGGCCGGCCCCCGGACCAGCGCCGGGACCGGCAGCGCCAAAGCCGTAAACCGCACGCCCTAGACTCGGGTAGTGACATCCGAGCTCACCACGGCCGTGCGCAGTGCACTCGCCGGGGTTATCGATCCCGAACTTCGCCGCCCCATCACTGAATTGGGGATGGTCAAGGACATCACCTTCGACGACGCCCACAACGTCGAGATCGGGATCTACCTCACCACCTCCGGATGCCCGAAGAAGGCGGAGATCGCCGAACGAGTAACCCAGGCCGCCGCCGACGTCGACGGCGTAGGTACCGTGCGCGTGCTGCTGGATGTGATGAACGACGAGCAGCGCACCGAATTGCGCAAACAGTTGCGTGGCGATAGCGCCGAGCCCATCATCCCCTTCGCTCAGCCCGGATCGCTTACCCGGGTGTACGCGGTGGCGTCGGGAAAGGGCGGTGTCGGAAAGTCCAGTGTGACCGTCAACCTCGCGGCGGCAATGGCAGCCAAGGGGCTGTCGGTCGGGCTGCTCGACGCCGATATCTATGGCCATTCGGTACCGCGCATGATGGGCACCTCGGATCGCCCCACTCAGGTGGAACGGATGATCCTGCCCCCGGTCGCCCACGACGTGAAGGTCATCTCCATCGCCCAGTTCACCCAGGGCAACACCCCGGTGGTGTGGCGCGGGCCGATGCTGCATCGCGCCCTGCAGCAGTTCCTGGCCGACGTGTTCTGGGGAGACCTGGACGTGCTGCTGCTGGATCTGCCGCCGGGCACCGGCGACGTGGCGATCTCGGTGGCGCAGCTCATTCCCGGTGCCGAGATTCTGGTGGTCACCACCCCGCAGCAGGCCGCCGCCGAGGTGGCCGAGCGCGCAGGAGCGATCGCGACCCAGACACGTCAGCGCATCGTCGGCGTCGTGGAGAACATGTCCTGGCTGGTGCTGCCCGACGGCACCCGCATGGAGGTGTTCGGATCCGGCGGCGGCGACACCGTCGCCGAAAGCCTGACCAGGGTGGTGGGAACGAAAGTGCCACTGCTCGGCCAGATTCCACTAGACCCAGCGGTACGTGAGGGCGGCGACGACGGGCTGCCCATCGTGCTCAGTCAGCCGGATTCGGCTGCGGGCCAGGCACTTCGGGCGGTCGCAGACAAGCTCTCGACACGTAGCCGGGGACTGGCGGGCATGTCGCTGAACATCGACACCGCACGGCGCAACTAGGTCGCGTCGGCGTCGTAGCGGGTCGGGCCCGGATCCCCAGGCTTGGTGAGATCAGGGTTGGCGACGGGCGTGGGGGCCGGCTCCGAGACCGCCTTCTTCACGTCTTCAAGCGGCTTGGTCAACGAATCGAGCACCGAATCATCGCCGTCCAGAAGGTGTTTGGTAATGACGGCGCGTGGGGTCATACCGCGCAGCTTCTGCAGCTCGGCGAGCGGCTTGCGCACGTCATCGAACTCCGGCCCAAGCTCCTCACGCAGTGAGGCCGTCGCGCCACTGGCGTAGTCACGGACCTTGCGCAGCGACTCAGTGGTCCACTGGATCGCCCCCGGCAACCGCTCGGGACCGAGCACCACGAGTCCCACGACCAGCAGGACCAACAGCTCCCCCCAGCCGACACTGCCGAACATCAGGAACCGTCGGGGCCGGGAGTAACTTTGAGCTCGACGGGACGGCCCTGACGCAGCACCGTGATGGTGGCTTCCTGTCCAATCTTCAGCTGCCGCACCGCGACCACGAACTCATCGGCGTCGGCCACCGTCCGGTCACCCACCTTGACGACGACATCGTTCTCCAGCATGCCGCCCTTTTCGGCGGGGCTGCCGGCCTTGACGTTGGCCACCTCGGCGCCGGTAGCGGTCGCGTTGCTCACCGTGCGGCTGCTGATACCCAGCGTCGCGTGCACGATCTTGCCGTCACGGATCAGCGACTGCGCGACCTCGGCGGCCTCGTTGATCGGGATGGCGAACCCGAGGCCACTTGAGCTGTCGCTCAACGACTTTCCGGCCGTGTTGATCCCGATCACCTGGGACTTCATGTCGATGAGCGGGCCACCGGAGTTTCCGTGGTTGATAGCGGCATCGGTCTGAAGAGCGTCGATCACCGTGTCGGTATCGCTGCCCTCACCCGAGAGCGGCACCGGACGGTGCAGTGCGCTGATGATGCCGCTGGTCACCGTGCTGCGCAGGCCCAGCGGTGAACCGAAGGCAATGACCTCGGCACCGACGGCGACCTTGTCCGAGTCGCCCAGACGCGCCACGGTCAGGTTGTCGACGTTGTCCACCTTCAGCACGGCGATGTCCGTCTTGGGGTCACGACCCACAAGGTTGGCGGGCACCTTCTTGCTGTCGTTGAAGATGACTTCGATCTTGAACTTGCCGGGGTTCTTCGCGGCATCGGAGATCACGTGATTGTTGGTGATGACATAGCCCTTGGGATCGATGACGACCCCCGAACCCTGCGCTACCTCGTCGTCAGAGCTGGCCTCGATGGTCACCACCGCGCTTTTGACGGCGTTGGCGACCGCCGTGAAACGTGACTCATCGGGCTGGGTGCTGTCGTCGGTGGTCAAGGTGACCTTCGAGGTGGTGAAAGCCTGCACCACCTCGGCCGTCTTGCGGCCCACAATGCCGCCGACCAGGCCGATCAGCAGCGCGATTGCCGCAAGGACGGCCAGCGCCGGGATGGAAACCCGCCCGCCGAAAAGGACCTCGCGGACGCCGAGCTTCGGGGCGGGCGTGCCGTCGAGCGTGACGGGCGCCTTGGTGACCGCGGGCCTGCCCAACTGCACCTGCGCGGTCGGGTCGCGCCACGGATCCTCAGCGGCATCCGGACCGTCGTCGACGGCGTTGAGCTTGCCGGCATCGGCGGGATGACGTTGCAAGGAAGTCGTGGCGTTATCGGGCCGTCCGAAGGCCTGGGCCAGCACGGGGTCGGGCGGACCCACCCGCGGTGTGTACTCCCCCTGGTCTCGGTACTTGTCCGCCCCCTGGAACGAACCGGATACCCCCGAAGGACGGCCGAAAGCCCGCTGCGAAGCCGGATCGACGGGCGGCCGGTCAACCGGGCGCGGCGCCAACCGGGGGGCGGTGTCCTGATGTGCGGTCACCGGCCCACCCTACCGGCGCTTACGACGACGACGCACCTCATCACTGGCTAACGCGGGTGGCAAGTCGCCCTCATGTGAAGACGCTGAAGGCGGTGCGGCCTCATGCGGGATGTGCGGAATCTGGCTGAGCAACCCGAGCAACGAAACCGGCACCCGGATGCCCCCGGAATCACGCAGTGCGCTGCGCGCTTGGCGCTGTGCGTCGATCTCCAGCGCGCATTCGGCGCACATCGACAAGTGGTGCGCCGCTCGCAGGTGCGCGCTCATCCGGAGCTCGCCATCCACGAACGCGGCTATCGCCTCAGTGGACAGATGCTCGGTCGATCCGAACTGGCGCGGAGCACCCACCGGCGCCTCGCTCTGCGAGGCGAATGGGGACGGCAGTCGGGAGAAGGACGAGAAGCTCGAGAACGCTCGCCGGAACGAGCCGCTATCCACCACGGCGACGCTCCCTTCGGTCCGGTAGGGCCGGCGGACTCGTGCCGACCTAACTCGAAGATAGCGCGCGAATGTACTCATTGCGTACCAACCTGCACCAATGGTGTTGCGCGCTACTCGGCGGCCGCGAGCGCGGACGTCGAGGAGTGCGCAGCCAGATACTCACGGATGGCCTGGCGACCGCGGTGGATGCGGCTGCGGACGGTGCCGAGTTTCACATCCAGGGTGGCGCCGATTTCCTCGTAAGACAGACCTTCGATGTCACACAGAACCACGGCGGCACGGAACTCCGGCGCCAACGAGTCCAGCGCGGCCTGCAAATCGGCGCCCAGCTGCGCGTCGTGGTAGATCTGCTCGGGATCTGGGTCGGTCGCCGGGACGCGGTCGTAATCCTCGGGCAGCGCCTCCATGCGAATGCGGCCACGGCGGCGGACCATGTCGAGGAACAGGTTGGTGGTGATGCGGTGCAACCACCCCTCGAAGGTGCCGGGCTGGTAGTTCTGCAGCGAGCGGAACACCCGAATGAAGGTCTCCTGAGTCAGGTCCTCAGCGTCTTGCTGGTTACCCGACAGGCGGTAGGCCAGGCGGTACACGCGGTCGGCGTGCTCACGAACCAGCTCATCCCAAGACGGCATGGCTGCCTGGTCTCCGGTGGCATCGAACACTGCGGTCCCGGATAGTTCGGCGGGATCGATGGCCTCGACGAAGTCGGTGTATTCGGCCGACTCGCTGATACGCGTAAGCGAAATCGCGTGTTCCTCCTGTTCGCTTGTGGCGGCTTCACCCCCAATGGGGAAGCTGTCAGCCTGCTCAACCCGGATGCCAGGGGTGTTATTCCCAGATAGGCGCGGGGCACTCGGGCTCTCGTTCAGGATGGATCGCGACATGTGAATGACCTTCTATCACCGAGGTGTGGGCCACTTATGAGCTAACTTAACTCTTCCTGAGAATGCGGTCTCGATCCGATCTCGCCGGGGGATCCGGGACAAGAAACCCGTCACATCCTTGATGAGTGCGGCGTGTCGCGGGACAGATGCCCTCCCACTCGACAGGATCGAATCGTGACCAGCAGCGCAGATCGATCCCGCGTCGAGGCGATGGTCAGCCACGCCGAGGGCGCCATCTCCGAAGACGACATCGTCGCCGCCGCCCGGGAACGTGCCGTTGACCTGGGCGCGGGCCCGGTAACGCCCGCTGTCGGCGCTCTTCTCAGTGTCTTCGCACGCCTTTCCGGCGGCAAGGCCGTCGTCGAGGTCGGGACGGGCGCGGGGGTCAGCGGCCTGTGGCTGCTCTCCGGAATGCGCGAGGACGGCGTGCTGACCACCATTGATCTGGAGCCCGAGCACCAGCGCAGTGCCAAACAGGCCTTTTCGGAGGCGGCCATCGCCCCGTCGCGCACCCGGCTGATCGGTGGGCGCGCCCAGGAGGTCTTGCCACGACTGGCCGACGAGTCGTATGACCTGCTCGTCATCGATGCCGCGCCGGCCGATCAACCTGAGTTCCTGGCCGGTGGCATTCGGTTGCTGCGCCCGGGCGGAGCCGTAGTGATCCACGGGGTGTCCGCCGGCGGACGCGCGGGCGACCCCGCGGCCAACGATCCCGATGTGGTCGGAGTTCGCGAAGCCGCGCGCATCATCGCCGATGATGGCCGGTTCACCGCAGTGCTGATCCCACTGGGAGACGGCCTGCTCGCTGCCACCCGCGACTGACGCGTAAACCGTCGTTTCGGCGGCGCCTTCGCACCGTTCTCGTCAAAACCTTCATCTGACGCGGGCTAAATCCTTGACGCCAGACTGAACGTGTGTTTAACGTACTAAACATGCGTTCAGTCGATGATCTCACCGCAGCCGCCCGCATCCGGGATGCCGCCATCAAGTTGTGGGGCGAACAGGGACTGAACACCAGCGTGCGAGCGATCGCCGAAGCCGCGGGAGTGAGCCCCGCACTGGTTATCCATCACTACGGATCCAAGGACGGGCTCCGCCAGGCGGTGGATGAATACCTGCTGGAGTACATCCGCTCGGAGAAATCGCGCACGCTGACCTCCAACGACCCCAAGGTCTGGCTCGACGCCATCGACGAGATCGAGACGTTCGCGCCGATGGTCAGGTACCTGCTGCTCAGTGTGCAATCGGGCGGCGAGCCCGGCCGCGCGTTTCTTCAGCACTCCATCGAGAACGCCGAGGCATATCTGGACGACGGAGTCCGCGCGGGCACGATCAAGCCGAGCCGTGATCCCAAGGGCCGGGCGCTGTGGCTCTCCTTGAACGGCGTAGGCGCGCTATCGATCTACGTACAGATGTACCCCGACGACGACCTGGGCACGATCTTGCGCCGCTACTCCGATGAGCTGATCTTCCCCGCCATCGAGGTCTACACCGAAGGCCTCATGACCGACTCCACCATGCTCGATGCGTTTGCGGCACAACAGGAAAACTCTCGCAACGGAGGAGACTCGAAGTGATGTATTCCAACCTCGCGGTCGAAATACGCGGCCTCTCCAAGTCATTCGGTAAGACCAAGGCACTCGACGGGCTCGATCTGTCGGTCGCCCACGGCGAGGTGGCGGGCTTCCTCGGCCCCAACGGCGCGGGAAAGTCCACCACCATTCGAGTACTTCTGGGCCTGCTGCGCGCCGACTCCGGCACCGTGCAGCTCCTCGGCGGCGACCCGTGGGTCAACGCCGTGGATCTGCATCGGCTCATCGCCTACGTTCCCGGGGACGTCACGCTGTGGCCCAACCTCACCGGCGGGCAGGCGATTGACTTCCTCACCAGAATGCGTGGCACCGAACATATTTCACTACCGAGGCGCAACGAACTCATCGAGCGTTTCGAACTCGACCCCACTAAGAAGGCACGCACCTATTCCAAGGGCAACCGTCAGAAGGTGGCGCTCATCGCGGCGTTCTGCTCCGACGCCGAACTGTTCATACTCGACGAGCCGACATCCGGCCTGGATCCGCTGATGGAGACGGTCTTCCAGGAGTGTGTGGCCGAAGTGGCCGCGCGCGGATGCGCGGTGTTGCTGTCGAGCCACATCCTGGCCGAGGTGGAGAAGCTGTGCCACCGGGTGACCATTGTCCGCGCCGGACGCGCGGTGTTGTCCGGCTCCCTGGCCGAGCTGCGCCATGTCATGCGGACCTCGGTGACGGTACGCACACTGGCGAATCCCTCTGGTCTCAAATCGGTTCCACAGTTGCGCGACCTCACGATCGGCGGCAACCGGGCCTCCTTCACGGTGGATCGCAGCGACCTGGACCGCATCATGGAACAGCTGGCAAGCCTCGGGATCGTCGACCTCACCGTGGCGCCGGCATCACTTGAAGAGCTCTTCATGCGCGAGTATCAGGGCGTACCGCGATGAGAAGCGACTTCGCGACGCTCCCCATGCGTCAGCCGATTTCGGACGGTACCCCGAAACATCCGTTGACCGGAACAGGCACCCTGATCCTGTTGGCACTACGCCGCGACAGGCTCCGGATCTGCATGTGGGTCGGCTGGCTGACGCTGCTGATGACCTATACCCCGCTGGCGTTCGCGTCGATGTATCCGACGTCCGCCGACCGGATGGCCCGGGTCACGATGATGAAGACCCCCGCCGGAATCATCATGGGCGGGCCAAATTTCGGCATCAACGAAACCGATATCGGTGTCATGGTCGCCAACGAACTAATGACCGTCATGATCGCCGCCGCCGCCATCATGTCCATCCTGACGGTCATCCGGCATACCCGCGCCGAAGAGGAATCCGGCGGTGCCGAGCTGGTCATGTCGGCGGTCGTCGGCCACCAGGCACGCACCTACGCGGCGCTCATCGTGGTAGGCCTGATGAACGCCGTTCTGGCCCTGGCCATGACGATTGCTTTGTCCGCCGCGGGATTCGATGTCGCCGACAGTCTCGGAATCAGTCTCGGAATCACCGGAGCCTCCATGGTTTTCGCCGGTATCGCGGCGGTCACCTCCCAGTTGTGGCGCACCTCCCGAGCCGCCACCGGTGTCGCCATGGCATCCCTGGCAGCAGCCGTCGTGATCCGCGGACTCGGCGACATCATCGACAACAGGGGCAGCACACTGAGTTGGTTCTCGCCCCTGGCGTGGGCCCAGCAGATGCGGCCATTCGTCGATCTGCGTTGGTGGCCCCTCCTCCTGCTGGTGGGCACCACCGTGGCCCTGATGCTCGCCGCGCACGCGCTCGAAGGACACCGCCAATACGACGCGGGGGTGCTGCCCTCGCGTGGCGAGGACGCCAATGCCCCCGAGATCAGGTCCGTCTTCGGACTCAACCTGCAACTGCAACGCGGGCTGCTCACCGGATGGGGAGTCGGAATCTTCCTGAGCGGTATGGCCTTCGGGTCGATGGCCAAGAGCCTGCGGGATTCGATTGACACCAACCCGCTGTTGACCCGGGCATTCCAGGCCCACGGCCTGGACAGCATCTTCGCCACCTTCAACCAGGTGCTCGCCATCGCGGTCACCGCGTACGTGGTGTCGGCGATTATGAGGCTCGCCAAGGATGAACAGAGCGGCATCGCCGAAGCCGTACTGGCGCGCGCCGTATCGCGCTGGAACTGGCTACTGTCCACGGTCGCGGTGACACTGGTGGGCAGTGCGATTCTCATGTTGATCGCCGGTCTGGGCAGTGGACTGGGCGCGGCGAGCACGTTGCACAATCCGGATTTGGTGTGGCGTCTCACGCTCGCCGCATTGGCACAGATCCCCGCCCTGCTGGTGATCGCCGGTATCGCTGCCCTATCAGTTGCACTGCGGCACAGCTGGATCGGCTGGCTCGTGGTGGCATTTTCCGTGGGCATGCTGTACGCAGGCATCCTGCAGCTGCCGTCCTGGATTGTGAAGTTCTCACCGGTGATGCGGGTCAGCGCGCCGGTCGAGTATCCGTGGTTGACCATGTTGGTCCTCATTGTCATCGGCACCGGGCTTATCGCAGCCGCGGGCGAGATCTACCGCCGTCGTGACGCCCTCTGAGAAAGGAAGATCATGAAAACTGGTGTACAAGCTCTTATCTCGGGAATCATCGCCCTCGCTGTCTTCGGCGCGGCACTGTTCTGGCCCGCGGGAACGTTCGACTACTGGCAGGCCTGGGTGTTTCTGGCGATCTTCGCGATCAGTTCCACGATTTCCTCGGTCTACTTGGCCAGGACGAATCCCGAGGTGCTGCGGCGTCGTATGCGCGGCGGCCCCATCGCGGAGACACGCTTGATACAGAAGCTCGCGGTCACGGTGCTGTTGAGTTCCTTCCTGGCCTTGGTCGTGGTCAGCGCCTTCGATCACAGGTTCGGCTGGTCTCATGTACCGACCTGGCTGGTCATCGTCGGAGAGGCACTGGTCATCGTCGGATTGGGTGCCGCCACACTGGTCGTGGCCCAGAACCACTATGCGGGAGCGAGTATCACCGTCGAGTCCGGGCAGACCGTCACCTCAACTGGTCTGTACGGGCTGGTGCGCCACCCGATGTACACGGGATCACTGGTGATGATGGTGGGCATACCGTTGGCGCTGGGTTCGTTCTGGGGCCTGCTCGCGGCGATTCCCGCATTCGGCTCACTGGTGGTGCGGATCATCGACGAGGAGAAGATGCTGCGCCACGACCTGCCCGGCTACGACGAATACACCGAGAAGGTCCGCAGCCGTCTTGTGCCACTGGTGTGGTGAGAGGCTAGATCCACACACCCTTGCCGACGGCGACCACGCCGCCCGCGCTGACGTTGAAACGCTCGCGATCGCGCTCGATATCAACACCAACCTGTTCTCCGACACCGACAACCACGTTCTTGTCCAGAATCGCGTGCCGCACGACCGCCCCACGGCCCACTCGCACACCGGGCATCAGCACGCTGCCCTCCACCACGGCACCGTCGTCGACGACGACATTCGAGGACAGCACCGAGTTACGCACGGAACCCGCCGAAATGATGCTGCCGGCACCCACCACCGATTCCTGCGCGGAGCCGCCGTTGACGAACTTGGCAGGCGCCAGGTTCTCGGACTCGCCACGGATGGGCCAGCGCCGGTTGTACAGATTGAACACCGGGTGCACCGAAACCAAATCCATGTGCGCGTCATAGAACGCGTCGAGGGTTCCGACGTCGCGCCAGTACGCGTGATCGCGCTCGGTGGCGCCGGGCACCAGGTTGGTGTTGAAGTCATAGACAGCGGCCCGCCCGTCGGCCACCAGCCGGGGAATTATGTCGCCGCCCATGTCGTGGTCGGAATGGTCGTCGTCGGCGTCGGCGCGAATGACGTCGATCAATTCCTTGGTGGTGAAGATGTAGTTCCCCATCGACACGAAGGCCGCGTCGGGATCATCCGGTGTGCCCGGAGGATCCGCGGGCTTCTCGATGAACTCACGGATACGGCCGGTGTCGTCGGCGTCGATACAACCGAAGGCGCTGGCCTCGCTGCGGGGCACCCGGATACCCGCCACGGTCACTCCGGCACCGCTGTCGATGTGGAAGTCGAGCATCTGCTCGGGATCCATCCGGTACACATGGTCGGCGCCGAACACCACGATGTACTCGGGATCCTCGTCGAAGATCAGATTGAGCGACTGGTGGATGGCATCGGCGCTCCCGGTGTACCAGCGCGGACCGAGGCGCTGCTGAGCAGGGACAGGGGTGATGTACTCCCCCGCCAAGCCCGAGAGCCGCCAGTTCTGCGAGATGTGCCGGTCCAGTGAGTGCGATTTGTATTGGGTCAGAACACAAATACGCAAGAACCGCGCGTTGACCAGGTTGCTCAGCACGAAATCGATGAGGCGATAGGCACCGCCGAAGGGCACCGCCGGTTTCGCGCGGTCGGCGGTCAGTGGGTAGAGACGCTTGCCCTCACCGCCGGCAAGCACGATCCCCAGAACGTGTGGCGATGCCCTCATAGCAATCAACCTATCGGCACTCGGCAGAAGCGGCCAGCGGTACACCCCCGGCGGGCCTGCGGTCGTCGGGGCCACCTACTACGGTCGTGGCTATGACGGAGGGTCTTCACGCGCGCGGCTCATCCCCGACGCGGGTGGCAATGATGACGCGGGAGTACCCACCCGAGGTCTACGGCGGTGCCGGTGTCCACGTCACCGAGCTGGTGGCTCAGCTGCGCACACTGTGCGATGTCGAGGTGCACTGCATGGGCGCACCCCGCGACGGCGCCTTCGTGCACCGGCCAGACCCCGCGCTGGACGGCGCCAACCCCGCCTTGACGACGTTGTCGGCCGATCTGGTGATGGCCGCAGCGGCGGCTGGTGCGTCGGTGGCGCATTCACACACCTGGTACACGGGCCTGGCCGGACATCTGGCCAAGCTGCTGCATGGCATCCCACACGTTTTGACTGCGCATTCCCTGGAGCCACGTCGCCCGTGGAAGGCCGAACAGCTCGGCGGCGGGTATCGGGTGTCCTCGTGGGTGGAACACACCGCGATACACGCCGCTGACGCCGTCATCGCGGTCAGCAGCGGGATGCGCGAAGACATCATGGCGACCTACCCCGGTTTGGACCCGAACCGGATCCATGTGGTGCGCAACGGAATCGACACAACCACCTGGTATCCGGTTGACCCAGCCGAGGCGATCACCCAACCGGGGTCGGTTCTTGCCGAGCTCGGCGTGGACCTGGGCCGCCCGATTGCCGTGTTCGTCGGACGCATCACCCGGCAAAAAGGTCTCGCGCACCTGGTGTCCTCGGCACACCATTTCTCCCCCGACGTGCAGCTGATCTTGTGTGCCGGTGAGCCGGACACTCCCGAGATCGCCGAGCAGATCACCGGTGCTGTCACCGAGCTAGCCGCGGCACGGCCCGGAGTGCACTGGATACGCGAATTCCTTCCCATCCCCAAGCTGCGGGAAATACTTTCCGCGGCAACGGTGTTTGTATGCCCGTCGATCTACGAGCCACTGGGCATCGTCAATCTCGAGGCGATGGCGTGTGGCACAGCGGTCGTGGCATCGCGTGTCGGTGGCATACCCGAGGTGGTTGCCGACGGTGTCACCGGAACTCTGGTGGCGTACGAGAGCAGCGAAGCCGCGGCGTTCGAGGCAGGGCTCGCCGACGCGGTCAACGCATTGGTCGCGGACCCGGCTCGCGCCACCGAATATGGGAATGCCGGTAGGGCGCGATGTATCGAAGAGTTCTCGTGGGCGCATATCGCGGAGATGACGCTGCAGATCTATCAAAAAGTCTGCGGCTGACGCCCGAGGCAGGGCCTAGCTGGTGACGTTCTTGAGTTCGTCGCCGAGTGCGGCAGCCTCATCGGGGGTCAGCTCGACCACCAGGCGACCGCCACCTTCCAGTGGCACGCGCATAACGATCCCGCGCCCCTCTTTCGTAGCCTCGAGAGGACCGTCGCCGGTTCGGGGCTTCATGGCCGCCATCGTGTGCTCCCTCCAAATTCCAGCCAAGGGTGTTCGGCATCTCCGACCATTGTTCCCTATCTGAGCTGCCGTTTCACTGAACCATTCTTCCCTATCGCGGACATCTGGGGACAGCAGACCCTCAACTGGACCTTCCGGAGGGGGCGGTTTCGGCTCGCGGAACCCAGCAGGAACGCACATGATCGTCGACCATCCCGGTGGCCTGCATCAGGGCATATGCCGTGGTAGGACCTACAAAACGGAACCCCCGGCGTTTGAGTTCTTTGGCCATCGCAATGCTCTCATCGGTGACCGCGGGCACGTCGGAAAGACGCTGCGGCCGGGCGCGGCGTTTCGGTGCAAACGACCACAACAGGTCCGAAAGATCGGTGTCCAAATCGAGGACGACGCGGGCATTGGATATGGCCGACTCGATCTTGGCGCGGTTCCGCACGATGTCGGCATCGGCCATCAGCCGCGCCACATCCTTGTCGCCGTACCGGGCAACCTTCTCCGGTGTGAAGCCGTCGAACGCACGACGGAACCCCTCACGTTTGCGCAAGATGGTGATCCACGCCAGCCCGCTCTGGAAGGCCTCCAAGCACAGCCGCTCGAACAATGCGTCGCGCCCGTACAACGGGCGTCCCCACTCGTTGTCGTGATAGTCGGCGTACAGCGTCGACCCGGGCGGGTCGGCGGCCCAGGAGCAGCGGGAGGGCTCCTTATTCGGCATTGGCTTCGATGCCGGCCCGGGCGCCCTGCACCTCGTCGAGCTCGGCGCGCAGCTCGTCGATCTGGCGGGCAAGCCGGTCCAGCACCCAATCAACCTCACTGGCCTTGTACCCGCGGAAGACCAATGAGAACTTGACGGCGTCTATATCGGCACCGGCCACATCATCGGCGGGCAGGACTGTCGCGGTGGTGCCCTTGGGGAGCGCCGGCAACTCCTCCCCGCGGCCGAACAGTATCGAGCCCAGCACGAACAGCACGGCGGCCACCGCGACGAGAACCAGCAGATACGTCAGTGCGAACGTCACAACACTGATCTTGCCAGCGAGGTATGACATCGCGACCTACCGTGGGGCCATGACCTCCTGGCAAGAGTTCACCCAGCAGGCGCCATCCATCGCCGACGTGTTCGCGCGCCGCCACCACGCGACGCGCAATCTGTGTTTTCTCTCGACGCTGCGCCGCAGTGGCGCCCCACGGATCAGCCCGATGGAACCGCGCATCTTCGAGGGCAGGCTGATCGTCGGCGGCATACCCGCCACCGCCAAGCTCGCTGATCTTGCCCGCGACCCTCGCTTCGAGCTGCACACGGCCACCACCGATACCCGCATCAGCCAGGGTGACGCCAAGGTCTGGGGCACCGTGCACGACGAGCAGGATCTCGACCTGCACGCCTCGTTCGCCGAGTATCTCTACGCCACAATCGGATTCGACCTGCGCGGCCGCCGGTTCTCGCCGTTCTACGTCGCAGACATCGAGGGAGCCTCGGCCGTGCGACTCGACGACGACCACATGATCGTCACCGTCTGGTCGCCCACCGACGGTGAGCGCGAGATCCCGAAGACCTGAAGGCTCAGCGCAGGGTGTTCATCGGCGGGCGGTCCTCCAGCGACACCGTGGAGCTGCGCGGGGTGAACCCGTCACCGTCGGCGAAGAACTGGGTGATGCCCACCCCTGAGTCGGGAATCCCGCACCGCGACAGCATGCTGGCCATCACCTGACGGCTCATCACACCGAGTTCGACCAGCGGCCGGTTGCGATGGCTGCGCACACCCAGGTTCACCTGGGCGATGGCATTGAGTCCGAGTCGGTCGTACGTGTCGATCAGTAGGCCGATCTCGACGCCGTATCCGGGTGCGAAGGGCACCGAGGACAGCAGCTCCCGGGTGCCGGCGTACTCACCGCCCAGCGGCTGCACCACACAGCTCAGTTCGGGCCGGAGAGCGGCAAGCATGGGTCGGGCCACCAGTTCGGTCACCCGCCCACCACCGTTGGCATCCTCGGACCCGCTGACCTTGAGCGGACGCCGATAGAAGCCCTTGACCAGATGCACACCCTGACCCAACAACAGCGGGCCGAGCAGGTGCGGCACGAACATCGGATCGGGGTCGATCAGATCGGAGTCGACGAAGGCGATCACGTCGCCGGTGGTCGCGGCCACCGACCGCCACAGCACTTCACCCTTGCCCGGGTTGGGCGGCACCTCAGGCAGCGCCTGTTCACGGCTGACCACGCGCGCACCCGCGGCCACGGCCCTGATCGCGGTGTCATCAGTGGAGCCCGAGTCGAGCACGATCAACTCGTCCACCAGACCGCCCAGCAGCGGGCTGATGGTGTCGACGACCGCGGCGACCGTCTCCTGCTCATTGAGCGCGGGCAAGACCACCGAAACGGTGCGGCCCTTCTTCGCGGCGATGAGCTGCTCGACTGTCCAATCGGGCCGGTTCCAACTGTGCGTTTCCAGCCAGCTCGGATCGATACCAACTACTCCGTCTAGTTGATGGGTCATGCCAACCCCCTCACTGTTCGCGCCGGTGGGCGGGTTCCGACGATGGAGCCCACCATTTCCAGCGTGCGGCGTGTGGGCCCGACTTCGTGCACCCGGAACATGCGGGCACCGGCCGCCGCCGCCAGGGCGGTAGCGGCGAGAGTGCCTTCGAGTCGTTCCGTCAGTCCCACACCAAGAGTCTCCCCGATGAAATCCTTGTTGCTCAATGCCATCAGCACCGGCCACCCGGTATTAACGAGATCGTTTACGTGGCGCAACAAAGCGAGCCCGTGGAAGGTGTTTTTGCCGAAGTCATGCGTCGGATCGATCAGAATCGAGTCCTTCGATACCCCGAGAGCCACCGCGCGTTCGGCGGCCGCAGTCACCTCGGCGATGACGGCTTGGACGACACCGTCCACCTCGGTCCCGTAGTTCACCCGATAGGGCCGGGTGCGCGGCACCGCGCCACCGGTATGTGAGCAAACCAGTCCGGCGCCATGGGCGGCAGCCACTGCGGGTAGCTCCGGGTCGGTGCCGGCCCAGGTGTCGTTGATGAGGTCGGCGCCTGCCGCGCAGGCCTTCTCCGCGACCTCGGTGCGCCAGGTGTCGATGCTGATCAGCAGGTCAGGATGGGCACCGCGCACCCATTCGATGAAGGGCACCACCCGCGCGATCTCGGCCTCGGCGTCGACGGTCTCGCCCGGGCCGGCCTTGACGCCACCGATGTCCACCACATCGGCGCCGTCGGCCACCGCTTTGTGCACCGCAAGCTGGGCGGCCTCGTCGGTGAAGGTGGCACCCCGGTCGTAGAAGGAGTCCGGCGTGCGGTTGACGATCGCCATGATGAGGGCACGATCGGTACGGACGGGCCGTCCGCAAAACGTCTCATGCACGCCCTCATTGTGCAGGCCAGGGCCCCTGCAGCTGCACCGAGTGGGAAACGTGGGCGAGATTTCCCCCGGTTTCCCGCCCGCGTTTCACACTCGGGGAGCGAAATGACTTGCGGGCCTGAGCAGTATGGGCACATGGGCGGAAAGCGATTCCTGGTCACCGGATCCTCGGGCCATCTCGGGGAGGCCCTGGTCCGCACCCTGCGCCGGGGCGGGACCGATGTCGTCGGCATCGACATCGAGGCCGGACCGGCCACGGATATCGTCGGGTCGATCGCCGACCGCGCGGTTGTCACCGAGGCGATGGCCGGGGTGACGTCGGTGCTGCACACCGCAACCCTGCACAAACCGCATGTGGGTTCGCATGCGCGGGCCGACTTCGTCGAGACCAACATCGAGGGCACACTCGCGCTCCTGGAAGAGTCCGTCACCGCGGGCGTGGCCGGATTCGTCTACACGAGCACCACCAGCGCATTCGGACACGCGCTGGTAGGCACCCAGGAGGCCGCCTGGATCACCGAGGAGGTGGCGCCGGTGCCCAAGAACATCTATGGCGCCACCAAGACCGCCGCGGAAGATATCGCGCATGTGGTGCATCAGGGCTGCGGGTTGCCGATCATCGTGCTGCGCACCTCCCGATTCTTCCCCGAGCAGGACGACAATGATGCGGTCCGGGCCCGCTACTCCGATGCGAATGTGAAGGCCAACGAATACCTCTATCGCCGGGTGGATCTGGCCGATGTCGTCGAGGCACACCTGCTGGCGGCCGAACGCGCGGCCGACATCGGCTGGGCCAAATACGTGGTCTCGGCGACCACGCCGTTCTCCCGCGCCGATATCGCGCAGCTGCGCACCGATGCACCGGGCGTGGTGGCTCGACACTTCCCCGAGCAGCCCAATCTGTACGCGGCGCACGGATGGACGATGTTCCCGACGATCGACCGGGTCTACGTCAACACCAGGGCCCGCACCGAACTAGGCTGGACACCACGCTACGACTATCGCCACATCCTCGATTGCCTTGCCGCAGAGCAGGATTTCCGCAGTCCGCTGGCCCGCGAGATCGGCGCCAAGGGCTACCACGCTGAACCCACCGGTGTGTACACCGCGGGCTAGCCCGCTGCTGAGATCTCCACGTAGCGACGCAGGAAGGCGGTCTCGTCGAGCCGCTTGCGCCGCATCCAGCTGGTCACCTCCGCATTGCATTTACTCGCATTGCAGGACGGGCAGGCGGGCACCACGTTGGACAGCGTGTACCGGCCACCACGGGAGATCGCCTGGACACAGTCGCGTTGCAACGCTGTTCCGGTCGCGCCGCAATAGGCGCAGCCACCCCAGGCTTCCACGAGTGTCAGCCACTGCGCGTCGGTGAGGTCGTTGTCGGCAAGCTTCACCAGGCGTTGACGGCGCCGCGAGGCACGCACCCGTCGACTGACTCCCACGGTGGAACAGTAACCCGCCGAAGGGCTATGCCTTGGGACGCTGGCCGCCCGCGACCTCGCCTGCGTATTCCGGATAGAACGGCACATAACCCTCGCCGCGACCGGCGAGCACGTACAGCGGATCGGTCACGGCCTCCCCGTACGCCTGTTCACGCAGCTCCACCTTGCGACTCTTGAAGGTGGTGGTGTGCTCCAGGGTGTCCACGATCCTTACGAAAAGCGGCAGCGCGTAGGCGGGAAGGTACTGATACACGATGTCGCTCAATGCCTTTGGATCGAACTCGGCGCCGTCGTGCAGCTTGATGGCGGCCATACCGGCGCGGCCGTCGGTACCCGGTACCTCGACGCCGAAGACCGTGGCCTCTTCGATGGCGTCGGCGTGGTGGAGTGCGCCTTCCACCTCGGTGGTCGCGACATTCTCGCCCTTCCACCGGAAGGTATCGCCGAGTCGGTCACCGAAGGCCGCGTGTCCCCAGCCCAGGTTGCGCATCAGATCGCCTGTGTTGAACCAGGTGTCGCCCTTCTTGAAGGCGTCACGCACCAGCTTCTTCTCCGAGGCCGTCGGATCGGTGTACCCGTCGAACGGCGCCAGGCTGGTGACCTTGCTGATCAGCAGACCCGCCTCGCCCGCTCCGACCTTCGTCAGGTGCCCCTTCGAGTTGCGGAGCGGTTCTCCGGTCTCGATGTCGTATTTGACGTAGGCGATGGGCATCGGGCAGATACCGACGGTGCGGTCGATGTTGAGCGCGTTGACGAACGCGGTGTTGGACTCGCTGGCCGAGTAGAACTCGCAGACCCGCTTGATGCCGAAACGGTGGGTGAACTCGCCCCACAGCTCGGGCCGCAGCCCGTTACCGATGATGACGCGCACCTTGTGCTGGCGATCGGTGGGCTTGGGCGGCTGGTTGAGCAGGTAACGGCACAGCTCACCGATGTAGATGAAAGCGGTTGCGCGGCTGGCGATGACCTCGTCCCAGAAGCGCGACACCGAGAACGACTTGCCGATCGCCAGCGTGGCGCCGGCGTTGATGGTGGTCGATACGGCGAGGGTCAGCGCGTTGTTGTGGTACAGCGGCAGACAGCTGTACAGCACATCGCTGGGACGCAGCCGCAGTGCCATGTCGCCGACTCCGGACATGCCGCGCAGCCACCGATAGTGCGTCATCACACTGGCTTTGGGCAGGCCGGTGGTTCCGGAGGTGAAGATGTAGAACGCCCGGTCCTTGGTCATCACCGCGTCGGTGGCGGCGGGATTGGTGGTGGGCGCGAGTACCGAGGCCCGGTCCAGTTCGTCGCCGGTGAGCAGGGAGATGACGTTGGCGCCGGATTCGTTGATCGGTTCGACGAAGTCGGCCTCGCTGATCAGCAGTTTGGAGTCGAGCAGTCCGATGCTGTGCGCCAGCACGTGTCCGCGCTGGTTGTAGTTGAGCATTCCGGCGATGGCACCGAGCTTCACGGTGGCGAGCATCAGCAGGACGGTCTGCGGCGAGTTGCGCAGCATGATGCCGACGACGTCACCGCGACCCACACCGTGCGAGGCCAGCGTGGCGGCGTACCGGTTGGCGGTGGCGTTCGCCTGCGCGTAGGTGATGTCGGTGCCCTCGAACCGCAGGAAGACGCGGTCGGCGTGCTTGGCGGCGCGCTCGGCGAAGAGCGCCCCGATCGACCAACGGCCCTTGGGGTTGGACTTGATACCGCTGATGATGCCGCGCGCCAGAATCGGCAGGTCCCAGGCCATGCCCGGCAGCTGCGCCAATACCTCGGTCAGGTGAACCCGATCACGGGGATTCGACGGAATGGCGCTGCTTGCGGACATCTAGTTCTCCCTGTTCCTTACCGCCCAGTAGGCAATGGCTCACCGCATTGTTGACGAACGACCCAGCCCCGTCAATCCGTTGGCTTGCATGCGTCGAGGGCAGCGGCGATATCGGTGTGCACCAGTAGTCTGTCCCGCGCGTGTGCGGCCACGTAGCCCTTGTCCTGGAGTTCATCGAGCCAGCGCAGCAGTCCGGTGTAGTGACCGTCGGGGTCCAGCAACACCACCGGCTTCTCATGTAGCCCCAGATAGCCGGCGGTCCAGGTCTCGAAAACCTCTTCCAGCGTGCCGATCCCGCCAGGCAGGGTGATGAAGGCGTCGGATCGGTCCTCCATGATCTGCTTGCGCTCGCGCATGGTGGTGGTGACGACGAGCTCATCGGCGTCGGTATCGGCGACCTCTCGATGTACGAGTGTCTTGGGGATGACCCCGATGGTGCGTCCTCCGGCAGCGCGCGCCGCCTGCGCCACGGCGCCCATGGCCGAGACGTTGCCGCCCCCGGAGACCAGCGTCCAGCCGCGTTCGGCGATGGCGGTGCCCAGACGAGTGGCTAGATCCAGCAGTTCCGGGTGGCGGGGCCCCGACGCGCAATACACACAGACCGACAAACTCATCGGTGACTCCCCTTCCCGTTGACCGCCTCGGCCTGCACGATGGCCGCCACCGCTTCGTCGATGCTGTCGGTGACCGAGAGCAGCGCGATGTCCTGCTCACCGATCTTGCCCGCGGGCAGCATCGTCCCGCGGATCCAGTCGAGCAGGCCCGACCAGTACTCGGTGCCCAGCAGGATGATCGGGAACCGCGTGACCTTGCGGGTCTGCACCAGGGTGAGCGCCTCGAAGAGTTCGTCGAGGGTGCCGAATCCACCGGGCAGACACACGAAGGCCTGTGCGTACTTGACGAACATGGTCTTGCGGACGAAGAAGTAGCGGAAGTTGATGCCCAGGTCCACCCATTCGTTGAGGCCCTGCTCGAACGGCAGCTCGATACCCAGGCCCACCGAGTAACCGCCCGATTCGCTCGCACCACGGTTCGCGGCCTCCATGGCGCCCGGTCCGCCGCCAGTGATGACGGCATACCCCGCCTTGACCAGGGCCACACCCAGCTCCTGCCCGAGCCGATATTCGGGTGAGTCCTGCTTCGTTCTGGCCGAGCCGAAAACCGTTACCGCTTTGGGGGTTTCCGCAAGCGCATCGAAGCCCTCCACGAACTCGCCCTGAATGCGCAGCACGCGCCACGGATCGGTGTGCGTCCAGGTGGTGGTGTCGCGGATGTCCAGCAGACGTTGGTCGGCGGTGGTGTTCTCACATCGATCACGACGCAGCTGAACCGGTCCGTGCAGTTGAGGTTCGGTACTTTCTGGCACGCCGCCAGCCTAGGGGCAGCGGGCAAATCAATTCCCGCGGGACAGCTCACCCAGTAGCGCCAGCGTGCGGGCCTCGTCTTCCGGTCCGCCCAACTCGGTGTGGCTTGCGAACACTTCGGTGGCTCCCGCATCGAAGTATCGCCGCAGCTCGCTAGCCACATGCTCCTCGTCGCCGATGATCGCCAGCTCCCCGGTGTGCTGAACCCCCTCGGCGTCAAGCACTTTCCGATATGACGGGATGTTCTCGTAGAACGCCATGTCTTCGATGGCAAGCGCCCGGACCCGTGCCGGATCGGAGGTGACCACGACGGCGACACCGGCGATGACACGCGGGCGTGGCCGCCCGGCCTGCTCGGCGGCCGCATCGATGACGGGAACGATCTCCCGGCTGAGCGCTCGCGGTCCGGCGTGCAGCGGAATCGTGCCGTCGGCCAGCTCGCCGGTGGCCCGCAGCGCCTGTGGGGCCATGGCCGCGACCAACACGGGGATGTTCTCGCCGCCTGGCTGCGCGGTGGTGAATTTCGGTGCGACCGTGAGGGTCTCGCCGTGAAAGTCGGCGGTTCCGGTGTCGAGCAGCTGCCGGAGAGTGGTGAGGTATTCGCGTAGGCGGCGTATCGGCTTGTCCACGTGCAGGCCATAGCTCGGGCCCTCGATCACCGGCGCGCCGAGCCCCAGCCCGAGCTGAAATCTCCCGTGGCTTGCGGCCTGGGCGGTCTGTGCGGCCGCCGATACCTCGATGGGGTGACGCGGATTGATGGGGATCACCGAAACCCCCACAGCGCTCAGCTTTTCCGGAGGGATCGCCTGCCCGATCACCGCGGCCACGGTGATCGCGTCATAGTGATACATCTGCCCCAGCCACAGCGTCCCGACGCCGGCATCGGTGACTTTGCGCCCGTGGGCGATGAACGCATCGACCAGGTTGGTGCCGGTCTGGACGCTGAGGGGTCGGCCGATCGCCACTCCGAGTTTCACGTCTCGGCCAACCCCGCGCGTTCAGGTGGCTATTCCCCGCAGAATCAGCGCGATAATTTCCCACGCAGCCGACTTCCGATAAAATCGCGTCTTGTGTTGATTAGCCGCCACCTCACCGGAGTGATGTCGTTGAGCGGTGGGCAACGCATCGACCGCCACTGGCACGAGGTGCATCAGATCGTGTATCCCGCCTCCGGTGTCATCGCGGTGACGACGGACGACGGCACCTGGATCGCACCCCCGAATCGCGCGCTGTGGATACCTGCCGGCGCTGGTCACGAACATCGCTTTTACGGCCCCACCGAGTTTCATTCCGTGGCCTTCGATCCGGAGAAGTACCTGGTGGAGCTGAAAGCTCCGACCGTCATCGCGGTGTCCCCGCTGCTACGGGAGCTGATCATCACGTGTTCGGTTCCCGGTGACCTGCCCCGGGATGAGGTCACGCGGCTGGAGGTCGTACTCATCGACCAGCTGCGGCGCAGTCCGGAGCAGGCGCTGAAGTTGCCCATCCCGCGTGATCAGCGGTTGGCCGAGGCGTGTGCGCTGGTGGATGACGACCTGACACAGGTGTGGACCGTGGCCGAACTGGGGCGGCGGGTAGGTGCCAGTGAGCGCACGCTGACCCGGTTGTTCCGCACCGACATGGGTATGACGTACCCGCAGTGGCGCACGCAGATCCGTCTTCATCACGCGTTGCGACTGCTCGCGGAGGGGCGGCCCGTCACCTATGTGGCGCATCAGTGTGGTTGGGCCACACCGAGTGCGTTCATCGACGTGTACCGGCGCATCCTCGGTCAGACACCGGGAACCTACGCCGCACCCGTCACGCGCTGAGGTAGCGCCGCAGTACCGCGGCCACGTCGGTGATCTGCTGTACCGGAACGTGTTCGCCGCGGGTATGCGCCAGATTGGGGTCACCCGGCCCGTAGTTGACCGCGGCGATCCCTCGCGCCGCGAACCGGGACACATCGGTCCAGCCGTACTTCGCGCGCACCACTCCCCCAGCCGCGCCGATCAATTCGGCGGCGGCCGGGCGGTCCAGGCCGGGCAGTGCCCCGGCCGCAGCGTCGGTCAGTTCGATGTCGACGTCGAGTCCGTCGAAGACCTCCCGCACGTGGACGAGCGCCTGTTCGGGGCTGCGGTCGGGGGCGAACCGGAAATTGACGGTGACGGCGGCCGCGTCCGGGATGACGTTCCCGGCAACTCCGCCGTCGATCCGCACCGCGGACAGCCCCTCCCGATATTCGCAGCCGTCGATGTCGACGATGCGCGCCCGATATGCGGCGAGCCGGTCCAGGACGGCGCCGAGCTTGTGAATGGCGTTGTCCCCCAGCCAGGATCGCGCCGAATGTGCGCGGGTACCGGCGGCCCGGATCACCACGCGCAGGGTGCCCTGGCAACCTGCCTCGATGAGACCGGCGGTGGGTTCGCCGAGGATGGCAAGGTCGGCGTCGAGCCACTCGGGTAGTTCGCGTTCGATACGGCCCAGCCCGTTGGCCGAGGACTCGATCTCCTCGCAGTCGTAGAACACCAGTGTCAGGTCGACACGGGGTGTCACGGTGGCGGCCAGGTGCAGGAAGACCGCATCACCGGATTTCATGTCCACGGTGCCGCACCCGAACAAGATGTCGCCGTCCTCGTTCCGTTCCCAGTGGCTCGGCACGTTGTCGGCGGCCGGCACGGTGTCGAGGTGCCCGGCGAGCATCACCCGGGTGTTGTGACCGTAATCGGTGCGGGCCAGCACCGCGTTGCCGTTGCGTATGACCTCGAATCCGGTCGTCTGTTCCCGCAGGGCAACCTCGACGATGTCAGCGATCTGAGCTTCGTGCCGGGACTCACTGGGGATGTCTACCAGGGCAGCCGTCAGGGCTATCGGGTCACCAGCGAGTTCGAGCGCCACCGATTCAGGCTAGCGTGTACCCCGTGAGCGGAGCAGTAGCACTTGGCCTGGCGACCATCGCGGCGGACGGATCGGTACTGGATACCTGGTTCCCGGCGCCCGAGTTGACCGACGCACCCGGCACTCCGGGTACCGAGCGAATCGACGCAGCAGACGCGCCCGCAGAACTGGCAGCGCTGGCCGGGCCCGATGCCGACCGTGGCGTCGAGAAGGTGTTGGTACGTACCACCATTGGCTCGCTCGCCGATAAGCCCGCCGACGCCTATGACGCCTACCTGCGCCTGCATCTGTTGTCGCACCGGCTGGTCCCACCGCACGGTGCCAGCATGGACGGGTTGTTCGGTGTGCTCACCAACGTGGTGTGGACGAACTTCGGCCCGTGCGCCGTCGAGGGTTTCGAGACGGTGCGCGCGAAGCTGCGTGCGCGCGGTGTGGTGACCGTGTTCGGCATCGACAAGTTCCCGCGCATGGTCGACTACGTGGTGCCCACCGGAGTGCGTATCGCCGATGCTGACCGGGTGCGGCTGGGTGCGCACCTGGCCCCCGGGACGACCGTCATGCACGAAGGATTTGTGAACTTCAACGCGGGCACTCTGGGCGCGTCGATGGTGGAGGGCCGCATCTCGGCCGGTGTCGTCGTAGGTGACGGATCCGATGTCGGTGGCGGCGCATCAATCATGGGCACCCTGTCCGGCGGCGGCAGCCAGGTGATCTCTGTGGGCCAGCGCTCGCTGCTGGGCGCCAACTCTGGCGTGGGCATCAGCCTGGGCGACGACTGCATCGTCGAGGCCGGGCTCTATGTCACCGCCGGCACCAAGGTTGCCACCCCCGACGGTAAGACCATCAAGGCACTGGAATTGTCCGGCACCAACAATCTGCTGTTCCGGCGCAACTCGCAGACCGGTGCGGTTGAGGTGGTGTCGCGTGATGGCGGCGCGTTCGAGCTGAACGCGGCGCTGCACGCCAACTAGTTCCGGCGCCGGCCGTACAGATCGCGCAACAGCGCGATCTCCGCGCCGTGGTGCAGCAATTCGCGATTGATGTGCAGTGCCAGTGTCAGAAACGGCTTGTCGGCCCATGGGCCTTCGGCCGGACCGACCGGTAGTGCCATTGCCCCGTCGTCTTTGCCGCGCACGCCGTCGAGCCATGCGGCATACAAGACATCAAGGCGCTGCAGGGCGTCGGCCGCGGTGACCGGGTAGTCGTAGGTCAGGTAATCGATGGCCGGTCCGGCCCAGCTCTCGGGGAAATGACTGGTGATACGCGCCCCGAGTACGCCCACGAGAATATGGCCGAGCCGCCAGGCGATGGTGGTGACCGGCGCGGGTTCGGGGGGTGGAGCGGCGAATTCGATCACATAGTCGCCTGATCCACCCTGCAGCGGAGTCGTCGCGGTGCCGCGTGGCCGCAGACTCCAGCAGCCCTGCACCGGTTCCCAGAAGTATTCGTCGTCGGTGAGCCCGTCGAAGCGGGGACGCAGCTGGGAGGTCCAGTGCCAGTTGATCTGATCGACGATCTCCGCGGTCACGTCCAAGTGATCAGCTCCTTTTTCAGGACCTTCCCCATGGCATTCCGGGGTAGCGCGTCCACCCGACGGACCTCGCGGGGACGCTTGTGCACCGAGAGTTGTTGTGCCACGAAGCCAATGACGTCGTCCTCCACCACATCACCGACAACGTAGGCGACGATGCGTTGCCCTAGGTCGTCATCGGGTACTCCCACCACCGCGACCTCCACGATCCCGGGATGACCCAGGAGCACGGTTTCGATTTCACCGGCACCTATGCGGTAGCCACCCGATTTGATCAGGTCAACCGATTCGCGTCCGACGATCCGGTGCATTCCGTCGGCGTCGACGACGGCGACGTCCCCGGTGCGATACCAGCCGTCTTCGGTGAGCACCTCGGCGGTCTTTTCTGGCAGGTTGAGATAGCCGCTGAACAGCGTAGGGCCCTGAACCTGCAGCTGGCCAACGGTTTCCCCGTCATCTGGGGCCGCGCCGCCATCCTCGGCCAGCAGACGGGTCTGCACCCCCGTCAAGGGGTGACCCACCCAGCCTGCGCGCCGCTCTCCGTCGGCACGCGTCGATAGCGTGATGACAGTCTCAGTGGCGCCGTAGCGCTCGATCGGGGCATGTCCGGTGAGCGCGCGCAGCTGGTCAAAAACGGGCACCGGCAGTGGGGCACTCCCCGACACCAGTAGCCGCGCCGAAGACAGTGCACGAGCGCAGGATTGGTCGGCCGCCACCCGCGACCAGACCGTGGGCACACCGAAGTACAACGTGCCGGGAGTGGCGGCGTACGCCTCGGGTGTCGGCTTGACGGTGTGTACAAACCGATTTCCCACACGCAACGATCCGAGCAGGCCGAGTACCAGCCCGTGCACGTGGAACAGCGGAAGCCCATGTACCAGAACGTCGTCGGGTGTCCACGTCCACGCATCAGCCAGCCCGTCCAGGCTGGCGGCCAACGCGCGCCGACTCAGCTGTACGCCTTTCGGCGCACCGGTTGTCCCCGAGGTGTACACGATGAGCGCGGTCGACTCGGGGCGAGGTTCGGAGTATTGATGCCAGGAACGCGCGTGGCGGCGTACCGGCACGTGCGGCAATCCCTCTGGCTCGTCTGGTGTTTCACCCAGCCACGCGATGGCCCCGCTATCGGCCAGGATGTGGCGGCGTTCGGCCACCCCAACGTCTGCCGGCACCGGCACGATGGGGACTCCGGCGATGAGCCCGGCGATGACGGACAGCACCGTGTCGATGCTCGGACGAGCCAGCACCGCGATCGGACCCGAGGCGCCACCGATGCGTTCGGCTGCTGCCGTCGCCGCACCTACCAGGTCGGCGCGACCCCAGCTGTCCTCACCGATGCGAACCGCGTCCGCGAGATCGGGCGACTTGGGGTGAAGGGACGTCAGCAGCATGAGCCCAGCCTAGGACGCGACCCCTTTGCAGGGCCGCTGAGACATGCCTAGCCCCCGGAAAGCAGCGCGCGCAGGAAGAAGGTCATGTTGGCGGGACGCTCGGCGATGCGTCGCACAAAGTATCCGTACCACTCCTCGCCGAACGGCACGTACACCCGCATGTGGTGCCCCTCACCTGAGAGGCGGCGCTGTTCGGCATCGCGAATCCCGTACAGCATCTGGTATTCGTAATCGCCTGGTCCCCTGCCTGTCTCGCGCGCCATCAGGTTGGCCGCATCGATGATGGCTGGATCGTGTGAGGCCACCATCGGGTAGCCGTCACCCTCCATCAAGACGCGCAGGCAACGCAGGTACGCGACATCGACGTCCTCGGGGTCTCGATGCGCCACCGATTCGGGCTCGTCATAGGCCCCCTTGCACAATCGAATGCGCGAGCCCGGACCGGAGAGATCGACGCAATCGGCATACGTACGTTTCAGATAGGACTGCAGCACGGTACCCAGCCACGGGAAGTCGGTGCGCAGTTCACGCACGATACCCAGGGTCGAATCGGTAGTGGTGTGATCCTCGGCGTCGACGGTGACCCATACCCCGGCCTGATCGGCCTTGGCACACAACAGCTGCGCGTTTTCCAGGGCTATCTGCTCGCCACCATGCGGCAACGCCTGGCCCAGAGCGGAGAGTTTCAGGGAAATCTCCAGCGGACGCACACCGGTATGTACGGTGTCGCTGCGCTGCGCCAGAGCGTCCAGCAGCGAGAGGTACGCCGACACCGTACGGGTGGCCTGCTCGATATCGGTGGTGTCCTCGCCCAGGTAGTCAATCGAGATGAACCGCCCCGAGTCCAGCAGTGCGGTACCCGCCGCAAGAACATCGTCCTCGGATTCACCGGGGACGAAACGGCGCACTACCTGGCGCGTCAACGGCATGCGCTCGGCGGCGTGCCGAAGCCGCGCAGACCTACTGGCCGCCAGGATGGCGGGTCTGGCTGTTTTGCCGAACCACTCAGCCATCCTCACGCTCCATGTGGGGGTATTCGTATTCGGTTGGGGCGTCGAATGTTTCCTTGATGGATCGCGGCAGCAGCCAGCGCTGCAGATTCAGCGGCGACCCGGCCTTGTCGTTGGTACCCGATGCCCTGCCACCACCGAAGGGCTGCTGGCCGACGACAGCGCCGGTGGGCTTGTCGTTGATGTAGAAGTTGCCCGCGGCGAAGCGAAGCCGGTCACTGGCCGCCTGGACGGCTTGGCGGTCGTCGGCGATGACAGCGCCGGTGAGCGCGTATCGGGAACCGGTATCGACGATGTCGAGGATGCGCTCGTAGTCGTCGTCGGGGTAGACGTGCACCGCCAGGATCGGGCCGAAGTACTCGGTGGAAAACGCCTCGTCGGTCGGGTCGTCCGAGAGCAACACCGTGGGGCGAATGAAATATCCTTCGCTGTCGTCGTATTCGCCTCCCGCCGCGATCGTCACCCCGGCACTCTTGGCACGATCGATGGCGGCGGCGTTGCGCTTGAACGACTTCTCGTCGATGACGGCACCGCCGAAGTTGGCGAGGTCGGTGACGTCCCCGTAGGTCAACGCGGACGTGGCATCGAGGAACTCATCGCCCATCTGATCCCACACCGAGCGGGCCACGAAGGCGCGAGAGGCCGCCGAACATTTCTGCCCCTGGTAGTCGAACGCACCACGAATAAGTGCGGTACGCAACACGTCTGGACGCGCTGAGGTGTGCGCGACGACGAAGTCCTTGCCGCCTGTCTCCCCGACAAGCCGCGGGTAGGTGTCATACCTGTCGATGTTGGTCCCGACCTCACGCCACAGGTGCTGGAATGTCCGGGTGGAGCCGGTGAAATGGATACCCGCCAGACGCGGGTCGGCGAGCGTCACATCCGATACCGCGATGCCGTCCCCGTTGAGCAGGTTGATGACACCGGGCGGCAATCCGGCGGCTTCGAGGAGCTCCAGGGTGAAGTGCGCGGCGAAGGCCTGGGTAACGGACGGCTTCCACACCACCGTATTACCCAAAAGTGCTGGGGCCGTTGGAAGATTCCCGGCGATGGCGGTGAAGTTGAAGGGGGTGATGGCGTAGACGAAGCCCTCGAGGGGGCGGTATTCCATCCGGTTCCACGCGCCGCCGCCGCTGCTGGGCTGTTCCGCGAGGATATGCCGGGCGAATTGCACGTTGAACCGCCAGAAGTCGGCCAGCTCGCAGGCCGAATCGATCTCAGCCTGATACGCGGTTTTCGACTGGCCCAGCATGGTGGCGGCATTCAGGGTGGCCCGCCACGGACCTGACAGCAGATCGGCGGCTCGCAGGAAGACGGCCGCCCTGTCATCGAATGACAGTGCCGCCCAATCATTCTTCGCGGCGACCGCGGCCTCGACCGCGTCGCCGGCTTCGGCATGACCTGCGTTGGTGACGGTCCCCAGCACGGCACGGTGGTTGTGTGGCTGCACCACATCGATGCGTTCGCCCTCACTCATTCGGCGAACGCCACCAATCACATGCGGCAGATCGATGGGCGAGGCACTCAGCTCACCCAATGCTGTCGTCAATCGGTCGCGTTCGGGAGTGTTAGGGGCGTACGTGAGCACCGGCTCGTTGACGGGCGCCGGCACGTTGGTGATGGCATCCATGCACTAAGCATCGTCCTGTTCCCCCATGACTGTCGAGGAATCTGGACAATGCGCAACGAAACCTCAGGTAACACCGAAATCCGGCGGGACGTTACGTGTGGTAGTTCGGGTCTTCGACGGTCAGTCGGCCAGGCGCGCGATCGCGGCGTCGATCCGCTCATCGGTCGCGGTGAGGGCCACCCGCACATGTTCCTTGCCGCGGGGGCCATAGAACCGTCCGGGCGCCACCAGAATCCCACGCTGGGCCAGGTACGCCAGCGCGTCATCACAGGAGTCACCCCGCGTCGACCACAGATACAAGCCCGCCTCGGAGTGGTCGATCCGGAATCCGTTGCCGATCAACGCCTTCGAAAGCTTGTCGCGACGAATCTGGTAGCGGGCACGCTGATCGCGCTGATGCCCGTCCTCGTTCAGCGCCGCGGTCATCGCCGCCTGCACCGGTCCCGGCACCATCATCCCGGCGTGCTTGCGTACCGCGAGCAACTCACCGACCACCGATGGGTCGCCCAGCACGAATCCGGCCCGGTACCCCGCCAGCGATGAGGTCTTGGATAGCGAGTGCACGGCCAACAATCCGGTGGTATCGCCGTCGCAGACCCGTGGATCGAGAACCGACACCGGCTCGGCGTCCCACCCGAGCCCGAGGTAACACTCATCGGACACCACGAGGGCGCCGCGCTCACGAGCCCACTCGACAACCTTGCGCAGATGCTCCACCGGCAGCACCGCGCCGGTGGGATTGCTGGGCGAGTTGAGGTAGATCAGGGCGGGATGCTGCGGACCCAGCTGGGTCAGCGAGTCCGCGCGGACCGTGGGCACACCGGCAAGCCGGGCGCCCACTTCATAGGTGGGATACGCCAACTCGGGGATGACGATCAGGTCGTCGCTACCCAGCCCGAGCAGGGTCGGCAGCCACGCGATGAGTTCCTTGGTGCCGATGACCGGCAGCACGGCGTCGTCGGCAAGCGGCACCACGCCGTATCGCCGCGATACCGCGTCGCGGATTGCCTGGCGCAATGCCGGCGTGCCGGCGGTCGCCGGATATCCGGGAAGGTCGCTGGCCGCGGCCAATGCGTCGCGGATGACCGGGGCCACACTGTCCACCGGGGTACCGACGGAAAGGTCGACAATCCCTTCGGGGTGCGCCGCAGCGGTCGCCTTCGCACCGGCGATGGTGTCCCACGGAAACTCCGGAAGCCGGGACGAGACCCGCAGCCGGGACTCAGACGACAAGTTCAGTGTCCCTCACCCATGGGCGGAAGCTCCTTGACCGACGGCGGGTCGTAATCGGTCTTGCCTACCTTCGCGGCACCACCGGGCGAGCCCAAGTCTACGAAGAAGTCAGCGTTGCCCTGGATATAGCCGGTCCACTGATCCGGCACGTCGTCCTCATAGAAGATGGCCTCCACAGGGCACACCGGTTCGCAAGCACCGCAGTCGACACATTCGTCGGGGTGGATATAGAGCATGCGCCCACCCTCGTAGATGCAGTCGACGGGGCATTCCTCAATGCATGCCTTATCCATAACGTCGACGCACGGTTCCGCGATCGTGTAGGTCACGAAGGTTTCCTCATTTCCTGCGCTGATGTCCAGTTCATGCGTTGCGGCAAGTATCCCGGTCCATAGATGTGCCCCGCGACACAGGCTGACCTAACTCGCCAAGGCGATCTAGCCGTATCCGCCGGTTACAGGTACTTAGCTTAACGTTTAACTTGACTTGCCGCCAGCAGCCACGCTCAGCCCCCGGGCCACAGACGCGTGCCACGCGACATACCCCCACCGATCGCGCCCATCGGGCATGCGGCGTTCGGGTAGATCAAGGGCCTACGACGTAGTCCGTGCCGGCGCATACGCGACCCGGCCACCGGCGAGGCCTGTCATCCCCCAGATAACGACTTAACCTGGACAAACCCGTTCGCAAGCAACGTAATCCGCGTATTCGCCGGGGCCGATGCGGCCGGCCTGCACGCCCTCGTCGACGCAGTCGCCGGCATATCCCCCGGTGCAGGTTTGATCCGGCGCGCCCGCACACGGTTCGGCGATCATCTGCATCACGCACAACCTCCCGAAGCACCGCACCCAACTACATGCTTCAGACAGTCACCGTTACCGGCCGCGACACTTAACTGGACAGTTATATGCAGACTGTTGCACTGCAACAAGTTGCATAGGGGTCCGGTTTCGTGTCAGCATGCTGCCGTGGCACTCACCCACGCGATCCTGTTGTCCCTGGCCGAGCAGAACGGGTCAGGTTACGAGCTCACGAGCCGATTCGACCGGTCGATCGGCTACTTCTACAGCGCCACGCACCAGCAGATCTATCGCACGCTGCGCCGCATGGAGGACGACAGCTGGCTGCGCTGCACCGTCGTCGACCAAGAAGGACGGCCCGCGAAGAAGGTCTACGACGTCGCCGAGCTGGGCTATCGCGAGTTGTCCCGGTGGGTCAACAGCTCCGAGGGCACCGACATGCGCGACCTGGCCCTCAAGGTCCGCGCGGGTACCTACGGCGACATCGACACGGTGGTCGAACACATCCGCGTGCAACGCGACACGCACCTCGTCATGCTCGACAACTACCGCGAAATGGAAAAACGCCAGTTTCCCGCTCCGGATCAGCTCACCGGCGCGGCCCTGCATCAATATCTCGTCCTACGCGGCGGTGTCCGCATGGAAGAGGGCTTCACCGATTGGTGCGACGAAATGATCACTTCCTTGTCCACAGCCCGGACTGAAAGCGAGAATCATGAGTAATCCATATCCAACCCTGTTGTCCCCCTTGGACCTTGGCTTCACAACGTTGAGGAACCGAGTCGTCATGGGATCCATGCACGCAGGACTTGAGGACTTCCCCTGGGATACGCCCGCCCTGGCGGCCTACTTCGCCGAGCGCGCCAAAGGCGGCGTCGGCATGATCATCACCGGCGGATACGCCATCAACCGTGCCGCCTGGCTCAAGCCCCTGGCCGGAAAGCTCACCACTTCCCTTGAGGCGTACCGGCATCGCATTGTCACCAACGCGGTGCACAAGAACGGCGGCAAGATCATCGTCCAGCTGCTGCATGCGGGCCGCTACGGATACCACCCGTTCTCGGTGAGCGCGTCGAACAAGAAGTCACCCATCACGCCGTTCAAGCCGCGCAAGCTCAGCACCAAGGGTGTCTGGCAGACGATCGAAGACTGGGCACATAGCGCCAAGATGGCCAAGAAGGCCGGTTACGACGGCGTGGAAATCATGGGTAGCGAAGGCTATTTCATCAACCAGTTCCTCGCGCCGTACACCAACGATCGCAACGACGAGTTCGGCGGCAGCCCGAAGAACCGGCGCAGACTGGCCGTCGAGGTGGTCAAGGCCGTCCGCAAGGCGGTCGGACCGGAGTTCATCATCTGCTATCGGCTGTCCATGGCCGACTATGTGCCCGACGGCCAGACCTGGGATGAGATCGTGGCGCTGGCCAAGGAGATCGAGGCTGCCGGTGCGACGATCATCAACACCGGCATCGGCTGGCATGAGGCGCGAGTGCCCACCATCGTCACCTCGGTGCCACAGAACGCGTTCGTGGATCTGTCTAACAAGATCGCTCAAGAGGTTCGGATTCCGGTGATGGCATCCAACCGGATCAACATGCCGCAGTCCGCCGAACAGATCCTCAACGACGGTCAGGTGCAGTTGATTTCGATGGCCAGGCCGCTGCTGGCCGACCCGGACTGGGTCAAGAAGGCCTCGGCCGATCACGCCGACGAGATCAACACCTGCATCGCCTGCAACCAGGCCTGCCTGGATCACTCGTTCGTGAACAAGAAGGCCAGCTGCCTGCTGAACCCGCGTGCGGGCAACGAGACAACGCTCAAACTGCTGCCGACTCGGCATGCCAAGAAGATCGCCGTCGTCGGCGCGGGCCCGGCCGGACTGGCGGCCGCCGTCACCGCGGCCGGACGCGGGCACAAGGTGGTGCTGTTCGAGGCCAACCCCGAGATCGGCGGCCAGTTCGACATGGCCCGCAAGATTCCCGGCAAGGAAGAGTTCAACGAGACCATTCGCTACTACACGACGATGCTCAAAAAGTACGGCGTCACAGTGCTTTTGAACAAGAAGGTGGATGCGCAGGAGCTGATCGCCGGCAAGTTCGACGATGTCATCTTGGCCACCGGGGTCAAGCCCCGGGTTCCGGCCATCCCCGGCATCGACCACCCGATGGTGCTCTCCTACCCGGAGGTCATCAAGCAGATCAAGCCCGTCGGCAAGCGTGTGGCGGTGGTCGGCGCCGGCGGCATCGGCTTCGATGTGTCCGAGTTCCTGACGATCGACGAGTCACCGACGCTGAACCTCAAGGAGTGGCGGGCCGAGTGGGGCATCTCCGAGGAGCACGACTCCCGCGGTTCGCTCACGAAACCCATTCCGGCTCCAGCGGTTCGCGAGGTCTACCTGTGCCAGCGCAAGAAGGGATCGCTGGGCAAGGGGCTGGGCAAGACCACGGGCTGGGTGCACCGCGCATCACTCAAGGCCAAGAAGGTGACCGAGCTGGCGGGGGTCAACTACGAGCGGATCGACGATGCCGGACTGCACATCAGTTTCGGTGAGGAGCGCAAAGACCCGCGGGTGCTCGAGGTCGACAACGTGGTGATCTGCGCGGGCCAGGAATCGGTGCGCGACCTCGACGACGTGTTGAAGGAAGCCGGGGTCGAAGCCCACGTGATCGGTGGCGCTGCGCTGGCCGGCGAGCTGGATGCCAAGCGCGCGATCAAGCAGGGCACCGAGCTGGCCGCGAAGCTGTAGTCCCCCAACTGCCGACGGGCCTACCGATATCCGTTGCACCAACGGTGCGGATGCATCTGGCGGCACGCCCTCCAGATGTCGTTCGGGTCCGTTGTGGTGGTACTCGGTGGCGCGTCGGTTGTGGGCGTGATCGCCGGCGCCGGGAGGTAGGTGGTTGCGGTCACCGTTTCGGTGACCGTCTCCGCCGACGAGGGTGGCGCAGACGGTGATAGGGATGACGACACCGGCGCGGATGTCGAGGGTGTCGTCACCGACGTGATGGGGACAAGTGGTGGCACCGTTGTCTTCTCAGGAACGAGAAGCAGAAACCCGAGAGCGATGATCGCCAGCACACCCGCCGCCGCGGCTATCGCAACGATCCACACCTGACGGGATGTGCCCCGAGACGGCGAGGTCACCGGGAGCAATTGCGTGGGCTCGTCCCCGCCGTCGCTCCAGGCCCGCACCGTGTCTTCGTAGGACGGCATTCCTCGGCACCTCCGTGACGGTCATCGCTCGATCTGCTACCGAGCCGATGGCGCCGGATGCCGCCACGCTAATGAGCGATTCTGAGGTGCCGCTGAGATGCAGCTGCCAAATACTTGGACGATGTGCAGGGGTCAGCGCGTCGCTGTGCCGGTCGGACTTTCCAGCTTCCCGTCTCCGACTCCGACACCCGGCTTCACTCCACCCGGTACCCCCGCGCCATCGACTACCCCGGCCGAAATCCGGGGCCCCCGGGCGGGGCCCGACATCAGCACCGGCAGCTGAGTACCGCGCGAGGGACGCAGTGCGGGCAGCTGGCCGGGCACGAAGACCGGGTTATAGGGCGCCGGAACGGGCGGTGGCGGAGCCGCGGCGACAGGCGAGGCAACGCCGACCGCGATTGCCGCCACAACCGTTGCTACACAAAATGTTCGGATCATGGTGCCACTCCTTCAGTCATGCCACGTGGGTCCTCCAGCTGCCCGGCGGTCATCCCGGCGCCGATTCGGGCGGTGTACCCGGAGTCGACACCGGCGGAGATACGGGCACCGCGCGGCGTTGCCGGAGACAGCCCAAACGGTGGTTGCGCCGCGGTCGCCGCATAGTTGGGTGTCCCACCCGGCACGGCCACGGGCACCGCAGGCATCGGGTTCACCGGCGGCGGGTCCGCCATGGCTTGCGGCGCGCACCACAAGGACACTAATACCCCTGTGGCACAGACGAATTTCATCATCAGATCTTGATCGGATCGCCATAGATTGCGAACTCGGTGTGACCGGTCTCGGTCGACGCCCGCAACGAGGCGAAGGAACGGATCGTCACGTCACCACCACAGGCATCTGCCTTCACATGCACATTGTCCAAATCCAGCGCACCCGTACCACCGTGGGACAGAACCATATTGGCCATCGGGAGGTTCACGATGACGCCCGGCTGCACCACGGTCTGAACGAACCCGCTGACTCCCGCGCTGCCTCCCACTCCCACCGACGGTGTCGGTGCCACACCAAGGCTCACCGACGGCGCGATACCCGCCGATCCACCAAGCTGCAAGCCCGCAGACACATCCGACTGGCAACCGAGCTGATATCCGATGACGAAGAGGCTGTCGGTGATGGGGTTGGTGCCGCCGGAGGCGGTCGCCGTGCCCGACAGGGTAATGAATGCCTCACGCGAGTTGGTTGCCGCGGCCAGGTTGGGAACCACGTTGACGCGTTCATTGTCGAGCCTGATCTGCAGTTGCCAGCCATCGCGGGTTGTCCGCGAATATGACTGCGGCGCCATCTCTCTCGGCTCTGCACTGGCCGGTACCGCGACCATGAACCCAAGCATGGCAACGATGAAGCTTGTCGCTACGAGTCGGGTAATCACGCACATCACGATGCCCAAACCGGCCACCGGAGTTAACCCACCGCGATCCAGTCAGTCAGGTGCGCGCAGAAAGCGTCAACTTAGCGGTATCCGTCGCATTCGCGCCGCGGGTGCAGTTCGTGACACAACCGGCCTTCTTCTGGACGTGTCGGCACCACTTCTGTTGGCGTCACCTCTGTCGGCGCGACCGGCGCGGGCGTCTCCACCACCACGGTGGTTTCGATAACCGTGGTGACCACCGTCTCCGTCGGCGGCGCGACGGGCACCGAACTACTTGGCACACGTGGATGTTCGGTCGTCGTCGTCACCGGAGCCGGCGCCACCGGCTCCTCAGCCTTGTCCACCTCCAGCAGGGCCAGAACCAACGCCGCCACAATGGCCAGGGCTGCGGCCGCGCAGACGATCCACACCCAGCGCCATGAGCGATTGCCCACGGAAATCTCGGAGTCATCCGCCTCGGAGTACGCAGCGGCAGGCGGATTCAATGGCCGCTGGGTAGTCGGCGGCATCGACTCCTCGTCGGGCGGGAATTCGGTCATCAGGGCACGAGGCTACCGCCATCAACGGCAGCCCACTGCCGATCCTCGCGAGGACACCATTTTCCGCCCAGTTCCGCGAACCATTCGCCACTTAACCAGGTGTGAGCAGGGACCCAGTCGGCGATGCTCGGCCAGCGACCAGGTATCGAATCAGTCTGCATCCGCTATGAGCCAGGTTCTCGTCCTGAGAGAATAAGGGGTCGGCATCTTTCGCACGGCCGCCTGTATCGGAGATGACACTGTGCCCAACGAAGACAGCGATCCACGAATCCGGGCAGTAATGCGCGGCAACCGTTCCCGCGACACAAAACCCGAGCTGGCCGTCCGGTGCCTGCTTCATTCCTGTGGCCTTCGCTTCCGAGTCGACTACAGGCCAGTAGCAGCTATCCCCCGCCGTGCAGACATCGTATTCACCCGAGCTCGGATAGCCGTTTTCATCGACGGGTGCTTCTGGCATGGATGCCCCGAACACCATGTTCCAGCAAAGTCAAATACGCAATATTGGGGCTCAAAGATCCGCCGCAATCGCGCGAGAGATTCAGAAACGACATACTTGCTCAGACGCTCCGGGTGGACAGTACTGCGGTATTGGAGTCATGAACCAGCTGAGTACGTCGCAGCCGACATCTGCGAAAGATACCGAAACACAACAGCACAACTCAGCTAGTCGATTTGCCTTGAGCGCCAGCCACGGCATCTAGATTGTCCGCCGGATCGGAAGACCTTCTGCTTCGAGTGGCTGGCATCTCTTCCGCGACAGCCCCGACCATGGACTTAGCAGCTGTACGCGACATCCACAAAAGCGCCGGGTCACCGAGCATCACCGCCGCCCTGAGTGGAAGCGGCTTGTACTCGCTTAGGCACTCGAGAAGCACCCGTGCTGCCGCACGAGCGAGGGGGGGCGGCACACTGTTTCCAACTTGCCGATGACCGTGCCAGTTCGTCGTGTGAAACCGAAACCAATCGGGATAGCCGTGAAGCCTGGCCGCTTCCCGGACCGTTATGACTCGGTCTTCCAACGGGTGGATCGGCCTTGGGGAAGTGTGCGCACCTCTCTCCGCGCCCGTGCCTGCACGAAGCGTCCGAGCTGGCCCATTCACTGGAAGACGGTACAAACGGCTCCTAGCCTCGACCGATGCTGGCTCTGTCAGCTTGAATCTGGCGACGGTGCCCGCTTCGTGACGCGTACGCCGCGATCCTGTCAAGAGGTGCCTTTCCCATTGTCGCGGACGTGATCGGTCCCCAGGGGTCGGGTCTAAACCGACCAGATATCTTGCGTACTCGCTCGAAGTACTCTGCAGCCGCTTGAAGTCGCGCCCGTCCAAGCGCACTTCGTCCGAATCGAACAATGCCTCATATCGGCCCGGGGAAGGCAGCCCCGACAGCGCATCAGCAACCGAAACTTCACCCGGCATGGTTCGCGGCCGACCAGGCGCGCCTCCCTCCCTTGCCCCCAACACGACAACGCGACGACGCATCTGCGGCACAGCGAATCGCAAGCTGTTCACAGTCGACTCAGTGCCCGACAATTCATATCCCGCGTCACGTAGGCGATTGAACGCCACCTCACGGACATGGGTAAACCTGCCCTCAAGGAGACCCGCAACATTCTCTAGGCATAGGGTGCGCGGTTGAATCTCCTCTACGAGTCTGACGAATTCTAAGAGAAGCTCGTTACGTTCATCTCCCTCCTCACGCTTCCCTCCAGACGAAAACCCTTGGCAAGGAGGACCTCCCACGATTGCGTCAAGGCGGCCTGGCCAGATCAAGTCGGGGTGCATGCGCTCGAACCCCTTACGGGCAGCGCTCAAAACCTCGGCTCCGGACAGATTCGCGATGTTTCGGCAAAGCATCTCACACTGGGGAAAGTTAAACAGGTGGGTGGCAGCGTGGACCGGATCATACTCTGCTGCGGCCACAATATCGAACCCAGCTTGCTCAAATCCCAGCGTCAACCCCCCCGCGCCAGCAAACAAATCTACAGCGATCGGGCGCGTCTGACGATTACGGCGGGAGCTGTTTGTTGTCGGCGGCACACGAAGACGATCGCACATCGCATCTCCGATTGCACGTTTCTCCATCAAACCGTCACAGTCCGTGCGGGTAAGGCATCATAGCGCCATGGTCACATGAGGTACCGACATAAGCCTTGCTGTCGCCCAACGCCGATCCTCGTGAAGAGGCGAAAGAGCGCGCGAGGGACTCGGCGGCATGGCTCGCAGCCGTCGCGGTACCCAGTTCTGACTAGACTGAGCCACATAGGGATCGGAGGAGGGGAAATGACTTCAGAAATCATCAAGGCGGAGCCCACAAAGGCCTTTTTTATATCCATGCTCGTGCGCGACATAAGCCTTATACCTGCAATAATTGACCTCGTTGACAATTCGGTTGATGGAGCTCGTAGGCTTCGACCAAAAACAAGCAAAGGATCACCCACCCAAGCAGTTAAAGGCAATCGCTTCGCGAATCTATGGATAAATATAAGAATTGACGGAAATAGTTTCGAAATCAGCGATAATTGTGGAGGAATACCTTGGAAAATCGCGCGCGACTACGCATTCCGATTCGGTCGTCCAGATGGAGCTCCGGACACCCCTAACTCCATAGGGCAATTCGGAATAGGTATGAAACGTTCACTTTTTAAGTTCGGGAAGACCTTCTCGATCGACTCGAAAAGTGCAGAAGAGTATTTCAAATTAGACGTCGACGTAAAGGAGTGGGAGAAGAGCCCAGAATGGACCTTCTCTAACGTAACCTATCGACACGAAGTAACGCCGCCCGATGCCGCCGGGACGATCATCAAAGTCAATGGCCTATACGACTCAGTAGCGGAAAATTTCAGCGAATCTAGATTCCATAACGAACTTATCGAAGAACTCGCCCGCACACACCAAGCGACCATAAATGACGGTCTATCTATTACATTGAATTCCATTCCGGTTAATGTCAACATTCAGACATTAATCTCCGCGAACGAGCTTCAGCCCGCACATCTTATCGAGACGCTTGACGAATCCTCTGACCGTCCAGTGCATATTGAAATATTTGCAGGAATAGACCGGTCAGCCCCCGCATCCGCTGGCTGGTACATTTACTGCAACGGAAGGCTCATATTAGGCCCAGATCAAACGTCGATAACTGGTTGGGGAGAAGGGAATGGAAAGACACTCCCGCGGTATCACAATCAGTTTGCCCGTTTTAGGGGCTACGTATTCTTTGAAAGCTCCGATGTCGAAAAACTTCCATGGACCACAACCAAAGAAGGCATCGATGGCGACCACCGGATGTACCGCGCCATACGTCCAAAAATGATCGAAGTAGCGCGACCCGTGATTGATTTCCTCAACGCCCTCGATAATGAAAAGGATCATCCAGACAGGGAAGACCTTGAGAAGATGGTGCGGAAGGCGGAGAGGGAGAGCACGGCTCCTATCAGCTCAGTCCCAGAATCCCCTAAATTTGTCTCCCCGAGCCGGACAGCGAAGCCAAAATCAACCACGAAATCTATCCAGTACTCGAGGCCAGCGGCTCAGATCGAAAAGGCCAAGGCTTGGCTTGAGGTATCTTCAAACCGCGAAGTTGGCGAGGGAACCTTCGACTATTTCTATCAAGCTGAGTTCGGCGACGACGATGAGTAACGCGAAGCCCAGCTACGAGGCCATCGACTACCGATTAAGGCCTGCTAAGGCGGTCGAACGTAAGATGTTAGCCGACGCATTTCGAGCATTAGATCGGGCAAGCTCCCTGCGTCATTACCAATATATCGGCTTCGGGTCTCCATACTTCGCAGACTTCGCCCTATTTCACCGTGCGTTAAATATACAGTCAATGGTGTCGATCGAGCGCGAAATAGACGACAAGGACAGGTTCGAATTCAACAGGCCATTTGCGGCTATTGAATTAAAGTTTGGTGAATCGTCAGAGATTCTGCCTGAGCTCGCATGGACCCAGAAAACGATAACCTGGCTCGATTACGACGATCCGCTAGAACTTTCGATGCTCGATGACCTTGCACTATGTGTACGGAACATGCCATCGGGCAGCATCATTCTTATCTCTTCGTCAGCGCACCCTAATAGCAAGCTAGACGAAAGAGTGGACGACCTGCGGAATCGCCTAGATACCTATGCGCCAGCACAGGTGACAGCGAACCAGCTCGGAGGATGGAGCCTAGCTGGGATCTACCGAGACATTATCGACGAGCGTATCCGTACTGCGATCCGCGAACGCAACACACTCAAAGATAACGAACTAAAAGTTCATTATCAGCAGATATTCAATTTCCAATACGCGGACGGAGTAAAGATGCTCACCGTCGGCGGCATCATTCTGAATGAATCAGACGAGACAGGGTATCGCGCATGCGCCTTCGACAAGTTCGATTTTCATCGATCGGACAATGACGCGTATAGAATTAATGTGCCTAAATTAACACCCAAAGAAATCAGGCATCTCGATTCTTTCCTCCCGTCAGAAAACGAAATAAACGCCACTGACGTAGGAATACCTCAAAGTCAATCAGCAAGATATGCCGCGCTCTATCGGTACTTTCCGAGATACGTCGATGCCGACCTGTAAGGGCAGTATGCAATGCCGCCCATACGCTTTGGCGCAGGCAGGCATGAACAAGGAACGCGGTCAGCCCCAGAGTTATGAACTGCCATCAGTGGACCACTCCGGGTAGGCGCTACCCGTACCGCGTTGGTCGGCTGAATCCATCACGTGCGAGATCCTCGTCGGGCGCCTTCGCGACTCAGGCACACGCGGGGATGGTCACGACGTCAACTGCCTCACCCGAGCAGACTCAGTGAAGGCTTCAGCGTAGCCAAGCTTTACGCGGCGGACGGCCGCCGCGCGTAGGTGGTGGTGCGTTCCACTGCGGGGCGTCCGATGCCGTCGGCGATTTCTTCCAGCTCGGCGATGGTCTTGGCGGATCCGTGTTCAGATCCGGCCATCCGGGAGATGGTCTCCTCCATGAGGGTGCCGCCCAGATCGTTGGCACCTCCTTCGAGCATCACCCGTGTGCCGTCGATACCCAGCTTGACCCAGCTGGTCTGGATGTTGTGGATACGCCCATGCAGCATGATGCGCGCCAATGCGTGCACCGCCCGGTTGTCACGGTTGGTGGGCCCGGGCCGCGCGGCGCCCGCCAGGTACAGCGGGGCGCTCTGATGCACGAACGGCAGCGGTACGAACTCGGTGAATCCGCCTGTGCGGTCCTGAATTCCGGAGAGAACCCGCAGATGCGACACCCAGTGCTTGGGCGTATCGACGTGCCCATACATCATGGTGGAGCTGGACCGCAGCCCCACTTCGTGCGCGGTGCTGATGACATCGATCCATTCCGACGCGGGCAGCTTGCCCTTGGTCAGCACCCACCGAACCTCGTCGTCGAGGATCTCGGCGGCGGTGCCCGGAATGGTGTCCAGACCTGCGGCGCGCAGTTCGGTCAACCACTCACGAACGCTCTGGCCACCCTTGGACGCACCGTTGACGATCTCCATCGGGCTGAAGGCGTGCACGTGCATGCTGGGCACCCGCTTCTTGACCGCGCGCACCAGATCGGCATACCCGGTGACCGGCAGCTCCGGGTCGATACCGCCCTGCATGCAGACCTCGGTAGCACCGGCGACATACGCCTCCCAGGCGCGGTCTCCGACCTCCTCGGCCGACAGCGAGAAGGCGTCGGCATCGCCCTTGCGCTGCGCGAAGGCGCAGAAACGGCAGCCGGTGTAGCAGATGTTGGTGAAGTTGATGTTCCTGTTCACCACGTACGTGACGTCGTCACCGACCACATCCGCGCGGATCGAATCAGCCAGCGCGGCAACAGCATCCATAGCCGGACCCTCGGCGGTCGCCAACGCCAGGTACTCGTCATCGCTGCAGCCGGCCGGATCTCTCTCGGCGGAGCGCAGCGCCGCCAGCACGTCACCGCTCACCTTTTCCGGGGCACGCGCATTCAGTTCACGAACATGTTCGCGGATGGATTCCCAGTCCCCGAAGGCACTCGCCAGATCGCTACGAGTGTCGGTGTTGCGGCCCTCCGAATCGATGGCCTCATGCAGGTCTACCCGGCCCGTCGACTCCCAGGTCTCGTCGGGCTCCTGCCAGGGCAATCCCGTCGGCGAGATATCCAGGGCGTAACCGGTTTCCGGGTCGGCCAGGGCCTCCACGTGTCCACGTACCCGCGGGTCGATCCACGCCGCCCCCGCCTGCACGTACTGCGGGTGCGCGGTGAGCCGCTGCACCAGGTCGTATCCGGCCTCGGCGGTCACGTCGGCCAGATCGTCCACTGCGGGCCAGGGGCGTTCGGGATTGACGTGGTCGGGCGTGAGCGGCGAGACACCGCCCCAGTCGTCCACACCCGCCGCGATGAGCGCGAGGCATTCACTGCGGGACACCAGGTTTGGCGGCGACTGCACCCGCATCTTGGGACCCAGTACCAGCCTGGTCACGGCGATGGTGGCCAGGAAGTCGTCGATATCGGCGTCGGGCGTCGACTTCATCGCGGTGTCCGGCTTGGCGCGGAAGTTCTGCACAAGCACTTCCTGCACGTGCCCGAACTCCTTGTGTACCTTCCGGATCGCGTGAATGGTCTCGGCCCGTTCGGTCAGGTTCTCCCCGATGCCCACCAGCAGCCCGGTGGTGAAGGGGATGGACAGCCGGCCGGCGTCGGTCAGCGTGCGCAGCCGCACCGCGGGGTCCTTGTCGGGGCTGCCATAGTGCGCCTCGCCCCGCGTCTCGAACAGCCGCCGCGACGTGGTTTCCAGCATCATCCCCATCGAAGGCGCCACCGGCTTGAGCCGTGCCAGCTCGGACCACGTCATCACGCCCGGGTTCAGGTGCGGCAGCAGTCCCGTCTCTTCCAGCACCCGGATCGACATGGCCCGCACGTAATCAAGCGTGGTGTCGTATCCACGCTCATCGAGCCACTGTTTGGCCTCCGGCCAGCGGTCCTCAGGCCGATCGCCCAGCGTGAACAAGGCCTCTTTGCAACCCAATTCGGCGCCGCGACGGGCAATGTCCAAGATCTCGTCGGGCTCCAGGTACATGCCCTGGCCCTGCGCGCGCAGCTTGCCCGGAACCGTCACGAAGGTGCAGTAATGGCACTTGTCCCGGCACAGGTGGGTAACCGGAATGAAGACCTTGCGCGAATAGGAGACCGGCAGGCGCCCGGCCGCGCCGCGACGCCCGGCCGACTCCAGCCCGGCGTCGCGCACGCGCGACGCACTGGCCATCAGGTCGACCAGATCGTCTCCCCGCGCGGTCAGCGCGAGCGCGGCCTCATCGACGTTCAGCGTCACGCCATCGCGGGCGCGGCGCAGCACCCGCCTCAGTGCGGGCGATGAGCCACCTGCGCGTGCGGCATCCGGAACAGAAGATGCCGCTTTCGGCGCGGGAAAGGCGGGATTCGGCAGCGGCGTTACGTCGTCGGGCACGTTTGTAGAACCGTCGGTCACCCCCAGATCATCCGCCCGTACCAAAAGCCCCACCACTCGGGGGTTCATCAACGGGACCACGCTGCGAAAACACTCGGGATGGCTAGGCTGATCTTCGTGAGTCTTACGAGAACGCTCAAGCAGAAACTTCCGTTTCTGCGGTATTCGTTTCTGCGTGCGGTGTTCGGCGGGCTGAACGTCATGCGCACTGGTCAGATGGGCGATGGCCGTGAAGAGGCCACCGCCGAGCACGTCATCGCCACCGCCCCGGCCGGGGATGTCGACGCCGCGATCAACGCCATCGACAACTTCGCGTATGACCAATCGATTCTGATGAATGTCGGCGACGAGAAGGGGCAGCTGCTCGACGCGGCCGTCAAACGCGCCAACCCCAAGATCGCCCTCGAACTGGGCGCGTACTGCGGCTACAGCGGGCTACGGATCGCGCGTGCGGCTCCCGGCGCCAAGTTCTTCTCCATCGAGAAGTCGGGGGCCAACGCCTCGGTGGCCCGCCGGGTCTGGGCCCACGCCGGGCTGGCCGACCGCACCACCTGCCTCACCGGCACAGCCGACGACGGCACCACCCTGGACACACTGACCAAGGACTACGGATTCACCGAGGGATGCCTGGACTTCGTGTTCATCGACCACTGGAAGGACGTCTACCTCGACGACCTGCAGCGGCTGATGGAACGGGGCTGGCTGCATCCGGGCACGATCGTGGTGGCCGACAACGTCGGCTTCCCCGGCTCCCCCAAGTACCGCGCGTACATGAAGGAACAGCAGGGAAAGCGCTGGCAGACCATCGAGCACGAGACCCATGTCGAGTACCAGACATTGGTGAAGGACCTGGTCCTCGAGTCTGAGTACTTGGGCTAGACGTTCGCCCGCCGTAGGACATATGCCGCGGGCAGCACACCGAACGCCAACAGCAGCACGGGCCCAAACCCGCTGAAAATCACGTCACCGCCGGGCCCGCCGAACAACAGCAGCGTCGTGGTCGCCACGAACGCCCACAGCGGTGCCCCCGACCATCGGGTCGACGGTGCCCATTGCAGCGCGCACCACACCAGCACCACGTTGAGGACAGCGCTGATGACCAGGCCCAGCGGAACCAGAACCCCGCCAAAGCGCGTGTTGAGCAGAGCAGCGCCGAAAATGGCACTGATGATGCCGTCGACAACGAGCGCGGTCAGTACGAACGCGCGCAGATAAACGTTCAGGCGTCTAAATCGGGACGGAGTCGAGCTGGGCCACGAGTGAGCCGACGACCCATTGGAAGTTGTCCAGCCGGTCTTGCCAATGCTGCTGGTTGGGGTCCAGGTCCGGATCAGGTGGCATGGATCGAGCTTACAACTCCACGCCGGCGAACAGATCTGATTCCCATCCGGTGTCGACACCGGCCACACCACGCACCAGCACAAAATGCTCGATGTCCGCGAGCGGCAACGCGATCAGGTTCGACAGCGCCAGCGAGGTCCCGTCCTCGGAGACGGTGAGCTGAGTGGCATGCGCGCGCAGCGCGGCGGCCTTGGCGTCGCGATAGGCCGAGACGTCGATGGCGGCGCTGATCTGCTCGTCGGCATATGTGGGTATGACGTCGACGGGGGCCGGCTCACATCCCGGAGGCAGCTGCTTCATCGCGGCGAGTCCCGCGCTCAGCGCACTGGTGGCGATGACGGTCCAGTACAGCTTGGCCACCTTCCAGGAGGCCTGCTCGACCGCAGCGGTGGTCACCGTGTGCGCCTGGATGTGGTCGGGATGCCCATATCCCCCGAAGGGGTCGTAGGTGATGACGACGTGCGGGCGGTGCTCGTCGATCAATCGCGTCAGTTCCGCGACGGCATCGTCTACATCGGCACCGGCGAATGCCCGCGGATGCAGTGGCCCGGTGTCGGCCATGCCGGAGTCACGCCAGTGCCCGGCACCGCCAAGAAAAACAGGTTGCTCGACCCCGAGGTGCTTCAGCGCGGCAGACAATTCCGCGATGCGGTACCCGCCGAGTTGATCGGCGTGGTCCACGGCGAGCTGTGCCCAGCGGTCGCCGATCACCTCGCCTTCCTCGCCGAGCGTGCAGGTGACAACCTTGACGTCGGCGCCTTCGGCGGCATACCGCGCGATGGTTCCGCCGGTCGTCAGGGATTCATCGTCGGGGTGCGCGTGCACGAGCATCAGACGGCGGGTCATGGGCGGGTCTTCTTCCACTCTCCTGCCGTGGCCACGATTCCCACCGGAACCGCACCGGTCAGCTCGACGTTCTGCACACTGGGCCCGGCCGCGGCGATGGTGGTGTCCTGCATGATCGGCAACACCGTTGCCATCTTCCACAATTGCGGCTCGGCCTGATCGACGACCTTGCCCACATCGGCCTGCCCGGTGAGCGCGGCGTCGATGCTGGCCTGCAGGCCCTCATCGCACAACCCGGTGAGATTGCTCGGGGCGCGAACGGATTCTTCCCGCGCAGGCGGCGCCGGCGTATTGCTCGCCGGTGGCGGGGGCGGTGTCGTGGTGCGGGTCTCGGGCAGCTTGCTCGATTGCAGTGCCGGGCAGCCGTAGCGGGAGGCCAGCACGGTGGCGAGGTCTCCGCCCGACTGGTGCCAGCCGACGATGGCGTCGACGCGGCCGTCCGGAATCGCCTGGCCGTACAGCGTAGGCGGGTCGAGGGCTAGGACGCTGGCCCGCACTCCGGCATTGCGCAGTTGATCGGCGGCGGTGTTGGCGACGGCGACCGACGTCGGATCGTTGGCAGCGGCACCGATCACCAGGCTCAGCGGCTCGCCGTCCCGGGTGATCTGTGGCGGACCTGCCGGGGCGCCGGGTGCCGGCGGTACCTCGACGGCTTCATATCCGGCCTCTTTGAGTAACGCCAGGGCCGCGTCGCGGGTGAGAGCAGTGGGCGCGGTGGGCTTGTATCCGGGGTCCGAGGGGGAACGCACCTGTGCCGCCGCCAGGGTGACGGCGTTGTCGTTGCCGGCGGCCACCGCGGCCAGCAGCCCGACATCCAGCAGTCCGAGCAGCCCGCGGCGCACCTTGGCATCGGTGAGCGTGGGCTGTCCGGCGCGCAAGGTCAGCTGCAAGGTGCGCGGCGCGACGATGCGCGCGGTGCGCACGCCGGGAATGTTGGACAGCTGAGCGAAGGTCACCGCACTGCCGTGCACCTGGGCTACCTGGGTGTCCCCGTTACGGATCGAGTCGGCCAGCACCGTGGGCGCGCCTGCACGCCGGAACAGGATTTCGTCGGGAACCGCGGGTTTGGCCCAGTACCGGTCGTTACGGGCGAGCAGGATCTCGTCACGCTGGGGGTCGATCGCGTCGACCCGGAAGCGTCCCCCGGACGCGGGCATCGACTTGATCAGCCCGGAGGCGAACCCGCCCGGAATGTCCTTCACGATGTGCGCGGGCAGCAGATCGGTGAACAGCTCGCGCCAGGCCGGGTATCTGTGGTCGAAGGTGACGACCACACGCTTGCCGCCGTCACGTGACTGCACGTCGGTGATGTTTCCGTAGCCCGCCGGGTCGACGGTCCCGGGCTGAACGAGCATCTGTTGCCACAGGTAGGAGAAATCGTCGGCACCGATGGGCGCGTTATCGGTCCACTGCGCCTCGGGACGGATCGTGTAGGTGACCGTGAAGGGTTCTTGGCTGGTCTCTTCGGCCGATACCAGCAGCGTCGGGTCCAGCTCCCAGCGTGAGCCGGTGGTGGTCGTCGAGTCGGGCACCGGGCGGAAGGCACTGGGCAGCACCAGCGAGCTGATCGCGGAGTTCACCGGTGACTGATCCGACAGCAGGTGCGGATTGAATCCGGCGCCGATCGAATCGATACCCACCACGATCTGCTCTTTTTTGGGCGGCGGCGGTGTCGTGGAATTGGTGGTTTCGCTGCCTTGCACGGCCGGTGGCGCGCTGACGGAGCACCCCGCGAGCAGCACCACACCGAGTACTGCGCACAGTCGCAGGCGCGGTGACTCGATCAGCATGAGGACCAACCTTATCGGTGGGGTGGCGCGTGGCGCCCGCGGCAACCGGTCAGGGGGTCACGATCGCAAAGTTGGGATCGGGCTGATCGAGCACGGCGACCAGCCGCGCGAATCCGGTCACGTCGCCGTCCACGGTGATCTCGCCCGAAGCGACAAGCTGCGCCGGGTCCGTGCCATCCAGCAGAACCTTGATGAGGATCGGCCGGGTAAGAGTGAAGGTCACGTCGGCCTCACTGATGTCCGCGGGCCGGTCATAGTGCACCAGCACGCCGTTGCGCAGCTCCACGCGGTGCACGCGATCCTCGTCGGTGAAACGCCAATCGCTGACGAAGCGTTCATCCCAGGCCTTCGGGCCGTTGATGCGCAGCGAAAGCGCGTCAAAGACCTGATCCACCGTCAGCGCCGCCACCACCGAGGGCGAACCGACCGTGATGGGAGTCCCGACGTTGCCATGAGACAGTTCGTAGGCGCCCATTAGGTAGAAATTACGCCAGGTGGCGTTCTCCGATCCGTAACCGAGTTGCTGAAAACAGCTGGCCTGCAACGCCTTGGCCGCTTCGTTGGCCGGATCGGCGAAGATCACATAGTTGACCACCTGGGCCACCCATCGATAGTCGCCCTCCTCAAAGGCGATGCGCGCCTTACGTAGCACCTCCTCGGCGCCACCCATGAACTCGACGTGCCGCTGCGCGTTCGCGACCGGTGGATGCTCCCAGAGGTGCGCCGGATTGCCGTCGAACCAGCCCATGTAGCGCTGGTAGATCGCCTTGACGTTGTGGCTGACCGACCCGTAGTAGCCGCGCGCATGCCACGCGTTGGCAAGGGCCGGGGGAAGCTGCAGCGACTCGGCGATCTCGGAGCCCACCAGCCCCTGGTTGAGCTGGCGCAGCGTCTGATCGTGCAGGTAGGCATACAAATCTCGCTGCAGGGCAAGGTATTCCACCAGAAGTTCGGTCCCCCAGGTGGGCCAATGGTGCGAGGCGAACACCACGTCGGAAGCACGCGCGTACAGGTTGATGGCCTCGGTGATGTAGCGCGCCCACACGTGCGGATCACGGACCAGTGCGCCGCGCAGGGTCAGCAGATTGTGCAGGGTGTGCGTGGCGTTCTCGGCCATACAGAGCGCGCGGCGCTGCGGGAAGTGGAAATTCATCTCCGCGGGCGCCTCGGTGCCCGGCGTGAGCTGGAAGACCATGCGCACTCCGTCTATGGTCTCTTCCTGCCCGGTATGGGTGATGTCGAGAGTCGGCGGAATCAGCGTGACGGTGCCGATGGAATTGGTTTGGCCCAGGCCGGAGCCCACCTGCCCCAGCGGCCCCCTCGGCAGCACGGCACCGTACATGTACACAGCCCGGCGCGTCATCGCGGTTCCCGCATACACGTTCTCGGCCACCGCATGTTCCAGGAATCCCGCCGGGGCCAGGACTGGGCAGTGACCCGCCTCGACATCCTCCGCGCTCACCACCCCCAGCGCGCCCCCGAAATGGTCGGCGTGGGAATGGGTGTAGATCAGCCCGGTCACCGGGCGATCGCCCCGATGACTCCGGTAGAGCGCCAATGCGGCAGCGGCGGTTTCCGCGGACACCAGCGGGTCGATCACGATGACCCCGCGCTCCCCCTCGACGAGCGTCATGTTGGAGATATCCAGGCCGCGTACTTGGTAGATGCCCTCAGTGACGAGGTACAGCCCCTGCCTGATGTTCAGGCCGCACTGCCGCCACAGGCTCGGGTGCACCGATGCCGGGCAGCTGTCACGCAAGAAGCCGTAGGAGTCGTTGTCCCACACTGTTTTTCCGGAATCATCGGTGACGATGCCCGGTTCCAGGGCCGCGATGAATCCCCTGTCGGCGTCGTCCTGGTCCGCGGTATTGGCGAACGGAAGCTCCTGCGCCGCCGCCACGTTCTGTTCGATGATGCGCGATGTGGGCTGGGTCTGCTCCATATCGCGATAGTACCCACAGGCCCCTTCGAGTGATCGCGAAAGCCGTTATCCCTCAAACGAGTTCATTGAGCCAGGGCAACCGCCGTTACCAAAGTCAGTCGAGGTCGACCCGGACGGTCAAAAGTTCGGTGCCCACGGCACGGACCACCGCACTATTGGCCGTCGGCAGCTGCTGCAGCCGCGCGCGGGCGTCATCCTCGGGAAGCAGGTGCGCGGTGCCGGTGCGCCATTGGTCGCGGATTCGCAGCCGCACCGCCGGGTTGGCCTTGATGTTGCGCACATAGTCGGAGTGATCGCCATGTTCGGAGACCAACCAGAATTGGTCACCGACGAGGCGCCCGCCGATCGCGGTGTGCCGCGGCTGTCCGGATTTGCGGCCTGTGGTTTCCAGCATCACGACCGGCAGTTTTCGTCCCACCGGGTTGACGAGATACCGCTGTGCGTTGTGAACCACGAGGCGCTTGATGGAGTTGAAATCAACAACGCCATGCAGTCTGCTCCCATTCCGGCGGCGATGCGAGACAGCGAGCCTCAAAGCTCCTTGAGGCGAGCTTTGAGCAGGCAGAACTCGTTGCCTTCGGGGTCGGCCAAGACATGCCATTGCTCCTGGCCGGTCTGACCGATGTCGGCCGGACGTGCGCCGAGCTTCAGGAGGCGTTCGAGCTCGGCGTCCTGATCGCGGTCGGTGGGGTTGACGTCGATATGCAGCCGCGATTTCCCGGAGCGCGGCTCAGCACTGAAACTCAGGAACAGCGTCGGCTGCGGGCCGCCGAACCCCTCGCGGGGTCCGATCTCCAGCGAGCCGTCTTCCTCACGACTCAGCACGACGAAGTCCAGAACCTCGCACCAGAACCGTGCCAGCGCCTCCGGGTCGCGACAATCGAGCACGAGCTCGCTGATACGACAGGCCATCGGCCAAACCTAGCTGTTGTTGGCGGCTGCCTTCGCGCGTGAGCGATTGCGCGCCCGGGTGTTGGCATCCAGGTCAACCTTGCGCACGCGCACGATTTCCGGGGTCACCTCGACACATTCGTCGGCCGCGCAGAACTCCATGGCCTGCTCGAGGTCGAGCTCGATGGGCCGTGCCAGGGTCTCCATGACATCGGCGGTCGACGAGCGCATGTTCGTCAGCTTCTTCTCGCGGGTGACGTTGACGTCAAGATCCTCGGCACGCGGGTTGATCCCGACGACCTGGCCCTCGTAGGTGTCTTCACCGGGCTCCACGAAGAACTGCCCGCGGTCGGCGAGCTGGATCATCGCGAATGGGGTGATGCTGCCGGTCCGGTCGGACACGAGCGATCCGGTGTGCCGCGCGCGGATCTCGCCCGCCCACGGGCGGTAACCCTCGAAGACGGCGTTCGCGATGCCGGTGCCGCGGGTCAGCGTCAGGAAGTCGGTGCGGAATCCGATGAGGCCACGCGACGGCACGATGAAGTCCATGCGGACCCATCCCGCGGCATGGTTGGCCATCTCTTCCATGCGGCCCTTGCGGGCGGCCATCAGCTGAGTGATGGCACCCACGAATTCCTCGGGACAGTCGATGGTCATGGCCTCAAACGGCTCGTGCAGCTTGCCGTCGATCTGCCGGGTGACCACCTGAGGCTTGCCAACGGTCAGTTCGAAGCCCTCACGGCGCATCTGTTCGACGAGGATGGCCAGCGCCAGCTCTCCACGGCCCTGCACCTCCCAGGCGTCTGGACGGCCGATGTCGACGACCTTGATGGACACGTTGCCGACGAGCTCCGAGTCCAGCCGCGACTTGACCATGCGTGCGGTCAGCTTGTGCCCCGACACCTTGCCGGCCAGCGGTGAGCTGTTGGTGCCGATGGTCACCGAGATGGCGGGCTCATCGACGGTGATGCGCGGCAGCGCGTGCGCGTGATCGGGGTCGGCGAGCGTGTCGCCGATCATGATCTCCGACATACCCGCAACGGCGACGATGTCACCGGCGACCGCCTCTTCGGTGGGGCTGCGGTCGACACCCTCGGTGGCGAGCAGCTCGGTGATCTTCGCGTTGGTGATGACGGGGTGGCCATCTACTTCGCGCATCCAGGCGATCTGCTGACCCTTGCGGATCCGTCCGTTGTAAATGCGGATCAGCGCGAGCCGACCCAGGAACGCCGAAGCATCCAGGTTGGTGACGAGGGCCTGCAGCGGCGCCTCGGGGTCACCCTTGGGCGGCGGGATGTGCTCGAGCAGGACGTCGAAGAGCGGGTCGAGGTTCTCGCCGTCCGGGTTCTCCCCGTTCGGGGGCTCGGTGGTGCTGGCGATGCCGGCGCGGCCCGATGCGTACAGCGTGGGCAGATCGAGCGCCTTCTCCGCGGCCGCCTGTGCTTCCTCATCGAGGTCAGAGGCCACATCGAGCAGCAGGTCGTGGCTCTCCTCGACCACCTCGGCGATGCGCGCATCGGGTCGGTCGGTCTTGTTGACGACGAGGATCACCGGCAGGTGCGCGGAAAGCGCCTTGCGCAGCACGAACCGGGTCTGCGGGAGGGGCCCCTCGGAGGCGTCCACCAGCAGCAGCACTCCGTCGACCATCGACAGGCCGCGCTCCACCTCGCCGCCGAAGTCGGCGTGGCCGGGGGTGTCGATGACGTTGATGACCGTCATGGAGCCATCCGCATGGTGCCGGTGCACCGCGGTGTTCTTGGCCAGGATGGTGATGCCCTTTTCCTTCTCCAGATCACCGGAGTCCATCAGGCGCTCGACGGCGTCATCACCTCGGTGCGTGAGCGCACCCGATTGTTTGAGCATCGCGTCGACCAGGGTTGTCTTGCCGTGGTCGACGTGCGCAACAATGGCTACGTTCCGGAAACTGTGGGTCACGTCTGCCAATTCTGGCAGTGAGGACCCCTGTTCACGAAACTGGCGTTATCACGTGTGACGCCCGACATAGACACAAACACAGCCCAAGACACTTTTAGACCCAGAAGTAGGACCCCTCAGTGAAGGCCAGCAAGGTCGCACGACTCAAGCCCAAGAAGAAGTGCTGTAAGAGCAAACCACGCTGTATGAAGTGCCCTCTTGTGGTGCACAAGATGCAGAAAGCCGAGCAGCACGGGCTCTCCGACAAGGAACTCAAGAAGGTGCTACACCGGGCGCGGGCCCACTAGCGCCGCCCGCAGCGCGGGGATCCACCCCGCGTCAGCGGCGACCCACTCCACCGTGTCGAGTTCGTCGGCGGTGACCCAGCGCAGGGCCAGATGCTCATGCGGGTGCGGGATGCCGCCGTCGTGCAAGCGTGCGAGATAGGCACGCAGCACCAGATTCCCGACGACGACGTCCTCGCCGATGCGGGTGTCAACCTCGACCTCGATCCCGAGTTCCTCGCGTAGCTCCCGGGCAAGTGCCTGTGGCTCCGATTCGCCCTCGGCGACCTTGCCGCCCGGAAGCTCCCACTGTCCGGCCAACTCGGCAGGTTTGGACCGCTGCGCGATAAGCAGCTTGTCGCCATCGATCACCGCACCCGCGACCACTATCGCCATGGTGGTCGACGCTATACGTTGAGTTGATGGCCCTGCTCACCGATGACCAGATCAACGCAGCGCTCGCCGAGCTTCCCGGGTGGACCCGCGAGGGCGACTCCCTGCGCCGCACGGTCAAGTTCGACGCCTTTCTCGACGGAATCGACGCGGTACGCCGCATCGCCGAGCACGCGGAAGCCGCCGATCATCACCCCGATATCGATATCCGATGGCGCACCGTGACATTCGTGCTGTCCACGCATTCCGAAGGTGGCATCACCGACAAGGATCTGGCACTGGCCGAAACCATCGACACGCAGACCGACCGCTAGGTCCATGCCACATCGGCCCTGCCCGCGTCTATGCGACAAACGTGTTACCGGCTCTGCACTGCCCTAGTTGTCGCATAGACGCGGGCAACAGGACAGTGGATGCCGAGGAACTCGGGCGCTGCGGACTTTTACAAGATCGCGGTGACGTTGCCGTGTCGCATGACCCGGTCCTCGCAGTGCCAGGCAACCGCACGCGACAGCACCAGGCGTTCCACATCGGAACCGAGCCGCACCAGGTCTTCGACGGTGTGCGTGTGGTCGACCCGGATCACGTCCTGCTCGATGATCGGCCCCTCGTCCAGCTCCGCTGTCACGTAATGCGCTGTGGCGCCGATCATTTTCACGCCGCGTTCCCGCGCACGGCGATACGGCATGGCGCCGGTGAACGCGGGGAGAAATGAATGGTGGATGTTGATCAGCGGGCAACTGATCTCGTTGAGAAATTCCGGCGACAGGATCTGCATGTATCGAGCCAGGACCACCAGGTCGACGTTTCCCTGCAGCAGGTCCAGCTGCTTGCGTTCGGCTTCGGCGCGGTTCTCGCGAGTTGCCGGGATATGCACGAAGGGCAGCCCAAATGAGCGCACCTGATCGGCAAGATCGGGGTGGTTGGAGATCACCATCACGATCGACATGTCGAGTTCGCCGCGACGGTTGCGCCACAACAGGTCCAGCAGGCAGTGATCTGTACGCGACACCATGATCGCGACTCTCTTGGGCTTGGCGGCCTCACTGAATCGGTACTGGATGTCGAATTCTTCAGCGATGGAAGCGAATCGCTTCTCCATGTCTTCGCGTGCGGCGCTGAGCCCGGAACGGTGAAAGACGGTGCGCTGCATGAACCAGCCACCCTGCGGTTCCGTCGAGTACTGCGCCAGCGAGATGATGCTCGCGCCGGCCTCGGCCAGGAACGCGCTGACGGCGGCGACCACGCCGATCCGGTCGGGGCATTGCAGCAGCAGCCTGCCGATGTCCTTGGAGTGGAAGGCATCCGACGAGCCCGTGGGGTGGGCCCCTTGGGGAGATATGGGAAACACGCCCTACCCCACCTTCAGTCCGTGCATGCGCGCCAAGAACTTCAGGAACAGCCGGGCGGGCAGTAGCCGTTGCGCGGCCATGATGAGCGGGGCGTTACTGCCCTTGGCGTACAAAGGCTTCGGGTTCGGATTCAGCGCCACGTCCACAACCAGGCGGGCCAGGTCATCGGTGGCCATGCCGTGCTGTTCCCGCGCGGCCATGGCCGCGTCGACCGTCCGGAATGCTTCGCGGTAGGCGGATCCCTCGGCCACGATGCGATTGCGCCGCGTCTCGATCCCCGTGGCGATGACGCCGGGTTCCACGGTGCTTACCGTTATCCCGAACGGCGCGACCTCGTACCGCAGGCAGTCGGCCACGGTGTGCAATGCCGATTTAGCCGAGCTGTAGGTCGACCGAAAGGGCACGTGCAAGGTGCCTGCCATCGACCCCACCATCACGATGGCGCCGCGGCGCCGTTCCCGCATCCCGGGTAGCACCGCTTTGGTAAGCGCCACGGGCCCAAAGACATTGGTGGTATACAGCTTCTCGAAGTCATCGATGGAGATGTCTTCCAGCGCGCCGATCTGACTTTCTCCGGCGTTGTTGACCAGGATGTCCACCTCGCCCGCCTGCGCGACACATTCGGCGATGCTGGCCTTGTCGGTTTGGTCCAGCCGCAGATACTGCACCCCGGCGATGCGGTCGGTGATGGTGTCCGGATTACGGCTGGTACCGAAGACGCGGTGCCCGCGCTCGACGAAGATCCGGGCCGCGCTCGCGCCGATCCCGCTGGAAGCACCGGTGACCAGGACGGTCCAATGTTCAGGCATGGCCGCAACGCTAGCCGGTGGGCGAAACTTCCCGATTCCAAGCCCGTGACCTGATCCCCGTCACCGCCATCCAGGTCAACGTCGCCATTGCCGCCACAATGTCCACCAGCCCGGCCCATGCCAATGGCCAGGGCCGGTCGATGCGCCAGATGTCCGGTTGGGCGAAGCTGAGCAGCCACGGCACCCCGACCAGTAACAGCACCAGCCATCCGTACCCAAAGATCTTCGCGCCCAGTTTTTCTCGCCAGGGCCCGTGGAGCAGCCACACCATGAACGGAACCATCCACACCCAATGGTGTGTCCACGAGATGGGCGAGATGAGCAGACCGAACATCTGCACCACGCAGATCCGCCCCAACCTGTCGTCCACGGCCCGCCAGGCGAAAAAGGCCAGCACCGCTGTCACCAGGTATGCCACCAGCACCAGTGCTCCCGAGCCCGCGTCGTGGCCGAGAATCCTGGAGATCCCGCCCCGCCAGGACTGGTTGAACACGGTGGCGATCGGCCCGATCCGGTCCGGCTTACCCAACAGATCGGTGAAGTAGTAGCGCCCCTGCTCCCCGACCACCGCGATGCCCACCAGCACGGTCAGCACAAAGACCACCGCGGCCCAGATGGCGGTCGCCCAGCGGCGCGCACCCAGGAAGTAGAGGCCGGAGACCAAAGGAGTCAGCTTCACCCCGCCTGCGAGTCCCACCAGCGTTCCGGAGATCCACCACCGTGACGACGTCACCGCCAGCAAGATCAGCAGCATCAACAACACATTGATTTGCCCGTAGTCCAGGGTCGAACGCACCGGTTCGGTCCACATGGTCACGGCCGTCCACACGGCGGCCCCACGCGCGTCGTCGAATCCGAGTAACCGCTGACTCAGCCGGACCACCGCGTAGAGCGCGGCGATGGTGCCCAGAATCCAGCACAGTCCGAGCAGACTGAACGGAAGCAGGTGCAGCGGCCAGAACACCACTGCCGCAAAGGGCGGATAGGTGAAGGGCAGCGGAAAGTCCGGCGTCTTGTCCGGGTAGGTGAACTCGTAGAGATTGCCGTGGCCCAGAGTTGCCGGACCGCTGACGTACACATGCAGGTCCACAAGGTCGGCACCGTGCGGCGTTAGGTACGCCCAGGCGAGGCGCACCGCGACACTCAGCGCCAACAGCCACGGACCCCATTCGCGGACACGCCGCCACGCCGACGCGCCGCGTGTCGAAACCTGGGGCTCGGCATTCGCCCTGGTCGGCTCTGTTCTCATCGGGGCTTCGATAACCTCGCTCACTCGTTTTGGTAACGGTTCCATCTACGCCACACGCGTCACTTGAGTAACACGCGTAACGGATTACCTTGGCGTTTAACACCAGTAATCACGTCTAGCGAAACAGCATTGGAGTTCAATATGTCACGGATCACCAACGTCTTCATGGGCGCGTCGATCGCGGCCTTCGCGTCGGCCGGCCTGGCGCTGGGCCTGGCGTCGACCGCCAGCGCTGACCCCATCCCCGCCCCGGGGCCGAACCCGACCAACCCCGCCGCGATCCTGGGCCAGGCAGCTTCGGGCTTCGGTAACGCGCCCGCCGCCGCACCGGTTGCTCCCGCAGCACCCGCCGCCATCGCCGCACCGGCCGCACCGGCGCTGCCCGCCGTCGCTCCCGCGGCACCGGCTGCTCAGGTTCCGGGCCTGGCTCCTGCCGCACCGGCTGCTCAGGTTCCGGGCCTGGCGCCCGCCGCACCTGCGCTGCCTCCGGCCGCTCAGGCACTGACGCCGGCAGCCGCCCAGGCGCTGTCCCCCGCGTCTGTTCCCGCAACCAGCAGCGTGCCCGGCGTTTCGCAGATCCCCGGCGCAGACGGTGTCACCCAGACCGTTGATCTGTGGGCCACCAACCTGCCCAAGCTGCTGCCTGCCGGAGTGCAGCAGACGCTGATTCCGCCGGCCCTGGTCAACGGAATCCCGGCAGCCGCAGCGGCTCCCGTCGCCGGGCTGCCCGCCGCGACCGCTCCCGGTGTTGGGGTGGTCCCGTCGGCACCGCTGTTCGCGGCGCTGCCGTAGTTCACGACACAAGCGAGGCGGTCAGGGCTTTATGCCTTGGCCGCCTTTGCTTTTGCCGCAGCCTTCATTTCTTTCTTGTGGGCGCGCACCAGCCCCAGCGACTCGCCGTCGACGACGTCCGCAACCGACAGATGGGTGTCCTTCTCGCCATAATTTCCGGCGGCCTTGCGCCAATCCTTCGGCTGCACCCCGTATTGCTTGCCGAGCAGCGCCACAAAGATCTTTGCCTTCTGCTCACCGAAACCAGGCAGCGCCTTGAGCCGCTTGAGCAGCTCGGCCCCGTTCGGATCGCCGGTCTTCCAGATGTTCTCGGCGCGGCCGTCGTACTCATCAACGATCTCCTGCGCGAGCACCTGGACGCGCTTGGCCATCGAGCCGGGGAAGCGATGGATCGCGGGCCGTTCGGAGCATAAGGCCACAAACTTGTCGGGGTCGTATTCCGCAATCTGGTGCGCGTCGATACCGCCGATCCGGTCGGCGATCTTCTTCGGCCCGGCGAACGCCACTTCCATCGGGATCTGTTGATCGAGGAGCATGGCGATCAGAAGCGCTAGCGGATTCTCCTCCAGCAACTCATCGGCGGCCGGATCTTGCGCAAGCTGCAATTTCGCCAATGTGACATTCCTTCCTTCTGAACTTTGACAACGCCAGCGGTGCTACGCTACGGCAACTTGGGCGACCAAGATCACAGTGTTCGGGGAGGCTGCCGCTGTCAGGCCAATTGGACGTTGATCTAGAGGCGTTGCGCAAGCTGTCGCCGGAATTACGAGAACAGGCCCACAAACTGTGCAGCCGGGCCGACAACCCCACGAGGGTCGAAGCGGGGGATGCTCCATCGCTGACCGCCGTCAGACGACTGGTCACCGAAGTCATCCCCGAGCTACAGCGCATGTTCGCGGCGCGCTGCGTCAACATGGCTGACTTGTCCGAGCAAGCACAGACCCGGTTCGGGGATACCGAAGAGTACGTGCGCCAAACCATCCTTTCGGCCGCGTCCCTGTCGAGGCCGCAATGAAGTCGGATTACTCGGCCAGACGGCTGTTGACCAACCATCCCGAACAGTCGATCGTGCCGTTGCGCCTGGCGATGCTGACCGCCACCGAACTGCAACATCGCGCCCAGGACTACAAACATTCGGTCGACATGCCCGGCGGCCTTCCGTGGGACGGTGAAACCGCGCGCGCGGTCCAGGACACCGCGGCCAGTGACGAGAAGACGATCTACCTGGCCACCCAGGTGCTGCTCGATGACGCCCCGAAGGCCTTGGTCACCTTGGAGTTCCAGTCGATTGAGTACCGCCGCGAGGCGGTCGACCTGTACAACGAGGCCAGCGACCACGGCTACACCGTGGCCGAGGACCTCACCGTCAGCTGGAACATGCAGCCCGATGCCAGCTCGGAGGTCATCGAGAAGGCGAATCAAAGCGCCGCCAAGTTCACGCGGATGATGCGCAAGGCCTACGACAAGTGGTGGGCCGCCGAACTGGAAGCCCAGCAGCAGATCGACGCCATCTGCGATGAGTTGGCGGCCTCGTTCAACCCCTTCTGCGGGCTGACTCCCGCACAGGGAAATCGGGACGGGGAGCATTTTCAGGCGGACAGCCAGCGCGATCAGAGCGTGCTGAGCAGGGTCAACGCGGCATCACTCTTGGATGATCGGCAGCTCAAGGATCTCGCCGCGGGTAAGAGCGTCACCATCCCGTCCAACCAGCTGCAGTATCTGTACGAGTTCGCGCAGTCTTTCGATGGGAAGTCCGCCACCGAGATCGCCGCGATCAAAGCTGCGCTGCCCGAGGAATCCCGCGACGCGATGACGCGGGCATTCGATCTGGTCTCCAACAATCAGGTCAAGTCCGGCGTGCCCTTCACCGATGGCGCCCTGAAGAACTTCATCCCCGACGTCGGCTCCGAGCCACGTCTGCCCGACGGCATCGTCAGCGAAACAATCCACCTGCCTCCGGTCGAACCGACCGATGCCGAGAAGTTCTTGCGCGCGGTCAACCAGCAGTACGGGGATGAATCGGTACACCGGAGCGTGTGAGCGGTCGCTCCCGCAGCCGGTCAGGTGAACACCTGACAAACCAGCGCCAGAAACCCCGCCGCTGTGACTCAGCTCTCATTACGCTCTCCCAGCACCCTTACAGGTACCCATAAGGAGCCAGCGTTGACCGCGATCGATCCTAGCGAGCTGTCCACCGAACGAGCCCTGGAAATCCAGAGCAGCCCGGAGTTTCAGGAACTTCGGAAGACATTGCGACGCTTTGTTTTTCCCATGACGGCATTCTTTCTCGCGTGGTACGGCCTGTACCTGGTGCTGGGCGCGTTCGCCCATGACTTTATGGCGATCAAACTCGTCGGCAACATCAACGTGGGACTCGTGCTGGGCCTTGGCCAGTTCCTCACGACCTTCGTCATCACCGGCCTCTACGTCAGATTCGCCAACCGCGAGCTGGATCCGAAGGCCGCGGCCATCCGCGCCGAGGTGGAACAGGCATGAGCACCATATCGACGCTGGCGGCCGAAACCGTCGGTAATCCGGCCACTAACATCGCGATCTTCACCGTCTTCGTCGCCGTCACCCTCTACCTCGTCATCCGGGCCAGCGGCAGCAACAAGACCGCAGAGGGCTTCTTCACCGGCGGCCGCGCCTTCTCCGGCCCACAGAACGGCATCGCCATCGCCGGCGACTACCTTTCCGCCGCAAGCTTTCTCGGAATCGCCGGGGCCATCGCGGTGTACGGCTATGACGGCTTCCTGTACTCCATTGGATTCCTGGTGGCCTGGCTGGTGGCCCTGCTTCTCGTGGCCGAATTACTGCGCAACACAGGCAAGTTCACCATGGCCGATGTGCTGAGCTTCCGGCTCAGGCAGCGCCCGGTGCGTCTGGCGGCGGCCACGTCCACCCTGACGGTGTCACTGTTCTACCTACTCGCGCAGATGGCGGGTGCCGGAGGCCTGGTGGCACTCCTGCTCAACATTCACAGTCGATGGGGCCAATCGATTGTGATCGGCGTGGTTGGTGTCCTCATGATCGTCTACGTCCTGGTGGGCGGAATGAAGGGCACCACCTGGGTGCAGATCATCAAGGCGGTCTTGCTGATCAGCGGCGCCGCGCTCATGACGGCTGCGGTATTCGCCAAGTTCGGTTTCAACTTCTCCGACATCATCGGCGCGGCGCAGCACGCCGTGTCCGACAGTCACACCAAAGGTGTTGCGTCCCGCGATGTTCTGGCGCCGGGCGCCCAGTACGGCGGCTCGTTGACGTCGAAGATCAACTTCCTGTCGCTCGGACTCGCGCTGGTGCTGGGCACCGCCGGCCTCCCCCACGTCTTGATGCGCTTCTACACCGTGCCCACCGCCAAGGAGGCGCGGCGTTCGGTGGTGTGGGCGATCGGACTGATTGGCGCCTTCTATCTGTTCACCCTGGCGCTGGGCTACGGCGCCGCGGCGCTCGTCGGACCCGATCGCATCCTGGCGGCGGCGGGCGGGCAGAACTCGGCCGCACCACTGTTGGCCTTCGAACTCGGCGGAGTGATCCTGCTGGCGGTGATCTCGGCGGTGGCCTTCGCCACGATTCTCGCGGTGGTGGCCGGGCTGACGATCACCGCATCGGCCTCCTTCGCACATGACATCTACGCCTCGGTCATCAAGGGCCACAATGTCTCTGAAGCAGAGCAGGTCCGGGTGTCCCGGATCACCGCAGTGGTGCTGGGTGTCATCGCGATCGGGCTCGGCATCCTGGCCAACGGGCAGAACGTCGCGTTCCTGGTGGCGCTTGCCTTCGCGGTCGCGGCGGCGGCCAATCTGCCGACCATCGTGTACTCGCTGTACTGGGCGCGGTTCAACACCCGCGGCGCGTTGTGGAGCATGTACGGCGGCCTGATCTCCACCATCGTGCTCATCGTCTTCTCCCCCGCCGTCTCCGGCGCCAAGACCGCGATGATCCCCGGGGCCGACTTCGCCTTGTTCCCGCTCGCCAATCCGGGCATCGTGTCGATTCCACTGGCCTTCCTGCTGGGCATCATCGGGACGCTCACCTCCAGCGACAAGGGCGATCCCGGGTTGAACGCCGAGATGGAGGTGCGCTCCCTGACGGGCATCGGCGCAGAAAAGGCGATTGCGCACTGATCGTGGCGGAATGAGACAGCCCCGCCCGTGACTTACATTGGGTTGTGATTGCTCGCTTGCGCCGCTCAGCCGCGTTCATCCTGCTGGCGTTCAGCTTCTCGGCGGTCATGATCGGCACCACAATGCCGACTCCCATGTACGCGTTGTACTCGCAGCAGATGCATTTTTCCGTGCTCACCACCACGGTCGTCTATGCCACCTATGCCGCAGGCGTGCTGTTCGCGCTGCTGATGTTCGGCGGCTGGTCCGATGTTCTCGGCCGTCGTCCACTGTTGCTGACCGGAGCCGGGTTCGCCATCCTCAGCTCGGTCATCTTCCTGTTCGTCGACTCGGTTCCGCTGCTGCTGGTCGCGCGCATCGTCTCGGGACTGTCCGCAGGGTTTTTCACCGGTGCCGCTACCGTCGCCGTCATCGAGGCAGCACCCGAGCAATGGCGGGGACGGGCCGCCGCCGTGGCCACCATCGCCAACACCGGCGGCCTTGGATTGGGCCCCTTGGTGGCCGGTGTTCTCGTTCAGTACGCACCCTGGCCCACACATCTGGCCTTCATCGTTCATATCGGACTTGTGTCGATCGCCGTGGTCGCGCTGCTCTTGGCACCCGAGACCGCACCGCGGCACGGAAAACTTGGTGTGCAACGCCTTTCGCTGCCTCCCGAGGTCCGGGTGACATTCGCGGCAGCAGCGACGGCGGGATTCGCGGGATTCGCGGCACTCGGATCCTTCACGGCGGTGGCACCCGGGTTCCTGTCCGGGGTACTCGGCATCGACAACCACGCGGTGGCCGGGGCAAGTGTCTTCCTGACTTTCGGATCTTCTTGTGTGGCACAGATTCTCGTCCGGCAGGTACCGGCCGCCAAAGCGCTGATCCTTGGCTGCGCCATCCTGCTGACCGGGATGCTGCTCGTTGTGGTGGCCCTGCATACCTCGTCACTGCCCTGGTATCTGGCCAGCGCCGTCGTGGTGGGCATCGGACAGGGCATCAGCTTCAGCCGCGGACTCGCCTCCATCGCCGACCGGACCCCCGAGGACAACCGTGCCGAAGTGACCTCCAGCTACTTCGTGGTCGCCTATGTGGGAATCGCGCTACCGGTCATCGGCGAGGGCCTGGCCGCCCAAGCATGGGGACTGCGCACCGCGGGCGTCACGTTCGCACTCGCCGTGGCCGCCCTGGCCGCGCTGTGCCTGATCGCCGTCATCTGGCAAGAACGCCCGCGCCGGGTGGAACCGGACGCACCGGTGAGCACCGGCTAATCAAGATCTGTTGCCCCCACACCCCATGACCACAGCTGTACTGCCGAAAAGGTTGGTAGCACAGCACAGTTCGCACACCCCCGCCTAGACACTCGGATCAGAAATCGTTCATCCGATAGGGGTTGTCCGGGCTGTGGATCGGCGCTAAGTTGTCGGCGACCCCCGCCTACTTCGGGGTCATTACCGGTCTTTTCAGAAGGAGTCGATGGGTCGTGCCTGAAGTCGTGCCGGATGACGGCGAAGCCCCAGTCATTGTCAGCCTCGTCGATGCGGCGGTGCACATGTACGCCTCCGCCATCGACACCCTGCCCGAACCCAACGACGCCGAATACGGCGAACGCGTCGCCGTCGTCCTGAGCGGACTGCGCAAGCTTGAGGGCGCGATCTCGAAGGCCGCCGGCCGCAGCCGCGTGACGCCGTCGGTGATCGTCGCGCTGAGCGGGGTGCGCCATCGCTACGACGATCTGATGAAGGATGCGGCCAACAGCCCCAGCGCAACGCTGGGCCAGCGTCTGTACACCGCACGTCGGCGCGCCCGGCTCACCGCACAGGAAACCGCCAATGGCGCAGGCCTCAAGGTCGGCTTCCTGACGGCGGTCGAGTCCGAGGAGCAGGTCACCGAGGACGAGGCCGCCAAGATCAAGGACCTCATCGCCGCGCTCGGCGGCTAGTCCTACGCGGCGGGCCCAGGGGAAACTACCTAGCGAGATCGCGTAGCGACGCGCTGTGTCGGTGATCGGCACTCGGCGACGCTAGGTGCATGACGATGACTCTGGGCCTGCCCACCGCCGATGAGGTGGGCGCCGCCACGGCGGCAACGCGCGACCGCGCACTCGACGTGATCCGGATCGTGTCGCTGGTCGGCGTGGTCCTCGGGCACACCGTCATGGCGGTGAGCGCCATCGACAACGGCGTGTTGTTGTGGGGCAACCTGCTCAACGGTCGCCCCGTTTTCCAGGCACTCACCTGGGTTTTCCAGATCATGCCGCTGTTCTTCTTCGCCGGGGTTGCCGCGAGCGTGGGCTCCTGGAAGCCCGGAACCAGCTGGGGATCCTGGCTCATGCACCGCTGCACCCGCCTGTACCGCCCGGTGTTCTACTACCTGGGCTTCTGGGCGGTGGCGCTGCTGATTCTCCGGCAGATCCTGCCGCTGCACGTATACGAGCCGGTCGCGGGGGTAAGCACCCAGCTCCTGTGGTTCCTGGGCGCCTACGTGCTGGTGCTAGCGGCGGTTCCGCTGCTTGCCCGCATCACGACCGCGCGGAGCATGCTCGGCGCGCTGGCCGGGATCTATCTGGGTATCGCGGCAGTTGACGTGCTGCGGCTGGGGCTGGGGGCTCCCGCCGGCATCGGATACGTGAACTTCGTGGTGTGGCTGCTGCCGGCGGTTCTAGGCGTGGGGTACCGCCGGCAGCTGATCACCCAGAAGGCGGCGCTGATACTCGCCGCAGCTGTTTTCGCGATCAACATCGCGCTGGTGACATTCGGCCCGTACACCATCAGCCTGGTCGGGGTGGCCGGCCAGAAGGTGCCGAACATGATCCCGCCGTCGCTGGTGTTGGCCGGGCACGCGATCGTCCTGTCGGCATTGGCCATCGCAGCGATGCCTGCCATCAATCGATGGGCTCAGCGCCCACGGGTCTGGTGGGCCGTGGCCATCGGCAACTCGGGCGCGATGACGCTGTACCTCTGGCACATGCCCGCGCTGCTGGGCATGCACCTGGTGTTCGATTTCCTGGGATTCCCCCGATACGACACCACGGCAACGAATTTCGTCTTCTTGTCAGTGCTTCAGGTGGTGACGATGACCATCCTGGTGACGGGCCTCTTCCTGGCCCTGCGGCCGCTGGAGAACAACCCCTTGCCCGGCTGGGACGGCGGCTACGTCGCGCATCCCGGTGTGCGCAGCGCGGCCGTCGGGGTAGCGCTGATGGCCGCCGGCGGGTTCACCCTGGCGTCAGTGGTGTGGGGGCTCAAGGGCTTTGGCCTCGTGTGCTGGGTGGTGGTGCTGGCCGGGCTGATCATCGCCCGGTCACTGGCCAGCCAGAGGCGAGTGGCTTAACCGCTCTTACGGCGGAATTCGCGATGCGAGCCGGCCCGGCCATGTGCATGGGTCGGCTTCCTTGCGGTGTCCTTGTGGTCGGCGGCGGCGTTGGCCTTGTTGTTCTTGCGGTCAAGGGCCTCGCGGAACTTGCGCTTGGCATCATCCGCGGCCGAGTCTCCGCCCGCCTTCGATTCGGTCATACCGGTCAGCCTAACCAAGGGGCAGTCCTATCGTCGCCCCATTTCACTAGCATCAGCGTCATGACCGAGTCTGATGCTCTTCGCCCCAGCGGCTCATCGAGGATCAGCGGAGACAGCCTGGAGGGCGTCTCGGCTACCACCCTGTGGACTCTGCACAACCGCGGAACCGAAGCCAAGCGGCCGGACGGTGTGATCAAGGATCCGCTGGCCGCGGAACTCTTCGATGCCATCGAGTACGACTACCGCAAGTTCGGGCGCCCGTCGCAATCGCACGGGCTGCGGGCACTGGCCTTCGACACGCAGGCACGTGTGTATCTGGCGACGCATCCCCGGGCAGCGATCGTCGCACTTGCCGAGGGCCTGCAGACCAGCTTCTGGCGCCTTGGCGGCGCCGAACCCACAGCCCAATTCACTTGGTACTCAGTTGATCTGCCGCCGGTGATGGAACTGCGCAACAAACTACTGCCGGAGAACCAGCGGATCGTCGGGCTGGCACAGTCGGCCCTGGACCTGAGTTGGATCGATCGGGTCGACGCCTCAGAGGGCGCGTTCATCACAGCCGAGGGCCTACTTATGTACCTGCAGCCGGAGGAATCTCTGGGGCTGATCGAGGCCTGCGCCAAGCGTTTTCCCGGTGGCCAGATGATGTTCGACAACATTCCGCACTGGTTCAGCAGGCGCACCCTGCAGGGGCTCAGGTTGTCGGACCGCTATGTGGCCCCGCCGATGCCGTTCGCGCTGACTCCCGACGAAGGCGAGGCCCTGACGTCAATTCCGGGAGTGGTGGCCGCCGTCGACATACCGCTGCAGCCCGGCCGTGGTCTCTGGAAGTTCGTCAACTCCAAGCGCCTTGATCGTGGATTTCTGCGCCGGACACGTCCCTCCATGACGCTGCTGCAGTTCGGATAGCCGTGACCAGGTACGCCGCCCTGCTGCGCGGAGTGAACGTTGGTGGCATCACCATGAAGATGGCCGATGTCCGCGACGCCCTCACCGCTGATGGATTCGCTGGTGTGACAACAATTCTCGCCAGCGGCAATGTGCTGCTGGACTCTAGCGATACCGCCTCCGCGGTCAAGGAACGGCTACAGCGGGTACTCGGCGATCGCTTCGGTTACGAGGCCTGGGTGCTGGTGTACGACCTGGACACGGTCGGCCGCATCATCGATGCGTTCCCGTGGGAGCCTGATATCGAGGACGTGCACTCCTACGTGATGTTCTGCAGCGACCCTGCGGTGCTCACCGAACTGGCAGCCCTTGGCGGCGAGCTCGATGACAGTGAACGCATCGCCGCCGGTGATGGCGTGCTGTATTGGCAGGTGCCCAAGTCGCAGACCCTGGCCAGCCCCGTCGGTAAGACGATGGGCAAGAAGCGGTACAAGTCGACGACGACCACCCGCAACCTGCGGACGTTGCACAAACTCGTTCGCTAGTACTGTGGCTGGCATGGCTGCCATTGATGCCCGCCACCTCGACGGGGTGTCGGAGACCGCGCTCATCACGCTGAATCAGCGGGCCACCGAGGCGAACCGGCCCGACGGCGTTCTTGAGGACCCGATGGCTATCGTGCTGCGCGACAGCCTCGATTACGACTACCACCACTTTGGTCGCACCCACCAGGGAATCGCGCTGCGGGCGTTGACCTTTGACAACATTTCCAACGACTATCTCGCGGCTCACCCACGTGCCACGGTGGTGGCGCTGGCCGAGGGTCTGCAGACCAGTTTCTGGCGCATCGACAACGGCGAGCTGAACTGGTTGTCCGTCGACCTGGAACCCATCGTGCGGTTGCGTCAGCAGTTGCTTCCGCCCTCTGATCGGCTCCGCTACATCGCGCAGTCCGCACTCGAGCACTCCTGGATGGACCAGGTCGACGACTCCAACGGCGTCCTGATCACCGCCGAGGGGCTGTTTATGTACCTGGAGCGCGATGTGGTGTTCGACCTCATCGCCGCCTGCGCTAAGCGCTTTCCCGGCGGGTGGATGGTCTTCGACACCATCCCCTGGTTGATGAGCGTCTATTCGCAGCGGCGCGGCTGGAAGCTCAGCGAGCACTACACGGTGCCGCCCATGCCGTTCTCCTTCACCGCGCACCAATACGGACAGCTACGGGCCCTTGACGGCGTGCGCACGGTGCGTGAGGTGCGGATGCCTCCCGGACGTGGAAACTTCCTGAAGCTGGCCACGCCCCTGTTCTACGACCTGCCGTTCTCTGACCGGATCAGGCCGGCGATGACGGTCGTCGAATTCGGTTGATCCGCGGGCGCTCCCAGCGCGTCTGCACTACGCGGGTTTGACCGCGCGGCCGATCACGATCGACGAGGACGGCATCGGGATTCCGAATATCTTCAGCCAGTCGTCGCGCCGTTCCTCGATCTGGAACCCGGCCCGCTCGAGCGCTGCCAGCGTGTCGCGGTGCGTATGGCAATTCCCGAACAATCGGGGCCAGAACGTCGCGTCGACCACGCGCTGAGCCACTCCGAGCGCGCCCCCGTGGGCGACGTGCTCAAAGAAACGCACCTCACCGCCGGGCTTGAGCACTTCGAATGCCTGCGCGGCGGCACGATCGGGGTCACCGACCGAACACAACACCAGCGAGCACACCACCGCATCGAATCGGTCCTCGCCGGTGACGGTGAGATCCTCGAACACGCCGGCGGTCACCGTCACCGGGATCGCAGCGGCAGCGGCCGCATCCTCGGCCTGCGGACGCAGCCCGGATTCGGGTTCCAGGGCCGTCACCGACGTCACGGTGTTCGGGTACAGCGAGAAGTTCGAGCCGGTGCCCGCGCCCACCTCCAGGACGCGTCCGGTCAGGCCCCGCAGATTCTCGGCGCGCAGCTCCTTGATCTCTGGAGGTTCGCGCCGCGCGATGGCGGACCACGTTGCCGAGAAGAACCGGTTATCGAAGCTGACGGGCGTCGTCATGCCTCCAACCTAACCCCGCTGATGCAAACAGCACACGAACTCTGGAACACTGGACCCATGGCACAGATCACGTTGCGCGGAAACCCCATCAACACGGTCGGCGAGCTTCCCGCTGTCGGCTCTCCTGCCCCGGCATTTGAGCTGGTAGGCGCCGATCTCGGCCCTGTGACCAGCGATCAGTACCGGGATAAGCCGGTGATCCTCAACATCTTTCCTTCGATCGACACCCCCGTCTGCCAGACCAGCGTGCGGACCTTCAACCAGCGTGCCGCCGAAGCGGGCGCGCCGGTGCTGTGCGTGTCCAAGGACCTGCCGTTTGCCCAGAAGCGTTTCTGCGGCGCCGAGGGCATCGAGAACGTGGGCACCGCCTCGGCATTCCGCAGCGCGTTCGGTGAGGACTTCGGCATCACCATCGCCGACGGCCCGATGACCGGGCTGCTGGGCCGCGCGATCGTCGTGATCGGCGCCGACGGCAACGTCGCCTACACCGAGCTGGTGCCCGAGATCGCGCAGGAGCCCGACTACGACGCGGTGCTCGGGGCACTGTCCTAAACCGGTGTCCAGCGCACCATTCGCCGACGAGCTGCTGGCGACCGTTCAGGCGTCGCCCGCAGCTGTCGGTGCACACGACAAGGACAGCTGGGTCGGCCTCTTCGCCACCTACGGCCAGGTCAACGACCCGGTGGGTTCGCGGCCTCATATCGGTGAGGCCGCGATCAGCAAGTTCTACGACACCTTCATCGCGCCCAACACCATCGTGTTCGAGGTCGAAAACGATGTGGTTGCCGGGATGTCGGTGCTGCGCGATCTGACCATTCACACCACGATGTCGACCGGCGTCACCATGCACATCCCGATGCACCTGCGCTATGACGTGGTGGAGGACGGGCCGGCCGCATCGCTCAAGATCGATCGGTTGTTCGCGTTCTGGGAATTGCGCGCCATGATCGGCCAGCTGTTGGGCGCCGGTAGCGACGGGCTACTGGCGAGCGCGAAGCTGGGACCGCAGCTGCTGAAGAACCAGGGGCTCAACGGGGTACTGGGGTTCATGCGCGGCCTCAAGGGCGTTCGCGAGACAGGCAAGCAGCGCGTCCAGGAACTGGCGGGCGCCCTGGCTGCCCGGGACGTCCCGACGGTCACCCGGCTGCTCTCCCCCGACGCCTCCCTCTCCCTGGACGGCGTTACCGACGCATCGCTGGCCGAGTTTGTCTCGGCAACAAGTTCATTGACCGTTAACAAGCTGCTGGCCGCGGGCTCCTCGGTGTCGGCCACCGTGCATCTGGGTGATCGGCGCGGAGTCGGGCTCTTCGAGTTCTCCAACAACTCGGCGGCACCGGGCACGTTGGCGTCGGTGCGGCTCTACTTCTGACGCGGCAGCACTGCGGTCAGATCGACATCACTGACCGCCTGTCCCAGGCACGCTGCGCGTAAGGCGTTGTCGGCGAACAGTTCCGCATCACCCCACGGCAGATATGGTTTGGTGACCAGCATCGAGGCCACTCCATGCGCCGCCGACCACAGCTGCAGACCCATTGCGACGGTGTCGCCGTCGGGGTAGAAGCCTTCTTCCACGAGTTCTTGAACCCCCTTGTGCAAGTGCGCAAATGCCGCACTCACCAGCGTTTCGTCCAGTTCGCTGTCATCGCGGGGCGGCGCCGAGGTGGCCAGCCGGTACATCAGCGGGGTCGCGACGGCGAAGCGCACGTACGCCATACCTTGCGCGTGCAGGCGCTCCAGCGTGGTCTGCTGATCAACGGCCGCGGCCACCATCTCATCGTCCAGCCGCTGGTAGTACTGCCCGCACACCGCGTCCATCAGCTCATCCTTGTCCGCGAAATGCAGATAGATCGACGGTGGGGTCACACCGATCTTGCGGGCCACCTCACGGATCGACGGCGCACGCAGCTCCTTGGCCTCCAGGACAAGTTCGATTGCGGCGTCGATGATTTCGTCGCGCAGTTGGTCTCCTTCACCGCGCGACGAACGCGGACGCTTAGTCACTGAATCCGATTCGGTCATGGAGTTTGACGAGCGGTTTAGGTGCCCACCAGTTGTAGCGCCCGAGCATTCGCATGAACGAGGGCACCAGCAGCATCCGGATGATGGTGGCGTCGACCACGATCGCGATGGTCAGTCCGGTGCCGAACATGCGCATGAAGGACACCTGCGCGGCTATCAGCGCGGCAAAGGCGATGGTCATGATCATCGCTGCGGCGGTGACGACCCGCCCGGTGCGGGCCACGCCGAGCGCCACGGCCTCGTCGTTGTCGGCGCGGGTGCGTCCGGATGCCATCCAGTACTCACGGATCCGGGAGATGAGGAACACCTCGTAGTCCATCGACAGCCCAAACGCGATACAGAACAACAGCATCGGCATGGTGGCGACGATCGTTCCGGTGACCTCGGTCCCGAATCCGCCCAGGTGCCCCTCCTGGAAAATCCAGATCAGTGCGCCAAAGGTAGCCGTCAGCGACAACACGTTGAGCACAAGTGCCTTCAGGGGCAGTACCACCGAGCCGGTCAACAGGAACAGCAGCGCAAAGGTGACGATCGCGATGATGGCCAGCACCAAGGGCAGCTTGTCCACGATGCCGTCGACGGCGTCACGGTCCAGTTGCGCTCCCCCACCGATCTTCACCGTGGTATCGCCCGGGCCGGGTAGGGCATGGATGGCGTCGAGCTGACGCTCGGCATCTGCCGTGTAGGGCTTGGCACCCGTCTGCACCGTGAAAAGTGCTGTCCCATCTTTGATCCCGGTTGCACCGGAGGGCGGGCCGACCTTCATGCCCCGGATGAAGGCGCCGGTGGGTGCGGCCACCTCCTTGACGTCCTCGATCTTCGACAGGTCCGTCGCGTACTGATCGATTCCCGACGGCGGCACCGCCCCGATGCCCTCGGCGATGACGGACAGGTTGGTGGAGCTGTTGTTGTTGAAGTTCCGGCGCATCTCGTTGCCGACCTGGTGCACCGAGGCCGACGCGGGCAGCACCCGGTCGTCCGGGAACCCGAACTTGCCGTCAAGGAATGGCAGGCCGAGAACCACCAATGCCGTGACGATCACGACGGCGATCGGAACCGCGCGGGCCATAACGCGTTTGGTGTTCCGATACCAGAACGTCTCGGTGACGTCCTTGGCGACAGGTTCTGGCCTGCCCAGGATCTTACGGATGAGACGGCGCACATCGAGCGCATCGATCCGGTCGCCGAGCAGCGTGACCACTGCTGGCACGATGACCAGTGCCGCGATGGCTCCGACGAAGACCACGGCGACACCCGCGTAGCCGAATGACTTGAGGAAGTACATCGGGAACAAGATCAGCGCCACCAGCGCGAGAGCGACCGTCAGCGCCGAGAACAGCACCGTGCGCCCCGCCGTGGTCATGGTGAGCACCAGCGCCTCATCGCGCGGCTTACCGGCGTTCACCTCTTCGCGATAGCGGCTGATGATCAACAGCGAGTAGTCAATAGCAAGCGCCAATCCCATTGCGACGGCGAGGTTCAACGCGAACACCGATACGTCGGTGACGAACGTCAGGCCCCGCAGGATCGACATCGCCCCCACGATCGAGAACACCCCGACCACCAGGGGCAGTAGCGCCGCGTAGAGGCCACCGAAGATCCAGACCAGCACCACGAAGCTGATCGGAATCGCGATCGATTCCATGACCAGCAGGTCCTTCTCGGACTGCGTGACGATCTGGTTGTAGAGGGTGGCGACTCCTCCGGCCTTGATCGAGACGCCGTCGCGATCGACGGCGAGCGACTTAATGAGAGTCGCGGCGTGCTTTTGCGCGTCGTTCTCGCCACCGGTCAGTCCAGCGACGATCAGCCCGGACTTGCCGTCCGTGCCGAAGAGGTCCTCGGCGACGGGCGGCGGCGCCGTCCACGCCGAGGTCAGGTTGAGCACGTCGCCGGATTCTTTGAGCTGGCGCTCCAGATCGCTTGCGACGGCGCGCATCTGCGGGCTCTTCACACCCTGCTCGCTGGTGAGCATGAAGACCAGGGACTGGTCGCTGATGCCGAATTTGTCCGCGAGAACCCGTGTCACATGGGCAGACTCGGAGTTGGGGTCCTGCTGCCCGCCCGCGGCGAGATGCTTGGTGACCGGTACGCCGAAGATGGCGGCCGCTATGGCGATAAGTAGTGCCGCACCGAGTACGAGGCGAGGTGCCGCGATAACCGATCGAGCCAAACGTTCCAGCATCGCAACGCCTTCCTCCAGAGAATAACGGCGTTAAGTTATCAGCGATAAGTTAGGCGGTCAAGGTTCCGAGCGTCCCCGCCGACCGCATACCGCACGCAGGCCTTTCGGGCGTTTCACCTGCGTGCAGTATGCGCTCGGCGAAGGATGGGCCAGGGGTCGCCTTCCGCTCACGCGCGGCTCCCCCGAAAAACATGGAACCAAATCGGGCCTTGCCCCGTCGGATCTCTATATAGGGGCATGTATGCCACAAACGAGGAGAGTCAGACATGTCGAGCGTTTCGGGTTCATCAGGTGACTACCTACATCTGGACCCGGCCGAACTGCAGATTCACGCAGACCAACTCCATACGCACGCCTCCGATCTGAAGGACGCACACGATGCCGCCCACCGGGCATTGACCGATGCACAGGCAGGCTTCGGATCGGGGCGCGCATCCAAGGCGCTGAGTAGCAAGATTTCCGATTGGGAGAAGGAGACTGCTGACCACCACGCGGAGCTCAGCAGTCACGGCGAGAACCACAAGGCGTCCGCGGCTAAATTCGTGACCCGGGATGAGATCAATCGGGCGGGTATCGAGCAAGCGGGACCAAGCAGCACTGTCTGAGGGGGAGTAACTAATGGGGATGACGCTCGACGAATTGCAGCACTGGCCACCACAGATAAAGGCACTCGCGGATGCCGCATCTAAACGGGGTGATGCCAGTCAGCAGGCCGCGGACAAGGTACAGGCCATCATCGATATGTCGACCTGGAAGGGTGATGCCGGCGACGCCGCGAGGGACGCGATGAAGCGCTCAGCCGCCCGCTTCGAGAACTCCGGGTTTGAGGCGATGTATGTGGCGATGCATGCCAACAAGGCCTACGGAGAGTCGCAAGCGCTGGCCGACGACATCGGCTCCTTCTTGGCATACGCTGCCGCGCCCCCGAAGGTGGACATCGATCCCAAGACCAACGCGGTGACACCCCCGGACATCACTGGTTTGAACAAAGACCAATTACAGAAGGTCATCGACAAACTGAAGGAACTTCACCAGCGGGTGACGGGCCTCGTTGCGCGCGGCGAAATGTTGGACGACTCATTGGCTCGCGTACTCGACGAGGGCACCGGCGGTCACACCATGGCCGAGAAACAAATCGCCGAGGGGAGCCCCGAACAAGCCGAACGCGATGTCCACGACGTTCTCGCCGGTACCGCCACGGAAGAGCAGAAGGCGCGCGTCCAGGCGGCATCGATCCTGAGCCCCGAGCAGATCGCGGATCGTGATGCGGGTAGACCGGTGCAGTTGACGCGTTCGCAGCAGCAGGTATTGGGGCAGCTACAGGCGCAGATGAATGGGATGTCCGTAGAGGACATTCACCGGGCCGAGCGACGCTTGGGCAACAACAAGAGCATCATCGGTAACGCGCTGCAGATGATGGGCTCGAATCAGTACGGCTACGCAAAGACCGAATTACGCCCCGGCGCACAAGGTTCCACCACAGAGCTCACGACGGGAGGGTATGACAAGCTGCCCACCTCGGTACAGAACGCGTTGAATGACAAGTCGCCTGGATACAACTACGTCCCGCTCGAACACGGCCAGGGGCGCGGGGTAGTCACCGAGGGGTCAGTGCTCGGCAATCTGGACAGGTTGTCGGACGTCATTAAGGACGGAGACAGCGGTTTCCAGCACGGCACCGAACTGGACCAGAAACTGATGCAACGCGGCGCCGACATCCTGCATTTCGAGAACGAAAACAAGAGCGCACACTTAGGTCCCGCAGACTCGACGATTCAGAACATCTTCTCGGCGGCTGGCCGCGATCACATTGTCGATCACAACATGATGGTCAGCCCTGACGGCAAACGTAACGATCAGTTCCTGGGTGATCTGACACACCATCAGTTCCCTGATGGTGGCACCGCCGCGGGCAGCCTGATGAGCTGGACCCACGACTCTGCTCATGTAGGACCAGGGGTTTCGCTGGAACAAGCACGCATGTCAGGCGAGACAGCCCGTGCATACTCGAGCTACGTAATGGACCACCCTGAGCTGAACTCGCTGCCCTCCTCAGACGACCAAGGATTCGGCAACAGAGGAGTCAAGACATTCGGAGAACTCAGCCCCGGTCTCGCGCGTGGCATGGCCGACGGCTTGGTGCCGTATGCGGGAATAATCGCCGGTGGCGACCACAAAATACTTGGTGACACACCGGGTTTCGACGATGTTCCGGGGGGCGACCAAAAGTTCGATTCCCAAACTGCCGTTGATGACGGCACGATGCCCAGGGCTAAAGCGCTATTCAGGGTGCTCGACACTGACACGGAAGCGGCCAAAACGCTGGGTAGTGCGCTGTACGGCGATTCAATTCTCGCAACCAACCACTACGCCGAGGAAGTCAAACAACACGGAGTCGGACCGGCCGGCGACCTGGACCAAGCCGGCAGGTTCCGCGGCCTGGCGGATGCGGGATTGGCGGCGGCACAAGACGTGAAACATTACGACGCATCCGTCACTGCGGAGCAGAAAGCCAAAGATCTTCAGCAGATGAAAGAAGCGGCGTATGGCGCCATAACGAAGATCCTGCCGGTTCCCGCGGACCTGTCTCCAGGATTCGGAATCATGACCGACGCACTCAAATCGACCATAGTCGGACCTGCTCCCGATCCCAGTCAGCTCACGACCAGCATCGTCCCCGACCTAAGCGAAGCGAGAGCTCAGCAACAACTCGTCAGCGCCTATGTCGCTACGGGGGTGCTCCGAACAGATCAGGTCCCTTCAGATCTACTCATACCCGCTGGTCCGGAAAACCCAGGTGCCATGAAAATTGGCACCTTGGAGGAAGTGAGGAGCATGAAACTTCCTGACGGCACATATCCACACGCTGGACTGCGCGCCGACGACTACCACACCATGGTGGACCGAGCAATCCAACAGGTACCACCAGACGCCCGCAGATGGACGACGATTCAAGACGCGTACAACAGCGCCGCTAAGGATATAAACGCCAAGCCCGCAGGGCCGAAGGGTAGCTAATTGAACCTCATCCAAGTTCCGCGAGAGCCAGTGTTGCGAACATGCACGTTGGCCTTTGTCATCGCCTTGGTGTTAGCGGGATGCACGCCCCACCGCGATGACGCCGACACCACGCTTAACGGCCCGAGTCAGCCACCAATACCGTTCACCGGACTGACGCAGGACATGCGAATCCGGTGGAGCGCGGAACCAGGTATTGACCTGCTGACCGGCCCCGCCGTCATCATTCGCGCCTACCGCGAGTCGTACATACTTGGCGGACTGATGGCCAGCCCCAGCTATTATTACCCGGGCTTCGAACGTGCCGTCCCCCCAAACACTCCCGACTCCAATATGGCGGTTCGCCCACTGATTGCTGGCGATGCAGAGCTAGCGAGCAGTGGGTTCCAGACCACGGCACCCATCGTTGGCACCTGGAGACAACATCTACTGGCTCTGACTGGCGATCCTTCGTCCGGCTACACCGCAATCGTCTGCGATTGGAGCTACGCCACCGCAGTTCAACAACCCGACAACCAGTATCGCTATCCACACCGGCTGCCCCCCGAACCGTTCGATACTGCTACACCAGTAACAGGCACTCTGCCCGTACGAATCACCCTCACACCGCCTCCATCGGCGGAAGCAGGTCACACAGCTATACGCCAACGCGGCGACGCTCCTAGTCCTGCGGCGGACGTTTTCGGCGGGTGGAAGATTCGCAGCGCGATTCACCTACCAACGGAGTTCTACCCAGACGAGCCCAACGACTGGCCGAAAGCACAGTACGGCCGTGATCAGCTCGCCTGCCGTGACAAAGCCCCAGACTCCTACGAAAAGCGCAAGGTCTACCTCACCGGCGAACATCCCAGATCCGACTACCCGACTCTGCCTGCCGACCCCGGCTGGCCAACGGCAGGCACCTGACCACCCGAGTTCCTCGTCATCCGAAAAACATGGAACCAAATCGGGCCAGCTGACGTCAGAGGTATATGTAGGACAAACATGTCTGCTTGACCAGCGAGGGGAGCGTCCATGCCCGGAGAATCAGGGCTCGATATGAACGAACTGCACCTGGCTCCCGGCGCCGCGACGAAGGTGTCGCAGGAGTTCAGCGGCGCCGTGGACAAGCTGGAGAGTCTTCGACTGACTGCGGCAGCGTTCAACGCGGATGTAGGTATGGGTAGTTGCGCAGAGGGCACGTCGTGGAACGATGCTCTAACTGAGTTGGTAACCGGCCCCTCCGAATCGGTCGTCTCGGTCATTGAAGCGCATATCAAAACAGTGAAGACCTGGGCAGAGTGGGCCAAGGTCGCTCAAAACGAGTACGACAACATGGAGCATCGAAACGCCGAATCATTCGAGCAGCTCAGGGGCGACACCATCGACAACAACGGCCTGGGCGTCTACCCGCCGCCCACCACGAGCTGACGAGTCAGGAAGACTCAAGCGCATGAGATGGATCGCCGTGGTTACCGCTTCGACTGCACTTATTGCGGGATGTACGCATGACAGCATCCAGGGGCCACCGACCTCCGGATCGACTTCGTCTCCGATGTCCTCCGCCAGCTCCTCCGCCGCTGCCACAACCACGCAGACAAGCGGTGATCCGGTCAAGGGGACCACTTTCGATGGCTGTGCCGCAGTGACAAGTGACGAGCTAAACAGCTGGGAAGTCGATCCTGCCAGCAAGCAGGATGCTCACACTATCGCTTTTGGTCAAAATGTTCGCGGTTGTATGTGGGTTGGCCCAAAGTGGGGCATCAAGATCTACGCGGTCGATGCCAACTTGGATCAGCTTGGGCAACCGCAAAAGCGATTCGATCGGCAAGAGCGAGTACAGATTGGTTCGCGGTCGGGTTGGCTGGTTCACACTACTAGCGCCATAAGTTGTTCGATCGCCATCCCTTCTCAGCAAGGTGTCGCGTCCGTGCAAGTGGACTTGAAGACCGATCTCACCGAGCAACGCTACGACCAATGCCCCTTGGCCCTGCAGATCATGAAGCAGATCGAGCCGAAAATACCTTAGAGCCAATAGTTTTCAGGAGGAGAAGACATGGGGAAGAAGCAGATCCAGAAAGAACACTGGGAAGGCCACGATCACCAGTCGATCTACAACGCTGCCCAGGCCTTCCAGACCGGTAGCCCGCAGGCAGCCCAGGAATCGATCAATAGCATCGCGGAGCAGCTGGGCGATATCATGCACACGCTCGGCGGCAAGGTGCAGGGCATGCTGGTCGAGGATTGGCGCGGCGCGGCCGCGAAATCCTTGCAGACCAACATGTCCGAGTATTTCCGGGCCTCAGAACGAGGCATCATCAGCATTCGGCACGTCGCGGACAGGATGCCACCACTTGCCGACGCGATGAGCGCCGCCAAGTCGAGTATCGAGCCGCCGATGTCCGATGCCGAGGTCGCACAGAAGAAGAAGTCTGGATCGTCGGATGCCGAGATACAGCAGCTGAAGAACCAAGAACAGTTCTTCGCGCGCCTTCAGATGGTCGGACTGTTCAGCGAGCCCGTGGTTCGCGAGGGCGACAACGTCACCGACGTCCAGCCACCGAAAGGCAACAACCCCGGCAACATCACGCTTCAGCAGCCCACCAACGGAACCGAAACCGGTACCGGCGGTGGCGGTGGTCAGAACGGCGGCGGTGGCAGCCAAAACCCAAGCTCCTCAAACAATCTGGCCAACAGCCTCGCCGATAAGAACACCAAGCCTGCCTTCAGCGACGGCTCGGGTAGCCAGAGCGGACAAGGCCAGGGCGCGGGTTCAGGCGGCGGCAGTGGCGCGGGCGGTGGCAGCCCCCAAAGCGGCTCCGGCGGTTCGGGTAGCGGCCTGGGCAATGCACTCAGTGGCCTCGCGGGCGGCCTAGGCAAGGACGGCGCCGGCCTGGCACCGGGCAACACGACCGCAGCAGGCTTCGGCTCTCCCTCGGGCTCCGGCTCAGGCTCGGGCACCGGAACCCTCGGCGGCCCAGGAGCATTGCGCGGTGGCGCGGGCGTTCCCGGACCAGGCGGCGCCGGAACCAACGCTGCCGGCATCGGCGGTGCCGGGGTCCGTGGTGGCGCAATGGGCATGGGTGGCATGGGCATGGCCCCCATGGGCGGCGCCCACGGCCGCGGCGGCAAGGGCGAAGACGACGACGAACACCAGACCCCGGAGTTCCTCATCAACTGGGACAACGGCAACGAGCTGTTCGGCGATCTACCAAAAGCATCCCCCGGCGTCATCGGCGACTGGTCCGAGCACGAACGTGCCGAGAAGCAGCGCCGCGAGTCGGAAAAACGCCGCTACAAGTCCATGGGCTGGAACGTCGACTTCGGAGACGACGACTAAGACCCGGACTGCGCTGCGGCCACCGCCTCCTTGGCGACGGCCACATCGAGCTTGCGCATGGTCATCATGGCCTGCATCGCCGCGTTACCGGTCACCGGATCGGAGTGGAAAATCAGGTCGATCAGCTCGCGCGAGACCACCTGCCAGGACACCCCGAATTTGTCCTTGAGCCAACCGCATTGGGACTCTTCTCCCCCGTTAGCCGTGAGCGCCTCCCAGTAGCGATCGACCTCGTCTTGAGACCCGCAGTCGATCTGAAATGAGATCGACTCATCGAACGTGAACTGGGGTCCACCGTTAAGCGCGGTGTACCGCTGCCCGTCGAGCTCGAATTCGACGGTGAGCACCGTGCCCTCCGGCATGGGAGTGTTCGGTCCGTAGTGGGTGACCTCGAGAATCCGGGAGTTCGGAAACACGGACACATAGAAGTTGGCGGCCTCTTCGGCGCGAGTATCGAACCAGAGGCATGGAGTAATCGTCGGCATACCTGTATCGACCCGCGCCGATCAGAAAACTCATCGCAGCCGGGCAGATACCTCGGTAAGCGCGTCGGCCAGCAGGTCTTCGTAGTGATCGGCATCGGGCATCACTGCCGCGCTGGTGTGCACGCTCACCGTCACGGTGTCACCGATCCCGTGCACCCCATGGGTCAGGCCCATCACCGGCGACAGCGCGGGGAACCCGGCCGTGAACACCACCCGTCCACCGCCCAACATCAGATCGGCAGCACCGCGCACCACGCTCGACACCACGGTGTTACCCGCGACGGTGGGCGGCATCAGATCGGTGTTGAAGGCGTTGACACCCGCCCACATCATCGGCGCGGGCAGCGCCGCGCCTCCAGCACGTTGCGCGACCAGCACCGGGTGCACGGCGCGACGGCGCCTGCTCTCGATACCGTCCGCGATCTTCCGCGCCCGGGCGCGTAGATCCGTCTCACCCCAGCACAGGTCGACGCCAACATTCCGGAAATTATTGCGCGCCAATGATTCACCGGCGGATGCGACGGTTAACTCCGCGCCCAGACGTTCGGGAACCCACTGTCCGTGGTCGCGCAGATACTGCGGCAGCGCGATGCCGATCGCGGTGAGGACCGCGACGGTCACGCTGACGTCGTCGGCGCGAAGCTCATCGCGTGGCCGCACGATCATCCGGATCTCCCGATGCTCATCGGGCCGCGCATTCAGTGAAATCAGTGGGAATCCCTGCGGTTCCGGCTCCAGCTCACCCGCCGCGACAAGCTCCTGCTGCTGACGGTAGGCCCGATAGCCATCGCGGCTCGCACTCAGCAGCCGACCCAGCTTCACCGGAAAGCCTGCCAGCCCCCGCAGTGCGGCATAACCGGGTACCTCCGGCAGCGGCCCGGCCTCCCCCGCCGCATCGCCGAACAATGCCCGCGCGGCCGCGGTGGCCCGCTGACCATCAGCCAATGCGTGCGATACCTGCAATACCGCGACAAGCGCCGGACCCGATGACCTCGGTGCGCCGTGCACTCCCGGGAAAAGGTGAAGATGCCAAGGGCTTTCGCGGATGTCGACGGTGCTCGTGAGCAGTGCGGCGATCGCGGATCGGCACTGCATCCAGCCGGAATCCGGCAGCGAGTGCACCGTCAGGGGCACCCGGGATTCGTCACGCGGCGCCCAGTACGGGTAATCGAGGTGTCCGGCGACGTCGACGGCCCGCACCCGCAGATCCGCGATGCGCGACGCGCGCGCGGCGAGCGTGTTCCGCAGGGTGGCGACATCCTGCGTCGGCGAATCGAAGCAGAACAGCAGGAACTGATCGTTCGGGATTCTGGTCGACATCCAGTACATCTGGGCGTCGCGGGGTGCCATCTGTTCGACGGATGAGCCGCCTACTTGTAGGTGCGCCACTGGTCCCATAGCTGTTGCCACGGCGCAATTCTGCCGTAGTAGCGGTAGACCTGTGTCTCGTCCTCGCCGGAGGCGTGCAGCAGCTCGATTCGCTGCACCCCGCGAAACCCTTGGGCAAGTGCGGAATCCGGAGCATCGACGCCGATGTACATCATGTCCGTCATCGATTCCGGCGGCGCCCCGAAGTAGTAGTAGCCGCGGTGGAAGCTGTAGGCACGGGAAACGCCCTCGCGCCCGGCCTCGACGTCATAGGCGGCGGCCATGGGATAGATCTGCAGCACCAGAGCCGTACGGGCACGTACCTCGGGCGGCATCGAATCGTAGGTGTCGCGCGCAACCTGGCGCAGGCCCTCCGTGGAGTGATCGCCACCGGCAAGCATGGTGGGCCCCATCTCGCCCGCCCAGGAAAACCAGCGTGCGGCAGCTGTTTCGGACACGATGGGCAGCCTGACGATCGCCATGATCACCGATGCGGCCGTCACCACCCCTATGAGCCCGTAGACCACGCCCCGTACCGCGGCCCGGGAAGGGCGCCACCAGGAAAGTCCCACCGCGCCCGCGGCGATCAGCAAGGCGTACAACCCCATGGCGTAATAGGCACGTCCATGAGAGGCGAACATGAACGCTCCCACCAGCACCGCGGCCACGCCCAGGTATCGGTAGGCGCGCAGTGACGGCGCTGCCAGCAGCGCCACAACCCCGGCCAGCAGCAGCACCAGTCCGATGAACACCGAACCGATGAGCATGCCCGCCAACAACGCCGCCCCGCGTTCGGACTCCGCGGCCACGATCCCGGCCATCCGCAGGTATGGCCAGCCGCGGGTGCCCTGCCAGAGGAGGGTCGGGATGGTGGCCACGAGGGTGAAACCCGCCCCGATCCACAATTGCCGGCGGCGCAGCAACACCCGCGGGCCGAGGACCGCCGCACTCACCAGTACCGCAAGCCACAGCGCCGGGATCAGGAATTTGGTCTGCATGCTGATCGCGGTGACGACTCCCGCCCACAGCAGCAGCCGATCGTCGGGCAGTCGTTCCCGGAGACTGCGAGTCCAGCGCACCAACAGCCAGCACACCACCGACCACAGCGCCGGATCGATGGCCGGTGTCTGCAGCCAGTGGGCCAGGATCTGGAACATCGCGGTGGCGTACGCGATGGCCGCGAGGGATTGCGTAAGGCGGCCGCCGCCGAACTCAGCGGCGATCAGCCCGCACATCAACGTGCCAATTACCACCGCAGCGGTCGCCGCCAGGCGCAGCACCCAGAGGGAGCCGGGCGCGATGTTGTCGGCGAGGCCCGCAATGAAGGGCACCAACGGGGGCTGGTCAAAGTATCCCCACGACAAATGGTCGCGGCCCGCGACAACGAAGTAGGCCTCGTCGAAGAAGTACCCGTACCCCCTGCTGGCCCACCCGAATACGAGAGCGGTGATCGCGGTGATCGCTGTCAGTTCGGCGCGCGCCACCCGCACTGACGGTATGCCGGGGATGTCGTTGCCGTCGTCATACCGGGAATGGACCGCCGCCATAGCGAATTCACCATAGCCCTCATGCCATAGACTTCCGGCGTGCCGAGCACCAAGCAGTACAGCGATCCGTTGACCCGCAACGATATTGGACTCTTGGTCCTGCGTGTCGCGGTGGGAGTGACGCTGTGCTGGAGTGGGCTGAACATCGTGTTCGCCTCCGAGCAGTTCGCACACCTGGGCTCCTCGCCGATCCTGGCGCATCCCGATACGGCGGCTCGTGTGCTCGCGGGTGTCTACAGCATCGGGGGCGCCATGCTGGTCGCCGGACTTCTCACTCCCTTTGGCGCCAGTGCCGTGCTGGGTTCGATGCTTTACGTCGCAACCCAGACCTATGTGGCGCGAAACGACCTGCTGCAATCGGGCCCGGCCGTGCAGTTCCCCCTTGTGCTCGGCGCCGCAGCCATGGCGCTGCTGCTGTTGGGTCCGGGACGCATCTCTGTGGACGGGCGATTTGGCCGCGACGAGTGGCCTTCCGCGGTCTCATCGGTGCTGCTCATCGCCGGAATCGGGGGCGCGATCGCCGCGTGGGTGCTCATTAAGGGCACGAACCCGTTTTCTTAAGAGTTCAGCAAGGTCGCTCATGGTCTATGACCTGCGCCGATGCGTCTAGCGAAAATTGCCAGACTTTTCCGATTCGTAACTCAATGATTTCTTAATAGTGACCCCTACTGTTCAGTACATGACGAACGAGGAATTCGGTGCCACGGTCATCGAGATCGACTTCGAAGCCATCTACAGCGGCGAGATGCTGGTTGAGGGCGACAACTCGGAGCAGACCGATGAGTGGTTCCCGCTAGCCGTATAACGGCAGGTAGGCGAACCCCATAGGGGGGACGCATCGGCGAGGCGCGTAGCGCATCGCATGCCGGGCCAAGTCCCGGATGTTTCTCACTCACCCATTCAGTTCTAGAGCGAGGGCAGTCACACCGACTGCCCTCGCTTTTTTATTGAGGATCACGCCCGCGTGGGCTACTCAAGCTCTTCGGCGAGTTCCATCCACTGCACCTCGGCCGCGTCCTTCTCGGCGACGACGGCATTGAGTTCGGCGGTCAGCGTCACCACCCGGTCCGGGTCGGTGGCATGTTCGGCGAGCCGTTCATGCAACACGGCCTCTCGCTCCCCCAGCTTGGCAACGGACCGTTCGAGTCGTCCGAGCTCTTTGTGCGCGGCGCGCAATGCCGCACCATCGCGGCCACGATCGGGTGCCGGTTTGGTGGGGGCCGCGGTGGGTTGGACGTGCCGGCGCAGATACTCCTCGATGCCACCGGGCAGATTGGTCAGCTTGCCGTCACCGAACAGCGCCCACGTCGAATCGCACACCCGCTCGATGAGATACCGGTCGTGGCTGACCACAACCAGGGTGCCCGCCCAGCCGTCCAGCAGATCCTCGACCTGCTGCAGGGTTTCGATGTCCAGGTCGTTGGTGGGCTCGTCGAGAAGAAGCACGTTCGGCTCGGCCATCAGCACCCGGGTCAGCTGCAGCCGGCGACGCTCTCCACCGGAGAGGTCGGCGACCGGCGTGCGTTGACGTGCCGGGCTGAACCCCAGCATCTCGGCAACCTGTGAGGCAGAAAGCTCTTTGTCGCCCAGCGTGATCCGCAATGCGATCGACTCGATCGCATCGAGCACCCGGATGTCACCGGGCAGGTCGTCGAGTTCCTGGCGCAGCCAGCCGATGCTGACCGTCTTGCCTTCCTTGCGGTGTCCGGCCGCCAACGGCACCGCACCGGCAAGCACGCGCAGCAGGGTCGTCTTTCCGGATCCGTTGACGCCAACCAGGCCAATGCGCTCGCCCGGAGCCAGGCGCCAGGTCAGATCGCGCACCAGTTCCTCACCGGCGGGTGTCGTCACCGTCGCGTCTTCAAGCTCGATGACGATACGGCCCAGGCGGCGACGCGCAAATGCGCTCAGCGCCACCGAGTCTCGCGGCGGCGGCACATCGGCGATCAGGGCCTCGGCCGCCTCGATCCGGTATCGCGGTTTGGACGTGCGCGCGGGTGGACCGCGCCGCAACCAGGCCAGCTCCTTGCGTGCGAGATTGCGGCGGCGCGCCTCCGCGGCATCGGCCTGCCGCCCTCGTTCGGCACAGGCGAACGTCCAGTCGGCATAACCGCCTTCATACGATTCGACGCTGCCGTCGACGACCTCCCAGGTGCGGGTGGCCACGGTGTCCAGGAACCACCGATCGTGGGTCACGACGACCAGCGCGGTGCGCCGCGCCAGCAGATGCTCGGCCAGCCACTGAACGCCTTCGACATCCAGGTGGTTCGTCGGCTCGTCGAGAATGAGCAGGTCCAGATCGCGAACAAGTGCGGCGGCGAGCCCCACGCGCCGCCGCTGACCTCCGGACAGCTCATCCACGCGCCGGTCGAGGCCGAGGGCCGCCACTCCAAGCCCTTCGAGGATCGAACGGATGCGCGCATCCCCGGCCCATTCGTGTTCGGCGACGCCCAGGGGCGCGATCACGACGTCGAATACCGTCTCGCCTTCAAGATCGTCGCGCTGGGTGACGACGGCTTGGCGCAGGTCACCGGTCCGGCTCACTCTGCCCTGATCCGCCGGTTCGACACCGGCGAGCACCTCCAGCAGCGTGGTCTTGCCGCCACCGTTGAGGCCCACCACCCCGATGCGGTCTCCCGCTTGCACCCCCAGGCTGACGTTCGAGAGCAGCGGCTTGACGCCGTATGACTTCGAAACACTCTCGAGGTTGACGAGGTTGATGGGTTTAGCGGGGCTGGTCATGGCCTCCACAAACTACTCAGGCATTGGCAGCCCGCGCCACTTCCCTGCCCTGGTCCAGCAGACCTGCCCGCCGCAACGCGAACAGCGCCGCGGCACACACCAGCCCGATCCCGGTCAGCGACACCCATAACAAGGCCGGCTTACCGTGCTGCTGGGTGTAGCCGAATATCGAGCCGGTCAGCAGGTTCCCGGCCAAGATGCCGACGCCGACAATCGTGTTGTACAGCCCATAGTGGGTGGCCACCAACCTGTTGCGCGCCAACCTGACCACGGTGTCCATCTCGAAGGGGAACGTCGCGATGGTGCCCACGGCCAGCAGGGCCGCCGCCAGCAGCAGCGCACCGACGGCAGCGAGTTGCCCTGCCGACGCCGCTGTCGGTAGCAGCATCAGCGGCACAAAGGCTGCCGCGATGACCAGCATTCCGAACACCAGGCTGCGGCTGGGGCCGAATCGCGCGGAAAGCCACCCGGTGAGTCGCACCTGCCCGGCGATAGCGACCAATCCGGACACCACGAAGATGCTTGTCACCAATACCGTTTCAGACTTCTTGTCGCCGGTCAGCAGAGCCGCCTGGAACGGCAGCGCGAGGTAGACCTGGAACGTCAGCACGTAGGACCCGATCATGGCGCCGGAGAACAACAGGAAGGCCCTGTTGGACACCACCGAACGCCAGTCGGCGAGCACCGGCTGGCGTTCCGCTTCCTGCTCTGCGCGGTTCGGCGGCAGCGCCATCAACTGGATCACCGTCAGGACCGCGAAGACCGCTGCGGCGACGGCGCAGGTGATCCGGAAGTCCCATGCCGTCAATGCGAGTCCAACAATCGGCCCGAAAAGGATTCCCGCCTGGTAGAAGACGTTGAAGACGGCGAAGGCCTCCACCCGACGTTCCCCGGAATCTGCTGCCAGGTAGGCGCGCACCGCGGGGTTGAACAGAGCACCCGCGAAACCCGTTGCCGCCGAGGCGATCAGTATCGCCGGCAGGGAGCCGACGAAGGCCAACATCAGGAATCCGCCGGTACGCAACAGACATCCCGCCACAATCAGTGGTTTGTATCCGAACCTGTCGGCCAGCGTGCCGCCGACCAGAAACATGCCCTGCTGAGAGAAGTTCCGGACACCCAGCACCAGCCCCACCATCCATGCGGCCAAGCCCAACGGCCCGGCCAGGTATCCGGCGAGGTAGGGCATCAGCATGTAGAAGCCGACGTTGATGGCGAACTGATTCACCATCAGAATCTGGCTGGGCCGATCGAAAGACCGGAACTGACGGAAGGTTTCGATCACGCCATTCTCCCGATTGGGTCGATCACGCGGGTCAGCCTGGTCCATCGGTCCACTACCCGATCCGACGGATCGTCGATCACGTCAGGATCCTGCGCCGGTGGACGGTCCAACAGATCGTGGCTGCGGCAGTAATCGTCATCGTAGATGGTGCCGTGGTAGCGCATCGGACCGTCGGGGAAGATCGCCGCGACACGGGATCCGGGAGCCGATGTCCGTGCCACCCACCCCGCGACCAATGCCACTGCCCCGACGCTCCACCCGCCGCTGGCGTGGTACGCAGCGGCCAGCGTCCGGGCCGCCCAGACGGCCTCATTCGGTGCCACCCAATGCGCTTCGTCGAATGCGGCGTAGTCGACATTGCCCGGATAGATGCTCGACCCGAGACCGCGCATCAGGCGTGAGCTGGCGGGCTGCCCGAAAATCGTGGAGCCGATGGTGTCGACCCCTACCAGTCGCAGGTCCGGATTATGTTCCCGCAGTACACGTCCCACACCCGAGGAATGTCCGCCGGTTCCCACCGAGCAGACCAGGGTATCCACTGTTCCGAGCTGGTCGATCAGTTCTTCCGCGAGCCCGCGGTAGGCATCGACATTGTCGGGGTTCTGATACTGATCGGGGCACCACGAATCCGTTTCGGCGGCAAGTATTTCTGCGACACGATCCTTACGCGCCTGCTGCCATCCTCCGATCGGATGTGGTTCTGTGACGATCTCGACCCGAGCGCCGTAGGCGGTCAACATGCTGCGCACGATGGGCTCCAGGCCCGGATCGGTGACGAGGGTGACCGGGTGCCGGTAGATGATTCCGGCCAGCGCCAGTCCCAGCCCCAGCGTCCCGCTGGTTGATTCGACGATCATGGCACCGGGCTTGAGTTCTCCGCGCGCCCTGGCCTGTTCGATCATGTGCAGCGCGGGCCGGTCTTTCATGCCGTTGGGGTTATGACCTTCGAGCTTGGCCCAGAAGCCGGTGCCCGGCGTCGCGAACGGCTCCGATACCCACAGCACCGGGGTGTTGCCCACCAGCGTGTTGGGGTCGTGGAACTTAGGCCCTAGGTGTGTGCAGCTACGACGAGATGACAGAGCAATGCTGTTGTTCATTGAGAATCCCTGCGTGGGGGCCGCACGGCGCGGCCGGGAAGCTGATGACGGCGTGCGGGCATGGCGGAACTCCGCTTTGCCCGAGGGGCCGATCAGCGCCGAATGACGCAGAGTTTGGTGAGAATGTCGCGGCCCGTTCGGGCCCCGTGATAACCGATAGCACGTGGTGGACCGCGCGAGAGTTGGGCAGCCACGGGCTGGAACACCAACATGGCGAGAGCAAACGCGGCCAGCACGAAGAGAATCCGCAGTGGATTGAAACCCCGGGCCAGTGCGACCAGCCCGTCCGCGGTCTGACATGCCATCTCGTGGACCGCGTTGTCGAGGTGCGCATGGGTAGCCGATGGCCCGTGCCCCTGGAGTGCGGCGTGCGTCGCCTTATGGTGCGGCGCCTCGCCGCCACCATGACCGACGGAGACACAGTGCAAGACCGGCAGGGTCGCGACCGTTGCGACGAGGACCGCGACCAGCCACAGCCGCCCACGGCGACTCGTGCGGCGCGCTCCGGTCAGCATGACGCGAGGTTAGCACGATTTAACATACCCTCATGGGGTATGTGACCTGATCGCTATCTAACTGTGGCCAGCACTCAACGCTGACATGCATGACCCGGTAGTCCAGCACCTGGACCAGCGGACTGGTGGGATCGGCCACACGGATGCGCTGCCAGCGGTACTCCGACCGCCCCTCGCGCACGGAGGTCGCAACGCACTCGCTCAGCGGTGCGCTGCCGCGCCGATTGATGACGACCTTGTCTCCCCGGGCCTTCAGGGACGTGATGACAACGTCGGCGTTCCCATGGTTCTTGGGACCGGCGTCGGCACGCGGCGTGCCAACAGCCATGAGTGCACCAGCAGCGGCCGCGGCCACACAGAGGCCGCCGAGGCGGTGGAAGATGAGGCGTCCGTACATAACGATTCCCAACGTCTGCGCCACTTCGGTGTGGCGAGTCTTCACTGACAGCCGTATGCGGCAGCAGGACATATCCGCCGCAAGGGATTCATCAGCGCCGACTCACGCAGATCTGATGCAGACGGGCCCTGCCGCCAACGACCGTGACACACGCAGGACGACGCGGCGGCGCGCGTGTGACCACCACCCGCAAAGGGAGCAGCGAAACAGCCAGGGTCACGACCAGCGCCGCCGCCCATAGCATTCGGAATGCGTTACCGGATCGGACTTTTCCGGCGATCACATCGAAGATCTGGCTGGTGAAGTCCTGGGAGGCCCGGCCGATGTGCTGGCCCACACCCTCAACCGCGTCAGACGCGGACGCAGCGAGCTGGTGCGAAGCGACCGGGAGCGCCGCATCGGCCATCACCGTGCAATGCAGTACCGGCAGTGCGGCGATCACGCCTGCGACAAACACGGCTATCCATCGAGATCCCGACGAACCCCTGATTTTCACCACGTCGCCTCGGCCAGGACACGGGCACCCGACACGACGCGGACCCGCCACACCGGTTGCAGTTCACCACTGGACGGCAACACACCCCGACCGTAGCACGCGATTCGCTTTAAATACCCCTACGGGGTATACATAGCATCATGACAACGGGCAATTCACCACTGCTTGGCCGCCGCGAGCTCCTCCGTCTGGGCATGACCGTGGCCGCAGCCGGGTTTCTCGCGTCCTGCACCAGGAGCCCCTCCGGAACCGCGACACCACAACGCGTTACACCTGATTCAGCCCGAGTCGCCGCAGTAGAAGCGGCCCGGCGACCCCAAGGGGCCGCGATCAGACAGTTCGCTCTGAACGCCGGGCCCACTCAGCTCGACCTCGCCGGCACCCAGGTGCAGACGTGGGCATACGGAGGGCGGGTACCCGGCCAGGAGATCCGTGTTCGAAAGGGTGAAATCCTGCGGGTGCAAACTGTCAACAATCTCCCGGCGCCCACCACCGTGCACTGGCACGGGCTCGCCCTGCGCAACGATATGGACGGCGTGCCCGGCCTCACCCAGCCGGAAATACCGCCCACCGGAGTGTTCGATTATGAGTTCGCGGTGCCTCACGCGGGGACGTACTGGTTCCACCCCCATGTCGGTACACAGATCGATCGCGGACTGTACGCGCCGCTGATCATCGAGGACCCCGATGAGCGCACCGAGTACGACGAGGAGTTGGTGGTGGCGCTCGATGACTGGATCGACGGCACCGGTACCGATCCCGACCAGGTGCTCGAAGGGCTACGCGCCAAGGGCATGCCCCCGATGGATCATTCGATGATGGGAGGCATGGGATCTGACCCGACCGCGCCGCTGGGGATGGACGCCGGCGATGTGAAGTACCCCCACTATCTGATCAATGGGCGGGTGGCTGCCGATCCGCAGGCCACTACGTATCCCGCCGGACAGCGGGTGCGGTTGCGCATCGTCAACGCCGGCGGCGATACGGCGTTCCGGGTCAGCATTCCCGGCGTGCCGATGACGGTTACCCACACCGACGGCTTCCCGGTGCAGCCCTTCCAGGCCGACACCATCCTGGTGACCATGGGCGAGCGAGTCGATGCCGTCGTCACCATCCCGGGTTCGTCGGTGCCGCTCGTGGCAGTGCCGGAAGGGAAAGATGGCTTCGCCCAACTGATTCTGCGTTCCGGAGATACCGCGGTGCGCGGGCGCGCCGAAGATGCCGCGATGCTGATGAAGTCCCAGGTGCCACTGGACACCGCGACACTCAGCGCTGCCCCCGAGGTTCAACTGAGCCAGCGCAACACGGACATCGTTCACGATGTGCGGTTGGCCGGTCCCGTCGGCAAGTACACCTGGACCATCAACGGCAAGACCTACGATCCACGCGACGGGCTGCCCGTACGTGAGGGCCAACGGGCACGGCTACGTTTCGTCAATGACTCGATGATGTTCCACCCCATGCATCTCCACGGGCACACCTTCTCGGTCCGAGATGCGAAGGGGACGTACCGCGCCCGCAAAGACACGGTCCTCGTCGCCCCCATGAAGACCGTCGAGGTGGACTTCGATGCCGACAATCCCGGGCAGTGGCTTACCCACTGCCACAACATCTATCACGGCGAAGCCGGAATGATGGCGGTCGTGTCCTACGTGCAGGACTAACGCGCGGCAGATTGTCCGACACACCACGAAGTGCCCGGGTTTATGCGACAACTCCGGTTGGTCGGTCAACAATGGGCTGGTGACGAATCGTTGGATGGGGCTCACGATCGACTGTGCGGACCCTGCGCGGCTCTCGTCGTTCTGGGGTGCACTCCTGGCCCTCGCACCCACCGCCGAGCACGGTGACGATCCGGGATGGGCCACGCTGGGCACACGCACCGGCAATCAACCGCGACTCACCTTTCAGCGTGTACCGGAGGCGAAGACCTCGAAGGTGCGGCTTCATCTCGACGTTGAAGTCGACGACATCGATGCTGCGCGCACTCAAGTCGAGCGCCTCGGCGGGGCGTGGTCCGGCGAGCGTCATGACTATGACGAGGGCGTGACGCTCATGATGCTCGATCCCGAAGGAAATGAGTTCTGCCTCGTCCAGTTCTACGATTCAGAGAAGGGCCTCCATGACTGACACGGATCCGCGAGGTGCGCTGGAAGCCCACTGGGCAGCCTCCGACGCGAACGACTTCGACGCGGAGCATCGTGTCTATCGAGATGATGCGGTTCTCGAGTACCCGCAGTCTGGTGAGCGAATTCGTGGCCGCGCCAACATTCAAGCCTCGCGTGAAGCTCAACCGAACAGGAAACGGTTCACTGTGCGACGGATAACCGGTGGTGGCGATCTGTGGGTCAGCGAGCTAGTCGCGACGTACGACGCACAGCCCTTTCATGTTGTGAGCATCATGGAGTTCGAAGACGGCGAGGTGATCCGCGAAACGCAGTACTTCGGCGAACCCTTCGAAGCCGGACCATCCCGCACTCAGTGGATCGAACCCATCGGGTGATCAGATGCTGTCGGCACTAGATTCCGCCTCGGTTGTCACAAATCTCTACGGTGACCATGAATCACTACATGTTGACATCAGTGCTATCGGGGACAATCGAAATGAGAGTCGAGCCGCTTTCATCCACGTGGCTCGCGAGGTGAACGCAGTTCACCAACACGGGTGACAGCGATGGACGAGCACTTGCACCGGCGCCTCCTGGACGACAGCCGGGCCGCTGGCGAACCGTCAGGCCGACGCATCACGCAGGTTCCCCCCTACGGTGATCCGCGCCCGATATGATTCGCTGGTCGATACTTTGCCGGGTTCACATTGCCCGGGCGGGAGGGTATATGGGGGAGATCATGTCGGCACGCGAACTCATCACCGATGCTGCTGACCGCCTCGGACTGGAGGACGTAAAACCGCTGACTACAGGCGGCCAGAAGATCGTTTTGAGCGGCACACTCGCAGGCGCCCCCGCTGTCGCGAAGATTGTGATCGTGCCCGACGGTCCTAGCGGCCTCGAAGTGATCAGACGTGCTGTTCGCGAAGTTGACCTGTTGGGCGCGGTTGACTCACCTCACGTTGTACGAGTACTTACCGACGCCGTTGAAGTTGGTAACAAGCCAGATGCCATCTGCTGGGCAGAAGAACGGCTGTCTGGAAGTGACCTGTCGGCTAATCTCGACCCACCCTGGACTGAGGACCGAGCGTGGCAGCTCCTCACCGATGGCGCACTCGGCCTGAGCGCCTGCCACGAACTGTCGGTCGTACACCGAGACCTTTCTCCGGGTAACGTCCGGCTGACCGATGAAGACCGTTTCGTACTCATGGACCCTGGTCTGGCGCGGCATCTCGAGAAGACCGCACTAACGGGTGTCTTCCAACCGGGCACTGCGGGGTTCATGTCACCCGAGCACGTACCAGGAGGAAAACCCCTCCCTGCGAGTGATGTTTTCGTGCTTGGCGTGTTGACATTCAGAGCCCTCACGGGCGTCCTACCAATCCAGGTCGGTGCGAGTGGCGACGAGTACTTCAACCGGTTGCGCGACCAGTCCTGCCCTGATCTTCACGACCACCGGGCCGACCTGTCAAACGACCTCCGACGAGTCGTCAATGAGTGCCTCAACAAGCAGCCTGCCAGGCGATACCTTGATGGCACGGAGCTGTTCGGAGAAATTCGCAGGATTCGGGGGGACAACTCATGAGCGGCGTACTTATCCATGACAGTCGGGTAGTCGGACACAGAAAATGGGCAACGACGGCGGTGTCGTCGGGCTTCGCCGATGGCATCATCGCTACCCCGTTCTCAACGCCGCGCATCGCAGAAGATCGACACCCGAACGCCGCCACGCTTGCTGACGACATGCAAGACCTCAGTAGCACTTTCGTGTTCGACCCCATGACACACGCAAGGCTGTTACCGAGCACGAACAAACTAGAGTTCTACGACCAGTGGGACCTGTGGCCAACTGGCGACATGGACCTTTCGAAGGTGAGCACGCGCACAGCCCACGTCGAGCGCGTGTTTCAGGTTCAGGCAAGCCTGCAAGCGCCGTCGTTAGCCCCGACCGTTCAGCTTTCAACTCCTGTGTCGTCCGAGGCCACCATCGCTCTCGACATAGGGCGAATTGCTAGTGGCCTCGCGCCAGGCACGTGGCAGTCGCTGGTCGGTACGAGACAGTTTTGGGCGTCCGGCCCCGATCTCGATGGATACGTTGGCAGCCTCGCAACCCTGCGTGCCAAAGTATGGGTGGTCACCGTCGCCAATGAAGTCGTCATTGACTCCGAGCCCGACCTCACGGATGTCGCGGCCTTCGTTGGGCTTTGCCGCACTGTGCGCTCCCTGTCTCGGCGATCTCGAGTAATCGTCGGCTACTCCGACTATGCCGGGCTTCCGGCGGTCGCAGCAGGCGCCGATACCGTCGGCACTGGGTGGCACCGCGCCCAAAAGACCTTCGACCCGAAAGCGAGCTCGTTTCACATCGACTCTGATCCGGGCATCCGACGCCAAGCCGAGTACGTCACCCAGGGAAATATCCATGCGATTCTTCGCCGCGACACCGCCGACCAGATCGTCAAATGGAACAGCGCGCAGGCCGATGTGATTCGCGGCGGCCCGCTCCCCCCATCTGCAAATCTCGAACGAATGCATCACCTAAACCAGCTGCAAAAAGTCGTCCACGATATCAATGCTTGCAACCCCGGACGAGATCGCTACGTCGCACTTCGCGATCGGTACGCCGTCGCCGACACACATTTCAATGCGTTGATCTCAGGCGTGCCAGCAGTGAGGAGACACGACAAGGAGGTGTGGCGCGATGCCATGTCGGACGTACTAGAGGCGTATGCCGCTGGGGAAGGCTTCTGAGTTCAACCGGCTAACCTCCGAAGCCAAACGTTCTGATGCCTCCAGCCTCAACGAACGATGTGGCCTCCCTATGCGGGGCCTCCGTACCCAGGTGTCGCGAATAGCCAAACCAACATTCAACGCCTCGCACCGACGCTCTAGCTCGTCAGTATCACGCGGCGCCCGAAGCAGCACTAACACGGACGCATCAGCCCACGAAGAGTAGGTCAGCGCCTGACTCAACCCACGGCGCCAGTCTGAGACTTTCGCCTCGAAGGCATACGTTCGGCCAATTGGCTCGACACTTGGATGCCGCCGGTACCCTGCCCCCTGCGGAACGGTGGCACCGGTCAGTGCGAGGGCTCGAAGCCTCCGCTCGACCTGGCCGATACTCATGCCGGATGCTGCGGCCACACTCGCCGCAGTCCGAGTACGGTTCAAGCTAAGTTCTGCCACGACCGCACAATCGGCCGGGCTGTCGATGTACGGAACGTCTGCGGACAAGCGCTGCCCCAACGCCTCAAACCCGCGTGAAACGACGAGCAGATCGGGCACGCCACGCGGTCCCGGAAACTCGACCACAGCCATGAGTCCGTCATCGGCACCTGGCAAACGCTCCGCCAACGACCGAAGATCGGCATCCAGTTCACGCTCTATGGTCGGCTGGAACCGCTGGCCACGCCCTGCATACGCCTCGAACTCAGTCACGAACTTTCTGTGAGGAGCGAGGGATGCCATGAACGGAGCCTATCGCTCGGCTAGATCCTGCGACCTTACGCGTCACGATCAAGCGGGTGCACGCATCTGCGACACGTCAGTCACCAGGTGATCAGACGTTGAAACGGAATTCGACCACGTCGCCGTCGACCATGACGTACTCCTTGCCTTCCATCCGGACCTTCCCGGCCGCCTTCGCCGCGGCCATCGAACCGGCTTCGACGAGATCCTCGTAGGACACCACCTCGGCCTTGATGAAGCCCTTCTCGAAGTCGGTGTGGATGACCCCGGCCGCCTTGGGCGCGGTGTCTCCTTGGTGAATCGTCCACGCCCGCGCCTCTTTTGGCCCGGCGGTCAGGTAGGTCTGCAGCTTGAGCGTGTGGAATCCCGCATGCGCCAACGCATCCAGGCCCCGTTCGCTCTGCCCGATCGACTCCAGCAGCTCCGCAGCGGACTCCTCGTCGAGCTCCTGCAGCTCGGACTCGATCTTCGCGTCCAGGAACACCGCATCGGCGGGGGCCACCAGCTCCCGCAGCTGAGCGACCCGCGCCTCGTCACCGAGCACCGATTCATCGGCGTTGAACACGTACAGGAAGGGCTTGGTGGTCATCAGGTTCAGCTCCCGCACCACCGACCAGTCCTGCCCCGTCGAGAACAGCGTCTTGCCGCTGTCGAGGACCTCCTGAGCGGCCTTGGCAGCGTCAGCGAGCGGCTGACGGTCCTTCTTGGTCTTGGCTTCCTTCTCCAGCCGCGGCACCGCCTTCTCCAGCGTCTGCATATCGGCGAGAATCAGCTCGGTCTCGATCACCTCGATATCGGCGGCCGGATCGACGCGGCCGTCCACGTGCACGACGTCGTCATCGGCGAACACCCGCACCACCTGACAGATGGCATCGCATTCACGGATGTTGGCCAGGAACTTGTTCCCCAGCCCGGCCCCCTCGGAGGCACCCTTGACGATTCCGGCGATGTCCACGAACGTCACGGTCGCGGGCAGGGTCCGCGCCGAGCCGAATACCTCCGCCAGCTTGTCCAGGCGCGGGTCCGGCAGCGGCACCACGCCCTCGTTCGGTTCGATGGTCGCAAACGGGTAGTTGGCCGCCAGCACGTTGTTGCGCGTTAGCGCGTTGAACAGCGTCGACTTTCCGACGTTCGGCAGACCAACGATTCCCAAGTTCAGGCTCACGAGATGGTGAGTCTACGGACCCCGGCAGATAAGAATGCTCAGGTGACCTTTTCCACCAAGCGGATCTACGAGACTCCCGACCCCTCGGACGGTTATCGCGTGCTGGTCGACCGGCTGTGGCCGCGCGGCGTGAGCAAGGCTGCCGCGCAGGTCGACCTCTGGTTCAAGGACATCGCACCGAGCCCCGACCTGCGGGTCCGCTGGCATCACGCCCCTGCTGAGGAGTGGGCCACCTACGCCGACGAGTACCGCGCCGAGCTGGCCACCAATCCGGCGGTGGACACCGCTCACGAGCTTGAACGCGAACACGGCACCGTCACACTGCTCTACGCCGCCAAGGACCCGGAGCACAATCACGCGATCGTGCTGCGGGATTTCCTCAGCACTTGATGTCGACGTGCATCACGCGATGAGTCGACAGGATCGATCCACCCCAGCTAGTCCCCGGCGCATTGATCGACGCCCCCGGCGCCAATAACCTGCCGGGCCGCACGGCGGTCGCCTTGCAGTCCGCCATGGGCCCACTGCCCACACGGTTGATCACGACGACGTTCCCGCGCGCCTCCAAGTCGGCGATGACGTCGGCAGCAGGATCGCCATCGGGACCGGCCTGCGCCGTCGGCGCAGTGAGAAGTGTCGCTGCTACCGCCAGCGTGGATACCGCAAAACGAGAAATCATGGATGCTCCTGTGTAGAACCGCGTTATCGCGGCATGACTGATATGGGGTCGGGTTAACCGACCCCATCAGCACCGATTCACACAGCCTTTGAGCAGCACCATCCGGCCTGATTGGCCGGTAATTCTTTGCAGCACAGGCGATCCCCGTGTCGCGGTGAGCAGCACGTAGCGCACCACGAACCCGAGCACCAGCAGCATCGCCCCTGCGAGAACCCCGCGGCACATCTTGGCGATCTGCACCACCTGCGCGAAGGCATCGACCTGAGGTGCATCCGCCGGCGCCGCACTCGCACCGTCCGGGTCGACGGCGTGCGTCATCGCCGTTGCCTGGCCCATGACACTTCCGGGATTCACTCCGACGAAGCACACCACACCCAAGACAACGGCTAATGCGATAACCCTTAGGGGGTAATCGTATGACCGCATGCCCCGCACACTAGCTCATGATTTGCCCCCGTGCCGAGATCTATACACCCGGTGGTTACGAGAAATTAACTTAACGCCCGCCGTCGGGCTATTGCTCCCGCGGAATAAGAGCCCACAACACCAGGTAGGCCAGCACCTGCGGCCCGGGAAGCAGGATCGACGCGACCGTGAGCACCCGGACGATCGTCACGTCCCATCCGAAGCGCTGCGCGATTGCCGCGCACACCCCGCCGATCATCTTCCCCGCGCGGGGCCGTCGCAGTGCAGTAGTCATAAATTCACCGTAGACGGCCGAAACGTCCAGGCGCATCAGGGAAGCCCCTGATCTTTCCCTGGTCTTCGCGGCTCAGCATGCCAGGTCCACGTAGTAGGTTCCGTGGTCCAGCACCTTCTGAACCGACTTGCGGTGGGCGCCGACAGGATGCTCTTCTCGGTACACCGAGGTGCCCTGCCGCACCCCAGTTACCACGCAGTCCTCCAATGGCCACGTACCCGTTCGATTCAGCATGACGTAATTTCCTTGTTCTTCAAGGGAACTGATCACGGTCTCGGGGTCGCCATAGTCCTGCGGGCGCGCCTGCGCGACGGCCGCCAGTGCCACCGCCGCAATCGGCAACACCATGACGGCACCCAAAGACCTTGTAAACCACTCTGTTTTGGTCATACCCAACGCTATGAACCAAGATCACGAGCCACATCAGGGATGGCCCCGATCTTTCCCTGAACTTGAGCAGACACTCGATGTACGACAGGGCGCCACAGCGGGGACCTAAGGTAACGCGCATGGCCACCGCCGCAGAGCCCCAGGACCTGACTCCCCCACCCGGCGTCGAACTGCTGCGGACCGACCCCGACCTTCCACCCGTCGGCGTCATCGACAACCGGGCACCCTCACCCACGTCGCGCGTGGTGCTGGTGTTGGTGGCATTACTGGGAGCCTTCGCCTGGACGATGATCGCGCTGCTGCGCGGGGAACACGTCAACGCGGTCTGGTTCGTCGTCGCCGCGATCTGCACCTACCTCATCGCCTACCGGTTCTACGCCAAGCTGATTGAACGCAAGCTCGTCAGACCGCGTGATGACCGCGCCACCCCGGCCGAGACGCTCGACAACGGCAAGGACTTCGTCCCCACCGACCGGCGGGTGCTGTTCGGTCACCACTTCGCCGCCATCGCCGGAGCGGGCCCGCTTGTCGGCCCGGTACTGGCCGCGCAAATGGGGTACCTGCCCGGAATCATCTGGATTGTCGTCGGCGTCGTACTGGCCGGGGCCGTCCAGGACTACCTGGTGCTGGTGATATCAACCCGGCGCGGTGGCCGCAGTCTGGGCCAGATGGCCCGCGACGAGATGGGCACCGTCGGCGGTGTCGCCGCGATGGTGGCCATCTTCGTCATCATGATCATCCTGATCGCGGTGCTGGGCTTGGTCGTCGTCAACGCCCTCGGCGAAAGCCCCTGGGGCGTGTTCTCCATCGCGATGACCATCCCCATCGCGCTGTTCATGGGCGTGTATCTGCGTTACCTGCGGCCGGGCAAGGTCAGTGAGGTGACCGTCATCGGTGTCGCACTGCTGCTCGCCGCGATCATCTCTGGCCGCTGGGTTGCCAAATCAGGCTGGGGTGAAACACTGTTCAGCCTCGACAAAACCACCATCGCCTGGCTGATGATGTTCTACGGGTTCGCCGCCTCGGTGCTGCCGGTATGGCTGCTGCTCGCGCCCCGCGACTACCTGTCGACCTTCATGAAGGTCGGGACCATCGCGATGCTGGCCCTGGGCATCCTGATCGCCCGGCCAGTGGCGCAGCTGCCGGCGGTCAGCGAGTTCGCCTTCAATACCTCGGGCCCGGCCTTCGCCGGATCGCTGTTCCCGTTCCTGTTCATCACCATCGCCTGCGGGGCACTCTCGGGCTTTCATTCGCTGATCGCCTCGGGGACCACACCCAAACTGCTGGAGAAGGAGAGCCAGGCCCGCTTCATCGGATACGGCGGCATGCTCACCGAGTCCTTCGTGGCCGTCATGGCGCTGGTCACCGCGGCGATCCTCAACCAGCACTTGTACTTTGCGATCAACGCACCCACCGCAGCCACAGGCGGCACCGCCGAAACCGCGGCCGCCTACGTCAACGCATTGCCGATCGGCGGGCCCGACATCACCGGTGCGCAGCTGACCCAAACCGCCAAGGACATCGGCGAGACCTCGATCGTCTCGCGCACCGGCGGCGCCCCCACTCTGGCCATCGGGATCTCGCACGTCATGTCGGATGTATTCGGTGGCAGCGGGTTCAAGGCGTTCTGGTACCACTTCGCGATCATGTTCGAGGCGCTGTTCATCCTCACCACCGTCGACGCCGGCACCCGAGTTGCCCGGTTCATGCTGTCGGATTCCCTGGGGAACCTGGGCGGCCCGCTGCGCCGCTTCAAGGACGCCTCCTGGCGGCCTGGGGCGTGGATCTGCTCGGCGGTCGTCGTCGGCGGCTGGGGCTCGATCCTGCTCATGGGCGTCACCGACCCCCTGGGCGGTATCAACACCCTGTTCCCATTGTTCGGCATCGCCAACCAGCTGTTGGCTGCGATCGCTTTGACGGTGGTGCTGACGGTCGTCGTCAAACAGCGGCTCTACAAGTGGGCCTGGATTCCCGCTGTCCCACTGGCTTGGGACCTGATTGTCACCATGACCGCGTCCTGGCAGAAGATCTTCTCGTCGGATCCCGCGGTGGGCTACTGGAAGCAGCACCAGCTGTACGCGGACGCCCGCGACGCGGGTTTGACGACGTTCAAGACCGCCAAGACGCCCGAGGCCATCGACGCCGTGATCCGAAACACGTTTGTGCAGGGAACGCTGTCGATTGTCTTCGCCTCGTTGGTGTTGGTGGTCGTGGCGGCCGCCGCCTGGACGTGTCTGCGCGCGGTGCGGGCCGGAGGTCTGCCAACCACCGAGGACGACGATGTTCCGTCCCGGCTTTTCGCACCCAGCGGCTTCCTGCCCACCGATGTGGAGAAGGAAGTCGAGAAGCAATGGGCAGCACGTGAACTCGCCGGGACCCGGACATGAAGCTGATCAAGGGGCTGGTGTGGTGGTTCACCTCCGTCATGGGCGACCACGACTACCAGCGGTATGTCGAGCACCTACGGCGCCGCCATCCGGGCGCTCCGGTGCCCACCGAGGCCGAATTTTGGCGCGCGCGGTACGCCGATGCGGACGCGAATCCGTCGGCGCGATGCTGCTGACACAAGCACGCTGACGGGCACCGTTACCGAATATCCGGCTCGGCACCGGTACCTTTCAACATGTGACAGGTCAACGCGCCCGCTCATCGGTGGAAGCCGATCACCGGTCGGCGCACCCCGATATCCCGGGTGTGCCATGGTGGGGCGCAATCCTGATCGCGGTCGCTGGCACCGCGCTCGGTTTCGCAATTGACGCGATGGCCAATGGTGAGAAGCTGACCGGCGCGTTCGCCGGCTGCTACGCGGCGGGATGCGTCCTGGCGGTTTTCGCGGTGCGGTATTCATCGATCTTCACCGCCATCGTGCAGCCGCCGCTGATCCTGTTCGCGAGCATCCCGATGGCCTACATGATCATGTCGAAGGGACCGGCCGATGGCATCAGGAACATGGCCATCACCACCGGGTACCCGCTGATCGAACGCTTCCCGCTGATGATCAGCACCGCGTTGGGCGTGCTGATCATCGGAGTGGTGCGCTGGTACTGGGGAATGTTCACCAGTAAGCCCGCCAAAGAAAAGACGGCCAAGCCCAAGGCCGCGAAGACCACCAAGGCCGCCAAGCCGAGGACGTCGTCACGGACCCGGGTACAGGCGCTGGTGGATGCCGAGGCCGACACCACGGGCAGGAACGCGGGAACAACCACGCGGACCCGCCGCCCCCGCCCCGATGAGGCCGCCGCGCGGACACGCCACGGACGGCACGAGTCCGGCACGCGGCGCCGTCCCGCCCCCGATTCCGAACCCGTCTCGCGGCGGGCATCGGCGGTCGGCACTCCTTGGGAAGACGAGCGCCCGATGCGGACCGAACGCCGTCCCGCGCGTCGGGCCCGCGACGAATACGACGACTACGGGTATGAACCGCGGCCCCGCTACCGGGAGCCCCGCGCAGAACCCACGCGTGAGCCGCACCGCCCCGCGGTCAGGTACAGAGATGAGCGTCCACCGGCCCCACGGCGCCGTCCAGAGCGATACGACGACGCCTGGGACTACGACCGCTAGCGGGACCTAGCGCCGCGAGGCCCGCAGCTCGCGCGGCAGCGCGAACACCAGCGTCTCGTTCGCGGTGGTGACCGGCTGCACCTGGCCGTATCCGTGCTCCGCGAGCCGTTCCAAGACCCCGCGCACCAGCACCTCCGGCACCGAAGCACCCGAGGTGACGCCAACCGTCGTCACGCCCTCAAGCCAGGCCGGGTCGATGTCCTCGGCGTAATCGACCAGGTAGGACGCGTTGGAGCCCGCGCCGAGCGCGACCTCAACCAACCGCACCGAGTTCGACGAGTTGCGCGAGCCGACGACAATCACCAGTTCACATTCGGGAGCCATCGCCTTCACCGCCACCTGGCGGTTCTGCGTGGCGTAGCAGATGTCATCGCTGGGCGGGTCCTGCAGCGTCGGGAAACGCTCGCGCAGGCGCTGGACCGTCTCCATGGTCTCGTCGACGCTCAGCGTCGTCTGAGACAGCCAGATGACCTTGTTCTCGTCACGCACGGTGACGTTATCCACCGAGCTGGGGCCGTCGACCAACTGCACGTGATCAGGGGCCTCACCGGCGGTGCCGATGACTTCCTCATGGCCCTCGTGACCGATCAGCAGGATGTCGAAGTCGTCGCGGGCGAACCGCTTGGCCTCCTGATGCACCTTGGTGACCAGCGGGCAGGTGGCATCGATGGTCTTCAGATTGCGCGCGGCGGCGTCCTGGTGCACGGTCGGCGCGACGCCGTGCGCAGAGAACACGACGATCGCGCCCTCGGGCACCTCGTCGGTCTCATCGACGAAGATCGCACCCGCCTCGGCCAGCGTGTCCACCACATATCGGTTGTGCACGATCTCGTGCCGCACGTAGACGGGGGCGCCATGCTTCTCCAGCGCCCGCTCGACGGTCTCCACCGCACGATCGACCCCAGCGCAGTAGCCGCGCGGCTCAGCCAGCAGCACGCGCTTGCTCGTCGCCGGGCCGACGACGGTGCTCACCATCCCCGGAGTGCCCATATCGACTGCAGCCATAGTCACCAGCTTACGGCCCAGCCTTTCGCTGCACGACCGACGTAAGGCAAGCTTGGACCTATGATTCGTCCTCCGTTCGGCGTCCGGTTGCTTCTTGGGGTCGCCGCCACCGTTCTTGAAGAGACCCGCAAGCTGCCGCAGGCGGTGCTGACCTATCCCATGACGGCTGCCAGCCAGACCGTGCAGAACTTCATGCGGTTCCAGCAGACCGTCACGGAATTGGCCATCAAGGGCGACGAGACCTGGGAAAACATCTTCCCACCCACCGAGGAGCAGCCGGAGTGGGCGACCTTCGACGAGGACATCGACGAGCTCGATGCACCCGAACCCGACGAGACGCAAGCCAACGCCGTCTACGAGGACGCGGCCGAGCGGATGACCCAGGGCCGGTTTGCGCTGTACTCCTCCGAACCCGCAGCGCCGTCGGATTCCGAACCCGAGGTAACCGCACCGGCCCCCGAGGCCGCGCCGGTAGCCGCGAAGGCCGCACCGCGTAAGGCGCCTGCGAAGAAGGCTGCCGCCAAGAAGGCCCCGGCCAAAAAGGCAGCCCCGGCGGCACCGTCCGAGGCGGCGGACCCGAATGCTCCCGATGTCGTCGTCGAGCTCGGCTATCACGACCTGACGCTGGCGCAGCTGCGGGCGCGGTTGCAGTCGCTGTCCGTGAGCGAGCTCGAAGAACTGCTGACCTACGAAGACGCTCACAAGGCACGCGCGCCGTATCAGACCTTGCTCGCGAACAGGATCACCCGCGCCGCTGCCCGTGGCTGATCCGGGGACAAGCCCCGAGAACCCGTGGCCGGTCCGGGCCGTTGCCACCCGGGTGGCCAAGTGGATCGACCGCCTGGGCCAGGTGTGGGTGGAAGGTCAGCTGACGCAGATCGATGTGCGGCCCGGCAGCAAGACCGTGTTCATGGTGCTGCGCGACCCGGCCGCCGACATGTCGCTGACCGTGACCTGCCCTCCCGACATGGTGCGCAACGCCCCGGTGAAGCTGACCGAAGGCACCCAGGTGGTGGTGTGCGGTAAACCCACCTTCTACACGGTGCGCGGCTCGTTTTCTTTGCGGCTCAGCGAGATCCGTGCGGTAGGTATCGGTGAGCTGCTGGCCCGGATCGAGCGGCTGCGTCAGCTGCTGGCCGCCGAGGGACTGTTCGACGCGCGACTCAAGCGCCCGGTCCCGTTCCTGCCGTCCCGCATCGGCCTAATCACGGGCCGGGCCAGCGCCGCCGAGCACGATGTGACCTCGGTGGCCTTGTCACGTTGGCCCGCAGTGCAATTCGCGGTACGCAACACCCCTGTGCAGGGCCCACACGCGGTGGCCGAGATCGTGGCCGCGCTACAGGCACTGGACGCCGACCCCGCGGTGGACGTGATCGTGCTGGCCCGCGGCGGTGGCAGCGTGGAGGATCTGCTGCCGTTCTCCGACGAGACCCTGTGCCGCGCGATTTCGGCGTGCCGCACCCCGGTGGTCAGCGCCGTCGGGCATGAGCCGGACAACCCGCTCTCCGATCTGGTGGCGGACCTGCGCGCGGCGACGCCCACGGATGCGGCCAAGAAACTGGTACCCGACGCCGCGGCCGAACAGGCGTTGATTCTGGACCTGCGGCGCCGTTCGGCTCAGGCATTGCGCAACTGGGTGCAGCGCGAGCAGCGCGGGCTGGATCAGGTACGCAGCCGGCCGGTGCTGGCCGATCCGCTCCGGATGGTTACCGTGCGCCAGGATGAAATCGCCGTCGCGCGAACGGCATTGCGCCGCGACATGAAGCGGCTGGTGGAATCCGAATCGCAACGGGTGGGCCACTTATCGGCACAGCTGGCCACGCTGGGACCGGCCGCTACCCTGGCCCGCGGCTACTCGGTGGTGCAGCGGGTGCGCGACGATGGCACGGTGGAGGTGCTGCGGACGGTGACCGATGCACCCGCAGGGGCATCGCTGCGGGTGCGCGTTTCCGATGGTGCCGTGACTGCAACCGTGACAGGAGAATCGTCATGACCAATCCCGCCGAACTCGGTTACGAGCAGGCGCGCGCCGAGCTCATCGAGGTCGTGCAGCAGCTCGAACAGGGCGGCCTGGATCTGGACACCTCGCTGGCGCTCTGGGAACGCGGTGAGGCACTGGCCAAACGCTGCGAGGAGCACCTGGCGGGCGCACGCAAGCGCATCGAGGACGTGCTGGACTCCGAATAGTGTCAAGACATGTCTGACACGACGCAACCTTGTGGTCTGGACGATATCGACACCCCTTTCCTGGCCATCGATCTGGCGGTGATGGACCGCAACATCGAACGGCTGGCCGGGCGCCTACGCGGCACCGGGGTCCAGCTGCGGCCACATGCCAAGAGCCACAAGTGCGTTGAGATAGCACAACGCCAGATCGACAGCGGAGCCATTGGCCTCACCGTCGCCACCATCGGCGAGGCCGAGGTGTTCGCCGACGCAGGATTCACCGACCTTTTCATCGCCTACCCGCTGTGGCTGACTCCGCAGAAGGCCGACCGGATACGGAAGGTGACCGCCCGCGCGCAACTGCGGGTCGGGGTCGATTCCATCGCGGGTGCCCGGCAGTTGGCCGAGTATCTCGCCGATCTACCCATCACCGTCGTCATCGAGGTCGACTCCGGCCATCACCGCACCGGGGTCGATCCCGCCGAGGCCGGTGACGTTGCGGCAGCAGCGCGCGCCGCCGGACTGAATGTCGTGGGTGTCTTCACATTTCCGGGCCACGGCTACACACCGGGCCACCGCGCAGAGGTCGCCGCCCAGGAATCGCACGCGCTTGGAGCGGCCGCAGAAAGCCTGCGCGCACAGGGGATCGAGCCGTCGGTGATCAGCGGCGGCTCCACCCCCACCGTCGATGCCGCCGACAACACGGTGCTGACCGAGGTGCGACCCGGTGTCTACCCGTTCAACGATGCCCAGCAGTTCGAGTTGGAGGTCTGCACGCTCGACGACATCGCTCTCAGTGCCGTCACCACCGTGGTGCACACCCGCGACCGGACCGCCGTCGTGGACGCGGGCAGCAAGATCCTGGGCGCCGACCGGCCGGGCTGGGCCACCGGTTTCGGACGGGTAATCAGCGAACCGGATGCGCGCATCGTCGCGCTGTCCGAGCATCACGCAACCATCGAGTTTCCCGGGGCGGCACCGGATGCCGGCACCCGTCTGCGGATCGCGCCGAACCATCTCTGCAATGCCGTGAACCTGGTCGACACGCTGGTGGTGGATGCCTCGGGCGGCCCGCGCCGCTGGGCGGTGGCCGCACGGGGCGCCAACACCTAGATGCGCGCCTCCTAGCGCGGCAGCGGCTTAGCGGTTTGTACCGCCCGCGCGACGGTCCGGAAGTCTTCGGTGTTTCCGGACCCGGTGAGCGCGACGGTCACCGAGTTGTCCAGCCGCGTGGCCCACAGCGGCTCCGCACCCTCACCACCCTCGTACGCCACCCAGCTCACGCCGTCGACATTCTCCGGCCCGCGGGGCACCAGCCCACTGTTGAGCTTCGGGACCAACTTCTCCTCGGGGGCACCGCTCTGCACCACCGCCATGTACGTACCGGTCGGGCTCAGGTAGCCCACCTTGGACAGCGGCATCCCCTCGACGCTGTCGCGCCCGCCGGAGTTGGCCCGCCAGCCCGCGGGCAGCGACGGCTCCCGGACCGGAAACGAGAACTGCCGGGCATCGGCCTGCAGCGCGGCGTGCGCGTCATACGAGGGCGGCTCACCGACCGTCGGCCCATTCGGCGTGAAGGAACACATCCCCAGCAATCCGGCCAGCACGATGCACGCGACTACCAGCGGAGCCATCGACCAGAACATGTCCCGGCCGTCCTGAAACAACCGCGGCTTGGCCGGACGGGGTGCGGGCACGGCGATGCGATCGTCGGGTCCGGAATCTTGGTCCGGATCAGGTGCGCCTCCCACGCCCCCATCCTTGCAGGCGCGCATGAAACAATCACAACCCATGAGCCCGTCGCGCAGAGAAGCCCCGGACCGCAACCTGGCGTTAGAGCTGGTCAGAGTGACCGAGGCGGGTGCCATGGCCGCAGGTCGATGGGTCGGCCGCGGTGAAAAGGAGAAGGGCGACGGCGCCGCCGTCGACGCCATGCGCGAGCTGGTCAACTCCGTTTCCATGCGCGGTGTGGTCGTCATCGGAGAAGGCGAGAAGGACAACGCCCCGATGCTCTACAACGGCGAGGAAGTCGGCAACGGCGACGGCCCGGACTGCGATTTCGCCGTGGACCCGGTAGACGGAACCACCCTGATGAGCAAGGGCATGCCCAACGCGATCTCGGTGCTCGCGGTCTCCGAGCGCGGCACCATGTTCGACCCCTCAGCCGTCTTCTACATGGAGAAGATCGCTGTCGGCCCGGACGCCGCCGATGTCATCGACGTCACTGCACCCGTCTCGGAGAACATCAAGCGCGTCGCCAAGGTGCGTAACTGTTCGGTGTCCGATATCACCGTGTGCATCCTGGACCGGCCCCGCCACGGCGAGCTGATCCAGAACGTGCGAGACACGGGTGCCCGCATCCGTCTGATTTCCGACGGCGACGTGGCCGGCGCCATCTCGACGGCCCGTCCGAACTCGGGCACCGACATGCTGCTGGGCATCGGCGGTACTCCCGAGGGCATCATCGCCGCGGCTGCCATGCGGTGCATGGGCGGCGCCATCCACGGCAAGCTCGCCCCGCGCGACGACGAGGAGCGCCAGAAGGCCATCGACGCCGGGTACGACCTGGACCGGATCCTCACCACCGAGGACTTGGTGTCCGGCGAGAACGTCTTCTTCTGCGCGACCGGTGTCACCGACGGTGATCTGCTGCAGGGTGTCCGGTACTTCGGCGGCGGCTGCACCACGCAGTCCATCGTGATGCGCTCCAAGTCCGGCACCGTCCGGATGATCGAGGCGTACCACCGCCTCACCAAGCTCCGCGAGTACTCCGCGGTCGACTTCACCGGCGACGACGACGCCACGCACCCCCTCCCCTAATTCCATCATCGACGACGAGAAGGAAGACCATTGTCTGAACAGCAGTACCGCATCGAACACGACACCATGGGCGAGGTTCGCGTACCCGTTGAAGCACTGTGGCGCGCGCAGACTCAGCGCGCCGTCGAGAACTTCCCCATCTCGGGGCGCGGCCTAGAGCGCACACAGATCCGTGCACTCGGCCTCCTCAAGGGCGCCTGTGCGCAGGTGAACAAGGACCTGGGTCTGCTGGACCCGGCCAAGGCCGACGCCATCATCGCCGCCGCCGCCGAGATCGCCGACGGCAAGCACGACGACCAGTTCCCCATCGACGTGTTCCAGACCGGCTCGGGCACCAGCTCGAACATGAACGCCAACGAGGTGATCGCCTCGATCGCTGCCAACAACGGCGTGACGGTGCACCCGAACGACGACGTGAACATGTCGCAGTCCTCCAACGACACCTTCCCGACGGCCACTCACCTGGCCGCGACGGAAGCCGCTGTGCGCGACCTGATTCCCGCGCTGGATTACCTGCAGCAGGCGCTGGCCACCAAGGCCAAGGCCTGGAAGACCGTGGTCAAGTCGGGCCGCACCCACCTCATGGATGCGGTGCCGGTGACCCTGGGCCAGGAATTCGGGGGCTACGCCCGCCAGATCGAAGCCGGCGCGGAGCGCGTGAAGGCGACGCTCCCCCGTCTCGGTGAGCTGCCCATCGGCGGTACCGCCGTCGGCACCGGCCTCAACGCCCCTGACGGCTTCGGCGCCAAGGTGGTCGAGGAACTCAAGAAGTCGACGGGCCTGTCGGAGCTGAAGACCGCCGCCGACTCGTTCGAGGCGCAGGCCGCTCGTGACGGACTGGTCGAGGCGTCGGGCGCGCTGAAGACCATCGCCGCGTCATTGACCAAGATTGCCAACGACATTCGGTGGATGGGCTCCGGGCCGCTGACCGGCCTGGGCGAGATCCAGCTTCCCGACCTGCAGCCCGGCAGCTCGATCATGCCCGGCAAGGTCAACCCGGTGCTGCCCGAGGCCGTGACCCAGGTGGCCGCACAGGTCATCGGCAACGACGCCGCCATCACCGTCGGCGGACTGTCCGGCGCCTTCGAACTCAACGTGTACATCCCGGTGATGGCGCGCAACCTGCTGGAGTCGTTCACGTTGCTGGCCAACGTGTCTCGCCTCTTCGTCGACAAGTGCGTGGACGGCCTGGTGGCCAACGAGGAGCACCTGAAGACGCTGGCCGAGTCCTCCCCGTCGATCGTCACCCCGCTGAACTCGGCCATCGGCTACGAGGAAGCGGCCGCCGTCGCGAAGGAAGCGCTCAAGGAGCGCAAGACCATTCGCCAGACCGTCATCGATCGCGGCCTCATCGGCGACAAACTGAGCGTCGAGGAGCTGGACAAGCGCCTGGACGTGCTCGCCATGGCGAAGGTGAAGGACTAAGACCCGTCGCCGTGGGTGCCTAGTGCGACGGCAGGACGATGTCCTCCCAGGTGACGGTTATGTTCGTGGGCTCGATACCGATGATGTCGTTGACCACTGAGGCAGCTCGCTTCCTCAGTGCGTCACCGTAGTCGAGGTAGGTACGGTCACGATCGGCAGTACCGATGGCCACCAGGTTGATGCGTAATGCCGTCACCGCCTGCCCGTCTACGTTCACGTCCACGGCAGCAATCGCCGCTGAGGCCTCGGCGGCGAACTCGGCCAGGCTTGATGTCAGCGCTTTCGTCAACGCCAGATGACTGACGGTGATCCCCGGGATGGCCGTCCTGATCGGCTTGCCCCTGCGTGGCAGTGCGGCGATCCGGTGTGCGACGGCGGCGCGCAGCTGCTCCAGGGTGGTTTCACCCTCATTCCACGATGCGGGCGATACACGATCATCGGCGCCGCCGTCGAGTTCGGCCAATCGGCGGGTGGCATCGGCGATCCACGCCGTGGCGTCAACGACGGCATCATGGTTGTCCCCGGTTCTCGCATCCATCAGTTCTCCAGTGTTACGCCATATGCCCGGAGCTGTACAGCTGGCGGACGGAATATGGTTTCCGCGTTCACTCATGGGCGGAAGCCATTCAGCGTTTCCGCTAGCCGCTTGCGAGTGCGCTGCAAGTTGCCGCGGACTGATCCCTCGGTGGTCCGAAGAACAGTCGCTATCTCGGCCAGCGGTAAGTCATAGACCTCACGAAGCCACCAGGCCGTACGCGCCGCATAGGGCAACTGCGATAGCTCACGGCTCAAGGCCGCAAGGAAATCGCCATCCAGTGCTCGTTCACTGGGCCCAGCGCTGATATCTGCGACTTCGGGCACGTCGTCGATATCGAAATCGCGACGGCGCCGCCGCATTGCGTCAACGGTCTTCCGGGACGCGAGTGAGTACAACCAGGTGCGGAACTGTGACCGGAAAGCAAACGACGGCAGCGCTTTCCAGGCGGCGATGAAGGTCTCCTGGACGATGTCGTCATACTCGGCCTGCTCCGGATACGTGCGGGCAACGAATCTCAGCAGTGCCGGACCATGTCGGACCACCAGAACATCGAATGCCTCAGAATCTCCTTGCTGAGCGCGGCGGGCAAGCATCTCGTCCGACAGCGACGCCAGCAGTTCGCCCCGCGCCAAGAGCGGCAGCACCACTGTGTCCCCTGTCGTCGTGAGCACAAAAATGTGCGTTGGATCTCATCGGCGTGCGCAATACCCACCGTTGCCCGACGAACTCATTGTGCCGGACGGAAGTGTCCGGAAGCTGAGACAAGTCGAAGGAGAAGCTGATGACCACGGCAACCCAAACCCCCGAAGTGCGTTCGTCGAAGCAGGTAGACAAGTCCAGTAATGCCGTCGAGAAAGTCGCGAACCACGGCGTCACCACCATCGCCGACGTGGTGGTCTCCAAGATCGCTGGCATCGCGACGCGCGAGGTCGATGGCGTCTACGACCTGGGAGGCCAAGCTGCCCGTGTCGTGGGCAAGTTGCGCGAGACGCTGCCGGGTTCACCCAGCCTGACCCAGGGCGTGAGCGTCGAGGTTGGCGAACGTCAGGCGGCCATCGACATCGGGATCGTCGCTGACTACGGGATCGCCATCCACGACCTGGCCGAGGGAATTCGCAGCAACGTCATCTCCTCTGTCGAGAACATGACCGGGCTCGAGGTCACCGAGGTCAACGTGACGGTGCACGACGTGCATTTCGCCGACAGTGACGACGATGCGTCCGACGCCGGAGAGCCCCGAGTCCAGTGACGGACGCGACCGGCGAGCGGGTCGATCGTGTGGTCGCGGCGGTGACTGCCGTCGACGGCGTCATCGGCCTGTACTCCGGAGGGATAGGAGTCCCCGCCACACACCTGCCCGGTCGGACGGTGCGCGGTGTGCGGTTGGGGGCCGACGGCGGCGAGGTTCACGTGGTGCTCGACCTGCGGACGGGTCTACTCGACGTGGCGGCTCGGGTGCGCCGGGCCGCCAGCGCGGCAGCGGGCGTCCCGGTTGTCGTGGTGGTCGACGACGTGGCAGTGGCCGAAGCGCAGGCGTGAACGCCGTGCTCAATGTTGATCGGCAGGCACGCCGCGAGGCCATAAGAAGGCATCACCCGGATGCGGGGGGATCGGCGGAGGAGCTCATCGAAGCGCTGCAGACTCTGGCCGATGACCGGGGGCCGCGCCGTGCCACGGTTCGAGTACAGCGGACCTGGCGCGGCCGGTTTACGACGCTTGCGAGCACCGCACGGCGTCGGCGCATCCGGCGACAACGCATTAAACATCTCGATAGGAGCTGACGAGAATGAATGGAAATTACACAGTAATCGGCCTGTTCGCGGGTCTGCTGCTGGCAATTGCGGTCGTTACTGGTGGGCTTGTCGGATTCCTCCTTGCCGTGGTTTTGGCGGGGGCCGGGGGCGCACTCGGCGCACATCTCGACGGCAGGATCGATCTCACCGCGCTCGGTCGCCGCGACCGGAGCTGACGGTGGTGACCACGACTGGGTTGGTGCCGGTGCGCGGTGCCACGCGCGTTCACGAACGAGTGCGCCATCGTTTGATCGAGCATGCCGTGCTGTCGGTGCCGGGGGTGGTTCGCCACGGGAGCATCGCTCCCGGTCGAGCGTTGCCGTCGATCGCCATCGTCGACGGCGCCCGCCCAACGGTAAACGTCAAGATCGCAGCTACCTGGCCCACTAACGGTGCGCGCGTTGTCGATGCAGTCCGGGCAGCGGTGACCCAAGAACTGCACAAATCGCTCGGCGAAGAACCAGCAGGCATCAACGTGGACATTGCGCGGATCGAAAGCAATCGCACACCGGCCGAAGTGGCCGACGCTTACACCGCGGGAGCCAGTACCCCGGAAGAGACCGATACGACGTCAGAGGTAAGCAGTAAATACCGAGGACCGCACCGTATAGCCGGGTCCACTATCACCGGCATCCTCATCGCCCTGGGACTGGTTACCGCAGGCGTGATCGTGCTGCGCGACGCAGCGATAAACATCGGGTGGGCAAGCGGTTCGACGTGGACAGCCGCAACCACCCGGTGGGCGCAGCACGCGCATTGGATGTGGTGGACCTGGCCCGCAGCTGTGGTGGCGGGGATCGTGGGATTGGCTCTGCTCGTCCTCACGGTGAAGCCACGACGCCGCACTCATATCGCGGTGGGCGATGGAATCTTGGTACCTCATGCGTCAGCTCACCGATGGCGCGACGAGTATCGCGGCCCACTTGAGGAGAACAAGGAGGGGACCAATCAGTGACACGCACAACGCAATTCATCGACAGGCTGCTAACGGCTCTGCTGGGCGTCGTCTTGCTGACAAGCGCGGTCTGGCTGATCGGCTACGGCACCAATTCCCGCCTGGCTCGGCGGGCCGCCGCAGCCATCGACCCGCAAGCGCCGGCCCGCGCGCTCGAATGGCCGTGGCTGACCGGCGCCCTTGCCGGAGCCGGCGTGGCCGCGTTCCTCGTCGGTCTCTGGTTGTTACTCGTCCACGTACGCCCGACGTCAGTCCGCAGTCTCGGCGACTCCGAAGGGAAGATCGACCTCTCCCGGTTGGCCGACGCGGCCGCGGATGATCTGGCGCGTCACCCCTCCGTGCAGACTGCCCGCGCAGTGACCTTGCGCGAGAAGGGACGACCGGTAGTAAGGGTCACCGTCGGCGTCTCACCGCACACCTCAACCTCCGAGATTCGCCACTTGGCCCGACAATGCGGCGCCGATGTTCGGCGTGCGGCCAACAGTGACCTGGACTTCCAGCTCTTGGTCAAGGACATACCTCCGGAGAAGGTTCTCCCTCAGGTCGTATGAGCACGCGATGCCCGATGCACTTACCCATCGATGCGGCCTGAAGTAGATGAAAAGACTTGGGTGCAAACGTGAATGGACGGATGCCCCAGGAGTAGGTAACGATCGAACACCGCCAAACGGAAAGGGTTCCAGAATGGGAATAACCGACGACGCAAAGAACAAGGCCGAGGATCTGAAGGGTCGCGCGAAGGAGGCCTTTGGAGCCGCAACCGATAACGATGACCTTAAGGCCGAGGGGCAAGCGGATCAGGGAATTGCCTCCGCCAAGCAGGCGATCTCTGATGCCGCAGACAAAGTGAAAGAAGGCGTCGAAGCGGTCAAAGATAAGTTGACCGGCAAGTAATCACGCCACGGTGTCAGGACCGGCATGCGCACCATGCCGGTCCCGACACCGTTAGCGCGGCCTCGATATCGTCACCGTGGACACCGCTTCCTTGGCGACGTCGGCGGCGCTGAAGGCCAATGGGCGCAGCTGTTCGGCACTGAATGCCTGGGCGCCCGCGTAGTAGGCGGGATTCCTGGAATCGTCCGGGTTGCCGTAGACCAGAAGGCCTTTCGCATCCGGCCCGTCGGGACCGTATTGCAACGCCATGATGAAGCTGTCGCCTTCCTGGATGGGGTACCCGTTGAGCACCCCCGATGGGCCCGGGATGGCGCGCAGCTCCGTGCCGGGTTCCAGGCGTTCACCGGGACTGGGCTGCGGCTCGGAGCTGGTGCCCCAGGAGCAGCAGTCCACGATGTTGACGGCGCCTTCGATATCGGTTCCGCCGCCGATCGGCAGCAGCCGTCCGGTGTGCACCTCGCGTTGCAGGTCCCCCAAGGGCGCATCGACCGGAATGCCGGCGCGCTGCAGCAGCCGCACGGCGGCCGCCAGTTCGGTGAGCCACGGCCCGACGTCGGCGGCCGGAACCGAGGGCGAGCCAATAGGATTGGCAGGGCTGAATCCGTCGGCGAAAAGCCTGCCGCGGTCCTTTCGCTCCTCGGGGGTAAAGCGGGAGAGCCATTCGCGGAACACGGCGGCACCGCGGGCGGTCTTGGTGAATCTGCCGTCCCAGGCGGCCAGCGCCGAGCATGCCGGGGCCAGGTCCACACCGTCGACGACCTTGGTCGCCGTGCATGCCCGCACCAGCGGTATACGCAGCTGGTCGGCGAGGATCGCGCGGTCGGAGAACAACGCGGCACCCACATCGTCGATCGTCCACTTACCGCTGTTCTCGGCGAGGAGTCGCGCGTTGGTCTTGGTGCGGGGCGTCAGCATCCACCCCTCGCCACCTTGTTGTGGCTGATGGCCGGTGAGCAGCTGATCCGGATGAGCAAGCCACATACTGTCATTGGCGTTGAAGACATAATCTCGCCGCTCGAGCTGGGGCATGTGGTCGTACCCGATGAGCCCGGGCGCCGCGGCGTTGTCATCATCGGCCCAGTCGAAGAGCGACCGGGAGCCATTGAGCACCACCATGCCCGCGGAGCGATACGCATCCCTGATCAGGCCCGGCTTTTCGCGATCCACCGCCCACGCGGCGAGCGCCTCCCTGGACAGATTGGGGGTGGCGGAGCTGTCGACAATCCAGGCACGTCCGTCGGCGCTCGTCGAGACGGTGTTCATCCATGGCACACCCCGATTGGCCCGGAAAACATCCTGGAAATCATCCATTGATTTCGCGGTGGCCATGCCCAGATACTGGGTCAGCGTGGTGTTGGTATCGGCGTTGGCGTCGGCCATCGCGATGGCCTGCGCCCGTGTCCAGCCCACGGTGTCCACGTCGGCCACCGGTCCGTGCTTGGTGGAGTAGAGGGTGCGGCTCATCGGCGAGATGCCCTGTTCGCCCGCCACTTCGATGGTGATGGGGTCGGGCGTCATCACCTCGCGCCGTCCGTCCACGTAGTACGCGGTGGGGTCGGACGCATCCAGGTCGTAGCGATACAGCGCGAAGCGGCGCCCGGCTGCCACGGTGGCCGTCCACGCCACCGCATCGGTGAATCCGAGCTGCACCAAAGGCATTCCGGACAATCCGACGCCGTAGACGTTGAGCTGTCCGGGAATGCTCTGATGCGCCTCCCAGAGGCGGTTCTCGCCCGTCCAGGGGTAATGCGGGTTGGCCAATAACAGGCCGCCGCCGGTGCTGGAGCGTTCCGATCCCAACGCCCAGCCGTTACTTCCCATCTGCGGCCGGGCGGGCAGCGCACCCGGGTGCGGCGCCGATGTGCCTGAAGGCGGCTGTGCCCTACCGATTTCGGTGATCATGGAGATGCTGGACACCGTCATCACGACATCGGAGAAATGCGCGTACAAGTCCTGCGACGTGATCGGGCCGACCCAACCGGCACCGTCGCACCAGCCACCGTTCACGCCGTTGAGCGCCAGGGATTCGTTGAACCCGGCTACGTACCCGTCGACGAGCTCACGCACTCTGACCGGCTGATCGGCCCAGCGTTTGGGGGCGTTCTCCCACAGTTTCAGGTGGCGGTAACCGAAGTCCATATCGATGTTCCGATTGCCGGCGCCGGGCCCCAGCCACTTGCTGCGCTCGCCGCGGACCTTGATGATCTGGTCGATCAGAGTGCAGGCACGGTCCTCTGCGAACGCATACCCGGTGCCGTAACCCAATGAGCCCCAATCGTCCGCGCTGACATGCGGGACACCGCGTTCGTCTCGGCTGATCGTCGCGACGTAGCGCTGAGGAGCGGGAAGTACGACGCTGGCGGGCCCGACAAGCAGTGCCGTGATCAACACCAAGGCGACGAGTCGCACCACTACTGCCCGACGGCCGGTCCACCCGCACCCTGATTGGGCAGGTCGGTGATGGGGATGTTCGTCGCGGGCAGCGGCGACGGAGTGTTCGGCAGCGGCGGAATCTCCGACTCCGGAATATCTTTCAGCAGGTTCACAGGTGGCCCGTTATCGCGGCTGCCGTAACTGCTACCGGGTTCACGCGGACCGAGCAGCTTCGTGACGGTGACCGCGTGGTATCCGTTGTCCCTGAGCACCGGGAGGAACTGCTCCACCAGATCCACTGTGCTGGAGTAAGTGTCGTGGAACAGCACCACAGATCCCGGCTTGATCTGTGACATCAGGATGGCTCGGGTGGCGTCGGTGTTCGAATCGTTGGCCCAGTCGAACGGGATCACATCCCAGTTGATATCGGCCAGCCCCTGTTTCTTGGCCTCGGCCAGCACCTGGTCGTTGATCAGGCCGCCAGCGGTTCGGAACAGCTTGGGGCGCTTGCCCGTGGCCGCTTCGATCGCATCGCTGGCCTTACTCAGCTGGCTGGCGATCGCCTCCGGCGGGATCGTCGTCATGTTCGGGTGTTCCCAGGTGTGGCTGCCGAGTTCCATCCCGGCATCGACCACTCGTTTGGCGCCCGCCGGATCGCGCTGAACCTTGTTGCCGATTTCGAAGAAGGTCGAGTGCGCGCCGTTGGCTCGCAGGATATCCAGCAGCCGGTCGGTGAACGGGCTGGGCCCGTCGTCGAATGTCAGCGCGACGCACTTCTCACGTTGGCAGTCCACCGGCTCGGCGAGAGCGCGCTGCTTGTCGGTGACGACGATCGCGGCCGCGATCAAACTTCCCACAGCGGCCGCGACCATCGTCCACCGAAAGACATCACGCTTGGATAGCACGCCCCACAGCGTAACCGTCAGTTCAGGAAGAGAGCCCGGGGCCGAACTCCTCCAGCATCTCCGTGACCAGCGCGGCGATGGGCGAACGCTCGCTGCGCACCAGCGTGACGTGCGCGAACAGCGGATGACCCTTGAGCTTCTCGATCACCGCAGCGACACCGTCGTGACGACCGACACGCAGGTTGTCGCGCTGTGCGACATCGTGGGTGAGCACCACCCGCGAGCCGGTGCCCAGCCGCGACAGCACCGTCAGCAGCACGTTGCGCTCCAGGGACTGCGCCTCGTCGACGATCACAAAGGAGTCGTGCAGGGACCGCCCGCGGATGTGCGTGAGTGGGAGCACCTCGAGCATGCCGCGCGACAGCACTTCTTCGATGACTGCTGGCGACGCCAGACCTTCGAGGGTGTCGAAGACGGCCTGCGCCCACGGGCCCATCTTCTCGCTCTCACTGCCCGGCAGATAGCCCAGTTCCTGACCGCCTACCGCATACAGCGGCCGGAACACCACGACCTTGCGGTGACTGCGGCGCTCCAGCACCGCTTCCAGTCCGGCGCACAACGCCAGCGCCGACTTACCGGTGCCTGCCTTGCCACCCAGGGAAACGATGCCTACCGACTCATCGAGCAGGATGTCCAGTGCCACACGCTGTTCCGCGGAGCGCCCACGCAGTCCGAAGACCTCGCGGTCACCGCGCACCAACTGCACCCGCTTCTCCGCGTTGACTCGGCCAAGAGCGCTCGAGGTACCGCCGAGTAACCGAACTCCGGTGTGGCACGGAAGATCTCGCGCCGCCTCCAGATCAGCCTCGCCTGACTCGAAGAGCGAGTCGATGACCTCGGCAGTGGTGTCCAGTTCGGTCATGCCTGTCCAGCCCGAATTCACCACGTCCTGGGCCCGGTACTCGTCGGCGGCCAAGCCCACCGCACCGGCCTTGACACGCAGCGGGATGTCCTTGCTCACCAACGTAACCAGCTTGCCCTCGGCGGCGAGGTTGAGTGCGCACGCCAGAATCCGAGAGTCGTTGGAGTCGGTGCGGAAGCCCACGGGCAGCACCGAAGGGTCGGTGTGGTTCAGCTCGACGTGCAGCGAACCACCCTGTGTCCCTACAGGAATGGACTGATCAAGGCGGCCATACTCCAACCGCAGATCATCCAGCATCCGCAACGCAGTACGGGCGAACCAACCCAACTCGTGATGGTGACGCTTGCCTTCCAGCTCGCTGATCACCACCAACGGGATCACTACCTCGTGTTCGGCGAATCGGTTTGTGGCCCAAGGGTCGGACAACAACACCGAGGTGTCGAGCACATAGGTACGGATTGTCCCAGGGTTCTTTGAAGCAGTCACCGAGCGCTCCTGACATCCGTGCGGCACCACACGCGATCTGTCGTGGACGCGGTCGGTACCGTGCGTGGACGCCTCGTGAGACCGTCCACATCAGGACCGGGGCCGGTCCTGTCGTTTTCGCCACGATCAGTACCTCCCGGATAGCAAAGCATGTCGCTAGCCATCGCTTTTGACGCTACTCGCACCTACGCGCAGATGCCGCGCACCGAATCGAGCGTGTTGACTAACTCCGGGTTAACGCACATTTCGCGCGAGTGTCGAGTTGTCACACAGAAAACGCGAGTGTCCCCCGCGACAGGTCGACACTCGGCGAAAGATCAGAGCCGCTCGGTGACGCCCCACTTGTCGGTGAGTTCGCGGACCACGTCCTGCACGGTGACCTCGTCGATGATTCCGGCGTCGGCCACCGAGGCGACCTTGTCCTCGTAACCGTCGATATCGGCACCGATGACCTTCAGTTCCGCAGCGCGCGCCTTGATGGCGGCAATGGTGTCCTCGGGGTGCAGACGCAGGCATTCGAGCACGATGTTGCTGTAGATCTGCTCGTGGCGACGCTCGTCCTTCTCGATGTTCGCGAGCAGGCCCTTGAGCACGGCGTCGTCGGTCTGCGCGGCCAGGTTCTGCACGAATACCGCGTGCATCTGCTCGAAGAACGCGTTGAACACCAGTGTCTCGATCTGGTTGTACGTGTCGGCCCGGTAGCCCTTCATGACGTGAGCCAGTCGGGTGTCCTCGTCGCCGTTGGGGTCGGCGTTACGGGTCACCACGAGGTACTCGCGCAGCGCGATGGCGTGCAGGTTCTCCTCGGCGGTCCAGCGACCGATGAAGTCGGCCCACGGGATGATCTCCAGCGAGAAATGCTCGACCATCTCGCGGTGGTAGCCCGCCAGGTTGTCCTTGGTGATCAGCAGGATCTGGATGGCGTCGACGACGGCCTTGGGCAACTTGACATCAGAGGGCTCCCAGTCGCGTCCGCCCAGGAAGGCGAAGTTCTCGCCCTCGTCGTAGGGGACGTGCTCATGGGCGTACCAAAGCTCCGCGGTGTCGCGGTGGCGATCGATGTTCTCGGCGACGACATCCGTCAGCTCAAGAGTCAACGCATTGGGTACAGGTTTCTGTGCCATGCGGTAACGGTAACCGGACGAATAAGAAATGGGAAATCGCCGCGCGGCCCTTCGCGCGGAGACACTTAGTACCGCAAAACCCCAGTAAGGGCGGGTACTAAGCGTCCGCTCGTGGTGACCAAAGACCCTAGAGAGTGAGGCCCGGATATAGGGGGTTGGCGGCCAGCAGTTCGGCCGACGCGGCCTTCACGCGATCCGCGACACCATCGGCAAGGGTGTACTTCGCCTTCGAGGTGCCATCGGCTTCGGTGTTGGACAGTACGTCGACCACAAGCTCGGCGACCTTGTCGAACTCGTCGGCGTCGAAACCGCGGCTGGTGAGCGCCGGAGTGCCGAACCGAATGCCGCTGGTGTACCAGGCACCATTGGGGTCTGCCGGGATGGCGTTGCGGTTGGTGACCACGCCGGCATCGAGCAGGGCCGACTCGGCCTGCCGCCCGGTAAGCCCGAAGGACTGCACGTCGAGCAGCACCAGATGGTTGTCGGTTCCGCCGGTGACCAGGCGTGCGCCCCGCTTCAGGAATCCCTCGGCCAGCGACTTGGCGTTGTCGGCAACGCGCTGTGCGTACGCCTGGAACGAGGGCTGGCGCGCCTCGGCCAGGGCGACGGCCTTGGCGGCCATCACGTGCGAGAGCGGTCCGCCCAGCACCATCGGGCAGCCCTTGTCGACGGCATCGGAGTACTCGGCGGTGGCCAGCACCAGGCCGCCGCGGGGTCCGCGCAGCGACTTGTGGGTGGTGGTCGTGGTGATGTGGGCGTGCGGCACCGGGTCCTCGTCGCCGGTGAACACCTTTCCGGCGACCAGGCCGGCGAAGTGCGCCATATCGACGAACAGGGTGGCGCCCACCTCGTCGGCGATCTCACGCAGCTTGGCGAAGTTCACCCGGCGCGGGTAGGCGGAGTAGCCACCCACCAGCACCAGCGGCCTGAACTCGCGTGCCGCCGCGGCCAGTGCGTCATAGTCCAGCAGGCCGGTTTCGGGATCGGTGCCGTAGCTGCGCTGATGGAACATCTTGCCCGAGATGTTGGGGCGGAAACCGTGGGTCAGGTGGCCTCCGGTGTCCAGTGACATACCCATCAGGCGCTGATTGCCGTACTGGTGGCGCAGCTCCTCCCAATCGCTCTCGGAGAGGTCGTTGACGTTGCGCACCCCCTTTTCCGCCAGCGCGGGGGCCTCGACGCGTGTCGCGAGGATCGCCCAGTAGGCGACGAGGTTGGCATCGATACCCGAGTGCGGCTGCGCGTAGGCGTACGGCGCCCCGAACAGCTCGCGGGCGTGCTCGGCCGCCAGCGCCTCGACGGTGTCGATGTTCTGGCAACCGGCATAGAAGCGGTGGCCGATGGTGCCCTCGGCGTACTTGTCGGACAGCCAGGTACCCATTGTCAGCAGCACGGCCGGCGAGGCGTAGTTCTCGCTGGCAATCAGCTTGAGCGAATCGCGTTGGTCAGCAAGCTCTTTACGGGTCGCATCCGCGATCCGCGGCTCGATGGTCGCGATGACTTCCAGGGCCGATCGGTAGGCGGCGCTGGCGGTCTCGGCGTACTGCGCGCCCTGCGCGATATCACTGGATGCTGAGGTCGTCATGGCCATCAGCCTAGTCGGCGGCTATGTCAGCGTGGACGCCACCAGGGGCTCGTCGAGCAGCCGCCCGAAGCGGGTCGTGAGTGACTGTTCCGGGGGGCGACGGTCCAGCCACCCCTTCAACAATTGATAGCCCTCGACGTAGGTGGAGATGTACGCCCGCCACAACGGCGAGGACAGGAATTTGAGCATGTGCCGGGCCCGCTCGTCGGAGACCAGCAGCCAGCGTTTCAGGAATGCGATGACGTCCTCGACGTCACGGTGCTCGTCATGCAGCATCAGGGCCGCATCTTGGCGAACGTTGATCAGTCCGGCCCGCGCCCGCCCGACAGCCTGAGCCTGTTCGCCGTCGAAGCGCAGCCCGAGGTCGGCGTAGATCTCCTGTGCCCACAGCCCCCAGTCGTCACCGATGGCCGCGTACAGGGCGAGGTCGGCGAGCCCCTCCGCCATCAGGCACTGGGGTGTGTTCACCAGGAAGATGGTCTGCTCCTGCTGGTCCCCCAGGTGCACCAGACCCGCCTCCTTGCGGCAGTGCTCGGTGTGGTGCCCGGGATAGGACTCGTGGGCGATCAGAGCTGGCACATTGGTCAGATATTGCTTGAGATCGGAGTTGATGGCGACTGTCGAGCGGTAATTGCCCTCGTAGTAGTTGAACCCCGACCAGGGTTTGTCACTGACGATCTCGTAGGTGATCGTCTCGGTGTCGGGCAGCGGAAACTCCGCGCGCACCCGGTCGCGCAGCGCACTGGAGAACGCGTCGACGCATTCCTGCAGGCGGTTCGGGTCAATTTCCTGGGACCGGTCATAGGCGGTTTTCCGTTCCAGCAGCGAACCACCCTCCGGCAGAACACTTTCCAGTGCCTCATGGGCTTCCCGGTAGCGCTCTTCGTCGCCCTTCGCGATGCGCACGTCGAAGTAGTCATGCACTTCGTCGACAAATCCGATGGTCTCGCCGGCGAACTTGCGGCCGGCACAGGCCAACGCCTTCAAGTGCGTATCGATGAAGGCCTTGCGCGCGGCATCGAGGTCACTTGCGGTCAGCTCGGCCCGCAGGGCCGCGGCCTGGCGGGCCAGGTCTGCCGGATCGGGGGTGGGCTCGTTCTCGACACGCTGCCGCAGCGCCGGATCACCGGTGAAGGAGTCGACGTATCCACTCTCAATACGGTCAAATCGCAGCCCGAGCAGCAGGTATTCGTTGACGAGGCTGTTCTCCGACCGGCCGTTATCGCCCATGTCACACAACCCTAGTGCCGCGTTCACGAATGGTTCCTGCAAGACTTGCGTCCATGCCGCGGCTGAGCGAGCCGAGCCCCTATGTGGAGTTCGACCGGAAACAGTGGCGCGCGCTGCGCAAGTCCACGCCGCTGGTCCTCACCGAGGAAGAGCTCTTCGGCCTGCGTGGCCTGGGCGAGCAGATCGATCTGACCGAGGTCGCCGAGGTCTACCTGCCGCTGGCTCGCCTCATTCACCTTCAGGTGGCCGCGCGCCAGCGGCTCTTCGCCGCCACCGCCACCTTCCTCGGGGACCAACACCCGGACCGTCTTGTCCCCTTCGTCATCGGCGTCGCGGGCAGCGTCGCGGTCGGCAAGTCGACAACGGCGCGCGTGCTGCAGGCACTGCTCGCCCGCTGGGACCACCATCCCCGCGTGGACCTGGTGACCACCGACGGATTCCTCTACCCCAATGCCGAACTTTCCCGGCGGAATATCATGCACCGCAAGGGATTTCCGGAGAGCTACAACAGGCGCGGGCTGCTGCGATTCGTCACCGAGGTCAAATCGGGAGCCCATGAGGTCACCGCCCCGGTGTACTCACACCTGCTGTACGACATCATCAAAAACGAGAAACACGTTGTGCAGCAACCCGATATCCTGATTCTCGAGGGCTTGAACGTACTACAAACCGGCCCCACCCTGATGGTCTCGGATCTGTTCGATTTCTCGATCTATGTGGACGCCCGCATTGAAGACATCGAACAGTGGTACATCTCCCGGTTCCTGGCCATGCGCTCCACGTCATTCGCAAATCCCTCATCACATTTCCATCACTACGCCAAGCTATCCGATAAGCAGGCAACCCTTGCCGCACAGGAGATTTGGCACTCGATCAACCTGCCGAACCTGCTGGAGAACATCCTGCCGACGCGGCCACGGGCGACGCTGGTGCTCCGCAAAGATGCCGACCACTCGATCAACCGGCTGCGCCTGCGCAAGCTATAGATCGGCTTGCATGAAGTAGACCGAATGGTATATTCGGCGCATGATCAACGACGTGGTTGAAACCTGGCACGGCATCATTTCCGGCGCGAACCCGGAAGCGCTCAACGACCTGCTGGCCGAGGACGCGGCCTTCTACTCCCCCGTGGTGTTCACCCCGCAGCAGGGCAAGCAGATCACCGCCATGTACTTGTTGGCCGCCTTCGCCACCCTTGCCGGACCCGAGAACAACTTCCACTACACCAAGGAAATCCTGGACGGGAACACCGCGGCACTCGAGTTCGAGGCCAGCGTGGACGGCAAATACATCAACGGAATCGACATCATCACCTGCAACGATGCCGGAAAGATCGTGGAGTTCAAGGTCATGATCCGTCCGTTGCAGGCCATCAATCTGCTGCACGAGAAGATGCGCGCCGCGTTAGAAACCGCGTCCTGATTTACAGTGCGTCAGCGGCAACCAACCAGTAGGTTGACCGCATGGACTATGACTACGACGTAGTCGTCATCGGGTCCGGTTTCGGTGGGAGCGTTGCGGCCCTCCGCCTCACCGAAAAGGGCTACCGAGTCGGCATACTAGATATGGGAAAACGCTGGAAACGCGAGGATTTTCCCCCGAACAACTGGCACGTGCGCAAGGCGATGTGGGCACCGGCGCTCGGGTGCTTCGGACCGCAGCGACTGACTGTGCTGGGCAAGACCTTCATCGCCAGCGCGGTGGGTGTGGGCGGTGGATCGCTGATCTACGGCAACACGCTGTATGAACCGCTGGAGCAGTTCTACACCGATAAGCAGTGGGCGCATATCACCGACTGGAAGTCCGAACTGGCGCCCTACTACGACCAGGCCAGCCGGATGCTCGGAGTCGCGCAGACTCCGCACACCACCCCACCCGATGAGGTGCTGCTCGCCGTCGCCAAGGACCTGGGCGTCGAAGACACCTACCACCCCACCAATGTCGGTGTCTTCTTCGGCGATGAGCCGGGCAAGACCGTGCCGGATCCGTTCTTCGGCGGCGCCGGCCCCGAGCGGTCCGGCTGCATCGGCTGCGCCGCCTGTATGACCGGCTGCAAGCACAATGCCAAGAACACCACCGAGACCAACTACCTGTATCTCGCCGAACACGCTGGCGCCCAAATACATCCGCTTACCGAGGTGCTCGACGTGCGGCCCCTGCAGGATCGCGAGGGCTATGCGGTCAGCACCAAACAGACCGGGCGGCTGGTCCGTAAGAAGAAGCGCACGTTCACCGCTCAGCATGTGGTGTTCTCGGCGGCATCGCTGGGCACCCAGCGGCTGCTACACAAGTTCAAGGATTCAGGGTCGCTACCCAACCTGTCGGATCGCCTGGGCGAACAGACGCGCACCAACTCCGAATCGGTGCCCATCGTCTATTCCCCCACCCGCGATGACTTCTCGCAAGGCGTCGCCATTACCTCCTCGATCCACCCCGAACCCAATACCCATGTCGAGGTGGTCCGATACGGGGAAGGCTCGACCTTCCTGAGCATGTTGGGCACCAACATGGTTGACGGCGGCCCGTGGCGTTTCGCGCGCACCTGGCTGGCCAATGTGCGGCACCCCGCAATGGTGTTCCGATCGATGTTCCCCTACCGCGCCGCGCAGCACTCGATCATCGTGCTGGTGATGCAGTCGTTGGACAACTCGCTGACCACCTATCTCAAGCGCGGACTGTTCGGCAAGAAGATGACCACCAAACAGGGCTCGGGAGAACCGAACCCGGATTGGATTCCGGTCGCACATGATGTCGCACGGCGGATGGCCGACAAGGTCGACGGATACGCGGGCAGCACCCACCTGGATTCGATGAACATCCCGCTGACGGCGCATTTCATCGGCGGCTGCCCCATCGGCGATTCTCCCGAGACCGGGGTGATCGATCCGTACCAACGGGTCTACGGATATCCCGGGCTGTATGTCTCCGATGGTTCGGCGATCTCGGCGAACCTGGGCGTGAATCCGTCATTCACCATCACCGCCCAAGCCGAACGCGCAATGGCGTTCTGGCCCAACAAGGGTGAGCTCGATCCACGGCCGGCCCTAGGCTCGCCCTACAAGCGCGTCTTCCCGGTACAGCCCAACCATCCGACGGTTCCCGAGTCCGCACCCGGCGCGCTGCGCCTACCGCTGACCCCGGTCTAAAACATGAAGGTGCCGGGCCATCCAGTGGATGGCCCGGCACCGGCTCGCCTTCAGAACGAGGCGAGCATGTGGGCGGCTACGCCGAGCGCAGGCGCCGTAGTCCGAGGAATTGGATGTCCGCCATGACGGCGGTGTAGATGCCGAACGCGATGGAAAGCGTCACCCCGGCGGTGGTCAGCGGCACCCATTTCATGACACCCGCAGCCACATAGAGCACGGTGGCCAGCAGGTTGCCGACGATGTAGGCGACGCCGATGGTTCCGAGCTTGGACCTGTCCGCCCGGCTCAGTACGAAGGCCAGTACCCCGTATCCGATGAGAGCGGCGGCATGCGCCACCTGAAATCCCAACGAGGGACCAAGCGGCTCGACAAGCCATTTCGCGGCGACCAGCAGGACGACAGCAACCGAACCGGTGGCGATGCCGTCCAGGCCGATTCCGAATCGCAGGAGCGAATCGGGTTGGGCGAATCGTGTGCGAAGCACTGAGGCGTTCTCTGAAGCTATGGACATTGGGGACTCCTTGTGTGAAAGCTCCGGGTGAAAGCTGACACCACTGACATTCCTCGGGATGTACTGCCATCTCGACATTCGGCACTGCCAATCCCTGCCAATTCGCCGCGCGGTATGCCATCATCTAAGGATGACAACAGTCGATGTCATCTCTACCGCGCCCGGTGCACAGCTCGGCCGTCATTCACTTTTATGGCGCTGGGCTGGCGATATGCGCATCGCCTTCACCGGCGGTACTGCAGGCCTCCTGCAAACGATGGACCCCGCCATCGGCTACGCACTGATCGAGCACTCGAATTTCTTCGCAGACCCCGTTGACAGGGTGTTCCGCTCGCTGCCACCGATCCTGGGCACCGTGTACGACGAGCCCGCCGCCGGCACCGGGGTGAAGGTGCGGGACTTTCACCGCGACATCAAGGGAATTCAGCCCGACGGCGTCCGGTATCACGCGCTGAACCCGACAACGTTCTGGTGGGCGCATGCCACGTTCCAGGTGATGGTCGAACAAACTATCGACAGGTACTCCCGCCATCGGCTGTCCGACGCCGAGCGTGAGCAGCTCTACCAGGAGGGTGTCGAATGGTATCGCCGGTACGCGATGAGCGAGCAACCGCTGCCACCGAATAGGGCCGCGTTCCAACAGGAATGGGACCGATACTGCGACGAGGTGCTCACCCCCAACCCCGCCGCTGATTACCTGATGAAAGTCATCGAGGGACGCGCCGTTCCCGACATGAGCAAGTCTCCTTACCTACCGGTGGCGTCGTATTTGAAGCCAGCCGCACGACTCGCGCTGCCGACCACACCGATGCGGATGGCGTTGGCACCTCCGCTGCGGCTGACCATCTATGGCGGCTTGCCACCCCAGGTGCGCAAGCGTTTTGGGATTCGGTGGAACCTGGCCGACGAGACCGCCTACCGCGCGCTGGGCCGTGCCGTGCCGCTGGCGTGGCCCTTCATCCCGACATCGTGGCGGTGGCACCCGGGCAGCCACGCCGGATGGCGCCGGGAACGGGGACGGCTACCGCGGAACTGGTGACGAACCATTGGTGCGAACATCATTGGGCACCGGAACGGTCTGTGCGCGCAGATCCGCGGCGATGAGTTTGGCCGCGGCGTTCTGCCAGTTGTGCAACGAACGCTGTGGCACCTCGGTGACCAACCACTGCCACGCCTGACGCGACACCGGGTCCAGTCCCGCGGCCGTCGCGCCCTGCGCATACGCCCGCACACCCATGACGTACGGGAAGTACAGCGCGTTGTAGTACCGCCACTGGTCAGTAGTGCCGAAATCTCCGTCGTCCCGGGGCTTGAGCCGCGAGATGGATTCGGCCAGCACGGCTCTGAGTTCGTTGGCACGCTCGACGGGCTGGTCGGAAGCGCCACGATCGGTGAGTCGTTCGTCGATCGCGGGCAGCGATGTCAGCGGGCTGGCGACGAGTTTGGCCAGGTCGCCGTAGTGGCTCAGGGCCCGGCGAGTCAGACGGGTGAACGTCTCGTCATCGACGCCGTCGATGGGCGATGCCGATTTCAGTGGCAAGGCCGCCTCGGTACTACGCAACTCGGAACGCTCGTGGCGCAGCTGCGGGGAACGCGAGAAGGCCAGGCGGTCAAGGAAGTCGGCGAAGGGGCCCGATTGCACCTGAATGCAGATGGCCAGGCCCACGCTGGTGAACAGCAGGACCACCAGTGCAACCGACTGCCCGACAACGGCGATGCCGATCATCGCTTGGGCGCCGAACAACGCTCCGACAAGGATCGAGGCCACGAAGGAACGCAGCATGTCGCCACGCAACGCTTGTCCTTCGTCGAAGGCATCCCAGAGCGCCACACCCAGACCGAGTAGCACCAGGTCGAAGCCGGTCGACGCCAGCGCCAGCCAGCTCGGAAGAATGCCGAGCGGAATGATCAGCTGCGCATCGCCAAGGGTGAAGAACATGGTGGCGACCAGGACGACACCCCGCGCCGAACCGGGTATCGAGGCACGGCGGCGGAACAACAAGATGGCCGCACCGATGGCGGCGGTCCCATTGGCACAGAACATGATCCAGTGCCCCAGCTGAGCCGGACCGGCGATGGTGCCGGCCAATGAGGCGCCCACGAGCAGCGCGACGGCCAGGACCGCACCGGGCACGGCCATCGCGGCGCGATCACGCCACCGGTCACCGGTGTTGGTGAGTTCAAGCAGCACCAGCAGCCACGAGACGCTCGGAATGATCGCGGTGAACACTTCGATACGGCCCAGGAGGTCGGCATCCGAACCCGGGGTGACGCGGATGGCGTCGAGTGCGACGACTACGGAGTAACCGATCAGCCCGATGGCCGCGAGAACGAGGACGGGCTTGCGGGGATTACGCGCGAGCAGATACAGACCCAGCCACCAGCTGAGTCCGAAAACCAGTGCCGACATCGCCACCATTGGTAACAGTGTGACAGGTGACCGGTCGACGAGTCACGCCCGTCTATCCGGCAAGGAAGGACGTGGCCTATAGGGCCACCCGGCCACCGCACGAGGCGGTGCCCAGCCAGGTGTGCGGATTGCGGTCCCAGCACCACCCGAGTTTGGGGCGCCGATCGGATATCCAGATCGCAGGCACCCGCTGTCCTTTTCCCCGCGAGGCCGCCAGCGAGAAACACTTGTTCTTGCGCAACATGTCCGGCCGCAACAGAACCAAGGCAATGCCCTCCTCGATGGTGAGCGGGGTCCGTCCTCGCGCGGTGATCGTCTGTAACGCTGCCTCCGGCGTCACGTTGCAGAACTCGCTGCCGGTGTCGACGTCGGTAAGCAGGTAGGCCTGATCCGGAATCTCCACAATCGGTCGGTAGACGTCCACGTCGCCGCCATCCATGACATGAAAGCCCTTGCGCCCATCCAGTCTCATCAACGGCGCCGTCTGCTCATAGCTGGTCCCGGCGACAAGGAGAATGAACGGGATGTGATCGCCGGGGTCGACCACGGACGGCGGAAGGTCAGCGACTCGATTTCCCAGCTGACTGGCATGGTCGCCGACCGGGTACCCCAGTTCGGTCAGGCGGGAAAGCTGGCGGTCGAATTCATCCTGAGCAGCGAGCATTGACCGTCAACGCAGCGTTTGGCCGGCAAGTTCCCGCGCAAGCCGATCAGGCTGCACGGCTGATATCGCGCCATAGCTCCCGTTGCGCACGATGCGGATCCATGTCGATACGCCGATGCTGGTCGAACACCATGACGGCGTGCTCCGGCTCTGTGTATCCCGGCCAATCGAGGCCCGGGATGCCCGTGCGTGCGAACGCGAGCCACCGGCTCTGAATGTCCTCGGTCAGCGCCAGCGCCTCAGCCATATCGCGTTTCCCTGCCAATGCGGGCCAGCGCTTGAAAAGACCAAACACCGCGAACAGTTCCGTCGCGTGTGCGGCTCCCGGTCCGAAACGCCGCAGCGGCCGCGGCGCGTAGTCGTACCGGTAAAAGTAAACCGACGCATGCTGGCTGTACGCCCGCGCCACCCGCCAGGCCTCTGAGCCGAACATCGCATCGCCCATCAGACGCACCAGCGCGGCCTTGGATGGATAGCCCTCGTAGGAATCGATCACCCGCTTCGCGGCCTCGGGGCTCAGCGCATCGAGCGTGCCCGCGACGGCACGGGCATCCAACCGGGACACCGACAACACCCGGGTCAGCAGTCGGTTGAACAACCGAACCTCTTCCGCGTTGTATCCGATGATGAGCGGGACCCGTTGCGCCTCCCCCCGTTCCATCATCGCGATCGGGTCGTCGGGCACAACGTCACCGTCAATGCTGGGGCCCACACCTAGCGAGAAGGCCGATTCCCGGGTTTTCGCGGCGAGCAGCCGGTGTGTCGCTCTGACAAGATCGCGCGGCCTGGCGTTGATGACCGCCTCGGCGGGGTTACGGATATCGACACCGAGATAACCGACGAGCCGGCGCGCATTGGCGGCCGCTTCATCCCGGGTATGGATCATTCCGCTGGCCGTGCTTTGGCAGATCGCGCGCTGAAACAACCCTGCCGCCGCCGGAACAGCCAACAACATCTGGACGCAATGCGCGCCCGCGCTTTCGCCGAAGATGGTGACACTGCCCGGATCTCCGCCGAAGGCCGCTATGTTGTCGCGCACCCACCGCAGCGCCAGTACCAGATCACGTAAGTACAGATTGCTGTCGATGGTGTGCCGATCATCCGATAAGGACGACAGGTCTATCGCGCCGTAGGCGCCGACCCGGTAGTTCACCGAGACGAAGACACAGCCGCGCCGCGCAAGGTCGGCGCCGTCGTACAAGGACAGCGCGGAACTCCCCAAAACATAGGCGCCGCCGTGAATGTAGAACATCACCGGCAGAGCCTCCGAAGAGGGCTCATCCGGCATTGTCACGTTCACCGTCAGACAATCCTCGCTGACCGCCTGGAACCTGTTGAGCGAGAGCGGAACATAGATACGTTTCTGCGGTGACGCCGATTTCCAGGAGTCGCAGGGCAACACCCCAGCCCAGGGCTTCGCGGGCGCCGGGCTGCGCAGACGCAGCGCACCCACCGGTGGCTCGGCGTACGGTATGGCCCGAAAGCGGCGCACACCGTGATCGTGGAATCCCTCCACCACGCCATTGGCGGTCTGCACCCGCACCAGTTCCCGGACAACGTATTTCGAGCACTTTGTCATCGGCGTCTCAGACCACGGTCAGCGGCAGTGACTTGCGCGGCTCGAAGACGAACCGCGATCCCCCACTGACATTGGCGATCATGACCTCGGGCAGCTGCTTGTCCTCGCCCTCATGCTCGACGAACGAGACCATCCAGTCTTGCGCGTCTCCCGAAATCTCTACGCCGATATGCGGATCGACGGCCGTCGCGATGGCCTGAAGCGGGCGCGTCTCGGCGGGACCGCACAGCGAGATCCAGGCGTGGTCCTCGTGTGCGGGTGACTCCCACACGTGGAGCTGACCGCCGGAGATTTCGGCGTTCACATAGCCGAGCGGACTCAACAGCGGGTGTACCTGAAGTACCCGCAGGACACCCTCGATCCCGTCGGGAACCTGCAACGCATGTTTGATCCGCGCCGCGGCGACACCCGCCAGCCCAATCAGCTGCTGGGTGCATACGGTGCGGGCCAGCTCCGCATCGGCCGCCCGCTTACGCACCGCGATGGAGAACCCCAGAAACAGCAGATGCATCTGCAGGCAGATCTCGTCGGCTATCCGCACCAGTGCCGAATGTGAGAACGCACCGAAGTCCAAGTCTGACAGCAGCGGTCCGGCGTAGTCGGAGGCTCCCACGTCTCCGGAATCGATTCCGCCCAATTCCCAACCAGCGGCGACCGATGCGCCGACGACGTCCAGGGCCGGGATTCCGGAGACCGCCGGGTACGACTCGTCGATGGTCACCGTCCACGCACAGTGCGGATGCCTGTCGGCGGGTGTGCGGGGTGGCCGGTGGATCGGGCGAACCTGCGCATGCGGATTGGTGGCGAAGGCCGTCGCATCGAAGGTGGGGTCTTCGATGTCGTGGCACATACCTGTCACGTAATCGGGTCCGAGCGGTTCGACGTCGAGCAACGCACCGCAGTGGTCGAGATGAAACTCCCCGTGCCACTTGTCGTGCACGGTGTACCGGAAGTCCATGAACTGGGGCGGCGCGCCGATGTCGAGCTGCATGCCCTTGAAGATGGTGATCACGTCGTCGCCCTCGAACCGCAGCGCCTTCTGCATGCGCCGTGTATAGATCGGACTGGATGACGCCCACTCTTCAATGGCGACCTGCAGCATCTCCTCCCTCCCGAAATGCTGTATGCAATAGGCCATTCCCGAGCGGTCGATCAGCTGGCCGATGAGCAGCAGCTCGGGAACCAGGACCGCCAACTGATCCCGGGACAACTCGGAGAATCGGCTAGTCACCGGCGGATTCCGCGTCTTTCTTGGCACGTTTGGCGATGGCCATCTCGACATGCTTATTGACACGCTGCCCCAGCGGCCACCCGACGTAGTGGGTGATGAACAGCGCGACCTCGCGCAGTTCGGCATCGGTGAGTTCACCATTGGCCAGGGCGGCCCCTGTCTGGATCTCCAGGATCTCGTCCAGTCCCAGGGCACTTACGGCGCCCAGGAGCAGCAGCCGGCGATCACGCATCGACAACTCCGGGCGATCCCAAATGGTGCCGAAGAGATGCTCGGCGGTGTACTTGAAGTAGTCGCCGGGCAGGTCAGGCATGTCCCAGCCATAGACCTCTTTCATCTTGTCCAGCCCCTTGCGGCGCAGCTCATCCATTACTTGCCCCTTCCTCGTGTGGCACACCAAGACTCGCGGCCAGTCGCTCACGGGCCAACGCGGCCAGCGGCAGCTCGACGGACTGCTCTTCGCCGAGCGCCAGGGCCAGGCTCAGGTCCTTTTCACCGAGACCGCGCACATGCGTGAAGATCGGGAGCCAGAAGCTGTCCGATGTCACCGGTTCGGTGGTATCGCGCAACATGATGGCGCCCGGCCCACCGGTGATGGCGTCCGTATGACGCACCACCTTGCCCAGGTCGGTGATGTTCAGGCCACAACTTTCGGCCAGGCGCTGCGCCTCCCCGGCCGCGGTGAAGGCAACGAAATGTAGGAGGTTGCGCGCCAACTTCATCCGGGTACCCGCACCAGGGGAACCGGCATGAATCACCAGCGATGCCCACTTCGAGAAGGGCTCCTTGACCCGCGCGAACGTCTCGTCGTCGGCGCCGACCATGGTGGCCAACTCGCCCTTGTGTGCGCCGGGGGCGCCACCGCTCACCGGTGCGTCGATGACGTGAATCCGTTGTGGTGCCAGTTCGTTGGCCAGCTGCACCGCTGTCGCGTCACTGATGGTGGAGTGGATGGCGATGATGGTGCCCGGCTTGACCCTGGGCGCGAGTTCTCCGACCACCTCACGTACCTGTGCGTCGTCTAGCACGGTGACGCTGATGAGGTCGGCATCGGCGATATCGGCCAGGTTGTCCGCCGCACGCGCGCCGGCCTCGACAAGCGGCGCCATGGTCTCGGCCCGCAGATCGAAGACCGTCAGGCCGCCGGGCCAGTCGACAAGCCGCTGGGCCATGGGCGCACCCATGTTGCCCAGACCGATGTACCCGAGTGAGAGGGCAGACTGCGTCATGACCGGATGATCTGTCCGCCGTCGACGTTGAACACCTGGCCGGTGATCCAGGACGCCTTGTCCGACAATAGGAAAAGACACATGCCCACCATGTCGTCGACGGTGCCCATGCGGCTCAGCGGGATGTTCTTGACGAGCTCGCTGCGGAACTGCTCGGGCACCGTGCCGCGGGTGGCCTCGGTGTCGGTGGGCCCCGGCGCGATGGCGTTGATGCGGATCTTCTGGCCACCCAGTTCACGCGAAAGCTGCTGCGTCAGACCATTGATGCCTACCTTGGCAAGCCCATAGAACCCCGAGTACAGCCAGGCAGCCGTGGATGATTGGTTGACAATGGCGCCGCCGCCACGCTTGGCGATGTGCTTGTACACCGCCCGGGTACACACCAGCGCGCCATCCTGGTTCACGCTCATGAACTTCTTGTAGTAGTCCCACGGCACCGACAGCAGCAGGTCGAGCTTCATGCCGCCGTAGATGGCGGCGTTGTTCACCAGGTAGTCGATACCGCCGAACTCTGCGACCGCCTTGTCCGCCATGGCCATTGCCGAATCGGGGTCGGAGACGTCGACACTTGCGAAGATGGCCTTGCCGCCGTCGGCCACGATCTGCTTGGCGACACCCTCCCCTAACTCGGCGTTGATATCGGCGACCACCACGGCCGCACCTTGGCCGGCCAGCGCGTGCGCATATGCTTCGCCGATGCCCTGTGCGGCTCCGGTGACGATGGCGACCTTGCCCTCGAACTCTCCCATGAGATCTCCTCTATTTCACAGCCGTTGCAATGACTTTGGTTTCCAGGTATTCCTCGAAACCGGCGACGCCCATCTCTCTGCCGTTACCCGATTGCTTGTAGCCGCCGAAGGGTGCGTCGGCGGAATACCAGACACCGCCGTTGACATTCACCGTTCCCACCCGCAGCCGTGATGCCACTCGCGCCGCACGCTCGTCGTCTCCGCTGAACACCGTCCCGGACAGTCCGTACGGCGAATCGTTGGCGATCCGCACCGCGTCGTCGTCGCCGTCATGGGCGATGACCACCAGCACCGGGCCGAAGATCTCCTCGCGCGCCACGCGCGCATCGTTGGTCAGTCCGGTGACGACGGTGGGTTCGATGAAGAATCCGCGGTCTCTACCCTCTGGCCGTCCGCCTCCGCAGGCGAATGAACCACCCTCGGCAACAGCAAGATCCAGGTAGGACTGGACCCGGTCGCGCTGACACGCCGAGATCACCGGGCCACAGATCGTGCCCGGTTTGGTGGGATCCCCCGGCTTGAGCGAGCCCATCGTGGCGGCCGCCGCCTGCACCGCCTCCTCGTAGCGTGCACGCGGTACGACCAGCCTGGTGGTGATGGCACAGCCCTGGCCCGCATGCATCGCCGCGGTGAATGCGGAGACCGAGCAGGCCGCGGCGAGGTCGGCGTCATCGAGCACGATGAACGCCGACTTGCCGCCGAGTTCCAAGAACACCTTCTTGACGGTGGCGGCGGCATCGGTCATGACCGCGCGTCCGGTCGCCGTGGAACCGGTGAACGACACCATGTCCACCCGGGTATCCGTCGACAGCTGCGCACCGATGCGGTGGTCGCTGGAAGTCACGATGTTGAAGACGCCCGGTGGGAAATCGGTGTGCTCGGCAATGATTCGGCCTAGCACCGCCGCGCACCAGGGAGTATCCGGAGCGGGCTTGAGTATCAGGGTATTACCGGCGGCGAGCGCGGGCCCCACCTTGGCGAGGTTGATCTGATGCGGAAAGTTCCACGGCGTGACCGCGCCGACCACGCCAACGGCCTCACGCATGAGAGTCCGCTGAGTCTTGATGCCCATCGGTGAGGCAACACCGAGATCAGTACTCCAGCCGAAGGATTCCGCGGTGTCGGCGGCGAACCGCAGATCGTCCACCGGCCCCTCCAGCTGCGCACCGGCGGTCAGCATCCGAGGCGCCCCCACCTCGGCGATGGTCAGGTCGCGCAGCTCCTCGATGTGAGCCCGCATGCCATCCCGGAGCTGCCGCAGGCACCGCACTCGCAGCTCCACATTGCGTGACCAATCGGTGTCGTCGAACGCACGGCGCGCCGCCTCGATGGCATGGCTCATGTCATCGGCATCGGCATCGGCCGCGGACCCGAGCACCTCCTCGGTGGCCGGGTTCACCGTAGGAAATCGTCCGGCACCGCCGGGAATCAACTTTCCGTCGATGAACAGATCACTGTCGCCATCGGCCAGAAGCGTCATGTCACCTCATTCCAACAATCTGGACACGTGTCCATTCCTTACTGGTGAACCATAACCACCTGAATCAATCCATGGCAAGAGCGCATCCAGTGACTATTCAAAAACTAGTGTTGGACAGCATTTTTCATGAACAGTATTGCTCGGTTGCCGCACGCACGCTAATCTGGACAAGTGTCCAGTGAAGCTGTGGTGACCCTGACAAGCGACTCGCCGCGAAACCGGCGGCAGGAAGAGACGATCCGCAAGATCGTCACCGCAGGCCGGGAGATGCTCGGCGAGACGACGTACGCGGATATGACGATCCGCGGCGTGGCCGCACGCGCGAAGGTGGCCCCCGCGACCGCATACACCTACTTCTCCTCCAAGAGTCATCTGGTGGCCGAGATCTACCTCGACCTCATCCATGAGGCGCCCTACTTCACCGACGTCAACGACGGCCAAACCGCCCGGGTCACCAAGACGCTGCGCAACCTGGCATTGGTGGTTGCCGACGAGCCCGAGATCGCCACGGGGTGCACGACCGCGCTGCTGAGCAACAACGACGAAGCTGTGCGTGCCGTCCGCGACAAGATCGGGCTGGAAATCCATCGCAGGATCCGCTCGGCCATGGGACCCGACGCCGATCCGCGCGTGGTGTCGGCCCTCGAAATGACCTTCTTCGGCGCCCTCATGCACGCGGGCAGCGGCACCTTCACGTATCACGAGATCGCCGACAAACTGACCTTCGTGGTGGATCTCATGCTGGGAGGCAACGAATGACGGCTGCCTCGATGTCCTCTGTGGTTTTCGATCCGTACGACTACAACTTTCACGAGGACCCGTACCCGTACTACCGGCGCCTACGCGACGAAGCACCGCTGTATCGCAACGACGACCTGAACTTCTGGGCGCTCTCGCGTCACCAGGATGTGCTGCAGGGCTTCAGGAACAGCGAGGCACTGTCCAACTCCAACGGTGTCTCGATGGACAAGGCCTCCTTCGGGCCACACGCCAAACTGGTGATGTCGTTCCTGGCGATGGACGACCCCGAGCATCTTCGGCTTCGCACGCTGGTGTCGAAGGGATTCACCCCCAGGCGAATCCGGGAGCTTGAAGGACGGGTCGTCGCGCTTGCACGCACGCACCTGGACAACGCCCTGCAGTCGGAAAGCTTCGATTTCGTCGCCGACTATGCAGGCAAGCTGCCCATGGATGTCATCTCGGAGCTGATGGGCGTGCCCGAGCCCGACCGGACCCGCATCCGGGAGTTGGCCGACGGAGTCATGCACCGTGAGGATGGCCTCGCCGACGTGCCGCCCGAGGCCATCCAGGCCTCCTTTGACCTGATGACTTACTACATCGACATGGTCAAAGAACGTCGCCGGCGCCCAACGGAGGATCTGACTTCCGCTCTCCTGCAGGCGGAAATCGACGGCGACCGCCTCACTGACGAGGAGGTGCTGGCCTTCCTGTTCCTCATGGTGATCGCCGGCAACGAGACGACCACCAAGCTGCTGGCCAACGCCGTGTACTGGGGCCATCGCAACCCTGACCAGCTTGCCGCCGTCCATGCCGATCACGAACTCATTCCGCTATGGGTGGAGGAGTCGCTGCGGTACGACACCTCAAGTCAGATCCTCGCGCGCACCGTGGCAGAGGATATGACCTTCTACGACACCACAGTTGCCGCCGGTGACATCCTGCTGCTGCTGCCCGGCTCGGCGAACCGCGATGACCGGGTGTTCGAGAACGCCGATGAGTACCGCATCGGGCGAGAGATCGGCGCCAAGCTCGTGAGCTTTGGCAGCGGTGCGCATTTCTGCCTCGGTGCGCATCTGGCACGGATGGAGGCCAAGGTGGCACTCACCGAGCTATTCACCCGGATTCGCCGTTACGAGATCGATGAAAGTGCTTCCGTGCGTGTGCATTCCAGCAATGTTCGCGGGTTCGCCTCTCTGCCCATCACCGTGGAGGTCTGTTAATGCCCCGTTTTGAGCCGCACCCAGACCGGCGTCCATCGATCATCGCCGGAGCGTCCTCGGGTATCGGCGCGGCGACGGCAATCGAGCTCGCCGGCCGCGGATTCCCGGTGGCGCTCGGCGCTCGCCGCGTCGACAAGCTGACCGAACTCGTCGAGAAGATCCAGGCCGACGGCGGAGAGGCAGTCGCCTTCCCTCTGGATGTCACCGACGCGGATTCGGTGAAGTCTTTTGTTGCGCAGAGCATTGATGCACTGGGCGAGATCGACCTGCTGGTATCGGGAGCCGGCGACATGTACCCGGGACGGGTCCATGAAATGAGTGCCGACACCTTCGCCGCGCAGATTCAGGTGCACCTGTTGGGCGCCAATCGGCTCGCCACGGCGATCGTGCCCGACATGGTGGCGAGGCGGCGCGGCGACGTGGTGTTCATCGGATCCGATGTCGCACTGCACCAGCGCCCCCACATGGGCGCCTATGGGGCGGCCAAGGCGGCCCTGCTCGCCATGGTGAACACCATGCGGATGGAGTTGGAGGGCACCGGCGTCAGGGCCTCCATCGTGCACCCCGGGCCGACCCTGACCTCGATGGGCTGGCAGCTCTCGGCCGAGCAGGTCGGCCCCATGCTGGAGGACTGGAAGACGTGGGGACAAGCGCGGCACTCCTACTTCCTGCGCCCCTCGGATATCGCACGTGCGGTCACCTTCGTCGCCGAAACACCCAGGGGCGCACACATCGCGGAGATGGAGGTGCAGCCGGAGGCGCCCCTGACGGATGCACCCGCCGACAAACAGAAACTTGAGCTTGGTGAGGAAGGAATGCCCTCATGACCACTCCCACCGTTCCGCGGGTCTCCGGCGGTGAGGACCAGTACGGCCACCTCGAGGAATTCCGCACCGACCCCATCGCGCTGATGCGGCGCATCCGGGAGGAATGCGGGAACGTCGGCACCTTCCAGCTTGCCGACAAGCAGGTCGTATTTCTCTCCGGCGCCGAGGCCAACGAATTCTTCTTCCGCTCCAGCGACGACGATTTGGATCAGGCCGAGGCGTACCCGTTCATGACGCCGATTTTCGGCAAGGGCGTGGTCTTCGATGCCGATCCCGAACGCCGCAAGGAGATGCTGCACAACGCGGCGCTGCGCGGCGAACAGATGAAAGGCCACGCGGCAACCATCGAAAACGAAGTCCGGCAGATGATCTCGCAGTGGGGTGAGAGCGGTGAGATTGATCTTCTCGAGTTTTTCGCCGAGCTGACCATCTACACCTCGTCGGCGTGCCTGATCGGCAAGAAGTTTCGCGATGAACTCGACGGCCGGTTCGCGCACCTCTACCACCAGCTTGAGCAGGGCACCGACCCGCTGTGCTACGTGGACCCGTACCTGGAGATCGAGAGCTTCCGGCAACGCGATGCCGCGCGTGCGGGCTTGGTGGCGCTGGTCCAAGAGATCATGAACAGCCGGATTGCCAACCCGCCCACCGACAAGAGCCAGCGCGACATGCTCGACGTGCTGATCATGATCAAAGACGAGGACGGCAATCCCCGCTTCACCGCCGATGAGATCACCGGCATGTTCATCTCCATGATGTTCGCCGGGCACCACACCAGCTCCGGAACCGCCTCCTGGGTTCTCATCGAACTACTCCGGCACCCCGCTATCCAAACGCAGGTCATCGACGAGCTGAACGAGCTGTACGCCGATGGCAGCGAGGTGAGTTTCCATGCCCTGCGCCAGATCCCGAAGCTGGAGAATGTACTCAAGGAGACCCTGCGGCTGCACCCGCCTTTGATCGTCCTGATGCGGGTCGCCAAGGGCGAATTCGAGGTGGGCGGTTTTCCCATCCATAGCGGTGACATGGTGGCGGCTTCTCCCGCTGTCTCGAACCGGATCGCCGAGGACTTCCCCGACCCGGACGGATTTGTGCCCGACCGATACGAGAAGCCCCGCCAGGAAGACATCGTGAACCGCTGGACCTGGATACCGTTCGGCGCGGGCCGGCACCGCTGCGTGGGCGCCGCGTTCGCCACCATGCAGATCAAAGCCATCTTCTCGGTGTTGTTGCGCGAGTATGAGTTCGAGATGGCCCAGCCCGCCGACTCATACCACAACGATCACTCCAAGATGGTGGTGCAGCTGGCACAGCCCGCCAAGGTTCGTTACCGGCGCCGAGGGGCCTGAGGAATGCCTTTCAGGATCGACGTGGACACCGACCTCTGTCAGGGGCACGCCATGTGCGAATTGGAAGCCCCCGACTACTTCCGCGTGCCCAAGCGCGGCACCGTCGAGATCCTGAACAACGAACCGCCCGAGGACGCCCGCGACGAGATCGAGCGCGCGGTCGAGGAATGTCCGGCCCGAGCTTTGTTCATCACCGAGAAATAGGAGCGTCAACGATGCCGCAATTCCCCCGCCAAGAACTCGACGATGTCGTCGCGGACTGGCTACAGGCCAATCTGGATGCCGAGAAGGCCGGCGACTGGAAACCGTTGGCTCGCTTCTACACCGACGATGCCACCTACGGCTGGAACATCGGCCCCAAGGAAGACGTGATGTGCGTCGGCATCGACGAGATACGGGATATCGCCCTCGGCCAGGAGATGGAGGGCCTGGACGGGTGGACGTATCCGTATCAGAAGGTGATCGTCGACGACAAGCAAGGCGAGGTTATCGGATTCTGGAAGCAGATCGCCACGGACTCCGACGGCAGTGAGTCCGAGATCTATGGCATCGGAGGCAGCTGGTTCCGGTATGCCGGTAATGGCCAATGGAATTGGCAACGCGACTTCTTCGATTTCGGCCACGTTTCCGCCCTGTACATGGACCTCATCAAGGCGGGCAAGCTCAGCGAGGGCATGCAGAAACGCATTCAGCGCGGCCTGTCGGGCGAGAAGGTGCCCGGCTACTACCCACTTGGCAAGACCCCGGTCCCCCTCTGGTGAACGGCGGGCTTCCCCACCCACCGCGCCGAGTGTCGAGTTTCGGCGAAGAACCGCGATCAGCGGGCACAGAAAGTCGACATTCGGCCACATACGGAGGTGTATGGCAATGAAAAGTACTGCGGAGCTGGGACTTCCGGAGGGATTCGATTTCACCGATCCGGGGCTGTACGGAGAACGGATGCCACACGCGGAGTTCGCGACCCTGCGCCGGGAGGCACCCGTCTGGTGGAACCCGCAGCCACGCACGGTGGGCGGATTCGCCGACGACGGCTATTGGGTTATTTCCAAGCATCGTGACGTGCGTCAGGTTTCACTACACACCGACATCTTCTCGTCGGGCCGCAAGGGCGCCATCCCCCGTCTCGAGGACCACATCAGCCCGGAAGAGTTCCAGGCCACGCTGTCTGTCCTCATCAACAAGGATGCCCCCGAACACACCAAGCTCCGCGGGCTGGTGTCGCGCATGTTCACCCCACGCTCGATCGCGGCCTTGCGCATCACCCTGGAGGAGCGGGCAGAACGCATCGTACGGGCCGCGATCGAGGGCGGGCACGGCGAATTCGTGCGGGAGGTGGCCAGTGAGCTGCCCATGCAGGCCATCGCCGAATTGATCGGTGTCCCAGAGGAAGACCGCGTCAAGCTCTTCGAATGGAGCAACCAGATGACGGGGTACGACGAGGCCGATGTCGAGATCGATCCCCGTGTCGGCGCCGCCCAGATCCTCGGATACTCCTATCAGCTCGCCGAACAACGCCGGGACTGTCCGGGCAACGATGTGGTTTCCCGCCTGCTGACCGGGACGGTGGACGGTGAGCAGCTCACCCCCGAGCAGTTCGGATTCTTCGTGGTGATGCTGTCGGTCGCGGGCAACGAAACCACCCGTAACGCAACCACCATGGGCATGATGGCCTTCCTGGAGCACCCGGATCAGTGGGAACTGTTCAAACGGGACAGGCCTTCCTCTGCCGTCGACGAGATCGTCCGATACACCTCCCCGCTGATCTCGCAACAGCGCACCGCGTTGCAGGACACCACGATCGGCGGCGTTCCCATCAAGGCCGGTGAGCGAGTGGTCATGCTCTATCCGTCGGCCAACTTCGACGAAGAGGTGTTCGAGAACCCGCACACCTTCGACATCACCCGCGATCCCAATCCCCATCTGGGCTTCGGCGGCACGGGAGCCCACTACTGCCTCGGCGCCAACCTGGCCAAGGTTGAGCTGGAGATCATCTTCAACAAGATCGCCGATCGCATGCCTGACATCTCGCGGATCGGGGACGCCCCGCGGTTTCATTCGGGCTGGATCAACGGCATCAAGAAGTTCGACACGGCCTACTGCCCGGTCTCGCACTGATGTCCTGATGGCCAATTGCGTTGTCGTCGGCGGCAGCCGCGGAATCGGCCGGGCGGTGGCCCGGCTCCTGGGTGAGCTCGGCGCGAATGTGGTTGTCAATGGCCGATATTCCGACGCTGTCGAGGAGACGGTCGCGGCGATCACGTCAGCCGGAGGCGCGGCAGTCGCCTTCGTGGGGTCGCCCGATAACGAACAGACGGCCACGGATCTGATCGACACCTGCCGCACCGAGTTCGGCGGCCTCGACGCCTTGATCAACTGCGCGGGCATACCGGAGCCCGCCGGGTCGTCCATCCTGACCATCACCCCCGAGGACTTCCAGCGGCTGATCGACGCGCATCTGGGCACGGTGTTCCACACCTGCCGCGTCGCCGCACCGCTCATGGCCACCCAGCGACACGGAGCCATCGTCAACACCGGATCGACTGCCGCCCTGGGCATCTACGGTGGCACCGGATATCCGGCGGGTAAGGCGGCCGTCCACGGACTCACCCTGGCGATCGCCGCCGAGCTGAAGCAAAGCGGTGTGCGCGCCAATGTGATCTGCCCGGGTGCACGCACCCGGCTCTCCGAGGGCGGGGAGTACATCGCCCACCTGCGGGATCTGTACGCCCGCGGACTGCTCGACGAGATGACCCTGCAGGCATCGCTCGAACCGGCACCGCCGGAATGCGTCGCACCGCTGTATGCCTACCTCGCCGGGGATCTCTCCGCACGCATCACCGGCCAGATATTCATCGCGGCAGGCGGTTTCATCGGGCGCTTCAAACGACAGGTTCCGACGCCGCTCGGATACCGCGAGGCCCCGGTCTGGACCATCGGCGACATCGACGAGCTGATGGGCCGCCGTTAACTACTGGCCGAACCGCCGGTTTCTCGCGGCGTAGTCACGCAGCGCGCGCAGGAAATCCACCCGCCGGAACTCGGGCCAGTAGGCGTCGGTGAACCACATCTCGGAGTACGCACTCTGCCAGAGCAGGAATCCTGACAACCGCTGCTCTCCTGATGTCCGGATCACCAGATCCGGGTCCGGCTGTCCCGAGGTGTACAAGTTCTCCGAGATGGCGTCGACGGTCACCGCCTGCACCAATTGCTCGGCGGTGGCCCCGTTGGCCAGCTCCTTGTTCAGCAGGGTGCGCACCGCATCGGTGATCTCCTGCCTGCCCCCGTAACCGACCGCCACATTCACATGGAAGGCCGCATCCGCGGGCGCCGACTTCACGGCCTGACGCATCCGCTCAGCCACCTCGTCGGGCAACAGATCGAGATCTCCCACACTGCGCACGCTCCACTTGTTCTGCGGGGCGCACAGCTCCTCGACGACGTCGGTGATGATCTCCAACAGCTCGCCGAGCTGATCGGGATCACGGGTGAGGTTCTCAGCCGATAACAGGTACACGGTGGCCATCTCGACGCCCGCGTCCTGGCACCAGCCGAGCATCTCGCCGATCTTGCGGGCGCCCATCCGGTATCCATGGCTGACATCGGTGTACCCCGCCGACCGGGCCCAGCGGCGGTTTCCGTCGCACAGGACGGCGATGTGCCGTGGTTTCGCCGACTTGGCCAGCTCCTGGCGGAGCCGCATTTCGTAGAGCTTGTACAGCGGTTCCTTGAGCGTCGGCGGGATGATCTCCACGGATCCAGCCTAGCGAGCCCGCCGCGCGCCGGAGCAGCAGATATCGATCTGCACACAACATTCACAAACTGGGTTTGGGCGGGGAAGGGATACTGTGACGCATGCAGACCGATGAGTCTCCTGCACCCGAAGCACCGACCTCCGAGCTCTCGCTCCCGATGGCAGCGCTTGTCGGCGGTATCGAGACCCTGCCGATCAAACCCAAGGCACGCGGCTGGATCCATTTCTATGCCTGCGTGATCGCCATCGTCACGGGAATCGTGCTGGTGTCGGTCGCGTGGTCGGTGCGCTCACCGCAGGCCGGACTGGCCACCGCCATCTACAGCCTGACGGTGCTGGGTGTCTTCGGGGTGAGCGCCGCCTATCACCGGGTGAACTGGAAATCCCAGACCACACGCACCTGGATGAAGCGGCTCGATCACTCGATGATCTTCGTCTTCATCGCGGGCAGCTACACACCCTTTGCGATGCTGGCGATGCCGCCCTCCGAAGGCAACCTGGTGCTCGCCATCGTGTGGGGCGGCGCGCTCGCCGGCGTGATTCTGAAGATGTGTTGGCCGACGGCACCACGCTGGGTGGGAGTGCCGCTGTACCTGCTGCTCGGCTGGGTGGCGGTCGGCTTCTTCCCCACGCTGCTGAATGGCGCCGGGGTGCCCGCGGTGGTGCTGCTGATCGTCGGCGGCGCCCTGTACAGCATCGGCGCAATCCTGTACGCCGCGAAATGGCCCAACCCGTGGCCGCTGCACTTCGGCCACCACGAGTTCTTCCATGCGGCGACGGTCATCGCCGCGACGTGCCACTACATCGCGGTCTGGTTCGCCGTCTTCTCGTAGCGGCTCCCCGGGAAGGCTAGAGCTGCTTGATGTCGTCCTGGGTCCAGAAGGCCCGCATCGAGCTGATCTTGCCCTCGTCGTTAAAGGTCATCACGTCGATCGGTGCGATGACCATGCCACCGTTCTCGTGCTTGATGGTCAGCTCGAAGTGGAACGCGGCCTCGTTGTTGGTGGCCCGCACCAGCTTGAGGTCGCCATGACGGTCCAGCGGCTCGATGGCGGCGTAGAAACCCTGGATCGCCTCACGGCCCTTGAGTACGTCGGCGCCCAGCGGATCCTCGACGGTCGCATCGTCGGCGTAGAGGTCGGCGATCTGCGCTGCGGTGCCCGTGGTGAGCAGATCGCAATAGCTCTGGACGACGGCGAGAACTTGTTCGCGGGTAACGGTCATGCCCCGGACGCTACCTACCCAACGCCGCGTCTAATTGTTGGGTCCCGGTGACCGGGAGATCGCAGACGGTACCCCGGCACACGTAGGCGGCTTCGACATCGGCCACCGGCCCCCTGTCGCGTAGCAACTCGCTTGAATCCTTCACCCCGCCAACCACAATTGCTCCCCCAGGCGCCGACTGCCGGGCCTGCCGCAGCAGCGGTGAGTTCTCCGGATCACAGGCCACCGCCACCTGGATCGGGCCCCGAACCGCGGCCTCGGCCACCGCCAGCCAGTGACCGGCCGACCGTGGAGCACGCGCCAGTGCCATGGACGCCGCCGACAGCGAGGCGTGCGCGGCTTCCCGGTAGCGCGAGTCCTCCAGCAGGTACCCGGCGGTGAGCAGCGCCTCGGTCACCGAGGACGCCCCGGATGGGGTCGCGCCGTCCAGGGGATCGCTGGGCCGCAGCACCAGCTGCTCGGCATCGTCGGCGATGTCGAACCACGCACCAGGCGATTCCGGATCGGCGAAATGATCGAGCGCGGTGTCGAGCAACGCGATGGCGGCCTCGCGCCAACGCCATTGACCGGTCACCTGATACAGCGACAGCAGGCCCGTCGCAAGGGTGCCGTAATCCTCCAGCACGCCGTTCCCGTCGGAGACCTGCCCACCCAGACTCGCGCGGCGCAAACGCCCGTCACGCAGATGCAACTCCAGCAGCCTGGCGGCGCATCCCGCCGCCGCATCCACTAGATCGTCGCGATCCAGCGCGATCGAGGCTTCGATGAGCGCGGTGATGGTCAGCCCGTTCCAGGCGGTGACGGCCTTGTCATCACGGCCTGGCTGCACGCGCTGCAACCTCGCCGCCAGCAAGGCTGTGCGCGCGTTCTGCCACCGGTCAACGTCATCGGGATCCTGCAGAAGCTGTAGCACCGAACTGCCGTGCTCGAAGGTGCCCGCCGCGGTCACCTCGAAAAGCGTTGCCGCCCAATCGCCATCCTCAACACCCAGCACCTCGGCGAGTTGTTCGGGTGTCCACACATAGGTGGAGCCCTCGGAGCCAGCGGCGTCGGCGTCCAGCGATGAGACGAACAACTCACCCACCCGCAGCTCATTCAGCAGGAAATCGGCCGTCTCGGAGGCGATTCGCCGCGCCAGGGCATCGCCGGTGCGGCGGGCCCAGTGCGCGTAGACCCGCAGCAGCAGCGCGTTGTCGTACAGCATCTTCTCGAAGTGCGGCACCACCCAGGCCGCGTCCACGCTGTACCGCGCGAAGCCCCCGGCCAATTGGTCGTAGATGCCGCCACGCGCCATCGCTGTCGCGGTGCGGGCCACCACCCCGAGCACCGCCGCGTCCGCCGTGCGTTCGTATCCGCGCAGCAGTGCCTCCAGCAGGGCCGACGGCGGAAACTTCGGCGCCCCGCCGAATCCGCCGAAGCGCACGTCTTCCGCGGGCAGAATCGCCGCGATGGCGGTATCGCACAGCGCGACATCCACGCCGGGCCCGGCAGGCAGGCGGCCAGACATCGCCTGCAGCTGGCCGGTGATGCTCGAGGCCGCCTCTTCCACCTCGTCCCGGCGCTGCTCCCAGGTTTCACGAACCGCCGAAAGTAACTGCAGAAAACCCTTTTTCGGGTAGTACGTGCCGGTATAGAAGGGCCGTCCGTCCGGGGTGAGGAAACACGTCATCGGCCAGCCGCCCTGCCCGTTCATCGCAACGGTGGCGTTCATGTAGACGGCGTCCAAATCGGGACGCTCCTCGCGGTCAACCTTGATGTTGACGAAACCGGCGTTCATGACGGCAGCCACCTCGTCGTCCTCGAAGGACTCGTGGGCCATCACATGACACCAGTGGCAGGCCGCATACCCGATCGACAACAAGATGGGCACATCGCGAGACTGCGCTTCCTGCAATGCCTCTGGCGTCCACTGCTGCCAGTGCACAGGATTGTCGACGTGCTGGCGCAGGTATGGGCTGGTCGCCTTGCCAAGCCGGTTAACGGTCATCGCCCCGCTGATCGGCAGAACCCGAAGGCTTTTCGGGTTCGTCGGCGGCTCCGACGGTGCCGTCGTCCACGGCCTGATCAGGCTCGGGATGTTCGGGGTCAAACGTCTCCGGCAGCTTGCGCAGATGCGCGTTCATTGACCGAATCAGAAAGAAGGTGCCCACCAGCAGCAGCACCACCACCGTCAGACCGAACGGGCCCGCCTTGCCGAAATCCGGCCCGATGTTGCTCGGGCTCTTCTCGTCGGCGAGCACCAGCACGGCATCCATCAACATCATTTGGCCTCAACTCCTGCGAACAAATCGTCCTCGGGGGTGCTCGTCGGCACGCGTGATTTGGCGAGCTCGAAATCCTCGGTGGGCCACAGCCGCCGCTCGAATTCACGCGGGACCGCGAAAAAGCTACTGTCCGGCGGAATTTGAGACGCGTGCGCGCGTAACGCGGCATCCCTGGCATCGAAGAAGTCGGCGCAGGGCACCCGAGTGGTCACCCGGCGATCAAAGACGTCGTCATCGGCCGGCCAGCGCTCAAGCCATTCGTCGAACGGCCCTTTGTATCCGTGCTTCTTGCACTCATCGTTGAGCAACTGCATGCGCGCCCGCATGAATCCGTGGTTGTAGTAGATCTTGCTGACGGTCCACGGCTCGCCGGCCTCGGGGAACTGCGCGGGGTCCGCGGCGGCCTCGAAGGCGGCCATCGACACCTCGTGGCACCGGATGTGATCCGGGTGCGGGTAGCCGCCGTTCTCGTCGTAGGTGGTCATGACATGTGGCCGGAACTCCCGGATCACCGCGACCAGCTTGGCGATCGGCTCCTCGATGGGCACCAATGCAAACGAATCCGAGGGCAGCGGGGGCAGCGGGTCGCCCTGCGGAAGGCCCGAGTCGACATACCCCAGCCAGCGGTGTTGCACACCCAGCTCGGCCGCCGCCTTGGCCATCTCCTCGCGACGGATGGTTCCGATGTTCGCGGCCACCTCGGGGCGGTCCATCGCCGGGTTGAGGATGTCGCCGCGCTCGCCGCCCGTCAGCGTCACCACGATGACGTCGTTGCCCTCGGCGGCGTACCGCGCCGTGGTCGCGGCACCCTTGCTGGCCTCGTCATCGGGGTGGGCGTGCACCGCCATCAATCGCCATCCGGTCACCCGTGCGCCCGCCTCTTTCTGTCAGCCGTCACTGTTCTCGCGCCCCCATCGTTTCATCCCGGGTATACCCGTCATACCGTTGACCCGTGCAGCGACCAGAGGACCGTTACGGCACCAAGCCCGCCAAGCCCAACCGCGGCCGCTGGATCGCGGTCGGGCTGACCGCCTTGGTCATCGTGGCCGGGGTCGCAATCGCCGCGATCGGATATGCCCGATTGGGCCCCGGAGACGTCAAGGGCGAACTTTCCGCCTACAAGCTCGTGGACTCATCCACGGTGTCCGTCACGGCGTCGGTGGAACGGAAAGATCCGTCGCGACCGGCGGTCTGCATCCTGCGCGCGCGGTCCATCGACGGAAACGAGACCGGACGACGCGAGGTGTTGGTGCCCCCATCCTCACAGCGATCTGTGCCGGTCACAGCCCTGGTGAAGACCACCCGCCCCCCGGTGACCGGAGACGTCTACGGCTGCAGCCTGGCGGTTCCGCCGTATCTGGTCGCGTCCTGACGCCGATTTCCTGACGGTCGGCGTCATCGAACGACGCGGGGGCCGACAGACACACGTCGGCAACGTTCACATCGGGCAAACCTCGTCCAAAAATAGGCTGAACATCACAGCGACAGTGGTATGCTGGCCGGATACACGGATCCCTGCTGGGACCGTGTATTGCTGCATTTTGGACAGTCAAACCCGCAGCAATGCACCCGACCCGGCACCCGATAGAAGAGCGCCAGTGGACGTTGCTGGCCTGAGACAAGGAGTACCTGCACCATGACCGACACCCAGGTGACCTGGCTGACCCAGGAGTCACATGATCGGCTCAAGGCGGAACTCGACCAACTGATCGCCAACCGCCCCGTCATCGCCGCCGAGATCAACGAGCGCCGCGAAGAGGGAGACCTGCGCGAGAACGGCGGCTACCACGCCGCACGCGAAGAGCAGGGCCAGCAGGAAGCGCGCATCCGTCAGCTGCAAGAGCTGCTCAACAACGCGAAGGTCGGTGAGGTCCCGACGCAGTCCGGCATCGCACTGCCCGGCTCGGTCGTCAAGGTGTACTACGACGGAGACAAGGACGACACCGAGACCTTCCTCATCGCCACCCGCCAGGAGGGCGTCAAGGACGGCAAGCTCGAGGTGTACTCCCCCAGCTCACCGCTGGGTGGCGCACTCATCGACGCCAAGGTCGGCGAGACCCGCAGCTACACCGTGCCCAACGGCGCCGAGGTCAAGGTGACGCTCGTCAGCGCCGAGCCCTACCACGACTGATTCTTCCCCTAGTTCGTCGAGCGAGCGCGAGCCTCACGCGGAAATCTGACCCGAAATCCGCGTGAGGCTCGCGCTCGTTGTGGGCTTGGCAGCATTTCTGAGCGCCTCATCGACGCGAGCGACCACGGTGCCAGCTCGGTGACGAAGCATGTCGGCACTCACTCGCACGATCGCCCAACCCTCGTCCGCCAACTCCGAGGCCCGATCGATATCACGAGACCGCTGACGAGAGTCCAACCAGTGTTGAGCTCCATCGAATTCGACACCAACCTTCAGGTCCTCCCACCCCATGTCGACACGGGCGATGAAATCGCCATAGCGGTTGAACACACGTATCTGCGTCTGCGGCGGCGGAAACCCCGATTTCACCAACAGCAGTCGGGTTCTCGTCTCCTGCGGCGATTCGGAACCCCCGTCAACCAGTGCCAACGTGCTCTTCAGCAGAGCCAGGCCGCGGGCCCCTTTGTGCATCTTCATGACGTCCTCGACCTGTGCAATCACCAACCCGGTCGCTGCCACGAGGGCGTCTATCCGCTCGACGGCCGCGGCCTGCGGCAACCACCTACCCACATCGAAGGCAGTGCGCGCAGGACTCGTGACGGCAAGCCCCTCGACGCGATCAACCTCGTTGTCTGTCAAGATATCTCGATGGATTTGTAGGCCGCTCGCAATCTTGTGGTGACGATGGATCAGGTCCACAGTCACACCGGCGTCGACCCATTTGGCACCATGCACAGCCGATGCCGCCACCCCGGCGATCACGCCACTGCGCGCTGTCCATAACCACGCCGCGTGTGCGCGCTGTGTGGCGCTCACCTCCGCGTCACGCGGAACGTAGATGCCCGGATACAGCTGCCGGTATCGGGTACGCATGTAGTGCTCGGTCATCGCTCCGATGGAAAGCACCTCGCCGGAGCGGAACGGCCACGGAATCTCCCCCATGGCCTGCAGCATCACACCAACGACCGACAAACCGTCTGCACTGATCGAGTGCGAGCCTCACGTGGAAAACCAGGCCGAAAACCGCGCCTGGCTCGCACTCGACCGAGGCCTGGGCTGGGTGAGCTGGACTGGGCAGCTACCGCTCTTCCTGGACCGTCAGGCCCGCCGCGACGATTGCGTCAAGGACGGCCTGACGGTGTTCTGGGCCCCGCGTTTCGACGGTCGCCAGCACATCCACCTCACCCAGACGCAGACGCTCGCTGTTACGCCAGTGGGTCACGTCGACAACGCTGGCTCCTGACGCCCGGAACACGTCGAGAAGACCCGACAGACCGCCCGGCGCGTCCGCGACGGTGACACGCACCGTCAGATAGCGACCGGCCGCCCGCAGACCGTGGGTGATGACATGGGTGAGCAGCAGCGGATCGATGTTTCCGCCCGAAAGCACCGCACATACCGGGCCGCGCAGGTCCAGCTCCTCGGCGGACAGCGTGAGCAGTGCCGCCACCGCGGCAGCGCCGGCGGGCTCCACCACCAGCTTGGCCCGCTCCAGGCACAGCAGCAGCCCGCGCGAGAGCGCCTCCTCACTGACCGTGACCACGTCATCGACCAGCGCGGCCACATGCTCGAACGGCACCGCCCCCGGCTTGCCTACCGCGATGCCGTCCGCCATGGTCTCCATGGATTCCAGCGCCACCGGATGCCCGGCCTGCAGCGACACCGGCCAGGCGGCCGCACCCGCGGCCTGTACCGCGACGATCCGCACCTCGGGCCGAGCCGCTTTGACTACCGCTGCAATGCCCGCGACCAGCCCGCCGCCGCCCGCGGGCACCACGATGGTGCCCACATCGGGAAGCTGCTCCAGAATCTCCAGCCCGACGGTGGCCTGCCCGGCCACGACGTCCCGATGGTCGAAGGGGTGGATGAGTACCGCGCCGGTCTCCGCCGCGAACTCCGTCGCGGCCAACAGCGCGTCATCGATGGTCGTGCCGGTGAGGTGCACCGTGGCGCCGTAGGCGCGGGTCGCGACGATCTTGGGCAGCGCGGCCCCCACCGGCATGAACACCGTGGACGCGATGCCGAGCGTGGTCGCGGCCCAGGCCACACCCTGGGCGTGATTACCCGCGCTGGCGGCCACCACACCGTTCACCCGCTGGTCATCGGGCAACAGGCTGATCCGGTTGTAGGCGCCACGCGGTTTGAAAGATCCTGTGCGTTGCAGGTTTTCGCATTTGAGCCGCACCTCGTGACCGCAGCGTTCACTGAGCGCCCGAAAAGCCACCACCGGTGTGCGCCGCATCACAGGAGCGAGCCGCTCAGCCACCTCCTGGATCTCCTGGACCGTCACCAACCCTGTTGCTCCCGCTGCCTGGATGCCCATGCCACGCATCATGTCACCAGTTCTGCCGCTATTGTCCCCTCATGCCACAGATTGCGGAGGACCTCCTGCTTCTGTTGCTGAACAATGCCTCCGGGCGGCCTCTGCTGGACAAGGATCGGCGCACGCAGGCCCTCGCCGCCGCAATCATTCTGGATCTTGCTCTGGCGCAACGCGTCCGGCCGGCCACCCACGGTGAGCCAGGGAAGGCCGGTGATCTGCTGGTGCTGCAGGCGCCTGATATCGGGGATCCCGTGCTCGACAGGGCGGTGCACCGGCTGCGGCGACGGCCGATGAGCCCGACCGAGGCGATCACCAAGGTCGGTCGCGGCGTCAACTCCCAGATGTTGCACAGGCTGGAGATCACCGGGGATATCCACACGGTTCGCATGGGCAGCCGGCTCTTCCCGGAGAAGTACTGGCCGGTGACCAACAACGAACGTGCGAACGCGGTGCGACAGGGCGTCACGGATGTGTTGTTCCACTACGCCCCGCCCGCTCCCAGCACGGCCGCGATCATCGCAGTACTGCACGGGGTCAACGGATTCGACGCGATACTGAGCCTGGACCCCGTCGGCAAGCAGCAGGTGTCCCGGTGGTCGCAGACCATCGCCGACGGCGGCTGGGCCGCCCAGGTCCGCGACAATCGTGGTCCGGCGGTCAATCTTGCCGTGACCGGCGCGGTGATCTCCGCGGCCCTGCACTCGATGAACTGACGCGGCGCGCCTAGCGCAAGGCTTGTTCGAGATCGCCGATCAAGTCGCCAACCTCTTCGATGCCCACGGACAACCGCACCAGGTCCTCGGGTACCTCCAGCAGCGATCCAGCGGTCGACGCGTGTGTCATGGCCCCCGGATGCTCGATCAGCGACTCCACACCGCCCAAGGACTCAGCGAGAATGAAAAGCTCTGTTCGCGAGCACAAATCGAGTGCGGCCTGCCGCCCGCCGGCGAGGCGCACGCTGATCATGCCGCCGAATGCGCGCATCTGCTTGGCAGCCACCGCATGTCCGGGATGACGGTCCAGGCCCGGGTAGATGGTGTTCGCGACCGCGGGGTGCCCCGCCAGGAACTCGGCGACCGCTTGAGCGTTCTCACTGTGCCGCTGCATGCGCAAGGCCAATGTCTTGATGCCCCGGTAGGTCAGATAGGCATCGAACGGACCGGGCACCGCGCCCGACCCGTTCTGCAGGAAGGCAAAGGCGGTATCCAATTCCTCGTCGTTGGTGAGCAGGGCGCCGCCCACCACATCGGAGTGTCCGCCAATGTATTTGGTGGTGGAATGCAACGCGATATCGGCACCGAGATTCAGCGGCTGCTGCAGCGCCGGCGACGCGAAGGTGTTGTCCACCAAGAGCTTCACGGAATGCTCGGCAGCCACCTGGGCCACAGCCGCGATGTCGGCGATGCTCAGCAGCGGATTGGTGGGTGTCTCGAGCCAGATCAGCTTGGTCTTGGGGGTGATGGCGGTGCGAATGGCGTCGACATCGGCCACCGGAACAGGTGTGTGGCTAATTCCCCACTGCGAGAACACCTTGTCGATCAGACGGAAGGTGCCGCCATAGGCGTCGTTGGGGATGATCAGGTGATCGCCGGGGCGCAACAGCGCGCGCAGCGCGCAGTCGGTGGCCGCCATGCCTGATGCGAATGCCCTGCCGAAGTGGGCGTCCTCCAATGCGGCCAGGGAGGATTCAAGAACCGCTCGGGTGGGGTTGCCGGTGCGTGCGTACTCGAATCCGCCGCGCAGCTGGCCGACGCCATCCTGGGCGAAGGTCGAGCTGGCATAGATCGGCACGTTGACCGCACCGGTCTGTGGATCGGCATGGAAACCGCCATGGATGGCCCGTGTGGAAAACCCTTGCCACCGAGACGCGTCGGCGGCGCTGCGCTGCTCACTCATCGGGTCCGAGCCTATACGGACCGCGTGACGTGAGACAGCCCAACGCCGCCAAACGGGTTACTTCTACTTGGGAACGACCACGGTCTTCACTAGCATGTCGGCGATCGTCTGCCGCTTGGCCGTGAACAGCGGCAGCAGGAAGCCGATGTAACAGATGACCGCATCCAGGAAGTGCGCGATCTGGCGGACCACGGACATGCCGAATCCGATCGGCTGGCCGGTCGCCTCACCCAGCACCCGGATACCGAGCAAGCCCTTGCCGATGCTCGATCCGGTGGTGCCCTGCTTCAGGCCCCAGTTCCACACCGCGAACGCGATCGCCGCGAGGGTGAACAGAATGTAGGCGGCCCAGCCGACGCCGGTGTACTCCGGCTGGCAGCTCATGTAGCTCATTCCGCCGGTCATGGGGTCGCCGTAGGACTCGCCGATGCAATCAGCGGTCGTAGCGGTTCCGCCCGCGATTCCGCCGCCGATACCGCTCAGCAGAGCCACCGGAATGACGTCGATGATGTAGGCACCGACACGCCGGAGCCAGATTTCGAAATTGCCGCCCGGTAGACCTGGTGCACCGGCCGCCGGCGGAGGCGGCGGGTAACCGCCCGGGTCCTGCGGCGAGGGTGGTGGAACTTCAGTCACGGTTGTCCTCCAGTTCGTATGGCACGCATGAGCGTCGAGCAACAGAGCACATTACGCTTTCAGCGTTTCCACAGGTTGGCTTCTGTGAAACGATTTGGGACCAAATTCAGTGCCGCACGCTTCTACCTGACGAGACGAATCCGAGCAGGTCATGGCGGGTAATGACACCGACGGGCTTGCCTTCGTCGATGACCATCACCGCGTCGGTGTCGCGCAACATGGACCCCGCGGTGCTCAGCGGTTCGCCGGCACCCACCAGTGGCAACGGCGGACTCATGTGCTGAGACACGGCATCGGCCAGTTGCGCACGGCCCTCGAATACCGCTGACAGCAGCTCCCTTTCGGACACCGACCCGGCGACCTCGCCGGCCATGACGGGCGGCTCGGCGCCGACGACGGGCATCTGCGATACCCCGTACTCACGTAGGATCTCGATGGCGTCGCGCACCGTCTCCGACGGGTGGGTGTGCACCAAATCCGGTAGCGCACCGGACTTTCCACGCAACACATCGCCGACAGTGGGCTCGGACTTGCTGCCGTCGAGGCGGCTGCGCAGGAAGCCGTAGGAGGACATCCAGGAGTCGTTGAACACCTTGGACAGGTATCCCCGGCCACCGTCCGGCAGCAGGACCACGATCACGGCGTCGGGTCCGGCCTTCTCGGCCAGTCGAATTGCCGCCACCACGGCCATGCCGCAGGAACCGCCGACCAGCAACCCCTCTTCGCGCGCGAGCCGGCGTGTCATCTCAAACGAGTCGGCATCCGATACCGCGATGACCTCATCGACCACGCTGGGGTCGTAGGCGGTGGGCCAAAAGTCCTCTCCCACACCCTCGACGAGGTAGGGGCGGCCCGTCCCGCCGGAGTACACGGAACCCTCCGGATCCGCGCCGACGACCTTCACCGCGCCCCCTGAGACCTCCTTGAGGTACCGGCCCGCACCGGTGATGGTTCCTCCGGTACCCACTCCGGCCACGAAATGGGTGATCTTGCCGTCGGTGTCGGCCCAGATCTCCGGTCCGGTGGTTTCGTAGTGGCTGGCCGGTCCGTTCGGGTTGGAGTACTGATCGGGCTTCCAGGCGCCCTCGATCTCACGCACCAAACGGTCCGAGACGTTGTAGTAGCTGTCGGGGTGCTCCGGCGGTACGGCCGTGGGGCACACGACGACCTCGGCCCCGTAGGCCCGCAACACATTCCGCTTGTCTTCGCTGACCTTGTCGGGGCACACGAACACGCAGTGATAGCCCTTGCGCTGGGCCACCAGCGCAAGTCCGACGCCGGTGTTGCCCGATGTGGGCTCGACGATGGTGCCACCGGGCTTGAGCAGACCCGCCTCCTCGGCCGCCTCGATCATCTTGACGGCGATGCGGTCCTTGGAGCTACCGCCGGGATTGAGGTACTCGATCTTGGCGGCCACGACCGCGCCGCCCCCGGGCACCACCGAGTTGAGCTGGACAAGGGGGGTGTTACCGATCAGATCGGAGACATGCTGGGCAATGCGCATACCGGTAACGCTATTAGACCGGCGGCAGGCCCGCGCACAGGGGAGCTAACGGAGCGATCAAACCGCCGCGGGTGCGACGAACTCGGCCGAGGAAGTCTCGGGCACCGCGTCGCGGATGTACTGGCCGATCTGTGCCAGGGACCTCTTGGCCTCGGGCACGACCTTGGTGGACACCTGGAAGACGTGCATCTGGCCGGGCCAGACCTTGATCTCCACCGGCACACCTTGCTCGGCGAGGCGCTGCCCCAGCAGGCGCGCGTCGTACAGCAGCACCTCCGAGCCGGAGCAATGCACCAGAGTCTGTGGCATCCGGCCGTCGACCTTGTCGATGATCTCCTGGGGCGGGATGCCGCCGCCGGCCTTGGTGAGGATCTTCTGCAGCGCCTCAAAACAGTTGGGCGGCAGCATCACATCGGTCTTGGCGTTCTCATGTGCGACCTTGGGCGCAGGGTCCAGCTCGATCAGCGGGGAGATGAGGGCCAGCGCGGCCGGGACCTCACCGTCCTCTGCGAGCAGCCGCTGGGCCACTGCCACCGAGAGAAAACCGCCGGCAGAATCGCCCGCGAACACGATCTGCTCCGGCGCGTACCCCTGCCCACGCAGCCAGCGGTACCCGTCCAGGCAGTCGTCGATCGCCTGGTCCAGGGAGGCCTTGGGCGGCATCCGGTAGTCGACCAGCAGACACGGTGCGTCGGCGTGCTGGGAGATGGTGGACACCAAGGCGCTGTGGGTGTTTGGACCACCCACGATGAACGCGCCGCCGTGCAGGTACAAGACCACGCGTCCGGTGCCGTCCACCGGACCGACACCCTTGGCGCGAATCAACCGCGCATTGGTGTTCGGCAGCGTCACCGTCGCCTTGACCGTGCCGCGCGGGGGAACCAGGAAACGGCCCAGCTCTTCGATCAGTCCAAACGGGTACGGGAGCGTGGGGGCGTGGCTGCCGATCTGCAGCACCGTGCGCACCGTCATTCGGACACCGAATCCGAGGACTCGCGCGGCCAGACTCGCCGCGTCCTCGATCACTTCGACTGCGGCGCCATCGCTCATCGGAAAGGCGCGTACCAGCGTGTTCAGGGAAGATCCCATCGACCCTGCAGGCCCGTATTCGGGGGCGCGCTTCGGTGCGGTCATCTGTTCAGGCTCCTTTGCCTAGCCAGTGTCCTGTGACGCTTCAGACTGCTAGCTGCCAGCTAGCGTCCGATGGACTATACCTATCAACAGGCAACGAACCGCTTTCGATACCGCATCGTCCACGCCTCATTTCGCGTGATGCTGGTCAGAGGACTGGCGCGGTGTGTCGCCTTCCGTGAAAATAGCCACCGTGAGCATCCTCGCCACACGCAGACGGACGATCTGGGCAGCCCTGAGCACCGGGGCGGCGGGCGCAGCGATGGGTACCGGGCTCTGGGGGGCGTACAGCTTCCTGAACGCGCAGGCCAGGCAGGTTCGCCTGGTGATCCCGAAGACTCACGACGCTCCCCCGGTTGCCGACGGCATTTACGTCCAGGGCGGCGGCCCGGTGACCAGGTACAGCCGGGGCGTGGAATTCGACCTTCACCTGGCGATTTTCGGAGACTCCACCGCCACCGGATATGGCTGCCACGTACCCGACGAGGTACCGGGAGTACTGCTGGCCCGCGGTTTGGCCGAAGAGTCCGGGAAACGAATCCGGCTGTCCACCAAGGCGATATCGGGCGCAACATCCAAGGGGCTGGCCGCCCAGATCGACGCCATGTCGATCATCGGCCCGCCGCCGGATCTCGCCGTGATCATGATCGGCGCGAACGACGTGACCTCGCTCAATGCGGTGCGCGCCTCCGCGCGGCGTCTGGGCGATGCGGTCCGGCGACTGCGCACGGCCGGCTCGGCCGTGGTGGTGGGTACCTGTCCCGATTTCGGGGTGATCACCGCCATACCGCAGCCTTTGCGCGCGGTGGTGCGCTCGCGCGGGCTACGCCTGGCGCATTTCCAGGCAGCAGCGGTGCGCGCCTCCGGCGGGGTGCCGGTTCCACTTGCTGATCTGCTGTCACCGGAGTTTTTGCAGGCACCCGAAGAGATGTTCGCCGACGACCACTATCACCCCTCCGCAGCCGGATATGCACTGGCAGCGCGCCTACTGCTCCCGGCGGCCGCGCATGCCCTCGGCGAGTGGACGGGCGGCCCCATCCCCGATTTGCCATGGGTGTCCGCTGCCGCGGAATCGCAGACCATGAGTGCCCGGATACGCGTTCTGGGACGGATCTGGCGGCGCAGCGCCGCAGAGATCGCCGTGGGTATGAACGAGCCCGCCGCCCGGGCCGACGACCTGCCCGCTGTATCCCTGCATTAGATTCCAGGGGAGTAGAACCAGTACTAATTCCCCTATATTCAGGAGTTTTCATGCCCGAAGCCGTGATCGTTTCCGTTGCCCGCTCCCCGATCGGGCGAGCCGGCAAGGGCTCGCTGGTGAGCATGCGGCCGGATGACCTGGCCGCGCAGATGGTGCGTGCCGCCCTCGACAAGGTGCCCGCACTGGACCCCAAGGACATCGACGACCTGATGCTGGGCTGCGGTCAGCCCGGTGGCGAGGCCGGTTTCAACATCGGTCGCGCGGTAGCGGTGCAGTTGGGCTATGACTTCCTGCCCGGTACCACCGTCAACCGCTACTGCTCGTCCTCGCTGCAGACCACCCGCATGGCGCTGCATGCCATCAAGGCCGGTGAAGGCCACGCCTTCATTTCCGCTGGCGTGGAGACGGTTTCGCGTTTCCCGAAGGGCACCTCCGACGGCTGGCCGGACAGCCACAACCCGCTGTACGCCGATGCCGAGGCCCGCACCGCCACTGCCGCGCAGGGTGCCACCGAATGGCATGACCCGCGTAACGACAGCCTGACCCCCGATGTCTACATCGCGATGGGCCAGACCGCCGAGAACGTGGCGCTGCACACCGGCATCAGCCGCGAGGACCAGGACCACTGGGGCGTGCGCAGCCAGAACCGGGCCGAAAAGGCCATCGCCGACGGCTTTTTCGAGCGTGAGATCACCCCGGTGACCCTGGCCGACGGCACCGTGGTGTCCAAGGACGACGGCCCGCGTGCCGGCACCACCTACGAGGCGATCAGCCAGCTGAAGCCGGTCTTCCGCCCCAACGGCACCATCACCGCCGGTAACGCCTGCCCGCTCAACGACGGCGCGGCCGCGCTGGTCATCCTGAGCGACACGCGCGCCAAGGAGCTGGGCCTGACCCCGCTGGCTCGCGTCGTGTCCACCGGTGTGTCCGGCCTGTCCCCGGAGATCATGGGCCTGGGTCCGATCGAGGCCACCAAGCGTGCACTGGCGAACGCCGGCAAGACGATTGGCGATATCGACCTGTTCGAGATCAACGAGGCGTTCGCGGTGCAGGTGCTGGGCTCGGCTCGTGAGCTCGGTATCGACGAGGACAAGCTCAACGTCTCCGGCGGTGCCATCGCCCTCGGTCACCCCTTCGGTATGACCGGTGCGCGTATCACCGCCACCCTGCTCAACAACCTGACCACCTACGACAAGACCTTCGGTGTCGAGACCATGTGTGTCGGCGGCGGCCAGGGTATGGCGATGGTCATCGAGCGCCTCGCCTAGTTCGCCCCTTTCCTCCACAACGAGACCGAGGTTGTGGTGGGTTCGTCTCAGACGTTCCCGCCACAACCTCGGTCTCGTTGCTACTAAAGTTCAGTCGCGATGACCACTATCGGAACTCCCCTGTCACCGCGCGCGACGCGGGTCATGCTGCTCGGCGCCGGCGAGCTCGGCCGTGAGGTGCTGATCGCCCTGCAACGCCTGGGCGTCGAGACCATCGCCGTCGATCGCTACGAGAACGCCCCCGGGCACCAGATCGCTCACCACGCACGCGTCATCTCGATGACCGACCCCGAGCAGCTGCGCGCCCTGATCGAGGCGGAGAAGCCCGACCTGGTGGTCCCCGAGATCGAGGCGATCGCCACCGCCACCCTGGAAGCCGAGGGCACGGTACGGGTAATACCCACCGCCCGCGCTGCCCGGCTCACCATGGACCGCGAGGGCATCCGGCGCCTGGCCGCCGAGACACTCGGATTACCCACCAGCCCTTACCAATTCTGCGACTCACTGGCCGAGCTGCAGGCCGCGATCGACGGCGGTATCGGGTACCCGTGCGTCGTCAAGCCGCTGATGAGCAGCTCCGGCAAGGGACAGAGCAAGCTCGACGGACCGGCCGATGTCGAGAAGGCCTGGGACTACGCGATGGCAGGCAGCCGGGTAACCAACAACCGCGTGATCGTCGAAGGATTCGTCGACTTCGATTATGAGATCACGCAGTTGACGGTCAGGGCGCCGGGCGACAGCGGAGAGATCGAGACCAGCTTCTGCGCGCCGATCGGGCACCGGCAGGCCAACGGCGACTACGTCGAGAGCTGGCAGCCGCACCCCATGTCGGATGAAGCCCTGCGGAGTGCACAGCGCATCGCACGGTCCGTCACCGAAAACCTGGGCGGGCAGGGAATTTTCGGCGTCGAACTATTCGTCAAGGGCGATCAGGTGTACTTCAGCGAGGTAAGCCCCCGCCCGCACGACACGGGCATGGTCACCATGATCACGCAGTGGCAGAACGAGTTCGAACTGCACGCGCGCGCCATCCTCGGGCTTCCCGTCGACACGTCGTTGAAGACCCCGGGTGCCAGCGCGGTGATCTATGGCGGGGTCGACGCGGAAGGTGTCGTGTTCGATGGGCTCGAGGCCGCCCTGGCCGTACCGCGCACCGATCTGCGGTTGTTCGGGAAGCCGGAGAGTTTCGTCACCCGCCGTATGGGAGTGGCCCTGGCGTACGACCCAGACGTGGAGACCGCGCGGCGCAATGCCGCCGAGGCCGCGGGCAGGGTCCGCGTTTCTCGGTGACATGAAAAAGGGCGCCCCGCGAACGGGGCGCCCTTTTTTGTTGTCGACAACTAGTCGTTCTGGAAGTAGCTCAGCAGTCGCAGGATCTCGACGTACAGCCAGACCAGAGTGACGGCCAGACCCAGGGCGATACCCCAGGCAGCCTTCTCCGGCGCACCGGCGCGCACCAGCTGATCGGCAGCGTCGAAGTCGACCAGGAAGCTGAACGCGGCAATGCCGATGCAGACCAGCGAGAAGATGATCGCGATCGGGCCACCGCTGCGCAGACCCATGTCGATACCGAAGAAGCCGAGCACCAGGTTGCCCAGCGCCAGCACCAGCACACCGACCAGACCGGCCAGCAGCATCCGCTGGAACTTGGGCGTCACGCGGATGGCGCCGGAGCGGTACACGAACAACATGCCGATGAACACACCGACGGTACCGAGGACTGCCTGACCGATCAGCGCACCCGCGCTGGCCCCTCCGACACCCACGCTGGCCGGGATGACAAACGAAATGGCACCCACGAAGAGGCCCTCAAGCGCCGCGTAGCTCAGCACGATCGCCGGGTTGTCCTGCTTACGCCCGAAGCTGGCGATCATCACCATGATGAAACCGCCGATGCCGCCGACCGCGAGGAACGGCAGCGCCAGCCCGGTGTTGGAGCTGATCAAGAAGAACGCGGCCGCGGCGACGGCGACGATCACGCCGAGGGTGATACCGGTCTTGGTCACCACATCGTCGATGGTCAGTGGCCGGGATACGCCGGCCTGCGCCTCCGGGTACGCGGTGTAGGGGTCCTGCCGCAGCTGCTGGGCCGCCATGGCACCGGCACCTGCAGCGCCCGACCCGAACTGCGCATAGCCGCCACCCTCTTTTCCGGGCAGCGACCGAAGAATGGGATTGCTGGTGGTTCGCACCGTCGTGATCCTCTCCTGGAAGTGCGGTGCCGCGATATGCGGCCTCCGCGGATGACGTCAAACAAGTCAACTGGACGTTTAACGAGCAGGCAAGTGCAAGAGTTCCATGCTTACGCCACAGGTTCCCGAACTGTCCGGCCACGTCGTGGCCTCACAGTACCGCTCGCGGCCTGCCGCTGTGGCAAATCCCTGTGAGATCCCTGTGAACACCAGGGTTTTTAGCTGGAAGTCCTACTAGACATTACATGGATGTCCAACTAGATTCAGAAGTGCCGACCTCCCGGATATCCAACCGTTTCCCAAGGGGCTACACCATGAGTTCGTTACCGCAACTGTCACATTTCGTCGCCGGTAAGCACGTCCCCGGCACCTCCGGCCGCTATGCCGACGTCTACGACCCGACGTTGGGCAAGCCGGTACGGCAGGTGCCGCTGGCAGACGTTTCCGAAGTCGAAGCGGCCATCGCGAACGCCGCCGAAGCTCAGCCCGGCTGGGCCGCCCGCAACCCTCAGCAACGCGCTCGTGTGCTCGCCAAGTTCGTCGACCTGGTTCGCGCGGAGATCGACGACCTGGCCACCATGCTGTCCCAGGAGCACGGCAAGACGCATGCCGACGCCAAGGGCGATATCGAACGCGGGCTCGAGGTCTGCGAATTCGCCACCGGCATCCCCCACCTCATCAAGGGCGAGTACACCAGCGGTGCGGGCACGGGTATCGACGTGTACTCCATCCGCCAGCCCCTGGGCGTGGTCGCGGGCATCACCCCGTTCAACTTCCCCGCCATGATTCCGCTCTGGAAGGCCGGGCCCGCACTGGCGTGCGGAAACGCCTTCGTGCTCAAGCCCTCCGAACGCGACCCGTCGGTGCCGCTGCGCCTGGCCGAGCTGTTCCTCGAAGCAGGACTGCCGGCCGGCGTCTTCAACGTCGTCAACGGTGACAAGACCGCCGTCGACGCGCTGCTGCACGATCCGCGCATCGCCGCCGTCGGCTTCGTCGGATCGACCCCGATCGCGCAGTACATCTACGAGACCGCCACCGCGAACGGCAAACGCGCCCAATGCTTTGGCGGCGCCAAGAACCACATGATCATCATGCCGGACGCCGATATCGACCAGGCCATCGATGCGCTCATCGGTGCGGGATACGGCTCGGCCGGCGAGCGCTGTATGGCGATCTCGGTCGCGGTACCCGTCGGTGAGTCCACCGCCGAACGGCTCGTCGACGGCCTGACCAAGCGCGCCCGCGAGCTGGTGGTCGGACCGTCCCTCGACGAGGGCGTCGACTTCGGCCCGCTGGTGGGCGCCGACGCCCTCAAGAGGGTGCGCGACTACATCGATATCGGCATCGCCGAGGGAGCCGAGCTGGTCCTGGACGGCCGCGATCTCACCGTGTCCGGACATGAGGATGGATTCTTCATCGGCGCATCACTTTTCGACCACGTGACGCCCAAGATGCGCATCTACAAAGAAGAGATCTTCGGGCCGGTGGTATCGGTGGTGCGCGCCAAGGATTACGACGAGGCCGTGCGCCTGCCGTCCGAGCATGAGTTCGGTAACGGTGTCGCGATCTTCACCCGCGACGGCGACACCGCACGCGACTTCTGCGCCAAGGTCAACACCGGAATGGTGGGCGTGAATGTGCCGATTCCGGTTCCGGTGGCGTACCACACGTTTGGTGGCTGGAAGCGATCCGGATTCGGCGACCTCAACCAGCACGGGCCCGACTCGATCCGGTTCTACACCAAGACCAAGACGGTGACCCAGCGTTGGCCCTCGGGCACCAAGGAAGGCGCTTCCTTCGTCATTCCCACCATGGACTGAGTGGACTGTCCATGTTCAATCTCACCGACGAGCAGCGCGAAATCTGGAATACGGCACGGGAATTCGCCGATATCCACATCGCGCCGCACGCCCTGGAATGGGACCGCGACAAGTACTTCCCGGTCGAGGTGTTCCCGAAGGCCGCGGCACTGGGCATGGGTGGCATCTACATCAACCCCGATGTCGGGGGTTCCGGGCTCACCCGCCTGGATGCCTCGTTGATCTTCGAGGCGATGGCCACCGGGTGCTCCGCCGTCTCGGCGTTCATCTCCATCCACAATATGGCCGCCTGGATGATCGACGAGTTCGGCGATGAGGAGCAGCGCCAACGATGGCTGCCCTCGATGTGCACCATGGAGACGATCGGGGCCTATTGCCTTACCGAGCCCGAATGCGGCAGTGACGCATCGGCCTTGCGAACCAGCGCGGTTCGCGACGGTGACGAGTACGTGCTCAACGGGGTCAAACAGTTCATCTCGGGCGCGGGAGCGGCGGATCTCTACGTGGTGATGGCGCGCACCGGTGGCCCCGGCCCACGGGGCATCTCGACCATCGTGGTGCCCAAGGACGCGCCGGGACTGTCCTTCGGGCCGCCCGAACGCAAGATGGGCTGGCACGCCCAGCCCACCGCGCAGGTCGTCTTCGAGGATGTCCGGGTGCCGGTGGGCAACCGGATCGGCGAGGAAGGCATCGGATTCACCATCGCGATGCGCGGCCTCAACGGCGGACGGCTCAACATCGCGTCCTGCTCACTCGGGGGTGCCCGATCCGCACTGGAGAAGGTCATCGAGTACCTGCGCACACGCAAGGCATTCGGCGACGAGCTGATCAAGTTCCAGGCGCTGCAGTTCAGGCTCGCGGATATGGCCACCGAGCTGGAATCCGCCCGCACCATGGTCTGGCGTGCGGCCTCGGCGGTGCACGAGGGCGATCCGCGTGCGGCCGAGCTGTGTGCCATGGCCAAACGCATCGCCACTGACGTAGGTTTCACGGTGGCCAACGAGGCGTTGCAGCTACACGGCGGCTACGGCTACCTGGCCGAGTACGGCATCGAGAAGATCGTCCGCGACCTACGGGTGCACCAGATTCTGGAAGGAACCAACGAGATCATGCGAGTCATCGTGTCCCGCAAGCTTATCCAGGAAGGGCTTCCGGCGTGACGGATCAGATCCAGACGCGGGTCGAAAAGGGCGTCGGCCTGCTGACGCTCAACCGCCCCAAGGCCATCAACTCACTGACCAACGACATGATCACCGCGATGTCGGTGGCCCTGTCCGAGTGGGAGGCCGACGACGACATCCGCGCCGTGGTGCTCTCCGGCGCCGGGGAACGCGGCCTGTGCGCCGGGGGCGATGTGGTGGAGATCCACGACAGCGCCAAGATCGACGGCGTGGTGGCCCGCCGCTTCTTCCGCGAGGAGTACCAACTCAACGCGCAGGTCGGCCGGTTCCCGAAACCGTATGTGGCGCTGATGGATGGCATCGTGATGGGTGGCGGTGTCGGAGTGGCTGGACATGCCAACACCCGCATCGTCACCGACACCTCCAAGGTCGGCATGCCCGAGGTAGGCATCGGATTCATCCCGGATGTGGGCGGAACCTATCTGCTTTCCCGTGCCCCGGGACAGCTGGGACTGCACGCCGCACTGACCGGCGCCCCCTTCTCCGGTGCCGACGCCATCGCGTTGGGATTCGCCGACCATTACGTGCCCCATGACCGGCTTGAGAAGTTCGTCAAGGCCATCATCGACAGCGATATCGCCACCGCGCTCACAGTGCACGGTGCCATCGCTCCGTCGAGTGACCTTTTGGCCCAACGCAGTTGGATCGACGAATGCTACGCCGCCGACACCGTCGCCGATATCGTGGCCGCACTGCAGGCCTACGGCGACGAACGTGCCCGCGCGGCCGCCGATCAGATCCTGACCCGCTCCCCCATCGCCTTGTCGGTAACGCTCGCAGCAGTGCGGCGGGCACGCGAACTGCCCTCGCTGGAAGCAGTTCTCACGCAGGAGTACCGGGTGTCCAGCCAGTCGGTGAGCTCCCACGACCTGGTCGAGGGCATCAGGGCGCAGCTGGTCGACAAGGACCGCAACCCGCAGTGGAATCCGAAGACACTCGCCGAGGTCACCGCGGCCGATGTCGAGGCCTTCTTCCAGCCGGTCAACGATGATCTGGAGTGGTCGTGACGAACATTGCCTTTATCGGCTTGGGCCACATGGGGTTACCGATGGCGGTCAACCTCACGAAGGCCGGGCACACCGTGACCGCCTTCGACCTGTCCGAGCAGGCACGTGCTGCCGCCACCGAGGCCGGCGTGCCGCTGGCGGAATCGGGCACGGCGGCAGCGGCGGCCGCCGATGTGGTGATCACCATGTTGCCCAAGGGTGAGCATGTGCTCGCCGCGTACCAGGAGCTGCTGCCCGCAGCGCGTCCGGGCACGCTGTTCATCGACTCCTCCACCGTCGATGTGGCCGACGCCCGCGCCGCACATGATGCGGCGACGGCGGCGGGGCATCGCTTCGCCGACGCACCGGTTTCCGGCGGTGTGCCCGGCGCCACCGCGGCGACGTTGACGTTCATGGTGGGCGGCGATGACGCGGTGTTCGCCGACGCAGAAACGATTCTGGCGGCCATGGGCAAGCGCATCGTGCACTGCGGCGGTCCCGGTGTGGGGCAGGCCGCGAAGATCTGCAACAACATGATCCTCGGGGTGTCGATGATCGCGATCAGCGAGGCGTTCGCACTGGGCGAGAAGCTCGGTCTGAGCCATCAGGCGCTTTTCGATGTCGCGGCCAACGCCTCGGGCCAGTGCTGGGCTCTGACGTCGAACTGTCCGGTGCCCGGCCCGGTGCCCACCAGCCCCGCCAATCGCGACTACACACCCGGCTTCGCGGTCGCGCTGATGGCCAAGGACTTGGGGCTGGCCGCCAATGCGGTGCGCACCAACGGCGTTGATGCACAGCTCGGTCTCGCGGCCGCCCACATCTACGACGACTTCAATACCTCGGGCGGCTCGGGCCTAGACTTCTCGGCGATCTTCACGCGAATTCAAGGAGCGTCATGACTTTCGAAACCATCCTCACCGAGCGGATCGACCGCGTCGCTGTCATCACCCTGAACCGGCCCAAGGCGCTCAACGCGCTGAACTCACAGGTGATGAATGAGGTCACTACCGCCGCAGCGGAATTCGACGCCGATCAGGGCATCGGGGCGATCATCATCACCGGTAGCGAGAAGGCGTTCGCGGCGGGTGCCGATATCAAGGAGATGGCCGACCAGTCGTTCAGCGACATGTTCGGCTCCGACTTCTTCGCCGCCTGGGGCAAGTTGGGTGCGGTACGGACTCCGACGATCGCCGCGGTGAGCGGATACGCCCTCGGCGGTGGCTGTGAGCTGGCCATGATGTGCGACCTGATCATCGCCGCCGAGAACGCCAAGTTCGGGCAGCCCGAGATCAAGCTGGGCGTGCTGCCCGGCATGGGCGGGTCGCAGCGGCTCACCCGTGCCATCGGCAAGGCGAAGGCCATGGACATGATCCTCACCGGGCGCAACATGGATGCCGCCGAGGCCGAGCGCAGTGGTCTGGTGTCACGCGTGGTCGCCACCGAGAGCCTGCTCGACGAGGCCAAGGCCGTCGCGAAGACCATCTCCGAGATGTCCCTGTCGGCCTCGATGATGGCCAAGGAAGCCGTCAACCGGGCCTTCGAGTCCAGCCTCGCCGAGGGATTGCTGTTCGAGCGCAGGATCTTCCACTCGGCATTCGGCACCGCCGACCAGTCAGAGGGCATGGCCGCGTTCGTCGAGAAGCGCCCCGCCAACTTCAGTCACCGGTAAAGATTCGCCGGAACCATGACTCTGCCGTTCGATCCCGTCGACGATGCCCATCGCCATTGGGTCGAGAACGGCTGGGGTGAGGTCGCCGACGGGATGGCCGCCGTCACGTCGGTGATGCGTGCGCACCAGATCATGCTGGCGCGGGTCGAAGATGTGTTGCGCCCGCACGGTTTGACATTTTCGCGTTACGAGCTGCTGATGCTGCTCTCGTTCAGCCGGGCGGGCTCCATGCCGATGGCCAAAGCCAGTGCGCGGCTTCAGGTTCACCCCACCTCGGTGACCAACACGGTGGACCGGCTGGAGGAGGCGGGGCTGGTGCGCCGGGTGCCCAACCCCGCCGACGGACGCGGCACGCTGGTGGAGATCACGGATGCCGGACGCGATCTTGGTTCGGTGGCGACCACCGACCTGAACGCCAAGGTGTTCGCACAGATCGGGCTGTCACCCTCACGCACCCGCACGCTGGTGTCGGTGCTGACGCACCTGCGGCGCGACGCGGGCGACTTCGGCTAAAGCCAGACGTCCTGGACCTCGCGCACGTGGTGGCCGCCTAGATCAGGATGCCCTTGTCCTTGAGGGCCTTGTATCCGCCGATGACGTCGGTGGCCCGGTACAGGCCGATCTCCTGCAGCGAGGCCGCGGCCAGGCTGGATGTGTAGCCCTCCTGGCACAGGATGACCCACTCGATGTCGTGATTGCCCGCCTCAGGGATGCGGGCGTCGCTCTCGGGGTCCAGCCGCCATTCCAGGACATTGCGCTCGATGACGAAGGCGTTGACCACTTCGCCCTCTTGCACACGTTGTGCCGCGGGGCGAATGTCGACCAGGAACGCGCCGCGGCCCAGCGCGGTGGGAACCTCGTCGGCCGGCAGGCGCCGCAGCCGACCACGCGCGGTGGCCAGCAGATCATGCACCGTCATGCCGCCGGTCCTTCGGGCTCGTCGGTGAGGATGGTGCGGCTGCGCCGCAACGTCTTGGCCTGGGTCACTTCGTAATACGACATCGCGGTCAGCGGGGGCGAGTACGCGTGCACGCTCAATGTAGGTCCGGTCGCGATGCGCACGGGAGCCTCAGGCGCGCGCATCACATCGTGCACCCAGCCCAGCGGGAATCCCGCTTGATCGCCCGCGTCGAGCCGGCGGCGCACCAGTTGACTTCCGTCCCAGCGATATTCATGCAGCGAGCCGTTGAGCACGGTCAGCGCGCCGAGCGAGCCGCAGTGGTCGTGCAACTCGGTGGACTTGTCGGGCACCCAGCTGATCAGCCAGACATCGAGCTCGTCGTCGGCGTGAATACGGGTGGCCCAGCGCTCGTCGACCGGAAGGCCGCCCTCGGGCAGCAGATGGTCGAAGCGACCGTGCAGGGCGTCGTCGGCGCCCTCATCGGTGATGCGGAGCAGATCCGGCAGTCGCAGGCGAGTGGGCGAGGATCCGGCGGAACCAGGGCGGCGCAGATCCAGGACAGATGCAGTGGTCATGAAGGCTCAAATCGATGGCAGGGGCAGGGATGGTGGCGGCTAGCCGCAACACCACCCCTGAAAACCCCTGTGTCCCATCACAGCTGAAATGGTACCGGCGTTTTCCTGCGGTTTTGCCCCCAGGGCAAAAGCTCTGAGTGAGTAAATGTTGCCGCTGGTAGGCACTTGCTACTTTGGAGTGGTGACCGTCCCAATCCGCATCGCCGCGACCCTGATGGCCCTCTGTGTCCAGTTGATCGGTGCGGCATGCACGTCGAAATCCGACGAGAAGGCGGCCCCCAACCCGGCCGGCGCCTCCACCACCCCGATCGAGGCACCGGCGGCGCAGCCTCCGGCCTCCGGCTCGGGAATGTCGCCAGCGGGCGTCACAACGTCCGTGGACGCCGCACCCAGTTCACTGGAAGAGGAGTACTACCAGGCCTGCCGTGCGGCCGCCGACTGGATGACCGGGAAGCAGGATGGCCCCACCCAGCTCGTGGAGGGCTATCTGCAGTCCATCCAGACCACTGGGAACGTCGGCCCCGGGACATTTCACAAGTCCTGGCACGAGCTGCCCGCGGACCGGCAAGCTGCGGTGATCGTGGCGACGAACGCCGCCGCCGCGCAACAGTGCTAAGAACTGCCCGATAGGGCCCCCATCGATACCCCTTGCGATTCAACAATATTCGGAGAAATCCGACGCGATCGCAACACTCAGCAAACATCGAGTAATGCACGTAACCTCACCTTGGATGAAGCTGTACACGGTGTTAGCATGCTCCGGTCAGTGCTCATGGGGTCACGGATGCAATGAATGTGTCCACTCACCGAACGGACGGTAACGACGTTGGCAAATTCAGATCAGCTTCCCCCGAAGCCCACGCTGGTTCATTGGACGATCGTCGGAGCGGCGGTTGTCGCAACCATCGTCGCGGCGGTTGTCGGCTTCACGGCGGGCGACACCGAACTCGTCCGATTCGTCCAGGGCATCGTCACACCGCTGCTTGCCCTCGTCTCCGGGATCTTGATTGCCGATCTGTATCACCGCATTCAGCAGAGCAACAAGCTTGACCGCAATGTCGGGCAGTCGGCGTACGCCACGATGGTGACCCTGCAGGGCATGATCGACGTGGACAAGCACCTTGCGACCGCATCGAACGACCTCAACGAGGGCAACAAGCAGTCCGCCTCCAGCGCGCTGAACCTCGCGCTGACCATCAGCCGCCTGACTTTGCGCCACGCCTTCCAGGCGCTGCGCGAGTCGGAGAACGTCTCGAGTGCCGCGGTGGCCAAGGCCAAGACCGATTTCGCGACGGCCGAGACCGCCGGGCAGCCGGAGCGGCAAAAGATCGAGACCGCGTCGCGCCCCAACAACTACACCGTCGGCGTGGGCAATGCCTGAAGAGACGAAACCAGCGGAGCAATCGGCTGGTGAACTGGAGCCGGAGCCCGTCGACCCGATCATCGGGAAGGTCGCCGATATCGTCGACCGCTACTCGGTGCTGGTCAACAAGGGCGATGAGGCCGGTGTCGAGGTCGGGATGATCTTCTCGGTCATCGGGGCCACCGGGACCGCGGTACGCGATCCGGAAACCGGCGATGACCTGGGCACCCTGCCCATCGAAAAGGCGCGCATCCGGGTCACCGAGGTGTACTCGAAGTTCTGCCAGGCCGAGACCTACCGCATCACCGAACCCGCAGTCGCCGGTCTGATCAGCGACATCCTGCAGGAACAGTGGCCGGGGACCACCGATGAGTTCGGCCGTGAGCAGTTCCAGCTCAACGTCGTGCCCACCCCCACGGTTCCGGATGCGACCGAGGTACACATCGTCGTCGGCGACTACGTCTGCGAGCTGACACCGGTTTCGTAGTTTTTCGCGTAATTTCGGTGCATTTTCGTGCGTTCAACGCGCCTTTTTCCACCGAAATCGCCCGATGACCAATTGGTGAACATCGAAAAACTCACCTATTGGCCCGGTTTACATTGTTACGTTCGGTTCATGGATACCAATCTGATGAAACGAGCAGCAGGCGCGGTTTCCATCGTCGCCATGTCAGCAGCAGTCGTCGTCGCGTGTTCTCAAGATGACAAAAACGCCGCCAAGGAGTCGCTGTCGAGCGCGACCAGTGCGGCATCCTCGGCCATCAGCGCTGGTGGTAGCGCCGCATCGAGTGCCGCTTCGTCGGCCAGCAGTGCGGTGTCCTCCGTCGTGGCCGGGGCTCCCTCCACCGTCAATGTGCCGGGTGTCGGCGATGTGACGCTGGAGCCGCCGGTCGCCGAGGCGTACACCAAGGCCGGTGGAGAAGCCAAGCTCGGCTTGCCGACCGGGCAGCCCGAGAAGGTGGGCGACGGCACGGTGCAGGCCTTCGCCAAGGGCACGATCTTCAGCTCGCCGTCCACCGGTGCGCATCTGGTTCAGGGTGAAATCCTGAAGGTGTACACCGAGCAGGGCGGCGCGGGCGGCACGCTCGGCTTCCCCACCGCCGACGAGGCGGAGACGGCCGGCGGACCCGATGTCGCCAAGGGCGGCTGGATCGGCGAATTCCAGAAGGGCACCATCACCTGGCTGAACCAGGGCGACGGGACCTTCAAGGAGACCGTCACCCCGAAGTAGCGATTGGCTACCGCGGCAGGCGCTGAGCGGTTAGCGCCTGTCGCGGAACCAGTGCGGGTTTTCTGCCGGTGACCATCCCGGCAAGGTGAGATCAGGCCACGGCGGCCGGCGGATCAGGGCTGTCAGTCCCAACACCGCCGCGACCATTCCGGTGAGTATGCCCAGGGTCGAGGCCCGATCGGCGTTAAAAGCGGGCTGCCATTGAGCATTCCCGTCCTTGACGACGAAGACTCCTAATGGTCTCGCACGCGTTTCCAGGGCTTCACCGTCGGCGCCGCGGCCCCGGCTGCGCACCTTGGCAACCGTGATGACCAAGGTGCCGTCGGCCGTCGTGTACGGCTCGCCATAGACGATGGACTTGCCGCCGTCAGTCACAAGTCCTTCAAATGAGGTTGGCAATCGCATGCCTCATTGTCATCGCTCAACGCCCGGATGGCGAGAGCTTCTTTTCAGGCTTCCGCACCCGAGAACAACAGCAGGTTCCCGTCGGGGTCCTTCACGATGAAAGTGACGCTGCCCCACTCCTCGGTCTGCAGGGGCTGATGGAAGACCACATCCGCCGCCTGGTACTCGTCGTGCAAGGGGCCCAGCTTGTAGGTCGTGAGCGTGGCGGCAAGCGGATCATGTTCCATGGCAAGGAAATTGCCGTCATACACCGGGCCATTGACCTTGCGTAGGTTCAGGCTCGCCCCTCCGCGCCGCACCTGACCGTAGAAGGGCGGCTCGCCGTAGGTGAAGGCCACTTCGAATCCGAGCGTGTCGACGTAGAAGCCGATGGCGCGTTCGAAGTCGGTGACGAACAGTTGTGGTTCGGCAGCGACAATCTCGGAGGACCCCATAGTCAAAACGCTACCGTCGCGCCGGCCCCCATGTGGGACTATCTGTGGGTGGAGCCGGACGGTGACCCCGAAGCCCGAATCAGAGAGCTGGAACGCTCCCTGAACGAGACGGCGCGGACGTCGGAACTGGGTGTCACGAAACCGAACCCGTATCCGCCGACGGCGTCGGGCCAGTACCCGCTCCCGCCGGTCTACGGGACGCCGTATCCGCCCCGGCCCTCCGTCCGCAGATTCCGCCGACGATTCATAGTCTTCTTCGCCCTGGTCACGGCGGGAGTGGCCGGACTCGTCTTCTACGCCGCCAAACCCACACTGCCCCAGCACGTGCGGACGAGTTCGAGCCCCACGGCGACACTGCCCGTCAGGTCGACGCTCGTGCCGCTTCCGACGCGGACCCGCGCGACTTCCTCGTCGAGCGCGCCCGCGGGCCCCACCTTCGTGCCCGCGGGTTCGACCTTCAACGTCTCCGGCACGCATAAACAGGTCGCGGTCAACTGCGACGGTTGTCTGGTAAACGTCAGCGGAGTGTCCAATACCGTTGAAATCACGGGCAATTGCGACACCCTCACGGTCTCCGGTGTCGAGAACACGGTGCACCTGGAAACAGCCGGCAAGATCGGCGTCTCGGGGTTCGACAATAAGGTCACCTACTACTCCGGGGAACCGGAAGTCTCCAAGTCCGGTAACAACAACACCGTCGAGCAGGGCTAGACGATCGACATCTCCGACGGCCCCACCCGCATGGTTGTTGCTATTGGCTCCGCCGTGGCGTAGGACGGGCGGGTGAGCGAAACCAATCCTGCGAGTGGCCCCGGCCCGGCCGGGCGGTCGTTGTGGGATACGACAGGTAATGCGGTCTCCGCGCTTCCCCGCCATCGACATGGATTCACGCGTGACGAAGTGCGTCGATCCCAGGAAACGCGGCTGCGGGTTGCGACCGTAGAAGTGGTGGCCGAGAACGGGTATGCCGGAGCCAGTGTGCGTCAGATCGCTGCGCGGGCAGGGATTTCCACTAAAACGTTCTACGAGTTGTATCCGGATAAGGAAGCGGCGTTTCTAGCCACTTACGCGGCGGTGGAATTGGTCACCGAGCAGATGCTGGCGGCGGGCGATAGTGCCCGCACCGCCGCCGAAGTGATCGAAGCCGGACTGCGAACCTATTTGGGAACGCTGGCGTCCCAGCCGGCCTTCACCCAGAGTCTGGTTATAGAAGCAGTTGCTTCCACAGACCGCATTCGTGCGCGCCGCTCCAAAGGGCTGGCCGATTTCGCCGGCGTCATGACGCACCATCTGCGTCGAGTCCGCGGCCCGGCCGGACCCGACCCGGCCAGCACCACGGCAGACCGGGCCTTGTTGATCGGCGCTCTTGGCGGCGTGAACGAGCTGATGGTGCAGCACCTCGGATCGGCACCGGCCGCCACTCTGCTCGACATCCTCGACCCGGCCCGCATCTTGCTCGAGCGCATCGTCCTGACCGCCGACGAACGCTCACCTGACGCGCGTGACCCCCGGTAGATACACACCTCAGTCACCACGCTTGAACAGCGGCGACGCGTAGCCCACGCATCGTCGACTAGTCGCCCCGGCATCGACGTGCTACCTTGCCACCGAATGAGAAGACGACCGTTTTATCAATAGGTCTGATGCTGCTGTGAGGAGCCTTGTTGTGACATCAACGCCCACCCGCGACACCTTCCCGGACAATCCCGCCACAGCGGACGTTGATCCTGAAACCGCCCGCCCCCAACGCACCTCGGCGGGCACAGTCGATGATCCGCTTGCTGAAGGTTCTCTGGGCCGCGACATCGTTGGCCATCCATTGGTTCTGATGTACGCCAACGTGCCGGCGCTGATCATGCCGACCCTGCATCCAAAGATCGCCCACGTACTCAGCGAAAAGGACCGCGCCCTCAACGGCAGCGAGGCCATCCCGAACTTGCAGGCCGCCAGCCGCCGACTGATCAGCACCTACGAGATGGTGATGGGCATCGTGTTCGCCGGGCCCGAAGCCGATGAGGTGGCGCACGGACTGCACGAGCTGCACCGCCCGATCGCCGGATCCATGCCTGACGGCACCGGCTATCACGCCTGGAACAAGGACGTCTGGAACTGGACCTGGGGCTCGATCCTCAAAGGCGGCCTCGATATCGCCGACCAGTTCCGGCTTTTCGCCGATACCGATGAACGCGAGCAGGCCTACCGGGCACTCAACGAGGTGGGGCGTCGCTTCGGGGTCCGCAGCCTGCCCAACACCTATGCAGAGTTCTGCGATTACTGGCAGCCGATCGTCGAGAACACCCTCGAGGTCAACCCACAGGTGCAATTCATCGTCGACCATGCCCTGAACCCCGCCAAACCCCGCGGATGGGGCCTGCTTCCCATGCCACTGTGGCGCCTGATCTCACTGCCGCTGACCCGCACCATCCGCGTTGGCATCCTGACGGGAGTCCCCGAGAAGTTCCATGCAGGCCTCGGGCTGCGCGTCACCGCGATTGACCGGCTGGAGCGATATCTGCATGCGGCGTTCTGGCGAGCCATCCCCGTACCGCTCGCCGGCCGATTCGGTCCCGCCTACTTCACATTGCGACGCCGATTCGGTCAACCCGGCTGGCGCACCTACTACTCCCGCACCCAGCTCGCCGCGAACCGCGCTGCCGCCCAAGGTAGTTAACGAACTCAGCGGACCGGCGAGCGGCCATTCGACGCACGCTCAGCAGCCGCCAACAGCTCATCCCGGAACTGAGGGTGGGCGATGGATGCCAGCGCCTCTCCGCGCTCTCGGACCGTTCTGCCCTCCAGCTCTGCGGCGCCGTACTCGGTGATGATCACGTCGACCTGATGACGCGGCGTGGTGATGACGGCACCCGGGCCGAACCACGGCACAATGCGCGACTGCAGCACACCATCCTTTTCGAAGGTTGAGGGCAGGCAGATCAGAGAACGATCCGACAGCTCCAGCCCGGCCCCGGCGACGAAGTCCTCGGCGCCACCGATCCCGCTGAACTGTCCCCCGTTGATGGTGTCGGCGACAACCTGTCCCTGGATGTCGATCGAGAGCGCACCGTTGATCGAGATCATGTCGTTGTTGGCGCCGATTACCTCCGGCGCGTTGACAATCTCCACCGGCAGGAACGCGACATCGGTATTGCCGTCCAGCCATTCGTACAGCTCCGGTGAGCCGAACGCGAAGGTGGTCACGCTCACGCCGTCGTACTGTCCCTTACCGGTGTTGGTGACCTTGCCGGCGCGGTGTAGTCGCATGCAGCCGTCGGTGAACATCTCGCTGTGCAGCCCGTAGCCGCCGCCGTCACCTTCGGCCAACAAGGTCGCAATCTGGTTGGGAATGGCGCCGATTCCGGTCTGCAATGTCGCCCCCGCGCCGATGAAACTCACGGCGTACTGGGCGATGGCCCTGTCGACGTCCGACGGCGCCGCATCGCCCCCGGGCAGCGCCAGTGGCGCGTCCGTCGAGTGCACCATGATGTCGATCTCATCAACGTGCAGCGCGTGGCGGTGGTCCTCCCCGAACCCGTAGGTGCGCGGATATCCTTCCGAGACTTCGACAATGAGCAGTCGCTCGGGGTCGGCCCCGACGCGGCGCAGTTCATCTATCGTCCCGCCCGCGTGCAGCGAGAGGGAACACCAACCGTCGGCATCGGGCGGCGTCGCGACGGTCGTCATCACCCGCGGCGACTGGCGCTCAAGCAGCGGACCGAACCGGCGAAAGTCCGCGGCCGCGAACTCGATGTCGGCGCCCATGTCCCGCAGCGCGCGTTCGAGCGGACCAAAAAAGCCCGATAGGTAATGCACACCCGGCCGCGAGAACAGCTCGGTGCCGACCGCCAGCAGCGCACCGTATACCCGCAGATCCGTCCAGTCCTTGCGCACGCCGAGGGCGCGCAGGAAGGCCGGTGGCTGGCCGGGGCCCAGGGGGATTCCCAGCGTATCGGCGGGGTTCAACAGTGCAGCGGCTTGTTCAGCGGTGAGCTCCTGCGGCATGGCACCCATCTTGCATGAACCGGTGGCCGGTGCTCGACCGATGGGGTTGCGGGGCTCGCCGAAGAACCTCACGTAAGCCCATATGTGACGAGAGCGCCGGGAGTAGGCTCCGCATATCCCGACCGCGCCTCCGCGCGCCGGGTAACCCGGTCTCACGGGAGGCCACCTTGAGACAACTGGACAACGACGATACGCCCCAGCGCGAACTGACCATCGAACTGCGCAATGTAGTGCGCCAGTACAGCGTTGGCGGGCAGACGGTGCGTGCCCTCAACGAGATCAGCCTGAACTTGGCCGGCGGCCAGTTCGTATCGATAGTCGGGCCGTCGGGGGCAGGGAAAAGCACGCTGCTGCATCTGCTCGGGGCGTTGGACTCCCCCGACTCGGGATCGATCACCTTCGACGGTGAGGAGATCGGCAGGCTCCGCGACGAGCAGCAGTCGGAGTTCCGTCATCACCGGGTCGGGTTCGTCTTTCAGTTCTTCAACCTGCTGCCGACGCTATCGGCGTGGGAGAACGTGGCGGTTCCGAAGCTGCTCGACGGCATCCGGTTGGGCAAGGTCAAAGCGGACGCGGTTCGACTGCTGGACCGGGTAGGCCTGGGCAAGCGGACCGAACACCGCCCGGCCGAGCTGTCCGGCGGCGAGATGCAACGCGTCGCGGTGGCACGGGCCATGATGATGGACCCACCACTGATCCTTGCCGACGAACCCACCGGAAACCTGGATTCTCATACGGGCACCGCCATCCTGGGCCTCCTCGCCGAGGTCGCCCACGAAGAAGGCGCTGGCCGTCTGGTGGTGATGGTCACCCACAACAACGACGCCGCCGCCGCAACCGATCGGGTGATCACGCTGCAGGATGGTCGGCTCGGTTCCGACGAGATGTCGGTGGCGCCGGGGTGAGTGGCGCCGGCCGCGAGGAGCAGCACGGCCCCGGAGCCATCATCGCCGCCGCGGCGAGCAGGCTACGTGTGTTCAGTCTGCGCGAATTGACCGTACATCGTCGCCGCACCGTCGCCTCGATTGCCGTAATGGCAGTTTCCGCAATGTATCTCGTGGCGATATTCGGAATCTTCGGGTCGATCACCGGATCGGTCAACCGGCTGGCGGACGGCGTCGCCGGAGTCGCCGCACTCGAGGTGTCGGGTATCACCGATGCCGGGTTCCCCGAAGCGGTGTTGGCCGATGTCGCCACAGTGCCCGGCGTGGCGACTGCGGCACCGATGATCCGGATGTCCGCATCCACGGATTCCGAACCGGTTCTGCTGTTCGGCGCCGACGACCGCAGTGCCGCGCTGGAAGGTGCCTTGAAAGACGCTGTCGGAGTGAAGGTTGACGCGCCATCACGGGAAGCCGCCGGTGTCCAGATTGGACCGTCCGTCGGCCATGCGAAGGGCGACACGTTCCGACTCGGCTCGGGTTCGGTCACCGTCGACCAGGTGCTCCAGGGCAAGCAGCTCGCGGATCTCAACGGCGGGCACTATGTGCTTGCCCCACTGCCGTTGGCGCAGCAGGTCACCGGGCGCCAAGGTCAGCTCGATTCGATTCTGATCACCACGGCGCCGGGCGCGGATCTGGCCGCGGTCCGTCATGGGGTTACCGCCGCCGTGAACGGCCGGGCGATCGTCGCCGATCCGAGCCTGCGGGCGGTACGGGCCGGCGACGGCGTCAAGCTCATGAACTACATGGCTCTGATGGGCGCGGCAGTCGCGTTAGTGGTCGGGGCGTTCCTGATCTACACGACCATGACCATGGCGATCGCCCAACGCCGCCCGGTCATCTCGATGCTGCGCGCAATCGGCGGGCGCCGCGTCACGATAGTTCGCGACATGCTCGCCGAGGCCGCGATCCTCGGGCTGATCGGCGGCGCCATCGGGTCTGCCCTCGGAATTCTGCTGGGCCGAAAGGCGATTGGCCGATTGCCTCCGACGGTGACCCAGGGGCTCGAAGCGCGCATCGAGTACTGGCTGCCCGACTACGCGATCCCGGCGGCGGTCGCCGCGACGGTAGTGACCAGCGTGGCCGCGTCGGCGATGGCCGCGCGGCAGGTGTACAAGGTGTCACCGATCGAGGCGCTGGCACCCGTCGGGGTTTCCGTGGCCGACAACGTGCCCCGTTGGCTGCGTGTCGCCAGCGGAGTGGTGGCGGCGGCGGTGCTGGCAGCATCGATGCTGACCGTGCTCTACCAACCAGGGTCACTCGCCTTCGTCGCGATCGCAGCACTGTTCGTCGCCGAGATCGCGCTGGGCTTCGCCCTCGCCGGACCCATCGTCGGTGCGACAGCCACCGTGGCCCGAGTGTTCGGCGCGCCCGGAGCGCTGGCGGCGCCGACGGTCCAGCGCGCGCCGCGGCGGGTGTGGGCCACGGTCATGACCGTGCTCATCGCCGTGGTCACCACCGTGGTGATCACCGGAACCAACAACGACATGATCCGATCCGCGCGCGACATCTTCGCACCCGTCGCCGATGTCGATGTCTGGGTAAGCGCGAACTCGCCCGATCGCTACCCCACTGACGTTCTGCCGCAAGGTCTTACCGAGAAGGTGGCTGCGGTCCCTGGCGTCGCGAATGTCGTCGAAGGTGCCTCCGGATTCGCCGTCATCGGCGGCACCCGCGTGATGCTCAATGGATTCTCCCCCGGCACCCACGATCCGCTCTTTCGTGCGCTCGACGAACAGGTACGTCACGACGTACTGGCCGGCCGGGGCGTGGTGCTCTCACAGAACCTGGGCAAGACTCTCGGCGTGCACGTGGGCGACGAGTTGGAGCTGCAAACACCCCACGGCCCACAGCGCACGCGCGTGCTGGCCCTGGTGCCCTACTTCTCGACGGTTATCGGCACCGTCGGGATGAGCCTGGATCGCATGCGGGCATGGTTTGACCGCCCGGGCACGACGACACTGCAAGTCACCGCCGTCGACGGCACAGATCCGGGGCGGCTGCTGGACGGTGTCCGCGGCGTGGTGCCCGCACCAAACTACGTGCACGACGGCCGCGCCGCGTTGGCCGGTCTGGAAGCCCCACTGCACCAAAGCATGCTGATCGCCAACGCCGTATGGGTCATCGTGGTGTTCGTCGCCGCGGTCGCACTGCTCAACACGTTGACGCTCTCCGTGCTCGAACGTCGCCGGGAAATCGGTGTGCTGCGCGCGATGGGATCGAGCCGCCGCTACACCTTGGGCATGGTTCTTGCCGAGGCCGCGGCCATCGGCATCGTGGGCGGTGTCGCGGGCCTGCTGGTCGGTGTGGTTGATCAGTGGCTGTTCAGCCTCGTCAGCGGCACCATCATGAACTTCACCGTCACCTTCCAGCCGAGCCCGACGGCGGTGGCCTTCACCGTGGGCGCGCTGGCGATCAGCCTGCTGGGCTCGGTCCCGCCCGCACGCCGCGCGGCGCGGCTCAACATCATCGAGGCCATCAGCGTCGAATAACGATGTCGAATAGCATTATTCGACTACGGTGGCGACGCCTTGCAGGTGAGGTGTACACGGCGGCGGCACCAGGGTTCGACGAACACTGCGCAGGCCGCTGGTATCGAATCCGGCCGCGGCAATCGCTTCGACGGTCCGGCGGTTCGGCTCGCACCCGGAGGCCAGCCACGACCACGGCTTCGCTATCAGATCCTGAAACCGCCCCATCACGCCGTCCCCGCGGACATGCTCAAGAACCACCAACCGGCCTCCCGGCGCAAGCACCCGCCGGATCTCGCCGAGGGTTGCCGCCACATCGTCCACCGAGCACAACACCAGCCCGACATGCACCGAGTCGAAACTGTTGTCCGGGAACGGTATCGCCTCCCCCACACCATCGAGGATGTCGACCTCGACGCCACAGCGGCGCGCCAGGGCGCCGGCCATCCGACGCATCGCCGCCTCCGGCTCGACCGCCGCGACTGATGTCACCGCAGGCGGCAAAAACATCAGGTCGGTGCCGGGGCCGAGGCCCACGATCAGCAACCGGCCGGTCGCAAGACTCATCGCCGTCCGCCGGTATCGGCGGTAGAACAGCCGGTCAAATATTGGCATGCCGAGACCATATATATACGGGAACAACGGATTACGATGCTTCACGTGTCACCGCCACCCAAGTCCATTCGGAACGGCGGATATTCGTCGCACATCAACGAGACGTACACCGCGACCCGATAACGCCACCGCACGATTCCCAGGAGGAGGTCGAACATGCCTTGCGACACCGTGCCTCTGGCCAACAACCGCACCGCGGAAATCACCGCCAGCACCTGCAGCAGTGGCTCCATGGCCCAGCAGACAATGATCTGCGGTAGTGCCAGCACCAGCTTCACCAGCACCGCCCACTGGGTGAGGTGCTCCGGATAGGCGACGTCGAGTTCGCCGGGATAGTCGGGCCGCGCGGCGAGCGTGAAGGGCGGATACCTATCGGTGCTGTTCATCGGAAACCGGTAGTTCATCACCCGCCAGGACCAGCGCAGCACTCCGACGTTGACGTCGAAGATGATTCGCGGATATCGCCCGGTGAACAAGATCGCAATACCGGCGACGACGGTCAGCACCGGATACATCAGATACAGGATGATCAATATGGGGTAGTGCGGCACCGCTAGCACGCACCATTTGATGAGAAAGAGCCAGCGTGAGGGCGCGTCGATCGCTCCTCGGACATGGACGGCGTGGGCGTTCACGGCCGGCAGGCGGTGTCGGCGGCGCTGCCCCGGCTGATGTCAGCGGCTATCCGGCGATGGCTCACCGACTGTAAGAACGTCGCCAGCGCCCACGTCATGAAACGGTCCGAGACCATCGCCGCCGGTCTCAGCACGGCCTCACCGTGCGAAACCTGAAGCGAGGCAACCCGGGACACGGCGGCGGCGCGGCGTCGGCGGGTCTTCTCATACCAGCGCAGCGCATCGGGCAGGCCAGTGTTGGTGCCGCGCTGGAATTCCGAAACCGCCTTACACAACACCATCGTGTCGAGCAGTGCCTGGTTGGCCCCTTGGGCAAGGGTGGGCGGCATGGTGTGGGCCGCATCGCCGAGCAGCGTCAGCACCCCATGGCCCGGCCGGGGAATCGGATGGCGGAAATGCGGATAGGGCGAATGCGCCAGATCATCGTCGGTGAGCGTCGCGAGAACGCGATCGACGGGCCCGGACCACCCGGCGAACGTGGACCGGATCATGTCAATCGGGCGTTCAGGCCTGACAAAGCCGGACGACCAGGGCAGGTCGAACCACCACTGCACATCGGTGCCTCCGGCAGGCCACAGACCGAGGCTTGCACGCTCACCGATGACGACAAAGGCGTCACGCTCATCGGCGCCGTCCGGGAGGGTTGTCAGCCCCTGCCAGCTGCACCAACCGGTCGGCTCGGCTTGGTCTGCGCCGACGGCGTCGCGAACAAGCGAATGCCTGCCATCGGCGCCGATCACCAGGTCTCCCTCGGCCGTGCTGCCGTCCGCGAACTCGACACGCGCTCCGCTGCGGCTGCCGACCACGGCGACAGCCCGGGCATTACACCGGATACGTTCCGCTGGAAAGCCTTTCAGCAGCCGATCAAGTAGGACGTGACGCGGGACCATCCGAATCGGCTCGCCCAGCCGGTCGGCGATCGAGGCCACGTCCAACGTGGCCAGCGCGCGCCCCGTCGACGTCATGACCCGCACCGTGGACAGCTGCTGGCCGGCCCGGTCCATATCCACGCCCAGCTGCCGCAGCACCGTGGCGCCATTTGACCAGATGGTCACCGCACCACCACCGGCATGCACATCCGGACGCTGCTCGTAGACGGTCACGTCATGGCCGTCGCGCAATAGCCCCCGCGCGATGGAGATACCGCCGACACCGGCGCCGACGACCAGGACCCGCAACGACGGCGCCTGCGCTGCTGGCATCAGCTTCGTGGGTCGGCTCGTGAGCCGTTTTGGCTCCACAGCTCAATGTATGACCGCGGCGAGGTCCCTGTACAGGGTTTGGCGACTGGGGCGAAACGGCCAACCGGTCAGTGCCTTTCCCGCTTATTACTCGGTGTCGCGTAGCGCCGATGGCACGTTGGCGTGCGGACGAGATGCGTGACTATCTGACTACGGTGCACCGTTTTGCCGGCAAGTACCCCACACTCCCCTCTTTCGCGGACGGTGCAACGGCTATGCCTTCGATTGGGCTAGCGAGTGCACGCGACCAATCTGTACAAGCACTATCTACAAACCGCATGTCAAGCACTCAAGCTCGGCAGCGTCCATTTCCACGACCTACCGACTACATCAGAGAGGACGAGCTGGCCGCGCCGAAAGTCGGGCGCGGCGTGTTGCCAGCGCTATGAGCAACGTAGTGCCCCCACGGAAACAGGCCAAGTGACTATTTATCTGAAGATCGCTCATGGGCGACATCGACATCGGCTTCTCCGATGTAATGCGGCGGCAGACCACCTTGGGCATCAGCCAGTTCCTTAGATACCCGAATCGAAGCTGTCGACTCCACATCAGAACGCGAAGTATTGGCACGCAATATTTCCATTATCGCGGATAGCTTATGCATCCGAGATAATCCCGCATGATCGTTTGCGATCTCATTATCTGTGTCATTGAAGTGTCCAGCATTAATGCCGATCAAGAATGACCGGTGAAAGACACCAGTATATTGGATGTGATCAGAGGTTGGAATACCTCGCTGGGCAACGAACACAGGGCTACCAGAGTTGCCACTGGTTGAAAATGCGTCGAATAAAACCTGCTGATTACCATCGTGATTCGTCGTCCCCCCTGCATGTTGCCGGTAGGGCCGCTGAGGATCACTCGCTATCATGCCGGATCGGAACACCGGCCGTGTCTCAAGCTTGTCGAACCATTTTGGATAGCCAGGGAAAACGACGAATTCGCCGGGAATCAGTTTGGCCCATAGCTCTTCGCACTTGACCAGGTAGTCCCAGCTCATCGCATGTTTGAAGACAATCGTAGAAGCATTCGGATCGGGAATGAGCTTGTCTATAGAGTCGTAGAGGGCAACTACCGTTGCCGGTGTGTCGAACTTTGGCCCTATAGGCACGACGCTCACGTCTATCGAATCGTCCTCATGAAATAGCGGGACAACGTTCTCAGCTTTGTATATCAACCTGAAATTTTCACTAATCCAGAATTCTATTTCAACCGATTCCAAGACTGCTCCGTTGCGCTCCGGCTTTGCCCAAGGAACATCAACCAGATGACGATTAGTGACGAGAGCAATTCGCGGGTCGCCAGTTGGAAAGTTGGTTAGAAAACCCGTTCCGTACGTTTGAGAGCGAGTCTCACCCGGTTCGTAGTAGTGAGTGAACGTGAGCTTGCACGCTGTATACAGGTGCCACGTATCAAACCCGGTATCCACGATCACCCCGTCCATGCGGATTCGCGCCCCCACGGACGGCCAACCAGGAGCTTATCAAACAGGTGTTCGACGGTACCGTCTCATTTCACGGTGCCGGTTGCATGGATTGCTCAAGCGGCCCACCGGCGTCCATAGATCGTCAAATGCGGACGCCGTATAGACGCGGACGGTCCGCGATGGCCGCCAACACCTGCCGAGGCAGACCAGAAAACGCACTGAGCTGCGTAACATCAGTGCCCCCAGTCGGACTCGAACCGATAGCGCTGCCCTCGTCAACGTGCCAGAACGCCCTCTAACAGCTGAAATACATCACTGCAAGTCAGCTGGGTTATCTGTAACTGTGGGCAGGTTGTGGGCACGATGTGGGCAGTTCCGTTGCCGCAGGGTGCTATACCGTGATGCCATGGCCCCACTTCTGACCCTGCTCGCGCTGCTCGCCCTCGGTGGAGCTATGTACGCGACGTACAAGGGCCGCAACGCGTGGGGTCCCGCGTTAGGGGGGCTCGCTACGGGTGACCCTGATTCGTTGAATGCCCGGCTACAGGCGGAGCGTGCAGTTCCACGTCCCCCGTGGCCTATCGATGAGGATGGCAATCCCATCAATGAGGACGACCCGCCAGTAGCTACAGCTTCCGGTCTGTAGATGCGGCTGGGCAGGTTTTCAGCAGTTCGTCCTTGGCCTTCTTGAACTTCTCGGCGATGTGCTGGTACGCGGCGACCGCTTCGCGTTCTTCGGGCTCTGACGTAGCGGGATTGGCGTACATATCGGCCTGCTTGCGATACGACTCTCGGTCGGCGTCCACGACCGCCTGGGCTTTGTCCTGGATCGACGGATCCTGAATCTGGTCAACGTATTGCTGTTCGCGGTCAACCGATGCCTGGTACTTCTCCAGGCGTTCCTGGTCGGCGCCGGAGGCCAGCAGGGCATCCTGTTCTTTTACAGATGTGGCTTTGAAATCGACTAACTCATGGGCAATCTGACAGTCCGATTGGGCTGGCGCGGTGTCACGGTCCTGATGCCACCAGATACCGCCGCCGATGATCAGCAGGACGATGACGACTAGCGCCGGTATCCAGATTCGTTTATCGCCCACTGCGCATCTCAGGGATACCGTGCTGTGGGACTGGAACATTGGTGAACTTGCCATGTTCCATTTTGATATCGACGGGCGCGGCATTGACTAGCTTGATTTGGTTACCGCTGGTGTCGGGTAGGAACAGCGGGCCGTCCGGGTGGGCAGCGGAGTAGCCCATTATCTGCCCGTATGAGACCGGCTCCCAATTCCGGTACACGGGCATGCTTCCTAGCCCTCCCATGTCGTTTCCGCCCGTAATCATGGAAGTGCGCTTCATGTCGTAGGTGTAGTTCTGCCACTCGGCTTGGTACCACTTGCCGTCCACCTGAACCATTTTGGTCTGCCCGGTGAACTCGGTGCCGGACACCCGGAATTGGAACTGCTCACGCATCTGCGCATAGGGCTCTTCCGCGCCTTCGGCCCAGTTCTTGCCCACCACCAGCGGAGCCGATTTCACGCCCTCGGTGTATTTCGACTGGGGTATTTCTTGTGTGTAGTTCCCTGGAGGTGGAGGAGGTAAATCAGGGGAGGCCATCGGCTTCGTCTTGTCGATCTGCCAATAGCCCGTACCGTCCAACCTGCCCGCGGGCGGTGGATCAAATACTTTCCGTGTGGCAGTGCCGTTGTCATGCGCCAGAGAGGTCACGGCGTCTTCCGAGCCACCGGTACCGGCGACGAGCGCGCGTGCGAACTCCAGATCAGTGGCACTACCGGCCGCAACGATTCGCTCGACTTCTTGCTTGATCTCGTTGTACTTCTTGAACGCCCGATCGATGGCGTCCTTGCCCATCTGACTCATGTCGGCGGGCTTGACCTCATTGGTGTGCAGATCGACGTGAACAGCCGGGTAAGCGTCGGCCTTGTCCAGCATCGCCCGGACGTCTTGAGCGTTCTTAGCGGCGCTCTGAGAAGCACTCTCAGCCCGTGAAGCGAGCTCCTTATCGCTGACGGTTGAGTTCTCGAATGTCGATACCGTGCGCCGGTTCGCGTCGTCAGCGGCCTCTGCACTGGCGCCCTCCCATTCCGAGAGCTTGCGTATCGCGTCGGCCTCTTCGGCCGCATTGGCCGTTCCGGCAGCACGGGTGCGGGCGGCGTCCGCGACCTCTTGATACATCTGCGGAGCCTTAAGCATCAACTCCAGCGTTATCACGCGTCACCCTGGCGCGCAGCCCCGCCGAATCCGGTGGCACCCAGATCATCGGTCGCAACAAACATGTTCGCTATCCGACTGCGATTGTCCGCGTGGGTAGTCAGATGCTCGTGATGGGAACGCGTCTCATCTTCCCACTGCCCCAATCGCGTTCTCAGGAACGATGCGGACTCGGTTTCTCCGAAACCTGATAACAGCTCCGAGACTTGACCGTGAGCCCGCCTATGGATGTCTTTTAGATCTTGCGCTATGCCATGGAGCTGAGCCGCCTCGTGGTGCATCTGCTCCGGTGGCACCCGCAGAAATCCCGACATGTCAGCCTCCCGTCTGAGCAAACCTCGCGGTGATGCACCGCACACTACATGCCCAGTAGCTAATCGGGGCAATGACCAGAATCAGAGACCGGGACTCTGTCAGGATCGATACAGGGCGCCGCCCGCACGGTGACCATGGTAGCGACCCCATACGGGCGGCGCTTTTCCAGCGTATGGCGCATCTTTGGTGGTCAGTAGAACCAGCTGCCGTTTGCGGGTGGTTCGCCGTTTTCGGTGCCGACGCTGTGGCCGATTTCTGTGAAGGAGATGGCGGTTTCGTCGGGGACGGAGGCTAGGACCTCGGACATGGCGGGGTCGGCGGTGATGAGGTCGACCCAGTGTTTGCGTCGGGCGGCGGTGATCTTGCCTTTGGCGACTGCGGCGTCGACGGTGTCTTCGATCTTTTGGCGGGCGGCGGCGGCTTTGATGTGGCGGCCCTCGGCGGCCTCGGCGCGTAGCGCGGTGGCGGTGTCGGTGTCTAGGACTTCCAGGCCGGCTTTCTTGGCGGCCGCGGCGATCGCCGAGGGCGCCGCCGTGGCCGTGGGCGTTTCGGTGATCGCGTCTTTGACGGTGGCCAGAATCAGGGCGGTGTCGGTGGTGTCAGCGGGCAGCCCGAGGGTGTCGAGCAGGTCGGCGGTGCGCTGGTCATCGAGGGTCAGTGCCATGGGGTGTCTCCAATGCTGGTGCGGGGTGTGGGGGTTATCCGGCTAGGCCGGTGAGTTTCTTGGCGGCAAACGGCCGATCGACGCCCATGGCGGGCACGACGTAGGCCTGTACCCACCAGGAGCGGGTGGCTTTGTCTTCCCAGGCGTCGACGGTCAAGGGAAATTCGAAGCCGATGGTGCCGACCTTGCCTTTTTCGATGGCCCAGCCGGTGCCTGTGCTCACGCGCGGGTTGGCGAACAGGCCAACCCCGGCGCTGGTGAGCATGGCGCCGAGTTTGTCGCCGTAGGCCACCCGCAGGCTGTGCGCTTCGCTGGGGTGCACGACGAGCAGGTCGTGTGTGACGCCGAGTTCTTGTAGGTCGGCGGCCAGCTGGGCAGCCGAGAGGTCGGCGGTGGGTAGTTCGTGTCCGGGGGTGAGCCCATCGAGGGGGCCGACGGTGACCAGGTTGGACCAGTTGTGTCCGGGTACGGTGTTCGATCCGTCGATCGCGGCCTGCACGACGGCAATGGCTCGGGTGTCGAGCTTGCGGGCGATGGTGTTGGCCAGCTGCGTGGTCTGCTGATCGAGGTAGTTCACATCGTTGCGGGTGATTTCCTCGATACCGACCTGGAACTTGCCGCCCCAGTCCTCCACGACCGCGAGTTGGGGGTCGGGGTCGACGCCCTCGACGATCTTGTATTCGGCTCGCGCGTTGCGCTTTTCGATATCGGAGGAGAAGAAATCGGAGGCTTTGATGACGGAGTAGAGCATGCCGCCGCCCTCGATCTTGGCCCCGAGGGTCCGGAAAAACTTCGGTAGCAGGATCTGTTCGTCGGCGAGTTTGGCGATCTGTGCCCGGATGGTGCTCGGCTGGCGAAGAGCGGTGTCGACGGTCAGGCGCCGGCCGGACAGCTCGGGAATCAATGCAGAGGTCATGGTGTCAGTCCTGTTCAGTAGAGGGAGATTTCGGCGTCGGTGTTGTTGGCGGCGCCGGTGATGGCGTAGCCGACCGCGACACCGGAGGCCTTGGTGATGGCTTTACCGGCGGCGCCGACTTCGACCTCGGCCCCGGCCGCGATCGCGCCAGCGGCGGCCACCTTGACCACCCGAGAATTGCCGCGCACCACTGTGACGAGCCCGCCGACTATCGCGTCGTTGCCGGCGACCCCGAAGCTGCGGGCACCGGCCGGCGCGGGTGCCACGGCTATGTTCCCGCCCGATACCCGGTCCCCGGAGATCGCCAGGAAGCGGCGCGCGGTGACGGTGGCGGTGGCTTGGGCGGTGATGTCCGCGCCTGGTGCGTAGATGCTGGGATTGCCCAGAATGGTTGACATGATCAGCCTTTCGATTCAGTGGTGGTGAGGCGGTGGGTTCTGCGTCGGCGCGCGGCGGCCACCGCAACCGCACGCGCGTAGGTGCGGTGGCCCGTGGTGATGGTGATCCGTGTGGCAGCGATCGGAACACCGAACAGGTCGCCGACATCCTGCAGGGACTTGAGGGTTTCCACGGCCGGTTCGGCTTCCCCGAGTAGGGCCACGGCGGTCAGGACCAGCGGCCAGGTATTGCCGTCCGGGGCCTGGTAGTCGATCAGCGCCTCGATGGAGCGATCCGGGTAGGCGTGGGGCATCAGCGCAGCCACAGACGCGGGCATGTTCACGAAATCACCGACCAGGGTGTGACCGCCATCGGTCAGGCGCAGGTTGTCCACGTAGCCCAGGGCGGGGCCGCCGTCGAACCGCGGATCGGTGTGCCCGATCTTGATGACGGGCTTGCGCAACACCCCGGCCTGATGCGCCCGGATGGCCTCGGACAGATCATGTGGGGTTGTGGTCCAACCACCCTCGGGAGAGCCGGTGGCATCCCAGGTACCGGCCTTGATCAGCTCCACACCGGCGATGGTGGCCAGCTCAGCCATGATCAGCCTCGCTTGGCGGCCTGCCGCTCTGCGCGTTCGGCAACAGCCTGCGCCGGATAGACCCAGCCCCGGCCCGCGCGGTGCGCCGGTAGACGGCCCCGGCGCGCCAGATCACGCACGTTCTGCGGCGTGCAGCCCAAGATCCGGGCCGCTTCGACGGAATCGACAAGGTCATACATGCCACTGTGAGACGAACTCAGATGCCCGCCAACACCACTGACGCCACCACTTGCGCTGCGTGTCGAATCACTTGCGCCCACAGCAGCTTTCCGAAGACGTGCCTCGGCATCCAACAATGTCGGGGAGGCGCGCAGACCGTGCTCGCCGAGCACCACCAGGAACCGCGCCAGCGCCTCGGCCACATACCGGGCATCGTTGCTGTCCAGTAGCACCACGCCCCGCAACCCGGTAATCACAGGCTCTCATCGCCTTCATCGGCGGCCCGCTGCACCAGATACGACCGCAAGTTGACCACCACACGCTCACGCACAGCGACCGGAATAGGCAACTCGGCCACCACCGTCATGGCCGCAGTCAGCAGCCCCAGCGCTTCCGTCGCACCCTTGCCCGGTGCGAACACGTCGAAAACAACCTCCTGCAATCCCCACGAATCCCCTTGCAGTACATGAATTAACAGCTGTACCGCACACTCCCGTTCAGCGGCCATCAGCCGGTGCCTGCTCGGCGCTATCGGCAGCTGCGTTGAGCGTGTGCGCCAACGTGCGGGCCTCAGCGGGCGACGCGGTGAACCGCATCCAACCGAACTGCACAAACACTCCCGGATCAGGTGTGCGCACCGCCCACGCCTTGGCCTCGATATCGCGAGGCCGATGCATCTTCACTCGAACCACTCCTTAACTGGTATGTTAGCTGACTTGTCGGTCGCCTTTGCTGGTTTCGCGGCTGCGGTCATCGCGCGCCGCGTTCAAAAAAAACCTGACGGGAGCCTCCGGGGGTCAGGAAGGCCCCCCACCTGAACATTTTCAGGGGGATGGGCTCTGACCTGCAGTTATGACACTCGGCGGTGTGTGCATTGGTGCTGGTCAGGGACTTAGTGGCCCGTCGGCTGGTCATCACCATGACATCACACCTCCATCGTGTTTGCTGGCAGTGCCAGCATGTTTGCTGTGCGACTGGTGGTTGAGTCATGCGGATGTCTCCTGGTTGGCGGTGTCGGTGATGGTCCAGATGGTTTTCCGTGAGTCGCCGCCAGGATCGGGTGCGGACTGCACGCGGCCACTGCCCAGGAACACCCTGCGTGCCGCCTCCCATGAGTACCCGGCCGACTCAGCCTCTACCGCTTGCCTGGCTTGTTCCTTATCGAGTGATTCCGTGTTTGCCGGAAGGGCGTCGAGGTAGTCGTTCACCCACTGGATCAGTGGCTTGTATCCGGTGGTTTGTCCGGTCAGTGAGTAGACCTTGCTGGCACCGTCCTGGCCGATGATGGTCATGTCATCGTGTGCTGTGATCGCGTTTCCGATCGAGCTTGGCGAGTACCCTTGCGCCTTCCCTTCGGTATACACAGTTAACGAAGAGACAGTAGTTTCGCCCCTCGTCACGAGGTCTGCGATGTAATCGGCGAGCCATTGTGGGCACAACCGCTTCGGACGCTCAGAGTCGGACGACCTGCGATAATCCAGCTCAGTCACCGTAGCAGCGGGTACACCGTGTACTTGTGGGACACGGGCATTGACCTGTGCTTTTGGGGGGTGTACCTCGGGGACCCGTGTACTTTCGGAAGTGAGCGCGTAGCTCTCGCCGTTGGTGACTTCTTCAACATGAATCTGCCCATCTGCGATCAGCTCAGCTAACGCCGGATCGAAATGCTCTCTTAGGTCAGCTTTGAGCCTGCGCCGTAGGTTGTGGCGGGCCATCGCGCCGTCGCGCTCGAGCCACCGCAGTACCGCCTTCTTGGCTCTGTCGAGCTTGTGATCGGAGATGAATTGCTCCCCGGCCGCCCGAGACATCGCACGGTCGCGCACCTTTGCCCGTTGGGCCTTCTTGGCCTCCGAGACGATCCAGTCGCGGGTGCGGTCGGAGTGCGCCATGACGACCTCGGAGAGCTGCCAGTCCAGTTCGGAGACCACCGAGCGGTGGTGCAGGATCGCCAACAATGCCGCTACCTTGCAGCGGGTCAGCATCCAATGGCCGTCTAGGGCATCGCCTTCACCGCGTTGGCGGGCCAGGTGCGCGGCGATGATCGTCTGCCGGATCTCTGGCGGGCCGTAGACGATCTCGGTGACGATGTCGGGGTCATCGTGCCGACGGGTCAGCAGACCTGGCACGTGATGGTTGAGCGGCTCGGGATCGGCCACAGAGTCGGCGGGCATGTCGGGGTCAATGGTCAGCGCCCACAGGAACCGTTGTGGAGTGCCGCCAGTGGTGTCGTTGAAGATCACGCCGGTGTGGCCTGGTTGCGCTCCAACCGATAGGCAACCTCGATACGAATGGGCGGGCACGTTTCGGCTATTGCCCCTGCTGGCATTGGTGGAGCCGAACTGCTCACCCATCGCGAAGGCCTTCATCGTGCCGAGGGTTGTTGAGCCTTGGCGCGATTCCAACCCGGTTAAGACATCGATCTCAGAGCAGCTGAAGATCGCGTTAGTGACGCGCTCGTTGTCTTCGGACTCCATGCCGCGCAAGGTGAACGTCTCAGCGATACCCTCACCTGAACCGATCGGCAGCTCTTTGACGCTGCTAGGCCACGCCAGCCGGGCCACCTTGTCGCTGATGCCCTTACCGCCACCGGACGGGGCAACGAACGCGCACAACAGATTCAACGACGCGCGCCCACCGATCACGCCAGGTAGCTGCACATGTGGAGCGACTGATGCAGCGACCCGCAGCAGTACCGCAAAGAACACCGCCCACGGCGCGGCATACCGGGCCCGCGCCCACCGATAGATCGTCTGTAGTTCCGGGGTAGCGGTGAAGAACTCGTCGTCGGTCAAGATGCCCTCTCTCGGGGGATGTAGTTCGGGCCGCGCCCGGCAAGGGTCCGATGTGAAATCCGACCCCAGTCCACGGCAGCGGCAACAGCTTTCGATGCCTCAGCTGAGGCAATCTGGTCAAGCTCGCAGCGCAGCGCCCAGTGCTCACCGGAGATCGCCACCGCCAGCAGCTTGCGCGGATCCCCGTCGGATAACGCGCACCACCTCGGAGTGCCAGCGGCAGGTAAGGCCGTGAATTTCGTTGACGCCACCAAAATTGCCACGAACTCGTGCACCGGCCACCAGCTGACTTCTCGAGATTCAGGCGAGCGCCCCGGCGATGAAACCGGGGCCCCCATCTTCTTGCCGTCACCCACGGGCACCTCCGGGCACAACGAGCCGTGCCACAGCCTCTACGCGCCGTTCATCGCGCACCGCGGTATAGATCGCCGTCGAGGCCAGGTTCTCGTGCCGCAACAACGTCTGTGCCGTCCGCAGATCCGCGCCCGAATCCACCAAACTGGTACCAAACCAATGCCGCAGCCGGTGCGTAGCCCCATGAATACCCGCGCGGTCGAATACCTTGCTGATCGTGCCGGTGACCGACTCCCGGCGCACAGGTTGACCGAGCACCGTGTGACTGGGAAACCACCAGCCACGGCGCGGCATCGTCTCTGCGACCTCGGCCAGCAGCGGGTGCAACGGGATCCAGGCGCCATGGCCGCCCTTGCCGATCACATGCACGGTGCGCGCACCGAGGTCCACATCCTGGCCGCGCACCTTGGCGATCTCATGGGCACGCAACCCCGCATAGGCGGCCAACAAGATCATCACCCGCGTGCGCCGGCGCATCCGCAAGGCCAGCACCGAGGCCAGCTCCTCGTCGGTGATGGGCCTAGGGACTCCGCGCGGCATCCGGGGCTGCGGCAGCGTGGCCATGGCATCGACGCCGCCCTCAGCGGCCAGCCAGCGAAAGAAACCACGCAGATGCCCGTGATAGGTGTATCGGGTACGCGCCCCGAACCGCTCACTAGCCAGGAACCGTGAAATCGCCAGAGCTGGTGTGGATTCAATCGGAGAAGACAACACGTTCTGAAACCGGCACAACGTCAACATCGTGTCGGTGATCGTGCGATCCGACAACCCACGACCTTGCATCCAGATCGCGTAACGCTCAATCGGCGGCAGCTGGGGCCGCGTATCACCCACGTCAGGCACCAACACCAAAGCAGTCACCGGCCGCCCCCAACCGCCAGACGGTCAGCAGCCCGATCAATCAGCCACACCGCCACACGCAGATGCCGCAGAGCCTCGGACAAATCCACGCACGAGAACAACGGCGCATCATCGGGCAGGCCCGTAAGGGCCTGCCCGATGTCCCCAGCAGCCAGGGTGGCCAGGTTCACCGCGCGATCAAGAAGTAGATCAACCTCGACTGGATCGATCACCAGCCCTTCCACAGGCCCGGTTATTGCAGGTAGACTCATCAACGAACTCCTTACTTATCGGTTGGGTTGTTCGGAACGCTCCCGGCCCGGTGCTCTAACACCGGATTCCGCTGGGAGCGTTCGCATTTCAGGGGTGCTGGTCGCTACCAGCCGGACATCAGCGCGGTACTCGCGCTTACTGCCGTCGTAATCAGTGACCGTGATCGCGATGGACTTGCCCTCGGCCTCGACATAAACCGTCGAATCACACACCGCCCTACCGTCAACGTCACTATGCGGCAACGGGAAACACTGCGAAGCAGCCGCCAAACGGGCGGCAATCAGCGCGGCCTCCGCCATCACGCTGCACCCCGAGGGTCGTCGGTACGCTGGCAGGTGTTCGCGTCCAGATAGGCATGCACATCGGCCCAGCGGTAGATCACCTTGCGGGGACCAACGCGCACAAACTTCGGGCCCACGCCCCGGTAGCGCAACTGCGCTAGACCAGCCTCGCTGGTATGCAGGTACGCCGCCACCTCCTTCGGTGTAGCGGTGTCAGTCGTCATAAATCGCCTTTCTTTGGTGATCAATCGTTAAAGTTTGACTGTTCATGCTCAGAGAATCACAGTCAACTCCTGTTGTCAACGATTGCCTGTTGACTGACAAAGTTTGTGTGTCACCATGGACCCATGGCTGGACGAGCACCCGAAATCGGGGCAACCGCGCACACGGTCGCCGGAAACGTTGAACGGTTGCGAAAGGTGCGGAACCTGACGTGGACTCAGCTATCGGAGCGGCTTGAATCCTTGGGCTGGAACCTAACACCAGTAGCCATCAAGAACATTGAGTCCGTCAAGCGCAGGGTGGACGTAGACGACCTCGTGGCTTTGGCTGCTGCACTTGGTGTTTCACCAGCTACATTGCTTGGTCCACCATTTACGGAGCCAACTGAGAGCGCGGAAGTATTGAACCTGGAGGTGAACGCCGTACTCCTATGGGAATGGCTACGAGGAAACAAACCGCTCCCCGGCCAATCACTGAACGAATTCTTATTCACCTCATCACCGCCATGGATCGTGCAAAGGATGCTGCACCATCTCCAGAAGGAAGAAGAAGCATTCGCCGCCGAGGCACGCGAGGAGCTACTTGAGGGCGCTTTTGGTCCAGACCGGAAACCTGATGGCGACGATAAGTAAGTACGAGACCGCAAGCGGTGCAATGCTTTACCGCGTCCGCTACCGCACCCCAGACCATCGTCAGACCGACAAGCGCGGCTTCAAAACCAAGCGCGATGCCGAAGCGTTCGCAGCAACGGTCGAGGTGGATAAACTCACCGGCAGCTACGTCGCACCAGCGCTCGGCAAGATCACCGTCGGCGCGCTAGGGCCGGACTGGCTGACGCGGCAGCAGGGAATCATCAAGCCGTCGGCGTTCCACTCAGTCGAGTCGGCCTGGCGAGTGCACGTCGAAACACGCTGGGCGGCAACAGCTATTGCAGATATCAACCACTCGGCAGTACAGGCGTGGGTAACCGGATTGGCCACCAAGCGCAAGGGAACTGTCGTAATCACCGCGTACTCCGTACTAGCCCGCATTCTTGACGACGCGGTGAAGGATCGTCGGCTTGCGGTTAACCCGGCGCGTGGTGTGAAGCTACCGGCGCGAGTGAAACGAAAGAACATCTACTTGACCGCCGAGCAACTCCAGTGGCTCGCGGTCGAGTCGGGTCGCTACGGCTCCCTGGTCCTACTACTGGGCACTGCGGGCCTGCGCTGGGGTGAGGCCGCGGCATTGCGGGTTGGCGACGTGGAATTCCTGAAACGTCGAATCGTGCTGCATGAGAATGCCGTCACGGTCGGTGGTGATGTTCACGTGGGTACGCTCAAGTCGGGTAAATCTCGAACCGTGCCGCTGGCAGCGTTCGTAGTCGACGAGCTGGCCGCCACATGCAAGGGCAAGGAACATGGTGAGCTGATCTGGTCGGCGCGCGACGGTGGGCACCTCGGGCCGCCGTCATCGCATGACTCTTGGCTTTCAGGGGCGGTGGACCGCTGCCAGGCTGTCGCTGGCGCGGCCAGGGTCAAGGAGAGCAAGGGCGGCAAGGAACCGACCACAGCAGTGTTCCCGCGTATTACTGCCCACGCCCTGCGGCACACCGCAGCGTCCCTGGCGATTAGCTCGGGTGCCAACGTCAAGGTCGTGCAACGGATGCTCGGCCACTCCTCGGCGGCGATGACGTTGGATGTCTACGCCGATTTGTTCGACGACGATCTCACTGCTGTTGCCGACAAATTAGACGAAAGTGTGGGCAAAGTGTGGGCACAACGCTTACGCATTACCGGTCAGCAAACGTAAATATCGCATCTACCAGCATCAGAAGCGCTTTAGTTTCGGTGCCCCCAGTCGGACTCGAACCGACACTTGGCGGATTTTAAGTCCGCTGCCTCTGCCAATTGGGCTATGGGGGCCTCGCAGTTCAGACGTCTAATTGTTCTCCGAATTCGTCCTTATGATTCCTAAGTACCGCAGTGGGACCGCAGCCCCTTCGATCGCGGCACCGAGGACGTGAGCCACCGCGGCCAGAGTCCTCCGACAGCAGATGACCATACCGGTCCAGTGTCATCGCAGCCGTGGCGTGTCCAAGCAGTCGTTGCACTAAGACGGGAGCGCAGTGCCGGAGACATCGACGCTAGCTTTTGTATCTATCGCACGTGAACCCGTGCGCAGGGGAGGCGGCAGATTTAGGGTGGCGACGCTGTGCCATCGTGAAGGACTGCGAGTATGAAGGGGGACAAAGAGTGCCAAATCGCCGAGCAGAAGCATTACAACTGTCCGATGATCTGCTGACAGACTTTGAGTTGAGCCGTCTCGGCCCGACCGAACTTGTTCGCAAAGCCAGTCGTCTTGCACGGCTCTTGGACGACGACGATGCAATGGCATGGCTGGCCATAGAAATCTCAGGCTATGAGCCGCACACGACCGCAGCCGGGGTAAGCCGTCCAGCGTGGGCTGCTGCGGCTCGGTCGCACCGCGTCTTCGAGGATGGGGACGGAGCGAAGCGCGCGAAGACCGCATCTGTGAGCCATCTGGCTGCAATGGTTGAGTCAGGCAGGCTCCGGATGGCTGCTTCGGCTGACGCACCAGTCAGCGTCTCATCTGCGAACCCGAACCAATTTGTGGGCGCGCCAAGCGGTAACACGGTTGAGCGCAAGGTCGTACAGGAAGCCATCATCACCAATCAAGGGGTCCTGGACCGCGTGCTCGGCGCAATTCATGAATACGCGTCAGAAAAGTATTTAGAACTTCGCTTCGGCGATGCCATCGAAAGCTCATTCACCAGAATCCGCGAATCGGCAGACGGCGTACTCGTTGGCCTAGTCCCGGATTCGGCCAACCAGTTGGCCGCAGCTTTCGAGTTGGTGTCGTCCGACAAGCCTGACCATTGGAGTGATGCGGCAGCATACTGCCGAAAGCTCATCATCGCGGTTGCTGACAAGCTTGTGCCACCAGGTTCTGATATTGGCGGAAGGGCAAGTGGCGCAGAGAACTACGTCAATAGGCTGGTGTATTGGATCGAGCAACAGCAGCAGCAAAGCGAGACCCGCAACGGCGTAATCCTCTCGGACTTGAGGTACTACGGTGAGCGACTTGACGCCTTCGTCGATGCTGGCAACAAGGGCGCTCACGCATCCGTGACTCGTCGCGACGCTGACCGTTTCATCGTGGGTACATACATATTGCTATCTGACGTGGTGATGCTCGCGCCTGACGGCTTACTAAGGCCCGCTGCGGAATTGCCGTCTCAGTCGGATACCGATACCACCCTCGAAGGGGATCCGCAGGTTCAAAGTAGCGCTGCACCAACCGGCGGTTAAGGACCGATACGGACAGAGGCCTAGACACCGCCTGGCGTGTTGTGCTGACGGTCGTCGGCACAACACTCATTCCGACTCATGTTTCTCCATGTCGGGCAGACCCATAACAGGATTGTGTAGTTGAACTGCATCATTCGCGTTTTCGATTCCTGGCAGCTCCAAGGTATTGAGACACCACTCTGACAGCTGCGGCAATGACGATTGGTGACGAACGTCGGCTTGCCACCTACGATCAGAACAGCTAGCCGGGATCAGACTTTACCGACTTTGCAGGGGGCAGGGTGTCCGCAGAACATATCGCCGAGTTGGTGCTCGTGCCCATCGCGACTGGTCTGGTTGCGGCCTGGGTTTACGCTCGTTTCTTTCGTGCTCGTGCTGACCTAGCCGCAAATAAGAGCGTGACAGCGGCACACGACCGGGAGGACAACGCAATACCCGCCGCCACGCTGCATCTGACTCAATCACCTATTCCGGGGGTTGGCTGGGTGTCCGATGAAATAATCGACATACCGCTCGACACCGAGCCCGGCGTCTACAACACTCGGTTTCCAGGACACGATCGCGCTATCCTTGCCGACTTTCCATTCTCCGCGAACGGTGTTGACTACGTTCGGACATGGATGTCGTTCGACTTGACCGGCATCCACCGCACGGCAACCAAGATCACCCGGATACGAGCTGTCATTGATGAGCAGCGACCAGTGCCGACAGGAACCGTGTATTACGCAGTGCCTCAAGGTATCGGGGAAAAAGACATCATGGTGTTCGATCTCGGATCGCCTGATCTGGACGCCCGCACACAAGACGAAGACCGAGCCCCCACATGGGAGCACTACATCGACAAGAAGGTCACCACCCTGGCCGGTGGCGAGTCGATCGGCTTCATGGCGGATGTGCTAGCACCGCAGTTCGGCGCCGACATCCGGTACCACCTCGAAATCTGCTTCGCAGCCGGACCGCCGGTCACCATCTACAACGACGCCGGGACACCGTTTCGGATCGTGGGTTACCCCAGAACCGCCCAGCGCGCCTATATCGCGGCCGGTTCCGAACATCATGCCTGGCCCAGCTACCCGGATTACGGCGGCGAGCTCGAACCCGACGTCACCTAGAGACAGCCGGTCTCAACCCCCGGGGGGTGCCCCTGCACACCCGATACCCCGCCTTCAACCGCCTGGCGAGCGCCCCCTCTTCGGGAAATCTCCACAAAGAACAGTCCCGCGCCCCCGGCATACCGCAGCAGAATCATTTTCCGCCATCAACGATAGTTAACAACTGTCGACATATTGGCAGTTCAGACCCATTTTATGATGGTTGTCCCGCTGCTACCAATTGCCATAAATAGCCAGAAAGGCGGATTTTAAGTCCGCTGCCTCTGCCAATTGGGCTATGGGGGCCTTGCAGGTCAGCCCTAGTTCTACCCGGCGTATCCCGTGGCGCCAACTTCCGGCCCCGACCCTCACCGGCCTACGACAAAGATCACACCCCGGCGCGACACACTGGCGTCACATTGAAACTCTCCGACAGATAGTGATACCCCTTGTACAGCACCAGGATTCGAACGGACTCTGGTGTGATTCGTCACCAGACTGTGCGAACGCCGACATTGAAAGTTGCCGCCCGCTCCTCGCCCGACGGGTCACCTGCGAACCAAGAGATTCCTTAGTTAGCGCAGGTAGTGTTTTTCATCGTGAGTCGGGAGTTGGATATGTCAGATGCAGTGGCGGTTCGCCAGAGTGGAATTGAGGATTATCTCGACGCCCAGGGCTCGATCGACCTTCCTCCCGGCACCACCCTGCTCTCCAACTTCGCACACAACATCGCCGAATTCGGCGCCACCGCCGCCTACCGCTACCTGGACTTCACCCGCGACGATGACGGTGTCGCACTGGAACTGAGCTGGCTGGAGCTGGACACCCGGATGCGCGCGATCGGCGCCCGCCTGCAGCAGGTCACCCAGCCGGGTGATCGCGTGGCGATCCTGGCGCCGCAGGGTCTGGACTACGTCATCGGATTCTTCGCCGCCATTCAGGCCGGAAACATCGCGGTTCCCCTCTTCGCCCCCGAGCTGCCCGGCCACACCGAACGCCTCGACGCGGTGCTCGCCGATGCCACCCCGTCGGTCATCCTGACCACCGACAGCGCCGCCGAATCGGTGAACGCGTTCTTGCGCAAGCTTCCTCGTCAGCGGCGCCCGCGCGTCATCGCCATCGACGCGGTGCCGGACTCGGTCGGTGCGACATTCGTCCCCGCTGAACTCGACTCCGAGGACCTCGCCTACCTGCAGTACACCTCGGGTTCCACCCGTACCCCGGCCGGTGTCGAGATCACCCACCGCGCGGCCTGTACCAACGTGCTGCAGATGATCCTGGCCGGCGGCCTGGACACCAACATCCGCAGCGTGAGCTGGCTGCCGCTGTATCACGACATGGGCCTGATCATGATCCTGTTTCCCCCGTTGTGCGGCGGCCACATCACCTTGATGTCGCCGTTGGCCTTCGTGCGGCGCCCCCGGCGCTGGGTCAAACAACTGGCCACCGAGTCCGCGTTCGGGCGGGTGTTCGCCGCCGCCCCCAACTTCGCCTTCGAACTCGCCGCCCAGCGTGGCCGCCCACCGGCCGGCGAAACCTGGGATCTGAGCAATGTCGCGGGTCTGCTCAACGGATCTGAGCCGGTGACCATCTCCGCGATCGAGAAGTTCACCGAGGCCTTCGCCCCCTACGGATTCCCGGCCACCGCGATCAAGCCGTCGTACGGCATGGCCGAAGCAACGCTCTCCGTGGCCACCATCGCCACCGACGCACGCCCCAGCGTCATCTACCTGGACCGCGACCAGCTGGCCGAAGACCGCGCCGTACCCGTCTCACCGGACGCACCCATGGCCGTCCCGCACGTCTCCTGCGGTCAGGTGATCTCCAGCCAATGGCTGACCATCGTGGACCCGCGCACCGGAAACGAACTCCCCGAAGGAGAAATCGGTGAGATCTGGCTGCACGGCGACAACATCGGCCGCGGCTACTGGGGCCGCACCCAGGAAACCCAAGACACCTTCCACAACACGCTGAAGTCGCGACTCACCCAGCGCAGCCACGCAACCGGAACCGCCGCCGAGGCCCGCTGGCTGCGCACCGGGGATCTCGGGGTGTACCTGAACGACAACCTCTACGTCACCGGCCGCATCAAGGACCTCATCATCATCGACGGGCGCAACCACTACCCGCAGGACATCGAGGCCACCGCCTCGGAGGCCTCGTCCGCGGTGCGTTCCGGCTATGTCGCCGCCTTCTCCGTCGCGGCCAATCAACTCGCCGAAGCCGCCATCGCCGACACCAGCGAACGCCTGGTCATCGTCGCCGAACGCGCCCCCGGATCGGGACGGGCCGAACACGCCCCCGTCGTCGACGCGATCCGCGCCGCCATCTCACGCCAGCACAATCTGCCCGTGGCCGACGTCCGGCTGGTCGCCGCGGGTGCGATACCCCGCACCACCAGCGGAAAGCTGGCCCGTGGCGCGTGCCGCGCGGAATACCTCACCGACACCTACCGCTAAAACTGGCCTCAACTGTGCGTTGAATCACACTGGGAGTCTGCCCCCTCACGTTGAGGGCGCGCGGCATCGGTGTTTGACTTAGTAGATGGCCACTACGAGCCCGCCGCAGGTGTCCCTCCAGGACGCCAAAGCCGCCGACGCGAACCTCGCTGATCGCATCAATGCGCTCTTCCAGTCGCATCGTCGTCCCGACGGCCGGATGTGGACCAATGATGAGGTCGCCAACGGCATCAAGAAGGCGCACCCCGGCATCAAGGTCGGCGGCGCCTACCTCTCGGCGCTGCGCACCGGTAAGCGCGCCCGTCCCGCCATCGACCTGCTCGGCGCACTGGCCGACTTCTTCCGCGTTCCGCTCTCGGTGCTCACCGATCCCGAGCGCACCTACTCGCTCGATGAGCGTCTGGGTGCGCTGGATGAGACCACGCGGGACGAGGTGGAGCTGATCGCGTTACGTGCGATCGGCCTGAACAAGCAGAGCCTGGAAACAGTCGCCGCCGTGCTCGATCACGTGCGCGCGCTGCAGGGCCTGCCGACGGTGGACAACTCGGTCAGCAACGGGCAGTAATCATGCCGAAGATGCGTTGTGTCACAACCGATCTACGGTCCACTCGCGAACTTCAGGCTATCCACAAGCAGTGCACCCGCAAGCTGGCGGACCTGGGTCTGGACACGCTCACGACCGTCGAGGACATCCGCGCCCGCGCCAGTGAACTCAGCGAGCGCGATATCCAGTTGGTGCCCTACGCGCTCTCCGGCAGCGGCGTGCACGGCCTGCTGGTCCGCACCGACGCCACCGACTACGTAGTGTACGACAGCGACACCACCACCATGCATCGCGAGCACATCATCCTGCACGAGCTGAGCCATGTGATGTGTGGACACACCAGTTCAAGCAAGCGTGAACTGGCCGAAGTCCTCTGTCGTGAGACCTATCTCGACGACCAGGAGGTCGAGGCAGAAATGCTCGCCTCCATGATGGGGCAGCGCGTCAGTCCTGACAGCCACCGCCCCATCCCCGTCACGAACGCCAACCTGCGGCGCATCCTGGCATCACTCGTGCTGGAAGGCTCACCGGCGGCACCGTGACCTCAGTTTTTGAAGACTCCGCCGCGGCGTATTCGATAGCGGCCGTCTTCAGCTTTGGCGCCGTGGTCGTGGTTGCCGCCGCGATGCTGCGTTCGCGGGTCCGTCCACCCGCCTCGGTGGCACTGTTGTTGTCATTCCTTTTCAAGGGCATTGCCGTCACCTTGGCGACGCCACCGCTCTACGAGAAGTTCGACAACTTGGTCGGCGTGCACAACATGGGCCGGCTCGTCTTGAACCTCTCGGGCGGCATGGCGTGGACCGCATGCGTTCTCACGGTCATCACCTTCTGGGGTGAATCCGGCCCCCGTGCGGTGCAGCGCGCACGGCTCTGGGTCGGCATGGCAGTAGCCATCGGCGCCGCCCTGACTCTCTGCTGGTTTGTGGCACCGACTTCTGAACTGCCACAGGACTTCTACGCCTCGCACGGCAACAAGCCGGCCTGGGTGCTCTACATGCTGATCTATCTGATCACCTACGGCCTGGGCGCACTCCTGATCACCGTCAAATGCCTGCAGTACGCCCGTTTTCACGATGTCGCGTGGCTGCGACGCAGCATGCTGCTCACCGCGGCCGGAGCCGCCATGTGCCTGTTGTTCTGCATCATGCGGGCACACTCGGCCATCTACGGCATGATCACCAACGACAGCTACTCCTGGCAGCGTCTGGCCCCACTGGCCGCCACCATCGGGCAGATCCTCATCGTGGTAGGCCTTGCCGGACCGTCCTTCTCACAGCTGGTCACGTCGGCACGCCAACGCATCCAGGCCTACCGGCAGCACCGTCAACTCGAGCCGCTGTGGACCGCGCTGTATGAGGGCAACGCCCAGATCGCACTGGCACCGCCGCAGGCCGCCATCGGTGATCACAACTATCGGCTCTACCGCAGAATCGTCGAGATTCGCGACGGTCTGAGCGCCATCCGCCCCTACCTCACCGAAGACGCGTCCACCACATCAGCGGCGCACCAGATTCATTCGGCCATCGAACAACAACGCACCGCGCCGCAGCACGACAAGACCTCCGGCACCAAGATCATCGGCGAACGTACGGGCGCCAACCGCAAGGAAGAACTGAACTGGCTCCTGGACGTCGCCCGGGAGCTGCAGAAGATCAACCGCCAACACACGCCTGCGACGCCGGCGCCGGACTTGGTTTCGTCGTCGTCCGGGCAGACGAGCTCGTAAACACCCGCACGATCTCGCGGATAGCGATGAACACCAGATAGGACCCGAACACCAGCGCCAGCCAGCGCGCGTTCAGGGCGAGCGCCAACAGCGCCCCAATGACGGTGCCCGGCAACGCGAATGCCGCCAGCCGGAAACCAATCGGTGCATCGGCGGTGCCCTGACGCAGATGTGTGGTCGCCGCGACCAGCGCGTTGGGCAGCATCACCATCAACGAGGTGCCCTCTGCCACGTGCAGATCGGAACCGAACAGCACCAGCATCGCCGGAACCGTCAGCAGCCCACCGCCAAGACCCAGTGCGGCCGACCACGCACCGACGACGAAACCGACCACGGCACCGATAGCGATGACCGATGGCACATGGGCGAGCACCGCATCGGGAAGCAGTGCCTCACCCGCGGAGGGGTCGATGCCTGCGGCGCTGAGCAGCAGTTTGAGTGCGGTGGCCAGCAGCACAAAAACGAACAGCGCCTTGAGGATCCACTCGGGAATGCGGGCCACCAGCTTGGCTCCCACCACCGCGCCGATCACGCCGCCCGCCATCAGCCCGGCGCCCGCCACCACGTCCACCTTCGCCCCGTGCAGCGCGTAGACGGTGCTGCCCGCGATCGCGGCAGAGACGTTCGGCAGCGTCGAGGTGCCGTGAATGACGGCCCGGCTCAACGTGGTCGCCCGAGCCAGCGAGGGCACGGTGATCACCCCAGTGCCACCACCCAGCAGCCCGCCCGACATTCCGCCGAGCACCCCGATGCGGGCAAGCGTCGCAAGGCTCGGGCGCGGCCCAGGATCTCCGGTCACCCGGCTACCCGCAGCTTCTCGATATCGGAGAACTCGGACAGCCGGAAGAACGCCTCGGCGCGATCCAGGATGCGCTCGCGCATCGTCACCGTCTGCCCGTGGTTGCAGCCGTCCAGCAGGGCGAAGTAGGCACGCGGCATCCGGACGGCCGCCTCCCGCGACTCGGCCAGTCGCATGGGATCTTCGGACCCGGCGAAAAACAGTGTGGGCGTCTCGATTTGAAGCAGGACGTCTTCGGCGACACCCGGCTCGGCATCCCACTGCCGCAGCAGCGCCGCCAGGCCACGCTGGCCCAGGGCCTCGATGGTCGCCCGGAATCCCGAGCTCATCTGCTGGCCGCGGTGTGCCTCCCAGCCGTCGACGAAGGCCTCCAGACCGGACTCCTCCACCACGCGAACGGCGTTGGGGAAGATCAGAACGTCCACCGCGCCACGCTGCGGCCGGTGCGAGGACCCTGCCACCACCAGCGAGGTGAGCCGCTCGGGGGCCGTGGCGGCAAGGGTAAGCCCGATGCGCCCGCCCAGCGAGTAGCCGATGTAGTGCGTCCGATGAATGCCCAGGTGATCCATGACCGCGCAGACATCTCGCGCCGACGAGGCGATGGCGTATCCGCCGGGATGATCGGGCTTCTCGCTGGCGCCGTGCCCACGCACGTCGATGGTGGTCACCCGGTACTGCTGAGACAGCTGCGCGATGTAGCCGTGCTTAGACCACACGGCCGAGTTCTGCAGGCTGCCGTGCACCAACACCACATCGGCGACACCGGGCCGCGCGCGCCCATACGTCCGGTACGCGACCGCGGCACCGTCCGGGTCGGGCCGTCGCACGAAACCTGTTTCCGAAACTCCAATTTCGCGTACTTCGGCCTTCGACATCAATCCGGACATGGGATATCCAAACCTTCCGCACCTAATCAAACGTTGCTGATCCGGGCTCCGCGCGACGCTGCGCCTTCTCAACTGACCGTTTATGGAACTTCAACTGTCCGTTATCGGTCTGTGTTGATATATCAACTGTCAGTTGATTTGATCAACTTGTCAACTGGAGCAGGGGGTACATTGTCAACTGTTACGCAGGTCACACGGTTACGTGTTAAGGCCCGGTTACCTGCGTAAGGACATTGCGATGCCATCGAGGATGTCGTGCTCGCTGACCACCAGCTCGGTGATGCCGGCGCGGGCAGAAAACTCGCGCGCCAGTTCCTGCACGACGATCGATCCACCACCGATGACATCGACGCGTCCCTCATGCATCGGCCCTAGGGCGGCGCGCTGCGCGCGCGGCATCGCGATCAACTCGGACGTCACCTCGGACAAACGCTCCAGCGGCACCCGCGACAGGTGAATCGCGGCGGGATCGTAGGCGTCCAGCCGGTGCGCCAGCGCCGCCAGCGTGGTGAAGGTGCCCGCCACCCCCACCCAGGTTCGCGCATCCTGGACCGGCACCACCTCGAAGGTCCGCGCCAGCTGCGCGCGCACCGCATCGCGTGCTGCCTCGATCTCATCGGCGGTGGGGGGATCCGAGTGCAGGCACCGTTCGGTGAGCCGTACGCATCCGATATCGGCCGAGAAGCTGGCCCTCACCCCATCGGCATCGCCGATCACCGTCTCGGTCGATCCTCCGCCGAGATCCACCACAACGTAGGGTCCCGCCGCCGAATCCAACTCGCCTACCGCGCCGGCAAATGACAGCCCGGCCTCCTCGGTGCCCGTGATCACCTCCGCCACCGCCCCAGGAACAACGGATCCGAGCAACTCAGCGGTCATCGCAAAGAATGCCTCGCGGTTCGTGACGTCACGCGCTGCCGAGGTGGCCACCATGCGCACACGCTGCACCCCAAGGGAGCTCATCAATTCCGTGTACGCCCCGAGCGCCACCCGAGTGCGCGCGATGGCCTCCGGTGCGAACTCCCCCGTCGCGTCCACGCCCTGTCCCAGCCGCACAATCCGCATCTCGCGGTGCACATCGGTCAGCCGTCCGGCGTCGTCGACATCCGAGACCAGCAGACGGATCGAGTTGGTACCGCAATCCACGGCGCCAACCCGCACGGCAGTCACCAGACCTCCGGCAGCACACCCGGCATGGTGCCCAGCAGCTCGCGAATCGCCTCATCCCCCAGGGGATTGACTCCCGGCCCCACGGCAAGTGAATGCCCGATCAGCACATGCAGACACTTCACCCTGTCGGGCATTCCCCCGGCGGTCACGGTGGTGCCGAGCGGCTCGATGGCGTCACGCTCGGCGAGGTAGCTCTCGTGGGCGCGCTGATACGCGGCGGCCAGATCCTCATCGGAGGCAAGACGATCGGTCATATCGCGCATCAGGCCGCCGGACTCCAGACGGCTCGCCGCGGCCGTCAGAGCCGGGTGCGTCAGGTAGTAGAGGGTGGGAAACGGCGTGCCATCGGGTAGCCGCGGAGCGGTCTTGACGACGGCGGGCTCCCCGTTGGGACAACGGTAGGAGACCTCCAGCATGCCTCGCGGTGCGCGACCCAATTGCCTTGTGACCGCCGCGATATCGTCGTCGGAGATCACGGGATCGGCGCCGGGGCGGTCGGTATGGCCGTGGGCGAGTCGGCGATGTTGTGCCACAGGTTGGTGTACCACGGGTTGCCGTTGTCCACCGGCCCCTGGCTCTGCGGCTTGGCATCGACGGGAGTGTTCGGCAGCTGCACCTGGAACGGCACCTCACCCGGCATCACGAACCCCAGCCGCTCGCGTGCCTGGGCGGCGATATAGGCCGGATCCGCCAGCCGACGCTTCTTGTCCTCGAGCCCGGCAATCTGGTCGCGCAGCTGAGCTTCCGCGGCCGCCAGCTGACTCCGTTCTGCCTGTTGCGAGAAGTAGGTGCGAACCGGACCGGCCACCGTCAGGGTCAGCGCACACACCACGGCGGCAAGAACGGCGGCCCGGCGTGCGGTGGACCCCAGGCGCTGCTCGGACTGACGCTCGGCACTGCGTTCGATCGACGCGGCCACCGCGTCGGTAGCCCCGCCCGTCTTGGCCGCCTTGGCAGGAGCCGTCGGACCGCTGCGGGCGGGGCCGCGGACGACCTTCTGCACCGGCCGCTTGACCGGCGTCCGTTTACGGGCGGCCGGAGCCGGACCCCGCGACCTACCGGACGCGGGGCGGCGTTTGGAATCAGCCATAGCTCGGCCTCAGCCCGTCGGTTTGTCCGCTAGTCGGACGTCTCGATCGAGAACCGCGGGAAGGCAAGGTCTCCCGCGAAACGGGCGGCGTCCCCAAGTGTTTCCTCGATACGCAGCAGCTGGTTGTACTTGGCCACCCGCTCGCTACGCGCCGGGGCACCGGTCTTGATCTGGCCGCTGCCCACCGCGACCGCCAGGTCCGCGATGGTGGTGTCCTCGGTCTCGCCACTGCGGTGGCTCATCATCGTCTTGTAGCCGCTGCCGTGCGCCAGTGTCACCGCGTCCAGGGTCTCGGTGAGGGTGCCGATCTGGTTCACCTTGACCAACAGAGCATTGGCGGCGCCCCGCTCGATGCCCTCTTCCAGGCGCTCGGGGTTGGTGACGAACAGGTCGTCGCCGACCAGCTGCACCCGGTCACCGATCGCCGTGGTGAGTGCCACCCATCCGTCCCAGTCGTCCTCGGACAGCGGGTCCTCGATGGACACCAGCGGGTAGGCGTCGAGCAGCTCGGCGTAGAAGGCGCCCATCTGCTCGGCGGTGCGCTTCTCCTTCTCGAAGCTGTAACCGTCTGCGGCGCTGTAGAACTCGGTGGCCGCGACATCGAGCGCCAGCGCCACATCCGAGCCCAGCTTGAGGCCCGTCGCCTCGATCGCGGTGCTGATCAGATCCAGCGCGGCCCGCGTCCCGGCGACATCGGGGGCGAACCCGCCCTCGTCACCCAGTCCGGTGGACAGGCCCTGCTTCTTGAGCACGGACTTGAGCGAGTGGTACACCTCGGTGCCCCAGCGCAGCGATTCCTTGAAGCTGGGCGCACCGATAGGCGCCACCATGAACTCCTGGACATCGACCCCGGTGTCGGCGTGCGCGCCACCGTTGAGGATGTTCATCATCGGCACCGGCAGGATGTGCGCGTTCGGGCCACCCAGGTACCGGAACAGCGCCAGCCCGGCCGAGTCGGCAGCAGCCTTCGCCACTGCCAGCGAGACGCCCAGGATGGCGTTGGCGCCGAGGCGCGACTTGTCCGGGGTGCCGTCCAGATCGAGCAGCGCCTGATCGATCAGGCGCTGGTCATCGGCGCTCTCGCCGATGATGGCCGGGGCGATCTCGTCGAGCACGGCGTTCACGGCCTTGGTGACGCCCTTGCCGCCGTAACGTGCGTCGCCGTCGCGCAGCTCAACGGCCTCATGCTCACCGGTGGAGGCACCCGAGGGGACCGCCGCCCGTGCGAACGTGCCATCGGTCAAGGCGACCTCGACCTCGACGGTCGGGTTGCCGCGTGAATCGAGGATCTCGCGGGCGCCTACCTGCTCAAGAATCGGCACTGTCTCTCCTTAGGGGTGCTGCGGTTCCGACGTCGTATGTTGATGAGCCACTCGGGCGAAGAACATCGGGTACAGACTAGTGCTAGAGCGACCCGCCCTTGGCGTAGGCCGTGGCCCAATCCCGTACCTGCTCGGCGTACACGTCCGACATGTTGTACGCCCACAGCGCCTTGATCCAGCCCTCGGTGGTGCTCAGGTCGCCACCGCGCGAGCACAGGTATCCCGCCGCCGACAGCGCCGCATCATCGATGTTGTCGGGGCTGGGGTCGCCCTCACCTGCGGCGCGGACACCGTAGATGCGCCAGGTCTCGGGAATGAACTGCATGGGTCCCATCGCCCGGTCCTGGTTCGCGTCACCGTCCAGCACACCCTTGTCCGTGTCCGGAAGCCGCAGGTTTCCATTGGATCCATCCAGGCGAACCCCGCGGATCGGCGGCAGTGCGTCGCCGTTGGGGTGCAGTTCGGCACCGTGGTAGGTGCCGTTGTGGCTCTCAACGGTGCCAATTCCGGCCAGCGTCGTCCACGCGATCTTGCACCGCGGGTTCTCGCGCTCGGCAACCTTGGCCGCGTACGCGTACGCCTCCAGGGCGATGACGGGAATTCCCGTCTTCTGGGCACGTGGGGTGGACCAGTCACGGAGCTGGTCGGCGGGACGGCCATGGATCTGCGCGGGCAGCGTCTCGATCTCGGGCACCGGATCCCCGGCGGGCGGCGGCACTCCCTGCGGTAGCGGCGTACGCCCACCCAACTGCCAGGAACAGCCCGCTGCCAGCAGAAACGTCGAAATGGAGACCACGAGCACGATCCGCACTAAGCGCGCCGACAGGGAGCGCACGGCGAGGGACGACACGACGGAACTCCTAGACGGTGCGATGGATTGCTCTCCATCGTCGCATGAGCTGGACACACACGGATGCAGCCGACGCTCTGCCATCGCTTCCACAGGACCTATTCAGGTAAGGTCAGCCGCACCTTGGCAAGCGTTGGCTAGCCAAAGTCACATGAAGGAAAAGGACCCTGGACATGCGCAGTATCGGCGTCCTAGCCGACGGGCCGACTCACTTCTCGCAATACTTCAGCAGCGGCCTCATCGGACTGCGCGAGGGCCTCGAATGCGGGATCGTCGTGATGATCCTGGTGGCGTTCCTGGTCAAGTCGAACCGACGCGACGCGCTGCGCTGGGTGTGGCTAGGTGTCGCCGGTGCCATCGCGATGACCCTGCTCGTCTTCCTGACGATCCACTTCGGCAGTAACACCATCAGCGACCTGGGCGCCGAAGCGATCGCCGGGGTGGCCTCGCTGGTCGCGGTGGCCATCGTGACCACCATGGTGCTGTGGATGCGCACCGCCGCCGCCAGCATCGCCGGCGAGCTGCGCCAGGGCATGGCCCAGGCACTGGAAGCCGGCTCGCTGGCGGTCCTGACCGTGGCGTTCCTGTCCGTCGGGCGTGAGGGCGTCGAGACGGCCCTGTTCATGGTCGGGTACGCCAAGGCCGAAACCGCCTGGCCCCTGGCCGGACTCGTCACCGGCGTCGCGGCCGCGGCCGCGCTGTCCTATGGCATGTACCGCGGCGCGGTCAAGATCAACTTGAGCAAGTTCTTCAAATACACCGGCGCCTTCCTGGTCGTGGTGGCCGCCGGCATCCTGTCCTATGGCATCGGCGCCCTCCAGACCGTCGGATGGCTGCCCGGACTGTCGCACAAGGCCTTTGACATCACCGGCTGGTTCGACTGGAGCGCCTGGTACGGCGAGCTGCTGCGCGGCATCTTCAACGTGACACCGACCCCGACGGTGCTGCAACTGGCGGGCTGGATCACCTACCTGGTGATCGTGCTCGGCCTCTTCCTACGTCCTGTGGCCACTCAGCCCAAGGCGCCCACCACCGACACCACAGAAGCCCAACCCGAGAGGACCGCTGGATGAAACCATCACTCGCCTACGTAGCCGCCGCGCTTGCGATGGCCACCGGTACAACCTTGGCGGCCTGCACCCCCAAGGAGCCCGCCGAGAGTGGTGCCGCCGGTGCTGGTCAGGAGATCACCGTGACCGCCACCGACACCAGCTGCGAGGTGTCCAAGACCGAAGCCACCACGGGCCCAGTCACTTTCAAGGTGACCAACAACGGGTCGAAGGTCACCGAGTTCTACGTCTACGACAAGGGCGACCGCGCGCTCGGTGAGGTCGAGAACATCGGCTCGGGCATCAACCGCAAGCTCATCGTGCAGTTCACCGAGCCCGGCACGTATCAAACCGCCTGCAAGCCCGGCATGATCGGTGACGGCATTCGCGGCGACTTCACGATCACCGGGGCCGCGGTGAAGCTCGACGCCGAGGGCAAGTTCAAGGACGCCACGGACCGTTACCGGGGTTACGTGATCAGCCAGGTGGACGCCCTCAGTGAATCCGCCGGCAAGTTCGTCGAGGCGGTCAAGGCCAAGGACATTGCCTCCGCCAAGGCCCAGTACCCGACCAGCCGCGTGTACTACGAGCGGATCGAGCCGGTAGCCGAGGCCTTCCCCAACGACCTGGACCCGCGAATCGACTTGCGCGAAGCCGACCTTCAGCCCGGCGAGAAGTGGACCGGCTACCACCGCCTGGAGAAGGACCTGTGGGTGACCGGCCTGCAGCCCGATACCGACGCCATCGCCGATCAGCTGCTCAAGGACATCAAGGAGCTCTCGGACGGCGTGCGCGCCAAGGACTTCGACATCAACACCACCAAGATCGCCGGCGGAGCGCAGACGCTGCTCGACGAGGTGGCCAGGACGAAGATCTCCGGCGAGGAAGAGGCCTTCAGCCACACCGATCTGTGGGACTTCCAGGCCAACGTGGACGGCTCGCAGAACGCGGTCGCTACCGTGCGCCCCATCCTCGATGAGCGCAAACCCGAACTAGGACAGGCGATCGACAAGCGGTTCAAGGAAGTCGATACCCTGCTGGGCAAGTACCGCAAGGGTGACGGATTCGTCTTCTACGACACGGTGACCCAGGATCAGCGCATCGAGCTGGCACATGCCATCGACGCGTTGTCCAAGGAGGTCAGCGAGGTGCAGGGTGTCATCGCCGGACGGTAACGGGTTCAACCGCCGCAAGCTGCTGGGCGCGGCGGGGGTTACCGCCGCCGTGGCCGGCGCTGCGGGAGCGGGAGTGCTGGGCGGCCGCGCAAGCGCGGCAAGCGTCGGACCGGACAACGTCAAAGTCCCGTTCCGCGGCGAGCATCAGGCCGGGATCACCACCCCGGCGCAGGACCGGATGCATTTTTGCGCCTTCGACGTGATGCCCAACGCCACCCGCGGCGAGGTGCAGGCCATGCTGCGTCAGTGGACCGAGATGGCCGAGCGGATGTCCCAGGGTGAGGAGACCACGCCGGGCGGTGCGATCGACGGCAATCCCTATGCCCCGCCGACCGATACAGGCGAGGCATTGGACCTGGCCGCGTCCGCACTGACCCTGACGATCGGCTTCGGCCCTTCGTTCTTCCGTAAGGACGGGGTGGACCGGTTCGGCATCGCCGACAAGCTACCGGCGCCACTGCAGGAACTGCCGAAGTTCCGCAACGAGAAGCTGGACCCTGCTCGCTGCGGCGGCGACATCTGCATTCAGGCCTGCGCCGACGACCCGCAAGTCGCGGTGCATGCCATTCGCAACCTGGCCCGGGTGGGCTTCGGAACCGTCGCGGTCAAGTGGTCGCAGCTGGGATTCGGCCGCACCTCCTCGACCAGCCGGTCGCAGGTGACGCCGCGAAACCTGTTCGGTTTCAAGGACGGCACCCGCAACATCAAGGCCGAAGACACCGGGAAGGTCAACACCAGCGTCTGGGTGGCCAAGGGCGACAACCCCGAATGGATGACCGGCGGCACCTACCTGGTGGCGCGGCGCATCCGGATGCTGATCGAGAGCTGGGACCGTACCGTACTCAACGAGCAGGAACGAGTCATCGGGCGCTCCAAGGGATCGGGTGCGCCGATCGGCCAGAGCGACGAGTTCGCGGCCATCGACTTCACCGGCAAGAAATCCGACGGGGAACCGCTGCTGGATGTGGACGCGCACGTGCGACTGGCCTCCGCCGAAGAACTGGGCGGTATCGAGATCCTGCGCCGCGGTTACAACTTCACCGATGGGTCGGACGGGTTCGGGCATTTGGACGCGGGGCTGTTCTTCATCGCCTTCGTGCGCAATCCGCAATCGCAGTTCATCCCGATGCAGCGCAAGCTGGCCACCGAGGACGCCCTCAACGAATACATCCTGCACACCGGTTCGGCGATCTTCGCCTGTCCACCGGGCCTGGGCCCCAAGGAGTACTGGGGCCAGGCGCTCTTCGGCTAGCTGAGCAAGGTCCTGCCGTACCAGTCGTTCTCGTCGGCGACGCCCGGCAGCGCGAAGAAGTATCCGCCCCCGAACGGCTGCACATAGTCCACGAGCGGCTCGTCGTTCAACCGGTTCTGCACGGTTTCGAACTGGCGCTCGAGGTCCTGCTGGAAACAGACGAAGACATGTCCCGACTGCATGTTCCCGTTCGGTTCCACGCCCAGGTCGTAGTTGTAGGAACGCCGGACCAGCCGCTGGTTGTCAGTTTCCGCGGTGCGCGGGTTGGCCAGCCGGATATGCGCATCCAGCGGAATGGTCTGGCCTTCGGGATCAGTCGTGTAGTTGGGGTTATCGAACTCGTTGTTCCCGTCCAACGGTGCGCCGCTGTCGCGACGTCGACCGAACATCCGCTCCTGCTCATTGATGGAAACCCGATCCCAGAACTCGACGAGCATCCGGATGAGGCGTACCACCATGTAGGTGCCATCTGCGGTCCAGGCGGGTTCGCCATCGCCGACCCAGATCAGCTTTTCGGCATCGTTGGACACCGGGTTGGCAGTGCCATCCTTGAACCCCAAGAGGTTTCGGCCCGTTCCGGACGGGCGTGGGGGCGAGTTGTACCCCTCAATCCGCCAGCGCATCTGCAGATCGCCCCGCACCGCGCGGGTGATATCGCGCAGTGCGTGATGCACGGTATCCGGATTGTGGGCGCACAGCTGAACCAGCAGATCACCGTGTGTCCAGGCCGCATCGGGAAAGTCGTTGGGAAATACCGTCATTGGTTTGAGCTTGGCGGGCTTGCGGTCGGTCAGCCCGAATCGGCTATCGAACAGGCTGGACCCGACTGCCACTGTGACGGTGAGGCCGTCGGCCTCGACCACGGGCCCAACCACCTCGCTATCCGCCGGCGGTTGCCCCACCCCCAGCTCGGGCGGGGTGCCGCCGGTACAAAGGAACCGCGCCCGCTCGGTCAACTTCTTGAAGGCCCCAGCCAGCGCATCCCTGTTCTTCGATGTCACATCGAATGCCACGTGGCAGGCGAAGTTCTGCTTCTCTGCGGGCACCGGGGTGAGGATTCCCGACTGCTTGGCCCCGTGGAATGGGTACCGATTCGGGGGCGCGGCCACTGCCGCCGCGTTCGCGTCGACCTCGGCACCGTGCGCCAGCACCGCACCCGTGACGGCCGTGCCTGCGGCCCCGATGGCCGCGCCGCGAAGGAAGTTCCTGCGGTTGACATCCATATTGCGCGCCTCCTTGGTCATCGGCTCGGCGGAAGTTCGATGAGCAGCGGCACCGAGGCGAGCGTCTCGAGCACCTGCCCCAGCGCGGCATCCACCGCCTGGCGGCCGGCCAGCGGCACCTGCTCGAGCGGACGCCACTGTCCACCCTGCTGCGTCGCCTTGAGTGCGGCGTCAAGGATATCGAGCTGGGAGTTACTCTCTGCCAATAACTTCGGCGCACGGGGATTGATCAGCACCGAGAACTGGCCCAGCACCGCGCGGGTGGCTTCGACCGCCGCCGCTGCCTCCGCGTACTCGGTTCCCGCCCCCTGGTTCGTGTAGCCCATGAGCTGGAATCGCAAGGTGTCCTCGAGGATTTCGTGTGGGCGTTTCGTCTGGTCGGCCGGCTCGGTCATCACGTCCGCCAAGTTGGCACGCAGCTTGTCGATGGTCGAGACCAATTCGTCTGCCACCGGCACCAGCACCGGCGCGGGTTGCCCGTGCCACAACCCGTACTCCAGGCGGCGTAAGCCCTTGAAATCGGGATCGTGCACTCCGTCGGGGAGCCCATGCGGCAACCCGGCGATGGCGTCCCCGTAGTCCTTGAAACTGCCGTACGCCGCACCGATTCGATTCCAGGTCAGAATCGCCGGCAGCCAATCCTTCTTCGCCGCTTCGATATTGCCCGCGGCAAGGTCAGCACGAAGTGCGCGCGCTTGGGTACCCAGCACCGCCAGGAGATTGTCGGCGTAACGCTGGTAGGCCTGCATCGGCGGCTTGAGATCGTCCTCGGTCACCCTGACCACCGGCTGCGGCGCCCCGGGGTCGGCCTTGCCCCGGACTTGTTGAGATGCGGAGTATCTGGCGGGCTCTCCGGCCATCAGGCACGCGAACTTGTACGTCCCGTCCGAGAGCGTCGCGGTGAGCGTGGCGCTGGTGGACGGGCCGAGGGTCTCGATCTCGGCGACCACACCGTTGTTGCCGTCCACGAGGTTGATCTCACCGGTCTTGCCCGACTTGTTGACGACAGAGAACGTCTGCAGGCCGGTACCCGCGGACGTCCAGTCGTCGGCGCAACCGCTGGCCGTCACGGTGACCTGCGTATCGGCATCACGGTTGGCGGACGGCAGAATCGCAATCACCGCGGCTGCCACGAGCACCGGCACCACCACGATGGTCGCGGCAACCGCGAAGGGGCGCTGGCCGATCACGCGCGCGAAGGCCGAGGGTTCCTCGTCGGGATCGGATGGGCCAGTGGGCGAATGATTTTCACGTGATACCCGCAAGAACGGGGGTATCACCAGTATCAGGTATCCAGCCCAGGCCACCGCCTGCAGCACGGTCATCCGCGGGGTGAGCTGGGTGATGCCGGTGACGATGGTGACCCACCAGGAGTCCGCGGAGATGCGCTGACTCAGATCGAAGGCGTACCAGGTCCGCCCGGGCAACCAGCCCGCGGTCTGTAGATCCCCGATGCCGTACGCCAGAATTCCGGCGGCGATCACAATGAGCACGACCGCCGTACGGGTGAAGAACACTTTGAGATTGAGCTTCACCGCGCGGCGATACAGCAGCCAGCACAACGTCACCGCGATCGCCAGCCCGAGGGCGCCACCGATCACCGGTCCGGTGGTCTCCCCCGCCGCCTTGGCCGCGGTCCAGAAGAACAGCGTGGTCTCTAATCCCTCGCGGGCGACCGCCAAGAACGCCGTCAGGGCCAGCGCGCCCGCACCGAGGGTGAGCGCGTGCTCCACCTTCCCGGACAGCTCACCGGAGAGGCTGGCGGCGGTGCGCGACATCCAGAAGATCATCGCGGTGACCAACCCGACGGCCAGGATGCTGAGCACGCCGCCCACCACGTCCTGGCCGGTAGCGCCCAGCGAGCTGGTCGTGGAGGTGAGTACCGCCGCGAAGCTGGCCGATACCGAGAGCGCCCCGAGCACGCCCCGCCACACCGGCGCCGTGGCCCGGCGCCCGTTGGCCGCCAGCGGTGAACGATGGACAGCGGCAAGCAGGATGCTCACCACAAGTCCTGCTTCGAGACCCTCTCTCAGGCCAATCAACAGATTGGGGACCGCATCCGATAACACCACGTAGATAAGGTATGGCGTACCTAAATGCTGTGCAAATGCTGTGCGGACCATGGTCCTACGAGACCGGGCGCAAAGTCCCGCCGCACGGTTTTCCTGGCTACGCCCCTAGCTCTCGGCGGTTACCTCGGCTGCATCGTCGGCAGGAGCCTCACCCGGATTCCTCAGCCAATGCTCGCGCCACTCCCCGGCATCGACATCACGCAGATCGGCACTCGCCAACCCGGCGGCAGTGTCCTCACCGCGGCGATCGGCCAGGATGCTCTTCTCGGCGCGACGCACGGTATCCATGAATTCCAAAACATCTGCACGCAACTGGTTCTCGGCATCTCCATCCAGTTCGATGGTCACCGAAAGCAGCTGCGCCGGGATCAACTCGGCGGGCAGACCAGCGGCCGTCACCCGGCCGAGCACTTTCTGCGTGAGTGCCAGGGCCGGCTGGCTGCTGGACACGCCGTCCAGACACGAGTCGCGATCCTTCTCCTGTGCCTTACGCTCTTCCCATTGCGCCAGTTGCTCTTCCAGCGAGATCGAGCTGGAATCGCCACCGGCGCCGAGGATCACCGGAATGCGGTTGCCCAACTTTTTCAGCAGCGCCTCGGCGACATCGTCGATGTTGAAGGGATGCTCCGGGGCATCCTCGGCAATGCGGGCGTGGAAAAGCACCTGCAGCAGTACGTCCCCCAGCTCTTCACGAAGCTCGTCGACGTCACCGGTACGCACCGCGTCGAACAGCTCGTAGGTCTCTTCAAGCAGGTATCGCCGCAGCGAATCGTGAGTCTGGGTGCCCTCCCACGGGCCGTTCGTGCGCAGCCTGTCCATTACCGCCACCGCGTCGATGAGCTTCTCGCCCTGCCGCACCGGCGGTGCGATGACCGTGGCCCCGGCCGCGATCCGCGCCTTCACCTCCGGATGGTTGCGGTCCGAGGACAACAGCGCCGGGGCGTCCTCACCGATGTACACCGGACGTGCGGTCGACAGCGACCACGCCAGCCGGACGGGAAGCTCTTCGGTGTACTGCAGGTCACCGGCGAGCAAACCGACGGCCTCGACCGGCACCATCGACGGATGGCGCGGGTCCACAAGGATGACGGTCATTTGCTCACCTCCACTGGTGTTATATCAACACTGCCCGCGGGGCGCCCCGACAACGCCAGCAGCAGATCGACAATCATGTGCACCAGCTCCAGGTCGCGGATGCGCTCCGAGCCCACACCCCCGTCGCCGGCACGCGGGATAGGCACCTGCACAACGGAAGTCGTCGCGCGATATTGCGCGGCCGGGTGCAAACGCTTGAGCCGCAATTGCGCCGAATCCAGAAGTGGCAACGGCTGTATTCGGATGTTGGTACCGACCACCGAAAGATCGGTGATTTCCATCTCACGACACAGCAAACGCAGCGAGGCCACCGCGACCAGTCGCTGCACCGGAAGCGGCAGCGGACCGTACCGGTCGACGAGCTCCTCGACCGCCGCGCCGATCTGCGCGGCGTCCCCGGCCGCCGCCAGCCTGCGGTATGCCTCAAGGCGCAACCGATCGCTGCCGATGTAGTCGGTGGGCAGGTGCGCATCGACCGGTAGATCGATACGCACCTCCTTGGGCTCCTCGGCGGTCTGCACCGTCTTGCCATCGGCCGCCGCGCGATACGCCTCGACAGCCTCGCCGACGAGCCGGACGTACAGGTCGAAACCCACCCCGGCGACGTGGCCGGACTGCTCGACGCCGAGCACATTGCCCGCGCCCCGGATCTCCAGATCCTTCATGGCCACCGCCATGCCGGCACCCAGATCGTTGTTCTGCGCGATAGTCGAGAGCCTGTCGTATGCGGTCTCGGTCAGCGGCACCTCGGGCGAATACAGGAAATATGCGTAACCGCGCTCGCGGCTGCGGCCGACGCGTCCGCGCAGCTGGTGCAGCTGCGATAGCCCGAAGATATCCGCCCGCTCCACGATCAGGGTGTTGGCGTTGGAGATGTCCAGCCCCGTCTCGATGATGGTGGTGCACACCAGGATGTCGTATTCGCGGTTCCAGAACCCCTCGACGGTGCGCTCCAGCAATTCCTCGGGCATTTGACCGTGTGCCACAACAACTCTGGCCTCAGGAACCAGATCACGTATCCGCGCGGCCGCCCGATCGATGGAGCTCACCCGGTTGTGCACATAGAACGCCTGACCATCGCGCAACAGCTCGCGTCGCAAGGCGGCCGCCACCTGTTTGTCGTCATGCGGACCGACGTAGGTGAGCACGGGGTAACGCTCTTCGGGTGGAGTCAGGATGGTCGACATCTCCCGGATGCCCGCCAGACTCATCTCCAGGGTGCGTGGAATCGGGGTGGCGCTCATGGTCAGAACGTCGACATGGGTGCGCAGCGCCTTGATGTGTTCCTTGTGTTCGACGCCGAATCGCTGCTCTTCGTCGACGATCACCAGACCGAGGTCCTTCCACCGCACCGCGGTCTGCAGCAGCCGGTGTGTGCCGATGACGATATCGACTGAGCCAGCGGCCATTCCCTCGATGACCAGCTTCGAGGTGGCCGGATCGGTGAACCGCGACAGGCCGGCCACCTTCACCGGGAATCCCGCGGTGCGATTGGTGAAGGTCTGCAGATGCTGATCGGCCAGCAGCGTCGTGGGTACCAGCACGGCGACCTGCTTACCGTCCTGAACAGCCTTGAACGCCGCCCGAACCGCGATCTCGGTCTTGCCGTAGCCCACGTCACCGCACACCACCCGGTCCATCGGAACCGGCTTCTCCATATCGGATTTCACCTCGGTGATGGCGGTCAGCTGATCGACCGTCTCGACAAACCCGAAGGCGTCTTCCATCTCCCGCTGCCACGGAGTATCCGGCGCGAAGGCATGTCCGGGCGCGGCCTGACGCGCCGCATACAACGCCACAAGCTCACCGGCGATCTCACGAACAGCCTTGCGCGCCTTGGTCTTCGTATTAGCCCAGTCGCTGCCGCCGAGACGGCTCAGGCCGGGAGATTCGCCACCGACATACCGGGACAGCTGATCGAGGGAGTCCATCGGCACGTACAGGCGGTCGCTCTGTCCACCGGCGGCGGCGCCACGCTTACCGGACGCGTATTCCAGCACCAGATACTCGCGGCGCGCCCCACCGACGGTGCGTTCCACCATCTCCACAAATCGCCCGATGCCGTGCTGATCATGCACAACGAGATCGCCGGCCGCGAGGGCCAGCGGGTCAACCTGGTTGCGACGCTTGGCGGGTAACCGCTTGCCATCGGTGGCAGCGACTCGGCTGCCGGTGAGGTCTGTCTCGGTGACGATGACGATGTTGGCCCCCGCGAGCACCACACCGTCGGTGAGGTGACCACGCAGCACACCGACAATGCCCTCAACGGGCTCCGCCCCGGGATCCAACAGCTTTGCCGGCGTTTCTGTTTCGGCCAGCTGCTCGATGATCCGGTGCGTGGTGCCCGCACCGGCGGCCACCACCACAGCCCGCCCGCCGGTCATCACGTGGGCGCGCAGCATCGCGAAGATCTCCGCCGCACCCTCCTTGTGTCCGCGCGAGGAGGGCGATGGCCGTACCGCGAGATCGATCGCCTGATCGTCGCCCATACTCAGCGGGCTCAGTGACCACCACGGATGCCCGGTCTCATCTGCCGCGTGCTTGACGTCATCAAGCTCCCGAAATCCCGAATCCGCCAGCGCGGCAACATCGATTGGTGCATCGGCGCCGATCGCCGCGACCGACCAGGATGCCTCCAGGAACTCCCGGCCGGTGCGCTCCAGATCCGCCGCCCGGGTGCGCACCTTCTCGGGATCGCAGATCAGCACGGGAGTGCCCTCGGGCAGATGGTCCACCAGTATGGTCAGCTCACCCGAATGCAGGACGGGCAGTAGCGATTCCATTCCATCGACACAGATTCCGTCGGCCAGCTTGGCCAGCATCTCCCCCAGCCCGGTGCCGAGCCGGTGCTCGCTCTCGGTACTACCGGAATCTCCGGCCGCCGCCGCGAGCTCGGCCGCACGCGTGCGCACCTGCTCGGTGAGGAGCAGTTCGCGACAGGGCATCGCCAGCACGGAGGTGACCTGCAGCTCCGGGATGGACCGCTGATCGGCAACGGAGAAGTAGCGCATCTCGCTGACCTCGTCGCCCCAGAACTCCACACGCACCGGATGGTCTGCGGTGGGACTGAAGACGTCGAGAATGCCGCCGCGCACCGCGAACTCGCCACGGCCGGCCACCATGTCCACCCGGGTGTATGCGAGCTCGACCAGGCGGGCGGTCAGCCCGTCGAATTCCGACTCGGCACCCACGGTGAGCTCGACCGGCTCCACATCGAACAATTCGGGCGACATCGGCTGCAACAGCGAGCGAACCGTCGTGACAACCACCCGCAGCGCAGGCCCCATCCGGGAATCCTCCGGATGGGCGAGCCGGTGCAGCACCTGCAATCGTGCACCCACGGTGTCGACGCCGGGTGACAGGCGTTCATGCGGAAGTGTCTCCCACGACGGCAGCAGGGTGACCGAGTCGCCGTACACGTCGCGCAGCTCGGCGGCGAGATCTTGCGCTTCCCGGCTGGTGGCCGTCACCACCAGGACAGGCGCATCGCTCGCATCGGCCATACCGGTGACGACAAATGGGCGGGCACACGACGGTGCCGTCAGATCAAGGCCGGTCTTGGCGGCGAGGGCCGGGGCAAGAACATCGAATGCGGGATCCCGCAAGGCTGTCCGGATCACCCCGGCGAGAGGCGGGGCAGTCACAGTCATGGTGACTTCATTCTACGGCGCCCAGATCTCGAAAAAATCGGGCCCATCACCGTCAAGGCCACGTCAAGAAACTCCGCATGGGGTCGCCACAGGCGCACGGTAGATGCATGACACTTCTGGACCTCCTGCCGTCCTTACATAACGTGGCGCGACCGCGCGTCGACCCGGCCGTGTGGCCGGTCACCACACACCTGGACGAGCAGGGCCGGATGTGCGTCGGAGAGACGGCGCTCTCGGAAATCGCCGACCAGTTCCGCACCCCTGCGTACGTGGTTGACGAGGAGGATTTCCGCCACCGCGCCCGTCACTATCGCCGCACCCTGCGCGAGATCGAGATCGCGTACGCCAGCAAGGCGCTGCTGACGACCGATATCGCGCGTTGGGTGGCGCAAGAGGGCCTGTCGCTGGATGTCTGCTCTTCCGGCGAGCTGGCAACCGCGCTGGCGGGCGGCTTCGACCCGGAACGAATCATCATGCACGGCAACGCCAAGACCCCTGACGAACTCAGTGACGCCGCCGCGGTCGGCGTGGGCCGGATCGTGCTGGATTCCAACACCGAGATCATGTTCCTGGCGACTCGGCTCAAGAAACGCCAGCGTGTACTCGTACGGGTCACCCCCGATATCGACATCCACGGGCACGCCGCGGTAACGACGGGCGTCACCGATCAGAAGTTCGGATTCCCGCTACACAGTGGACACGCCACCGAGGCCGTCCGCCGTGTGCTGGACCAGCCCCTGCTGAACCTGGTCGGCCTGCACTGCCACATCGGCTCACAGGTCACCGACTGCACGCTCTACGGCGAAACCATTCGTCGCATGATCGCCGCGATGGCCGATATTCGCGCCAAGCACGGCGTGATCCTGGGTGAACTCAATATCGGTGGCGGCCACGGCGTTCCCTACCGCTCAGGTGACCCCGAACTCGACCTCGCCGAGCTGCGCGACTTCATCGACGACGCCCTCGACGCCGCCTGCGCGGCCGAGCGCTTCCCGCGCCCGCGCGTCGTCGTGGAGCCCGGCCGCGCGATCTCCGCACGCGCGGGAGTGACGCTGTACCGGGTGGTTTCGGTCAAGACCCAGCCCGGCGGGCGTACCTTCGTGGCCGTCGACGGCGGCATGAGCGACAACCCGCGAGTCTCACTGTATGACGCGAAATACAGTGTCGCGCTGGCCAACAGGCATCCTTCTGCCCCACCGCAACTCGTGACGGTGGCCGGGCGGCACTGCGAATCCGGCGACGAGATCGCCCGCGATGTCAGCCTGCCCTCTGATGTGCACCCCGGCGACGTGCTGGCAGTGGCCTGCACCGGTGCGTACAACCACAGCATGGCCTCGTCCTACAACCTGGTCGGACGGCCCCCAGTACTCGCGGTCCGCGACGGACGGGTGCGCGAGCTGGTACGCCGCGAGACGATCGCCGATCTGCTCTCACGGGACTGCGGCGCGCGTTAGGGCCAGTGCGCAGTGGGCACCGGTTTGGTCTGTTCGACCGTCAACGGCGGCGTGGCCTCGTGCGCAGGGTCCGGAGTCGAATGAATTTCGGCATTACCCGGCTTTGAACAATCCTGTTGGCTGGGAGCCGACTCCCGGCAACTCGGACGGCTTGTCGCCGACGGCGTCTCGGACGTCGTCGGCAATGAACACGTCGCTGCACCCGGTGCGCATGGATCGGCGTATGAAACGCCCACCACCACCGAACCTCCCATGACGAGGCTCGTCACTGCTACTGACACCGCGGCGCGCCTCAGCGACAACCGCATAACTCCACCGTAGGAGCCGGGACGCGCATTCGTCTAGAGCGCGGCACCACTCTTCGTCGGTGCAACCGTCAACGGCGGTGCCGGGATATGGGCCGTCGGGGTTGAGTGGAGCTCGGCATCACCGGGCTCGGCGCAAACCTCTTCACCCGGCTTGGGCGCACTGCATTTTTCGTGAGCACCCGCCGGCGGGACAACAGCCGTGGGCAGCGCGCATGCGGGCGCACCCGGCGCGCACGGGGGGTCGGCATGCGACACCCCCAACGCTAGCGGCATACCGATGGTCACACCCGCCGCCACCAGCAGCGCCGCACGCCGTACCAGCACAAACATCATGAGCAAGACGATAAGTCGAGCCGTCTCAAGATGCCATCAGACCGGCACTATTCCCAGCCAGTTCACAGCTGATGCCTAACGATGCCAAGGCTCAGGGGTGGTTACGCGCTTCCCCGGGGGCGTTGATCATCTGCCACGGCGGCATGCCGCTCTGCGGGGCCTGCGGCATGTCCGCTGGATTCGGTTTCGAGTGAAGCTCGGCATCCTCGTGCACCGGCCCCGGTGTCGGTGCCTGGCACATCGCCGGATCCGCGCACGGCTGCTCTGCCGCAGCCATCGGGGCAAGTACCGCGGGCGTGACGACCAACGCCGCCGCGGCGGCTCCCGCCACCACCCACCGCATCACCGTTGACGTCATGACGACCACCTCGCCTATCCATCGACCCCAGAGTCTGACTTTAGGCGCTTTTCGCACGTCATACAGCTAGTTCACAGCTTTTTCGAACGTATCGCGAAGGTTCTGGCCCTGAACCACCTCAGAGGTTGTCCGGGCGTAACGGAACGTCAGGCGGCGTCGGCAGATCGGCCGGATCCGGCCACGATCGCAGCTCGGCATCACCCGGAGTTATACACACTTCCGATCCGGTCCGAGGCTGCGCGCAGTTTCCGTGTCCGCCACGGACGGCACTAGCCACATCCATAGAACTGGCACCGGCAGGTACCGCTGCCAGCAGACCCGCCACTACCACCGCCATGGCATATCGAAGGCCAGGCATGGGACAACACCCCTTAAATGCTTAGATTCCCTAACGACACAACATTAAACTCGTTAGGATCTGAAAGCAACCATCAAGGGCGGTGCTTCCCCGGGTTTACCGGATTAGTGGCCGCCCATACCGGGGTTACCGAAAACCATCCAGGGCGGAGTCTCGGCCTGCGGCACCGGCGGAATGTCTGCCGGGTTCGGCGAAGAGTGCAGTTCCGCGTCCCCCGCACGGGTGCACACCATGTCGTCAGGTCCGCCGTTGCAGTTCTCGGGGTTGGGCGGCTCGGACTGACACATCGCCGGGTCCGCACACTGCGGATCGGCCGCGGCAACCGAAGCCAGCGACACGGGCAAAACGCCCAACGCGGCCGCGGCGGCGCCGACCACAGCCCATCGCACAACTACTGACGTCATGACAAACACCTCATCCTGTGGTCAACCCCAACGACTTAAATTCTAGGTGATCGGCGCATGTCACGCACCGGTTCGACTCGCCCGCGCGTGCGCTTATGGGATCCAGATACCCGAGCCGGTACCACCCACGACCAGCCACGGCGACGCCTGCGGAACATCGGGAATGAACTCCCGGTTCGGCGTGGAATGCAACTCGGCGTTGCCCGGCTTCACACACACCCGCGCGGTCAGTGGACCACTGCAGTCGTCTGCGGCCGCAACGGGAGCGACCACCAGCGCGACCGCGACGGCGGCTGCCGCACCGAGAACCAGGCGAATCCCTGCCACCACCGACCACCTCCTGTGCGAACCACCCGTTATGTCAAACGATGCGGAGCGCGCAGATGTTCCGGTGTGAGGGCTCATTCCTCCTGTAGCTGCGGATCTGCTTCCAGATGCTTCAAGCCATGCCAACACAGGTTGACGATGTGCGCCGCCACCACTTCCTTTTTGGGCTCCCGCGCATCGAGCCACCACTGGGCTGTCATCGATACCTGTCCCACCAACGCCTGCGCATACAACGGCGCCATCTCCGCATCCAGCCCCCGGCGCTGGAAATCGCCCGCCAGGATGCTCGACACCTGACTGACCGCGTCGTTGAGCAGGCTCGAATACGTCCCCGAGCTGACCCCCGGCGGTGAGTCCCGAATCAGGATCCGGAATCCGTCGGTGCGATCCTCGATATAGCTCAACAAGGCCAACGCCACCTGTTCCAGCCGCACCCGCGAGCGATAACTCGTCAACGACGAGGTGATGCCGTCGAGCAGCACCGACATCTCGCGATCCACCACGACGGCGTAAAGGCCCTCCTTGCCGCCGAAATGCTCGTACACGACCGGTTTGGAGACTCCGGCGCGTTGGGCGATCTCTTCGATGGACGTGGCTTCGTACCCACGTTCGGCGAACAACGACCGCGCGACATCGATCAGCTGGCGGCGCCGCTCAGTACCGGCCATCCGGACGCGAGGAGTCCGCCCGGGGCCATCCGGCCTACTAGGTACCGACATGTGCCATCACTTTCCTCGGCCACAGGACCGAGCTTGTTGACCTGATGTCGCTCGGACAAGCCTCGCTCCTTGGTCGACTACAGTCTTCATTCTGTAACAGTCCGTCGTGGTGTAATCGGCAGCACCTCTGATTTTGGTTCAGATAGTTCAGGTTCGAGTCCTGGCGACGGAGCAGTAGGGAGTAGGAAATGCCAGGCAATTCCGCTGGGACTGCAGTAATCGTGCTGGCCGCGGGTGCCGGTACCCGCATGTGTTCGGACATCCCCAAGGTGCTGCATACCCTCGGCGGCCGCTCGATGTTGGCGCACTCGGTACATGCCGCCGCCAGCGTCAACCCCGAACACCTGGTGATCGTGCTGGGGCACGACCGCGAACGCATCGCCACCGCAGTGGAGATACTCGCCGAATCGCTCCATCGCGAGATCGGCATCGCCGTACAGGAACAACAGCTTGGCACCGGGCATGCCGTGGCATGCGGCCTCCAGGCACTGCCCGCGGACTTCGCCGGCACCGTCGTGGTCACCTCCGGCGATATCCCACTGCTCGATGGGGAAACGCTCGCCGGGCTCATCAACCGGCATAAGGCCGAGCCCGCCGCCGCCACCCTGCTGACCACCACCCTGACCGATCCCACCGGCTACGGGCGCATCCTGCGCACCCAGGACCGCGAGGTCATCGCCATCGTGGAGCAGACCGACGCCACCGACAGCCAACGTGCCATCGGTGAGGTCAATGCCGGGGTGTACGCCTTCGACATCGGGCCGCTGCACGCGGCGCTGTCTCAGCTGCGCTCGGACAACGCACAGCACGAGTTGTACCTCACCGACGCCGTGTCGATCATCCGCCAGAGCGGAAAAGTGGTGCACGCCAACCATGTTGACGACAGCGCGCTGGTGGCCGGCGTCAACGACCGGGTGCAGCTCTCTGAAATGGGTGCCGAGCTGAATCGGCGGATCATCCGGTTCCACCAGCGCGCGGGAGTCACCATCGTCGACCCGTCCAGCACCTGGATCGATGTCGACGTCCGCATCGGGCAGGACGCGACCATCGCGCCCGGCACCCAGCTGCACTCGCAGACCGTTATCGGCGGCCACTGCCACATCGGCCCCGACACCACCCTCATCGACGTCACGGTGGGCGACTCGGCCACTGTCATCCGCACCCACGGCCAGGGCGCCACCATCGGTGCGCGATCGGTGATCGGGCCGTACACCTACCTGCGGCCGGGCACGGTGACCGACGAGAGCGCCAAGCTGGGCGCGTTCGTGGAGGTCAAAAACTCGACGGTGGGCCGGGGCACCAAGGTGCCGCACCTGACCTATGTGGGCGATGCCGATATCGGCGAGCACAGCAACATCGGCGCATCCAGCGTCTTCGTCAACTACGACGGAGAAACCAAGCGGCGCACCGTCATCGGCTCGCATGTGAAGACCGGATCGGACACTATGTTCGTGGCCCCGGTGACCGTCGGCGACGGTGCGTACACCGGCGCGGGCACGGTCATTCGCGAGGACGTGCCGCCGGGCGCGCTGGCCGTGTCGGCCGGCCCACAGCGCAACATCGAAGGCTGGGTGGCCCAGAAACGCCCCGGAAGCGATGCGGCCAGGGCCGCCGAAGAAGCGTCCAGGGATTCCTGACCACCGAGGGCGAACACGGCCTCGGAAAACCGCGGTTGGACATCTCGCGTTCAAATTCCGGCAACCCGCTCCCAGTCACCGGGGAAAGGTCCGTACCATTATCCCGGCGGGCCGGTACCCGGCGCCGTCCTTGTGAAGCCCAAAATTACGAACCCAAGAGGACTAGCTGCGCCGTGAGCACCGACTGGACCGATAACCGCAAAAATCTGATGCTGTTCTCGGGTCGTGCGCACCCTGAACTGGCCGAACAGGTCGCCAAGGAACTCGACGTCCAGGTGACCGCGCAGACCGCCCGCGATTTCGCCAACGGCGAGATCTTCGTGCGCTTCGAGGAGTCGGTACGCGGCTGCGACGCGTTCGTCTTGCAATCGCATCCGGCACCGCTGAACACGTGGCTGATGGAACAGCTGATCATGATCGATGCGCTCAAGCGGGGCAGCGCCAAGCGGATCACCGCGATCCTGCCGTTCTACCCCTATGCGCGCCAGGACAAGAAGCACCGTGGCCGCGAGCCGATCTCGGCGCGCCTGGTGGCAGACCTGTACAAGACCGCGGGCGCCGACCGCATCGTCACGGTGGACCTGCACACCGACCAGATTCAGGGCTTCTTCGACGGACCGGTGGATCACATGCGCGCCCAGTCGCTGCTGTGTGGATACATCGCCGAGCACTACGTGAGCAATGGCGAAGATGTCGTCGTCGTGTCGCCGGACTCCGGGCGCGTGCGCGTCGCCGAGAAGTGGGCCGACTCCCTGGGCGGTGTGCCGCTGGCCTTCATCCACAAGACACGTGACCCGCGAGTGCCCAACCAGGTCAAGGCCAACCGCGTCGTCGGTGACGTCACCGGCAAGACCTGCGTCATCACCGACGACATGATCGACACCGGTGGCACCATCGCCGGGGCCGTCGGGCTGCTGCACGAGGCCGGTGCCAAGGACGTCGTGATTGCCGCCACCCACGGCGTGCTGTCCGACCCTGCCGCCGAGCGCCTGGCCAACTGTGGCGCCCGCGAGGTGCTGGTCACCAACACGCTGCCCATCGGCGAGGAGAAGCGCTTCCCCCAGCTGACGGTGCTGTCGATTGCGCCGCTGCTCGCCAGCACCATCCGCGAGGTTTTCGAGAACGGTTCGGTAACAGGACTTTTCGACGGGAATGCGTAGCGCCGCGCTGGTCGCGGGGTGCCTGCTGGCGCTCGCGACCGCCGGATGCGAGTCGAAACAACCCGAGCCACAAGCTGGTTCGTCAAGCAGCTCGGCATCGAGCACCACGGCGACACCCACCACCACGCCGACCTCGATGAACGAGTACCTGCAAAGCGCCGGCGTCAAGGTAGTCCCGGTGTCGCCGGAGAGTTCGGCGAACGTGCGCGTCGAGATGCCGCTGCCCGAAGGCTGGGAGAATCTGGGCGCGTTCGAACCCGCCTACCTGGTCAGTGACAAACCCAGCGCGGCCGATCAAGGACGAACACCCAGCGCAGTGATCTACCTCATCAGGCTGGAGGGTGCCCTGGACGCCCGCACGGCGATCACCGAGCACGGGTTCGTCGACGCGCAGAACGCCCAGGGCTTTCAAAAGATCAGCTCATCCCTCGACGACTTTCAGGGGTACCCGTCGGCCGCCATCGAAGGCACCTACGACAACCAGAATGTCCGGGTGCACGCGTGGAATCGGGACGTCATCGTGCCGGACGGACCGCTGCACTACCTCGTGCAGCTCACGGTGACCACCACCGAGGCGCAGGCGTCGGCACTGGCCACGGACGTCGCCGCTCTCACCGGCGGCCTGAAGATCACGAAGCGCTGAGGCACCGAATGAATGCGATGGCATCCACGCCCGTGAGCTGGCCGGGGTCAACCGGGTAACAACCCGTCTGCGGGGCCACGTCCTGACGGGCGAGCAGTCCATCCGGTATCTCGCCAACAGGAAACAGGATCCGATCGGATTCCCAGCCCCACATCCATCCCTGGAGGGTGGCAGCGTGCGGCACGCCGATGTTCGCGGCTTCATGAGTGCCGAAATCGCTTGCGATGACCGCGTACGGGACACGATCGGCCGAGGCCACCAGCGCTCCGGCGCACCACCAACTCGCCTGCGCAGGGCCCATGGACACCGTGCTCTGATGTCGCTGCAGGTGCTCGTTGTGGGCGAACACCAACGTTGGGCCCCTATGCATTTCGGCCTCGGCGATAGCCTCCAGATTCTCGGCCATGAGCGCATCCCGGACACCCAGCATGGTGGACATGCGATCCGGGCCAGGGTCGGCCATCGCGAAATGTGCCCGCAGCAGGCTCACTGCCGCGCGGGCGACGGTGCACATCTGCCAGAACTGCTGCGGCGAGGTCGAGGCGCGCAACGCGGGGGCGTACCTCGCCAACGCGATCACGAGTTCATCGGCAACCAGCCGCAATGCGCGTGCCGGAGCCGATCGGCCGATCGAGACGGTGGCATCGAGCATGGCGTCCGGGTGAGACCAGGCGGCATCTTCACCCACCAGATCGGTGATCACCTCCTCGGAGTAAGGCAGGGCGGCACCACCGTTCGACAGATACCCGTGCACCGCGAGGAGGGTGTCGCGCGGACTTGGCGACGCCATCATCTCGGTGGTGGCGTCGAAACCGTAGAACCGCACCTGTTCGCCGGGTGCTCGGCCGCTGTTCCAGTCGCGTAGCCACGCGACGAGCTCGCGGCTGGCCGGATACGCACCGAACCCGTGACTGAATCCGGCGTCGAGCACCTCGTCGAGGGTGCCCTCCCCTGCCGTCACATACCGGTCGACGGCGAATCCGGCCACGGCGTCACTCTCCAGCGTGACCGACCGGAAGCCGCGCTCGACCACAAGGTGACGAAGCAGCCGGTTGCGCAGGTAACCGAACTCCTGCGGCCCATGGGTCGGTTCTCCGATACCGAGCAGGCGGGGTGGGGACTGCAGGCCCGAAAGGAAGGCGTCGACGTCTGCCTCAAAAGTCACGCCCTCGACGGTATCGAGCTTGAGCATTAGGGTCAGCTCCCGTGACCAAATGGACCGCCGCGGCGCTGCCGTCATTTGAAGGCCGCACCGTCATCATCACCGGAGCCAATAGTGGACTCGGCCTGGAGACCGCCCGCGAGCTGGCTCGCGTGGGCGCCCATGTCGTCATGGCGGTGCGCAACACCGAGAAGGGCAAGGCCGCCCAGTCCTCGATCAAGGGAAGCACCGAGGTGCGTCAGGTCGACGTCGCCAATCTGGCGTCGGTGCGTGCCTTCGCCGACACCGTCGATACCGCCGACATCCTGGTGAACAACGCCGGCATCATGATGGTGCCGCAGGCCAAGACCGTCGATGGCTTCGAAAGCCAAATCGGCACAAACCATCTCGGCGCATTCGCACTCACCAATCTGTTGCTCCCCAAGATCACCGACCGTGTGATCGCGGTGGCATCGGTCGCTCATCGCGCCGGGAAGATCGACCTCGCCGATCTCAACTACGAGCGGCGCGGATACACCCGCGCCGGAGCGTATGGCGCATCCAAGCTCGCCAACCTGCTGTTCACCAAGGAACTGCAGCGCCGGCTGAGCGCGGCCGGATCGCCGGTGCGCGCGCTGACCGTCCATCCGGGTGTGGCCGCCACCGAGCTGCAGTCGCACAGCGGGAACCCGATCTTCGAGATCGCCTTGAAGACCGGCAACCTCTTTGCGCAGGATGCCGCACACGGCGCCCTGCCCACGCTGTACGCCGCATCCCAGGATCTGCCGGGCGACACGTACATCGGGCCGGACGGCCCGTTCGAAGCCAAGGGCTACCCCAAGCAGGTGGGCCGCAGCCGCAGAGCCCAGGACGCCGAGAGCGCTAAGGGCCTATGGCACCTGTCCGAGCAGCTCACCGGGGTGTCCTTCCCTCTCTGACACCCCCGCTGATTGGTCTTTCAGGTCCGGGCTCGGCTACTCTGAACGGGCTGTCACGGCGAGGGTGGGTCTTCCCACCGTTATCGACGGGATCATGGGCGTCATCCTGATGTCCTCCCTGCGCCGTGTCTCACGAAACGCAAGGAGTTGACCAGATGTCCAAGAAGAACGCCCCCACCAGCAATAACCTCACCGTCACCGTCCGCACGGACACCGGCAAGGGCGCCTCGCGCCGCGCCCGCCGCGACGGCCTGGTTCCCGCGGTCCTGTACGGCCACGGCACCACCCCCGAGCACCTGAACCTGCCGGCCCGCGATTTCGCGGCCGTGCTGCGCCACACCGGCACCAACGCCATCCTGACCCTGGACATCGAGGGGCGCGAGCAGCTGGCCCTCACCAAGACCATCGAGATTCACCCCATCCGCCGCAACCTGGTGCACGCGGACCTGCTGGTCGTGCGCAAGGGCGAGAAGGTCACCGTTGAGGTGAACGTCCACATCGAGGGCGACGCCGAGAGCGGCACCCTGGTCACCCAGGACGCCAACACCCTGGAGATCGAGGCCGAGGCGCTGTCGATCCCCGAGTTCCTCACCGTGTCGGTTGAGGGCCTTGCCGCGGGCACCCAGATCACCGCCGGATCGATCGAGCTGCCCAAGGGCTCGACCCTGATCTCCGATCCCGAGACCCTGGTCATCAACGTCGTCGCGGCCCCGACCGCCGACGAGATGGACGCCGAGGGTGGCGGCGGCGAAGGTGCTGCCGAGGCTCCCGCCGCGGACGAGGCCGCCGAGGGCTCCTCCGAAGAGTAGAGCGGAGTAATCCGTGCCTCTATCCGACGATGCCGTGCTGGTGGTCGGCCTGGGCAACCCCGGGCCGACCTACGCCAAGACCCGGCACAACCTCGGATTCATGGTCGCCGACCTGTTGGCGGCCAAGGACGGCGCAACGTTCAAGCCGCACAAGAAGTCCGGCGCCGAGGCGACAACGATTCGCCTCGGCGGCCGGGCCGTGAATCTGGCCAAACCACGCACGTTCATGAACACATCCGGCCCTCAGGTGGCCGCGCTGGCCAAGTTCTTTTCCGTTCCCCCCGGGAACGTCATCGTCATGCACGACGAGCTGGATCTCGATTTCGGCACTGTGCGTCTCAAGCTCGGCGGCGGCGAGGGCGGCCACAACGGGCTGCGCTCGGTATCGCAAGCACTGGGCACCAAGGACTATCTGCGGGTCCGCCTGGGCGTCGGGCGCCCACCCGGCCGCAAGGACCCTGCGGCCTTCGTGCTGGAGAATTTCGCCAAGACAGAAAGCGAACAGGTTCCGTTGCTCTGCGAACAGGGCGTCGATGCGACTGAGCTGCTGATCCGCCTCGGCCTGGAAGCAGCACAGAATCAGGTACATGCCTGGGGTTAGACATCCGGGCGGCCCCGCTATGGTCTCCTCATGACCGACATCGCGGAGATCACCGGCATCAACAAGATCGGCCTGCTCAGCCTGGGGGCATACCGTCCCGAACGCGTCGTCACCAATGAAGAGATCTGCGAGCGCATCGAATCCTCGGACGAGTGGATCTACACCCGCACCGGCATCAAGACCCGCCGGTTCGCTGCCAAGGAAGAATCCGCCCAGACCCTGGCCATCGAGGCCGGGCGTAAGGCCATCGCCAACGCGCTGCTCACCGGCGCCGAGATCGATGCGGTGATCCTCGCCACCAGCACCCACTATCTGCAGACACCGGCGTCCGCCCCGGCCGTCGCCACCACGCTAGGAGCACAGGGTGTCCCGGCGTTCGACCTGTCCGCCGGCTGTGCCGGATTCGGATACGCGGTGGGTGTGGCGGGCGACATGATCCGCGGTGGCAGCGCCAGCAAGGTGCTGGTCATCGGCTCCGAAAAGCTCTCCCCCGCACTGGATATGACCGACCGCGGCAACTGCTTCATCTTCGGCGACGGGGCCGGCGCGGTTGTCGTCGGCGAGACCGCCGAACAGGGCATCGGCCCCACGGTGTGGGGCAGCGATGGCAGCCAGGCCAACGCCATTCGTCAGGACATCGACTGGATGGACTTCGCGGCGGCACCCGACCCCGAGGGCCCGCGACCCTATCTGCGCATCGAGGGCACCTCGGTATTCCGTTGGGCCGCATTCGAAATGGGCAAGGTGGGCCAGCGCGCCCTGGAAGCAGCCAAGGTGGGCCCGGAGGATATCGATGTCTTCGTCCCGCACCAGGCCAACAGCCGGATCAACGAACTCCTGGCCAAGAACCTGCACCTGCGTTCGGATGCGGTGATCGCCAACGACATCGAACACACGGGCAACACCTCTGCCGCTTCGGTTCCGTTGGCCATGGAGGGCCTGCTGTCCACCGGCGCCGCCAAGCCGGGCGATCTGGCCCTGCTCATCGGATACGGGGCCGGACTGAGCTATGCCGCCCAGGTGGTCAGGATGCCACCCGTTCCGTTCGAGTAGTCAGCGCCCCCGCATCGCGATCCCATCGAGCAGCATGGTGATCCCGAGCGTGAATTCGGTTGCAGGACTGCTCTGTTGCGCCACTTTGGCGAGTGCCGCCACGTTCGGATAGACATCACCGGCGACCCCGCCGATCCGAATCGCGGCTCCCCTGTTGTCATCTCCGAGGCCGGCCTGCGCGGAGCCAAGAGCGAATCCCAGCACCGCCCGGAACGCGGCCAGCCGACTCTCCTCCTCAAGCCCAGCGCGGCCGAGTGCAGCAATGAGTGCATCGATCACCGCGAAACCGGCAGGCGAGGACATTCGACGGGTGAGCACCAACGGGATGGCGGCCGGGTGCTTACCTACCGCAGTCCAGATGCCCCGCGCGATCCGTTCGACATCGGACCGCCAATTCGCAGACGGCTTGTACGCCGGCACGGCGGCCATCACCGCCGTCACCACCAGCTCCTCCAGCCCTTCCTTGTCATCGACATAGTTGTAGAGCGTCATCGGCCCGGTACCCAGCGCCGACGCCAACGATCGCATGCTCAGCGCTGCCAACCCCTTGGCATCTACGAGTTCCAGTGCGGTAGCCGCTATCTCATCCCTGGTGAAGCGCGCTTTCATCAAGCTCCCTTGACAAGTACATCGTACGTATTGCAGTCTCGATCTATACGTACATCGTACCTATAGAACTCAGGGAGAGACCTCATGACGACCTCCACTACCGAACGTGTCGGATTCTCATCTGCCGGCATTCGATGCGCCGGATGGCTCACCCGCCCCGCCGAGCCCGGGCGCCATCCCGCGGTGGTACTAGTGCACGGCCTGGGCGCCACCCACGACATGATGCTGCCGCAGTACGAGAGGCACTTCGCGTCGGCGGGGATCGCCACGCTGGCATTCGACTACCGCCACACAGGCGCCTCCGAAGGTTCACCGCGCCAACAATTCTCGATGCGAAAGCAACGCCACGATGTCGAGTCGGCCATCGCGTTCCTGCAGAACCACCCAGATATCGATGGCGATCGCATCGCGTTGTGGGGCACCAGCCTCGGAGCCATGCACGTGACATTGGTGGCCGCCGGTCGTGACGATCTCGCCGCAGCGGTCATCCAGTGCCCCATCGTGCACGGGCCCGGGGCCGCGCGCACTTCCAGCCTCTGGTCGATGATGCGGCTCGGCCTCTCAATCGTCGAAGATCTGCTGCGCATGGCATTCGGTCGACCGAGACGGTATGTGCCGATTGTGGGACCACCGGGAAGCTCAGCACTGGTGAGCACCGATGGCGCCCTGGCCGGCTGGGAGTCGACCTGCCCACCCGGCCATGAGTTCGACAACCGGATGACGGCCGCCGAGGCATCCACACTGGTATTCACCTCTGCCCTGCGTCGCGCACGGAAAATTTCCGCACCACTACTGGTCTGCGTCTGCGACCGCGAGGAACTGACGAGTCCCCGTTATGCCGAGCTGGTGGCGCGTGGCGCGCCCCGCGGCGTCGAACTCCACTACGAGTCAGGCCATTTCGATATCTATCAGCCACCGGTGCTGGAGCGTGCGCTCTCCGAGCAAACCCTGTTTCTTCGAGAGCACCTTCATGTCGCACGCTGACATCCTGCGCGCCAACGACGCGAGGTTCCTCGATGCCGTGGCGGACCTCAGCCCGGCGGACTGGCTGGGCCCCAGCCTCTGCACCGAGTGGTCGAACCACGAGGTGTTGGCGCATCTGGTGATTGGATGCAGCGCCCCGGTACGCGGCATCACCGCGGGAGTGATCCGACAATGGTCATTCGACCGAGAAAACACCAGAACGGCAAAAAGTCTGGCAGCCGATCGATCGCCCGAGGAACTCCTGGGCGATTACCGCGGGCTCATCAACCGACCCACCGGAATCGGCAAGGTGTTTCCGCGCAGCCTGCTCCTGGGTGATCACGTGGTCCACGAACTGGACATCCTGTTCGCACTCGACCGCGCATCTTCGATACCCGCGGACATTCTCGTCAAGGTGCTCAACACTCAAGTGGGACTGCCGAATCCGTTTGTCCCCGCATACTTCACCGCACGTGGGCTCCAGTTGCGTGCAACGGATGTCCGCTGGGCTCACGGAAGATCGGGCCCGGAGGTGCACGGCCCGGCCGCCGCGTTCACATCGGTGCTGGCCGGCAGGCCACGAATGCTCGAGTGCCTGAGCGGTGAGGGCGCCGCGGTGCTCACGGAACGACTCGGATCACATGCGCGACGGTAACGGCGCTTAGATGACGAGGGCCACCGATGTCGAGCGGCGCAGCTTGCCGGACGGCGTCTTCGGAATGCTGCCCGGTCCAAGCACCACCACGTTGCGCGGACGCACATCGACCTCGGCAACGACCTCGTGCGCGACCTGCTGCTCGATCCGGCGAACCTCATCCGCGTTCTCGAATGCGTTGGACTCCACCACAACCGCGAAGGTCTCGCGCTGATTCTTGGGGTCCACCCCGGCTTCCAGCCGCACGGCGACCGCACAACCCGGCCGCACACCCTCGACGCGGCCGGCCGCACGTTCGATATCGGTCGGGTAAATGTTGCGGCCCGCCATGATGATGACGTCCTTGACACGACCGCAGACCACGACGTGACCCTTCTCGGTCAGGTATCCGAGGTCACCGGTGTTGTACCAACCGTTTTCGTCCTGCGCGGCCAGGAAACCACCCATGGTCACATAGCCGGGGGTCACCGACTCACCCCGCAGCTCGATGACGCCAACGCCGCGCGGGGGCAGCACATTCAGGTCCTCATCGATGACACGCGCCTCGATGCCGGGCAGCAGCGGGCCGAGTGTCGCCAGGTGGCGCAGATTTCCGCGGGTGGCGGGAACCGCGCGACGCAGGGCGGCCAACAGGTCGGCGTCAACCTCGTCGACGATGAGACCGGAGGCTTCAACCTCCGAGAAGGACACGGCCAAGGCGGTTTCGGCCATGCCGTAGGCAGGAACCATCGCGGAGGGCTTGAACCCAAAGGGCTTTCCGGCATCGCACAGGTCGTGGACCACGGCCGGATCCACCGGCTCGGCGCCGGAGAGCACGAATCGCAGGGTCGAGAGGTCGAAGTCGCCCGGCTTGGCCTGGTTGCGCAGCCGCTTGGCGAACAGCGAGTAGGCGAAGTTCGGGGCGGCCGTCATGGTGCCCTTGTACTTGTCGATCAGCCTGCCCCACAACAGAACATCGCGCATGAAGTCCATCGGGGTGATCTTCACCAGCTCGGCACCGAAGAACATCGGCACCGTGAGGAAGCCGACCATGCCCATATCGTGGAACAGCGGCAACCAGCTGACCATCACGTCGGACTCGGGCTTGTACTTGGAGGCGACGTACATGCCGTGCGCGTTGGCGTAGAGGTTGCGGTGGGTGATCTTGACCGCCTTCGGGGAACCCGTCGACCCCGAGGTCAGCTGCATGAGCGCCACAGCATCCTCGTCGACATCCAGGGGCTCGATCGCATCGGCGTCCCACAGATCCTTGATCTGGACGACGATGACGCCCTTCTCCTCCAGCACCGGTGCGGCGGCGTCGAACGGGGCAGACACGATGACGGCCTTCGCCCCGATCATGTCGACAACCTTGAGGGTGTCCTCGGCCCACACGGCGAGGTCGGTGCGCGGGGTCGGCTGGTGCAGCATCGTCAGCGAGGCACCACGCATCCACACCGCCTGGATCGCCGGGGCGATCTCGACGGGCATACCCACCAACATGCCGATCGCATCGTCAGGTCCGAGACCTGCGGCGGCCAGACCACCGGCCAGCTGCTTGGCGCGCTCGTGGACCTGCTTCCAGGTGTGCCGAACGGGGGTGTCGGGTTCGCCGGTGACCATGCCCTTGCTGCTGGACAGCGCATTGGCGTAGAGCTCGTCGGTAAACCTGCTCACAGTTCCTCCTGGCCTAGGCCTGTTGGGCGAGTCACGCGTCCTTATCGGATGGTCCGCCACAGCTGCCGCGACGCGCGGTAGGCGCGCGCGGGGCCGTTAGCAGCGGATTCATATCGTTCAGGTGACAGTCCGGATGCCTTCGTACGATCCCGTAGCATCTTAGGCTTTTCTTAATCGCCGTCAAAACCCACTGTGATCTGGCCGTTCGGCGTGTCGCACTATTCGGCGTGTCTAGCCGTCGCTGCGGCCCTGGATGACCTGCGCGCCATGCACGGGCCCGCTGGCCACCCGGACGGTCCGGCACACGCCGGCGCCGGCGAGCTCGGCACCCACCTGCACCGCATCGTCGGCCGAGGTACACAAGAACGCACACGTGGGGCCGGAACCGGACACGATTCCGGCGAGAGCGCCCGCGGATTCCCCTGCCCGGAGCGTGCGCCGCAGCCCCGGATTGAGACTCACCGCAGCGGCCTGCAGCTCATTGCCCAGCAGCGGCGCCAACCGGCGTGCATCCCCGGCAGCGAGCGCCCCGAGCAATTCGTCGGACTCGTCGAGCCGCGGCGGATCGCCGTTCTCGCGCAGCCGGTCAATCTCCCGGAACACATCGGGTGTCGACAAACCCCCGTCGGCGAACGCGAACACCCAGTGAAAGACGTTGCGCGCCAAAACCGTGGCCAGCTGCTCACCCCGGCCCGTGCCCAGGGCGGTTCCCCCGTGCAATGCGAACGGGACATCGCTGCCGAGCCGCGCGGCCAGGTGGTGCAGATCGCGGCGCGGCACACCGGCGCGCCAGAGCTCGTTCATCGCGACCAGCACCGCGGCCGCATCGGCGGATCCGCCGGCCATACCGCCTGCGACCGGGATGTCCTTGTTGATGAAGATCGACACGTCGGGGGCGCGGCCCACATGGTCGGCGAAGAGTTCGGCAGCCTGCCAGGCAAGGTTGCGCTCGTCGGTGGGCACCGTCCCCTCGCCCTGCCCGACGACGTCGACCGACAGCACGTCGGCATCCCGAACCGTGACGTCATCGGCCAGTGACACCGCATGGAAAACGGTGGTCAGCTCGTGATAGCCGTCGTCACGCAGGTCTCCGACGGCGAGGTAGAGATTGACCTTGCCGGGCGCCCGAACGGTCACCGCGCCGGTGGGCACCCAATCGGAGACGGTCTCGGACACGCCCATGAGGGTACGTTCTGGCGGCGCACTTGGCCGTTACCCGTCCAACAACGAAGACATCGCGGCTTTACCTGACTAAAGTCAGGTAAATGACCGATGCCCTGGTCGACGGGTTGCGCAGCTTCAACAGAACCGTCACCCAACGAATAGGCGTCCTCGAGAGCGAATACCTCACCCGGGACCGCCCTCTGGGGCAGTCGCGGGTGTTGTGGGAGATCGGCGCCAACGGTTCCGGGCTCTCGGGGGGATGCGATATCCGCGAGCTGCGTGCCCGCCTGGGACTGGACTCGGGGTACCTCAGCCGGCTGTTGCGCGCCCTGGAAGGCGGTGGGCTCATCGAGGTGAATGCCGCGGACGGCGACACCCGGGTGCGCACCGCGCGCCTGACGCCCGCAGGCCACACCGAACTGTCCGAGCTGGATCGTCGCTCGGACGACCTGGCGCGTTCGATCCTGGAACCGCTCAGCTTCAGCCAGCGGCAACGGCTCGCCGATGCCATGGCTGAAGTCGAACGACTCTTTGTGGCCTCGCAGGTTCAGATCGCCGTCATGGACACCCGCTCCCCGAAGGCCCGGTATTGCATTCGCGCCTACTTCGACGAGATCTCGGCGAGATTCTCGGGCGGGTTTGATCCCGCGCTGACGCTCCCCGCCGGCGACGCCGAACTCTGCGCCCCCGCCGGACTGTTCCTCGTCGCAACCCTGCACGAAGAGCCCGTCGGCTGCGGTGGGCTCAAGCTCCTCAGGGACGCTGGCGGCATCATCGAAACGGCCGAAGTCAAACGAGTGTGGATTTCCCCCAATGTCCGCGGTATGGGACTCGGGAAACGAATTCTCGCCGAGCTTGAGCAGCGAGCAATCACCCACGGCGCCCGCACGATTCGCCTGGACACCAACCGGGCTCTTACCGAAGCGATCGCGATGTACCGCTCGGCGGGCTACAGCGAGGTCGCCGCGTTCAACGACGAAAAGTACGCGCACCACTGGTTCGAAAAGCGGCTGAGCTAAGGCGTTTTCGCGGCCCCGATGCAGGTGGCGGTGAGCAGCCTCGTCAGCGTGCTGGCGAAATCCGTGTCCCAGTCTTGCGGAAAGCCCGGCTCTTCCTTGAAATCGTGCTCAAGCCCTTCGGGGGGATGAGTGAACTGCCACAGCATTCCGGACAGCGCGAAGGCCGAAGTGACGATGTCGAGCGCGCTGTTGCGGTCCAGCTCCGGCACCGCGCGTTCTATCGCGTCGACCATCGTCATCGCCGCCGCCTGGTTGACCCGCTGAGCCTCCCGGACCTGGCCGAGTTCGACCTCGTGCTCAAGGTGCAGATAATGACTGCCCAGCAGATCGCAGAACAGCGGTGCCTCGATGAGAGCACGCGACAGCACGGCACCGACATCTGCGGGCGACCGCTCCCGCGAGCCGTCCAATTCCGAGCACACGGATTCGGCCAACGCGGCCATACCTTCTGTCGAGAGCCTCAGCAGCACCTCTTTATGGGAGCTGAAGTAGCGGCGCACCGCGGAGTGATGGACACCCGCACGATTGGCCAAACCCGTGAGAGTGACCGACGCGACACCGGACTCCAGCGCCAGCGAGCGCGCCGCTTCCACGATCGTTGCCGCACGTTGACGCTTGTTCTCCTCCGAACGTGCGCGCCGGAAACCCAGATGTGTCATCCACCTCAAGATAACGCACGGCGTGTGACTTGCGGGCGCACTTACCCGCTGGTAGGTTGCCTGTAACGCACACGCTATGCGTTATACGTGAACGCTTCATGCACTTTCCGGTAAACGATCTGTTCGACAGCACACGGGTGAAGGGGTCCTGCGATTCTCAGCGCATTGAAGCGGGCGTGGATCCCGATGGTCATGGTGCTTGTCCTGGCTATCGCGGGTTTTGCGGTATGGCGCATTCGCGGCATCTTCGGTTCTCATCAGCTGCCCACCTACGCCGGCAGCATGACCGACGACAAAAACAACTCCAAGCCCAAGCACGTGGTCTACGACATCTTCGGCCCGCCCGGAACCATCGCCGACATCAATTACATCGACAAGGAAGGGGAGCCCCACCAGATCAACGGGGCGACGCTACCGTGGTCGATTGAGATCGTCACGACGGCACCGTCGATGACGGGCAACATCCTGGCTCAAACCCGCAATGCTGACGGACTGGGCTGCCGCATCACGGCCAATGGCGAGATAAAAGACGAGAGGTATACCAACGAGGTGAGCGCCTACGTCTACTGCTTTGTGAAGTCCGCATGAGCGGGGCACACGCCAACGGCGAGCCCACATTCATCGCCAAATGGATTCGGCGCCTGTCGGTTCCCATCGTCATCGCATGGGTGGCGGTCGTCGTCATCCTCGCCCTCTCGGCGCCTCAGCTGGAACAGGTCGGTCAAGAGAACACCGTTTCGCTGAGCCCCAACGACGCGCCGTCGATGAAGGCCATGAAGAACATGGGACGGCTCTTCCAGGAGTCGGACTCCAACAGCGCGGCCATGATCGTGCTGGAGGGCGACCAACCGCTGGGCCCCGGCGCGCACAAGTTCTACGACGAAATGGTGACGCAGCTGCGCGCGGACACCAAACACGTTCAGCACGTTCAGGACTTCTGGGGCGATCCGCTCACCGAGTCCGGCGCGCAGAGCACCGACGGCAAGGCCACCTACGTACAGGTGAACCTGGCCGGTGACATGGGCGAGACGCTCGCGAATGAATCGATCGAGTCCGTCCGCGACATCATCAAGAAACTGACCACCGACGCGCAGGGCAACCCCAAGCCGATGCCGGACGGGCTCAAGGTCTACGTCACCGGGCCCGCCGCCCTGCAGACCGACTTGGCCCACGCCGGCGACAGCAGCATGATCAAGATCACCGGGCTGACTTTCATCGTCATCATCGTGATGCTGGCGTTCTTCTACCGATCGTTCTTCACCGTGCTGTTGGTACTGCTCATGGTGGGCATCCAGCTGGGCGCCGCACGCGGAGTGATCTCGGTGCTCGGTGACAACCACATCATCGGACTGTCCACCTTCGCGGTGAACCTCCTTGTGGTGCTGGTCATCGCGGCGGGAACCGACTACGCCATCTTCCTCATCGGGCGATATCAGGAAGCCCGGGTCAAGGGGCTGGATAGCGAAGCCTCGTACTACGACATGTTCCATGGCACAGCACATGTCATCTTGGGCACGGGATCGACGATCGCCGGCGCCATGTACTGCCTGAGCTTCACCCGCATGCCCTACTTCCAGACCCTGGGCGTGCCCTGCGCCGTCGCGGTTCTGACGGCCGTGGCCGTCGCCCTCACCCTGGGACCGTCGCTGATCACCATTGGAAGCCGCTTCGGCCTGTTCGAGCCCAAGCGCGCCATGCGAATTCGCACCTGGCGCCGTATCGGTGCCGCGATCACCCGCTGGCCGGGCCCGATCCTGGCCGCATCGATGGCGATCGCGATCATCGGACTGGCCGCGCTTCCCGGCTACCAGACCAGCTACGACGACAAGAAGTACATCCCCAAGGACATCCCCGCGAACCAGGGCTTCCAGGCCGCCGACCGGCACTTCGACCCGGCCCGGATGAACCCGGAAATGCTGGTGCTGGAGTCAGATCACGATATGCGGAACTCCGCGGACTTCCTGGTGATCGACAAGCTGGCCAAGGCTGTCTACAAGGTTCCGGGTATCGCACGCGTGCAAGCGATTACCCGTCCTCAAGGCACCCCGATCGAACACAGCTCCATCCCCTTCCTCATCAGCGCCCAGGGCGTCGGCCAGGTTCAGAACATGAAGCTGATGAAGGACCGGATGGCCGATATGAAGGTCCAGGCCGACCAAATGGGCCTCATGGTGAACACCATGAAAAAGATGCTGGCCAACATGACCGAGCTCACCGGCGTGATGCACCAGATGATCGTCGAGATGCACACCCTGCAGGGCACCATCCACGACATGCGGGACAGCCTCGAGAACTTCGACGACTTCTTCCGCCCCATCAAGAACTATTTCTATTGGGAGAAGCACTGCTTCGATATCCCGGTCTGCCAGGCGTTCCGATCGATCTTCGAGGTGCTCGACAAGATCGATGAGCTCACCGAGAACATGGACGGCATGGTCCTCTCGATGGAGAAGATGGACGTCATCATGCCCCAGATGGTTGCCGATATGCGGGACATGATCCCGCTCATGGAATCCATGCAAAACATGATGTTGACGATGTACAGCACCATGGGCGGCATGTACAACCAGATGGACGAGATGAGCAAGGACTCGACCGCCATGGGCAAGGCCTTCGACAAGGCCAAGAACGACGACTCCTTCTACCTGCCGCCGGAGATCTTCGACAACCCCGACTTCAAGCGCGGCCTCAAGATGTTCCTGTCCCCCGACGGCAAGACGCTGCGCATGATCATCTCGCATCGCGGTGATCCCACATCGCCCGAAGGACTTTCACATATCGAGCCCATCAAGCTGGCCGCGATCGAAGCCGTCAAGGGCACTCCCCTTGAGGATGCCAAGATCGAATTGGGCGGCACCGCAGCGACATTCAAGGACATGTCCGACGGCGCCCGATACGACCTGATGATCGCCGGCATCTCCGCGCTGTGCCTGATCTTCCTGATCATGCTGCTCATCACCCGAAGCTTCGTGGCCTCGCTGGTGATCGTCGGCACCGTGTTGCTGTCTCTGGGCGCGTCATTCGGCTTGTCGGTCATCATCTGGCAGTACATCCTGGGGCAGGAATTGCACTGGATGGTCATGCAAATGGCGATCATCGTGCTGCTCGCCGTGGGATCCGACTACAACCTGCTGCTGGTGTCCCGGCTCAAGGAAGAACTACCGGGCGGGTTGAAGACGGGCATGATCCGGGCAATGGGTGGCACCGGCAGCGTGGTGACATCCGCGGGCCTGGTGTTCGCCTTCACCATGATGGCCATGGCCATCAGCGATCTGACGATCATCGGCCAGGTGGGTACCACCATCGGTCTGGGTCTGCTCTTCGACACCCTGGTGGTGCGGTCGTTCATGACACCAGCCATCGCGACCCTGCTGGGCCGCTGGTTCTGGTGGCCGCTGAATGTGCGCACCCGGCCATTGCCGCCGCCCAGAACACCTCAGCCGGCAAGTTCGGTACCGCCTCCCCCAGCGCCGGTCGGTGCGGGACCAGATCCGGTGACCACAGAGTTCCCCAGACACGCGTAGTAGGACGAAATCCGCCACCACGCTGGGCTACTCGTGACACCCTCGGTGCATGCCGGTACCGGGTGGCGAATTCCATGGCTACGTCATCGACGCTGTGGCGGGCCGTGGCGGTACGGCACAGGTCTTCCTGGCGCACCGCGATGACGGTCCGGACGTCGCCCTGAAGGTGCTGGATCCACGGCATCGAAACCCCGAGAGTATCGACCGGTTACACCGGGAATTTGATTTAGCCCAAAGATTTTCGCACCCGCGCATCATCACGGTCTACGAACGTGGTGACGATTGGCTGGCCATGGAAGCACTCACCGGCGGCTCGGCGAAAGACTTGGTGGGCACAGATCAAAGCTGGATCATGCCCATCAAGCTAACTACCCTTCAACAGATCGCCGGAGCGCTGGACTATATCCACGACGCCCAGGTGGTGCATTGCGATGTGAAGCCGTCCAACATCATGCGCCGGCGCTCGGGCGGCGCCGTGCTCACCGATTTCGGTATCGCCCAGGAACTTGCTCTCGCCTCCGGGCCGCGCAGGCCCGTGGTGCAGACGTCGCTGCCCTACGCGGCACCCGAGGTGCTGCGCGGGCAACCCGTCACGGCGGCCACCGACCAGTATGCGTTGGCCTGCACCGCGGTCGAACTGTTCGACGGCAAACCCCCCTTCACCGCGCGCACGGCGATGAGACTCGCTGACCTGCACCTGAACGCCACTCCGTGGCCGATCTCATACCGCCATAAGGACATCCCCCGAGCGTTCGATTCGATCGTCGCCAAGGCCATGGCCAAAGATCCGTTAAGCCGCTATCCGACATGTACGGAGTTCATAACACTTTTGACACACGCGATGACCTAATCCCCGGTACCGTCGCCCCATGGCATCTCCAGCTAATTACGATACGTCCGCCCTCACTCGCGAGGACGAGGGATATCACAAAGGCCTGAAGAACCGCCAAGTCCAGATGATCGGGATCGGCGGTGCCATCGGCACCGGCCTGTTCATGGGCGCCGGAAAACGACTGCATGAGGCCGGGCCAAGCCTGTGGCTCGTCTACGCGGTCTGCGGCATCTTCGTCTTCTTCATGCTGCGCGCCCTCGGCGAGCTGGTGCTGCACCGCCCGTCATCGGGGTCCTTCGTGTCATACGCGCGCGAATTCCTCGGGGAGAAAGCCGCTTACGTCGCCGGCTGGATGTACTTCGTCAACTGGGCAGCCACCTCGATTGTGGATGTCACCGCGATCGCCCTGTACATGCACTACTGGGGATCATTCAAGGCCATTCCGCAGTGGACCATCGCACTGATCGCCCTGGTCATCGTGCTCACCATGAACATGATCAGCGTCAAGCTGTTCGGCGAGATGGAGTTCTGGGCCGCACTCATCAAAGTCGTTGCACTCGTAGCCTTCTTGATCGTCGGCATCGTGTTCTTGGCGGGACGATTCACCGTCGAAGGTGCAGCCACCGGGCCCTCGATACTCGCCGACAACGGTGGACTCTTCCCTACCGGACTATTGGCCCTGGTGGTGGTCACCTCCGGTGTGGTCTTTGCCTACGCCTCAGTGGAATTGGTGGGCACCGCAGCGGGTGAGACGGAAAACCCCGAGAAGGTCATGCCGAAGGCCATCAACGCCGTGGTGATTCGTATCGCCGTCTTCTACGTCGGCTCATTGATTCTGCTGGCATTGCTGCTGCCCTACACCCTCTACAAGGAGGGCGAGAGCCCATTCGTGACGTTCTTCTCCCGGGTGGGTCTGCCCTACGCCGGCGACATCATGAACTTCGTGGTGCTCACTGCCGCGCTGTCGAGCCTGAACGCGGGCCTGTACAGCACCGGCCGCATCTTGCGTTCCATGTCGATGAATGGCAGTGCACCGCAACTCTTGTCCCGCATGTCATCCAACGGCGTCCCTTTCGCAGGCATCGCACTGACCGCGTGCTTCACCGTCGTCGGCGTCTTCATGAACATGGTCATCCCGGCCAAGGCGTTCGAGACCGCGCTAGATGTGGCAGCACTCGGAATCATCGCCTCGTGGGCCACCATCGTCATCTGTCAGCTGCGGCTGTACCAATGGACGCAACGGGGCATCTTGCAACGCGGCAAGTTCCAGATGCCCGGCGCTCCCTACACCGGGTACGCCACACTCATTTTCCTGCTGGTGGTGCTGGTGCTCATGTGTTACGAAAACTATTGGAACCTGGTGGCTCTGGGTATCTTCACGCCGCTGCTCATCATCGGCTGGTACCTATCCAAGGAACGCGTCATGCAGCTGGCCCGCGAGCGCGTGGGCTACACCGGGCAATACCCGGTGATCGCGGAGACTCCGATGATGGACGATCCGCCCAACCTCGGAGACAAGTAGAACCTAGACGATCGCCGAACGCTCCAGCAGCCGGGCGAAATCGGCGACATCCAGCGTCTCGCCGCGACGCGCCGGATCGATACTGGCAGCCAGCAGCCGGCGTGCCGACTCGTCACCCGAGCCCGCCCACTCCGCGAATGCGTTACGAGAGGTCTTGCGGCGCTGGGCGAATGAGATGTCGATGAGGTCGAAGAGCTCCTTACGGAACCCGGCGTCGGAGGGCCAGATCGCATCAGGATGGCGGTCGATGCGCACCAGACCCGAGTACACCCGCGGAATCGGCCAGAACACCGCGGGAGACACCGTACCGAGACGCTTCACCTTGCCGAAGTAGCGCACCTTCACACTCGGCACACCGTAGATCCGCGAACCCGGCTCCGCCGTCAGCCGATCGGCCACCTCGGACTGGACCATCACCAAAATGGTCTTCACCGACTCGAATTCGGTCAGAATCCGCAGCAGTGCCGGGACCGCGACGTTGTAGGGCAGGTTCGCCACCATGGCCGTCGGCGGATCCCCGGTGATATCGGCGGGGGTGAGCTTCAGTACGTCTTGGTGAATCACCGAGAACCGGTTGAACTCGCTGTGCGAGTGCTCCTTGACGGTGGCCGGAAGGCGTCGAGCCAACACCGGATCCACCTCGACGGCGGTCACCGCGCAGCCCTTGTCCAGCAGCCCCAGCGTCAGTGAGCCCAGGCCGGGCCCCACCTCGATGACGTGATCACCCTTACCGACACCCGATGCCGACACAATCCGGCGAATGGTGTTGGCGTCGTGAACGAAGTTCTGGCCCAGCGTCTTCGTCGGTCGGAAATCGAGATCCTTGGCCAGTTGTCGGATCTCGGTGCGGCCGAGCAGCCTGATGGTCAGCGGGCACCGACCCTCGCGCTGCATACCGGCCAAGCGCCCCAACCCTGCACAGCCAGCGTCTTCTCGGCGATGGCGATCTGTTCCTCACGCGTCGCCAGGTCGGCACGCGGTGCGTACTTGGCGCCGCCATGGGCCAGCCAGGTCCCGTAATCGAACTGCACGCCGCCGTAGAAGCCGTTGCCCGTGTTGATCGCCCAGTTGCCACCGGCCTCACAGGAAGCCAATGCGTCCCACGCCGAGCCACGAGTCACCGCGGGCACCTCGGTGCCCGGCTTGGCGCCAACCCGCAGCACCGAGTCGCGGGCGGGGGTCAGCACGTTGTTGGACACCGGCATCCGCCCGGTTTCGCGGCCATTGACCGTCAGCACCGAGTACACGATGTCCTGAGTACCGGGAGCGCCCGGGTCTTCGACGACCGAGCGGCTCATGTTCATGTCGGCGTCTTCGATCTTCTGAGGAGTCGGCGCCAGCGGTGCCTGTTCGGTCACCTTGCTGACGCGGATACGCGTCACAGTGATCGGCATATCGGCGGTCACGGGAGTGCTCGGCGCGGGATCGACGGTGTCGAACTGCTGCAGCGGGTTACCGATGGCCTCCAGGAGCGTTCCCACGGTGGGCGCGGCGATACGCGGGGTGCTGATCGCGCCGCCGTCGTTCAGGCGCACGGTCTTGGCACTGACCACCGCCAGTGACATGCCCTCCAACGGGAGACGGCTGCCACGTGTGGCGGCGGTCGGGGCGGTGTCGGTCATGGACAGCTGAGACAGCGCGTCGTTCACCGTGTTGGCGGTGGTCCAGACCTGCTGGGTGCCCTGCCCGTCCACGGAGATGTCCAGCGGGCGCGAGCGCTTGAGCACGATGGTGTCGCCGTCGCGCACCGCGTCGTGCTTGGCGGGAGCGACATCGTCACGATCCGTCAGCGCGTATCCGTAGTCGGCCAGGACCTCGGACACCTGTGACTTGACGGTCGTGACCGTCATGGCGTTCCCGTCGACGTTGAGCGTCAGGGTCTTGTGCGCAGCGATGGCGTAGCCACCGCCCGCGCCGATCACCACCAGCAGGGCGGCCACAAGGGCGCGCAGCAAGGGCGATCGCGTTGCGTTGAGCTTCGTCAGTGCATTCACGAGTAGGAGATTCCTGCGTTCGTTTCGGTGCCTCGATACCGGTAGTCAACGGTGACACCACCCGGCAATCTGATCACGACACGGTAACGAAAGCATCGCGCCGAGGCAACTCATCAACCATCTTGAACACCCTTACTGCCGTCGCCGTGGACGCGGCCGCTAATCGCTCCGGGCGTTGCCCGGTTATCTCGGCGAGGGCCCGGACGGTGTACGGCAGACAGTACGACTCATTCGGTGCACCCCGATACGGATGGGGGGTCAGGTAGGGGGCATCGGTCTCTACCAGCAGTTGTTCGTCGGGAATGAGCGCGGCGGCCTCCCTAAGCGCATGCGCGTTCTTGAAACTCACCGTCCCTGACAAGCTCAAGATCCAGCCCTCAGCGACGCATCTCTTCGCCATCTCAGCATCCGATGAGAAGCAGTGGAAGATAACCGTGGCTGGCGCGCCCTCCGACTTCAGCACATCGAGCACTTCGGCGTCGGCATCGCGGTTGTGAATCATCAGCGCCTTGCCCGTCCGCTTAGCCAGTTCGATATGCCAAGCAAATGCTTCGCGTTGAACCGAGGGCTCCGCGCAGCCCTCCAATCGGCCCGGCCAATACAGATCCAAACCGGTCTCCCCGATGGCCACGACGCGGGGATGTGCGGCCAGATTTTCCAACTCCGCACGCGCACCGTCGGTGAGATCACCGGCACGGGTGGGATGCAGCGCCACGGCGGCGTACACCCGCGGATCACTCGCGGCGGCCGACACCGCCCACCGCGCCGACTCAAGGTCATCGGCCACTGTCACCACACGTCCCACACCTACGGACTCCGCGCGATCGACGATGGCACGCACGTCCTGGTCCGTGACGGCGCCGCATGCATCCAGATGGGTGTGCGCATCGATGAGGGGCGCGAGCGGCTCGGGGTTGGGCGGGGCTTGCCTCTTATTGCCGGGCGTCATCAGAACACCAGTCTATAAAGTTGCTCAGACCATGCCTGAATCATTGGATCCGTTCTACATCACCACCGCCATCGCGTACCCCAACGGTGAGCCGCACATCGGCCATGCGTACGAGTACGTCGCGACCGACTCGGTCGCCCGCTTCAAGCGGCTGGACGGCTTCGACGTGCGTTACCTCACCGGTACGGACGAACACGGCTTGAAGGTGGCGCAGACGGCCGCGGCAGCCGGAATCCCGACGGCGGAACTGGCCCGGCGCAACTCCGACGTGTTCGAGGCGTTGCAGCGCAAGCTCAACATCTCCTTCGATCGGTTCATCCGAACCACCGACCCCGATCACTACGAGGCGTCGAAGGCGATCTGGCGCCGGATGGCCGACAACGGCGACATCTATCTGGACACCTACTCGGGCTGGTACTCGGTGCGTGACGAGGCGTATTACACCGACGCCGAAACCACCGTGGCCCCCGACGGCACCCGCACAGCCACCGCGACGGGAACCCCGGTCGACTGGACCGAGGAACATTCCTACTTCTTCAGGCTGTCGAACTACCAGGACAAACTGCTGGCGCATTACGAGGCCCATCCGGAGTTCATCGGCCCGGCAGTGCGGCGCAACGAGATCGTCAGCTTCGTCTCCGGTGGTCTGCGCGATCTGTCCATCTCCCGCACCACGTTCGACTGGGGTGTGCCGGTGCCCGACCACCCCGAACACGTCATGTACGTGTGGGTGGACGCCCTCACCAACTATCTGACGGGAGTGGGCTTCCCCGACACCTCGTCGGACTCGTTCACGCGGTACTGGCCCGCCGATCTGCACATGATCGGCAAGGACATCAGCCGGTTCCACACCGTGTACTGGCCGGCATTTCTGATGTCGGCCGGAATCGAACTGCCCAAGCGGGTTTTCGCGCACGGCTTCCTGACCAACAAGGGCGAGAAGATGAGTAAGTCGATCGGCAATGTGGTCGACCCGATCAACCTCATCGACACCTTCGGGCTGGACCAGGTGCGCTACTTCCTACTGCGCGAGGTTCCCTTCGGCCAGGACGGCAGCTACACCGAGGACGGCCTGATCGGGCGGGTCAACGCCGACCTGGCCAACGAACTGGGCAACCTGGCACAGCGATCGCTGTCCATGGTCGCCAAGAATCTCGACGGCATCGTGCCCGAACCGGGCGACTTCGCACCCGAGGATCTGGAACTACTCAGCGCCGCGGACAGCCTGCTGGAACAAGCCCGCACCCATTTCGAGGTGCCGGCGATGCATCTCGCGCTGGAGGCGATCTGGCAGGTGCTGGGCGCGAGCAACCGGTACTTCTCGGCGCAGGAGCCCTGGGTGCTGGGCAAAAGTGACAGCGCCGAGGATCAGCTGCGGTTCGGCACCGTGCTGTACACCACGTTGGAGGTGGTGCGGATCGTCGCGCTACTGGTGCAGCCGGTGATGCCCGAGTCCGCGGCCAAACTGCTGGATCTGTTGGGCCAGTCCGAAGATCAGCGGGACTTCTCCGCGATCGGGACGCGGCTCAAGCCCGGTGTGAGCCTGCCCGCACCGACCGGTGTGTTCCCGAAGTATCAGGTGCCCAAGTAGGTCGCGAAAGTGATCCCGGTCACGGTCTGTCACAGATTTCGTCGCGCCGGTGTCTTAAGGGCATCAGCGACTGAAAGGAAGTCACCGAAATGACCGAGAACACCCGAGTGATCGTGATCGGCGGAGGCTACGCGGGAACCCTGGCGGCCAACCAATTGCTCGCCAACAAGAACCTGACCGTGACCCTCGTCAACCCCCGACCGCACTTCGTCGAACGAATCCGGCTGCATCAGCTGGTCGCCGGAAGCAGCACCGCGACCGCCGACTACGCCACCCTGCTCAACCCGGCCATCCGCCTCGTGGTCGACAAGGTCACCCATATCGACGCCGGTGCCCAGAAGCTGGAGCTCGCCTCCGGCACGGTGCTGCCGTACGACTACCTCGTCTACGCCGTCGGAAGTACCACCACAACCCCCGACATCCCCGGTGTGGCAGAACATGCGTTGTCCATCAACGAGTTCGAACACGCCCAGCAGGTACGGGCCCGGTACGAGAGGCTGGCGTCGGACGCGCCGATCGTGGTCGTCGGCGCGGGGCTGACCGGCGTCGAGCTGGCCGGAGAACTGGCCGAGGTCGGTCGCCGCGTGACGCTGATCTGCGGCACACAACTGTTGCCGTCCCTCGGCGATCCGGCCCGCCGCGCGGCCGCCAAGCGACTGGACAAGCTGGGCGTCGAGGTGCTGGTGCCCGCCACGGTGGTGCGGGTGGACGAGGATTCGGTGACGCTGTCCGACGGACGCGTGCTGCCGACCGCGCTCACGGTGTGGACCGCGGGATTCGGGGTGCCACAGCTGGCCTCCGACAGCGGCCTGAGCACAGATGCCCTGGGCAGGCTGCTCACCGACGAGGCACTGGTCAGCGTGGACAACCCGCGCGTCATCGCGGCCGGGGACGCCGCCAGCCCCTCAGGTGTGCCGCTTCGGATGAGCTGCCAGGCCGCCGGACCACTGGCTGCCCGCGCCGTCAAGACGGTGTTGGCGCTGGTCGATGGTCTGCAGCCGGAGGCACGGAGCCAAATCTTCACCGGACAGAATGTCAGCATCGGGCGCAACGCTGCCGTCATCCAGTTGGGCCACACCGACGACACCCCCCGCAAGCTGTATGTGGGCGGGCGCGCAGGCGCCGCCATCAAGGAAATGGTGTGCAACGGAACGCTTTCCATCCTGGCAACTGCCGCAAAACACCCCACGTGGTACTTCTGGCCCCAGGGCGGCAAGCGCGCCGAGGCCCTCAAGGTGCAGGCCTAGCGGTGTCCGACTCCGCCCATGCCGAGCTGTTCACCCACCTGCGCCCGCTGCTGTTCACCATCGCGTACGAAATGCTGGGTTCCGCAACGGAAGCCGACGACGTACTGCAGGAGAGCTATCTCCGGTGGGCGCAGGTGGACCTGAACACGGTCACCGACACCAAGGCCTATCTGGCACAGATCGTCAGCCGCCAATCACTGAACACCTTGCGGGCCAACAGCCGTCGGCGCGAGGAGTACGTGGGACCATGGCTGCCGGAGCCGGTGCGGGTGACCTTCGACGGCAGCACCCACGACGCCTCGACCGACGTGGTTCTGGCCGAGTCGGTGTCCATGGCCATGCTGGTGGTGCTGGAAACGCTGGCGCCGGATGAGCGTGCCGTGTTTGTCATGCGGGAGGTCTTCGGCTTCGACTACGCCGAAATCGCCTCCACGGTATGCAAATCGGAGTCCGCGGTACGCCAGATGGCGCACCGCGCCCGCGAGCATGTGCAGTCGCGCCGGCGCCGGTTCACCCCTACTGATCAGCAGACCGAGGAACTGACCACCAAGTTCCTGCTGGCCGCCGCGGGCGGCGATGTCGACGCACTGGTGGAAATACTCGCCCCCGACGCGGTGTGGACATCGGACGGCGGCGGGAAGGTCAGTGCCGCGCGGCGGCCGGTGTACGGGGCCGACAGAGTGGCGCGCGTCGCCATCGGGCTTTCGCGGGCGGCCGCGTCATTCCCCGACGTGCGCATGGAACTGAGCACGTACAACAGCACGCCCGCGCTGCTGATCTACAGCGAAGGCCGCCTCGACGCCGTGCTGGCGGTATCGATCACGGACGGCAAGGTGGCGCACGTTTTCGCGATCCGCAATCCCGACAAGCTGGCCACCGCCGAAACAGCGCGCCACATCAGCAGATAACCGGTGGCGGCCCCGGCGGGTTGTCAGACACAATCACCGGCGTGTTCTGTGACATCGATACCGCCGCGCGCATTGAGCGCGCCGAAGCCGACACGATTGCCGCGGGAACCGCGCGATGTGACGACGGTGTCGTGATACCGCTGGCCGGGGGCGTCGCGTCCTATGCCGGACCCGATTCACCGATGAACAAAATCGCCGGACTCGGGTGGGGTGGCGTGCCCACCGCATCCGAGCTTGAGGCCGTCGAGCAGATGTTCGCCGACCGCGACACCCCGGTGCAGGCCGAGGTCTCGAGCCTGGCCGATCCGGCGATCGGCGAGCTGCTGACCCGGCGCGGTTACCTGCTGGTGTCGTTCGAGGACGTGCTGGGCCTGACGCTGCGCGATATCCCCGCGCCGGTGCTCCCGGATGACATCACGGTGCGCCACAGCGGGGTCGATGAGCTGGCCAGCTGGCTCGACGTCATCGTCGAGGGGTTCGCGGTCCCCGATGACCAGGGCGTGCCCTCCCACGAATCGTTTCCCCGCGAGGTGCTCTCCCGTGCGATCGATGCACTGTCGACGACGGAGGGTGTGCGGCGCTACATCGCCCTGCGGCAAGGCGTTGCGGCGGGCGGCGCAAGCATGCGCATCCTCGACGGGGTGGCCCAGCTCAACGGCGCGGCGACCGCCGCGCCACATCGCCGGCGCGGTATCCAGTCAGCACTGCTGACCACCCGGCTTCATGAAGCCGCAAGTGCCGCTGCGGATCTGGCCGTGGTCACCACGCAGCCCGGATCGAAATCTCAGCAGAACACCCAGCGTCAGGGCTTCTCACTGCTGTACACCCGCGCGATCCTGGTGAAGGGTCTGCGAAACTAGACCCATGCGCGTCCAGCAGCTCGGCGATCTCGGCGCACCGCCAGCCGTGCTGCGATCCCTTGCCGTCGCCGCGCGCGAGACGGGACGCCCGGCACCTGCCGCATTGACCGGATGCTGGTTCGACTCACGGGCGATCATCGCCCCGTCCCTCGCCGCCCGTGCAGTGCTGCCGCGACAGGCGTTCAGTGGCAATACTTCTCATGTGAACACCGCTCCGCCGGGCGCGGTGGGAGGCGGTTGGATCGGCTATCGGGCATATCCGGACCTGACCGCAGACGCCCGGGCCCCACGGCTCCCCGCTTCGGCCGGAGGCTGGAGTGATGCGGTATTGCGCCTGGATAATGACGAATGCTGGTGGTATGAAAGCCTTCTCGACGAAGAATGCCCTGCGTGGATAGTCCAGGGGCTCACCCATCCCCGCGATCCCGAGGTGTGGTCCATCGAGTGGACGGCTCCCGATCGCGAGCGCCATCGCACCGCCGTCGGCCGCTGCCTGGAGGCCATCGCAGCCGGGGAGGTGTACCAGGCCTGCGTGTGTACGCAATTCCGCGGGGCATTGACGGGAGATCCGGTGGACTTCTTCGCCGATGCGATCACCCAGACCGCGCCGGCCCGAGCCGCCTTCGTGTCGGGCGCCTGGGGTGCCGTGGCCGCGCTGTCACCCGAATTGTTCTTGCAACGCAAAGGATCTGATGTGCGTTCCAGCCCTATCAAGGGCACCCTCGCGGCGACCGAGGACCCCGCCGCGTTATTGAACTCGGTGAAGGACGTCGCCGAGAACATCATGATCACCGACTTGGTTCGCAATGACCTCGGGCGCATCGCGATCACCGGCACTGTCACCGTTCCCGAACTTCTCGCCGTCCACCCGGCACCCGGTGTGTGGCATCTGGTGTCCACCGTCGCCGCGCAGATACCTACGGAGGCCACTGCAGCAGATCTGCTGGCGGCCGCATTCCCGCCCGCCTCGGTGACCGGAACACCGAAAACCCGTGCCCGCCAACTACTGCGCCAATGGGAATCGGATAACCGCGGGGTGTACTGCGGCACCGTCGGCATGCTGTCGCCGGTGGCCGGCCTGGAACTCAACGTCGCGATTCGCACCGTGGAAATCGCACCCGACGGATCCGCCGTACTCGGCGTCGGGGGCGGTATCACCGCAGACTCCGATATCGAAGCCGAATGGCAGGAGTGTCTGCACAAGGCCGCCGCCACGGTCGAGCTCACCGCGACCGCATTGCTCACACCCGGGCTCAAGCCCGCGCTTTGACCACCGCGTCGTAAAGGTCGCGCCTGGACAGCGTCGCGCCGGACTCCCCGATGGCCATCGCGCACGACTCACGCAACCCCATGCCGTCGTCCATCAGCTCCTCCACCCTGGTCACCAGGGTGTCGATTTCGGGGACGGCGGGGCGACCACCGTCGAGCACCACCGTGATCTCCCCCAGCACCTCGCCCTCGGCCCAGACGGCCAACTCACGCAGGGTGCCCCGCAACACTTCTTCATGGGTCTTGGTCAGCTCGCGACATACCGCCGCACGGCGTTCGGGGCCCAGCACCTCCACCGCATCGGACAGAGTCTCGGCCAGCCTGCGCGGCGACTCGAAGAACACACAGGTGCGGGGCTCCGCCGAAAGCTCGGCAAGCCAACGCCGCCGCGCCCCCTGCTTGCGCGGCGCGAACCCCTCGAAACAGAAACGGTCGACCGGGAGCCCCGAAACGGCCAATGCCGTCGTCACCGCCGACGGCCCGGGTAGGCATTTGATCGGTATCCCCTGTTTCACGCATGCGGCGACCAAGCGATACCCCGGATCGCTGATCGAGGGCATCCCCGCGTCGGTGACCACCAGCACGTCGTACCCGGCCTCCAGATCGGCCAGCAGCGGCTCGATGCGGCTGGCTTCGTTCTGGTCGTAGAAACTGATGATCTGGCCGCTGATCTGCACATCCAGCGATTTGGCGAGCGCCCGGACCCGACGAGTGTCCTCGGCGGCCACCACCGCGGTCTTGGCCAGCGCCTCACGCAATCGGGGCGAGGCATCCCCGGGCTCCCCCAGCGGTGTCGCCGCCAGCAGCAAGTTCCCCATCACGCAAGACTAAATCCCCTCGTCGCTCTCGCTCCAGCCCGCCGCACCAACAGGCCCGGGCCGGGCCCTCCCTTACGATCGAGCGTGTGACCGTGCCCGCAACCCTGCCGCCTACGGGGGAGACGTCTCGGAGCTCGGACGGCACCGAGTCCCCGGGGCCCCGGATACCGCCTGCGGATTTCGGGCCCACCGACCGGTTCCAGGGCTGGGTGATGACCGCCGTCATCACGGCAATTGCGGCGCTCACACGATTCATCAATCTCGGCGCCCTCACCGATCGCGGCACCCCTGTCTTCGACGAGAAGCACTACGTGCCACAGGGCTGGCAGGTGGTCACCAACAACGGCGTCGAGGACAATCCCGGCTATGGGCTGGTGGTGCATCCGCCCATCGGCAAACAGATGATCGCCCTCGGCGAATGGCTCTTCGGATACAACGCATTCGGCTGGCGGTTCGCCGCCGCACTCTCGGGCACCATCCTGGTGCTGCTGGTTGCCCGGATCGCCCGGCGGATCGGCCGGTCCACCCTGATGGGCGCCATCGCGGGACTGCTGCTGATCGCGGACGGCGTCAGCTTCGTGACCGCGCGCACCGCATTGCTCGACGTGTATCAGGCACTGTTTGTGGTGGCCGCCTTCGGCGCGCTGATCGTCGACCGTGATCAGGTGCGGGAGCGGCTGCACAACGCATACCTCGACGGGCGCATCGGCGAGACCGCGTGGGGGCCGCGTCTGGGCGTGCGGTGGTGGCGTTTCGGTGCCGGAATCCTGCTCGGATTGGCCTGTGGCACAAAGTGGTCAGGGCTGTACTTCATCGCATTCTTCGGAGTGCTGTGCATCGCCTTCGATATCGCGGCACGGCGCGCCTACGGCGTGCAGCGTCCCTGGGCGGGCACCGGGGTACGCGATCTGGGGCCGGCCCTATATGCGCTGGTGGTCATTCCGTTCCTCGTGTACATGGCCTCGTACTGGTCGTGGTTCGCCTCCGAGACGGCTATCAATCGGCATGCCGAGGGCCGTCAGATCGGTGTCGGCAGTTGGGTACCCGATGCCCTGCGCTCGCTGTGGTACTACACGCACAGCGTCTACACATTCCATTCGACGCTCACCAACGCCAACGGCAATCATCATCCGTGGGAATCCAAACCGTGGACGTGGCCGATGTCGCTGCGACCATTGCTCTACGGCATCGAAGACAAGAACATTCCCGGCTGTGGCGCCAATTCGTGTGTGCGCGCAGTGCTGTTGGTCGGCACCCCGGCCATCTGGTGGCTGGCGGTCCCGGTGCTGTTGTGGGCCACGTGGGCGACGGTGGTCCGGCGCGACTGGCGCTATGCGGCGGCACTGGTCGGCTACTGCGCGGGATGGCTGCCCTGGTTCGCCAACATCGACCGGCAGATGTACTTCTTCTACGCCACCCCCATGGTGCCGTTCCTGGTGATGATGATCGCGTTCATCATCGGCGATTTCCTGCGCAAGCCGGTGGCCAATCCGGAACGAAAAACGTTGCGAATGTTCATCGCCACGTTCTATCTGGCCGTGGTGGTTACCAACTTCGCGTGGCTGTATCCGATCCTCACCGGCGCCGCCATCTCACCGTTCATGTGGAACATGGAGATGTGGCTGCCCAGCTGGCGCTAGAGGAGATCGCGCGATATCGGACAGGACATGCAGCGGGGTCCGCCCCGGCCCGTGCCCAACTCCGATGCCGAGATGGCAAGCACCTCCACACCCGATTCCTCCAGGCGCGCATTGGTCTCCACATTGCGCTCGTAGGCGACAACTACACCGGGAGCCAAGGCCAGGGTGTTGTTCCCGTCATCCCACTGCTCGCGTTCGGCGGTCACCGGATCCAGACCGGTATCGATGACACGCAGCTTCCCGATGCCCATCGCGTCGGCCGCCGCCTCCACGAACGGTGCCGAACCCGAAATGCTGACCCCACCATCGTTACGACGAATGGTGAACGCCGACAGCGAATCCTGAATCGCCGGATACATCACGACGGCGTCGGTGTCGACCATCGTGCAGACGGTGTCCAGGTGCATGGACGCGCGTTCCTGCGCGATGGGCACCGCGAGCACGGTGTGGGCCAGGTCATCGTCGAACAGGCTGCGCGCCAGGGCTTCCGCACCTGCGGGCGTGGTGCGCTCCCCCACACCGACTGCCACCACCCCGGGCCCCAGCAGCAGCACGTCGCCGCCTTCGACGGGAGCCGAATGCGACTCATAGGCCCGCCGCACCCCGAGGAACCGCGGGTGATGGGCATAGATCAGGTCGGTGAGCGAGGTCTCGCGGACGCGCGCCGGAAGTGCCAGCGAGGTGATCGCGAACTTACGCCCGATCCAGAACGACGAGTCGCGCGTGAACAGCAGATTGGGCAGCGGTTCGATGACGAAATCCGATCCGTGGTGCATGGTGCGCACCAACGACGGCTGCGCCACCTTACCGCCCACCGGTAGTTCGTCGAACGTCATCCCACACATCAACACGTAGGCGAGATCGGCCGCGTCCAGCGACCGCAGGTATTCCGAAAGATCCTGCGCAAGCGCATAACCCAACCTGCGTGCGTTCACCGCCGCCGATATGCCCTGCACCCTGGCAGCGCCACTGGCCAGCGCCTCACGCAATAGTTCGGAGAGCAGCAGCACCTCGACACCCCGCGAGCGCAGCACCTCGGCGAAGGCATCGTGCTCCTCCTGAGCGCGCGCCACCCAGGGCAGACCATCGAACAGCAGCTGGTCGTTGTTGCGCGGAGTCAGCCGCTTGAGCTCGTCACCGGGCCGGTGCAACACCACCGCCCGCAGCCGTCCCACCTCTGAATTGGCACCCAGCACTGGCGCATCCGTCATGAGAAGACGCTAGCTTGCCGCGCAATCGAACATGTGTGCGATACCATGAAGGTGTGACAGCCTCTCCACACGCTGTGCAGGCATCCCTGTTCGGCGCCCCACCGGTCCCGCGCCGCGAGTTGGCAGGCGGCGCTTGGCTTGAGGTACACCATGAATGGCTTGGACGTGCCGACAATCTCATGGGTCAGCTGTTGGCGCAGGTACCGTGGCGCGCCGAGCGCCGCCGCATGTACGACCGCACCCTCGACGTCCCCCGGCTGGTCAGCTTCCATGATCTGACCGCGGGCCCGCCACCGCATCCGGTGCTGGAGGCGATCTGCGACCGCCTGAACAGCGAGTACACCGCCGAGCTCGGCGAACCATTCACCACAGTGGGCCTGTGCCAGTACCGGGACGGCACCGACAGCGTCGCCTGGCACGGTGACACCATCGGGCGCGGGCTACGCGAAGACACCATGGTCGCGATCGTAAGCATCGGCGCGACACGCACTTTCGCGTTGCGGCCACGCCTCGGGGGCGAATCGATTCGCATCCATGTGGGCCATGGCGACCTTTTGGTGATGGGCGGCACCTGCCAACGAACCTGGGAACACGCGATCCCCAAGACGTCCAAGCCGGTGGGTCCGCGGATCAGCTTGCAGTACCGGCCCCGCGATGTGCGTTAAGAACGGACGGCGGCCACTGCCTTGACCAGTAGATCCGATGCGCGCTTGCCGTCGGGCAACGCGGGCGGCACCTTGCCGACCGCAACCGGGCTGACCGTGACGACCACCATGTAGCGACCGAGATATGCCGAGTAGTTCAGTATCTCTTGACCGACGGCCCTGCCCGAGGTTCCGCTGAGGACGTCCCGCTTCATGGCGAGGGTGCGCGCACCCTCGATGGCGGGTGCGTCGATCACCTCGGTTTGCCCGGCGATCCCGTTACCGCGGAAGCCGACCTTCTTGCATTCCGCCGACACCGCCGGGTCGAAGGGGACCTCCTGCGAGGTTTCCACCGCGACCGCCACGTACTGATTTCCGGCGCCCGTGGCGGTGAGTGCGGCCATGTTCCCCTTGAGCCCGGCCGGTACGGCACTGCCGCCGCTGTACTTGGCGCAGCCGGGCGGATCCACCGTCATCCCCTGGGGCAGCGGTGCCGGGGAGAGCAGCTTGGGGTCCATCCCCGCCGGTTCCATGGTCTTGACGACGAACTCCGGTCCGAACTGGCTCTTCAGTGAGGCGATGTTTCCGATCTTCACGTTGTGATTGACGGGGTTCTGGACGGTTCGGCCACAGCCCGGCACAACGAGCGCCAGCGCGCAGGTGGCCCAGATTCCCCAGCTCTTGACGGTCACCGGCTTCAACACCCGGCCACTGTATCGATTCGGGCCCAAAAATCGATGGCACCTATAGGGAACAATGTCTGTGTGGCCAAGAGTTAACACCTGTGAGGACGGTATGAGATGAAGACGGCGGCTCGCCTAACGACTGCGGCACTCGGTGTCGGCGCGTTGATGGCTCTCACTACCGGGACGGCGCTCGCCGATGACGCGCAATCGGTCATCAACCAGTACCAGTCGCAGGGCTATCAGGTCATCATCGACCGAAACGGCTCAGCCCCCACCAATAAGTGCACGGTGTCCAACATCCGTAACGGGCAGGACGTCTACCGCACCGAGTATCAGCGGACGTGGATGCCCAGCGGCAAGTGGCTGGTGCTGCCGGTGCGCGTACTCGACCATAAATTGGTGTACATCTCCCTTAACTGCAACGTCTAGTTAGCCTAACCTAACCAGATTTGCCAGTTCGCTGGGCGTTGCACGCCCCACGGGCGGGTACGCGCGCCGCCTGAGAGCGGGCGCAGACGAGAATGTGAATTTGACGTTAATTTCCCCGATTGGGAATCAATCTGGGTATTAGTGCGTTGGACTGGACAGATTCACGAGCGTTGATGATTTAGCGAGTCGGGGATCGGGCATTCGTGTGGTATGCGGACACATTTCCGTAACGGCGATGCCACGAGGAGTGAGGCGAGAGGAGTGAAATCGTGAAGAGATTGTTATTTGCAGGTATTGCCGCAGTCGGCGTCATCGGGGCGTCGCTGGGATCGGCAAGTGTCGCGCTCGCCGGTCCATCGGGATCGGGCGATGCCAGCGCTGTCATCAATGACCTCAAGACCAATGGGTACCGAGTGATCGTCTCCAAGACGGGCGCTGCGGACCTGAGCAAGTGCACCGTGGCGTCTGTCACGCAGGAGTCGCCGGTGAATAATGTTCAGCCGGCCCGGGATGTGCGTAACAACCCCACCACCGTGCCGACTGTCGATCGCAAGGTCGCGCATGTCGCGCTGAGCTGCTGACACAGCAGACACCTGACAATGGCCCGGGCCACAAGCCCGGGCCATTGTTGTCTCTACTTCAAATGATCGACCAGCGTGCCCTCGGCACCGAACAGTTCGGTCCGCCACCGCTCCAGGAGCACTTCGGTGTCGAGATCGTCGGGATGGAAGTCCTTCTTCATATAGACGGCCAACCGGCCGATCATCCCGTCGTTCAACAGAGGTCCGCGGATCAACCCAACCGTCTCGCGCAGCACGCGCCCCGGTTGACGCCGTCCATCCGAGTCGCTCCACGCTATGGAGAACCAGGAGCCCGCGGTGGCGAATGGCACCGTACCCGTCCAGATGACGGCCATCACCGCACGTCGCAGCCATTCCGGCCCACCGACCGCGCGGTAGACGTCGAAGGCGACCGATTTGTGCTCGAGCTCCTCGATGGCGTGCCAGTACAACAGGTTTCGCACCTCATCATCGGTCACCATGGCCTGCAGGTCGCCGCTTTCCAGCAGACGCTCTGCCAGAACCGCGGTGTAGTGCTCGAGTGCCGCGGTCGCGGCCAGCATGGTCAACCGGATGTATTTGAGGCGGTCCATGTTGGGTAGGTACTTGTCGACCAGGTCTTCGACCTTGCCTGATCGGCGCCCGATGGTCTCGACCATCTTGCTGCGGTAGCCCATTTCCGTGAGCTTCTCGTTGAGCTCGCGATGGTGCAGACCGTGCGTGACTTCTTGACCGATGAACCCGGCGACACGTTTTTTGAGTGTGGGCTCGGTGATCCTGTCGGCGTAGCGACGCACGGATCGGACGAAGAACTCCTCCCCCGGCGGGAACACCGCCGAGGCACCCGCCAGTACATGGCTCAACGCGATGTCGTTGTCGGCGAAGTGCCTTCGCATCGGGACCGGGTCACCAAACCAAAACCTGATGCGCCGCGTCTTCGGGTATGAGGCCGTTACCGGAGCAGCCATGTCGCACACCTCCACCTTGATCGTGTAACTCAGTGTTACACGAATCGCTTACGTATTGAAGTAGTGCGTAAAAGTTGGTGTCTTAGGTCCCTACAGCAGCCCCGGAACGATCGCCTTGCGCTCGCGCGGGTACTCGTCAGGGAATGTTTCGCGGTACCACCGATGGATCGAGAGCGCCCGCGGCAGCAGATTGGCAATCGAGAACAGCACGAAGATCAGACTGGGCAGCGTCCACGCCATCAATGCCCAACCGGCCCAGAGGATGATCTCGCCGAAGTAGTTGCCCGCCGACACCCACCTGAACGCACCGCCATACGGAATGCGGTATCCATCGAAACCATCGGCTCGCAGGTTGATGAGGATGCGGTCGGCCTGGAAGTTCACCAACCAGCCACCGAGGGCCACAAGGACTCCGAGAATGAACCGGGGGTCGGTGAACCAGGCGGCACTCTGCAGATGCGCGGCGAAGGCGACCGCATACCCGTTGGCAAAACCATTGACCGCGTTGAAGACGAAGCCGAAGGCAATCCCGCTGTAGGGGAATCGCTTTCCACTGCCCTTACGGGAGAGCGGATAGATCAGTCCGCGGTACAGGTAGTGGCCCTGCCACAACGCATACAGCACGAGCGCCGGTGCGCCGTGGTCGTGCGCGACGGTCCAGAAGGTGACGGTGAACGCCCACCACTGCGGGCATTCGAAGATCAGCCAACCGATCTTGGCGGGTGCGGTAAACCTCTCGTCAGGCTTGGCGAACCGGCCGTAGGGATTGGTGAACCAGAAGCCGCTGACGAAGGTGACGATGGCCAGGACCACGAGGAAGACGACCGCAGCGTGATACAGCTCTGTAAGCACATCGGGACAGTACCGAGTAGACGCTCGTTCTAAGCAGGGTCGATGATGTTCGTCTTCATTTGATTGGCAACCTGACCGGCGACCTCAGCGTTGTCGGTGGCACCGGACGAGGTCACCCCGTACACCGCGTTGCCCGTGGTGTGGATGTGCGTGGCACCGGTGTTGTCGGCCCAGGTGATCGTGATCGGGTTGCGCATGCCGAACGTGTACGCGCCGGGCGAATGCGCCTTGCACGTGTTGAAAGCCTCTGTGATGCGGCGGAATTCGGCTTGGGCGGCGGGCTTGTCGGGATAAATCGCAATGGCCTCGCGCAGTGTCTGATGCGGGTCCGCACTGCTGTCGACATTCAGCTGGCGAAACGCCTGCCAGCCGTCGCCCAAGTCGCCTTGCGACGCCGCGTGCAACACGCCGCACGGGTCCGACGGGTTGATGGCGGGCCCGTAGACCGGCGCCGTGTCGGTATGTGTGGTGTCCGCCGTCGGGAAGCCGAGCGACTTGACCACATCGATCCCGGCGAACAGCGAATCCGCGGCGGCGGCACTGACTTTGAGTTCGGTTACCTCAGGCGTGGAGGTTTCCACCACCGGACTCGCAGGCTGCGAGCAACCGGCAACCGCGACGAGTGCGAGGAGGCCCGATCCGACCCATACTGTCCGCGCCATCTGAGAATTGTGGACTCTCAACCTGGGAAATTCCTGGGTGTTCGGGGTCTAGCAGGTGAAATCTGACGACAAGACCCCCGGCGAGAGCACCATCGCAAGGGCCGAAATGATGAGCAATGCGACATACGCCCAGGCGTGTGCGACATCAGAAAGCCGCGGCGGATGCCGCCGCAGCCACACCACGATCGGCAGCGCTCCGACGAGAAGCGCAGCGGCAGATCGCACATCCACCGCGCCGATGACGTACGGATCGTCCGCTGCTGCTGACGTGCCGGTGAGAAAGACAGCCAATGCCGACACGCTGATCGCCAGTGTCAAGGGATTGGCCAGGGCGGTGGCCATACTCATCGGCTGTCCGCTGCGGCGCAGCAAGGGAACCGTCATCACGCTGCCGCCCACTCCCAAAAACGATGCGACCGCACCGATAGGCACGCCCAGCAGCGGGGAGATGGCGAAGTCAGATAGGGAGCCCTCGATCATGGTGGGGCGGCGCAGGAATCCGGGACGTGCCAGCACATCGGTGATCGTCACCGCGAGATAGAGCACGAATCCCCACATCGCGAGGTGCGGTGGCGCCAGCCTGGCCAGCCCCGCACCGAGAACGCCCCCGCACCCCAGCAATGCGATGAGTGCTACCGCACTTCGTAAGCGTGCCAATACGGCTCGCGGAGTTGCCATGGTGGCGACGGCCGCGTTCACCACCATGACGACCGCCGAGGTCGCCACCGCCACCTCGGCGGCACCCGCGGCGAGCGCACTGTCGGCCCAGACGATCACCGGAACGGTGACGAATCCGCCGCCGAAACCGAACAGCACCGTGGTGAGCCCCGCCAGAATCCCGATCACCACCAACACGATCATGCACATGAGTCCAGTCCAGCCGACGGGGATACTGCGGACAATCGAATGCCAGCTCGATTCATTCGAATTTCAGCCATACCCTGTGGGGATGCGGAACGTACCGCTCGCCGATGTCGACCATCTGCCCCGCGATGTGCTGCCCATAGCCACCGACTACACCAACGGGCAGCTGCTGGATTGGCATGAGCACCGACGCGCACAGTTCCTCTACGGATCCACCGGAACGATGATCGTGGACACCGACGACGGAACCTGGACAGTGCCCAGCCGTCGCGCGGTCATGATCCCCGCGCGCACCCGTCACCGAGTGCGGATGCTGGAGGTACGCACCGGAAGCCTCTACATCGAGCCGTCGGCAATTCCGTGGTGGCCGTCGTCGTGCGTTGTCGTAGACGTCAGCCCATTGATGCACGAACTACTGGGCGCGGCAGCGGATCTGGCGGCCGACTACGACCTCGCGGGGCGCGACGGAGCACTTACCGCACTCCTGCTGCACGAACTGGCATCCTTCACCGCGCTGCCGTTGCATGTCGATGTGCCGCGCTCACCCGACCTGGCACAGCTGTGTCACGAGTACCTCGATGCTCCGGAGGTGTCGGTCTCCAATGCTCAATGGGCGCATCGGCTGAACACCACCGAGCGCTCGCTGACTCGCCGGTTCCGCGATGAGGTCGCGATGAGCCCGGCGGCGTGGCGGGTGCGGGCGCGACTACTCGCAGCGGTTCCGCTGCTACGGCGGCAGTCGGTGACCCAGGTTGCCGGGCGGCTCGGCTATGCCACACCCGCCGCGTTCTCCTACGCCTTCACCCGCGCGTTCGACATTGCCCCGTCCAGCATCCGATGACCTAGAGTTCACAGCTATGAGCCGGACCGCGATCATCATCATCGTCGGAGTTATCGCAGCACTAGCGTTTCTCGCCGTCGGTGCGCTGGTCAAGAAGGTCGGCATACAGGCGGCCGTCACGCACTTCCTGGTTGCCTGGGCCGGCGTTGCCGTGTTCAACATGGGGGTGGGTGTGTTTGAGGCCGGGTACGGCGTCGCCGAAGAACTACCCGTGTTGCTGGCGGTGTTCGGGGTGCCGGCGGCGGTCGCCGGGATCGGCTGGCTTGGCGCCCGGCGCCTCTCGCGGTCCTGACGGCCCACGCCACAGCCTCGACGCACAGGTCAGCGCTTGACGATACTGTGGGGCGTATGACGACAACGTTCGTCGGGATAGCAGCGATCGTGGCGATGACCTTTATCGGTATCGGCATGAACGCCGGTCTCTTCAATACCCGCAGGGCACGACAGGCGATTCCGCCGTTGGTGGCTCGCGCGGCGGCTCCTGTGTATGCGCTCAACCGCCGTATCGGCAATCCGGGCCGCGCCGCGAAGCCCACGGAAGAGCCCGAATCACCTGGCGAACCGCAGAAATGAAAATCCCCCGGGCAAGCCGGGGGTTTTTCTTGGTGGAGCTAAGGGGAATCGAACCCCTGACCTTCTCGATGCGAACGAGACGCGCTACCAACTGCGCTATAGCCCCAAGACGCTAAGACCTTACCAGCCGGTCCCGCGTCAGACCGAATCGTGCGATGAGCCGTAAAAAGCTAAGAGCGTCGACCCCGGCCTACTGACCGACAGCGTGCGGCATGCGGTACTGCCGTGGTTCGTCGTAGTAATCCAGGTGCTCGAAAACCGGGTCCTCGTCATCGATTTCGAGGACGGCGGCACCAGGACGGCGCAGCCGCTGCGGGACCACATCGAGCTCACGGTCCGCGACGTTCTCCACGCCCACCACGCGCGCCCGCTGGTAACGCGCGGCGCGACGACGACGCAGCTGCTCCTCGATGCGGGTCTGACGGCGCAGGTAGCCCAGGTAGAGCACCGCCGCCACACCCAAACCGCCGCAGGCCCACCACGCGGTGCTGGTCGCTGTCGCCGCGACTACCCCGGCGATGACCATTGCGGCGACCAGACCCATCAGCACGCGCTTACGGAAGGCGAACTTGCGCGCGTTCTCCTTGGCCATGACGTCGGGGTCGAATCGGCGGCGACGCGACGAGCTGTACACCGGCGGAGCCTGGTGCCGCTCCCGTGTCGGCTCGGCAGGGATTGCCAGACCCGAGGTGTCGTCCACGTACTCGTACTCATAGCTGCGCGAATCGGTTTCGGCGACGGGCGCCTCTTCCAGATCCTCGAGGTCGTCGGACAACGCGGCCTCGCCCGCCGGCAATGCGGTCGCATCCTCGTCGATGACGTCGACGTCTACAGGCTCGTCGGTCTCGATCTTTTCGGGACGAACCTTGCGCACGGCCATGGCCTTGACGGCCTGCGCGGCGTCCTTGTCTTGTTCGGTGGGCTCGCTGGCGATGACGCCGGTCGAGTCTTCGTCCTCGTCTTCGAGTTCGTCGATGTCCTCGCGACGGAAGTCGGGGTCACTACGGTGACCGGCAGCAGGGCCGGTGCGGCGCAGCAGCTTGGCGGCCTTCCCGTTGAGAACCCGGGTGGCGAGGGCGACGTCGCTCGTGCGCTTCACCACGTCACGCTTGTTGATCAGCATCGGCACCAGGACGAACAGCCACAGCACGACCAGTCCGATCCACAACACCGATTGGGGGATGCTCGGCATCTCGGCCTGCTCCTTTCTGTGCGCGTCAGGTGTGCCTCTGCGCCTTAAGCCTCAGGTCAAGGCTAGGTTGGCGATCTGCGCACGTTATGAGGCGCGCCGATACCAATTACACACCTGTAATTCTACAGGGGCAAGCATCACAGGCCCCAATAGTCACATCAGTCTCAGTAATATTTCGCGAGCCTGCGCCTCACGACGGTTTTTCTCCCGAAAGCGTCGCGAGACGCAGACTCGCTAAGGGGTGTCGGAGCGCGGTGGGACGCTGCGCGCCATGGGGGACATTCCGTGGCCATTTCGCTCAGCCGACGTACTCGCATCCGGTGCGATCTCCGAACGCCGGATGCGCCGGTTGTATCGGCAGCTGTACCCCGGCGTATTCGTGCCAAGAGATGCGCAGCTCTCGGCGACCGAACGAGCGGTCGCGGCCTGGCACTGGTCGCGGCGCCAGGGCATTGTCGCCGGACTGTCGGCATCTGCCCTACACGGTGCGAAATGGATAGACGGCGATCGACCAGCTGAACTCGTGTTTGACAACTACCGGACACCGTCCGGATTGACAGTCCATCAGGATTCGCTACTCGCCAACGAAATCACCGAGGTCCACGGCACGAATGCCACGACGCCCGCACGTACGGCGTTCGACCTCGGACGGCGCCTGCCCCTCGGCCACGCCGTGGAGAGAATCGATGCCCTGATGAACGCGACCGGCCTGACGACCGCCGAGGTTCACGCGGTGCTGGCCCGCCATCCCGGCGTCCGCGGCGTCGTGCGCCTACGCGAAGTGCTTGAACTCGTCGACGCAGGAGCCGAGTCACCACAGGAAACCCGCACTCGCCTGCTCCTGATCCGCAGCGGATTCCCCAAACCTCAGACGCAGATACGGGTGCTCGACAGATTCGGTGACTTCGTGGCACGTGTGGACATGGGGTGGGAGGACGCGAAGGTAGGAGTCGAGTTCGACGGCGCGCAGCATTGGACGGATCCACGCCAACGTTCCCGGGACATCGACCGTGCCGCAGCACTCACGGATGAAGGCTGGACGATCATCCGGGTGACCTCAGAACTGCTTCGGCACCGCCCCGGCACGATCGTCAGCCGCGTCGACGAAGCACTTCAGATGGCGAGTCTGCGTCTCACGACGGTTTTCCCCCCGAAAGCGTCGTGAGACGCAGACTCAGCAGGAACGAGCTCAGGCCCAGGCGGCGTTTCCGGATCGCACCAGCATCGCGGCCACCGATCCACGCACTTCCTCGACCGTCATCGCCACCAACAGATGGTCACGCCAGGCACCGTCGACGTCGAGATACCGCTTGAGCAGCCCTTCCTCACGGAAACCGACCTTGGACAAGACCGCGCGGCTGGCCCCGTTCTCGGGCCGCACCGTCGCCTCCACCCGGTGCAGGGTGACCGGCCCGAAACAGTGATCGAGCCCCAGCGCGAGCGCCGCGGTTGCCACCCCTTGCCGGGTAACCGTGCTGACCACCCAGTACCCGATCCAGGCCGAGCGCAGCGCGCCATGCGCGATATTGCCGATCGTCAGCTGCCCGACGAAATTCCCGTTCAGCTCGATCGCGCACGGAATCATCCGCCCCTTACGCGCCTCGGCCCGCAGACCCGAACACAACGCGGGCCAGGAAGACACGCCGTGGCGCGCCATCCAGTCGACCTCCGAGGACGGTTCCCACGGTTGGAGATGCGTCTGGTCGGCCAGCCGTGCCCGGCTCCACGCCATCCCGTCCCGCAACCGGATGGGCCGCACCGACACCACTCCCGCGGGCACGCGCAGTTTTCCCAGCGGCATCGGCCAACCGGGATGTGCACTCTCTTGACGCCAGACGCTCATCCGCGCTGCGCCAGGAACGCGACCTCGACGATCTCCCCGGTACGAACCTGTTCCACCTCGGCGGGCACGATCACGAGGCAATTGGCCTCCGCAAGCGTGGCGAGAAGATGCGAGGACGCACCCGGCGCGCCCAGGATCTGCACCAGATACTCACCGGTGTCCTGATCACGCATCAGCTGGCCACGCAGAAAACCCTTGCGCCCGGCGATAGAGGTAATAGGAGAAACTGTGCGCGCCTGGACAATTCGGCGCTGCGCGTGCCTGCGCCCCAGAGCCAGGCGGATCAGCGGCCGCACCATCACTTCGAACACCACCAGGGCGCCCACCGGGTTCGCCGGCAACAGGAAGGTCGGCACCGCGTCACGACCCAGCTGACCGAAGCCCTGCACCGAACCCGGATGCATCGCGATGCGCCCGACCTCCATATCGCCCAGCGCCGACAGCGCCTCACGAATCCCCTCCGCGGCGGCACCGCCGACGGCGCCGGAGACGACGACAACCTCTGCCCGGTTCAGCTGACCCTCGAGCACCTCGCGGAATGCGGCGGGCTCCGCGCTGACGATGCCCACCCGGTTCACATCGGCACCGGCATCGCGGGCCGCGGCCGCCAGCGCATAGGAGTTCACGTCATATACCTGGCCGTTGCCGGGCGTGCGGTCGACGTCGACAAGCTCGCCACCCACGCTGATCACCGACAGCCGAGGACGCGGATGCACCAGCACCCGATCACGCCCCACCGCGGCCAACAACCCAACCTGCGCGGCGCCGATGATCGTGCCCGCACGGACCGCGACATCACCGGGTTGCACGTCATCACCGGTGCGCCGCACGTAGTCACCCGAACGCACCGCGCGCAGCACCTTGACCCGCGACTCACCACCCTCGGACCAGCGCAACGGCAGCACCGCATCGGCCAATGTCGGCATCGGGGCACCGGTCTGCACCCGCACGGCCTGCCGGGGCTGCAGCCGAGTGGGAGTGCGCTCCCCTACCCGCACCGTGCCGACCACGGGCAACTCGACCGTTCCGATCTCGCCGCTGGATTCCGCGAGGTCATCTTCCTCATCCGGGGCGCCTTCACCCGGGCTGATCACACGCACCACACCACCGGCAGCCTGCACATCCACGCTGCGCACGGCGTATCCGTCGATGGCGGCCTGGTCAAACCCGGGTAGCGGCCGAGCGGTCACCACTTCCTCGGCGCACAACAAACCCTGGGCCTCGGCGATCGCCACCCGAACCGGGCGCGGCGCGACCGCAGCCGCCGTCACTTTGGCCTGCTGCTCCTCGACCGAACGCACTGGTGCCCTTCTCTACTTGAGCGTTACTCGGAATCAGGCAGCGTGGCAGGTCCCAGACCCAGCCGCTCGACCAACCACTGCCGCAAGCCCGGACCGTAGTCGTCGCGGTCCAACGCAAAGTCAACAGCAGCCTTGAGATAGCCGCCAGGATTTCCCAGGTCGTGTCGGGATCCGCGATGCACGACGACATGCACCGGATGTCCCTCATCGATCAGCAAGGCGATGGCGTCGGTGAGCTGTAGCTCGCCGCCCGCACCCCGTGGAATCCGCTTGAGCGCATCGAAGATCACCCGATCCAGCAGATACCGCCCGGCGGCGGCATAGTTCGACGGCGCGTCCTCGGCCTTAGGCTTTTCGACCATTCCCTTGACGCGCAACACATTTGGGTTGGCAGCATCGGGCACGATCTCGACGTCGAACGCACCATAGGAACTGATCTCCTCGGGCTTGACCTCGATGGCGCAGAGCACCGAGCCGCCGCGCTTGGCCCGCACCTTGGCCATGGTCTCCAATACGCCCCGCGGCCACACCAGGTCATCGGGCAGCAGCACCGCAACGGCGTCTTCGTCGTCGTCAAGGACCGGCTCCACACAACCCACCGCATGCCCGAGGCCAAGCGGCTCGGCCTGGACCACCGATTGCACCTTGATGAGTCCGGGTGCGCGGCGCACCTTCTCAAGCATGGCGTGCTTACCGCGGTCCTCGAGCGTGCCCTCCAGCACCAAGTCCTCGACGAAATGCGCGACGACGCCGTCCTTGCCCTCCGAGGTGACGATCACCAGGCGTTCGGCACCGGCCTCGGCCGCCTCCTCCGCCACCAGCTCGATACCCGGGGTGTCGACCACCGGGAGTAGTTCCTTGGGCACAGTCTTGGTGGCCGGCAGAAACCGGGTGCCCAGACCTGCGGCGGGCACCACGGCGGTGCGCGGGATGGACACGTCAGGGGCCGTCATAGCCACTCACCCTAACCACTGACCACGGGATTGCGTGGTTAAGGCGGTACCGTCACGGAATCGGCTCTCCCCAGAACACCCCAGAGAACATCAAGGACGTCCTGCGGCAACAGATTGTGCAGGCACGACGGGCGATGTCGCCTACCGATCGCGAAAAACAGAACGCCGCACTCGCCGCGCATGTCGCAACCGCGGCTTCGGGGCTCTCGGTGGTCGCCGCCTACCTGCCGGTGGGATCCGAGCCCGGGACGGTGGAGATGCTCGATGCCCTGGCCACCCGCGGTGTCCAGGTTCTGCTCCCCGTCGCACGTCATGACGCGATGGGGACCCCAACCTCACTGAACTGGGGCCAGTACCGACCCGGAGAGCTCATGGACGCACCTTTCGGGCTGCGGGAACCAGCGCCGCCGGTGTTCGGCCCCGCCGCCCTTGCCGACGCCGAGCTGGTATTCGTCCCGGCACTCGCGGTGGACAGACGGGGAAACCGGCTGGGCCGTGGCGCAGGCTTTTATGACCGATCACTGAGGTTCGCCGCAGCCTCGGTGGCGTTGATCGCACCCCTCTATGTCGGCGAGATACTCGATGACATTCCGGCCGGTCCGCACGATGTACCGGTGACCCAGGCGCTGACGGCAGACGGATTGGTCACACTCGGCTGAATCCCCAGGTTGCCCAGTGGCGGACCTAGCACTCCAAACGGTAGAGTGCTAGTGGCGTTTCATGGCTTGCCAGTTCCTGGAGGACCCCTCATGCCCACCTATTCCTATGCGTGTGCCGACTGCGGCGAGAAGTTCGACATCGTCCAGGCGTTCACCGACGATGCCCTGACCGTGTGCCAGAAGTGCTCGGGCAAGCTGCGCAAGCTGTTCAACTCGGTGGGCATCGTGTTTAAGGGCAGCGGCTTCTACCGCACCGATAGCCGCTCGGGCAGCGTGGACGCCGCCGCGAAGGGCGATTCCGGCAGCAAGAGTGAATCCAAGTCCTCCGAGTCCTCGGCGAGTAGCTCATCGACGTCGAGCACTTCGAGTTCCTCCAGCTCGACATCCACCGCCACCGCATCCGCTGCCGCCAGCTGACGAGTTATCCACAGCGGCACATTGCCTGCTGACGTGGGGCTGCGCGTCGTCCTAGCGTGAGGGCATGGCCCGCTCGCCTCTCGATCCCACTGCGCTGCAGCGCGTATCGGCGGCACTCCGCCCCGATTGGGCACGCTCAGCATTGGCCCGGCGCATCGCGGCGGCGATCCTGGTGCTGTTCGCGGCCGTGCTGGCATTTCGCCCCGATCCGGCCGACGATCGTGTCGAGGTGATGGTCGCCGTCCATGACCTGCATCCCGGCACGATCCTCACCGGCGATGACGTACGACTCGAAAAGCGTTCCTCGACAATCCTTCCGGACGGGGTCAGCACCAATGCGGGAACCATTGTGGGTGCGACGCTCGCCGGGCCGGTTCGCCGAGGGGAAATGCTGACCGATTTACGCGTGTTGGGCCCGCGATTGGCAGAGTCGGCCGCCGGCAAGGACGCGCGCATCGTCCCGGTGCCGCTGGGCGATGCCGCCACCGTCGACATGATCCGCACCGGAGATATCGTCGACATCCTTACTGTGGCCGATCGTGGACCCGGCGCACCGGATACAGCGCCACCCGAACCCGCCGTGCTGGCCACCGGCGCCGTGGTGGTGCTGGTGTCGCCGAAACCCTCAACCAAAGGCGTTGGGACGCAGCGGGTGGTAATGGTCGCATTGCCGCCGCAGCAGGCAAATCGTGTCGCCGCAACCGCGTTAGTCCAAGCGATAACGCTGACCTTGCGTTAGTGTCAGACCATGCTCAAGGGATTCAGAGATTTTCTGCTGCGCGGCAACGTCATTGACCTCGCGGTCGCCGTGGTCATCGGCGCGGCATTCACCGCATTAGTCACCAAATTCAGCGACGCCGTCATCCAGCCGCTGATCAATCGGATAGGCACCGGCCCCGATTCGGATCACCCTGCGCTCAAGGTGGGGATCGGCGGCGGCCAATATCTGGACTTCAACGTCCTGATCACCGCCACCATCAACTTCATCCTGATCGCGGCGGTCGTCTACTTCCTGGTGGTGCTGCCGTACAACACGATCAAGGAGCGGTTGGCCAAGTCGGGTGAAGAGCCTGCCGCTCAAACCGAGGCGGAATTGCTCGTCGAGATCCGCGACCTGCTGGCCGAGCAGAAGAAGACGTCCTAACTCTTCTGCCCGGCCCGCCAGGGCAATTACTTCATGTCCCAGGTTTCGCCGTAGGTGGTGACGCTGTCACCGGCGCTACTGATCAACCGGGCGTAGGGGCGCAGCAGCACACCACCGGCCGCACCGGTCACCGTGCCATGGGCATTACTGACCGCAACGGCACCCTTGGGTCCGGCGATCGCCACCGAGAACGTCGCCACTTCCTGGATACCGGGGCCGTTGCCCAGGTCAACGTTGATACCCGCCGAGGGCAGCAGGTTGGTGGTCTGAACGTATGAGGCTTCCGGAGTGCCACCGAAGGCGTTCGGAATACCGTAAAGAATCGAGGTATTGGGGGTGGTGTAGTTGAAGTTCAGCCCCACACCCAGCGACCAGGGGTAACCCACCTGATAACCCAGCTCCAGGGTGCCCTCAAACGCGTCAGAACCGTCGCCCGTCACCTCATACGCGGCGCGGCCCGAATGGAACCACTCACGGGTCAGGCGGTTGCGGTCCAACGGAAACACACCATTCAGGAACGTGTCCCACTGCTGAATCCGCAGTGTCCGACCCTTGCCATCAACCAGGGTCAGCTCATCGTCCAGACCCGCATGCGCCGTCGCCGTCCCGATAACTGCCAGTCCCACAACGCCAGCCACCGCGAGTATCAATCGCATGAGGGTGTTGTGCATGACCTGCCAGATGCCACCTGTTCTCATTTAGCTCCCTCAATACTCGGGCGGATACACGCCTGGACAATGCCTATTTCGCCCGGACCACATTGTTGCCCAAGCGGGCCAAACGTAACGGCCAAATCATCCCTACGAGTTTCCCGAATGTTTCCGGCAAGCTAACTCACAGCCGATGCACAGATTCTGTGATTACGCACCGTTCTTAACTGCGCAGCATCCTGCCGCGACGCACCTATTGAGTAATGGCAATTACTTCATGCCCCAGGTTTCGCCCCGAGTGGCGACACCGTCATCCGCGGAGTCAATGCCGGGCATGAGGACGCAGCAGCACCCCCGCCCCGTCACACCGCTGCACCACGCGACCTAGAGGGAGAAGTCAGCCGCCAAGCGCAGCCATCCCCTGGAGCGGCAGGGGCACCCGCCTCGTCTCGGAACTCCCTTGACCGCGCGATGACGACCTCGCCCTAGGCAAGGCCGCCCATCCTGCGCGAAGAATTCTTGCGTGAAAACGCCTGGTGCCCAGAAGTCAGCGAAAGCTCGCTACTTCATGTCCCAGGTTTCACCGTAGGTGGTGACGCTGTCACCGGCGCTACTGATCAAGCGGGCGTAGGGGCGCAGCAGCACACCACCGGCCGCACCGGTCACCGTGCCGTGGGCGTTCGATACCGCGACGGCACCCTTGGGTCCGGCGATCGCCACCGAGAACGTCGCCACTTCCTGGATACCGGGGCCGTTGCCCAGGTCAACGTTGATACCCGCCGAGGGCAGCAGGTTCGTGGTCTGAACGTATGAGGCTTCCGGAGTGCCACCGAAGGCGTTCGGAATACCGTAAAGAATCGAGGTATTGGGGGTGGTGTAGTTGAAGTTCAGCCCCACACCCAGCGACCAGGGGTAACCCACCTGATAACCCAGCTCCAGGGTGCCCTCGAACGCGTCTGCTCCGGGGCCCGTCACCTCGTAGACCGCGCGGCCCGAATGGAACCACTCACGGGTCAGGCGGTTGCGGTCCAACGGAAACACACCATTCAAGAACGTGTCCCACTGCTGAATCCGCAGTGTCCGGCCCTTGCCATCAACCAGGGTCAGCTCATCGTCCAGACCGGCATGCGCCGTCGCCGCCGTCGCAAAGAGAGCAACAAGAGTCATGACTAGGGCGCCAACCGCCAACAGACCGTGGCGGGCCCAGCCCGATACCTTGCTCAACAGCTTCATTCTGTTCCTATCAGTCCACTCATGGCGAACATGAGAATTTCCTAAGCGACGGACAGAAGGACGATATCGGCACGGTGACCACGCGGCAATCTGAACGCGAGTTCTGTTCGCGGTGGACTCACCCAACTCTGGGCACGTACGTGAAGCCGAAGTTAGCCGAACCCAAGACATCCCCGGGTTAACAATTGGGTGAACGAGCAATTTGCTGGGAAACGCCCAGGCACGACGGGGGAACCGACACCCCGAATGGGTATCCAGGCTTCGCGACCTGCCGGATTTACGCGTTCGATATGCGGGAATTCCTTAGCCGTGATGGGGCGGCACGTTATCGCGCAACCACCGATCACTTTCGTGCAAGCCGCGCGAATCGTTCACATCGCGTTCATCTGGACCCAAACACGGCATCGCCTGGCCGAAGATCCTGTCGATGTCCGCATTGCTGACCGTTGTTCCCCCTTCGCCACTTTTGTGGCGAAGGTCACAATCAGGGCCCTCCGAGGTCGGCACCCGATCAGATCTCCAGACTCGATAGCTGTTCGATGATCTGAATCGCCATCGGTGTCACCGTGGCCATTCCATCGCGCACCGCAGCTCGTGTTCCCGCAATGTTGACCACCAGGGTGCTTCCCGAAATACCCGCCACGCCGCGTGACAGACCAGCCTCGGTGACACCTGCCGCAAGCCCCGACGACCGGATGGCCTCGGCGATGCCGAGCAGCTCACGGTCGAGCAATGGCTGAGTGGCCTCGGGGGTCACGTCGCGCGGGGTGACGCCGGTGCCACCCACGGTCACCACGAGATCCACACCGCCGATGACCGCGGTGTTGACCGCATTCTGAATCTCGGTCAGGTCTCCCTCGACCGCCACCACACCGTCAACCACGATTCCGGCCTCCGAGAGCAACTCGGTGACCAGCGGACCACTGGTGTCCTGGTCGCCGTGGGCCGTTCTGTCGTTGACGATGACGACCAGAGATCGCCCCACCGGTAGCACCTCAAGCTCTGTCATGGAAGCAACCGTAACGGCTCGCAGGGACATCTGAGTCATCGGGCGACCTCACCCAATGTCACATCCACGGTCTTCTCCGGTCCGCCGTTGCCATCGGTGTAGGTCAGCGTCACCTTGTCTCCCGGCGCCTTGGAACGCACGGCGGCCACGAGGCCGTCGGCGCTGTTCACCGGGCGGTTGTCCACCTTCGTGACGACCGACCCGTTCGGCACTCCGGCCTTCTCTGCGGCACCACCGGCAACCACCTCGACGATCTTGGCGCCCTGGATCTCCTTCTCATTGCCAACCCGAACTCCCAGAGAAGCGTGGGTGGCGTGGCCGTTGGCGATCAGCTGATCGGCGACCCGCTTGGCTTGGTCAACCGGAATCGCAAAGCCCAGGCCGATGGATCCACCTTGTGTCTCGCCGCTGGAATCTCCACCCATGGTCGCGATGGCGGAGTTGATGCCCACCAGCTCACCGTTCAGGTTGACTAGCGCACCACCGGAGTTGCCCGGGTTGATGGCGGCATCGGTCTGGATGGCGTCCAGCACGGTGTCCTGGTTACCCGCCTGTCCCGCGGTGAACACCGGGCGGTTCAGCGAGCTGACGATGCCCGTGGTCACCGTGCCGTCCAGACCCAACGGAGAACCGATCGCGACAACCGACTGCCCCACAACAAGATTCGCGGAGGAGCCAAGTGCGACGGGCGTCAGGCCCGAAGCGCCGGTGATTCGGATCACGGCGATGTCGGTGGCGGGATCGATCCCCACCACGGTGAAGGGCGAGTTCTTGCCGCCCGCGATGGTGGCGGTGGTCTTGGCGCCGGGTTCACCCGCAGCCTGAACGACGTGCGCGTTGGTAAGCACCAAACCATCGGCGGAGAGGATGACCCCTGATCCCTCTTCACTCGAACGACCCATGATTGTTTCGAGCTTGACGACACTCGGAAGCACCTTGGCCGCAACCTGTTCCACCGATCCCGCGGGCAGCGCGGACACCTGTTGCGCAGCGGGCTGACGGCCCGGAGCAATAGGAGTCAAGCCGGTGCTGCCGCTGGTGACGACGGGCGCCTTGTGTTGGCGGTCGGCGACGACGGCACCCACAGTTCCGCCCAGCCCACCGGAGACCAGAGCCAGGACGGTCGCACCCACCACGAGCCCGCCACTGCGCTTCCCCCGGGGGGCCTGATTCTGCGGCTGAGGGGGACGCTGCTGGTTCGGCGGCTGCTGCTGTGAGTATCCGTATGCCTGGCCCTGATAGTGGTGGCCGGACTGCGCATGATGCGTCGGCGCTTGTTGCCCGGAGTAGTGACCGGACGGCCGGTAGGCCCAATTGCCGTGGGGGTCGTTGGTCATAGGTACTTCCTCACCCGTCCTTCATAGGCGTTCACGATCGACTAGCTCGGGTGCCACGCTGCCGGAGCGGACTGAGAATCCACTGAGATCTCCCTCGCGTTTGGCGCAGACTTCCGGCGCCCGGCGGTGTCACCACCGTCGGGGTGCCCGACGGGTCCGGGACGGCCCGGAAGAAGCACGTGCATCGACGTACCCGGGGCCGGACTGCCGTCGACCACCGCACCGGGTTCCGTCTCCTCGACCTTGATCGCGCCACCATGTTTGAGCACAACTTGCTTCACGATGGCCAACCCCAAACCCGATCCCGGCATTCCCCGGGCCGGGGTGGCCCGGTAGAACCGCTCGAAGACCAGATCCCGTTCGGCGGGCGGAATCCCAGGCCCACGATCGGAGATCACCAGCTCGGCGTGCGCGGCGTCCACCTGGGCCAGCCGCACCGATACCGTGGTACCCGATGGGCTCCACTTCGCCGCATTGTCGAGCAGATTGAGAACCGCACGCGACAGCCCTGCCGCGTCTCCGTAGACCTGCCACGGCTGCATGACGACGTCGAATTCGATGTCATTGCGACGGCGGCGGACTCGTTCCAAAGTGCCCTCGACCACCTCGACCAGGTCTACCGGCTCATGCACGATGTCGGCACCGTCACCACGTGCCAGATCGACCAAATCGCCCACCAATGTGGACAATTCCTCGATCTGGGCGATCACATCGAGTTGCAGCGCTTCCATTTCCTCGTCGGGTAGACGGGGAGCGCCCGGTTGCATGGCCGCCATCAGCAGCTCGGTATTGGTGCGCAACGAGGTCAGCGGCGTGCGCAGCTCGTGGCCCGCGTCGGTCACCAGACGTGCCTGGCGGTCTCGGGACTCGGCCAGGGCACGCAACATGGTGTTGAAACTGATTGTGAGCCGCGCTAATTCGTCGCTGCCGGTGACGGCAATGGGTCGCAGATCATCGGTTCGGGCGACGCGTTCGGCGGCATCGGTGAGCCTGGCCACCGGCCGCAACCCGGTGCCGGCCACCACGGCTCCAGCGGCGGCCGCTACCGCCACGCCTACGCCGCCGACAATCAGCAGCACCCAGCCCAGTCGCCGCAGCACGGTATCGGTGGGGTCGAGCGATTTCGCCATGATCAACGTGCTGCCATTGTCGAGTCTAAGTGCAAGCACGCGTTGATGATTGACGGTGCGCAGCGACTGCTCGAGCTCGCCGCGGGTGACCGCCTGCTCGGGAGCACCGTAGGGAATGATCTGTCCCTGCTGTGTCGCCGAGAACGTGATGAGCCCCGGAAAGATCAGCTTGGCGTTGACATCGGCGGAGTACGCGGTGCCTTCGATGGCGCGACGCGGGTCCACCGACAGCAGCCCACTGCCGATGAGCAGATTGGCGCGATCGTTGAGCTGCTTGTCGACATCGCGATACAACGCCGTGGATACCAACAGGTATGACGCCACGGCCATCAGCACCACGACCATCGCCACCATCGACATCGCGAGCAGCATCACGCGCCAGCGCAGCGATACCGATGAGCTGGTTGCCCGTAGTGGAGAGAACAGTGCAGACGTCGGTCTGCGCATCCGTAGTGTCGCCATAGGGATTACGGAGGGGTCTCCCGCAGCACGTAGCCGACACCGCGAACGGTGTGGATGAGCCTGAGCTCCCCCTCGGCTTCGGTCTTGCGCCGCAGATAACCGACATACACCTCAAGTGCATTACCGGACGTTGGGAAGTCGAATCCCCATACCTCTTCGAGGATGCGGCTGCGCGTGAGCACCCGCCGGGGGTTCGTCATGAGCATTTCCAGCAGTGCGAATTCGGTACGGGTCAGGCTGATCGACCGAGTGCCCCGGTAAACCTCGCGGGTGACCGGATCGAGCGTGAGATCACCGAAGCTCAGCGTGGCAGCGTCCGCCGACTCGTCGACGGTGGTCCGGCGCAGCAGCGCCCGCATCCGGGCCAGGAGTTCCTCAAGCGCGAAAGGCTTGGGGAGGTAATCGTCGGCGCCCGCATCCAGACCCGCCACGCGCTCGGAGACCGAGTCTCGTGCGGTGAGCACCAGGATCGGCAGATCATCTCCGGTGCTGCGCAGGCGACGGCATACCTCGAGTCCGTCGAGCTTGGGCATCATCACGTCGAGCACCAGCGCATCCGGCCGGTCGGCCGCGATGACATTCAGCGCATCGACGCCGTCCTCGGCCAGATCCACCGAGTACCCATTGAAGGACAGAGACCGTCTCAACGACTCGCGCACAGCGCGGTCATCATCGACTACAAGAATTCGCACAGGTACCAGTGTTAACCGTGCGGCTGAGATATTACTGAGGAAGCCTGAGAATCAGGTCTCGCGTCGTTCAGCGACGGTCGAGATCGATGAGCCCGAGGCGGGCAGCCTTGAGCAGGCGACGGGGAACCTTGTGGTTCTGTCCGCCGACAGTGACATTGACCAGCTCAGTGGCAGTGGCCTTCCACTGCGAACGCCGGCTACGGGTGTTGGAGCGGGACATTCTCCGCTTGGGGACGGCCATGGTCGCGCCCTCTCCTTATTTCTCAGGTTTCTGTGTCATTCGCCCGCGCCGCGCCAACATGTCGGGCGCAGCGAGCGACAATCACCACACGATAGCCGGTGGCGGACATGAGCTGCAAATTTGCTTGGATCAATCCGCGCCGACACGCCGTATCGCGGCGGATTCGTATCGCATTTTCTCACCATAAGACGGCGTGTCGACGCCATCACCTTTGCTCGGCCAACCACTTGGTTGGACCGCTAGATTGACGTTTTAGTGCGTGGGGTAATTTGGCAGCGCACGAGCAGTCGATGCCGACCTCGAGAGGACCACCGTGACCACTGCGCCGGTACGAATTGGGAACTGTTCAGGCTTTTACGGTGACCGAATATCGGCCATGCACGAGATGCTCACCGGCGGTGAACTCGACTACCTGACCGGCGACTATCTGGCCGAACTGACGATGCTCATCCTCGGGCGCGACCGCGCCAAAGCCCCCGAACGCGGCTACGCCAAGACGTTCCTGCGTCAGCTCGAGCAGTGCCTGGGCCTGGCCCAGGACAAGGGCGTGAAGATCGTCGCCAACGCCGGCGGTCTGAACCCCGCGGGTCTGGCGGAGGCCATCCGCGCACTCGCGGAAAAACTGGGAATCGCGGCCAATGTCGCACATGTCGAGGGCGACGATCTCCTGCCCCGTGCCGCAGAGCTCGGACTGGGGTCACCGCTCACTGCCAATGCCTATCTCGGCGCCTGGGGCATCGTGGAATGCCTCAATTCCGGGGCCGACATCGTGGTCACGGGCCGGGTCACCGACGCCTCCGTGATCGTCGGCCCCGCCGCCGCACACTTCGGGTGGCGCCGCGACGACTACGACAAGCTCGCCGGTGCGGTCGCGGCCGGGCACATCATCGAGTGCGGCACCCAGGCCACCGGAGGCAACTACGCCTTCTTCACCGAGATCCCCGACCTTTCGCGTGCCGGGTTCCCATTGGCCGAGGTACATGAGGACGGTTCGTCTGTCATCACGAAGCACACGGGTACCGGCGGCGCGGTCAGCGTGGGCACCGTCACCGCACAGCTGCTCTATGAGATCACCGGGGCGCGGTACGCCAACCCTGATGTCACTACCCGGATCGACAGCATCGAGCTGACCCAGGAGGGCCCCGACCGGGTGCGGGTCTCCGGCGTGACGGGCGAGGCACCACCACCGGACCTGAAGGTGTCGCTGAACGCATTGGGTGGCTTCCGCAATCAGATGACGTTTGTGCTCACCGGACTCGATATCGACGCCAAGGCGGATCTGACCCGCAAGCAGTTGGAGTCCGCCCTGTCTTCCCCCGCGGGAGCCCCGCAGGACATCCAATGGACGCTGGGCCGCACCGATCATCCGAATGCCGACACCGAACAGGCGGCCAGCGCCCTGCTGCACGTGATGGTGCGCGACTCCGACCCGAACAAGGTAGGGCGGCAGTTCTCCAACGCTGCGGTGGAGCTGGCCCTGGCGAGTTACCCCGGCTTCCACGTCACCACGCCTCCCAAGGACGGTGAACCGTACGGCGTGTTCACTCCGGGATACGTCCCCGCGGAGAAGGTTCCGCATGTGGCCGTGCTGGCCGATGGCTCGCGTATCGATATCGCACAGGCCTCCCAGACACTGCCCCTCGCCGACGCTCCGGCAGCGGCGCTGCCCGAACCGCTTCCGGCCGGGCCGGTACGCCGAATCCCACTGGGAACCCTCGCGGGTGCTCGCAGCGGCGACAAGGGCGGCAGCGCCAACGTCGGCGTCTGGGTGCGCACCGATGAGGAATACCGCTGGCTTGCGCACGCCCTGACTATCGACGCGCTGCGTGAGCTGCTGCCGGAAACCGAGCAGTTGGAGGTGGCGCGCTACCTGTTGCCCAAGCTGCGGGCCGTGAACTTCGTCATCCAGGACATTCTCGGCAAGGGTGTGGCCTATCAGGCCCGGTTTGACCCACAGGCCAAGGGAATTGGCGAATGGCTGCGTTCCCGTGAGATCGACGTCCCCGAATCCCTTCTGAAGGAGACAATCTAGTGGCCCAGTGGAACACCCCGGAGCGCAAGGCGCTTCGGGAGACCGTACGTGACTTCGCCGAGCGCGAGATCCTGCCGCATGTCAACGAATGGGAACGTGACGGCCTGCTTCCTCGTGAATTGCACCGCAAGGCCGGCGATCTGGGTCTGCTCGGTCCGGGCGCGCCCGAGGAGGTCGGCGGTGGCGGCGGAGATGCCATCGACCCGGTGATCGTGTGCGAGGAACTGCACTATGCCGGTGTGCCCGGCGGCGTGTTCGCTTCCCTGTTCACCTGCGGCATCTCCACACCGCACATCATCGCCTCCGGCGATCAGCGCCTCATCGACAACTACGTCAAGCCCACCCTGGCCGGTGATCTCATCGGATCGCTGGCCATCACCGAACCCGGCGGTGGGTCCGATGTCGGGCATCTGACCACCTCGGCCAAGAAGGACGGGGATCACTACATCGTCAACGGCGCCAAGACCTTCATCACCTCCGGCGTGCGCGCCGACTACGTGGTGACCGCGGTCCGCACCGGCGGACCGGGGGCGGCCGGAGTCTCGCTGCTGCTGATCGACAAGGACACCCCGGGGTTCGAGGTCGCCCGCAAGCTCGACAAGATGGGCTGGCGCTCTTCGGATACCGCCGAGTTGTCCTTCACCGATGTGCGGGTACCCGCCGAGAACCTGGTGGGTGGCGAAAACACCGGCTTCGCGCAGATCGCCGGCGCCTTCGTATCCGAGCGAATCGGCCTTGCCGCCCAGGCATATTCGAGTGCGCAACGCTGCCTGGACCTGACCGTGGAATGGTGCAGGAACAGGGAGACCTTCGGGCGCCCCCTCATCTCCCGTCAATCCGTGCAGAACACCCTCGCGGAGATGGCCCGCCGCGTCGATGTGGCGCGGGTGTACACCCACGCGCTGGTCGACCGCGCGATTGCCGGTGAAACCAACCTCATCGCCGAAGTCTGTTTCGCCAAGAACACCGCCGTCGAAGCCGGCGAGTGGGTGGCCAACCAAGGCGTCCAATTGTTCGGAGGCATGGGCTATATGACCGAGAGCGAGATCGAACGGCAGTACCGCGACATGCGCATCATCGGAATCGGTGGCGGCACTACCGAAATCCTCACTTCCCTGGCGGCCAAGCTCCTGGGGTTCCAGTCGTGACAATCCTGCGTACCGCCGTCAACACCAGCTCTCCCGAATACGTCGACGCGGCAGCGGCCATGGCGACCAAGCTGGCCGAGGTCAATGCCGAAACCGCGAAGGCACTCGCCGGTGGTGGCGACAAATACGTTGCCCGCCATCACGAACGCGGCAAGCTGCTGGCACGTGAGCGCATCGAGCTGCTCATTGACCCCGACTCCCCGTTCCTGGAGCTGTGTCCGCTCGCGGCCTGGGGCAGCGACTTCACCGTCGGGGCCTCGCTGGTCACCGGCATCGGCGTGGTCGAGGGTGTCGAGTGCATGATCGTGGCCAACGACCCCACCGTCAAGGGTGGTACCAGCAACCCCTGGACACTGCGTAAGGTGCTGCGGGCCAACGATATTGCCTTTAAGAATCGCTTGCCCGTGATCTCACTGGTGGAATCCGGTGGTGCGGACCTGCCCACGCAGAAGGAAGTATTCGTTCCCGGCGGACAGATGTTCCGCGACCTCACTCGGCTCTCGGCCGCGGGCATTCCGACGATCGCTCTGGTGTTCGGCAACTCGACCGCCGGTGGCGCCTACATTCCCGGTATGTCGGACCATGTCGTGATGATCAAGGAACGCTCCAAGGTGTTCCTGGCGGGTCCGCCGCTGGTCAAGATGGCGACCGGCGAGGAGTCCGACGATGAATCGCTCGGCGGCGCCGAAATGCACTCCCGCGTTTCCGGTTTGGGCGACTACCTGGCAGCCGATGAACAGGACGCCGTACGGCTCGGTCGGCAGATCGTCGCGCGCCTGAATTGGGTCAAGAAGGGCCCCAAGCCCGCGGCGGTGATCGAACCCATCGCAAACCAGGAGGAGCTACTCGGCATCGTCCCCGGGGACCTGCGCATCCCGTTCGATCCGCGTGAGGTCATCGCGCGGATCGTCGACGGTTCGGAGTTCGACGAGTTCAAGGAGCAATACGGCTCCTCATTGGTCACCGGCTGGGCCCGGCTGCACGGGTACCCGATCGGCATCCTCGCCAATGCGCGCGGCGTGCTGTTCAGCGAGGAAGCGCAGAAGGCCACTCAGTTCATCCAGCTGGCCAACCAGACCAACACGCCACTTCTCTTCGTACACAACACCACCGGATACATGGTGGGTAAGGAGTACGAAGAGGGCGGCATGATCAAGCACGGGTCGATGATGATCAACGCCGTGTCGAACTCGACGGTGCCGCATCTGTCCCTGATCGTCGGGGCCTCCTATGGCGCAGGGCATTACGGCATGTGCGGCCGCGCTTACGATCCCCGGTTCCTGTTCGCCTGGCCCAGCGCGAAATCCGCGGTCATGGGCGGCACCCAGTTGGCCGGCGTCATCTCCATCGTGAGCCGTGCCGCCGCGGCGGCACGCGGCCAGGCCGTCAACGAGGACGCGGACGCCGCTATGCGGGCTGCCATCGAGGCACAGATCGAGGCAGAGTCGCTGCCCATGTTCATGTCCGGACGCCTGTATGACGACGGGGTCATCGACCCCCGCGATACCCGAGCGGTGCTCGGTATGTGCCTGTCCGCCATTGCCAATGGACCGATCGAGGGGACGTCGAACTTCGGCGTCTTCCGGATGTGAGGGTTTGGAACATATGACTGCGCCTTCGATCACCTCTGTTCTGGTCGCCAACCGCGGCGAGATCGCCCGCCGCGTCTTCGCCACCTGCCGCAAGCTTGGGCTCGGAACTGTCGCCGTCTATTCGGACGCCGACGCCGACAGCCCACATGTGTCCGAGGCCGATGCCGCGGTGCACCTACCCGGCACCTCCAGCGCAGAGACCTACCTGCGCGGTGAGCTCATCATCGCCGCGGCCAAGGCCACCGGCGCCGACGCAATCCATCCCGGTTACGGATTCCTCTCCGAGAATGCCGATTTCGCTCGCGCGGTGGCGGACGCCGGCCTTACCTGGATCGGCCCGCCGGTCACGGCAATCGAGTCGATGGGCTCGAAGATCGAGTCCAAGAAACTCATGGAAGCCGCCGGCGTGCCGGTGCTGGGCCAGCTCGACCCCGACACCGTCACCGCCGATCAGCTTCCGGTGCTCGTCAAGGCCTCCGCCGGTGGCGGTGGCCGTGGTATGCGGATCGTGTCAGATCTCGACAAACTTCCCGCTGAAATCGCTGCCGCACAACGGGAAGCCCAATCCGCATTCGGGGACCCGACGGTCTTCTGCGAGCGCTACCTGGGCACCGGCCGGCACATCGAAGTCCAGGTGATGGCCGACAGCCACGGCACGGTGTGGGCCGTGGGTGAGCGCGAGTGCTCCATCCAGCGCCGTCACCAGAAGGTCATCGAGGAAGCACCCTCGCCCTTGGTGACCCGAATCGACGGCATGCGCGAGCGGCTCTTCGAGGCGTCACGTACCGCCGCGGCGACAATCGGTTATGTGGGCGCGGGCACCATGGAATTCCTGGCCACCGAAGACGGCGAGTTCTTCTTCCTCGAGATGAACACCCGCCTGCAGGTGGAGCACCCGGTGACCGAGTGCACCACCGGTCTGGACTTGGTGCTGTTGCAGATTCAGGTGTCCGAAGGCGGACGGCTCGATCCGGAACCTCCTGCGATCCACGGTCATTCGATCGAGGCGCGGCTGTATGCGGAGAATCCGGCCGCCGAGTGGCAACCGCAAAGCGGCACCGTGCGGCGCTTCGACATACCTGGGGCCAGTGCGGAATTCCAGCTGCCTGGACATCCGGGGCGCAACGGGATCCGCTTGGACTCGACCATTGTCGACGGCAGCGTGGTGTCGGTGCACTACGACCCGATGCTTGCGAAGGTCATCACGGTGGCGCCGACGCGCACCGAGGCCGCCCGGCTGCTGGCCTCGACGCTGGAACGCGCGCGGATACACGGGCTGACCACCAACCGTGATCTGTTGGTCAACGTGTTGCGTCACCCCGCGTTCCTCGCCGGTGACACCGACACGTCATTCCTGAACAAGCACGGCCTGGACATCCTTGCCAAACCGCTGGCTGATGAGGCGGCGCACCAGTACTCGGCGCTTGCCGCGGCACTTGCCGACGCGGCCGCGAACCGGGCCTCGGCGGTAGCCTGCGCGGCCCTTCCAAGCGGCTGGCGCAACCTGGCGTCCGGCTTCCAGACCAAGGAATTCGCGGTCGGCGAGAGCGTCATCTCGGTGCGGTATCGCCTGACCCGGTCCGGCCTGGAGCTGGATGGCGACTGGCCATCCATTGACTTGGTCTCGGCGACACCGGATCACGTGGCGCTCGTCATTGACGGCGTCCGGCGTGGATTCGACGTGTCCTTCTACGGGGCAACTGTGGACGTCGACTCCCCACTCGGTCCGGTGGCACTGGCCGTGGTGCCCCGATTCACCGACCCCAGCACCGAGGTGGCGGCGGGCTCGCTCATCGCGCCGATGCCAGGAGTGGTGCTGCGGGTGGGTGCCGCGGTGGGAGACACCGTCACCGCGGGTACACCCATTGTCTGGCTGGAGGCCATGAAGATGGAGCACACCATCGTCGCCCCCGCCGACGGCGTTCTAGAGATCCTCAATGTCGAACCGGGACAACAGGTCGAGCTCGGCACCGTACTAGCCCAGTTGGCCGCGGAGGCCAATACCGAAGGAGAGCCCACATGACGCAGACCAATCCGTACGTAGAGTCCGACGAGCGCAAGGCGCTGCGCCAGGCGGTGGCCTCGCTCGCCGGTAGCTACGGCCACGAGTACTACCTGGAGAAGTCCAAGACCCACGCACACCTGAACGAGCTGTGGGATGAGGCAGGAAAGCTCGGCTTCCTGGGAGTGAACATTCCGGAGGAGTACGGCGGCGGCGGCGCCGGCATGTACGAGCTCGGGCTCGTGTTCGAGGAGCTTTCGGCGGCCGGGTGTCCCCTGCTGATGATGGTCGTCTCCCCCGCCATCAATGCCACGATCATCGCCCGCTACGGCACCGATGAGCAGAAAAAGAACTGGCTGCCCTCGATGGCCGACGGCACCTTCACCATGGCGTTCGCCATCACCGAACCCGACGCCGGCTCGAACTCCCACAACATCATCACCACCGCCAAGCGCGACGGCGGCGACTGGATTCTCAACGGGCGCAAGGTCTTCATCTCCGGCGTCGACCAGGCCAACGCCGTGCTGGTGGTGGCGCGCACCGAGGAGGCCAAGACCGGCAAGCTCAAGCCGGCGCTGTTCGTGGTGCCTACCGACACCAAGGGATTCGAGTACACACCCATCGATATGGAGCTCACGCTCCCGGAACGGCAGTTCCAGGTGTTCCTCGACGACGTGCGCGTGCCGGGTAATGCGCTCGTCGGCTCCGAGGATGCCGCGCTGATGCAGCTGTTCGCCGGTTTGAATCCCGAGCGAATCATGGGCGCCGCCAGCGGGGTTGGCCTCACCCGGCTCGCGCTGAGCAAGGCCACCGACTACGTCAAGACGCGCCAGGTGTGGAAGACACCGATCGGCGCACACCAGGCCATTGCGCACCCGCTCGCCGAGATCAAGGTCGAGCTGGAGCTGGCCAAGCTCATGATGCAGAAGGCCGCCACCCTGTACGACCACGGCGACGACTGGGGCGCAGCGGAGGCGGCCAACATGGCCAAGTACGCCGCGGCGGACGTGGCCTGCCGGGCCGCCGACCGGGCCGTGCAGTCCTTGGGCGGCAATGGATTGACCTCTGAATACGCCGTGGCGCCGCTGTTGAACCTGTCGCGCTTCGGGCGTATTGCCCCGGTGAGCCGGGAGATGATCCTCAACTTCGTCGCGCAGACATCGCTCGGCCTGCCCCGCTCGTACTAAAAGGAGACACCCCATGAGTGACACTCTCGTCCAGTACGAGGTGGACGGTCGCGCCGCCCGTCTGACGCTCGACTCACCGCATAACCGCAACGCGTTGTCCAGCGGCTTGGTGCGGCAATTACGAGAGGGGCTGCAGCGCGCCGCCGCCGACAAAACGGTGCGCGCCGTGGTGCTCACCCATACTGGCAACACGTTCTGCGCGGGCGCCGATCTGTCGGAGAGCTCAGCGGCATCATCCGATCCCCAGGATGTCGCCAAGGATCGGGCGGGCCAACTCACCGCATTGTTGCGCGACATCCTGGAGCTGCCGCTACCGGTCGTCATCGCCGTCAACGGCCATGTGCGAGCCGGCGGCTTCGGCCTCGTCGGTGCCGCCGATATCGCGGTGGCAGGACCCGACAGCACCTTCGCACTGACCGAGGCGCGCATCGGCGTGGCGCCGTCGATCATCTCGCTGACACTGCTGCCGCGCCTCACCGGCCGCGCTGCCGCGCGCTACTTCGTCACCGGCGAGAAGTTCGACGCACGGGTGGCCGCGGAAATCGGGTTGGTGACCAAGTCCGTCGACAGCTCCGAAGCAGTCGAGGCGGCAGTGACGTCATTGGTCGATGACATCGCGCTCGGTTCGCCCCAGGGGCTGGCGGAGTCCAAGAAGCTCACCACCGCGCCGATCCTCGCCGATTTCGATGCTCGTGCAGTCGAGTTGACGGAAACGTCGGCGCGTCTGTTCGTCTCGCCGGAGGCGCAGGAGGGCATGTTGTCGTTCCTCCAAAAGCGTCCTCCCGCCTGGCAAGTGTGAACCAGTCGGCACTACGCGTGTAGTGCGCTGAGCAACACGAATGAACCGCGTGCCTTTAAGCGCCGTTCGTCGTAGGCTCGGCGGTGATGAGCAACCTCCCTGAGCGGGTTACCGCATCGATGCGGGCCGCAGACGCCGATCGCATGCGTGTCGCGCAGCTGTTATCCGACGCAGCGGCGCAGGGGCGGCTGGAGCTCTCCGAATTCGAGGAACGCCTCACCAAGGTGTACTCGGCAAACACATACGGTGAACTTGATCAGCTCAGCGCCGACCTGCCCGCCGTCGCTACCGCCCAGGTTCGAGGTAAAGACAGCAAGCCAGCACCATCAACGGTGCTGATGGCGATCATGAGTGGATTTGAACGACGGGGCCGCTGGAACGTGCCCGGCAAGCTCACTTCATTCGCGCTGTGGGGTGGCGGCGTGCTGGACCTGCGTTACGCCGACTTCACTTCCAACGAGGTCGAGATCCGCTCGTTCTCCATCATGGGTGGCCAGACGATCCTCCTGCCACCAGAGGTCAATGTGGATGTCCGGGGCGTCGCCGTGATGGGTGGCTTCGATCACTCGGCGAGCGGCACCGGGGTACAGGGCGCACCACATGTGACGGTCAAGGGGTTCTCGCTGTGGGGCGGGGTAAACGTCAAGCGGAAGCGGCGCAAGCGGCGTGAGTCGATGGAAGAGCGCTGACAGCGTCGAAAGCACCGAAGCGCCACAGCGTATTCACAATCTGACGGCGCCGATCGACATCCAGTTCTGATGCCAGGACGGCATCAAGATCATCCAGGGTGAACTCGCCGGACAGCGCTAGGAGTCCGTCAAGATTCACCGCGCCGCCGAACGCTATGTCCCGGCCACGGGCCACCAGATGAGTCCGATCCGCACCGACGATTGATTGCACCACCGCGGGGTAGGCCCAGCCGAGCGGGACACCCGCAGGGGCATCACCGGTGCGCAAGGCCGCCACCTTAGGGGGCCGCAGATACCCGGCGGTGCGCTGTTTGGCCGCCGCCAGTTCCATGGCTGTCGCCAGCCCCGACATCGCTTCGGGGTCGCCGAGCGTGTTGAGCACCAGCCGGCGGAGGTCATCGAAGCTGCGCGGCTCGTGTGCCGCGTCCAATTGCGCGCCGAAATGGTCGATCATCCAGTCCGAGAACGACTTCCGGATGTTGGGCGGGAAGAGTGTAACTCCCAGAAAGACAGAAGGGCCGGCATTGCGGAACAGGTGATAGCGCCCCCGGGGAATGCATATGAAGTCACCCGGAGTCAGGGTGTAGCGGTGCGCTCCGGGCAGCAGTCGGTCGAAGTCAAACGAGACCTTGCCCAACGACGGGTTCTCGAACAACTGGTGGTGGTCGATTCCATCGGCGGGCCACACCCAGAGTTCCTTCACACCAGGGCCCAGATGGAAGATCAGCGATGGCTCGTCGTCCTTGTGTATCCCGAAGGGAGTCCACTCCACATCGGCGATAAACGTGTAGATATCGGCGCCGGACACCAGATCTCGTCCCGGAACAAGGCTGCGCACCAGGGCCTGAGCGAACGCGCCAAGGCCCAGATCCCATGAGGAGACGTCGTTGATGGCGACACATGCCGGACGGTCGTCGGCATTCTCGGCGAGCCATTCGGTCAACGGCTGCGCGCCTTGCGGAGCGGTACGCGCAAGCCGCTCGGTGAGCTTGAAGTCGAATTCACTGCCCCGGAATCCGCGTAGTCGCAACCCTTTTCCACCTGCGGCGGTCGCCGTAGCCACCGCCGCGGCGATCCGGCCGCTGATCACACTCGGGTCTGTCACCAATCCGGGAAGGAAGACCGTTTCTTCGTACCCGGGGGCCCACTCCCCGACAAACTGACGCCAGCGAGAGTCTTCGACGAACACTATTTCGCCTCCATGGCTGCGTCCGGGCGTGCACAGCCGGGGGGACGACCATGCACGCCCGGCGTCCACTCTTAGTGGCTGGCAACCATTTCCGTTGTGGCAACGATCTCTTCGTCCTCGACAACGATCTCAACAGCGATTTCGCGCATGGCGGTTCCTTTCCTTCGAACGGTTAACTGCCGAACTCATCACAGGCACCGTGCTGGCATCCGTCGCGTGGAGCCACCGCGGTGGACGTACGCCCAGCCCACAGACGCCGTCACTAGATCAGTCGCGCGGTCGTGACCGAAAGTTCCCGCCCGGCTCGATTCACACCGGCGAGAGCTCCCATGCGCCGCTGCCGGTCAGCTGCAACCGCGACCGGTGGTGACGGTCGATCGTCGACCTGTGCCCCACGCTGACAACCACACAGTCGGGTAGCCGTTCTCGCACCAGCGCATACATCGCATCCTCCAGCCCCTCGTCCAGAGCCGAGGTCGACTCGTCGAGGAACACCACCGTGGGACGCACCAGCAGCACCCTGACGAAGGACACCCGCTGCTGCTCCCCCAGCGAGAGCACGGCGGCCCAGTCGGCTTCCTGATCCAGCCGCTCGGTCAGATGCCCGAGCGAGACATCGCGCAGCGCCTGCTTGAGCTCCTCGTCCGTAACATCTTCCACGGGAAGCGGATACACCACCGTTTCGCGCAGGTTGCCCAACGGCAGATACGGCAGCTGCGGCAGGAACAGGGTCGCCCACCCGTCGGGGCGCTCGACCAGTCCGGAGGCCTGTGGCCACAGCTGCGCCAGGCTGCGCAGCAAGGTGGTCTTCCCACAGCCCGACGGGCCCTTGACCACGACACTGTCACCTGCGGTCAGCGTGAGGTTGAGGTCCGCGATCATGTCCAGCCCCTGCAGATCGCGGACCTGGACATCGGTGAGTATCAGGGCGTCGTCGGAGCCGGCCACATTGATCCGCGGCAGTTCGCGGGCACGATGGTCGCTGTCGAGCATCTGATCGATACGCAGGAGCGCGGCCCGGTAGACGGTGAATTCGTCATAACTGTCTCGGAAGAAGGACATTGCGCCACAGACGTTTCCGAATGCGGCGACGGTCTGCAACAGGTCCCCGACTTTGATTTGGCCGGTGAAGAATCGAGGCGCCTGCACGATGTACGGGATCATGCCGGTGGTCACGTCGCCGATACCGCGGTTCCATCCGTTGAGGCGCAGCTGTGCGTACACGATGCGCCACATGTTTGCGATGATCTCACCGAAACGTGAATGCAGTAGCCGTCGTTCACGTTCGCCGCCCCGGTAGAAGGCCACCCGTTCGGAGCTATCGCGCAGCCGCACCAGTGCGTACCGGAAACTCGCGCTGAACCGTTCGTTCAAGAAGTTCAGCCGCACCAATGGACGGCCGATCCAGAATGCGATGACGGTCACCGTGATCGAGAACACGAACGCGATGAAGACCATGGCTCGGGGTATCTCAATTCCCCACAACAACAGCGGACCCGAGAGCTGCCACAGCACCCCGGTGAACATGACGATCAGCAGTGTCTTATTCACCGCACCGAGCGTCAGATCCACCGATTTGGTGGTGTGCGTCTCGATGTCGATCTGGATCCGCTGGTCGGGGTTCTCCACCGGAACATCCAGAAAACGGTTGCGGTAGAAGGCGTCCTTGCTCATCCAGTCGTCGACGAGCCGCGTGTTGAGCCACACCCGCCACCGAATGGCGAACACCCTACGCAGGAAGAAATCGACCACGGTGTAGGTGACCGTGAGCGCCACGAGAATGCCGCTGATCGCGAATGAGGTGAAGAACGCCTGGCGCGCATCGGCCAATAGCGCCGAGTTGTGGGTGACGAGCGCCTCCGAGCCGACCTGCAGCGCATTCATCAGGTCCTTGTACTGGTACGTGAAGATCACCGTCACGCGTGCCATGTACACCGTGTGCCACATGATGAATGCCAGCAATGCCCACGTGCGCCAACTGTCACGCCCCCGGAAGAAGGGCGCGTTGACTCGCCAGAATTGCTGTCCCCATTGGGTAAACCGGGCGATAGCGAAAGCCACCGCAAGGAATACCACCATGGTGACCGCCCAGGCTTGCAGCGTCCACACCAGAGAGCGCAATGGCTCGCCCGGCCAATCCAAACTGGGCTGAACCATGGGCTCTCCCTATCGTTGCGCCCTAATGGGCGAAGTGACGTGCTCCAGTGGTGTACAACGTGATTCCGGCAGCCTTAGCAGCATCGGTCACCAACTCGTCGCGCATGGAACCGCCCGGATGCACGATCGCTCGAACTCCGGCCTGCGTCAGCACCTCCAGGCCATCCGGGAACGGGAAGAAGGCGTCCGAGGCCGCTACCGCGCCGGAGACTCGATCCCCGCCACGAGACACCGCCAGCTTGGCGGCGTCTACCCGGTTGACCTGTCCCATTCCGACACCGATGGTGGCACCACCGGAGGCCACGACGATCGCGTTGGACTTGACGGCCCGCCCCACCTTCCAGGCAAACGCCAAGTCCGCCAACGTGTCCTCGTCCACAGCGGTACCAGCCACCAATGTCCAGTTGGCCGGATCGTCACCCGCGGCGTCGAGCGCGTCGCGCTCCTGCACGAGCAGGCCACCGCTGATCTGGCGCCATTCGGTGTACCCGGACTGGGGCGGCGTCGCACGCAGCAGACGCACGTTCTTCTTGCGGCTCAGCACCTCCACGGCGCCGTCCTCGTAACCCGGGGCCACAATTACCTCGGTGAAAATGTCGGCGACCCGCTCGGCCATCTCCACGCTCACCTCGCGGTTGACCGCGATGACGCCGCCGAAGGCACTCAGTGGATCGCATTCGTGTGCCTTGAGATGCGCATCGGCGATCGAGATGTCCGACACCGCGATACCGCACGGATTGGCATGCTTGATGATGGCGGCGCAGGCCTTGTCCTGGTCCCACGCGGCGCGCCAGGCGGCGTCGGCGTCCGTGTAGTTGTTGTACGACATCTCTTTTCCGTGCAGCTGCTCCGCCTGCGCCAGGCCATGCCCGGCGGCACCGGTGTAGAGGGCAGCCTGCTGGTGCGGGTTCTCCCCGTAACGCAGCACCGCCGAACGAGTCCACGTGCCGCCGATCCATGAGGGCAACTCGGCACCCTCGGGCTCCGCCACGGATGACAGCCAGCCGGCGACCGCCACGTCATACTCGGCAGTGTGGCGGAATGCCTGGGCCGCCAGAATCTTCCGCGCCTCCAGGGTGAATCCCCCGGCATCGACCGCAGCCAGCACCGCACCGTATGAAGCGGGGTCCACAACCACCGCCACGCTCGGGTGGTTTTTGGCGGCGGCACGCACCATCGAGGGGCCACCGATGTCGATTTGTTCGACGCATTCGTCCTCGGAGGCGCCCGAGGCCACCGTCGCGGCGAACGGGTAGAGGTTCACGACCACCAGCTCGAAGCCCTTGACGCCCAGCTCCTCGAGTTGGGTCAGGTGCTCCTCGCGGCGGGTGTCGGCCAAGACGCCGGCGTGCACATGCGGATGCAAGGTCTTCACCCGGCCATCCAGCACCTCCGGAAACCCGGTGACCTCTTCCACAGGTGTCACCGGAATTGACGCGGCAGCAATGGTTTTCGCGGTAGATCCGGTGGATACCAGTTCCACACCGGCGGCGTGCAGCCCGCTGGCGAGCTCTTCCAGTCCGGTCTTGTCGTAGACACTGATCAATGCCCGCCGTACGGGTCGCTGCGTACTCACTTGATGGAGGCCCTTCTTCCGTTCCAAATCAAACCTCTGGTGGCCACCGCGGCCAGCACATCTACCAGCAGCGCGCGTTCCACTACCTTGATACGTTCATGCAGGCTGGCCTCGTCGTCATCCCCGTGCACGGCGACAGCCTGCTGGGCAAGGATCGGCCCGGTGTCCATCCCGTCATCGACCAGATGCACCGTGCAACCGGTCACCTTGACCCCATGCGCCAGAGCGTCGGGGACGGCATGCGCGCCTGGGAACGACGGCAACAGCGCGGGATGGGTGTTGATGACCCGCCCCAAGAACTGTGAAAGAAACCGTGGCCCAAGTATCTTCATGAATCCGGCCGAGACCACCAGATCGGGCCGGTGAGCGGCCGTGGCGTCGGTGATGGCAGCATCCCATTCTTCACGGGAGTCGTAGTCGGAGAGCCGCACGGTGTAGCTGGGCAGCTGCGCGCCGGTGGCGATATCGACGGCCGCGCATTGCCGGTCGGTGCCTACGGCGACGATCCGGGCCGGGAAGTCATTCGTAGCCGCGTCAAGCAGGGAGCGCAGCAGGCTTCCGGTGCCGGAGGCCAGGACCACGACGCGTGCCGGGGCAGATGGGGCGATCTCAACGGGCGACGTGGGCTCCGAAGAGCCACCCGCACGAGGAGAATCCGACACCGACACGCCGCTGAGCGTAGCCGGACTGGTCACTTGGCCTGTTCCGGAGGGTCGCTGGAGTCACTCTCGGCTTGAGGTTGGGTCCGGGCCTCCGGGTCCGGTTCGCCCCCCACTTCCGGCTCAGGCACCGGTTCCGGCTCTAGCTCCGTTTCCGTTTCCGGTTCCGGTTCTGCTTCTGGCTCGGGCTCTGGCTCTGGCCGTGCCTTAGCCGGAAGACGGGTGGCTCCGCCCAGCATGAACACCGTCAACAGGCCGATGACCAGGAACCAGAAGAACACCCCAGGGCCGAACGTGCCCTGATCGATCCCCAGGCGTCCGAAGTTTCCCAGCTGCCCGCCGGCGAGCTTTCCGACGATCGCCAGGAATGTTGCCGCAAGCAGTGCCGCCGCGACCACCTTGTGGATCGCCGTCGGCCACGGAACGGGCCGACGCGCGCATTGCTGACCGACGGCCACCCCGGACACCGCACCGATGATCATCAGGGCCACCCACGCGGGACCAAGGGGTGGCGTGGGGACCGCTGCCAGGATCGGCACCGCCGGCAGCTGTCCACCGAAAACGGCGAACGCGCTAAAGGCCGCGGTACCCACGTTCGCGCTTGATCCGACCGCCAGTGCGCAGGCACCCAGAATGACGTTGGGCGCGTAGAGGATCGCCAACAGGGTCAGGCTCAGCTGACCCACAAAATCGTTGGTGACCGAGTACAGCTGGTCCATCGTCGCCCAGTGAACCACCAAAGAACCCGCGGTCACCGCCGCAGACAGTCCGAAGAGTGCGAGCACCCCGGCGACAGCGCCGCGGACCGCGTCCATGGGCCATGACGGCAGCTGTAGGAGCGCCGCGAGCCGTCTGCCGACCCGCAGCAATACGCCGGCAATCGCACCGGCGGCATGGACTCCGAGGACAGAACCGAATGCGCGCAAGGCATTCGGTGATTGCAGCTGCGTCAGCACCGTCGATGCGTCATGAATGATCGCCAGCGATATCGCCGTCATCAAGAGCGGACCGGCCAGCGCCGAGGCGATCACCCACCGGATCACATACCAGGAAGCGGTGGGTGCGATAGTCGAGGCGACCGTTCGGGCAACGCCCCAAACCATCGCCGCCGTCGGCAACAGCGGCAGCACCTCGATGACTCGCCCACCGATCGAGATGGGTACCAGGTGGGTGCCCAGCCACATGCTGGCCACCGCACCGAACGTCCCGGTCATGTCGCTGTTGGCAATTACCAACTGCACCAAGACGATTGCCGCAATGACTACCAACGCAACTGCTGACGGGCCAAAGGCAACCGTCAGCAGTGCGCGAGCCTGTGCGGGATTGGCGCGCGAGGTTTGATTCACGCGCCGATCACGGCAGTAAACACAGTCTTAGTTGGAAGGACGCGAGGTGCCGAACAGATCGTCACCGCTGGCAGAGGACGAACCACTGCTAGCGCCCGCGCCGCCCTGCTCGCCTCCGGGAGCCTGACCACTGGCACCACCGAAGGTCGGGTACTGCTGGGTCGGCTGCGAGGATCCGGCCTGCTGGGTCGGCTGCGCTGACGGCGGAGTGAAGCCGGAGCTGCTAAAGCCCTGCGGCGGGGTCGGCGGCGCAGACTGCGGCTGCTGCTGACCGTAGCCGCCGTACGACGGCGGGGCGGCAGGCGCGGGCTGCTGCTGGCCGTATCCCTGAGCACCGGCCTGGCCGTAGCTCGGGGCTGGCTGCTGGCCGTAGCTCTGCTGCTGGCCGTACCCCTGAGCACCGGCCTGACCGTAGCCCTGCCCCTGCTTGGGCAGTTGCTGCTGGGGCTGCTGCTGCGCCGGGGTGTAGTACTGGCTCTGCTGCGGCTGGTACTGGCTACCGAACGGATTGGTCGCGGGCGAGGCAGTCTTGGCCTTCACCACGCCGACCTCGCTGAGCAGGGCATAGACGGCGGCCGCGGCCTGCAGGCCGGACACCACAGCGAGCGTGATCAGGCCCCACCCGATACCGACCTCACCGAAGGCGGCCGCGAACGGGTTGCCGAACAGACCGCCAAGGACAAAGAGGAATCCCACGATCGACAGGATGGCGACGGGCGCCTGCTTGTCGTCCTTGCCGGAGAGGAGCGAGACTCCCGCGGTCAGACCGGCGAGCAACAGCGCGAACTGAGCGAAGCCGAAGACCGGAGACAGAGCCAGGAGGTCGAATCCGCCGAAGCTTCCCGACGTCCCCGAGCTGGCCTTCCCGGTGTAGAACGGCCCGAAGCCGGCAATGAAGCCGATCAGGCTCAGCACCAGGACACCACCGGGCAGGTAAACCCCTAGCGCGCCCGTGTTTGGCTCGGCCACAAAGGACGGGGTGCCGTACGGATTGGACGGCTGCGCGGGCTGGTATCCGGGCCCACCGGTCGAATACGTCATTACATCTCCTACATCACGGTTTCGGTCGTGGTCTCGGGGTGGATCGCCTCCACGCTACTGCACCCGGCGTCGGTACGGACGCAGACAAGGCCAGACACGGCCGAGGCACATCGGTTAGCTCAAAACCGGTACGCGATATTCGCTGTGGGTTTCCTGAACATCGGCTGCCTCGATCTCGCGGACCAGTGGCAGCACCTTGGCGCCGAAGTATTCGATCTCCTCCTGGAAGTGCAGGAAGCCGCCCAGGATCAGGTCCACACCCCGCCTGCGGTAGGCGACGATCCGCTCAGCGATCTGTTCCGGGGTGCCGATGAGCTGGGTCCGGAATCCGTCGTTGTACTGCACCAGATCCTCGAACGAGGAGTCCGCCCACATGCCCTTCTTGTCGCCGGTGGCCGAGCCTGCCTGCTGAACGGCCGCGCGGAAGCCCTCGACGGCGGGGCGATTGGCCTTCGCGACGATTTCCCGCAGGACCTCGCGCGCTTCGGCCTCGGTGTCTCTGGCGATGATGAAACCGTTGAGCCCGACGCTGACTTCGCGTCCGACGGTGCGGGCGTGGTCGCGGACCTCCACGATCTGATCGGTGATACCCGCGAAGTCCTTGCCGTTGGAGAAGTACCAGTCGGAGTAGAGGCCACCGTTGCGCCGCGCGGCCGTGGAGTTGCCTCCTTGGAATAGCTCGGGCGTGTGAAGCGGCTTGGGCTTCAGCGTGAAGTCGTGGATCCGATAGAAATCACCCCGGAAGTCGACGTCATCCTCAGTCCAGATCTTGCGCAGCACCTGGAGGAACTCGCCGCTTCGGCGGTACCTCTCGTCGTGCTCCAGCCACGGTTCACCCAGGTGAGTGAACTCGTCCTTGAACCATCCGGAGACCACGTTGACCGCGAAGCGACCGCCGGATAGATGGTCGGCGGTTGCGCCCAGCTTGGCGAGCACGCCCGGCTGCCAGAGCCCGGGGTGGACGGCGGCGATCACCTTGAGGCGCTCGGTGGCCAGCAGCAGAGCAAGAGAGAAGCTGGTGGACTCGTGTTGGTACTCGGCGCCATAGCTGGCCTCGTAACGCACCTGGGTGAGCGCGTACTCGAAGCCGTTGTTCTCGGCCGTGCGCGCCAGGGTGACGTTGTAGTCGTAGCCCCAGTCGGTGCGCTGCTCGATGGTGCTGGTGACCAGGCCACCGCTGACATTGGGCACCCAGTACGCGAATTTGACGTGGTCAGATATCCGTTCGGTCGTCACGGAGTTATGCAAACAGCGAACCCCGCGGACGGTCATCCGTCTTACTCACCGTGATCCGTTCCCCGCGCCATTTGGGCCCCACCCTCGACAACAAAACTGGAACACGTTCTAATTGGTGGATGGACTACGGCCTCGTTCTGTTCACCAGTGACCGCGGCATCTCGCCGGACATCGCCGCCAAGGCCGCCGAGGACGGCGGGTTCAGCACCTTCTACGTGCCCGAGCACACGCACATCCCCGTTAAGCGCGAGGCCGCCCACCCCGGCACCGGCGGCGCGGAACTGCCCGACGACCGCTACATGCGCACTCTGGACCCCTGGGTGTCCCTCGGCGCCGCGTGTGCGGTGACGACGAAGATCCGGCTCGCGACCGCGGTCGCGATCCCCGTCGAGCACGATCCCATCACCCTTGCCAAATCGATTGCCACCCTTGACCACATGAGCGGTGGGCGGGTCACCGTCGGCGTCGGATACGGCTGGAACACCGACGAGCTGGCCGACCACAACGTTCCCGCCGGCCGTCGCCGCACCATGCTGCGCGAGTACATCGAGGCTATGCGCAAGCTCTGGGAAAACGAAGAGGCCAGCTACTCAGGCGAATTCGTCAATTTCGGCCCCAGCTGGGCCTGGCCCAAGACCGTGCAGAAGCATGTGCCGGTGATCGTGGGCGCGGGCGGCACCGAGAAGAACTTCAAGTGGATCGCCAAGAATGCCGACGGCTGGATGTCCACCCCGCGCGACGAGGACATCACCGGCAAGATCGTGGCACTCAAGGCGGAGTGGGCGGCGGCAGGCCGTGAAGGCGACCCGCTGATCTACGTACTGGCAGGCAAGCCGGACCCCGAACAACTCGCCGCCTGGCGCGAGCTGGGTGTCACCGAGGCGATCTTCGGGATGCCCGACCGCTCCGAGGAAGAGGTGCGGGCGTACATCGAGCGGTTGTCCGGGAAACTGGCCGCATTCGCCTAAGGCACCGAGAACGGCGGCAGCGCGGCGAACTTCTGCTCCACGCTGATGGTTGGCGTCACCCTTGCCACCCATCGCCGCAGGCGCGACAGCGGATGGTCAGGGAACCTGATGTCCCAACGTATTTCGTCGGCGATGTTGTACGGAATGCCCGGCTCCAGATCGGGTGCGTAGGGATGCGGCGGCCACATTTTCGACGACGTACCACCGGCCGCCAACAGCTCCTCGAGCACGGCCGCCTCGCGCACCCCGGTCACCGGCCCCTCCGCGAATGCCCCGCAGACCATCGCATACGAATGCGCGCGGGGAACAACTATCGAGGCCATGAAGGTGAGTCCTTGTGGGGCATCAGTTTTCGGAACCTTCACCACGTAGAGCAGGCCCGGCAATCTATCGACGCCCACGATGTAGGCCTCGATGACTCCTGCGCGTCGCGTGAGCACAGCCTCGACGAGCGCGCGGCGCACCACGTCCAGATCCTCCAACGGCACCGACAGATAGGCGCCTCGCGATTCCGAGACCCAGAATTGATCGCCGGTTGCCGGGTCGTACCAGCCGTCAGCAGTCGGCACCAGTCCGGATGTGTCAAACAAGAGGCCCACGAACCGAGAAGGTAGCCGGTCACCAGGGGTGACAGCGCCCCGTCATCCGATTGTTCATGCGTAAGTCACACAATCTCACTGAACGAAACGCGATATCGTCTGCCAGGAGATTCAGTGTCTTCAGGGGGGCGAATTACCCTGCCGCGGACCAAATTTCACCAACGATAGGCCGAGCGCGAGCGCATACCGTACGCGGCGTCCAGGCCTGAATCAGCTGCACCAGGTATGCGCTCGGCGAAACGACAAGGGCCCCAACCGGAAATCCGGTCGGGGCCCTCGCGTAAGAAGCCGTTACAGGCTCTGCAGGATCTCGCGGGCCAGCTTGGCGGTCTCGGACGGCGTCTTCCCGACTTTCACACCGGCGGCCTCAAGGGCCTCCTTCTTGGCCTGGGCGGTACCCGAGCTGCCGGATACGATGGCGCCGGCGTGACCCATGGTCTTGCCCTCGGGGGCGGTGAAGCCCGCGACGTAGCCGACGACCGGCTTGGACACGTTGGCCTTGATGTAGTCGGCCGCGCGCTCCTCGGCGTCGCCACCGATCTCACCGATCATGACGATGATCTTGGTCTCCGGGTCCTTCTCGAACGCCTCGATGGCGTCGATGTGGGTGGTGCCGATGACCGGGTCGCCGCCGATGCCGATGGCGGTCGAGAAACCGAAATCGCGCAGCTCGTACATCATCTGGTAGGTCAGGGTGCCGGACTTGGACACCAGACCGACCGGACCGGTGCCGGTGATGTTGTTGGGGGTGATACCCACCAGGGCCTCGCCGGGGGTGATGATGCCGGGGCAGTTGGGCCCGATGATGCGGGTCTTGTTGCCCTTCTCGACGTTGTAGGCCCACGCATATGCACTGTCCTGCACCGGGATTCCCTCGGTGATGACAACCAGCAGCGGGATCTCGGCGTCGATGGCCTCAATGATCGCGTCCTTGGAGAACGCGGGCGGCACGAAGGCGATCGACACGTCGGCGCCGGTCTCCTTGATGGCTTCGGCCACACTGCCGAACACCGGCAGCTCGACATCGTTGCCGTCGGCGTCCTTGTGCGACACGGTGGTTCCGGCCTTACGGGCGTTGACGCCACCCACGACCTGGGTACCGGCCTTGAGCATCAGTGCGGTGTGTTTGGTGCCCTCGCCGCCGGTGATGCCCTGGACGATGACCTTGGATTCTTTGTTCAGGAAAATGGACATTGATTCAAGCTCCCTTACTTGCTCGCCAGCTCGGCGGCCTTGTCGGCACCGGCGTCCATGGTCTCGGCCTGGATAACCAGCGGATGGTTGAACTCGGCCAGGATCGCCCGTCCTTCTTCGACCTTGTTGCCGTCGAGACGGACCACCAGCGGCTTGCTGGCCGTGTCGCCGAGGGTCTTGAGGGCTCCGACGATGCCGTTGGCAACCGCATCGCATGCGGTGATGCCACCGAACACGTTGACGAAGACGCTCTTGACCTGCGAGTCGCCCAGGATGACGTCGAGACCGGCGGCCATCACCTCGGCCGAGGCGCCACCGCCGATGTCCAGGAAGTTGGCGGGCTTCACGCCGTTGTGGTTCTCGCCGGCGTAGGCCACCACGTCCAGGGTGGACATGACCAGACCCGCGCCGTTACCGATGATGCCGACCTGGCCGTCAAGCTTGACGTAGTTGAGGTCGTGCTCCTTGGCCTTGAGCTCCAGCGGATCGGTGGCGTCCTTGTCTTCGAACTCGGCGTGGCCGGGCTGACGGAAGTCGGCGTTGCCGTCCAGGGTCACCTTGCCGTCCAGCGCCAGGATCTGGTTGTCGGGGGTGCGCACCAGCGGGTTGACCTCCACCAGGGTGGCGTCCTCACCGACGAACACCTCCCAGAGCTTCTGGATGGTCACCGCGGCGGAGTCCAGCACCTCGGCGGGCAGCTTGCCCTTCTCGGCGATCTCGCGCGCCAGAGCCAAGTCAACGCCCTTGACCGCGTCGACCGGCACCTTGGCCAGCGCGTCGGGGTTCTCCTCGGCGGTCACTTCGATTTCCACGCCGCCCTCGACCGAGCACATAGCCAGGTAGGTGCGGTTAGCGCGATCCAGCAAGAAGGAGATGTAGTACTCCTCGGCGATATCGCTGGCCTCGGCGACGAGGATCTTCTTGACGATGTGGCCCTTGATGTCCAGGCCCAGGATGTTCTCTGCGTGAGTGAAAGCGTCATCGGGAGTGGCGGCGTACTTCACGCCACCGGCCTTGCCACGTCCACCGACCTTGACCTGTGCCTTGATCATCACTGGCTTGCCGATTTCCTCGGCGATCGCCTTGGCATCCTCGGCGGTGGTGGTAACCCGGCCCGGGGTCGTCGGCACGTTGTGCTTAGCGAACAGCTCCTTGGCCTGGTACTCGAATAAATCCATCTAGCTAGCCCATCTTCCTCGTCGAACGTCGGGTCGGCACTATTGCACTAGGGACTGTAGCCAAGGCCACAGCGAGGCCCCTCACTACTTCTGAGTAAGTGGCCGAATTCACCACCTGGTCACCCGCAGAATTCACCCGCTGGCCACCCGCTGGCAGGACTCGAACGCATCTGTAACCGGTTTCAGTTCGGTCACGAGGGCTCGCCATACGGCCGTGATCTGTGGTGAGGTAGCCCCGGCGAGATTCGGCAACGATGCCCGGGCTCGGGAGCCCTATCAGCGACTTCGTGACACAAGTCACATTTATATGCGTTTCCACGCATTGAGTTGCGACTCCCCTTGCCCAACCGTTACCTTCTCTTGGGTTAGATCACGTTTTGGTCACGCTAGGTCGTGACGCCGAACGGAAGACTGGCAGGGTTTTGACACAGCATCGAACGACACGCACGCGTGGTGGTCGGAGCACGGCACCGACCGAGAACGAGATCACCAACATCGTGCCGATCGACGAGTTCGGCCTGAGTGACGCGCTAGAGCGCCCAGAGCTCGAGGACTACGACGTCTACGAGGACGCTCCTGAAGAGGGCGCCGAGGCCGAGCAACAGACCGCTCTCGATCAGATCGAGCAGGACTGGGAAGAAGACACCGACGAGTCCGATCGGATTCGCGCCTCCATCGAGGCCACCGCGGACTGGTTCGCCGCCTCTGCCGCACGCACCAGAGACCCCCGTGACACCCCCACCGACAAGCTGCCCCGGATCAGCAGCGGAGGCGTGCACCGCCGCCGCGAGATCGGCCAGGTAGGCAAGACACGCATCGCCCTGGCGGCCATGGCCGCCGGTGCCGCTGCCGCCGCCGGATACACCGCGCTCAGCGAGCACGATGCCGCGACGGCCGCCGATCACCACAGCCTCGCGCTGGGTAGCTCCGCAGCGGTGATGGCCGCCCACGGACCGCAGTTGATCTCCGCTCCGCTGGCCACCGACGCCTCGGTCACCGATGAGCAGCTGGCGAAGGCCACCGCCTTCGCTTCCGAGCGGGCGGACCGCGAGAAGCGTCTGCTGGCTCCGCGCTTCGTGATGCCGACCAACGGAACCTTCACCTCCGGATTCGGATACCGCTGGGGTGCGCTGCACGGCGGCATCGATATCGCCAACAGCATCGGCACGCCGATCGTGGCCGCAGCCGACGGCGTCGTCATCGCGACGGGCCCGACCGCCGGTTACGGCGCCTGGGTCAAGATCCGCCACTCGGACGGCACTGTGACCCTGTACGGCCACATCAACACGTGGGAAGTATCGGTGGGTCAGCGCGTGATGGCGGGCGATCGCATCGCCACCATCGGTAACCGCGGCAACTCCACCGGCCCGCACCTGCATTTCGAAGTGCTGCTGGGTGGTTCGCAGCGCATCGACCCGCAGGGCTGGCTGGCCAACAAGGGCATCACCTTCAGCCGCTTCGGCGACTGATACACGGCTTTCAACACCGGGTGTGAGCATCGAGGCTCACGCCCGGTGTTTTTGTTCTAGAGCTTCTGGACGGGCGCGAAGTTGTGCATCAGCTTCACACGTCCGTCACTGCCGAAGTCGATAAGCGATGTGGCACTCTCGCCGACACCGGTGACCTCCATGACCTTGCCCAGCCCGTACTTGTCATGACTCACGCGATCGCCGGGCTCCAGCACCAGCAGCGGCTTGGTGCGCTTCTTGGAGGGAGCGCCCAACGAACCGCCGCCACCGCCAAATCCTCCGCGTGATCCGCTAGACCCGTAGCCACCGCCGCCGTAGCTTCCGGAGCCCGTCGCGATACGGCCAGGCAGCGGATCGGTGCGCCGCCAGTCGATCAGGTCTTGTGGAATCTCTTGCAGGAAGCGCGATTCCGGGTTCATCATGGGCTGCCCCCACGATGAACGCACCTTGGCCCGGCTCAGATACAGACGCTGGCGGGCGCGCGTGATCCCGACGTAGGCAAGCCTGCGTTCCTCGGCCAGCTCTACAGGATCTCCCAGGGCACGCATGTGCGGGAACATGCCGTCTTCCCAGCCGGTCACGAAGACCACCGGGAACTCCAGCCCCTTGGCCGTGTGCAGGGTCATCATCGTGACCACACCGGCGGTGGATTCGGGCAGCTCGTCGGCATCGGCCACCAGCGACACCCGTTCCAGGAACGCCTCCAGGCTTCCCGGGGGCGCACCGACATCCTCGTCGTCGACCGGCAGATCCTCGCCGGCCGCCTGGGCGTTGGCCGCATCAGCACTGAATTCGTGTGCAACACTGACCAATTCATTGAGGTTGTCGAGTCGCGCCAACTCTTGCGGGTCGCTGCTGTTCTCCAGCTCATATCGATATCCGGTGTGGTTGAGCACGGCGTCAACCACATCGCCGATATCGGGCAATGCCCCAGGGTCAGTGCGCAACGTGGCGCGAATCTCGTCGAGCATGTCCATGAAGGCGGCAATTGCCTTCTCGGAGCGAGAGTTCAGCATCGCGACCTTGCCTGCCGCGGCGTCTGCGAGCGCTTCTCCGAAACCGATGCCCGCGGTTTCGGCATGCACTGCCACGCACGCCTCGGCCCGATCACCGATACCCCGGCGCGGGGTGTTGAGGATTCTCCGCAGGCTCACCGCATCACCCGGATTGGTCAGCACTCGTAGGTACGCGACGATGTCGCGGATTTCCTTACGCTCGTAGAACCGCACTCCCCCAACGACTTTGTACGGAATTCCGGTTCGAATGAAAATCTCTTCAAGTGACCGGGAGTTGTTGTTGGTGCGATAGAACACCGCGACGTCGCCGTAGTTGGCGTCGCTGCGATCGAAAAGTCCGTCGATCTCCCGGGCGATGAACGACGCCTCGTCGTGTTCGTTGTCCGCGACGTAGCCCACGATCAGCTCGCCCTCACCGGAATCAGTCCACAACCGCTTCTCTCTGCGGTTGGTATTCTTGGCGATAACAGCGTTGGCAGCACTCAATATGTTCTGCGTGGATCGATAGTTCTGTTCCAGCAGAATGGTTTTCGCGTTGGGGTAGTCGCGCTCGAATTCCTCGATGTTGCGAATTGTGGCACCTCGGAACGCGTAGATGGACTGGTCGGCGTCGCCCACCACGCACAGCTCCGCTGGTTCCGGGCTGTCCGGATCAACCGTGCGGTCCACGTGAGCACCCACTAGTTCGCGGACCAACACGTACTGGGCGTGGTTGGTGTCCTGGTACTCGTCAACCAGGATGTGCCGGAACTTGCGGCGGTAGAACTGCGCGATCTGCGGGAACTGCTGCAGCACGGCCACGGTTTCACCGATGAGGTCGTCGAAGTCCAGGGCATTGGCCGCACGCAGGCGCCGCTGATATTCGCCGTACACGTCGGCGACGATTCGGCGCAGCTCACCGGCATCGTCGTCGATGCTGAGGTTGGCCACCGCCTGCTCCGGCGAGATGAGCTCGTTCTTCAGGTTGGAGATGGCGGTGGCCAGCAGGCGTGGTGAGTAGCGCTTGATGTCCAGGCTCATATCGCGCCCGATCATCTGCAGCAGTCGCCGGGAGTCATCGGAGTCGTAGATCGAGAAGTTGGAGTTCAGTCCGGGCAGCAGAGAAGCCTGGTTCCGCAGGATGCGCACGCAGCTGGAGTGGAAGGTCGAGACCCACATGGAGTTGGCACGTCGGCCCACGAGGTTCGCCACGCGCTCACGCATCTCGGCGGCGGCCTTGTTGGTGAAGGTGATGGCCAGGATCTGTCCTGGGCTCACGTCGCGCTCGGCCAGGAGGTAAGCGATGCGACGGGTCAACACCGCGGTCTTCCCGGACCCGGCGCCAGCGACGATCAGCAGCGGCGACCCCTGGTGTGCGACGGCGGCCCGCTGCTGCGGGTTCAGGCCGTCGAGTAAGGCGTCGCTGTGCGAGCTCGAGTCGCTGGGCATGTCGAAGAGCGCGGGCTCGGGAAGGGCCGATGAACCGCTGGAGCGAAGAGAATCAGGTGTAGCCATGACCGATCTAACTTACCGCTGACGAGGGACAATCTTGGCCTGATGCTCTTCGCATCGGCGTTCGTCGCATGTCAGCTACACTCTTTGATGTGCTTGACCACCACGAGCGATTTTTTTACGGGTACCGGACTCCGGTGCCCGTGGTCTAGCCGATTCACGAGCCCCGCAGTCCGCTACCGGACTACGGGGCTCCTCTCTTGTGAGGCCGGATTCCGGGGCGGCATTGCGGATCGAACCGCTCCAAGAGAAAGTGTGAGACAGAATGACTACTCAAATGACCGAGAACGCCGCCAACAACGCTGCCGAGTCCGTGCCGGACATCGATGAGCTGCGCAAGGAGATCGACCGGCTCGACGCGGAGATCCTCGCCGCGATCAAGCGCCGCACCGAGGTCTCCCGCGAAATCGGCAAGGCCCGGATGGCATCGGGTGGCCCGCGCCTTGTGCACAGCCGCGAGATGAAGGTTCTCGAGCGCTTCAGCGAACTGGGCCAGGAAGGCCATACTCTGGCCATGCTGCTGCTGCGTCTGGGTCGCGGCAGATTGGGACACTGATCCGGCGGGGATCGGCGATGAGGGAGGGATCCGTTGAGCGACCAAGACAAGGGTGCGGACAAGCCTGATGCCGCGGACGACGTCGCCGCGGACAAACCCATCCCAGAGGACGGCCCGGCCGGGGATGCTGACCGTGAGCCGGTGGACTACGAGCTGGAGGCGGCCGTGGCCGCCGAGCCAACGCCCACGCGCCGGTTCGTCGCCAGGCATGCCACCAAGATTGTCATCGGGGTACTGGCGGTCTGCCTTGCCGCGGTGACGGCGGTTGCGGCGGGTCTCTGGGTCGAGAACAACCGGACCATCGAGGACACGCCCCAGTCCCGACCGACCGTCAAGCTCGGTGTCCCGCTGGTGAACCCTGCGGCACCCAGCACCAGCACGACGAAGACCACGACGAAGTCGCGGACCCGCACGAGCAGCGTCACCACCAGTTCCCCCAGCACGACTACCAGCGGCGCAGCCTCAAGCTCTGCCACGACGACCACTGCCACCGCAACGACGAGCACGGGGACGGCCACCACCAGCATCTCGGTACCGGGCCCCACCACGTCGTCGGTGCCGCGCGAGGGCACCAAGGAGGAGGAGCGTGAGCTGACGAACGTCCTGAAGGCGTTCTACGCCGCGCTGGGCGCCAAGGATCTCGACGTGCTCAACGCCCTGTCCTGCGTGAAGATCACCGACGAGGACCTCCAAGGCCAGCCCGATGATCTGAAGATCAACGTGGACAAGGTGGAAAAGACGGTCGTGAACGGCGATACCGCCTCCTCTCGTGTGACCATTACCGCGTCGGCTGGCGGGAAGACCGAGACCAAGACCGGTATCGCCGGGTTCGCCCGGATCAGCAGTCGATGGGTGACCTGCGCCAACCAATAGGCAGCACTGCGCCGTCTCAGCCCCACTACTAGGCTCGGTCGCATGACACTCGCAGCGGCGTGGCAGGCACTGGAAACTCATCACAAGCAGATCGCCTCCACCCACCTTCGAGAGTTCTTCGCCGACGACCCGACCCGGGGAAGCGACCTGACTGTGACGGTCGGTGACCTGTACATCGATTACAGCAAGCACCGCCTGACTCGCGAAACCCTTGCACTGTTAATCGATTTGGCCAAAGCGGCCGATCTCGAGGGGCGCCGCGATGCGATGTTCGCCGGTGCGCATATCAACACTTCCGAAGACCGCGCGGTCCTGCACACGGCGCTGCGCCTGCCGCGCGACGCGCAGCTGGTGGTCGACGGGCAGGACGTTGTCGCCGATGTACATCAGGTGCTCGATGCCATGGGCGACTTCACCGACCGGGTGCGCAGCGGCGAGTGGGCCGGGGCTACCGGGCAGCGCATCACCGCCGTCGTCAACATCGGGATCGGCGGTTCGGACCTGGGGCCGGTGATGGTCTACCAGGCACTGCGACACTATGCCGACGCCGGGATCTCGGCGCACTTCGTCTCCAATGTCGACCCCGCGGACCTGGTGGCCACACTCGCCGGCCTGGACCCGGCGACAACGCTGTTCATCATTGCCTCGAAGACGTTCTCGACGCTGGAGACGCTCACCAACGCGACGGCGGCACGGCGCTGGCTCGTGGACGCACTCGGTGAGGACGCCGTCTCCAAGCACTTCGTGGCCGTCTCCACCAATGCGAAGCTGGTGTCGGAGTTCGGAATCGACACCGCGAACATGTTCGGCTTCTGGGATTGGGTCGGCGGTCGCTACTCGGTGGACTCGGCGATCGGCCTGTCCGTCATGGCGGTGATCGGGCGTGAGGCATTCGGTGAATTCCTGGCCGGGTTCCATACCGTTGACGAGCACTTCCGCACCGCACCCCTGACGGAGAATGCGCCAGCACTGCTGGGTCTCATCGGTCTTTGGTACTCGAATTTCTTTGGCGCACAGTCGCGTGGAGTGCTTCCCTACTCGAACGACCTGGCACGCTTCGCGGCATACCTGCAGCAACTGACCATGGAATCCAATGGCAAGTCGGTGAAGGCCGATGGCGCGCCCGTGACCGTCGATACCGGCGACATCTATTGGGGCGAGCCCGGAACCAACGGTCAGCATGCCTTCTACCAACTGCTGCACCAGGGCACCCGGTTGATTCCGGCCGACTTCATCGGCTTCAGCGAGCCCACCGACGATCTGCCCACCGCCGACGGCACGGGCAGCATGCACGACCTGCTGATGAGCAACTTCTTCGCGCAGACGCAGGTGCTGGCCTTCGGCAAGACCGCCGAGGAGATCGCCGCCGAAGGCACCGCGCCTCATGTCGTACCTCACAAGGTGATGCCCGGAAACCGGCCCAGCACAACCATTCTCGCCAGCAAGCTGACCCCCTCGACCGTAGGACAGCTGATCGCGCTCTACGAGCACGAGGTGTTCACCGCGGGGACGGTCTGGGGTATTGACTCCTTTGACCAGTGGGGTGTGGAGCTGGGCAAGAAGCAGGCCATCGCCCTGCTGCCGGTCATCACCGACGACGCATCCCCGGCCCAGCAGACCGACAGCTCCACCGACGCGCTGGTGCGCTACTACCGCGAGGCGCGGGGCCGCACGCGCTAGGTTGCGGCGACGATGACTACCAGCGCCTGCGTCTTGGATATGCGGCGAATCCGGTGGGTCCGGGTGGCGTCGAGGTAGGCACTGTCCCCTTCGTCGAGGACATAACTGACGTCCTCACACTGCAACTCGATCGACCCGCGGTGCACGAACACGAACTCCTGGCCCTCGTGGGAGGACCTGTGTTCGGCGAACTCCGTGGAGGGACTGGCCAGGAACGGCGTCATGATCTTGCCGAGCATCTCGGTGCTCAGCGCATGGAACTTGCTGTCATCCCATTCATCCGCGCCGCGATCCACCACCACGCGGGACTCATGGGCGTCATTGGTGAACAGCCGGCTGACGTCGACCTCAAGCGCCTGAGCGATGCGTATCGCAACGGATACCGATGGCGTGCTGTGCTCTCGCTCAACCTTCGATAGGTAGCTCTTGGTCAGACCGGTGCGGCTGCCCAGCTCTTCCAAGGTCAGGCCACGTTCCCGGCGCAGCGCACGAACCAGCGATGTCATGGGGCCAGTGTGACACGAAGGTTCCTATTCGCCACCGATGACAAACCCGATACAACACTGTTGACCATATGACACTTTGTGTCATATGGTGGTGGTCGAACAGCCCGAGACCAGAAAGGAGCACGGAAAATGGCCACCACACTTCAGGACACCAAGTCGGCTCTGATGAATCGCGCCGAGCGCAGCATGGAGACGCACTTCTCCGACTCGGAATGGACCACACGGCAGAAGGTCGCACTCACCTGCCGCGCACTGTTCGATCGCGGGCATGATTCCGGCCTCGCCGGACAGATCACCGCGCGCGCCGAAGAACCCGGCACCTTCTACACCCAGCGGCTCGGACTTGGATTCGACGAAATCACCGAGGAGAACCTGCTACTGGTCGACGAGGATCTCAACGTTCTCGAAGGATCCGGAATGGCCAACCCTGCCAACCGTTTCCATAGCTGGATCTACCGGGCCCGCCCCGACGTGCAGTGCATCGTGCACACTCACCCGTTCCATGTTGCGGCGCTGTCCATGCTGGAGACACCGCTGGTGGTGTCGCAGATGGATATAGCCCCACTGTATGACGATTGCGCCTTCCTACCCGACTGGCCGGGCGTGCCCGTCGGAAACGAAGAGGGCGAGATCATCTCGGCCGCGCTGGGAGACAAGAAGGCGATACTGCTCGCCCACCACGGCCATGTCGTCGCCGGCGCCTCCGTCGAAGAATCCTGCTCGCTGGCAGTGCTGATCGAGAGGGGCGCCAAGCTGCAGCTCGCCGCCATGGCAGCGGGAACCATTGCCCCTCTGCCCGATCGGCTGGCCCGCGAGGCCCACGACTGGACGCTCACCCCCCGGCGTAGCGTCGCCAACTTTGCCTACTACGCCCGTACCGCGCTCGCCAATCACCCTGCGACCCTGAGGAAGACCGCATGACATCCACGCCACAGTTTCACGGAATCATCGCCTACCCCGTCACCCCCTTCTTCCCCGATGACACCGTGGACACCGATCGGCTCGCCGAACTGGTGTCCCGGCTCGTCGAGGACGGGGTCCACGCCATCGCGCCATTGGGCAGCACCGGCGAATCCGCCTATCTCGAGGAGCGCGAATTCGACGCCGTGGTCGACACCACCGTAGCCGCTGTCAACAAGAGGGTGCCCGTCATCGTCGGCGCCTCGGATCTGACTACCGCCAACACCATTCGGCGAGCCCGGCATGCCCAGCAGGCCGGGGCCGATGCGGTGATGGTGCTACCGGTCTCGTACTGGAAGCTCAGCGACCGCGAGATCGCACAGCACTACGCCTCGGTGGCGGCGGCCATCGATATTCCGGTGATGGCCTACAACAACCCCGCCACCAGCGGCGTGGACATGAGGCCCGAGCTCTTGGTCTCGATGTTCCGCGACATCGACAACTTCACCATGGTCAAGGAGTCGACGGGCGACCTCAACCGAATGCTCGGCATTCAACGCCTCAGCGACGGACAGCTGCCCTTCTACAACGGCAGCAACCCACTGGTGCTCGACGCTCTCAACGCGGGCGCGTCCGGATGGTGCACCGCTGCACCGTGTTTGGCGCCGCAGCCGTGTCTGGATCTCTACGAGGCGGTACGCGCCGGGCGCCATGATGACGCCGCATCGATCTACAAGGGACTCAAGCCGCTGCTGCAGTTCATCGTCGCCGGCGGCTTGCCGACAACCGTCAAAGCCGGATTGGAACTGCAGGGGCGCGCCGTCGGCAATCCGAGACGCCCGCTACTGCCGCTGGATTCCGAGGGGCGCGAGACGTTGAAGGGCATCCTGGCGTCGACTTCTTAATGATAATGGTTATCATTATCATGTGACCACAGCCCCGCTCTTACCCGTAACCGTGCTCTCCGGATTTCTCGGAGCCGGAAAAACCACCCTGCTCAACCACATCCTTGCCAACACCGAGGGACGCCGCGTCGCGGTGATCGTCAACGATATGAGCGAGGTGAACATCGACGCCGCCCTCGTTGCGGGCACCGGACACCTGGACCGCACCGAGGAGCGGCTCGTCGAACTCACCAACGGCTGCATCTGCTGCACCCTGCGTGAGGATCTGATCGAAGCCGTCGGAAACCTGGCCCGACAGAACCGATTCGACCAACTCGTCATCGAATCGACCGGCATCTCCGAACCCATGCCGGTGGCTGCCTCGTTCACCTGGGAATTCGAGGACGGAACGAGCCTCGGGCAGGTGGCCAAGCTCGACACCATGGTGACGGTCGTCGATGCTTCCACCTTCCTGCCCGAGCTGGCCCGCGGCGAGGCCCTGGCCGACCGCGATATGGCCGCCGCCGACGGGGACGCCCGGTCCATCGCCGACCTGCTCACCGATCAGGTGGAGTTCGCCGACGTTCTGATCCTCAACAAGGTGGACCTGGTGAACGAACGGACCCTCGGAATGGTGGAGACACTGTTGCGCCGCCTCAATCCCACCGCAACGATCGTGCGCTCCACTGGCGGCTCCGTCGACCTCGATCTCGTACTACAGACGGGATTGTTCGACCCCGAGCTGGCCGCCCAGGCACCGGGCTGGGACGAGGAAATCGCCGACGGGCACACGCCCGAAACCGAGGAATACGGCATCAGCAGCATGACCTTCCGATCGGACCGGCCGTTTCATCCCCAACGCCTCAACGCGGCACTGGAAGCGCTGCAAGGATTGTTGCGCAGCAAGGGATTCTGCTGGATCGCCAGCCGCCCCGACATCGCGGCGATCTGGTCGCAGGCGGGACCGAACCTGACGATCGAACCCGCTCAGTTCTGGCGCAACACCGAGGTCGCACCGGGGCAGGAGATTGTCTTCATCGGCGTGCGGCTGGACCGGCCGCGTGTGCAGCATCTCCTGGAATCCGCGCTGCTCACCGATGATGAGCTCGCGAGCGGCCCCGAGACGTGGCACAGCTTCCCCGATCCTCTGCCGACCTGGGGTGTCATGCACGCCCACTAACCCCGGCGGCTCATGGCAGCCTTTTTGGCGCGGTTCCCGCAGGTGTTCATGTTGCACCAGCGCCGGTTGTTGGCGCGGCTGGTGTCGACGTAGAGGCCATGGCACTGCTCATCCGAGCATGACTTCACCCGATCGCGATCGGGCCCACCCAGTGTCTCAATGGCATCGGCGGCAATGATCGACAGGGCGTCCGCGACACACTCGCCCTGCCAGATTGCCTCGCCGTTCTCGAACAGCCGGTACGCCTTTCCGTTTCGGGAGAAGGCGTTCAGCGTCCGGGCCGCCGCCGGTGCGATCCTGCCGCCGCCAGCGACCTGCGCACCCGCACGGTGGATGGTCTCGCGAAGCTCCGTCGCGGCTGCCAGCTCCGCGCCGGTCAACGGCTCGTCCGAGAAACTCAATCCGTTGGCCTGCAACCACAGCCCCAGCCGCCCCGGGTTGGTGAGCCGCTCGCTTGCCGCCCCGGCGCGGTCGAAAACCGTCGCGGTGAAACGGAAGGCCAGCACCGCGTTGTCCAGCCGAAACACCACGCGAGGATCCTCTGCCATGTGAACCACACTAACCGGTTCGACAAGGCATCGATGATGCCCTACGGTAGAACCGCCTAAACCGGTTCATTGGAGGAGAGATGTCCGTCAATCACGTCGGGATTACCGTTCCCGATATCGCTGCGGGAATCGACTGGTATCGCGACGTGTTCGGATTCGAATGCGTCATGGGTCCGCACACACTCGAACCCGGACCGGCCGGCGAGCTCCCACCCGGGCTGGACAGTCGATTCAGCCAGGCGCGCATGGCCGGTCTACAGACAAGAAACGGGGTGGGGATCGAACTCTTTGAATTCATCGATCCCGTCACGGATCCACGGCCTGACGTACCCGTCGAATACACCCGGCGCGGCACCTGGCATCTATGCCTCACGGTTCTCGACGTGGAGAAACAGACACACGCCGTTGCCGCGGCCGGTGGACGGGTCATCACCCCGCCACGCGCCGTCGTGGCCGGCCGACCATGGACCATGTCCTACCTCACCGATCCATGGGGGACCGTCATCGAACTGATGAGCCACGACTACACCGAGATCTTCACCAACTGGCCTACTGAAAAAGGAGCGCACCCGTGAGCACAATTGCCGTCGTCGGACTCGGAGCCATGGGAAAGGCCATGGCACACAATCTTCTTCAGGCCGGACATGAAGTCTCCGTGTGGAACAGGTCTCCCGGCCCCGTCGACGAACTGTCGGCTGCGGGCGCTCGCCCACTCCGTTCCCCCGCACAGGCCTTCGGCTCCGCAGTGGTGTTCTCCGTGCTGGCCGACGACCACGCCGTAACCGAAACCCTTTTGACACCAGAGATTCTCGGAGCAGCATCGGGAGCTTTGCATGTCAACCTTGCGACCGTCAGCACGCAGCTGGCCGACCGGGCCACGGCACTGCATGCCGAGCACGGCGTGGGGTACGTTGCCGCGCCGGTGTTCGGCCGGGTCCCTGTGGCGCAGGCCGGGCAACTGCAGGTGTTGTCGGCGGGCGCCTCCGACCAAATCGACAGAGCACAACCATTCCTCGACGTCATCGGGGCGCGCACCTGGCGATTAGGCGATGTGCCTCGACAGGCCAATGTCGTCAAGATCATCGGAAACTTCCTGATCGCATCGGCCATTCAGTCGCTGAGCGAGGCCGTCAGCATGGCCGAACGATCCGGCGTGGACTCCGAACTGCTGATCGACTTGCTGACCAGCACCCTGTTCCAGGGTCCGGCGTACAGCAGCTACGGCAAGCTCATCGCCACCTCCACCTACCAACCCGCTGGTTTCACAACCACTCTGGGACGCAAGGATGTCGGGCTGGCTCTCGACGTCGCGGCAGATACCGGCTTGCGACTGCCCTTCGGCGAGGTACTGCGAACGATTCTCGATGAGGCGCTGGCCAACGGGCAGGCCGACCTGGACTGGTCCTCGATAGCCGATCTGCAGCGGGCGCGCGACGTGTAGCGACTATGGCATGATGTCCACAGGAAATGCCTCACGTACACAGGCGAATCGGACTGTCTTGTATGGAGGTTTCCTGTGGCTACATCATCTCTCGAACTGACGGCAAGTCGCCCCTTTCCCCCTCGACTAGGGCCCAAAGGCTCTCTTATCTACAGACTTGTTACCACCACCGATCACAAGCTGATCGGAATCATGTACCTCGTCACGTGTTTCGCCTTCTTCATGGTGGGCGGTCTGATGGCGCTGCTGATCCGCGCCGAACTCACCACGCCGGGGCTCGCATTCCTGTCCAACGAGCAATACAACCAGCTCTTCACCATGCACGGCACCGCCATGCTGCTGTTCTACGCAACGCCCATCGTGTTCGGCTTCGCCAACGTGGTGCTGCCATTACAGATCGGCGCCCCCGACGTGGCCTTTCCCCGACTGAACGCATTATCGTTCTGGCTCTTCTTGTTCGGTGCTCTCATCGCGATGGCCGGCTTCATTACCCCCGGCGGCGCCGCAGACTTCGGCTGGACCGCCTACACCCCGCTCTCGGATGCCATTCACTCGCCGGGTGCCGGTGCGGACCTGTGGATCCTGGGCGTTGCCGTCGGCGGTCTGGGCACCATCCTGGGTGCGGTCAACATGATCACCACCATCGTCTGTATGCGTTGCCCCGGCATGGTGATGTTCCGGATGCCGATCTTCACCTGGAACATCCTGGTGGTCAGCGTCTTGGTCCTGCTGGTGTTTCCGCTGCTGGCGGCGGCCGCTATCGGGCTCGCGGCCGACCGGCACCTCGGCGCGCACATCTTCGATCCCGCCAACGGCGGTGTCCTGCTGTGGCAGCACCTGTTCTGGTTCTTCGGACACCCCGAGGTATATGTGTTGGCCCTGCCGTTCTTCGGTGTGGTGTCGGAGATCTTCCCGGTGTTCAGCCGCAAACCGATCTTCGGTTACACCACGCTGGTCTTTGCAACCCTGGGCATCGGGGCCTTGTCCATCGCGGTGTGGGCGCACCACATGTATGCCACCGGCGCCGTGCTGCTGCCGTTCTTCTCCTTCATGACGTTCCTGATCGCCGTTCCCACGGGTATCAAGTTCTTCAACTGGATCGGCACCATGTGGAAGGGCCAGCTGACCTTCGAAACGCCCATGCTGTTCTCGATCGGTTTTCTGGTCACCTTCCTCTTCGGTGGCCTGACCGGCGTGCTGCTGGCCGCTCCCCCCATCGATTTCCACGTCACCGACTCGTACTTCGTGGTGGCCCACTTCCACTACACGTTGTTCGGCACCATCGTGTTCGCCAGCTTCGCGGGCGTCTACTTCTGGTTCCCGAAGATGACAGGCCGTCTGCTCGACGAGCGCCTCGGCAAGTTCCATTTCTGGCTGACGTTCATAGGCTTTCATGCCACGTTCCTGGTGCAGCACTGGCTGGGCAATGAGGGTATGCCGCGCCGGTATGCCGACTACCTGCCCACCGATGGCTTCACGGGGCTGAACGTCGTGTCGACGATCGGCGCGTTCATTCTCGGTTCGTCGATGCTTCCGTTCGTGTGGAATGTGTTCAAGAGCTACCGGTACGGCGAGGTTGTCACGGTCGACGACCCGTGGGGTTTCGGCAACTCCCTGGAGTGGGCCACCAGCTGCCCGCCGCCGCGGCACAACTTCACCGAGCTACCCCGAATCCGTTCGGAGCGACCGGCATTCGAGCTGCACTACCCGCACATGTCCGAGCGCATGCGCGCCGAGGCGCACGTCGGGCACTAGCCCGGAACGTGGCCGCCGTCCGGCTCGTGTCCGAAAACAAAGCGGCGGCCGGTGATCTGCGCCGGGATGATGCGCACGTAATGCAGCTTCACGGTGGGTATCCACGGGTAGAGGCCACCCTGGTCGGCCTCGTCGATGTCGGCCGACGAGTTCAGCACTTGTGCCGCACCACGCACCACGACACTCCAGCCACCGATGTCGTTGTGATCGTCCGCCTCGAACAGCACCTCATCGCTCACGACGGCACCGAAAAGCTTGGTGCCCTCGGCTGTCCGGAACAGCACGGTGCCACGTTGGGTCACAAAATTGATCGGGAAGATCTCGGGTCTTCCATCGATCACCACGACCAATCTTCCTAGCTTGGCGCTGGACAGCAGCGTCCAGCTTTCGTACTTTTCCAGCAGGGTCACGGGTTGCGAGTCGGGCGTCATGACTGCATGATCGCCGACCGCGGCGACCAGAACTAGATGCGAAAGTCACTATCTGAGGGCGGCAATCAGCACGTGAAAATCCTTGAGCCCGCGTGGATCTACTCCCATGTACGTAAGATAGGAAATGCCAAGTTCTTCGCGAAGCGCGATGATCCGCTCGATGAGCGCCCCTTTGGACCCGTGCAACAGCGTAGGAGAGGCGAGTAGCTGTTCATCGGAATCATGCGGCCGGTAGACACGCATCAGCCCCAGATCCGGTGCGCGGTCAATCGCGACATCGAATATCCCCAAATTCAGTTCCGGCGTGTCAGTGCGGTGACCGGCCGCGGCCAGCACGTACGCGGCACGTTCGGCGAGATCGGCGTTCGTCTTCGCATCGGAGATGGCAACGATATCGGCTTGCTGAGCCGCAAGTTTCAGGATCTTGTCCCCCTTGCCCGCGATCATGATCGGTATGGGAACCTGGACGGGCCGCGGCCAGTGCTGCGGGCTCGAAAGCAACCCCCGCAGCGCACCGAGAGCATCGGCGAGCTGCTGCACGCGTCCGGCGGGACTCAGGAACGGCACTCCTGCCGCCTCGTACTCCTGCTCGACATAACCGGCTCCCAATCCGATCTCGACGCGGCCGCCGGTGAGCCGGTCAATCGTGGCAATGTCGCGCGCAAGTAGACGCGGCGAATAGAAACCGGTAGTCAGTACGAAGCTTCCGACCCGGATGCTCGTCGAGGCACTCGCGGCGGCAAGCATCACCGGGAAGGGCGCACCCACACCAAGGTGATCGGGAACCACGACAACGTCCACCCCGCAATCCTCGGCCTGACGCACCTGCTCTCGGATCTGAACAGGATCGCCATGGGAGATCAGATTCGTACCAAACCGAAATCCATGTCTAATCACCGAGATTCCCACCTCTCAAGATCTGGACCAAGCACTTGTTTGGTGTTATGCAGGTCTGAGGCTACCGGTTGCGAGGAGGCAATAACATGGTCTATCGAGTGGTCCAGTGGGCGACGGGCGAAGTGGGCAAGGCCGCAATCCGCGCGGTGCGCGCCCATCCGGAGCTACAGCTGGTGGGGTGCTGGGTACACTCCCCGCAAAAGACCGGCGTCGATATCGGAGAGCTCATCGGGCAGGCACCCCTCGGCGTCACAACAACCAACAGTCTGGAAGACATCCTCGCCCTGGACGCCGACTGCGTGATCTACAGCCCGCTGCTTCCCAATCCGTCCGAGGTTTCGGCATTGCTCGCCTCAGGAAAGAATGTGGTTACCCCGGTCGGTTGGTTCTACCCAGACAGTTCTGGCGTCGACCTGGATGCCACCGCGCGCCAGGCCGGAGTAACGCTGCACGGCACGGGAATTGACCCCGGCGGCATCACCGATCTTTATCCGTTGATCTTCTCGTCCATGACATCGGCCGTAACTTACGTGCGTGCTGAGGAGTACTCAGACATCCGCACCTATGGCGCTCCCGACGTCATCCGGCACATCATGAAGTTCGGCGGCACCCCCGAAGAAGCTATCAGCGGCCCCATGCCCAAACTGTTGGGCGGCGGGTTCAAACAGTCCCTGCGAATGATCCTCGATGGCATGGGTTTCGCAGAGGTGGAGATCCGACCTAGCCTCAAGGTCGCCGTCGCCACCGCAGACATCGATTCTCCGATCGGCATCATCAAACCCGGATGCGTTGCCGGTCAGCAATTCTCGTGGGAGGCATTCGTAGGGGACGAGGCGGTCGCACGAATCGCCGTGAACTGGCTGATGGGCGAAGAACACTTGGAACCCGCCTGGTCATTCGGCCCGACGGGCCCGCGCTACGAGGTTGAAGTGCATGGCACTCCCTCCTCATCGTGCACGATCACCGGCTTTCATCCCCACAGCGTTGAGGCCGGGCTCGTCGCCAACGAGGGCGTGGTCGCGACAGCCGCGCACTGCGTCAACTCCGTGCCATACGTATGCAGGGCCGAGCCGGGACTCAAGTCATACCTTGACCTTCCACTCATCGCGGGCAGGGCGCATCCTCGGCTCCATCGGTGACCGATGGAGCCGAGGACAGCTCGTTAGGCAGCGTCCTTGTGGGATGAGCCGCCAGCTCCCGATCCCTCGGTCCCGCCGCTCTTCGACGGGCCGGAGGTCGCCGGTTTGGCCGCCTTCGGCTCCCCGCCTGCCGGTTCACTCTTGTTACCGGTGGTCACGGCGGGTTCGGGTTTGGACGGCGTGCCCGTGATCTTCTGAACCGCGTCAGAGGCCTTCTGAAGCGCGGCCGGAAGGTGTTCCTTGACGCTCGGCACGCCGCGCGGGGTTTTACCCGGCTCGGACTTGTTGCCGCCGCTCAAATCCGTTGCACCGTTCGCCTTGACCGGCTTGCTGGGCAGCGCAATGACCTTCGCCAGCCGTTTGTCCGCCGGAGCCTGAACGGCAGGACTCTTTACTTCCGGCACATTCGCCTCTGGCGCCTTTACTTCGGGCGACTTTACTTCCGGCGCAGCCGATTCATCGGTCTTGGTGGCCGGCTTGGCCAATCCGGCCGGCTTCTCCATTGCCACCTCGACCACCGTGGCAGTCGTCTTCGCCTCGATGACCTTCGCGTCGGAGAGCTTCGACTCGTGGGGCTCGGTGTTGGCGTTGGATTCGCGCGCAGCAGTCGACTTACTCTCCGTCACCTTACTTTCGGCCACTGTGGACTCCGGCTTGACGGATTGGTCCAGCACCTTCGGCCATGCGCCGCGCACCTCGTTGACGACGTCGCGCGCCACCGCCACCGGGAAGTGCACCGTGGACTTGATGACGTCTACCACTCCCTTGGCGACCTCGTCGGCCACCTTGGAGATGTCGCCGGTCGCGATCGCCTGCTGAATGCGATACGCCGTGGTTTGCGGCTGTACGAAGAAGTTGCGGAAATCTACAAACAGCTTGGTCGGCAATGACGGGTTCTGGTTGACGGGCTTGCCATTCCACTCCTTGAGCGTCCAGCCGCCCTCCGGTGTGCCCTCCACCTTCACCACCGAGGTGTTACTGAGCGGGTCGGAGAGCAGCAGGGTGGGATCCGGATTGTCCACGTTCATCATGACCCAGAACATGATGGTGGCCCCGTGCGAGTAGACCACGGCATTGCGGTCGCCGTTCTCATAGATCGTCTTCACCGAGTCATCGACACGAGCATCAAACGCGTTGCCGTCCTCACCTCCGGGCACGGGCACGAAACGGGCGCCCAACGTCCACAGCAGGGGCGCGGTGATGTATCCGATCCGGCCGATGCCTTCCTTCTCCGATTGCCCTTCGAAGATGCCCGCACCGATCTCGCGCAGCCCACCCAGCACGGTGGCCTTCTGCCCCAGCTTGTCCTCCATGGGCTTGGCCGTCTCCTGGGTGCGGATCATGTCCGACGCGTAAATGCCGTCGAAGCCACCGCCGAGCTTGTCGGCGACATCCTTGGCCTGCTGTTGGCCCGTCGCCGTGAGGTGGGGCCCGGGGACCGAGGTGTCGATCTTCCCCGACGCATTGCCTTCGGACTCGCCGTGTCGCACAAAGGTAATGGTCATCGGATCGGCCGCCCAGGCCACGACCGCGGTGACGATCGAGAAGACGAGGGCGGCGATCACCGTCGTCAGGACACGCGACATTGCCCGCGTTTTCGATTCACGCATTGAGAATCCCCATCCATAGGTCATGTGAGTGCGCTCACATTAGCGATGCCTGATCCAAGTTAGGCAATGTTTCATCCCACTGAGCGGACCATATGGACGTGACCAAATCTGGAACGAGGTGTTAAGCGAAAACCCTTGCAGGGCTGACCTCTTCGCACTACGAGGCACCGGACTTCGCTTACCTCCCGCGTCAACGCCGTACCGCAGCCGCACACAAAGTGCTGCGACACGCAGGTGAAACCCCGCGCTCACGGAGGGCCAACCTCCCGGAGCAACGACGCCAACTAGACGAAAACGCCAGTCCCATTGAGGCTTTCAAGTGCCCTACCGGCTCGTGATCTCGAGCGATTCATTCGCGGACAGCCCTCAAGACCAGACGACGAATTTGGTTGACATGGAAACTAGATTCCCGTAGCGTCTGAATCGAGGCAATTACTGCCACCTAGGGGAGGTCACGATGCGGTCAAGCCCGATATCCACGGGCGTGAGAGACGTGGCCTTTCCTAGGTGGCGGTTGTTTTGGAGCCGTAATTCAGGATCGCTTTTCTAGCCATGATTTTCTGAATGCAGCCCCCTCCAGAGGAAATGAGAACACCTGCAGCGGTGAAATATCGGCCGCTGCTGTGACGGTTTGCCGGAATTAGCGAAGGAAACTACCGTGCCGGAGAACAAGGGTAAACACCACACCTTCAGTCATATTGTCGTAGGGGGTGGTTCCGCCGGTGCGGTTGTCGCTTCCCGGCTTAGCGAACGCCCGGATTATCAGGTGCTTCTTATTGAGGCGGGAGCGGCGCCTAAGAATGATGGTTTTCCGGAGATTGTTACCGCATATGATAAGTACGGAGGGGACGAAACCTGCCAGTGGCCCGCGCTTCACAACCGATCTCACCAAATCACAGGTGTGCTGCGAGCGAAAATCCTTGGCGGTGGGTCGTCCATCAACGCGGCGGCATTTGTTCGTGCTACCCGTGACGATCATGGCCGATGGGCCCGGTACGGGCTGCCCGATTGGGGATTCGAGGAAACCTTAGAATTCTACAAAAAGTGCGAGACCGCCGATTTCGGTGATGACCGGTGGCATGGCAGGTCCGGTCCCATTCCCGTGCATCTCCGGGCGCTGGATGACCTCACCGAGGACGGCCAGGCGTTTGTGCGATCCTCCCAAGAATTGGGCTTTCCTTTCGCCGAAGACATGTCGCTTCAGGTTGATCCCGGGGTTGCCATTTATCCGAGCAATGTGGTTGGGCGGCTACGCGTTAACACTGCCATCGCCTATTTGAACGACAAGGTGCGCGCTCGGTCGAATTTGACAATTCGCGGCGACTCGACGGTAGGCAGGATCCGATTCGACGGAAACGTCGCCAAGGCCGTGGTGCTTACCGATGGCAGTGAGGTTGCAGCAAGCACGATAGTGCTGTCAGCCGGAACAATCGGCACCGCAGCGATCTTATTGAGATCAGGGATCGGACCCCAGGAGCATCTTGCGGAACTCGGTATCCCGCTGGTCCGCAACCTGCCCGTTGGGCAAAATCTCAGCGACCAGGCGAACGTCTATGTTCAGTCCAACACTCATCGCGGGGGGAGCCGGTCCAAGCCGCCGATCGGTGCTGGACTTTGGACCCGAAGCTCTAACAATCACGGCAAAAGCCTCGACCTCTATATCGGGTTCAATCAATTGCCGAATGTCGCGTTGTCTCCCACGGGGGTCGGCTTCGGGGCAGTGGTGTGCCAGTGCCGGCCGACGTCACGCGGCCAGATGTACTTGACCAGTACCGATCCCGAGGCTGATCCAGCGGTGGAGCTCAACCTGCTTTCTACCGACGCGGAAGCCGATGCGTTGGCTGAAGGGATCAAGCTATACACCGAACTAACCAGGTCAGAGGCGCTCCGATCTCGGGTCATCGCCAACGTGTTCCCCGACGGGACACCGGTACCCGACGAGTTCGATGCGATCCGCGCCGTCGTCCGCAACCACGCCGTGTCGACTCTTCATGTGACCGCTTCGGCTCCCATGGGGCCCAAAGGCCGGCCGGAGGCTGTGACCGACTCCACGGGCGCCGTGCACGGCGTTGTCGGTTTGCGAGTCGCCGATGCCTCGGTGCTGCCCGACGTCAGCTCCCAAGCAACCAACGCCGTTGTGGTGATGGCCGCGGAGAAGCTCGCCGCAGCATGGACAGGGCGCTAAGCCCCCGCACCACTTGGGCGCCCGCATCAATGCTCGTATCCGATCAAAGAAAGGCCAGCTCATGACAACACCTGGAGCAGTAAGAGACACGACCCGACAATTTGATGCAAAGAGACCACTGCTGATCGGCGGCTCGACCGTGCTCACCATGAGTCCGTCGACAGCCGTTATGCCGGTGGCCGATGTGCTCATCGACGGCGGCAAGATCGTCGCCGTTGGCCCGCACCTGAGCTATCCGGACAGCACCCAGGTTATCGACGGCACCGGGAAGATCCTCCTACCGGGACTCATCGACGCGCACCAGCACACGTGGCAAAACTCCTTGCGTGGAATCGGTGTCGACTGGTCGCTAGTCGATTACTTCAAATATTTGATCTCCAACTACATCGATCATTACACGCCCGAGGACGTGTATGCGGGCACGCTTCTAGGCGCAACTGATGCCCTCACACACGGTTCGACGACTCTGGGTGACTGGTCGGATGGGGCCTCGAGTCCGGCGAAGGCCGAAGCGGCACTGCAAGCGCTACACGATGCGGGTATTCGCGGCCGGTTCACATACGCCAATGCCGGCGTACCGGCCCAAAATTGGGCGACGAGCTCCCACGTGAAAGAGACGTGGACCAAATACAGCGACTTCGATCACCTCGTGAGTATGCAACTTGCGGTTGACTCGACCCTCGATCCGGAATTTCCCGAGAAGATCGCCTGGGAATTCGCGAGAGACAACGGGATTCGCGTGGCCACCCACGGTGGCGGGTTCGGTTGGGATCAGAGTATGTGGATCCCGCGGTTGGTAGACAACAACCTGATGTTACCGACGACAATGTACATGCATATGGTTTCGGTGCCCGATGAGTTCATCAAACGTATAGCCGATTCCGGCGGGACTATTGTTAATGCTCCAACAGCAAACATGGGATCTGGCCAAGGATTCCCACAAGTTGTGACCGCCCGACGACTCGGAGCCACGATTGCGCTGGCCAGCAACAGTGAAACTCGTTACACAACAAGCATATTTGATGCCATGCGCACTGAAATCAACACTAGCGATCTCTGGGGACACCTCGAGAGTGAGAGCCAGGGTTACCTGGCAACCGCAAATGTACTACGGTCGCCGGAAGTGCTCGAATACGCCACCCTTGGCGGCGCGACAGCACTCGGGTTGCAAGACCGAATCGGCTCTATTGCCGTCGGTAAGTCTGCCGACCTGCTACTGCTGAGCCCAGATCCGTGGGCAATTCCTTACCGGCTCGACCCGATGAGTCATGTCGTTAACCAAGGCAAGCCGGAACTTATCGATCTCGTTATGGTTGCCGGAAAAATTGTTCGGCAACACGGTCAGATCGTCGAGGGCACTGGGGTCGGCAGCGACAAGCTCATGAATTTAGTGCACGCCAGCCAAGAGCGGCTTATCGCGGCAATCGGAGAGAACAACATCATCGACGCCATTAGAAATCCCGCGGTTACAGTCGGGCGAAAGATGCGAACCTTCCTCGATTAGAAATTCGGGCACTCGACGGAAGGTCCCACAGTTGCACAGGCGGAGAATCACGTTTCTTGAACGTACGCATTGTCAGGTCGCATCGGACAACCCTTGCCGATATTCCATCAAGTTTGGAGCGCCGCTGGCGATCACTTTAGTCCTGACACAGGCAGTTGGTGTGCTCTGGTCCACCGTGGCGCGAGCCGATATCACCGGGATGAGCCCACAATCGAGCCACCGAACAACTGTCGATGGGTGGAACATGCTGCTCTCACTATCTGGTGAGACAATCAACTCTGTCCCAAATCTTGCCGGTGCACCAAATTCGCGTGAAGCGTTCGTGACCCTGTCTGCGCGCGCCAACATAGGCGGCTCCGGCAGCAATCCGATAAATTCGGCGCATTTTGTTGCCGGCTATCAAGTTGGTTGCCAGATAGACGTATCCCAAGGATTGCAAATTGGCGGCACCGGGCAACTCTCCGGATCAGTTGGGGCGACTATCAGCGGTTCCCCCGGACTACAGACCGGGGGAACAGGATCAATAGGAGGCTTCGCGCAAACCAACCTGCAACCGGGTGTGATCACCACGATTCCCATGGGCGATATGCCTGTGGTTTCGCATGTCGGCTATCTGGAGATGCAAGACGTACATCTCAAAGTAGACGCCTGCGGTGGGCCCGTAACGATGCGATCGTATGCCACGGTGGCGATGTCCACCGACATACAACAAACACAGCTATCGGTATACGGCGACCCGTATGTCTTGAACTGAGGTGTAGGAACGATGTCCTGGCCCGATCATCTCGCTCTCCGGGCGATACCGGCGGTTCTCGCTGCGTTCATTTCGGCATCAGTTGCGAGCCGGAATGAACCTGCCGCGGCGCTGGCAGACCCTCCCATCGCGCCCTCCCCGCCCCCGATCGTCGGGCCTTTGCAGTATGGCCCCCCGGCCTATGGCCCTATCGGTCTAGCTCTCACACCACAAGCCCGATCGGGAGTCACCGCCTCCGCAGACACGATCAACCCCTCCGCTCCACATCCCCCGCCCAGTTCCCCGACGAATGGCATCGCCGGCGTACAGGTGGCGTCCGACGCCATCAGTCCCGGGCATCCAGCGGGCCCCGACAGCGAACCGACCGCTTCTCGGGACAGGTCCATTAGCCAGGGCTCCAACGCGCCGCTCCCGTAAATACCTCACGCCAGAAGAACCTCATCGCCCGCATGTGGTTTCCTTAGAAACTATGGAACCATCGTTGCCTGGGCTCACTTCAGGCGAAGGAGCTGCATGGCGAGGGCTAGTTTCCGTGCGGTTCAAGTTGTTCGCCCATCTTGAGCGAGAGCTGCAGAAACGCAGCGGTCTGTCTGATGCCGACTTTTCCGTCCTTTTCCGCCTGTGGGAAGCACCCGACGGACAGCTCCGCCTCGGAGAGCTGGGCGAACAGCTGGACTGGACTAAGAGCCGCCTATCCAAACAGATAAGTCGCATGGCCTCGCGCGGCCTCCTCACGCGTGAAATCTGCGATACCGATGGACGCGGCGCGTTCGCTGTACTTACCCCGGCCGGCCGCGAAATGATCGAAGCTGCATCGCCCCCGCACCTGCAAGACGTCCGGCGCTGGTTCGTTGACGCCTTGACGAACGAGCAACTCGAATCCCTCGCAGCGGCCTTCGCGACGATCCTCGCCCGACTCCCAACAAGTCCATAACAGACCTTCGACAACCGGAACCGGTTCACCGATATCCGGACCGGACTTCTCATCGCCACTGACTTTGCTACCTCTGCAACAAGCTATCCAGATCAGGTTCACATCGGCGCTCACTGCGATGTCGGCACACGAGAATCTCGTCGCAGATTCCACTCGTGGCCACTGACGGGTCGATATTTTTCGCATTTCAGACCAATTTCTGGGTGTTCAACAACGCCGACTTGGCGAGAAGGCTGATACAGAGCGCGCAGTAGTCCGAGCCCGCGCGCGGATGCCCACCGCCCCGATCTTCCTTTGCTAAGGGGCATGAAGGCCGACGGTCGTGCTATATTTGTTTCCTAGGAAACTAGTTTGTCTCGAGAGAGGTGTTCCGATGGGTGCTACAGAACAAACAACGGCTCGGTCGGTAATTGAGGTAAGCAACCCCGCTCCCTCCCAAGGGATGAGTTCCACACACGTCGCACGGTCACTGATCCCGTCACGGCCAGCATCGCGTGCAACAGACCCGTTCCTCGTGCTAGCGGAGGACTGGTTTCCCCAGGGTGTCTTTGATGTACACCCGCACCGTGGCTTCGAGACAGTTACGTACGTGCTGGAGGGCAGCCTCGATCATTTTGATTCGAAAGGAAATTCCGGCCGTATTAATGCCGGAGAGATGCAATGGATGACCGCTGGACGCGGCATCGAGCATAACGAGATCCCCGCTGAAGGATCGGTTGTGCATTCTCTTCAACTGTGGATAAATTTATCGGCTAAAGACAAGTCACGCAGTCCACGCTACCAGGATCTCACCGCAAGTAATGTGCCAGTAAGGGTGTTTCCGGGAGGCAGGATTCATGTCTATTCTGGCGTATCTGGAGATATCATCGGCCCCGCCAAGAACTACACACCAGTGACTTTACTTAGAATCGACCTGGACCCCGGGTCGGTATTCACTGAAAACATCCCCGCCTCATACAATGCATTCGTTGTTATTCTGGAGGGTGATGGGTCCGCTGGTGCGAACGACATTTCCCTACCTACGGGATCGGTTGGTTTCTTAGATCGACCATCTGGCAATCAAGGAGAAACGAGCTCAATAGATTTTACCGCCGGTAAGGATGGCATGGTTGCCATGCTATTCTCGGGCGAGCCCATTGGCGAGCCGGTAGCGCAATACGGACCCTTTGTAATGAACACAGAGACAGAGATTAGAGAAGCACTCTCTGAATACGCCGCTACGCAGTTTCGCGATTGATAGGGCAACGTCCCCGTAGGGTGTTCTCATCGCAGGAGTCCAGCACGGTTCAGAGTTAGCGTGAGCCGGCCTTCTCCCCTTCTTCGAAGATGGCCGACGCGGGCCCGACGATCAGGGGGTCCGGCGCTCCCACGATCTCGGTGTCCTTGTTGTCATAGTCGAACTGCGAGAGCACGTGGCGCATCGCCTCCAGCCGGGCACGCTTCTTGTCGTTGCTCTTGACCACCGTCCAGGGCGCGCTGTCGGTGTCGGTGTAGAAGAACATCGCCTCCTTGGCCTCGGTGTAGGCGTCCCACTTGTCCAGAGACGCAAGGTCAGTTGGCGAGAGTTTCCAGTGGCGCACGGGATCGGTACGTCGCGCTTCGAAGCGGGCCAGCTGTTCTTTGCGGCTCACCGAGAACCACAACTTGACCAGGTGCGTCCCCGAATTCACCAGCATGCGTTCGTATTCTGGTGCCTCACGCAGGAATTCGGCGACCTGCGCGGGAGTGCAGTAGCCCATCACCCGCTCGACACCAGCCCGGTTGTACCAGGAACGGTCCATCAGCACGATCTCCCCACCGCTGGGCAGGTGCGCGGTGTAGCGCTGGAAATACCACTGTGTCTGTTCTACCGAGGTCGGCTTCTCGAGTGCCACGACGCGCGCGCCGCGGGGATTGAGGTGCTCGGTAAACCTCTTGATCGATCCGCCCTTACCGGCGGCGTCCCGGCCTTCGAAGATGATGCAGATCTTCTCGCCGCGTTCCTTGACCCACAGTTGCAGCTTGAGCAGCTCAATCTGCAGCTTGCGTTTGGTCTTCTCGTACTCCTTGCGACTGAGCTTCTCGTCGTAGGGGTAGCCCTGTTTCCAGGCATCCTTGCCTTCTTTGGTGCGACTGATCCCGCCGCGCAGGCTCGCGAGTTCATCGAGCTCGGCGGCGTAGTCCACCGTGACGGAGGCGTTCGGTTTCTCTTGATCGGCCATAGGTTCAGCATCCCACGTGGGCACAAAGTCCCATGTGGGAAACCCATGGCCGATTAGGCCAGGCGCCCGGCCAAACGCGGCGGAATCAGGCGCATGATCAAGGTCACCGGGGCCCACGGCCAGCGGGGCACCGCGGCGCGGCCGGGCTCCCTCTCGATGGCATCCACCATGGCAGTCACACCGGTCTTGGTGTCCACCATCATCGGCGTGGTGGGCGATTTGGCGCTCAGGTCGGTCTGGATATACCCCGGCTCGATGGTGCTGACCTTGATTGGGCCACTGGCATATTCGGCGCGCAGCGACTCGCCCAGCGAGGAGAGCCCAGCCTTGCTTGCCGCATACGCGGCCTTCGTACCCGGTAGCCCCTTGGCAGCGGTCACCGACGAGATAAGCACCAGGTGCCCGCGCCCCTGCTCTTTGAACAGTGCGAGCGACGCCTCGATCTGCACCAGCGCACCAATGAGATTGGTTTCGATGGTTTGAATGTTGGCCCACGACTTGCCGCCGCCCAAGTGCCAGCCCTTGGCGATTCCGGCGTTCACAACCACGCGATCCAGACCGCCGAGCTCGTCGCGCAGCTCGCCGAAGACCACCGGCACCGAGTCATGGTCGGTGACATCCAGGGAACGCACGGCGACCTTGATGCCCGGGCTGGCGGCCAACAGCTCCGCCTTGAGTTCTTCCAGCGCCTCGGTGCGCCGGGCGCACAGTGCCAGGTCGCGTCCCTTCGCGGCGAACTGACGGGCCATCTCGGCGCCCAGGCCGGAGCTTGCCCCGGTGATGAGGATCTTCTGTCGCGTCACGTTGCCACTTTATTTCAGGAGCCGCGAGAGCCGACGGTCGGCCAGCACCTTGCCGCCGGTCTGGCATGTCGGGCAGTACTGGAAGGATTTGTCGGCGAAGGACACCTCCCGCACCACGTCACCGCACACCGGGCAGGGCATCCCCGTGCGGGCATGAACCCGCAGTCCGGATCGCTTCTCCCCCTTGAGAGTCGCCGCCTGTTGTCCCACGCTGCGCTGCACAGCATCGGTGAGAACCGACTGCATGGCCTCGTACAGCGCCGTGCGTTGACCCTCGGTGAGCGTCTTTCCACTGGCGAAAGGGGACAGCTTGGCCACATGCAGGATCTCGTCGCTGTAGGCGTTGCCGATCCCGGCGATCACCCGCTGGTCGGTGATCACGTTCTTCAGACGTGCGGTAGTGCCGGACAGGATGTCGGCCAACCCGGTGTCGGTCAGCGAGAGGGCGTCGGGCCCCAGTGCGGCGATCTGCGGCACAGCAGCCGGGTCTGCCACGACCCAGACAGCCAATCGCTTTTGGGTGCCGGCTTCCGTGAGGTCGAATCCCGGTGCCTCGCCGGGTGTTCCAAGATGAACCCGCAGCGCGATGGGCCCCTTGCCCGGTTTGAGCGGCGCGGCGGCCAGCTTGTCCGACCAGCGCAGCCACCCCGCTCGCGACAAATGAGTGATCAGGTAGTGACTGCCAACCTGAAGGCCCAGGTACTTGCCCCAACGCGTCGCACCCGTCACCGTGTGGCCGTGCAGAGACGTGACCGGCGGGTCGAAGGTCTTGAGCACCGAGAATGCCGAGACGTCGATGCGGCCGACGGTGGCCCCGGTGGCGTGGCGACGCAGGTGGTCAGCGAGCGCCTCGACTTCGGGTAGTTCGGGCATGGGCCCAGTCTGCCTCTACTCGCCGACACTCCGCAGTAGATAGGTGTCCATGATCCAGCCGTGTTCGACCCGGGCCGAGGCGCGTATCTCGGCGATCCGCTCGCCCACCTCGCCGATGGCCCCCGATACCAGCAGCTCGTGCTCTGTGCCCAGATAGGCACCCCACCAGATCTGCGTTGACGGGTCCAGCTGCCGGAATGCGCAATCACCGTCGAGCATCACCACAACGGTTCCGGTGCGAGGCCATTCGTCCAGCAACCGGCGCCCCGTCGTGATGAGCACGGGTTCCCCGATACCGTTCAGCACGATCCGGTGCCGCGCGGTAAGCGCGGAGACTGCGGTGATACCCGGCAGCACGTCGTAGTCGAACGTATGAGGATCCTCAGCCGGGATCGCGTCGAGGATGCGCAGTGTGCTGTCGTAGAGGGACGGATCACCCCAGGCCAGAAAGGCGCCGACGCCACCCTCCGGCAACTCGGAAGCAATTGCTTTGCCCCACAACGCGGCCCGTTCTGCGTGCCACTGCTTCACCGCACCCTGATACTCGCCCCTGCCACGCACCGGGTCGGGCAGTTCGACGAAGCGATAGTCGGGTTCGGTGATGTACCGCTCGCAGATATGGCGGCGCAACTCGACCAGGTCGCCCTTGGTATCGCCCTTGTCTGCGACGAAGAAGACGTCGACCTCGTTGAGCGCTGCGATGGCCTGCACGGTCAGGTACTCGGGATGGCCGGCACCGATCCCGATGACGCGGATCCGTCGCATCGCGGCTTAGGAAGCAGCCGAATTGGGAGTTAACACCGCCGAGATCCCCTCAGTGATCGCCGATACGGTGAGCAGGTTGCCGATGAAATCACCCAGCTGCTCGTCGGTCTGAGTCTCCACGACGCCGGGAGTGACCAGTAGCGAGGCAGCGATCCGGAAGCTCCACTCGGCGGCGGCCTTGACGTCGATGGCGGCCAGCTGCTCGTCGGTAAGCAACTTGCGGAAGTACGGGGCCAGCAGCACGGTCGTCTGATCGATGAACGGACGCGCCTTGACGGTCAGATAAGGCAACACCTGCTCGGGGTTCTCCTTGAGACCCTTCTGCAGCAACGGGTGATGGCGTCCGTGCTGGACGATGCGCACGATGGCATCGATGAATCCGGTGCGGGGGGTCTTCGCCGTCGCGAAGACCGGCTCCAGTATTTCGCCGAACCGGAGAAACTCCCGATGGAACAGTGCCTCGATGATCGCGGCCTGATCACCCACGTGTTTGTAGACGGTGGGCCTCGACAGACCGGCCTTCTTGGCGATCAGCGCATGCAGGCGCGCCTCATAGCCGTGCTCCAGCAAGCATTCTTCGGCGGCATCGAGAATGCGGCGGCGAATCTCGCCGTGATCGCGGGTACGGCCGCGATGGCTTGACCGGCTCACTTTCATCGGTGCCTACTTTCGTTCGCCACAAAAATTACGTGGCACTTCGCGTCTCACTTGACGCCCCAACCTGCAACGTTTACGTTTGACATCCTAACGGAAAGGACTGTCAACGGTGACGTCTACCCTCAATAACGGCCCCGCCCGCACCCCGAATCGGGAGGAATACTCCGACCGGCTACTCAAGGGCTCGGTGCGCCGCTCCTACCAGCCAATGGTGGATCTGGACTGGGATGCGCCGTTGGATCCGGACAAGTACTTCCTGCCCCCGAAGGCAATCTCCCTGTACGGCACCGACATCTGGAACAACATGTCACGCGCTGAACAGATCGAGCTGTCCAAGCACGAGATGGCCAACGTGCTCTCGGTCGGCATCTGGTTCGAGAACATCCTCAACCAGAGCCTGCTGCGCGCTCTCATGCACGCCAGACCGAACAGCAGCGAGACCTTCTATTCGCTCACCGAGATCGGTGACGAGACCCGCCACATGACGATGTTCGGTAAGGCGATATCGCAAGCCGGTGTCGAGCCCTACCGGCTACCGCTCTACCAGCGGTGGCTGGCCAACGCCCTGCCGCTGGTCCTCAAGGGCCCAATGCTGTGGGTTGCCGCGCTGATTGGCGAGGAGATCTTCGACGCCATCCAGCGCGAGATGATGGATGATCCCGAGCTGCAGCCAATGGTCGCGCGGCTCATGCGAATTCACGTCACCGAGGAAGCCCGGCACATCCAGTTCGCCCGCGACGGGCTGCGCCAGCGTGTTGACAAACTGCCGCGGTATGCGCGTTTCATCGTCCGGCAGGTCAACGGCTTCGGTGGCCCCATCTTCATGTACCTGTTCACGAATCCGAAGATGTACCGCAATGTCGGGTTGCCCGGATATCAAACCCAGCGGATCGCGTATCGCAACGAGAACTTCCGCCAGACCCAACAGCTCGGTTTCGCACCGCTGTACAACTTCCTCACCGGCATCGGCCTGATGGGCGGAACGTCGCGCTGGATGTGGCGCAAAGCGAAGTTCGTCGCATGATGGATGACGACGATCTGTATGACGGCCCGGCGGTTATCACCGCAGGCGAGTTCACCGTCGAGTCGCGGGTGCGGCTGATCGGTTTCTTCAACCCCCTGGATGGCAAGTTCCACTGGCAGGGAACGATTTACGCCAAACCCGAGGGCGGTGAGCTCAAGGGCGGAACCCAGGTGACCATCGCCGTGGGCGAGACCAGCGCGCAAGGGCGCATCACCGAGCAGACCCCGTGGGGCCACTTCTCGGTAGCGGGCGTCGGCGCACCGCCGTACCCGCTACCCGAGATCGAGCTCGACGTCGCCAACTGACTTATCGGTGCGCAGACCACGCCAGCTGGAGTGCTTGAGAATCCCGCCGGGCGTGCGATCCCCGTAGCGAACCTCGGCGACCAGTACCGGTTCGACGAACTGCACATCTTTGGCCTCGACCGCGGAAAGCGGTGCACTGAAGGGTGATTCGTCACAGTGCAACGGCTCCAGCTGCTCCTTGAGTGACGCCAGCTCCTTCTCTGTGAATCCGGTGCCCACCCGTCCGGCATAACGGAGCCCGTCGGGCGCCGGTATCCCCATCAGCAGAGCACCGATCCCGCTGCTGCGTCCGCCCTGCCCCTTACGCCAACCACCGATCACGACCTCTTGGCTACTCCAGTTCTTCGCCTTGATCCAGGACTGGGTGCGCCCCGGCGTATACGCCGAATCCAGCCGTTTGGCGACGACGCCCTCCCAGCCCCGCTCGTGCGAATGAGCCAGCGCCGCTTCTCCGTCGCCGCCCAGTTGTTCCGGAACGGTCATCATCTCGGTGCCGGCCCCCAGCACGTCGAGCAGGCGGCGCCGGTCACGATACTTGTTGCGCAACAGGGATTTTCCATCTAGATACAGCAGATCGAATGCCCAAAATCGGACGTCGGCGCTCGGTGCCCGATTCTGTAGCAGCGAGAAGCTCGGCAGCCCCTTGGAATCCAGCACCACCACCTCACCATCGAGAACCACACGGTGCTCGGCCAATTCCCGGGCGAGTTGCTGCAAGGCCGGGAACTCCTCGGTGACATCGCGCCCGCTGCGTGCCACGGCCCGCAACCGGCCGTGGTCGCATTCGAGGAGTAGACGATAACCGTCCCATTTGCCTTCGAATGCCCACTCATCGGCGGTCAATCCCGCCACAGAACCGGTAGTCGGCAGCATCGGCGCGAGGCCCACTGGCATTGCGCCAGGTGATCGCTGATCCTTCATGCGGTGCGCCAGCCACTGCTTGCCATCGGTCTGAATCAGCGCATACCGCCCCGAGATTCGCTTGCCGTGCAGGGTGACAATGACTTCTCCCTTTGACCCGCCGTCGGCACCGGAACCGTCGCGCGGATCGATGAACTTCTCGGTGTCATAGGTTCCCGAGTCCCAGATGGTGACCTCGCCGGCGCCGTACTCCCCCCTCGGAATGGTCCCCTCAAAGGTTCCGTATTCGAGCGGGTGATCCTCGGTATGCACCGCAAGGTGATTGACGGACGGCTCCATGGGCAGATTCTTGGGGACCGCCCACGAGACCAGCACACCGTCGCGCTCCAACCGAAAGTCGTAATGCAGCGCGGTGGCGTGATGTTCCTGGATTACAAACGAACTATCGTGACCTGCTAGCGGTTCGACGGCAGGTACCGGTTCGGGGGTGCGCGCCGGATCGCGCATGCTGCGGTACGTAGACAGCCTGTCTTCGACAATCACCACATCATCGAGCCCTGTCAGCAGATCACCGTCACGCTCGGCGCGCGCCAGTACTTCATCAAACCGCAACTGGCGCAGTTCGGGGTCGTCCAATTCGTCCCACGTCCGGGGTGCGGCTACGGTCGGCGCCTCGCGGCCACGCAGCGAGTAAGGGGCAACCGTTGTCTTGGAACCGCTGTTCTGACTCCAATCCACGAAAACCTTGCCTGCACGCAGTTCCCGGGTCATCGTCGCGGTGACCAGATCCGGCATCGACTGCTCCAGCTGCATCGCGACCCTTCTCGCGACGGTCACCGCACCGGATGAGCTGACCGGCTGCGCCAGCGGCACATACAGATGCAGCCCCTTGCTCCCGCTGGTCAAGGGAAAGGTGGTCAGACCGATATCGCCGAGTACATCGCGCACCGCGCGGGCGACCTGTGCCAGCTGCGGTAGGTCCACCCCTTCGCCCGGATCCAGATCGAATACCAATCGTGTTGCCGGTCCAGGATTTTCGCCAACAAACCGCCACTGCGGCACATGTACTTCCAGTGCCGCCTGCTGGGCTATCCAGGCCAGCGCCACCGAAGTGTCGATCAACGGGTAGGTGACGTAGCGGGATTTGTGTTCGATCCGCCGCCGGGGAAGCCAATCGGGGGCCGACGGCGCGAGGTCCTTCTCGAAGAAAGACGGCTGCTCAACGCCGTTAGGCCACCGCTTACGGGTGACCGGGCGCCCCGCGAGGTGCGGCAGCATGAACGGAGCGATGGCGGTGTAGTAGCCGAAAACGTCCGCCTTGGTGGTGGCCGGAGTGGTTCCGCTTGGCGGATACAGCACCTTGTCCGCATTGGTGAGGCGCACGAACGCGGTTGATCCCGCACCGGATGTCGCGGACTGCGCGGCTCCGGTGGGCCATACTGGGGATATGCGTTCCATCTGGAAGGGCTCCCTCGCCTTCGGGCTGGTGAACGTCCCTGTCAAGGTATACAGCGCGACCGAGGACCACGACCTCAAGTTCCATCAGGTCCACAACAAGGACAATGGCCGGATCCGCTACAAACGCACCTGCGAAGAATGCGGTGAGATCGTCGAGTTCCGGGATATCAACAAGGCCTACGAGGCCGAGGACGGCCGCACCGTCGTGATCACCGATGAGGATCTGGCGACGCTGCCTGCCGAGTCCAGCCGCGAGATCGAGGTGCTGGAGTTCATTCCCGCCGCCGAACTCGACCCGCTGCTGTATGACAAGAGCTATTACCTCGAGCCCGACAGCAAGTCTTCGAAATCGTATGTGCTGCTGGCACAGACACTCGCGCAGACGGACCGGGTGGCGATCGTGCATTTCGCGCTGCGCAACAAGACACGCCTCGCGGCCTTGCGGGTCAAGGACTTCGGCACACGTCAGGTGATGATCATCCACACGCTGCTCTGGCCTGACGAGATCCGCGAACCCGACTTCCCGGTACTGGACCAGGAAGTGAAGATCAAACCGGCCGAACTGTCGATGGCGGGACAAGTGGTGGAGTCGATGGCCGACGATTTCGATCCGAGCCGATACAACGACACGTACCAGTCGCAGCTGCTGGAGATGGTGGAGGCCAAGCTCGAAGGTGGCGAGGCGTTCACCAAAGATGAGGCCCCCACCGAACTCGATGCCACCGATGTCTCTGATCTACTCGCCAAGCTCGAGGCCAGCGTCAAAAAGCGTCAGGCCGAGAAGGCCAGCACCAACTAGGCGAACGCCACCCTGAGGTGGCCTCCCCGCAGCACAAAGTTTCGGGTACTCTAACTTTTCTATTCGGGTACTTGAAATAGGAGGCGTGGGTGCTGGAGCGGCCGAAGCAGACGCGACCAATGCACGGGTTTTACCTACTCGGACCCGCTTTCGTCGCAGCCATTGCCTATGTCGACCCCGGAAACGTCGCCTCGAATGTCAGCGCGGGCGCCAAGTACGGCTTCCTGCTGGTGTGGGTGATCGTCACCGCCAATGTGATGGCCGGGCTGGTGCAGTACCTCTCAGCGAAGCTGGGTCTCGTCACCGGGCAATCGCTGCCCGAGGCCGTCGGCAATCGCATGTCACGACCCACCCGGCTGGCGTTTTGGATGCAGGCCGAATTAGTAGCCATGGCAACGGATTTGGCAGAGGTCGTGGGCGGCGCCATCGCGCTGAACCTGTTGTTCGACCTGCCACTACTGCTCGGTGGTGTTATCACCGGAATCGTCTCGATGGTGCTGCTTGCCGTGCAGGACCAACGCGGACAACGCTCGTTCGAATATGTGATCTCGGCACTGCTGGCCATCATCGCTGTCGGATTCCTCGCCAGCGTCGTCGTGGAACCGCCGCCGCTGGGCGAGGCCGCCGCGGGGCTGATCCCCCGATTCCAGGGCGCCGAGAGCCTGATGCTGGCGACAGCCATGCTGGGTGCCACGGTCATGCCACACGCCGTATATCTGCATTCCGGGCTGGCCCGCGACAGACACGGACGTCCTGAAGAGGGCGAGCCGCGACGCAGGCTACTGCGCATCACCCGTTGGGATGTGAGCCTGGCGATGCTCTTCGCCGGCGCGGTGAACATGGCAATGCTGCTGGTAGCGGCCACCAACCTGAAGGGCCGCGACGGCGTCGACACGATCGAGGGCGCACACGCCGCCGTTCGCGACAGCCTCGGGCCCACTGTTGCCCTGCTGTTCGCGATCGGCCTGCTCGCCTCCGGGCTCGCATCGTCCTCGGTCGGCGCCTACGCCGGCGCCATGATCATGCAAGGACTTCTCCGCCGGTCCGTCCCCATGGTGGCGCGACGGCTGGTCACGCTGCTCCCGGCGCTGGCGATCCTGGCCGCGGGTATCGACCCCACCAGGGCACTCGTGGTGTCACAGGTGGTGTTGTCCTTCGGCATCCCCTTCGCCCTCATACCGCTTGTCCGACTGACCAGCGATCACAGGCTGATGGGCACCGATGTGAACCATCGCGTGACGACGATGCTGGGCTGGATCATCGCCGCGCTCATCACACTGCTGAACGCCGTGCTGGTTTTCCTTACCCTTGCGAACTAGTTTCTCCTGGGAGTACGCTGTGAATCATGAAACGAATCCTGCCCTCAGCCTTGGCAATTGGAGTCGTTGCTAGTGGTTTGTTCGTTGGAGGTATGGCCTCTGCAACCTCGGCAAAGGCAGATCCAGACATTTGCGGCTCCGTGGATACCTACCCACGCGTGACCGTTTGTGCGGACGGCAACTGGGACCGCGGCTGGGATCGCGGCTGGCGCGGCGGACATGGCAACGGTTGGGGCAAGGGCCACTGGAAGCACGGCGACTGGGACTGAGCCGACTAGGCACGCCCCCATCAGTTGGCGGCCGCGGCAATCCGGTCAGCCAGCGCTCGCATGTGGTGGATCAACTCAGCGGGCTCGTGGACAGTAAATGCGAAACCCAACAGTCCCAGGTGGATGGCGAGTTCGTCGTATGAGTTCGCGCCGACGTACAACAAGCATCGTCGCTCATCGATACCTTCCAAATAACCTGCCGCCGGTGAAATACGTTCGGCTGCTTCAACAATCGAGGCTTCAAGAGTGACTTTTGCTTGACAGGCATACGGAGCCGAGCTGACTCCCTGGGTGACGAACGCCGCTACACCGCCGTCGGGCATCGGACGAGGCACGAACCGAGGGCCATTGGGAATCTTGGGTTGTAGCCGGTCGACCCGGTAGGTGCGCCAATCTCGCCGGTCGACGTCCCATCCGAGCAGGTACCAGCGCCGTCCGATATTGACGAGCTTGTGTGGCTCGGCAATGCGTCGACCGACGGCGCCGTCATGTTTTCGGTAGTCAAAACGCAACTGATCCGCGTCACGTATGGCCGCCGCGATAGCGGAGAGGGCCTCCGGGTCCGCGCCGACGATGCCGGCCGGCACGACGACTGTCGCCGCCCGCAGCGCCGCGAATCGATGCCGAAGCCTCGACGGCAGCACCTGCTCGATCTTTGATAGGGCGCGTAAGGCACCCTCCTCGATACCGGTAACCGCGCCCCCAGCAGCCATGCATAACCCCAGCGCAGCGGCAATGGCTTCATCGTCGTCAAGAAGCAGGGGCGGCATCGCGGCGCCTGCCCCGAGCCGGTAGCCCGCAACACCGGGGATAGCCAGCACCGGGTAGCCCAGCTTGCGCAGCTTCTCGATGTCACGTCGCACCGTGCGGGTATCGACGCCCAACCGCTCGGCCAGTTCCTTGCCGCTCCAGTCGCGCGGGGTCTGGAGTAAGGACAGCAGACGGAGCAGACGGGCGGAGGGATCGAGCACGATCTCATCGTCGCACACACCTAGGGCGGGTTCTGTCCTAACTCATGCCTAGCCTGCAGTTATGCATGAAGCAATCACCCCTTTCCGTATCGCCATTCCGCAAGATGACCTCAATGATCTGCAGGCACGCCTGGATCACGTCCGCTGGCCGACCCCACTTCCGGAAGACAGCTGGGACACCGGTGTGCCCACCTGGTGGCTGCGCCAGATCGTCGAGCATTGGCGCACCGAGTACGACTGGCGCACCGCCGAGGCCGAGCTGAACTCCTGGCCGCAATTCGTCACCGAGATCAGGGGCCAGCGCATCCATTTCCTGCATGTGCGCTCCGAAGAGCCTAACGCCCTGCCGCTTATCCTCACCCACGGCTGGCCAGGCTCAGTGGCCGAATTCCTAGGCATCATTGGTCCTTTGACAAACCCTGGTGCTTACGGGGGCGATCCCCGGGACTCATTCCACGTGGTGATCCCATCGCTGCCCGGTTTCGGTTTCTCCAGCCCGATCGTTGAATCAGGTTGGAGTAAAGCAGAAATCGCTACGGCATGGGCAGAGCTGATGAGTCGCCTGGGCTACGAGCGCTACGGTGCACACGGCGGCGATATCGGATCTGGGGTCAGCCCCGATATCGGCCGGGCCGCGCCAGCTCGGGTGGTCGGTGTGCACGTGAATGGCGGACCGGGGCCAATGCCAAAGTTCCCTGTGCCCGAAAAAATCCGTGCCCAACTTGGCAATTCGGACCGGACACGTCTGCAGATGATCGAAGAACTCTTCTCTCGAGGTGACGGCACCGGATACATCGCGATCCAGTCCACCCGCCCCCAAACGCTGGCGTACGGGCTCGTCGATTCACCGGTCGGACAACTCGCCTGGATCATGGAGAAGTTTCGAGAGTGGACATACCCGCAAGAAGCGTTGCCCGAGCAGATCATTGACCTCGACCACCTGCTCACCAATGTGATGATCTACTGGCTTACCGGCACCGCCGGATCGGCCGCCTACGTCGGCTATGCCCAGGGCCTCGGATGGGATGAAATGAAACCCAACTCGGGCGTTCCTACCGGCGCCATCGTCTTCGCAGCCGACTTCGGACTGCGCTACTTTGCGGAAACCTCAAACACCATCACTCACTGGACCGAGATTAACCACGGCGGGCATTTCGCAGCCCTCGAAGAGCCTGGCATCCTGGTATCAGATATCCGCACCTTCTATCGCAGCCTGCGCCCTGCGCTCTCCCCCTAACTCAAAGGTTCGTGGCACCAAGATGTTTGGCATAACGCCGCGTTAGATGGGACCGCTACTGGAGTGGCCGTCTCCCGAGCGCGGCCCGAATCGCCGCGCGTAGTCCTCGTGAATCCACGCGTCCTTTTGACGCTTGAGCACATCGACCAAGCCCGGATCCAGTTCATGCTGCACCAGCCGGTGACGGCGCCAGACCTTGTTGAGGGCATGCGCCATGATGAGCACCCACACGTAGATGGGCACCGTCATCTCCATGTGGACGTACAGCGACGCCGGCAGCAGCCAGAACGGCGCGAGGATGAAAAGCGGTGGAATCGCACACCGGAAAATGTGCCGACGCACCGCGCCCTTGCCCGCCAAATCATTGGCGACCCAGTCCTTCATCGAGTCAGGTAGGCGCCGTCCGTAGCAGTAGGCGATGTACTGAAAGAAGTTCGGGCGATCGGCGGCCATAACTAGATTGTAGACTAATAATTAGTGCACTAACTAATGGTTAGGATAGTGAGAATGACCGCAGTCTCACCCGATGTCGACCCGCTGGCCCTGGAGCGGCAGGTGTGCTTCGCACTGGCCGTCACCAATCGCGCGGTGCTGGCCATCTACCGGCCGATACTCGCCCCCCTGGGGATCACACATCCGCAGTATCTGGTAATGCTGGCGCTCTGGGATCAGGCCAAGAGCAGCGGCGACGATGCCCCGGAAGCGTTGTCCGTCAAGCAGATAGCCGCCCTACTGCAAACGGATTCGGCGACCATCTCCCCCATGCTCAAACGGCTCGAGACGCTGGGCCTGATCACCCGCCCACGCAGCACTGCTGACGAACGCACCACACACGTCACCCTGACCAAGCAGGGCGCCGCACTGCGCCGGAAGGCGCTCAAGGTGCCGGCAGCAGTCGTGGAACGCCTGGGCGTCGACCTCTCCGAACTGGAACACCTGCATGCGGTGTTGACCAGGATCAACGCGGCCGCGCTGACCGCCGGAGCCCTGGACGCCGACTAGCCGCAAAACCGTTATGTGGCGTCCGCCACACCTCCCTGTACACCGATCGGTGTAGGTGCTGCAATGAGTGGTAGACCGATCGATATACCAAGGAGGTCATCATGTGGAACGACTCAATGGTGCTCATCGCCATCACGCTCGTCACCCTGGCCATGCTCTGGACCGCAAGCGGAGAAAACTCGATGAACTACTACGAGCGCGACACCCAGAAAGGCATGTGGCAGCGCTAGTTTGCGTGCGCGGCGGGTGTCTGTTTGTCTGAGGTCATGACCAAGGACGAAGCCGCCGAACTGATCACCGCTCGCCGCCTCGAGAAGAAGCTGACGTGGCAGCACATCGCGGAAGCGATTGACTCACCACTGATTTGGACCATTGCCGCGCTGCTTGGCCAGCATCCGGTGCCCGAAGCGAAGGCTGCGAAGGTGGCGGAACTTCTCGAACTGGGGCCGCAAGTCACCGCTGCGTTGCGGGCCCAGCCGTACCGCGGCACGCTGGACGGTGGTGCACCGTCTGACCCGACGATCTACCGGCTGTATGAGGCGCTGAGCGTCTACGGCCCGGCGATCAAGGAAGCCATCCACGAGGAGTTCGGCGACGGCATCATGAGCGCCATCAACTTCAAGGTCGACATCGCGCGCCGCTCCGATCCCGACGGCGATCGTGTGGTCCTGACCCTCGACGGGAAGTTCCTCGACTACCGGTGGTGACCGGTCAGAGCAGGTCGCGGATGTTACGACCCGTAATGGCGCCCCATTTGGTGTCGAGCGCATTCATCAGCAGCTGCCAGTACGGCGCCCATAGCGTGCGTTGCGCCATCGCCGGCGGCATCGTCTTGTAGGTGGCCGTTTGTTGCGTCCACCGCCATGCCAGCCCCCTGGCGACATCGTCGATGCACCAATAAATCAGTTCATTCGGGTTGTTCGTGGTCTTCCATACGAATCCCTTTTTCGGATCACGCGTGTGGTACCAGAACTGCGCTCCATCCAGCACATACTGCGGCGCGGTGTTGGACTGGCGCTCCCCCTTGGCCAGCTCCGTCGGCACGGGTACTTCGGAGATCGCGACTTCACCAGCGAGCCGGCTCAACACGGCAATACGGACATCGAGCTGCTCGCGGATCCACTCCGAACTTCCCGGGCTCCCAGGCTCGGGCGCACTTGCGGCCGGGACAGGCACGGGCGTCTGCTCGGAGACCGTCGGTAGATCAGCGGGGGTTGCCTGCTCGGCGGGAACACCACCCTCGACGTCGACGATCGCCCCTCCCGCCCAGTCGACCTTGGCAGGGTTGAGCACGCCGTCTTCTTCTAACGACAAATCCACGACGTAAGCGACGTCGACGAGGGCATCGCGGGCGCCGGGTGCGAGTGAAACTCCGGGGCGCCGGGGGCCGAGCAGCGCAACGTGCACCATGAAGAATTCGCCGTCATCGTCCCGGTCGCAATACTCACGTTCATACCGGGCGGCGTCGGCCGTTTCAAACCTGTGCTTGACCGGCGGTTCCAGCAGCACACTGCAGAATTGCACGGGATGATCGGCATCTCCGTCCAGCGTGCCGAGTTCTGTTGCGCTAATGGGCAGTTCGGCGGCCAAGCTCGGCACGGCATCATCCGCCACAGCACGGATGGTGAATATGCGCGCGTCGGGTGGCCAGTCGTCTGGCTCCGGCGCGGCCCCCTCGTGACCGGTGGAATCAACCGTCATGTTCTTAACCGTATGGCAATCGTGTACTTCGGGCGACGATGGAGCACCCAGACCTGTTAGTTTTACGACAGACCGTCCCCGCTGGGGGGAGCATTTCGGACGTCAAGGAGACCACCATCGTGAAGATCAATGTGCCCATCACTGCCGCCTTGGGGGCCGTCGCGGCGGCCGCCGGACTTGCCCTGATGCCGACCGCCGGCGCCGACACCACGCTCGGCCAGCAAGGTCGCCTGACCAACGGCGACGTCGTGCAGGCGTGGACCGTCAGCGACCTGAAGGTCAGCACCGACCAGCTGTCGTACCAGCCCAAGGGCACCCTGTGGGAGGCGACCGCCACCGACGAGGCCATCCAGGGCAGCGTCATCCCCATAGTCGCCAACTTCAACGCGAAGGCCAGCGACGGCGAGACCTATCGCGTGCTGTACGGCGTACCCAGCGAGCAGGGCGTGAACCCGGGAACCCTGTCGCAGGGCGAGAAGACCAGCGGCAAGATCTACTTCGACGTGACTGGCGCCGCTCCCGAGACGGTGACCTACACCTCCGGTGACGAGGATCTGCTCACCTGGAAGGCCGCGCCCGCCGCTGCCGCGCCGCGTTCGGGCGGCTCTTCGAGCCAGTCGCATGGCACCGCCCCCGCGCCCGCCACCAGCGCCGCGCCCACCACGTCCGCGGCACCTGCCGCTGTTCCCGCAGGCAGCCAGGGCACCCCGCTGCCCGCCGGTAGCCAGGGCACCCCGGTGGACGGACAGCAGCCCGCGGCGACCGCGACCCCGACGGTAGCTCCCGTGACCGCGACTCCCGGCCCGACTCCTGCCACCCCGGTCCCCGCCGAAGGCACGCCGCTGAACAGCACCGCGGTGCCCGCTACCCCGGCCCCCGCCTCGCCGGTACCCGCGACTCCGGTCCCCGGCGCCGAGGGTGCTCCGCAGACCGCGACCCCACCAGTGGCCGCGCTTCCCGCCGTTCCGGCCTCGGAGAGCACCCCGCACGGCCAGCGCGCAGCGGGCAGCCAGGGCACTCCGGTGTCCACCGAGGGCTAGTAGAAACCTCAGAAACCGTTTCGGCATTGACCGCCGGCCGCCTCGTGCGGCCGGCGGTTTTGTTATGAGTGCGAGGACCACCAGGCATACAGCTGGTCGAGAGTCGGACCGGTCACGCCCGAACGCGTCTCGCTGAGCAGCAACCGCTCCTCATCTGTCCAACCGACCACCGGGTGTCCCTGGTTGGTGCCGCAGAACACCGTGCCGCTCACCTGATCCGGCGTGGCGTTACGACGCCACGGTCCCGGCGACTGAATCCGGCCGGGGCACACCACCACCGCGTTACGTTTCGTCAGACGGCTCAACCCTGCCGCGAGCGCGGACCTGTCCTTCACCAGCGAGTAGCTGGCCTCCAGCGGCCCATCCGGATCGTCACTACGCCCGCACTTTACTTGTGCCACTGCCTCATTCGCGGGCTCAACGGCCTTGCAGGCCGACGTCGCGTATCCCGTCGGAAGCATGGAGAGCAAGCGAGCCTCGGCATCGGAATCCCTGCTAGCCGCCGTTGTCGATGGGGCCGCGCTCGGTTCCGCGGGCGGGGCGTCGTCGCCACCGCCCGCGAATGCGGCGACCACACCACCGACGACGACAATCACAGCTGCCAGCACCGCGCCACCAATCACCAACGGCCGCTTGCTTCTTTGAGGCTTGTCCTCCCAGGATGAGAAATCAACCGGAGCGGTGGGCTTCGCAGGTCCCGAGGCGACGGGAGCCGCTGTGCTGAAGGTCTCGTGACTCGGCCACTGCAGGTACTGGCCGCTCGGTTCCACCGCGGGCGAGTGTGGTTGCACGAACGCCGGCTCATCGAGAAACGGCGGCCGGCCAAACTCCTGCTCCGGTGCCGCGAACGGACCGGGTTCAGACAACATCCCAGGAAACGCGTTGAGGACCGGTAGCGGCGCGGTATCCGCGGCATCAGACGAGTCGTCGGCCGACGGTGAGCCCGCTCCGATGTCCGTATCCATCCGCTACCCCCAATATCTAGTCGTTATGTCCCCGACCATGGTCAATGCACAAAGATTACTTGGCCCGGTCGCCCACCGGCCGAAAGCACGCACAGTGGACGCCTGAGGACCGTGCCGACGTCGCACCGCTTGGCTACAGCAGCGCCTTGTTAGGCGCCGGCACCAAGGCCCGCGCGATCGGCAGGATGTACTCGCGGGCGTACTGTTCGGCGTCTTCCCTGGTGGCCAGCTCGCGGCGGGCGCTGGGCGCAAGGATTAACGAATGCGTCAGGCGCACAAATACTTCCGCAACACCGTAAGCGTCGTCAACAACATCGCCGGCGCTGCGGCTCACGTGACCCGCCAGGTATGTGGTCGCCATGTCCAGGGCTGGGCCTGCCCCATTGGTCAAGACCGGCAGCACCGACTCCGGATCGGTTTCCACCGCCCGCTGCATCAATGGGTGTGTGTGCACATACCAATAGATTCCGGTAAATCCCGCCACAAGCTTGTCCTCGGGGCTCTTCAGCGCCGCGATTTCGCGGTCGATGGCGGAGAACATCGTCTGCGCCTCCCGCATGAGGACCGCGAGCACAAGCTCGGTCTTGTTGGACCAGCGGCGATAGACCGTCATATGCGATACGCCCGCACGCCGCGCGATCTCATCGACCGTCGCCCGCCGAAGACCGAAGCTGAGCATGGTCTGCAGCGCGGCCTCGAGGATGCGCTCGCCGGTCGGATCCGGATCTGCAGACACAGCTCAGTCTCTCACGCAGAGATACTTCCCAACTTTGTGTTGCAATGTTAGCTTCTAACTAAGTTACTAACACCGACGGAGGATGCAATGACGCATGTACTGCCGCGCGACACCACGCATGACGGCGAATCGAACCGAGATACCCACGAAGCGGGCCTGGCCTTCCTCCGCGCGGCCGGCACGCGCCCCCGCGTCATGGACGCATTTCGCAGGCACCTGGGCAGCCCCTTAACCGGCGTCTTCGGCGGGGTGCTCTTCGACGAGGTAGCCCTGCTGCCGGTGGCGGCGTCTGTGGACCGCTCCGGACGGTTCCGCCAGAATTTCACCGACCGCGGCATTCGGAGTGCGCTGAGCGCGATGTCCCTGCTCGCCGGCAATCAGCAGCAGCGAGCAGATACGGCGCAATGGCTCAAGGAGCGCCACCGCGATGTGCGAGGCACGGGGGTCGGCGAGTACGCGGGGATTCGTTACAGCGCATTGGATCCCGAGCTGTGGATATGGATCGCCGCCAGTGCCATGAACGCCACGTTGGAGGCCTTCCCTTACTGCACGGGTTATTCGATGAATCCCGCCGAAAAGGAGGCCGCATATCAATATCAGCGGTACCTGTTCAAGGATCTCGAACTACCCAGCGCCAAGGGAAAATTCCCGGAAACATACGCCGCCTTCGTCGAGTACTACGACGACATGGTGTCAAACAGACTGCAGTCCAACGGCTTTCTGCGCGAGCAGTTCGCCGGATTGATGCGGCTACCACTGCCCACACTGTTACTCCCCGCCGCGATGCGCCCGGCCCTATTGCCGCTCTGGCTCGCGATCCGCCCCATCGCGGGCCGGGTGATTCAGGTGTGCTCGGCTAAGGCGATGCACCCCGAGATACGCGAGATGATCGGGTTCCAGCTCAAGCCCCGCCACCACGTCGAGTTCGCCCTCTATACCCGGCTCCTGCAGCTGGTGTGGCGTGTGACACCGGAACGCCTCCTGATAGAACCCATGTTGTACAACACGATTCGCATAGACGACGCCCGCGCTCAGCTCGATGGATCGCGTACCGCGCAGCGCAAATACGAGAAGATCTCGCGGACCCTGACCCGCCGTAACGAGCGACTGGCAGACTTCTATCACGGCTATCGCCTGGATAGCTTTGCCGCCCCGGAACGCCCGACCGGTACCTGCCCGTTCGGATGAGAGCCCACGGGGACAGCCCGGTAGACTCCTGTGCTGATCCCCGCCCTCGGGGACGTGTTGAAAATGCCGTTGTTGCTGATAGCTATAGGTCAAGTTCTTGCCGCCGGAACGCGTATTGGCCGATTTCGGAACGTGGCTCTGGCACCCTGTGAGTGCTACCGCCGGTGGGGGCCATAGGCGCTCCACCCGTTTATGTGAGGTTCGAGGTCGGCGTACCTGGCGGTTGTGATGCTAAGGAGCTGCAGTGGGCCGTTGATCGGGTCCGTGCGGTCGGCGTGCTGACGAATCCACGCAGTCCACTTTCTGGCTTCGTCCGCGTCAGAGGCATTGAGCTGCTGGGCGCGTTGGCGTACGTCCGCATAGCTGCGACCGCCTGTCGACGCCGCAGCTGCTCATCGAGCATCTCAGCATTGCGTTGATACGAGAGTTTCGTGAACGCCTCCTGTTTCACCTCTTCCCACCGGGTTTCGCGAATCTCCGCACGCGCCGAACCGACGAGCTACGCAAGCCAGCACAAACCGACACCCTGGATGTGAGCCTTCTCGTGCTGCTACTTAAGCGGACCGTGCATCTTCGGCGTCGAGTCTGTAGACGGCGCAGAACTGGCGGCACGCTCCTTGAGGGGCCCGGGCGTATGCGTTCACGTCAAGCACCCTGATCACCAAGAAGATCAACTCCAGCGGTCGCGCGTAAACGAAATCAGCACAAGGAGACTGATTCATCCACGCTTAGGTGGTCAGCCTTCGGGGACCGTGATCGGGTTGGGGATGCTCAGGGTCGGGACCACACCTTGTCCGATGGGGAAGCAGTTGAGGTTCTTGCCCGTTTCGGCCATCTTGTTCAGACAGTTAGCGATGGAGATTCGAAGGTCCGGTGGTGGCATCTTGGCAAGTTCCTCGGCGGCTTCACGCTTCTTCTTGTTGGTTTCCACTTCTTGGCCAGCCTTGGTGGTATTCGCGCGTTCCTCGTTGATCTGGTTTATGCGCTCTTCGGTCTTGTCGTCGTAGTCGATCGTCGGTACCGACACATCCAAGATTTCGACTTCTTTGCCGACCTTGGTGCGTAGCAGACCTAATGCCTGGGCGGCGATACTGGGCAGCGGCGACTCTTCCAAGTTCTTTTTGTCCAGCGGGTCGAACTTGGCGAACGCCTCGTTCAAGGCGACCTTGAGGTTGCGCTCAATCAGGTTCACGCGAACACCGTCGAAAGTCTTGTACTGCACGAATAGTTCGTCTGCCGAGTCCGGCTTGATCTGCCACCGAATCGAGGCGTCCGCCAATGCGGTGGAGTTGTTGCCCAGCCGAACCGGGATCCGGCGGTCGCTGCCCGCGACGGCCTGGTAGGTGTCGATCTGTACCGCACCATCCATTTCATGTACCTGCACCCATGGGAATTTGAAGTGCAGCCCGTTGTTGAAGGTCTGCCCGGTGGGCCGGTTGAACGCCGTCGCGATACCGACCTGCCGGGTACCGACAATGGTTACCATCGACGACACCAGCACCACTACAGCAAGGAAAACCGCCGCCACGCCCGCACCAAGCAACACCGCGCGCCGGGCAGATACCCTGCGCCCCAGCATGATCAACACCACACCGATGAGGACCAGCACGACGGTAACAAAACTTGAGGTCATCGAATCTCCTTGCAATGGTGGTGCATTGCAGCCCTTGCGTGCATGCACCTGTTAGACCCGGCTGCGTCAGCCGCCCCAACCGGTAGGCCAAAGGCGGGCGAGCAGCGCAGGCTGTTAGCGGCTATTACCAGGCAGCCGGAACTGGAAGCCCTCCAGGATTGCTTGCTTACCTGCGGTGTAGGCGGGATTGCCGGGCTCGGCGGTTTGGATGGTCAGCACCGTGGCCCAGATCTTGGGCCCGGCCTCAACCCCAGCGATCAGGGCAGTCACCGGCCGGTTCTGCAGGGTGTAAGTGATCGTGCTACTCGGGTGCCCACACACCGTCCCCGCAGTGCGGGACTCAACGGCCATGCCACCTTGCTCCACACTGGCGATCTCTGCATCAATACCCTGCTGCGCTGAGGCGACCTTGCCAGTCAAATCTTCCAATGTCACCACCGCATTCGGTGTGAAATCGTTCGCCCGCAACCCCACATTGGCCACAGCCCCGCGAATCACCGGCGAATTCATCGCCGGCGAATACTGCCACCCCTGCGGTGTCGGCACTGCCAACATCGGCTCGTCCGGCGCCTTGGCATCCAACGTGACTCGAGGAATGTCACTGGTCGCGCACCCATCGGCGGTAGCCATAGACGGCGATGTCGATGACGACGTCACCGACGCGGCAGATGTGTTGGATGCGTCGCTTGGCGACTGCTGCGAAGAACACCCCGCTGCAACGGCGACGAATACACCCAATACGGCGACAGCAGTACGTTTGGGCTCCCTCACAGCTAGCATCCCTTTCTCAATCCTCATCTCTTATAGACCGTTCACGCTTCTCATATCTATTAACTCGCTTAACAGGCAACCGAAAGGGTCTAAGTATCTTCGCGAAAGTATTATCACCCAGAGGGGTGAGCCATAAGGCAAATATAAACCGGGCAATCATTACCCCCACGATACAGCCGAATGCGATAGCAAGATTGGGCGCGACAAAGATAAACAGCGAAGACGCTGCCAACTGAACATACCATCCGCTCTTGGAGGGCAGCTTTCTATTAAAATCATCACCAAACACAAGCGAGACGATGAGTACACAGTTCAGAACCAGGACCAGCGCATACAATCCGTTCATCACCCGGTGCCCATCATTCTTCGCCGCCCACCGATATAGTGACGTATCGACGGCGCCTGGCCAACTTGATGATGTTTAGAGCGATCACTAGACCGCCGCATAAAGTACCGATTCGTAGCGTCTGCGAGTCAGTTAGCCAATACAGTCCGCTAGCTGTGAGCGCCACGCAACATATTCCGCCCATCGCCAGTGTTAACAGCTGTACTGGCGACGAATATGGACGTACTTGCATCAGAGTGAGCAGGGTTACCGCTCCGATGAAACCGATGAATACTGCAGCTACCGTGAGCATGAGCTGATCCTCGTTCCCTGTCTGTCACAAACTACCGAAGAAGGATGCGACGGCACCGCCGGCCGTTGACAGTGCTGATCCGGCTGAGCGGGCAGCGCCGCCGAGTGCTTTTCCTACCTCCGAACCGATGCCGCTGCCGACGAACCCGCCGACCACGCCTCCTACGACGCCACCTACGGCCGTGCCCGGGCCCGGGAGGAATGATCCGATTGCCGCGCCGACCAAGGCGCCAGCTTCTGCCCCCGCCCATGCCCCAGCCAGAGATCCCGCAGTTGCGCCTACCGTTTCCGGTATAGGGGCACCGTTGGCTAGGTCAACCCCCATCTTGCCGACTTCCAGAACGCGGCCTACCGCTGTGAAGCGTTCGCCCGCCTTCACGAAGTTCTCGGCCTGGCTCTTGGTGATGGCGCCGATAGTCTTGCCTGTGTCACCCCAATGCGTGCCGGTGGGACTGTATGTGCCGCGGGCTTTTAGACCGTCAGCGACCTGCCCGAGGTGGAAATCAGCGGGGAACTGGTCGCCTGGTTGCGCAGCCTTCTGCGTGCCCTGTTCGGCAGCTTTCGCGGCCTGCTGGGTCGCTTGCTGAGTAGTTTGTTGTGTCGCCTGCTGCGTGCCTTGTTGGCCAGCCTGCTGGGCGGCTTGTTGGCCAGCTTGTTGTGAGCCGCGCCGGGTGGCCGCTGTTGCCAGATCGGTGGGGTCGATCGGGTTCTTTTTCGGCGTGTCAGGCTGCTTTTGAGGTGTCTGATCAGGCTGTTTCTGTGGCTGCTGTTGTGCCGGGTTCTGTTGGTTTGCCGGGTTTTGTGGCTGCTGCTGGCCCGGTTGAGTTTGTCCGGGTTGGGGCTGCTGTGCTGGTTGCTGACCAACGGGGTTTTGCGGTGCTTGAGGCGCCTGCTGCACGGGTTGTTGAGCAGGTGCTTGCTGGACCGGCTGCGGAGCCTGAGGTGCCTGCTGGACCGGGGCTTGGGCAGGGGGTTGGGCGTCGGGTTGCCAGGGGCCGTAGTTGGGCAGTGGCTCGCCATGCGCGGCGTGTTGGCCGGACATTTGCGGGCCCATGTTTTGGGAGGCTTGCTGACCGCCGCCCTGAGCAGGGCTTTCGTTGTAGATCGAGATTCCCGAATTTTGGTTCAGCGGCGCCTGGTTGATGCCGCCTTGATAGTCGGGTTGTTGGGCGGGCATGTCGGGGGGTCTGAACTGGCTGCCGCCCCCAGGGGGACCGTCAAGACCGCCTCCGCCACCGCAATCTGGTGGGCAGGCAGCCCGCGCCAAGGGTGCGGCGCCGGGGCCGGTGTAATCCTGCGGTGACGCCAGTCCAAATCCCATGGCGGAGAACCAGATCAGTGCGATCACGGCGGCACCGGCCTGCATCTGTCCCAGCGGGCTGGCCCCACCACCGCTGCTGCCGTGGGTGTGAGCCCAGGTCCACCATCCCGATAGTGCTTTCCACCACCACGTATTCGCGAAGAACGCGACGATCAGGATCGCGGCGATGGCCGCCAAGGCGGCCATCGGGTCATCGCCGGAAAGCCACCCCGACACCCTCGGGACGACGTACCCGGACAGGAACACGAGCGCGACAGCGCCGGCCAATAGAAGCAGGCCCAGTCCTGGGTGGCTGGACCAAACCAGCGCCCACCGCTGCTCGGCGGTATCTCTGCTGTCTCGATGGCGTGTGCCCGAATTGGCGAAGATCGTGGCGACGAGGTTTTTGGCGCCGCCGAACAGAAGCGCACCGAAAACGGCGATCAACGCCACCGCCACCAGTTGCGAGGTCAGAGTCCACCCAGTTGTGCTGCCGGTGCCCGTAGTGTGTGTCCACCAAGTGGCGGCGTGCCCGCGCATCACCCACCAAATACCGCTGGCGCCGATAACGATTCCGGCCGTGGCACGCACGGGGGCAGATATAGGCGCCAGCGGCGCCAAGGCTGCGTCCGTGACGGGTGCCAGGGCCCTGCGCAGCAGGGTGATGCCTTTACCCAGGGCGGTAAACGCCAAGCACAGCAGCACAACCCAGCCGACCGAACCCACCGCACCGCCACCGGGAGTCAGTACATGAAAACCCCACACCCCGACCACGACCAGTGCGGCCCCGGCGATCCCGGCGGCAAAACCCGTCAACGGCAGCGTCGGCTGCGGACTGGGCGCGGCGGGCAGGGTTTGCGTGGGCGCATCATCGTTCATCGACAGAATCCTTTTCCCCGAAATAGTGCTGTGTAGGTGGGCATGTCAGGTTCCAGTTCCTGCGGCAGCGGGGCCGGGGCTCATGTTCTCTTTGGCCCAGCGGGTATGTCCGTTGGCCGCTGCCTGGCAGCCCTCGTAGTCGTCGTCGTACCCAAACGCGGTAACACACGCATTCGTCAAATCGGCCATAAACGTGTTCTCACACGTAAGCGCGCTGGTGCGGGCTGGAGCCGCGCTCATGCAAGCAGCCAGCCGAGCACATGACGGCAGGAAATCAGCAAAACCATCGGGATTTTGACCATCTCCGGCACCCCGGAATTGCGACGGCCCGGACGCGCACCGGCCACCCTCGGCGACCGGCGGACGCTTAGGTCCCGGATCACCTGGAGCCACCGCCGGGCTAGTGGTGGTGGCGCGGTAGGCCACGGTGATCGTGACGGGAAAATTGAGTAGCCCGACATCGCCGACGTTCAGGTTCAGATCCGATTGCTGATACAGATAGCTCGCGCCGATCCACGGGGACACAGAGATGGCGTTCCCCGCTCCGTCGCGGGCCTCGGGAATGCTGAACGCCCCGATAATCGCTGCCGGTCTACCTGAGGAGGCGTCAGTCTCGACCACCACTGCTTGACCTGCTTGGCGCAGATGCGTGCTGTCGGGGTACCTGACGCCTAACGAGAAGTCACTCGGCGAGATAAAGGTCTTGCGGATCATGCGAATATCGGCACCGCCGCCGGCATCAGGAATCACCACATAATCCACCGGCCCCGAGCCGTAAGCGGCCACACCGCCTTCACCCCAGTTCGCAGCCGTCAGGGCGCGTTCATTGGGTAAGTGGATGACAATCTGTCTTCCCGGCCAGGCGGTCGCGGCGTGCACACCATCGGTGGCGACCGGAGGCACCGCGGCCACCGAGCGTTCTCGCGGCTCCGATAACGGCCGCCCGGTGCCGTCTCCCATTCCCTGCGGAACATTTGATTTCACTTGAGCGCCACCGATATTGACAGTGCGCGACAGATTATCCGGTTGCGGAACTGCCAACGGCGGCGGAGCCGGAGCAGGAGGCCCCGGCTGATTCGGGTCAGCCTCCGCCTGCCAACCGGCACCGGCGACCAGCTGGACCGTCGCCGGCACGGCCATCATGGCCATCGCAATGACGACCACGACGACACGACGGGCATTCGGACGCCGACCAGGAGCGCGGTTAGGTTGCTGGAAGGCTGCACGTGCAGGCATCCGGCGGCAAGTGATCACCCGCACCCCCGCCTGGGCCATGATTACAATCCTCCGCGAGATAGTAGTTGCCGCTCGACTGGCAAGTGCAGCATCCAGCCACTCATTGCAGACTATCCTACCTCATAGTATGGCTGTGTAGTTACCAAGCCAACCCGATAGTTGAGTGTTTCCTCTTTGGTCACCATGCGACCCGTCGGATCGGGAGTGTCACCGCCAGCACGATACGCATGCCGATCGGTTCCTCACCTGCTTCTAGAGGTCTTTGGGTTAGCCATAGGTACGGCCGTCCCGACTGTGCTCTCCATAGTTATCCGAGGCGTGTGATGGGCACGGTTGATGCTTGCGGGGCGGCGCCGTCGCTTAGGGTTATCGGCACCGACGCTGATACGTGATGAGACTTTGACGAGGACGGTAGTACGTTGACACCGCAATCGACCCCACCTGACAACACCCAGGGCACCGCGAATCCGGTGCGGCGTGCCTGGCGCAGCATCAGGCCCCAAGTCTTCGTTCCGGCATCGTTGGTCATCATCGCGATGATTGCCCTCGCCGTCGTGTTGGCGAAAGGCAAACAGGATGCGTTTGCCCAGCTGAACAAGACAATCGGCGAGGGGGTCGGCTGGTGGTACATCCTCATTGCCACTGGATTTGTGGCGTTCGCGTTGTACTGCGGCCTTTCCCGAGTCGGCACCATCCGGCTGGGCCGAGACGATGAGCAGCCCGAATTCAGCTTCCCCGCGTGGCTGGCCATGCTGTTCAGCGCAGGAATGGGGATCGGCCTGGTCTTCTACGGTGTCGCCGAACCACTAAGCCACTACATGCATCCCCCCGCGTCGCGTGGTATCCCAGCGCAGACCACCGCGGCAGCAAACCAGGCCATGTCATTGACCTTGTTCCATTGGGGACTGCATGCCTGGAGCATCTACGTGGTCGTCGGCCTCGGCATGGCCTATATGACCTATCGCAAGGGACGCCCCTTGTCGGTGCGGTGGTTGTTAGAGCCGCTACTAGGACGTCAGCGCGTGGAGGGATTCATCGGCGATGTAGTCGATGTCGTGGCGATCGTCGGCACATTGTTCGGTGTCGCGACCTCACTAGGTTTCGGCATCACACAGATCGCGGCCGGTTTGCAATACCTGGGGTGGATTCAGGTCACCAACGGGTGGAAGGTCGCCTTGATAGCCGTGATCACCTCAGCGGCCACGCTCTCGGTTGTCAGCGGGGTCAGTAAAGGTCTTAAATGGCTGTCCAACATCAACATGATGTTGGCCGCGGCCTTGACCGCCTTCGTGCTGTTGCTGGGTCCCACACTGTTTCTCCTGCAATCTTGGGTGCAGAACCTCGGAGGTTACATCCAATCGCTACCGGCATTAATGCTGCGCACAGCGCCGTTCTCTCACGATGGCTGGGTCATCGACTGGACAGTGTTCTATTGGGGTTGGTGGATGAGCTGGGCACCGTTTGTCGGAATGTTCATCGCCCGAATCTCGCGCGGACGAACCATCCGCGAGTTCGTCGGCGGAGTACTGCTGGCGCCCACGGTGATCAGTTCACTATGGTTCACCGTTTTTGGCGGCGCCGCCTTATTTCAGCGCAGAGCAGCCCCGGAGACCGGCGAGGCCGTTGACCCCAACACCTCGTTGTTTCAGATGCTCGAAGGGTTACCACTCGGCGTGATCACGAGCGTGCTCGCCATCGCCGTCATCGTACTTTTCTTCGTAACCTCTTCGGACTCCGGCTCTTTGGTGATCGACATACTGTCCTCCGGAGGCGAAATGGAGACGCCCAAGCTCAGTCGCGTCTACTGGGCGGTGTTGGAAGGGGCCGCGGCCGCGGTCCTACTGCTTGTTGGCGGGCGCGGTTCCCTGCAGGCCCTACAGACGGCATCGATCGCCACCGCGGTACCGTTCTCTGTGATCATGGTCGCGGCATGTTTTGCCATGCTCAAAGCATTTCATTTCGATGTGGCCACCACGCCCCGGTTGCTGCATATCTCAGTAGCCGATGCACTTCCGACACCGAAGGGTCGGCGTGGTGGCGTCTCTGCAACTCTGTCCGGGCTGTTCGCAGTGCGCGATGTCGACGCGCATTCGTGCGAGAGGCACCCCGATACCGGTGAGCTGACCGTCCTAGATCCACCAGATCCCCTCGGAGATAATGACTTTGAGCCCGATGAGCAAGAGTTATGGGCAGCCACAGCCAACGAGGATCCATCGACGCCACACGATTAGGCAAGCGGCTACTCGCCTGCAACGTAGCGCCAGGCTTGGCCGCTGGACGTACCCCTTAGTCGAGACGAACGTGATGCCAGGCAGCAGATGCGATGTTCGATCGAACACAACGCGGTTGGCCCTGGGATCATCTCGATGGTTGCATCCCTGTGGCACTGCAGATCCTGTCGCGGATCGGTGATCGTCTGGAGCATGCGTCCTGATCCGTCTGAGCCTCGACGACTTGCCTGAAAGTCGCTGAGAGCACCTCACTGTGTCGAATAAGGTGAAGTACGTGTCAAACAAACGGAGCGGCGCGTCGCAGGCCCCACATGTACACGACGTCGGCCTCCTGACCTACACGGGCCGGTTGGGCGGTGGTCTTCGGGCGGATGCACGGCGAAGGCTGCCTTCCTATGTCAGCGACTTCACCGACGGGCTGCATTCGAAAGTCGTAGCGTCTGTGGGTTTTCTGTTCTTCGCGTGCCTTGCCAATGCTATTGCCTTCGGTGGCCTTACCAGTGTCGTGACCGGCGGTGAGATCGGCATCGTGGAAATGATCGTGGTAACAGCGGTCGGCGGAATCCTGTTCGCGCTTTCTTCTGCCCAGCCTCTGACTCTGTTGGGCGGCACCGGTCCCATCGTCATCTTCACCGGCCTGTTGTACACGATATGCCAGCGTTTCGATGTGCCCTTTTTACCGGTCTACGCCTGGGTGGGCCTCTGGTCGGGCATTCTCATTCTCATCCTCGCGGTGACCGATGCCAGCGCGCTCATGAAGTTCTTCACCCGCTTCGTCGATGAGATCTTCGCAGTCCTGGTCGCTGTCATCTTTATCGTCGAAGCAGCGCGCTCGGTGGTATCGCCCTTCACTACGTCCCCCCGCAACGACGCGACCGCCCTGATGACCGTGGTGCTGGCACTGGGAACATTCCTGTTGGCCCGCACCTTCAAAACGTTCCTGCAGACCAGGTACCTGCAGCGCAGGTTCCGTGAATTCGTGGCCGATTTCGGGCCCACCATCGCCATCGCCCTGATGACACTATTCGCCTTGATGTTGCCAGAAGTCGCGGTGGCGGACGTGGCCATCCCCGACCATTTCGGCACCACCAGCGGCCGGTCCTGGCTCGTTGACATGTTCTCGCTGCCCGTCTGGCTGATAGTCGTCTGCCTCGGGCCAGCAGTCCTGGTCACCGTTTTGCTGTTTCTCGACCAAAATATTACGACGCGCCTAGTCAACAGCCCGTCGCATGCTCTGCGAAAAGGCGGCGGCTATCACCTGGACCTGGCGGTCGTCGGCGTCATCACCGCCGTGAGCTCGATATTTGGTTTACCCTGGATCGTGGCGGCCACCGTCCATTCCCTTAACCACGTCAAGAGTCTGGCGACCACCACACGACAGAACAACGATTCCGGCACCGAACGCATCCTAGCTGTCCGAGAAAATCGAGTCTCCCCACTGGCCATTCATATCCTGATCGCGGCCTCGGTTTTCATGTTGCCGCTGATCAAGCAAATTCCGATGGAAGTACTTTTCGGCCTGTTCCTATTCATGGGATTTGCCACCCTCAACGGGACGGAATTCTATGCGCGGTTGAAACTATGGTTGACCGACCCCAACCTGTACCCGGACACCCACTACGTTCGTCATGTTCCCTGGAAAGTCATCCGCCTTTTCACCTTGGTCCAGCTTCTGTGTCTGGTGGTGCTGTGGATCCTCAAGAGCAGCCCGGCGGGAATCTTATTCCCCTTATTCATCGCGATGCTGGTGCCCTTCCGCCTCCTGCTCAACCGCTGGTTCCAGCCAGAGCACCTGGCATGGCTAGACACCGACGAGGAAACCGACGACGACAGCATGGGCGACTTCCGCCCCTGAACTCGAGGCCGGGGTGAGCAAGGCGACGATCTGGCACCGTCTTCGCGACTAACCCGGAGTGACGGTGCTACGCACTAATCCAGGGCCCCGGAGGCTTCGGCTCGGACATTCTCACGAGCGTCTGTAAGTATTGGTATGCCAACAGCTCTGGCGTGAGCTTGCCAGACTTCATTGCGGCCAAGACATTCTTGATGGCCTTGGCGCGCCCCGGAGCATGCAGGTACTGGGCGGCACGTGCACCCTGGAACGATGTGCGTTCACCTTGTCCAACCGTCGCAACAGGTTTGAACTGGCGCAGATAAGCGCCGAAGACATCGCCGAAATCCGGGCGCACAGTGCGTGGCACCGAGGGCATCGCACACACCCTGCTTCACGAAACGGTTGTTCGGTACGTAATGAAAGAGGATAGAATCGGTTACCGATATCGGTTTGGTGACTGTTCTTGGAGGTGTTGGGGTGCGGGAGTTTCAGCGAGGTGCGGTGCGGCTGCACATCTTGCATCACGCTGCCGAGGAGGAGGTTCACGGTGCGTGGATGACCGAGGAGCTGGCCCGGCACGGCTACGACATCAGCCCGGGCACGCTGTATCCGACGTTGCACCGGTTGGAGGCCGATGGTTTGTTGACATCGCGGCAGTTGGTCGTTGAGGGGCGTGCCCGGCGGCTGTATCGGGCAACACGTGCGGGTAAGGCCGCACTCAAGGAGGACTTGCGGGCGCTAGACGAGCTGGCCCGGGAGATGCTGGATCAGCAAAAACCTTGATCTTGAGTGGCTTTCGCTATGGGTTCGTGGCCGCTGCCCGGCGGTTGATGGCTGCATCCAGCGAGTAGGCGCCTGCGCCGGCCAGGAGCAGGAAGGTGGCACCGCAGAGTTGTGCCAGGTCGGTGCGGGATTCGTGGATGAAGTCCCACCATCCGGAGGCTTTGGGGAACAGGGCTGCATCAGCCCACAGGATGGGAGCTTTGGTGATCAGCAGCGCCCCGGCCATGTTGATGATCATCGGCACCGCGGCCACGCGGGTGGCTAAGCCGGCCAGTAGCAGGATGCCGCAGACAGTTTCGAGTGTTCCGTCCAGGTTCGCCAAGAAGGCAGGGGCTGGGATTCCGGCTTTGTCGAAGCGGCCGGTGCCGAGGGTTTCGGGGCGTAGGAATTTCAGGATTCCCTCGCACAAGAAGATGAGCCCGACATAGAAGCGGATCAGGATCGTTGCTGCCGGTGCGCTGGTTTGCCCCAGGCGCAACCAAGTGGCCGATGACGGTGCGGACATGGGTGACCTCGAATCTTTCCCAGTGCTGATATCGGGTTCCGTTATCAGTGAGGCTAACCGCCGATGTAGGGCGCTGTCGACCGCGAATGTGGCTGCGGCCGGGGTCTTTGTCAGGTCAGTGCCGCGTGGGCCAGGCCGATGGCGGCTCCGGCAGCGATGTACCAGGCGGTATTGAGTTTGGTTTTCCAGACCGCGACTGCGGTGGCCACCGCCAGTGCGGCGGTGAGTGGGTCGATGATGGCTGCGCGGCCCAGTTGCCAGGTGACTCCGGCCATGAGGGCCAGTGCGGTGGTGTTGAGGCCGTCGAGCAGCGCCGAAGTCCAGGGCAGCGACCGTAGTTTGTCGGTGAGGCGGGTGAGCAGGCCGACGAACACGAAGGAGGGTAGGAAGATCGCGATGGTGGCCACCAGGGCGCCGAGCGGTCCGGCGATGAGATAGCCGATGAAGGTGGCGGTGGTGAACACCGGGCCGGGGGTTACTTGTCCGATGGAGACCGCGTCGAGGAGTTGTTGGCCTGTGATCCAGCCGAGTCGTTCGACGAAATCGCCGCGCAGGAAGGCCAGCAGCACGTAACCGCTGCCGTAGAGGACGGCCCCGATTTTGAGCATCGTGGTGAACAACTGGGTCAGCTGACCGCCGGTGGGGTCGACAAACAGTGGATGGCCCACGGCGACAAGGGGTGCGGCCACGAAGCTGTGTATCTGCCCGCGCGCCCGTTTGGCCAGATGTGCCGCAACGGCCAGGCTCGCCCCGGCGGCCAGAATGACGAGCTCGTTGACTCCCGCCAGGTAGGCGGCCAGGGCGGCGGCGGCCAGCAGCGCCAGGCCGATACCTTTGATGACGGTGCGCAGCAGCGCGAACAAGGCGTGGGCGATGATGCCGATGACCACCGGCACCACCCCGTACAGCAGCCCTTCGACAGCCGGCGTTTGGCCGTAGCGCACATACGCCCAGGCCAGCGCAGTCACCATCAGCGCCGCCGGCACGATAAAACACACCCCGGCGGTGACCAGGCCCCGCCAGCGCGCCCGCTCAAAACCCAAGTGGATGGCCAGCTCAGTCGAGTTCGGGCCGGGGATCAAGTTGGTGGCGCCCATCAGGTCCACGAACCGTTCATCGCTAACCCAACCTCGCCGGCGCACCAGCTCCTGGCGCATCAGCGCGATATGCGCCGCCGGACCACCGAACCCGATGATGCCCAGGCGCAAGAAAACCCCCGCCACCTCCCACACCGTGCCGCAAGGCATCTTGCCGTGCTCGTCCATTAACGCCTCCCTCATCGCGATTCGTTCATCACCACTGCTTCGGTGTATCGGGTAGCGATATCGTAAACCGATATCTTTGGGTAGCATCGCTGCGGTGATGGTGTTCGTCCCCGATTCCTCTGCGATTAACCGGCGCCGATTCCTGGCAGCCCTTGCCGCGGTACCCCTGGCGGCGAGTGCATGCGGCAACGGATCACCTGATTCTCCGGCACCATCAGGGGGTCCGATGGGCTTCGATCGGCCGTTGCCGATCCCGCAGCTGGCGCCCTCCCAGGTCATCGACGGAGTGCGCCGATTCACGCTACAGGCCGCACCCGGCACCACTGAGATCGTGGCCGGAACCCGCACCCCGACATGGGGATACAACGGATCGGTACTGGGGCCGACGCTGCGCGCGGCCCGCGGCGAAACCGTGGCCATCACGGTGGACAATCAACTGCCCGAAAGCACCACCACGCACTGGCACGGCATGCACCTGCCCGCCCGGTATGACGGTGGCCCGCACCAGCCGATCGCCACCGGCACCCGTTGGGAGCCCAGCTGGCGCATCAACCAACCTGCAGCCTCACTGTGGTATCACCCGCACCCGCACGGGGCCACCCTCAAACACGTCTATCGCGGCCTGGCAGGCATGTTCCTCATCGACGACGACACCTCCCCGGAGGGGTTGCCGAAAACCTATGGCGTGGATGATATCCCGCTGATTTTGCAGGACTTGAAATTCCATCCGGACGGAAGGTTGGATGAATCCGATCCCGAAGACCGGGGCCTGCTAGGTAACACCACCGCCACCAACGGCATCACCGGCGCCTACCTGCAGGTGAGCACCGGCCGGGTTCGGCTGCGAATCCTGAACGCCTCGGTCGGACGGATCTACACCCTCGGTTTCAGCGACAACCGCACCTTCACCCTGATCGCCAGCGACGGGGGTCTACTCGAAAAACCCGTGCCCCTGCAACGGATCCAGCTCAGCCCCGCTGAACGCGCCGAGATCATCGTCGAGATGTCCCCGGGCAAGCCGGTGATGTTGCGCGGCTACCCGATGACCCGGTGGCCCGATGAAACCTGGCGCGGGCGGTTCGGCCTGGCCGAGTCCTTCGACATCCTGGCGCTGCGCCCCGCACAGAACCTGCGCCACAGCCCTGCGGTGCCGGACACCCTGGCTCCTCTACCGCCTGCCGCACCGCCCGCTGGGGCGCTGGTACGGCGCTTTCATCTGCAGCGCGGCACCAATGCCGCCGGCAAAAACATCTTCAAGATCAACGACCAGCTCATGGACATGGCCCGCATTGACTTCGACATCACTGACGGCGCCCACGAAATCTGGGAAGTCGCCGGAGGAGACCGGGTCTGGCCGCACAACTTTCACATCCATGACACCCAGTTCCGCATCCTTCAGATCGCCGGGGCACCGCCGCCACCAGAGTTGGCAGGGTGGAAGGACACCGTGTTCATCTACCCGCAGACCACGGTGCGGCTAGCGGCACGATTCTCCGGCTACACCGACCCGGTCAACCCGTACATGTACCACTGCCACATGCTGTTTCACGAAGACCAAGGCATGATGGGCCAATTCCGCACTCTAGCCCCCGGACAACAACCCGGATCCAGCGCCACCGGCCCCGGCATGCACTCGTGATGGCACCACGCTCGCCGTCCCGCGATGATCGCCGCGGCATGAAGCAACGATCACGGGCCAAGCGCTGGCGTATCGCCGCGATCGTCCTGGGAGCGCCGCTGGTTGTGGCCATGCTGGCTCTGGCCGCCTCATTCCTCTACCCGTATGTGCGCGGCGTCGAGCATGTCAACGCCGGCACTACCGCCCAACGCCCTCTGGTGATCCCGCCGCTGGCCGAACCCGTGATCATCAACGGGGAGAAAGTTTTCACACTCACCGCAGCCAGCGGCCGCACCGAACTGCTGCCCGACGCCCACTCGGATACCGCCGGCTATAACGGCAGCTACCTGGGCCCGACTATCCGTGCCGGCACCGGAGACCGGGTCCGTGTACAGGTCACCAATCAGCTCGATGCGACCACAACCGTGCACTGGCACGGCATGCATGTACCCGCCGTCATGGACGGCGGCCCCCACCAGCCCATCGCACCCGGGGCTACCTGGTCACCGCACTGGACGATCCAGAACTCCGCAGCCACCCTGTGGTATCACCCCCACACCCTGGGTGCCACCGCGCAGCAGGTCTACTCAGGCTTGGCTGGCATGTTCCTCATCGATGACGACAACAGCGACGCCCTCGGGTTGCCCACCCAGTACGGGGTCGACGACGTTCCGTTGATCGTGCAGGACCGCAACTTCGACCCCGACAACCACATGACTTATCTACGTGATCGCACCCAAAACAATTTCGGGGAACTGGGCGACACCATCTTGGTCAACGGCACCTACGCCCCCTACCTTGATGTGCCCCGCAAACTTGTCCGACTACGGATCCTGAACGCCTCCAACGCCCGCCGCTACAACTTCGGATTCTCCGACGAACGCCCGTTCACCCAAATCGCCACCGACGGCGCCCTTCTGCCCGCCGCCATCGAACGGACCCGGATGCTCCTAAGCCCCGGGGAACGCACCGAAATCATCGTCGACATGACCGACACCGACAAACCGGTCACCCTCATGAGCTATGAAGTGCCCGGCGCCGCACCGATGTATCACCTCATGCGCACCCTGACCGTCGGCGACAACGACGAATACCAGCGTTTCACCATCCTGGAACTGCGCCCCACCGGCACCCCCGCACCACACCAAACCCTGCCCGGCAAGCTCAACACCATCGAAGCCCTACACCCCGAAAACGCCGCCCAGACAAGAATATTCCGTATCACCGACCGCATGAGCATCAACGGTAAACCCATGGACCACGCCCGCATCGACGAAATCGTCACCAAAGGCGACACCGAAATCTGGGAAATCGACAACCAAGAAGCCCTGTTCTACCACCCCTTCCATATCCACCACGTCCAGTTCCAGATCCTTGACCGCGACGGCCGCCCACCCCAGGGGTACGAACAAGGATGGAAAGACACCGTCCACGTCGCGCCATTCGAAAAAGTAAGAGTCATCGCCAAATTCGATACCTACGCCGATACCGGTTGGCCGTACATGTACCACTGCCACATCCTCGAACACGAAGACATGGGCATGATGGGCCAATACATGATCGTCGAACATCCCGTAGACAAACCCACACTGCAATCACCACTGAACGGCCAACACAACAGCGGCACCGACAACCACCGGCATACCGCATAGACCACCACCGGTCTCGCAAATAGCGGATGGGGCGGGCGACTCTAAGTCGCCCAGGGTTTAGCGGCAGCAGTCGGGATCCAGAACGGTGCATAGGGCCGTCAAAGCGTCTGGTATAGGACGGTGAAAGACGTTCATGCCCCGTCGATCCGACTCCACCAGCCCAGCCTTGCGCAGTTGGTTCATGTGGTGACTGACCGTTGATTCGCTGAGCCCAAGCACCTCGGCCAGATCCCCGCCGATGATCTCGCCCTCGGTGGCGCTGAACAGCTGGGACATGATCTTGACCCGCACGGGATCGGCCAGGGCCTTGAGCCGCAGCGCCACCTCCAACGCCTGCGCGTCACTCATCGGCCCGGCCGCTACGGGCGCGCAGCAGACCGGTGCGGAGATATCCACCGTGGGAAGTGCCTTGGGCATGTTTCCAGCATCCCCAATGGGTTGACATATGTCAAAGAAGTGGCAGACTGGGCGCTGTCCGACTAGTTCGATGAATATCTCATTCCTTCGGAGGTGGACCCGTGTCCCGTATACAGCTTGCGCTTAATGTCGATGAACTCGATGAATCAATCAAGTTCTATTCCAAGCTCTTTGGCGTCGAACCGGCCAAGCGTAAACCGGGCTATGCGAACTTTGCGATTGATGAGCCGCCGTTGAAGCTGGTGCTTTTGGAGAACCCCGGCCGCGGCGGCACCGTCAACCATCTGGGGGTTCAGGTCGAGTCCAGTGAGCAGGTGCATGCGGAGATCGCCCGCCTTACCGATGCGGGGATGTTCACCGAGGAAGAGATCGGGACGACGTGCTGTTTCGCCACTCAGGACAAGGTGTGGGTCACCGCACCCGATGCCGAGAAGTGGGAGATCTACACGGTGTTGGCCGATTCGGAGACCTTCGGTACCACCCCGGAACTGCTCGGCCAGGGTGAGGCGTGCGCCTGTGATCATGTCGAGGCCACTGACACTGATGATTCCACTCAAAACACCGAAGCTGACGAGGCGCCTTCCTCGTGCTGCGCGACCCGATGACCCAGGCAACGCCCCCTGCTGCGTCACCTACGGCGGCAGGCAAGCTCTCGACTCTGGACCGGTTCTTGCCGGTGTGGATCGGTGTGGCGATGGCCGCGGGGTTGCTGCTGGGCCGAGGCGTCCCCGGCCTGAACACGGCACTGGAAAAGGTTCAGGTCGACGGCATTTCGCTGCCGATCGCGATCGGGCTGCTGATCATGATGTACCCGGTACTGGCCAAAGTCCGTTACGACCGCCTCGACACCGTCACTGGCGATCGCAAGCTGCTGATCGGCTCTCTGGTGTTGAATTGGGTGCTCGGGCCTGCGCTGATGTTCGCGCTGGCGTGGCTGCTGCTGCCGGATCTGCCCGAGTACCGTACCGGCCTGATCATCGTCGGCCTGGCCCGCTGCATTGCCATGGTGATCATCTGGAACGACCTAGCGTGTGGGGACGGCGAGGCGGCCGCCGTGCTGGTGGCACTTAATTCGGTGTTTCAGGTGTTGATGTTCGCCGTGTTGGGCTGGTTCTACCTGTCGGTGCTGCCCGGTTGGCTGCACCTGCCTCAAACCGAGATCAGCACCTCGCCGTGGCAGATCGCCAAATCCGTGCTGATCTTCCTAGGCTTTCCGCTGCTCGCCGGGTACCTGTCGCGGCGCCTCGGCGAGAAGACCAAGGGCCAGGCCTGGTACGAGTCGAAGTTCCTGCCCGTGATCGGGCCGTGGGCGCTGTATGGGTTGTTGTTCACGATCGTGATTCTTTTTGCCCTGCAAGGCGATCAGATCATCGCCAAGCCCTGGGATGTGGCCCGCATCGCACTCCCACTGCTCGCGTACTTCGCCATCATGTGGGGCGGCGGATACCTCCTCGGTGCCACCATGAAACTCGGCTATGCCCGCACCACAACACTGGCGTTCACCGCGGCCGGGAACAACTTCGAACTCGCCATCGCCGTGGCGATCGCCACCTACGGCGCCACGTCCGGACAAGCCCTCGCCGGCGTCGTCGGCCCCCTCATCGAAGTGCCCGTACTCGTCGCACTCGTCTACGTATCGCTGGCACTGCGGCGCCGATTCACCCCTGCCCCTGCCCCTGCCCCGATGACGAATGTGACGGAATAACCCATGACCGACAGCACCGCGACCCACCGCACACATCCCGACCTGTCAATCGATCAGCGCCACGCCCTGCACACCGCCTCGACCCGCTTAGAGACCGAGTTTTCCGGAACCTTCGGCGCTGACACCATTGAACAGTTCCTGCACTCGTCCTACGAACAATTCGCAGGCAGGGCAACAGTTCCCAATTTTCTGCCGCTGCTGGCCGAACGGCTCGCCCGCCAACGCCTGCACGCGCTGGCCCGGGTCGAAGGCAAAGTCAACGACGGCAAACCCACCGTGCTGTTCCTATGCACCCACAACGCCGGCCGCTCCCAGATGGCGCTGGGGTTCTTCAACCACCTGGCCGGCGATCAGGCCGTGGCCTGGTCCGGCGGAAGCGAGCCGGGCTGTGAAATCAGCCCCGCCGCTATCGAAGTGATGCGTGAGGCAGGCATCGATATCACCGGCGAATACCCCAAGCCGTGGACCGACGAAATCGTGCAAGGCGCCGACGTCGTGATCACCATGGGCTGCGGAGACGCCTGCCCAGTCTTTCCCGGGAAACGCTACGAGAACTGGAACCTGCCCGACCCCGCCGGACAATCCGCCGATGCCACCCGCCCCATCCGCGACGAGATCGAACAGCATGTCCGCACCCTGCTGACCGAACTGGGCGTGACCGCAACCCAGTAACAGTCGGGCGAGACTCTATTTCTGTTACTGCACAACGTATTTCACACATCCCTCAAGGAGTGAATCCACAGTGTCAAACGAAAAACCCTCGGTGCTGTTCATATGCCGCCGTAACGGCGGCAAGTCTCAAATGGCGGCCGGGCTCATGCACAAAGAAGCCGGAGAGCGCATCAACACCTACTCGGCGGGCACTGAACCCGGCGAAGCCATCAACCAACTATCCGCCGAATCACTGCTGGAAGTGGGAGTGGACATCCGCAGCGAACACCCCAAGCCCATCGATTCTGAGCTGCTGCGTAATGTCGATCGCGTCATCATTCTGGGTCAGGAAGCCAAACTCACAGCAGCCGAAGGAGTTAACGTCGAATACTGGGACACCGACGAACCCTCCGAACGCGGCATCGACGGTATCGAACGCATGCGACTAATCCGCGACGACATCACCGATCGCATACAACAACTCGCCGCCGACCTCGCCCGGTAGAGCAGGCCCGGCCGACCAGGTTCTGGCGCAGTTCGCGCACTGCGGATCTGCAATATCCGCGGCCACCTAGGTGCGTTGAATCAGAACCGGGGGTTGAGTTTTTGTCGCATACGGCGCACGGCTTTTGTTGTACGGCCCGTAAGATGGGCGACTTGTTCGTGGTTTAGTGATTGGTTCAGGGCGACACTGATTTCTGACACTGTCCATCGCTGATGGGTGTGGGTGCCGTCGTCATCTGAAAGGCCGGTTCTGCGTTTTGCAGCGGCTGCGTCGGCTGTCTGCTCAAGGGCGCGCCAACGTAGGCGCTCAGCTTCTGCGATCCGGCGGACTCGACTGGCTTCAGCTGTCTGGCAATCCTCGCATCGACATCCGCTCTGATAGCCGATGACTCCGTGTCTTATCAATCGGTTGTCCTGTCCTGTGTCAGATGCCTTTCAGCCCAATCGAACACGGGTTTCGGTTGGGCTGATGCCAGTGAGGTAGGGACGTTCCGCGAAGAAGCGGGGTCTGCTCAGGGATGTCCCGCATCAGGTGTCGCGGTCGGAGCTGCCGAAGGAACGCCTGCAGGTTGTTCGGGCGGGGTCCAGTGCCATTGTTCTGGGGCGGGCCCGTGTGCGTCGTCGCCCAAGCCTGGGATCCGGGTTCCGGGCGGCGGTGCGGTTCCGGGTAGAGGTTGGTTTAGCTCTTCTTTGGGGCGGCGGCCCAGCAGCCCGCCTCCGAGCTGGCCGTCTTGGTGTTGATGCCAGAGCCGTCGCAGGTAGTCGCCTCCGGAAATATCGGCGGTCTCCTCGCCGGGCGCGACCCCGAAGATTTCCCCCTTGCCAGGTTCCGCTGGCGTAAGGTTCTGTGGCAGCAAATACTGGTTGTTGAGGGCGTTAGCGCCCGGGACCGTGACCGGGCCGGTGCCGCCGGGGGCAGCTGGCGCCACGTTCTGACCCAGCAGACTCGGATCCCCTGCGATGCTTAGGTTGGTTGGTACGCCCCCGGGGCCCTGTTCGGTACCGGCCATGGCCAGTGGATTTCCGATCTGGGACGGTGGCGGAGGTTCCGGCAAGCCTGGCGGTCTGGCTGGCGCCGTCGGCTGCTCCGGTGTATCCGGCCCGGGGTCAGCCTCACAGGTAGCCGCGGAGGCGACCAGAGCAGCAGCTGCGATCGCTGCGGCAACCCCGAACCTTACGGTTGAAAGAGCGGGAAGCATCATGGGTATGGGTGCACCTTCCTGCGGTCCGGGTTAGACGGTCTTGGTGACTCCGTAGTAGGCGACGATGTCTTCGGTGCCGCTGCTCTTGCTGGTCAGTACCGCATAGGAGCGCAGGAACGACTGTCCCACGCAGCTATCGATCTTGATATGTACGTCCTTGAGCGTGACACGGGTCTGCTTGCCTTTGAATTTCTTCTTGGTCACCGAGACGTTGATGACTTCGCCGGGCTTAGGCCTGACCTCGACGTTGCCGACCAGTGGCATGCTGATGTTGCCGAGCCCGGACTGTCCTATCGAGGACCCTAGGCCGATGCTGCCGGTAAGCCGCACGGAGTTCAGCTCGATACCACAGCCGATCTGGTAGCCCGCCTCTATTGTTCCGCCTTTAGGTTTGGTGCTGCCGCTGCCCTTGACCGTGGCGGTGAAGGTGCCTCCGGCCAGGTATTCGCGTGAGGACAGGGCGGTTGTCAGCGGCGGGATCGGCAGCTGGGTCTCCTCCTCGGCGGCCAGCGTCAATACCCAACCGTCAGGTGTTGTGACGACGCTCGGCGGCTCCGAGCCGACGATGCCGTTATCAGGTGGTGGACCGGGCTCACCGTCGGCAGGAGGCAGCGGAGGCACCGGACCTTCTGCCGCCGCAGGCGCGGGCGCCGGAATGGGTTCAGGATCGGCTAATGCAAGCGGCGCGGTGGCTGCGAACGTACACGCGGCAGTGAGTGCAGCAAGAGTCTTGAGCATGATGTTCTGGGCCTCTCGGGCTTATCAAGGGAATGTTGAGAAAGATTGCAGGGCTTAAGATTTCAGACGGCCTTGGTGACACCCATGTAGGTGACCACATCCTGGGTGTCCTCGGTCGAGCTGGTCAGTACCGCGTACGAACGGATGAAGGATTGGCCCACGCAGCTGTCGATCTTGATGCGGAACGCGTTGATCGTGACGCGGGCGGAGGTCTCCTCTTCGAAGGCCATCTTGGTGACCGGGATGATGGTCGCCGTCCCTGGCTTGAGGGTGGGTCGGATCTGGGCGAAGACACCGGCACCGACGCTGGGCGCGCCCGCGGGGCTGATCTGCGGTGTGATGTTGCCACCAAATCTCAAGTCGACCTCGGCTGCGCTTATGCCACAACCGATTTGGTATCCGGCCTCAAGGACGCCATCGGTCAGTTTCGTCGTGCCCGAGCCTTTGATAGCTCCGATGAACGTCCCGCCCACCAGATACTCACGCGAGGACAGCGCCGTGGTCAGCGGCGCGACAGGCAGCTGGGTTTCATCCTTGGCGGCAACCGCCAGGATCCATCCGTCCCTCGTGCGCAGCGTGCCCGGCTCGCCCGACGCAACAGCACCGCTATCAACAGGAGGAGCCGGGGCTGGAGCGGGGGCAGCCGCCGCGGCGGCTGGGACGCTATCGGGCAGCGGTTCACCCCCTGGCGGATCGGCCAAGGCCAACGGTGCGGTCGCGCCGAAAATACAGGCAGCAGTAAGGGTGACAAGGCTTTTCAGCATGTGGCGGCATTGCCTCTCAGTTGTCTTATTCGGAAGGCCTATCCCAGGAACCCGCAGTGGCACTTCACAGCGATTACCCGCTACCCCTTCGGGGTACAGGTGGAATGTCTAAGAGGCTCACATAACAGAACGGTAAACAAAGGAGAAACAGGGCCCGGACACTACCCATCCAACTGTGCGTTGACTTCCTAAGTAAGAGGACCCCTTACCCAATGCGGAATAGTTCGCCACAGCATCAGCACCACGGTGGCCTGCGGTCCGACACCAGGCTCGGCCTTCCCAGGAATAACCGCTACTAGCCCCCGTGGCCGTCCTGGGCGCGTGTGGTGAAGACGCGGTCGAGTTCTTCGGCGTAGGCCAGGTGTTTGCGTAGCCGGGTGACGCTGTCGCGCGTCTTGGCTTCTGCGAAATCATCACCGCCCGCGACGAAACGGGGCCCGTGCATGTCGAGTTCGGTTGGCCGGGCGGTGGGCGCCTGCCACTCGGCTCCCACCACCCATACCGACAGCGTGCGCGGTCCCATGCGGCCCACCGCAGGCAACCTCTCGACCTTCGGCACCCCACCAGGGCACATCGCACATACCGCGATGGGCCCGCTGGTCAAGCAGGTCGAGTTCGGCCGGGACCGATTGCCTCCAGGTTGACTTGGCGTCACCCCGCTCGATGGGCGGTCTCGCGCGAATAGCATTGTGCGTCAACCCGCCGATCTGCAACGAGCCGCCGAGTGCGTGAAGGCTTGTCGCTACGCCAATTGGGTTACTAGTTGTGTTTGGCTAGGAATCGTCGCAGGAGTAGCCACCCGATGGCGCTGTTGTAGAGGGCACCGGCCAGCAAGTAGGGCCACCAGGTGTCGTGCTCGCCGGCCGCCCAGTAGGCCTTGGCCGCCCAGTACGGAGGCAATATCCCGAAGGCGAGGTTCCAGCCGGAGCTGATGAACCAGGGCAGGCACGGTAAGCCCGCGATGAGCATGCCCAGTGCCCGTAGCATGGCCAGCCCCTGAATCTTGTTGTTGGCCACGGTGATAATAAGCAGCAAGGTGACGACGGCCGACATGCCCGCAAGCATGCCGATGGGTATGAGTGAGAACGTCAGGCCCGGGGCCGGTATGCCGCTCAGGGACATAGTGGCGACCACGTAGATCGTGGTGATTGCTGCAACTGTCGCGGCCCGGTACCCGAAGAATGTCGCCAGCGGCACCGGCGTCACCCGCAGTGCGGTCAGGGTTCCGGCGTCGATCTCGTCCAGGACTAGGAATGCCGCCAGCCCGCCGGGCACGATGATGCTGGTCAGCAGTAAGAACCCGGTGAGCACCAGCGGGTAGTAGGGAACCAGATCGAAGCCGTACTTGTCGTTGAGCATCCGGGTGAACAGCGGGGTCAGCAGCGCTACTCCGCTGGTCCATAGGACCGGAGCGATGACCAACATTACCAGCAGCGGGTCACGGTAGGTGCCGCGTAGGTCGTTGCGAGCGAAGGCGGCTAGCGCTTTTGTGTTGATTCGCGGAAATGTATATACCACAGCGATTTTCATGATGACTATTCACCGGGCCGTTCGATGATGTACCGGATAAATGAGCGCCGGGCGAGTATCCACAGGGCTGCGATGCAGACAAGTGGGTAGCTTAGCGCGTATGCCAATTGCCATGGTGTCACTTCTATTTGATGGAAGGCAGCCCCCAGCAACATCAGTGGCCCCTGGGTGGGTATCAGGTAAAGCACAGGGTTGGGCCACAGACCGCTGTAGTGCACCACGGGCGGTATCAGCATGAAAGCCAGCGGTATGACGGTGATCATGAACCAGTCGGTCACCGATGTGAACGGCAGTGAGGTGATGAACCCGGTGAGCAGCATCAGCAGCGTACCCAAGACCACACCGACGCCCATCAGAGCGAGCCGGCAATGCGCGCCGCGCACGAGGGTGGTCACCGCGATCGCCACAGCAAGTGAAATCGAGACCAGTACAACGAGTTTAGCCGCCAGGTATTCGGCGAAGCGAAGCGGTGTGCAGACCAGGGCGCTCAGGGTGCGTTCTTGCTTCTCAAAAAAGACGGTGCCTCCAATGAAGAAGAACCCAATAATCGCGATATCCCCAATCAGGACGTAGGGTTCGGCAACGGGGCGCAGTGAGGCGGGCATCGGAAGTAGCACCGCCAGCCAGATCAAACCGGAGAAGATCCCGGCGTGCAGAAATTTCTGGCGCACCTGCAAGGTGAGCTCTAGCCGCACAGCGCGGGCCAGCCGGCTCATGCGAGCTGCTTTCCGGTGACTTCGGCGAATACGTCGTCCAGGCTGGCCTCGGTGCTGTGGATGGTCTCGATATGGCGGCCGCGTGCGAGCTCGTGGAACTGCGGGTCATCTGCTAGTCCGTCAATCCCGAACTCAACGCTCTGTAGTATCCCGCCGTTGCCGCGGTAGGTGATGCGGACCATGCGACGGCTTCGTGCGACTCTCAGCTCGGTCGGTGTGTCCAGTGCTGCGATGCGGCCATCGGCAACGAATGCCACCCGGTCGCAGAGTTCATCTGCGGTGTTCATGTCGTGTGTGGTCAAGAATATGGTGCGGCCCTGTGCTTTTAAACTCAAGATGATGTCTTTGACGATGCGTGCGTTGACCGGGTCCAGACCCGAGGTCGGCTCGTCCAGGAACAGTAATTCAGGGTCGTTGATGAGAGAGCGGGCGAATGTCAGTCGCATCTGCATTCCTTTGGAGTATTTGCCCACCCGGATGTCGGCGGCATCGGACAGCCCCACCGCCTCGAGCAGCTCCGCCGCCGCGCGGGTCTTGCCTGCATACAAGGAGGCGAAAAACTGCAGGTTCTCGACGCCGGTGAGCTTGTGATAGTGATTAGGCAGCTCGAAGGACACACCGATGCGCTGGTAATACTGCGGCCCCCATTGCTGCGGGTCCTTCCCCCACACCGCCACGTGTCCGCCGTGCCCGCGCAGCAATCCGATCAACAGTTTCTGCGTCGTGGATTTCCCGGCTCCACTGGGCCCGAGGAACCCGAATATCTCCCCGGGCCCCACAGAAAAGTCCATCCCCCGGATCGCGGGCTCTGGACTCTTCGGATACGTGAAGGTGAGCCCACGCACGCAGATCACGTCTGTACCCACCGAACACGCGGCGTCATTGCCTAAAGCGAAAGTCATGAGGCGGTGCATAGCCTTTCAAGAAAGCTGCAGCACACCAGGTTCACCGGGCACTGCAGAAACGGACAACTCCATCTCCGACCAGGCTTCCCGGAACACCATTGAACAGGATACTGAATTTTCAGTAATCGCAGAAGACTTTGGGGTGCGCGATGGCGGAACCTGGCACGGGAATTCCTGCCGGCCCCTAAACGATGGCGCTTGTACTCTCTGACCATGGGCTGCAGCGCATGACCGCCCGCACGCCGCTGCCCTGCTGTTCACTGAGCAGCGCACCATCACCATGGGAGAGCTAGCCGAGCAGCTGCATGCTAGCGTCGGCGCTATCTCCACAGCGCTGCGTATGCTCACCGAAGTGGTTCTGGCAGAACGGGTGCCGTCCCTGGGTAACGCCGCGACCACTTCCGGCTGTGCGAAAACGCCTGGGCGAACCAGTACACCAACCAAAACCATGCCACCGCCGCAGTGCTGACTGTCACACGAGAAGGGCTGGCCGCGACGTCACCCGGCGGGTTGGCACACCACCGGCTGGCCCGGATGCACGCCTTCTATACGTTCCTCATGGACCAATTCCCGACCCCGCTTGAGCGCTGGCACGAACAGAACCCACCGTCGTAGCGAAACATTGTTCAGCGCAACATAATTCATGACGGATTCAGACACTTTTTCGACTCCGCCGTGGTGCTGGCCACCGGATGGTCGAGATGTCGGCTGTACTGAGCCCGGTGGTGCTCAGCTCATCGCTGCGGGCCGCGGGCCGCGATGATCGTGCCGGGGATGCTGCGGGCACGGTTGGCGCCAGTGGGGCCGTAAGCCGGACGCCATGGTTGGCCCCATCCAGCAATCGTGGATGGTATCTGGCTTGGCGGCTTAGTCGTTGGCGAGGCGTTCGAGGTGGGTTCGCAGGTCGTGTTGACTTAGCGGCTTTTTGGCGGTGGTGACCTGGCCGTGTGCGGTGATGAACACGTAGGCGGGTCGGGTCGTGATCCCGAATCTCATTGCGATGGCTGCGTCCGGATCGACGATCTGGGTGAAGGCCATTTGGTGTTGCCCGTCGAATTCGGTGACCGGTCGCGGACGAGTCCGAGCGATCCCGACAAAGGCGATGTCGCTGTTGCGGGCTGCAGCGGCTTGCAGGAGTGCAGCCTGCTGCCCGGCCTCTGGCTGCTGCGGCGCCCAAAACCATAAGACCGCGGGCTTGCCGTACAGGCTGGCGCCGGCCAATGGAGTCCCGTCGAGTGTGCGCGCGGTGAAGTCCAGTTGCCACGGAACACTCGGTTCGGCAATGACTGTCGATCGTTGCGCGTCGCGATCATTGACTTGGTGTTGGTTGCGGCTACAACTGCACGCACCGATTGCTATGGTCAGTAGCGCGGCGAGGATGGTGCATTTCATCGGCGTGCAGCCAGAGAGCGTTCGATAGGTGATATGTCCATGGCCCGCCCGCACGGTCGCACGTAGAGGTGGCTGTATTCATCGCTACCGGCTTGGCCGTATTCCTGCCATCCGTATTCGGCGAAGAATCCCACAGTCTGTTCGGGCTCAAGGCCGAACCGCCACAGTTGTTTGGCCACGACGAGTTCGTGATGGCCCGCCTCGGCTCCATACATCTCGTGTCCGTCCAGAAAGTCCTTGCGCACGTAGGTCAGTGCGAGATGACTGCCGGGCCCGGGGTCGCACAGATGACTCAGTGTTTGCCGCACCGCCCACTCGGTCAGGTACTGGGTCACTGCCTCCCAGATGATGAACGTGCGCATGCCAGGCTCGAACCCGTCGCGGCGCAAGGCATCAGCCAGATCGTCGGTTTCAAAGTCCACAGCGGTGAGCCGGATATTGTCTGGTGGGCTGCCGAAACAGCGTTGCAGCGCCTTGCTTTTGGCGGCAATGTTGTCAGGTAAGTCGACCTCCCAGACTGGGATATGTGCCAGTTGCGGCAGGCGGCAGGCGCGGCTGTCAAAGCCTGCGCCCAGGATCAGGACCGCGTCGATGCCCTCGTCGAAGGCAGCCAGCAGTCGGTCGTCAATATAGCGTTTACGGCACGCTATAGCAGCCCAGATACCGGGGATCTTCTTTTCAGCTGCGGCGATTATGGCGCCGCGCAGCGGCGCCCAGCGGGTGCTCGCGGCGGCCAACCGCACGGCGGGGGGTAAGAGCCTGGCGGCCCATGGGTCGACAAGTAGTGGCAGGGTTTCGTGCTGTTCTGCTGCCACGATGACCATCGGGCCTATCGCGGTCCCGGCTGCCGCAGAACGCACTGCAGGCACCTCATTTCTGGTAGGCAAATACGATCGCCGACCAGACTTCCCGGCACACCGGGTTTTACCTTAGCCGATCCGGCCACTGCTGGGTTGCTATCGGCAGCGTCGACCGCTTACCACCATTGCTGGAATCAGGGTTGGGGCGGCTAGTCGATGCCGTACACGCCGGAAGCGCGTGGGCGAGTTCGTGAGCGGTCCAGATTTTGGTGCCGATTATGTTGGAGTGTAAGAGAAGCAGACTTCGAAGCATTTGGTCTGAGGGGATGACTCCCGGCTGGACCAATAGGCGGTCCGCAAGGCGCCATAGCGTGCCGTGAAGATCTCTCGATCGTGAGGAATCGGCGGCATATTCGTTGTCGAGCTAGGGCAAATGCGTTTAAGTCGGCACACTAACGCTGTCGATACGTGTGTGCATGTGTCTGTCGTTAGCACGCCAGCGTCACGTAGGCGATCTTGTGGCTGACGGTGGGTAGCGAGGTGGGCTGATTGCGCATGTTCCGCCCCGGCTGCACATTCGTCACAGCCGACTGCTGAGATACCGACTGCACGGTGCACTGGGACGGATGGTCGGATCCGACCCTGGTGACAATCACCCGATATCCATTTGCCTTGAGGCTGTTGATGATCCCCTCGGGGTCTTCGATAGGCCCGGCGCGGGCAGTAGATCCTGGCGCCAACACCACCGCTAGCGTGATCGCCATTGCTAAGGTTGCCGGTAAGACTCTTTTCATGGTCGGTGCTCTTTCTGTCTGGTCAAATACCAATGAGCGTGAACACAGTCGGCGTCGATGCGGTGGATTCCGCTCAGAGCTACCCGGTATGCCACTGAAGACCGATGCGAACTCGCGCCACGATATGTTGACCGGCACGACCCAGGCTTGAAGCCGGTGTTCGCTAGGGCCACACGGGGGTACGGCAGGCACAGACATGGTTCCTGCACCCGCATCGACTGTCGCTAGCGATGCTCTCACGGTCAGTTACTCCCTCGAAATGAGGCGCTGCTCATTCCGAAAAGATGATTACAGCCTACCGACCCATGACTGCCCGCGCATCAAGCTGCTTCAGCACGTCGAGCTGGCGGCAGCATCAGTGTCCACGCCTGCGATGGCTGCAGGTTCCGGACATCGTGGTGGTGCAACTGTTCCCGCTGCTGCTCAACGCGATAGCGTTGACGGGCGGTTCGACATCGGTTGCCGGTCAAGCGATCAGTCCCCCTCTACCTGACCCCTCCTGCGCGACCGATCACGCGCGTGCTGCCGGATCAAACCGAACTGCCTCACGCGTCGGGCTCCCCGCTACGGCGGCAGGCCCGGTGGTGTGCATCAAGGTCTACGCACCGGCTATGCGCGCAGCGACCAGGATCACCTGGAAGACGGACAAGTGCCGTATGCAGTGCCTTCCAACGGATTTGCGAACTACGTGCGCGCACATTGCGGTCCTACGCACAGGCGCGAGCTACACGCTTATTTGTCGATGTGACTGTCGAACCACTCCAGCAGTAGTTCTGGATGGTCGTTGAAATAGGTGTAGCCATCGAAGCGGTTAGTGGTGCCCTCGATCCAGAACAGCTTCTTATCAGCGGCGGCAACATTGTCGTGCATCGCCTGAACGTCAGACGGGTACGTCATGGCATCGTCGTGAACCTGGACTAACAATGTCGGCAGAAAGACCGATTTCGCAGCGTCAATCGGCGACAACTGATTCAGGCTAAAGCCCGTTTTTTCCAACATTCTGCTTGCGGCAAGACTGCGCGCCGCTTCCTTGTCGATACCTAAGTTTTCAGCTGCGCGTTCCAGCATCGCCCCGAGAGAGGCAGGCTGGAGGCCAAGGAGTGCCTTGACGTGCTGAAACTCTTCAGGATGTTTGTCGATGGCATGAAATGTGGAATTGCATCCGTAGCAGATGCTGAACAGCCCGGTTTTCATATGCGCCGTATCGTCTCTTGATTTAGCGTAGCGCAATGAGCCGATGACATCCCGATACTCGAATTGACCGCCGCCGGCCCGCCCGTCATTAGCGGTACCGCTCTGACCCATGTTCCGTAGATCATAGGCCAGGATGTTGTAACCGGCGTCGTGCAGCGTCTTATGCTGCTGAACATAGTTGACTTCGAATCCAACAAGGTCATTCGGGATCTTGTGCCCCGGGTACCCATAACGATTGCCGTTTAGAAAGTGGTTCATGATGATGAGACGGTCAGAATCCGCCGGAATGAACCAGCCTTTGATTTCGGTCCCGTCCGTGGCGGGAAACGTGACATCCTCATAGGCCATCCCGTACTCGTCAGGCGTCCGGAGAATATCGGTCCGTGCAGGTCTGGCGAAAAAATCTACGAACTGACGGTATGTCTCGCCTTGTTCATCAGGCATCTGATCGGTTTATGTCATATTCGGGGTCCTCTGCTTCTGATCATTCTGATAATCCTCCGCCGGGGGTGTCAGGCTTATGCAGCGAGATGTTTCTGGAAGAACGGAACAGCCTCAGCGATAGCGATATCGACGTACTTGGGCACGTCATAGAAGTCCATGTGGGTAGCACCATCGACGATCACCAGCTTCTTGTCGCTGCGTGCCCGCGAATGCAACTCGGTGCTGTTCCACAACGAACCTGCTTTGCTCCCAGCGACTATCAGGATCGGCTGGGTAAGCAAGACCTCGACTAGATAGAAGGCATCGAACCCGACGATTTTCGACAGGCTCCTTGACAGCGGGTACCGATTCGTAACGTTCGGGTGCGTCCCGCGCGGCGTCAGGTAATAGTCATTAGCCTGCACCAGGTCAGGCAGGGTGTTCTCGTCGATCTCCTCCGGAAAGAACGGGGCGAAGGTCACTTCGGCGCCCGCTACCTCGGCGGTACGGTACTGCGCCGCTGCCTCCAGAGTGGGCAGCACATCGGAATCCACTCCAGTGCCGTACCAACCGCGGCGCCACGACGTGCCGATATTAGCCCCGCTGACCATACCCACTGCTTTGATGCGGTGATCGGTCATGGTGGCGTTGACGGCGTACCCGCCACCGGCACAGATTCCCCACGCACCAATCCGGTCGGCATCGACGTAGTCCAGGGACTGCAGGTAGTCCACCCCGGCCCGGGCGTCCTCGACGCGGGCACCCGGGTCCTCCAAGGAGCGGGGCTCGCCGCTGCTGTCACCCTGGTAGGACGCGTCCGCGGCCAGCGCGACAAAGCCGTGCTCAGCTAGTCTCTCGGCGTACAAGCTCGCAGTCTGATCTTTGACCCCACCGCCGGGATGCACAATAACCACCGCCGCATAGCTGCCTTGCGGATCGAGGTCACTTGGCACAAACAGGTTGGCCGCCATAGTGATGGGACCATTGCGGAACGTGACCGCACTCTTGACCGATGTCAATGGATTCTCCTTTATACGAGTGGTCGATTGTTCTTCTGTGTCATCGTTGGCCTGGAGAAGTTCATGATCTGGTGTCTGCGCGCCAGTGCGCGTTGCCATCAGGGTCGCCTCGGCATGCAACGTCTTGCTGGTGGGGCTGCCTACCGTTTCACGCATCCCACCCACGCGGGCACCAGCATCTGCCAGACAGCGGGGTTACAACAGGGGAGAAATTCTGCCTAGGCAAAAAGCGCCCAGGCGATGCCAGAATGCGGTATGACGGAAGACCCACGATGGGGTGAGCTCGGCAAGTTCCTACGGGCGCGCCGTGCCGGCCTGAGCCCATCGATGGTCGGGCTACCGGAGTCCACCAACGCGCGGCGCGTGCCCGGGTTACGGCGCGAAGAGGTCGCCGACTTAGCAGCGATCAGCGCTGATTACTTACCGGAGGCTGGAACAAGGCAGGCTGGCCGCATCACAGTCGGTGCTCGCCGCACTGGCCCAGGCGCTGCACCTCAACGATGACGAACGCGCATACCTCCATGACCTGGCCGGTAACCCGCCACCGCGACCGCGACGCAGGGCAACCCAGAAGGTCCGCCCACAACTGCAGTGGCTCTTGGATCAGTTGACCCAAAACCCTGCATTTGTTGTGGGACGGTTCATGGACGTTCTGGCCTGGAACGCAACAGCAGCCGCGCTGTACACCGACTTCTCGCAGATCCCCCCTGCACGCCGCAATCTCGTACTACTCGCCTTCCTCGATCCGTCAATACGGGCAATGTTCGCCGACTGGGACAGTGTCGTGAACACGTGCGTAGGGTTTCTGCGAATGGACGCGGCCCAATATCCGCACGATCCGCGCCTGGCCGAGCTAGTAGGCGAGCTTTCCGTAAATGATCTCGACTTCCGAAAATGGTGGGCTGCCCATGACGTCGCCCGCCGCACGAGTGGGCTGAAGAACCTATCCCATCCAGTCGTCGGCGACCTCACCCTCGATTGGGAAACCTTCACCTGCGCAACTGATCCCAACCAACAGCTCGTCATCATGACACCCGAACCCGGCAGCCCATCGCAAGAACGCCTACAAGCACTGATCACCCATGTGAGCCGATAGTTCAGCCGCTCACCCCTGGTCGCCCGCACCGTGGGCACACTGCAACTGATCTTCGACAACGTCCACGCCAGGAGCCACTCGTAAACGAAACCAGCACAATGTTCTTGGATTGAACACTGCATTCGACACCCGTAGACCTAACCTCCGATATCGGATACAGCGACCGTTTCGACCCGGCTATCGACGGGCTGGTGTTTCACTGCCTGCCCCATGATCTGACAGCTAGCTACATTCATTGTTTGGCGCTTGCGCAACTACTGGCCTGGCTAGTCTCTGCACATCGCAGCTAACTAGCTTAGGTCGTGCCAGGCAGTTGTTCCACAGCTAGTCAGGTCGGGGAACGAACCGCACGAACGGCATCTTTTGCCCAGCCTCCCGGAAGTCTGCCTCCGAGCCGTCAACAGATATTCCTAGGACGCGCGGCAGCATGTATTGGGCTGCGCGGCGGTGTTTGGCTGCGTAACGCACGAATACCTCACCGCTTTCGTCTTTACTGAGAGGAAGGGCCATCACGGGAAGTACCCGGGTGCCTACCTGGATGCTCACCTCGGGTGCGGCCAGGATGTTCTGATACCAAGCAGCTTTAGCGCCCCAGCCCGAAGCCACGACGTAGCTGTCGTGATCGGAGTCGCGTTCAGCGACTTCCAGCACGGTGCGCCTGGGCTTGCCACTGATACGCCCGGTGTGGTTGAGCAGCAGCAGCCGCTGCCCAAATATCCATCCGAGTTTCAACCGATAAAGGTAGATCGGCATCCGGAAGACAGCGCGAGTCAGGCCCGAAGGCAGCGAAACATTTTTGACGATCTGCATGGCGGCTCCTCGTTCGTTAGAGACGAAGCTTGTGATGTGTTGAATAGCGTTGTGTGCTGGTCTATCTCCAACCGTGTGGGTCGATGGGGGCTGAGGCTTGCGCGGTGACAGTAGATTCGGGTGCTAGACCGGGCAGGGCGATCCGTAGTACCCGGGGAGTGCCGAGCCTGCCCGCCAACCATGGAAAGGCTGCATCGAACGCCTGCGCGGCAAAAGGCCAGTCGTGTCGGCCCGGTCGGGTTGACACGGCACAGCGGATGCCGTGGCTACTGGCTTGCTGGCACAACGAATTGGCGGCAACATCCTGGCCCTCGAGGTTCGCGACGCCGTCGTGCGGGCTGTCGCTTACCGACCCGATCCCTGTGGCGGTGAGCAGTCGGCGCCCCGCCCCTCCGGGAATGTCAAACCAGCCTGCCACCGCGTGATAGCGCCCGTGGCGGCTGATGACGGTGGCCGGATCGAATCGCGACCATTCCTGGCTGTCACCGCCGAACAGCGCTGCGATGCTGTGGGCTTTGTCGCCGGTGTTCGGGCTTGCGTCCCCGGCGATATCGACAAACGCGGTGAAAGTTTCGGGGTGCATCACGGTCAGATCCAGCGCGCAAGTACCACCCATCGACCAGCCGGCAACACCCCAGTTATGTCGATCCGCGCTGGTGCGGAAGTTCGACACGATGTAGGGCACGACCTCGTTCACGAGATGATCGGCCGCGTTGCCGCGGCTGCCGTTGACGCACTCGGTGTCGTTGTTGAACGCCCCGGTGGCATCGGCGAACACCAGGACGGGGGCATTTCCACCATGCCGGGCAGCGAAATCATCTGCAGTTTGGGCAGCATGGCCCGCCCACACCCAGTCCGCGGGGCTGTTCAAGGCCGAGCCGATCATCAGGACAACAGGAAGGTGCGGTGCCGGGTCGTGGCCAAACCATGCCGGCGGCAGGTACACCAGCTCGGTGCGATGGCTAAAACCGGACGCGCCAACAGGAATCGTGACTGGTGTGATAACACCGGAAGCTGGCTGCACCCCTGCCAGTTGCATGGCCAATACCGTGCCGCGGTCGACCTGACCTGGAACCGGGGACAGCGTGAGTCGGCTCCACGCCGCATGCACCGTGGGCAGGTATCCGATCCACGCATTCACCGACAGGCCCGCAGACACAACACACAGTGGTATCGCCACGACCGCCAGTGCGCGCCGCCACCACACCCCACGCCAGCAGGCCGCGAGCACCGACACCAGGCCTGCGCCAGCGATCCATAACCACAGTTGCAGCGGTGCCGGGTCGCCGGCAACACCTATCGACCCGAGATACCAATACGCCGTCGCAGCCAGCATCACACCGACCACAGCACCCCAGAGCATGGCTGCGCCCCTGCGTTGCGTGCGGCTTGCTAGCACTGCGAAAAGCACTGCTGCCGTGAATAGTTGGGCCAGCACAGGCAGCCATCCATGAAGAAGTGAGAGCTGCCCAATGAAGTGACGCATCGAGGCACCTACAGGCCAGCAGAAGCGGAGGGCTCGCCGCCAGCAGCGGTGAACGCACTCAACGCCCGCACCAAGCCGCGACGCTCCCGCGGCGCCATCTTGCCGGCAATCTCAGCGATGACAGCCCGTCGGCGCGCCGTGACCTCCTGAACCACGCCTTCGCCGTGAGCGGTCAACTCGACCACCAATTCTCGGCGTGAGCGCGGGTGCGGCCGTCGATCGATCATTCCAACGTTGACCAAACGATCGACCATCCGGCCCGTCGTAGACGGCTGAACCCCTAACAACTGAGCCAAGGCGGCCAAGTTGATCGGGCCCTCATTGGACAAGATCACCAAAGTGCGAAATTGCGGAAACGTGATCGTCTCATCTACCTCCGCGATCGATCGCGCAGAGATCGCCAACAGCAGCCGCGAGGCGACCAGCAGCGAATCTGTAAGGGCATCAAGCGATTCCGCTAGATCTGCCTCGTCAACAGTCACACCGTCTCCCTTTCAGGGCAGCCCATCAACACCCAGCCGAGCAATACAATACCGCACGGTAACTATTGCATAGTGCTAGTGTATGCCTCTGGCCGCGCGCTGACGCGACGTATGGATGCGTGGCCGGTACAGGGCGCTGGCGGGTATTACCTGGTGCGACGGAGAGGCCCGCCAGCGCCCCCGGCCGGTTTCGCGCCTTGTGCACGGGCCGTCAAGGTGTCGGCGTCAGGCCGAGTGGCTGATGATGCCGGGAAAAGGCAGATCCCGCAGGATCGGGTCATCGGGGAAGCAGATCGATGCCACAGACACCGTCGGTTGTGGGGCTCCGGCATCAGCGGCGATATGGAGGCGATAGCCCGCCGTGTCCGCCGACCACCCCGCGGCGCTTGGGTCCTCGTTGACCTGCGCACCCCAGCTGCGCCACAGGGCCTGCGTTCTGGAGGCAATTTGGTTCGCTTGCATCTGCGGCGATGTCATGACCGCCATGGAGACCTCGAAGCGCACCGCCGGGCTAGCGGCGTTGGCGCCCACACAGGCCGTAGTGCGGCCGCCCACCGGCATGGCGCCGCCATCGAGATAGCTCCCGATCGGTAGCGCGTTGACTGTCTTCTCCAGGTAATCGACCACTGCCTTCTGAACCTGCGGCCGACTGGCTGCGAGCTGCGTCACCGAATGGTGCTCTTTGTCAACGGTATTGGTTGTCAGGCCGCTGAGGGGAGCGGATTGGGATGAACATGCGGTCGCCCCGGCAAGCACGCCGACCGCGGCGAGGCGGCACTGTCGCTGCAGGAAGGCCGAGATCTGCCGCGCAAATATGTGGGCTGCGGGAGCGGGCGAATGCGACAAGCCTGCGCCTCCGAATTCATCGATACCCACGCGGTTTCACTCAGTCCGCCCAGGCCAGCACTGATTTCACTAAAGATAACCTACAAAAAGTATTGCATACTGCTACCGTATCTGGCGGCTGCATTCACGGCGCAGCGGCCAGAACCGAGTGCTGATGGTGACGCCAGATGCGATAGGGACACATCGCCTGCGTTGCTCTGATCTGGGTGAGCGCTGCCGTGTGAGGAATGCGGTGGTGTGCCGGGAAGCCTGGTCGGCGTTATTGAGTCGACCGATCAGAGAGCTGAGGGCGCCTATGAGTTCGGCGGTGGGATACGGCGTCTACGGTTCTGCCTCGGTCCTGGCCACCGAGCAGTACGAGAGCTCACCGCTGATCATCGACCCGTACGCGATTCGTCTGCTGCCTCCCGCGTTACATCTGAAAGCTCTGGCCACACGCCGGGCACCGGTGCGGCGGGCGATGATTGCCGCAACGGAGAAGAAGATCTGCGGCGGGTGGGCTGGCGTGCTATGCCGCAAGCGGTACATCGATGAGCAGCTCATCGAGGCCCTTGCCGACGGACTTGATGCGGTGATCATCCTGGGCGGCGGGTTCGATACGCGTTTGTACCGGATACCGCAGTTGACCGGTGTCCCGGTCTGGGAGGTCGATCTGCCAGCCAACAGCATCCGTAAGCAGCAGGTGGCGGCGCGTCGTTTCGGATACATCCCCCGACATGCGACATATGTTGCTGCCGACCTAGCAACCGAGAACATGACGAAATGTCTGTCGGACAGTGGATTTGACCTGGATATGCGCGCGTTTGTGATCTGGGAAGCCGTGTCGATGTATCTGACTGAAGCTACTGTGCGACGCACGCTGCGGCACATGCTCGCGTTGGCACCGGGGAGCCGCTTAGCGTTCACCTTCCTGCGTAAAGCATTTGTGGACGGGTTCGCCATGTACGGTGCGCGCGCTGGATACGACGAATTTGTGACACAACAACAGTTGTGGCACTTCGGTCTACATCCAGAACAAGTCGCAGAGTTTCTCGCCGAGTACGACTGGGATCTGCTTCTACATGTGGGCGCAGCAGAATATTTGCAGCGCTACCTGCGACCTGCGCACCGCGACCTACCTGTTTCAGAGATCGAACGGGCGGTGATTGCCCAACGCTAGCTCATCGCACGATAAGTCTAGAACTAGCTAGGAAAGCTGAATCACCTTGAAAAACAGCGCAATAACTCTCGTCGCCATCGTAATTCTCGCAACCGGATGCTCGCCTGCCCGCACACTGTTTACGTCCCAGCAGCTGCCCGCGGCTAACCCGCACGCATCAACACTGACCGCAGAGCCGCTGGTGCCCTGGCAGCTGCAGTTCATCGCCCAATCACTGGACGGAGGCGGGTTTTCCGGAGAAGACTTGTGGGGCAAGCCGACCGTGTTGTGGTTCTGGGAACCTTCCTGCGCCGCGTGTAAGTCACAGGCCACGATCGTGCGAGCCGCGGCCGCCAAGCATCCAGGCATCACCTTCGTCGGGGTCGGAATCAAAGCCAGTGCTACAGATCTGCGGGCGTTTATACGCAATCACCCCATGGAGTTCACACAGGTCATCGACACCAGCACGAACATATCGAGCCGCTTCGGTATCACCCAGTCACCTGCATACGCCTTCATCACCGAAGGCGGCGTCATAAACACCGCCAAAAAACCATTGTCACAGCACGATTTAACAAAACAAGTCAACAAGCTCAACGACGCTTGACCCACCGCCGGAGTCCATCCGTTCACCTATACGAAAGGCCACCTCATGCCCGCTAAACAAAGCACCCCCAACCCAGAGACAGCGCCGAACTCCGCCCCGGGCCGAGCCCTTGCCGGCATACTCGAAGGTAGCGCTGTCGGCATAGAAGGGCGCCGCGCCTACCTCAGTCCCCAGCAGATGAGTCCTGAAGATATCGCCGCGATTCGGCACGGCATAGCCGCGCTAGATGCCGAGCTGTGGGCGCTCAAGCGAATGTTCCGCTAGCAGGTAAACACCCACGACAACACGCGAAATGAAATCCCGCTCCGGATCAACGCGAGCACATGTAACGAACACCCGATGATCGAGGATCGTTCTGCCGCACAGGCGCACGTGCTACTGACTTCGCTCTACGAGCATGTCAACGAGGTATCTCAATCGATCGTCGAGACTGAGCGCCGGAATGCTCCCGTCAGGCCCACCGCAGCCAGACATCGACGCCGTCATCTCATAGCGTTGCGAAAAGACCTGTACGAAGCGCACCGGCTCATCGACGAGCTACACCGCGAGTTTCCTAGCGCTCGGGACATCCCCTGGCCCACGGCCAATGCCCCAGAAGTACCCCGCCAGTAGGCGTCACGAGATCTGTTCTGCCACCTTCTATTCAAACGCGGCGCCTGCGCTGGCTAGAGGTGACGGCCAGCGGTGTCATTCAGTGTGATGCCGCGGCGCCACAGTTTGGCGGTGTAGATGGTGTGCTCACCGAGCATGCGGGCTGTGAAGGTGGCTAAGGAGACCGCGATCATCAGGGGAAGAATGATCGAGTATTGGCCGGTCAGCTCGAACAACGTCACTACCGCGGTGATCGGGGCGCCGGTCGCACCGCCCAGCAGTGCTCCCATGCCTATCAAGGCATAGGAACTGGCAACCACACTCAGCGCCGGGTCCAGCTGGTGAATCGTCTGACCGAAGGCACTGCCAGCCATCGCGCCAATGAATAGCGTAGGGGCGAAGATGCCGCCGGAGCCGCCGATGCCGATGGTCAGACTCGTCGCGAAGATCTTGCCGAGCAGGAGCACCACCAACATGGTGATCGCATAGTGTCCGCTGACGGCATTGCGCAGGACCGGATAGCCCACTCCATACATTTGTGGCAGCGCGACCAGCAAGGCGCCAAGGACGACTCCGCCGACGGCCGGTCGCGCCCATTGAGGCCCGCGCCAGATCCAGTCACAGGCGTCCTCTACCCAATACAGAACCTTCGAGAAGGCAGCGGCCACCACACCGGCGCCGACACCGAGCAGTCCGTAGAGCAGATACTCGAACGGGCGCTGCACACTGAATCCTGGTAGCGACAGGAATGGATGATCGCCCATGAGGGCGCGTCCTACCACTGCTGCTGCCACACTTGAAAGCAGGACTACCCCGGCGGACTCGGCATCCAGGCTGCACAAGATCAGCTCGAGAGCAAAGAACACCCCCGCCAGCGGAGCATTGAAAGTGGCCGAAATACCTCCTGCAGCACCGCAAGCGAGCAAAAGCTGCAATCGCCGACCATCGAGGCGCAGCACCTGCCCCACCGCTGAGCCCGCCGCGGCACCAATTTGGACGATCGGCCCTTCTCGTCCTACCGACCCACCGCCACCAATACACAACGCTGAGGCCAATGCCTTGACGATCGTGACCTGCGGCGCGATCCGACCTCCACCGCGGGCGACGGCGAACATCACCTCCGGTACCCCGTGACCACGAGCCTCCGGCGCAAAATGATGCACGATGGGTCCATAAATAGCTCCCGCGACCATCGGGGATAACAACAGAAACCACAAGCCCAGCGCCGGCCACTGCGCGCTCGGCACTCGCCCCAAAGCTGAGTAGTCCTCGACTCCGGTGAACAATCGGGTGAAAAAGATTATCAGCCAACGGAATCCGACCGCCCCCAAGCCTGTGATGGCACCAACGCCTAGCGCCGTTGTCACCATCAGCATCCCACCGTGGCGCCACCGTCCCAGCCAGATTTGCACAGACGCGGCAATGCCGAGCGCAGACGAGCAGACTCCGGTCATCATCGGAGTATGCAACAGTTGCATACTGCAGCTTTCGGCACCCCGGGCCGGCAGCCTCCACATCATCGCGCCGGACGGTCAACCCGTGTCCCAATCCAGTGCCGCGCCGCGGCCAAAATCGCATCATGGCGCGCGCACATGACGCCAATGGTCAGCGGGATGCGGCGGTCGGGATAGATGGTCGAGGTTCAAGTCCTCCAGAGCACCCACCTCCCCGCCGCCCACTCACACGCGCCCCACAGAACTCATTGGGGCGCGCAGGCGCCACCGGCGCGCCACCAACCGTCGTCCAGAGCAAGTAGCAGAAACGACCCAACCTGCGCCAACTGAACATCTCCGAACATGAAGCGTTGCGCAGCGTCTACAGATCGCATGGCTATTGGAATAGTCATAGTATTCTGATGTAGGTGATCCACTGGGATATCGCGCCATGTGTCGCCCACGCCCGATCCTCAGGCGCGTTCTCAAAGCCGCCGTATTGCGAAGGAGAGTCTCGAGCACTGCGCATCCCGAGCTTCCGATTACTACGGCGAAAAAGCGTGAAAAAGGCTGGCCGTGATGCAGGTGAGCGTCGTATCGGCCCGACAAAACCATTGAGTGAAAATCGCTTTCTTCCTCGGTCAAGGGTCGGCCCAATACACCGACCTTGCTAGCCGACAGCCGACTACCAGAGGAGATCAATGGCAAGTCCAGTACAAGGAGTCTGAACAACATGAACATATCACCCTGGTTTGCTATCAAAGATCACGGATGGCAAGCCGATGCTTTGTGTCGTAATGCCGATCCCGAACTATTCTTTCACCCCGACTGGGAACGGGGAAGTGCGCGGCGCCTGCGCCAACAACGAGCGCGGGAAGTCTGCGCGAGCTGTCCTGTCATTCTGAGATGCAGACTATTCGCCATCGACGGTAAAGAACCTTATGGCACCTGGGGCGGCCTGAGCGAAGAAGACCGCCGTCGGCGCATGCGCTGACTCGATATCACAGACCGCCTGCGGACCGTACGGCCAGTCCGACACAAGTGGCGCTTAACACCCTGGTGAGCGCCGGAAGAAAATCCATGTTCCAGGTGCTTGGCAAATTCTCTGACCCCAGGACTTCCGCCAGCTCCGCGGGAGGGTTCGCGGTTTGCCAGAAGATGGCGGCAAGTGCGCACGCCGTGGCCACCACATCAATGGCTGCCTGGTCATCGAATAGGAGACACGTTCTCCGAAGTGCCCGTGCGATCGCCTCTATCGATTTGAGAGTGGATACGCGGAATTGCAGCACTTGCTTGGCGGGCACTTCACGTTCAAGATGTAAAGGCAAGTTGGTTAACAGGTCGCAGAACAACGGATCAGCTGCCAGCTCTGCTGCCAGAATCCTGGCGATCTCGCCGGGCGGGGCGCTTTGTTTCGCGTCGAGACGCTCGCAAACACGACAAGCCCATTGCTCCCAGCGCTCCTGCCCGAGCAAAAGAAGGACTTCCTTATACGAACTGTAATAGCGGCGGACCGCGGAGTGGTGGATACCTGCCCGATCAGCGAGCGCAGTCAAAGTCACCGATGCGACGCCAACTTCATTGGCCAGCGAGCGAGCCGCGTCAAGCATCGCGGAAGCTCTTCGATGCTTGTCTTCGTCCGTCCGCGCGCGCTGAAAGTCCTGTTCACGCACGAAACGAGCATATCGCAGGTCAACTGGCCGCACGGCCCACCTCGAGCGAACTGCCACCGGGTTTTCTAGCTGCACCAAGCAGCTCCTACGTCACTGCGGCGATGCGGACCGAATACGAACGTTCTGAGGCCACCAGAACCAGCGTTTCATAAGCGCGGCGATGGCCGGCGTCATGAATGAGCGCACGACCAATGTGTCGAAGAGCAATCCGAGGCCGATGGTAGTCCCGACCTGAGCCATGACCCGCAGGTCGCCTATTGCGAACGACATCATAGTGAAGGCGAACACCAGTCCTGCGGAGGTCACGACACTGCCGGTACCGGCCATCGACCGTATGATTCCGGTTTTTGCGCCAGCGGAGCGTTCCTCTAGGAAGCGGGACACCAGAAGCAGGTTGTAGTCAGATCCCACAGCTAGCAGGATGATCACCGACATTCCGAGGATCATCCAGTGCAGTTCGAGCCCGATGATGTGTTGCCATAGCAGGACCGAGAGTCCGAATGAGGCGGCGAGCGACAGCAGTACCGTGCCTACGATCACCAAGGCGGCCATGGGTGCCCGCGTGATGATGAGCATGACGATGAAGATCAAGCATAGCGCCGAAACGGCGGCGATCACGAGATCGTAGTTCGAGCCCTCTTGCATATCTTTATAGGTTGCTGCGGTGCCCCCCAGGTAGATCTTTGAGGTTTCCAGGGGTGTTCCCTTGATGGCCTCGAAGGCCGCATTTTTTATCTGAGGGATGCGTGAGATGCCCTCCGGCGTCGCGGGGTCTCCTTGATGGGAGATGATGAATCGTACAGATTTGCCATCGGGTGAGACGAATTGTTTGAGGCCTCGTTTGAATTCGGGATTGTCGAATACCTCTGGTGGTAGGTAGAACGAATCGTCGTTCTTGGATTGGTCGAATGCTAGACCCATTGCATTCGAGTTCTCCTGTTGCGCGTTCTGTAGATCCTGTTGGCCCTTCTGGGTTGCGTAGTTGGTCAGCGCCCGCTTGAGATCGGCTTCCTGGCTAGGAATTTGCGGGGGAAGTAATGCGTCGAGTTGGCGTTGTACGGTATCAAGTTTGTTAAGGCTGGCCGTGATGTTTCCGAATTGATCGGAGAGCTCGTCGATACTGTCGATGGCATCGAATAGTCCTCGAAGCGCGGAGCAAAAGGGGATGTCGAAGCAGTGCGGTTCCCAGTAGAAGTAGTTGCGTATCGGCCGCAGGACATCGTCGATGTTGGCGATCTTGTCACGCAGATCAGCGATGATCGGAACGAGATTAGCGTAAGCCTTGCTCTGCTCGGCTTGATTGGCTGCGCTTTGCTGTTGTAGCGCCATTTGTCGTCGCAGTCGGTCGATGCTCTTGGAGATGCTGTCGGCCTGCCCCAGAAGATCTGCCGTGCGGTCCTGCGAGTAGGAGCGGGTCAGTTGGCTGCCGCCCTGGCTACTGAGCTGGTACGGGATGGAGGTGTGTTCGATCGGGGTGCCCATCGGCCGGGTGATGGTCTGTACGCGGGCGATGCCCGGCATATGGAAGACAGCCTTTGCGATCCGTTCGATGATGAGCATGTCCGTAGAATTACGCAGATCGCGATCGGCCTGGATCATCAATAATTCTGGGTTCAGGCGAGCTGAGGACATGTGGCGCTCGAGAGCAATGTAGCCCTCGTTGGCTTCCATATCCGCTGGCATGTATCTGCGGTCGTCATAACTAGTCTTGTAAGACGGCAGTGCCAGCAAACCAATCAAGGCCGCCGCGAGAGACACCGCCAGGATTGGGCCTGGCCAGCGGACAATGGCGGTGCCAATCCGGCGCCAACTGCGGGTGCGCAACGCGCGTTTGGGGTCCAAGAGGCCGAACCGGCTCGCCAGCGAGATCACTGCCGGAGCCAAGGTGAGTGCGGCCACAGTCACCGAAAGCATCCCCACAGCTAGGGGCACGCCGAGACTCTGGAAATAGGGCAATCGGGTGAAACTGAGACACAGGGTCGCGCCCGCAACCGTCGTGCCTGAGCCAAGGATCACGTGGGCAGTGCCTCGATACATGGTGTAGAAGGCGTTCTCACGGTCTTGTCCGCATTGACGCGCTTCGTGATAGCGGCCGAGGAGGAAGATTACATAGTCGGTGCCTGCCGCGATCGCGAGCAGCGTGAGCAAATTGACCGCGAAGGTCGAGAGCCCAATTAGCCCGTAGTAGCCAAGAAACGCCACGACACCCCTCGCCGCAGCCAATTCGAGCAAGACCAACAGGACCGTAGCGACCATCGTGACGATTGAGCGATAGACGAGGAGCAACATCAGCACGATGACGCCGATGGTCATCGCGGTGACCAGCTGCAGACTCTTATCGCCAGCGTGCTGCTGATCGGAGAGTAGCGCTGCTTGTCCGGTGACATAGACCTTTAGACCCGGCGGCGGTGACGCGGCGGCCACCGCGTTCTTAACCGCCTGCGCGGATTCATTGGCCAACGCCTCGCCCTGATTGCCTGCAAGGTAAAGCTGCGCGTAAGCAGCCTTGCCGTCCGCGCTCTGAACGCCAGCGGCAGTCAACGGGTCACCCCAGAAATCTTGGACGTGCTGGACATGCTCAGTGTCTGATTCGAGTTTCTTGATCAGACCGGCGTAGTACTTGTGGGCCTCGCTGCCAAGCGGTGTCTCGCCCTCCAGCACAATCATCGCCGAGCTGTTGGACTCGAACTCCTGGAAGACCTTGCCTATCAGCTTCATAGCCTGAAGCGACGGCGCATCATCAGGAGTAAGGGAGACCGAATGCATTTCGCCGACCACTTCCAGCTGGGGCACGACGACGTTCACGAAGGCGGTCAACGCCAGCCAGCCCAGCAAGACCGGGACGCGGAACAAACGCAGGAATCGGGCAACCACTGGACGCTCGCCGACATGGCGGTTACGACTCATGCGGACTTCACCAGGCAGAAGGTCTGGGCACTGACGCCATCGGACGTGTTCTCGGCCTTGATCTCGTCATTGACAATGACGCGGCAGCTGATGCTATCCCCATCACCCTGCGCGACCACCGTGGCGCTAGCCGACGGCGCTTTGGTCGTGAGCTTGACCGACCAGGGCAGCGGCACGTCACGCACAATCTGAGGGTTGGCCTGAAGATCCAGATAGTTGATGGTCGCCACGGCGCCTTCCTTTCCGAAAACCTCGTAGGTAACGGTCTTGGGGTTGAACGGCTCCGCGTCATCGGCTAGGCCAGCGCCCGGCCGGGTAATTTCGGTGTTAGAGCCGAAGAAACCACGTACCCGACAGACCACCAATCCACCGAGCACCAGGACGACCACGATGAGGAGCGGAATCCACGTCCGCTTGAGCACCAAGCCCGCGCCCTTGTCCATCACGGCTGCGCCACCCATAACATCGAATGACCCGGCGCACCTATGCCCCGGCACTGATGCGGTCGATCCAGGCGAGTGCGTCGTGATGCCTCGACTTCCATCTCACGGCTGCGGGCCCCGATTTTCCAGGGCGCCCGTTCCCTACTTCGTGCGTTGATGATCCGGACCCTCTCCTCTGGGCGCGCAGCGCCAAGCCCCCGGTAAATAACGCAGAGCATGTGCGTTATTTACCATACGTCCTGACAATTGGAGACGCAACACACATACCGTGCGTTGCAACTGGTCCGGTGGCGCAGATACATGAGCAGGCCCTTTGGCAAATATTGATCTCACACCGGATGCGCCAATTCGCGTGGCGTGGCGGCGACAACACGCGGTAGCTACACGACGTCGTCATGACATTGCTCCCACACCCTTGTCTGCAGCCGATTCGTCTCACCCGCCACGCTCAAGACAGCTGCCTTCTCGTGCGCCCATCGGCTTAAAAAACAGTTCAAGGCCGTCAGGGCTGCGGGAATCTATTCAAACTGCAGGCACTCGCCGGGCGGCGATCATCATCGACGAAAGTCTCGACGGGAGACTGCGCATATTGAATCGACACCGGGTAATTCGGGCCTACCACGCGCGACGCAGGTCAGTGTGATTGTGCGCACCCCTTGCACACAGCAACCACTCAAACCGCAACCTCGACGCGGTACTTTCGATAGATCGAACGGACGGGTACCGAAAAATAGGCGGGTTCACGGTATGGATATAACGCGCACTATGCGCTTACATCTAATCCGGTCGACCCGCGCAGCCGCCAACGCTGCATGCTGAGGGCGCCGTCGTGCACGAGTGCTTGCACACTACGTCGCCAACGCCGTGTTCAGCGGGGTGTAGATATTCTGGTTCTTCTCCGGGTCCGGCCGCGAACCCGATCGAGGGCGGTCGTCCAGACTGCCTTGCCAACGGCTATCGCCTCACCGAATCGATCACGGCCACTGAACAATTGATTGCCCAAGACCACCGCATCGGCCTTGGTACGTGCGCTGGCTTTGCTCAGATGGCCGCTGTCAAAGAGGGGCTGGGGATCGTATTCTATGACCAGCTGCGCCGCCTCGGCATGCCTCTGCCCTTCCACTTCATTGAGCAGCCACAGACCCAAGTCGAGGCCGGCCGAAACTCCCGCACCAGTGACAATCTTTCCGTCGACCACCATCCGCTGGTCTTTGTCTGGCCTTGCCCCATAGGCTTTCAACATAGGCAGGGCAGCCCAGTGGCTAGTGGCGCGGCGACCGGCCAACAGCCCGGCGGCTGCCAGGATGACTGATCCGCTGCACACCGAAACTGTCCACATTGTTGTCGGGTGAACGCGACGTAGCCATTCCAAAAGCTGCTCATCGATAGAGGTTCGCATGGTCGCCAGTAGAGATCCGCCGACCAGAACGATATCGGGACGTGGTGTCTCATCGAAGGAGTGGGTCGCGCCCAGAATCAACGTCCGGCTATCGGTCATCACAGGACCTGGTTGGTGCCATACGAATCGGACCTCACTATCCGGGAGGGTACGTAACAGCTCAAAGGGGCCAACCACATCGAGTGCAGTCATTCCCGGGTAGACAACAATGGCGATTTGCTTGCGTTTGTTCGCGCTGTTGTCCGAACCCGGCCCAGCGTTGACGGCAGGGTGCACCTCAACCTCAGCCGCCAAATCGGCAAAGCCATCCTCCTTCCCATCCCGGGTGAAGTTGTCCATGGTCATGCGTTCGCCACCAACACCAATGGGGCCCGATTTTCAGACATCATAGATATTAGGATCGCATCATTATTCAAATGAGGCCAGTCGCGAGAACTAGGGTTACTTCTGGCGAATCAGGCAGTCATCCCACCGCTTACGGCATTCGGCGATTCAAACGACCAGCGGGCTGGCAGTCGTATGCGCCGTACGGTTAGCTATCGCCGGACGCTGCTCGTCGGCCGCCTGCCCGGTAGCACCGCGCTGGCCATCTCGCAGCCAGCGATGCTCCACTCGCCTATGTGATCGATAACTCAGGACCGCTGCTGTTGGGCTGAGCGTTGAGGTACAGCCGAACGGTTGACACCAGCAGGGCCGCCGAGCGCTCCGCGTCCAACATTCCCATGGCTTGCCCCGCCGCCAGCCCGATCCCCATGGCGCAGGCTGTGAGAACCGCATCGTCGAGGTCAGTGTCTGACACCGATTCGCCCTCGGGCTGCTCCTCCATTAGTACCCGGCCCCACTCCAAGAACCGGTCAACGGCCTCCATGTTGGCCTGGCGCTGATCCGGATTCCGGAGCGTACTGACGGTGTACTCCGCAGCAAGAACCGACAGCGGGAAGTCGCCCGACAGTATGGACCACCACGTGGAGATCGCGGCGAGCCGTTCCTCGAGGCTCCCGTCGGTGGCGACAAGCGCCGCCATCAGCGAGGTCGCCTCCGCTGCATAGCGACTCTTGAGGACCTCAAGGCAAAGCACTTCTTTGCTCTCAAAATTGCTGTATACCGCACCAATCGTCCGGCCAGCTTCGGCGGCGATGGCGGCGATGGACGTGGCGTGATACCCGCCCTCGAGAAACATCCGTGCGGCCGCATCGAGCAGTTCCTGACGGGTCTGCGCCTGGCTCTCCGCCCGGGTCAGTACCTTCCTCGCGGCCACCTTGATCCTCCGTCATTTGCACTCAAGCCCGGCTGCGGTTTTCCCCACAGCTCAAGCGCATGCTATCGCCATTCAAATAACCCAGCGATCTCATCTTTGTCGTCACCTTAGCCACTTCGCTGCTGAACAATAGTCAACGGGGCCTGGACGGGGGCATCGACCACCAGCTGATAACAATAATCATCCAGCGGGAACCTGCGATTGCCACGGCTGGCCTCAAAAAAGCCGGAAGGACGAATGTATGTCGAATCTCCCTGGGAATTGCGGTAATACGTCGGAACGTGGCCATTGAGTTCTGCCAAGTAGTACCGCATCACCTCGCCGCGGGCATAAATATCGCGGTGGTAGCGCTCGGCTACGTCTTTCCGGATCTCGCATACCGTCGCACGTCGCCGCCGAGCCTCCGTGATGGCACGGACGGCGTGATCGGCCGTCATCTCCACAAAGGCATGCCAGCCGGACCCGGTCCACGAGTACGGCCCCACCAGCGTCCACCGATTCGGCAGGCCGTGCACCGAGACGCTCTGGTAGGCCTGCAGACCCTCTTCCTGATAAAAAGTCGCCAGGTCGAAACCGTCACGTCCGACGATCGTTCCCGCACGGTAAGTCTCGGGATCCGAGAACACCTCATAACCCGTCGCAAGGATGAGCACGTCGACCTTATGCAGCACTCCGTCTCGGGTTCGGACCCCGGTCGCGGTGATTTTCTCGATGGGCTCGGTAACCAGGGTCACGTTGTTGCGGTTATAGGCCCGTAGATAGCTATTGGAGGTCGTCGGACGTTTGGCCAGCACTCCGAAATTGGGGGTCAGCTTGTCAGCTGTCCCCGGATCCTCGACCACCATGCGGATGTAACGCCGGTACGCCGAAATCAACCATGTGTCAAAATGATCGGCGATGAGATGCATCGGCTGTGACGGCATCGCGCAGACCGTCCGCAGCACAAGATCAGCCACCACGAGTATCGCGCCGTGCAACGCGGGAACAACTCCGGGTGCCGCCAACAGCATTTGCACCAGACGCGGTACTTCAAAGTCGGGCTTGGGAACCGTCCACACCGGCGTTCGCTGGAATACCGTGAGGTGGCTGACCTCCGGTGCGATGGCCGGGACGATCTGAACAGCGCTCGCACCAGTGCCGATGATGGCGACCGTTTTGCCGGACATGTCGTAGTCGTCATCCCAGCAACTCGGGCGTTGAACCTTGCCCTTGAATGACTTTGCCCCGGGAATGCCAACGTCATCTTTGGGGCGTACGAAGGCACCGACCGCGCTGATAACGAATCGCGCCGTCACAGCAGAGCCATCTTGCATGTGGAGCCGCCAGAACCGTTCACTGTCGTCCCACACTTCGCGTTCCACTGTGCAGTTAAAGCGGGTGCGCTCGTACAGTCCGAATCGGGCCGCCACCTCGACGTGATAGCGCTTGACTTCAGCTCCCAGCGGAAAGAACCTGCTCCATTTAGGGTTTCGCGCGAAGGAGTACTGATAGGTCACGCCGGGGATATCAACCCCGAGTCCCGGATAGTGGTTCTCGTGCCAGCTGCCTCCCACGTCGTCGGCGCGTTCGATGATCACAAAGTCATCGATGCCGGCGCGGCGCAGCTTGGCGGCGGCAGCTATCCCCGCCGGGCCCGCACCGATGATGGCCACCTGGTAATCCGGCCCCAGGCCATTCCCTGCCATACACACCCCTCCTTCTACAATATTCAGCCGGGGCCTACTCACCGACGGTGACGGCTTCACTGGCAATCTCTTTGGGCGACGAGCCACCCGAAGGCAACCGTGTGTACGTGTAGTGACCAAACGGGAAATGCTTATTGCCCCACCACATTTCGAAATGCGTGCTAGGGCGGATGGCGGCAGCGTCTCCCTGATAGTTGACGTAGTAGGTGTTGGATCCCTCGCACGCCGGAGATAGCCACATGGTCTTTGCGGCACGCCGCCTACTCTTTTCGTAGTAGGCATCGTGCGCTTCACGCTTGATCTCCACCCGTGTGGCGTTCCGGCGCCGCGTCTCGGCAATAGCCCGCGCCGCATGGCGGCTGGTGCACTCAATCATGGCGAGATACGAGCCGGCCGCAAACCCATAAGGGCCGGTGATAAGGAAGGCGTTGGGGAAACTGGGCACCGACACACCTTGATAGGCCTGGTAGCGATTCTCATGGAAGAAGTCGCTGATATCCAGGCCTCCCACTCCCCGCAGAGGAAACGGCGGTGTGTAGCCCTTCGCCATGACCTTGAATCCGGTGGCGCACACCAAGACGTCGATGTCGTGTAACACACTGTCCTCGGTAACCACTGCGTGCTCAGTGATCTCCTTGATGGGCTTGGTCACCAAGCTCACGTTGGGACGCGTGAACGTCTTGAGATACCTATTGGAGACAGACGGGCGCTTACAGCCCGGCGCATACGTTGGTGTGAGTTCTTCGGCGAGCTCGGGGTTGTCGCGCAGCCACATCCGGTAACCGGCCGCGCCTCCACGTTTGAGGGAGTTGACGAGAAACGGCACCTTTTCGTGGAACACTCCGATGCCGGTCAGACCAATGTCGATCGCGAGGGTCACAACGGCACGGATCCCGCGCCGGAGAATCGGAAATTTGAGCAACAGAGCACTGACCGGACTCGGTATCGGAAAATCGGGTTTGGGGGCGACCCAAATAGGTGTGCGCTGAAATACCGTGAGATGACTGGCCACAGCGGCTAACTCCGGAATAAGTTGCAGCGCGGTGGCTCCGGTGCCAATCACCGCGATGCGCTTACCACGATAGTCGTACTCGTGGTCCCAACTGGCGGTATGCACGGTCTTTCCCGAAAATGTGCCGACGCCAGGGACATCCGGGAGATTCGGCACCTCCAGCGCACCGACGGCACCGATGACGAACCGCGCAACCAGGTTTTCTCCGGAGTCTAGTTCGATACGCCAAACATTCTGTTCCTCGTCCCAGTCAGCCCCGACCACCGCCGTGTTCAAGCGGATTCGTGATCGCAGCCCGTACGAATCCACTACCTGCTCGGCGTATTGCTTGACCTCAGCACCGGGCGCGAACATCCGGGTCCACTTCTTTGGGGGCTCGTAGGAGAAGCTGTAGTAGATGGACGGAATATCTACCGCGACACCGGGATAGGTGTTGGCATGCCAGGTGCCCCCGATGCCGTCGTTCTTGTCGATGATCAGAAAGTCGTCGATGCCCGCCTTGGTCAGCTGTACCCCAGAACCAATTCCGCCAAAGCCCGCCCCGATGATCACCACCTCGTGGTCGATCGTTGTGTTCATGCCCCTACCTTTCGTTGCGCAAGCCGGTTAATCAACGGCCTGAGCCGTTCGAGGAGTCTTTCCAGCAGGTCGAAGGAAATGACCGATGCACCCCAGCGCACGAGCCCCGGCGAGAATCGCATCAGTCCGTAGATGAACCAAGCCTCGGGGTTCACTGGAACAATCGCCCAGTTACGGCGGACCGACCGCTCAATGACGCGCGCAACCTTGTCGGGCCCGGCATATGCCAGTCCGGTTTGCACGGCCAACATGTCTTCGCGCCACAATTCTGGGTCCTTGTCGACGAGTCCGTGGCGCTGCCCGTGTGCCAGCAGATTCGTCCGGATAGCACCTGGGCAGATGGCGGTGACACCGATACCGTGCGGCCGCAGTTCGATCCGTAGGCACTGTGTGGCCATCAGCACGGCAGCCTTCGCGACGCCGTATGCACTGATCAGCTTCGACGGTAGGAATGCGGCGCCGGACGAAATGTTCACGATATGTCCGCGTACGCCTGCGTCGATCATCTGTTGGCCGAAGACCTTTGATCCGTACACCACGCTCATCAGGTCGATATCGACTGTGCGTTGCCATTGGGCGGCACTGGTCTCGACAAATCCCCCGATGTCCATCACGCCGGCGTTGTTCACCAGCACATCGGCCGACCCGAACTCGGTGCCTACCCATTGCGCGAAGTCGACCCACTGCTGCTCGCTGCTGACGTCGAGTGCATAGGGCACCGCGTGACCGTGATGGGCTTTGATCTCTGCGGCTGCGGCCTCAGCGCCCGCGCGATCAATATCGGCGATGATCACTCGGTCGCCCTTGCGGGCAAAGAGCTTCGCCGTTTCCTTGCCAATTCCGGCCGCTGAGCCGGTGATGATGACGGTCCTCATTTCACACCTCCGAAAACCTTGCCCGATAGGCCTACCGCTTTGTCTGCCAAAGACATGCTGACCGCCGAACTGATACCACGCATCGCGGCAGGCGAAAGTCTGTACAGGTACCACCCGAGCCACGCTTCCAAGCCGACGGGAACGGTGGCCAGATTGAAGCGCACTGCTCGCTCCACAGCTGCCGCCACACGTTTCGGCGAGCGTCCCATAAAGCGATGTCCTGCAGCAAGTTTGGCAGCCCACGCCGCGCTATCGTCGGAGCTGACGCCACCACGAGTGCCATTGGCCGCAAGCCGCGTACGGATCAGTCCCGGACAAATCGCGCTCACGCCGATTCCCTGCGGCCCGAACTCGGAACGCAGCGCCTGTGTGCCAAGCCAGACCCCCGCCTTGGCTGTCACGTATGACGGCCCTACCGCCGTGGGCAGGAAGGCACCCATTGACGCGACGTTCACGATGTGGCCGCGGGTACCCGCACGGACCATCTTCTCGACGAACAGCCGCGACCCGATAAGTGGACTCATCATGTTGATTTGAATCATCCGGCGCCAGTCGTCACCGGTTTGCTCCAGGAATCCCCCCCCAATCAGAATTCCGGCATTGTTGACCACCACATCGGGGACACCGAATTCAGCAACCACCCACCCGGTGAACGCCTCCCAATCCTCCACATCGGCGACGTCCAGGCGGCGGAACACAGCGTTTCCACCCTTCGACCGGATCAGATCCACCGATTCGTTTCCGGTCGTCTCGTTGATATCCGAGACGATGACGACCGCGCCCTTGCGCGCGAAGCGCTGCGCCGTTGCGCGCCCGATTCCACTGCCAGCCCCCGTCACCACCACCAGCGTCATGACGCTAACTCCGCTCCTGAAGACCCAAATCGTCGCCGCCGATCCGCCATCTGCTGACTCCTTTGTCGAATGCTCGCTATCAATCCGAGTGAAGAATATGACTATTTGGATAGTAAGGCAATCCCATTCGAGGAGTTTCCGCGAGACAGGCAGGCGGCGTTCGCAGCTCCAGAGGTCTGCGCCCACACGGGATTCCCCCACGCCCCGACTCGAGAGCGCCCTGGATCGGGCACGGTCCGGCCCTCATGCGGACAGGAACTTTTCGCGCCATCGGCACCGCCATGCCGCAGTGCAGAGCCGCGCAAGCTACAGACCTCACGCTGGGGTTATAGGCCTTTTAGCTGCGCTTTTATAGACTGTATTGTGTGGATATTCAAATATAGCTACTATCCTGATCGCGATGTGATTGCGACCACCATGAGACGAGGCAGTGACATGGAGACTCCATGAGGGTTGAGCACGTCTATTTCCGTACACCGACACCGTTGGGACACAGCGCACTGCCGCGTCCGGATGAGCGGGTAGCGCGTGCACGCACTACGCATGCCCCTGCGGGGACAGGCCGACCACGAAAGGAACGAGATGACCATTCCCAACAGGATTCCTCACAGCTACCCAACGGTGGACGCGGAGATGCCGCGTCGGGCCAGCGTGCGGATGCGCATCGCTCATCGTGTATTCCACGCGACAGTGCGCAAGTTCTTCCTCCTCGCACCGTGGATCGCCGACCACCGCCTGCTGACGCGCAACCAGATGTTCGCCATCACGGCAATCTTTGACCCCATGAGCGCGGTGCTACGACCCCACCGTGGAACACGGACCGCACCTGTCACGTTTCCCGCATTCCGTGCCGAATGGGTGTGGGACAACACCATCGAGAGTCCAGACCACGTACGCGATGCGGCCATCCTCTATTTTCATGGCGGAGGATTCGTATCGTGCGGGCTCAATACTCACCGCCGGTTGGTCGCGCGCATTGCGCGAGACACCGGACTGCCCGTGCTCAACGTCGACTATCGCCAACTGCCCAAGGCCCACGTCGTTGATTCTCTGTCCGACTGCCTAGAGGCATACGAATACCTGTTGGACAACGGATTTCCGGCCGAGCGCATCGTCCTCGCCGGCGACTCGGCTGGCGGCGGGTTGACCTTCTCTGTCGCACTCGCGGCACGTGAGCGCGGCTTGCCCATGCCTGCAGGAATCGTGTCGATAGCACCGTGGGGCGACTTCGACTCGACAGCCCGATTGGCCCATCCCAACGATCGGACCGACGCCGCTTTGCCGGCACGGGCTTACCAATTGGCCGTCAAGTTAGGTATCGAGGTGGACGGCCGACTCGATCCGGCGTGGTCTCCCGTCAACCACCATTTCGCCGGTCTGCCGCCCACTCTCATTCAGGTGTCATCCACCGAGGTGCTCCGCTCCGACGCGGAGCGGCTGGCGCAGCGCTGCGCCGAAGCCGGAGTTCCCGTGACGCTCCAAATCTGGGAGAAGGCCATCCACGTCTTCCAGGTCGGGGCCGATGTTCTTCCCGACGCACGGGACGCCGTGAATCGCATCGCGCTGTTCATCGGTGACCGTCTAGCGGCGTCCGCCAACCTCCGGACAGAGAGGACGTCGGCCTGATCATGTCAACTTCGACACTTCCTGAGATTTCGGCGGCCGCGCGGGCCGCCAGCTTGCTCGATCAGCATCGTGTCGCGCGCGTCGAGGCCACCGGCGACGGATACTTCGACGTTCTGGGGCGCGACGCGCCCCCGATACATAACATTGCGCAATGGCTCATGCGGACAAAGTTCTACTCAACCGGATACCAGTTAGTCCGACCCATCGGACTCCGGCTCGCAAGTGGGATCCGGGCGCCTGGGCGCGACAAGGACCGCCAACGCATAGCCCACTGGCTGGGCCTGCGTCCAGGCCACACTATTCTCGATATCGGTTGCGGCCCAGGAAATTTCACCGGGTGGTTCGGTGCGCAGGTATTCCCTGCAGGGCTCGCGGTCGGAGTGGATGCCTCCCGGCAGATGCTGCGCCGCGCGGTTGCGGATAACTCGGGTCCCTGTGTCGCGTACGTACGCGCGGACGCTGAACATCTGCCGTTCGCTGACAACGTGGCGGATGCGGTGACGTGCCTGGCCGCGCTGTATCTCATCAACGAGCCGTTCCTTGCGATCCAGGAACTCGTGCGCGTCCTCGCTCCCGGCGGCAAACTGGCGATACTCACCAGCCTTGCACCGGGCGGAGTGAGCCAGTCCCTCCGCGGACGGGTGATGTACAAAACAAGCGGTGTCAGGATGTTCGGCCGCGAAGAGATCACCGGCTTTCTCCACGGCGCGGGCCTAACCGGTGTTACGCAACATGTCGAGGGGCTGGCGCAATTCATCATCGCGACCAAGGCCAATCCGGCAGTCGTTTGACGCTCACTCCGCGCCTACCAGAGAGCACCCATACACGCCGACCATCAAGTAAAGGGGAGCCCCGGTGGCCAAGGCAGTTGGCAGTTCACGGATCATCCGTGGAAGCAAGCTCGGCAAGCTCGCGGCCGAGCAAGCCGTTCGGGGTGCAGGCACCCGCTTATCCATGATTGGCCGCTCCGAGAGAGCTCGAGAAATCCTGTCCGAGCGCGCGACCATCGACGCAGCAGACCGGCTCGTCACGGTTCTCGGCGGCATGAAGGGTGCCGCGATGAAACTAGGCCAGATGCTTTCGGTCATCGATTTGAACCTCATACCAGAATCACATCGCGAGGGCTTCCGCGAGAAGTTGGCGGCGCTCCGCGACCATGCGCCGCCACACCCCTTTCCTGCGATGCGCCAGGTGATCGAAAGCGAAATTGGCCGACTCTCAAGCGTGTTCAGTGAATTCGACGAGACGCCGGTGGGCGCCGCGTCGATCGGTCAGGTTTACCGCGCACGTTTGCGCGACGGGCGTGACGTCGCCGTCAAGGTCCAATACCCGGGCGTCGAAACAGCCATCACAGCGGATCTGAGGAACTTGGCACTCTTCGCCAAACTCGGCAAGACCATTTGGCCATCGGTAGGCGTCCCCGGATTCATCGACGAAATCGCTGTCAACATCGAGCGCGAATTGGATTATCTTCAGGAAGCCCGCACACAGCATCATATGGCGCAGGCATACCGGGGACATCCATTTATCGGTGTTCCCGACAGCGTGCTCCAACACAGCACCAAGCGTGTCCTCGTCACCGACTATGTTCAGGGCTTCCCGTTCGACGAACTCACGATTCGTCCTGGCACACAACGTAACGAGATCGGCGAACTGATCTACCGGTTCTACATAGGCTCACTGTTTCTGAGCCATGAGTTCTGCGGCGATCCCCATCCCGGAAATATTTTCGGGGGCGCGGACGGCAAGCTGATCTTCCTAGACTTCGGCCTGTTCAACCAGATGGCACCCGCCAATGTCGAATTCGAGCGGTACATGCTCTGCGCGGCCGCCGAGCGCCGCGCAGACAGTGTCTATCAAGCGCTGGTCGAGCGCGGCGTCATCGACACCGATTCCAAAATCACCCCCGCCGAATGCCTTGAGTACATCTGGCAGATCGCCGAATGGCATCTCGCAGATGAAACACTCACGGTGACTTCCGAACTGGCCAGCAGTACCCTCGTCGAGGCCATCGACCCGCGCAGCAGCGCCCGATTTGCCGACATCACGCGTCAACGCCTGCCCGCCGAGCACCTCTTCTCCCGTCGCGCAGACTTCTTTACTCTCGGCGTGCTCGGGTTACTGGGCGCAACTAACAATTGGCACCGCATCGCGCGCGAGTGGCTCTACGCGGAACCCCCGGTCACCCCAGTCGGCCGCGAGATCGCCGAGTGGCAAACGCGGCGAGAATCCGCCCGATCATGAGCAACGGCGAGCCATCAGATCACGAAGACGAGAAGCTTAGAGAGATTGTCCACCGCAACCTCTCCGACACTGTCATGTCGAGTCTGCGCACCTTGGGACGGGTCGTGGCCATGGCCATCGAATCGATCATCGGGGCGATCGTAGATGTCTTGTACGGGAGGCTCCAGTGGCGTGAAATGATACGCTAGAGTTGGTATTTCGTCACCGTCACGGCGACTCCCGCCGTCCTGATGGCTGTGCCTTTCGGGGTGGTGGTATCGGTGCAAGTTGGCAATATCGTCCACCAAGTCGGTGCCGATTCGTTACTGGGTGCCGCCGGAGGCCTCGGTGTGATCCAGCAAGGCGCTCCGATCGCGGCCGGCCTGCTCCTGGGCGGTGCCGGCACCGCCACCATTGCCGCCGATCTTGGCGCACGCACAGTTCGCGAAGAAGTGGACGCCCTGGAGACCCTGGGCATCAGCGCCTTACATCGACTGGTCATCCCTCGCATGCTGGCCATGCTGATGGTGGCACCGCTACTCAATATCTTGATCATCGTCACCTCGGTACTCTCCGGTTACGCCGTGGCTGCGGGTGTACAGAACGTGAGTCCAGGCGCCTACTGGGCATCTTTCGGCGCCTTCGCGACGGTGGCGGACCTGTGGATCTCCCTGGCCAAAGCAGCGCTATTCGGTTTCATCGTGGCGATCGTGGCCTGCCAGCGCGGCCTCGAGGTCAAGGGCGGTCCACGTGGCGTCGCCGACGGGGTCAACGCGGCAGTGGTCCTCTCCATTCTGGCTATCGCAGTGATCAACGTGGCGCTTACCCAGCTCGTAGCCATGTTCCTGCCGATGAGGATCGCCTGATGGCTGAGCGGCGGCGAGCGGTAGGTCCGGCGCGATACGCACCACGCGGCACCACCATGGTCCTCCGCGCGGGAAGGCGAATCCTCAAGCCGCTTGATTCGTTCGGCTTTGTGCTCGGCTTCGTCGGGCAGGCACTCGGTTCGATTCCCCTGACACTCCGCCGCTACCGCTCGCAGACCATGGCCATGATCACCGATCTCACCTGGGGACGCGGGTCGCTCATCGTGGGCGGCGGGACGGTGCCCGTACTGATGGTCCTCGGTATTGCCATGGGAGTGGGCACCGCGATCCAGGCATTTGCCGCCTTGGACATGCTGGGGCTCGGCCCCCTCACCGGAATCGTGTCGGCATTCGCGAACACCCGTGAGCTAGCGCCCATCGCGGCGGCCGTGGGCTTCGCCGCCCAGGCAGGTGGCCGCATGACCGCCGAAATCGGTTCGATGCGCATCTCCGAGGAAGTCGACGCGATCGAGGCTCTTGCGCTGAGGTCGGTCCCATTCGTGGTAACCACGCGACTGATCGCGGGAGTAGTAACCATCGTGCCGTGCTTCGTCGTGGCGCTGTTACTCAGCTATGCCTCTGCCTCCACACTGGTGCTGATTCTGCATGGGCAATCTAGTGGCGTGTACAACCATTATTTCAACCAACTGCTCAACGGCTGGGATATCGTCGCCGCGGCCATCAAGGTGCTCGTGTTCATCGTCGCGGTCATCCTGATCCATTGCTACCAAGGATTTTTCGCCAGCGGCGGCCCCGAAGGAGTGGGCATAGCCTCCGGCCGTGCGGTGCGGGCCAGCTTCATCGTCATCATCACCCTTGACATGGTCCTGTCGATCATGTTCTGGGGTATCGACTCACCGATTGCGTTCCCCGGGTAGCCCATGCCAGCATACGGACTTCCCGGAGTTTCCACGGATCAGCGCAAAGCACGCCTGCTCGCCATCATCGCGATGATATGCCTCGTCGCCGCTGCCGTCGGCTGGCAGCTCCACGACGCGCTGAAACGGCCCGACACTCTCCGAATTCAGCTGTACACCAACCTGGTTGGTGACGGTGTCGTGCCCGGCGCCGCGGTAATGCTCAGCGGTATCGCGGTCGGCAAAGTGGATACGATTTCGGCGACTTCCGAAGGCCAACAGCTGATCACGCTGGCCCTACAGCCCGAAAAGGTCGTGGGGCTGACCGATGCCTTCGACGTCGATTATGCCCCGTCCAATCTGTTCGGCATCAGCGCTGTCGTCCTCAAACGTCAAACCGGTGGTGCGCCCTTGCGGATGGACGAGGTCGTGGACCTGACCGGTGGTGAGCGAGTCGCCGACGTCACTGTGGGAAAGCTGATGCGCGAACTGTCGACCTCTGCCAACCAGGTGTTCACCCCGCAGCTGACCGACTTAATGAGGCGCGCCGCGACGGATTTGGCGGCGTTCACGCCCACGCTCGAGGCGCTGGTGTCCGTAGGGCGAGCGATCGCCGACACTCAACGCTACCCGTCGTCCTTCCTCATCGCACAGTATGGCGAGTTCATCAAGGGCGTGGCGGCTTTCAGTGGTTCCACCATCGAACTGATCAGCGAGGTCTACAGCATGGAGGTACTGAGGAACGAAGGCCCGCTGTTCGACACGGGCGTCACACTCGTTGTCGATCAGCTGTTTCCGATGATCTCAGACGTGCTGTGGACCGCGAACAAATTTGTCGGGAACGCTGACGGAACAACCACGCTCTTGCACCAGCTTTCGTTGCTGAATCCCTACCCGGAACGCACCCGCCTAGGCGCTGCCGAATTGATCAAGCGCATCAACGAAATGTTTGTCAACACTGCCACCGGCACCGAACTCAATGTTCCAGTCAAGGTCATCCTGCGCGACGTGCCGGTGATCGCCGAGCAGCTGCCCGAAACGCCGCCTGCAAGCGCGGCCGAGGGAAGATGATGGAAGGTAACCGATGTCCATAAGAGGCGTAGCCTTGCGATTCGCCATCTTCGCGGCGGTGATGGTGACGATCGCGGTTGGTGTAGCACAGACGATTCAGCGCCCGGTCGCTGGCAAGTTGAACACGTACAGTGCACTGTTCTCTGACGTCGGCGGTCTCAAGGTGGGCAGCGACGTCCGGATGTTCGGCGTCGCCGTCGGCAAGGTCCAAGCCATCGTGTTGGACGGGGGCGAGGCGCGGGTGCGTTTCAGTGTGCAACGAGATAGGCCGCTTTATGTATCGAGCACGCTGGCCATCCGGTACCAGAATCTCGTCGGACAACGCTATATCGAAGTACGCCAGCCGGATTCGGCAGGCAATCTCCTACCGACGGATTCCACCATCGGAATCGACCGTACGGTCGGTTCCTTCGACATCACTGCCTTGTTCAACGGCCTCGAGCCGATGCTGAAGGAGTTTTCACCCGAATCGGTCAATCAGCTGGCTGTCAACGCACTTGCGGTACTGCAGGGGGACGATAGTCGCGTCGGAGCCACACTCGACGCTGTGTCCAAGCTCAGCCATTATGTGTCCGATCGGCAAACAGTCATCGCGGTATTGCTGCGTAACTTCAAGGACATCTCCGAGCAGATCGGAGGGCGGTCCGCGCAGGCGGGGGCCCTGATACAGGGAGTCGCCGATGTCTTCGACGGATTGCAAAAACAGTTCGACGGACTGATGCACGCTATTGATGTCATCCCTCCGGTGCTCGGCCCCCTCAACAGCCTGCTGACCACGATCGGTCTGACCTTTCCCAACAACCCCGACCTCGCCCATGATCTGCGCGTGGCCTTCCCGGATCTGGACCGCGCGGTCCGCGGCCTCGACCATGTACCCGGAATACTGCAGGCGCTCACCCTAGCCTTGCCTCCGCGCAGCGCCGAGATGAACTTCACCTGTTCACGCGGCCCGGCCGAAATGCCGCAGATGCTGGATGTGTTAATCGCCGGTCAAAGGATCGTCGTATGCAACGGGTAATCCGCTTCACTCGACGAGTGGTCGGCTTTGCGCTGAGAACTGAGCGCGTCAACGAGAAACGTGACCGCCAGCGCCAACTGGTCCTAGGTATTGCTGGTCTGCTTGCGGTGGCCATTGCGATGGCAGCCAGTGCAGTGATCTACCTTGTCCCCCTGGGTAAGACGACTTATACGGCCGAGGTCAGCGAGGCCGGTTCCGTCAAGCCCGGCGATCAGGTCCGTGTCGCGGGAATCGTGGTAGGCGACGTGAGATCGGTTCAATTGCAAGATGATTCGGTGAAGATATCATTCACAGTGGACCGTACAGTCTTCGTCGGCGCACAGAGCACCCTTGAGATCCGGCTACTCACCCCGGTCGGCGGGCATTACGTCACAGTATTCCCTGCCGGAAACACACCCCTGGGCACCGCATCAATTCCCGCCGAACGCGTCAAACTGCCCTACAACCTGGGACGGGCCCTGCAAGACGCGATACGCCCTGTCAAGTCGATCGAGGGCGACACCCTGCGCCAGAACTTCAGTGCCTTGGCTAATGCCCTGGAAAAGCAACCGGATTCGGTTCGGGCCATGGGCGACGCCGTCTCCTCGGTCGTCGGCATACTAAACCGGCAGAATATAGATGTACGGCGCTCCCTGGATGTCGCCGACGAATACCTGGCCTTGATCGCCCGCTCCCGTCGCATCGTCGGCGACATGCTGACCAAAATCGGCACGATGGAGACCACCATCTTGTCTCGGCGCGCCGAGGTTCTTGAAACGCTAAACGTGGTCACCGAGCTGCTTTCGCGCATCGCCGCATTGGAACCCAACTGGCGCGAGCAGTTGCAACCGCTCACTGACGCGCTTCTGGAGGCCTGGCCGCAATGGCGAGAACTGGCCGACCGTCTGGCCGGCCTGGGTGACAGCCTCAACCGTGTGTGGAATCGTGTTGATGGCTACGTCGGCAAGACCGGCGAGATCTCCATAGATCAATCGGGGCAAACCATTTCGCCGCCACAACCCGTATGTATCCCGATGCCCGGGCGGGTGTGCTGATGCTACGGCGTACTCTTGCATCCCGCGGATTCATCTCCATCGCCGGGGTCCTGCTGCTGGTTGTTGTCGCCGCGACCGGATTGACGGCATCCCAACGACTGGGCAAGAAGATCGACTACTGCGCGATCATGCCGGATGCCATCGGGCTCTACGCAGGCAACGACGTCCTCGTGCGTGGCGTCAAAGTCGGCACCGTGACCAGCCTCCGGCCCGAGGGCACCGCTGTCCGCGTCGATTTCGCGATGGACGCCACCCACCCGTTGCGCGGTAACGCCATCGCAACGACGGTGTCCGACACCATCGTCGCCGACCGCCATCTCGCGGTCCAAGGCAGCCCGGGCGACACGTGGGACTCCGGCCGATGTATCACCCAGACGGTGACACCCAAGAGCCTGACCCAAATGACGAATGCCGTCACCACTCTAGCTACCGATCTGCAAGCAGGGATCAATCCCGACCAGCGCCGATCGATCGAACGCACCCTCACAGCGGTCAACCAGGCCACCGCCGGAAGCGGCACGCAATTCAACGACAACATCAAGCAATTGGCCGCTTCACTGCGCACGCCCGGTACGACGGCCGCACACATCGGTGCGCTCATCGACTCTGTCACTCAGCTGTCCCAGAGTGTGGCCAACGGATGGGGAAACCTGCGGGAAATGCTTAACGGCTTCGCCCCTATTCTGCAGTTAGTCAACGACGTCTGGGGGCAGGTTGTGTCGATCGTCGACACACTCACCACCATCCTGCCCTGGCTTAATGACATCACCCACAGCTACGGCGAACCCATCATGCATCTTCTTGAAGACGCGGTGCCTTACATCCATTGGCTTGCCCAGGATGTGCCCGCGCTGAAGAACTACTCCCGTTTGGCGCCTGCGATTTCCTGGGCACTTCGTAAATTCGGCAAGGCAGGCAGGCTCGCGGTCAACTATTCCCCGCCGTTCGTGCGGCTTAACCAACCGGATGCCGACCGTATTTGTTCCCTGCTCAACGCGGCCGATCAGCCCCGCAGAATCCACTTCCATGGGCCGCCCGGCCCCCCTATCGAGGGCGCATGTTTCGACTACAATAACGGTCAGGCAAAAGTGAATCTGGTGCCGCTTGTTCTCGGAATGACCGGTGCGCAATGATGCCTCGCCCTCATCGATCTGTGCGACACGTCGCTGCGTCTGTCATAACGGGCTTCGCTCTAACGGCGTGCTCGCTCGATCCGGCTCAGCTGGTCCTGCCCAATGGCGCTGAGACCTATCCGGTGCACATCCAGTTCAGTACAGCGCTGAATCTGCCCTCCGGCGCCAAGGTGGTGGCCAACGGCGCCCGCGTGGGCCGACTAGACACAGTCCACATCGTCGACCCCACCACCGGCCCCGGATACGTTGTGGCTCTTGTCGATATCGACAAGAGTGTGCGGTTACCCCTGGCCACCCGAGCCCAGCTGCGCCAGGACACCATCCTTGGCGATATCTACATTTCGCTCGTCACGAAGACGGCTGATAATGGGTCGGCTCTTGCGCCAGGCGGCACCATTCCGCTCGACCAGACCGAGCCGGCCCTGCAGATCGAGGACATCTTGTCGGGCTTGGCAACCTTCGTTTCCGGTGGCGCGCTGCGCTCCGCCCAGGACGTCATCAACCAGCTCAATGCAGCGCTGCCCCGAGACCCTACCGAAACCGCGCGCATAGCGGACACCCTCAAAGCAGACGTTGTCGATGTGAGTACAAACCTTGACGCAGTCGATGGCTTTTTGGACGGCCTCGAAGCCAGCGTCAGGGCCGTACAGAGCAACAAGGCGATTCTTGACATCTTACTCACGCGTGAGGGCACAGATACCACCGTCAGGATCGCGAAATCGTTGATCCATACCATCGGCATCATCGGCGCGCTCGGCGGTCTGGCAGATTCCGCGACGTGGCTTGCGCCTTTCGCCACCGAACTCGATGCCGCAACGAAGGCATTCGTCCCACTGTTTTTAGCCAAAGATCGCGCACTCAATCTTCGTGCCCCATCAAATCTGAACGCCTTACGAGCATTGTTGCGCGAGAAGCTATTTCCGTACTTCAACGAGGGCTCGCGGACACATATCAACGTTACCGGCATCGAGGTTGAGGGCGCCGACGGCCAGACTTCCGTCACAACCGACGCTCAGGTCGAGCAGATTGTCAACACGCTTCGGATGATCGGATTTGTGAGATGAGGGCCGCCATGGGGGCGCTGCGCAGCATCATCAAGGTACGGCTTGGGTCGTTGATATCTCTTGGGGCGATCGCCGCGATCATGGTCTTCGGCACCGCGTATTTAGCGTTCGATGTCGCAGGAGTGGACTGGAACCGGCAGTACACCACCGCCTCACTCCAGCTTCCTGACGCCGTGAACTTGCTACCTCGCTCGCCGGTGCTGTTGTCCGGGGTCAAGGTAGGCGAGGTGACGGCTGTGACCGGCACCTCGACCGGTGTCAATGTCGCGTTCAAGGTCGACCGCACCTACCGAGTTCCCGTCGATTCAGCCATCAGCATCGAGCAGTTGTCTGCGCTGGGGGAACCGTATATCGAGTTTCAGCCACGCGCGGCCGGCGGTCCGTATCTCGCCGACGGCCAGCAATTCCTGGCCAAAGATGTCTCCGTACCCGCATCGATTCCTGAGCTAGCACGGGCCATCACCACCCTTCTGGAACAGCTTGACCCCCAAGCGATCCAATCAATCGCTAATACGTTCAATGAGGGCATGGCGGGCACTGACGAGATCATCCCCGAACTGTCGCGGGCATCGAATCTGCTGGCGGCGACACTGCAGAGCCGCGAGCCGCAACTGCGCGCCCTGCTGAAAAACGCCCAGGTACCAGGGCCGGACGTAGCCAAAGCCGGTGCGGATCTCATTGCCGCCGCGCCGCAGTGGGCGGACTTCGGCGTCAAGGCCAGGGGGCTCGTTGACTCACTACAAATACTGCTGCACGCACGACCGGTTCCCGAGGCGTACACCACCAATAACGGACTGCTGGATTTCCTTCCGAAGCTAAAGGAATACCTCAATCGCGTAGGTCCCGAACTGGTTCAGCTATATCCCGCACTCGAGCAATGGCTGGACTGGGCTATCGGCGAAGTGCCCGGCAGCATCAATCTGTCCGCACTCGTTGACCAGGCGCTGCACTCGACCCGCCCCGACGGCTCGCTACAGCTACAGATCAACACCCACTAAGCACGTGCATAGCAACTACTCAACGAGGAGCAAGATGGCCGAGAAAGAAAGCGTGACAACCGAAGCCGACGAGGTGACCCGGGACGAAGCGAGCGAACCACCGCCACAAGGGGACGCATCGGCGGATGCACCGGCAGCCACCACGTCGAGCCGTGTAGTCCGTGTCTCGACAGTCGTCATTGCCACGGTGGGGCTGCTTCTGGTCGCCCTGTGTGCCACGCTAGGTTTCCTGCTGCTCAAGGCGCGTGGTGAATTGTCGAATCGCGCGACAGCGGCCTCCGATGAGCAGCATGCCGAACGCATCGCCACCGACTACGCCGTGGGCGCCGCCACCATCAACTACCAAGACCTGCCCGCATGGATCACCAAGCTGAAGGCCAACACCGCGCCCGCGATGTCCAGTAAGTTCGATGCCACCGCACCGAAACTCCAACAAATACTGTTGCCGCTGAAATGGGTGTCCAGTGCCACGCCGATCGCCGCGAAGGTCGAATCCGTCAACGGCAGCATCTACAAGGTCGATGTATTCGTCAGCGTCAACTCCACCACCGCACAGACTCCCGACGGCACTCAGACAACCGTCACCTACAACGTCACCGTCGACAAACAATCCGACTGGAAGATCACCGACGTAGGCGGCACCATGGCCGCGCTGACCCCCAAGTAGACCGCCGGAGACGATTTCGATGGGTATCGCAGATAAGGGCGCCCGCGCGCTCATCGTGGCCAGTATGGCTGTGGGAATGAGTCTTTCGGCCCCTCCTACACGGGCTATGGCCGAGCCCGTGGGCTTTCCGAATCTCGACAGCTTCACCGCGGTCCCGGTGGACGATTACTTAGTCACCTACATCCGAGGCCGGCGTATCGTAGCCTTCTCCACCCCGTACACCCTGATGTGCGACTTTGACGCACCGGCCGATCTCGCCGGTCCTCCGACGCCTCGTCTGCACTGCGCCGGAGATATCCCCGGGACCACCAGCGGAAGATTCTCCTCAAGCCAGTCGCCGCCGGCATGCACCGCGGGCACCGTGGACCTCTCGCCGTCGGGCAGTTACCAATTCATGCCCTATGACTGGAAGTGCGGCGATATCAATTTCCGGGTAGACGACTTTCCCTATTGGTCCGGCCGATTATTGGATCCCGGGGAAAAACTGTCCTACGGAAACATCACGTGCGCGGTGGGCAGTGCTGGCCTTGTCGCGTGTCTGGACACCAGCGGCGGACAACACGGATTCCTCATCCACCCCTCTGGCAGTAGGGCGTTTTAGCCTCGCTGGGCCGACGACGTAGCCTGTAGCAGCGACATAGCAGAGGCATGCTGAAGCCTCCAGCCATCCTGATCGATGAACGTAAGGCGCTTGGTGACGCCCTTGAGTTGCGGGCCGGTGACTATAACGGTGGCTCTGACCTTGCCCGGTCTCACCGGCTCGATATCCGACACGGCAAAATCCAACGGCAACTCATTCTTCAGAGCGGCGATCTGGATTCCCCCATCGGCCACTGCCCCCTCGAATCCGCCGACACCATCTTCAACCAGGTCGCCCTTATAGAGGTACGGGACAGTGGGGTCGGCGATCCCATAAAGCACATTCGAGAGTTGCTCAGGTGTTGGGATGTTCCCCGCTGGCTGTCTGAGCAGTGTCTCTAAAACCACCGGCTGTATGTGCCACCGCGCAGGGCCTTCAGATGCGGGCGTGCCTGTATCCAACGACAGAATGCAAGATGCCGTCGCGATTCCCACAGCGACCACAGCTCTTACGATCATGATGGCATTCAGATCTTTCTTTGTTGCTGGATGGACAACTTTAGCCCGTTTCATCCCGAGGCGCTCCCCTTCGCGCTTCAACCACATCGTCAATACGGTTCCATACTTGTTGCTGTTCAGCGGTCTCAATCGCGTGACGCATTTGAGAACGAAACTCACTGTCCTCAAACAGCGGAAGCCTTGAGAACCGGTCGAGGTGGGCGGTATCGAGCAGAGCGGAAAGCTGCAGAACCGCGCCGAGAGCGTGCTCATCAGCGGCGACTCGCAGGATATGTAAGCTCACTGTGCCATCCGGGTTTGCGAGCAGGACCGCCGCCGCAGGTGCTGCGATGCTCGGTGTGATGCGAGCCAGCACCGAGAGCATGGCAACAATTAATTCGGCCGACCCGAGCGCTGCTTGGGTCGCCATCCGGGTCACTCGCGCAGTACCGGCAACCCACAGAATTCTGTCGAGCACGTCGGCGCGCGACACGTACGCACCGGCGCGAATCAGTCCCTCGTCGTCGTCGATCGCTCGCTCAAACTCAACGATGTGCTGGTCGGTTGCGAACTCTACGAACCGGGACGCGGTTAGGTAGTCCCGGCGACGGAGCAGCTCCTTAGCTGTGGGAATCAACAAGTGCGAGGGTAATTTCGGAGCAAAATGCGGCACAATTCGAGGGTCGACATGCTTCGCGGCCTCGGCAAGGTAGGCCGGCTTCATACCGGACAGAACGGCGATTGCTCGATCTTCGTAGGCAAGCCCCAGAGCGCCCGCGGCACGGCCTGCTACCTCGGGCGGCACCACCTTTTCCGCCACTGCGATGACCACGGCGTTCGGAATGATCTGCCCCAGCTTACTGACTCGCGCAAATGTTGGCGCCAAGGAGTCGAAGATAGCGTCCGACAACCCGTTACGGAGTGCTTCAACATTATCGGCCCCTAAACGCGCCAGACCTACCAGTGCGGTTTCATCGGCCTGCAACAGCTCAGCAAGCAAGGTAATCTGCGCATGAGTCAATAAGTCAGACAAGGTGATTCACCGTCCAAAGAGTATTTTTCGGGCAGCCGGCCGCAGGATGCGCGGCAGTACCTTGAGTAGATCATCGGTCGCGCGGTCCAAGCTCTTACGATGTGCCCGAGTCGCCTTACGTAGCAATCCAAGGAGCAGTGCCGATTCCTGAGGCGTCAATCGCTCGAGAACATCTCGCGGCACCTTGAGTTCCTCGAGCAAAGGATTGGTGATGTCAGGCATCGGTCACAGCCCGCGCTACAGCGTCGTCGAACCGCTCCATAGCGGCAGCGGGCAGCATACGGTCCAGAAAGGCGACCAGTGAGTCGATATCCATCATCCGCGCCGCCATCCGGGCTGCCGCCGGCGATAACCGTCCACTCGCACAGGCAATTCGGGATTCGAAAGGCGTCGGCGCAAGCGCGGGATTACGGCTGGCGATACGCACAATATGACGCGCCACTGTCTCTGGACTGCGGGCCACTCGCTGAGCGATCAGCACCGAGATATTCCTGCCGCGGGCCACTGACCTCTTTTCGCTCTCCACCACTTGCGCGTTCGGGTAGAACCCTGTGTTGATGAACGCAGGCAGCACTGCGGTGACTCCGACCGCAGTGCCCGCGAATTCCAGCCGCAGGCATTCGGTAAACATCTGTGCCGCAGCCTTACTGGTGCAGTACGCCGTCGACAGCGGGATGGGCAGCACCGCCGCAGGCGATGTCACGTTCAAGATCCGGCCACCTCGGCCCGCCGCGATCATCTGACGTCCGAACAACCGACTACCAAGTACGACACCCCAAAAGTTCACCGCCATGATCCGGTCCCAGTCCTGCACGGTGTGGTTCAGGAACGGACCGGCAGTGGTAAAGCCAGCATTGTTGACTACCACCGCAGGGGCGCCATGATCGGAATACACCTCGGCGGCAAAATTCTCCATCGCCGCGCTGTCCCCCACATCGATCGCGTAAGAAAACCCTCTTCCGCCGAGGGCACCGATCTCTTCGACCGTGCGTTGCCCAGCATCTCCGTTGATATCGCTCACCACCACCTGCGCGCCCTGCACCGCGAATCGTTTTGCTGTAGCCCGTCCAATGCCGCTACCGGCCCCGGTAACGACTACTAACTGGTTCTCGAATGTGGCCACGGTCACCTCTACTCTGCCGTCGAAATCCTGTGATACGGTTCACTGCAGTAGACTGTATAGCACAGCTACCAGCACAGTAAAAGACGGGCTACATGGCGGGCAACAGTCGGCCTGCACCAAGGGGCCGCATCGCCTCACTCGGAGTGGAGAAAACATGGTTACCAGTGGCTTTAAGCCCCAGTTGGCCGTCGTCACAGGAGCCGGGAGTGGGATTGGCCGCGGCACCGCCAAAGCGCTCGCATCACGCGGAGCCGTCCTGGTGATCGCCGATATCGATCTCGTATCTGCGCAGGATGCCGCGCGTGAAATCCGCGACGGCGGTGGTCACGCTTTCCCCTACCGCCTGGATGTGGCTGACACTCTTGCGCTCGAGGAGTTTGCCACCGACGTGAAGAACACACATGGCGTTCCGGATGTGGTGGTCAACAATGCCGGTATTTTGGTCGGCGGCCCTCTGGTGGATGTACCCCTGGCCGATCTGAAACGGATCATCGACATCAACCTGCTGGCAATGGTTCATGGCTGTCGGGTCTTCGGCGGCCAGATGGTTGACCGTGATACCGGCGGGCATCTGGTGAACATCGCATCCATGGCAGCCTTCGCCGCCGCTCCGTTCACCGGCCCGTATAGCATCAGCAAATATGCTGTGAATCACTTTTCAGAGTGTATTCGCGCCGAACTGGCCCCCTACGGCATCGGCGTCACAGCAGTCTGTCCCGGGCTGATCGCGACGAATCTGGCCACTACCATGAAGGCGGACGGGCTCCTCGACGTCAACCAATCCGATCTCGCACGCAGGCTTTTGTTAAAAGGGCAGGCCATGTTTGGCATGCACCCGGATAAGGCAGGCAGGATTATCGTGCGGGCGATCGAAAAGAACCGTGCGATTCAGCCGGTCCGTATCGAGGCACATCTGAGTTATCCGCTCGCCCGCTACCTACCGGGTGTGGTGCGCGCACTCATGACGCAGCTTGGCAAACGCGATATCAAAGCAATACGAGACCGCGTCGCTGGGCCACAAACCATCAGTCGTACCGCCCGGCTGGTTGAGCATGTTCCTTTCCGCGACAACTGTGGTGTGAACTCCGCCGATGGCACCCTGAACACCACGGTCGAAGGTGCCCGTTGACGGAGTCGATCAATGCGCGGCCCATCGCTATCACCAGCGCAGGCCGCCGAACCTGGCGCGGCACCGTCAAGAAATTGGACGCCCAGATTGCCGGCCGGTAGTCGCGATGGACATGACAGGTGGACAGAGAAATACTCACCGAACTCGTTGCCCGGGGTTCTCACCGGTGTCGTTTGAACTGCGAATCAGTCAGATCCTTGGCGGCGATGCACCGGCGAACGACACCTATTCAGGACCGAATGATCCGCGCTCGCCGGAAGCCTGTGAGAATCACCTGATGTTGCAGCCAACCGTCGTCGAGCAGATCACCGAGGATCTCGCCTATCGCATCGCCGCAGGCCTTCACCAGCCAGGCGAGCTGTTGCCATCGGTTCGACAGCTGGCAACCGAGCTGGGCGCTAGCACCGCAAGCGTGAACAGTGCGCTGGGCCGCTTGGCGTCGCTAGGGTTCGCCGACGGCCGCCGCGGCCTCGGATACGTGGTCCGCGATATCCGCCTATACGGCCGGATAGATACCTGGCGCTATGTTTTTCGGTTCGCCCGGAAAGTCCCTGAGCTGTCCGCCAGACTATTTGCCGATATGATCAATATCGACCACCTTCTCGTCGTGGATGCGCTCCGAACGTTCTCCGCTGCCACAGAGAATTACGACTCCGCTGTCGTGCTCCAGGCGGTGGATCAGATGGAACTATTGGTCAATAGTTCTCATGCATCCAGGACCGATATTATGACTGCTGAGTTGCACGTATTACGTTGTGTATTCGCCTCTTTGGATAAGCCTGCCGCACTGAGTGTGTTCAACAGTGTCGGGGAAGTCTTGATTACCGTGCCTGAAGCAGCTCAGGCGTTTTATAGCCCCGCAGATCCCGCGGCACATCTCCTTTTCATGCGCATGGTGCACACCGCCAAGGACAACGAAGTGGATATCTCTGCGCTGGACCTGTCCGTCGTCGAAGCTGGACTTCGCGACTATCACGACGGTGTCATCGCGGCGTTTAGGCAACACATTCGTACGCCGCCACAGCCCACAGACCACAGAGCCGACCAACGCCGCAATTTGCCCATCAACAACGCGCGTACCCGCTAGGAAGGCCTCCATGCCGTACTACCCCGAGATTGTTGACGCCTCCTCAGACCTCTACAGCACCGCGCCGATCATCCTGGAGGGCCGCGCCGAATTCGACGTCGAAGTTGGCAGGGTGTGGAACGAGGTCGAGGAATTTCAATGGATTCCCACGGTTACAGCCACATGGGAAACGACATCGCCGCACACACGCGGGTCGCGACGCCGCCTGACCTTGGGCCCCTTGCTGCTGAGCAACGAGTTCGTCACCCGGGTGGATCCGGGCCGAGAAATGTCGTTCTATATCGGCGAGATCCCGGTACCGGGCATGCGTGCCATCGCCGAGAGAATTACGCTGGAGAGACTCGGACCCGGACGCTGCGCGTTGACCTATCGGATCGCAGCGGCGCCCGTGATGTTTCCTCCAATCAGACTGAGGTTCATCACATTCCTTGTCGGACCGCTGTTCTCACTGGCACTCAAGAGACTGATCGGCCGGTCGCTAAACAAGCAGACACACAATGTCAAAGTCCCTATTTAACGACCATACTCGGGGTGCTCCGATGATTTTTCTACACCATTAGGTGGCCAGCTACACCAAGACCGTACAAACCTGTTCGCGTGAAGTAGACAGGGCGCCTTGGCTATTGGGGCGCATATGCAAGCGAAACTATGGTGGGGCGGCTTACATATTTACTCGCGGGGCGAGGCGTCTACCGGCGGCGGCAACGTTTTTTGGGTCGAGTTGATTGACGGTCCATGGCACCGTTGACCTCACGTTGGTAATAGTTCATCGAGTTGCCTCCCTGTGCGTACCACAGGCCTATCAGGACAGCCAGGAGTAGCACAACGACGGCGGCGACTGTTCCCGTCATTTGCTCGCCATCGGCGAGGGCGAGTTGGCCCGCGGCGTCCACGCCCGAGCGACGCCGCCCACCGCCGCGGTGACACATGACGCCTGCATACAGAATTCCACCATGAGAAATCCTTCCTTCGGCTAACTCAGCAGACTGTAATCAGCGCTGGGCCTTATTCTTCCGCCTATCCGATGCCACGCGTGCCGGACAACTCACGTCCTGGTTGAGGATGCGATACCAGGTGCGCGGCCTCGTAGCGGTAGTCATCTAGCGGGAACTTGCGGGTCTGCCGTCGGGCCTCAAAAAAGCCTTGGGGACGGATATATGTGCTGTCGCCCTGCGAGTTCCGGTAATAGGTAGGCGTGTGCCCGTTCAACTCACACAGGTAGTAGCGCGCGCCTTCGGCCTGTTGGTGCACCAGGCGGTGGTACTCGTCAGCCACTTCCTTGCGAACCTCACAGACGATAGCGCCGCGCTTCTTGGTCTCCTTGATCGCCCGCACCGCGTGGTCCGCCGTGACTTCGACGAAGGCGTGCCAACTGGTGCCACTCCACGAGTACGGGCCAACCAAGGTCCAGCGGTTCGGCAGGCCGGGCACCGACACGCTCTGGTACGCCTGCAGGCCCTCCTCGTTGTAGAACTTGGCCAGATCAAACCCGTTGCGACCCACAATCGTTCCGGGGACATAAGTTTCGGGATCGGAGAACACCTCGTACCCGGTGGCCAGGATCAGCACATCGAGCTTGTGCAGCACGCCATCCTGCGTCCTGATGCCGTCCGGGGTGATCTCCTCGATGCGTTCGGTGATCAGCGTGACGTTCTCACGGTTGTAGGCGGTGAGGTAGCCCGTGGACATGGTGGGCCGCTTTGCGAGTACACCGAAGTTGGGGCTCAGCTTCTCGGCTGTCGCGCGATCTTTGACAACAAACCGTACGTAACGGCGATACACGGCGATCATGGTCGCGTCGAACTTATTCGCAAGGTAGCGGAATCGGTCGATGGGTGTCTTGCTCACCAAACGCAATAGCAGGTCGACCACAACATAAGCAATACCGTTGATGCCGGCGGACACGCCCGGCACCGCCAGCAGGCGTTTCATGAACGTGGGAACGAGAAAGTCCGGCTTCGGGACCGACCATACGGGTGTGCGCTGGAAAACGGTGAGGGTGCCGACACTGGGCACGATCGCGGGAATAATCTGTACCGCGCTTGCCCCTGTACCGATAATGCCGACGGCCTTATCCGACATGTCGTACTCGTGATCCCAGTCGGTGGGCCGCTGAATCTTCCCAGCGAACGACTTCGCGCCGGGAATTCCCACATCTTCCTTAGGCCGTACAAACGAACCGATGGCACTGATCAGAAAGCGTGCCGTCACCACGGAGTCGTCGTCAAGATGGAGCACCCAGAACCGACCCTCGTCGTCCCACACCTCGCGTTCCACGGTGGTGTTGAAGCGGATGCGTTCGTACAAACCGTATTTGCGGGCGACATCGGCATGATACTGCTGTACCTCGGCCCCGTGTGCAAAAAACCGCGACCAGTTGGGATTGCGTTCGAACGAGTACTGGTACGTGGTGGATGGGACGTCTACGGCGATTCCGGGATAGTTATTCTGCTCCCAGCTGCCACCGACATCGGCGCCGCGTTCGATCATCACGAAGTACTCGATACCACTCATCCGCAGCTTCGCGCCCGCCGCGATCCCGCCAGGGCCGGCACCGATAATGGCGACCTCATACTGCGGAACACCTATGTCTGTAGTCATTTTCGTGCAATCTCCGATGTCTCGTAGTTGAGTCAATTGGTCGCGGTCGACAAGGTGGCGGTGCGGTGCTGGGCCCACTCGACAACCTCCCACGCCACCACGCCGACGATCCATACAATGGGGCTAAGCGCACCAGCGAACGCTCCAATGATTCCGTTCGCGCCATTGAGCGGACCGGAAAGTGTGAAAACTCCGGTGACAGTGCAGAGGTCGATCACGATGACCGCTACGCACAGTCGGCCGAACCAGCTTGGAAACAAATCTGTTTGCCGCGAGATCAAAAGGGCCGCGAGGGTGAACGGAATCCACACCGGTCCGAGCAGTGCCGCGGACACCGCCACGCAGACATGCAAGAGGTGAATGGTCGAGTCGGGAGCGTGCCCGGAAAGCAGTGTCGTGGAGGCGATGATGCCAGATTCGACGAAGAACAGGCCCAGCACCAGTACCTCACTGAATATGGCAGACCACGTATACACCCGGTTCCGGCTGGGGTCGGCTGCCCACAATGTGCTGATAAATGCGCCCGACCATACCGCCCCAACCAAAAACAGCAACGCCAAGAGTGCTGAAAGCAACCGCAACGGGATGTTGTACTTCCGATAGAACGCGACGGTGCCGACGACGTCCGAACCCTCCGGCAGCACAAAGGCGACGACGCAGAACGCCACGGCGGTACTCGCGATACCGATGGCCCATGCCAGCAGGTACCAGCGCCGGATGTTGGCGGGTTTGGTCAACGCCAAGGCGAGCCGGTCAAGACGTGATGTCGGTGGCGGCAGCGCGACGTCGCCCTGGTTCAGGGGCCGGGAATGAGCGGAGGCTTGCGACATTGAAAGGTTCCTCGTTTCCTTACGCGGGGGCACAGCCCTTCAGCAGATAGTGAACATATCTGGATAGCCCACTCATCGCAAGGGTTGACATCCACTTGGCGTAACGCAATGATGCGGATTGCATCTATATCCGAAACGGATGAACCTCGGGCAGCGATTCGCTTCCGAGATCTCAACCAAGACAGGAGTCACACCGTGGCAGCAAGGTCCAGAAATGGCGCGGAAAAAAAGCTTGCGCCTGAATTCGAGGCCATCGTCATCGGCGCGGGTGTCGGTGGCATAGCAAGTGGCTGCCAGTTGCGGCGGGCCGGCATCGATGACTTTATGATCCTGGAACGCCGCGATGACTTCAGCGGGACCTGGATTGCGAACACCTATCCCGGGGTCGCCCTGGATGTGCCGTCGACGTCGTATGAGTTCACCTTCGCCCCCAACGAGTGGTCACGAGCCTTCGCCGAGGGCGACGAGGTACGCGAATACCTGCAGCGGATTGCCCGGGAATACGGACTATACGAGCGTGTCCGCTTTGGTGTCTCGGTAGAACGCGAGATCTGGGACGACGAAAATGGCTACTGGACATTGCATCTCGCCGATGGTGAAACCATTACCGCACGGTACGTGCTGAACGCGACGGGCTTCTTCCTCGATCCCCGGTCGAGCTCGGGCATCCCCGACGTCGAAAAGTACACCGGCAAGGTGATGCTGTCCGCGGGCTGGGACCATTCCTATGACTACCAGGGTAAACGGGTTGCCGTGATCGGCACGGGAGCCAGCGCCATGCAGATCGTTCCGTCGATCGCCCCCGACGTCGCCCACCTGGATGTTTACCAACGCACAGCGACCTGGTGTGGCCCCAAACCCGACTTCGCATTCGGACCGATCGGGCGTCGGCTCATGCGCTCGCAACGCTTCCACACCCTGGCTTATATGGCCAACTGGTATCTGTTCCAGGCAGTGGTGGTCGCTGCCGAAAAGCTTCCGAAGCGCACTGTCATGGCGCTGGTCATCGGATTTGAGAACATCCTGCGTGCCGCCTATCGCCTGTATCTACGCACCCAAGTGAACGATCCGCAGGCGCGCCGCGCCCTTGTGCCGCGCCATGGGCTGATGGCCAACATGCCGACCTTTGGCAGAGGCTTTCTGCGAACTTTCAGCCGCGACAACGGGGCCTTGATCACGACCCCTATCGAACGGTTTACCCAGGCCGGCATCCGCACCTCCGACGGCACCGAACGCGCGTACGACATGATTGTCCTAGCCACCGGGTTCAACGTCGCCTCGGATCCCGAATCCTTCCCTGTCGGCTCAGTCACCGGCCGGGACGGCTTTGATCTGGGCGAGTTCTACCGCGAGAACGGGATGCAGGCCTATGCCGGAGTGACGATCCCTAGGATGCCGAACCGCTGGTTCCTCTATGGCCCCTACGGCTGGAATGGCGTTACGTGGGTCAGCATGATGGAAAAGTCCGCGCTGCACGTGGCACGGGTCATCACAGCGGCCAGTGCCCGAGGCGCACACGTTGTCGAAGTAACCCAGGACGCGCATGACACCTGGCACGAGGCAATGGTGACCAGTCCCGCCACTTTGATCGCCCAGGAATATCTGGTCGACCACCAATTTAAGCGGCACAACGTACGGAGCTACTTCTTCAACGAACGCGGCGAGGCTCCGATCCTGCGCCCCTCGCAAGGATTCCGCAACTCCCTGTGGGACCACAGCGACCGGTTCGACCCAACGGCGGACTACACATTCCGGGCCGTCACGCAGGCCGCGACGGGCGAGCCCGCCCATAACGGCAAGCCCGCGCACCCGGAATCCACCAAAGTTGCAGTGGCCGAATAAAAATCGACCGCCGTCGTAGCTATAGACCCACAGAAACAACAGGATTGGATGAACCAATGGTGAGACTTCCATTTATCGGGCCGGTGGCCAAGAAACAAGGGCGCATCGTCGTGGTTACCGGTGCCGGCAGCGGCATCGGTCGCGCCATCGCACTCCGGCAGGCCGCCGCAGGGGATATCGTCATAGCAACCGATATCGATCTAGCGGCTGCGGAGGAGACCGTGGCGCTGGCCAAGGGTGCCTGCTGTGCTTTCGCACTTGACGTCCGTGATCCCGCGCAGTGGGAAGAAATCACAGACACCATCGTGGAACGATTCGGTGTCCCCGATATCCTGGTCAACAACGCGGGCATCGCCATCGGCGGTGCGTTCATGTCCCAAACACCGCAGGACTGGGAAAAAATCATGGGGATCAATGTCTTTGGTGTAGTGCACGGCTGCAAGACCGTCGGCTCCAAGATGGTGGACAGCGGAAAACCCGGGCATATCGTCGTGATCGTGTCCGGGGCCGCGTGGACTCCGAACCGGGTGGCACCGTCCTATTCGACGTCGAAGGCCGCCGCGTTGATGATCACCGAATCGTTACGGACCGAACTGGCGCCGAAAAACATCGGGGTCAGCGCGATATGTCCCGGCGCCACCCGCACTCAGCTCGGCGCCCACGCCACCCTCATCACCTCCGCTGGGACCAGCACCGAACAGACCCGCGCCGATTTCGTCAACATTCAGGATCGGTTCGCCTTCGCATCCCCCGATCGCGTGGCACGCGCTGTTCAGCGCGCCATCCGATTCAACCTCGCCATCGTGCCGGTGAACTTCGACGCGACCTTGGCATGGATACTGCATCGCATCTCCCCCGCTCTCATGCGGACGATATGCAAGATACCCACCATGAAACTGGCCGAGGACGCCGCACGCACCGCCGTCCAGCGACTCCCGTCCGCCGTCGCCTTCCACTCGCAGAAGAGCACCCCCGCGACAACGGAGTAGCGGAGTTGCCCAGGTAAACGCGACACATACGAATGTGGAGGATCTGATGGCTTCGCCCGATAACGTCCCATCCCCCGTGATATCCGTGGAGTTGCCCCGCCGTGCCAGTCGGCGACTGCGCCTAGCGCACGTTCTACTCGGACTCACCGTACGCCCGCTGGGCGACCTCGCGGTATGGACCCAACGCCATCGTCTGCTGCCGAAGGCTTTGGCACTGTGGGTGACCACCCGGGCTGACCGGCTGCTGATCGTATTGCCACCACCGCGTGGAACCAAGCTGCAGCGCAACGATTTTCCCGATTTTCGTGCCGAGTGGGTATGGGACCCCGCCGTCGCGAACGCCCCGGAAGCCGCGACCGGTGCGGTGCTGTACTTTCACGGGGGCGCACTACTGAGTTGCGGGCTCAACAGCCACCGCCGCATCGTCGCGCGCATGTCGACTGCGACGGGGTTGCCCGTCTACAACGTCGAGTACCGACAAATTCCCGAGGCCCACATAACTCAGACTGTCGACGATTGTGTGCGCGCCTACCGGCGCCTACTCGAGATCGGGATCTCACCGGATCGCATTGTGTTAGCCGGCGATTCGGCCGGTGGCGGATTGGTCTTCAGTACCGCGCTGGCCATCCGGGACCGCGCACTGCCCACCCCCGCCGCCCTGGTGACCATAGCGCCCTTCGCCAACTACGACAGCACCGCCCGCCTGCAGCACCCCAACAACAAGATCGATCCGGCGCTTTCCGCAGGTGTCCTGGCGCTACCGGTCACCTGGGGCATGCAGGTAAACGGCAGGCTCAACCCGACCTGGTCTCCGGTCAATCACGATTTCAAGGGATTGCCGCCGACGTTAATCCAGGTGGGATCCACCGAGGTACTCCTCGCCGACGCCTACGAGGTGGCCGCGCGGTGCGTCGAGGCGGGCGTGCCCCTTCGGTTTCAACTCTGGGACCACGCACTGCATGTCTTTCATGCCGGTGCCGATGTACTTCCCGATGCGCGGCAGGCATTTTCGGAAATTGGAAAGTTTGTCCGAGAGGTCTTGGGAGAGGCGCAATGCGCCGACAGCACCACGACACTCACCATTGTGGGAACAACACCGGCATGAACGCCGTTGAGGCTCCCTCGAAATACGCATTCGTCCACAATGGCAACACAGTCATCTACACCCGCGCTGGGGCCGGACCGCCGATTCTCTTCCTGCACAATGGCGGTTCTAGCAAGGAGATCTGGACCGAGCAGACCAGGGCGCTGGCAGGGCGCTATGAGGTTATCTGCATGGACCTGCTCGGGTTCGGCGAATCTGACATGCCGCAGACCGGCTACGCCATTGGCGATTATGTAAAGCTGTTGTCTGCCTTCATCACGCATCTGGATGTCGGCCCTATCGCAGTCGTTGGGAACTGCATGGGCAGCGCGATGACGCTGCTGCTGGCGCAACGTCGGCCGGAGATCTTTCGCGCGCTGGTCATGATCAACCCGTTGACTGCCAACACTGCCCGCGGAGGTGTCGTCGGATGGGCATTCCCTTTCACCACGCACCTGCCGCGCTTGTCGATGTTGGTGGCCCGTAGGCTCCGTGTCCCCAAGTATCTGTCCCGGTACATCATCGCTGGGCAGTACGGTCCGCGCGGATGGCGCCGCGGACTACTCAAGGCCCTGCCCGGCGCGATCACCGCAGGAGCCACCTGGACCACGCGGGGTCGCCTCGCATCGATGGCCGAGATGTTCGCGGACCTCACCGACTTCGAGGCCATCGACCACATGCGGCCGGGCCCGAACTTCCCACCACTGGCGGTGGTGTGGGGCAACGCCAACCTGGGTCTGTCGCCGCGCGCGGGACGCACCTTGAACCAGACGCTGCAGCCCGACCGAGCCGAGTTTCTGCCGGGCTGCGGACACCTTCCCATGATGGAGAATCCGGCCGCGGTCACCGCCATCATCGATGAATTCATCACCGATCCCCGATCCATCGGTGCGGTAGCCGCGAATTTCCAGCCCGAACGAGCATCCTAAACTTTCCTCAGCGCAATTCGACGACTTGACCTCGGCAGAGCAGGCTGGCAGACGCGTTGCACGCAAGACGGATCCCTACCGCACCGGTACCGGCCGGTCAAATCTGGCGCCTTCGCCAGAGCCTCCCCCTTCGAATCTGTTACGACGTCTGACGTCGAGCAATGTCGGGGTCTGCGGCGACGACTAGTCAATACTGCTCCTTTGCGTGGCTTCAGGTATTAGGCGAGCTGAAGCTGGCGGCGAGCAGGCGGTCCGGGTCGTATACCGCCCCGATATCGTCTGCGAACCGGGAAACTGAGCCCGTCACCAACGAAATAAGATGGTCGATGAATTCCGCGTGGGGCATGGTGCGCTCAGCGCCTACGTCTGAACCGAGCCACCAGTCGCACACACCGCCGCACGCAGACAACAGGGCATAGAGATGGAACTCGGCCTTCGCCATGTCCACCGTCGTCTTGGGCGCCCATACCTGAAGCATCGCAACGATTTTCGCTGCCGACTTACTAACGTCGGCCTGTGGACGGTCGTCCACGTCCGACCGATGAGAAAATTGACCGCGCAGGACAAACCGGATAACTGCGGGGTTCGCGTCCACATAGCTGACCATCTCGGATAAAACCATGCGCGTCAGCTCCGCTACAGGGGCGAGCAGCAACGCCGGGGCCGATGGCACACGCGCCGACAGATCATCCCGAACCTTGTCCACGATCGCCCAAAACAGATCTGACTTGCCGTCGAAGAACCTATAGAACGTCGGCTTTGCGATATCTAGTTCGGATACAACATCATTCAGAGTTAGGTCCGGCCCCAGCCTCGTGCCCATTGCTTCCATCGTGCGATCCACTATCGCTGCACGGCCTTGTTCTCGGCGGCCCCGCCGACGCACAGTACGCATATCAGTCCTTAATGGACGCACGCCCTGCACAGGCCCACGCGATGCTGTGCGCCACCGTGGCCAATCACCGGGCACCAATGAAGTTCGTCATTGAAGGCCCCGCTCAGCGGGTTGCGCCAATCATCCACATATCTATGATATTCGGATAGCGATAAACTTGCAAGCGGTTCAGCGGTAAGAGAGTGCACTTCATCGTCATGGAAAGTGCTCGCTAACAGTCTAAATACGCCTAGAAATTTTTAACCATTCCAGAATGTATAACTATCTCAATGGTATCGATATTCAAACTTATTGCCAGGAGGCTTCGCTGTATGCAGCGAAGCTCGCCCGTACGACGCTCTCCGCCAAACGGGCTTGCTAGCGAAGTCGGAAGCGCAGGAAATTCCCAAGACCCCTGCGCTTCCAGTCCAACACCATCCTCGGGGTGGGGAGCCAGAAGGGGTCAATCGTGGATAAGCCCAGTTTCGTCGGGCGGGTGAACCCGTAGCGGGCCCTGTTTCGCAATAACGTCAGTACGGGAAACACGGGCTGGTAGTCGTAGTCGTGTCGGCCGACGGCCACGGACTCGTTGATGAAGTTCGCCATCTCGAGCGGGGACCGAGTGATCCCCCTGATCTCAGGATGCGCCGCCCGCCATTGGCCGGCGGCCTCTTCCGAGGCAAAGAAGCTGTTGTAGTCGCACCAGCTGACGACGCGCCGAGGGGCCTCGCGGAGGGGATATCCCAGGTGTACCCGCAGCGTTTCCGGCTCGAAGTCGATCAGGACTCCGTCGCGGCCGGTCAGCCGCACAGGCTGCTTGGTCTGCCTGCACACGGAGGTCACCACCACCTCCTGGCCGGGAAACTGGCCCGATATCGCGCAGGCCTCTACCGCGCATTCGGCAAACCACTGCTCGACGCCGTTGACGGCTATTCGATAGTGATTCTCGAATGCCGCGAACGGTCTCGCATAGACGATCTCCCCGAGCGGCGGCTGCGGTTTCGGCAGCGGCTCGTCCTGAAATAGCCGGCTATCTGCATGTTCGTCGTCCTGCACGGCAAGACAGATCGCTCCTTCGAGACGGCGCAGATCTGCTGCCAGCTCTGCACCGGACAACCCGAACTCGTCCCGTAAGTCAGCCATCGTGGGCACGGATCCGTCGCTTCGAACTTGATCCATGATGCGTTTCCGTATCGCCCGCGCGCTATCAGGAAGTGTGGCCATCTGTGTCATCCCCTGTGGTCTATCGCTACGGCACACCGCAGTGCCTGACTGCCGATCATAATACGATCAGTGATCGTATTACAAATAGTCCCGGAGCGGGCCAGCAGTCACATTGCACGCCGCACCGCGGCAAAACTCCCCCGCGCGACACACCACAACCCGGCTGACGCCCGCCAGTAGCTTGTAGGGTTGCTGCCACTGGCGGCACTCACGATCTATTTGACTAGGTTCGGACTTCAATCAAATCGGCGCAGAAAGGGAGGTGTGCGACGGTGGCCCTTTCCCCCGACGGCGAGACCGAGCGGCCATTGAGCCGCCGCGAGACACGCCGGGCTGAGACGATTGAGGACATCAAACGGATAGCTCGGAAACAGTTGTCGGAGAATGGAACCGGTGGCATCTCGCTTCGTGCGATCACCCGCGAGATGCGCATGTCGTCGGCGGCGATTTTCAACTACTTTCCCAGCCAGTCGGATCTGATCACCACGCTATGTGTCGACGCCTATGAATCGGCCGCCCGCGCGCTTGATGAGGCGGTGCGCACCGCAGGCGATGACCCGGTTCGGCAGATCTGGGCGGCTTTCCACGCCGCGCGATCGTGGGCCCTGGCCGCGCCGGCAGAGTTCGCACTGATTGCCGGAACCCCCATTCCCGGGCATGCCGTCCAGTCCGGCGAGACGGGAGAGGCCGCAGGCAGGACCGCTCAGATCGTCGGTGCTCTGTATCTGGCCGCGGTCATGGCCGGTGACGCCGATCCCGGCGCCACCGGCGCCCCGGCCCTTGAGCCGGGCCCGCTATTAAGTGAATTACTCGGAGCCCCCGACCTGCCGGCCACGCCGATCTACGGGATCGTGATGAATGCCTGCGCCTCCGCCAACGGAGCCGTCGCCGCCGAGGTCTTCGGGAGTCTGACCGGCCTGATCTCCGATACCGACCGCCTCTACGACGGCCAGGTCCTCGCCGTGATGCGCGGCATGGGCTTCACTGATAGCGCATTGCAGCGCTGCACCTCCTAACGCTTCTTCTCGAAAATCCACCGCGGTCAGGCCTTGACTTCGCCTCAATACTATGAATACTGATCAAAGTATTACTAGTGATCACTTTGTGATGCGCGGCTTACCGGGCGCGCACGCCGTAACTGCACGAAGCCCTGAGACGGGAGCGCCGGTGAACCAGCACATATCCACGCCCGACTCCAGTCCGATGACTTGCGCAGCCGAATTGCTTGTGTACACCAGCCGCTCCTGCCCGCACTGTGTTCGGCTCAAACACAAACTCCGGCGCACAGGTCTGGTCTGGCATGAGATTGACATCGAAAATGACAGTGCTGCAGCAGATTACGTGCGAGGCGTCAACAACGGCAACCAGACCGTTCCTACTGTCGTCTTCAGTGACGGCACCATCGCCACCAATCCTTCGCTCGAGCAAGTACTAGCCATCGCAGCACAAGCACGTTGCCATTCATCCAGTGTCAATGATGTTGGAGGACAGCAGATGTATCCGTCGGACTTGTGCGTAACGAACTCGACGTTCGTGGATGACCTGGCCACGATGCTGCTGCCGTGGGTGATGCGGCTGACGGCGGCGGGCCACCTCGTAGTCTGGACTCTCGTACTGGCACTCTCGGCCACGGGAACCGTGCACAAAGTGCCACATTGGTTGTTCCGCATGACGGTATGGGGAAGCCACAGTGCCGATGCCGTCCAGGTCATGTTGGCGTGTGTTTACCTCGCCTGGGCGGTGTTCTTGTGGATTGCGGCCCGGAACCCGGCCGGAAATCGGCTCTTCATCGACTTCTCCATCGCTGCGAACCTGGCTCACTTCGGCGGGATGGGTGTCATGGCTGTCTATATGCACGGGGAACACCACCACATGTACGGCGATGTGCTGGCGGGACTGCTCGCGGTGGCGCCTCTGGCGGCCGTATGGCTACCGGTCCGCCGGCACTTGCCACCCGGCCTCAGCGCTCAACCCGCATTAACGATCCAACCGAACGAGAGGAAGACATAACATGTTTGAAGGCGAAGCAAGCATTGATATCCGGGCCTCGGCCGAGGCCGTCTACGACATCGTGGCCGATGTGTCGAACACGGGCAAACTCAGCCCGGAGGCGCGAAAAGTGCAGTGGATCAACAAACCCGAAGGGACGCTCGTGGGCGCCCGCTTCCGTGGCCGCAACCGCTCGCGCGGGGTCATCTGGGGAAGAACCGGCACCGTCACCCGCGCTGACCGCGGACGGGTGTTCACTTTCGTCATCGAGCCGGGCCGCGGCATGTACAACGACTCCACAACATGGCAGTACGATTTTGAACCCCTCAACGATAACAGTGTGCGAGTCACCGAAAGCTTCATATTCCACGGACCGCGCTGGCTCGAACTCATCTGGATAGGGCTCGGACGCCCAAAGGAAGTACGTAAGGGCTTGCGCATCACTCTCGACAATCTCAAACGAGTCGCCGAAGCCCACTGAACCGAACAACGGCCCCTTCCCAGCGAGTACAAGCCCTTCGATCTACCGGCCACCACTGTCGTCATCTCGGCGATCTCCGCACACGATGGGCGTTCAACAAGCTCGGTGTTACCGTCTGTGCGGTCGAAGCCACGACCGCACAAGAATCACTCCGACGTTTCATCCGCGACCAGTCCGCCCGTTCGCGGAGCTACTTATTGCAGGTCACGGAAACTTGGTTGCCTGCGTTCGTGGGTGGGTCACGAGCGATTAGGAATCGTTGTCTGCCAATGCTTTCCGTACGTTGTCGACGAGCGCGTCCTCCAACGATCTGACGGTGCCGAAACCACGCTCGCGAAAAGCATCCCACTCGGGTTTGAGCAGGCCCCGCTTGGACTCAACCGTACCGCCGAACCAAAGGATTTCCCACGTCTGCGCATCGAACTCGGGCCAGCCGGGCACCGGGGAGCCGTCGGCGATGAACGACGCGTACAACTCACCCATCCGCGTGCTGATCCGTCGAAGCTCATCACGGTCAACGCCGTCGAAGGCGGGCCACATCGCCAGGTCGTTTTCAGAGAGATTGCGAAAGAGGAACGGGATGTCCCCCGTATGCACAGCCCTTAGTCTTCCTCCGAAACCGGGCAACTCGTAGGAGAATTGAAACAAATGAACCGGTATCTTTTGTGCACTGAGGTTCTGTGCGATCGCCAGCGAGGCTAGCTTGAAGAACTCGAAAGACATCATGTCTGAAAGCAGCAGTCCGGGCGAGTGACCCGGGTACAGCTCGGCGTACCGCTGGTAGAGCCGAGCAGCTCCGTCGGCGCCGTACACCTGGTCTAGAACTCGTAGAACATCCTGCTCGGACCCGTGTTGAACCGTTTCGGAGTGACCGCGGAAGAACTGCCATTCGTCCTTCGCGAAGCCGATGGCCACCTCCAAATCAGGTTTGGCGATCACGTCTTCCGACAGATGGATCGCCGGGGCTCGGGGCACCCAGTTCCCGTCGGTCACCGCACCCAGAGGGCGCCAGGCGACATGTAGATCTGCAGGGAATTTCCTTGCCAGCACATTCTGCGCTGCCAGAAGCTGGTCGCAGTCGATGCTCTGCAGGCTGGCGATGTCATCAATCTTCAGCAAGTCCAGATACATCCGCGCTGTGGCGATGGCCTCTGGCTGCTGTTGCGTGCACCACGGGTTAAACGGTGAGAGCGATTGCAGTACCGCGCGCCGAAAATAGGGATGGGCATCGGGGTTGGTCAGCAGATGTGAAACCGCCGTCGCTCCCGCAGACTCTCCGCCGATGGTGATGTTGCTCGAGTCGCCGCCGAATGCCGTGATGTTCTCATGCGTCCAGCGCAATGCGGCGAATTGGTCTTGCACGCCAAGGTTCACAGCATCAGCGATGTCTGCGCTGAGGAGCCCAAAATGGACCCAACCCAGAGCACCCAGGCGGTAATTCGGCCTAACCACGATCATGTTTGCCTCGCGCGCGAGATTCGCGCCCCGCTCCAGTCTGAAAGACCCTGAGCTGGTCGCATTCGCTCCGCCGTGGTAGTAGACGTACACGGGCAATTCCTGCCGCGGCAAGCTCTCAGGCACCCAGATATCGAGGTAGAGGCAGTCTTCTGAAACGTCGTCGTGGCGGTAGGTCTCGTTGACATAGCTTGGCCAGGCAAAGATGCCCGGCACGCCCGGATCGATATCGCGGATGATGCGTTCAATCTTCGCCTGGTTGCCTGGGTTGGCCTGGTATGAGGCGGGCCCGGCGACGCGCGCGTCGCGCACTCCGCGCCATGGGGTGACTGGCTGCGGCGGCCGGAACCTCAGCTGGCCAGCCGGGGGCTGGGCGAACGGAATGCCCCGGTAAACAATGACGCCATCTTCGCGAACTCCTTGAAGCAATCCGCTCGTGGTTTGGACAATCGTGTCTGTGGTTGTCATTCGGCGTCCTCATGTATGTAGTCGGCTAACCTCATGGCACGGGCACATACTTCTCCCAATGGCACCCGCCTGAGCCGCCAGCTCCGATGTCTGCTATGCGTGGTCTCTGAGAGCATCTTTTGCGACTTCCTCGGCATCGTAGGGAGTTATCCAGTCCTCTGACCAGAGTCGTGTTATCTGCTCGGCGCGTTCTTCGGGGGTCAGATCCGAGCTGCGGTTGATTTGTCCCATCACGCGCGAGTCGCGCTGGATTCTTTGGGTCCGCTCGCGGCGCAGGCGCTCATAGAGACGCAGGCGTTCAGGCACCTGCAGAGGCTCAGCGTCTGCAAGGAGGACACCCAAAGTGACAGCGTCCTCGATGGCTTGGTTCGCGCCCTGCCCCAGGTGCGGGGTGGTGGCGTGAGCGGCATCGCCGAGCACCGCCACGCGATTGGTACTCCACGTCGACGGCTGAGGGCGGTCATAGATCCCCCAACGGAAAGTTTCCTCCATGGCGCCGATAATCTCCTGCACAGGTTGGTCCCACCCGTGGTAGTGGGCCGCGAGGGCCGAAACCTCACCCGGCGCGGACCACGAGTCCTCACCGTCGAGGTCGGTGGGGACGTACGCCACGACATTGAGCAGGCGGCCCAGCGACACGGGGTAGGTGAGAAAACTGCGGCCGGGACCAGTCCACATCTGACCCCGGCTAATGTCGATCCCACCCTTAAGTCGCTCCACGGGGACGAGGCCCCGGTATGCCATGACACCTTCGCTTGTGGGCACAACCGGCTCGGCGACGAAACCCTGCACGACCGAGTGGATGCCGTCCGCCCCGACTACTACGTCGAACCGCTCGCGCGAGCCGTCCTCAAATTCGAGCTCTACCCCGGCCGGCGTCTCAGCTAGACCCTTCAGTATTCGTCCGAACCGCACTGCATCATCGGGAAGTAAGTCTCGTAGCCCGCTTTGCAGTTCTGCCCGGTGCACCTGGTGCCCGCCCGCCGCCCACGCCCCTTGTGTCGGAACTCGCTCCCCACGCCAGGTGCGCACGATGATGTCCTCTAGTGGGAAACCCCACTGGAGGACCGGACCGTCGGCGCCGATACCTGAGAGAGCGCGAAGCCCATTCGGGGCAATACCCAAACCCGCCCCGAGGGAACGGATCTCCCGCGCCTGCTCGAACACCGTTGCCTTGAGTCCATTCGCCTGCAATGCCAGTGCTGTTGACAGGCCTCCGATCCCGGCGCCGATCACACCGACCGTCAGCTTCGCCATCTCAAACCTCTTACTCGACTCGGGTTTACTCCTCTTTTGCGAGCCCACCAACTGGCAGGTGCGCGGTCACTACCCTGCTGCGGCCGAGACGTCCTCCCACTCATTCCATTCGGCGAGTCGGGATTCGTAGTCGGCTGCCACGAATGCACGGTGCCCGCCAAGGAGGATGCGCAATGGCGGATCGGGCGCGTCCACCACCGCGAGGATCGCCTGCGCCGAGGCAGTGATGTTGCCTCCCTGATGCAGTTCGCCACTACCGCTCTGCGCACGTTCTCGTGCCGACTGATAGTCGGGGATCGTGCTCGCGGGCTTGCGCATAGAGCTGTATAACTCCGTGTCGTACGGCCCCGGCTCGATGACGGTCACCCGGATCCCGAGATGCTTCACGTCCAGCCGCAGCGCTTGGCTGAACCCTTCCACGGCCCACTTGGATGCGCTGTACAGGCTGCTGTTGGCGAAGGCCGACACTCCGCTCAGCGAGGAGACATTAAGGATGTGCCCAGCGCCTTGTGCGCGCAGAACCGGCAGCGCGGCCTGGACCACCCAGATGACTCCGAAAGTGTTCGTCTCGAATTGCGCCCGAACATCGTCCTCGCTGAGCTCTTCGGCAGCCCCGGTCAGGACGAACCCGGCATTGTTGACCACGACGTCGAGTCGTCCGAATACCTTGTGCGCGAGCGTGATACCGGCGAGTGCCGCCTGGCGATCAGTCACGTCCAACGTCACCGGTAGCGCCGCGTCGCCGAACCGCCCAACGAGATCGACGACAGCCTCTGCCTCGCGCACCGCGAGCGCAACCCGATCTCCTCGCTCCAACGCAGCCGTTGCCCATGCCCGCCCCAGGCCCCGCGACGCCCCAGTGATGAACCATGTTTTCGACAATTGCTCTGCCATAAGGCGGCCCGAACCCTTCTCGAAATGAAGCGGCACGCTAACGTCAATTCGTGGACATGTGTCCACGAATTGACGTTAGCGTTATCCTGGACATCTGTCAACGAAGCGCCGGAGGGCGGGTACATGCCGTCGAGAGCGAGCAGCACGGACCCGCGATCCATCCGTATACAGGCGAAACTGAAAGAAGCGATGCTCGATCTCTTGCGAGAGCGTCGGATCGAATCCGTCTCCGTGAGCGAGATCGCCACGCGGGCTTCAGTGAGCAGACAAGTTTTCTATCTGCACTTCACAGACCGTGATGACGTCGCGGCCTCGGCGATAATCGACAAGCTCCGGGCCGCGGTACTCGCAAACGAGGGCGACGATCCGATCCGTCGAGTTCACACACTGGTCGACGTGTCCATGAGATACGAGCCTCTGGTCCGCAACCTCCGTCCCAGTGCGGCGTCCGAGAGACTGGCGGACATCTTCCACGAACTGCTCTTGGAGATATGCGAGCCCATCGCACGAACCAGGGGCGAGCAGGACGGCTCCGCCCCCCTCGCGGACGACGAACTCGAGGCACTCACCGTGTTCCTCGCAGGCGGCCTGCGCGAAATTATCAAGTTCACCGTGAACTCCTCCAGGCCGTCGAGTCCTCCCGTATCCGCTGAGAGGGCCCACCGCATGCTCGACCGTTGCCTCGAAATCCCCCTAGCGTGACGGGCCGGCGTGGACGAAACCGCGACAGCATCTCGCATCCGGCACCGCATTTATGCAGACAACTCAAAGGATCTCCTTCGCGAACTGTTCTATGGTCGCAAGTTCTGTGCCGTCTTGTTGCGCCGGGGACCGCCCGACACCGGGGAGCGTGAGTTTGTCGTAGATGATCCTGTGTTTCACGGGATCGACGACAACGCTGCCCACGCCGAGCTCTTCGAGTCGGCACAGATCCTCGCGGATCTGTGCCACGGTGCCGATGCCCAGGGGCCGATTTTCAGCGGCAACCGTTTTCTCTGTGATGTTCAGGGTGATCCGTGGCGCGATGGCGGGCCGTTCGCGGCCCCGCGCCTCGGCGAGTTCGGCGAGGCAACGTTTGCCATCTGCGAGCGCCTCAAGTGTAGGCAACGTCGGGTGCCAAGCTGCTCCGAAACGTGCCGCGCGGCGCAAGGCGGCGTCCGACGCTCCGCCCACCTAGATTGGCGGGCCGCCAGGACGTGCGGGCGTTGGACCGGGCAACAGATCCTCGAAACGCAAGAACCTCCCTTCGAACGCCCAATCGCCCGATCAGATGCGCTGGATCGCGGCCAAATATTCGTCTGTCATCGCCCCACGGCGTGAGAAGTCGACACCGAGGGAGGCGTACTCGTCGCTCGCGCCCCCGACTCCGACACCGAGCACCACCCGGCATCGATGAGCCGGTCGATCGTGGCCACCGACCGCGCCAGGAGCAGCGGATGCCGCAAGGGCAGCACAGCCACCGTCGTCCCGATCCTGATCCGGGATGTCACTGCCGACAGGAATGACAGCGATGCGAGAACTTCGAAGAAGTCCTCATCCTAGACCTGCCGCACTTTCGCGGGCTGGGTCCCATGATCGGTGACCATGGCGTACTCGAAGCCCGGATGCGCCCGGCGTTTCCGATTTCTGGAATCCACCGCCGCTCGCCCTCGGTCTACCAGAAAGCCCCGCGAGCGCCATAGAGCATGCGCGGCTTCAGTCGTCGATTGCACCGTTGCGGAGACGAGATAGCGCTAGCCGCTTCCTGATCCGCGAAGTCCTTCGCCCCCTCTACACACGGATGTTCAGTCGGTGAAGTCAATTCGCACGGATACCGGTGCGGTCACCAACGCCTTCACCACCTGCGCGCCGATAGCGCCAAACGCTCGACTCCGCGCGACCACGTCGTCGTCCGGCCGGAACCGAGCGGTACCGCTGCGCCACCGCCTTCCTTGCCGCAGCCGAACACTCGGGTTGGCAAGGACATTGCTTCCCCAGCCGGAAGCAGTGCCATGCTGGCTTATAACCCATGCGCCCGTCGCATCGAACTGCGCCGAAACCGGAACGCGCCGCACCCGGCCGGTCCGGCGGCCGATCGTCTCCAACTCGGATGCCAACGATGTACGCAGACCAAGCTTTCCGAGCCCAAATACGGTGGGGTTGAACAGGTACCGCTCGAGGGCGCGTTCCAATCGCTGCTTCGTCGACTTTCTCTGCTGACGCCTCACTCGGCCCAGCCTTTTTCGCCCAGTGATGCTGTGCGCGTGTCTGCCCAGTGCACGACGCTCCACACGGCCAACATGATGAACCACGAGGTGGGTACGAACGCCGGTATGTAGAACGAGATAAGGCCGTTCACTCCATTGAGGGGGCCGTTGAGTGTCGTCACGGCCAGGACGGCCATGAGGTCCGCCCCGATCGTGGTCAGCCCCAACGCCTTAAGCCACGCCGGGAAAAGTCCGGACCGGGATCCGATGAGAAGAGTCGCGGCAACGTTCGGGATCCACACGACACCGAGTACGTAGGCGGAGGCAAAGGGAATGATGTGCAAGGCATGGATGATTTCATTGGACACGTGCCCATATAGCAGTGCCGGTGCGGCGGCGAGGCTGATCTCGATGAACATAGTTGTGGCAAATATGGTGTCGCTGACGACGGCAACCCAGGAGAGGACATGGTGCTTACTGGTGTCGAGATGCCAGAACAGTGCCGCGAGCACACCGATTACGGTGACCACCACGACCGCTCCGACGCCTGCCAGTGCGAGCCCGGCTTTGATCAGCACTTGGTATTTGCCGTAGAACGCGATGGTGCCGGCGAAATCACCGCCTTCTGGGAGTATCCAATGCACCACGCCGAAAAGTCCCAGTCCGACCAGGGCCAGGACGAATACAGCTAAACCGTACAGCGCGCGTGTGTTTGCGGGTTTACCAAGAAAAGACGCTAGGCGCTCAAGCCCGCGCTCGAGGGCCCCCTCTCTCGTCGACGATGAATCCGATTCTTCAACGCGGGTGTGCGATGTCACGTAATGCCTCGCTTCTGGAAATCCATGGGGCATCGTGGGCAATCCATTGCTCACACCCCTGCCGGTGCTTCAGGGCTTGACGCACACCCTTATGTGGATAATGATCCTATGCGAATAGTCGTAATATGGGAAGGGTGGTGGCGCCGTGCGCAGGATTGACCAGCGCTGGCTCGGACTCCTTAGCGAGCCCGCGCGCACTGACTAGCCCGAGGGCAGCTGTGCCCCAGTTCGAGGTGGCGGTCATCGGCGCCGGGATAGCCGGTATCTGCGCCGGCTATCGGCTACGCAAGGCGGGCATCGACAACTTTGTGATCCTGGACCGGGATGTGGACTTCGGTGGACAGTGGCGGACCAACTCGTATCCCGGAGTCGCCGTCGACATACCGTCATTCGCGTTTCAATTCACCTTCTTCCGCAATCCGGATTGGTCACGGGTCTTTGCCGAAGGCGGCGAGGTGCAGTCCTATCTGTTGCGGGCGGTCGAGCACTTCGACCTCCGCAAGCATGCGCGATTCGGGATCGAGATAGAACGCGAGGTGTGGGACGAAGAGGGCGCCTTCTGGTCCCTGCACCTGGCGGGCGGCGGAGAAATCACCGCCCGGTTCGTCATACGGGCGACCGGCTTCTTCCTGAACCGCCCCCGAGGGCGAGACCGGGATCCCGGGACAGGACCAGTACGACGGAAAGCTGATGCCGCCCAACGCCTGGGATCACGACTATGACTACACAGGCAAACGTGTGGCAGTGATTGGGACCGGCCCTAGTGCGGTACAGATCGCCCCTGAGCTCGCCAAGACAGCCGCGCAGGTCGACGTATTCCAGCGCACTGCAGTGTGGTCGATACCCAAGCCTGATTTCAGGCTGGGTCCGCAGAGTCGCAAGCTCCTTAACCACCCCCAGGTTCAGCGTCTGCTAAACCTGTTTTTGTTCAACATCATTCAGGGTGGGGCCATCCTAGCAACGAATGTTCCCGTGCCCGTGGCGAAAGTGCTCATTCCGCCTGTCGAAGCCCTACTGCGCGCTTTATACAGGCTGTGGTTGCTGATCGCGGTACGTGACCGGCACACCCGCCAACAGCTGATGCCCCAGTACGGCTTCCTCGGCAACCAGCCCACCCTGAACACCACGTTCGTGAGGTCTCTGAACAGGTCAAACACCCACCTCATCACCACGGGAATCGAACGTTTTACCAAGACGGGTCTGCGCACCATCGACGGCACTGACCACGACTACGATGTGATCGTGCCCGCCACCGGCTATCTGGTGGCCTCGGACGTCGAAGCCTTTCCCGTCGGCGCGGTGACCGGGAAGGACGGCTTTGATCTGGGCACCTTCTACCGGGAACACAAGCTCCAGGCCTTCGGTGGAGTCACACTTCCTCAGACGCCTAACCGCTGGATGCTGTTCGGTCCCTACTCGTGGACCAGCACAGGGTGGCCGGGCATGAAAGAAGAAGACACCCGTCACGCGGTCCGGGTAATCGTCGAGGCCCGCGCACGGGGTGCTCGCATCGCGGAGGTCACCCAGCAGGCACACGACCATTGGCATGAGTTGGTGGTGCGCGGAGCAAGAACCATGCGGTGGTACCTTGTGGAGCGGCAAATGGGCAAATTTAACGTCAAGCGCACGCATTTTGCCAACTCACAAAAGGACAACCCCGCGATCAGACCGTCGTTTGGTTTCCGCCAATCGCTCTGGCGTCACAGCATCCACTTCGTGCCCGCCGAAAGTTACACGTTCCGCGATTCCGCAGCGGCTCCGCTCGCTGTGGCCGAGACGACGCACGACGATTCGTTCGATACCACGGAAACACCAACAGCAGCAAGGTAGTACGTACGACGCACCCATAAGGAAAGCCACAAGAAATGCCAACTAGCTAATACTGCGAGTCGCTTAATTCAAGTGCAGCAGCCAGCGACTAGCTGACTATTTGGGTGGCGATGTGGATGCACGTGAACGGGAGCCTGAGCTGTCGATCGGAGTCCGATGTGAGGGTCGTATCGGAGTCAGCGCAACGCAACGGCTTCAAACCCCACGGATAACTCAAGGACCCGCAACGGGATCACGTATTGGAAGCCTCCGCAGTCTGCGGATGCAGCTGTCCGGCACCCTGGTGTTTCTGTTGCACAGCTCGTGTATTACAGCGGCAAGCCCATGCCCGCAGGACGATGTGCGTCCGTTCCGGATTTAGTGGGCCGTTGCGACATGGTATTTGGCCATCTTTTTCGGAAAGTTGGGGATGGATTTGTCCGGATGATGTTGGCCATTCCGTATGACGCAGAAGGGGCCGTAGTTGAGGGGCGCTGCGGTGGCGTTTCTTCAATGGCTATGTTTCGTAATCTACTCGCTGTGGGACGGTTTGGGGTCCTGCCGCTTGTTGTTTTCGCTCGGCGCATGTCGTGTTGTCGGAGGCATTGATTCGGTTCCGCATTACTGTGTTGATCAGATGCGCGACTTGGTTGATGGCGGCGCCCATTTGGGCGCCAGAGTAGAGCGCGGTCGCCGTCACAGGTGCGGTCAGGACGTTGTTCTCGAGATCATGCCTGGTCAGAAAGGGGGCCCGACCTGCCAGTACCGCCCACAATATCGTTGTGGGTGGAGGCGATCACATTGGACCGATGTGTCTTCGGTGTTCGTGGAGGTCTTGGAAGCTTCGGTGTGGCGGTGGCGGCTATCGGCTCACCGCGTTCGGGCGATACACATGGTTAGGGTCCTCCTCGAACGCTGCGCAGCGTGTGCGCTCCAGACAGGCAGCTTTCGAAGTGTGTCGCGGTAACCGCATGTCCCCCCGTTCATTGCGGGGGTTCGATCGGTAATGTCGGTCCGCCGTAGGGGGTGGGTACGGTGAACCGCCCCTGCGGCGTGGGGTTGGTGGTCCTTCCGAGATCCGCCCCTGACGGTGCGCCCGCCGCATCGTCCCCTGCTGGTCGCGGTGCGTTCTTGGCGCCGCGGATCAGAACCGCCGGATCCTCGTCCCCACAGTAGGTGTAGAGGAATGGTTCGGTGAAGGCGGCAGATGAAGCCTGCAGGCGCGGTGTCCCATAGTCACAGGCATAACGGGGGTAGAGATCCGCCGTCACCCAGATGCCGTTCTCTCGCATGACGTCGGCGTACGAATCCAGCACCGATCCGCGGTTGTTGGGGAACAGCGCGTTGATCGCCGGTACGCGCAGATAAAGAAGCTTCGAGGTGGTAGCGAGATTACCCAGCAGGGTCACCATGGTGTCCGAGTTGTCGGCGAACAGATTGTCTACCCCCGACAAGGCTTTTGGTGTTTGTTCCAGCAGGGTGCGGTAGCCGTTTTGCATCTTGTCCACGCCGCGCAGGGTGCGGCCCAGCTCGTTGGCGGTGGCTTGGATGCCCGAGTTCTTGTCGGCGGCCAAGGTGAGCACCACCCGGCTGGTCTTGAGCAGGCTGGTGGTCTCGGGCAGCACCGAATCCAGGGTGCTCAGCAAGAAGGTGCCGCCGTCGATGATCTCGGTGAGCTTGCGCGGGCCTTCCTTGCTCAGGCTCAATTCCTTCTTAATGAGCTCCAGCTTCTTGGGATCCACCTGCGCCAGCAGACCATCGGCATCAGCCAACAGCTTGGCCAACGTCACCGGCACCTGCGCACCCTCAGAGATCACGGCGCCGTCCTTGAGGAACGGGCCTTGCTGACCGGGCCCGCCCTCGAAGTTGAGGTACTGCTCACCGGCTGCCGACAAACCCGTCACGCGGACTTTCGCCGCAGTCGGAATCCGGTACCTGGATTGAATCTGGGCGGTCACATTCACACCCTGCTGGGTAATCTCGAGCGACTGCACCGTCCCAATCTTGACCCCCCGCAACGCCACATCCTGATTAGGTAACAACCCACCGGACTCCGGCAGCTGCACCATCACCCGATACGTCGAGGCAAATGGGTTGACACGCAACGCCCCCACCAACAGGTATGCCACCGCGAGCACGAGCGTTGCAGCCAACGCAAGACTCGACAAGGCCGCCTTCCGGCGGTGACCGGCACGAACTACGGCCACGATCAGGTTGGCAGCCTCGTTAATCATCTTCCGCCTCCCGCCTTCGGTACGGGCGCCACGGACGCGCTTGGGAGCCCTGGTTTGATGACGCCGGGTTCCGCCGGGCTGGGACGGACCGGGACCTCGTCGCCGTATGCGCCTTTGCCCACTACGCGCTCCTGCAGCCGCCACAAGGTGTATTTGAATGAGCCGACCAGCTGGGCCCAGTCGTACCGTTTCGGGCCGTGCGAGCCGATGTCGGCCGATGCCCCGGCATCGCCAACGGATCCCAGAACCAACTTGTCGATGCTGATCCGCAGCGACAGTGAGCTTCCCGCGGTGGACTTGATCATCGGCGGAAGCATCCGATTGATTTGGGCCAGGCTGATATTCGGGTCCTGCGCCATATCGTTCCACGCCCGCGCCACGGTGTTGGCATCCTTGATAACGCTGTGCCCGCTGGTATCGGTGCCGGCGATCGACGGGAACCTCTGCAATTGCTTAGTGACGTCGCCGATCTGCATCACTAGCTCGGACAGTTGCGCGGTGTTCGCGGCCAGAGTTGCGGTGGCCGGATCGGCTTGCTTCACGATATCCGTGAGTGTTTGGTTCTTGGCATTGATTCGGTCGGCGAACTCCGAAGTCTGCACCAGGGATTCCGATAGCTGCGACGATCGCGAATCCAGCACGTTGAGAAGATGATTGGAGTCCTTGATCAGGTCGCCCAGCGCCTGGCCCTGATCGCCGGTCGCTCTACCCAACCCGTTAACGATGTTGGTCAGATTGCGGACCGCGCCCCCGTTGGAGACCAGGGCGGCCGAGCTCAGGACGGATTCCACAGTAGCGGCAGCCCTCGTCGAGTCTAGGCCGATCGTGTCACCTTCCCGCAGGATGGGAGCGTCCAAGTACAACTCAGCAGCACCCGCGGGCGGTCGGATGGAGACGAAAACGTCGCCCAGCGGTGTGGCCGAACGCAGTTCGGCTGTGCTGCCCTTAGGAAGTCGAACGCCGTTGAGGATGCGCAGCGTGGTGATGGCGGTGTAGTTCTGCACCCGCGTGTCGTCGACCTGACCCACATCGGCACCGGCGAGCTTCACCTTGGCCTTGTCCGGCAGGTTGAGCACATTCGAGAACAAGGCCGTCAGGTGATAGCCGCCGGATCCGACACCAGGGGCCGGCAGCGGCAGATCACCCAGGCCGTTGGTCGAGCACGCCGATGTCATCAGAATGGCCATAACCGAGAGGGTCAAGGCCTTGTGTCGCGTCATCACTTCTGGCCCATCGCCGCGAGACCGTCCAGGACGTAGGTCAGCCCGAAGTCGGGGCCGTAGTCCTGTGATGTTCCAGTGCCACAGCCCAGTTGGCGCAGGCCCATCATGTTGCAGATCTCCTTGGCGGTGCCGTTGTCGAAGATCAAACGCTCGGTGAGTAACCGCACCCGCAGGGATTTGTTGTCCCGGTCAACACTGTTGTAGAGGTTCTCCAGCGCTAGGGGCGCAACATCCAAGAGCTCACCCAAATTGCGCTGTTCATCAACGGCCGCTTTCAGTGCGGTATTGCCGTTGACGACGGTCTGCTTGATGTGGTCACGGTTGGCCTCCATCACATCGCCGGCCTGCTTGATCAAGTCAGTGAGCTTGCGGCCGGTGGCACCTGTGCCCAGCGCCTCATCGTCGAGGACCTGACTGAGCTGACGAATAGACGAGGCGAACTGGCGCAACTGCGCGTCGTTGCGCGCCGCGGCATCGAACAATGAGCTGAGATTCTTGATGATGGTCGTCATCTGCTCGCGAGTGGTCACACCGCCTTCAGAGCTGAGCCGCAGCGCCCTGGCCAATTCTCCGAGACCGGTCTTAATCTTCTCGCCGTTACCGTCGGCGATCCCCGCTACGGAGTCGATGACGTCGGCAACGGGTCCCTGCCCCTTGCCGTCTCCCTTGAGCGACACCGACAACTTGTCGAATACGCCCAGCACCTGGTCGAACTCGACCGGCGTCTTCGTCTTATCCAGACCGATGGTGTCACCGTCCTTGAGCGTCGGGCCGCCGCGATACGGGGGGGTCAGCTCGACCTGGCGGTCGGTCAAAATCGAGGTCGACAAGGTGACCGCTTGCACATCGACGGGAACCTTAACTTGGTTGTCGACGGTGAACTCGACATCCACGTACCCGGACTGCGGCGTGATCTTCGTGATCTTGCCAACCGGCATACCCAGCACCGCAACGACATTCGACTCATACAACCCGGACGCACTGTCGAACTGCGCAGTCAACGTGATGTGGTCGATCTGCGATTTCACGTAGTACGCACCCGCGCCGACGACGGCAGCGGCACCGATTCCGACTGCGGCGATGATGGCAATCAGCCTGCCCTTGCCAATACTCATTTGCAGTCCTTGAAGTACTGGATCATGCCGAATTGCTTGGCACGAGAACTGATTGCGCACATCCAGGAGTCAATGACGATCCCGTTCGTGATGTTGAAGTCGATGGCGTTGCCCGTTCCCGAACTGTTGGCGACACCGCGCACCGCCACCGCGCCCGCCTGCAGAGCGTCACGGAACAAGTCGTCATGCTTGCCCAACATGCCGGAAAGCTCCTGCATCGTCTTGAGCATCTCGTCGAGCTGCGGCCGGTTCGTGATCACGATCTTGCCGAGCTGCTCGACCAGGTTGGTCAGGGCCTGCATCATGGCGTGGAAAGTGCCACGGCGCGAAACGAATTCACCAAGAAGTGCCTGGCCCTGATTGATCAGGGTGCCGACACTCGATTGTTGACTACGCAGCGTGTTAGTGATCTTCTCACTGCTCTTGAGCAGCGTGCCGAGCTGATCACGACGGTCAGCAATGATCGAAGAGAGCCTCTGGATGTTCTCCATGGCCTGCGGAACCACCTCTGGTAGACCGTCGAGCTGCTTGCCGAGAACACTGAGCGAATGTGCAACCTTATCGAAATCAACCTGTTCGAAGGTCGTCGTCACGTCCTTCAGCGTGGCCTGAAGATCGTACGGAACCTCTGTATGCGCTATGTCAATCGTCCTGTTGGGCAACGATCCGGGACCATCGGGACGCAGATCCAGGAACCTGGAGCCCAGGATCGTGGTCACCCGGATGGAGGCCTTAGTGTCCTTACCCAGGATCACATCGTCACGAACCGAAAGCCCCGCCTCGACATGGTCACCGGCGAGCCGCAGGCTCGTGATACTCCCGACCGGGATGCCCGCGACCGTGATCGGCTGACCGGGCCGCAAGGAGGCGGCCTGCACGAACTCGGCGGTGTAGCTCCTGTACCCCAGCCCAAGGGCTTTCACGAGCAGCATCACTCCAATCAGCGCGACGACCACAGTTATCGCCACTAAGCCGAGCCAGGTCTTGTTATAGGTCTCGACCGGCCGGCTCTTGAACCTCTGCCACCTCGATTGCTCAGCCATTGGCCAGGTTCCTGCATCGCGGGGTGTATTGGGCGACGTTGCCGGGCGTCGCCGCATTGACGATGATCGGCACCACATCGTTCAAACCCGGAAAAAAGCTGGTGAAATCCAGGTCGCACGCATACACATTGAGGAACGCGCCCTCATTCGACATGCGCGCCAGCCCCTTGAGCACCAACGGCAGATTGTCGCCGAAGAACGCGAGCTGCGGCTCGATGCCTACCAGGTGCTTGCCGAATCCGGGCTGGCGCCCGATCAACTCTTCCAGCGACGGATTAACCTCCTTGGTGATCGCCGACAGGCGTCGGGTCACCTGCGCCAGGGAGCCCACCGCGGATACCAGCGTCGGACGGTGAGCATCAAAGTCCGACACTATCTTTCGACTGTGGGCGATCGTGTTATCCAGGCTCTCGTTCTGCAGCGAGAGATTCCCCGCAACGGTGTTGAGGCTGGTGATCACGTTCGCCAGCGCTTGATCGCGGCCCGCGAAAGTTTCTGTCAGTCTTGATGTTTGGGTAACGAGGGTGGCGATTGAGGCGTCATCTCCCTGTAGAGATTGGATGACACCCTTGGTGAGGTTGTCGGCCTGTTCCGGATCCAGCGTAGAGAACAGCGGCTCATACCCGTTGAGCAGGGTCGTCACATCAAACGACGGATCAGTGCGCTCCACAGGGATCGTCGCCCCCTCCGGTAGAACTGTGTCGCTGTCGGAAGCGCCGGGCTTGCCGCGCGACAGACCGAGGTACCGTTGGCCGACGATGTTCTGATACGTCACCGAGGCCAGGGTGTTGCCGTACAGCTTCTGCTCGTTCTGGACGACAAAGTCGACCTTGGCCTGCTTGTTGTTGACCAACTCGATCTTCTGGACGCGCCCCACTCGCACACCGGCCATGCGCACGTCGTCACCATCGCGCAACCCGAAAACGTCGGTGAACACGGCCGAGTATGCCGTCGTATCCCCACTGATCTCGCGACGCAACGTGGCATACACCAGCCATGTCAACGCCAGAGCCACTGCCACGAAGACGGACAGCGCGATCAATAGTCGCCTGAAACTCATTCGGAAAGTTCCTTTCTAGCCATCGTGACGGTGGTGCCCCGAGCAAGGGGACCGAGTAGCAGTTGGGTGGATGAGCTCGCCGGCTTATCGGTAATGGCACTGAGCTGAGCGCGTTCGAAGGTGCTGCCGACCGGACCCACATTCCCGCCGAACGAGGCGGGCGCGACGTCCGGTTGGGGTTCCAGTAGTCCGGGGTCGGCGGTGCCGGGGACGCGCGGCACCGGCACCGGCTGCCACGGCGGCAGCGGCGGGTTGGGATCGGTCAGGCTCGGTCCGCCGGGTAGCACCACATACGGGGGCCCGACCGCGACCAGGTTTCCGTTGGGGCCCAAAACTGTTCCGCGCGGAGGCTGCAGATCTGGAGGCACCTTGTAGTTCTGTGGCAGTAGTTCTTCGGGTAAGTCAGGACGTACCACGAGCTCGGGCGCGGTAAAACAACTCGTCCCCTTCAACTCGCCATATCGCGGACAATCGGCCCGTGTGTAGTCATAGCTGGGGGTGAACGAGACGTTTACCCGTAGGTTCACGGTGTCGCGATCCCGCATCCACATGTGGTCCATGAATCTCTGCGACACATTGGTGAGCTTGCTGAACGCCGGGACGAAATTGCGGGACTTGTCCGCGAAGGAGCCGATGACGGGTGCCAGGTCGGACGTGATACCGATGAGCTGATCGGAATGGTTGTAGAAGGCCTGGTGTGCCGCGCCTATCGTGTGCAGGCCTCCGGACACAAGGCTGGTGAGCTGCTCGCGCTTCTCGACCAATGCCCGCATGGGCTGGACGGCCACGCCGAGCGAGTCCAGTAACTCCGGCGCCGACTGCTTAAGCCCTTCAGTCGCATTCAGCAGCGCCGAAACGGTAGACGCCCCCGTATCGGTCGCCACGATGGAGTTGAGCTCACCGATGAGGCGGTTCAGCTGCGCGCCCCCGGTGAGCAGCTTGACGCGGCGGTTGTCGGTAGCGGCGCCGACAGCCGCCAGGATGCCCACCGTGTTGCCGTCACGGCTGCGGCCGGTCGCGTTGAGGACGTCACGCAGCTTGCTCACCGTCGTCTGGAACAGAACGGTCGGCAGCTGGGTGTCCTCGGCGATGTGCGCCCCGCCGCGGACGGGTGCACCCGGTCCGCGGTCCACCAACTGCACCGACGACACCGCGAACACATTGCTAGGAACCACACGCGCGGTCGCGGTGTCCGGAATGGACTTGGCGTACTGCGACTTCAGGTTGATATACACGAAATTGGGCTTGCCGTCGGCTGCCGGCGTGACAACGTCAACCTCGCCGACCAGAATGCCGTGGTACTTCACATCCGATTTCCGCGGCAGACCATCACCGACATTGACAAGGTCGGCCACCACGCGAACGTAGTCGTTCAGACGCCCTGCCGACTTCAGGAGCATCAAACCGGTGAGCAACCCCGCCACGACAAACAGGGCAACACCACTAGCAAAGAGCTGTACATCGGTGGGACCACGGCCATCGGACTCGAAAGAATTTGGCATCTACCCGCCCAACCTGGCGCCCGCATCCACGCTCCACAAGGCCAGCGTGAGCAGCATGTTGACGATGATCACCAGAGTGATCGACGCGCGCATTGCATTCCCGGCGGCGATGCCTACACCCTCGGGTCCACCGCTGGCGTAGAAGCCGTAGTAGCACTGAGCGGTCGAGGCAAGCCAGACAAAGACAACCGCCTTGAGCACCGAGTAGACGATATCGATCCCGCTGACCCCAATACCGAAGTAATGCAGATACGACCCGACCGATCCGCCGCCAAGGATGCCCACCATTACCTGACAGGACAAATAGCTAATCCCGAGGCAGACCAGATACAGGGGGAGGGTGACGATGGTCGCCGCCATCAATCGAGTCGTGACCAAGAACGGAATCGGCCGAATCGCAACCGATTCCATGGCGTCGATCTCCTCGGCGATGCGCATCGAACCCAGCTGCGCGGTAAAGCGACAGCCCGCCTGCATCGCGAAAGCAAGTGACGCCACAATGGGGGCCAATTCACGAGTGCTCGCCAACGACGAAATGATTCCGGTGGCAGGACCCAAGCCCAACAGATCCAGGAAATTGTAGCCCTCAATGGCCACCAAAGCACCCGTGGTGACACCCAAAACCAGTGCAACACCGGCAGTGCCGCCACCGACTACCAGGGAGCCATTACCCCAGGCAACATCGGAAAGGTGGCGCAGGAACTCTTTCCGGTAGTGGCGCAACGCAATCGGAACACCGACGATCGCGCGCACGAAGAACGCGACCATGTGCCCGGATCTACCGATCGAGCGGAAGGCCTGCCTGGACCCAATAACGAAAGATCTTCTCATCCGAGGGAGATGCCTCGATACGCTCATATCAGAGCCCCATTCGAGGGAACAGCATGTTGTACAGCTGGCTGATGGCGAGGTTGACCGTCATCAGCAGCAGGATCGATTCCACGACCGCCGCATTCACCGAGTTGGCGACACCGATCGGGCCGCCCTTGGTCGACAGACCCTTCTGGCAGGCCACCACCGCCACGATGGCGCCGTAGATCACCGCCTTCATGAGGGCGAGCGTCATATCGCCCGGGCTCGCGAACGACGCGAAGGTTGACACGAAGCTGCCCGGCGCGCCGCTTTGCCAATACACATTGAACAGATAGGCACCAAGGAAGCCGACGAAACACACCACACCCGTCAGCGTGACCGCGATCATGATGGCCGCGCCGAAACGGGGCACGACAAGCCGACGGATCACCGAGACACCCATGACCTCCATAGCGTCGGTCTCCTCACGCATGGTGCGCGAGCCGAGGTCGGCGGTGATCGCCGAACCCACCGCCGATGCCATGAGAATCGCGGCCACCAGGGAGGCGGCCTGCCGGATGATCGCGATACCACTGGCCGCACCGGCCAGTGATGTCGCACCGACCTGCCCGGCGAGCAGTGCGAACTGAATGGAGAGCGTGACACCGATGGGCAGGGTGACCAGGATGACGGGCACGACGGCGGTGCCGGCCTGGAAGGCGCCCTGCCTGACGAACTCCTGCCACTGGAACTGGCCGGTGAACAGGTCGATGAAGAACCACTGGATGGTGCGGACACCGAGCACGAACTGCTCGCCGACGGTCTCGAGGGATTCCAGCGGGTGCCGCTTGACGTATCCGGTCGTCCAATCCTGGATCGCCGCAACGCCATCAGTGGCGGCGCGGCGACCGTCCTGCGTCGTCATTGCGCCTGCGAGTCTCTGTGGACAGCTATCAATCCCGTAGTGGCAGCGACTAGCGGAAAGAAGCGGAGGTCAGCTAACATCCAGAGCAGTCCGCGACTTACCGCTGACGCGCATATTTTGAACGGGTTCCAACCGGTCGTCGCGCGTCGCTTCGACGCCACGTCAGAATCAACCAAAGTTTTTGCACCGCAACGAGATTCTCGACGAACAGATCCGCCGTCGCCCGCGGAAACACCGCAGACGACTCCCGGCAACATAGCCCTCATGCTCGACTCCACAAACACCTCCCATCGCCGGCTATCACTACCTAAGGGCTGGAAAGTAACGTAATTGGAAGTTTAATGCAATCCGGATAGCACTCATATCTCTTCAACACCGAGATGGTGACCATGACACTCCCTGCAGCTCGAACTATCCAAGTAGTATCGCTTCTCGGATTGTGCAGCAATACAAACTAAAGTCCCTTTTTTGAGCGGGCAGCGGTAGCTGGCCGCACACGGTGGTGCAACAAGGTCTCGTGTGTCGATCTGCACTCTCTCCGAGTGCGGGCTTGGCATGCTGCAGCGCGCACCACCCGCTGAGAGGAGCTCAACCAGTCTTTGTTGTTGCTGTCCGCGGCCGCAGATCACTTATCCAAGAGCTGATTTGGGTGCTTTTTCGCACAGGACCGAATGGTCGACTCGCTAGCCGAAGAACTGTTCCAGCAGCGCCATGCCGAGCGTCAGATGCAGCTTCCCCAAGGCCAGGTCAATCTTGGATGTCATACTGAAAGGCCCTCATCCGACCACTAGCACGGCGATGGCCATCAAGATGCGGAAATGAAGGCCGAATCCCTAGCTGACTATGAGTACCCGAGAGTGGCCAACTAAGCCCGGAACGGACGAAGTGCTCAGGGCGTTGCGTACGATATTTACTTAAGCAGCGCAAACTGTTGTCCGGTGTGCGGACTATCGGTGATACGGTGCACCGCCGCTACGGATAGTGCGACTACGTCCTGTGGGAGCCGTAGGCATCTCCATTCATTCATTGTGGTTCGAGGAGGACGCTGTAACTGGCGGATGCGTTCCTAAAGGAGCCGTTGTATGTTGCCGAACGAGAAGTCCGTCTCTTTGGTTCTCCCCCAGTAACCGCGGCCGACGTTGTTGCCGCCAACCAGAACTCCCCGACCTCACCGTCGGCCAGCTCCTCATCGGCATTGGGTTGACGATCACCGCCCATTGGTAGCCTGGAATCTTGCCGCAGGACACCTGCGAGACCGCGTTCTCGCGATCCGCGTACCCATTACCAAGCCCCACAGACCGGCCGGACACAGAGATACATGGGAACGCGCGAACGTCGAGTTACACGTGCCTCACCTGGAAGACTTTGGGACTGGCGTTGCGTGCACACACCGCTGAACAACTCCCAGCCCAGTGGAATATTCACTGCCAGCTCGTATCTCATGGACGTGACACGAAAACTTGACATTACTGTCACCGGCCTTGATGCCCGCTACAAACAACAGCGGATCCTGCTGCACAAAGCCATATAGATCAACAAATTCAGCCTCCTGCGTGTGTGCCCTATACGGTCCGCGGCTTGGGCGGCACCACGCCATTAACGGCGCAGGACCGTGCACCGGTGGAGTCGCTATGCACGACAAGGCATTTGGCCGGCAGCTTCGAGTGACTCACAAACGTTGACAGACCAGTGTTGCCATCGCTCTTGTCCTACAAGGAGCAGGACCTCCTTGTAGGAACTGTAGTAACGACGCACCGCAGAACGGTGGATACCGGCACGATCGGCTAGCTCATTCAAAGTCACCGACGACACTCCCACTTCAGATGCTAACGAACGAGCGGCGTCGAGCATCGCAGCCGCTCGCTCGCGTTTGTGTTCAGCTGTTCGCGCACGTTGGAAAGTCGACTCCCGCACAAGTTGACGGTAACTCAACACGCAGTAGCCAGCTCGAAAAGGGCTCGCCGGCACGCATGGCGAATAAGAGCAGAGGCTGATGCGCCCCTGAAACGTCGGTGAGTAGGCATGTCCCCAGCACTCAACAACACCCCTAGACCGCACCCTCTACCGACGCATGACCGCGCATAGTCCTATCCGCCTACACGCCGTCATGATCAGATTCACATTGCGCCGCAACGCCGTAGGCCAATATCTGCCACCCGCGCAGTCAAAATCATCGACGTATAAACGGGCACACGTCCATCCACCGCCCACTCACTAATCCCATTGCCTCACCCCGGCAACAAGAACAACACCACCGACTCGCCGCCAACCGTCATCTAAAACGCCTCACCGACCCAGCAGAGTTTCGACACCTATTCACATAGGTCCCAACGACGGCGTCGCCTGCGAAGGCGCAGCCTGCCTATCGCGCTCGTATCCACTACCTTCGAATTTTCCTGCAGTAGTATGCAATTCGTGTAGTCACGACATCGATATTGCCCTCACGAAGCATTCGGGCGGGCGCCCCACATCCAGGGCCGGGTTCAGGTCCTGGAACCAGACCAGCGCCAGCGAACCACACCACCGCTGCGGCGGTGCCAGGTCGCCGCCCGAAGGCATCCGCGGAGCCGACGGCGCGGGCGATGGCAGCGAAGTTCTCGCCAGCTCATCAAGGAGCGGGTCAGCTGCTAGTGCTATCTGCCGGTGGGCGAGGTGATTCACCGCCTACGAGCCCGCTAAAGCAGCTGGTCCGGCGCAAGTTTTCAGCGTCGGTTTTGGAGGATGGCCTCCATGTTGTGTTCAGCAAGCGCGGTGACTGTCATAAAGGGGTTGCACCCGAGGTAGCCCGGAATCAAAGACGCGTCATTAACATATAGGTTCTGGTATCCCTTAAGGCGTCCATAGCTGTCGGTGGCTTTGCCTCGAACGCATCCACCCATGGGGTGCACGGTGTTGGCAGCAAAGGCGCTACCTTCGAACAGATCCTCGCGGTAGTCGACCCCGTTGGCGCCGGTAAGGCTATCGAATACAGCATGAGCCTTCTCGAACAGATGGTCTGTATGCGCCTGGGGCCAGTTAACAGTGACGGTGTCGGATTCTCGGTCGTAGGTGATCTCAGCTCGGTCATCGGTTTTCACCATGGCGTAGTAGGCCAGGGCATGTGTCTCGACAGCGAGCGGAATGGAGAAGATCGTGGCGAATACCGGGTTGGACGGATCGTAGCGCCCGTCAATGTTGATCAAGCCCATGATCGACTGATGGGTTCCAGCCGGGTCGCTTTCCTTGAGCATGTGGGCGACCATGACATCGCCATTGTTTCCGTAGCCGCATCCAATCTCGTCGCTAAGATCAGGCAACGCACCCGTGTCGCGTGCCTGCAGGAGGAGTTTTACGGTGCCGAGCACCCCAGCGTTCAGATACAGGTGTTCGCAACCAATCTCCCGCTGGCCCAGCATCTTGCCCCAGCGGTCAATCGTTCGGGTGGATACCACCCATTCGCCATCTGGCTCGCGCCTGATTGCGGTTACTTCGGTTAGCGCGCGGACCAAGACATTGCCTGTGGCTTGCGCTGCGGCCAGGTACGTTCGGTCGACGCTGCCGACACGACCATAGTTGTTGCCGAACTGCTGCTCCAGGGCCAGCGCAGATCTCGGGACTTGCCCCGCGTCTTCTCGTTCCATGTATTCGAAACTGTAGGCACTACCGGTGTAGTCAATCGAGTACCCGGCATTTGCAGCGTATTGTCTTGCAACCCGGGCATATTGGTACCAGTGTGTCTGCTCAAACCAGGACATGTCCCGGTGACTGATGCGCAACATGTCTTCAGCTCGGCGCATGTACTTGCGGAGGAATTGCACAGTATCTATATCGGGAAATGCTTCTCGCACCTGTGCTGGAGTTGGTATGGCTGCGACGGCGGCGTTAACCATCGACCCACCGCCTACCGCGATGCCACGAAAGATGCTGTGGGCGCCGTGAACTGATTTCTCGCAGATACCGGCCTGCACGGGCTGTTTGGTTTGAGTGTGTCTAGCGACATCGGCCATGGAAAATCCCATATAACTTGGCACGATGCTAGGCGCTACCGGCGTGAACCAGCCGGCTCGGTTATCACACGGAAGTACCTTCGAGAAACGGCTCCCGTCAGCGTCGGGCGTGTCCCAAAGTCTGCCCTTCTCCAGCACTAGCGTACGCACACCCGCCTGTCCAAGCCGTAGGGCGCTGACGCCCCCGCCGTATCCACTGCCGACAACGATTGCCTGGTAATGGCTGCGTGTCAGCTCTCGCCGACCGCTCAGTCCGACCGCTGAGATGCCAACACCAGCGGTCATGGCCAAGAAAGCCCTGCGGGAGGTCACCCGCATCAGCAGCTCACCCCTCGTTGCCATCGGCAACCTCTGGTGCATGCCTCTCGTTGTCAACGAGCCGATGACGAATCGCGGCCCGTAAACGCAGCGCGTCAACAAAACTGGGGTCGAGCCGCAGCGCCTGGTCCACCGCATCGTGCGCTATGCGGTACTTGCAGGCATTACTCAAGACCCATGCGTAGGTGTAGTAGCTGATTGGCTCACTCGGTGCATACGTGACGGCATTCATCGCGCTCTCGATGGCTAGGTGCTGTGAACCCTGGTTGGCATACGCATAGGCGATTACTCTCCAAGCCAGAGCGTCAGTCGAGCGGGCAGCTACTGCGCTCTCTGCTAGCCGCAGCGCTTCAACATCGCGCCCCGCTGCTAGCGCCGCCGCTGCTTCGCTCGCCGGTGATTCCTTGTTCATGTCGTGCTGTCTTTTTCCACTCATACTCAGCGCCGGCTTCGAGGGGGCAGGCCGACGAGTTCGATGTTGCCGTTGTAGTGACGCAGGACCCTGGGGTCCATCACCTTTCGCCACACAGGCGGAAACATTGCCAACAACAACATTGTCCCGTAGCCCCGGGGCAGTTGCGGCGCCTCCTCGGTATGGCGAAGTACCTGGTAGCGGCGTACGGGGTGTGCGTGATGATCCGAGTGTCGCTGCAGATGAAACAGAAAGACATTGGCAATGACTGTGTTGCTGTTCCAGCTGTGCGATGGCCGGACCCGCTCGTACCTACCGTCAGTAAGTTTTTGGCGGCGCAACCCGTAGTGCTCGAGATAGTTCACTGACTCCAGCAGACAGAACCCGAAGATCGCCTGGCCGATCAGCCAAGGCGTAACCACCGGCCCAAACCACAGAAGCAAGACCGCGAATAGCACGACTGTCATAAGCCAGGCATTGAGGATGTCGTTGCCCAGGGACCATCGCGACCGGCCCATTCTCTTATACCGACCGCTCTCGATCGCCCACGCGGAGCGAAGACTGCCAGACACCGACCGCGGAATGAATCTATAAAGGCTCTCGCCGAACCTCGAAGTGGCGGGATCCTCAGGCGTCGCTACCCGGGCGTGATGCCCACGGTTGTGCTCGATGAAAAAGTGCCCGTACCCGGTTTGCGCGAGAGCAATTTTACTGAGCCACTTCTCGGTGTTGACGCGCTTGTGGCCCAGTTCATGGGCTGTATTGATACCGATTCCGCCGATTGTTCCGACAGTCAGCATCAATCCGGTCTTATCGATCCAGGTCATTGTCAGCCAACCCCCGCCGCTCCAAAACCAGCAGGCAAGGATGAGCGATAGGTACTGGTTGGGTAGGTAAAGATACGTCGCAATTCGGTAGAACAGGTCATGTTCTAGCCATTCCAGGACGGCCTCGGGCGGATTCTCACGGTCGGAGCCCGCGATCTCGTCGCAGATGGGGATGATCACGAAGACCAAGATCGGCCCTAGCCACCAAAACAGGGTCACGCCGCTGATCTTGACAAGTAGCCAGGATAGAGCCACAAGCCCCGGGACGATAAGACCCAGTAGCCACAAGATCCGCTTCGGATCTCGCCAGCTCCCCGTGGGGTCGCAGGCTGGTCGCCGTTCCCGGCTATCGAATGACATTACTCGCATCGTTACTCCTCCAAGTCCCCCGACTTGCCATACCAGCTACTAAATATAGATTGCTCATACTCGATCGGCAATACACACTTTCTGCGAGGCATGACCGACAGAGCGGTCCAGCCCGGAGTGAAGGAGGATCCAGATGGCAGGCGCCCAGTGCCCCGAATGCGGGTATCGGTATAACGAAACCACTGGTCATCCGCGTGAAGGATTTCCACCCGGAACCCCGTGGGCCGATATTCCAGTCGATTGGAATTGCCCAGACTGCGGCGTGCGCGACAAAACAGATTTTCTGGTTCAGTAATGAACCTCACAGGAGCTCCAACGGAGAATGGGAAGCTTCCTGAAAAGAACACCTTTGTAATTAGTTCAGAAGAAAACAGAACGTAGTTCGCGTGATGACGCGCACGGAATGCTCCGCGCTATCGCGGGGCGTCATCCAGGGAAATCGCCGTGATGCCGCGGCAGGCTCAACTCAACAATCTTTTCAACGACGCGTAAGAGAATGCGGTGCTCACGGCGGCGGGTATCTAACCCGCCTACCACGGCCTCAACGAGAGTCCCACTACCATGAGATATTAACTTGCACTTGACATTCCAATGCTGATGTTGTCCTCTGCCAGCGTATGTGCGCACGGCCAGTTCCAGTAGTAGCTCCGGCTCCACTGCCGTGACTTCACCTTCGTGCAACCCCGAATATTGGGTACCCAGCAAAGGCAAACAGTCAACCCAAAATCGGTTTCCTACGCGTGGCACGAAACCGCTTGAACTTATGTACCAATAGGACGGATTTGTGACTACTTCCCACATAAACATTGCGGGAAGCTCGGAATTAACTTTCACCGTGGTCATTAGTCGATTTCATAGGGATACATTAAGTATGTCTACGTTGGACAAAAGACGGGATCTATAAACCGCTACATAATGTAACAAGCCTGACCGCGTCTGTGCAATCGTCCTCTTGACCGACTTTGACACTCACCAGAAGGTGGACTACCTGTCAACCGTTTGGTGGACGTTGGACTCGCATGCGCCATGTATAACTTGCGATGTCAGCACGAAGTTCCGTGCGATCACATAGACAGAATGGAACTACAGTTAAGTATCAAATATTTTTTTAGCTAATCTATAGATTTCAAGGGCGGATTCCATGTATCGGTGCGGCAACCACGGTGGACGCGGACGAATGCCTGCCTGGGACGAGCCGTGTCAGCAGACACGTCTGATCTCGATCGCGGCCACGGGCGACATGAAGAGAAGGGCTGCGCGGCTCATGGCGTCATATCTGGCCGACCATGATGCTGGCGATTCCCCTGATGCTGTCGTCGGCACCCTGGCAGCAACCACAACGTGAGCTTCATCTTCTGGCCCGTCGCGCATCGGGTTACATGATTGTCGGAGGCGGACTCCTCGTACTGATCGTCAGCCGCAGCCGCCCTCGAAAGCGCCCCGGTGCCAAGAGCTGCACTCGTCAACATAGGGCCCTTAGGCGGGGCGGCCCGGTCATGGTGGGCCGCCAGAAGAGCACAGGGGATCTGCAAAAAGACAGAATCCACGAACTCGCGGTGCTTAACAACGCCAAGGGCTTTCAGTCACCACGATCCTGACGCGGGATGCCGGTCAGTCGCTATCTGAGCCCCAAGCGGACCCAATGCAACCGAAGAACCGTAGAAACCGTGGCATCGGCGGCAACCAGGCGATACCGAGGCGTGGGGCCAGGATGGGCCAGTTTGCAACCCGGCCGGGGGTTCAGTACCTGACTAGGCAATGTTATTCCACGCCAACCTTTTCAGGAGAATGCTTAATTGCCTATTCCTCCAGAGTTACCAACCCTCTACTGATGGCGGTCGCGGCCGCAGCGGCACGGCCCACCACACCGAGCTTGCTGCAGACCCGCTGTAAGTGAGTTTTCACTGTTGCTTCGCTGATATACAGGTCAGCCCCGATTTCGGAGTTGGTGAGTCCATGTGCGACCAACCGAAGCACTTCAAGTTCTCTGGATGAAAGTTGTTGATTAGTAGGCTGATTGATCATCTTCATGAGTCGCCCGGCCAATGATGGCGCAAGCACCGTTTTGCCGCTGGCGGCATCCCGGATGGCATTAGCTAACTCAACGCACGACGCATCTTTGAGCAAGTACCCGGCGGCGCCAGCTTCGACCGCGGGGATAATGTCACTGTCCGAGTCGTACGTGGTCAAGATGATAACGCGCGACGGCGATGGTCCAGCCACGATAGCGGCAGTGGCTGCAACGCCATCAATGCCGGGCATCTTCAGATCCATGATGACAACATCTGGGCGCAATGACCGCACGAGCTCTAACGCTTGGCTGCCCGAGCCGGCCTCGCCCACGACACAAATATCCGGTTCTGAGTCGATCATTCCTCGCAGTCCTTCGCGCACTACCGGATGGTCATCCACCAGTAACACCGTGATCACAGCGGTACCTCCAGCTCAATCCTGACGCCCGCTTTAGGACTCGAGTGAACAGACACCCTGCCGCCGATCTGCGCTACGCGAGTCCGGATTCCCGGCAGCCCGAACCCAGGTTGGTAACTGCCGGGCAATCCGATCCCGTCATCGACAACATTTAGGCGCACTCCCATCAGCGAACGAGCCAGTTCAATGCGTACTTTGCTGGCACGGGAATGCTTACGAACATTGGAAATCGCCTCCTGAGTGACACGTAGTAACACCACTTCAACGGAGGTGCTAAGCCTCGGCAGTTTCGGGTCTGCCGAGACTTGGGCCTTAATTCCGGTTTGCTGCTCCAGCTGCATGGCCAACCGCTCCATCGCTGCGGTCAACGATAGGTTCCACATCGCAGCTGGCGTGAGTTCACTGACCATAGCCCGTGCTTCGTTGAGACTTTCCCGAGCGGTGGAAATCACCAGCCGCAGATGTTGTTTGGCAGTATGCGGCCGTTCATAGAACTCAGTTTCGATAGCTTGCGAAAGAGTAACGATGCTAGCGAACCCTTGGGCCAAGGTGTCGTGTATCTCCAGGGCAAGCCTCTCGCGCTCAGCGTTCACGCCCGCCTCCCTGGACAGCTGTTCGACTTCGGACCGACTTTTTGCCAGCTCAGTTGTCAGATAATCGAGGCGCATACTTATCCTGGCGCTTCTTGTGAGAATCACCCCCATCGTGGGGCCGGTAACTCCCGCGACGAAGGTCAATACCAATCCATATTCCCAGTGCAGCCAGTACCCGTCAGCGACCAAATACACGACCACCGCTGGAATGAAACTGATTAGGACCGCTACCGCACAAGCTGTTCGTATTGGCAACGCGGTGAATATGACCGGATAGACAGCACCCAAGGCGCCTAGCGCAGGTTGAGCGGCGAAGACAGCTGCAATAAACAGCCCAAGAGCCACAAACATAATCACCAGAGGCTCGAGGCGGCGATCCTCTATAAAATTCTGCTTTGCCCAATAAATCATGGTGGCAGCCATTAACACAAGCAGAACAATTGATGCGAGAACCTTTCCCGGGAAATAGCTGTCCAACACCAAGACACAGACAATTCCCAAGGTGCAAGAGCACACTACATAGGCGGTCATGCCGGGAAACCACTTTTCAACGCGGAGAATCGCACCGGCTCGATCGGACTGGTTCATGGACTAGTGCTGCCTTGACTGCGTGGTGAGCCCCGCCGCCTGTCGGCTGCAAGCTTGCATGCTACCTCCGAAATATCCTGTCTAATTTATTGGCCGTGCACGCGACGCTTGAGTCCATGCGATCCGGCCCAGTTACAAGAAATCAGATTCTTCAGCATCAAATAGCTACCACATATCCGCTAATTGGATATCTTCGTGTCCCCCAAATAGGGGAAACGAGTCATACAAAACCATTACCGCCGACCCTCAACCGCGTACACGATCACATCAACACCACTCCAGCACCGATCTTTAGGCGAAACAAGCGGCTCATTAGAGCGAGATTATATTGATATTTTGATTTCCTTGCAATCTAGAGTGTGCGCGGGTCGTTTCCAGGCAACCGGTCTACCCACCATCCAGTCACAGCCCCAGCGCCTTGGCATGGTTCGACTATGTCCTGGCAACTCAGGTATCGGACAGATCGGCATAGGCAATGATCTCTTGGCCTCCTACGCCTCCCGCACCGAAGCGATCGCCGACTTGCCGGCCATCTTTCCTGGCGATCCCGCAACCATTGAGGGAATCATCGCCGCCTAACTAGACCTCATCTCACGAGCTCACGTCCACAACATGAAGATCTCCGTAGCGACCATCGCCCCTACTGCGACTCGGACATGTACCCACCCCCGCCTCGAAGGCGCCCCATTGATCGGCGTCGGGTCCGGGTGTCGCCGCCGGGCCCGGTGGCAAGCGCGCCGCGGCGGGCGGGTCAGTCGGTTTCGTGCGCGGTGCGCCGGAACTCGCGCGGGTTGAGCCCGCGTACCCGTTTGAATGCGGCGCTGAATCCGAAGCCGTCGGCGTAGCCGACGGCGTGGGCAATGTCGGCCACGCTCATGGCCGTTTCTTCCAGCAGCATCAACCCCGCCCAGCCCCGACCAGTATGGTTCGAAGCCACCGGCGAGCGCACCATCCAATTATTCACCGGCCCAGATACTGTCAAGATTGCCCGCCTAAGCGCCGATCCCCGCGCCTCCATCATCATCGCCACACCTGTCGGAGAACCAGAACAATGGTTATCTATCACCGGCGCGGTCACCCTGCACACAGACCGCACCCAGGAACTGATAGAACGACTATTCGCACGCTATTGGGGCGACGCCGCCGCGCAACACGGCGACCAACTCGCGCACACATGACGACCCAACCATCGGTGCGAGTCGTCATCCATCCCGAGCAAGTGCGAAGGGCCACAAACCAACCCGCGCCAGACGCGTCAGGCGCTGTGCGATACCCCGAATGAATAGCGCTGTATATCTTGGTCCCCAGCTTTTGGGAGTGATGCTGGCTTGCTCGGGTAGGCAGCGAGTGGCTTGGTGTCCGGCCTCTGCAGATCTCGATGAGCCGCTTACTAGTTAGAACCTGACGGCGGCACAAACCAACCCCAACTATGCGCCTAAAAAGGGCTCTTAAGCCTACAATCTTCGACCGCTATCCGCGGAGTCGCTACTTTGGAAGCATGACCTCATTGGATGATCCACAAGTCCGGCAGTTTCTATCGGAAGGGACGAAGGTCGGCAAGCTTGGCTACCTGGCGAAGGATGGCAGACCGTTGGTGTCACCGATCTGGTTCTTACTCAAAAACGACACTCTAATCTTCTGCACATCACCGGACGAGGCGAAAGGCAAAGCACTGCAACGGGACCCACGTGTCGTGCTCACCGTAGACATCGAGACGCCGCCTTATTCCTATATCCAGATACAAGGCACGGCAGAGGCAGACGCCGATCCTGAACACGTGAAAAGCGCATTCCGTGAAATCGCCAACCGTTACCTCCCGCACGAGGCCGCAGAAGCATACGTGAACAAGCAGGGACCCGAACCACGCGGGGTCCTTTTCGTAATCCACCCGACAAAAGTGGTCTCGTTGTTCGACTTGCTTTAACTACATGAGAGCTCAGTTGCCACCGACGCGGCTCATCAAGCGCGCACGCCGAGTTTGTTGTCCAGGTATTCCTGGCGGCAGGCTCGGCGTGCGAGCTTTCCGCTGGTGGTACGCGGTATAGCGCCTGCCTGAACCAGCTGGATGTCCGCGATGGGCAGGCTGTGACGCCATGAGACGGCCGCGCGGATCGCATCGACAATGGGCTCCGGTGCCGCACGGCCCGCGCCCGCCGCACGCTCGGCCACGATGACCACCCGCTCCCCCGTGCCGTTACCCTGATCGACGCCAGCGGGCAGCTCGTCCGCGGGCACCGAGAACGCCGCCACGAAACCGCGTCGCACCGCCGGTGAGGCTTCCTCGACGGTGGCCTCGATGTCCTGCGGATAGTGGTTACGGCCATCGATGATGACCAGATCCTTGACCCGTCCGGTGATATACAGCTCACCGTCGAGGTACACACCCAGGTCTCCGGTGCGGAACCAGGTAGCGCCGGGCTCGGTGCCGGTGGCATGGCTGCCCTGGTCGAGCCGGGCCTGCAGCTTGTTACGGAAGGAGAAGTCGGTTTCCTTGGGCCTGCCCCAGTAACCGCGGCCGAGGTTGTCGCCGTGCAGCCAGATCTCCCCGACTTCGCCGTCGGCCAGCTCAGTATCGGCATTGGGGTTGACGATCACGGCCCACTGGCTGCGCGAGATCTTGCCGCAGGACACCTGCGGAACCGCATGCTCATCATCCTCGGCGACCCGGACGGCACGGCCGTTGCCCAGCTCCCTGCGATCCAGGTACACCACCGAGGCCTCGGCATCGGAAGGAATGGTGGACACGAACAGCGTCGCCTCGGCCATGCCGTAGGAAGGCTTGATAGTCGTCGGCGGCAGTCCGTAGGGCCCGAAAGCGTCGTTGAACTTGCGGATCGAGGAGATGCTCACCGGCTCGGAACCGTTGATCAGACCCGCGACATTGCTCAGATCGAGTTCCTCGTTGTCCTTGGGCAGACCGCGCTCGGCGGCCAGCTCGAAGGCGAAGTTCGGTGCGGCGGCGAAGGTTCGGCCCAGGTGCGCCTCGGCGGCCAGTTCCTTGATCCACCGTCCGGGACGGCGCACGAACGACACCGGCGACATCAAGGTGATCCGGCCGCCGCACAGCGGGAACAGAATCATCAGCAGGCCCATGTCGTGGTACAGCGGCAGCCAGCTGACACTGCGGATGCTGTCATCCAGGCCCACCGAGATGATCATCTGCAGAACGTTGGTCATCACCGCACGGTGCGTGATCTCCACACCAGCGGGAACCCGGGTCGATCCCGACGTGTACTGCAGGTATGCGATGTCATCGGTATCCGGTGTGACCTTGACGTAGGTGGCGGCCACCGAATCGGGGACGCTGTCGACCGCGACCACACGGGGGCGCCGTTCCCGGGGCAGCCCGCGGACAAATCTGCTGACCGATTCCGCGGCGGCATTGTTGGTCAGCACCACGGTGGGCTGCGCATCGGTGAGGACCGCATCCAGCCGTTCGGAGTGGCCAGGAAGCTCCGGAGCAAACAGTGGAACGGCAATGTTGCCTGCCTCGATGGCGGCATAGAAACCGATCACATAGTCGATGCCCTGCGGAGCGAGGATCGCGACACGATCACCGGGCTTGGTGACTTGCTGCAGCCGTGCCGCTACGGCTTGCGAGCGCTGGCCAAGCTGTGTCCAGTTGAGATCGTTGGGTTCGCCATCGGAGTTCGCATTGAAGTCCAGGTATCGGTACGCGAATGTGTCGCCCAGCTGTTCGACGGCACGCTCAAGGTAATAGTTGACGGTGTAACCGTCTGGCAAGGTGATAGCACCTTTGCCGTCCAAGTACTCCTCAATACGCAACTTCACGGCGAAACCACCCTAGACGCAAGCGCCAAATCCCATTGCGATGCGTCATTAGCGATCGAGGATGGCTTGCGCCCACTGCCGAGGCAACTGCGGTATTCCGTGGCCGTGTCCATCATAATGCGCCTCCTCATCGCGCCCCTTGCTCCGGACATACATAAACCCAGGCAGCCGCAACCAGCACACGCGCTTCGTAGAAACTTCTGCGTGGCGTCCCGGGCGTTACAAGAAGAAGTGCGCGTTGGCGTGCTGTACGCGCCTCCGGGTAGACCGCAGGCGCCATGCACACCACCACCATGTCAGCAAGAATTAACTGGTCCGTACCGCCAACGCCCCGTTCTCGGATCAGCCGATACTGCTCGCCCGCGATCACATGGCCAGGGGCCGGCGGCGGGAATGGCGCTATCGCCACTACGTCGGTAGGCGCCTGCGGACTACCCGCCACAATTCGGGAGCACGCACAAAGCAGCGCAGCCGAAACGTACAGCATCACTGCGCTAAACACGCGCACCAAACGGACCGTATTCCACCTGCGCCGCATCGGCCCGTCGCGATGTCCTAGCCGAATAACCGCGCCCCTCCCAGACTGCCGAATACCGCTCTTCACCAACCGGACATGCGAACCTTGGCCATAGCAATAACGGCGTAACAACTAAGACTGCAGATGGTTTACATCATAAACTAGCTGAGATTGAGTGCGCTACCCTTGAGGTGGTCGGCACTTTCGGGGTGAATAGGCCAACACACCGCGAAGGACTCAGGACGCAGGAATCCAAGTGGTGTGCGCGATCAGGTAGCCGGAGACCAGCATGCGCGAGTCGCAGGTCAGTTGGTACAAGCTACCCCAGTCAGGTAAGGGATTTGAGCACCGCAGCTGCGGGGACGACTGAGACGCTGATGGCCCTGGACACTGCAACACCTACGCGCAGACCAAGCTCTACCAGCATATCGAACTGTTCAGGGACGGCCTGCGCCAAACCGGCGTGGAATTGGCCCGCCGCCTCGGCTGCCTGAACCCCTGCAAGCGGGTATCGCGCGCCGATCCTGACCGTGGGCAGTTCGTCGTCGGGGACGGCACGGTAGTGCCACCTCCGTATCGCAAGAAGACCGTCGAGCGGCTCACCGCCGCCGGGCGCTGTCGCGTCACATCGTCGCCCACCTTCTTCACTCAGATCAAATGCACGTGCCGCGACACTCACGACATCTGGACCGTCGACGGTCACCTATACGAACGCAGCATCATTGATACCGGTGAAATGGCCTACGAGCCACTGCCGGTCGCGAAAATCTACGCGCGCCACAACAAAGGTGGAATCCACCGCTGGTACATCGACTTCGCCACCACCTTGTGACACCGTGCAAGCCCACAGCATCGACAACACCAAAGAAGATGACAAACGCGGCTACAACCGCGTCGAACACCTGCGCCAGCACACCAAAACCGACACCGGCCAAAGCGTTTACGACCGCTGCTACGGCTGGCGCGAAGACTCCGTCATGATCGGATTCGCCTTGGGCCGCAACGTGGTTGCCCACTACCTACACCGGCACCGTCAAAAAAACCGTCAACGCCTAACAGGGCAACCCTCTATCTATCACCCAGTCACATAAGACCCATTAATCCCACTGGATCGCCTGGGCACCAAAAGCAACATCACCGGCTCGCCGTGATCCGTCGTCCGAAACATCCCCACCGACCCGCTAGAGTTTTAGACACCTATTCACATAGGTCCCCCGCCCTCGTAGCTCAGGGGATAGAGCACGGCTCTCCTAAAGCCGGTGTCGCAGGTTCGAATCCTGCCGAGGGCACCCATTTCCGTGTATGACGTCGGGTGATGCTTGACGTTTCTATGTCGGTTGATGCCTGACGGTGTTTCGGCTGATGCTTTACGGCTGTTTCGGTTGATCCTTGACACTCCCTGGATGAGGGAGTTGAGCGTGGTCGAGCAGAGGTATCAGGCCGTGTTGGCTGTGATTAGTGACGGGTTATCGATTTCGCAGGTGGCCTCCAAGGTGGGGGTGTCGCGGCAGACGCTGCATGCGTGGTTGGCCCGCTATGAGGCGCAGGGGTTGGAGGGGTTGGCGGATCGGTCGCATCGGCCGGCGTCGTGTCCGCATCAGATGCCGGCCCAGGTGGAGGCGGCGGTGTTGGAGTTGCGGCGCTCGCGTCCGTATTGGGGTCCGCGCCGGTTGGTGTTCGAACTCGCTAAACGCAATGTGCGTCCGGTGCCGTCGGAGTCGGCGGTGTATCGGGCGTTGCTGCGGGCGGGGTTGGTTGACCCGGCGTTGCGGGATCGGCGTTCGCGTAAATGGAAACGCTGGGAGCGCGGGGCGCCGATGGAATTGTGGCAGATGGATGTGGTGGGCGGGTTCCCGTTGGCCGATGGCAGCTGCGCTAAGGCGTTGACGGGGGTTGATGATCATTCGCGGATGTGTGTTTGTGCTCGGTTGATGGCCCGGGAACGCACTAGGGCGGTCTGTGACGGCTTGCGCGAGGCGATCGCTTCTTTTGGTGTGCCGCAGCAGATTCTGACCGATAACGGGAAGGTGTTCACGGGCCGGTTCAATCATCCGCCGGTCGAGGTGCTCTTTGATGCGATCTGCCGCGAGCACGGCATCGAGCACTTACTGACTCAACCCCGCTCGCCGACCACGACCGGCAAGATCGAGCGGTTCCACCGCAGTCTGCGGGTCGAGTTCCTTTCCCAGGTCAAACCTTTCGCCAACCTCAACGCTGCCCAGCATGCTTTGGACGAATGGGTGCTCGATTACAACACCAATCGCCCACATCAGTCCTTGAAGATGGATACCCCGGCCCAGCGTTTCACCGCGCGATCCCCGGTGCCGCCGTCCTTGGCACCGGCGGCAATGGCCAGTGCCACCGAGCGCGGTGGCCAGGATTGGGTAGCGCGGACAGTGACCACGAACGGGGTGGTGTGTGTTTCCTGGCAGCAGGTCTCGGTGGGTCGCCACCATGCCGGGTCTCGCTGCGATGTGCACGTCGATGGCGACCTGCTGCGGTTCTGGATCGGTGACAACCTCGTGAAAACCGCCGCTCGCGCCAGTACCGGTGCGGTAAGAAACAAGAAGGCCTGCCGCAACCGCGACCAGGCCTAACCACAACAAGAGTGTCAAGGATCAACCGACACACATCCATCAACCATCAACCGAAGACAAACAAGGGCACCCATTTCCGCTACTTCGCGCCGTTTCACCCAGCGGTTCTCGTGCTTGAGATCGAGACGGCCTGAAACCTCCCATCATCCGCGCAGCACAACTATGCCAGCGTGCCCGATGTATCCCGCCGGCTCTGATCACCAGAACACCATCAATTTCGGTTGCTACTGATAGCTTCGCTCCAAAGACACGATCCCCACGAGGAACGTGCCCCTGTACATCCACCAATCCGCATAGTCAGGCTCCTTTTTCCTCAATACCATCGAACAGCCGCGATCTGCCGCGGAAGCGGCGGCAAGACCTTGCCCTTCGTCCCAGTTGGTTACATACACGGAAATATCTCTATTCTCGTCGTAATCCGAGAGCTGCAGCCGATAATATGCTCTCAATTTTCGCCCCTATCCCATAAATGAGATGCATCGCGAAAAACAAACCGTGCACATCCAAGTGCGCGACCCACAGCCTCTAGTGACACACCCGGTTGCGGAGCTATATCACTGAGCGTGCCGATGCTGATTTGCGTCCCATTTAGGTCAATTGGGTCCATTAAATTCTCCGATTGATCTGTGGAGCATGACAACGATGGGCGTACGTGTACGGGATCACTCTGCGCATCAGTATTCTTTGTCCGAAAAGTAGCCATAAGGAAGAACACGATCAGTGAAAGCCAGAAAAGTAGTTCCATTGCCTCAGACCAACAATACGCAGCGCTACCCCATCCCGGCACTGTGCCAATCATAGAAATCTGCTCAATGTCGGGCCCCTGCCTGACGGTATTCCGCACTCGATCATGCAACCGATTATTATCGCGATCACGCACGTTGTACGTCCACATTTACAGATCAGTGCCATGGCTATCCATGAATTTCCAATTTCATCCATTAGCGCATGTTTTATGTTCGGCATTGATTGATACGGAACTCAGGAATACGAGAACTGCACACCGAATAGCCCTCACTATTTCAAGATATAAAGAAACGCCTCGACTAGCCGTTTCTCATCGATAGCGAGTTGACGGGCGGGCGATCATCAACAGCATTCCTGCACACACGACGATGGCCACGAATGCAAGAACGGTGACGATTCGCCATATTGTCACTGTGGCAACATTCTGGGTACCGCTGACTACGTTTTCCTGTTTACGTACGGCGTCGCACCACAGCTTGCGAAAGGTGTCGACATCGCCGTCCAGCTGACGCACAACCAGATGGAGGATCTCCCATGACGGGATCGCCCCGGGCGCGAAGGCTTTGGCGACCGTCGTGTGACTGCACCCGATAGCCCGGCTGATACTGCGAAAACTGGGCCGGCCGGCCATGAAACGCAACTCGGCTAGTTCAGCATTGAGCGGGTAGACATGGTTATCAGGCATTGTCTGAAGACTTCTCTATTGCCAATTTCGTGCTGCCAGGGGCGAATCAACCAGCACCGCATTTAGCCCAATCTTGCGAGCCAGGCGAAAATCATCCTCGGTTTTCACTGCAAACCCAATCGTCTTCATGTCAGCATGCTGAGAGTTGAAACACTCGATAGAGCTGGGGTCCCAGAGCTCAGCATCGACTTGGGACACCCCCGTACCCAACGTAAATTTTTCAGACACAACGACATCGCGGCGGAGCTCAAAACCAGCCCATCTTCCGGCGCTTGGCGCTGGCTCACACCGATGGTTCAGTGCCATGTTCAAGAGACGCTGACGAGTCATATCACGACTTTCGGCGACCTTTAGACCACTCTGAGCCGCTAATGCAGACACTTCGGCATCCGTCGAATAGATAACTGATCTCTCTACAGCGGCGGTCTTGACGAGAACCCGGGAGACCGCGTCCACCAGGGGCTGAGCCGGCGTCTGCTTCAGGTCGAGGAACAGCGGCATACTCGGCGGGATCGCGCCGATCGCCTCCTCGAGGGTTGGTATCTGGACCGCCTTTTGACGATAGGGGTTGACGTCCTCTCTGGCGAAATTCCATCCCGCGTTCAGATCTTTCAATTGCTTCACCGTCTGGGCGTTCACCCGCCCCTTCCCATTTGTCAACACTGACAGGTCAACCGGGCGATACAGCACCGGTATCCCGTCACCGCTGATCTGGACGGTTACCCACATCCCATCGACACCTGATTTTTGAGCATTAACAATTGCCAGAAGTGTGTTTTCCGGATAATCGGCCATACCGCCGCGGTGCGCGATCAGCATTGGCCTGGAATCGATATCGACAGGGAGCCGGTCGTTGCTTGGTGGAGCTATTGTTTCCGCAAATGTCGCCTGCCCATTTTCGTCGCCGGTGTAATCGCCGCATCCAGCCACTGCCAATGCCATAGCCATAAAACCGGAAGTCAAAAACCATGCACCGAGCATTTACAGATCACCTCAAATTGGAAAGCAGCGCGGTTCATTCAACACCGCATCGGGAGTATTTATACGAAGGGTAGGACACTAAGTGTCATTCTGTCAACGCAGTGTTCAGCATAAATTTCTTACGGCTACCAACATTTCAGCGCACTAACCTCACGCTAATGCGGATCCGTCGATTGAAAGCTGAAATCAATCGGTCCGCAAAGATGCACTGCTGATCGATTGTCCGCCGAACCGTGCGCCTCTAGTCGCCCGCCGAGTGCTTTCCCGCACTTGACGACGATCCGCCATGGGCACCCGAACCCTCCGAACCACCACCCGCGCCCGAACCACCACCAGATGACGCCTCGGGCGCGCGATGCTTTCCACCCGACTCACTGGGCGAAGCCACCTTGACCTTCACCTTGGGCGACGTACCCGAAGAATCCTCGTGATGCCTGCCGCTGTCGGAGTCCTGCTTGGTCTTGTTTCCCTTCGAAGAACCAGCCGCTTCAGCGGGAGCCGACTTAGCACTGTCGGTCTTCGTTGAGGCGGTGGATTCATCAGTGTTGGTCACTGTAGAGGTGATCGCACCCCTCGTCTGCTTGATCGACCCGGCGGCCGAATCCTTGAGCGCACTGTTCGCCTTATCGACCTTGTCCTGCAGCTTCTCCTTGACGACCGGCTTCGCCGGCTTTCCCTTATCTTTCGAGACCTCCTGATGCTGACCAGAATCATTGTCCTGCTTGCTCTTAGAAGCCTTGGATGCAGCATCCACAATCGGCTTTGTGCTAGCAGTCTTCGCCGCGGCAGATGCATCGGTGTTGGTTGTCGCCGAAGCTATGCCATTGGCGGCATCCTGGGTGGCAGTCACCGGCTTCTTCAGCGACTGGCCTGGCTTGTCCCGCGGCTCCTCGTGCATCACTGGCTTGAGAGGCCTGTCCCCTGTCTTCGTGTCATCCTTAGGCCCGGCCTTGAGATCTACCTTCGCGGTGTCCTTAACCGATTCGGCAGCGTGCGGCGCCGAGGACTCACCGTCTACAACCACACTCGGCTTCGATGCGGAAAGTGCTGCAGATGCGTCCTTCTCAAGAGTCGGCGCACTGTCGCCGTTGACGACGGCCGCTTCCTTTTCCTTGCCTGATCCGCTGGTGCCGAGCAGGTGCGACGCGAGGTCCGGTGTTCCGGCGGTGAGCTGCTGAGGCTTGGGGAGCGTTTCCGGCATCGCAATCAGAGCGGCGGTGGAGCGCGCGGCCACTGCATGAGCACCCGCGCTCTGCACTGCCCCGAGGAGCCCGTTGTCCAACGACTTAGTTGATTCGTTGATCGCGCGATTGGCATCGAAGAGTGGCTTGCTCGCGTCGATATTCAGGCCCTTTATCGCGGCCCGCCCCTGGTCGATCACTCTGTTCACCTGAACTGTGGCGGCGTCGAGTGCATCGGCCACCGGCTTGAGCATGTTCTGCGCCTGGTTGAACATGGGGTTGGCGATGCTCTTGAGCCGGGTCAGTCCGTCGCGCACCGCGTGAGCCACAGATATGACCAGCGCGTTCTTATAGATGGCATCCCCAAGTTCGCTGTTACCGAACAACGTCAGTCTCTGCTTCTCCGGGCTCAGCAGGTTATTGCTGAAACCGTCGATCAGCGCGTTGAACACCGTCTGCGGGACTTCAAAACGCTGCGCCCAGTTGATGTTGGTCGGCGCCCTGAAGACATCCGTTTGCACAGCGGCCATATCCATACCGCGGGTAAAGGTCATCACGCCGTTGGCGTCGGTGGTGCTCTTGACATCTTGGTAACCAACCGCAACCAGCTGGGTGAGCGCACTCTCAAACGAATCGGCAACGGGTGTGGTGATGTCCGCCAGGCCCGTGTATCCGAGTAGGCGAGGCAGCATGTGGAAGGGCTCGAGGAGCGGAAGGTTGCCCGAGTCGTAGGTGACGTAGGTGGAGATGCCCTGTACCGGGAACTTGAAGTCAGCGCCAAGGATCGACCGGAAGACCGGCCCCAGAACCGCATTCAGCGCACTGTTCAGGGGGCCATTGACCACATCGAGGATCGTGCCCTGGGTAAGTAGGTGGAGCCCCTGTCCCCCCGTCGGGTCCGCGGTGACCAACCCTGCGTTGATGAGCCCGGGAAGCAACTGACCGACAAGGTTGGCGGCCACCGGGACTGCCTTGTCCTTATCGGGGATCAGGTAGGTAGGCATAACCACACCCGCGACAGAATTCGCCCAGGCGAGTGGGTCAAGCGTCGACGGAGCGTCCGAAAGTAGGTCGTACTTCCACCCGACATCGGTGACGGAGATATTGAGAACCTTGGTGGCAAGACCAGCGTTGGCCCCTGCATTCGTGTAACTGCCCGCGCCGGGATTACTGAGGTTCAGCCCAAACAACTCCGAGATGGGGGTGACCATCGCCATCAGGCCGCCGCCCGGGCGCGACGTGTTGCGAAACAGTACAGCGACAACGCCAGTCACACCGTGCTTATCGTCACCCCACAAGGCACTGTCGGACTCGACGTCTTTGATCATCTGACGTAGCGCAAGCGCACTATCGGTCCCACCGAGACCGTCCCCGAGAATGAATGCGCGCCGCTGGTTGAGTACCGTCAGCAAGTCATTGCCGATCGCGCTAATACCGGGAATCCAATTGATCCACGGGCTATTGAGAGTATCTACAACGCCTTCAAGCCCACTGAATGCGCCCATGCTGTAACTCAGCTCGTTCACGGAATCGTGAACGCCCGCCGGCCCGAAACCGGGCACCTTAGGCTCGACAGGGCTGATCGTGTTCAGCACGTCCAGCAGCGTCTTAACCGCCGAGGACAAACCGGGATCATTAAGCAACCCGACCGCGTTAGTCAGGACTGCATCCGGGCTGCCGACCCCAGCCAGGCGCAACGCCTGGAAGACGGGCCCCACCCCATAGATGCCCACCATCGAGGCAAGTTGAACTTCCAGACTCATCGCACGCGGAGCGAGTGCTGCGGCGGCCTGAGGCTCGGGACGTGAGAAATCGACGGTGGCCGGCGCCGCCACACCGACTGTCAGCGCCGTCACTGTCACCAGCGCCGTCGTCGCCAACATCACCCGCGACGTAGAAAATGGCAGGCGGGCAGGCACCGGCGCGCCGGCAAGGACTTGCTTCCCCGATCGCTTGGGAACGTCATTCGACGACCGAACATCCCGACCCGACATAAGCACGACACCTCTCCTCAGAAAATTTGAGCAGCGTTGTACGCCGAAAGTCCCACTGGCCATTGAGAAATCGGCAATGCCTATTCGCAGCGAATTTGCAAGGAACGCCCCGAACCACAGCCATGTGCAATCAGCATCTGGTACTCGAGGGAAAGCTCGTCGCCAGTTAGGGGTACCACCCAAGGAACCGTAGGACACAGAGTGTCATGCTGTCAACGATGTGTTCTGGCGCTAACACGCATTTACCGATTGAATGCGGTGACCGTTCGGTCCGCAAAGGCCTGCTCGAAAGATTGTGCGCCACAAGGCCGCACACCAAAACTCGGGAAGCCCTGCGGGCCATCGACCGAGTATCAGTAGGCGCCCTCGCTGCGCACCACCGCGCCGACAGTCCGGGAAATGATGCGTATATCGAGCCCCATGGACCAGTTGTCGACATACGAGATGTCGTGACGGATAGATTCGTCGACGGAAAGATCGTTACGGCCGCTGACTTGCCATTGGCCGGTAACACCCGGTTTCACCAGGAGCCGTCGCCGCATCGTCTCGTCATAGGCGTCGACCTCCCGCTGCACCTGCGGCCGCGGCCCGACAACGCTCATGTCACCGAACAGCACGTTGAAGAACTGGGGCAGTTCATCGAGGCTGTACTTCCGGATGAACGCCCCCACCGGGGTGATGCGGGGATCTTCCTTCGCCTTGAAGAAGACGGGCGTACTTCCTGCCGAGTCGATCATCGCCGCGGTATCGCGGTCGGCGCCCGTGTACATACTGCGGAACTTGATCATCCGAAATGGCACGCCGTCCAAGCCGATTCGTTCAGACACATAGAGCACCGGCCCGGCGCTGGTGAGCTTGATGGCCGCGGCAATCGCGAGCATCACCGGCGCGGTGGCCAGAATGGCGGCCGCTGCGAACGCCATGTCGAATGCTTCCTTCGACATCGATCGGGCCCGGCGATGGCCCGGGGCGAGCATCTCCAGCATATGGACCCGCTCCAAACCCCGCTCCGCTGTCGTCACGACGGTCTCGTCCACGTCCCCAGGAGATGCCGCGAGCTCGATTCCCAGATCTCCGAGCTCGGAGGCCAGCACTGAAAGCTCCTTGCGTCCAAGGTCATTGGTCATCGCGACCGCGACGATCTGAGCCGATGTCCGCCGCGCCGCCTCGACCACATGGCGATCGTCGCCGACTATCGGCACGCGGTGATCACCGACCTCGATCGCCTGCCCGCCAAGCCAATGATCAACTCCAGGAGTGCACGCGCCGACAACCTCGAAGCCACTGCCCCGGTGACGGCCGAAGGCGGTGATCATCTCCCGCACAGCGTCGTGATCGCCCGCCAGCAGCACCGGAGTCCGGCTCGCCGAGCCCCAGATACGCCGCAGCCCATACCGGGCTACGAGTATGCCCAACAGTCCAAGCGGTATCTCGATCGCCAAATGCCGGATATCGATCAGCTCGATACGCGAGATGAGATAGGTGAGCAGCACAATCGTGAATAGCTGGAACGTGACACTGACGACCGTCTGCCATTGCTGCAAGACCGCCCGCAACGCCTTTCCCGGGCCGACCGTGTGCAGCGAGAGCGCAGCAAACCACGTGACGGCGATCACAACATCCGTTGCCGCATACCAGCGGCCCAGGTCCTGGCGCCCGGACAGCAGATGATGCGCGAGCTGATACGAGACCAGTGACGTGAGGGCGATGGCCACCAGGTCAGCCGCCGGCGCCCATCGTCGGTGCAGGTAGAACAGCCCCCCAGGGCGTGCTTCTACCCTCCGTTGAATTCCGTCACTAACGACGCTCTTCAAATCCATAAGTGCACTTGACCCGTTCGTTCATATCGGCTGATTCGTATGGACGATTTAGGCAATTGAGCCCGACCTATTTACGTGTAGAGGTTTCCATAACGACCAAAAACACGCCACGTGATGACTGTCACGCTACTTCACGGGTCGCAACGTCACAAATGAAAGTTTTATTGCAGGGAAATAAGAATCATCTAACAAACATCTCCCACCGCCACCTATTGCTAATCTTCACGCCAATCACACAACGCTCACCGGCAAGTAACATTTCCATAACATGACCAGTTCAGGATGATTCAGGCAACGCGGAACGCGTCCGCCCTAGTCTGCCACAGCGTTATCTCGAGCACCACACACCCGCTAGTTGCGGGCAAATTAAAGGCAAGGCCAAACCCAACTTTCAATGAGCGAAACCTCTGCCTCAGGTTGCGGAGCACCCACGGTGTGTTGCAGGCTAGAGACGAGTCGGCTGCCTGGCGGCATGAACTAGGTGCATCGGACGTCGGTGCGCACATGAATTTCGCATCCGAAGAGCATCGCGCTACTCGGGAATATTGTTTGGCCTACTCAGGCATTATGAGCATCAATGGATACGAACCTATCGGCGGCCACGTGCACGTGCATGTTGAGTCGGTTGAACATTGAACAAACATGAGGGATGGGGCCGAGCCCCCAAGGCGGACCACGCATGTCGGCGAACACATGCGCGGCGATGGACGACGCGCGACGTCGGACCGATGCCGCAGCCGTCACCGATAGCAAAGATCGCCAGCAGCAGAGATGAGGCCTGATATGGCGCCCATCAGAGTGCACATGACCGGCGCGGAGTGGTTCTCCTCGTTGCCGGGCGGGTTGAATCGGTACTTCACCGATCTGTTCACCGCGCTCCGCCACCGGGACAACATTGAATTGTCGGCCGCCGCGTTCGGGGTGCCCTCTGACGGTGGATGGTCTTGGGGCGCCACCGGCGGGTCCACTCGAACGCGGGTTCTCACCGCGTTCAACGATCGATCCGGGCTGCGACAACCCGGCATTCTTGATCGCCACTTCTGCCTGTATGGACCGTCGGCCACCGGATGGCGCACCCGCAGCCGCCTAGTTGTGCACTTCCACGGACCCTGGGCGGCAGAAAGCAGGTTCGCAGGAGCCGGAGCCTTCCGTTCCCGTGCCAAGTACGTCGTGGAGCGCCTCCGGTACACCGGCGCCGAGCGGATGATCGTCCTGTCGGATCGATTCCGAGACGTTCTGATCGAGGACTATCGGATACCGGCGGATCGCATCGAAGTCATTCCACCCGGGGTCGACCTCGACCGATTCGGACTGCTGCCACCGTTGGAGGCACCCACCGGGCGGCGCACGGTGCTCTGCGTGCGCAGGCTCGAACACCGCATGGGAATTCACCGCCTCATCGAATCGTGGCCGGCCGTCGTATCCGCGCATCCAGATGCCTGCCTGATGATCGTGGGCACGGGCACCGCCGAGAATGCTCTGAGAGCACAGGTGTCAGCGGCGGGTCTGGACGACAGCATCCAATTCACCGGACGTGTGGACGACCCCACCCTGACACAGCTCTACACACTTGCCGACCTCACCGTCGTACCATCCGTGGCTCTTGAGGGGTTCGGATTGATCGCACTCGAATCCTTAGCCACCGGCAGGCCTGCCGTGGTCACCGACTGTGGCGGACTCCCCGACGCGGTACGCGGTCTGGACCCCACGTTGATCGTGCCATCCGACAACGCCGAAGCGCTTGGGGCGCGCCTCATCTCGGCACTCGATGGCGTGCTCCCGAGCGCGCAGCAGTGCCGGCGACATGCCGAGTCGTTCTCCTGGGCGGCTGCCGCGCAGCGTCACCATGCCGTGTATTCGGAGGTGAGCGCGTGATCCGGGCGGTATTCGTCGCCCACACGGCCGCGCCCTCCGGCGCGGAGCTCGCAACTTCGCGCTTGCTGTCGGCGCTACGCAATGTACCCGCGGAGTTCACGGTCGAACCGTCCGTGATCTACACCGAAGACGGCCCCATGGTCAGCGCAATGAAGTCCCAAGGCATACAAACATCATTGTTGGCCAACACTTTCGATAGCCGAAGCGTCACCATTGACGGTTCCGGATGGTTGCGCAGGTTGACTGGAGCCGCGGCACTGGTTCGGCTCGGGTGGGATCTGGGAGCCGTCGTGCGGGAGCACGGAGCCGATGTGCTGATCGCGGGGAGCACAAAAGCTCTCATCATGTCTGCCGTTGCGGCCAAACGAGCGCGGATTCCCTTGATTTGGCACGTTCACGATCGGATATCAGCTGAATATTTCGGTGCCACACTGGCATTCCTTATCCGAATGATCGGCATGATGGTATCCGACGGGTACATCGCCAACAGCCGATCCACCGAGAGCTCCCTCCGGCCGCGGCGGTGCCCGGGCGTCGTGGCCTACCCCGGGCTGGATTTTCTGCGGACACTGGACACAGAACACCCGCCCCAGCGCCCGCCCGCCGAGACCGTTGTCGCCGTTGTCGGCAGACTGACGCGATGGAAGGGACAAGACGTGTTCCTCAGGGCGCTGGCCAACACCAGCATTCAGCCTCGGCGCGTGTATCTCGTCGGCGGCACCTTCTTCGGCGAGGATTCTTTTCGAACCGAATTAGAAGACCTGGCAAGCGAACTGCAGCTTCCCGTGACATTCACCGGCCATCTCGACGACCCCTCCGACATCCTGTCCACCGCCGACATCCTGGTGCATTGCTCGGTCATCGCCGAGCCGTTCGGGCAGGTCGTCGTCGAAGGGCTGCGCGCGGGCTGCGCAGTCATCGCCACCCAGCCCGGCGGCCCCGCCGAGGCTATCGAATCGGGAGTTCATGGGCTGCTGGTCGACGCCGGTAGCGCCGATCAGTTGACCGATGCCCTCGACCGTCTCATCGAAGACCGTGACCTTCGAATCCGATTGGCGCAAGCCGGTCAGTCTCGGGCCAGGAAATTCGATATCGCCGACTCAGCACAGACCGTCGCATCGTTCCTCGCGCAAATCCTCAACCGCCGCGCAACTACATCGTTAGAAGGGCGCCGTGCCTAGGGGACCGCGAAACAGCACAACGCTTCCCCGCGCATGGCGATTGGCCCGGGATTTCGGGGCCGTTGTCTTCGGCAAGTACGGCCAGTACGTCGTGACATTCGCGACCGTGCCTCTACTCGCCCGAATTCTGGGCCCGGCGGGAATGGGGCTATTGGCGGTGGGGATGGCCGCGTACTTCTTCGGCTCCATCGTCGTCGACCTCGGCATGACACCGTTCCTCGCTGCTCAAGTGCCCGCTCTTCGCGACACCCCCGCCGAACTCCGGCAGGTGCGTACCGACTACTTATCCCTGAGGTTGATCACCCTGGCCGTGCTCGGCACCGCGTTCGGCGTTGGCTGGATAGCGGGGGCGCCCCCGTATGTGCACATGATTCTGTTGGGACTCTTCGCCGGTGGGCTCTGGGCCACCTCCGACGACTGGCTGCTCATTGGGCAGGGACGGTTTGTCGCATCCGCGGTTTACCAAGGCTCCGGGCGCATCGCCTACCTCGTTCTTCTCATCGTGCTACTACCGCATTCCCCACACGCGTCCACCGCGGTGTTGTGCCTGCTGGGCTCCTCAGTTCTGACGGTCGCCGGCACCTGGTGGGACAGTCTGCGCAACTTCGGCGGGCTGTGTCGCCCCTACGCACCTGGCCACATCCTCCGCACCAGCTGGCCGATCGCCACCTCACGACTTCTCACCACCGGATACGGGCAAGGCGCACCAGCCGTCTACTCCGCCATGCTCGACGCCGTGTCGCTGGGCCTGTTCTCGGCGAGTGATCGTCTGGTCAGGGCCATGCAATCCCTCCTGGATATGATCGGTTTGGTGCTGCTGCCCCGGATGGCGAAACGCAGTGGACACGAACACTTCTGGCGCACCGGCTTGCAAGGATTACGCGGCGCCGTCGCGGTGGCCATACTCGCAGCAGCCCTACTCTGGGTGCTCGCCGCACCGATAGTTCACCTCATTTTCGGAAGCGAGTTCCTCGGGGCCGTCGGCCTACTGCGCGCCGAGCTTCTCATTCTTCCGGCAAGCACTATCAGCTCGTACATCAGCACCGCGCTGTTACCGGTACGTCAGGACATGCATGGTGTCCTCGTAGCGTCGGTGGTAGGCACAGCGGCGTCGGTGGCCGGGCTGATCGCAGCATCCTGGAGCCACTCCGTGTGGGCACTGATTGGCGGCGTGATCGGCGCCGAATTCGGAGTAGCCATTTGGTATCTGGCCCGAATCAGGCACCTGGCAGGACGGGAGCGAGGCGTGCTCATCGAGGCCGAATCGGAGCAAGAGGGTGTTGTGCGATGAAGATCCTCTTTATCGGAGATGATTGGGTGGGCAGTAATGCCCGGTCGATGGCGGACGGATTCCGCCAGGCGGGCCATGAGGTGGTCGTGGTGGACACCACCAGAGTCACCTTGCCTGCCAGGCTGTCACCGGCCTGGGTGTACTCAAAGACCATGCGCCGGAGGGCATCCTGGGTGCAGAACTCCGTGCATGATCAGATCGATGCCATTGCGCGAGATTTCACTCCCGACATGCTCTTCGGGTTCAAATCGATCCACCTGGACCAGGCACGACTACTCCAGGTTCCGGCAGCAGTCCGCGTCCACTACAGCCCCGATGATGTCGGCAATCCCTACAACACGACGGCCGATTACCTGGCGCACGAACGCGAGTGGGATCTGGTGGTCACCACCAAACGCCACAACGTGACCGAGTTGCACGACCGAGGCGCGCGCCGGGTGAAGTTCGTACGCAGCGCCTACGACCCTGCGTGGCATCGTCCGTGCGCCAAACGGGTTGCACGGCAGTATCTTGTCGGGTTCATCGGAGCCAGACGCCCGGACAGATCCGACATGATCACCCGACTCGGCAACGAGCATGGGAAGAATCTTCTGGTTCGCGGTCCGGGCTGGCGCCGCACGCCCACGCTGCAGGCCACCGGGGCCACGGTCGGTGGCGCCGTCTACGGCGATCACTTCGCGACCACGGTGGCGTCCGTCACCGCGAACCTGGTCTTGCTGAACTCGGACAACCGTGACACCCACACCTGCCGAACGTTCGAAATACCCGCGTGCGGCGGGCTGTTCGTCGGGGAACGCACCGATGAACACAGCGAGCTGCTCAACGAGGGAACCGAATGTCTGCTGTTCTCCAACGAGGCCGAACTTGGCGAGGCCCTGCACTGGTGTGCCCGTCATCCGGCACAAGCCGCCAAGATCGCGGAGGCAGGCCACCTTCGCGTGACGCAGGAATACCACCGCTACGTCGACCGCGCCAAGGAGATCACCGATGAGCTCCACTGACGCCACGGAGACGTCCACCGATGAGCGCTCAGTGCCTACCCCCGAGCGCCGGCCACGGTGGCGCAGGCGAGTCCTATTGGCCGTGATCACGATCGCCGTGCTCACGGCGGGGTTCGTCACGGCCGGATGGCGGGTGTACATGCATCCGCAGACCGATCCGCTACGGCCCGCCGATGCGATCGTCGTGCTGGGCGGCACTCCCTACGAACGCTTCGACGTCGGGCTGGATCTGGCGAAACGCGGGTACGCACCGTACCTGCTGATCGCACAGTCGACCGGCGCCAATGACCGCAACATGGACAAGTACTGCAAGGGCCACTTCACATTCACGGTCAGTTGCTTCATCCCAGACCCCTGGACCACCGAGGGCGAAGCCCAGGAAATACGCTCCAAGGCACAGGAATTCGGTTGGCATCACATCATCGTCATCACCTTCACACCACACGTCTCGCGTGCTCGATACATCGTCGGAAAGTGCTTCGACGGGGAGCTCACCATGGTCGCTAGTCCCACTCCTTCCGGAGTTGCCTTCTGGTCGTGGATGTTCATCCGACAGTCCGGCAGTTACGTCAAGGCCTTTCTGACCCCCGGATGCTGAGGAGGGAACTATGAACTCATCGCGTATAGCGATCGTCCATGAACGTTTCACCGAGTTCGGCGGCTCGGAATTGGTGGTTGCCGAATTCATGAAGACCTGGCCGCAGGCCAAAGTCTTCGCGCCGATCACGGAACCCCGGTGTCGCCAGCAGGTAATGGAGGCCGCCGGCCGGCCGGACGGTGCACCGCACGAGCCGATTTCGGGTACCTGGCTGGACAATGCCTACGGTGCTCTCGGACGCAGGTCGCACGCACCACTGCTTCCCCTGGTTCCCAGCGCCCTGAGGAAGCTGCCACTCGGCGACGACCTGGACGCGGTGCTGATCAGTCATCACTCATTCGCCACCCAGGCGTCATTCGCCACCGAGGCTCCCGTCATCGCATACGTGCACAGCCCGGCCCGCTGGGCATGGGATCGCGCATTCCGCGATCACGAGATGGCAAGCCGGGCAGGACGAATCGCCCTGTCCGCATTGGGGAGCCTTGCGCGGCGAGGAGAACTACGAGCAGCACCCCGCTTGTCGCATGTCATCGCCAACTCGCATGCCGTGGCCGAGCGGATTCGCGATTGGTGGGGGCTGCCGTCGACAGTGGTCAGCCCACCCGTACGCATCGACAGGTTCTCTCCCGATCCGTCGATTGCCCGCGAGGACTTCTATTTGTGTGCGGGCAGGCTCGTTCCGTATAAGCGTGCGGACCTGGCCATCCGGGCCGCCCAACGGGCCAATTGCCGCCTGGTGGTGCTGGGCGAGGGACGATTCCGCGATCACCTGGAAGAAATCGCCGGACCCGAGACCACCTTTCTCGGCGCCGCATCCGACGAGGTTCTCCTGGACATGTACCGGCGATGCCGCGCCCTGTTGATGCCCGGCGTGGAGGACTTCGGGATTGTCCCCGTCGAGGCAATGGCGTGCGGAACACCGGTCCTGGCGCTGGGCGCGGGAGGTGCTCTGGACACCGTGGAGCCCGGCATTACCGGTGAACACGTACAGGCCGGCCCGGATGACGCCGTCGTAGCACAGCTCGCCGAGCTGATGCGGGACTTCAACCCCGCCGACTACGACACCAGCGCCATCCGGTCGCAGGCGTGCGGATTCTCACCCGAGGCGTTCCGTTCCCGGATCGCCGATATCGTGCTGGGAGCCGTGCGCCTCTAGTCGCTCGCCGAGTGCTTTCCTGCACTTGACGACGATCCTCCATGGGCACCCGAACCCTCCGAACCACCACCCGCGCTCGAACCACCACCGGATGACGCCTCGGGCGCGCGATGCTTTCCACCCGACTCACTGGGCGAAGCCACCTTGACCTTCACCTTGTTAGACGTACCCGAAGAATCCTCATGATGCTTGCCGCTATCGGAGTCGCCATTTGTCACCGACGACGTGCCTGAATCCTTATTCGCCTCAGCAGCTTTGGATTCAGACTGAGTAGACGTCGCAGATTCGATCGTGTTAGTCACCGTAGAGGTGATCGCACCCCTCGTCTGCTTGATCGACCCGCTGGCCGAATCCTTGAGCGCACTATTCGCCTTATCGACCTTGTCCTGCAGCTTCTCCTTGACGACCGGCTTCGCCGGCTTCTCCTTGTCTTTCGAGTCTTCCTTCGCCTCGGCCTTGGGGGCCTCTTTCGCGACATCCGGCGTGGGAGCGGCAGCGGCAGCAGGTTGAGCTGCCGCTTCGCCGATCGGCGTCGCACTCAATTCCGAAGCGCTGGACGCGGATGCGGAAAGCGGCGCCGGCGCGACCTTCTCGACAACCTTGTCCTTGGCGGCGACGAGGTTCGAGGTGAGATCCAGTTTCGGAGCCTCAAGCTGCTTGGCCTCAGGTGCCGTCGCAGCGCCCAGTTTCTGCGCCGGCGCAGAAGCCTCGACGTGCGCAGCCGCCGGTGCGGGCGTATCGGTGGCCGCCAAGGTGTTGGGCGTCGGCGACGAGAGCGGTGCGGGAGCCGCACTGATCACGCTGGCGAGCTGCGTCATCACGTCCTTGTAGAACTTGGAGGCCTGCAAGGTGTTCGACGCCGCGCCATTGAACAGATTCCCGTACTGCGCGGTGAGCATGTCCGAGATCGGTGTCATGACGGGCGTGACCAGACCCTTGTACAGCGGAGTCAGAGCCTTGGCGAGTTCGACTGTCGGGTCAGGGATTCCGAGCGCCGTGCTGATCAAGCCAGACACAGTGATGAGTTGGGTGGGCACAATGCCGCCCGTCGGAATCAGGTTTGGCGGGATGATTCCGAGAGATGTATTGGCTCCGGGCGCCGTTCCCAGCTGGAATGTCGGCATGAGACCAACACCGAAGAGCGATGGCAGAGTAAAGCCCATCCCCTCGGTCCCCATGTTGAACCCACCCAACGAGTAGACGATCGGTATCGGCAACGCCCCAGAGAACGGCGTCTGCAACACCATGACGTTCTGCCCGTTGTTGATGTTGAATCCGTTGGTGCCAATGTAGTTTCCGGTCGTCACGTTGAGATTCGTCATGCCGAGCCCGAGCATCGGAATGGAGAAGTTCGACAGCGTCGTACCGATCGGCGAGTAGATGCCGTTCTGCGTCGGGATGAGAACGTGCGCGTTGAACTGACCGGCTTGCCCCAGCCCAAGCGGTGCCTTGATGCCGTTGGCCCACATCGGGATCGACAGCACGGTCTGCGGAACGTTCACCGCCCCGCCGTCGACGACCAGGGTGGGTGCTGTCGCCCACCACCCCGTCTCCATTCCCAGTGGGAACGTGTAGTTGCCGGCGCCCATCGGGACCCAGGCCGTCACGTTGGGCAAGGTGCCATCGGGCAGGATCCGAACCGAATCAGGCAAGATCCCCAAGGGGTCCAGCGAGGCTGGAATCTTGATGTTGAGCCCGCTCGGCGTCTGCACAAAGGTGTTCGTGATGGTCGTCAGGCCACCGGCCTGCAACAGCGGCCAGTTGTAACCCGCCGTGAACTTGTCCTGCTCGGCAATCAGCCCGTCGACGATGTCACTCAGGGGCGGCAGCTGGTCGACGATCGGCCCAATGATCGGGTTGTTGAACACGGTGTCCAGCGCGTTGGCCAGACCATTGACCAGGTTCGCACCCGGAATGGTCGTCGGCAGCGGAAGATCGACGAAACCCTGTCCGGGAATCTTGATGGCCGGAATGACCCCGGGAACAGCCGTCGGGAGCGGGGTGCTCGCGAGGTTCCGCAGCACATCGGGCAGATCTGCGATCTTGGTCAGATTCGAGTGCGTGAGGGTCGTGCCGAACGTCGGGAGCAATCCGCCGGATCCCTGCGCGAGGGGATTCCACGCTCCCCCGACCGCCGACCCCATCGCATTAGTCCCGGATAAGTAGTTATTGAGTGCGTTCTTATAGTCGGTGACCGCACCCTTGTAGTCCGGTGCCGCCGCAGCGGCCTGCGCGGTAGGCGCGACGAAAGCCAAGCTGGCAGTCGCGGCGACGGCCCCCGCCGCGGTCACGGTGCGTTGGACAACGACCTTTGTGGATGACTTCCGATGTCGCTTAGACAAGACCGCAACCCTCTCCTTTGAGGAAACCTAAAACGTGAGCAGCACTGTAAACGTGTGACCCACCTCATAGTCGGGATTTGAAAATCGTGTCTACCTGCGATTTTTCTGGTAACACTGCGTGCCCAGACTCGCCTCGGTCGCTGCGCCCACCGCGAGCAGGGGCCGTACTCACGCAAAGTGGTTGACGAAAGTTTGCCAGATCCGTCAACAAGCGTTTACGTCGAGCAACTAGGCACTCGAAGCAAACACTCCAATCACCTGGCCGCCGGGGTACTACAAGCCCAGTAGACGACCGTCAATTTACGTTCACGCGTGAATCCATTTTCGCGATTCGTGTGCATCCAGGAACCGGATAGCCCATAATGGCCGAGACGTACTCGTAGATTGCTGGGATTTGTGTCCCAGGTCACACAGGGAGCTGTATTGATCGCCGTAGCCGCAACCACTCTGAGCTGCGTCTGTGTGGGCCGCCTGCGATGACCACACAGGACGAGCGCCACGCCACCACTGATGGCGTCGCGGCCATCCAGGATTGGACCACCGGATACGTCAAGCGTCACCCTCTTGAATCACTCAAGACCGTCGGCGAGCAGTTCATGCTCGGCGTCCGCACTATTCAGTGGTTCTTCATCGACCTATTCACGGGCCAGTTCCAATGGCAGGAGTTCGTGAGACAGGGCGCCTTCCAAGCCGGCACCGCCGTCGTCCCCGTCATCCTGGTGACCCTGCCGATCGGTGTCACACTCTCGATCCAGTTCGCGCTGCTGGCCGGACAGGTCGGTGCAACCTCACTGGCCGGCGCGGCCAGTGGCATCGCGATCATCCGGCAGGCCGCCTCGCTGGTAGCCGCCCTCTTGATGTCCGCCGCCGTGGGTTCGGCCATCACCGCCGACCTCGGCTCACGCACCATGCGCGAGGAGACCGACGCCATGGAGGTCATGGGCGTTTCGGTGATCCGGAGGCTCGTCGTCCCCCGGTTCGCCGCCGCCATCATGATCGGTATCGCGCTCACCGGCGTCGTCTGCTTCGTCGGCTTCCTCGGCGCATACCTCTTCAATGTCTATTGGCAGAACGGCGCCCCGGGCAGCTTCGTCACCACCTTCTCCGCCTTCGCTACCCCCGGAGACATGATCCTGGCTCTCATCAAGGCCGTCATCTACGGCGCCATCGTGGCAGTGGTGGCCTGCCAGAAGGGTCTGTCCACCAAGGGCGGCCCGATCGGCGTCGCCAACTCCGTCAACGCGGCGGTCGTGGAATCGATCCTGCTGCTCATGACGGTGAACCTCGCCATCAGCCAGCTGTACATCATGATGTTCCCGCGGACGGGGCTGTGACATGACCGCGTCAACTTATGTACCCCCGATTGCGCGACCCTTCGTCGGGATCTACAACAAGGCACAGAAGCCGATCACCCGGCTGGGCCACATGGTCGCGTTCTTCTTCCGCGCGATCGCCGGCGTCCCCATCGTGTTCCGGCATTACCGGAAGGAGTTCCTGCGGCACCTGTCCGATATCGCCTGGGGCAATGGCTCTCTGGTGGTCGGTGGCGGTACCGCCGGCGTCATGATCGTCCTCGGCATCATCGCCGGCGGACTAGTGGCCATCGAGGGCTACAACTTCCTGGATCTGCTGGGCCTGGGACCGGCCACAGGCATCATCTCGTCATTGGTGAACACCCGCGAACTCGCTCCGATCATGGCCGCGATCGCCTTCGCCACCCAGGCCGGCTGCCGCTTCACCGCACAGCTCGGTGCCATGCGCATCTCCGAAGAGATCGATGCCATGGACTCCATCGCGATCCGCCCGATCCCCTACCTGGTGACCACCCGGCTGATGGCGGCCACCGTGGTCACCATTCCCCTGTACGTCGCGTGCCTTGCCGTCAGCTACCTGTCCTGCCAGATCATGGTGGGGATCATGAGCGGTGGATCCATCGGTTCGTACCTGCACTACTTCGGTATCGGCGTGAGTGGCATCGACATCTTCTACTCGGTCATCAAGGCGATCATCTTCGTGTGGCTCGCCTCGACCATCCAGTGCTACTACGGCTTCTATGCCAGCGGCGGCCCCGAGGGCGTTGGCGTGGCTGCGGGGCATGCCATGCGCGCTGCCATCACACTCGTGATCATCGTCAACATGTTGCTCACCATGGCGCTCTGGAGCGTCGACGCAGGTGCGAGGTTGGGTGGCTAGATGGCGGCGAATTCCTTTGAGACGGATGGCCGCGGCCCATCCGAGAAGCTCCTGCTGGGTACCGGCGTCGCGATGATCGTGGTGGCCGCACTGGTCACCGGCGTGATGATGCTGAAGTCCACGGGGCGTCTCAACGACTTCGTCCGTGTGGTTGCCGATCTCAACAACGTCGGTGACGGGCTGCCCCAGAAATCCGACGTGAAGTACCACGGTGTTCTGGTCGGCGAGGTCGATGGGGTCACACCTGCCGCCAACGGCCAGCCCAATTTCGTGCACATCAACCTCAAGCCGCAGTACGCCAAGTCCATCCCCAGCACCGCCACCGCTCGCGTTGTCCCCAGCAACGTGTTCGCGGTCTCGTCCGTGCAGCTGGTAGATCGAGGGCCCGGCGCTCCCATTCGCGCTGGCGCGCATATCGCCGAGGACACCCAGCTGCCGACCGTTCTGTTCCAGACCACGGTGAGCAAGTTGCGCGATGTCCTCACCGCGACCGGCCGCGGCCGGTCGCGGTGACCACTCCACCGGCATCCTGGCCGCGCTGGGAGCCGCGACCGACAACCGGCGCGTCAAGCTCCTCACCGGCGGTGCGCAGCTGAACCGCCTCATCGCCCAGCTCAACGACATCGTGGTGACCGACACCGGCCCGTCCACGGTCAAGGCTCTGCTCGATGCGACCGAGGGGCTCAAGCAGACCGCACCCGAACTGCTCGACTCACTGCACCAGGCCGTCAAACCGATGCAGACCTTTGTCGAGAAGCGCGAACAGCTGACCAGCCTGATCAACGGCGGCCTCACGACGGTGGGCACCACCCGGCAGGCCTTCGACAATCACACCGATCAGCTGATCGGCATCACCACGGAACTGACGCCCGTCCTCGGCACGTTCTCGAACAACGCGGGCAAGTTCCAGATGATCTTCCAGAAGATCAACCAGATGAATCAGAAATGGTTCGAGAATCCCTGGCTGTCCGACGTGGATACCGGCAACATGCGGGTGAACCTCTCGCTGACTCCCGGATACAGCTACACGAGAGCCGACTGCCCACGCTATGGCGAGCTCAAGGGTCCCAGCTGCTTCACCGCACCCGAGCTCGTGGTGCGTCCAGACCTGCCGGAAGAACTGCTTCCCCAGAACTACAAGGTGCCGCCGGACCTGCAACCACCACGCGGAACTGTAGTGGGCCCCAACGGAAATCTGATCGCGGTGGGCCCGCCGTACGTGGTGCCCCCCGGCGGCCCGAACCTGACGGACCCGAACCCCCCACTGCCGCCGTGGCAAGCGGTGCCGGTGCCGCGCGTCCCCGGGACCGCGGATCCCGATCTCCTGGAGCCGCCGCCACCACCACCTCCCCCGCTGCCGGCCGCACCGGTTGCTCCCGGCGCACGGGACGGTGGCGGCGCCCCGATCGCACCGGCATCGTTCGGCGGGACGGTGGGCCCGGTAGGTAGCGCGGTGGAACGCACTCAGCTCAGTGTCATCACCGATAAGCCTGCTAGCTCCTCCACGCAGCTGCTGCTCGGCCCGGTCGTGCGGGGCACCACGGTCTCGCTCGCGAAGGAAGGATCCCAATGAAGTTCCGCGGTCCGTTGATCGCGCTGGTCGTCTTCATGGCGGTCGCGATGGTGCTGACGTGGCTGGTGTATGCCACGTTGCGCCGTGATGTGGCGGGCGGGACCACAGCGTACTCGGCGGTCTTCACCGATGTGTACGGGTTGCGAGACGGTGATGACGTCCGCATGGCCGGTGTGCGCGTGGGACGTGTGGAGAAGATCGAGCTGGTCAACAACAACCAGGCCAAGGTCGACTTCGTCGTCCAGAACGACCAGAAGCTGTACGGCAACACCCTTGCCTCCGTGACGTATCAGAACATCGTCGGTCAGCGGTACCTGGGCCTGTCGCTCGGCAAGACCGGTGACACCAACGTGCTGGCGGCGGGGTCGACGATTCCGCTGGAGCGCACCGATCCTTCCTTCGATGTCACCACGCTGCTCAACGGATACGAGCCACTGTTCAGCACACTCTCACCGGAGCAGGCCGACAATCTCACCAAGGGCGTCATCCAGTCGCTGCAGGGTGATCAGGCCTCGATCACCTCGCTGGTCGACCAAACCTCCACGCTGACAAAGACCTTCGCAGGACGCGACCAGGTGCTGGGCAATGTGATCACAAGCCTGAGCACAGTGACGGGGAACTTGGCGCAGCAGAACGACAGTCTCGACAAGGCCATCACGAACACCCGGAAGGTCGTGGCGGATTTCGACTCCCGCCGTCCGGAGCTGGTCAACTCGGTGGGCTCACTGGCACAGACCCTGCGGCGGGTGTCAAAGATCACCGACGAGGTCTACCCGTCACTCGACGAGCTCATCACTCGCCAACCAGGTTTCGCCAAGCACATGGTGCAGATCGAGCCGAAGCTGGCCTTCCTCGGCGGCAACCTACCGCTGCTGCTCAAGGGCTTGGCCCGTATCACCGGTGACGGCGCCTACGGCAACGCTTATATCTGCGATCTGAACATCACCGGCTTCTTCCCGGGCCTCAACGACGTGGTGCCGATCATCGTCAACGCGGCGACACCCGGCAACGTCACCCAGCACACCCCGCGATGCAGGAACCTGGCCAATGGCTGAACAAACGAGATGGCAGAAGATCAAGAACCGGCCGGTCGAGACCTACAACAAAACCTGGCTCGGGTTCATCGCGATCGCCGTGATCGGCGCACTCGTGGGCGGGATGCTGCTTGTCAAGGCAATCGGTTTCGGATACACCACCTACACCGCCGAGTTCGCGCAGGCAGCATCGCTGCGGTCCGGTCAGCCCATCACCGTGGCGGGCATCCCGCTGGGAACGGTCACCAGCATGAAGCTGGTCGGAGATCACGTCGAGGCCAAGCTCTCGGTCAGCGATTCCGTGAAGCTGGGTAAGGACACCAAGGCCGCGATACGGGTGACCACGATCCTCGGTTCCCGATACCTGGACCTGCGCCCGGAAGGACCGGGGTCGTTGCCCAACAAGACCATCGACCTCGCCCACACGGAGGTCCCCTACGACTTGCAGGCGACCCTGAAGGACGTAACGAACACCTTCGACCAGGTCGATTTCGACAAGGTGGCTCAGTCGTTGAGCATTCTGGGTAAACAGCTCGACGGGCTGCCCGAGGTGGTCCCCCAGGCCATGCAGAACATCCAGACACTGTCGGGAATCATCGCCGAACGACGCGACCAGTTGGGCACGCTGCTCAAGAGCACCGAGAAGGTCACCAACACGCTGCACCGCCAGCAGCAGGGCGTGGGAACCCTGATCAATCAGGGGCAGAGCCTGATCGGTGAATTCGTGATCCGCCGTGGCACATTCCACGCGATGATGCAGTCGCTCACCAACCTGGTCGAGCAGCTCAGCAAGATCGTCATCAGGAACCGACCGCAGCTCGACGACATGCTCAAGACGCTGCATCAGCTCACCGACATGCTCGGCCAGCATGACGACCTGCTGCGCAGCATTCTGCAGGTTGCACCCGTCGCGCTGCGCGGCGTGACCAATGCCACCGGCACCGGCAACGCCATCGAGTTCAATGCCCCCAACGGCCTGGCCGTCGACTCCTGGATGTGCGCAATCAGTGGTCGCGCAAAGCAATTCGGCATGATCCAGTACTTCAAGGACTGCAAATGAGTAGCGGCAGAGGTAAGGCCATCGCCGTCATCGCAACGATCGCGTTAGTGGTCGCCGCGATCGTCGGCGCGGGCGCGTACTACGTGAAGTCGCAGTTGGATCACATCACGCTGACCGCTCAGTTCGACAACGCTTCCGGCCTGTACGAATCGAATGTCGTTGCAGTACTGGGCATGCCAGTCGGCAAGATCACGAAGATCACCCCCCGATCCGGGTATGTCGACGTGGAGTTCACTGTCGACAAGGACGTCAAGGTGCCCGTCGACGTGCAGGCCGTCACCCTGTCGACATCGATCCTCACCGATCGCCAGGTCGAGCTGTCTCCCCCGTACCGGGGTGGGCCGACACTCAAGGACGGTGACACCATCGGCCTCGACAAGACCAAGACGCCGGTGGAATTCGACCGCGTACTGGGCATGCTCGACAGATTGTCGGTATCGCTCAAGGGCGACGGAAACGGCCAGGGACCGGTGGGTGACATCATCAATGCGGCCGCCGGAGTCGCCGACGGTAACGGCGACAAGATCAAGTCAGGCCTTGACGAGCTGTCAAAAGCGTTGCGGCTCAGCTCAGAGGGCGGCGTAACCACCCGCGAGCAGATGACGACCATCATCAAGAACGTCAGCTCACTGTTCGACGCCGCAGCAGCCAACGATGGCAAGCTGCGCGAATTCTCCACCACCATCCACCAACTGAGCAACATCATCGACGACGAGGCGCTCGGCACCGGCAACACCGGGCGCAAGCTCAATGATCTGGTGAAGCAGGCCGGCGACCTCCTGGAAGTCAACCGCGACCACATCAAGGCGGCGGTCCTCAACGGCAATACGGCACTAAAGACAGTCTCGGACAACCAACGCGAGCTCGCCGAGACCCTCGACCTTGCGCCGCTGGCCGTGGAGAACCTCTACAACATCATCGACCAGGACAACGGGTCGCTGCGCGCACGATTCCTCACAGACAAGCTGCTGTTCGAGAGCCAGACAGCCAAGGAGATCTGCAACATGATGGGCCTGCGCCAACTGGGCTGCAGCACAGGAACATTGCAGGACTATGGGCCTGATTTCGGCCTCTCCTATGTGCTCGACGGGCTCGCGGCGATGGGGCAAAAGTGATGGCTACACGCAAGCGCCTGGCAGCGATGGGCACGGCAGCGATGCTGGCGGCCACCGTCCTGTCCGGCTGTGGAACCAACGGTCTGGGAGATCTCCCGCTGCCCGCCCCCGGCGTCGGATCGGGCGGCTACCATCTGACCGCCCTGTTCTCGAACATCCTGAACCTGCCGAACAACGCCAAGGTGAAGCTGGCCGGCGCGGATGTCGGCCAGGTCGACGACATGCGGGTGAGTAACTACACCGCGATCACCACATTGCGCATCATCCACGGCGTCCGGCTCCCTAAGGGCAGCACCGCCGAGCTGCGTTCCGCGACACCGCTCGGCGACGTCTTCGTCTCCATTCGCCCCCCGGCCGGTGCGACATCGGAGTCGCCAGCGCTCCGAGACGGCGACACCATCGGCCTCGATTCGACGATGGCCGCGGCGACGGTGGAATCCGTGCTCAGCTCGGCGGCGCTCGTTTCCAACGGCGGCGCGGTACGCAACCTGACCAATGTCATCAACGGTTTCGGTAAGGCAACCGGCGATCAGGGCCAGGCGTTCGGCGATCTGATCAAGGACTCCAATCGCCTACTGGGAACGTTGAATACGCGATCGGCACAGATCTCTGATGCTCTCACCCAGACCTCGCAGTTGGCCGACCAGCTCGACACCAAGAACCAGACTCTCACCGACATCGTGAAAGAGGCCGATCCAGCCACCGAGGCGCTCGCCGCCAACACCGCTCAGCTCTCGCAGCTGGTTCTTCAGATCGGCGCCACCACCAAGCAGCTGCAGAAATTCCCGTCGATCGCGGGCACTGATACCAGCGGACACAGCGTCATCAAGGACGCGAACACGATTGCCAAGTCGTGGAATGACATCGCGCAGGACCCGACGATCGATATCAACGGCCTCAACCGGCAGATCACCACGCTCATCAAATCCACCCCCAGCAACGCGATTTCGGTACGCGTCAGTATCGACAAATTGGTACTGGGATCGATCCCCGATGCCGGGTTCAAGGGCGATGTCGGCTCGCACGGCCCCAAGCGCTACAACTGGGCCCAGCTAGTCGGTTCCTTCAAGTACACGCTGTGGCGCCTGCAGGAACGCGTCGTAGGCAAGGGCGTGTACGGCGATGACGTGCCGATGCGACCGAGCCCGACTGAACCGGGCGTGATCGAACGCGTGCCGGGCCCGCCGCCTGGAGCCGCCCCGCCGGCGACATCCAACCCGGAAGCTCCGGTACCGCCGCCTCCCGGGCAGGCCAATCCCGCGTCGGCTCCCGCACCGGCGCCCGCTCACGCACCGGGTGCCGCTCCCGGGCCGGAGGTGATGGGCCAATGATCAACGCCCTCGCCAACGGCATCGTCGGCACCATTCGTGCCGGGCACCGCAAGAAGATGGTGCTCTCGGGCATCGCACTGGCATCGGTGCTGTTGATCGCGATCGCCTACCTCACGGTGGGTGCCCTGCGCATCAGCCCGTTCTCAGGCACCTACCGCGTCAAGGTGCAGCTTCCGGAATCGGGCGGTCTGCTGCCCAACCAGGACGTCGCGCTGCGCGGCGTAAAGATCGGCACGGTGCAATCGCTGGCGATCACCCAGCAGGGTGTCGACGCGGTCGCCGAGATCCAGTCGAAGTACAAGATCCCCGTCACCGCCAAGGTGCGCATCACCGGACTGTCCCCCGCGGGCGAGCAGTACATCAACTTCGAGGGTGTCTCGGATCAGGGCCCGTTCCTCAAGGATGGCGCCGTGATCTCCGAGGGCGCCACGGTGCCCGTCACGCTGGCCAAGCTGCTCGCCGACGCGGACGGCCTGCTCGCACAGATAGACCCCAAGAAGCTCGAGCTCATCAAGAAGGAACTGAGCCTGAGCAAGCAAGGGCCGCGCAAGCTCACCGAGATCATCGACGGCGGTACCTTCCTGCTGAGCACCCTGGACTCGGTGCTGCCGGAGACCACCAGCCTTCTCAAGACCAGCCGGGTGGTGCTGACCCTGGCGGCCGACAAGAACTCCGGTATCAAGTCCACTGCGAACGAACTGGGCCGGACCCTGCGCGGTATCGAGAAGATGCAGAACGGCTACCGCACCCTCGTCGATCAGACCCCGAAGACCCTGGGAGCGGTGGACAACCTGTTCGCCGACAACTCGGACACCATGGTGACCCTGCTGGGCAACCTGGCGACCGCCTCGCGGCTGCTCTACCTGCGCGTTCCCGCCCTCAATGCATTGTTCCCCAACTACCGGGCCTCGGTGTTCGACGCGTTGATGAGCATCATGCATGACGGCGGCCTCTGGGCCACCGGCGATCTGTACCCGCGCTACGTGTGCGACTACCCGACGCCACGGCTGCCGGCATCGGCCGCCGACTACCCCGAGCCGTTCCTCTACGCCAACTACTGCGCGGACGAGGATCCGGCGGTCCTGATCCGTGGCGCCAAGAATGCGCCACGACCAGCAGGCGACGACACCGCCGGACCGCCCATGGGCGCCGACATGGGGAAGAAGTCCGATCCGACACCGAAGGGCCGGTTCCAGGTACCGACCACCTATGGTGGACCGACACTGCCGATCGAACCCCCGCGTTGACGCCTGACCTGCGAATCAGATTCAAGGAGCTACTACCGTGGTCACCATGACCAAAGAAGACGGCGACTCCACAAGCGACGCCGACACGGACAAGGTCGACGAGAAGGAAGCCGCGGACACCACTGCGGAGACCGACTCGACCGACACAGACGATGCCGAATCGACAGCTGTATCTGATTCGGATGCGCCCAGCCATGACGACGAGAAGGGCCCGCCATCAGCAGTGACGTGGGTGCGCTACGCCGTCATCGGGGCCGTCGCGGCAATCCTGGTGGGCGCTCTCGTGTTCTCCGGTGTCGTGGGCTGGAAGGTCTGGCAGCAGCACCAGATTGATGCGGCCGGTGAGCAGGCGCAGGCGATCGCCGTGCCCTATACGGAGATCTTGACCAGCATCGACACCAGCAGCGTGGACGAGAACTTCCGGCAGATCCTCAACGGATCGACCGGCGATCTCAAGAACGAGTTCACCAAGGCCAGCGTGCAGCTGCGTCAGCTGCTGATCGACAACAAGGCCGCCGCACACGGCAAGGTCGTCAACTCGGCGATCCAATACAAGTCTCCGGACAAGGTCGTGTTGCTGATGATGGTCGATCAGAGCATCACCAACACCCAGCGGCCCGATCCGCGGATCGACCGTAGCCGGATGAAGATCACCATGGAAAAGATCGATGGCCGTTGGCTAGCGAGCAAGCTGGAGTACCTGTAAACCGCCGGAAAGGTCATCATGCGGATTTCTAAGCTCTTCACCGGGCGAGTAGCCCGAGAGGTTACGGGAGGGGCAGCCGCTGCCCTGGTAATCAGCGCGGCGATCAGTAGCGCGCCGTTGGCGTCAGCATCGGCGCAGTCCTTCTGCGGCGAACTCGGTGGCAACTTCGACGGGCTCTACTGCCACACAGTGGTGACCTCACCGCGTAAGGCAGATCGCGATATCAAGGTCGCCATCCCCGAGTTGGTGGACAGCAACCCCGCCATCCGTGAGTACCTGCGCAATCTGTACAACAACTGGAAAGCCAAGGGCGCTGACATGATTCAGGACAGCTATGGCGAGGAGAACTTCCAGATCTTCAACCACGGCAGCACCACCTCGATCGTGTTTCACGAGGACTACCACGCCAATGGCCCGCAGGTGAACAACGCGTACCGGACCTTCAACTACGACGGTGGTAAGCGCCTGATGCTCGCCGACATTCTCAAGGGCGGCGATTTGAACGCCATCCCGCCGATCGCCGAGCCCTTCATCATCGAGGCACTGGACCGGGCGGCGCCGGGTCATACCCCGCAGACCTATCCGTTCACGCCCGACCGGTGGACTCCGGACAAGGTGTATTCAGGCGCGTACAAGGCCTGGGCGCTGACACCGGATGAGCTGATCATCTACATGCCGGATTATCCAGTCGCCCACGACTACCCGATCGATTACTCCCCCGGCCAGCGGGTGTACTCGATGGATGGCGGCACTGTCGAAGCGCATATCCCGATTGGCGCCATCGCCCCGATCCTGAAGCCCGGGTACGGCGGCTAGAACGCAATGGGTGATGCCCGCCTACGAGCGACAACGCTTGTAGGCGGGCATTTTCCGTCTTAGGAGGATTACTCCACGCGTTCAAGTACGGCGCTGGCGCCGTGGCCACCGGCTGCGCAAATGCCCAACAGTGCGGTGCTCTTCCCGCTGAGCGCGAGCTCGTTGGCCATGGTGGTGACCATGCGGGCGCCGGTGGCACCGAACGGGTGGCCGATTGATACCGAGCCGCCGTGCACATTCACCTTGTCGATATCGGGTGTGCCCACGGCCTCGGCGCGCCCGAGCCGGTCGGCCGCCCATTTCTTGGAACCGAGGGCCTCCAGCACCGAAAGAGTCTGCGCGGCAAAGGCTTCGTGGATGTCGACGTAGTCGATGTCGGCAAGAGTCAATCCTGCCTTCTCCAGTGCTCGCGGCATGGAGATGGCGGGTCCGATGAGCACCTCGTCGGCCGGGTCGACGCTGACATAGCTCCAGGACCGGATGGCGGCCAGCGGCTGCAGGCCGAGTGCCCGCGCCTTCTCCTCGCTCATCAGCAGCACTGCGGCAGCGCCGTCGGTCAGCGGGCTGGCGTTACCCGCGGTCACCGTGCCGTCGCGATTGAACACCGGTTTGAGCGTTGCGAGTTTCTCGACGCTGGTGTTTTCGCGGACCAGGCCGTCGCGGGTGACGCCATTGACGGGCACTACCTCACGGTCGAAGCGTCCCGACTTGATGGCGGCAGCTGCGCGATGGTGCGAGCGCACCGCGAACTCGTCCTGCGCCTCGCGGGTAATGCCGTGGATCTTGGCCATCTTGTCGGCGGACTCCCCCATCACCTCGCCAGTGGTCCGCTCTTCGATCTTGGGTCGCCGCGGCAGCAGTCCGGTGAACGGCGCCAGGCTCAGAGCGGCGTCGAGGTAGTCTTTAGGCTTGGGCTTACCCAGCGCCAGCGGGGCGGCCGCGTGAATGAGCTTCTGCGGCAAGTTGACTCCGGCATTGGATGTGGAGTCGGAACCCCCGGCAATCATCACGTCGTACTCTCCGCGCTCGATCGCGGCGGCCGCCGTGGTGATGGCCTGCAGGCCGGAGGCACACGCACGGGTGACGGTGTGTCCCTCGACGCCGTGCCCAAGCTTGAGATCGAGTGCGATCTCACGAGCGATGTTCGGCGCACCCGCCGGCAGGATCACCCCGCCCCAGACGATGGCCTCAATCTCGTTCGAGGAGATCTTGGTGTTGTCGAGCAGACCACGCACGGCCTCGTCGGCCAATGCGATGGTGTCGATGCGGGTGAAGTCACCGAAAGCACGGACAAAGGGAGTGCGCGCGCCCGCGACGATGACGGCGCGACGCTGAGCAGGTGCGGTCATGGCCGCGAGCTTACTCGCGAGTCAGTTCTTTGTTTACACGGGTACTAGGTTCGTAAATCGGCCCGGGTTGCGCCATGGCCCCACGTCGCATCAGGCATTGGGCCGCTCGGTGAGTGCCGCTCCCGCAGCGATTTCCAGCGCGGCGAAAAACCCTGTGGGCCAAGGCTGCACTCGCCGTTCGAAACCGCCGGACAACAACCGCGTCAGCCCCATGCCATAGCTGGCGTAACGAACAGCGGCACGAAGACCGGCTGATCGCGGGCCGTCATCACCGGCCTGCGCCAGGGCCAGCGCGAAGGCCAGGGGGATGCCTCCGTACACGGCGCGAACCTCGGTACGCGATTCACTGGTCGGTGCGTCGCCGCCGAACATCTGCGGCACCAGTGCGGGTTTCACGAGGGCGAAGATGCCGATTCCCGCATAAAAACCGGCTGCCGCTTTGCGCATTGACGCGTTGTGACTCATGGAGGCGATGCTGCCAGGATGACGCAGCCCTGACACTGCCAATCGATGCCAGATCCCGCAGGATCCATGCCAGTCGGTGTTGGAGTGCATGCGAACGCGGGCCCCTGTCAGGAAATCCGTCCCCGACAGCGGCCCGCGTGTGGGCTAGGTACCCGCGCCGGGGCTGGCCGAGCCATCCGCGGTGTAGGACTTGGCTCCGGTTCCGGCCAGCTGGCCGCCCTCGACGATCAGGTATTCGTCACGGATGGGCCGGCGCTCAAAGAAGTCTTCGAGGATTTCCCGGGTACCGGCCGCATACCTGGCCTGCGCCGACAGCGTGGTGCCGGAGACATGCGGCGTCATCGCCTCGTGGGGCATGGTGCGCCATGGATGATCGGGGGCAGGCGGCTGCGGGTACCAGACGTCGCCGGCGTAACCGGCCAGCTGTCCACTACGCAATGCATCGACCACCGCATCACGAACCGTGATCTCGGCACGCGCGGTGTTCACGATGTACGAACCGCGCCGCATGGAATTGATCAGGTTTGCGTCGAACAGGTGATACGTCTGTGGGTGCAGCGGGGCATGGATGTCGACGATGTCCACAGAGCTGACCAGGGAGTGCACGTCTGGGTGATAGGTGAGCCCCAGCTCCTGCTCCACCTCGGCAGGCAATCGACGAGTGTCAAAGTAATGCAGCCGCACGTCAAATGGCTTGAGCCGACGCATTACTGCCTGCCCGATGCGCCCCGCCGCGATGATGCCGACATCGAATCCCTCAAGGTCGTAGGCGCGTTCAACGCTGTCGGCGATGTTCCAGCCGCCGTCGACCACCCACTGGTGCGACGGAAGGTAATTGCGCACCAGTGCCAGGATCTGCATGACGGCATGCTCAGCCACACTGATGCTGTTGCAGTACGTCACCTCGGCGACAGTGATACCCGCCTTGATCGCCGCATCCAGGTCAACATGGTCCGAGCCGATCCCCGCCGTCAATGCCAGCTTCAACTTGGGCGCCTTGGCAATTCGCTCCGCACTGAGATATGCGGGCCAGAAGGGCTGCGAGATGACCACATCGGCGTCGGGCAGCTCCTTCTCAAACACCGAGTCGGGCCCATCCTTGTCGGAGGTAACCACTAGCTCGTGCCCCTGCGCCTCCAGGTAACGCCGCAGACCAAGTTCCCCGGACACGCATCCCAGCAGCTCGCCCGGGGTGAAATCGATGGCCGACGGGGTAGGCAGAGTCTGCCCATCGGGATAGCCGTCGATGACCGGGATCGAATCCCGGGCGTACACAGGCGGATAACCCGTCACCGGGTCGGGGTAGAGCACACACAAGATCTTCGCCATGACCACTCCTCCACGGCGGTCGTATGGCCGCCAGTTCTCTTGATGCAGATGGCTTTCCAGTCATCCGACGCGTTCGTTTCGACGCATCTTCAGTGTCCGGCGCGCTGTGGCGAGGTGTCCAAGACCAAGTTCCGACCGCCCAATAGGCAGAGCCGATCAGGGCTGGTCGAGCGGTGCCGCCGTCTGCGCCAGTGCGCGCGCCAAGAGAGACGCGGGCTCACCCGCAGTACGCACCAGCGCGACCGGCGAGCCAAGCCGCGGTGCCTGCAGCTCCACGACTCGAGCACCTGCCGGCGCCGGCACGGTGGCGAACCAGGTCCGTGCGACGATGGCCGCCCAGCGGCCGGTCCCGACGAGGGCCAGCAGTGTCGCGACGGAATCAGCCTCCAGGCGAGGCGATACAGCGAGTCCATGCTCGGCAGCAGCCTCATCGATGCGATCGCGGTCGCGCATACCCTTGTGCAACAAGCACATTGGCAGACTTAGCGCTTCCGACCAGTCGATCGGATCAGGAGCGTCACGCAGCAACCCCTCGCCCGCCACCAGCACGTAGCGCTCCTCGTAAAGCCGGGTTAGCTCGAGCCCTTCGGTCTGCAACCCGTCGTCGTAGACCACACCCGCGTCGAGTTCGAACCGGCGGATGCGGTCCAGGATCTCCGTGGAGCGCAGGCTGGACTCGATCCGTACCCGCACCAGCGGGTGTTCAGCACAGAAAGCATCGGCCATCAGCGCCACACGGGTGGCCGCCCCGGGCACCACACCCAACCGCAGCTCACCGGTGAGTCCGCTGCGCAAGGCCGTCACCTCATGCTCCAGCGCGTCACGGTCCGCGAGAATCCTTCGTGCCCAAAGGACCAGGCGCTCTCCCTCCGGAGTCAAGCCCTCAAAGTTCGACCCCCGCAGAACCAGCGGGACACCCAGCTCGTGCTCCAGCTTGCGGATGGCCTCCGACAGCGCCGGCTGGGATACGTAGCACGCCGACGCCGCGCGGGCGAAGTGTCGTTCCCGCGCCAGCGCCACGAAATATTCAAGCTGACGGAACTGCATAACTCGTTCTACCACCAGCGATCGGTACCGCCTATCGACTCAGCGGCAATGTCTCTTGGACAGGTTCAGTGCTGAACTCACACACTGGTTGCCATCATCACCACCAAGGCTTGGGAGCACACCCGTCCGGATCGCCACGATCACCGGCACGCATTCCGGGTAGGCGCAGGTTTGGCTCTCCCCGGGGCGGTGCTGCTGGTCTTCGGACGGCCCGAGTTACTGGTGTACATCGTCTTCGGTTCTTTTACCGGAATCTACGGCCGCGCCGAATCCGGCTGGCGCCGAGCACGTCACCAGATCCAGGCGGGGACTCTCCTCTGCGTGGGAGTCGCTCTCGGCGTGCTGCTTTCGTCGCTGCATGCCAGAACCTGGATGCTGGTCGCGGTTGAGGTGACATTCGCGATGGCCGGATCGGTAGCGGCCGACGCGTTACGCCTGCGGCCGACGGGGCCCTTCTTCTTCCTCTTCGCCACAGGCGCCACGGCCACGGTGCCAGCGGGTCTGATCGCCCCGCTGGGCGCCATCGGACTGTGCCTTTCGACGGCATTGCTGTCGATTCTGATCGGTCTCATCGGATCATCCGGCGAGACCCCGACGCCGCGTGTGAAGCGTGGTCGCGTCCCGCCCGATGTCGGCATGCATGCGCTGCGCTACGCGCTGGTCGTCGCGGCAGCGGGCGGGACCGGACTGCTGCTGGGCTTCGATCACGCCAACTGGGCGATGGCCGCCGCTGCCGTACCACTATCCGCCATCGACGTCGAACGGCCGTCAGATCGAGAACTTCAGGGAGTGCTGGCACGGGCAGCCCACCGGACCGCGGGAACCGTAGCGGGCCTGATACTCACCGGAGTGCTTATGACGCTGGGCCTTCCGGCTGTCGGGGTAGGCGCACTGGTGATTGCGCTCTTGTTCCCCACCGAGCTGTTTATGGCTCGCCACTACGCGCTGGCGGTTGGCTTCTTCACTCCGCTGGTGATGCTGATGACCGAATTAGCCGACCCCGCAGATCCGTTCGCCCTGATCCTGTACCGCGGCCTGGACACCGTGATCGGCGTCGCCGCCGGGGTGACAGCCGCCGCACTGGTAGGCAGACGGGATGCCAGGTGCCGCTAGACCCGCGCCAAATCCTTGGCTAGACGAGTGGCACCGACGCTCATGTAACCGCCGGTCAGCACTACCAACGCGGCAGCACTGACGCGAGGAATGTCGCCTCGGATCAGATGCGCGGTGCCGTGCACGGTGTCGGTGACATCGACCATCAGCGCGAGCCGCTGCCACCGGAATTGCTCAGAGGTGGGCGAGGTCAGGTAGCCGAGACCGAGAGCAACCGCGCGAGCACCGAATATCCTTGTCATGTAGACCAGTTCGGGTGTCACGGAGACGCGGCTGGCCTTGGCGAGCACGTTGGGCGCAGCCAGGGAGACGACGCCCAACACGATCCTTCCGATGGCCAGGCCCCGGAGCGCACCCGCGAGACCGCCGTTGGCAGATTCTGGAGTCATATGGGCCATCGTGCCAACAAGCCAATTCATCAAACCGGTCGTTGCGTGCCAGATGTGCTCGGAATCAGGACATCCGGTCTAGAGAATTTCGTCGACGGCCTCGGTCGGGCGTGCCATGCGAGTGCCCTTGGCAGTCACCACGAACGGACGCTGAATCAACCGGGGATGCGCAACCATGGCGTCAAGAAGTGCATCGTCGGAGGCGTCCGCAAGGCCGAGTTCCTTGTATTCGGCCTCACCGGTGCGCACCGCCTCACGCACAGTGAGATCCGCGTCCTTGATCAGCTTTTTCAGCTGCGCCTTGGTGAGTACATCATCGAGGTACTTCACGATGGTCACGGTGGCGCCCGCCTCCTCGAGACGTGTCAGCGCCTGTCGAGACTTCGTACACCTGGGATTGTGGTAAATCGTCGCGTCCACGCATTCAACCTACAGGTAGCCCCGATAGATCTCTTCTGTCACAAGGGTTTCTGGTGTCACATCACCCGAGCCACTTGTCGGTGGGCAGAGTTAGTGTTCGAACATGTATTCGATTGTAGTGTTGGAGGCGGCGGTTGATGCCTTCTGTGCTGATGCGGTCGATGCGTTGAGCGCTGCTGAGACGTTGGTGGTGTTGGCCCGGTTGGAGGTGGTGCAACGTCGGCTCGGAGCCGCCGGGCTGGGATTAGTTCCGAGGGTGATTACCCAAGCCTCACCGGTCGAACTCGGCGGTACCTCGCATGCCGACGTGTTGTCGCGGCGGTTGCATATCAGCAAGGGTGCGGCCCGACGCCGGATCGCCGATGCCGAACAGTTGGCGCCCCGACGGGCGGTGACCGGCGAGGTGTTGGCGCCCGTATTGCCGAATGTGGCTGCGGCCTTTGCCCGGGGTGAGATCGGGGATGAACACGTGCGGATCGTGCGGCAGTTCTTCGACAAGCTGCCGGTGGTGGTGGATGCGCCGACCCGTGAGGCCGCCGAACAACAACTGGCCACCATGGCCGCACAGTTTGGGCCCGAGCACCTCCGGGTGGGCGCCGACCGCATGATGGCCTTGCTGAACCCGGACGGACAGTTCTGCGATACCGATCGGGCACGCCGCCGTGGGATCAGCATCGGACAACAAGGCTTCGACGGCATGTCACCGATCTCCGGGTTGTTGGATCCGGAAACCCGCGCCTACCTGGATGCGGTGTTCACCAAACTGGCCGCACCCGGCATGTGCAACCCGAACGACCAAACACCAGTGGTCGATGGGGAACCCACACCCGAAGCCGCCGAAAGTGATCGACGATCGTCGGCCCAACGCCACCACGACGCCCTGCGGGCCTGCCTGCGATCCACCTTGGCGAGCGGCGACCTGGGCTCACACCACGGCCTACCGGTGTCCGTCATCGTCACGACCACACTCGCCGAGATCGAAGATGCCGCCGGGATCGCGATCACCGGCGGCGGCACTCGCCTACCCATGCGCGATGTCATCCGCATGGCTACCCACGCCCACCACTACCTGAGCATCTTCGACGACAACGGCCGCCCCCTGCACCTAGGACGCTCCAAACGCATCGCCTCAGCAGATCAGCGGATCGTGTTGCACGCCAAAGACCGCGGCTGCACCCACCCCCACTGCACCACCCCCGGATACCTGTGCCAAGCCCACCACATCAGCGAATGGGCCGCCGGCGGTGGCACCGACATCGACAACCTCACCTTCGCCTGTGCACCGCATCACCGCCTCCTCGACCACGGCTGGACCACCCGAAAACACACCGACGGCACCACCGAATGGATACCCCCACCACAACCAGAGATCGGTGCTTCAGAGCTTCCGGGTCAGGCTGGGCATGATGACGTCGTTCACCAGGGTGCGAACGGTGTTGGCCGTCGGCGATCTCACGGGCATCAACGAACGGAACACCAAGTACCCCGGTAATAGATCCCAAAGCTCCTCATTGATGGCGGCTGCCTCGATCTCGCCGCGTTCCACAGCTGCGGTAAGTACGTCATCGAGCAACAACTTGCGCTGATCGATGAACTTCGTCCGAAATGCCTTGGTCAAGTCTGGGTTTCGCTCAATTTCGATCAGCAGACCACGCATGACGGGCGTATTGCGCCGAACGTCAGCGAGCGCGTTCATCCCGATCTGCAGCAGATCCTCGCGTAGCGAACCGGTATTCGGCCGGATCAGCTGCGCACGCATTCCCTCGATGAAGGCCGCCAGCACCAGTTCCGCTTTCGACGGCCAACGCCGATAGATCGTCGCCTTACTCGCCTTCGACTCCGCGGCGACTTCGTCGACCGACAGCCGGTCGTACCCATGCTGCTGCAGCAGTCGCAGGGTGACAGCGAGCAGCTCCACCTCGCGCGGCGTCCACTGGGAGGCCTGTCGCTTCTTCGCCACCTTAGTCAACCCCGTTGACACGCCATTCGTCATGGGAGTACGGTACCGTACCGTTCTACACAAGTCGGTCAGCGACTATCGAGAGGGCGTGGACGCTGGTGCAGGGCTGGTTCTGGAGTTTCCTCAAACGCTGGTGGACATTCATCGTCGCGGCGGCCGTAGTGGCGGTAGTGGCCTTCGGAGTGACACGGCTGCACGGCATTTTCGGTTCAAACATCGAACTGTCACGTCCTGGCACCGAGGCCATGGAGAACACCAACTACAACCCCAAACGCGTCCTTCTCGAGGTCTTCGGTACGCCGGGGAGCACCGCCACCGTCAACTTCCTCGATGAGATGGCTCAGCCTCATCGCGTCGACAACGCCGCCCTGCCCTGGTCTCACGAGCTCGTGACCAACGACCCCACCTTGTTCGCCGACCTGCGCGCACAGGGCAGTGGTGACGTGACGGGCTGCCGCATCACCGTCGACGGCATCGTCAAAGACGAAAGGACTGTCACCATCGTGAATGGCTACACCACCTGCCTGGACAAGTCCGCATGAGCGCCGGTCACGCCCAAGAATCGCGGGCAGCGAGGATCATCCGCAGGCTCGCGGTGCCAATTGTGTTGTTCTGGGTGGCCATCGCGGCGGTGACCAACGCCACCGTGCCCCAATTGGAGGTGGTGGGTGAAGAACGGTCTGCCCCGCTGAACGCCGCCGATGCGCCGTCGACACTGGCGATGAGGCATATCGGCAAGGTTTTCAACGAGTTCGACTCGGACAGTTCGGCGATGGTTGTCCTCGAGGGCGACAAACCCCTTGGCGCGGAAGCACATCAGTACTACGACACACTGGTGCAGCGACTCAAGGATGACCGCGAGCACGTGCAGCACGTGGCCGACTACTGGGGCGATCCGATCACGGCAGGCGGCTCCCAGAGCAAGGACGGCAAGGCCGCCTACGTACAGGTCTATGTCGCCGGTAATCAGGGCGAGGCGCTTTCCAATGAGTCCGTCGACGCCGTGCGTCGCATTGTGGCTGACACACCAGCTCCAGACGGGGTCAAGGCCTACGTGTCCGGTGAGGCTCCCACCATCACCGATCAGTTCGAGGTAGGTAACGCAGGTTCCGCCCAAGTCACGATCATCACCTTCGCTGTTATCGCGATCATGCTGCTGGTCGTCTACCGATCACTCACCACCACGGCACTGGTTCTGGTAACAGTCCTGGTGGAACTGTCGGCGGCCCGCGGAATCGTTGCAGCACTCGGACATACGGGTGTCATTGGCCTCTCGACATATGCCACGAATCTACTGACCATGCTCGCCATTGCCGCCGGTACCGACTATGCGATATTTTTCGTCGGCCGTTATCAAGAGGCACGCTCGGCCGGTGAGGATCGCCTGGCCGCCTACCACACGATGTTCAAGTCCACCGCGCACGTGATCGTCGGATCGGGTCTCACGGTCGCGGGCGCATTGCTCTGCCTGTCGTTCACACGGTTGCCCTACTTTCAGACTCTGGGCCTGCCCGCAGCGCTCGGGGTGTTGGTGACATTGGCGGCGGCCCTCACCATGGCACCGGCCGTGATGGTAATCGGAAGCCGTTTCGGGCTGCTGGACCCCAAACGCGCGATGCGTACCCGCGGCTGGCGCCGTATCGGCACCGCAATCGTGCGCTGGCCCGGACCTATTCTCGTCGTCTCATGCATCGTCACGCTTGTTGGATTGCTCGCATTGCCGGGGTACAAAACCACTTACGACGGCCGCATCTACATGCCGGGCTCGGTTCCGTCCAACGTGGGGTACGCCGCCGCCGAGCGACATTTCTCCGTCGCACGCCTGAACCCCGAGCTTCTGATGATCGAAACCGATTTCGATATGCGTAACCCCGCGGGAATGGTCTTGCTGGAACGCGTCGCCAAATCCGTTCTACATGCCCGCGGCGTGGCCCTGGTCCAATCGATCACCCGCCCGCTCGGTACACCGATCACCCACTCCTCTATTCCCTTTCAGATCAGTGCATCAAGTGCCAGCCAGCTGATGAATCTCTCGCAGCAGGAGAACCAGGCCCTGTATCTGTCCCAACAGGCCGATCAGATGACGCGGACCATCGCCGTGCTGAAACAGCAGCTGGCACTTCAACAACAAAGTGCGGCCATCACGCATGAACAAACCCAGGGATTCCAGCAGACCGTGGCGGTCGCACAGGACCTGCGGGACAAGATCGCGAACTTCGATGACCAGTTCCGGCCCATACGCAACTACTTCTACTGGGAGCCGCACTGCTTTGACATCCCCTTCTGCGCGGCGCTGAGATCGGTCTTCGACGCGCTGGACGGTATTGACGAACTCGTCGACGCACTCCAAACCGTCACCGGAAGCCTCAACAAACTCGACGCTTTGCAGCCCAAACTCGTGGATCTCATTCCGCCCCAGATCGAGATACAGGAGAAGAACCGCGACCTGACCCAGTCCAACTACGCCATCAACAACGGCACCAATACGCAGAATGCGGAATCCACCCGCACCGCAACAGAGTTGGGCAAGGCCTTCGATGATGCGAAGAATGATGATTCCTTCTACCTGCCACCGGAGGCATTCGATAACCCCGCGTTCAAACGCGGCATGAAACTGTTCATGTCCCCGGACGGCAAGGCCGCGCGCATGATCATCACTCACCAAGGGGATCCGCAGACCTCCGAGGGCATCGCACACATTGACGCGATCAAAGAGGCGGCCTTCGATGCCGTCAAGGCAACACCATTGGCTGACGCCAAGATCTATGTGGCGGGAACCGCCTCGGCGTACAAGGACATCGCCGACGGCCAGAAATACGATCTGCTGATGGCCGCGTTGGCCTCGCTCGGCCTCATCCTGCTCATCATGATGTTCCTCACCCGCAGCCTGGTCGCGGCACTCGTGATCGTGGGGACCGTCGCACTGTCGCTGGCCGCATCGTTCGGGATGTCAGTAGTGGTGTGGCAGTACATCTTCGGCATTCCGTTGTACTGGGTCATCTTCCCGCTGGCCGTCATAATCTTGCTGGCGGTCGGAGCAGACTACAACTTGCTGCTGATATCCCGATTCAAGGAGGAAACGGGCGCGGGCCTGAAGACAGGAATCATCCGCGCCATCGCCGGCACCGGCGGCGTCGTCACCGCCGCGGGCTTGGTCTTCGCGGTAACGATGTCGTCCTTCATCTTCAGCGATCTGCGCGTGCTCGGCCAGATCGGTACCACCATCGGCCTCGGCCTGCTGTTCGACACCCTGGTGGTGCGGTCGTTCTTGACCCCGGCGATCGCCACCATGCTGGGCCGCTGGTTCTGGTGGCCCCTCAACGTGCGCACGCGTCCAACTCCCAAACCCTTTGGGCCAAAACCAGTCGCACCCGATGACGCGACCGGACCGATCTCGGTGGGCACATAGCGCATACCTGGCCGGTTCTGCGACTCAGTCACCCGCAACACGCATCGCGTGGTGCGCCCGGCGTAACAACGGGTAAGCGATCACGATGAGCAGGACACCTAACGGCCAGCCCATAAGGACTCGCGCCGCAGCCAGCGCCGACAGGCTTTCCGTGTCGTAGAGGTCTTGCTGCACAACGAATCGCGCGACATTGGCAAGCACTCCCGAAAATGTCATCAGTACGTACGCCAGGAATGCCGGCGGAACACTGCGCCAACGCGTCCCGTGGTCAAGCAGCCAACCCCACGCACAGCCCGCCAACGGCCATCGCATCAGGATTGACACCGTTCCCGCAATCGCCGCGAGCAGACTTCTCCAGATTCCTATGACGAAATAGCCTCGCGCATCGCCCATTCCCCACGCAACGAGTAGTGCAACACCCACGGAAGCGGCCCCGATCAGTGCACCACGGGCCGTCCTGCCCATTGCGATCTGAAAGCACACGATCGCCAGGGAAGTTCCCAGGGCCGCAACGCTTGCCACCAATAATCCAGCTCCCGGCGCAAGGACCGCGAACACCGCCGTGGGAAACGCCGCGTGCAAGATCGCTGCCGCGCCACCCAGCCGACGAACCAGCACACGCCACAATGCGGCGTCACTGCTGGCCGTCTCGCTTTTTTCGGGTTCGCCTAACATCTCGACCTGAATGTACACAACTGTGCACAAAATGGTCAAGATGCTTGGCCTCTCGGCCGAAATATGCTGGGCTCTAATCAGTCTCGCGGTAGCGAGAGCGTACGACCTATCTCGGCGATCACCTCGGCGCGCAACGCTTCATCATCCATATCTGCCAGCCCAAACCCCGCACGCAAAACTGGACCGAGCAGGCGCCAGCCGTATTGCAGCGCCGTCGCATGCGCCGCGGCAAGCTGCGCCCCACGCTCGGTGGGAAAGTTGGGGCGCGCCTGATCCAGGACCCACTCCATTCCTGGTCTGCGTTCCTGCAGCTCGGCGATCGGATAGCCATCAAGGGCAGACCGCACGAGAACGCGCATGTGCAGGTCGCCGAGTTCCTGGCGCTCCGCGTCCAACTCGCCAGATGTAGCCAGCTCGACGCCCCTATCGGCGAGATGCTGCAGTGTGGCGGCTAGTAACTGCTGTTTAGTACCGAAATATCGGTGTATCAGACTGTGATTGACGGCCGCATGCGTCGCCACATCACGCAATGAGGTCGAACTAGGCCCCTTCGCGGCGAAGAGTTCTGCAGCTGAAGCAAGGATGGCCTGCACGATCTCGGCACGGCCGAGCGGCCTATCGTGATCCGGTTCGCGTTTGCTCATGGCAACCGCGCCCATCGGCATATGGCAGCTGTCGCCGGATCGGTCAGCTGAAACAAACGCTGTGGGGTGGCAGATAACACAACACAACAGTCTAGAGGGCCCGAATCGGGCTCAGGATGCTTAGCCCCCGTGGTTCGTCCGCGTTAGCCGTGGCGGATCAACGAACGCTCAACGGAAACGTACTGATTCCCCGCAGCGCCGCATTGGATGTGTAGGTGGGCTCAGCGACCATGTGGGCGTGGGGAAACCGGGCAGTCAGAGCAGATAGCGCGAGCCTTGCTTCCAGCCGCGCCAACGGGGCACCCAGGCAGAAGTGCGGACCAAGGCCGAACGCCAGGTGTTTGGCGTCGGAACGCCGTGGGCGGAAAGTGTCAGGGTCCTCGTAGACAGCCGGATCACGTTGTGCCGCAGCAAGAAGTATCAAGACCAATTCCCCCTCTGGCAAGGTCGCCGCACCGGCGGTCATGTCCTGTGCCGCGGTACGCATGACCATCTGTACGGGAGGGTCGAAACGCAGTGTCTCTTCGACCACCGCCGAGGCATACTCCGCGTCGGCTCCCAGTTCCCGCCAGTGCCGCGGCTGACGCAACATGGCCAGCGCCGCGTTCCCGATCAGGTTGACCGTGGTGATGTGGCCGGCCAGGTACAAGATCACACACATGGTGACGATCTCCTCGTCGGTGAGGCGATCGCCACCGGCTTCGGCATCGATGAGCGCCGACAGCAAGTCCGAACCGGGGTGACGTCGCCGCGAGGCAACCAGCTCCGAGAAATAGGCACGCATGTCCGCATCCGCCTGTACTTGAGCAGTGTTATCCGGGGCCTCACCGGTGAGCGCGAACACGAGTCCGGGTGAGCCGTTGAGCAGCTTGGTCGTGTCAACCACCATCGACTCATCGCCGGGCGGCACCCCCAGGATCCGTGAGATCACGGTCACCGGCAGCGGGTACGCGTAGTCGGCAATAAGATCGAATGTGCCCATTTCTGCTGCGCTGTCGAGTAATTCGTCGATGAGCAGCTGAACACTCTCGGTCATCGCATTGACAACCTTGGCGTTGAACGCTTTCTGGACGAGGCCGCGCAGCCTGGCGTGGGCCGCCCCGTCTAGACCCAGAAGTGACGGCTCGCGTGCGGGCGCCGGACTACCCGCCCGCTGGCGTATATGGGCGTGACGAGCGTCCGAGGAGGCCAGCGGATGCCGAAGCATGGCATTGCAATCATCGAAAGTCGCCAGCACGCTGACCGGCAGGCCCTGCGGACGCACAGCGCCGGTCCTGGCCAACTCCCGGATTTCTCCATAGAGCGGATAGGGATTCGCCCTATCGCCCTCATCCAGGAGACGGCGGAGCAGCGGATCTACGTCAGTTTGTACACGCATGTCTACATAATGCACATCCCTGCTGAGATGGGCCTGTGAAAAGCGTGCCGCCTAGCTGGGCTGGGTCCACGGCTCCGTAGGCAGCGGGGCCCCAGTCTCCAAGAACGACTTGAGGTTTGACAGCACCGCAGCCCACCCACCGCTGGCCTGGGCATACTCCGACGGGTCCGCAAGGTCGGCGTGCTGAACGGTCAGCCGCACGATGCCCTGATACGGCTGAATCAGGAAGGTGACGGTGGATACGGGAGCGTCGGCGCCGCCGGCCGGGTCCGCCCACGTAGTGACCAGCTTTCGGGGCGGATCAGCCTCCACGACCGTGCCGACGACGTCGGCGACGCCGGACCCGTCCACCCGCTGGTGCTCCCAACGTGAACCCTGCTGCCAGTCAGACACATTCGAGTGCCCCCAATACCGGCCGCTGAGTTCGGGGTCGGTAATGGCCTGCCACACCTTCTCGGGCGTGCTGTTGATGTAGGTGGTGTAGACGAAAGTTGGTTGCGACATCTCCGGCTCCTCGGCTCGCTGCTTAAAAGCGCTCAACGCCCGCAGCCGCGGGCGTTCGAACTTGTCAATCCACCGTTCCTGAATCTCATGCAGTGGAACGGGATTGAGATAGTGCAGCTTCTCCCGGCCCCGTCGCACGGTAGTAATCAGGTTGGCAGATTCCAGTACACCCAGATGCTGAGTAGCCGATTGCCGCGTCATCCGAACGCCGTCGCACAGCTGACTGAGGGTCTGGCCGTTACGTTCATGCAGCCGGTCCAGCAGCTCCCGCCGAGTCCGGTCGGCGAGCGCCTTGAAGACCATGTCCCAATGAGAATGGCCGGGTGCTGGCTGCACCCGGCCATTATGCAGGTATTTACCTGCCTATTGCAACGGGGGCCTCACGCGAGACCTTTACCTTGCTGAATCGCACACCCTTGTCGGCGACCTTGCCGTACTTGAGGACGGGCAGCTCACGGAAGTAGTTCTGGTACGAGCGCCACGGTGCCAGCGGCACCTGGTGCGGGACCGCGCTCTCCGCGCGGGTCACATACCCGGAGACCAAGTCCTCCAGGAACGGCAGCCGCTCAGTGGTCGGGGGCTCGACGGGCCACACCACCGTCTGGCCCTCTTTGTCCATGTACTTGAGCAAGCGGCAGGCGTACTGCGATACCAGATCGGCACGGAGAGTCCACGATGCGTTGGTGTAACCGAAGGTGAAGAGGAAGTTCGGCAGCCCGGTCAGCATCAAACCCTTGTAGCTCACCGAGTCCGCGGGGTTCACCGGCACACCGTCCACCACAGGCTTGAGCCCGCCGGCCAGCTGAACATTCAAACCCGTTGCGGTCACGATGATATCGGCCTCGAGCTCTTCGCCCGACTCCAGCAGGATGCCCTTGGGAGTGAACCGCGCGATGCGGTCGGTGGCTATGGAGGCAGTGCCCTTGCGCAGCGCGCGGAACAGATCCGAGTCCGGCACCACACACAACCGCTGATCCCACGGGTTGTACTTCGGGGTGAAGTGCTTGTCCAGATCGAAGTCGGGCAGCTGTCGCTTCAGGAGCGCACGCAGGATGCCCTTCATGCGCTCCGGGTCGCGGCGGCTCGTCTGGTAGCTGATGAAGCTGACCATCTGGTTCTTCCACTTCACGATCGGGTACGCGATCGAGGCCGGAAGCTTGCCCTGCAGCGCCACCGCGAGCGCGTCCGTCGACGGCAGCGACACCACGTAGGTGGGCGAACGCTGCAGCATGGTGACGTGCCCCGCGGTTCCAGCCATCGCGGGAACCAATGTCATGGCTGTCGCACCACTGCCGATGACAACGACCTTCTTGCCGGCGTAGTCCAGGTCCTCCGGCCAGTGCTGCGGATGGATCACCTGGCCGGTGAAATCTTCGACACCCTCGAACTCCGGCGTGAAGCCCTTGTCGTAGTTGTAGTAGCCGGTGCACGCCAGGAAGAACCGCGTGGTGAACTCGACGATCTCACCGGCGTGCTCGGCCCGCACCGTCCAGAGTCCCTGCTCGGAGGACCACTCGGCGCCGACGACCTTGTGACCGAAGCGGATCTTCTTGTCCACGCCGAACTCGCGGGCGGTGTCGGTGACGTACTCACGGATGGAGGTTCCGTCAGCGATGCCCTTGGTGCTCGTCCACGGGCGGAAGTTGAAGCCCAGGGTGAACATGTCGGAATCGGAGCGGATGCCCGGGTAGCGGAACAGGTCCCAGGTACCACCGATGCGCTCGCGCGCCTCGAGCACCACGAAGTCCTTGCCCGGCAGGTCACGGGCGACATGGCAGGCCATGCCGATCCCCGAGATTCCGGCGCCCACGATGACAATCTCGACATGTTCGGTCATGAGAGCTAGGCTATCGACGCAGTGTCGAGAAAGTCAACAGTGTGTCGATAACTTTATAGAATGCGCAGGTAGAAGTGACAAAACCGGCAACGCGAGGCCGCAAAACCACGCGCCCCTCCGGGGACGAGCGGATACAGGCCATCCTGACCAACACCGAGGAATTGCTGGGGCAACGCCCACTGACGGATATCTCCGTCGATGATCTAGCGCGTGGAGCCGGCATCTCGCGGCCCACGTTCTACTTCTACTTCTCCTCCAAGGAGGCCGTACTCCTCACGTTGGCCGAGCGAATCATCGAAGAGGCCGACGCGAACGTCGCCGGGATCAACCCCGCGGCCATGACAAGCCCCGCCGAGTACTGGCGCGCCGTGATCAAGGCCTACTTCGACGCCTTCGGTTCTCACCGGGCCCTCACCGTCGCGTTGTCCAGCATGCAAGGAACAAGCCCCGAGCTGGATCAACGCTGGTCCGAAGTGACGGAGAACTGGGTCTCCAACACGACGCTGGGCATTGAGGCCGAACGCACTCGCGGCGCCGCGCCGAACACCATCCCGGCCCGCGATATCGCCATTGCTCTCAACCTCATCAACCAGGCGATGATGCGAGCCACCTTCACCGGGCAGCAGCCCGCGGTCGACGACGGCAAGGTGGTCGATACGCTGCTCCACGTCTGGCTCAATGCGATTTATGGAGGGGTCTGTGCGAATTCGTAGTGCGGTGCTGCACGCGGCGCCGATCGAAAGGCCATACCGCGACACACACCCACTGAAAGTCGTTGAACTCGAGCTCGACCCACCGGGTCCCGGTGAGGTGCTGGTCCGGATCGAAGCCGCGGGGCTGTGCCACTCGGATCTGTCAGTCGTCGACGGCAACCGCATACGCCCGGTGCCCATGGCACTCGGACACGAGGCCGCCGGTGTCATCGCCGAAGTCGGCCCCGGTGTTCGCGACGTCTCCCCCGGCGACCATGTGGTGCTGGTGTACGTACCGAGCTGTGGCGCCTGCAGGTACTGCTCGTCGGGCCGCCCCGCGCTGTGCCCGGACGCCGCGGCGGCCAACGGCCGCGGTGACCTCATCCGCGGGGGTACCAGACTGCACGGCCTCGACGGCTCCGAGGTCCGACATCACCTGGGCGTCTCAGGCTTCGCCGATCATGCCGTGGTGGACCGTAATTCGGTGGTCGTCGTCGACAAAGACGTACCACTGGACACGGCAGCGCTGTTCGGGTGCGCCATGCTGACCGGCTTCGGAGCGGTCACCCACACTGCGTCCGTGCGCCCCGGCGATTCGGTCGCGGTCCTCGGATTGGGTGGTGTGGGGCAGGCCGTGGTGATGTCCGCGGCAGCCGCCGGCGCCGGCGAGGTGCTGGCCATCGACCCGGTACCGGCCAAACGCGAGCTGGCCCTTGAGCTCGGAGCCACCAGCGCGTGTGCACCCGACGAAGCGCCCGGCGGACACGACTGGGTGTTCGAGGTGGTCGGATCGGCCGCCGTGCTGGAGCAGGCATACGCACTCACCGGCCGTGGCGGGGGCACCGTATCGGTGGGTCTGCCACATCCGGATGCACGAATCAGCCTGCCCGCGTTGAGCATCGTCGCCGAGGGCCGCAGCATCCTGGGCTCCTACATGGGATCGGCACAACCGCAACAGGACATCCCGGCGATGCTGGCACTGTGGCGCGTCGGACGGTTGCCGGTGGAAAAGCTGAAGTCCGGCGAGCTGCCCCTCGATGACATCAACATCGCGCTGGACGCACTGGCCGACGGACTCGCGGTGCGTCAGGTGCTGCGCCCATGACCAAGCCGGACCTGCCCACCAAAACCGACTTCCCGGTGCACCGTCGGCACCAAACCCGTTGGGCCGATAACGATGTCTACGGGCACGTCAACAATGTCGTGTACTACGCCTGGTTCGATACCGCCGTCAACGGCTGGCTGATGGAGGCCGCTGGGTGCGATATTCGCGACCTGCCCGCCATCGGCGTCGTGGCCGAAACCTCGTGCAAGTACCTGGCCGAGGTGTCCTTCCCAGACGAGCTGTCCATCGGCTTGGCGCTGGAGCACCGCGGTCGCACCAGCGTGATCTATAAGCTCGCGGTGTTCAAGGTCATCGACGGTGTTGTCGAAGACGCTCCCCGCGCCCTGGGCCGATTCGTCCATGTCTACGTGGACTCCGAGGCCCGCACACCTGTCCCCATTCCCGAGCAAGTCGCGACAGCTCTCGAACAGTTGAGGTAAATACACATGCCAGCCCTGCAGCGCACCGAAGGCATCTACACCCTAGAGCTCGGCACCGACGAGAACCGTTTCACGACAGCGAATATCGAGCAGATCAACGCACTGCTCGACGAGGTGCTTGCCGACGAAACCCCCTCGGCACTGGTGGTGACCGGCAGCGGCAAGTTCTTCTCCAATGGGCTCGACGTCGACTTCCTGGGCGCCAACCCCGACAAACTCAGCTGGTACATCACCGAGGTCCAGAAGATTCTGGCGCGTTTCCTCGTGTTCCCCACCCCCACCGTCGCCGCCGTCAATGGTCACGCCTTCGGCGCCGGAGCCATGGTCGCGCTGGCATGTGACTACCGGGTGATGCGCACCGATCGTGGCTTCTTCTGCCTGCCCGAGGTTGACCTCGGCATGCCGTTCACTCCCGGTATGTCCGCGCTGTGTCAGGGCAAGATGACGCCGCAGGCGGCATCGGCCACCATGCCCAGCGGCCGTCGGCTCGGCGGATCCGAATCGCTGAACTACCAGATCGTCGACGCGGCCGTTGCCGAGGACCAGGTGCTTTCCACCGCAACGAGTTTCGTGGCACCCCTGGTAGGCAAGAACCGGGATACGCTGGGCACCGTCAAATACGGGATGTACGGGTCAATCGTGCCACTGCTGCTCGCCGGCCTGGGGTCGTGACAACAGGGCAACAATCGCCAATGCGACCGCGATGGCCGATGCCGCGATCGCGATCCAGAATCCGTAGCCGGTCACAATCGGCACCTTGACGTTGATGCGGTAATACAGCAATTCGAGCCCCAGCAGCCCGAGCGCAAGTACACCTGCGGCGATCGGGGCGATGCGGTGAAGAATGTGCTGCCCCACCATGCATCCCGCCACCACAAGTAGCGCCGAAACCAGCAAGATCATCTGTCCCGCACCGAATCCCGGTGGCAGCACCACCGATCCGGTGGCGCCGCCGATGGCATTGGCCCTGCCCCCACCGCTGGCCGATGTTCGCAACCACGGAAGCCAGACGCTGAAACCGATCACCAGGCCGGTGAAGGCGATCAGCCACCCGGCGCGTCTCATGGCAGTTGGCTCGGAACGCACTTGGCCAGCATCGCCTTCAACGCGCGGCGCTCGTCAGCGGTCAACTTCTCCATGACCTCGTTCTCGCCCGCGGTCACGGCCTCAACCGCCTTGTCCAGCTGAGTGCTGCCACGCCGGGTGAGGCGAGCCGGCAGCGACCTGCCGTGGTCCGCGTTCTCCGGACGGCTGATCAAGCCTTCCTGCTCCAACCGGTGCAGCACCGCATTCATGGCCTGCCGGGTGACCATCGCCTGCCGCGCCAGCTCGGAGTTGGACATGCCGGGGTAGGTGCGCAGGATCTGCATGCAGATGTACTCCGGCAGGCTGAGGCCCATCGGCTCCAAACGGGCCGCCACCTTGCCGCGCAGCGATGTCGCGGTACGGGTCAGCAAGTACCCCAGGGTCGCGGTTCCATCGATTTCCATGTCAATGATGTTGACTTATGTCAGTTCCGCTTACAAGCAGGTCCCCGCGCCATGTCGGGCGCGGGGACCTTTGAGCTTGCGATTGCGGACTAGTCCGACGACGCCTTGTGCGAGGAACCGGACGAGGAACCATTCGAGGCGCTCGAGTGCGAGTCACTCGATGACGAGCTCGACGAGGAACTCGAAGCGGACTCCGACTTCCCGGCAGACGAGGCCGCGCTCTCGGGCTTCTTCGCAGCTGAAGAGTCATTTTCAGACTTCTTCGGCGCGGACCCCTTGTCGGACTTGGTGTCCTTGGAATCGGCCTTCTCGCTCTTGTCGGCCTTGGCCGACTCATCGGCCTTCGTCCCGACTCCACCGCTGACCTCGCCGACCTTGGTGACCGGGGTGGGCAGCTTGACCTTCGGCACGTTGACCTTCGACTCCACCGGTTTGGCGGCGTCGACGGGGGCAGCGGGCTTGGCAGGCTCAGCGGGAGCCGGCTTGGCGGGCTCAGCCGGGGTGGCCACCTTGACCGGTTCGGCGGGGGTGGCGGCTTCCGCGGGCTTGGCCGGCTCAGCCGGGGTCGTCACCTTCACCGAATCCGCGGGTGTAGCCGGGGTCGCGGGCTTGCCCGGCTCGGCGGGCGTCGTCACCTTGACCGACTCCGCCGGGGTGACGGATTCCGCAGGCTTGGCCGGCTCGGCCGGAGTCGTCACCGACTCCGCCGGGGTGGCCGCGGTAGCGGGCTTCGCCGCTTCCTCCACGGTTCCGGTCTTGGTGACTTCCGACTTGGCGACGTCAACCTTCGCGGTATCGGACTGCGCCACCGCAGAGTTCGTGACCAGCTTCGATGAGGGCGTGACCAGGGAGGTGAGACCCGGGATGGTCGGGATGGTCGGAGCCGTTTGAGTCGTGATCCCCTGCAGATACGACAACACCGCAGCAGGCACACCCGGCAACTGACCGATAGCCGTCACGAAATCATTGATCAGCTTCTGGTTCGCGGCCGTGTTCAGCTGCCCCGTTGCGTACCAGAAGGGAACGTTGAACGGCAGCGTCAACGCCCCACCCAACACCGTGAACACCGGCTGAACTGCCTGGAACAAACTCGGAGCCGGAGTAGCAGTCGGCGCAGACAATGCCGCCGTCTTGACGGTGGGAGAAGCCGCCGCATTCAAACCCGGAATCGACGGGATGGTCGGCAGCGTCTGCGACGGAATACCCGCCAGATACGACAACACCGCAGCAGGCACACCCGGCAACTGACCGATAGCGGTCACGAAATCATTGATCAGCTTCTGATTCGCCGCCGCGTTCAGCTGCCCCGTCACAAACCAGAACGGGATATTGAACGGCAGCGTCAACGCCCCACCCAACACCGTGAACACCGGCTGAATCGCCTGGAACAAACTCGGAGCCGGAGTAGCAGCCGCAGGCGTGGCAGCCGCAGCAGTCTTCACCGTCGGAGCAGCCGTCGTCGACGTCAAACCCGGAATCGACGGGATGGTCGGCAGCGTCTGCGACGGAATACCCGCCAGATACGACAACACCGCAGCAGGCACACCCGGCAACTGACCGATGGCCGTCACAAAGTTGTTGATCTGGGTCTGGTTCGCGGCCGCATTCAGCTGCCCCGTCACAAACCAGAACGGGATATTGAACGGCAGCGTCAACGCCCCACCCAACACCGTGAACACCGGCTGAACCGCCTGGAACAAACTCGGAGCCGGAGTAGCAGCCGCGGCCAATGGTGTCGCGGCCGAACCTGACACGCCGGGCAATGTCGCCAGCGAGCCGATGCTCGACGGCGCCAGCGAGCCTTCGTTCGACGTCAGCACATAGGACTGCGTCGAGACGGTCCGGTGCTGTTCTGGACTGGCGCTGAGAGATTGAATCGTAGGCACGGAAGCCGACGCGGAGATGCAGACACTGCAAACCGCCGCGGCAGCCGTGGCACGAAGGCGAACGCGCACGTGAACCACCCCTTCTGGGCAAAGAATGTGAATAGGCTGGAAGTAACCTGGAGAACTCGGGATAAACGTAGGGCACACTGCACCATGCCGCCGACCACGGACTCGATAGTTTTCCTAGCCGTAAGTCAAATATCTCCCAGACGCCATCAAGGATTGACCCGCGATTCTCCGAATCAACTGGCTGTTGGGCAAATCAACCGGATCTAGGTGTCGGACCCTGGTGCGAGCATCTGTTCATGACCGGGTCAGCCAGCATCCTGCACGCGGATCTGGACTCGTTCTACACCTCTGTCGAGCAACGTGATGATCCGGCGTTGCGCGGCCGCCCGGTGATCGTTGGAGGCGGTGTCGTGTTGGCCGCCAGCTACGAAGCCAAGCGCTGCGGCGTGCGCACCGCGATGGGGGGCCGACAGGCGCGGCAGCTATGTCCGAAGGCCGTGGTGGTACCGCCGCGTTTCGATGCGTACAGTGCCGCGAGCAAGAAGGTCTTCGAGGTCTTCCGAGACACCACCCCGCTGGTCGAACCGCTGTCCATCGACGAGGCATTTCTCGATGTCGCTGGCCTACTGCGTATTTCGGGCACTCCGCGTGATATCGCGGAGACGTTACGCACGGAGGTGCGCCGTCGAGCCGGTCTACCGATCACCGTCGGCATCGCCCGCACCAAGTTCCTGGCCAAGGTCGCCAGCCGCCAGGGTAAGCCCGACGGACTGTTGGTGGTGGAACCTCACGAAGAAATGACATTCCTGCGCCCCTTGCCGGTACAGGCGCTGTGGGGCGTCGGCACCATCACCGCCGAGAAGCTGCGGGTGTACGGAATCCACACCGTCGCCGACATCGCCGATCTTGGCGAGTCCACCCTGGCGTCGATGGTTGGCCGCGCCATGGGGCACCAATTGCATTGCCTGGCACATAATGTCGATCCGCGACGGGTACAGGGCGGTCGACGGCGGCGCTCAATCGGCGCACAGTGTGCGCTCGGCAGACGGCGGCGCACCGGCGACGAGATCGACGCGATCGCTACACAACTCATCGAACGGATCGCGCGCCGGATGCGTGGCACCGGCCGCAGCTGCCGAACGGTGGTGCTCCGGCTACGGTTCGACGACTACACGCGCGCGACGCGCTCACACACCGTGTCACGGCCCACGACTTCCACGGAACACCTACTGGCCGTAGCACGCCAGCTTGTCGGCGAGGCCGCTGTGCTGGTCGCGGAACGGGGCATCACCCTGATCGGTTTCGCTGTCTCCAACTTCGAATCCTGCGGCGCAACGCAATTGGAGTTGCCATTCGACAGTTCGCAGACAAACACACTAGCGCTGGACAGCACGTTGGACGAGCTACGCGAGAGGTTCGGTACCCGCTCGGTCACCCGTGCCACCTTGTTGCACGGCGGCGGGCATGAGGAGTGGGGCATCCCGACCTTCGAAGACATTTAACGACGCCGGGATGCCCTATCCGCGATCAGGAATCGACGGAGCACAACCAGAAGGTACCGCCGGTGGTGTCCCGAACCAGCGCCATCCGGCCATATGGGGTGTCCTGCGCAGGTGTGAGCACCACGCCCCCGAGCTCAGTAGCCCTTGCCGCACTGGCGTCGGTGTCCGACGTACCGAAATAGACCGCCCAATGCGCCGGAACGCCCTCCGGAAGCGTCCACTGACCCACTGTCGCGTCGTTGACCCCGGCAATCGGTTCTCCGCCGTGCTGGGCACACGCATACCGGAACTCCTCGGAATCGCCTTCCACCTTGGTTTCCCAACCAAGCACCTTGGTGTAAAAGTCGACCGCCTTGTCGTATTCGCGGGTGTTCAGCTCATGCCACACCGGGGCACCCGCCTCGGCTACCAGCTGAAAACCCTTGTGGGCCAGCGGCTGCCACAGTCCCACCACAGCTCCGGAGGGGTCGCCAAAAAGGCCCATATATCCGAGCTGTGGAACTTCCATCGCCTGCATGCAGTTTCCGCCACCGTTGTCAGCCACCCTCTGGAGCGTGGCGTCGATGTCGTCGGTGGCGAAATAGGTTGTCCATCCGTCGGGCGCATTCCACTCCGGATTGTTCGCGATCATTCCCGCGACCGCCTTACCGTCCATGTGCGCATTGATGTACCCGCCGTACTCGGGACCCGCGTCCTGCAGGGTCCAGCCGAACAACGCGCTGTAAAAGGCCTTCGACTTCTCGACATCCGACGAGGCAAGGTCGATCCACGCGGGGGCACCGAGTGGAGTTTCTTCACGAGTGGGCATGGGGTCTCCTTGTACTGGATGGGGCACTCACCCATATCGACCATCCGGACCGCCAAAACTCATCGCAGCTGTTGACCCGCTGCGCCTTCAGCGGCGGCCAGTTCGCTACGGTCTGTGGCGTGATCGTGTTGCTACCACCCTCAGAAACCAAACGCGAAGGTGGAGATCATGTTCCTCTGCGCCTGGACAAGCTGGCCACACCATCGCTGAATCCGGTGCGCGCGGCACTCGTCGACGAACTCGTCGCCCTTGCCGCCGACCCTCCGGCATGCAGGAAGGCGCTGGGCATCTCGGCCTCTCAGGACGCTGAAATCCAGCGCAACGCCGAGCTGCGGACCTCCCCCACCATGCCTGCCCTGCAGCGGTACACCGGCGTGCTGTACGACGCCCTGGACGTTACGTCTCTGCGCGGCGCCTCCGCGACACGTGCACGCGAACGCCTCGCCGTCGGCTCGGCGCTGTTCGGGCTGCTACGCGCCGACGATCCCGTGCCTGCCTATCGGCTGTCGGCCTCATCCAAGCTGCCCGGAAAGCCGTCGTTATCCGCCCGCTGGAAGCCGGTACTGGAGCCGGTGTTGGCGGAGCTGGCCGCCGACGAACTGGTGGTGGACCTACGCTCAGGCTCGTACGCGGGATTAGGGCGGCTACCGCAGGCGATAACCGTTGATTGCCTCACAGAGCATCCCGATGGGCGACGTACGGTGATCACCCATTTCAACAAGGCGCACAAGGGAAAACTGGCACGTATCCTCGCCGGCAGCAGAGCCGAACCCAATGACGCCGCCTCAGTGGCTGCGGTTGCCCGTCGCGCCGGACTTCATATCGAACGCGACGGCAACACGCTCACGATCATCGTCAGTCAGTAGACCCCGAGTGTGACTTGCCCTCGGAGGAATGCGTCTTTCCTTCGGAGGAATGCGAACTCCCTTCCGACGACGGTGAGCTCTTGCCGGTCGACGACTTCTCCGTCGAAGGCTTCTCCGCGGGCTTATCGGACGTGCCACCCACGGAGGGGGTCGATCCTTCGCGAACCTTGGTCGCCGTAGACGCACCGGGCGTCTTGCTATCCGTTTCAGCGCCCTTGGATCCCTCGGTCGTCTTGGTGCCGCCGGTGGTGGTGGTTCCACCGGGTGTCGACTTCAGGCTGTCGCGAACGACCTTCACCGGGCTGCTAGCGGGCTCAGGCTTGGCCAGTTCCGGCTTAATCTCCGGCTTGACCGGTTCAGGCTTGGTCTCTGGCTTGACCGCGACGGGCTTGGCCGGCTCGGGCTTCGTAGATGCTGCGGCCGCCGGGTCAACCTTGGGCTCAACAACCTTCGTCGGCTCAACAGCCTTCGTGGGCTCGACGGCCTTAGCCGGATCAACCTTGGGCTCAACAACCTTCGCCGGCTCGACGGCGGCCTTAGTCGGGTCAACCTTGGGCTCGACGGCCTTAGCCGGGTCGACGGCCTTAGCCGGATCTGCCTTCGTCGGGTCAACCTTCGTCGCGTCCGCCGGAGTCTCAGCGGGCTTGGCCTCATGCTCGGTTTTGGGCGACTCTGCGGGCGTATCGCCAGGCTTGGCCCCGTGCTCCGTGTGCTCGGTGTTGGGAGTCTTCGCATCGACGTCGCGCTTGGTGGTCTCTGACTTCTCGGACGCCGTTTCCGGCTTGGCGACAGCCTGATCGACCTGCTTCGAGGAGGTCTCCGGCGTGGTCCCTGGGTTGGTCCCAGGTAGCGATATCTTCGGCACCTGTCCCAGCAGGCTGGACAAGTCGTTGAGCGCGGCGGCAATTACCGTCGGCACGCCCTCGGTACTGCCGATGATCGCCTGTACCGGCACCGTGATAGGCAGCGCCAGCACATGCAGCACCGCGAACGCCAACTGCGCGAAGTAGGACGGCGTTCCGAACGCCGGGCGCGGGCCCGGGAAGTTAGTCGGCAGGGGTTCGGGTTCTGGCGCCGGAGCCGGAGCCGGCTCCTCAGCGGCCGGCGCTTCGGCCTCCGCTGCCGCCGTCTTCGGCAACACCGAGGAGGCCTCAGCGACCTTCTGCTGCGCTTGCGCCGCCGCCGGTTGCTGCGGTGAGAACCCTGGTATCTGGCCCAGCAGGCCCGACAAGTCATTGAGCGCCGCGGCGATCACCGTTGGCACACCCTCGGCGCTGCCCAGGAAGAACTGCACAGGCACCGTGACTGGCAAGGCCACAACGTGGAACACCGCAAAGGCCAACTGCGCAAAGTAGGACGGGGTGCCAAACGCAGGCCAATGGGTCCCCGGGAAGTTGGTGGGTGGCGCCGGCTCGTCGGCCGCGGGCGGATCTGTGGGCTGCTCGACGGGCGGATCTACCGGCTGCTCCACCGGCGGATCGACAGGATCAACGGCGGCCGCGGTGATCGCCGGAGCCGAACCGGTCGACGCGGCTTGTGATGCCGTGAGGAGTTTGGCGACTGTCCCTATGAGTTCGCCGCTACTCGGCACCCCGGTGGCCACTGGATTCGATTGCGCCCCAGCATCATTCTGCGGGGCAGCCACCGCCAGCAAATCAGAGAACGACGTGAGAGAAACTGCCCGATTCGTCACGGAATGTGTTGTGGCCGTGGCCGTTAGGGAAGGGACCGGCCGCACGGTGCGCGCATCCAGACCTGTCCCGACACACAGACTGCACACCGCAGCAACCGCAGCAGTTCGAATAGCTACATACACTGGATGACACTCCCCTACGACCGACCCGACCAGACAGCCTCCGACAAGGGCAAACTACTACCTCTGCGGGCAACCGACAACACGAAGGAATCGGCAGCGCCTTAACCGTCGGCGCCGGTCCTGACCGGCTGATTCGCCAACGCGAGCACCTCGTCATCGGTGAACAACCTCGACCGGATAAGGAAACGCACCCCCTCCGGCGCCTCCAGCGAAAATCCAGACCCTCGCCCAGGCACCACGTCCACCGTCAAATGTGTATGTGACCAGTACTCGAACTGGTCGGCGCTCATCCAGAACGGTGTACCCCCGCTAACCTCGCCGAGCAACACATCCGAGGCACCCACACGAAATTCTCCGCGCAAGTAACACATCGGCGCGCTGCCGTCACAGCAGCCGCCTGACTGGTGGAACATCACAGGCCCATGTCGAGCCACCAGCGAAGCCAACAGCTCGGCCGCCGCCGCAGTGAGCTCGACGCGGGGGATCATCAGAAGAAGCCCGCGGCGTCGGGTGAGTAGCTCACCAAGAGGTTCTTGGTCTGCTGGTAGTGGTCGAGCATCATTTTGTGGTTCTCACGCCCGATACCGGATTTTTTGTAACCGCCGAACGCGGCGTGCGCCGGGTACTGGTGATAGCAGTTTGTCCATACCCGGCCCGCCTTGATGCCGCGGCCCAGCCGGTAGGCGTTGGTCATATCGCGCGACCAAACCCCCGCGCCAAGGCCGTACAACGTGTCGTTGGCAATCTTCAGCGCCTCGTCCAGTGAGTCGAACTTCGCCACGGAGAGCACAGGGCCGAAGATCTCTTCCTGGAAGATGCGCATGTTATTAGTGCCGGCGAACACAGTCGGCTGGATGTAGGCGCCATCCGGGTAATCGGCAACCTTTCGGGCGTCCCCACCGGTAAGCACCTGCGCGCCTTCTTTTCGCCCAATGTCGATGTAGGACAAGATCTTTTCGTACTGATCGTTACTGGCTTGCGCACCGATCATGGTGTCCTCGTCGAGCGGATCCCCACTCACGATGGCTTCGACCCGCGTGATCGCACGCGCGATGAACTCGTCATAGATGGACGAATGCACCAGCGCCCGAGAGGGACACGTGCATACCTCACCCTGATTGAGTGCGAACATGGTGAAGCCTTCGAGCGCCTTATCCAGGAACGCGTCATCGGCGGCCATCACGTCGGGCATGAAGATGTTGGGGCTCTTGCCGCCAAGCTCCAATGTGACGGGGATGATGTTCTCGGTCGCGTACTGCATGATGAGGCGCCCGGTGGTGGTCTCACCCGTGAAGGCGATCTTGGCGATGCGCGGGCTGGAGGCCAGCGGCTTACCCGCCTCGACACCAAACCCGTTGACCACATTGACGATTCCCGGCGGGAGTAGATCGGCGATCAGCTCCATGAGTACCAGGATCGAGGCGGGCGTCTGCTCGGCGGGCTTGAGGACCACACAGTTTCCCGCAGCCAGCGCCGGCGCCAGTTTCCAGACAGCCATCAACAGCGGGAAGTTCCACGGGATGATCTGGCCGACGACCCCCAGCGGCTCATGGAAGTGGTAGGCCACGGTGTCGTGGTCGATCTCTGAGATCGATCCCTCCTGAGCGCGCAGCACTCCGGCGAAGTAGCGAAAGTGATCGATCGCCAGCGGTATGTCGGCATTGAGGCTCTCGCGGATCGGCTTGCCGTTATCCCAGGTTTCCGCGACGGCGAGTCGCTCGATGTTCTGTTCCATGCGGTCGGCGATCCTGAGCAGCGTGTTGGACCGCTCGGCCGCTGACGTATTGCCCCATGCCTCGGCCGCGGCGTGGGCGGCGTCCAGTGCCTTGTCGATGTCCGGCGCGGTACTGCGGGCGACCTGAGTGAACACCTTGCCGTCGATCGGCGAGGAATCATCGAAGTACTGGCCATCCGACGGGGCAACCCACTCACCACCGATGAAGTTCTCGTACCGAGGCGCGAAAGTGACTGCGCTGCCTTCGGTTCCGGGTGCTGCATGCTTCATTGCCTGCTCCTGTCGGTCATCGATGCGAGCCCTGTGACGTACGTTACACCCAGGTCGCGAGTGGGAGTACGGCCGCTGCTCACATGCGTTCCCACCCACCGGGAAGCGCGTGGAAGGACCCGACCAACAAGTCATCCAGACGCGTGAAAAGGTCGCCGCTCCCGCGTTCAAGCCCATCACGGTGCCACAGCTCCCACACCCGCCCAGAATCGGCGTCGCCGATATCTACACACAACCATCCACGCCACTGCACAGTTGCGATACGGAGGAGATCAACCAGGTCGGGCCATTGGTCTCGCGGCAGGATGAGTTGTCCGTCGGCACCCATCGCACTGACCCAGAAGTCGCCGGCGAAGTCGTCATGTTTGTAGAAGTTGTCGATGGTGCACAGACTTTCGATGGCGACCAGACCGCGGTCGTCACCGTGCAATGTCTCAAGGAAGCCGTTGTGCAGGTCCGTATAGATGCGACGGAGGCCACGCGGTATCCGCTCCCAGATGACCGGTCTCACCACGACATTGACCGCCTGCCAGGCACCGAACCGTTCAAGCGCGGGTATGAAGACCACTTGCCGAGCCCAGTTCACACCAACACGGCCTCGCGCAGCGGAATCATCCACAGGGGCTAGCCCAAACCGGAATTGCCAATCAGACTCCGGATGCCCACTCCCCGCGATGGCGTACATCAGGGCGAGGCTTGAGAACTCTGCCTCCTTACCGCTCACACGAACCACCACGACGTCGGCACAGTGCGCATCCAGCAGTCCGATCAAGCGGAGGAAGCCGTCCGGCACCACCTCACGCCACAACACCAGTGCTTCTCTCACCGCCTCGCGTCCGGACAACGACGCGATACCTCGCCACGCCTGCGGAAGGCCTGGCGCATCCGATCCGACCGGCTCGATATGAAGGTGCGGAAACACCCTTGGCAACGCAGCAACTATCGAACTACGTCTTGTACTGGGCCCATCGGCCATGTGGGCAAGAATAGGCGCATGGCAAATCGAATACCTTAGAGTGGGTAACGATGTCTACGCAGTCACCTGAGCCCGAAACAGTCGATCAGGAAGCCGCGAGCTCCATGATCAGCGTGCAGCGCCGCAACCTCATCTTCGTCGCGGTCCTGCTCGGGATGCTCCTGGCCGCGCTGGACGGCACCATTGTCGCTACGGCCCTGCCCACCGTCGTCGCCGATCTCGGAGATGCCGGACACCAGTCGTGGGTGGTCACCAGCTATCTGCTGGCCTCCACCGTGGCCACAGCCGTCATGGGCAAGTTCGGTGATCTCTTCGGACGGCGCGCAGTCTTCATCGCCTGCATCGTCATCTTCGCGGCCGGATCACTGCTCTGCGGCATGGCCGGATCGATGGCCATGTTGGTCGGTGCGCGTGCGATCCAGGGCCTCGGCTCGGGTGGACTCATGGTGACGGCGACCGCCCTCATCGGCGAGATCATTCCCATGCGCGAGCGCGGCCGCTATCAGGGCATGCTCGGGGCGGTCTTCGGGGTGACGACCGTGATCGGCCCGCTGTTGGGCGGACTGTTCACCGATCATCTGGGCTGGCGCTGGGCCTTCTACATCAACCTGCCCATCTCGGTGGTGGTGATCGTGGTCGCGGCTGCCGCCATCCCGGCTCTGGCCAAGGCGACGCGCCCCGTCATCGACTACTGGGGCATCGTGCTCATCGGATTGGGTGCCTCGGCACTGACGCTGGCGACCAGCTGGGGTGGCACCACCTACCCCTGGTCCTCACCGGTGATCATCGGACTGTTCGTCAGCGCGGTCGCCGCGATAGGCGTGTTTGTCTGGGTGGAATCCCATGTGTCCGAACCGATCCTGCCGCCGCGGCTGTTCCGCGACCCGGTCTTCACGATCTGCTGCGTGCTGAGCTTTGTCGTTGGCTTCGCCATGCTGGGGGTGATGACATATCTCCCGACGTTCATGCAGTTCGTCAACGGTGTCTCGGCCACCGTGTCGGGTATGCGCACCCTGCCCATGGTGGCGGGCATGCTCATCACCTCCACCGGAACCGGCATCCTGGTGGGCCGCACCGGCAAGTACAAGATTTATCCCGTCCTCGGCACCGCCACCATGGCTGTCGCACTGGTGCTGCTGTCCAGGATGGACAATTCGACGCCCTTCCTGTTGCAGTCGCTGTATCTGCTCATTCTGGGGGTAGGCATCGGCGCCTCGATGCAGGTACTCACCCTTATCGTGCAGAACACGGCCCGTTTCGACGATCTGGGCGTCGCGACCTCCGGTGTGACGTTCTTCCGCACCATCGGCAGCTCATTCGGCGCCGCGATATTCGGGTCACTGTTCTCCAATTTCCTTGCACGCGAGATCAGCTCGGTGAACGTGCCACCCGAGGCCACCGCGTCACCGCAGGCGCTGCACGCACTGCCACATGATGCCGCGATACCGGTCATCAACGCCTATGCCGACTCACTGGACCTTGTGTTCCTCTGCGCCACACCTGTTGCCGTCATCGGATTCGTCGTGGCGCTGTTCCTCAAAGAGGTTCCGCTGCGCGGGACCGACTCGGCCCTCGCCGCCGATATGGGCGAGGGCTTCGGCATGCCCAACTCGTTCTCACCAGACAAATTGCTGGAGATCGCGATCAGCAATGCCATGCGAGGATTCCCACACATCGGCCTGCACAAGCTGCGCGAACACGCGGGTGTGTCGATGCCCATCGCGCCACTGTGGGCCCTGGTACAGGCCAACCGCTTCCTGCGCGCCACCGGGTCTGCCGAGGTGTCCCGAATCGCGCAGTGGTACCGGATACCGCCCGAGGTCATCGCCCCCGCCTTCAACGAGCTCACCGAGAACGGGTACGCCCTACGCACCAACGACCACGTCTGGCTCACCGATTCCGGACGCCAGGAAGTCGACAAGATCAGCGAGGCAATCAACCAGTACTTGGTTGAACGACTCTCCCGCACACCCGATTTCGAGGATCGGGCAGACCGCGAACAGATTCAGGCAGCGCTGGAACGCATTTCACGGCGAATTGTCACCGACACCGATTGGCGCGAGAACCCTATTCCTGCGCTGCCTGGGGCGTCACCAGGCGGGTGAGCAATGCTTCAATCCCGGGACGCGGATTGAAGTTCGGCGACGGGTTGGCCAGCTGCTGGTAGATGATGCCCGTCAGATAGTCCTGAAAGATTTCCGCATGCAGCTCAGGGGTTTTCGGGTCCACTTTGCGCATGAGCTGCAGTGTGCGGGGAATCTGCGCATCCCGGCCCCGCTGCAGCGGCTCTCGCAGCTCGGGATGGCTCCATCCCTCCATGAGAAGCGCCATGTACGCGCGCACCCGGGTACTCATCATTCCGACCGCCCCGTTGGCGTACGCGGTGCCGATGCCGACCAGATCAGCCACTGTGGTCGGATTGATCTCGGTGACAAGCGCCCGCCAGAAGGCCCGGCGAAGCTTCTCGATCTCCACAATGACACCCAGCAGCAGCGCATCACGTGTACGGAAATGATTCGACGTAGTACCGCTCGGGACGTTCGCCGCCGCATCCACCGAGCGATACGTAAGACCCCCGACACCCATGGTGCCCGCCACCTCGATAGCGGCCGCGATCACCTCTGCCCGCCGACCCCTTGGTTGCTCCTCCACCGTTTCGAGGGTAGTACGCAATAACGGCGATATGCGCACCGGCTCTAGGCTGGAAAACATGCGCTTCTCGATATGGGGACAAACCAACCAATCCTGGACAGATCTGCTGGATATCGCCCAGTACGCCGACGGCGGATCGTGGCGTGCCTTCTACGCCGCAGACCACTTCATGGCACACTCGGACACCGCCGAACAGCGCACCGACTTCCACGAAGCCACCGCGATCTTTGCCGCGCTCGCCGCGGCCACCTCACGGATCCGGCTCGCTCCCCTAGTGCTGTCGATGACCTTCCGGCATCCGGCGGTGCTTGCCAACTGGGCGGCCACCGTCGATCACGTAAGCCAGGGGCGCTTCACGCTCGGACTGGGCGCCGGCTGGCAAGAGAACGAACACCAGCGCTACGGGCTCGAACTCGGCAAGCCCGGACCGCGCGTCGACCGGTTTTCCGAAGGGCTGCAAGTGATTACCGGCTTGCTCAATGAGCAAGCCACCACGGTGAACGGCGAGTATTACCAGCTGGCCGAGGCCATCTGCGAACCCAAGCCGTTGCAGCGCCCGCTGCCCATCCTCATCGGCGCCACACAGCCACGCATGCTCGGCCTGACCGCCCGTTACGCCCAGGAGTGGAATCAGTGGTCCACGCCCGGAGCGTTCCGTGACGTCTCGGACCGTCTGGACGCCGCAGCCGAGAAGATCGGCCGCAATCCTGCGACGATTTGGCGTTCCACCCAGGCCCGCATCATCGTCACCGACAGCCCGCAGTCCGAGGAACGCGCCGCGGAAACCGCTGCGACATCACCGATTCCGGTGCTGTACGGCACCGCAGACCGCATCGCGGAGCAGATGGCACCGTGGGCACAGGAGGGTGTCGACGAGGTGATCCTGCCGGATCACCTGTTGGGCACCGGGCCAGCTCGCCGGGACGCCTACGACGCCCTGGCGCAGGCCCTTAGGCCGCTCGCGGACTGACGTCCGGCCGAGAGGGCTTAGTTGCCCCAGCCGCGCTGGCCGTCCCAGCCACCACAAACGCCGTTGTAGCAGCCGTGGCCCCAGCCACCCTGTCCTGGGTTCCATCCGCCGCATACGCCGTTGTAGCAGCCACCGCCGCCACCTGCGTCACCGCTGCCTGAGCCGCCGGGATCAGCAAGAACCACCTGGTTAGACGTGGTTGTCGGCACCCCGGTGGTCATCACGGCGGCGGGCGCAGCAGCGATCAGTACCGCGCCAGCACCTGCGGCGAACACCGTTCCGATGAACTTCCGTGTGATTGACATATATCCATATTGCTCCTTGTTCGGGAGCATGCCAACAACCGACACCAACTCGATACGGAGCCAATCACAAACGGTCGCTTATGTTTTCGCAGGTAGAACGCAAAAAATGGCGATTACGAGGCGGATGCAAAAACATGAACAAACTTCGACAGCGACGCGTCGATGTCGCTGCGCAACGCTGCCGCCACCACCGCGCCGATCGGGCCGAACATCGCGGGGCCGCCTAAATGCAGGGTGAAGTCGACGACCGAACCCGGCCCCTTCGGGGTGATCGTCACCCGGAGCTTGACCTTCACGCCACCTCTGCCCTGTCCCTCCAGTGACAGTCCCGTCGGAGGGTCGTACTTCTTAAGGATCCATCTGACCCGGTTGTACATGCCCTTCACACACACGATCGAATCGATCACCGTGCCCGTTTCCAGTGTCTCGGGCAACGCGCTGCGCCACGCGGTGTGAACACTCAGCCACTCATCGAAACGCCGCAGATCCGAGGCGTGCTCCCAGGCCTCCTGCGGAGGGAGGGGCACATCGATGGAGGAATTCAGTTTGGCTGCCACGTCGGCAAACGATACCCGAGCGACATCAACAGACGGCTAGCAGTTACTAGGGGGCGGGATCCCGGCAAACCGATCCGCGATCCACTGCACCCCCAGCCGCTCCCCTTCGGGGTCTACATGGCCCTTACCGGGCGCCACGATCTCCTGGACGGTGTCGCCCAATGCACAGGCCCGCCGCACCGCAGCGTGGATCCAGCGCGCGTCGATCAGCCGATCGGCCCCACCCGCGTAGACGAGCATCGGGCCGGAAGCCGGCCCCAGCGGCAACGAGATCCGCTTCAACGCGCGCGCGAAGATCTCCGCATCCTGCGGGGTGATGCCGTGAAAATCGTTGGCGCGCAATCTGCCTATGGCCGCCGCCCGCGCCGGATCCAGCCCGTTATGACATCCCAGCAGCAGCGCCTTATCGTGCGGGTTGTCCTGAAAAGAGCCGTGCAGGAAGTTCTCCGGCCTCAGCTCGGGGACCGTGACCGACAGCCCCGTGAGCAGCGTGGGCATCATCGAGAGCTGGCTCCAGTCGTACCGTCCGTCACCGACGTGCGTCGCCATCTCGGTCAGATCTGCCGCCGGGGACAGGTTGGCCGCACCCACAAAGTCCAGTTCCGGGGCATAGTCGCCTGCGAGCTCGGCGGCCGCCCAGGTGGCCTGGCCACCCTGGGACGCTCCGATCGCCGCCCATGTCGTCGACGACCCGGGAATCAGCGACATCGCGGCACGCGCCGCGTCGACGACGTTGAATCCTTCGGATCGCGGCTCCAGATACGGATGCGGGCCCGGTACGCCCAGCCCCTCATAATCCGTGATGGCCACCACCCAGCCGCGCTTGGTGAGGTTGCGCACCAACCAGATGTAGCCGCGCAGATCGGGAGCACGCGAGACCGCGCACTCGTCATCCAGACCGGTGGTGCCGTGACCCACCGACACAATGGGCCAACCTTGTTGTGGAGGTTGACCTTTCGGTGAAAACACGACACCCGTCACCTCAGTGGGGGTGCCGGTGGTACCGGAGGTCGACATGTAGCGGATGAGGTGGCCGTCGGCGATCGCGTCCAGATCAGGAGCCAGCGACAACGGCGCATCGGAAAGCACCTCACCCGGCGGCGGCGAGGGAGGCGGAGGTGCAACACCTTCCGCCTCGACCCGCGCGCAGGCCGCCGTGACCAACACCAGCGCCGCCAGCAGCGGCGCCAGTCGGTTACTGAGCGTCGCCGTCCTTAGGAGCTGTGGCCCCCTCGACCTTCTCGACCGCGCCCTTGGCGGCGTCCTGCACCTTGTCCACCACTGCCGAGTACTTGCCACCGGTCTTGGTGTCGATGGCGTCGCCGACCTTGTCGACGGCCTGGTTGACCTTGTCCTTGTTGCCCGCCAACAGGCTCTTGAGCTTGTCGATGAGGCCCTTGAAATCAGCCATGTGAGGTTCTCCTTCGGTCTGGGACGGCGCAACTGTAGTACGAGTTCGCGGCGTATGTTGGGTCGAGTGACGGACCGCGTGAAAATCACGCTGAGCGGCGCCCCAGAGACCATGCTGGCCACCCTGTACGGCCGGGCACAGGACGCCGTGTCCCCGAATTCGGTTCTTCATGACCACTACGCCGCCCAGGCCGTCGGTCGTATCGACTACGACTTCTCCAAAACCAAGATCAAAGGAACCCAGGCGATTGGGGTGGCATTACGCGCCCGCCAACTCGACGTCTGGACCTCGGAGTTCCTCGCCGCACACCGGGAAGCGACGGTGCTGCATCTGGCCTGCGGGCTGGACACCCGTATCTTCCGGGTCAATCCGCCCGAGACGGTGCGCTGGGTCGATGTCGACTACCCCGACATCATCGCGCTGCGGCGCGCGTTGCTCCCCGAGCGCGGTGGCGACTATCGGATGGTGGGCAGCTCGGTCACCGAGGAGTCATGGCTGGACGATATCCCCGCAGATCGCCCCACGCTCGCGGTGTTCGAGGGTTTGACGATGTACCTGACACAGGCCGAAGGACAGTCCCTGATCCGGCGGATCACCGGCCGATTCCCCAGCGGCCAGCTAGCTTTCGACTGTTACGGCAGCATCGGAATCACGCTGCAGAAGCTTGTCCCCGCGGTGCGCAACGCGGGTGCCACCCTGCACTGGGGTATCGACGACCCCGGCCAAATCGAGGCATTACATCCCGGGCTGCACTGTCTCGACGACCTGCGCAGCACCGACGTGGCAGGTGAGGAGCACCTGCCACTGTCGGGCCGCATCCAGATGAAGGTGATCTCGCATATCCCTGCCCTGCGCGATATCGGCAGGATCATGCGGTTTTCCTTCTAGGGCACTCAGCGGTTGAGGACGACCATTGCCTTGCCGTCCGCCACCGACTCCAGGGTCCGCAGCTGCAGCAGCTCCGGATTCTCCCGCAGCAGCTTGGCGGTGTTGGCCATCGAGCGCAGCACGGCGGCCTCGGCGCGGGCCCGCTCCAACTGGGCCTTACCCGCTTCACGGGCCAACAGCGGCCCGGCCAGTGCCTTACGTACCTCGCCGGACAGCATGATGTCCTTGACGACGAACCGGTTCACCGTGACGCCGAACTCCTCGGCCTCGGCCGCAAGCCTCGCAACGGCATCGGCGCCCAGAAACTGCCCCCGCTGAGCCAACAGCTCATCGAGCGTCAGTGCCGCGACGGCGTCACGCACCTGCAGCTGAGCACGCAGGTAGATGCCCCAGTGCACCGAGCCATTCTCGGCGGTGGCGAAAACGTCTGGCATGGACACCTTGTATTCGACCGCCGCCGATACCTTCACGGTGAAACCATCGACGGTCAGCACATCTTGACCGACCACCTGAATCGACTGCGCACGCATGTCCACGGTGACCAAGGTGTCGGTACGCGGGCGCGTGTAATGCACGCCTGGTGTCAGCACCGCCTTGAACACGCCGTCGCGGTACAGCACACCGCGCTGCCATTGCATGATCGTGATCTTCTGCCCGAAGATCTCTTCCCACATACTCATCCTTATTCACCTCTCTTACCTCTGACGTTGTAATTCCGTTGCGGAGGAACGACTTCCGGACCGCGTCGCGGGCCGGCGGGGGGAATTCGCCGTAGCGTTCCCCGCAGGGCCGATCCGTGAACCGTAAGGCGCACGGCCCGGAAGCCATCCCGTGAGGGACTCGAACCCCCTAGCCTGAGGAGGCGTGCCGACAAGGCGAAGACCCAACACGCGGTACGCCGACCGGCGATGCCGGGACGCCGCTTGATCTCCGCGTCAGCAAAGATAGCGAACAGCTGCGATGCCGCGCACCCGAATTATCTGCGGCGACTCAGTCGTCGTTGGTGGCCCAGAAATGGCGGGGCTGACCAGACCACTTGCCCTGCAGCCACCACAACACCTCGATCACGGCGGCCGCCGCGACACCGATGCCCAACGCGGGCCCGGTGACCGCCAGATTGCCCGGATCGAGCATGAATGTCTCTCGCGCCAAGGGGATCGCAAAGATCACCGCGTAGCCCAGGCCCGAGAACGCCACCAGCGCCACCCGCCACCAGCGATAGGGACGTGCCACCACGGCGAGCACCCACACCGCCGCAACAAGTTCGGTGATCAGCGCGGCGGTCGACGCCTGCGTGCTGTTCCCCGTGACGTGGAGAATCTGACGAGCCAACAGATAGGACAGGAACGTCGCGATGCCCACCGTCAGGCCCGACGGAATTGCCGACATCATCACCCGGCGCACGAATCCCGTCTGTGCGCGTTCATTGTTGGGCGCCAGCGACAGAATGAACGCCGGAATGCCGATGGTGAACCAGGCGGCGATAGTGACGTGGATCGGCTGGAACGGAAACGGCACCGCGCCGTAGTGGAAGATCTTCGAGCCCAGTCCCGCGAGCCCCACCGTCAGCGCGAGCAGCACCGAGTACACCGTCTTGGTGAGGAACAGGTTGGAAACCCGTTCGATATTGCCGATGACGCGCCGTCCCTCGGCAACCACATAGGGCAAGGTGGCGAACTTGTTGTCCAACAAGACAATCTGAGCCACCGCACGTGAGGCCGAGCTGCCAGCACCCATCGCCACACCGATGTCGGCATCCTTGAGCGCGAGCACGTCGTTGACACCGTCACCGGTCATCGCCACGGTATGGCCGTGCGACTGCAGCGCCTTGACCATCGCCCGCTTCTGGTCGGGCCGCACCCGCCCGAAGGTGGTGGCATCGGCAAGGGTGTCGGCCAGCTTGTCGGTATCAGAAGGCAGGGTGCGCGCGTCGATGGCGGCGCCGGAGAGCCCCAGCGTCTGAGCCACCGCGCTCACCGACACCGCGTTATCACCGGAGATCACCTTGATCGAGACATGCTGAGAGGCAAAGTATTCAAGGGTGTCACGCGCATCGGGGCGAATCTTCTGTTCCAACACCACCAGCGCACGTGCGGTGATGGCACCGGGTGCGTGGGCGTCGTCGACCGGCAGCTCCGCCGAGGCAAGCAACAGCACCCGCAGGCCCCGGGAACCGATCTCTTCGGCCGCCGTAGCGATCGGGTCGGTCGGGTCGAGAAGTACATCGGGGGCACCGATCACCCAGTTGCCATGCTCACCGTAGGATGCGCCGCTCCACTTCTTGGCCGACGAGAAGGGCGCTATCGCCGTCGATTTCCAGCCCGGCGGGGTGTCGTATGCCTCGGCGATGGCGGCGATGCTTGCGTTGGGCCGCGGGTCATCGGCCGCCAGTTGCGACAGCGCCGTCAGCGCATCTGCCTGATCACCGCCGCCGTCCAGCGTTTTCACATCCGAGAGCCGCATCCCATTCTCGGTGAGGGTGCCGGTCTTGTCGGCGCAGACCGTGTCCACCCGGGCCAGCCCCTCGATGGCGGGCAGCTCCTGCACCAGGCATTGGCGCCGACCCAGGCGAATCACACCCACCGCGAAGGCGATTGACGTCATCAGCACGAGCCCCTCGGGAACCATCGGGACCAGGGCACCCACCATCCGGAGTACCGATTCCTGCCAACTGTCATCGGTGGTGAACAGCTGGGTGTAAATGATCAGCGCACCCGCGGGCAACAGCAGGTAAGTGATGAACTGCAGGATCTTGTTGATGCCGTTGCGCAGTTCGGAATGCACCAGGGTGAACTTGGACGCCTCCTCGGCCAGCTTGGCCGCGTATGCCTCACGGCCCACCTTGGTCGCCCGGTACGCGCCGCTGCCCGCCACCACGAAGCTGCCCGAAAGCACCGGAGAGCCAACGGTCTTGTCGATGGGATCGGCTTCTCCGGTCAGCAGCGACTCGTCGACCTCAAGAGCGGCCTCCTCGATGACCTCGCCGTCCACCACGATCTGATCGCCGGGCCCCAGCTCGATGATGTCGTCGAGAACCACTTCGTTGGGCGCGAGTGCTGTCGCGGCACCGTCGCGGCGCACCAGGGGACGGGTCTGACCGACGATCGCCAGCTTGTCGAGCGTCTGCTTGGCGCGCAGCTCCTGAATGATGCCGACGGCACTGTTGGCGATGATCAGCAGACCGAACGCACCGTTGATGACCGAGCCGGTGGACAGCACGATGACCAACAGCACCCCGAGAATGGCGTTGATCCGGGTGAACACGTTGGCTCGCACGATGTCCGACACACTGCGTGCCGCACGCGAGGGGACGTCATTGGTCTTCCCCTGCGCCACGCGCTCAGCGACGTCAGCGGCGGTCAATCCGCCGACGGTCAATCCCTCGATCGTTGCCACCCCTGCAGAGTAGCGACCGGCGCGCGCCTGGCACGGCTGCCGAGTGGGAACCTTGCGCAATTATTTGGCCGGATTGTCACGCCACATTCCCGGTCGACGCGGGTAATGTCAGGTGGTATGACATCGAATGAACTTCCGGACTGGGACGCCACATATCAAGGCAAGGGTGAGCTCTTCCAAGGCGATCCGCCGTGGAACATCGGCGAGCCTCAGCCCGAACTCGCGGCGCTGATCGATGCGGGCAAGTTCCATGGCTCTGTCCTGGATGTCGGATGCGGCCACGCCGAAACCGCGCTGCGGCTGGCGGCATTGGGACATGTCACTGTCGGGCTCGACCTATCGCCCACGGCCATCGAGGCCGCTCGCAGCGCTGCGGCCGAACGCGGACTGTCCAACGCCAGCTTCGAGGTCGCCGACATCACCAAGTTCTCCGGATACGACGGGCGCTTCAACACCATCGTCGACAGCACGCTGTTCCACTCGATCCCGGTCGAGGCCCGCGAGGCCTACCAACGGTCGATTTCCCGTGCAGCGGCGCCGGAGGCGTCGTACTACGTGTTGGTCTTCGCGGTAGGCGCCTTCCCACCGGGAATCGGCCCCAACGCCGTCACCGAGGACGAGCTACGCGCGGCGGTCGAACCGTACTGGGTAATCGACGAGCTGAGTCCGGCATTTATCCACTCGAACATCCCCGAGGTGATACCCGGCGCCAACTTCGACATGCCGCTGTTCCACAAGGACGAGAAGGGACGCAACAAGCAGCCCGCGTTCCTGCTTCAAGCGCACAAGCGTTAGGAAAGACGCCACCAGCCGTCGGGGGCAACGGGCTGCCGCATATCGGCCCGTTGCCCGGGCTTGGGCGCCACGACAGTGACGCCCTGCTCGTCGGCGGCGGTGAGTAACCGCTCGATCGGCTCGGCCCACGGATGCAGGGCCAGGTTGAACGTCGCCCAGTGGATCGGCAGGAGTGGGGCCTGAGACGTCGCGAGATCCAGGTGGGTCTGGACGGCCTCTTCGGGGTTCATGTGGATATCGGCCCACGAGGTGTTGTAGGCACCGACCGGCAACAGCGTCAGATCAAAGGGCCCGTAGGTGTCACCAATGACCTTGAAAGCCTTGGTGTATCCGGTGTCGCCGCCGAAAAACACCTTATGTTTCGGTCCGGCGATGGACCAAGATGCCCACAGCGTGGTGTTGCGGGACAGCGACCTGCCGGAGAAATGCCGGGCCTGCGTGCAGGTGAGCGTGAGCTTTCCGAGCTGATGACTCTGGTCCCAGTCGAGCTCGATGACCCGCGCCGGTGAGACGCCCCAGCTGCGCAGGTGCGCGCCTACCCCGAGCGGCACCACGAAAACCGCGTTCTGGCTCCGGGTCAGCGCGATGATGGAGTCCATATCGAGATGGTCGTAGTGGTCGTGACTGATCACCACGGCGTCCAGCGCGGGCAATGCCGACAGCTCCACCGGGACAGGATGCTGACGATGCGGCCCAACGGCTCGAGAGGGCGAGCATCTGTCGCTCCATACCGGATCGGTGAGCACCCGATACCCGTCGACCTCTACGAGCACACTGGAATGCCCGAACCAGGTGGCGGCCAAATCGGCAGGCGGACCGCCAAGTTCAGGGACCACAAGCGGCACTTGGCCTTTAGGCGCACCCGCGCTACGCCGGGTGATCACATCCCACACCACCGTGGTGGCCTCGGCATCAGGCGAAAACTGCCGTGCCGGTTCGGCGTTATGGAAGGAACCACCACGGTACTGCGGTGACCCCTGCGCAACCTCGGCGATGCGCTCCTTGCTGGCGCCCAGCGTTCGCGGGACGTCACGCAGGGCGCGCCCGAACCACGTCGACGCAAGAGCTGCGCCGGCGCCAACCCAGAGCGCCCGCACGCTCAGGCTCCCTGGAAGTTCGGGGGACGCTTCTGAATTCGCGCGACCTGAGCCTCGATGATGTCTTGGCTACTCCACGCCTTGTCGAACAGCACCTTGTGCTCGGGCAGCTGGTCCTCGAACGCACCGTCGTCGTTGAGCACCCGCTTGGCATGCTTGAGGGCCAGCGGCGCAAACCCGGCCAGCTCGGCCGCCCACGCCTGCGCGTCGGCAAGCTCTCCGATGCGGTTGGCCATGCCGGTCTGCAAGGCGGCCTGCGCGTCGAGCGGCTCGGCGGCCAGCAGCATGCCGCGTGCGCGTCCGTAGCCGACCAACGAGGACAGTCTGCGGATGCTCCAGTTATCCAGGGCGATGCCGTATTTGGCGACCGGGAACTGGAAGCGCGCGGTCTCGGAGACCACACGCAGGTCGGCCACCATCGCCAGCATGACACCGGCACCGATGGCGGGGCCGTTGACGGCGGCGATGACCGGAATGTCGGCGGCGTCGATGCTCTTGATCGAGTGCTGCCAGGCGTCGGCGAACTTATCGGGATCAGGAGCGCCGCTGGATAGGTCGGCACCCGCGCAGAACGAGGTGCCCTGCCCGGTGATGACGATGACGCGCGCCGTTTCGGCGGCCTTGCGGACCTCCTCGGCGAAGGCGAGCGCCAACTCGTAGGTCACCGCATTGCGCCGTTCTGGGCGCTGCAGCTCAATGGTGGTGACGGGACCGTCGCTAGTTACACCGATCATGGCAACCACCCTAATATGGCGCCCATGACTACCGTCGCCGTGATTGGTGGCGGGCAGGCCGGGATCGCCGCGGGGTACTTCCTCCGGCGTCGCGGCCTTGAGCCCGGCGGCGGATTTGTCATCCTCGATCACTCCCCCGGCCCGGGCGGAGCGTGGCAGTTCCGCTGGCCCACGTTGACGCTCGACAACACCAACCGCATCTATCAACTGCCCGGACTGCCGTTCGAGGAGACGGGCACCATCAAGGCGTCGACCGCCATGCCCCGTTACTTCGACGAGTACGAACATCGCTACGCCCTTGATGTCCGTCGGCCCGTGCACGTGCGAGAGGTGCAAGCAATTGCGGGCGGCTTCTCGCTCGAAACCTCCGCGGGCGATTTCACGGTCCGCGGACTGATCAACGCGACCGGGACCTGGGACAAACCGTTCATCCCCTTCGCCGCGGGCTCGGCCACCTTCGGGGGACGTCAGCTGCACACTCACGACTACCGGACACCGGAGGAGTTCGCAGGCAAGCACGTGCTGGTGGTCGGGGGCGGAGTGTCGGCGCTCCAGTTATTGGCTGAGATATCGACGGTCACCCGCACGTCGTGGGTGACCCGGCGCGAGCCGGTGTTCGTCACCGATTTCACCGTCGACCGACTGCGGGCCGCGGTCGCCGGCGTCGATGAACGTTCCCGGCAGGGGGAACCGCAACGCTCGGTGGTGTCCGCGACCGGACTGCCCTGGACACCCGAGATCGCCGACGCCGCGCAGCGCGGCGCGCTGGCCCGACGGCCCATGTTCAGCCGCATCACCCCGACCGGTGTGGTCTGGCCGGACGGCAGCACACTGGATGTCGACGTGATCCTGTGGTGTACCGGATTCCGGCACGCGCTGGATCACCTGGCGCCGCTACACCTGCGCAACAGCCGGGGCGGCATCACCATGACCGGCCGCCTGCTCACTCAAGTCGCGGGACAACCCGCCGTCCACCTGCTGGGGTACGGGTCCTCGGCCAGCACCATCGGCGCCAACCGGGCGTCGCGTGCCGCCGTCGTCGAGCTGATGAACTATCTAGAAGGACGTGCTGCCTGAGGGCTGCAGCACGAAACCATGCTTCTGATCGCCCATGGTCACCTGACAGGCGGTCAGACTGCCCGCACCTACGGCACACGTGACGTTGCCGTAGGTGAGCTTCTGCCCGACGTTGAGCACCGGCGCCTCGGGTTTGGTGCCACAGGACCAGGCACCCTTGCTGATTTCGAAGGCGCCATCACCCTTCTGCGCGACGGTGCCCATCGGGCAGGTGCCGACACCGGGGATGTTCACGCCACCCAGTCCGGGCACATTGGCGCTCGCGCCACCGACACCAGGCACGTTCGGGGCGTTCTGGGCATCGCCCGGAATTCCGGGCACGGCACCGTCGCAGCTGAGCCGCTGACGCGAGGTGGGCGTGATGTTCGCCGAGGCACGGAACATGCAACCGATTCCGTCGGGGGTGGAGAAGTGGATCGAGCGGACCGAAGAGTTTTCGTTGGTCACGAAGAATCCGTCGGGTGCCACCGCGGCGAACCCGTTCAGATCCGGGAAGGCGGGGTCGGCGTGAGCGACGCCCACACCCCCGGAAAGCAGCCCCAAACCAAGGACGGCGCAGACGCCAGCAACAGAGGAGACTAGCTTTACAGGTGCTTTTGTTGACATGCGCAAGCTTTCGGTATGGGTCGCCGGATTATCAGCTTTCATGATACTGGCGACGCACGGGACGGCACCGACGTCCGCAGATGGAACGTTTTGAGCACTGCATCGGGCAAGATGGCAGACATGCCTGATGGACTTCGCGCAAGCGGCTCATCACCAGATGCCGGGCACCCCTCCCCGCGAGTACTGGTGGTGGACGACGACGCCGACGTGCTCGCCTCGCTGGAGCGTGGCCTGCGCCTGTCCGGCTTTGAGGTGAATACCGCGAGCGACGGCGCCGAAGCGCTGCGCTGCGCCACCGAGCATCGCCCGGATGCGATCGTGCTCGATATCAACATGCCCGTCCTCGACGGCGTCAGCGTGGTGACCGCGCTGCGCGCGATGGACAACGACGTACCCGTCTGCGTGCTGTCCGCGCGCACCTCGGTGGATGATCGGGTCGCGGGCCTGGAAGCGGGCGCCGACGACTACCTGACCAAACCCTTCGTGCTCGCCGAGTTGGTGGCCCGGGTAAAGGCCCTGCTGCGCCGCCGCGGCGCGGTGGCGACCTCGTCCACCGAGACCATCACCGTCGGCCCTCTTGAGGTCGAGATTCCCGGCCGGCGCGCCCGGATCAACGGCGTCGAGGTAGACCTCACCAAGCGCGAGTTCGATCTGCTGGCCGTGTTGGCCGAACACAAGACCGCGGTGCTGTCCCGAGCCCAGCTGCTCGAGCTGGTGTGGGGATACGACTTCGCCGCCGACACCAACGTCGTCGACGTCTTCATCGGATACCTGCGGCGCAAGCTGGAGACCAGTGGCGCGCCTCGCCTGCTGCACACCGTGCGCGGTGTCGGGTTCGTGTTGCGTTCGCAGTAACTCTCGATGACCACTCCCAGTAAGCACCGCAGCCAGCGGATCACCGATCTGGCGTACCGACTGCTGGAGCGGCCCATGCGGGTCTTCTCACTGCGCACCCTCGTCGCGATCGCCGCGCTCGGAGTGATGGCACTCGTCGTCACGCTGGGCACCTGGGTATGGCTTGGTGTGGAAGATGACCAGAACAGCCAGCTGGATCGCCGGCTGGACTCGGTGTCCAGCCTGGGTGCCGTCTCCAGCCTGCTGAATTCGGTGATCAGTTCGGAAGGGAAGGTCGACACCCCCGACGGCCTGGTGCTCACCGCCCGTGTGGCCGGGCTGACCAAGTCCATCCCCAGTGAAGTGGAACTACCGCTACTGGAACCCGGCTACGCCAACACCACCATCAACGGCGTCGAATACCGGGTCCGGTCGTTCATCGCCCCGGGCAACATCCCCGTTGCCGTGGGTGCCCCGATCGCCGAGACCCAGCGGCAGATCGACCGGTACCACATCCGCATCCTCGCGATCTGTGGCGGCGTGCTGGTCGGAACCGTGATCGTGGGCTGGGTGATCTCCCTCATCGTGGTGAGCCCCTTCCGGCTGCTGGCGCAGCAGGCCCGTTTGATCAACGCACAATCCAACCCCGACGACGTGAACGTGCGCGGTGTGCGCGAGGCAGTCGAGATCTCCGAGGCGGTCGAGGGAATGCTCGAACGCATCAACACCGAACAAGAAAAGACCAAGGCGGCCCTCGAAACCGCGCGCGACTTCTCCGCGGTGGCCTCACATGAGCTGCGCACCCCGCTCACCGCGATGCGGACCAACCTCGAGGTGCTCTCGACCCTGAACCTCAGCGAGGACCAGCGCGCCGAAATCCTTGAAGAGACAGTGCGTACCCAAACCCGCATTGAGGCAACGCTTTCTGCGCTCGAACGGCTCGCGCAGGGCGACCTGACCACCGAGGACGACCATGTACCGGTCGATATCACCGAGCTGCTGGACCGCGCCGCGCATGATGCGGACCGCAGCTATCCGAATGTCGAGGTGTCTCTGGTCCCCTCGTCGACCATCTTGATGCTGGGGTTGCCCGCCGGGCTGCGGCTGGTGATCGACAACGCGATCAAGAATGCGGTCCGCCATGGCGGCGCATCGGAAGTCCGGCTCTCCGCGATCAGCACCGTGCACGGCGTGGAGATCGCCATCGACGACAACGGCAGCGGTATCCCCGAGGCCGAGCGCGAACTGGTTTTCGAACGGTTCTCCCGCGGCTCCACCGCATCACACACCGGCTCCGGCCTGGGTCTGGCACTGGTGGCACAGCAGGCCGAACTCCATGGCGGCACAGCGGCTTTGGAGTCCAGCCCGCTGGGAGGCGCACGACTGGTGCTGCGCCTCCCCGGGCATTAGCCCTAGCGCGCGCCAAGCAGGTCGATCACGAACACCAGCGTCTTACCCGACAGCTGATGCCCCGCACCCGCCTCGCCGTAGGCCTGCGCCGGCGGCACCGTGAGCTGGCGACGTCCGCCCACCTTCATGCCGGGGATACCGTCCTGCCAACCCTGGATGAGCGCATCGAGCGGGAACTCGATGGACTCGCCGCGGTTCCACGAGCTGTCGAACTCCTCGCCGCTCTCGAACTCGACACCGACGTAGTGAACGTTGACGACCGATCCGGGCGCGGCCTCCGCGCCATCACCGACGGTGATGTCCTTGATGACCAGTTCGGTGGGCGCTGGACCTGGCTGAAAATCGATCTCGGGTTTCGTCATGCGATCGACCCTATCGTTAGGTCATGACCGATAGGTATGACACCGTAATCGTCGGTGGCGGACACAATGCCTTGACCGCCGCGGCGTATCTGGCGCGCGCAGGCAAGCGGGTGCTGTTACTGGAGCGGCTCGACGTGCTCGGCGGGGCGGCGATCTCGGCACCAGCATTCGAGGGCGTGGACGCCCGGCTGTCGCGCTACTCATACCTGGTGAGCCTGATGCCGCGGCAGATCATCGATGACCTGGGATTGGATGTACGCCTGGCGCGACGCAAGTACGCGTCGTACACGCCGGATCCCGAGGACGGCGGCCGAAGCGGGTTTCTCGCCAGCACAAATGATTTCGCAGAGTTCGGAGCACTCTGCGATTCGGTCACCCGGCCATTGTGGGACTCGATGCTGGAGCCACTGCGGCGCCGAAGCGACATCCGCACGGGGGCCTGGGAGCAGCTGATCGAGACACCCATCGGGGAGGTGATCCGTGCGGCCACACCCAACGACCTGCAACGCGGAGTCCTGCTCACCGACGCATTGATCGGAACCTTCGCCAGTGCCGATGATCTTTCCCTGCAGCAGAACATCTGCTTCCTGTATCACCAGATGAATCCGTGGGACGTCCCCATCGGTGGCATGGGCGCTGTGACGGGCTCGCTGGAATCGGCCGCCCGACGGTACGGTGCCGAACTGCGCACCGGGGCAGAGGTTTTGTCAATCAATCCCGAGGGCGAGGTGCGCTATCGGGCCGGTGACGATGAGCGCACCGCAATCGGCGAGCGTGTACTCAGCGGCGTCACGCCTACCGTGCTAGCTCGTCTCCTCGGCGAAGATCCACCGGAAGGTCAGCCTGGGGCGCAGGTCAAGGTCAATCTGCTGCTAACCCGCCTGCCGCGCCTGCGAGATGAAAAGGTCACACCGGAGCAGGCTTTCGGCGGCACCTTCCACATCAACGAGACATACACGCAGCTGGAGAACGCCTACCGGCAGGCACAGGCGGGCGCCGCCCCTGACCCGTTGCCGTGTGAAATCTACTGTCATTCACTGGCTGACCCCAGCATTCTGTCACCAGAGCTGCGAGCATCCGGCGTGCAGACATTGACAGTGTTCGGGCTGCACACACCGCACGGACTGTCCGCAACGCGCGAGGAACTGCAGACCGCCGTGCTTGCATCGCTGAATTCGGTACTGGCCGAGCCGATCACCGATGTGCTGGCCACCGACTCGCACGGAGACCCGTGTATCGAGACCAAGACCACCGCCGATCTGGAGCACGCCCTCGGCATGACGGCGGGCAACATCTTCCACGGCGGATTGCAGTGGCCGTTCGCCGAGGACGACGACCCGCTGGCGACCGCCGCACAACGCTGGGGCGTGGACACGGACCACGACCGGATCCTGCTGTGCGGCTCAGGGTCCCGCCGCGGAGGCGGTGTGTCCGGTCTCGGCGGATACCACGCCGCAATGGCTGTACTCGACGCTAACTGAGGGACGCCGCCCGCTCCAGGATCGCCCGCAAGTTCTTCAGTTCGGCCTCACTCAGCGCCGCCAGACCTGCCGGTGCGGGATCGTCCATCTCTGCGATGACCGCCATCAGGCGCTGGCCTTCGTCGGTCAACGACACACGCTTGCATCGCCGATTGTCGGGATCGATGCGACGCACCACCAACCCACGCTGCTCCAGATCGCTCACCGCGACCGTCGCCGCTGGAGCATCCAGTGCCGTGGCCTCCGCGATTCCCTTCACTGTCATGGAGTGTCGCGCAAGCCTTCTCAGGATGCGCACGCGACTGAACGGCAGGCCGGTCGCCTCGACGACCGTCCGACGCCAACCATCGCGATTGTCAAGTACCAGGCTCGCCATGGTGCGCCAGACCTCATCCGCGAGGGGCCTATCCGACACGAGAAACCTCCCGTGAGGCAGTGCTCTCGATGAGCGGTGCGAGTCGCTGCGCCGAGCGCAGCGCGAACGGTGACGTGGACACGATACCCAGCGTAGCGATGGCGAGCCCGAGGCCCGCACACATGAACCACAGCGCGGGTGCACCGATCGAACCGCACAGTGCCACACCGATACTTACGCCCACCTGACGACTCGTGGAGGTGACCGCCGAGGCCGCGCCGGCGCGATCCAGCGGCATACCGCTGACCGCGGCATTGGTGATCGGTGCGTTCACCATGGAGAATCCCGCGCCGAAGATGGCGAAGACCACCAGGAGCTCCCAGATCGGTGTCGCCGTCGTAACCCGGGCGAGCAACAGCGAGGCGGTGAAGAACAGCGCGCCCGCCGCCAACAGTGACGGCCTGGCGCCGAACCGGCCCACCATACGGCCCGATATCGGCGAGAACACCAGCGCGCCAACGGCAATCGGCAGATAGACCAAACCGGTGTGCATCGCCGAGAAGTGGCGCTCCCCCTGCAGGTACAGAGACATCGTGAACAGGAACGCACTCCAGGCCACGCACGCACATATCGCGGTGAGGGTGGCGGACGCAAACGGGACGCTGCGGAAGAAGCGCAGATCGATGAAGGGGTGGCGGCGCCGGGACTCGTACCTGAGGAACACCGCGAACGCCACCAGCGCGGTGATGAGAACCGCGATGAGCTGGGGTGTGGCCCATCCCAGCGACGGACCCTCAATCAAGGTGAACACGATGCCGAACAGGAAGAGCACCGCGAGCACCTGCCCCACCGGGTCGATATCGCGCATAGTCGCAGACTTGCTCTCCGGCACGAAAATAGCCGTCAGCGTAAACGCCAGCGCGCACACCGGCAGGTTGATCCAGAAGACGGCACGCCAGCCCACCCATTCGATCAGCAGCCCGCCGACTATCGGGCCCAGCGCCATCGATATCCCGACGACCGCGCCCCAAAAGCCCAGCGCCCTGGCACGTTCCACACGCCCGGTAAAGACCTGCGAAATGATGGACAGCGCTACCGGGTTGAGCATGGAGCCACCCACCGCCTGCAGCAGACGCGCGGCGATGAGCAACCCGACGGTGGGCGCCACGCTGCACAGCAGTGAACCCACCGCGAAGATCGACAGCCCGATGTGGAAAACCTTTCGCCGCCCCAGCCGGTCGCCCGCAGCACCCGAGAGCATGAGCAACGAGGCCAGCCCCAGGGTGTAGATGTCGATGACCCATTGCAGCTGCGAGGTGCTGGCACCGAAATCCGCCCGGATGGTCGGTAGCGCCACGTTCACGATGGTGGAATCCATCGACACGATGAGCAGACTCAGACAGCAAGAACCCAGGATGACGATCTTGCGGCGCTCACTGAGCGCACCGACGGCTGCTTCCACACAACCATTGTGAAACTACAACTGTTAGCGATGCAAACAGATTTGTGTGAGCTTTGTCATCTCACGAGCGAACGCTACGGGTACTGACGCTCCCCGTAGCCGGTGTAGATCTGGCGCGGACGGCCGATCTTGCCCGGCTCCGAATGGAGCTCACGCCAGTGCGCAATCCAGCCCGGGAGTCGCCCGAGTGCGAAGAGCACGGTGAACATGCGGGTCGGGAAGCCGATGGCCCGGTAGATAAGACCGGTGTAGAAGTCGACATTCGGGTACAGCTTGCGCTCGATGAAGTAGTCGTCGGTGAGCGCGGCTTCCTCGAGGGCCTTGGCGATCTCGAGTAGCTGGTCGTCCCCGCCGAGCTTGCCGAGGATCTTGTCGGCCTGCTCCTTACAGATGCGCGCACGCGGATCGTAGTTCTTGTAGACACGGTGCCCGAAGCCCATGAGCTTGACGCCGTCCTCGCGGTTTTTGACCCGTCGAACGAAGTCATGGGTGTCGCCGCCCTCGGAGCGAATGCGCTCCAGCATCTCCAACACCGCCTGGTTCGCGCCGCCGTGCAGCGGGCCCCACAGCGCGTTGATGCCACCGGAGACAGAGGTGAACAGGTTCGCGTCGGACGAACCGACCAGGCGCACCGTCGAGGTCGAGCAGTTCTGCTCGTGATCGGCGTGCAGGATCAGCAACATGTCGAGCGCCCGCACGATCTCCGGATCCACCTCGTACGGCTCGGCCGGCAGACCGAAGGTCATCCGCAGGAAGTTCTCAACGAGCGTAAGCGTGTTGTCCGGGTACAGGAACGGCTGCCCGACGGACTTCTTGTACGCGTAGGCCGCGATGGTCGGCAGCTTCGCGAGCAACCGGATCGTGGACAGCTCGACCTGCGCGTCGTCATGTGGGTCCAGCGAGTCCTGGTAGTAGGCGCTGAGCGCGTTCGCGGCGCTGGAAAGCACCGGCATCGGGTGCGCGTTACGCGGGAAGCCGTCGAAGAACCGCTTGAGGTCCTCATGCAGCAGGGTGTGACGCTGGATCTTGGTGGTGAAGTCCTCCAGCTGCTGCGGGGTGGGCAGCTCGCCGTAGATCAGCAGGTAGCTCACCTCGATAAAGGTGGACTTGTCCGCCAGCTGCTCAATCGGGTACCCGCGGTAGCGCAGGATGCCGGCGTCGCCGTCGATATAGGTGATCGCACTCTTGGTCGATGCGGTATTGACGAACCCCGCATCGAACGTGGTGTAGCCGGTATCAGCCAGCAGTTTCCCCAGCGCGAAGCCATCCGAGCCTTCGGTCGCGCGGACGATATCCAGCTTCGTTTCGCCTCCGGGGTACTGGAGAGTAGCGAAATCGTTGTTGTCGGCCACAGGCATCCCTTCTGAGGTTCAGCGGCTCCATGAGAACGTTCATAGAGAAGGTAGTCGCTCCCTCCACACGGCGCCTGGTCAGGGTCGAGGTCGGGGGTCCACCCGGGTGCCGAGCGACCGGCGGCGGCTCCCTTTCCGGCGCACCGTCGCGAGTGCACCGTCCCACAACAACATCGCGCCCGCGGTGATGATCGCCGGCTTGAACGTGTCCCTGGCAAGCCCGGCGGTCGCCGTGGCCTTGGTCGCGGCACTGGCCTTGGACATGTGCCCGGAGTCGAAGGGCGGCTGCGGGTCGTATTCGATACTCAGCTGAATCGCCTTGGCCCGCTCCTCCCCGGCGATGTGGCCCGCGAGCCACAGCCCCAGATCGATACCCGCGGACACCCCCGCCGCGGTGACCACACCGCCGTCATCCGCATGCACGATGCGCTCATCACCGACCGGGGTCACCCCGAACGGCTTCAGCAGCGGGAGCGTGGACCAGTGCGAGGTGGCCCGCTGGCCCTCGAGGAGACCGGCTGCCGCTAATACCAGCGAACCACTGCACACCGAGGTGGTCCACGTGGTCGTCGGGTGCACTCGGCGCAACCACTCCAGTAGCTCTTCATCGCGGGCCGCCATGGTCGTTCCGGGCCCACCGGGCACCAGCACGACATCGGGTGCGGGGGTCTCCTCGAACGAGTGCGTGGCACCGATGACCAGCACGCCCGAATCAGCGGTGATGGGTCCGGGCTGGTGCCAGACGAAGCGGACTTCGGTGTCGGGCATGAAGCGCAACACCTCGTAGGGACCGATGAAGTCCAGTGCGGTGAAATCCGGGTACAACACGATGGCGATTTGAGTCATAACGAAGCCCTTTCGGTGCGATAGAAGGTCTTGCGGTACTGATCGGGCGATACGCCCATGCGGCGAACAAAATTGCGGCGCAAGGATTCCGCAGATCCGAACCCGCAGCGATCCGCGATCACCACCATGGTGTCGTCGGTCTCTTCGAGCTGACGGCGCGCGGCCTCGGAACGGATGCGTTCCACATAGGCCGACGGCGCCTCGCCGACTTCCGCGGTGAAGACCCGGGTGAAATGCCGTGGGCTCATCGCGGCCAGACGAGCCAGCTCGGGCACTCGGTGTGATCCGCCGGGCTGCGCCTCGATGGCCTCTTGCACGTCGCGGATCGGCATGCGCTTGGCCCGCGGCATCCACACCGGGGCCGCGAATTGCGACTGCCCACCCGGACGGCGCAGATACAGAACAAGCCAGCGCGCCACCGTCTGCGCCACCTCCGCTCCGTGGTCGTCCTCGACAAGCGCCAATGCCAGATCGATGCCCGCGGTCACCCCGGCCGCCGTCCATGTCTTGTCCGAGCTGCGGATGAAAATCGGATCGGGATCGACTGTGACGCTGGGAAACTCGCTTGCGAGCGTCTCGGCGATAGCCCAGTGCGTGGTGGCACGACAGCCGTCCAGCAAGCCCGCCTCCGCGGCCAGGAACGCCCCGTTGCAGACACTGACCACCCGCCGCGCAGAGTGCGCCGAAGCGCGGATCCATTCCATGACGGCCGGATCCCGCTGAACCGCGGGCACACCGACGCCGCCAGGCAAGACCAAGGTGTCGCATCCCGCACCGGGATCAGGCAACGGACGGGTGACCAACTCCATACCCGAACCGGTGGCGATCGGAGTGCCATTGCTGGACACGAGCGACACGTCGTAGCCGGGGGTACCGGTCAGGTACTGGGATGCGGTCGAGAAGACCTCATAGGGCCCCACCAGGTCGAGGGCCTGAACTCCCGGAAAACCCAGGATTACCACCGAACGCGTCACGCCTCTTAGTGTTCGCCACCTGGGCAATGGCGTCCAGGTCGGGTATCCCACAAATTAGGACATCAGCAGCTCGGCAGCCACTGCTCCGCAGAAGCATCGAGCAGCCGCTGGTGATCCGCACGATTGACGCGCACGTAGGCGTCGGCGAAGTCAGCGAAGGCCGCATCAGCGGTATTCGGATCGGCACCCGCGCCGAGGTAGCCCGCGATCACCCCGGGCACACCCGATTGAGCGTGGGCACGCGCCAGCGCCATCGCACACAGCGACCCGTACAGCGCCAGGTCGTTGGGATCCGTGAGACTGGCGATCTCGACCGATCCCTTCATATCGCGGAACTGCCGCACGTAGAAGCTGCCGCGACGCGTCGAGGACACGTAACCGAGGAAGGGATCACCGCTGGCCTGCATGATCCGCTGGCCGGCCACCACCCGGCGCCCGTGATCCAGCCGCAACTCCTGCGGAAAATACGGCTCGATCACCGAGGCCGAAGCCTCCTTCATCTGCAGGAACAGCGGCGACCCATCGGCATCCGTGAGCAGAGCGAGATAGCAACGGGTGCCCACACTTCCGACACCGACCACCCGCACCACCGCATCCTCGAACTGATGGCATGCCAGCAGTGCTACGACGTCCTCGGGCACCGAACCGAAGTACTCCTCCACCATCGCGGCGGCTTCGGAGAAACCCACCTCCGGGACCCGGACCGCAATGTCCTGCTGCTCCACGATTCGGTAATGACCGTCGACGGTGGTCGCCGTCAGCTTCTTCAACGCACGATGTGAGGTGTTGCGGGAGGCCTTCGAGACCGTTTCGGTTGCCAGCTTGGACGCGCTCTTGGACAGTCGCGAGACCAGATCCAGCACCTCGAGCGCGGTCGTCTTGAGATAGAACCGCTCCAGGGCAGACAGCTGCGCCAATTCGCGCATCCGGGTGCGGTAGGCGGCGGCGGTCTTGGTGGCGCTGGCGCGCACCGCGTCGTCTGACATCCCGAATTCCTGGCCGAGAATCGCCACACTCGTGACCAGTCGTTTGACATCCCATTCCCACGGACCGATCGCGGTCTCGTCGAAATCGTTGACGTCGAACAGCAGCGCACGCTCACGCGAGGCGAAGAGCCCGAAGTTGGAAAGGTGTGCGTCACCGCAGATCTGAATCGGTACCCCGGTGGTTGCCGTGCCGGCAAGATCGGAGGCCATGACCGCGGCCGCCCCACGATAGAACGCGAACGGCGATTCCGACATGCGCTCGCGGCGCACCGGAACCAGCGACGGGATCCTGGACGTGTTCTGCGCGGCGAGCACCGCGATCGGATCCCGGTGCGGTTGATCGGGAAGTTCCGCGAGGCGTCGCCGCGGCATCTGGTCACGCAGCCCGCGGCCCAGAGCAAGCTGCTTGTCCCGCGGAAGTCGCCGCAAGTCCACTGGCGTCAGAGCGTCCATGGGGTGAAACCTACTGGGGCTGCACCTTGTCCTGGTCAGCCTCGCTCGCATCCTCCGCTGTGATCTCGTCCGACGTCCGGAACCGCACGAACACCGGAACGAGGAGCGCGGCAACGATCACCCCCACCACCACAAGCGCACCACCACCGGCGGCGGCCGCCGTCGTACCCACGACCGCGGCGGCCGCACCGTGCGTGAAGTCGGCAACCCGCGGCCCTCCGGCGACCACCACCGTGAACACACCCTGCAAGCGGCCGCGCACATCGTCCGTCGCCACCGATTGCAGGATCGTTGTCCGGAAGGCCGCCGACACCATGTCGGCGATGCCGCCGATCACCAGGAACACCAGCGACAGCCACAGCAGCGGCGCGTGCGCGGCGAGCCCGAAACCCACCATCGCCAGCCCCCACACCACGATGCTGACCACCACCGCCAGACCCTGGCGATCGATCCGATGGAACCAGCCGGAGAACACCCCGCCGATCACCGCACCCACCGATATCGCCGCCGACAGCAGCGCGATCACGGTGCCGCCGTCGGCTGGATCACCGAACCCCTCGTGGGCAATCTGCGGGAACAGGATGCGCGGCATCCCGAAGATCATGGCGATGAGGTCCACCACGAAAGACATCAGGACGATCTTGTGCCCGGCCAGATAGCGGAAGCCCTCGAGGACGTCACGAAGGCCAGAAGTGTTGGCTTGCAGATCTTTTGACGCACTACTCGGCGGCATCCTGTGCAGCCGGACTGTCGCCCAGATCGGCGCCAAGCACGCGATGGCGTCAATCAGATACAAGGTGGACAGATCCACCCACTTCAGCAGCACGCCGGCCAGCAGCGGCCCCGCGATGAACCCGAACTGCTGGACCGTCATGTTCAGCGCGTTCGCGGCCGGCAGCTGATCGAGCGGAAGCATCCGCGGAATCGCCGCGGCGCGCGTCGGTGAATTCACCGCGAAGAAGGCCTGCTGTACCGAGAGCAGGCACAGCACCACCCACACGTTGTCGACGGATAACGCGGCCTGCAGCCACAACAGCACCGAAGAAACACCCAGCCCGATGGCCGTAATGATCAGTAGGGTCCGCCGGTCCATCCGGTCCGCCAGCGCGCCGCCCCACAGTCCGAACACCACCAACGGCACCAAACCGAAAACGCCCGTCAGTCCTACGTACGCCGAACTGTGGGTGAGCGCATAGATCTGAACCGGGACCGCGAACAGCGTGAGCCCAGCGCCGATGACCGTGACGACCCCGGCCAGCCACAGACGCCGGAAATCGGCGTTGCGCAGAGGAGTGATGTCCGCAAAAAATCGACTCAGACCGCACCCGCTCCACTAGTCACCGGCCAACAGATACCGCAGCCGTCCAGGCTGGCTAACTTACCTGGACGGCTACGGGTTCACCGCGCCGGCTCGGATACTTCGTCAGATGGCGCGGGCACCGTGTCCGGCTCTGACTCGGACTGCGCTGGCTCCGCCGCGGGTTGTGCTTCCTGCGATTCGGACTCCGCATCCGGCAATTGCGCCACCAGGTACTCACCGAGCCCACCAATGGTCGGGTAGTCGAACACCGCCGTCGCGTTGATGGTGAACTTGCCGCCGAACTGGCTGTGCAGCCGGTTACGCAGCTCGATCGCCATCAGCGAATCCGTACCGAGGTCCAAGAACCGGCTCGTCGCGGCCGGCGGCTGCGCCAGGCGCAGGAAGTTCTGCACCTCGCGCTGCAGGAACTCGGTCACGAAACCAGCCCGCTGCGGCACCGGTATCTCCATCAGTTGCTTGAGCAACTCGCTGTCACCGGTCACCTCGCCCACGGCACTCGGCAGCACGAGGTCCAGGATCGGCGGACGCGAACTGCCCAGCACCTTCGCCGCACGCTGCCAGTTGGCCTTGATGACGGTGGCCTGGCCCGTGCCGTTGGCAATGACCTCGGCCAGAGCCGCGAGTGCCGCCGAGGGATCCAGCGGAATCAGGCCCTGCGCACTGATATTCGCGGTCGCCGCCTCCGAGGAGGCCATACCTCCCTGCCCCCAGGGGCCAAAGTTGACGCCGGTGGCGGGCAGACCCTGCGACCTGCGCCGCGCGATCAGACCGTCGAGCCACGCATTGGCCGTCGCGTAGTTGGACTGACCAGGCGAACCGAACAAGCTCGACACCGAGGAGGACACGATGAAGAAGTCCAGATCCTCGTCCTTCGTCAGCCTGTCAAGGTAATCGGCACCGAACGCCTTGGGCGCCAAGGTGGTCCGGAACCGCTCCACGCTCTGCTGACCCAGCAGGGCGTCATCGAGCACGCCTGCCAGATGCGCGATGCCGCCGAGCGGGGGCAGCTCCGCCCGAATCCGCTCCAGCAGCTTCACAACCTCGGACTCCTCGCCGACATCGGCGGTGAAGACGTGGATGCGGGCCTTGGAGCGCTCGCTGATCTCCTCGATCAACCGTTGCGCATCCACATCTGGAGCACGGCGGCTGGTCAGCACGATGTCACCGGCACCGAGCTGAGCCAGATACGACGCGGTGTGCAGGCCGATCGCGCCCAGTCCACCAGTGATCAGATAGGTCCGATCCTGCTGTGGTGACAGTGGATTCGGCATCTGGCACACGATCTTGCCGATATGGCGGGCCTGCTGCATGCGGCGGAATGCCGTCCTGGCCTCCGTCAGCGGGTAGATCTCAGCGGGCAGTGGTGTCCACTCCCCCTTGGCCAAACCGTCCGAAACCTCCGTCAGCAGGCCCCTAATACGTTCGGGCTCTTGGAACATCACCGTGTCCAGCGCGACGATCTCGTAGGCGATATCTGGGCGTGCCTCGGCCATCTGCTCCGAAGTCCAGATATCACGCTTGGCGATCTCGGCGAAACGGCCGTTCTTGGCGGTGGCCCGCACGGTCGCCTCGACGAACCCTTCGCTGGTGAGGCTGTTGAGCACCACGTCAACGCCATGCCCATCGGTGTCGGCGAGGATCTGGTCGGCGAAATCGGTGGTACGCGAGTCATACACATACTTCACGCCGAGCTTGCGCACGGTCGCACGCTTGAAAGTGCTCGCTGTCGCATAAACCTCGGCACCGCACTGTTGCGCCATCTGTATCGCAGCCAATCCCACACCACCACTGGCCGCGTGGATGAGCACGCGATCGCCGGGCTTCAGCTGCGCCCAGTCGAAGGCGAGTCGAACCGTCAGCGCCGCAGCGGGAATCGTGGCGGCCTCGACCGCGCTGATCCCGTCCGGAATCGGTGCCAGGAACTGAGCCGGTGCGTTGAACCGGCTGGCGAAGGCACCCTGCATGGAGCCATAGACCCGCTGACCCACCGCGACCTCGGTAACACCCTCACCCAATTGCGTGACGACACCTGCGAAGTCACCGCCGATCGGGCCCGGGTCACCCGGGTACAGACCTAGCACGTTGAGCACGTCACGGAAGTTGAGACCGGCGGCCTCCACCCGCACCTGCACGTAGCCCTCGTCCGGCGCCTCGACCTCCTTCTCGGTGATCCGCAGGTTGTCGATGGCACCCCGTTCGGTGGGCAACAGGGCGTAGTCGCTCCCGCGCGGCACCGTGAGATTGCCGCTGCGTGACCACGGCAACAACCGCGAGGCGAGCAGCTTGCCCTGCCGCACAGCGATTTCCGGCTCCTCGACCGGCGTAACCAATAGATTCGCCAGCGCCTGTACAGCCTCAGGTGAGCCGTCACCATCAACGAGCTTGGCACGCAGCGCCGGTTCCTCGTTGATGGTGGTGCGCCCGAATCCCCACAGGGAAGCCTGCACCGGATCGACCGGCTCGCCCGATTCGGTGGCCACGGCGCGCTCGGTGACGATCCAGAGACCATCGGGAAGTTTCACGCCATTTTGTGCGCCGTTCTGCACCGTATGCACAGCACTGAGCAGGTTGGCGATCTCGGTCTCCAGACGCGCGATCTCATCGGTGCTCGACTCCTGCGCGCCCGGTGCGGCGGCACGCCAGACGACACCGGAGAACGGCACGCCGCGCTCCTTGGCCTCTGCCAGCACCTGTCCGAGAAGTTCCGGATTACTCGTCCGATCGAACGGGATGCAGCCCGGCACCCTGGCGGCCAGCTCGTCGAACCCGGCGATCAGCCAGGTACCGCTTGCCGTCGCGGTGCCGTCCTCCGCGGCTGGCACCGGAACCTCGTGCCAGCCAAGGGTGTACAGCAGGCGGGTGGCATCGCCGCCCAGCCCACGCAGCAATGCCTCACGCGGCGCACGTTTCACCGTGAACTCGCGAATCCCACCGAGGTGACGGCCATCGCGATCGAGGTAATCGAGATCGAAGACCTGGGTCTCGCTGTCCAGCGCGCTCTCATGCCACCGGGCCCGGCAGTAGAAGCGCCGTGGCATCTTTTCCTTCAACGTCACCTGGCCGTACCGCAAGGGCAGGAACAGATCGTTGATGCCCTGCTCAGCCGCGAGCAGGGCCGGGAACGCCGGGAAGGCCACACCGGTGCACAGATCCATCAGCACCGGGTGCATCGGCTCGGTACCGAGCTGTTCTGCAAGTTCTTCACCGACGAGGACGTCGCCGATGGCCTCACCCTGACCAAGCCAGAGTGACTTCAGAGAGCCGGACCAGGTTGGGCCCCAGGACAGTTCCAGATCAGCGAAGGTTTCGAACAGCTCGTTCGGACGCATGCGCTCCATCCGCTCGATGGCCGCGTCAACCGGCTCGGCCTCCGAGGACTGGCCGGCCGCATCGTCGGCGCTGTCATCGACACCCGGCACGACGGTGCCTTCGGCGTTCAGTGACCAGTCAACATCGCGTTCGCCGTAGGGACGGCTGTGCACCTGGAACTTCGACCCACTGCCATCCTCCAGCGGATGCAGCGTCAGCTGCACCTCACGAGAACTCTTCTCCGGCAAAATAATCGGCTCGTAGAAGAAAACATCCTTCGCCCGTGCCGGAGTGCCGACGGCCGCTAGGGCCATCGCGGCGTACGTTGCGCCGGGTACGACGACGGTGCCGTAGATAACGTGGTCGGACAGCCAGGGCTGCGACCTGACCGACAACCGGCTGATGTAGACAGAATCGCCGGAGGCCAGGTCCTCGCCTCGACCCAGGATGCCCGCGGACAAGCCGCCCCCGCCTTCGATGGCGGCGCCGGACGACTTCGGCCAGAAGCGGCGGCGCTGGAAGGGATAGGTCGGCAATTCCAGCGTGTTACGCGGGTGGCGCCGCAGCGCGGCGAAATTGGGCCGATGACCGCCGACGTACGCCGCGGCCAGTGCCTCGGCGATCTGGCGTCGGTCGCCAACACCCTTGCGCAGCGAGACAATCGCCCGCGGAGCGGCCAAGTGCTCCGGCCAGACCTGCACCGCGGCGCCGGTCAGCACCGGCTGCGGGCCAATCTCCATCAGCACCGAGCAACCCAGCGCGGCCACGGTGCGCACACTCTCGGCGAACTGCACCGGCTGACGGGAATGCCGTCGCCAGTACTGGGCGTCGATCGGGGTCTGTGCCGTCAGCACCGCACCCGTGCGGTTGCACACCAGCGGCAACGTGGGAGTCGCGAACTGTACTTGCGCTGCGTACGACTCGAATTCGTCGAGGACGGGGTCCAGCAGCTCGGAATGGAACGCATGGCTGGTCTCCAGCCAGGTGCACCGGATTCCCTCCTCCTCGAAGCGCGCGACCGCCTGTTCCACATCCTCGCCCGGACCCGACAGCACGGTGTTCGGTCCGTTGTAGGCGCCCACCGACACACGCGGAAAATCACTCGCGATCTGTTCGACATGCTTGGCGTCGCTGAAGACGGCCACCATGCGCCCGCCCGCGGGCAGACTGCCGAAGAGCCTGCCGCGCTCGGCGATCAGTCGCGCACCGTCCTCCAGACTGAACACTCCGGCGACGCATGCGGCCGCGTACTGGCCGACACTGTGGCCCAGCACCACGTCGGGCTCAATGCCCCACGACTGCCACAGCCGGGCCAGACCCATCTCTACGGCGAAGATGGCTGGCTGCGCGAATGACGTGTGCCGCAGTACCTTCCCGGCTTCTCCGCCCGTTTCGCGATCGGTGGCGAACATCACCTCCAGCAAGGGGCGCTCGACGATGTCCTTGACGGCTTCCGCGCAGCGTGTGACGGTCTCGGCGAAAACCGGCTCTGCGTCGAACAACTCACGCGCCATACCGGGATATTGACTGCCCTGTCCGGTGAACAGCCAGGCCGTTGTTGGGTGGTTCGTGTGCTCGCCACGAACCACACCGGGGCGCAGCCGGTTCTGAACCAACTCGGCCAGCCCCTCGCGCGCGGACTCCACCGAGTCCACGACGAGAGCGGCACGATGTTCGAAGTGCGACCGCCCACTCCCCGCGGTGACGCAGACATCCTCGATGTCGACCTCTGGATGGGCGCTCAACCAGGACTCATAACGCTGCGCCACCGCGGCCAGCGCCTCCGGCGACCTGGCGGACAACGGCAGGACGTTCACCTTGTCGCCCTGAACTTCTGGTGTAGCGGCGGTGTCGTCGGGGCCACCTTCATCCGTCACCACTGCCCGTCGCGGTGCCTCCTCGATGAGCACGTGGGCATTGGTGCCGGTGAATCCGAACGAGCTCACCCCGGCGCGCCGTGGCCGACCGTTGGGCTCCCATGGAATGGCCTTGTCCACCACCCGAACTGGCAGCGACTCCCACGGGATGTGCGGGGACGGCTTTTCGAAGTGCAGACTCTGCGGCAGCACCCCGTTTTGGAGCGAGAGCACCACCTTGATGAGACCTGCTGCACCGGAAGCTGATTCGGTGTGGCCGATGTTGGATTTGACCGAGCCCATCAGCAGCGGCCGGTCTGCCTCGCGCGAGCCACCGTAGGCCGCGGCCGCCGCCTGCACCTCGATCGGATCACCCAGCGGGGTGCCCGTTCCATGCGCCTCAAGGTAATCGACGTCCCCGCCCGCCAGACCGGCACGCGCAAGCACCGTTCCGATGAGTCGTTGCTGCGCCCCTCCGTTGGGAACGGTCAGTCCGCTGGATGCGCCGTCCTGGTTCACCGCGCTACCCGGAATCACGGCCAGGACTCGGTCCCCGTCGCGCTCCGCATCGCTCAATCTCTTGAGCACAAGAATCCCGCAGCCTTCACTGCGCACATAGCCGTCGGCGGACGCATCGAACGTCTTGCAGCGACCGACCGGTGAAAGCATCCTGGCGCGCGAGGCGGCAATGACTGTCACCGGGCTCAACAGAACGTTCACACCACCGGCCACTGCCAGATCGCAATCACCGGAGTGCAGGGCCTGCACGGCCTGGTGGACCGCCACCAACGCCGAGCTGCACGCGGTATCCACTGCCACCGCGGGCCCCTCGAATCCCAGCGCGAACGCAACACGTCCCGATATCGCGTTGAGCGCGTTACCGGTGATGAAGTAGGGCTCAATCTTGTCGATCGATTCCGACGACAGCAGGTGCGCGTACTCGTTGGCACCTACGCCCGCGAAGATGCCGGTTCGGCTGCCGCGCAGCGCGGCCGGCGAGTATCCGGCGCGTTCCAAGCCCTCCCATACCGTTTCGAGCATCAGTCGCTGCTGCGGCTCGATCCAGACGGCCTCACGCGGGGAAATGCCGAAGAACTCGGGATCGAATCCATCGATACCGTCCAGGAATCCGCCGAAGCGTGTGTACGTCTTGCCGGCGGTCTCCGGATCCGGGTCATAGAACTCGTCGATGTCGAAACGGTCCTCGGGCACCTCACGAATCGCGTCGACGCCTCCGGAAAGCACCTCCCAGAAGGCCTCCGGATCCGGCGCGCCGGGGAATCGGCATGACACCGAGACAATCGCGATCGGCTCGTCGGTGCGATCCGTGACAGCCGATACCTGTTGTGGCGCCGGCTTGGCTTGTTCGCTGAGGCCCAGCACCTCGCCGAGCAGATAGTCGGCAACATCGGAAATGCGCGGATGATCCATCACCAGGGTGACCGGAATCTCCTTGCCCACACCCTGTTCCATGCGTTGGCGCAGTTCGACGGCCATCAGGGAATCCATGCCGAGATCGAAGAACCCCGCGTCCTCACGGATCTCCGAGACGTCCACGCGCGTCACCTCGGCCACCGCATCGCGCAGGTAGTCCGTCAGAAGCTTCTTGCGCTGCTGTACCGGAGCTCCCGCAAGCCGTTCGACCAGCTGCGTCGTGCCCGACTGCGCGACACCCTGAGATGTGGCCAGATGCGAAGGCACCTCACGCTCCAGCTCCGCCAGGAATGCGCGTCTCCCGGCCTGCTGGTAGAGCGGTAGGAAACGGGCCCAGTCGATGCGGGCGACGACGCCCTGCGCCCCACCATTCGATTGGGAAGCCGCCACCACATCCGCCAAGCCAGCCAGCGCATCGGACGGGGACAACGTCTTGATTCCACGTTGTTCCAGTCGCGCCCGGGATTCCGCGTCGGCCATGCCTGCCGTCCACGGACCGAAGTTAACGCTGGTCCCCGCGACACCCTGCTCACGCAGACGCCAGGCAAGTCCATCGAGGAATGCATTGGCCGCGCTGTACGCGGTCTGGCCAAAGCCACCCCACACCGAGGCGATGGAGGAGGTGCTGATGAAGAAGTCGAGCTTCAGATCGGCCGCTGCTTCGCTCAGATGCCAGGCGCCCCAGACCTTGCCGGCGAAGACACGGTCTACCTCGGTGTCGTCGAGATCACTGAGCGGGGTGGTGCCGATCTCCCCCGCGGCATGGACGATGCCCGCCAGCGGCGGCAACTCGGCCTGCACGCCTGCCAGCAGGCGTGCCACGTCATGTGCGTCCGCGACATCGGCGGTGACCACCCGGACCTCGCAGCCGTGCTGCGCACCCAGTGCGTCGATGCGCTGCTGTGCCGCCTCGTTCGGTTCGCGCCGACTGGTCAGCACCAGATTCTTGGCGCCGCACGCGGCCAGGTACCCGGCGATCTCCAGCCCGATCGAACCCAACCCGCCGGTGACCAAGTAGGTTCCGTTGTCGCGGATTTCCAGCGGAGTACCGCTGGGCAGATTCTCCCGCCGCACGAGCCGGGGAACGTAGACCGACTGATCGCGCAATGCGATCTGGTCCTCCCTGGCTGCGGCGTCGCTCGATGCGGAAGCTCGGCTGATGAACTGTGACCATTCGGCAGCACTGGCATCGGCCAGATCAGCAAGTCCACCCCACACTTGTGGAAGCTCGAGGGCTGCCGCACGGCCGAATCCCCACAGGGCACTCTGTTCTGGCGCCACGGTGTCGGTTTCGGTGATTCGCTGGGCGCCACGGGTTATCACCCAGATGGGTGCCCGCAGTTCAGCAGCCGCGGCCGCACGGAAGAGCCGTCGCGTTCCGCCCAGTATCTGGTGTTGTATCCGCAGCAACGACCGCGCCGAGGAGGTACCCCCATCGAGGGCCGCGACATGCACGATGCGGAGCGCGGAACCGCCTGATACCGCGGAACGGAACGCGTCGGCAAGCTGCTGCTCGTCGGCGTCGGATGTCGGCAACCCGAGAACCCGGTACTGCTGTCCACGTGCAGTGAGCGCATCAACCAGCGGCGCGGCCGCGCCGGTTACATCACCCACGAGAAGCCAGGTGGTAGCCGTGCTGGTATCCGCACCCGCGAGCGGCGTTGGCGACTTGTCCCACCGGAACTGGTAGCGAGCATCCGCGATCGTCTGCGTGGTGCGTTGCTGATTATGTTGTGCCGCAAGCTTTGTGAGGACCGCCAGAGTCTGCTGGTCTCCGCTTGTACCGCCAAGCAGGTTCGCGAGTTCCTGGATCTTTCCGTCCTCGAGCAGACGGACGGCCTCCGTGCGCGGCCCGGAAGCCGGCTGTTGCTGGTTCGTGGCGTCGCGGTTGTCGGCGTTTCGCTTATCACTGAACCAGTACTGGCGATGCTCGAACGGATAGGTGGGCAGGTCGAGCTTTCGCGCGGGGCCGTGCCGGAACGCACCGAAATCGGGCAGGTGCCCCAGGACGTATGCGTCGGCAGCGGCTTCGGTGATCTGCCTGTGATCCGCTGTGTTTCGACGCAAGGAGGCTATCGCCCGCGGCGCGGTGGCCGGGTCGGGCCAGGCGCGGAGCGCGGCGGCGGTGAGCACCGGTTGCGGGCCGATCTCGAACAACACCTTGCAATTCATGTCGGCGAGGGTGCGCACGCTCTTGGCGAACTCCACCGGTTGACGTGCGTGCCGGCGCCAGTACGCACCGTCCAGTTTCACACTTCTGCCCAGCGCGGTGCCCGTGCGGTTGTCGATCAGGATCCGTTGTGGTGTCTTGTAATTGAACTTGCCGGCATACGCCTCGAACTCGTCGAGGATAGGGTCGAGCAAGGCCGAGTGGAACGCGTGACTGGTCTCCAGGAAGTCGCACCGAATGCCCTCGGCGACCAGCCCCGCCACCGCCTTTTCCAGATCCTGTGCGGGACCTGACAATACGGTGTTGGCACCGTTATACGCGGCAACCGAGAGACTGGGGAAATCGTCAGTCAGGCTCTCCACCCGCTCGGCGGCGGCGAATATCGCTGCCATCCGCCCGCCGGCGGGCAAGCTGCCGAACAAGCGGCCGCGCTCGGCCATCAGCGCAGCGCCGTCCTCGAGGCTGAACACGCCCGCGACGCAGGCTGCCGCGTACTGACCAACGCTGTGACCCAACACCACATCCGGCTCGAAGCCCCACGATTGCCAGAGCCGGGCCAAGCCCATCTCCACTGCGAACAAGGCGGGCTGTGCATAGGTGGTCTGCCGCAGCGTCGCCTCGGCATCTGGACCGTCTACATCGAAAATGACATCCAATAACGGCTTTTCGAGAACATCGGCCACCACCGCCGCGCAACGCTTCAGCGTCTCGGCGAACACCGGCTCGGTGTCAAACAGCTCACGGGCCATGCCCGGGTACTGGCTGCCCTGGCCGGTGAACAGCCACGCCGTCTTGGGCGTGTCATGGGATTCTCCACGCCCCAGACCCGGCGCCGGGCGGTCATCGGCGACGGCGCCGAGCAGCTCCACGGCGGCTTCACGGGAGTTGACCACCAGCGCGGCGCGATGCTCCAAATGTGCGCGCCCCACTCCGGCGGTGAAGCACAGGTCCGCCAGCGTGGCCTCGGGGTGCCCGTTCAGCCAGCTGCGGTATTGATCGGCGATCTGCACCAACGCGGCGGGTGTGCGCGCCGACAGCGGCAGAATGCTGAACCGGTCCCCCGTCGACTCCGGCTCTTCGGCCGTTTCGATCTCGGCCGCTACCGGAGCCTCTTCGAGAATGACGTGAGCATTGGTCCCGGCGAACCCGAACGAGCTAACTCCCGCAATACGTGGGCGCCCGTTGCGCTCCCACGCGGTGGCCTCCTTGACGACCTCCACCGGGAGCCTGTCCCAGGGGATGTGCGGCGACGGATTCTGAAAGTTGCGGTGCTGCGGCAACAATTCATTCTCGAGTGACAGCACCACCTTGATGACGCCCGCGATCCCCGCGGCCGCCTCCAGATGTCCGATGTTCGTCTTCGCTGAGCCGATCAGCAACGGATCGTTCGCCGCACGGCCGATGCCGTACGCCGCGCCAGCGGCCTGGGCCTCAATCGGATCGCCCAGCGATGTTCCGGTGCCGTGCGCCTCCAGATACCCGACGTCACTCGGCGCGACACCGGCACGCTTGAGCGCATCGGCGATAACACGCTGCTGAGCAACGCCATTGGGCACCGTCAACCCGCCCGATGCGCCGTCCTGGTTAATCGCACTGCCCCGGATCACGGCCCGGACGCGATCACCGTCGCGGATCGCATCCTCAAGGCGCTTGATGACGATGACGCCGGATCCCTCACCGCGCACGTAGCCGTCCGCGGCCGCGTCGAATGTCTTGCACTTGCCGTCGGGCGCCAGCATGTGCGCATGCGAGAACGTGATCATTGTGGCCGGGGTCAGCAGGACATTCGCACCGCCGGCCAGCGCGAGATCGCACTCTCCGAGTTGAAGTGCTTGGCACGCTTGATGAATTGCTACCAATGACGAGCTGCACGCCGTATCGACGGCAACCGACGGTCCCTGCAACCCCAGCCGGTAGCTGATGCGGCCGGCGGCCGCGGCATTGGAGGTGCCGATGGCCATGTAGGCCTCGATCTCCGGGAAAGTCAGCTCATCGGACGCCATTCCCAGATAGTCATGGGTGGCCAAACCGACGAACACGCCGGCGTTGGTCTCGGCCAAATCCGTTGGGGCGATTCCGGAATGCTCCACTGCCCGCCATGCCATCTCCAGCAACAGTCGGTGCTGCGGGTCCATCAGCCTGACCTCGCGCGTCGACATACCGAAGAACGGCGCGTCAAACCCCGTCACGTCATCGACGAAGCCGGCACGACGGGTTACGACCTTGCCGGGAGCTCCGGGTTCAGAGTCAAAGAATTCATCGGCATCCCACCGGTCAGCGGGTACCTCCGATATCGCATCACGGCCTTCACGCAGCACGTCCCAGAACTCGTCCGCGTTGGCGGCACCGGGAAAACGCGCTGCATATCCGATGATTGCAAAACGTGGGGCGGGATTGATCGGATGGTCAGCGGATTCCATGCTGTGGCCTCCTTGCGTCGGCGGGTGGGGAGAGTGGCCCTCGACATCGTCGGACCAAGAATGTGACTCTGGACATCGGCGGGTGCGAACGCGACTCTAGCCGAACAAGTATCGTGCGCACTGTTGTTCCCAAACTTCGTGGTAACTAGGACAGTAAGTTCTAGTTATTCCCGGTATGCCATGTGGCGCATGGGGTTTCCGGGTCTTGGCCGACCGCGCGTTGTGCGGTCAAACCGAGGGTATGTTGGGCCACCGACGAGAGATGCCGGAGCGGGGCCGGCCGAGCGAGAGGACGGCGCTTTGCGCATTGGCACGATAACTGTTGGCGCACTTGATGAATGGACGTTGAGCCCCGGCTCCGTCACCTCGTGGCACCCCACCCCAGACGCGGCCGAGAACGCCCGGCAAGCACCTGTGAGTTTGGTGCCAGTCAGCTACATGCAGAGCCAACATCTGCGAAATTACTACGAACGGAACGAAGCTGGCCTAAACTTCTCGCGCCAAATAATCGCCAGCTGCGATGTCGCGGGCCAGTGCGACATCGCCGCGATGGACCATGCCCTCAACGCATACCTGCGTAGGCATGACACCTTCCGCAGCTGGTTCGAGCGCGCCGCGGACGGGACGTTCGTACGGCACTCCATCAGCGATCCAAGCGAAATCGAGTTCGCGCCTGTAACACAAGGGCATATGACGGTCGATGAAATACGCAACCACGTCATCGACATACCGAGCCCACTGGAATGGGGATGCTTCACCTTTGGAATCATCCAGAGCGAGAACCACTTCACGTTCTTCGCTGCCATGGACCACGTACATGGTGATGCAACGTTGATTGGCACCACCATGATGGAAGCCAACGGAATGTACTCCGCGCTGAGCGGAGGCGGGCAGGCCCTCACGCTTCCCGATGCCGGCAGCTTCGACGACTTCTGCACTCGCGAGCGCGAGTTCACATCGGCATTAACCCTGGATTCGCCCGGGGTACGCGCGTGGATCGACTTTGCCGAGAACAACAATGGGACGTTTCCCGAGTTCCCGCTTCCACTGGGCAACCCGGCCGAAGCGACCACCAGCACCATGACCTCCCTGTCGCTGATGAGCCCGGAGCAGACGGACCGATTCGAGTCCGCCTGCTCGACTGCCGGCTCACGGTTCGTCGGTGGTCTCTTCGCCTGCCTCGGCCTGGTCGAGCACGAATTCACCGGGGCGGTCACCTATTACGGTCTGACTCCGAGGGATTCACGCACAGCTAGCGACAATTTCATGACGCAAGGCTGGTTTACCGGCCTGATCCCGATCACCGTTCCGATCGCGGCAACCTCTTTCAACGATGCGGCCTACGCCGCACAGACCGCCTTCGATTCGAGTCTGGACATGTCCCGGGTGCCGTACTACCGGGTCCTGGAATTGGCGCCGTGGCTGAAGTGGCCGGAACCGAACTTTCCGGTGTCGAACTTCTTCCACGGTGGCGCCGCTCCGCTCAACGCCATCCTCGCGGCGGGCGAGCTGGGCCTTGCCGACAACATCGGCATCTATCCGGACGGCCGATTCTCCTACCAGTTGACCATCTACATATTCCGGTACGGGGAAGGGACCGCGATGGCGATCATGCATCCCGATAACCCGATCGCCGAGAAGTCGGCGCTGCGCTACATGGAGGCCATGAAGTCGGTGTGCGGGCGAGTCGCGGACAGCGGTCACTGGGGACGCGTCGCGTAGCTTGAGCGACATCAGAATGAGGGTGAGGAAGATATGCGGCGGCTAGCCGATCTCGTGGTGCGATGGCCATGGGCGGTGATAGGCGCCTGGGTGGCGCTGGCCATCGCCCTGCCGCTGACCTTCCCCTCACTGACCGAAATGGCGGAGAAGCATCCGCTCGCCATTTTGCCGGCCGATGCTCCGTCGAGCGTGGCCGCCAAGAAGATGACCGAGGCGTTTCACGAATCGAGCAATGACGACCTGCTCCTGGTCGTGTTCATCAACGAGAACGGACTGGGACCCGAGGACGCCGCGACCTACCGCAAGGTGGTGGATGCGGTACGACACGACCTGACCAGCGTCGTGTCGGTCCAGGACTTCATCGGCACACCCGAGCTGCGAAAGTTTCTGACGAGTCAGGACAACAAAACCTGGATCCTGCCGATCGGCCTTGCGGGCGAGTTGGGTACGCCCAAGGCCTTCGACTCGTACAACCGGGTTACCGGCCTCATCCAGCGCAGCGCCCAGGGCAGTCCCACGACCGTCCACATCACCGGTCCAGCGGCCACGGTCGCCGACCTCACCGTCGCAGGACAACAGGACCGCCTACCGATCGAACTCGCGATCGCCATCTTGGTGCTCGCGGTGCTGCTGCTGGTCTATCGCAGCGCACTGACGATGATGCTTCCACTGGTGACAATCGGGTCCTCGCTGGTGATCGCGCAGTCCGTGGTGGCGGCCTACTCGCAGCTCACCGGGGCCGGCGTCTCAAACCAGTCCATCGTGTTCCTCAGCGCGATCCTGGCCGGCGCGGGCACCGACTATGCGGTCTTCCTCATCAGTCGCTATCACGACTATCTGCGGGCGGGTAAGACCTACGACCAGGCGGTCCGCGCCGCGATGATGTCGATCGGAAAGGTGATCACCGCGTCCGCCACGACGGTGGGTATCACCTTCTTGCTCTTGAGCTTTGCCAAGATGGGCGTCTTCCAGACGGTCGGAGTGTCGTCGGCCATCGGGATCGGTGTCGCGTACCTGTCCGGAATGACCCTGCTGCCCGCAATCCTGGTACTGGCCGGTCCACGCGGCTGGGTCAGGCCGCGGCGCGAACTCACTGCGCAGTTCTGGCGGCGGTCCGGCATACGTATCGTTCGTCGTCCGATTCCACACCTGGTGGCCAGTGTGGTGGTCCTGGCCCTGCTGGGGAGCTGCGCCCTGCTGGCGCGCTACAACTACGACGACCGCAAGGCCGTGTCGCCGTCGGCGCCCAGCTCGGTCGGGTACACCGCGTTGGAACGGCACTTCCCGCTCAGCCAGTCCATTCCCGAATACATCCTCATCCAGTCGCCGCGTGACCTGCGCACCCCACAGGCTCTCGCCGATTTGGAACAGATGGCGTCCCGCATCGCTCAGCTTCCCGACGTCGGCCTGGTCAGCGGCGTCACCCGCCCGCTCGGCGAGGTGCCACCCGAGTTCAGAGCCACCTATCAGGCAGGGCTCGTCGGCACCCGGCTGGCCGACGGCTCCAACCAGATCAGCCAGCGCAGCAGCGACCTCAACCGGCTCACCGCCGGCGCCAACACCTTGGCCGGCAGCCTCGGCGACCTGCGCACCCAGCTCAACAAGATCGTCCCCGGTCTGCAGAGCCTGCTCGACGCGTCCAACTCGCTGAAGACCAAATCGGGCGGCGACGAACTGGTGCGGAATGTGGACAACGCCGCCAAGCTCGTCGATGCCATCAACGCGCTCGCCAATGACATGGGGTGGAACTTCTCCGCCGCAAAGGACATGTTCGCGTGGATCAACCCGGTGTTGAACGCATTACAGGCCAACCCGGTCTGCGATGCCGACGTCTCCTGCGCCACCACCCGCGGCCAGTTCGAGCGACTCGTCGGCGAACGCAACAGCGGACGCCTCGACGAAATCAATCAGCTCGCTCATCAGCTCGGGAATTCACCGGGCAACAAAGCAACACTTTCCGCGACGGTAACCAAGCTCAACGCCTCGCTCATGAGCGTCATGAACGGGCTGCAGGCCATGGGCCTGGACAAGCCCGGCGGTCCGCAAGCCGGACTCAACCAGCTGCGGCAGGGGGCCGACCGCCTGGCCGGCGGTAGCCAGCAGGTGGCCGGCGGTGTGGATCAGCTCGTCGGGCAGATCAAGGTGATCGTCAACGGACTCAACCAGGCATCGGCCTTCCTGCTGACAATGAAGACCAATGCCGCAGACCCGTCGCAAGCGGGATTCAACATTCCCGCCGAAGTGCTGAACAATCCGGACTTCCAAAGAGCGGCCAAGGCGTTCATCTCACCGGACGGCCATTCCGTGCGGTACCTCGTTCAGACGAAGCTCAACCCGTTCAGCCCCGAGGCGATGGACCAGGTCAACCAAATCAGCGATGTCGCCAAGGGTGCTCAGCCCAACACCACGCTGGCCGATGCCACGATTTCGATGGGCGGGTTTCCGACTGCCCTGCGCGACACGCGCGACTACTACCAGCACGACATCCAGTTCATCATCGCGGCGACACTCATCGTCGTGCTGCTGACACTGATGGTGTTGCTGCGGGCGATCGTGGCGCCCCTGTATCTCGTCGGGTCGGTGGTGCTGTCGTATTTCGCGGCCATCGGTATCGGGGTGCTCACGTTCCAATTCCTGCTCGGCCAGCAGTTGCATTGGACGGTGCCGCCTTTGGCCTTCGTTGTGCTGGTCGCGGTGGGCGCCGACTACAACATGCTCTTCGTGTCACGAATGCGGGACGAGTCGACAAACAGTGTGCGCTACGGGATTATCCGCGCCCTGAATTCCACAGGTGGCGTGATCACCGCGGCCGGGTTGATCTTCGCTGCGTCGGTCGGTGGCCTGCTGTTCTCTAGCATTGGAATCGTGGTCCAGGGCGGCTTCGTGATCGGCGTGGGAATTCTGCTGGACACCTTTGTCGTCCGGACCATCACCGTGCCCGCCATCGCGGCGTTGGTGGGATGGGCCAACTGGTGGCCGTCACGGGTCAGCAAGCGCCAAAGACCATCGGTGACGTCGCCGCCACCCGCAGCGCCCGCGGCGCAGGCGGGCTAGCACCAGAAATGTATGTGACACTGAAAATGAAGCCGAGCGGTCAGGAGCACGGATGAAAGACCTCCTCGCAGGAGCGGCCCTGCTGGTAGTCGCCAGCATGACAGGCTGTTTTGGCATCCCGTCCGCTGTTGCCGATGACCCACAGGTGCCCGGACCGCCTATCCCCCGGATCGCGGCAGACGGGACGGCGATGGCCGCGCCGGTATCGCCGGATCGGACCGCATATGCCCTGGGCGGTGCGCACGTGCTCGGCATCCCCTATGACGAGTACATCCGGATGACCGGCAAGGACTGGTTCCCGGGCATGAAGCGGGAAAACATCTGGTACCCGGCTGGGCAGGTCCAGGGTCACACCCTGGAGCGCCTGTTCCCCGGCATCGGCCCGGTCGGGGAGAAGATCATGCCCGGCCTGGGTCTAGACGGCCCCAGCATCGGCGAGTCGATCGACGTCGGCGAACCCAACCTCGAAAACGCCATTCGCACAGGCGGTCCCGGCACCGCGATGGGTCTCTCCGAGGGGGCGCTCGTACTCAACGCCGTTAAGTCAGCACTGGCAAGCGATCCGACCGCGCCGGCGCCGGACTCACTGACGTTCGCGACGTTCGGCGATCCGGTCGCGCGGCACCCGTTCGGTGAGAGCTTCCTGACGCAGAACTTCGCACCCGGATCGGTGGTGCCGTTCATGGACTACACCGTGCCGGCTCCGGTCGAAAGCCAGTACCACACCGACCAATTCATCTCCGCGTATGACAGCATCGCGGACTGGCCGGACCGGCCGGACAACCTGTTTGCGGTTGCCAATGCCATCGCGGGTCTGGCCACCGGCCATACGGCGATTGCCTTCACCAATCCGAAAATGGTTCCGCCGCAGAACATCCGGACGGAAGTTAACTCCCGGGGAGGAACGACGACGACGTACTTCATCCCCGAACAGCACCTTCCCCTGGTGCTGGGTTTCAAATACCTCGGCGTTCCCGAGGAGACGCTGAACAGGCTCGACGCAATACTGCAGCCTCGAGTGGATGCTGGCTACTCCCGTAACGATGACCCGGCGACGGCGCCGATCGCGGTGGACCCGGTGCGCGGTTTTGACCCCGCCAAGGTCACGGCGCCGGCCTCGCAAGCGACATTCGGCGGCGGTGCCGATCCGCTTTCACAGATCACCAGCGGCGCTCTGGCCGTGCTGGGCAACGGCACACGCTCAGCCCCTCCCAATTAGTACGGACGTGACACCATGACACCTTCAACCCAGTCATCCATCCTGTCGATGCTGCACGGCCGGGCGAGCCTGCGCCCGGATGACATCGCGTTCACCTTTACCGACTACAGCCACAGCCCAACGGGCGTCGCCGAAAGCCTCACCTGGTCACAGTTGTCGCGTCGCACCTTCAACGTGGCTCGCGAACTCGGCCAGCACGCGGCGGCCGGCGACAGGGCGCTCATCCTGGCTCCACAAAGCCTCGAGTACATCCTGGCCTTCCTGGGGTCCATGCAAGCCGGGCTGATCGCTGTGCCGCTCCCGCTGCCACACCGCGGTTCGAGCCTTGACCGGGTGAGTGCCGTCTTCGATGACACCTCGCCCTCGGTGGTTCTCACGACCTCGGCGGTTGCCTCAGATGTGGGCGACTATGTCGACCAGTCGCGCCTCGAGATCGCCCCCAAGATCATCGAGATCGACACGCTGCGGCTCGACATCGACGGCGGGCCGAGCACCGTTCCGGCCGACGTACCGGACATCGCGTACCTGCAGTACAGCTCGGGTTCGACCCGAACACCCACCGGCGTCGTGCTGTCCCACCGCAACCTTCAGTCGAATTTCGAACAGTTGATGCGCAGCTTCTTCGTGGACACCGGTTCCAGGATTCCGGCGGATGCCACCATCGTGTCCTGGTTGCCCTTCTATCACGACATGGGTCTGGTGCTGGGTGTCTGCGCCCCGATCCTGGGCGGCTACCACGCCGACTTGACCAGCCCGATCGCATTCTTGGAAAGCCCTTCGCGGTGGGTGCGAGCACTGGCCAAGAACCCACACGCGTGGTCCTCGGCACCCAACTTCGCCTTTGATTTGGCGGCCCGCAAGACGACCGATGCCGACCTGGCCGGGCTCGATCTGGGCGGAGTTCTCGGCATCATCAGCGGTGCCGAGCGCGTCGAGCAGGCCACCTTGCGGCGCTTCGTCGATCGGTTCGCGCACTTCAACTTCCAGGACCACATGATGCGCCCGTCCTATGGGCTGGCGGAGGCCACCGTCTTCGTGGCCTCGGGCACCTGGAGCGAGACCGAGCCTGCTGCTCATTTCGACGTCGAAGAGCTGTCTGCGGGGCGCGTGCGGCGCTGCCCGGCCGGGACCGGCACGGCGCTGGTCAAATACCATGTGCCGCAATCCCCCACGGTGCGGATCATCGACAGTGACACACACCGGGAGTGCGCACCGGATGTGGTCGGCGAGATCTGGGTGCACGGCGAGAATGTCGCCTCCGGCTACTGGCGCAAGTCACCCGAGGAGCAGCGGTGCTTCGGCGCGAAGGTGACCGAGCCGTCGCCCGGTACTCCAGAAGGCCCCTGGCTGAGAACCGGTGACCTCGGGTTCATCTCCGACGGCGAGCTGTTCATCGTCGGCCGCATCAAGGACCTACTGATCATCCGCGGGCGTAACTACTACCCCGAAGACATCGAGGCGACGGTTCAAGAGATCACGCGCGGTCGAGTCGCGGCGATATCGGTGCCGTTCGACAGCACCGAGAAGCTGGTGACCGTCATCGAGCTCAAGAAGCGCGCAGATTCTGACGAGTCGGTGGCGCACTGGCTCCATGAGATCAAGAGCGAGGTCACCTCGGCGATAGCCAACGCGCACGGCGTGAATGTCGGAGACCTTGTGCTCGTGCCGGCCGGGTCACTTCCCACCACGACGAGCGGCAAAATCCGGCGCGCGGCCTGCGTCGAGCAGTATCTCCAGGACGAGTTCACCCGACTGGACTCGGACACCCGCGTAGGGGTTTCCTGACCCCGACGCGACTGGCGAATGCCGTCAGATCGCGGCTAACCCGACGGCGAGCAGCACACATCCGACCACGGCCAGCACTAGCGCGATGTTGCGGCGACGGTTGGACTGTATCCAGCTGTTGAGCCTCGCCATCACCTCAGCCGTGCGCTCCGGCGCCACAACATGGGCCAGTAGCGGAACCTCGATCAGCGCGAAGGCGATGATGTTGAACATCAGCAGGGCGGTGACCTGCGTGGCCGCCGGGGTGCCCGAGGCCACGATCACGGCCAGCGCGGCCAGAAAATCAACCGAGGGCAGGGCGATTCCCAGCCCGGCAACCAATGCCACCCACAGCGATCCGCCCGTCGCGATGGACTGAATACGCCCGGTGACCTTGTCCAACTGCGCATTTGACGATGGACCCCGCACCCGAGACGCCAGTAACGCGGCGACGAGCAGTGCCGCCACCCCGATGCCGATCTGCACCCGCGGCAACGTGAACTGCGCCGATCCAGTCGACACGTGCCGGAAGGTGAACAGCACCACGAGCCCCACTGTCGTCCCCATGACGAACCCACCACACAGAAACGCCAGCAGCTGCAGCTGTGGGCGCGGCCGATTCAGCATCAGCACCGTCATGCCCAGCCGGAACGGTTCGAAGCTGACGGCAAGGGCCATCACCAGCAATGTGATCCACATATGTCAGGGCTGCAGCCGCTCAATCCGCCCGTCTTGCAAAACAATCCGGTTGTGCACGCGGTTCTCACGGCCCTGCCAGAACTCCACCGTCTCCGGAGCGATCACGTAGCCACCCCACTGCGGGGGCACCGGCACCGTCTCCACATCGGCGAACCGAGCAGTGACGTCATCAAGCTGAGCCAACAGTGCCGCTCGCGATTCGATGGGCGCCGACTGCTGTGAGGCCCAGGCCCCCAGCTGCGATCCGCGCGGACGGTTGGTCCAGTAGTTGGCGGTCTGGGCCGGATCGACCTTGGTCACCGCGCCACGCACGTGGACCTGCCGCCCCAGCGCGTACCAGGGAAAGGTGACGCTCGCGTAGGGCGCTTGCTGGAGTTGGCGCCCCTTGGCGGAGTCATAGTTTGAGAAGAACGTCACACCCGCGGAGTCGAGCCCCTTGCACAGCACCGTGCGCGTCACGGGCCGGCCGCCATCGACAGTGGCAAGCACCATCGCATTCGGTTCGGGGATACCCGAGGACACCGCAAGGTCAAACCATTTGCGCAACAAGGGAAGCCAGCCGTCGGCCAGCCAATCGACATCCAGATCGCCACTGCCGTCCTTTTCTCCGGGACGGTAGTCCGAGCGCAGCCATTCGGTCACGAAAATCACGCTACAGGCGAGCGTCTAAGAGAGATCAAGGTGACTAAGAATCACCCTTATTTGCAGGTGCAAGAATCGCCTTTACCGAGTTGTTACCCACAGGTAGGGAGTCGAGAATCATGACGGTTGCAGCGCCGCTACCAGCGGATTTCGCACCTGGACTGGAGGGCGTGACGGCCTTCGCCACCGAAATCGCCGAGCCCGATAAGGACGGCGGAGCCCTGCGCTACCGCGGTGTCGACATCGAGGATCTGGTCACCCAGCGGGTGACCTTCGGTGACGTATGGGCACTGTTGGTCGACGGTAAGTTCGGCCAGGGCCTGCCACCGGCCGAGCCCTTTCCCATCCCGGTTCACACCGGGGACGTCCGCGTGGACGTGCAGGCCGGGCTGGCCATGCTCGCTCCCATCTGGGGCTTTGAGCCGCTGCTGGACACCGAGGAATCAGTCGCGCGAAATCAGCTGGCCCGCGCCTCGGTGATGGCGCTTTCGTACGTCGCCCAGTCCGCACGAGGCAACGCCGAACCCGCCGTACCCCAACGCCTGATCGATGAATGCTCCACCGTGACAGAACGTTTCATGACTCGCTGGCAGGGCGATCCCGATCCCAAGCACGTCGAGGCAATCGACGCCTACTGGGTGTCTGCCGCCGAACACGGTATGAACGCCTCAACCTTCACCGCCCGGGTCATCGCCTCCACCGGCGCCGATGTGGCGGCCGCCCTCTCCGGTGCGGTGGGCGCGATGAGCGGTCCGCTGCACGGCGGCGCACCCGCCCGCGTACTGCCCATGATCGAGCAGGCGGAAAAGACCGGCGACGCCCGCGGCGTCATCAAGGGCATCCTGGATCGCCGCGAGAAGCTCATGGGCTTCGGTCACCGGGTGTACCGGGCCGAGGATCCGCGGGCGCGCGTGCTGCGCAGCACCGCCAAGCGCCTCGACGCCACTCGCTACGAGGTGGCCGCCGCCGTTGAGCAGGCCGCCCTCACCGAGCTGCGCGAACGTCGTCCCGACCGTGTCATCGAGACCAATGTCGAGTTCTGGGCAGCGGTCATACTCGACTTCGCGCAGGTGCCGACCCGCATGATGCCGGCGATGTTCACCTGTGCCCGCACCGCGGGCTGGAGCGCGCACATCCTGGAGCAGAAGCGTCTCGACAAGCTGGTGCGACCGGCCGCACTGTATGTCGGGCCCGGGCCGCGTCCGATCGAGTCCGTGGAAGGGTTCGGGCTGCTGCGCTCTCGGGTAGACGCATAACCTGAACTTCTGGCGTCACTACGCGGGAGGTGGTTGGGTGGGGCCTATGACCCCTCCCGACCTCCCCCCAGTAGAACCCTCCGTCTCGCCCTACATCATCGTCGAGGATTCGCGCGCGGCGATCGAGTTCTATAAGAAGGCCTTTGGTGCCGAAGAGCTCGGACTACTGGAGACTCCCGACGGCAAGGTGATGCACGCCGCCGTCAAGATCAACGGCACGACCATCATGATGAATGACGATTTTCCCGAGTACAACGACGGCAAATCCAGCACGCCCACCGCCCTCGGCGGCACCCCGGTCACCATCCACCTCACGGTGCCCAATGTCGACCACTGGTTCAGCCGTGCCGTCGACGCCGGAGCGAGCATCGAGATGCCACTCGAAGACCAGTTCTGGGGCGACCGCTTCGGCGTCATCAAGGACCCGTTCGGGCACCTGTGGTCATTGGGCCAACCGGTGAAGATCGTCAACCCCGAAGACCTCAAGAAGTACGTCGCCGGCGGCGGCGAGTAGGCCCTACCGGAGCAGTTCTTCCAACGCCGATCCGCGGATTGCCTTGCGCCACAACGGTGGTTGTGGGGCGTTCGCGGCCACGCGAAGCATTTCCGGCACCGAGACGAACTTGTCACGCGGACGGCCTTCGCCCTTGCCGCGCGCAATCTCCGCACGGTCGATCGCCAGCCAGCCATCGTGATCGACAATCGTGGGCTGGCGCCGCTGGATCAGCTTGGACAAGCCTGACAGCCGTTGCACGGGATCGGCGAGCAATCCGTTGTTGTAATCCTCTACCAGCGAGGTAACGGTCTGCTGCGAGCAGGACTTGTTGGTCCCGATGAATCCGGTCGGACCGCGCTTGATCCATCCCGCCACATAGGTTCCGGGATGCGCCTTGCCTGTGGCCGGATCCGTCACGCGCCCCTGCTCATTCGGGATCACCGCACGCTGATCGTCGAACGGCACATCAGGCATCGGCACGCCGCGGTAACCGATCGAGGTGAGCACCAGTCCCGCATCGATGGTGTCGACGGCGTCGCCGTGCTGGAACTCGATGCCCGTCACGCGCCCCTCCCCCAAGACCTTGACGGGAGTGCGGTTGTAGGCGAAACGAATGGTCTTACCGCCCGGCTCCCGCGCCTCGCGCGGGCAGGTGCTCAGCACCTCCAGCTTCTGGCGGGTCAGCGGCTCCAGATGCGTCTGCAGCGCCTCGTCGACCAGCTTGGCCGTTTCGTCGTCGATCACCACCGTCATATCGGGCAACCCCACGAGACCAAGCAGCTCAGGCAGCGTGAACGCGGAGTGTTCCGGCCCACGGCGCCCGACGATGACCACCTCACGCAGTGCGCTGCTGCGCAACGCGGTCAGTGCGGTATCCGAGATATCCGTACGTGCGAGGCGGTCGGTGCTCCCGGTGAGCACACGCGCTACGTCCAGGGCCACGTTCCCGTTACCGATCACGACGGCACGTTCGTGATCGAGATCAACCCGGAAGTCGGTGTAGTCGGGGTGGGCGTTGATCCACGCGACAACCTCGGTGGCGGTGGCGCTACCCGGCAGTGCGATCCCCGGGATATCCAGGCGCCGATCGGAGGACGCTCCAACGGAGTAGATCACCGCATGGTGATGCGCCAGCAGTTCGTCATGGCTGACGTCCTTGCCTACCTCGACGTTCAGGAAGAACTCGAAGTTGGGCTGCGCGGCCATCGTGTCGAACAGCTTGGTCACCCGCTTGGTCTGCTGGTGATCGGGGGCCACCCCGGCACGCACCAAACCGTAAGGGGCAGGCAACCTCTCGAACATGCTGACCTTCACGTTCGGCTGGGTCAACAGTTCGTCGGCGGCGTACATGGCCGCGGGGCCGGAGCCGACGATGGCCACCTTCAGTCCGCGCCCGCTGGAGCGGACGGGCGGCGCCTGAATGACCGGAGCCAAGCTGGCGCGGGGGATTTCGCGCGGATAGAACTCGGAGTTGATCCGCAGGAAGGGCAACTGCTCTTCCTTGAGCACCGAGTCCGGCTTGATGGCATCGACCGGGCACGCCGCAACGCAGGCACCGCAGTCGACGCATGCCGATGCATCGATGTGCAGCATCTCCGCCTTGAGGAAATCAGGCTCATCCGGCGTGGGATGGATGCAGTTCACCGGGCATGCGTAAACGCAGGAGCCCTCGTTACAGCACGCCTGGGTAACTACGTGCGGCATCAGGCGGGAACAGCGCTGTGTGAATCAGCCACTGCGGCTTCGGGAGCCGAGTAGTTCACCAGCGGGCCACGCTGCGGCTCACTGCGGTAGCGGGCTGCACGGCCATCGATGTGCAACACCCGCCACACCAGCTTGGCGATGGGGTTCATCATGCCAACCTCGCGGCACAGCATCCGGACGTCGGAGAAGACCTCGCTCATCGTCTGGCGCGAGGCAGGGCTCTTCCAGAAGATCTCCTTCATCACGTCCTGCGGGATGTCGAACTTCCGGGCGAAGCTGCGCGGCGGCGTCATGATGGCGCCCATCAGGACACGCATGATGATCGGGGTGCTGATGGACAGCACAAACCGGTTGAACCAGTGCATGGCCGGGACGCGCTTGTGCAGGTACTCATGCGCGAACGAGATGTGGCGGGCCTCCTCGGCGACATGGATCTCCATGACGCGGCGCATGATCGGGTGCAGATTGTCGCCCTCGCGCAGCACGTTCTTTTGGGTGTGGTCGATGGGCTCTTCCCCGGCAAGCACACCGATGAAGAAGGTCTCGGGTGCGACAGTGGAAGCCAGCGGAATGAACGGGGACAGCCAGCGCAGCAGACGCGGCATACCCGGCACGTCGACACCGAGGCGGTTCACCATCTCCTGGAACATCAGGGTGTGGTTGCACTCTTCGATGGACTCGTGGTTGAGGTAGCGGAACTCTGGGGAGCCATTGGGCACACTGAAGGCGTACTGGATCAGGCCACGGATCAGGATGCTCTCGAAGTGCAGACCCACCTTGGCGACGTTGGCCTGGCGCCACATGCCGATCTCGATCTGCTTCTCCAGCGGTTGCGCCTGGTACCAGGGGTGCCGGCCGAGCGGATCCGTGCGATGCGGGAGCACCCAGCGGGTGTCATTGGGGACGACGGCGTACTCGGGCGAGTCCCAGTCGATGTCGATAAACGGATCGAAGTTCCGGTTCGTCGATCCGTGCGACAGGGTCTCCAGCACCTGGACGTACTTAGCGTCGCCACGCACTTCCTTCTTCGCGCGCAACTTCTCGCGGAGGGACATGCCTATCTCCTTTGATTAAGTAACGGACCTGCAAACTTTTACGTTCTGGGGCTACTTGAAAGTCTACAAGCTCTGGGCGAGTGTAAACAGGGCGGGAAGGCCCAATCTAGGTTTGGGACGAAACGTCCCATGTGACGTTCTCTGCGGGCTTTGTTTTGTGTGAGGCAGGTCTCAATGGGCCACCGTTTAGGCTGGTAGCCGTGGCTGAATTGACCATCCCCGCTGACCTCCTGCCCGCCGACGGACGTTTCGGCTGCGGCCCCTCCAAAGTTCGTCCCGAACAGCTGCAATCGCTCGTGGACGCCGGAGCCGCCCTCTTTGGCACGTCGCATCGGCAAGCACCCGTCAGAAACCTCGTCGGTCGCGTCCGCGAGGGCCTCAAAGAGCTGTTCAAGGCCCCCGAGGGCTACGAGGTAATCCTCGGCAACGGCGGTTCGACGTTGTTCTGGGACGCTGCCGCGTTCGGCCTGATCCGCGAGAAGTCGCTGCACCTGACCTTCGGCGAGTTCAGCGCCAAGTTCGCCTCCTGCGTGGCCAAGAACCCGTTCGTCGGTGACCCGATCAAGGTGGTCGCCGATGCGGGCAGTGCTCCCGCTCCGGTCTCGGATCCGTCCGCTGACGTGATCGCCTGGGCACACAACGAGACCTCGACCGGTGTCATGGTTCCGGTCCAGCGTCCCGCGGGTTCCGAGAATGCGCTGGTGCTCATCGACGCCACCTCCGGCGCCGGTGGGCTGCCGGTGGATCTGTCGGAAGTAGACGCGTACTACTTCGCGCCACAGAAGAACTTCGCCGGCGACGGCGGACTGTGGCTCTCACTCATGAGCCCGGCCGCCCTGGAGCGGGTGGAGGAGATCGGTGGCAGCGGACGTTGGGTGCCCGACATCCTGTCGCTGCCGATCGCCGTGGAGAACAGCCTCAAGAACCAGACCTACAACACGCCGGCCATCGGCACGCTGCTGCTGCTGGCCGATCAGATCGACTGGCTGCTGAGCAATGGCGGTCTGGATTGGGCCACCAAGCGGACCGCCGATTCGGCATCGCGGCTGTACTCCTGGGCCGAAGCGACGTCGTTCACCACACCATTCGTGGCGGACCCGGCGCAGCGCTCACAGGTGGTGGGCACCATCGACTTCAACGACGACGTGGACGCGGCCGCCGTTGCGAAGGTGTTGCGCGCCAATGGCGTGGTGGACACCGAGCCGTATCGCAAGCTGGGCCGCAACCAACTGCGGGTGGCGATGTTCGCGGCCATCGACCCCGAGGACATCTCGCAGCTGACGCAGTGCATCGACTGGGTCGTCGAGCGTCTCTGATTCAACGCCTTACGCCCCGAGTGGGAACCTGACGAGGAAAAACACCACAAAAACCGCGTCAGGTTCCCACTCGACGCGTCAGGTTCCCACTCGACCGGGTGCTAGTGATCCGTGAGGTCGTAGACATCGACGTCGTCGATGGTCTGTTTGGCGAACGTGTGCTGCACCCACTCCTGGATGGCTTTCGAGGTCTCACTGCCCGGGGGGCTGAATCCCTCGCCACCATGGCCGCCGCCCTCCCCATCGATGAAGTAATGGATCTGCCCGTCGGCCACGTATTGCTGAAACTGCGCCAGCGTCGGTGACGGGTCGGTCCCGTTGAATCCACCGATGGGCATCACCGGACGGCCCGTGGCCAGCTGATAGCCCGACGCCTTGTTGGAGCCGACGGCAGCAGCCACCCAGGTGTAGCGGTCAGCGTTGGCCTCCAGCGCGGCAACAATCTTGGGGCCCGGATCACTGCCATCGAGCAGACCTCCGCCACGTTTCGGGCCGGCCTCGAATTCCGGACGATGCTCTCGCCCGGGCATATCCGGGAAGTCGGGGAATCCGCCGCCCTTGACCTCGGGCCCGGCCGAGGGAAGCGCACCACTATGTGGCGTCGCGATGGTCTGGACCGAGTATGCGACCGGACCGGCCAACGCCACGATGAGCGCGGCGGCGGCGACAGCCTTGGGATACCTGTTCAGGACCAGGCCGACGACAGCGACGAGCCCCAGGATCAGAATCACCCAGCGCAGCCAGGGCACAAACTCCGGGGAACGCCCCAGCAAGATCCAGGCCATCACCACCGTGAGCAATAGCGCGGCCACCAAAGACCAACGCACCCAAGATCGTTCACGCTCTCGCCAGGCGATGAGCGAACCCGCCCCCACAAGTGCGGCGACCGCAGGCGACAGCGCCACCGAGTAGTAGGGGTGGAAGATTCCTTGCATGTAGCTGAAGACGGTGCCGGTGGTGAGCACCCACAACCCGAAAACGATCAGCACCGCGCGGCGTGTGTCCGTTCGGGAGTCCTTGCGCAGCAAGACCAAACCCAACACCGCCAGGGCCACCGCCGTCGGGAGCAGCCAGGCGATCTGCCCGCCGAGCGCCGGTTGGAACAACCTGCCGAACCCCGGTTCGCTCCCGAAATGGCCACCGAAGCCGTACATCTCGTCACGCGGACCGGACGCGCTGCCCTTCTCGTTGCCGTTGAGCCGACCCAACCCGTTGTAGCCGAGGGTGAGCTCCAGAATCGAGTTATCGGGCGATCCGCCAATCCACGGGCGCGAGCCCGGGGGCCACAGCTCCACGGTGACAATCCACCAGCCTGCCGAAACTACCGCCGCGGCAGCCGATCCGGCAAGCTGCGCCAACCGCTTCCCCACACCCACCGGCGCGGCGATCACATACGTCAGCGCGATGGGCGGGATGACGAGCAGCACCTGCAGCTGCTTGGTGAGGAAGCCGAATCCGACCAGCGCGCCGACCAGAAGCAGCCAGCGAGTGCGGCCATCCTCGATACCGCGCATCATCGCCCATACCGCGGCGATCATCAGAAAGACCAACAGCGCGTCCGGGTTGTTGAAGCGGAACATCAGGACCGCGACCGGCGTCACCGCAAGCACCAGACCGGCCAGCAGACCCGTCCCATGGCCGAAATACCGGCGAACGGTCACGTACAACAGCCCGACCGATGCCACGCCCAAAAGCACCTGGGGCACCAGGATGCTCCAACTACTGAGCCCGAAGATGCGCGCGGACAGTTCCATGAGCCATAGCGAGGCCGGCGGTTTGTCGACAGTAATCGAGTTGGCGGCATCCGACGATCCGAAGAACGCGGCCTTCCACGAGACCGAACCCGCCTGCACCGCAGCAGAATAAAAGGAGTTGGCCCAGCCGTTGGAGCCGAGATTGACCAGATATGCCGCCGCGGTGCCGATCAGCAGGAGAGCAACGCTGATCCGCTCCCGGGACTGTTCCCGCACTAGCGGATGCTCGCGCTTCGGAACACCCACCGCAATCCGACGAACCGAACGAGGGTGGCAACGAGGTTGGCCACGGTCAGCACGATCAGCAACAGATGCTTGGAGGCGTCGGGGACAAGGTGGTGCATGGCCACCAGAGATCCGCTGGTGAGGGCCAACCCGATGCCGAAGATGACAAGCCCCTGGAACTGATGCTTGGCCGCGTCGCGCCGACCCCGCACGCCGAAGGTGAAGAACCTGTTGGCCGAGGTGTTGAGCACCGCGGTGATGAGCAGCGCCAGGAAATTGGCGGCCTGATCCCCCACCGCTCCGTGCAAGACCAGGAATAGCAAGGCATAAGCCAATGTGCTTGCCACACCGATGATTCCGAACCGGACCAACTGACCGACCATGCCGGCAGGCACGCCCTCGACGAGGGGTTCACGCCCGAGGCTGTGACGTAGCTCTTCCAGCGGCAGGGTGCCGAGCATGAGGGCCCGGCCCAGTCGCCAGATGCCCAGCAGGTCCTTGCGGACAGTGTCGACGATGTCGACACGGCTGTCCGGGTCATCCACCCAGTCAACCGGCACCTCGTGGATGCGCAGGCCAACCCGCTCGGCCAACACCAGCAGTTCGGTGTCGAAGAACCATTCCTTGTCCTCGACCAACGGGAGCAGCTGGCGCGCCACGTCGGCGCGGATCGCCTTGAATCCGCACTGGGCATCGGAGAACCGGACCTGCAGCGAGGCATGCAGAATCAGGTTGTAGGTGCGTGAGATGAATTCGCGCTTGGGCCCGCGTACCACCCGCGAATTGCGGTTGAGCCGGGACCCGTAGGCGACATCCGAGTGTCCCGAGATCAGGGGTGCGACAAGCGGCATCAGTGCGTTGAGGTCGGTGGACAGATCCACATCGCAGTACGCCACAACCTCCGCGTCCGAGGACAGCCACGCCGCGGCCAGCGCCCGTCCCCGTCCCTTCTCCTCCAGATGCAGCACGTCGACATGGTCGAGTTCGGCCGCCAGCCGGTGCGCGATCTGCAGGGTGCCATCGGTACTGGCGTTGTCGGCGATGGTGATGCGAGCCGTGTACGGAACCTCGTTGGCAAGGAACGCGTGCAGTCGGCGAACGCACCGCTCCAGGTCGTTCTCCTCGTTGTAAACGGGGATCACGATGTCGAGGGTCGACGCGAGTACTGCGGTCGGTGCCGTCGCGGTGTCGATCGGCTGCATCACACTGGTCACAAGAGTGACAATGGTGCCCCCCGCTCTGACACAACTGGGTTGCCACTGTGAGTTTCCTGTGAGGGGTTACCTTCGCAGGTGTTCGACCAATCTGGCACCCGGCGTCACAAGGTCATAGTCGGATGGGTTCGGCTCGGCTGCCAGTCGATGCCGATACGCATCGGGCGTCCATGGCCACAGTTCGGGGACGCCGTCCTTGCCCAGGTACCAGCTGGTGCAACCCGTGGCCCACACCGTGCCCGGCATGGCGGCCCGCATCTCGGCATTGAATGCCGCCGTCGCGGCAGCAGAGGGTGCCACCGCGTCGATCTGATTGTCCTGCCAGCGACGGACCCAGCGCAGAATGTGCTCGCACTGGTGCTCGGCGATCGCGGTGAGTGAATAGTTGCCGACCGGGCTATGCGGACCCATCAGCATGAAGAAATTCGGGAAACCCGGCAGGCCCACCCCCAGATGTGCCACGGGGCCGCCGGACCACAGCGCATCGATCGTAATGCCCTCTTGCCCAATGAGATTCATCGGGCGCATGAAAGCATGGGCATCGAATCCGGTGGCCAGCACGATGGCATCCACCTCGTGTAGCCGCCCCCCGGCAGTCACTATCCCCTGTTGTTCGACGTGATCGATCGCCGTGTCCACCAGGGCGACGTGGGGACGCTGCATCGCACGATAAAACCCCGCGGAGATCACCAGCCTTCGGCACATCGGCTGGTAGTCCGGGGTGAGCCTGCGCCGCAGGTCCGGATCCGCCACGGTCCGAAGGTTGGCCCTGCACAGTGCCGAAATCAGGCGGCGTTGCCAGCCGGGACGAACCAACGCCGCGGCAAGGAACTCGAACACACTGCGGTAGCCGTGGTAGGCCGCGGCACTGAGGATCGGCACCCTGGCACGCACCATGTCCGCCAGCTTCGTGTACGACGGGTTGGGGACGGGCACCACCCATTGGGCGCTGCGCTGAAACAGTTTCAATTCGCCCACAACCGGTTCGAGGCCGCAGACGATCTGCACCCCCGTCGATCCGGTACCGATGACCGCGACGCGTTTCCCCGTGGGGTCGAAGGAGTGGTCCCAGCGTGCCGAGTGCATCACCGGACCGTGGAAATCGGCGAGCCCATCGATGGTCGGATATCGCGGTTCCCGCAAGATGCCGGTAGCCGAGATCAAAAAATCGACGACAAAGACATCGCCTTGATCGGTCCACACCCGCCACCGGCCGTCCTCGAACCGGGCCTCGGTGACCGTGGTACCGAACCGAATCCGTCGGCGAAGATCGAACTCGGTGGCGAAACGCCGGAAATACTCCCCGATTTCACCCCCTGGCGAGAAGAACCTGGTCCAGTCCGGCTTCGGCGCAAAGGTGAATTGGTAAAAACGAGAAGGGATATCACAGCTCAGGCCGGGGTAGGTGTTGTCTCGCCAGGTGCCGCCGACCTCATCCGCCTTCTCCAGAATGGTGATATCGGTAACGCCCGCCTGGTGCAGCATCGCCGCCATACACAGACCGGACATGCCTGCTCCGACGATCGCAACAGAGGGTGACCGGCGCATCATGCCGCCATACCCGCATCTGCTTCGCGAATCGCCTTCCGCAGTCGTCTATTTCGACCGAGTAGTCCGTCCAGGTGATAGACGGCTGTCCTTAGGTCCAACAACAATGGCACCCAGCGTGGTGCGTACACCCGACGACTGCGCCGTGCGATGCCCTCGACAATGGCCGTGCCTGCGGCGCTGACGGGAGCGGCCTTGCCAACAAAATCCGGGAGGGTGGACATGATGGCCCCGAGACCGTGGTTAGCTGCTATCGAATTCCCCAGCTCGGTGTCGATCAGCCCGAAGTACGCGATGCCGACACCAACCCCACTGTCGGACAGCTCGATTCGCAATGCACGTGCCAGCGCCTCAACACCCCACTTAGCGGCCATGTAGGCGCTGAAGGTCGGACCGGGAAGCCCGGCTGCCGCAGAGGCCACCACCATCACGTATCCGCGTCGCGCCCGAACGTGCGGAATAGCGATCCGCGCGGTGTGAAACACGCCCACCAGGTTCACATCGATCACCTGCTGCCACTCCTGCGGCCGAACGCTCGCGACCGTCGCGATGGGGCCGGCAATGCCCGCGTTCGCGATCACGATGTCGATTCCACCGAATCGTTGGACAACAGCGTCCATTGCCGTGGCGATCGATTCGGGATCGGTGACATCGGCGGCGAACCCGGCCACCCCGTCCCCCAACTCAGCAGCCAATGCATCCGCCCGGGCGGCGTCCCGATCCAGCACCGCCACCGAAGCTCCCCGCCGCGATAGCTGCCGCACCACCTCGGCACCAATGCCATTGGCACCGCCGGTGATGACCGCCACCTGCCCGAACATGTGATCAGTCGTCCTTGCCATGGCCTGAACGTATTGATCGCACATCCGGCATTGAATGACTTCATCCGCCAAACACTTGATAAATTCGGACAGTGCCCGATGATGGTGGTCGCCCATTCTGGGACTATCCGCGCTCACCCACCGCGACACGGAACCTCGTCGAAGCGGCCAGAGACCGCGGTTTCGGCACAGGCCCATGCCTGGCGGAGACGGGTCTCACCGACGCCGACCTGGTAGGGCCCGACGCCGTCGTGAGCGGGGCCCAGGAACTGCAGATCGTGCGGAACTTGTTGGCGCTCACGGGAGATCCGGTGGGACTCGGGATCGAGGTGGGTACCCGTTATCAAATCGCCAGTGCCGGAATCTTGGGATTCGCCCTACTGTCCAGCCCGACCATGCGCGACGCGCTCGCGGTCGGGTTGCGTTTCAGCCAGCTCAGTTCGACATTTCACCGCTTCACGCTGACCATCGGCGACGCGGACAGTATTTTCGATCTCGACGAGAGCGAGATCCCGCCCGATGTCCGCCGGTTTCTACTGGAACGTGATCTGGCCGCGATCGCCGGCATAGTTCCCATCCTGTTCGGCGGCGCGATGCCAGTAGGAGCACGCATGCAGCTTCGGAGCGGTCCCGACACGCCGCTGCGCCTCCTGGCCGGGCTACTCACCGTCGAATTCGACTCGCCCCGAAATGCGCTGGTGTTTCCCACCGAGCTGCTGGCGGCACCGCTGCCCACCGCCGATCCGCACACGGCCGCCCTGTGCGTGCGCCAGTGCGAGGAACTGCTCGAACAACGGCGCTCCCGTGACGGTATCGCCGGTGAGGTGCGCCACCAGCTGCTTCGAGTCCCCGGGCAGGTGCCCACCATGGGCCACATCGCCGCGGGCATGCACATCGCCGAGCGCACGCTGCACCGTCGGCTGGCACGCGAGGGCACCTCCTATCGGGCACTGCTCGACGAGGTACGCGAGACCCTGGCCAAGGAACTCCTCGCCAACGACCTCACCGTGAAAGAGGTCTCCGACCGTCTGGGGTACTCCGAACCCGCGGCGTTCACACATGCCTACACGCGCTGGCACGGCGCTCCGCCGCGCGCGCATCTGACGTGATGACACGTTCCACGTAACTATTAATTCATATACGATCGTATCGTGTTTGATAGTTTTGGCGCCTCCTTCCGCCGGTCGAATCGCCGGCACGTGCGGCTCAGCATCGCCGCGTCGTGCGTCATCGCACTGGTATTGGGCGCGAGCGGCTGGGTGATCTACGCGAACGACTTCGCGATCAGGATGCAGCAGGTGATCATCCCCGGCGCGACCGGGCCGTTTCAGGCGACACTCGCCTTGCCTCGACGTGGCACCGGACCGTTCGGGCTGGTCGTGTTCGTGCATGGCGACGGCGCGGCGAACGCGACACGAGACGGCTTCTACGAACCGATCTGGGAATCATTCGCCCAGGCGGGCTATGCCTCACTATCCTGGAACAAACCGGGAATCCAAGGAGCTCCGGGGAATTGGCTGAATCAAAGCATGCACGACCGGGCCAATGAAGCAGAGGACGCGATCGACTGGGCGCGCCAGCGCACCGATATCGACCCGCGGCGGATCGGAATATGGGGTATCAGCCAAGGCGGATGGGTGGTACCCGAGGTCGCCGCCCACCGACCAGATCTACAGTTCGTGATTATCGTTGGTGCGGCTATAAATTGGCTACGGCAGGGGAGATACAACCTACTCGCCGATCTTCGGCACCGTGGAGCCTCCGAATCCGAGATCGCCACCGCGTTGAATCGCCGCGAGACGGGATTGCGACTACTGCGCGACAACGCGACCTACGAGCAGTACCTTGCGGCGCAGCAGGATTCTGATCCCATGTCCGCCGATCGCTGGAATTTCGTCCGCAAGAATTTTCGGTCCGATGTCACCGATATCCTGCCGCTCGTCACAACGCCAGTTCTGCTCGCCATCGGCGACGACGATCTGAATGTCGATGTCGACGAGACCGAGCAGACCTACCGCCGAATCCTGCCTCCGCAGCAGCTGACCGTGCAGCGATACCCCAACGCGTCACACAACATCGTGAAGGCCGATTTGGACAACGATCAGAATTGGCGCTCAACGATGGTCGCGGTGTTATCCCCACGTTCGCTCTACGCGCCCGGCTATCTGGACAACCTACGGAATTACGTTGCGAAACAGCCGGTGCGCTGAACGTGATGAGCAGTGGAGTCCTCATACGACGGCTGACGTTCTGCGAGGCCGCGGGTGGGGTGCTACTCGCGGCGGCGACGCTGCCGTTTTCCTCACCGTGGACGGGCGCCCCACCGCTGTGGGTCCAGCTGCTCGGACTCACTTTTCTGCTCGGAATGTTCGCCGCGAAGTTGGTTGTGTTGCGGCGCATCATCACTGCGGTGACATTGACGAGTCTTCACGATGTGCTACGCCTTCACCTAGCGGTTGGCGGGTACGCCCTGGCGGTGTTCCTACTGTTTCCGCTGCCACCGTCATGGAGCTGGTTCTGGTTCACGCTGACCTTTCTCGGCGCCGCGCTGGGCAGCGGCGCACTGGCCTGGATGAGGCGCACAGCGCCGTTCAGATAATCTGTCGAATCGCATCGGCATACCATCCGAACAATCGAATTGGTTGTTCGGCTTCGGTTTTCGCAAACTCTGCCCAGCACGCGGCGACCGCCGCACGCGCGGCCGCGCCCACCCACGGCTGTGGGAGCAGCTGCGGCGGCAGGAGGGGGTCGGGTTCAACCGCCTGTGTGAACTCTGCCGCCAGCGCCACAGCTAGGGTGAGCAGTTCGGTTCGTGACGCGGTGCGAATCGCGGGAAGAACAGCTTCGGCCACCGCCAGCAGCCTGCGGTGACGCTCGGCGATTGCGTCGACCGGCCAGAGTCGGTCGGCCAGCTCGCGAGCTTCCGATCGGCCACCCAGTGCGAGGTCGGTCGTGGTGAACGACGTGACGTGTTCGGTCACGCCGAGTTGTTCGGCGGTGGCTGCGATCCGGGCTTCCCAGGCATTGGCGCACACATACAAGCCACCCTGGATCGGCGCACCTCCCAACCGCAGGATCGCGTCGCGCATGGCATCGCGTGCCGTACGGGCCGATTCGGGTACCGCGAATGCGACGAGGTGCCAACACCCATCCCACGGTGCGAGGCCGCGATCCTGCTCGTACATGTAGCGCACGTACTCCAGGTCCGGTTCCAGTGAGCTCCTCGTCGCCCCCGTCGCATACAGAATCGCCCTGCGCCCCCGCCCCTCATGCGTGAAACGGCCCTCGGCAACAAGGCGTTTGACACACAATCGGACCTGCTGGTCGCTCATCCCCAAGATGCCGGCGACATCGTAGAGCTCGCCGGCGGAAATCGTCGCGTCCTCACGGATCATGCTCTCGACCACACTGCGGGTGGAGATATCGGAGTTCAGGACGTGTTGGATGTCCAAACGTTCACCTCACGAGAGCCGCCGTATTGCGTTCGATCATCCTACGTTCGGTGAACCGCCGAACGAATCAGGGCCGCGGCGCATGCTCAACCAGATACGGCGAGACCCCATCGGCACACCCCAGCGCCGCCCCAAGGTCGGCGAAGAACCGCCCTGGCTCGATAACCGCCTCGGGCGGGTGAACTCCCGCGCGGCGCGCGGTGCCATCGATCACCTGTGCCATCCCGAGGGCCAGGGGCACACCGGTGATGCGGGCCATGTCACGTAACGCGCTTCTCATCGGTTGCGCCTGCGGTCCGGTCAGATTCAGACGCGCAAGCGCGGTATGACGATCGCCGTCTCGTTCACCGATGACTGCGGCAAAGAACGGCGGGAGGGTCCCGGCACCGCGCAGGCGAACGGCCGCACAAGCGGAACGCACTGCCCGCCGCCATCCGGGGACCGCGAAGGCCGCGGCGGCCTGCTCCCGCGTGAGTAGTCCGGTGTCGATGTCACGACGCAGCGTGTCGAGGTAGGCCACCGTCCACGGTGTGATGACCATGAGGTTCAGGACGGTACCGATCGGTTTCAGACTGCGCCGCAGCGTGATCGGTTCCGGATGACCGATCGAGTAGGCGGTACCCCGATGTCCGGCGGGCAGGTCCAACGTGACCGGGCTCAGCGGGCGCCGCTCGACGAGCTGCCCGCCCCCCACCACGGTGATGGTGCCGCTGGCCTGCTCCATCCAATGCACTGCCGCAGCAGTTGGCCTGCCGCCGGAGCCGAGCAACTGAGCCTTGCCTTCGGTGTCATCGCCGTCGGTGCCGACGTCTACGGGCCACGCCGTGTAGATGTCGTGGATCGAATCGAATTCCGCTGCGGCGGTAGCGGCAAGCAGGTTACTGATTCCCGGACTCGCGCCCATACCGATCACCGCACAGACACCGTACTCGCGCGCCGTTTCATCGAGCTCAAGCATCTGCAACGTCGGCTCCCAGTCGTCGCAGATGTCCAGATAGTGCGTTCTTGTCTCGATCGCCGCAAGCAGCACCGTCAGTCCGAATCGGAAGTAGGGCCCAACGGTATTCAGAACGAGGTCAACCGGTTCCAAGACGGCGCGCAACGCCGCCTCATCGGCGACATCGATCTGAACAGCCCGGACCGGTACGCACCCCTCCCCCAACTGCCGCACCAATCCTTCAGCCGCGCCGAGGTCGCGGTCGGCGATGACGATCTCCTCGATGCCCGGTACTTCTCGAGCGGTCCGTACGGCGACGGCCCCCATTGCGCCTGCTCCACCCAAAGCCAGAATTTTCATACATCCCACAATACCTATTGAATTACATACGGTCGTTCAATAAATGATAGATATTGGCAATCCAGCTCCTGCCGATATCGGCATCAGGCTCGGTAAGTTAGTCGGGGTGACGGAACCGCACAAAGATCACGAGATCGACTACCGCTTCACGCTGGCCAACGAGCGCACATTCCTCTCGTGGATCCGGACCGCCCTCGGTTTACTCGCCGGTGGTGTAGCGGTACAAACCCTCGTCCAACCGTTTCACCATGCCGGGGTTCGGCATGTACTGGCGGCGTCCTGCCTGGCCCTGGCCGTGGTGGTGTCCATTGGCGCATACGTTCATTGGCGCGATGTGAAAGACCGGATGGACCGGGACCAGCCTCTCAAGGGCACCCTGCTGGTGCCCTTGCTCGCGGTCAGCATCGGACTCGTCGCGATCCTGGCATCGATTGCCGTGTTCTACCGATGAGAACCGACCCCGAGACTCACGCAGTCGAACGCACGGCGCTGGCCTGGCTTCGCACCGGGTTGGCCGCCGCCGGAGCCGCAGCGGTATTTCTGACCCACGCGCTCATCCACGAGCAGACCGCGGTGGCCTCATTGATCGCGACCGCGGTTGTACTCGGAATCGCCGCCATCAGCACCGTGCGCCATCACGCGCTGGCGCGAGGGCACTGGCATCACGGCGGCAGGCCCATCACATTGACCACCCTGACTGTGGTCGCGGTGATCGTGCTGTCGGCCGGTATCGACATCGCAAATCTGGGTACATAGGTATACCTGCGATTCCGCAGACCAGACCCCCTCACGACCCCATACTTCTCCTGTTCGGCTCCACCCCTCATCACACATAAGGAGAACGCTATGAAGCGTGGGCTTGTGGTCGCCATTGGCGGCGCGGCGATTATCGCCGCAGGTCTGGTCGGTTGTTCGAGCGATAAGGACAAGTCCGAGACCAAGGGCACCACCGTCAGTAACAACGGCGGCGCCGTCGCCACAAACAGCACCGCCAAGGTCGTCATCGACGGCAAGGAGCAGAAGATCGAGGGGGCCGTCGTCTGCCAGGCCTCAAACGGCAACGTCAACATCGTCATCGGCAGCGGCGCCCAGGGCTTCGGTGCCGTGGTGACGGAAGGCGATTCTCCGACGGTGAAGTCCGCCGGTCTGGGCAGCCTCAACGGGCAGTCGCTGGCATTCTCCGAAGGCACCCCCGGAGCGAACGCAAAGGCCACCAAGGACGGCAAGAAGTACCACATCGAGGGCACCGCGATCGCCGTGGACATGGCCAACCCGATGCAGCCCTCCAACAAGCCATTCGAAATCGAGGTCACCTGCCCATAGGGCACGAAACACTGATCTAGCCGGGCAACACCGTCGTGTTGCCCGGCTAGTCTGTTTCGGGATTACCAGGGGGACGCTATGAAACGAGTGTGGGCCGCCGTCGTCGGCGTGGTCCTGTTGGCTGCCGTCCAGTCCGGCTGCGCAACTACCACGGGGATCACGAAGGTCACCGATACCGCCTCACCTGTCGTCACCAGCCCTGCCAAGCCCGGACAGTTCAGCAAGCCGGAAGGCGGCACCGCGACGATGACAGTCGGCGCTCTGACTGTGGTAGCCGGGGCCCCCGTCAGATGCGATAAGTATGAGCAAAGGACGTTCATCAGCGTCGCGAAAGACCACGATGCTCGCGGGCTGACCCTCATCGGAGAGCCGCCCGCAATCGAGACCATCAACCTGGGCGAGGTCAACGGCCTCAAGTTCATGTACATCGAACAACTCAAGAAAGACGGTGAGAGCGCCACCCTCGCCAAAGACGGCAAGCACTACACCGTCAAGGGCACCGCATGGGGAAGCGATCGCCAGGGAACGGGCGGCATGATCAAGCCCTTCCAGGTCGAGGTCATGTGCCCCTAGTGGCAAACAACACCTGCCACATGCGTCACATAGCGCGAACTGTCCGTAAAAGCAAGTAGCCCACACCCCCGCGTGTCACCGCGGAATGGCCCTCTACCTGCACTAAGGTCCCAAGAACTGGGTCATCCAGACCAGGGCGAGGAGGACATCGTGCGCGAACTGAAAGTCATCGGCCTATCAGCCGACGGCAAGCGAGTGGTCTGCCAGGACGCCAACGGCAGCGACAAGTTCGTCATCGACGCCGACGACAGGCTCCGTGCAGCTGCCCGGGGTGATCTGTCCCGCCTCGGGCAGATTCAGATCGAAATGGAGAGCTCGTTGCGACCCCGGGAAATTCAGGCCCGCATCCGGGCCGGCGCCACCGTTCAGCAGGTCGCCACGGCCGCAGGAGTCGATGTCGCGCGGATCGAACGGTTCGCCCATCCGGTGTTGCTGGAACGGCAGCGCGCTGCCGAGATGGCAACCGCGGCCCACCCCGTCCGCAGCGACGGCCCCACCGTCAACTCGCTCGCCGATACCGTGGCCGGCGCAATGTTCGCGCGGGGACTAGACCCCGACGCCATCGAGTGGGACGCCTGGAAGGTCGAGGACGGACGATGGACTGTCCAGCTGCAGTGGCGTGCGGGCCGGTCGGACAACAAGGCGCACTTCCGGTTCACCCCCGGGGCGCATGGCGGCACGGTGACCGCACTCGATGATTCCGCCCGCGAACTCATCGACCCGACGTTCACCCGCAGCCTGCGCACTGTTGCGCCGGTGGCTCCGCTTCTCCCCGAGCCCGAACCGGAGTTGTTCACCGAGCGCCCCGCGCCGCAGCCAGAGCCCGTCCGCGAGCCGGAGCCGGTCGAGGAAGTCAACGACGCCCAGCCGGCTCCCGCGCCGCGCCGCTCACGGCGTAGCAAGCCCGCGGTGCCCACCTGGGAAGACGTGCTGCTCGGGGTTCGCTCCAGCGGCCAGAATTAGCGAGACCGCACCCTAGGTGATCAGGGCGGTCACCACGGCCGCCAGCCATCCGCCGGCGATCCCGATCGCGATGCCCAGCACGAACCATCGCAACACCGGGCGTTCCCGCCAACCCCATAATGTTGGCGAAAGACCGCCCACTGCAACAATATTGAGTAGCACTGCCCACAACGGATGTACCTTCGCAAGACCGAGGCTCAGCACCACCACACCCACCGCGACCACCACGGCCACACACATCGCCGAGACGATGCCCTCGACCCACGGGGTGTCGGATTCCGCCGAGCTCGTTGTCCGCCGTGCGGGCTGCTTATCGCCGGTCACGGCGCGAGCCTAGCGCGCTCATAGAACGCCATGGCCGCGGCGGTGGCCACGTTCAAGGAGTCGGTGCCATTGGCCATCGGGATGCGCACACGGAAATCGCTGGCACGCAAAGCCACGTCGGTCAACCCAGGTCCCTCGGCACCCACCATCAGCGCCACCCTCTCGTTCTGAAGCGGCGGAATCACATCGGCCAGCGACCGCGAGTCTCCGGCAGGCGTCATCGCCAACAATCGGAATCCGTTGTCCCGCAATCTGTACAACGACTTCGGCCATTCGGGAAGACGAACGAACGGCACCAGCAGCGCGTGCCCCATCGACACCCGCACCGCCCTCCGGTACAACGGGTCCGCGCACCCGCTGCCGAAGAGCACCGCATCGACCCCCATTCCCGCGGCGTTGCGGAAAATCGAACCCAGATTCTCGTGGTCGTTGACGCCCTCCAGCACCGCCACCGTGCGCGCGGTTTGCATGAGTTCGGTCGCCGACAGTTCCACGGGGCGCCTCGCCGCGGCAAGTACTCCCCGGTTGAGATGAAAGCCGACGGCCTCCGCCATGACCTCGGGACTTGCCCGGTAGTACGGAACATCGACAGGCTCGAGATCGGCTGCGAGCTCGGTCAATCGGCGGTCGGTACCCAAAAGCGCGAAAGGTGCGAATCGTGACGCCAGCATGCGCTGCACCACCAAGACGCCCTCGGCGATCACCAGCCCCTTCCCGCTGGGCAGATCGGGCCTGCGGTCGACACTGTTGAGATCGCGGAAGCTGTCCAAACGAGGGTCGGCAGCGTTGTCGATATCGATGACCAGCATCTACATCCGCCTGGCCAGCGGCGTCGGTTCGCACACCGGGGTAGCGACCGGAGCAGGCGGAACAAGCCCGGCACGTATCTGGCCGGCTTCCGGAACCACCTCGGCCACAACCGGACACGGATGACGGCGCAGATACACCGCGCAGGTCAGCCCGGCAGCCACCGATACCACCCCACCGATCAGCAGCGGCATCCGTCCACCGTGCAGATCGGCCAGCCAGCCCACCAACGGGCTGCCCAGCGGGGTGCCGCCCAGGAAAGCCACCATGTAAATGCCCATCACCCTTCCTCGCAGCTGCGAATCCACGGACAGCTGAATGATATTCATCGCCGACGTGGTGAACGTCAGCGCAAGCAGACCCGTCGGGATGAGCGCGACGGCCACCGACAGATAGGTCGGCATCACGCTGACGACAGCCTCGGAAACCCCGAAAGCCATAGCGGCGCTGTAGAACAGATTCATACGCACCTTCTCGGTGCGCCGGGCAGCCAGCGTGGCGCCTAACAATGTGCCGACTGCCAGCGCCGTCGACAGCAGCCCGTATGACTCCGCGCCACGACCGAAGGTCTCTCGCGCCAGCACCGCGAGTGTCAGCGAGAAGTTCAGCCCGAATGTCGAGACCAAGAACACGGTAAGCATGATCATGAACAGATCGCGGCGGTGCCATACATACGAAAAGCCCTGACGCAGTTGGCCCTTTGCGGGTGGAACCGGATCGCTCGGGTGTAGCTCCGCAGGCCGCATCCGCCACAACGCGATACCCACACCAATGAAACTGACGAAGTTCAGCAGGAACACCCAGCCGGTACCAACGAGCCCGATCAACACTCCCGAGATCGCCGGCCCGATGATGCCAGCGAGGTTGAACACCATGGAGTTGAGCCCGACCGCGTTGGGCAGATGCTCCGGACCCACCATCTCAATGGTGAAGGATTGCCTGGTGGGTGCCTCGATCGCCGCGGCACATCCCATCGCGAAGGCCACCGCCATCACATGCCAGATCCGGACAAGACCGGTGACCTGCAGAAGTCCCACGGTCAACGCGAACAGCGCCATCAATGCCTGGGTCAGCATCAGCATCCGGCGCTTGTCGTAGCGGTCGGCCAGCATTCCTCCCCACACCGAGAGCAACAGCGTCGGCCCGAATTGCAGCGCCATCACCACACCGAGCAGGAAGGCGTTGCCGTGCGAGAGGTCCAGCACCAGCCAGTCCTGCGCGACGCGCTGCATCCAGGTGCCGACGAGCGACACCATCTGACCGCTGATCCATAGCCGGTAGTTACGTGTGCGCAGCGATACGAATATCCCGCCGCGGTCAGCCACGGTGAATCATTTTAGAGACTAACGAGATTGTCAGCTAACCGTTTTCATTGACCAGTGCCGACAGCAGGTCGGTCGCCTGCCGCAGCACGGCTCGTTGCTCAGGGGTGAAATCGTCCAAGTGCTCGCGCAACCACTCCTCGCGGGCGCTGCGATCGGCCTGCACGATATCGGCACCCGCCTCCGACAACGAGACAACTACCTGGCGGCCGTCGGTCGGATGCGCCGAGCGCTCCACCAGCCCGAGCTCGGCCAACGAGGCGATCACCCGCGTCATCGACGGCGGCTGCACGCGCTCGCGGGCAGCGAGCGCACCCGGGGTCATCGCCCCTTCGTTAAGCAACGTCGCCAATGCCGACAGCTGCGTCAACGAGACCGGCGAATCCGCGCGCCGGAACCGCAGATGCCGGGCCAGGCGAATGACAACAAGCGACAGATCGCTGGCCAACCGGGCATCGGGGTCGCTCACGGCCCAAACCTTACGGCACGTCCAGGGCTTTCACAGGGACCTAGCCCGGTGTAGTTCGTGCCACGTATGCTGCGCATCTAGTGGACACCCCCGCGCCCCAACCGCCCCCGCTCCCGGCCGCACTGCTCAATCCGTGGCCGGTTGTCGTCGCAGGCACAGTGCTGTGGCTCATTGCCAACTTCCTTGCCTTCACCATTCCTGCGCTCGAGAGCTGGCGTCCCATCACGCTTGCCGGACTGGGTACCGGCGCGTTGGGCACCACCATCGTCCTGCTACAAGTTCGTGCGGTGCGGCGCGGCTCACGCGGCGCGCAAACCGGCCTGTAGCCGAATCAACCCCGCAATATCCCGGAAAGAGGAGCAATCTCATGCCCAACGCATCACTGCTGGAAACCGCCGTCGAGATCGATGCGCCGGTGGAGAAGGTGTGGGGATTGATCGCCGACCTGGACAACATGCCACGATGGAGCCCACAGACCCGCAAGATGTTCGTGCGCGGTCCTGTGCAGGCGGGCACCAACGTCGTCAACTACAACCGCAAGGGCTGGAAGGTGTGGCCGACACGCGCCGTGTTGACCGCCGTCGAGCCCAACAAGCGGCTGGCCTGGCACGTCAAAGACAACCTGAGCGAGTGGAGCTACGAGCTGGAGCCCACCGCGGCCGGTGGCACCAGGGTCACCGAACGGCGGGTGATGGGTGAGAAGCGCTCGGCGATCTCCACCAACCTGCAGAATCTGATGCTCGGCGGCACCGAGGTGTTCGACGAGGCACTGCTGGAGGGCATGCGGACATCGCTGGCCAGGATCAAAGCGGCCGCAGAAGGCGTTTAGTCGGCTAGATCCAGGACGCCGTCGTCGAAGGGCTCGTACAGCGGCATCGCGGCGTTGAGTGGCTGCGGCGTATCGGAATGGGCGCCGCAGCCGTACTCGATGTGCACGACGCGGCCGTCGGCCGACATCGAGTTGGCACACGCCCCGAAGGCGACACCCAGTGAGCCGGCCAGTGGCAGATAGAAGCCGCAGGATCGGCAGACCCGGCGGGTGGCGCGCGCCATCTCGGTGTCCGGGCCCCAGTCGCCGTCGAACCAGCGCTGCGCGGCGTCGACACGCCCGGTCAGGCTCAGCACCTGCTTACGCCCCAGCCCGATCTCGCCGGCGGTCTCGGTTACCTGTGCATCTCCGCTGTCGGTGTACCCGGGTACCAGCCGAGGATCGTTAGGCGGCGGGGCGAGCAAGTCGCCCGGGCCCAGGTCACCCGGGCGGATGCGCTCCTCCCACGGCACCCAGTTCGGCGCGCGCAGCGCCTCGGTGCCCGGAACAAGCACCACCTCACTGACGGTCGCGACGGTGGCGCCGGGTGCCGCGGCCATCACCACCTCCCAATGCCATCCGCGGTATCCCGGCAGATCGGCTTCGAAGCGGTGGGTCAACGCGTGCAGATCCGTGCTCTCGGAGGAGGCCCCGAGGTACTTGCCCACGGTCTCCCCACTGAACTCGACGATGGCCGTACGAGCCTGGTCTATACAGGTGTAGAGGGCGTCGCGGCCGGAGATAGTGATGTCCATCGCTGACCATCTTCTCACCGTGAGGGACAATCGATGCGTGCGGGACGACTACGCGCGGTTCGGGAACCGCCAAGGCAGTAGCGACTCCCCATCTCGCCGCCGAAATCAGGATCCGCGCGACGCAAACTCCCACCCCGGTATGGCCAACTATCCGACGGGCGGTGCCCAGCGGGATCCTCGTGCCGGCGGCTCATCGAACCGGTATCTACCGCCCCTGGGCGAGGAACGCCGGGACGAGTCGCGACGACGTCCCCGGCCTGAGCGGGAAATCCCGCCCAAGCTGACGGTCACCCGGGTGGCCGCGATGCGCAGCCGTGAGATGGGCTCCCGGATGTACGGGTTGTTCCACAAGGCCGCGACCGCCGACGGCGCCGACAAATCTGGCCTGACCGCGCTCACCTATCCGGTGATGGCCAACTTCGCGGTGGATGCCGCCATGGCGGTGGCCCTTGCCAACACACTCTTCTTCGCCGCGGCCACCGCTGAGTCCAAGAGCAAGGTGGCGCTGTACCTGCTCATCACCATCGCGCCGTTCGCCGTTATCGCCCCGTTGATCGGCCCCGCGCTGGATCGCCTGCAACACGGGCGCCGGGCGGCGTTGGCGGCCTCATTCGGGCTGCGCATCGCGCTGGCCGTCATCATGATCGCCAACTACGACGGCGCCAGCGGAAGCTTCCCTCCCTGGGTGCTGTATCCGTGCGCATTGTCAATGCTGGTGCTGTCCAAGTCCTTTGGCGTGTTGCGTAGCGCGGTGACGCCGCGGGTGCTGCCGCCGACCATCGACCTGGTGCGCGTCAACTCACGGCTTACGACCTTCGGATTGGTCGGTGGGACCATCGTGGGCGGCGCCATCGCCGGGGCCTGCGAGCTCATGTTCACCCGGGTGTTCCAGTTGCCCGGAGCACTCTTCGCCGTGATGGCCGCGGCGGCGGTGGGCGCCTGGTCATCCATGCGCATCCCCAAGTGGGTCGAGGTGACCGCCGGTGAGGTGCCCACCACCTTCGGCTACCACGGCGACGACGGTGAACACCCGACGATCCTGCTCCGGCGCTCCCACAAGCAGCAGGACAAGATCCGGCAGCCGCTGGGCCGCAACATCATCACCGCACTGTGGGGCAACAGCACCATCAAGGTGATGGTCGGTTTCCTCACGCTGTACCCCGCCTTCGTCGCCAAGTCCCATGACGCGCACGGCTTTCAACAGCTCGCGATGCTCGGCATGATCGGCGCCGCCGCCGGCATCGGAAACTTCGCGGGCAACGCCACCAGCGCCCGGCTCAAGCTCGGCCGCCCAGCCCTGCTTGTGGTGCGGTGCGCCGGTGCGGTCACGGTGGTGGCGCTCGCGGCGGCGGTCACCGGAGTGCTGGCGGTCGTGGTGTTCGCGACGCTGGTGACATCGGGAGTCAGCGCCATCGCGAAGGCGTCCCTGGACGCCTCGCTGCAAGATGACCTGCCCGAGGAATCCCGGGCGTCGGCCTTCGGGCGTTCCGAGGCGCTGTTGCAGCTGTCCTGGGTACTCGGTGGCGCCGTCGGCGTGATGATCTACACCGATCTGTGGGTGGGGTTCACGGTGATATCCGCGGTGCTCATCCTCGGCCTGGCGCAGACACTGGCCAGCTTCCGTGGCGCCTCCCTCGTTCCGGGCCTGGGCGGTAACCGCCCGGTGATGGCCGAACAAGAGGGTGGCAAGGTAGTCGCGTGAAGGCAAAACTGGCGGCACTTGCCGTCGTCCTGGTGTTGACCGCTGCCGCGATGGTGGGGTTCATCGCCTGGCAGCTGCACGGGCATAAAGACGAGCGGCCCGAGATCAGCGCATTCACGCACGGCACCGTCATCCACGCCGCGCCCTATCAGTACTGCGACAAGAACAAGCTGGACCAGTGCGACCCGCCCGGACACACCGTCCAGTTGGCCGTCAACGCTCATGAACCCGTGCAGCTTTCGGTAGATGGGCGCATCGCCCAGGCGCCATGGATGTTGTCCAGGATCTATGCGCCGGTGGACGACGTCGACCACAAACGGGCCGAATCAAGCGTGTACCGCGACCATCGGACCGCCGTGACCATCCCGACGATCGACAGCGACGGACGGCGGCTGTTGGGCCTGGAAATCAAGCTCCCGACGGTGGTTCAGACCGAGACCGGCGACCTGCTGGAGGTCACCCACGCAATCTGGTCCGTGGCCACGGTCTGGCAGAACTAGCGCCGAGCGCGATACTCCGCACGTGCCACGGCATCAAGGTGTTCGGTGGCATAGCCGAGTGCGGTACGACCCATGGCCGCGGCGTGCGCATCGAGATAACTGATGAGAATATCGGCTCCACAACGCTTTCCAACTTCACGCAGCATCCAGCCGTAGGCCTTCTGGATGAGGTCACGCCGGTCGTCGATCACCAGCGGCGCCACCGAGAGGAGGGGCTGCGCGTCACCGCGTTTGGTAAAGGCGAAGGTGCCGATGATGCCCACCCGCCGGCGCCAGAGGTCATCTTCTGCCGCTAGTTCCAGCAACAGCGAATAGTCCTGACCGACAAGCCATTCCCCCAGAATCTGCTCAGCCGAGGAATCAACCAGGTCCCAGTTGTTCACCCGGCCGCCGCGGACCTGCTGCAGGTACATCTGCACCCACGCGTCACGTTCGGCGCCCTCGGCATGCGCGAACTCCCATACCGCCAGGATCAGCCCGGTCAATCGGTGCTCGTGCACCTCACTGGCCAGTAGCCGCGCCACCGCATCACGTCCGATGCCACGGAATTGCCGTGCCAGCGCACGCTGATCGGGTACCGACACACCGACAAAGACGTCGCCCTCGCCGTACTGGCCCGGCGCGGTCTTGAAGAACCGTGCCGATTTCTGGGCCCGGCCGGGGTCACCGGCGGCATCGAGCGCCGCGATCACATCCTCGGCGCGCAGGAGTGTCAGGTCAGGCGTCCAACTCAGCGGCGACGGCGCGCACAACCTCGGAGACCTTGCGGGCGATCTTGCGATCCGGGTAGCGCCCCTTGCGAAGCTCGGTCTGCACCGTGCCCTCCAGCAGGGTGATCATGTCCTCGATCATGCCGTGTAGCTCATCGGTGGTGTGCTTGTGGTTCACCGGCCCGCTGCTCTCGCGGCGCGTCTTCTGCACGGAGGGCGGCGCGTCAATCAACTTGAGGCTCAGCGCCTGCGGGCCACGCCGGCCCGCGGCCATGCCGAACTCGACCTTCTGACCGGCCTTGAGCCCCTCAACGCCAGCAGGCAGCGCAGAGGACCGGACGTACACGTCCTCGCCGTCCTCCTGCGACAGGAAGCCGAAGCCCTTCTCGGCGTCGTACCACTTGACCTTGCCGGTTGGCACTGCACTCACCTCACATGATTAACGCGCCCCAAATAGGACGCGGTGACTGGTCATCCTACTCGGCGCACGCAAGTGGTCGCTACGCTGGACTTATGACCCCGTTAATCGATTCGTTCGGCCGCATCGCGACCGACTTACGGGTGTCCTTGACCGACCGGTGCAATCTGCGCTGCACGTACTGCATGCCGGCAGAGGGATTGGACTGGCTGCGCAGCGACGCATTGCTCACCGCCGAGGAATACATCCGGCTGATCGGCATCGCGGTGACCGAACTCGGAATCCGTAGCGTCCGATTCACCGGCGGAGAGCCGTTGATATACAAGGATTTGGAGCGAATCATCACCGCGGTGGCCGCACTGTCACCACGCCCGGATATCGCGCTGACCACCAACGGCATCGGTCTGGACCGTAAGGCCGCGACACTACGGGACGCCGGGCTGGACCGCATCAACGTGTCACTGGATACGTTGGATGCGGATCGCTTCGCCGCGATCACCCGCCGAGACCGGCTGACCGACGTTCTCGCCGGCCTGGAAGCCGCGAGCGCTGCCGGGCTGACCCCGACGAAGATCAATGCGGTGCTGACCCCCGAGCAGTACAAGGAGGACTCGGTCGAGCTGCTGCGGTTCAGTCTGGAGCGCGGTTTCGAGCTGCGGATTATTGAACAGATGCCACTGGATGCCGGGCATCACTGGAACCGCGCTCACATGGTGACCGCCGACGAGGTCCACGCCGCCCTGAGCCGGGAATTCACGCTGAGCGCGGATCCGGCGCCCCGTGGCAGCGCCCCAGCACAACGCTGGCTGGTCAACGGGGGCCCCGCCACGGTCGGGATCATCGCGTCGGTGTCGAGACCGTTCTGCGGGGACTGCGACCGCACCAGGCTGACGGCCGACGGTCAGGTACGCAATTGCCTGTTCGCCACCACCGAAACGGATCTGCGCGGGCTGCTCCGCTCGGGTGCCGACGACGATGTGGTGGCCTCGGCCTGGCAGGCCGCCATGTGGGGAAAGAAACCGGGCCACGGGATCAATGACCCGTCGTTCCTGCAGCCTGACCGTCCCATGAGCGCGATCGGCGGTTAGGTGAGCATCCGAATCCGATACTTCGCCGCCGCCGCGAACGCCGCAGGCATCGAAGAAGAGACCGTGGAGCTCCCCGCGGGGGCATCTTTCGACGACCTGACGCGCCAGCTGGCCGCAAAAGGGCCGGAACTGGAACGCGTATTGGCGCGTTGTTCCTTCCTTCATGACGGCGTGGCCGTCCGCGACCGCTCCCACCGGCCGGAATCAGGGTCTGTCGTGGACGTTCTGCCTCCGTTCGCTGGCGGTTAAAAGAGCGCTGGCCCGCCAATTTCCTAAGGAAGCTCTAAGGCATCTCTGAGAGTTGCATATAGAGACACTTAGACAATTTCGTGATCTACGACACACATCACAAGGTCACAGTACGGTCACGGCGTGGATACGGGGCGGTGGAGCTACGCAATAACCTGCGCAGACCTCACCGGCAACGGGAATAAACCCACCCCGCCGTGGACGAAACACCGTGAAATGTCCAACATGACGAGATGCGGATCGACACGTACCGTCATCCGGAGTCCATACCCGCGCACCGAGCTCCGTCCCTCGGGTGTGGCACCTCGTCGGTAAATCAAGGGACGGAGGCGGGGAACCCAACCGCCGGAGATCTTGATCTCCAGCATGAACCTTCATGGTTCTTGGGGTGAAGCCCGGGAAACCGGGCCGGGCGACCTCTCGCTCGAACCCGACAGCTCACTTCGCAGGTGCGTCACAGAGAGGAATACGACGGACATATGAGTGGACGGCACAGTAAGCCCACCAAGGCGGGCGCTAAAGCGGCCAAGGTCGCGGTAGCAGGTGCAGGCCTTGTCGGTGGCGGTCTGATGATGGCCGCAACGGCCAACGCAGCCACCGATGGCGAGTGGGACCAGGTCGCGCGTTGCGAATCTGGCAATAACTGGGCCATCAACACCGGTAACGGGTACCAGGGTGGACTGCAGTTCTCGCCCAGCACCTGGATCAACAGCGGTGGCGGCCAGTACGCCCCGTCCGCTCACTTGGCCACCAAGGAGCAGCAGATCGCGATCGCCGAGAAGGTGCTCGCGGGTCAGGGCCGTGGAGCCTGGCCGGTCTGCGGTCGTGGCCTGTCCGGCGCTACCCCCCGGACCGCTCCCGCGGCGAACATCACCCCTGCCGCTCACCACGAGGAGCAGGCCGCTGCCGAGCCCGCCCCAGCACCCGAGCCCGCTCCGGCGCCCGAGGCTGATGAGCAGTTCGTCGCCGAGGCCCCCGAGGCACCCGTCGTGGAAGAGGCCCCGGCCCCCGAAGAAGCGCCTGCCCCCGAGGCCCAGGACGTCGACTTCCAGTCCGGCCCGGCGCCCGCCGAGCCCGCTCCGGCCCCCGAGCCCGAAGCTCCTGAAGCACCCGAAGCTATCGCCGCCCCGGCACCCGAAGCACCTGTCGTCGACGAGGCTCCCGCCCCAGAAGAGGCACCGGCTCCCGAAGCCCCCGCCGCCGAGGACCAGGTCCTGCCGTACGAGTTCCAGTCCGGCCCGGCGCCCGCCGAGCCCGCCCCAGCTCCCGAGCCCGCGCCGGCCCCGGCTGCTGCTCCCGAGATCCCGCTTCCCGCGGGTGTCCCGGACGCCGCGGACATCGGCTTCGCCGCCGGTAAGGCCGCGTTCGATGCCGGCCCGGTGGCCTCCAACGGTGTGCCGACCAGCCCCGAAGCGGTCGCCGGTGTCGTCCGGCATCTGCCCGATCCGAACAACCTGCCCCCCGGTACCACGGACGTCGCGCCCGGCGACGGTCGCGGAGTGTCGTACCTCAAGGACATCGTCTTCGCCATGCAGACGCAGGATGTCAAGGCCAGCGACGCAATCCTGGCCCTGGCCCAGCGCTAACTCCTGCACCAGATAATCGCCCCGGCCCTCACGGCCGGGGCGATTGTCGTTGCGGGGTAACCCTTTCGGCGCGAAGTGTAGGCCCAGTGTCAAGAGGGTTGACGCCCCAGCTTCGAGGCGTACTTTGGTGGGCATGACGGCACCGACCACTCCCCCGGACGTTCCCAGTCAAGAGACATTCGAAGCGGTCTACAACGGCAAACCCATGTTCGAGGGCGCCCCCGCCGCGGGCGTGCCCTGGGATATCAGGGACGCACAACCGCGGATCAAAGAACTCGCCGCGTACGGCGCATTGCGCGGAGAGATCTTGGATATCGGCTGCGGGCTCGGCGAGAACTCCATCTATCTCACTCAGCAAGGCCTGTCGGTCACCGGTCTGGACTTCTCTCCCTCCGCCATCGAGCAGGCGAAACAACGGGCCGCCGCCGCGGGTGTGACCGTCGATCTGCAGGTCGCCGATGCGACAAAGCTTGACGGCTGGGACGGGCGGTTCGACACCGTGATCGACAGCGCCGTGTATCACTGTTTCGATCACGAAGGCCATCAGCAGTACGCGAGCGCGCTGCACCGGGCCACCCGGCCGGGTGCCCGCTGGTTCATCGCCTGCTTTGGCGACGGCACCGTCAATGGCATCGCGATGCCCTTCGGCGTGCAAGACCCCGAAGAGATCAAGACGGTACTGTCCGACGCCAACTGGAACATCCAATACTTCGGCCGGACAACCTATCTCGGATCGCGAGCGGCATTCGTCGGCGCCGCGCTGGCCGGCATCGATCCCGAGCGGATGCCCGCCGATATGCGCGAGCGCTCTCAGCGCCCGGGCGTAGCAGAACAAGCACAGCAGACCTTCGAGCGTCTCCAGCAGCTGGATGACGACATCATCCACATGCCGTTTTTCAGTATCGTCGCAGAAAGAGGCTAAATGTCATGACCGCACCCACCCAGAACACATTTGAGGATCTGTACCGAGAGAGCATCAAGGACGGCGGGCCCATCGTCCCGTGGGACTCCAAGGACGCCAAACCTCGCATCAAAGAACTGGCTCTACTCGGCGCGGTCCGCGGCGAGGTCCTGGATATCGGCTGCGGGCTCGGCGATAACGCTATTTACCTTGCCCAACAGGGCTTTAACGTCACCGGACTGGACTTCGCACCTTCGGCAATCGAACAAGCCAAGGGCCGGGCGGCCGCGGCAGGCGTCACCATCGACTTCCAGGTTGCCGATGCGACCGAGCTCGACGGCTGGGAATCGAGGTTCGACACCGTGATCGACAGCGGCGTCTATCACTGCTTCGACAATGAGGGAAACGCGAAGTACGCGAGTGCTCTGCGCCGCGCCACGCGCCCCGGAGCACGCTGGTACATATGGTGTTTCGCACACGGTGGAGTACACGGCGTGCCGACACCGTTCCAGAACGCGCTGCGGGCGGAGCAGATCGAACAGACGCTGACCGCCAATGGGTGGACCGTGCTGCAGCTGAACCCGACCACGATGGCCGCACCAAAGGCCGAGTTTCTCAACGCGATTCGCGGAACCTACCGTGGAGATCCCGAAATACTCGACCGGCTGGAACAAGATGTCGACGATCCGCTGCTCTACGTCCCCGTGTACACGGTGATCGCAGAACGCGCGTAGGCCTACAGTTGGCGGCCCCCAAGTACGCGGGCCGCGGCCGCGGACATCACCGAGATGGTCCATAGCGCGGGTATCGAGGCGAGCATGGATCCCACAGTGCGGGTCCCAGATTCTGGTTCCATGCCCTCCAAGCGTTGCGCCAGCCAGCGCAGGGCGGCAGGTGCGCCCAGGAGGGCCAGTGACACATGCTCGCTGAGCATGTCGCGCCGGTAGGTGACGTCGGTGCCGTGCGTGGCGTAGAAATCGGCCTGGCGATCCACCTCGTCGATACCCACGAGCTGATCGCGTACTGCGGTGTAGATGTACACCGGGCAGGTTGGCGCCGCCTTGCCCAGACGCAGATCTTCACTCATGGCCGCGACATCGGGCAGCGCCATCAGATCGGCGATGGGCAGGTCTACATAGCGGTCGAGGTTACGCATCACATACCGTCCGACGGCCTGTCCCGTCGAAAGCCCCCGCACCGTCGTCATGATCTTCTCGCCCTTGGGCGTAAGGTGTTGCGTCAAAACAGAATCCAGCGCCGGATAGCTACCGCGCAAGGCAGAAATGGCCGCGAAGCCCAGCCCGGCGAATAATCCTCCGTCGGCCCGCTCCAAGATCTTGCCGGGGTCCGACGCCGGTGAGCCCAACGCCGCCGCGACGATGTTGAGCTCGGGAGCATAGCTAGGTGCCATTTCCGCCGCCCATGAACTGGCAAGCCCGCCACCGGAATATCCCCACAGCCCGATAGGCGTATCGGACGGAAGCCGCAGCTCGGCGAACTGTTGCGTGGCACGCAAACCGTCCAGTACGTGGTAGCCGGGTTGACGCGCGACGACATAGCGGCCGGGCTGTCCACCATGGTCCGCGACGCTCACGATCCACCCCTGCCGCAACCCGGCGGCCATCAGCAGCAATTCGATCTGTGGGTTGGCGAAAGGTCCCCGTGCACCCTGTAGCAGGCAATAGGAGGGAAAGCAGGATCGCTGACTGGAGTTGATCGCACACTGATACGCCAACAGGCGTGGAGAGTGCGGGTCATGGGTCGCCGGCACCAGCACCGTGGTAACCGAGACTTCAGGCGCGCCATGCGGATCGGTGGTGCGAAACAGCAACTGCCAGGCCGTCACTCGCTGACGTAACAGCCCCAGGAACCCGACGTCTGCCGGGCGGGCACGCAGAACTGTTCCGGGCTCAGCGTCCCAGAAGCCGTCAGGTGGGAGATGAAAGGGATCGTCGTCGGGCCGCGCCGGACGTTTACCGGGGTGCGGGAAAATCTGGGGTGCAGGAGCCGTATTGCGGTGTCTCGGTTGCACTGGAGTGCTCATGAACCAAGGAAGTTACTGCACCCACTGAGCCATCAGTGCCCTGATCTGGGTTTTTAGGTACCAGACCCCAATCGGTGACCGGATTTTTCAGGCCGACCCCACCCACTCGTCACTGCCGTCGGCGAAGAACTGGTGCTTCCATACCGGCAGCGCAGCCTTCACATCGTCGACGAGGCGCTGACAGGTGGTGAATGCTTGACGACGATGGTCGGCGCTCACCGCCACCACGAAGGCTGCCTCGCCGACTGTCAGTGCGCCGATGCGGTGACTCACCGCCACCGCGCGCACACCCTCGGCCTGCGCGGCGATGCGTTCCACCACATCGGTCAGCACCTGCTGAGCCGACGGATGCGCCGAGTACTCCAGCCGCAGCACGGTCTTACCCGCGTCGTGGTCACGCACGTTCCCTACGAATCCGACTGTAGCCCCTGCTGATTCGTGATCGACGAGTTGCTCGTGCTCGATCAGTGAGATGCGTTCCCCGGTCAATAGTGCTCGAGTGACGCTAGCGCTCATACGTGATCACCCCCGGCTATCTGGTCGAGTGCATGGCCCAGCACGCCCTCGAGCACCGCAAGCCCGTCGCGCACCCCGCCGGTGGAACCGGGCAGGTTGACCACCAAAGTGCGACCGGCGACTCCACACACGCCGCGGGAAAGGATGCTGGTGGGTACGGTCGGCAGTCCCGAGCGTCTGATCGCGTCGGCCAGGCCGGGTATCTGATGGTCCAGCAGCGCGACGGTCTGTTCGGGAGTGACGTCCGTGGGCGACAGCCCGGTACCACCGGTGGTGATGACCAGTGAAACCCGATCGGCCAACGCCGAACGAATGGCTTCCCCTACCGCGTCGCCGTCCGGCACGACGATCGGCCTTTCAACACGAAAGTCTTGCGCACCAAGCCATTCGGCGATGACGGGCCCCGTCTTGTCGGGGTATTGGCCGGTGGCCGCCCGGGTCGAGGCCACGATAACCCGCGCAGATCTCAGGGTCGGGTCCATGTTCCGGTCTTGCCGCCTTCTTTGCGCAGTACCCGGACATCGTCGATGCGCGATGCCGGGTCGACCGCCTTGACCATGTCGTGCAGGGTCAGTCCGGCGACCGTCACCGCGGTCAGCGCTTCCATCTCCACCCCGGTCCGGTCCTGGGTGCGCGCGGTGGCGGTGATCTGAATGGATCCGTTGGCGGTGTCGATCTGGAAGTCGACGTCGATGCCCGTGAGCGGTATCTGATGGCACAGCGGGATGAGCTCGCTGGTGCGCTTGGCGGCCATGATGGCGGCCAGACGAGCGGTGGCGATGGCGTCGCCCTTCGGGAGCGCGCCATCAGCCAATAACTTCAGGACGTCCGGGGTGGTGACGAAGCATCCGGCCGCGACCGCCTCGCGTGCGGTGGCCTGCTTGGCCGACACGTCGACCATGTGCGCGGACCCGTGCTCGTCGATGTGGGAGAGACGGTCAGGTGGGGACCCCTCGCTGTCGCGAAGACCGTCGGACACCGTTACTTGTTGATGACGGTGACGGGGTGCACGTAGGGCACGGACTCCACCGGGAACTCGATGTCGCCGAAGGGTGACAGCGCTCCGGTGCGGTCGGCCGCGAGTTCGGAGACCGCGTGCTCACCGTCCACATGTGCGGGCCAGCCGTTGTCGACGTATTGCTCTTTGTCAGCCACGAAGCCATTGTGGCAGGCCGGGGGGCCGACGGCGAACCCAACCCGCCTCTACGCTGGTGACCGATGAGTGAGGATGCGGCATTGGCTACCTGGTTGCGCCAGCTGCCAGACGAACAGTTGGTGCGGCTGGTCCAGTTGCGACCCGATTTGGCCTCGCCACCTCCGGGTTCGCTGGCGGCGCTGGCGGGCCGGGCGCTCTCACGCCAATCGGTGCGCGCGGCGACCGACAGCCTGGACTTTTTGACCCTGGCGGTGCTGGACGCGCTGCTGGTGGCGCGTGCGGACATCACTGGTGTTCCGCTCTCGGAGGTGCTCGCCCAGGTCGACGGTCGCGCCACTGAACTGCAGGTGCGCGCCACCCTGGATCGGCTGCGCGAGCTGGCGCTGGTGTGGGGGGATCACGAACTGCACCTGGCGGGAGAAACGCGGTTGGGTCTGCCCTGGGTTGTTGGTCAGGTGATCAGCGAGCAGACCCCGGCCTCCTACGACGCTGCCCGTGCCGCCCTGGAAGCGACCGATGAACGCGGGATGGAGCTGCTGCGGGCGCTCATCGCGGGATCCCCGATCGGCCGCACCCGGGATGCTGCGCCCGACGCCCCACCGGATCGCCCGGTGCAGCGGCTACTGGCCGCCGGGCTGCTGCAGCGCATCGACGACGAGACGGTGCTGTTGCCGAGATTCGTGGCACAGCTGCTCCGTGGTGAGGAGCCAGACCGGCTGCAGCCCCCCATGGTGGAAATCACGACGGCCACCCAGGCCGAAGCCGACGCTGCTGCCGCCGGTGCCGCCCTCGATCTCCTGCGCGAGGTCGGCCTGCTGCTCGACGAGCTCGGGGTCAACCCGGCGCCGCAGCTGCGCAGCGGCGGTTTGGGGGTGCGTGAGGTCAAACGGCTCGCGAAGACGACGGGGATCGACGACAGCCGGATGGGACTACTGCTGGAGGTGCTGGCGGCAGCGGAGCTGATCGCGGTCGGTGACCCCGATATCGAGACCGATGCCGAGGGTTGGCATTGGGCGCCGACCGTACAGGCCGACCGTTTCGCCGAGCTGCCCACCGCAACCCGCTGGTTACGGCTGATGTCGGCCTGGCTGATGCTGGCGGCGCGGCCGGATCTGATAGGTAAGCGCACCAGCGAGGACAAACCCATTGCGGCGCTTTCTGATTCGCTGCGCTCGACCGCAGCGCCACATGATCGCAAGCTACTGCTGCAGATCCTCGGCGAGCTGGAGCCCGGGCAAGGACTGCGGGCCGAGGAAACGTCGCGGGTGATGCGGTGGCGCCGACCGCGTTGGGGCGGCCGGCTGGGCGTGGAACCGGTAACGGCCCTGTTGTTCGAGGCGACGACAATGGGAGTGATCGGGCGCGGCGCTTTGACGACGCACGTGCGCACCTTCCTGGACAGTGCCGGCGATGAGGGCGCGACGCTGGCCGCGATGGACAAGGCACTGCCCAGCCCCATAGATCACTTCCTGGTGCAGGCCGATCTCACGGTCGTCGCCCCCGGACCGCTGACGCGCGAGGTGGAACTGGAGCTGACGGCGGTGGCGGACCTCGAATCGGCGGGGGCAGCCAGCGTCTTTCGGGTCAGCGAGGCAAGCATCCGCCGCGCGCTGGATTCGGGGCGGACCGCGACGTCGCTACACAGTTTCTTCGGTTCACGCTCCAAAACCCCTGTCCCCCAATCGCTGACGTATCTCATCGACGATGTCGCGCGACGGCATGGGCAGCTTCGGGCCGGGGTGGCCAGCTCGTTCCTGCGCTGCGATGACGTGGCCCTGCTGACGCAAGTGATGGCATCGGCCGTGGCCGAGGATCTGGGGCTGCGGCTGCTGGCCCCGACGGTCGCGGTGTCCTTGGCTCCCCTGGCCGAGTTGGTGGCCGGGTTGCGCTCGGCGGGCTTCGCCCCCGCCGCCGAGGATGCCACCGGAACGATCGTGGCGCTGCGGGCGCACCGCGCGCGGGTGACACCGCAGCCGCACCGGATGGGTTGGACGCCACCCGTGCTCAGCGAGCCCGCGGCCGCCGCGGTGGTCAAGGCATTACGGGCGGCGGGCGATCACGACGGCGTTCGCATCGAGCCGTCGCATGCGGTGGCCTTGCTGCAGCAGTCCGCCAAGGCTCAAACCAGCGTGTTGATCGGGTACGTGGACCCGGCCGGGGTGGCGTCCTCGCGCGTGGTCAATCCGATCAGCGTGCGCGGTGGGCAGCTGTCGGCCTTCGATACCGCCGCCGGGCGAATCCGCGACTTCGCGATCCACCGCATCACCGCGGTTTCCCCACCGTCCTGACCGCGACGGCTGGTTAACCCCTCAGCGGACACCCTCGAAAGGATTCCAGGACTCACTCTTGCGCACCCAATGCAGGTAGTAGGCCTGGTTGGCGATTCCCATGAACAGCGCAGCAAAGCCAAAGGAGAACGCGCGCGTCACACTGTCGGAGGCTCCCAGGACCCCCAGCGCGATGCTGACACTCACGGTGATCCCCAGCAGCACGAGGCCCTTGCGCCACATCCCCTTGACGAAGAAGTAGATCGGGCCAAAGAAAAAGGCCAGGAAATTACTGGTCAAGCGGATACGTGTCCAGAACGACCCGGCCCGGAAGATGGCATTGGCCTCTTCCTTCGTCGGTGCCGCAGCGTACTGGTCGTAGAACGCGAACCGGCGCTGCCAAATCTCGGCCAGGGTGCTGCGGTCTTGTGGTGTCGTCACCGCAGCAATCTAGCAGGGCATACAGCACCCGCCAATGTCTCCGGGCATCACTATCCTGGACCGAATGACCGATGGACCGCTGATCGTCCAATCCGATAAGACCGTGCTGCTGGAGGTCGATCACGACCAGGCAGACGCGGCACGCCAGGCGATTGCCCCTTTCGCCGAGCTCGAGCGTGCACCCGAGCACGTGCACACCTACCGCATCACCCCGCTGGCGCTGTGGAACGCCCGCGCCGCCGGGCATGACGCCGAGCAGGTTGTCGACGCCCTGGTCACCTTCTCCCGGTACGCGGTACCGCAACCGCTGTTGGTGGACATCGTCGACACGATGGCCCGCTACGGGCGCCTGCAGCTCGTCAAACATCCGGCCCATGGTCTGACGTTGGTGAGCCTGGATCGCGCCGTCCTCGAAGAGGTGTTGCGGCATAAGAAGCTCGCCCCCATGTTCGGCGCCCGCATCGATGACGACACCGTGCAGGTGCACCCCAGCGAGCGTGGCCGCGTCAAGCAGCTGCTGCTTAAGATCGGCTGGCCGGCAGAGGATCTCGCGGGATACGTGGACGGTGAAGCGCACCCGATCAGCCTGGCTCAGGATGGTTGGGAGCTTCGGGACTATCAGCAGATGGCAGCCGACTCGTTCTGGGCGGGCGGTTCCGGCGTGGTGGTACTGCCCTGTGGTGCCGGTAAGACGCTGGTGGGTGCCGCCGCCATGGCCAAGGCCCAGGCGACCACCCTGATCCTGGTGACCAACACCGTCGCCGGTCGGCAGTGGAAGCGGGAGCTGATCGCGCGGACCTCGTTGACCGAAGAGGAGATCGGCGAATACTCCGGTGAACGCAAGGAGATCCGGCCGGTCACCATCGCGACCTACCAGGTGATCACCCGGCGCACCAAGGGCGAATACCGCCACCTGGAGCTGTTCGACAGCCGGGACTGGGGCTTGATCGTGTACGACGAGGTGCATCTGCTGCCCGCTCCGGTGTTCCGGATGACGGCCGACCTGCAGTCGCGCCGCCGCCTCGGACTGACCGCCACCCTCATCCGGGAGGACGGCCGCGAGGGCGACGTGTTCAGCCTCATCGGGCCCAAGCGTTATGACGCACCGTGGAAAGACATTGAGGCACAAGGCTGGATCGCCCCCGCTGAGTGCATCGAGGTGCGGGTCACCCTTACCGATAACGAACGGATGATCTACGCGACGGCCGAGGCCGACGAGCGATACAAACTGTGCTCGACAGCCCACACGAAGATCAACGTGGTGAAGTCGATCCTCGCCCGCCATCCGGGAGTTCCCTCGCTGGTGATCGGCGCCTACCTCGATCAGCTCGACGAGCTGGGCACCGAGCTCGGCGCCCCGGTGATCCAGGGCTCCACCAAGAACGCCGAACGCGAAGCGCTCTTCGACGCTTTCCGTCGCGGGGAGATCGCCACCCTGGTGGTTTCCAAGGTAGCCAACTTCTCCATCGACCTTCCGGAAGCAGCTGTAGCGGTTCAGGTTTCGGGTACGTTCGGCTCACGCCAAGAGGAAGCGCAGCGACTTGGGCGGCTGCTGCGGCCGAAGGCAGACGGCGGGCAGGCCTATTTCTATTCGGTGGTGTCGCGCGACACCCTCGATGCCGAATACGCCGCCCACCGGCAGCGATTCCTTGCCGAACAGGGCTACGGCTACCGGATCACCGATGCCGACGACCTGCTCGGACCGGCAATTGGTTAGCGGTCCGGGACAGTTCGTCACCGGATCGCTCCGCAGGTGATTCGAAGCGGCGCTTGATGCGCAGTAGAGGCGTCTCGAAGTACCGGAAGCTGACATAGGCAACGACGACGACGAGAACCGTTGTCCCGGCGCACAGCACCAACCCTTGCTCCTCGTGCACCACGCGGCGAACGACGTTGGCGCACAACATGTGCATCAGGTAGATCCCATAACTGATGACACCGATGAATGCCAGCGGCCGCCAGGTCAGCACTGGGTGCATGAGGGTGTCCTCGCGGATGGTCACGGCGGTGACCGCGGTGACCATGATGACCTGTATCGACCAGGGCGGGGCACCGAACCACAGCGCGCCGATCATCGCCGCGAACACGGTCGGGGCCGACCACCACCATCCCAGCACCGCGGAGACTCCCGCGTAGCCGCGACGCGTGTTCACCACGATCGCGGAGGCGGCACCGAGCAGGATGGGCAAGGACAGGCTCGCGAAAATGCGCCAGGGCAGCACCCGGGTGTCCAGAAACATGCCTGCGCCCACCGATACCGCGATCAGGACGAACAGCACGGCAAGCGGGGGCCCGATTCTTCCCTTGGCCAGGAGCAGCGCGCCGGCCAACAGGGGCGGCCACAACACATAGAACTGTTCCTCGGTGGACAGCGACCACGAAAAGTAGAACGGCACCGAGGTACCGGCGGACAGGTCGACGAACCAGTTGACGGTGTAGGTCAGGAACGCGGGCAGGTTCCGGAAGAATTGCTCGCCTTTCGGCGTATCGCGTTCGGTGGCGAACACCAGCAGGACATACAGTGCCAGCACCGCGTAGTACAGCGGGAAGATTCGTAACGCCCTGCGCGCATAGAAGTTTCGCAGCGAGATGTCCGCCGTGCGATCTCGTTCACGCATCAGCAGCGTGGTGATGAGAAAGCCACTGATCGCGAAGAAGAAGTCCACGCCCATGAATCCGCTGTGCGAGATCCTCGGGCCCGGCGTCCCTGATGTGTGGTGCCAGATCACCGCCAGGACGCTCAGCGCCCGCAGGCCATCCAGAGCCCCGAATTTTCTCGTGGCCAGAAAGCACTCATAAGCAGCCACAGACCGTCGCGACACCGAAAGGAGGGTATCAGCGTTACCAGACTAGCGCTGCTGTCGGCAGCCCTGGTCCGCAGCGGTGTCCAGCTGGATATCCGTGGAGCTGATCGACGGCGTGAGAAAACGAAGATGCCCGATCAACTCGCGCGGCAGATCGTCGACCCGGATCGGGTACCGGGTGCCGTCGATCACGCTGCGCGCCGTCAGCGAGAAGGTCTTGGCGACATCGGCGTCGAACGCGCCGTACTTCTGCAGCGCCGTCGCAACCATCTGCTGGAAGGGGCTCAGTTTCAGCGTTCGCAAATCCAGGGCCGGATCAAGCTGAATTCTGATCCCCTCCGGCACCCCATCGAGGACCGTGCCGTCCGACCGGGTACCCGGGTACATGTAGGTGGGGGCGTTGATCGGGATGGCGAATCTCAGTGCGTGATCAATCGCGCCCGCTTGCACATCCTCCGGCGTGATCAGCCCGGCCAGGTAGGACAGCTCGCCGCCCGAATGCGCGGGCCCACTGACATGTCCGCCCGATCCGGTGTTGACCCGGTAGGTGGCCTGGGCAATGGCCGACATCGCATCCGGCTTGAAGGACTGGAACTCATACTCACACCCGGTGGTGTCGTCGATGATCGCGATATGGGCGTCGGCGTCCTGGGTGGGCAGATAATGCGGCAGGTAGGGGATCTCGATCGACTTCCCGCTGTTGCGGACGGCGACGATCCGGGTCGGGGTGCCCGCGGGCGCGTGGTAGACGGCGGTGGTCCAGATGTCCTCGTTGACGTCGATTGCCTTGACATCCGGGTGATGCATCAGCGCGGCAACCCAATTCGGCGAACGCGGGTCGACCGCCGGATTGGGCGGGAGGGGCTGATTCAGGAAGGAATTCGCCGCGAAGTAGTTGCCGTTGCCCGAAGCCGGACCAAGCGCGACCTGAGACACCGAGAACTCTTGTACCGCAGGCCCGCTGACCCCGGCATAGCTGACGCGGACCGCATGTACACCGGCCTCTACGGTGCGTGTGGCGAGATCGGTCCCCCAGTCACGGGTATCGGCATGATCGAAGATCAGCTCGCCATCCAGCCATACACGCGCGACGACACCACCGCTCATCGAGGCGATCCGATACTGACCCGTCACCGGGAATCGCAACGAGCCGATGGCGTCGGCCGAGAATCCGTCGGCCTGTATGCCCGGTGCTGGAGATCCCGCGAAGTTCCCGCCGACCGAGTGCTCGCATCGAGCGAGCACCGCGGTGCCCGCATGATCGGTGTTGTTGTAGTACCGCGTCCAGTATTGGCCTACATCGCAAGGATTCTGGGCTGCCGCATCCGTCTCATTCCGGGCAGGCGCGCACGCCGCCACCACCAGGAACACCGTAAGCAGAACGAACGCACGCACGGATTCACTGTACGGGCGAACTCTTACCTTCCGGCGGCGGCAATCTTGTCGAAGTACCGCTGAGTGCGCTTCATCGAGAATCCGACGATGGCGTTCACCGCGGGGGTGGCATTACGAATCGGCCCCGTGCCGTCGATGGCCCATGCCCAGGTGAAGTCGGCACCGCGATCCGTCGGCGTCACCACGTAGTCCTCGGCGAAGGCACGCAAGCCGGGAGCAGGCACCGGCATGCTCGTCACGTAGAACGCCTTCCGACGTCCTTCCTCCCAGAGGAAGTAGTGCTCGTTCACCTTGGGCCCCACAGCCGGCCCGATCTTGCGCACCGCTCCGACCCCGGCGCGCGGGCTACCCCACACAACCCTGATACCCGGCGCCAACCACCGCAACGTGGTGTCGTTGGTCAGCTCACGCCACACGGTGTCGGCGGACACCGGTACCGAGATGGTGTGACTGGCTCGCACGGGAGCACTGGACAGGAAGGCTTCATCGACTGCGTCAAGCGAAGGCATTCCCGTAACTTACGGTATCGGTTGGGTTGTAAACAATGGGCCCTACTGCTGTTGCGCACAGGTCTGGTCGGCCTGCTCGTCCAACCGGATGTCAGTAGACGCCACAGTGGGTTTGAGGAACTGCAGATGCTGGATGAGGGTCTGCGGCAACCCCGAAAGTGGCAGGTTGAAAGGCGCTGAGGCCATGGTGTTCTCGGTGGCGACGGCGAGCACCCCGGCGGTATCGGCGTTGTAGCCGCCGTAGTTCTGCAAGGCGATGGCCACCATCCGCTGAAACGGGGTCAGGGCGAACTGGTCCAGATTCAGAGACGGGTCGAGCCGCATCCTGGTCCCCTGCGGAATGCCGCCGGGCGTGGTGCCGTCGGAACGGGTGCCCGGATAGGCGAATCGTGGTGAGCCGATAGGCAGCGCATAGCGCAGCGCATGGTTGATGCCGCCCGCGTTCACCTCGGACGATCTGATGAGCCCGGCCAGCCAGGACAGCTCGCCGCCCGCATGGGCCGGCCCCGATGTGTGTCCGCCGGTGCCCGTGTAGGCGTGATAGGAGGCGGAGGCCACCGCCGAGGAGGAATTGTTGAATATCTCCAGCTCATAGGCACATCCCTTCGCCTGATCCACGATGATCAGCGCGCTGTCACCGTCAGGGCTCGCCCTATAGGACGGCAGGTACGGAACCGTCAGGTACTTGTTCGAGTTGGTGATCCGGATGGCGCGGGTAGGGGTGCCCGCTGGCGCGACGTAGATGGGTTGCGTCCACGTGCTGCTGTTCAGCGAGATGCCATTCTGGTTTCCCAGCATCGCCACCCAACCGTCAGAGCGAGAGTCGATCTGGGCGTCGGCGGGGATCGGTGTGTTCCAGAAGGAGTCTGCCGAGAAGTAGTTGCCATTGGTACTGGCCGGGCCCGGCCCCATTTGCGAGACGGAGAAGAACTCGAAGGAATCGCCGGACGACTTCCAGAAGGCAACCTGAACCGCGTGATCACCCGCGGTGACGTTCTTGGCAGCTAGATTTCGGCCCCAGCTCACCGTCCCCTTGTCGATCACCAGTTGTCCGTCAAGCCACACCCGCACCGCCATGTTCCCGGTGTCCGCGCTGAACACGTAGTTGCCACTGACCGGAAAGTGGATCGTTCCGACATATTGGGCACCCCAGTTCGACGTGTTGACACCGGATACCGGTGCGGCACTTCGGAAGTAGCCACCCACCGATGTCTCGCACTGTCGCACCACCGGGTCACCGCTCAACGCGGTGTTGTTGTAGTAGCTGGCCTGGTACTCATTCACAACGCAGTCCGAGGACGGCGCCGTGGTGGTTGTCGGCGTCGTGGTGGTGGGCGCGGTCCACACCACCGTCACCTTGTCCAGCACCAGCATCCGCCCGCAGAAGAAGGTGCTGTACGCCGCGCTGTTCGTAATGGTGATGGAATGCGACCCTTCGGCGATGGACAAATCCACCGTGTAATCGGTCAGGCCATTTGCCGATACGGTGAAATTGCCCACCTCGGCATTGTCGACGCTGATGCGCATGGCCGGCGCGCCCAGACATTGCTGCCCACGCGCCCGAATAACTATTCTCGACGAAGTTTGGAGCCACACCGTGTTCGTGGCAATAGCATTCTGACCGTATAGGCCCAGGAGGGTTCCACCGGACGCACTACCGTCCGCCCAGGCTCCCCCGCCGCCGCTGGTATAGGACATCGATTCTGCTTCGATGGCCGTATCTGCTTGCGAGACAGATGGAAATGTTATCCCGATGGTCACTAGGACGGACACGACAACCAAGAACCGTAGAACTCTCATGAGCGTGAACACCCTGTCCGATAGCAGGCGTAAAACGATTCACGCGCAAAGTACTATCGGATTAATTCGAATCACCAGAGCATTCGTTCAAGCGAGATTCTCCGGCGATGAATCCGTAATAGACAGAGCGTCTAATTAAATCAATTACACTCGGGCGGCGACTATTTCGCGCACAAACAGATCTATCCCGGAACGGTCGTACGCCGCTTCCGGAAAATTGCATATCGCATAGCCCAGGCCCAGTCTGCGGAACTGGGCCAGACGCTCTGCGATCTGCTCGGGAGTTCCGGCGGTCGCGGTCAGATTGCCGACCGTGACATCGGCGATGTCCTCGCCGACAACCGGAACCAGCCGCGCCTTGATGGCCGCCAGCCGGTCCGCCACCTCGGCATCGTCGGCACCGATCACGACGTTGATGTTGGCGCTTCGAACAATCGCGTCGAAGTCGGTGCCGATGTCCTTACAGTGCGCCGCAAGAATTTTCGATTTGTGTTCGAATTCCTCGGGAGTCTGCCCAAAGTTGGTGTACTGGGCATAACGTGCCGCGATCCGCAATGTCACCTTCTCGCCGCCACCGGCGATCCATAGCGGAATGCCCTTGGGCTGCAGTGGCTTGGGCGCCACGATGGCGTCGTCGACCTGGTAATAGGTGCCGTCCAGAGTGACACGCCCATCCCGCCAGGCGTCACGCATGATGCGCACCCCTTCGCGCAATCGGCCGAGGCGCTCGGCGGCGTCCGGAAAGCCGTAGCCGTAGGCGCGCCACTCGTGCTCGTACCAGCCGCCCCCGATGCCCATCTGGGTGCGTCCGCCCGAGATGATGTCCACTGTCGCGGCGATCTTCGCCAGATACACCGGGTTTCGGTATCCCATCGCCGTACACATCTGCCCGAGCTTGATTCGCGAGGTCACCGCCGCGAAGGCGGACATCAGCGTCCACGCCTCATGAGTCGCCTCGTCGGTGGGTACCGGCACGGTATGGAAGTGGTCGTAGACCCACACCGAGTCCCACGGCCCGTCCTCCGCATAGCGGACCAGATCACGCATGACGTCCCATTGACAATCGGGCGCGACGCCTACCAGATCCAGGCGCCAGCCCTGCGGGATGAAGACTCCGAACTCCAGTGTCTCGGCCACCCGCGCCACACTACGCCGGGGCGGGAGATCCCACCCAGCGGGTGAGCGCTTCGCCGAGGCCCGCATCGGACCCCTCCCCCACCCAGGCGACGTACCCGTCGGGTCGCACCAGCACCGCATCCGGCGCCGAGACCTCACCGAGCACCGGAAGATCCCATGCACCTGAGTATTTCGCGTCAACCAGCTGAACCCGGTCGGCCCATCCGTCGACGTTCAGACTCTGTGGCTCGCCAAAGTTGAACACCACAGCACGGGCGGCGTGCAGGTAGGGGTAGACGCGGGTGTGCCCATCCGGGGTGACCACGTCTAGGTCCGGCATGCGGCGCCCCAGCAGCGGATGCCCCTCGCCCAGCTCGTAGTGGATGTCCAGGCCGCTCATCATGCCGGCGATGCGCTTGCGTGGCTCATCCATCGCCAGCAGGTCGGCCACGATGTCACGCAGTGCATCCATCCGCGGCCCGGCGTCGGACAACGGTGTTTGGGCCATGGTGTTGTGCAGCACCCTTTCGGCCACCGGATGACGCTCGCAGTGGTAGGTGTCCAACAGCGAGTCGGGGGCTTCTCCCTTGATCACCGCCGCCAGCTTCCATCCCAGGTTCACCGCGTCCTGAACACCGGTGTTCAGCCCCTGTCCGCCGAACGGGAAGTGAATATGCGCGGAATCTCCGGCAAGGAACAGGCGACGGTCGCGGTAGCGGTCGGCCTGGCGAGTCATATCGGAGAACCGCGACATCCAGCGTGGACTGTGCAGCCCGAAATCCGTTCCGGCGATGGCGATGAGCGCTTCCTTCGCCTCTTCCAATGTCGGCTCGACACCCAGTCGGTCAAGATCGGTGCTGAACACCAACCGGCACCACCCCTCTTCGAAGGGCAGGATGCCGAGGAACGATTGTCCCGGCTTGCGCAGCAGACCGAACTCGAGCGGTTGCTCGGTGATCTCGGCGTCCACCAGCATCGCCGAACACGACGGATCATGTCCGGGAAACCCGATCCCCGCCGCCTTACGGATGGTGCTGCGTCCGCCGTCGCATCCGATCAGGTACAGCCCACGCAGCGCACTCCCGTCGGCAAGCTCCACATCGACACCGGAGTCGTCCTGGGTAAACCCGACGACCTCGGCGTTGTAGTAGATCGGCACGCCGAGTTCAGTGATCCAGGCCGCCAAGGTCTTCTCCGTGTAGTGCTGAAGCAGGCCCAGGGCGTAGGGGTGACGGGTGGGGAAATCCTCGATGCTCATGAAGATCCCCGAGAAATGGGTGACCTGGCCGGCCATCCCCTGAGAGAGGAATCTCTCGGCGATCCCACGCTGATCGAACACCTCAATGGTGCGCGAATGCACGCCCGCCGCACGTGATCCCACCTCTTCGTGGCTGCCCCGGCGTTCCAACACCGCAACGTCAATACCGGCGAGAGCCAGCTCACCGGCCAGCATCAGCCCGGTTGGGCCTCCACCTGCGATGACCACTGCATGCTCGGTCATGGTTCTCCTTAACGTCGTTATTGGTATTGACTCCATAATTACTTTAACAATGTTAAGGTGTCAACGTGATTTTGAATCGGGAGACGATCGCGCGCGCCGGGCTGGCTCTGCTCGACGAAAAGGGCAGCGACGGCCTCACCATGCGGGCATTAGCGGCATCCCTCGGCGTGCAGGCACCGGCGCTGTACTGGCATGTGAAGAACCGGCGCGAACTCATCGACCTCATGGGTGAGGCGATCATGAGCGATGCCCATGATGCCTTCGATGACACCTCGGCGCCATGGGATATCTTCCTGGCCAACGGCGCTCGTGCACTACGGCAGGCGATGCTGCGCTACCACCAGGGCGCCCGGATCCTGGCAGGCACCTTTGTGACCAACGCCGCCGACATGCTGGAGCCGATGCTCGATGCCATGACGTCGGCCGGGTTCACTGTTCGCGAAGCGGCCCGGCTATCTCCCGTGATCCACCACTACACAATCGGTTTCACCATCGAACAACAGGCCCGCGATGGCTCGGAATACCCGGGGCCCAATCCGTACACCGAAGAGAATCTGATCGCCAAGCTCGATCTGCAGAAGTATCCGGCGATCTTGGAGGTCTTCTCGGAGCTTTATGAGCCCGACTTCGATGCCGACTTCGAGGACGGACTCGCGATCGTCATCGACGGCCTGCGAGCTCGGCTTCGCGGGAAACGGAAATCAGCGGCTCCTCGGGTATCGGATCGCCGCTAGGACACTCGGGCTCCTCCAACTCCGGCGTTGCCGCATCCTGATCGTCAACCTTCGAGCGCGAAAAGTGCTTCTGGAACCAAGGTTCCACGATCGCAGAGGGCCACCAGTTGGCCTGCCCACACAGTACGACCAGAGCAGGAATGGTGATGGTGCGCACCAGGAAGGTGTCCAGGAGCAGGCCCATGCCGATGATGAAGCCCGCTTCCACCATCGACTGCAGGTTTCCGATCAGCAGGCCGAACATCGACGCGGCGAAAATGACTCCGGCAGAGGTGATCACACCGCCGGTCGACTTGACCGTTTTGATGACCCCAGAACGGATACCGTCGGGCGATTCGTCACGGATGCGCGAGATGAACAACAGGTTGTAGTCCGCGCCCACCGCGACCAGCACGATGAACGCCATGCCCGGCACACTCCAACTCAACGGTTGCCCACCGATGAACTGGAACGCGATCACCCCGATACCCACTGCCGAGGCGTACGAAATGATCACCGAACCAATGAGATACAGCGGAGCGACAATGGCCCGCAGCAGTGCGACGAGGATGAGCAGCACCACGATCACCGTCAGCACGATGATGAATCGCAGGTCGTGGTTGTAGTAGTTACGGATGTCGTTGTACATCGCCGACAATCCGGCCATCGAGATGGACGCGTCGGACAGCGTGGTGTTGGGTTGTGCGCTGTGGGCCGCATCCTGGATGGCGCGGACCTGATCCATTGCCTCGGGACTGAACGGATTCAGGTTGCTCTGGACCAGATAACGCACCGCATGGCCGTCGGCCGAGACAAACGCCGCCGCAGCGGTCTTGAAGGAGTCTTGCGTAAGTACCTGCTGCGGGATGTAGAAGCCAGACATCGATCCGGGCGCCGCATCGCGCTTGGCGGCGACCAGGAGCGTGGAGGCATCGCCCAACTGGCCGCCCATCTGCTTGGTCTGGTCCACCAGCATCTGCACACCCTCGGCCAGCTGTGCGCTGCCATCGGCCAGCGAATTGACTCCGGTCAGGACTTCGGCGAACTTCTGCTGGATGCCGTAAGAGTCGGACAGACCCAACCGGCGCAGATTCGTATCAATGGCGTTGAGCGCGGTGCGCAGCCGGGCGATGGTCGAACTGATCTGTTTGTCATTGTCGACGGCCTTCAGTTCACGGCCGAGCTCGACGATCCTGTCCCTGGTGCCATCCTGTTTGGTCTCCAGGAACTTGTTCATCTCGTCTCGCGAGGAGCGGCACGCGGGGTCCATCTCACACGCGGGGTTGCCGACCAGCACACGGGCGACGGGCTCGATCCAGCCATACACCTCGCTGGCGCCCTGGGCGTTGGCCTCGATGGCCTCGCCCAGGGAATGCATGCTGGTGACCAGCTTGTCCACCGAGTCCAGATCGGCGAGGGTGCCCGTCCTACCGCTGCCGCGCAACTGCGCCAGCACCTCGACCAGTGCGCGCGCCGTACCCAGTGAGTTCTTCACCGAGTTTCGGACCTCACCGAGCTTGTCCGCCAACGTATGTCCACCCGCGGCGAGCTTGTCCAAATCCCTCGTGCGTGCGTCGATCAGATTCGACGCATCGCCCAGCTTCCCGCCGACCTCACCTGCCTGGTAGGACAGCTTGGCTTCCTCCAGCGGCTCACCCGTGGGACGGGTGATGCCGCGCACCTTGTCCACACCGGGGACCTGACTCACCCGCGCGGCCATCTGTTCCAGGTCGGCCAGCCCGCGCGGAGTGCGCAGATCGTGCGGAGACTTGATGTAGAGGTATTGCGGCAAGGTCGAATTCACCGGGAAGTGCTTCTCGATCGCGGCATAGCCCAGGTTACTGTCGGCCCAGGGCGGCAGGTTCTTGCGGTCGTCATAGCCGAACTTCACCATTGCCCCGCACGTGGCGAGGATGATCAGGATGACCAGGCTCACGGCCAGGTGTGCGCCCGGGCGTCTGACGATGTTGATGCCTGAACGGTGCCAAATCTTGTTGGCATAGGCCTTTCTCGGCTTCACCCAGCCTCGGCGTCCCACCAGGACCAGCACCGCGGGCAGGAAGGTCACTGACGCCACGAACGCGATCAGGATGGACACGCTCAGCGCCGGCCCGATGGTGGACAGGATCCCCAGCTTGGTGAAGCCCATGCCCAGGAAGGTCACCGCCACCGTCGCCGCCGAGGCCGCGACCACCTTGCCTATGGATTCCAGCGCGGCGGCCACCGCGCTGTCAGAATCCATGCCCTGTTTGACGTATTCGTGATATCGGCTGATGAGAAAAACCGCGTAGTCGACACCCGCGCCCATCATCATCGCGGTCATGAAGGTCAGCGTCTGATTCGAGATACTCAGACCCATCTGCGCCAGCCCACCAACAGCGGCCTGGGCGATGCCGAGCGAGACACCCACCACGATCAACGGCAGCATCATCGTCACCGGATTGCGGTAGACGATCAGCAAGATGAGAAGAACCAAAGCCGCCGTGGTGATTTCGACCTTGTGCAGGTCACGCTCTCCGACCACCGTCAGATCGCCGACGGTCGCTGTGGGCCCCGTCGTGAAGGCATTCAGGGTGGTGCCTGCGGTCGCCTCCTTGATGATCTTCAGGGCACCCACGTAGGCCTTGCCGGATTCGGGGGTGGCAAGCTCGCCCTGCAATCCCACCGGCAGGTACCACGCCTTGCCATCGGTGCTCGACATCATCTCGCGCAGCATCGGTTTGGTGATGAAGTCCTGCACCATGCTGACGTCGCGGGTGTCCTCACGCATTCGGGCCGCGAGGACTCGATAGGTCTGCTCGTCGGCGGGAGTCAGCCCGTTCTCGTTGGTGAGGACGATCAACAGAATGTTCTGTGCACCCGACTCCTGGAACGATTCGACCATCTGCCGCGTGGTCTCCATGACGGGAGCATCCTTGGGCAGCAGATCGACGGGGTGCTCCTCGATGGCCTTCTGCAGAGAGGGCGCGGTCAGCGCCAAGACCGCGGCCAGTGCGATCCATACCCCGATGACGGCGACAGGAGCCTTCCGGACGATCCGAGCGATCAGTCCGTAGATGCCACCTGTGTTGTCCGCCACAACTACTCGATCACGCCGCGCATACCGAAGTCCTCAAGCGTCTCGGTCAGCAGATTGGTCAGGTCAGCGCGTGATTCGATCACACCGGGTTGGTAGCCGACAACGGCCAGGAAGATCTTCTCGTTGACCCTCCCGGACGCGAGGAAGAGCTGTCCGTAGGTGCTCAGCACCTTGTCGGGCCGCACCCGTTGCTCGGCCAGTTTGCAGAACACGTAGTCGGCATGGGTCCCGTCGGGACGATTCACATCGGGATCCAGCGGCCCCACATTCGAGCATCCGACGGGGTAGTCGTTGTACTCCAGCGCCACATCGGCGAGCCGGCGTGCGGCCGCCTTCGGGATGAATGGCGTCAGCGGGAGCAGTGCCCACTTTTCGTCGGGGGTGTCCTGCAGGCGGGAGAGCACCTCCTTGGTGGCTCTGCGGATTCCGCGCAGGTCGGTGGTCAGTTCCGCCGGATCGATCGCGAACATCACCGATGTCATGGCGTTGGCACGGTGATCGCCCTCGGTGCGCTCGTTGACCGGCATGGACAAAGTGACCCGGCCGTCTGGACCGAGCCTGCCCACCTTGGTGGCAAGTTGCGCGGCAAACGCGCCGACCAGCGAGTTGCTGGTACCGCCACGCTCACGTGCGTGTGTGTCCCAGTGGCTCTCGTCCAGATACACGGTCACCGCCGGAATCTGCTCGATGTGCTCCTCGGTAGCGGGCCGGCCCGCGTGCTTGATGTCCTGGCGCCGCGAGCTCAGCATCTTGGTGGCTTTTCGAAAGGCCCGCGCGGTATCCGGCAGGTCATGCCGGGCGCGCCGCAGGTCCTCCCGCACGCTGCGCACGCGCTTGCGCGACTGCGGTGCCGCGTAACCCAACGGGAGGTCCGCATCATTGGTGGCATCGGCGATTGCCCGGCACATGCCCACACCGTCGGCGATGCTGTGCGAGATCACCAGACTCACCGCGGTCGCACCATCAGTGAATCGGGTGACACCGAGCCGCCAGGCCGGGCCGTGCTCGGGATCGATCGGCAACTGGGCGTGCCGGTGCACCCAATCCTGCAGTTCGGTGCGTGGCAACGGTGCGAGTTCGACATCAATGGGGTGGCACGCCGCATCAAGTACCCAGCGATGGCGACCAAAAGGCAAGCGGGAACGCTCGATTCGCCGCCCGAGCAGCCCCCGGCCCAGGTTGGCATGAAATCTGCGCAGGCGGTCGGTGTCGATATCGCGCTCGTAGATCCAGACCATCTGACTCAGTGTGGACAGCTCGGTGGCCCGCAGCCCTAGGAAGGACGCCTGATCGACGAAGTCCAGGTGAGAGATCGACAGGGTTGTGCCGCGTGGCGGCGCGTCGATGCCCGGGATCGTGGCCGTCACAGCGACTCTCCCGCCGGCGACACCCCCAGCGTGGTGTAGAGCTCATTGATCAGCCGCACACTACGAGGATCGGCATCTGCCTTGGTCACATCGAACTGGTTCATCACATACGAGTAACCGATGCGGTGCTCGAGGTCGACAAAGGCGTACGAGCCACCGGATCCGCCGTGCCCGAAGGTCTTCTGGTTAGGACCGGCATAGCAGCGCTGATTGAGCATGTAGCCCAGGCCCCATCCATGGTTGGCGACCCGGGGCCCCAGCACGACGTCGGGATCGAACCCGCCCTGCGACACCCGCACCACATCCATGTGATCGTGGCTGAGCAACTTGCCAAGCGCCATCGCGTTGTAGAAGGTCGCCATGCCCAGCGCCGAAACGTGGGCGTTAGTCCCGGGGAACTCCAGCGCCCGCCACATCGCGATGTCCTTGCGCGCTATCTCGTCATCGGGGATGAAGTCGCCCGAGATGAGCGGGCCGGCCAGTGGGTGGTCGCTCATGCACTCGAACTCCCCAGGCGCGCCGCGGAACACATCACGCAGGAACGGCTTGTTGACCAGCTCCGCGCACCGGTGGTGCTCGCTGTGCGGCAGCCCGACATGTACGTCGAGCCCGTACGGCTCGGCAATCTCGGTGCGCAGGAACTGTCCGAGCGTCTTACCCGTGGTCCGGCGGACGACCTCGCCCAGGATGAACCCGAACGTCGCCATGTGGTAACCCTGCGCGGTGCCGGGCTCCCACCACGGTGTCGCTCTGGCGATGTGCTCGCACACTTCGTCCCAGTTGGCGGCCTGCTCCGGCGTCAACCTGGTGCGCGGCCCGATCACACCCGACCGGTGCCCGAGCACCATGGCCAGCGTGATGGATTCCTTACCGGCCTGGCCGAATTCGGGCCAGTACCGCGCGACCGGCGCATGCAGGTCCAGCACACCGCGCTCGATCAGCATGTGAACGCAGGTGCTCATCAATCCCTTGGTGCCCGAATACACCGGCGCCAAGGTGTCCTCGGTCCAGGGACGGGTGCGGGCCTCGTCGGCCCATCCGGCCCACAGATTGACGACGAGCTCACCGTCGACCCAGATCGCGACCGCCGCGCCCAGCTCGTCGTTCTCCAGGAAATTCAGTGCAAACGCGCGCCGAACATTGTCGAAATCCGGTGAGCTGGTTCCATTCACCGCGACATCAAGGCTTGTGCTCATGACGGTGCCAACCTTTCACTGCTGCTCAAATGCGGCCGCAATGCCGCGGAATCAGGAAACGAACTGTGACTGCGCGACACGCTGATACACCCTGCGAGCCACATCGAAATAGCGCGACACAGATTCACGGGCGACAGCGTTGTCGGGGAACGAGATGGTCAGGTTGGTTTCATTCTCAAACCTGTTGACCCACATACACACCTGATCGGAAGAACGGCTGTCCCCGTAGATTCCGCCATTGATGCGGTCCCATTCGGCACTGACCGGGATCTTGCGCGCATCCAGGAAAGACACCATCGGAACCACGTATTCGGGGGCGGCCAACCCCGACTCAGGACCGGCGAGCTCCAGCGCGCGCTCAAACGGAACCTTGGCCAGCGGCTGGCATTCGTCGAACGACTTCTGCGCCGATCGCGCGACCCGCGCGAAAGAGTCCTCCGACATATCCACCACGAAGGGAATGAAGCTCGCGTACCACCCCACCGACATCTGCTCCTCGGCGGTGCTGCGGGTGTCGTACGGGGTGATGCCGTAGAAGACGTCGGCGCCGGTGAGCTCGCGGTCGATCAGTGCGGTGCAGGCGAACACACCACCGCTGAATCGCACACCCGCCCGTTCGCAAGCCTTTTCGAATGCCACCGTCTGCTCGGCATCGAGCAGCTGGGCCGCGACCATGCCGCCGACGTTCGGCACAGATCGGTCGCCGAGCGGCAGGACGAAGTCGGGCAGCGTGCCCCCGTTGTCCCGCGCGTACCGGAGCCAGGTCTGCACCTCGAAGGAGTCCAGGCTCATGGACTGGTTGTGCGCGCGCTCACGGGCGGAGAAATCCAGATATCCCGCGGGAGCCGGGAGTTCCAGTGCCGCCCCGTGCACCAGGCTGGCGTACATCAACTGGATCTCGACGTACAGGATGCCGGTCGACATGCCGTCGGTGTGTAGATGATCAACGCTCAGGTACACCGTGAAGTGATCCGCACGTTGAATCACCCCGAACGTGAAGCAGTCCCACGAGAGCGGAGTACCCGAGGTACGCAGCAGGTGCGCGCGGATCTCGTCGGGCCCCTGCAGCCCGTGATCCTGCGGCACGAAGTCGATGGTCTGCGGATCCTCGATCACATGCCGGACGATGTTGTCGGCCCTGTCGAACTCGAACCACGAGTGGTAGGTGTCGTGCCGTCGCAGATGTGCGTTGATCGCCGCGGTCATCGCATCGATATCGCAGACACCTAGGACATCCCAGGAACCGATTCCCAAACGGGCCATCTCGCGGTCCTGACGGGCCAGATCCCGGTACGAACGCACATGCTGGGCCTGCTGATAGCTGGGCGGCACCATGCTGGCAGGAGCCTGGGCGGCGACCTGGCGGGCGCCTGGCGAAGCACTCCAGGAAATGACGGTTCCCGGCTTGGGGCGCCAATCGTGGATCGTTCCGAGTGCAACCATCGTCCCTATTCCTGTTCAGCGATCTGGACTACGAGCGTGACCATGCTCGATTTGCCTGCGACAGTGCGGACGGCAAAGACATTAATCATTGCGAGCAGCGTAGCGAATAAATATCTCGCAAAGGTACGTTCCATCAAAGAAATAGCTAGTGAACTGTGGGTAACGCCGCGTTACGCCATATGACAGCAACTTCCCGTAAGACTTACGGTAACCCAATTCCCGCAAATACAACTACTACATAGAAATACCGTATGACCTGGCCATTCATATCTGGTTACGCGAAGTATCAATAACTATGTCTGTAGTGCCAGCAGAGAACCCGCGAGATCTGGGTGATTTTTTGTGGGCCACTACGCCAGCCACCATCGTTGTGGCGTGGACCACTCCTCTGGATCGGCCACTTCTGGTAACCGACTCTAAATCTGCTGAATCTTCGGGGACACGCATCGGGCGGGCTCCGTCCGCACCGTCACGACGAGCCGTAAAACGACTACAGCCGCCCACCCCGGAGGGTGAGCGGCTGTAGTGCCGTTGAGCGGTACCTACGCGTCCAGCAGCGACGCAGGCGGGGTGAATCGGTCGCCGTACTTGGCGGCCAATTCCTTTGCACGAGCAACGAATCCAGCCTTGCCCTTACCTGCGGGGCCCTCGTACCCAACGATGTACTGGTGCACACCGCCGGTCCACGGCGGGAAGCCGATGCCGAAGATCGAGCCGATGTTGGCATCGGCGGTCGAGGTCAACACGCCCTCGTCGAAACACTTCTGCGTTTCGATGGCCTCCGCGAACAGCATGCGGTCGATGAGGTCCTGCAGCGGCGGGTTGGCCGCGTCAGCACCCGATCGGGTGTTGAACGTCGTGCGCAGGCCGGGCCACAGCTCGGTGCGCTTGCCGTCCACGTAGTCGTAGAAGCCGGCACCACCCAGACGGCCCGGGCGTCCCGCATCCACCAGGGTGTCGATGACACCGCCCGCCGGATCGTCCGGCAGATCCTTGCCCTCGGCCTTGGCCGCCTCGACGGTCTCCTTGCGGATCTTCTGCATGAGCGTCAGGTTCAGCTCATCCGACAGCTGCAGCGGCGGCGCCGGGTATCCGGCCTGGCTGCCGGCCTGCTCGATGGTCGAGGGCTCGATGCCCTCAGCCAGCATCGCGACGGCCTCGTTGACGAACGTGCCGATGACGCGCGAGGTGAAGAAGCCACGGCTGTCGTTGACGACGATCGGGGTCTTCTTGATGGCCAGCACGTAGTCGAACACCCGGGCCAGCGCCTCGTCCGAGGTCTTCTCACCGCGGATGATCTCCACCAGCGGCATCTTGTCGACGGGCGAGAAGAAGTGGATGCCGATGAAGTCCTCCTGGCGCTTCACACCCGCGGCCAGCCCGGTGATGGGCAGGGTGGAGGTGTTGGAGCCAAGCAGCGCGTTGGGCTCGACGATGTCCTCGATCTCCTGGAACACCTTGTGCTTGAGCTCGGTGTTCTCGAAGACCGCCTCGACCACGAAGTCGACGCCTGCCAGGTCGGCCGGATCTGCGGTCGGGGTGATCTTGGCCAGCAGCGCAGCCGACTTCTCCGCGGTGGTCTTGCCGCGCGAAAGAGCCTTCTCCTCAAGCTTTTCCGAGTAGCCCTTGCCCTTCTGGGCCGCCTCGAGCGAGACGTCCTTCAGCACGACGTCGTAACCGGCCTTGGCCGAGACGTAGGCGATACCGGCACCCATCATGCCCGCGCCCAGCACACCGATCTTCTTGATCTCCTGCTTGGCGATGCCATCCGGACGTGACCCGCCGCCGTTGATGGTCTGCAGGTCGAAGAAGAACGCCTGCGTCATGTTCTTGGCGACCTGGCCGGTGGTCAGGCTGGTGAAGTAACGGCTCTCGATACGGCTGGCCGTATCGAAGTCCACCTGGGCACCCTCGACCGCGGCGGCCAGGATCGCCCGCGGGGCCGGCATCGGCGCGCCCTTGAGCTGCTTCTTCAGGTTCGACGGGAACGACGGCAGGATGGCCGCCAGCGCCGGCGTGGAGGGGGTGCCACCGGGGATCTTGTATCCCTTGACATCCCAACGCTGCACGGCCTCCGGGTTCGCCTTGATCCACGCCTTGGCGGCGGGGATCAGCTCGTCGACGGAGCCAACCAGCTCATCGATCAGGCCGACTTCCTTGGCCTTGGTCGGGTTGAACCGGGTGCCCTGCGCCAACACGGTGACGAAGCCGTTCTGGATGCCGAGCATGCGGGTCACGCGGGTGACGCCACCGCCGCCGGGCAGCAGACCCAGCGATACCTCGGGCAGGCCAATCTGAGATCCCTTGACATCGGCCGCAATCCGGTGATGGGTGGCCAATGCGATCTCCAGGCCACCACCGAGGGCGGCACCGTTGATGGCGGCCACGACCGGACGACCGAAGGTCTCCAGCGTGCGCAGGTCCTTCTTGATCTCCTCGACCTCGTTGAAAGCCTCCTGGGCGTTCTCCGGCTGGATCTGGATGATCTTGGTGAGGTCACCACCGGCGAAGAAGGTCTTCTTGGCGCTGGTGACCACCACGCCGGTGATCGAATCCTTCTCTTCCACAAGGCGCTTGACGGCCGCAGCCATCGACTGCTTGTAGTCGTCGTTCATGACGTTGGCCGAACCGTTGGGGTCGTCCAGGGTGAGGGTGACGATGCCGTCGGCATCCTTTTCCCACTGAATTGTGTTTGCACTCATTGGTTCTGGTTCTCCCTACACTCGCTCGATGATGGTGGCCACACCCATGCCGCCGCCGACGCACAGGGTGATGAGGGCGCGCTTGAGGCCGCGACGCTCCAGCTCGTCGACCATGGTTCCGGTGATCATGGCGCCGGTGGCGCCCAGCGGGTGGCCCATGGCGATGGCGCCGCCGTTGACGTTGAGCTTCTCGTCCGGGATGTTCAGGTCCTTCTGGAACTTCAGGACCACCGAGGCGAACGCCTCGTTCAGCTCGAACAGATCGATGTCGTCCACGGTCAGCCCGGCGCGGTCGAGCACCTTCTGGGTGGCCGGAGTAGGTCCGGTCAGCATGATCAGCGGCTCGCTACCGGTGGTGGCAGTCGCCACGACACGGGCACGCGGGGTCAGACCCTGCGACTTGCCGGCTTCTTCGGAGCCCACCAGCACCAGGGCGGCGCCGTCGACGATGCCCGAGCTGTTGCCGCCGGTGTGCACGTGGTTGATCTTCTCGACGTAGTGGTACTTGATGCGCGCAACATCGTCGAAGCCGCCGAGTGCGGCCAGGCCCTCGAACGCGGGCTTCAGCTTGCCCAGGTCCGCGGCCGTGGTGCCCGGACGCATGTGCTCGTCGTGGTCCAGGATGAGCAGGCCGTTCTGGTCCTTGACCGGCACAACGGACTTGGCGAAGTAACCGCCGGACCACGCGGCTGCCGCACGGTCCTGCGAGCGAGCGGCGTAAGCGTCGACGTCGTCACGGGTAAAGCCTTCGATGGTGGCGATCAGGTCGGCACCGATGCCCTGCGGCACGAAGGACACGTCGTAGTTGGTGGCCGGGTCCGAGGCCCAGGCCCCGCCGTCGCTGCCCATCGGCACGCGCGACATCGACTCGACACCACCGGCGAGCACCAGGTCGTCCCAACCGGAACGGACCTTCTGTGCGGCGACGTTGACTGCTTCCAGACCGGAAGCACAGAAACGGTTGAGCTGAACGCCACCGACGGTATCGGGCAGGCCAGCGGCCAGCACCGCGGTGCGGGCGATGTCGCCACCCTGATCGCCCACGGGGGCAACGACACCGAGCACGACGTCGCTGATCAGGTTCTCGTCCAGGTCGGGGAAACGGCGACGGATCTCGTCGATCAGGCCGACCACCAGGTTCAGCGGCTTGACCTCGTTGAGGGCGCCGCCGCGCTGCTTGCCGCGAGGCGTGCGGATGGCCTCGTAGATGAATGCTTCAGTCATGGGTATACGTCCTTATAGGGGGTGCGTATGGGGCATGTGGTGCAAGTGCCGCAGCCTTGTGACGCCGGGTTGACTCCGGGTCAGTTTCGCCGAGACAGCCTTACGTTAGACCAGGGTGGCGTCCCCATGGTAAGCAGCCCTCCCAACCCGTTGGTTGGGAATCTGATGCCGGTACGCTCGAAGTGTGCTGCGGACTCGGTCTCTACCGCTAAGACGCGTGGTCATCGGCGCCATTGCAGTTCTCGCAATATTCGCGGTGTGGATGGGCTGGTACTGGCTGGACGCAAGGACTATCTACTGCCCCGCGGCCTCGCCACCGCCTGCCGCCTTCACCGAACGCGCGGCCCTTCCCAGCTGCGGGACATACAGGTTCGTCCGGCAGGACCTGCCCGCCGCACAGCGCGACTGCATGAACAACGCCAGAGCCTCGGGCCGTGGCGGTGAACTCAAGATCGTCGAATCCACTACCGAGGGCGATCCCATCACGACGTATTACCGAGTGTTCTCGCGCGACCAGAGGGTGGAGGTCTTCGTCGACTTCAGCGCGGACCAGTTCGGCAATGGCCGCTGGAACCACTTCTTCTGCTGGGCCGCACCGCTCAATTACCCCGGCGACCCCAGGTGCGACTCACCGTCAGACCAGCCCGACCGATAGGCCGTCTGGGGTGCGACCCCCAAGCGGGCACGCGCTGTGCGGTGCTCTTCGACGAGATTTCGCCGAAACCTCCCGCTTTTACACCGTGGGCGACAAGCCTGAAGCGATGCTCACACGACTCTGCATCGCGACGGCGACCTTGGCGGTTGCCGCCGCCGTGTGTCCGCCGGCAGCACAGGCCGAGCCGGAACCCCTGTCCCCCGACACCGCATTCGAGCAGCGCGCACCGCTGCAGAATTGTGGCCGCCTGCGCATGCTGCCGCCCTCACACGAGATCCCCCCGAACTATCTGAACTGCATGCGTCAAGCCCGCGCGGCGGGCACCGGTGCGGAGCTGACGACCACCGTCGCCAATTTCTTCCTCGAGGACACCACCACCTACTACCGGGTGTACCGGGCGGACCGGGATGTGGAGGTCTTCGTGGACAACCGGGACCGCGGCAATCCCGGATTCAGCCACTACTTCTGCCCGATACCGGATACCGACCTGTCCTTCGAACCGCCCAGCTGCTAGGTCCGCCGGTAGGCTGCCCGGCATGAAGCCGGGTAGCACCGAACACGGGCCAGCGTGAACCCGAAGACCGTCAAACGATTGCGCCCCTTCGGCGCAACGATCTTCGCCGAGATGTCGGCCCTCGCCGTCCAACACGACGCAATCAATCTGGGCCAGGGTTTCCCCGACGAAGACGGGCCCGCGTCCATGCTGGACGCGGCACAGCAGGCCATCCGTTCGGGCCTCAATCAGTACCCGCCCGGGTTGGGCGTTCCCGAACTGCGCCGGGCCATCGCCGCCGACCGACTCGCCCGCTATGGCGAGGAACTCGATCCGGATACGCAAGTGCTGGTCACCGTCGGCGCCACCGAAGCAATCGCGGGCGCGGTCCTCGGCCTCGTCGAACCCGGCTCCGAGGTCATTTTGATCGAGCCCTACTACGACTCGTATGCCGCCGTGGTGGCCATGGCGGGCGCCGTTCGCGTCCCGGTGCCACTCGTTCCCGACGGAGCGGGCTTCGCATTAGACACCGACACGCTCGCGGCCGCCATCACACCCCGGACCGCGGCACTGATCATCAACTCCCCGCACAATCCAACGGGCAAGGTGTTCACCGACTCCGAATTGGCACGGGTCGCTGAGCTGGCGGTCGAACACGATCTGCTGGTCATCTCCGACGAGGTGTACGAGCGATTGCTCTTCGACGGGCGCACCCAGACACCCATGGCCGGCCTGCCCGGGATGGCCGATCGCACCGTGACGATCTCCAGCGCCGCCAAGACGTTCAACTGCACCGGCTGGAAGATCGGCTGGGCTTGTGGCACACCAGAGTTGATCACGGGCGTGCGCGCCGCCAAGCAGTTCCTTTCCTACGTCGGCGGTGCACCGTTTCAGCCGGCCGTAGCGGTAGCCCTCGACACCGAACAGGCCTGGGTAAAGAATCTACGAGAGTCCTTGCAGCGCAGGCGCGATCGTCTCGCTGAGGCGCTCACCGGCCTGGGCTTCGAGGTGCACAGCAGCCACGGCGGGTACTTCGTCTGCGCAGATCCACGCCCCCTGGGATTCAGCGACAGCGCAGAACTTTGTCGGCGCCTACCGGAAACCGTCGGCGTAGCGGCGGTTCCGGTAAGCGCCTTTTGCGACCCCAACACCGACACGGCCGATCAATGGAATCACCTGGTGCGGTTCACCTTCGCCAAACGTGATGCGGTGATCGACGAGGCAATATCCCGCCTGGCGCGGCTAGGAGGTTAGTCCCGTCGCGATCGTGTCGGGACGCTGCCGCGCCCTGGCCAGCCCCGGCAGGACCTTGATGAACTCGGTGATCTCTCCCACCGCCCGCCGGGCGTCCGGGTTGGTCGCCGCGAACACCTGGAACACGTGAATGGCGCGGTCGAAAATCTGCAACCGCACCGGAACTCCGGCGGCGACAAGACGTTCCGCCAACAGCTCGGAGTCCGGTCGCAACGCTTCCTGCGAGCCGACCTGCAGCAGGAACGGCCCCAGTCCGGTCAGGTCGGCATCCGCCGGGCATGGCCCCGGCTCGCGTGCGCCGTTGCGCAACAGGAACACGTCGTTGATCATCTTCAAGAAGTCGACGGGGAACATGGCATCGCCGACGCGCTTGGCGGCAGCATACTTCGGCTCCATGTCGTTGTTGGTCGCCGCCGAGATCAGCACGCATCCCGCGGGCGGCGTCAAGCCCTCATCGCGCACCGCGATGGCGGTCATGGCCGCCAGGAAGCCTCCGGCCGAATCGCCTGCGAGCACGATGTTCTCGGGAGCGACGCCCTGACTCAACACGTAGCGGTACGCATCGACACCGTCGGCGACGGCATCTTCGACCAGATTGCGCGGGCACAACCGGTAACCCACGCTCAGCGCCCGTGCACCGGAGTCACGCGCGATATGGCTGACCAACGGGCGATGGCTGTTGATCCCCAACGCGATGAACGCCGACCCGTGGAAGTAAATGACCACCGGCGCGTCCGGCCCCGGTTCATTCTTAGCATTCCACGTCCATTCGGCCGCGCAGTTCGGCAATTGCACAGGCTCCGTGCGGGTTCCGGACACGCCTGGCATCCAGCCCATGAGACGTTCCAGTCCGTCGTATCGCCGATTCAGCAGAGCGTCAGGGAACCGGCGGTTGACGGCCAGCATCAGCCGGGTCAGCGCATAGAGCCCCGGCTTACCGACTGCCTTGAACAGATAGGTCTCGGCCACCGAATGCCAATTGGCCTTGCCCATCCATTCCGGCCCCGCGTATGTGACGGCGGCGGCCAGCCGGGATTCGGCGGCGTGTCGGGCAGTGGTCATCAAGCCTCCTCATAGCGTCATTGCTCGGGATGAGACTACCAGTACCTAGTACCGACAATCTCGGCTAAGTCACCAGCCGATATCGGCGAGCTCGGTCGTGTCCTTCGGCGGCGCCTCGATGGGCCCGCTCGGCGTCCGCGAGAAGCGCGGGGCCGGCGCGGCCTGGGTCACGCCGTTGACATCGGTGATGGTGCCGCGATCGCGAAGGTGCGCATTCTGCTTGGCCTCACCCCAGGTGAGCACCGGTGACACGCAGGCGTCGGTACCGATGAAGATCTCGGTCCATTCGTCGCGGGTCTTGGTCTTGAACGCATCGTCGAACAGCTTGCGCATCTCGGGGTAGCGCGCCTTGTCGAGCTGGAACGGAACGCTCTCGGGGTCCAGCCCCAGGCCCTGCACCAAAATCGCGAAGAACTGTGGCTCGATGGATCCCACCGCCATGTACTTGCCGTCGGCGGTCTCGTAGGTGCCGTAGAACGGCGCACCGCCGTCGAGCAGCCCCGACTCGCGCTCGTCGAACAGCAGTCCGTTGTTGTACATCGTCCATTGCATCTGAGCCAACTGGCTGACGCCGTCGACCATCGCGCCATCGATGACCTGCCCCTCGCCCGACTTCTCGCGCTCATACAGCGCGGCCAGGATGCCCTGCACCAAAAGCATTGAGCCACCACCAAAATCCGCGACGAGGTTCATCGGCGGCATCGGTGGGCGGTCCTTGTAGCCCATCGACCCCAGCGCGCCGGTCAGCGACAGGTAGTTGATGTCATGGCCCGCCCGGTCGGCCATCGGGCCGGTCTGACCCCAGCCCGTCATCCGGGCGAAGATCAGCCGCGGGTTGCGCTTGGCGCATTCCTCGGGTCCGATCCCGATTCGCTCGCACACCCCGGGCCGGAAGGGATCCAGCAACACATCGGCCTTGTCGACGAGCGCCAGCAGCGCCTCGGGGTCCTTCTTGACGTCCAGGTTGACCAGGCGCTTACCGCGGTGAAACAGGTCCGTCTCCTCGGCGGGGATGGCGAGACCACCGGGACGACGCACCCGAATGACGTCTGCCCCCAAGTCGGACAACATCATCGCCGCATGCGGCCCAGGGCCGATACCGCCGAGCTCGATCACCTTTACGCCCGCGAGAGGGCCTGTCTTGACGCCAGTGTCACCCATGAGGGTCACCCTAGCCACTCAACCCGTTGGTTGGGAAGTGCGGCTAGAGAGACGAGGAGATGGCCGGTGACGACGTCTGTGTGGGCGCGGGGGCCGGGGTCGGTGTCGGGAAGTTGGGGATCACCGGTCGCGACGTACTCGGGGCGGCCGGAGCATCCGAGGCCGGTGGGGGCGCGGGCGCCGGCGTGAACTCGTAGGCCGGCAGCGGCGGAGGTGGCGGATCATCGTCGCCCTCACGCCAGTGCGTCGAACGGTACAGATCAATCACCTTGCCCAGATCATGCAGGCGCAGCGCCGGTGGGCGGCCCCCACGCGCGTCCCGAATGCGCTGCGCCTCCCACGCGACGAGGCATTGCGCCGTCGGCGTGTTGTACAGGCTTTCCAGGAAGGGAGTCAACGCCTTTGCGAGATCGCCCTCGGCCTTGAGGACGTCGTTCCGGTAGGGGCCGTAATAGGGCAGGATCGCCTCGAGAACGCGCACCATGACGGTCTGGAACCGGGTGACGAACTGGTCGATCGCCCACGGATGCCGCGAGAGCAGCGGGGAGATCCGGGCCAGCACCGGACCCATCATCTTCAGGATCGGTTCATACGCCGTAGCCGGAGCGAACGCCTCGGACGAGAACACACCCGCGGCCGGAGCCACATCGATCAGCGAGGCCAACCCGCCCTGCTCATCCGGACCGGGCGCCGGCCAGCCGAAGGGGCAGGGCTGTGCGACGGATATCGGAAGCCCGCGGTCGGTCACCGAAGGCAGTGCACCAAACGGTCCCGCAGCCTGACCCGGTGGATGCGAAGGCACCTGAGGCCGCGGCAGCGGCGCAATCAATTGCGGCCCCGGCGGGGGTACCGGGATCGGGATGGCACCTTCGGGAATCGATCCGTCGCGGTTCACGATCTGGTATCCGACGATGGGTGCACGCGCAGGCGAATACGAGAGCTGGGTAATGGCGGCCACGCTGCCGATCACCGTGATGGCAGCGAATGCCCTTACGGCTATCCCGAATACGCGTTCCTTGGTGGGCCTGCGGTCAACGGAAGCAATCGGAGCAGCGATCGGAGCGGTCTCTTCTGCTGGTGTCGAACTCATCGGTCTTTCACCACGCCTTCGAGGTGCCAGACTCCCGTGAAGCTGTTGAACGGGCCACCCACAATGAGACTCGTCCAGTCGAGAGTGAACTTCTTGGTGTCCTTGTCGTATGTACCGGTGGCTTTAGGGCTTTCGCCGTCCACGGAATCGCGGCCGACCCAGCGCCCGGCCACGAACTCCCACACCTGCTTGGCGCGAGCCTCGCCGGGGATCTGGGCCTGCTCCTTGGGTTTCGGCTTGGGCGCGCCCTGGTTGAACTCCTGGCGGTTCCACGAGGCGGCCCATGCGGACACGTCCGCCGAAATCTGGTCACCCGCCACCGTGGCCGAGGGCGCCGGCAGCTCGCGCTGAGTCTGCGGGTCGATCTTGTTGGTGGAGATGCCGAACTCGATATTGAAGAACTTCGTCGGCTGGGTGACGCGGGCCGCCAGCGAGTACCCGGTGGCCTCATCGAACGCCGGATCCGGCTCACCCTGGTAGTCGCCCAGTACCAAACCGCCATCTGCGCCCGGCGAGAGCAGAGTAGCTGCCCCTTGCGGCACAGGAGAATTCGCATTGGGCATGAACGGACCCTCTTGGGGGTTACCGCCCGGCTGCACCATCTTGAACCAGGTGCCGCTGAGCTTGTTCCCCTCGATCTTGCCGGGCTCCAATGCCAGCAGCCCGGTGAGCGGAGACTCGGTCGGCTTCTCCGATCCACAGGCCGGAGCCGTCACCAGCACCACGGCCGCCAGCGCTACACCAAATGTGCCGCGCGTCATCGTTTTCTGGGCCACCGTGCGGCTCCTTTCACGTCAATAGCGGCAGCGGCCGCCAGTACACCGGGCACGAGGAAGAACCACCCGAAGTAGTCGAACGATCGGAATCCCAGCGGGGCCGTGATCCGATCGAGCGCCACCACCCTGCCGAAATTGTCGACGTTGTCGGCCATCACCCCGATCAGCGAAGCGAAATCCGCTGTCATGGGCTGCCATTGCGAAACGAAGGCGTCGATACCCGGAACCGCGCGGGCCGAGTCATGCTGCCGCAAATCACCCAGGAACTGGGTGTCCAACTCCCCTTCCGCCGCGACCAGCACCACGAAGTGCCGCTGCACCGCGGCCACCCGCTCGTGGGTCATGATCGGGGTGAATGCATCGATGAGCTGCGCACCCGCCGGGGCACGGGAGAAGAGCCCGTCCGCGAAGGGCACGGCGATGAGCACCGCCGCCGCAAGGATCGCGAGAATCCGTGCACCGAAAGCTTTTTCACCGTTGCCGGTACGGCGAAGTCCCCACACACCGGCACCTACCAAGACCAGTCCCGGCACCGCCAGCAGGAACGGCAGCACGTCGAACGGGCCCACGGCGCGCAACTGCCCGTAATTACCCACCTGACCCTCGACCGCATCGAGCAGACCGTTCATGTCCTGACGGATCGACGGATACTGCGCCACAAAGGTATCCAGTCGCTCGTAATGTCCTCCCGCGATCGACTGGGTCGCCTGCACATCGGTACGGGCGGCGTCGACGGTATCGAGGTAACCGCGGAACTTGGCGATCACCTCCGACGACACGTAGGGCCGGAACTCGGTCAGCAGCTGCTGACCGCCCGCGGCACGTGTGAACATTCCGGTGACCACCGGCAACGCGAACAGGAGCACACCAAGGGCGATGAGCGCGACAAACCGCCACCGGGGTCGCGGCGCCGGTCCGGCCTCGGCGACAACAGCCTCCTCACCGACGATGTCGGCGTAAGAAGGCAGGGTCGGCTGAGACGTCTCAGCCAACCGCTCAGCGGCCACGGCTGAAGATCCGCTCCCCCACCACAAACAGGATTCCGCCGCCGATCGCCACGAACACCAACAGGGCAATGACCCATGGCGGGGTGATGGTGCGGGGATTGTCGTCAACCGGCAGCGCGATGAGCTGCTGGCCGGCCGACAGCGGTGGCGGTGCCACCACTTGTTGCCCAGCTTGCACGACAACCTGCCCAGGGGCCGCGGGCGCGGCCACGGCGGGAGGCGCATCCGCCGCTGCCGGTGGGGCACCCGGCGGAGGAGGCGGCGGCGGTTCGGCCACCGCGGCGCCACCGGGGCTGCCCCCGACCTTGCCGACCAGGTGCCATAGTCCCGTGAAGTCGTTGAAAGGACCGCCCACGATCTGGCTGGTCCACTCGACGATGAATGCGCCGGTGTTGCGGTCGTAGGTGCCGGTCACCGGTGTGGTCTTACCGGGAAACGCGCCACCGGGTTTGGGCGATCCCTGGTTGAACACCTGGTTGTTCCAGGTCACGCCGAAGGCACTGAGGTCGCCGCCGAGCTTGTTGCCACTGACGGTGATCTGGGGCGTGGCAGTGCCCTGGCCGGTCTGCGGATCGGTCTGGTTGGACGCCGTGGCAAAGCCCACGCCGTAGAACTTCACTGGCTGAGTAATACTGCCGGACACCGCATTTCCATTTCCATCGAATGCGTTGCCGGGCTGCGGCTGATACTCACCGGACTTCAGGCCACCATCGGTACCGGGCGCCAGCAGGGTGACCGTGTTATCCGAGCAGGTGGAATCGCCGTTGGCGAGGTAGGGGCCGGAGGCGTCACCCGCGGGCAAGATCATGCGGAAGTAGGAGCCCGTGGCGCGACCCTCCGCGCAGCTGCCGGGAGTCAACGCGAACAGGCCGTTGAGCGGGGTGGCCGTATCGGCCACTGCCGGGTAGGCGGCAGGCGACATCGCCGCGGCTGCCACGACGAGGGCGACCGTCGCGCGGCGGGTGAGATGCTTAATCATCGGCTTCCTATTGGACTGTTGCTCTGACCCGTAGCACGAGCTGGGAACGGCGCAAACGTATGAAGGTCCCACCCCAGCGTCAATGGCAACGTCCAGCAAACGGCGTCCCGCCTGGTGACGTTCTCGCAGGTGGTGGGCGTGCAACCCGGTGCCCGCCCGTTCGATTCACCCCGAGCCGATTGCGATCACGTTCGTATATCGACGTCGGGCGATGGTAGTTTGCTCGGCATGGCAACTGCCGGATGGCGCGTCATTGCCGCGCTGCTGACGCTGCTGGCACTTGCCGGGTGTTCTCGCAACCAAAGTCCGCTACCCGCCGCCCCGCCGACATTGTCTCCCGACGGGTTCCCGCTCAGCATCCCCCACCGGTACGGCGGTGCGTTCCTCGCGACACGACCCAATCGCGTCGTCACCCTGGGATGGAACGACCAGGATCTGGTGCAGTCGTTGGGCACTAAACCCGTTGGTGTCCGGTCCACCCTGCCGGAGTACCCGATGTACCCCTGGGTCGTTCCGGAGGTCTCCTATCCCCCCGTCGTCTCGGGCTCGGAACTGAACTTCGATGCCATCGCGGCCGCCAAACCCGATGTCATCCTGGCCACCGGCGCCGATATCGACAGACCCAGTTACGACAAGCTGGCCAAAATCGCGCCGACCGTGGTCTCGGAAGATCGAGTCGATCGCGCCGAAACACCTTGGTATACACAGCTCTTCACAATCGGGCGAGCCCTGGGCAAGTCTGATCGGGCGCGCATGCGATCCGAAGAGGTCGGGACTCGGTACAACCAGATACGCACTGGACATCAACATTGGGTCAACCGCACGGCCGTGGTCGATTGGGTCGCCGACGGACAAGGCACCTTCCTCTTGGGTTTCCGCGACCCACGCCGCGCGGTGTTCGACGGTCTGGGGTTCCTCAGCCAGCGATACTCCGGCCCGGTGCCGGATAACGAGCTGAAGGCCAAGGCCGACGAGGACCTCCTGGTGGTGGTGGGAGCCACTGAACAGCAGGCGAAGTCCACGAACGGTCTCGCCGATTTGCGTGCCGTCACCGAGGGGCGCGCTGTCTACATCCCGGCGGACAGCCCGGTGGTGAGCGCCCTTCGGCTCGGAGGCCCGCTAGCCCGGATCTATGCCCTCGAACAACTGACACCCCAGCTCGAAAAGGCCCTGAAGCCACCCCCTCCGCGATAACCGCCATCCCTCGCCGCATTGGTGTCCACGTAAATCTGTGGCCGCCATCACTCCCGTGTTACGGTCCTATCGCTCGATTCAATCAATTGATAGAACCGCGTCGGGAGGGCTGTGAGCGACCAATCCTCCGAATCCCTGCGCGCGCCGTACACGATCGAGTTCGGATTCGAGCGCACCGTCGGCCCCAAGATCGGCACCTTCCTCGGCGGACTGCGGGACGCGCGACTTTTCGGAGTACGGACAATCCATGGTCAGGTCTTGTGCCCGGTGCTCGAGTTCGACCCGGCCGATGCCGGCCCTACCGGCGAGCTGGTAGAACTCGAACCGAAGGGCGTTGTCCTGCAATGGACCTGGGTACGGTCGCGGCCGGCAGACGAGTTGCAGGACGATTTCGCATGGGCGCTTATCCGCATCGACGGAACCACTAACGCGATGTTCCACGCCGTCGATGTCGGCGGGAATCCCCTGACCATGAAAACGGGACTGCCCGTCGTCGCACGATGGCGCCCGGACCGTGTCGGCGCCATCACCGATATCGTCTGCTTCGAACCGGTGGGCCCGCAGTGACCGCACTACCCGAACCGGTCTCTTCGATCGCCAGCCCGTTCCGCATGGACTACACGTATGTGGCGGGATCCGGTCGTTCCATCTTCCTGCGCGGGCTGGCGCACAGGCGCCTGCTGGCACGCCGATGCCCTGGCTGTCAACGCGCGTACTGTCCTGCGCCGCAATTCTGTTCACGATGCCTGACGGAACTGGGTGAACCGTTCCCCCTCGCGGGGACGGGAACGGTGGAGACCTTCTGCATCGTGAGCTTCCCCTTTCCGGGACAAGTGTTCGCGCCGCCCTACGCAGTGGCGCACATCCAGTTGCACGGCGCCGACAACAGACTCATGCACATGATCGGAGACACCGCGCCAGACCTCGTTCACATCGGCATGACCGTAGAGCCGGTCTGGGTGACCGATGAGGAGCTCGGTGCCAGCATGCAGAGCATCCGCTACTTCCGGCCAGTGCCAGGCAAGGCCGCCCATGCGTGATGTTGCCGTGGTTTCTTTTTCCCAATCGGCTTGTACTGCAGCAAATCTTCGTGACGATATGGCCGAGATCCTGCTACCCGTGGTCCGCGAGGCCCTCGAACAGGTAGGACTGCGCCGCGAGGACATCGACTTCTACGCATCAGGCAGCCATGACTTCTTCGAGGGCCGTACCTTCGCGTACATCGAGTCCCTCGACGCTGTCGGCGCCTGGCCGCCGATATCGGAATCCCATGTCGAAATGGACGCCGCATGGGCGTGTTACGAGGCCTGGTCATGGCTCCAACTGGGCCACGGTGATATCGCCCTGGTGTACGGCATCGGCCGCGGCGCGCTGCCCACCGACCTGGATCAGGTGGCGCCCGCTTCACTGGACCCCTACTACCTGACTCCCCTTCATCCGCATCGGCATGCGATCGCCGGTCTGCAGGCGGCGGCCGTCGTCGAGGCCGGTATCACCACAGAGCGAGAGATGGCCGATGTGGTGAACCAATCGCTGACCGATGCGTTGTCGAATCCCTTCGCGCTCAGGGCAGGTGCTCCGGGAGTCGAATCGCTGCTGGATCAGCCGTACATCGCCTCGCCACTGCGTCCACACGATGTGGCGCCGGTCGGTGACGGCGCCGCGGTACTGATCCTGGCCACCGGTGATGTGGCACGCCGCCTGGCCCGGCGTCCGGCGTGGATCAGGGCGATCGATCACCGGATGGACACGCACTACCCCGGCTCGCGGGATCTCACGGTAGTGGACTCGGCGCGCATCGCCGCCGACAAGGCAGCAGCTATGGCCGGTTTCACTGCCGCCAGTGTGGAAGTCGCCGAGCTGCACACCGAGTACAGCTATGTGGAACCGCTACTGACCAAAGCCTTGGGCATCGACAACGTGCTCGTGAATCCATCCGGTGGGCCGCTGGCGGGTGCGCCCGCTACCGCTACCGGGTTGATCCGCATCGGTGAATCGGCTCGCGCCATCATGCAGGGCCGCGCCACTCGAGCACTTGCCCACGCCACCAACGGCGCTGCACTGCAGCACAATCTGGTGTGTCTCATGGAGGCGAGCGGATGAGCGCCCGTGTCGCCGTAGTCGGTGTCGGCCAAAGCAAGCAGGCCAAGAAGCGTGAGGTCAGCATCGCGGCGCTGGTGCGCGAGGCGGTGGACGGCGCGCTGGCCGACGCGGAGCTGACGTTCGGTGATATCGATGCGATCGTGCTCGCGAAGACCCCCGATCTCTTCGACGGCGTGATGAATCCGGAGCTATACCTCGCCGACGCGATGGGCGCGCGCGGACTGCCGGTCACCCGGGTGTTCACCGGTGGCAGCGTCGGAGGGCACGCGGCCATCTATGCCGCACATCTGGTGCAAGCCGGACTTGCCGGAAGGGTGCTGGTCGTCGCGTACTCCAAGGAGTCAGAGGGCAACTTCACCTGGGCGCTGTCCCGGCCGCTACCGTTCAGTGCCCAGCTGGGTGCCGGCGCGGGTGGGCATTTCGCACCCGTCATCCGTGAGTACATCCGCCGCTCGGGCGCCCCGGAACACATCGGCTGGCAAGTCGCGGTGAATCATCGCCTCAACGCCATCCGTAACCCATACGCACATATCCACAAGCCCGATATCACCGTCGAGGAGGTGCGCAGCTCCCCGATGCTCTGGGATCCCATCCGGTTCCTGGAATCGTGCCCGTCATCCGACGGCTCGTGTGCGGTCGTCGTTTCTTCCGAACTGTTCGCGACGCATGCGCCACGACCGCCCGCCTGGATTCACGGCACCGGGTGGCGAACCGAGACAGGCCATTTCGCGGGCCGCGATGAGGTGAATCCACGCGCCGGGCAGGAGTGCGCCGCTGCGGCGTACCGCGAGGCGGGGATCACCGACCCGGCCACCGAGGCCGATGTATCCGAGCTCTACATCCCCTACAGCTGGTACGAGCCGATGTGGATGGAGAACATCGGGCTGGCTCCCGAGGGATCGGGCTGGCGCGCCGTCGACGAGGGCCACACCGCGTTCGGGGGCAGACACCCGATCAACCCGTCCGGTGGTGTGCTCTCGGGCAACCCCACCGGCGCGACCGGCCTGCTTCGATTCGCCGAGGCCGCTTTGCAGGTGCGGGGGCTGGCGGGAGAACATCAGGTCGACGGTGCCCGACGCGCGATAGGCCACGCCATGGGCGGCGCATCGCAGTTCCATGCTTTATGGGTGGTGGGGAGCGAGAAACCATGACCGAAGATCGAGAACTTCTCGTCGAGCGGGACGGCCCGATCGTCATCTTGACCATGAACCGTCCGCATCGGCGAAATGCATTGTCTACCAATATGGTGGGACAGCTCGCCCAGGCCTGGGACGAGATCGACGGGGACGACGGTATCCGGGCGGCCATCATCACCGGCGCCGGTAGCGCCTACTGCGTAGGAGGTGATCTCAGCGACGGCTGGATGGTCCGGGACGGCTCCGCACCGCCACTCGATCCCGCCGCCATAGGCAAAGGACTGCTACTCACCCACACCCTGACCAAACCGCTCATCGCGGCGGTCAACGGTGCGTGCCTGGGTGGCGGATGTGAAATGTTGCAGCAGACCGATATCCGTGTTGCCGATGATCGGGCCACGTTCGGTCTTCCGGAGGTGCAGCGTGGGCTGGTGCCCGGTGCCGGCTCCATGGTCCGGCTCAAACGGCAGATTCCCTACACCAAGGCCATGGAAATGATCCTCACGGGCGAGCCGCTGACCGCCCAGGAGGCCTATCATTTCGGCCTGGTGGGCCACGTGGTGCCGGCGGGCACCGCATTGGACAAGGCGCGGAGCCTCGCCGAACGCGTGGCGCGCAACGGACCTCTCGCGGTACGCAATGCCAAGGAAGCCGTGGTGCACAGCGGTTGGATCGCCGAGGAAGACGCCCGCGCGATCGAAGCCCGCCTTACCCGCCAGGTGATCAGCTCTGCCGATGCACGCGAGGGGTTGTCCGCATTCCGCGAGAAGAGAGAGGCGCGGTTCACCGGCCAATGACCAACATCGCATCTGAAACAGACACCTCCGCACATGATTCCACCGATCAGCGATTGCTCAGTGCCGCCGAGCGCCTGTTCGCCGAGCGTGGCGTGGATGCGGTGTCACTGCGCGCCATCATGGCGGCAGCGGGCACCAATGTCGCGTCGGTGCACTATCACTTCGGATCCAAGGAACGTCTCATCGAGGCGCTGCTCGATAAATACCTGAATCAGCTCGAAAAGCGCCGGTTCGCGTTGCTGGACATCGCCGAAAGGGCCGGGACACTGCGCGCCATTGCCGAGGCGATCGTCGTCCCGCTGTCCGAGATCGGCGAAGAGGGCGGAACCGCATGGCTTTCCACCCTCGGCAAGCTCCTCATCAGCGGGCACCCCGCGCTTATCCCGATGAGCGTGAGCTTTCAGCCTCAGGCCGCGCGACTACAGGAACTGATCGTACGGCTGCGCCCGAAGGCCTCACTGCCGTCGATCCGATTCGGGGTCACCCAGGCGGTCACACTGACCTGCGTAGTTCTGGGCGACATCGCGCACACCAATCGACTGATGTCCCTGAGCGGCACCTATCTCGACGACGGGCAGATGAATGCGCAGCTCATCGACATGGTGACCGCCATCCTGGCCGGACCTCCGGCAGAGAACTAGGCACGCCCCTCCCTGAAAGCGTCGAAGGACCGGCGCAATTCGCCGGTGGCAGTACACATCACCTGAGTCCTGTTTTCCAGGTCCAGCGCATGACGCAAGCTCGGCGCGTCGACCGTCTGCCACATCGTCTCTTTCGTCATCCATACCGCCAACGGTGAGTGCACGGCGATTTCTTCGGCCTTCGCGAGCGCCGCCTCAAGGAGGGTTTCAGTGGGCACCACGTCGAAGATCAAGCCGATCCGTTGCGCCTCGTCGGCGCCGAATACCCGTCCGGTCAACATCAGCTCTGCGGCGCGCGCCGCGCCCACCAACCGCGGCAGGTGATAGCTGGTTCCCATATCGCAGTTGGATACCCCATGACGGATAAACACGGCGCCGAATGAGGCCTCCGGGCAGGCGAATCGGATATCGCAGGCTAGCGCCAATGCGAACCCGCCACCGACCGCGTGTCCATTGACAGCAGCGATGACCGGCTGACGCATCCGGTGAATCCGTTCGAACAGCGAGGCCATCAACTCCTGGGCCGCCAGCGTCCGCACCAGCTCCGAGTCGGTGGCACCGAGCAGCGCGGCCGTGGAGGTCGCCCCGATATTGGTGAAATCAGTGGGCAGCGACTTCAGATCGGCTCCGGCACAAAATGATGCGCCGACGGCGGTGAGAACCACCACCCGCACCTTGGGGTCACCATCGGTCTTCTCGACCACGGAGTGCAGCTCGGCCACGGTCTGCGGGTCCAGTGCATTACGGCGCTCGGGACGATCGATCGTGACCACCAGGATTCCGTTGTCGCGATGCTCCGTGTGAATCATCGGGCCACCAACCCCCCGTCGGCGATGATGGTCTGACCGGTGATGTAACTGCCCGCATCGGATGTCAAAAGCAGTGCGGTACCTACCATTTCGTCGGGAACTCCGAGCCGTTTAAGATGATTGGCATTGGCCATCCGTTCCACCTCGGCGGGCGGGGTCTTGCGCACCATGTCGGTGTCGATCGCGCCGGGGGCGAGTGCGTTGACACGCACACCCCGCGAAGCGAGCTCGGCCGCCGCTGACCGCGTGTATGAGACCAGCGCCGCCTTGGCCGCCGAGTACATGGAGACCCCTTGGCCAAACATGAAAGCGCCCACCGAGACAACGTTGAGCACTGCCGCGTGTGAACTGTTCACCAAATGCGGCAGCGCGGCTTGCACCAGAAACACCGGCCCCCGCAGGTTCACACCGAAAGACTTGTCCCACCCGTCGACGGTGAAGGCACCCACCGGTTCGGTGAGTGCATTGGCGGCGTTGTTCACCACGATGTCGACACCGCCGAACTCCTCGACGGCGGCCCGCACCAGGTGCTCCAGGGATTCGATATCGCCCGTGTGCGTCGGTACGCCCAGCGCCCGGCCGCCCAGGGAGCGCAGATGCTCGGCCGCCTCGGCGCACGCTTCCGGTTTGCGGCTTGCGACAACCACATTGGCGCCTGCGTAGGCATAACCTTCGGCGAGAGATCGCCCGATCCCACGGGTGCCCCCGGTGACGATGGCCGTACGCCCCGTGAGGTCGAACAGGCTGGAGAAGGTTTCTCGGTTCATCGTTTCCTCACTTTTCGCTGGTCCACAATGCTCGCCGCGCCCACCACACCAAGAATCTGCTCGATGAGCGCTTCGTCGGCGGTGCCGCGCAAGACGCCGTGGTAGACGGCCATACCCACAACGGTGTCGAAGAGCGCATCCGCCCCGGGCCGGTCCGCACGCCGGCCGGCGGCGACAGCCTCGGCGTGTGCCGTCCGGAACGCTTCGCGCAGAGGCATTTCAGTGCGCGTGACCAAATCCGCATACTGCCCCGGTTCGCGGTGGTACTCGACGAGGAGTCCCGGCATCGCGGCGCGGGTAGCGGGATCGGCAAAGTACTCGACCACAGCGCGCACCACCACGGGCAGATAGTCCTGGAATTCGCCGCGATCGGCGAGGGCCGCGGGCCACGGGCGGTCCGCGATCGCGCTCTCCACCATGGCGGCCTGCGTTGACCAACGCCGGTAAATCGTGGGAGCACCGATGCCTGCGACGCGGGCCACGGCGGGGATGGTGGTGCCCTGATACCCCTCGGTCGCCAACATCTGGCGCACGGTCTCGCGCACCGCGTCATCCTTGTCCGGATCGCGGGGACGTCCCCCCTGGCGTCTATCCACTATCCCAAGACTCCCTAGTTTCGATATTCGGAATAACGATACTAGGGAGGCTTGGCGGAGGGAAGGGTCTACCGGTAGGTGGCGAGGACCTGCTTGCGCAGTCCATCGGTGGCGGTTTCCATGGCGCCCTTGATGGCCCGCTTCAGCACGAATCCGGGCAGCGGGATCAGCGGGTCGACCGTCAGCTCGAACTTCACGTGCGTCTTGTCACCCTTGGGCGTGAAGGTGTACTTACCGTCCTGACGGCGCTGCTGACTGGCCTTCACCAGGGTCCAGCTGACCGTATCGGCGCCCCAGGTGTAGGCGACGGTTTGTTCGTCGGTGATGCCCGCCGTCTTCACCTTCATCTTCACCTCGTGCGGTCTACCGTCGTCGCCCGTGGTCAGCACCGTCGAACTCTGATGCGCCGAAGACCATTTCGGCAGAACCTCGAAGTCTGCGATGACATCCATAATCTGCGCGGGGGTCGCCTCGATGACTATTTCCCGGGTGTCGCTAGTGGCCATGGACCTGACCCTAGCGACCTCGCGAGCGCTAGACGGTGAATCCCCCGTCGATGTTGATCGCGGTTCCCGTGATGTACCAGGCCTCATCCGATGCCAGATAGCTCACCAAGCTGGCGATATCGCGAGGCTGGCCATAGCGCCCTACCGCGATGTTGGGGAGCAGGATCTGCGCCAGCTCGCCATTCTCTGGGTTCATATCCGTGTCCACCGGGCCCGGCTGAACGTTGTTGATCGTGATGCCCCGGGGGCCGAATTCGCGCGCCAGCCCGCGCGTCAGGCCTGCGACGGCCGCCTTCGACATCGAGTACAGCGATGCGTTGGGGGTAGGCGAATGGTCGCCGTTGATGCTGCCGATGGTGACGATCCTGCCTCCCTCGGCCAGATGCGGGGAGGCCGCCTTGATGGCCGCGAAAACAGCCCGCACGTTCACCGCGACGATCGCGTCGAAGTCTTCCAAGGTCGCGGTATCCACGTCGCCAAAGGATGCGATGCCGGCATTGTTGACCAGAATATCCAGTCCGCCAAGGTGTTCGGCCGCCTCGTTGACCGCAGCCGTGAGCTGTGCCGGGTCGGATACGTCGGCCTTGACCGCCAGCGCCCAGCCGCCGTCCTCCTTGACATCGGCCACGACGTCCGCGGCCGGTTGCGGTGAACTCGAGAACGTGAAGACGACACGCGCACCATCTTCGGCGAGCCTGCGCACGATGGCTGCGCCTATTCCGCGCGATCCGCCGGTGACAAACGCGCGGCGACCCTTCAGTGGTGGAGTCATGGTGGTCCTTCCGTAGGTACGCACGGGTCAAGTGGACTCGGGTCCGAAACATTCCCCGTCATGCCAAACCGCCACGTTATGCGCCTCCCACCGGCATACTCGCTGTGTGTCGTCACCTGACATTCACCCCAGCCTCCGTTTGGCGGCCAAGGTATTTCCACGACAGGTCGGCCTGCCACGAACCCTTTCCACCCTGCGCGGATTGATCCGCGCCTCGGGGCTGTTTCCCAGATTTGGGGTGCGGACCGTGGCGGTGAACGACGACGTGACGGTTCGTGCACACGTTCCCAAGAACCTGACCGAGCCGTCCCCGGCTCTGCTGTGGATTCACGGCGGCGGTTATGTGATGGGCACGGCACGTCAGGATGACTTCTTCTGCCGCAAGGTCATGCGGGAAACGGGGCTTCCCGTCGTGTCGGTCGACTATCGGCTGGCACCCGAACATCCCTATCCGACACCCGTCGAGGACTGCTATGCGGCGCTGCGCTGGCTATCGGTGCAAGGTTGGATCGACCCAACACGCATCGCCATTGGCGGCGCCAGCGCCGGCGGCGGACTGACCGCAGCACTTGCGCTGCTGGCGCGTGACCGGGGCGAGGTCGCACCGGCGGCGCAGCTGCTGGTCTACCCGATGCTCGACGACCGCACCACCACGCGCACCGACGTCGACGAAACCAACCTGCGGATGTGGAGCACCAAAAGTAACCGGTTTGGCTGGGACTCGTACCTGGGGGACACCGACCGCAATGTCGCCGTACCGGGTCGGCGGTCGGACTTAGCCGGAGTGGCGCCGGCCTGGTTGGGCATCGGGACGGCCGACCTGTTTCACGACGAGGACCTCCTCTACGCCGAACGTCTGCGTGCCGCCGGAGTGCCCTGCGAGCTGGAAGTCGTGGAGGGCGCTTTCCACGGCTTCGACAGATTCGTACCGTGGGCCGGGGTGTCGAAGGACTTCGTGGCCAAGGCCTGCCGAAGTCTGCAGGGCGCGCTCATTTGATCGACGCCTGACGGCCGGATCTAGCGCACCAAGTCTCTGAATACGTCTGGCCGACAACGGCTCTCCAGGGTCTTTGGCATCAACTCCGTCAATCCCGGGACCAAACAATCCAAACCCCTGTGGGGTACCAGCATGGCCTCCCATCCCACACGCTAATGTAAATGAATATCGTTATCGTTGTCGTTAGTGCGGTGGAGGGTGCGGAGTGGCTATGCCGGTGTGGATGGCTTCGCCGCCGGAGGTGCATTCGACTCTGCTCAGCGCAGGTCCGGGCCCCGGACCGCTGCTCGCCGCCGCAGCCGAATGGTCCTCGCTGGGGGCGCATTACACCGCGACGGCCGATGAGCTCCGGGCAATTCTGGCCGCCACCCATGCGGCAACGTGGCAGGGTCCCAGTGCAGACACGTATGTGGCGGCGCACATTCCGTACCTGGAATGGCTGACCCAAGGCGCCATCGAAAGCAATGCCCGTGCCGCTCAGCATGGTACCGCCGCGGGCGCATACAGCACCGCGCTGGCAATCATGCCCACTCTTGCCGAGCTGGCCGCCAACCACGCCACGCACGCGGCATTGTTGGCAACAAACTTCTTCGGTATCAACACAATTCCCATCGTTGCCACCGAGGCGGACTACGTCCGCATGTGGATTCAGGCCGCCACGACGATGACGGTGTACCAAACCGCCTCCGAGGTCGCCCTGGCGTCTACACCGCCTTCTACACCGCCTCCGTCGATCCTGCATGACCATGAGCATGACGATCACGATCACGAGCACGGCCATGACGACGACCACGGTCACGGAGACCTGGACCCCACCAACCCGGAGTGGTGGGTCCACGTGGCCGGTGAGATGGTCGAGCATCTCAAGCTGCTGTGGAACAACCTGCTGACCGATCCGGCAGCACTGTTGACCAACCTTCCGTTGGTGTTGGCGGATGTCGCTTTTCATGCCGCACAATTGGCTTCGACAATCGGCCAGTTCGCCCCGGTGCTGATCCAGCCCGCGCTTGCTCTAGCGATCGCGAGCCTGAGCTCAATGGTCGGGTTGGCAGGCCTGGCCGGCATCCAGCCGTCGCCTGAAATCGTTGCGACGGAACCGAACCCCGTCCCGGAACCTCCCACCGCGGCGGCTGCTGGGACAGCCCCCGCCTCTAGTTCATCGCCGTCGGCTCCCGCACCGGCCCCCTCCGGCGCACCAGCGCCATCCGCACCAGGTACCGCGCCTGCGCCGTCGTCTCCTCCCCCACCCGTCGGCGATCCAGGTTTCTCGTTCCCGTACGGGGTCGGTGGAGGCCCCCGCATCGGCGCCCGATTGGCTCTGGCGAGCCAGGTCCACACGAGAGCCAGTACGTCAGCCAGGAACTCAGCATCAGAACGGGCGGGGACGGCGGCGACGGCCGCAGCGCGACAGGCACGCCGACGACGCGATCGGAGCAAGCAAGAAGGCCGCGCCGTCGAATACATGGAAATGGACGCCACCCCGGCAGCGGTCTCGCATACCAAAGCTGACGTGATGGCCTCCGGCCGCGCGGCTGGGCCCATGGGATTCACCGGTACGGCGCCCAGAACAGGCCTGGCGGCAACCGGATTGGCCACATTGGGCCGCGAGGACGACTTCAGTGAGGGCGCTCGGGCGCCGATGATTCCCAACACCTGGGACCCGGAGAAAGGCAGCCAATCTGACTAGCTGCGAACGCCACCAAGGCAACTTCGCTGACAGTCGCGACACCCCCGACAGTTGAGCGCTCGGCGGCGGCAGACACAGGTGCGGGTCGTAATTCCGATTAAGGTCGTGTCCAGCGTCGTGGAGCCTGCGTTCGAATCAGGCGAAGACAACCTTGCGAGCGACTCGCTTACCTCCGATGTACCCGAGCTGGCCCATGAGGCTACGCACTACAGCCTTCCCAAGTTCTAACGGGACGGCGTTGCCGAGTTGGCGTTGGACATCTGAACGACTGCCATCGATCTTGAAATCATCCGGGAAGGACATGAGCCGCAACATTTCATTCACACGTAGTCGGCGGACTCTCTCCTCACCGGCAGCGGTGCGAACATTCTCCCAGTGGAACGGACCCACCCACGGTCCTGGCTGGGCCTGAAGGGTGGTGGACGGCCGATCGGGGTCGAGACGGAGCAGAAACGTCCAGTATCGACTTCGCCATTCGAAGTGGTTGCGGCCGCCATAACGATCGGTATGCCACAGGTAGTTTTGCCCAGGTGGCACCTCCGCCGCAAGTTCCGCATATCGTCCGTCTACGATTTCGTCCAAGGACGCGGATGCGAGTCGGGGCAGATCTGCAAACGCTTGCGCAGCACTGACGTGCGGAATCTTGGTGTCATCAATCTTGCGGTCCCGCTCGCTCCAACCGGAGTGCGTTGGCTCTGGGAACTCGAACTTCTTCCCGTCGCGGCGCCCAACTACGAATACACGGCGGCGCAACTGCGGCACCCCGTAGTCAGCTGCGAGTAGCACCTTCCACTGCGGGTTATACCCCAACTCACTCAGACCATTTAGTAGTCGATCGAACTGAGCCTTATGAGTCTTGTAGGTCAATCCCTGAACGTTCTCCAGGACAAATGCTGTCGGTCGCGCTTCGCGCACGACACGGACGTACTCATCGAGCAAGGATGCATTGGGATCACGGCTCTCCCGCTTCTGCTCGAGCCAAAACCCGGACTTCGAGAACGGGGTACACGGCGGGCCACCGACCAGAAGAACCGGTTCGCTAACACGTAGTCCAGCAGTGTCGAGTATCTGTTCGGTGGGAATCTCACGGATATCGCCCGTGAGTGTCGCGGCATCCTTGAAATTCGCCTTCAGCGTCTGCAATGCGAGTTGGTTGTAATCCGTCGCGACCGACACACGCAGCAGACCACTTCCATGGTCACCCGAGGCGAGTGGTTCGCCGTCGGCCCGCGCAACAGCCAGGTCAAGACCTCCCGCGCCGGAGAACAGACTCACTACCGGGAGCTGCTCCCCCATATGTCACCTCGTTCCTCAACATGCACGCGCGGTCGCGCCTTCGTAAGCAGCGAACGTCTGGCCAGTATCGTCGAGTTATTCTGCCTACAGCCACCGACATGCCCAACACTGGCCAAGCAGTCTCTGGACGCCATGCTGAGAGGAAAGACGGTGGAGGAACAGTCGATCGCAGGCCGCGTTTTCCCTGAGACCTACCGACTTCAGGGCCGCACTGACATGCATGCGTTTCTCGTTGATGCCATTCAGTTATCCGGCGGTCACATCCTGTACGCAAGCGAGACGAAACATGCCCCGTTCTATCTTGCTGTGCAACTGGATTCAGACGAGCGAATCGGCATGCGCGTCTACCCGTTCCGAGTAACTCGAAATAAAATCAAAAACCGTCCAACAGACGAAATCCGCGGCCAACTCCGCTATGGGGGAGAAAAGTCCTGGGAACGCGATCATCCAGTGGGGCACGACATCGCCGGGGTGGATGTCACCATGGTTCTAGGCATCGATATCGCCGATGGGGTGCTAGTCGGACTAGACGCGAATCTATGGGATCCGTTGCCGATGGGTATCTCCTTCTACGCCAAGGAAGACGACATCCAGCGAGCGCAAGAATCAGGGTGGCACGTTTGGGAAAAAGTCAACCGGCCGGGCAACAAGCGTGACAAGGCCCGCTCCGCGACGAATCTAGAGACCGTAGTCGCCTTCACCCCTGATCGTCTGATTGACTACGCACGCTTCGAGCGCCGCGCGGCCTCCTTGCAGCTGGACCCGCCCCTGCGCTACTCAGCTGCCATCGCGCTCGCTAAGACTGCAGCCAAGGACGGCCCGCGCCAGCAACATGTCCTCGAGGAACAGTTCGCGCTCACCAGCGCCCAGATTCTGGACATCATCGGAGGCCGTAACCGGCTCTCCGTCGCGGTTCGCGGCGGGGTGGCCGAGTACCACCTCGAGCGGCTACTCCAGGACTCCCCGCAGATCGCCGCAGTCGAACGCCTCGATGTCGATGCCATGCACGATTTCAACGTCACATTGACTGATGGGCGGCGCATGCGGGTGGAGTGTAAGAATGCGAGCCCGACGACTTCCGCAAAGGGCACATTCAAAGTGGAAGTACAGAAGACACGCGCATCCAAGGGAGATCCCGCCTCGCGGTTCTACCCAGCTGACGGCTTTGATGTCGTCGCTGCGTGCCTATTCTCCGCCACCGGATGTTGGCAGTTCCGCTACGGGCTTACCTCACATATGACGCCACACAAGCAGTTCGCCGGCCGGCTCGCTCCGATCCAGCCGATCACTGATGACTGGACGAACAACATCGCAGACCTGAATGACTGAGGCAACGTAGAGAGAAAAATGGTGGCCAGGGCCGGGATCGAACCGGCGACCTTCCGCTTTTCAGGCGGACGCTCGTACCAACTGAGCTACCTGGCCGGACGGCAGATCCACAGATACTGCCTCGCCGTACTGGCGACCCTGACGGGACTCGAACCCGCGACCTCCGCCGTGACAGGGCGGCGCGCTAACCAACTGCGCCACAGGGCCTTACTCTGCTCCCAGCATGACTGGTTGCGTACCCCCAACGGGATTCGAACCCGTGCTACCGCCGTGAAAGGGCGGCGTCCTAGGCCACTAGACGATGGGGGCCCATTCCGAATCTCTCCGGGGTACCCACAACGCTTGTCGCGTTGGGAGCTCGCTTAGCTTAGGGCACAACCTCCCCAGAACCCAAACCGGATAACCACGGTGCTCGCGTGGTGAGCCAACCAGTATCCTGTCTCTCCGCGCCCCTATAGCTCAGTTGGTAGAGCTACGGACTTTTAATCCGCAGGTCCCAGGTTCGAGCCCTGGTGGGGGCACCACATCGCTGGTTGTGATCAGCGGGAGCAGGAGCCTTATCAGGCCCTCGCCCGCTGCCTACCGTTCGGGCAATGACGTCGACAGCCGAGGAAACCACCGAGACACCCGCGCGGCAATCCCGCCCGGTGACCTTCCGGCAGGCGTTCTTCGTCGCCGTGACAGCGGGCCTCGGGTACGGCTTCGACTCGTATACGGTGAACATCTACGGTCTGGTGCTGCCCGAGATCAAGAAGACGCTGCACATCACCGAGGCCCAGGCGGGCTACATCGGCTCGATCTTTCTGCTCGGGTACACCATCGGCACCATAGGCTTCGGTCTCGCTGCCGACCGGTGGGGTCGCAAGACCACACTCGGGGCCTCGATCCTGCTGTACGGCATCACGACCGCCCTGGCAGGTCTCACCACGAACGTCGCCGCATTCACCGGGCTACGGTTCCTGACGGGCGTCGGCGGGGCTGGCGAGCTCGCGGTCGGCGCCCCCTACACCGCCGAGGTGTGGCCGGCCAAGACCCGCGCCATAGGCGTTGGCGGCGTCATCTTTTCACTGTTCTCGCTGGGATACGTGCTCGCCGCCGGCGTTGCCCTGGTCCTAGTACCACGGTTCGGCTGGCAAGCCGCATTCGTCGTCGCGATCGTGCCCGCGGTCGTACTTTTCCTTGCCCGGCAAGGCATCAAGGAATCTCACCGCTACACCCAGACGAAAGCCAAGATCGAACGCGGCGCCACCAAACCCAAGCTGTGGCATGTCCCCGGTGTGCGTCGACGGCTCATTGTCGGCTGGCTGGTCTACACCGCCAACGCGGTCGGCTACTGGGGCATGACCCTCTTCCTGACCACATACATCGTCAAGAAATTCCACGCCACTTCGGTGGAAGCGATCCGCTATGCCCTGATCTTCTTTCTGCTGCAGGCCGTCTTCGTCTTCATCGGCACCGCACTCGCCGATTGGATAGGGCGGCGCCCCTCGGCCATCCTCGCCGCAGTCATCGAAATCGCTTCTACTGCACTGGGAGCCACGTCAGACTCACTCTCGCAGTATCTGGTGTTCGGCGCCATCTCCATCGCGACACTCGGTTGGCTGTGGGGCGTCGGCGATACCTATGTCGCCGAACTGTTCCCCACTGTCTTGCGCGGCACCGGATTCGGTATCGCGGTCGGCGGTGGTCGCGTCGTATCCATCGCCGCACCCACCCTGGTGGGCTGGGCCATAACGCATTACGGAATTCAAACGCCCTATCTTGCGCTGAGCGGGCTGTGGATCCTGACGATTATCGGATACCTGCTGGGCCCTGAAAGCAGGGGCAAGGAGCTCGAAGACCTTGCCGACGAGGCCTTTACCGAAGATCTGGCGACCTAACGAACGCCGATGGGGGCACCGGCAGCATGTGCCGATGCCCCCACGCGTGTGATTCTCTTAGCCGGCGAGTTCCTCAGCGGCCTCGGAGATCAGATCGGCGATGGCAACGGGTTGCGACGCCAAGGAGGCGTGGCTGGCATCCAGTTCGATGGTCTTGCGAGGATTGATCCGCTGCGCCATCTTGCGCTCGTTATCCGGGTTGATCATCCGGTCTTGCGTGGACACCTGGTACCAGGAGGGCTTGACCTTCCATGCGGGTGCCGTGATGGCGTCACCGAATGTCGATGCCAGTGGCGCCTTTTGAGTGACGGCCATGATGAGTGCCGCATCCTCGGGCAGATCCTGCGCGAAGCTCTCACGGAACTTGTCCTGCTTGATCCACAGATAGCCATCGCTGTCGGGGGCCAGATTGGCCGCCGCAGCAGGCGGCAGCTGCTCGGTCAGCTGACCGGGGCTCTCCCCCGCGTCAGGAGCGAACGCCGCGACATAGACCAGGCCCACCACGTTTGGCAGATCGCCCGCCTCGGTGATCACCGCGCCGCCGTACGAGTGCCCGACAAGGAGTACCGGCCCGTCGATCTGCTCCACCATCTGCCGTGTGCGGGCAGCGTCATCGGCCAGTGACGTCAATGGGTTCTCGACCGCATATAGCTCCCCGTAGCCACGCTTGTGCAGCTCGACGATCACGTTCCCCCAATGTGCGGCGCCACCCCAGAATCCGTGGACCAGGACAATAGCCGGTTTGCTGGACATATCTGCCTCTCAGTAGATGTTGGACGACCTCGACCCCGCCGTGTCCGCTCTCGGCGGCACTGTTGACTTACCGGGGCCCCACCAACATATTTGGACTATGGAGCAAGTGGTATGACCGATCATCCTGAATATTTTGCCGATCAGCCAAAATCACACAGCTGGTTCTCAGATTCTCCCGATATCGACGCCTTCTCGGGAGTCTTGTCCGCCATCGGGTTGCGCGGAGAAACCATCATGCGTTGCTCCTCCGAACCGCCTTTCGACATCGCACTACCCCCGAACGAGCGCGTGCTGCACATCGCAGAAACTCCGGGCCTTCGCGTGCACATCGACGGAGATCTCGAGTACACCCTCGGCGCAGGGGACATGGTGCTGCTGGCACGGGGTACGGCGCACCGCCTCGCCCAGGGCGAGCCAACCTGTGTCCGAAATCTTTCTGCGGCAGACGGGCACGTGAGCGCTCGTGATAGCCGCACCGCAACCCGTTGGGTCAGTGGACGATTCACTGCGGAGAAGAAGGCCGCCGACCCCCTACTGTCGGTCCTGCCGCCAGCCATCGTCGTGCGGACCGACCAGCCAGGACATGAATGGCTATCACTGTCTCTCCAGCTCGTGCTGGCCGAAGTCGTCACGCCCAGCCCGGGCTCCTGGGTGATGCTCTCACGGATCCTGGACCTGCTGTTCATTCACGCACTGCGGGAGTGGTCGACCTCCGACCGCGCCGAACCAGGCTGGCTCACCGCGGCTCTGGATCCCCGGCTTGCACCCGTCCTCACCGCGATACACAACAACCTGGCGCATCCCTGGTCCATCGCGGAACTCGCCAAGCACGCGCAGCAGTCACGCTCGGCCTTCACCCAACGATTCACCGCGCTGCTGGGGCAACCGCCCGCCAGTTACATCACCGAGCGACGGCTCGACCGGGCAGCGCATCTGCTGCGCTTCAGCACCGACGCGGTGAGCCAGGTCGGCAAAGTCGTCGGTTACACCTCCGACGCCGCGTTCAGCCGGGCGTTCCAGCGCCGATTCGGCGAGCCTCCGCTGCGGTGGCGCATGCGGCACCGGTCCAGGTGACCACCGGTCAGCGACTTCGCTTGCGGCTCAATACGATTCCTGCGACCACGATCGCCCCTCCCAGGGGTTCATGCCATCCGATTCGCTCGTTCAAGACCAGGGCCCCCAGCAGCACCCCGATCACCGGGGCCAGGTAGGTGACCGAGGACGCGGCGGTGGCACCCCATCCGTTGACGATCTGGGTGTTCCAGACGTACGCCAGTCCGGTGCCCAGCACCCCGAGAGCCGCCATGCTCAGCAGCACGGCGGGGGTGATCGCCATCCGGTGATGGTCAGCGAGCGCCACCACGGCGGTCATCAGCACCGCTCCCAAACCCACCTGAACACCGGCGACCGCAAGCGCGGGTAGCCCCAGCGGCGTGACGTACTTGCGCATGTACACAAACCCGATCCCGTAGCTCATGGTTGCCCCCAAGCACGCGAACTGCGCCAGCACCGGCCCTCCGCGGCCGATCAACTGCCACGGGGCCAACACCACGCACACCCCCAGAAACCCGAGCCCCAATCCGAGCAGCTGCATCCGGCCCGGTCGCTCAGCGCGCAAGGCGATAAGGGTCACCAATGTGGTCATCAGTGGGGTCGCCGCGTTGTAGATGCTGGCCAGCCCCGAGTCGATGCTCTGCTCAGCCCAGGGATAGAGCACGAACGGAATGACGCACAAGGTCAGCGAGACAACGCCGATGTGCCCCCACACCTTGCGCTCGCGCGGCAGCGAAACACGCAGCAGCACAACCAGAGATGCCAGCGTCAGGGCGCCGAAGTCCAAACGCGCGGCAGCCACCTGTAGCGCCGACAGTCCGTGCAGCCCGACCTTGATGAAAAGGAAACTCGCACCCCACACCAAAGCAAGAGCGGCGAACCTCAAGGGAAGCCAGCGGCTACGGGCGGGGGCGGCAGTCGCGGTGTCCACCCAGCAATTCCACAGGACACCCAACCGCCCGCGCTAGCGGTTTTCCGCCATCTAGACGCCGGTACTGGACCCTGGGCGCACGATCATCAGCACGGTCACCGCTGCCCACAACAGGTTGAAGATCCCGGTGAACATCGCCAACCGCGCGAATACCCGCGCATCGAGGGACTCACCATCGCCCAGCTGGACCAACACCCGTTGTTGGCGCGGCAGCATCACAAACACCAGCACCACCGCCGCTATGCCGGTGAGCACCAGCGATGCGATCAGCCAGGGGCTGCCCAGCACCCCCATCAGATCGGCCAGCGGCAGACCAAACATCGGAATCGCAATCCCTACCACGGCATATACCCGGCAGACCCGATGCAGGGTGCGCAGGCTTCCCAGCTCGCCGCCACCATCGGGCGTGGCGGCGGCCCGCCGCGCGAATGCCGGAAACATGCTGGCTGCCACGGCGATTGGCCCCACCGCGAGAATCACCGCCAGCACATGGATGGAGAGCAATAGCTTGGTCACGCGCAGACGGTATCGGTACTACCGCAATGCCGAAAGCCTGCAGCTGGCCATATTTCGACGACTTTCGGCCGTATCACGCCACAATCTTGGGAGTATGTGCCGATGGGCCGTCGGATACTGATGTACTTCACCGTGTTCGGAATCGCGATGTGGTTCTTCGGAAACCTCTACGAGGCGGTCGTGATCGGACCGAACATCGCCGGTGACACCAAGGAACAGCTACGGGCCTTTCAGCAGTTCACCGTGGTCACCAACCCGGTGTACTACTACATCCCGCTCACCCAGATCGCCGCCGTCACGCTGATCGTCTGGTTCGTGCGCACCCCATGGCGGGCCCCGGAGAAGCGCTCACTGTTTATCGCGAGCGCCGCCGAGATAGCGGCGGTCGCTCTCTCGAGCTACATCATTGTCAAGCTCAACATGACGCTCTTCTTCGGATCGCTTGGCGAAACTCCCGACGAGCTCCACCGTCTCGCACTGCAATGGAACCTGCTCAACCTCGTCCGGGTTGGGGTGACGGCACTAGCACTGGTGTTTGCCCTGGGGGCATTGACCAAAGTACGCGCGCGGACATCGACGCAGATCCCTTAACCTGTGACACTCGATCTCATTTAGCCATCTCAGCGAGGAGTGGGCATGCCCAAGACGATCGTCATCACCGGCGCCAACGCCGGAATCGGCCTGGCCAGTGCGCACCGATTGGCCGCGGATGGACACACCATCGTCATGGCGTGCCGCAATCAAGCGAAGGCCAACGCCGCCCGCGATCAAATCCTGGAAGCGACGCCAGGCGCTCGAGTCGACGTCTTGTCGCTGGATTTGTCTTCGTTCGGGCACATCCGACGTTTCGCCAGTGAGCTGGCAGCGCAGCATCCCCAGGTCGATGTGTTGATCAACAATGCCGGCGCCTCGCCCATGCGCCAGTCGAAGACCGAGGATGGTTACGAGCTGCAGTGGGGAGCCAATTATCTGGGCCCCTTCTTGCTGACGCACCTGTTGCTTCCTCAGTTGCAGGCCGCACCGACCGGCGATGCCCGCATCATCCATCTGGCTTCGGTCGCCCACAGCGTGGGCAGGATCAACGAAAACACCTGGCGAGGAAGGCGTTTCTACTTCACTTTCTCCGCCTATGCGCAGTCCAAGATGGGCAATCTTCTGTTCAGCAATGCGCTGGCCCGCCGTCTCCCCGCAGGTGTCACGTCGAACGCACTGCATCCCGGTAATGTCAGATCCGACATTTGGCGCGAGATACCGCAGCCGGTGCGGTCAGTGGTGATGCTGGCGCTGATCACACCGGAGCGGCCGAGTCAGCTGATCACCGACATGGCGGTGTCGGAAGAGCACCGCGGACGCAATGGGGAATACCTCGCCGCACAAACACCGAGCCCGGTACGGCGCTACACCAAAAATCAAGCGGCGCAGGACGACCTGTATGCCAAGAGTTGCGAGCTCGTCGGTGTCGAGCCGTTGCCGGTCCGCGGCTAGGAAAGGTTCAGGCGGCGCTCGGCTTCGATGGCGAGATGCAGCTCGGCGATGTCACGGGGGCGCGCGATATCGCGTCCCGTCAGTTGCTTGAGCCTGCGCAACCGATACCGCACGGTGTTGGGATGGCAGAACATCGCACCTGCAGTGGCCGGAATGGAACCGTCACAGGTGACCCACTGCTGAAAGGTGCTCACGAGCAATTGCCGATCCGCGGCACCAATGTCACCGAGGCCACCTAACACCAGATCGCAGTATCGCTCCATGGTCGGCGGATCGGTAACCGCCGCTATCGCATAGGGATTCACGTCGAACGCCAAAACCGCCTCGTCCCCCGTGGCCGCCAACAAAGCGGCCTTCGCATAGTTCAGAGCCGAACCATGCGGAGGGTAGCCGTCATAAACGGGCTAACCCCTATTCGCTGCACGACAAGACCTCGTAGCGCTTCGCCCAGCTCTCCGAGCCGCGAACGCGTAACGAGCGCAACCACTCCCACCTGCATATCAGGCTCAACCCGCCATGCGGAGGCAAAGCCACGGTCGCCCAGGGTCTTCTCCGCAGCACGCAACGCGCGGTAGTCAAGCGGCCCCGAATCAATGGCAACCACGACGAAGCAGCCGGATTCCGGTAGCCCGAGTAGATGTGCCGCATCCCCTGCGGTCATGCCCGCTGGCAGACGGCCGTCGATAAGCCCACCTACCAGCGCAGAACGTTCCTGATCCCGGTGGATGAGCTGCTCGACGACGACCTCGCGGTACCCCTCGGCCATCGCGTCGGTATAGATGTCCTGGTTCTGCCACGCCTGTGAAGCTGCGGCCCGCAATTCCTGCCGTGACAAGCCGGCTGCGTCAATCGCCTGCAAGATTTGGTCCCATAGAAATTGTCCCCCGGCCCGGTAAGCCGACATCACGTCGGCCAACGGCACCCCTTGTTCTGCGCGCAGCCTGCCGACCCGCCCCGCCACACTCGTATCGGGAGCTCCCGCTCCCATTACCTCCAAGACGAACACCATCTGGTCACGGCCGGCCGCGAACAGATCGTCATCGGTGACCAGCGCAGGATCCCGGTATGCGGCGACCCGTTCACGAATGATCCGACATTGTTCGGCGCACATCTCGTCCACTCGAACAAGCAGCTGACGTCCGACAACATTCAGATTTGCCTTCGCGGCGTCCGACAGTGACTCACCCACGGTGACCAGGCTACTGCTTCCCCCACGTCACGGATTGTTCAAATGGACAACCATTCTTGGCCTGTACACCATCGACGTGCGACTTATAGCTAGATACGTTGTTCACAGAGTCAGAATCACGTCGATAGAGCACGGTGAGGCGCCACCCGGATTGCCGCCGCACGCGCGGCAAGGCAAGAACCCGAATCTGCCGTTGCTACGCCACACAAGACGCAGGAGGAACAATGAGCGATCAGCAGAAGACCATGGCAGTCGTCGGCGCCGGCGTCATCGGACTGTCGTGGGCACGGCTGGCCCGTGACCATGGGTGGCGCGTTGGCATAACCGATCCCCGCGAGGACCTCGATGCGGTGGTTGAAGCAACCTTCGGCGCAGATGACCCCGACGTGTTCGCCAGCCACACACTCGCCGAGGTCGTCGCCGAAGCAGACTTGGTCCAAGAAAACGGTCCCGAACGCCTAGCCGTCAAGCACGACCTTTTCGGCCAGTTCCTGGAGTCGGCCCCCGAGCACGCGGTGTTGGCCACCTCAAGTTCCTCGATCGGCGCGACGCTCATCGCCGACGGCCTCGAAGCAAGCGACCGCATCGTTGTCGGTCATCCTTTCAACCCGCCCGAGTTGATGCCTCTCGTTGAGGTGGTTCCCGGAGCGCATACGAGTGATTCCACGCTTCGGACCGCCCTCGAACTGTATCGAGCTCTGGGCCGCGCGCCGATCGTGATTCGTCGCGAGGTCCCCGGTTTCGTCGCCAACCGGCTCCAGGTAGCACTCACGCGCGAGGCCCTGTACCTCGTCGCGGAAGGTGTGGTCAGCGTCCCGGACCTCGACTTCGCCCTCCAGAACTCGCTTGGCTTACGCTGGGCCGCAACAGGATTGTTCGAAGGAAACGCACTGGGCGGCGGACCAGAGGGCGCGCGGCATCTGTATAAGGGCCTCGGTGCCGAGGTAGGCAAGATCACGCCGGGAACTCCCCCATCGGACCCACAGATCATCGAACAACTCCTCGATGCAATTGACACCGCGTACGGGACCGGCGACGAGAACTACCACCGGCTACTGACGCGACGCAACGAACGCACCCGTGCGATCTTGGCGGCACTACATCAACTAGATGCCTGAATGGCACGACATCCCAAGGAGAACAGCATGTTTCGACACCTTCTTGCCCTGAATCAGCTCCAGAGGGCGATCCTGAAGTTCCCCGTCCCGGGTGGGGAACCCACCGAATTGGTGACCGAACTCAACGAACTGCCCGACGGCATAGTCGTCGACCCCGCACGGCAGAACATCTACTGGACCAACATGGGCGTGCCCACGCTCACCGACGCCAACCAACCCCTCACCGAGCACAACCTCGACTTCTACGGAAAGAACGGTTCCATCGAGCGAGCAGCCATCGATGGAACCGAGCGATCCTACCTCCTGCCAACAGGAAGTTTTGTTACTGGTAAACAACTTTCGGCGGCGTGGTCACTCGGACGGCTGTACTGGTCCGATCGCGAGGGCGCTGCTGTCCGCAGCGCGCGGCTGGACGGCAGTGACCTACGCGACGAGGTGACCGTCGCGGTGAACGAATCGGACCGCAACATTGTTCGCAATCATTGCGTCGGCGTGGCGGTCGACGAACAAAACGGACTTCTGTACTGGACGCAGAAGGGCCCTACCAAGGGCGGCGATGGACGGATCTTTAGAACTTCCTTGGAGATCCCCTACGGACAGACTCCACAGCACCGAGACATAGAGGTGCTATGGACCGACCTGCCCGAGCCGATCGACATCGAACTAGATCTTGACGCCGGATTGATCTACTGGACCGACCGCGGCGCAGCACCCTCGGGCAATACGTTGAACAGAGCCAAGATTCCTGCACCCGGACAGGGAGGTGGAGAGGTCACGATTCTCGCTTCGGGATTCAGCGAAGCGATCGGCCTGGCAATCGACAAGGACGCCGACATCGCCTACGTGAGCGACATGGCGGGAGAAATCCGGGCCGTCAACCTCGACGGCAGCGGCGATCGCTCGTTCGCGAAAGTCGAAGGCAACCTCACCGGAATCGTTGGAATCTAAACGGAACTCGCCAATCGTCAACATAGATCGGAACAAAAAATGACGTACTCACCCCCGACAAACATCGCCAATCGACCCGTCACCGTCTTGGGAGCGGGCACACTCGGCCGCCGCATCGCCCTCACCTTCGCAACGCGTGGCGGCGCGGTGCATCTCTACGACGTATCCGAGGACTCACTGAAGTCGGCCAAGGAATTCCTCGATCAAAGAATTCCGGAATTGGTCAAGGCCAGAGCCGATGTGGGCGCCACACCGGCGAGTGTCGAGTTCTTCACCGATCTGCCCAGCGCGGTGAAAGACGCTTGGTATGTCGTCGAATCCGTTCCCGAGGTGCAGGCACTCAAAATCGATATCCTCGGCCAGCTCGATGACATCGCCGCACCCGACGCGATCATCGGCACCAACTCGTCGTCCTTCATGAGCAGCGAGCTCATCAGCAAGGTCAAACACCCAGAAAGATTTCTGAACACCCACTACGGCCAGCCTCCCGAAGCGCCGCAGGCCGAGCTGATGACCGACGGGCAGACCGATGAACGGATCTTCGACATCCTTAGTGCAGAGCTGCCTACGCACGGCTTCGTCACCGCCGTCGCACGCACGGAAAGTGTTGGTTTCATCATCAATCGGGTGTGGGCTGCCATCAAGCGGGAAGCCTTGGCCGTCGTTGCCGAGGGCGTTTCGACACCGACAGAATTCGACCGGATCTGGGTCGCGGCACATATGAGCCCGGTGGGTGTGTTTCGCGCGATCGATCAGGTAGGCCTCGATGTCGCGCTGGACATCGAAGAAAACTACATCAAGCACTTCCCTCATATCCCCACCACATCGCGGGACCTTCTGCAGCGATATGTAGATGATGGCAAGCTGGGCGTGAAATCCGGCGAGGGGTTCTACAACGACTACCCGAAGCCGTCACACGGCTGAACACGGCCTCAGGCCAACGCGTGAATTCCGTTGTATAGCACCATCACACCGATCACCATCAAGATGGTGGCCATCAGGGCCGCGTTGTTCTTCTCCATCCAATCCTTGAGCCGGCTCATCGTGTCATCGAGCCGGTGGCCCGCCGCCGCGTAGGCCAGTATCGGGATAGCGACGGTCGAGGCGGCGACAACGACAAAGAACGCCGCTGCCGTCCACCGATCAGCGAGATCCAGCCCACTGGCACCAATCGCCAATCCGGCTGGGACGCAAATGAACAAGACATCCGGCCGCACCAGCACCAGGGCCGTCCCGGTGATCGCCGCCCGGGCCGGGCCGATGGTGGAGAACGTTCGCATCCAGGCCGGTGAGTCGGTGTGATGATGCCGGGTCAGCCATCGATAGATACCGAACAGGATCAGCACCGATCCGAGGACCACCCGCACCCACGAGGCCCAGTTCGGCGCCGATCGGTGTAGCCCGCCGAGTAAACCTGCGGCCGAGACACACAGCGCCGTGAGCGCGGCGAGGCCGAAGAGCCATCCGGCCAGGAAGGCAAGCCCACTCGGCCGTGGCCGTGGCGCTTGCAAGACCAACACTGCCGGGATGACGGTGATCGGCGAGAGCGCGACAACCAATCCGAGCGGAACGAGTCCGGTAAGGACAGAGCCCCAACTTCCTGCCATGAGCAGAAATCATGGCAGGTAGACCGCGCTGTCACCGGCGAAAGACGAACAACGGCTATGACACCTTGGGGTTGTAGTGGTTGGGGCTGCCCCAGGTATCCAGCGGCGGCAGGTTGCGGTCCGGGGTCTGCGGCAGCGGCGCATCCGCCGGTGTACGCCCAACCGCGCGATCCCATCCGGCGCGGGCCCGGGGGTGGCGGCGCTTGCGCTCGGGCACGAACTTGAAGAGCACATTGACGGCCTGCCCGAACTTTCGGTGCCACCATTCGTCGCGCGCAGACCAGGTGTAGCCGAAACGTTCCCGAACGGCCGGGTGGTACAGCCCAACGGTCAGCCAGACAAACATCGGCGCCACCAAACGCCGTTGGAACCGCCACAGCCCCTCGGGAATCCAGGGCGCAAACGGCGGCACCGCCAAAGTGGACAGGTCAAGCACATCGCGCGTGGCCTTGTTGTCCTCTAAGACGTTGGTGCACATGTGATCCCAGTACCCCTGGAAATCCTCCCAGGTCTTCGGCACCGGCCGCATACTCATGCCATACATCCGGTACCACGTGATGTGCTCATCGAAGAGCTGACGCTTCTCGGCCTCACCGATACCGCCGCTGAGCCAGTCTGCGACGACGATCGTGCCCATGAAGAAGGTCGCGTGCGCCCAGTAGAAGACGTCCGGATTAAGTGCGCTGTACCGGCGCCCCTGATCGTCGACTCCCTTGATGTTGACGTGATAGTCGCGCACCTCGGCACCCGTCATCGGTGCGCGATCCCCGTCGAACACGACGCCACCGATCGGATACAACGAGCGCAGGAGCCGCTGCCAACGTTCCCGGAAGAACAGGGAGTGCTGTTCGACGGCCGCGCCCAGTTGTGGATGCATGTTCTGCATGGACCCGGCATAGGGGCCTTGCAGCACCCCACGCCAATCGCCGAAGTACTTCCACGTCAACGATTCCGGGCCGAGCGGCACGGTGGTCGACGAAGCCGCGCCGTGACTCACCGGGCAGCCCGACACGAACGCACCGGATTCCGCGGCAGACTGGGCGAGCTCGGACATATCGTTGACCATTCGGAACGCTCCATTGCAGTTCGACGTATAGTGACAATCAGAGTTGTCAACTTTGATATCAGATTAGGAGGCCCGTGACGAACGGTCAAGCGCAGCGACGTAGCTGGGCGGGTATCTCGGCGGCCGAGCGCGCCGATGAGCGGCGGCGCGAGCTCATGGCAGCCGGCGTGCGGCTACTCGGCGTGAGCCCACGGCCTGCCGTCACCGTCCGTGCCGTATGTCGATCCGCCGGCATGACCGAGCGGTACTTCTACGAGAACTTCTCCGACCGCGACACCTTTGTCCGGGCGGTCTACGACCACGTGGGATTTCGTGCGATCGAAGCGCTCAGCGGCGCGCGGTCGGCACACGAAGGTGTCGACGCGTTCGTCCGGCTGATGGTGGACGAACCCACCATGGGGCGAGTTCTCTTGATAGCGCCGACATTTGAGCCAACGCTCTCGGAGTCCGGTTACGACTGGCTGCCGCGATTCGTCGCGTTGTTGCAGGGAAAGCTCAGCACCAATCTGGCCGACGAGGTGCAGCAACAACTGGTCGCGACCAGTTTGGTCGGTGCGCTGACAAGCCTTTTCAGGGGATACCTGAATGAGGAGCTGAAAGTGGAACGCCAGCGGTTCGTGGACTACTGCGTGCAGATACTGCTACAGGGCGCGAACTCGACGCCGACGACAACGACTGGGACGACTACGCCGCCGCAGACTTCGCCTTCTCCTCGGCAGCCTTCTTAGCCGCCGCGACCTCCACCTTGTAGCAGCGCAGGGTCACATGAACCATCTTTCCGCGGTCGTCTTGACCCTTCTTGACGGTGAATGCTTCCTGGTGCGAGACAAGACAGTCGTCCAGGCCTACCTGATCACCGGAACGGCCGGCCACAACGACCGTGTAGCCCTCACCCTTGAGGGTCGAGGAGGCGTCGCTGTAGAACTGCCCGGTGGTATCGGTCGGACCACCCGCATGGGCCAGCCCCGCCATCGCCAACGAAAAACCCGCACCCGCAACCGTGACAATGGCCGCGTTCACTACCGACTTCACTGGTTACACCTCCATCTTGGGTTGTCAGCAAGCATACTGCGGGTGTACAGGCCTCGCAGCTCGAGCGAGAAATGCCTTCATTCGCACGCCAGAGGACCCGCGGGCACGTTGTTGTGCGCCACAGTCCGTCCACTTGTATGCAACCGTCGTTTACAGATATATTGACTGCAACTTCCAGATACAGATAACTCTGTCGAACCTGAGGGATATCCATGCAGAAGGAATTCACCGACCTGGAGCTGCTCCATGAGCTTGAGCCCGTGGTCGAGGAGAATGTCCATCGCCACCTCGGCGTCACCAAGGACTGGAACCCGCATGACTATGTCCCCTGGTCTGAGGGCAAGAACTACAAGGCTCTAGGTGGTCAGGACTGGGATCCTGAGCAGTCCAAGCTCTCCGAGGTGGCCAAGGTCGCCATGATCACGAACCTGCTGACCGAGGACAACCTGCCCTCGTATCACCGCGAGATCGCCATGAACTTCACCATGGACGGACCGTGGGGCACCTGGGTGAACCGGTGGACCGCCGAGGAAAACCGGCACGGTATCGCCATCCGCGACTACCTGGTGGTCACCCGTTCGGTGGACCCGTTCGAACTCGAGAAGCTGCGCGTGGAGCAGATGACCCGCGGATTCTCCCCCGGCCAGAACCGCCAGGGCGGCGAGGAACTCTTCGCCGAGAGCCTGTTCGACTCGGTGGTGTACGTGACGTTCCAGGAGCTGGCCACCCGCGTCTCGCACCGCAACACCGGCAAGGCCTGCGCCGAGCCCATCGCCGATGAGCTGCTCAAGCGCATCTCCACCGACGAGAACCTGCACATGATCTTCTACCGCAACATGGTCGAGGCCGGTCTCAAGATCGCCCCGAACCAGGCCATGAAGTCCATCTTCCGGGTGCTCGACAACTTCAAGATGCCCGGCTACACGATTCCGGGCTTCCGCCGTAACGCGGTCACCATCGCCACCGGCGGCGTCTACGACCCGCAGTCACACCTCGACGAGGTGGTGCTGCCGGTGCTGCGCAAGTGGCGCATCTTCGATCGTGACGACATCAACGGCGAGGGCGACGAGTACCGCGAGGGTGTCGAACGCATCATCGGTGACCTCAGGAAGACCTCCGAAGACTTCGAGGAAGTCAAAGCCAAGTACCTGGAGCGCCAGGCCAAACGCGCCGAACGCAACGCCGCCAAGGCAGCCAGGGAAGCGGTCAGCGTCTAATCGACTGACACGTGACCGCATCCGTCGACCTCCCGAAGGCCCGATCCCGCGAACTGCGGATCGGGTCTTTGGCATTGCCTAGCCCGGTCGTACTGGCGCCGATGGCGGGTGTCACCAACGTGGCGTTCCGGACGTTGTGCCGGGAGCTCGAGCTGGCCACCACCGGCACCGTGAGCGGACTGTATGTCTGCGAGATGGTGACCGCACGGGCACTCGCCGAACGCCACCCCGTCACCCTGCACATGACGACCTTCTCCCCCGAAGAGTCGCCACGCTCGCTGCAGCTCTACTCGGTGGATCCGGAAACGACCTACCGCGCCGCCAAGATGGTGGTCGACGAGAATCTCGCCGACCACATCGATATGAACTTCGGCTGCCCGGTACCCAAGGTCACCCGAAATGGCGGAGGCGCCGCGCTTCCCTATAAACGGCGACTGTTCGGCCAGATCGTCTCCGCCGCCGTACGGGCCACCGAGGGCACCGACATACCGGTGACGGTCAAGTTCCGCGTCGGCATCGACGACGACCACCACACCCATCTGGATGCCGGAGCCATCGCCGAGGCAGAGGGCGCCGCGGCCGTCGCACTACACGCGCGCACCGCCTCTCAGCGTTACTCCGGGGCCGCCGACTGGAACCAGATCGCTGCACTCAAGAATCACGTCACAACCATCCCCGTTCTCGGGAACGGCGACATTTTCGATGCCTCCGATGCGGTCGTCATGATGGAGCAGACGGGCTGCGACGGTGTTGTCATCGGTCGCGGTTGCCTCGGCCGACCCTGGCTCTTCGCCGAGTTGAGTGCCGTATTCAACGGTCAGACGATTCCCGAGCCCCCGAATCTCGGTCAGGTCACGGACATCATGCGGCGTCATGCGGTGTTGCTCGTCGACCATTTTGGGGAGAACAAGGCGTTGCGCGATATGCGCAAGCACATCGCGTGGTATCTGCACGGCTTCCCGGCCGGTGGAGACCTCCGCCGGGCGCTCGCGCTCGTCAGTACCCTCGCCGAGCTGGACACCCTTCTCCATCAGCTGGACGCCACGGCTCCTTTCCCCGAAGGCGGAAACGGCCCCCGCGGGCGCCAGGGGTCACCGGGCAAGGTGTCGCTACCCGATGGCTGGCTCAATGACCCCGACGATTGCACTGTTCCCTCGGCCGCCGATGTCATGCACTCTGGCGGGTGACGTGGGGTCACATCTCGGTCACTGGGCATGGTGATCTGCGGCAATGCTCAGTAGCATGTGACGACGACCGTGCCCCGGGCACGGCGCTATGTGCTGCCGGTGTGCCGTGTACTTGCAACTGTCCAGACGTTTTAAGCGAGGTTGAACATGGGTGATGGCCCCAACGCCACTCCTGCCCAACCACGCGCATATGGCGCGGCCCCATGGGAACGCGCCATCGAGCCCGTTGGCAGTCATCCTGACATCGACGTGGCGCCGGAACGATCCAACACACCGTGGACACCACCGCCGGCCCTGAATCACTCGCTGCCTGACCCCACCGACGACGAGTGGACCCGGCGCTTGGAGATCGAGCAGTCGGTCCGCGAGACGCTGCGCGCCGAGCCGTCGTCACGTTCTCCCCGGCCCGCACCGGGACAGGCCGCACGGCCTCCCCGACCGGCTCCCAGCGGAGCCAAGCCAACTCCCGCGCCGGAGGAGACCGCGCCGTCGGCACACGAGACCGGCTCGCACTCCCTGTCCGTGGCCGACCTCCTGGCCCGCGAGGGTGCTGGCGGTGGGCGCCGATCGAGGCGGCACGCTCGCTCAGAGGACGAGGACCGCGCCGAGGAGCCCACTCCCGGCCCGATCGCCGACGAGAGCCACACCGATGTCCTGCCGCAGGTGCCGCAGGACATGCCCCATCTCGATCACCACCCCGATGAACACCCCGACTTTGTGGACTACCCGGACGACGCCCCCCTCTATGACAAGGCCGCCGCGGGCCGCGTACGGGCATCGAATCTGGACGACAACATCGACACCCGCGCCATTCCGATCCGGGTGGGCAATCCGGAAGCCTCTGTTCGGGAACCTGAACCCAAGCGCTCGCGGCGGCCCATCTACCTCGGACGCTCCATCGCCGCCGTCGTCGCGGTGTGCTCCCTGGCGCTGACCGGCGGTGCGTGGCAGTGGAGCAACGTCAAGAACAACCGACTCAACCGCGTCGAGGCGCTGGACCCCAACTCTCACGATATTCGCGATCCCAACGCTCAATACGGCGACGAGAACTTCCTGATCATCGGCGTGGACACCCGGGCAGGCGCCAATAGCAACATGGGAGCCGGAGACACCTCCGACGCCGAGGGCACCCGCTCGGACACCATCATGTTGGTCAACATCCCGGCGAACCGTAAGCGTGTCGCGGTGGTGTCCTTCCCGCGTGATCTGGCGATCCAGCCGACACTGTGCGAGGTCTGGAACGAGGACACCCGGTCCTACGGACCCGATAAGGCATACACCGAAACCAAACTCAATTCGGCATTCGCATACGGCGGACCCAAGTGTCTGGTCAAGGTCATCCAGAAGATGTCGGGGTTGAACATCAACCGCTTCCTCGGGGTGGACTTCGCCGGCTTCTCCAAGATGGTCGACGCGCTCGGCGGCGTCGAGGTGTGCACGCCCACGCCGATCGAAGACTACGAGCTGGGCACCGTGCTGGAAAACGCTGGGCGCCAAACGATTGACGGGCACACCGCCCTGCAGTACGTGCGCGCACGCCAGGTCACCACCGAATACAACGGCGACTACGGACGCATCAAGCGCCAGCAGTTGTTCCTGTCGTCCCTGCTGCGTTCGATGATCTCGCACAACACGTTCTTCTCGTTGAGCAAGCTCAACAACGTGGTGAACACCTTCATCGACGACTCCTACGTCGACAACATCAGGACCAAAGACCTTGTGGACCTGGGGCAGTCGCTCCAGGACGTGAAGGCCGGCCGAATCACCTTCCTGACGGTGCCGACCGACGGCACCGATTCCGAAGGCAATGAGACGCCCCGCACCACGGATATCCGAAAGATCTTCGACGCCATCATCAATGACGATCCGCTGCCCGGCGAGCTGCAGCCCGACGGCACCCGCGTTCCGATGCCCGGCACCACCACCCAGGACACCACGTTGGCGTCCAGCGAGCACGGAGCAGCAAGCGAGCTCGGCGAAACATCCACCGCCACACCAACTCCGGCCGCCACACCAAGCGAGCCCGTCGATCTGGTAACCACCGAGCCCAGCGAGATCAATGTGCACGTGTCCAACAGCACGGGCCAAACGGGCCTGGCAGCGTCGGCTGCGAGCCAATTGACCCACTATGGATTCGGCATCACCACTACCGATGACTATCCGTCCGCCCTGCCCTCCACCACAGTCTTTTTCTCGCCGGGGCACGAGCAGCAGGCCGCGACCGTTGCCGCCTCCTTCGGCGGTGCCAAGCTCCAGCGAATCAACGGCGCGCAAACCACCGTGCGTGTGGTCCTGGGCAGTGACTACGCCTCCACCGCGAACTTGCAGGCTCCGCCCGCCGCCGGCTCGACCGTGCCGTTACAGCTGTCCTCGGGCGCGATGGCGCCCGCCGAGCTCCCCATGGACCTGACGGTCGTCAATGCCGGCGACGCTACCTGCGGATAGTCCGTCTATTTAGACGCTGATCTCAGTTTCTTTCACGGAACCTGTGGCGGCATTCACTCGCCGTTCACGCCAGGGCCATGACTCAACGACGGCGGGTCCGTAGGCTTGATCCATGCGTACCGCGTTTCAGGAGCAGCTGTCCTCACTATCGGCACAGCTGGGGGAGATGTGTGGGTTGGCCGGAGCCGCCATGGAGCGGGCCACTCGTGCACTGCTGCAGGCCGATCTCGTGCTCGCCGAGCAGGTCATCTCCGACCACGAGCAGATCACCGCGATGAGCGCCGCCGCCGAGGAGAATGCCTTCGCCATCTTGGCCCTGCAGGCTCCCGTGGCCGGAGACCTCCGCGAGGTTGTCAGCAGCATCCAGATCGTCGCCGACGTGGACCGGATGGGCGCTCTGGCGCTGCACGTCGCCAAGATCGCCCGGCGCCGCCATCCGCAGCACGCACTGCCCGAAGAGGTCAACGGATACTTTGCCGAAATGGGCCGCGTCGCGGTCGATTTGGGTAACAGTGCGCAAGAGGTGCTGCTGACTCGCGACCCGGAGAAGGCCGCTCGCATCAACGAGGAAGACGATGCGATGGATGACCTGCACCGGCATTTGTTCACCGTGCTCATGGACCGCGAGTGGAAGCACGGAGTGGCGGCCGCCGTCGACGTGACGCTGCTGGGCCGCTTCTACGAGCGCTTCGCCGATCACGCGGTCGAGGTCGCCCGCCGGGTCATCTTCCAGGTAACCGGCGCCCTGCCGCCCGAGGGACAGGGCCACGACCACCTGACGTCGCTCTGAGCGGCTAAGGCACCAAAACGATCTTTCCCCGGGTGTGCTGCCGCTCTAGAAGTTCGTACGCATTGCGCACCTCGTCCAGCGGGAACGTCTGCGCGACAATCACATCCAGCTTTCCGTCGACAATCAGTGCGGCCAGCTCGGCGAGCACCTGCGCAGAGGCGCCTTCGGCGTTTCCCACACTTTGCACGCCGTATCGCTCGATCGCCGCGAAATCGATGATGGTGTCGATTCGCCGCAGCTCCACTCCAAGCTCATTGAGCGCCAGCTCCACGTAGCCCCCGCCGAAGAGGTCGAGGAAGGCGTCGACCCGCCCCTCGGGCGCTGCTGCCTTGATGCGGTCCGCCAGCCCGTCGCCGTAGTTGACCGGGATGACGCCATGCGCGGTGAGCCACTCGTCGTTACCCGGCCCCGCGATACCGATCACGGTCGCACCAGCGGCCTTGGCGAGCTGTACGGCGATGGTGCCCACTCCACCCGCCGCGCCAGAGACGGCAACCACGTCACCCGGAGCCAGATCAACCGAGCCGACCGCGGCGTAGGCGGTGGTACCCGCGACGAACAGACTGCCCGCCACCTCCCACGACAAACTCTCGGGCTTGGTCACCAGCTGGCTGGCCGGAACAACGACGAGCTCGGCGTGACTGGCCCGATCGTCGGTATAGCCGAACACCTCGTCCCCTGGTGCAAAACGCGCCACGCTGTGGCCGACCTCCACCACGACACCCGCCAGGTCGCTGCCCTGCCCGGAGGGGAAGGTGGCAGGGAAACGGTCGTGCAGCATCCCGGTACGGATCTTCGCCTCACCGGGGTTGATTCCCGCGGCCCGCACCTGCACAAGCACGTCCGTGGGCCCGGGTGCTGGACGCGGCACCTCACGCACCTGCAGGACATCGATGTCGCCGTACTGGTCGAACTGCACTGCCCTTGTCATGCCGACTAAGACAGTGGCACGGCCCTAGGTATTCCGCCGAGTCTGCGTCTCACGACGTTTCGAGGCACAAAACCGTCGTGAGATGCAGACTCGGCGCCAATCGTGCGATCTGGATCAGCCGAAACGACCGGAGATGTAGTCCTCGGTGGCCTTCTGGCTGGGGTTGGAGAAGATCTTCTCGGTGTCGTCGATTTCCACCAGCATGCCCGGCTTGCCTGCGGCCTCCAGGTTGAAGAACGCGGTCTGATCACTGACGCGGGCGGCCTGCTGCATGTTGTGCGTGACGATGACGATGGTGAACTCCTGCTTGAGCTCGGAGATCAGATCCTCGATGGCCAGCGTGGAGATGGGGTCCAAGGCCGAGCACGGCTCGTCCATCAGCAGCACGTCCGGCTGCACGGCGATGGCTCTGGCGATGCACAGACGCTGCTGCTGACCGCCGGAGAGCCCGCCGCCCGGGCGGTCGAGACGGTCCTTGACCTCGTTCCACAGGTTGGCGCCCTGCAGCGAACGCTCAGCGACCTCGTCAAGGGTCTTCTTGCTGCGCACACCCTGCAACCGCAGGCCGGCCACCACGTTGTCGCGAATCGACATGGTGGGGAATGGGTTTGGCCGTTGAAACACCATGCCGATGGTCTTACGCACCGACACCGGGTCAACCCCGGCACCGTAGATGTCGGCTCCATCGAGCAGCACCGAACCCTCGACGCGGGCACCGGGCGTCACCTCGTGCATCCGGTTGAGGGTGCGCAGCACCGTCGACTTGCCGCAACCGGACGGGCCGATGAACGCCGTCACGCTGCGGGGCGGAACCGACAGCGCGACATCCTGAACGGCATGAAACTTGCCGTAGTAGATGTTGACGTCCTTGAGATCGAGACGCTTGGCCATGACTACCTTCCTAGACCTTTTTGGGCGCGAAGAAACGCGAAATGAGTTTGGCGATCACGTTGAGAATCGCGACCAACAAGATGAGGGTGAGGGCAGCGCCCCAGAGCCGGGACTCGGCAAGACCCACCACCGAACCACTGCGCTGATCGAGCATCATGCCCGGGAGTGAGGCCATCTCCCCGCCGAACATGTCGTAGTTGATCAGCTTGCTGTAACCGACGAGCACGAGCAGCGGCGCGGTCTCGCCCATGACGCGTGCCAGCGCCAGCATCACACCGGTGACCACACCCGAGAGTGCCGTCGGCAGCACGATGCGCGCGATGGTCTTCCACTTGGGCACGCCCAGGGCAAAGGAGGCTTCGCGCAGATCATTCGGGACGATCTTGAGCATTTCCTCCGAGGAACGCACCACCACCGGAATCATCAACAGCACCAAGGCCAGTGAGACCGCAAGGCCCGACCGCGGCAGCCCGAGCGTGGCCACCCACAGGGCGTAGATGAAGAGCGCGGCGACGATGGACGGCACACCGGTCAGGATGTCGACCATGAACGTGGTGACCTTGGCCAACCGGGAGTTCGCACCGTACTCGACCAGGTAGATGGCCACGAAGATGCCGATGGGCACCGAGATGATCGCGCAGAACAGACCTTGGAACAGCGTGCCGACGATGGCGTGATAGGCACCGCCGCCCGCGATCCGGTTGGTCATCATGTTCTGCGATTTGAACCACCAGTCCGCACTGAGGACGGCGGTGAATCCACGGTCGAACACCGTGTACAGCACCCACACCAGCGGGATCAGCGCGATCAGCACCGCGGCCGAGACCAACACCGTGGCAAGGGCGTTGGTGGCCTTGCGCCGGCCCGAGAGCGGATGGAAGGCGGGCTCCTTCACGGGCCTGTCGAGAGTCGAGGTCATGCCCGGCCCTTTCCGCCGACGACGGCACGGGCCGCCGAGTTCACCAGGAATGTCAGCACGAACAGCACCAGCCCCGCCGCGATGTATGCTCCGGCCTCTAGTTCGTTATTGAATTCCGATGCGTTGGAAGCGATATGGGTTGCAAAGGTGCTTCCGCTGTCGAACAGCGACCATCCGAACGCCACCGAGGTGCCCGACAGGATCAGCATCAGCGCGATAGTCTCGCCCAGCGCACGGCCGAGCCCCAGCATGGAACCGCTGATATATCCGGAGGTACCGAAAGGAATGATGGTGGTGCGCACCACTTCCCATTTGGTGGCACCCAGCGCAAGCGCGGCCTCGATCTGCCCCTTGGGGGTCTGAATGAAGACCTCGCGCGTCACGGCCGCGATGATCGGCAGGATCATCACCGCCAGCACAATGCCGCCGGTGAACAGGTTGCCGCCGCCTCCGATGTTCACGGGGCTATCGGCGAAGAGCGGGATGAATCCGAGATTTCTGTTGAGCCACAGGGCAACCGGCGCGATCGCCGGAGCCAGTACGTAGATGCCCCACAGGCCGTAGACGATGGACGGCACCGCGGCCAGTAGATCGATGACGTAGGCAAGCGGACCACGCACCCGCGCGGGTGCGTACTCGGTCAGGTAGATCGCGATGCCCAGAGCCACCGGCATCGCGAGTAAGAGCGCGAAGACCGAGACGAAGACGGTGACCTGGAACAGATCGAGCACGCCGAATTGCATGTGCGCCGTGTCGTCAGTGCGCCATGGCCCGTTGTAGAGGAAGAAGTTCTCGTCGTCGTTACTCAGCGCCGGCACGGCACGCAGGATCAGGAATACGGCCACCAGACCGATGAGCGCGACAACAAATACACCTGACCCCTTGGCGAGTCCGGAGAAGATGCGGTCGCCGGGACGGGTGACCGTCTTCGTGACCGTATTGGTGGCCTTGGCGGGTGGCTGATGGTCGCCCTCGTCGCTCATGGGTTGTGGCTTCTCCTCGAAGACCGATCCGTCAAGATCCGCCGGACGGGCTACCCCCACGGGATCGATCCCGCTGGTCTGGCTGCTCATTGAACTCGCTGTCTATGTCGTTGATGGTACGTCCCCACCCGGGTCACCCAAGCTCACCGGGTGGGGACGAATCAGCTGCTAAGAGAGCGCCTTGATGGCCGTCTCCAGACGGGACTTGAACTGCGTGGGCAGCGGGGCGTAGCCGACATCGGCCAGACCCTTCTGGCCCTGGTTCACCGCGACCGTCAGGAACGACTTCACCGCGGCGGCGACGTCAGCGTCCTTGTAGCCCTTGGAGCAGACGATCTCGTAGGTGGCCAGCACGATCGGGTAGGCACCGGCTGTCTTGGTCCCATAGATCGAGGCCAGGTCCAGCTTGAGGTCGTTGCCCTCGCCCGCGAACTTGGCGGTCTCCACCGAGGCGGCAGCGGTCTCCGGGGTCAGCGCGACGGCGCCGGCACCGCTGTCGATCTGGGCGTACGGCATCTTGAGGTCGTCGGCGTAGCCCTTCTCCACGTAGGTGATGGCACCGGGCAGAGCCTTGACCTTCTCGGCCACACCCGAGGACTTCTCGGCGCTCTCACCGGCGCCGCCCTCCCAGGTACCGCTGCTGCCCTTGGTCCAGCTCTCCGGCGCGGCGGTGGTGAGGTACTTGCCGAAGTTCTCACTGGTACCGGACTTGTCCTTGCGGTACACGGGGGTGACCTTGGTGTCCGGCAGCGTCACACCCGGGTTGAGGGCGGCGATGGCCGGGTCGTTCCAGGTAGTGATGGCGCCGGTGAAGATCTTGGCGGCCGCGTCCGCGTTCAGAACCAGCTTGTCGACACCGGGAAGGTTGTACGCCAAGGCAATTGGGCCGAAGACGACGGGCAGGTTCCACGCCTCGTTGCCGCTGCAGCGCTCCTTTGCCTTGCCCGCTTCTTCTTCGGACAGCGCCGAGTCGGAGCCGCCGATGTCGACCTGTCCGGCGATGAAGTTATCGCGTCCCTTACCCGAGCCGGTGGGGTTGTAGTTGATCGACTTGCCGGAGCACGCGGTCGAGTACTCGTTGGCGAAGATGTCGAAGGCGTTCTTCTGGGCCGACGAACCCTCGGCGCTCAGCTTGGCCTTGCCCGCACACTCACCCGAGCCGGAAGCAGCGCCCGATGCGCTCGAGGAGGAGCCTCCCGTGGTGTTGTCGCTGCCGCAGGCGGCGAGGCCGGCGGTCAAGGCGACCGCGGCGGCTGCCGCGAAGATCGTGGTGCCGGTGCTTTTAAGATTCACGGCCTTGAGGTTCACGGCTCTCGCTTTCTCGCATGAGTGATGGGAAGACGGGTGATGGGGGTGGATCTTCTACGCGCACCCCGGAAACTAAAGGCAGACGATGGACGGGCACCCGACCGCAGGTGAACGGAAAGTGAACTCACAGACTTGACAGTCCGGTCGTTATCGCAGGTAAACGCCTTGTCAGGCCCGACCGTATGCCGCGTCGGTGTGGAACACCGCAAATCCCAGCCGCTCATACGTCCGCAGGGCCGCGCCATTGTCCGACTCGACGTACAGCAACACGGTGCCCAGACCGGCGTCAGCCAGATGGTGCAGCCCCACCAGAGTCAGCAGATGGCCTAGCCCCCGCCCCTGCGCGGCTGGGTCAACCCCGACGACGTACACCTCGCCCACTCCGGGCTTGTCCAAATGCGTTTTGGTCCAATGAAATCCGAGAAGATCGCCGGTTTGCGCGTCGTGCGCGAGGAACAAACCACCCGGATCGAACCACGGTTCGGCAAACCGGGCGGACAGATCGTCCTGACCCCAGCCTCCCTGCTCCGGATGCCAGGCGAATGCGGCATTGTTGACCCGCAGAATATCCGAATCATCTTGCGGCCCAGCATAATGGCGGATTACGACACTCGCATCGGCGGAGATGGCAGGCAGATCTGCCAGCGGTCGGCGCATCTGGTGCAGTCGCCGCAACGCGACCAGTCCGAGCGTCGCGGCCAGTGCGCGGGCGGGCGGAAGGTCGCCATGCGCCCAGATCCGGGTACCGTCACCGCCCTCCGCGAGGGCAAGCCGGATCATCGCCGAGCCGATTCCCCGGCGCCGTGCCCCCGGCGCGACCACCAATTCGGCCATCGCCGTGGCATTCTCGTCGGCGGCGCCCTCATCGGGCAGCACCAAGTTCAGGTACCCCGCCACATCGTCGCCGTCCTCGGCGACCAGATGCTTGGCCCCGGTTCCACGCAGTTCCCGCAGCACCTGCTCCCCCACCGGGGCAATGCCGTCGACGCGAGTGGCCTCGACGATCAACTCACGTATCTGCAATTGGCGCTGATCATCAAGAAGCGGGACCCATTCGGTCATACCGCCACGCTAGTCGTGATTCAGCCCGCGTTGCGCGCCCCTGGTTCGGCGGTGATGTCCTCGTCGGCGCCGTCATCATCCACGTCATCGAGCACGTCGTCGTCCAGTTCAGCGTCGTCATCAGAGTCCACGGCACCGGCACTCTCGGATCCGCCGGCATCACCCTTCGCGCGCGGCGGGCGCACCGCCTTGTAACCGACATTGCGCACGGTGCCGATGAGCGATTCGTACTCACCGCCCAGTTTGGCGCGCAGCCGTCGCACATGGACGTCCACGGTGCGGGTGCCACCGAAGAAGTCGTATCCCCACACCTCTTGAAGCAGCTGGGCCCTGGTGAATACCCGGCCGGCATGCTGCGCCAGATACTTGAGCAGCTCGAACTCCTTGTAGGTGAGGTCGAGCGGGCGGCCACGCAACCGCGCGGTGTACGTGCCCTCATCGATGACCAGTTCGCCGAGCACCACCTTGCTGGCGTTCTCCACGTTGACCGCGCCAGCACGGCGCCCCACCAGCAGACGCAGCCGCGCGTCGATCTCGGCGGGTCCCGTCCCGGGCAGCAGGATGTCGTCCAGACCCCAGTCGACGTTGACTGCCACCAGGCTGCCTTCGTTGACCACGGCGACCACCGGAACCGAAGATCCGGCCGCGCCCAGCAGTCGGCACAGTCCGCGCGCCGACGCCAGATCGGTGCGCGCATCGACGATCGCCACGTCGGCGGAGCCCGCCTCTAACAGCGAGGACACCTCGCTGGGCACTGGTCGCACGGTATGGGCGAGCAGCGACAAGGACGGCAGCACCGCGTCCGGATTTGGGTCAGCGGTCAGCAGCAACAGGTCCAACGAGCCCTCCAACACCCGGGTGCTTCGGTCTCCAGGTGTTCCATAATGTACCGCGCCACCTGCTTGTAAGCGTGGATGAGCCGCCTGCATGAACACCAGCAGTCCGTGGCCGAGAACCGCGAACGCGCGGGAGTACGCCAGAATGTGCAGATGCGCAAACCCCTGATCGCCACTATCGCGGCGGTATGTGCACTGGCAATCGTGGCCACCGGCACCGATTTCGGGTTTGCGATTTACGCCGAATACCGGCTGTCCCGGACCCTGCGCGCCGAGGCGAACCTGAGCTCCGATCCGTCCGTCGCCATCTTGGTGTTCCCGTTCATCCCCCAGGCTCTGGCGCACCGGTACAAGGAAGTAGAGATCAAGGCGCATGGCGTGGACCACGCCGAAACGGGGAAGGCAACGCTGGAAGGCACGCTGCACGGCATCGATATCTCCCAGGCGTCCTGGTTGATCCGCCCGGACTCCCCGCTGCGGGTGGATCGGGTGGAGAGCCGGATCATCATCGACTCCAATCACCTGGGTCGATTCATGGGGATCAACGACCTCGCCGTCGAACCACCTCCGAAAGAACAGAACGACGCCACCGGCGGCACCACCGAATCGGGCATCTCCACCGGAACCGGTCTGCTGTTCACCGGCACTCCGAAGACGGGTGATTTCCAACATAAGGTGACCGTGTCCGTAGACGTCTCCGTCGGGGGACGCGACAAGACAGACCTTCAGTTCGTCGCCACATCCGTGGTCACAGGCCCGGGAACGGCCGACCGCGACGTGCCCGAGGAACAGCAGGCGGGTGTGTTCGCCGCGTTCACCAAGGTTGTCCCCCGGCAGAAGCTCCCCTTTGCTATCGAACCAACAACGGTCGGCGCACGTGGATCAGATGTGATCATCGAAGGTATCGCCAAGGGAGTAACCATCTCCCTGGACGCGTTCAAGCAGTCATGACGCCAGATTTGTCCGCTCTTCCGGCGAGCGGCTCATCGCCATTGGTGACCGCGGTCATTGCGATCGCGGTCGCGCTGCTGGCGTCGAGCCTCATCGCGGTCGCCATCAAGAGCAAGTCCGGCAAGCTGCGTGCCGGCCCCGGTGGCGCGGACGAGGCGCAGGCCCCGCCAGGTATCGCACTATCGGCCACCGGACCGACAATCGTGCACTTCAGCGCGGTGTGGTGTGGCCCGTGCGCGGCGGTCCGTCGCGTCGTGGACCAGGTCTCGGCCGAGCAGCCCGAGGTGGCGCATATAGAGGTCGATATCGACGCAAACCCCGACGCGGCTCGGACCCTGTCGGTCTTGTCACTGCCGACCACCTTCATCTTCGATGCCACCGGACGGCAGGCATATCGAGTCTCGGGAGTGCCGAAGGCCGCGGACCTGCGCACTGCCCTGCAAGGCCTGACGCAGCCGGGGTAAACTCGTCGCCGTGCAAGCCCGCCTTGAGCCGATGCTCACCAAACGACGCGCAGTCGATCTGTGCCGCGTCGCGGGCTGCTGCTGTTGTTGCTGCTAATCGCGGCCACCTTCGAGTGTGCCGTAACAGGTGTAGCCATATCCGCCACCCTTAGGAGCACAACAAACCATGACCACTGCCAACTCAACGCCTGCAATCAGTCAGGTTGATGTCCGCGGCCCTCGTTTCTCCGCCTGGGTCACCACCACCGTTCTCATCGTCACCCTGGCGGTGTCCGCCGTGTCGCCGACGGCGGCAGCGGTGATCCTGGGGCTCCAGACGGTGGTCTTCGCGATCGGCGCACTACTCGGGCCGCATCGCGGCCCCTACGGGACTATCTTCCGGACGCTGATTCAGCCCAGGCTGAGCCCGGTGACCGAGCGCGAGCCCATCCCGCCGCTGCAGTTCGCCCAACTGCTGGGCTTCACCTTCGCCGCGGTCGGAACCATCGGTTTCGCCACCGGCGTCACATTGCTCGGCTTGATCGCGACGGCGTTCGCGCTGGGCGCTGCCTTCTTGAACGCCGCCTTCGGCATCTGCCTGGGCTGCCAGCTGTACCCTCTCGTCACCCGTTTTCGCCGCACATAACCGTCGGCTCAGTAACCCGACAAAACCAACTAATTACCCTGAAAGGAAGCCCTTTATGGCACGCTCTGACGTACTGGTCTCCGCCCAATGGGCGCAAGACAACCTTTCCGCCCCTAACACGGTGTTCGTGGAGGTGGACGAGGACACCAGCGCGTACGACGTCGGCCACATCGAGGGCGCCGTCAGGCTGGACTGGAAGACCGATCTGCAGGACGCGGTCAAGCGTGACTTCGTCGACCAGCAGCAGTTCTCGAAGCTGCTGTCCGACAAGGGCATCAGCAATGACGACACCGTGGTCCTCTACGGCGGCAACAACAACTGGTTCGCCGCGTACGCCTACTGGTACTTCAAGCTGTACGGGCACCAGGACGTGAAGCTGCTCGACGGCGGCCGCAAGAAGTGGGAGCTGGATGGCCGCGCGCTGTCCACCGACACCGTGTCCCGGCCCGCGACGTCCTACCAGGCCGCCGCCCCGGATAACTCCATCCGCGCTTTCCGCGACGAGGTGATCGCCGCCATCGGTGCCAAGAACCTGGTCGACGTGCGTTCGCCCGACGAGTTCTCCGGCAAGATCCTGGCTCCCGCGCACCTCCCGCAGGAGCAGAGCCAGCGCCCCGGGCACGTCCCCGGCGCCATCAACGTCCCGTGGAGCAAGGCAGCCAACGAAGACGGCACCTTCAAGTCGGATGAAGAGCTGGCCAAGCTCTACGCCGACGCGGGGCTGGACGGTGAAAAGGAAACCATCGCGTACTGCCGTATCGGTGAGCGTTCCTCGCACACCTGGTTCGTGTTGCAGGAACTCCTGGGACACCAGAACGTGACGAACTACGACGGCAGTTGGACCGAATACGGCTCTCTGGTGGGAGCCCCGATCGAGTTGGGAAGCTAGTTATGTGCAGTGCACCGAAGCAGGGCCTGGCCATTCCGGCGGGCGTCGACGTGGAGAAGGAAACCGTGATCACCGGCCGCGTGGTCGATGGCAACGGCCAGACGGTGGGCGGTGCTTTTGTGCGCCTGCTGGATTCCTCCGATGAGTTCACCGCCGAGGTGGTGGCGTCGGCGACCGGCGACTTCCGGTTCTTCGCCGCACCGGGCGACTGGACGCTGCGGGCGTTGTCCTCGGCCGGGAACGGCACCGCGACGGTGAGCCCCACCGGCGCCGGGATCCACGAGGTCGACATCAAGATCGAAAGCTGAGCGCCCTTTTCGCTCTATCTCGATAAGGCACCCAGGTACGTATTCAGCCCGGATCACGTACCTGGGTGCCTTTTCGTGTCAGCAGCTGACCGCCCGACGGATTCAGTTCGCGGTGTCCGGCGCGGCGACCGCGCTCCGGGCCGGTTGCCGAGCCTCCAAGCCGGGTATCGGCGCATCCGGCACGGTCCCCGTGGGGGCCGGATTCTCCAGACCGAGGGGCTGCCCGGTAGGGATGTTCTGCCGGCCGGTGGCGGCCGTCGCCCCCGGCGCGGTACCTCCGGCGGCCTCCGGTGCGTCGGTCCGCTGCATGGGCGACGACGGACGGGCGCCAAACACCTGCCCGAGCGGACCGGCTTCATGGGGCTTGACCGTCACATGCTTCAGTTGCACACCCAGCCGATCGCCCGGCATACCCACATGGGATGACATGGGGTCGGCGTTGGTCATCGCCCTGGTGCCGCCGGCGTCGCGGACTCGGGGTGGCGGAGTCAACGACCAAATGGACTGCAACCCATAGACACCGGGGTAATAGCCGATGTATCCGGGCGGCGTGTAGATCTGCCCGGTGGGGTCCCCCGGAACGGACGGGTCGGCTGCGGCGATGGGCGCGCCCAGTACGCCGGCGCCCACGAACACCGCGATGACACCGGCCTGACGAATTCGAGCTCTCATACTCTCAGATCCCTCGTGTTGGATTGCGGTGCAGGACAATTCAGTGCGATGCGGCAGAGCCGAGGTCCGGTCCACTGTTGAGTGAGCCAGGCGCGATGGTTCCGTTGTCCTTCGGCTGGACGGACTCGCTGTCGGCAGCCGGTAGTGGTTGATGGGTGCCCGGGACGGGATCTTCCAGGCCACCTGGGACGCCACCGGGCGGGCTGGCACCCGGCACCACACCGGCGGAGGGATCGGGCGCACCGATCGAGTCCATCGGCGATTCCGGCCGCACACCCGGCGCGACTCCCAGCGTCGAGTTGCGCAGCGGTTCGACACCGAGTTCCGAGCCGGGCATTCCGTACTCGGCCGACGCCGAATCGGTATTGCTCATGGCGCTGGTGCCGGCCGCGTCCAGGACGCGGCGCGGCCGCATCCAGAAGCCGAGGATGTAGGTGTAAGCGCCGGGCTGGTGGCCGATCCGGCCCGGCATGTTGTGGTACGGGAGCCCGTCGTACCCCGGCGGCGGCCCCGGAGGGACAGGTGGCGACGGGGCGGCGAGTGCGGTCGGTGCGAGGACAAGACCCGCGCCGAGGAGAGCGACGAGCACTCCCGTGCTCTTGCCGATGCGTGATGCCATTCGGGTGACCGTCCTCGTCTAGATCTTGATGGGTTCGCCATAGATGGCGTACGAGGAATGGGCATTGGTGGTCGAGATCCGCAGGTAGCCGTAGGACCGGATGGTGACGTCCCCACCGCAGGCGTCCACCTTGACATGCAGGTTCGTCACATCCAATGTTGCCCGGCCCGCGGGATTGAGCGCCATGTTCGACATCGGCAGATCAACGATGACGCCGGGTTCCAGATCTGTCTGCACGTATCCCGTGGCACCGGCTCCTGCCGATCCGCCGATGGAGTTGCTCGAGCCTAGCGAGCCCGTGCCGCTCACACCCCCAGACACGGCACCACCCAGCTGCAGCCCGCTGGACACGTCGGACTGACAGCCCAACTGGTATCCCATGATGAAGAGGCTGTCGAGAATCGAGCCCTGCCCGCCGCTGACGGTCGCCGAAGAGTAGAGGTTGACGAAGGCCTCACGGGAGTTCGTGGCATTGGCGAGGTTTGGGATCGAGTTGACGACCTCGTTGTAACTGTTCAAATGAATATGCCAGCCATCCGGCGTCACCTGATCCAGGTCCTCCGGCAGCATGGTCACCGGTTCCGCTAATGCCGCGGGCGCTTCCATTGCCGCCATGGAGCAGAGCACTGCCACAACACATGCAGCGCGTGTAAATCGATCCAGCATTCCCGCCATGTGAACCTTTCCAATGGTTTCGACATCTGCAACACGTCAATGAGAAGCACCCATTCAGGCAGGCATAATTCAGCCGCTATTCCGGTTCATGCTTCGGGCACAATTTGCCCACCAGGAAGGATTCGCAAAGAGATCCAGAAATTAAAATGCTGCGCCCATTGCCCGATAAACGCTCTCCCATTGAACGGATCTCATCTAGCTAGAGAGCCGTTAACGCCGTCTCGAATCTCGGTTAACGGAGACTAAACGCGAAATTTGTTGCGGTTTGCCACTATTGGGCAGGTGGGGTTACCCCCCACACGCACTCGCTGCGGCAACCCAATCAGCGGATCGGAATCGAAATATCCAGGGAAGTGCCGCGCCCGACAGGGCTGGACACGCTCAACTGCCCACCGAGTGCTTCGACCCTGTCCGTCAGCCCAACGAGTCCCGAACCTTTACGGGGATTGGCCCCACCCACCCCGTCATCGCGAATGACCATACGGAGGTTGGGCCCCTCGCATCGCACCGAAACCCGCACCCCACTGGCCGCGGAGTGTTTGGCGGCGTTGGCAAGTGCCTCCGCCAGCACGTAGTAGGCAGCCATCTCCACCGACTCGCCCACGGCACCGTCCACATTCACCTCGATGGTGACCGGAACAGCCGAACGCCGGGCCAGCGTGCACAATGCGGGCCGCAAGCCGCTGGACAGGATCGCCGGGTGAACACCCCGCGAGAATTCCTGAAGATCTTCGGCGACGCCGACCAACCCGGCATTCAACTCGGCCAGTTGGCTGGCCAGGTCCGGAACACCGACGGGCAGCTCCGCTGTCATCATGCCGAGCCGCAGTCGCAGCGAGGCCAGGCGCTGCTGGACACCGTCGTGCAAATCGCGCTCCAGGCGACGACGTGCCTCATCGGCTGCTGTCACGATCCGCGCGCGAGAGGCCGTGAGCTCTTCGCGGGTGTGAGCGTTCGCGATGGCGGTGGCCGCCAGATCGGCGAAGTCATTGACGGGCGCAACCTCAAGGCCGTCCCCCCGTAAGACCGCGGCCCCCCAGGTGTTCCCGCCGACACGGATCGGGGTAGACAAGCTGGCACCGAATCCCAGCGCTTCTTCGGGAGGCACATCGTCATCCAGCGTGAGCTGGGTTCCCGGGACGTGGCCGATCCCTACCTCGCCGGATGCCGCAACGACGGTGACGTTGTTGCCCGCCTCGTAACGCAACAGAACCGCGGTGTCGGCGTGCAGACAATGAACCATCTCGTCGACCAACGCCGCGAAGACCTCCGCCGGCGGTACCTCACGCGCGACCAGGGTCGCTATTCGGCGCAACCCGGCCTGTTGCTCGGCGATAGCGGCCGCCTCCTGGCGGCGCGCTTCGACCTCGTTGGTGCGTGCACGGGCCAGGCTTGCCAACCCATTGGCGACCAGCGCGGCAACCAGGAAAATCACGTGGACCACGCCGTTTTGCAGCTCAACCGACAGCACGTGACCGTTCGGCCAATCCCGGACATAGTCGAACGTGATGGCACTGGCGATGGAGGTGAGCACCGCGAGCCGCAGGCCCCAGATCGCCGACACGACCAGGATGCCCAGAAGGTAGATAGTGCCCATGCGTTCGGTGGGCGCGATCTGCCGCAGCAGCAGCGCGGCAACGGTTTCGCAGACGAGAAAGCCTGCGGCCACCAGGATTCCCAGAGTCGCCGAAGGGGGCGCACCCGGCCGGAAAGGCAGGGTCAGCCACCCCCGCAGTCTGGGTGACGACGCGCGGCGGTCATCGCCGACCGCGTCGCCGGCCACCCTGGACCGCCCCAGCGGCAGCGTTGAGATGGTGGGGGTCACGTCGGGAAACTTCCTTACCTCCGGGACCCAGATACGTCCCGCCACTTCGAATATAGCCACGCAGGTTGCGCGGCTACCCTGTCGCTGTGGTCGCCTTGCGGGTGGTAATCGCCGATGATGACGTACTCCTTCGTGAAGGGATTGCCAGCCTTCTCGAACGTTCGAGTTTCGAGGTTGTCGGCCAGGCACGCGATGCCGTCAACCTGATGGCCTTGGTCAGGGCTCAACGGCCCGACCTCGTCGTCACGGATATCCGGATGCCGCCGACGCACACCACGGAGGGACTCGACGCGGCCCGGGCGATACACAAGGAATTCCCCGGAATCGGGGTGCTGGTCCTTTCCGCACATGTGGAAGTGGAGTACGCGATCGAGCTCGTAGCCACCGGCGGTGGGCGTGGCTACCTCCTCAAGAGTCGCATCGGCGATGTCGCGGAGTTCCTTGACGCACTGAACCGGATTGCCGGCGGGGCCGCGGTACTGGATCCGGCACTGGTCAGAGAGCTGGTGGTGACGCGCCGCCAGGATCACCCGATCGACGCCCTGAGCCAACGGGAACGGGAGGTACTGGGGGTGATGGCCGAGGGCTACTCGAATGCCGGTATCGCCCGCAGACTGTGGATTACGGAGAGCACTGTTGAAAAGCACGTCCACAATGTGATGACGAAGTTGAATCTCACCGAAACCGACGAGTATCACCGCCGGGTGCTGGCGGTGATCACCTTCCTGGCGGGCAGCTGACCCTGGCCAAGTAAATCGACTGTCCCCGAAGGTTTTCCGGCCGACCTATGACGCGGTGTTTCCACAGACAACACCCGGGTTCTCACATTCGGGACCGGTGGCGTCAGGCAGCTGTGCCCATTCGGGCTGGCCGCGCTGGCTCTGAACCTGGTCGGGGTACCAGATTCCCGTACGGCAGATGACGCCCCTGTCCATGCACTGTGGCCCGGTGCCATCGGGATGGTCGACCCAACCACCGGCACTGTCGCGCGGTTGCTGCGCTTCGGACGGGGCCATGCCTCCATCGAGCCATTCACCATCGTGGTTCGGCGATGGCACCGGGGTGGGCTTGTCGGTCGCCGCATACGCAAGACCCGGCGTCGCCACCACGAGCGCGAGACTGACCAGACCCATGCCGATGCCCCGGAGTACTGATTTTGATTGCCACACAGTTGATTTCTTATTCACGACGCCCACCGGGCAATCGTCCTGTGTGTACCGGCAGCGGGCATCCAGACGGACACCCAATGTTCATGGGGGATTACCCCCAAAGATCCGGAGCGTGCGCTAGTAGGACCAGCTGCCGGAGGGCTGCACGACGAATCCGTGCTCGCCGTAATGCCGGTCCGGCGGGTCCGGAGTGTCCTTTGCCCAGGAATCGGGTTTCTTGGCCTGGCAGGCCAGCGCATCCTCGGCGAGGACCGCACAGACGACGCCGTTACCCGGCGCGATCTTGGACCCGGTCGGCAACAGCGGGTAGGCGCGATCGTCGGGCGTCTGGTCGTACTGTGCGATGAGACCCGGCTTGGTCAATGACACCGCCACCGAGTTCATGCCCTGGCCGGCTCCCACGATCCGCCCGGTGCACGACACCCCCAGATCCGCGATCATGTTGCTCTGGCAGGCGAGGCCGCCGGGAGTGCTGAACACCCAGCCCGACATGCTCGGGTGCGCGCCGATCACCCGGTAGTCGCCGAGGTCGACCGCGGGATAGGAGTCGACGTCCGGGAACTTGGGTGGTTGCGCATTCGCTACGGGCGCTGCCACAAGCCCCACAGACACCGCAAAGGGCGCGAAAAACGCAGCTAAGAATCGGCTCCACAAGATCCTCACACCCCTCCATCGCAGTAGCTGAATGTGACGTTACCCGGCGAGTTGTGGGTCACACCGTTGTCCCAGGTAAGCTCCCTTTCCGTGGTGCTCTTCTTCGAGATCGCGTTGGTGGCTGCCGTTGTCGTCATCACCTGGTTCGCGCTGTACGCGCTGTACCGGCTGATCACCGACGAGTCGTGACGGAACCAGATCCGACCGCCGCCGAGCCGCGGCCATCGGTGGGCCGGAACGTCCCCACCTTTCAAGACCTTCCCGCCCCTGCCGATACCGCGAACCTGCGCGAGGGCCCGGACCTCAACCAGGCAATGCTTGCGCTGCTGCCCCTGGTCGGGGTGTGGCGCGGCGAGGGCGAAGGCAGGGATGCCGACGGCGACTACCGCTTTGGACAGCAGATCGTCGTCGCGCACGACGGCAGCGACTATCTCACGTGGGATTCGCGCTCATGGCGTCTGGATGCCGACGGACATTTCGAGAGGCTGACCCTGCGCGAGAGCGGATTCTGGCGGTTCGCGCCCGATCCCGATGATCCCGATGAAAAACAGGCCATCGAACTGGTGCTGGCACATGCCGCGGGTTTCGTCGAGCTGTTCTATGGCTATCCGCGCAATGCCTCGTCCTGGGAGTTGGTCACCGATGCGCTGGCCCGGAGTAAGTCCGGAGCACTCATCGGCGGGGCCAAGCGTCTATACGGCATCGTCGACGGTGGCGACCTGGCCTATGTCGAAGAGCGAGTGGGCGCCGACGGCGGTCTGTCACCGCATCTGTCGGCACGGTTGTCGCGTTTCGCGGGCTAGAACTTCCCCGCCTGTCGGCTCGTAGCCGGGTACCTCAGTGACGTCTTTCCGGCCGCCCCAGAAAAGGGGGCGGCCCCCGAACCGTTCGGCTCGATCGGACTAATCGAGGGTTCGGGGGCCGGGTGGCTGCCGTGGATTTGCCCACCGCAGCACATGGCTGCAGCTAGCGAGCAGCCACCTCACATGTCCAATAAGCAATCAATTTGTCGGACCACCTCCTTCCTTGTGTACCGACGACGGTACGACGCAAGAGCGTGTGCGACAACCGATTTATTCTGCGGCGATCCGAACTGGCGATCAGAACTCGAGCGTGATGGCCTTGTCGACCAGCTCGGGCAGCCGCGCCGCCAGCGGCCCCGCGGGACGGTCGGCACCGTCGAGCGTACGCACCCGGGCCGCAAGCGTGATGCTGGCCAGCATCCAAACATCTTGGGCGGCAACTAGATCAGCGGGCTTCACGGCCTCGTACCGGCATGGGATGCCCTCGGCCGCAGCCACTTCGAAGAGCGCACGCTGAGTGGTTCCGTGCAAGATTCCGTGCTCCGGAAAAGGGGTGACCAGTGCGTCACCGGTGTCCACGATGACCGTCGAGCGTGGGCCCTCCAGCACGAATCCGTCCGAACTGACGAAGATGACGTCCTGAGCCCCTTGAGTTTCGGCGTACCGCAGGGCGGACATGTTGACTGCGTAGGACAATGTCTTGGCCCCCGACAGCAACCAGGGCAGCGGATCGGCGGGCTGCGCGGGCAGCCCACGATCCAGGGTGATCACCGAGACGCCATCGCGACGCGCCAGCAGCGACCGCTCGGGCACCGGCGCGATGGTCAGATATGCCGTTGCACCCCCGCCACTTTCACGCCCACGGGTGTACACCAGGCGTAGCATCGCATCCGCGCTTGATGTCGAGTTCCATTGCCGCACACCAATCTCTACCGCCGTGCGCCAGGCGGGCCGATCAGGTTCGGATAGATCCATCGCTGCGGCCGACGCGGCCATCCGGTCCAGATGCGCCTCCAGCTTGCAGACGACACCGCCCCGCACCAACAGCGTCTCGAACGCGCCATCGCCACGAACGGCGGCGAGCTCATCGGCATACAACAACGGCACCGTCGGGTCGTGCACTTCACCGTCGAGTGTGACCAGCACCGCTACCGCCATGGGCAATGAGATTAGCGGTCGTAGAGTTGAAAACATCATGACGGCCATCTACGTCCCTGAAGGTAACCCCGACACCGGTGCGGTGTGGCACTACGGCGACCCACTCGGCGAGCAGCGGGCCGCCCTGACCGGTGCCGTTCTTGTCGATCGATCGACGCGTCCCGTCATCACCCTGACCGGCGCCGAACGGCTGAGCTGGTTGCACACGATCTCCAGTCAGCATGTCGCCGATCTGCAGGACGGCCAGACGCGCGAGAATCTCAGTCTCGACGGGCAGGGACGTGTGGAGGACCACTGGGTGCAAACCGATCTGGACGGCGTCACGTATCTGGATACCGAGCCATGGCGGGGCCAGGCACTGAAGGATTTCCTCACCAAGATGGTGTTCTGGGCGAAGGTCGAGGTCTCGTCGTCCGAACTGACGCTCTTCACCCTGCTGGGACCGGACACCTCCGGCCTGGCCGGAAAGCTGGGCATCACGGCGCTCCCCGGATTCGACCGTGCGGTCGCGCTGCCCGGCGGCGGCCTCATCAGGCGCATGCCGTGGCCACTGCCCGATGCGACATTCGACCTGCTGGTGCCCCCCGGTCACGACCTCCCCGAACGCCTTGGCCTACGCCCCGCCGGGCTGTGGGCATTCGAGGCGCTTCGCGTCGCCGCCGCGCGGCCACGACTGTCCCTGGACACCGACGAGCGGACTATCCCGCATGAGGTGGCGTGGATCGCGGTCGACGACGATCCCCGAGCCGTCCATCTGGCCAAGGGCTGCTACCGCGGGCAGGAGACCGTGGCCCGGGTCCACAATCTGGGCAAGCCACCACGGGTGCTGGTGTTGCTACATCTTGATGGCTCTGCCGATCGCCCATCCACCGGTGACGAGGTGGCTGCCGGCGGGCGTTCGGTGGGCCGGGTGGGCTCGGTGGTCGACCATGTTGACCTGGGCCCCATAGCCCTGGCTCTGCTCAAACGTCCGGTGGTCGAGGCCCTCGCCAAGGGCGATCAGACGCCCCTCACGGCCGGGCCGGCGGCGGCCGCGATCGACCTCGATCTACTGCCCGAACTGCATGGTCAGCAGCCTGGGCGCGAGGCCGTCAACCGTCTGCGACAGGGTTCGGCCCAACCGGGCGGTTAGGGCGTGCAGCAGTTGGTGGATCGGCACGCTAAACTATCGTCAGGATCGATAAACAAACTCCACCGGAGCCGCCCTGAAATCGGGCCGCTCCGCTATTGCGCGAGGGGGTTCCCCCATGGGCCGCGGCCGGGCAAAGGCAAAGCAGACCAAGGTTGCTCGCGAGCTGAAATACAGCTCTCCTAACACGGATCTCGAGCAACTCCGCCGTGAGCTTTCGGGGGCTCCGGTATCTCAGCCGGACGATGACCGCACCGGCGATCGCTGGACTGAAGACGAGGACGCCTGGCGCCGCTAAGGCTCCAGGTATCTCTTCTCCCTAGAACCTCGGGTGCTGGCCCACCAGCACCGCATTTTCGCTGCCCGAATCCTTGCCCGACTTCTTGATCGTGCCGAGGGTCCAGCAGTCGATATGCCGTGCGGTCAGGACGGCGAGCGCCCTGTCCACGTCTTCGGGTGCGACGACGGCGACCATACCGACGCCCATGTTGAAGGTCTTCTCCATCTCGGCACGCTCGATCCGGCCGCGCTGGGCGATCATCGCGAAGATCGGGCCCGGGGTCCAACTACCGCGCTCGAGCTCGGCGACCAATCCGTCGGGAATGACCCGGGCCAGGTTGCCCGCGAGTCCGCCACCGGTGACATGGCAGAAGGTCCGCACCTCGGTCTCGGCCGCCAGCGCCAGGCAGTCCTTGGCGTAGATGCGGGTGGGCTCGAGGAGTTCCTCGCCGAGGGTGCGGCCGAACTCCTCGACCTGGCCGAACAGGTCCATCCGGTCGATCTCCAGCAGCACGTGCCGCGCCAATGAGTACCCGTTGGAATGCAGGCCCGAGGACCTCATCGCGATCACGACATCGCCCGGACGCACCCGGTCGGGTCCCAGCACCCGGTCCGCTTCGACGATGCCGACACCGGTGGCCGACAGGTCGAAATCATCGGGAGCCATCAGACCCGGATGCTCGGCGGTCTCGCCACCGAGCAGCGCGCAGCCTGCAATGGCGCATCCTTCGGCGATGCCGGCGACCAGCTCACTGACGCGTTCGGGCACCACCTTGCCGACGGCGATGTAGTCCTGCAGGAAGAGCGGCTCGGCACCGCACACCACGAGGTCATCGACGACCATGGCCACTAGGTCCAGGCCGACGGTGTTGCGTTTATCCATGGCCTGCGCGACGGCGATCTTGGTGCCGACGCCATCGGTGGAGGCCGCGAGCACTGGCTCGCGGTACCCGCCCTTGAGGGCGAACAGCCCGGCGAAGCCGCCGATACCCCCCAGCACCTCGGGGCGGTGGGTCTTGGCGACGGATTTCTTGAACAGCTCGACCGCCCGGTCGCCGGCTTCGATATCCACACCGGCCGCGGCGTACGAGTTACTGGGTTTGTCGGCTCGCTCGCTCATATCGGGCCTTAGGCTACCTGTCCCAGCTGGCAGCGGTGTCCGCACAGCCCTACTTGAACCGTCCCGCGAATCCACGCAGCGGCAGGTCGGCCGAGGTGAGGATGCCGGGCGGGGCATCGATGACGCTCCGGATGGCGTTGAGCGCGGGCAGCCCGGTGACGGTCATTCCGACAGATGCGAAGGCGGCCGGGTCGGAGAAATCGGTGCCAGGCCGGGGAATGACCATGTGTTTGCTGTACACGCAGGGGTCACCCTGGATCTTTGTGATGTAGCAGCCCTTGACGTTCCAATGCGGCTGTGTCTTGGGGGTCATCTGCCATTCGACATGCACCTCGACCTTGGGAATGCCGCCCACAATCCCCTGATACTTCAGATAATTGGCACCCAGGGAGCCCTTGGGCAATCGGTACCAACCGAGGTCGATATCTTCGGTGCACGCGCCCAGCTCATAGGAAAACGTGACGTCGTCGAGCTCGAGGCCGAAACAGTCGGCCATCAGGTACACGCCGTCGGCGAAGACACGGGTGCCCTTCTCCAGGAGTGCCGGGATCTCCGGGTCTTCGATGGGGCGTCCGTACCCGACCATCTCCCAGGAGTCCACCGAGTGATGACAGGACACATCCACCGATTCGATGACCGTCACGTTTTCGATCTCCGCGACATCACAGGAGTGGATGACGCCCAGGATCTGCGTGAGCCCCGGGTTCATCCCGGTGCCATAGAAGGTGGATCCGCCACGCTCGCACGCATCTTGCAGCACCTCGGTTGTCGGCCGCCCCGACGGATGCGGGTGGTTCTGGTCGCGGTGGTGTCCGGTGATCCAGTCGGCGGTGGTGACGATGTCGATGCCCGCTTCGAGCACCTTCACATACAGATCCTCGTCGGGGAACACACCGTGGAAGGTCAGCACATCGGGTTTGGCGGCAATGATCTCTTCGACGGTACCGGTGGCGATCACGCCATTGGCTTCCAGACCCACCAACTCACCGGCGTCTCGGCCAACCTTTTCTCTTGAGTAACAATGCAATCCGGCCAGCTCGAGGTCGGGATGCCGGGCGATACGTTTGATCATCTCAGTGCCGACGTTTCCAGTCGCCACCTGAAAGACCCTGATTCCACTCATGCTCGGACATCCTCCGGATAGAACTGGGCCGCCCATTTCCGCAGGGCGATGAAGCCTTCGTATTCGGCCCGCACCAGCGCGGGCGGGTCCGAGTAACGCTGATGCGACCAGATGTGGATATCGGCAAGAAACTGGTCGATGATGGCCTGCGCAAAGGCCTTTGCGTTCTGCGGGGGTTCCTCCGCGCCGCCGGGCTCCCCCTCGCGCGGCCTTCCGATGAAGACGGTGAATCTGACGTCACAGGTCTCGTCGTCGACGGGGGTCACCGCCGAGACGGTGCGGTTGTCGATCATCCCCCAGCTCTTGGTAACGGCGACACCCAGTCCGCCGTTGATGGCCCGCACACCACTTCTCATGTCTTCGGCAGACATGCCCGGCACCTCGTCGAAGGCGATGGTGAAGTCGACATAGGAGACGGGCCGCTCGAACTCCTGCCGGGTGAACTTCGGAATGAAGGGAGTTTTGTGCACGTATTTGAAATGCGCGAAGTCAACGCCGTTTTCGAGAACGTACTGCGGATGTAGTTGGAGGCGTTCGCGATACAGGGTGCTGTGCGGATATCCCGGGTAGTAGTCCCGGGCGCTGCTGCCGTCTTCGAATCCGGTGAAGACGTCCGGGACGTCGAAATACGGGTCGAGGCCATCGACGTCGTGCCAGATGTACACGGCCTCGTTGCGTTCGATGACCGGGTAGCTTCTGATGCGCCGCAACGGATTCGGCCGCTTTTCGTAGGGGATGCACACGTTCTTGCCGTCGCGGTTCCATTCCCAGCCGTGAAAGGGACAGACGATGCGATCGCCCTCGACATGTCCACCGTGCCCGAGGTGCGCGCCGAGGTGCTCGCAGTAGGCATCCATGACGGCGAGTTCACCCGAGTGCGCGCGCCAGGCCACCATCTCGCGCCCGAAGTAGGTCATCCGGTGCACGGCACCGACGGCGATCTCCGCCGACCATGCGACCTGGAACCATCCCGTGGGCTTCATCGACAACGGCGGCTTCGGCATCGGCACCTCCCTACGCGGCGACAGTAATCCACTCCGCGCATTTTTCACAGAGACTTCTATGAAAAATTCTTCGGCGGCTAGCATCACTGAGATGAGCGAAGGGGTAGCCACGGGGCGGCGCGCCAACCGTCGCGGCCTGGCGACCCGGGAGAGCATGCTCGATGCCGCGCTGCGGGTACTTGCCTCGGGTGATCCCACCGCCGTGTCGGCGAACAGAATCGCCAAGGAGTGCGGTGCCACCTGGGGCGCGGTGAAGTACCAGTTCGGTGATATCGACGGCCTGTGGGCTGCGGTGTTGCAGCGCACCGCCGAGCGTCGCGGCGACCAGCCGTGGCGGTCCGATCCCGAAGGCCCGCTGGATCGCCGGGTCAGCAAGATCGTCGAAACCCTCTATCGAGGGTTGACGTCGCCTGACTCCCGGGCCATCGAGAACCTGCGCCGGGCACTGCCCCATGAATCTGCCGAGTTGGAACGGCTGTACCCCCATACCGCCGCCGAGCTGGCCTCATGGAAGCATCGTTGGGCGCTGGCGTGTCAACTGGCGTTCGACGGCTTGGATGTGGATCCCGTCCGGGTGCGCGAGGTGGCAGCCTTCATTCCCGGTGCCATGCGTGGACTTGTGTCGGAAAAGCAGCTGGGAACCTATTCGGATCTGGAGGAGGCCCGCCGAGGGCTGACCAACGCGATCGTCGCCTACTTAGGAGGTCACGCATGACACGCGTGCACGCATTCACCGAGGACGCCCTGGGCGACCTGGATGCCACCGGGGTTGCGGAGCGGATCGCCTCGGGAGAGGTCACCGCCGCAGAGTGTGCCGACGCCGCCATCGTGCGCCTGGAGCGCGTCAACCCTGCGCTCAATGCGGTCGAGTTCAAGGATTTTCCGCGGGCACGGGAACGCGCACAACAGATCGAGGACGCCGCCGAAGACTCCGCCGCTTTTCGGGGGGTACCCACCGCGACAAAGTGCAACATCCATGTCGCCGGCATGCCGCTGACCGAAGGCTCCGCGGCGATTACACCGATACTGCAGACCGCAGACGGGCCATTCACGCAGCAGTTCCTCAGCACCGGGGTGGTCCCCATCGCATCGACAACCATGCCCGAGTACGGCTGGTCGGCCAGTACGGAACGTTCGGGCGGCTCGGTCACCCGCAACCCCTGGCATACCGACTTCTCGGCCGGAGGATCCTCGGGCGGCTCGGCAGCACTGGTGGCCGCCGGGGTGATACCGATCGCGCACGGTAACGACGGCGGCGGTTCCATCCGGATTCCTGCCGCGGCTTGCGGTCTGGTAGGCCTCAAACCCAGTCGCGGAAGGCTTTTGGGCGATCCGTCGAGCAGCTCAGCGCCCGTGAAGATCGTCGCCGACGGGGTGCTGGTGCGCAGCGTCCGCGACTGCGCACGGTTCTTCGAGGCGGCCGAGCTGCACTATCGCAACCCCAAGCTGACGCCGATCGGCCGCGTGGATCGCCCGGTGCAGCAGCGGCTGCGCATCGGGTTGTGCATGGATTCCCCGTTCACTCCGGCCACGGATACCGCGACCCGGCAAGCGGTGAATTCCGCGGCGGAATTGCTTGAATCCCTTGGCCACACCGTCGAGCCGTACGCACCGGCGGTGCTGCCCTCTTTCAAGGTCGACTTCGAGGATTACTGGTCCTTCTTGGCGTTCGCGGTCGCCAAGGGCGGCCCCCGGTTATTCGACGGGTTCGACGCCTCCCGGCTGGATCCGCTCACGGTCGGGCTCAGCCGCAGGTTTGTCCGGCGGTCGTATCGCACGCCGCTGTTCTTGGCCCGGCTGGCCGCATCGGCCCGGGTGTACGAGCGCGGATTTACCACCGGCATCGACGCGGTGCTCACTCCGGTGCTGACCCACACCACGCCGCGGATCGGGTACCTCACCCCGGACCAGGATCCCGAGGTGTTGCTGGACAAGCTGAGCTCCTATGTGGGATTCACTCCGGTGCACAACGCATCCGGTGCTCCGGCAATATCGCTGCCGCTCGGCCAGGATCGCGACGGCCTGCCTATCGGGGTCATGTTCAGTGGCCGTCGCGGCAGTGAGCGCACGTTGCTCGAGTTGGCATTGGAGATCGAGGAGGCGCGGCCCTTCTCACTTCTGGGCTAGCCAACCGCACGTCCACCGTGATGCCAGTCACAAACTGTCAGTGTTGCAACAAAATTGGCGTTCTCGACATGCGATCGGCCGGTTGAACACCTACCGTCGTCTTCATGCCGACGGCGTCGCACCGCGCGAGCAGTGACCTCCGGAATCCGTCTTCACATCACCCGCGTGCACGCAGGCTGCGCGTCCTGCTGGCCGCGGCACTGGTCGCATCATTGGTTGTCACAGACGGAACGCCTACTGCCCTGCGGGTAAGGCCCGGGCAGCCAGTGGCCGGTCCGGTGACACTGACGGTCGAATCGGGTTTCATCTCCCTGACCTCCAGCTCGACACCTCTGGAAAGCTTGACGATCACCCGGCGCGCCACCGTTTCACTGAACCCGGGCGAGAACGGCCGGGGGCTCGACGCGGTCATCACGTCCGAATCCCTCACGTCCCCCTCCGAAACCGGCAGTCCCACACCCGGGAGTATTCCGGTGGTCTTGGTACACGGGACCGCCGAGAATCAAAAGTACTGGGACGCGATGACGACAAGTCTGCACGATGCCGGAATGACTGCGTTCACTTTCGAATACGGACAGAAGGGATTCCAGGGTCTCGTCGGGTCGATCGGACAAAAGATCGGGCTGCGCGGATTCGGTGACGTCGAGGTGTCCACCCAACAACTCGCCGACGAAGTAGCGACAGTCTTGGACCGAACCGGCGCGGGCAAGGTAGACCTGGTGGGCCACTCACAGGGCGGCCTCCTGATCAAAAATTTCGTGGCGCAGGACAAATCTGACAGGGTCGCCAACGTCGTTCAGTTGGCGCCGTCGACTCACGGCACCACCTTCAGCGGGCTTGCGGACTTCATCGGCCCCGTCGGCAATTCCGTCGATATCAACGGCTGGAAGCCCGTCAAAGACGTGATCTACACGGCCGCAAGCACATTGGCGTGGCCGTCGTTAGCGCAACAAACCGTCGGCAGCCGATTTCTTGAGAAGCTCGACAAACTTCCGGACACCAAACCTGGTGTCGACTATCTGGTGGTGAGCACCAAGGACGATGTGGTGGCCACGCCGTACCGAGCTCAATTCATCACAGCGACACCGGGTTCCACCGCGGTCAACATCGAAGTACATTCCTTGCCCGGCGTGCCGCAAGATGGGGCGGTAGACCACGGCCTGAACACCGGAGACGTCATCTCGGCGGTGACCAACTACCTCAAGTCCGGCCAGTCGGCGCCGCGCACGGCCGATCAGGTCAAGGCCAATCCGGGTACCACGCTCACCCGGGACGGTGGCACGACAACCGTGTCCGAAGGCGGGAAGGTCGTCGCGACTATCGACGAGCAACCCGGGACTGCACAACAGAACCCTGCCAAGCAATCTCGTGAACCGGTTGGCAAGTCCGTCACCGGCACCACGGTCACCACGCCCTCGGGAGCGACACTCGAGGTAGCGGGGCGCGATGTCACGCTGAAGCGCAATGGTCAATCGGTCTCCATCAGCGAAGCGCACGGTGTGACAGTCGCCAGCACCCCTGCCGAACGGGCGCCGAGCACCAAGAGCTCCGCACCGGCGGATCACCCCGCCAAGGCGGACCAGAAGCCCTCGGCGCCCCAGCCCACGGGAATCACACCGAAAATCGGCATCGGTGCCAATGGAGTGACCGAGCGCAGCGGGACAACGACGGGCACCAAACCCGCAGAGCACCCGACTGGCGGCACCGCAACCGATTCGCCGTCTACGAAGACCTCGAAGACTGCGAAGTCGCCGACGGATAGCGCGACGAGCGGCACGGCGACCACAGGCACCGGCACCGGGCTGCATGCCACCAACGGCACATCCACACGCACCGGATCATCGAGCAGCCTTGGCGGGCAACAGTCCTCCACACCGAAGGCGACCACAAGCACGTCGGGATCAGGCCCTAGATCGGCAGCGGGTAGCGGCGACAGCAAGGCGGGACATTCGGGTGCGGGCTCCCGCCCGGATTCCGGCGACCACAAGAAGTCCACGGACGGGCCATCCCACGAACACGCCGCGGGCAACTCTTAAAGGCTGCGCTGGCGACTACGTTGGCGCTCGCGTTGCTCTATCGGATCCGGAACCGGCACCGCGGCAACCAATGTGCGGGTGTATTCGGTGGAGGGGTTATGCAGAATCTCGCGGCGCGGACCCAACTCTTCCAGGACACCATGGCGCAGCACCGCAACCTCGTCGGCCAGTCGATCCACCACGGCCAGATCGTGACTGATGAACAGGCAGGCGAACTGCCACTGACGCTGCAGTTCCTCGAACAGGTCCAGGACGGCCGCCTGCACCGACACGTCAAGCGCGCTGGTGGGCTCGTCGGCGACCAACAGGTCGGGTCCCAGGGCAAGCGCCCGGGCCAGGTTGGCACGCTGGCGTTGCCCCCCGGACAGTTCATGGGGATAACGGTTTTCCGTGCCGGCCGGAAGCTGTACGGCATCGATCAACTCGGCCACGCGGGTGAGAATCTTGCGCTGATCGCCGTATCGGTGTACCCGCATGGGCTCGGCAATACAGTCACCCACACGCATTTTCGGATTCAGCGAGGTTGCGGGGTCCTGAAAGACGAACCCGAACTTGGCGCGCAGCGGACGCAGCTTGCGTTGGCTCATGCCCACAAGCTCCTGCCCGAGCATCCGCACCGAACCCGAGGCAGGCTGCTGCAGCGCGGCCACGCATCGCCCGATGGTCGACTTTCCGGAGCCCGACTCCCCCACCAGCCCAAGGGTTTTCCCACGACCGATACTGAAGCTCACATCATCGACCGCACGGAAGGACGAGCGACCCAGCAGGCCGGGGAATTCCACGACCAGTCCGGACACCTCCAGGACAGGCTCGGCCGGTTCCCCGGCCTGGGTGGGAGCATGTTCGGGATCTCCCTGTCCCAGGTGCGGGACCGCCGCCAGCAAGGCCCGGGTGTACGGTTCGGCTGGTTCAGCGAAAAGCTGTTCCACCGGCGCTATTTCGACGACCTTCCCCTGTTTCATGACGACGACTCGGTCCGCGATATCGGCCACCACACCCATGTTGTGGGTGATGAGCACGATCGCACTGCCGATCCTGTCACGCAGATCTCTGAGGAGTTCCAGGATTTCGGCCTGCACCGTCACGTCCAGGGCCGTGGTCGGTTCATCGGCGATGATGACCGTGGGGTCACACGCGATGGCGATCGCGATGACCACGCGCTGTTTCTGGCCACCGGAGAGCTGATGCGGATAGCAGTCGTAACGACGCTCCGGATCGGGCAGCTGTACAAGCTTCAGTAGTTCGATGACACGTGCGCGGGCCTGTGCGCGTGTCATATCCGAGTGCGCGCGGACTGCCTCACTCACTTGGTATCCGATGGTGAACAGTGGATCCAGTGCCGCACCCGGCTCCTGGAAAACCATGGCGATGTCCTTGCCGCGCATAGCAGTCAGCTCGCGAGCCGACAACGTGGTCACGTCGCGGCCGTCGAGCAGGACTGAACCGGTAATGCGCGCGGTCTCGGGGAGCAGCCGGATGGCAGTACGCGAGGACACCGACTTGCCCGAGCCCGACTCCCCGACGACTGCCAGCACCTCTCCCGGCCTGACGTCGAATGACACATCTTCGACGGCGGCTACGGAGCCGCTGTCGGTGCTGAAGGTCACCGATAGCGACCGGAACGACAGAGCAGCCAACGGTTCCTTCTCGCTCATGCTTCCCCCCGCCTGGTCCGCAGGAGCGGGTTGATGATCTCGTTGAGACTCTCGCCCACCAGCGTCATCCCGAGCACCACCAGCACAATCGCCGTACCGGGAAAGACGCCCGTCCACCAAATGCCGTTCGCGACATCCGATAGCGCTTTGTTCAGGTCATAGCCCCATTCGGCGGCTTGGGTGGGCTCGATACCGAAGCCGAGGAACCCCAGTCCTGCCAGCGTCAGGATGGCCTCGGCGCCGTTGAGGGTGATGATCACCGGTAGCGACGAGGTGACATTGGACAGGATGTGCCGGAACAGGATTCGTGGAGTGCTGGCACCGGTGACCCGTGCGGCGTCAACGAACGGCTCTTGTTTGACGCCAACGGTGGCGTTGCGTACCACCCGGAAGTACTGGGGCACGAAGACGGCCATGATGGCAATGGCTGCGGCGAGAATGCCTCCGCCGGTACTGGATTGACCGCCAGTGACCGCTATCGACACCACGATGGCCAGCAGCAGTGAGGGCATCGCGTACAGCGCGTCCATCACCAGCACCAGCACCCGGTCCAGCCAGCCGCCCAGGTAACCGGAGGTCAGACCCAGCGCCACGCCCACCGGCAGGGACACCACCAGCGAGGTCACTATGACCAGCAGTGCGGTGCGGGCACCAAACAGCACCCGCGAGAACACATCTTCACCACGCACCGAAGTCCCGAACCAGTGCTGCCATGATGGTGCCTGCTGACGGACAAAATCGACACCGTCCGCACTGGTCTGGGCGAATCCGTACGGCGCCAACAGGGGCGCCAGTATCGCAACGAGAATGAACACCGCGACCAGGACCAGACCGGCCACCAGTGTGAACCGCTGCAGGCCATGCGTGGAACGCAACAGACCCACACCCGGCACGCCGCGCAGCCGGTCCCCCAGAGGTGTCCTGACCGATGCCGTCATCAGAACCTCACCCTCGGGTCGATAAAGGCGACCACCACATCGATGACGAAACTCATCACCGCGACGATGATCGCGATCACGGTGACGATGCCCTGCACGGCGACGAAGTCACGCGCCGAAAGATAGTGCGCCAGTTGTGAGCCCAATCCATTCCATTCGAAGGCCGTTTCGGTCAGCACAGCACCGGCGAGCAGCATGGCAATCTGCATACCCATCACCGTGACCACCGGCACCAGTGAGTTCCGGAAGGCGTGCCTCCCCACGACGACTCTCTCCGAAAGCCCACGGGCGCGGGCCGCGTCCACATACCCCGCACGCAACGTCTGCAGGAGATTGACGCGCACCAATCGCAGGAACACCCCCGCGGTCAGCAGCCCGAGCGCCAGCACCGGTAGCACCAAATGTTTGAGCGCGTCCATGAAATATCCACTGTTGCCGTACAACACGGTGTCCACCAGCAGCAGGTGGGTGCGGTGCGGCATGGCATCCAGCGCGATCTCGGTCCCTACGGTGCTGCGCCCCGAGGCCGGCAACCATCCCAGTTTCACCGAGAAGAAGAGCTTGAGCAGGATCGCGACGAAGAACACCGGGGCCGCGTAGAAGAACACCGCCGCCAGCCGCAACGACACGTCGGTGACCTTGTCACGATGCGTCGCCGCCAGCCGCCCCAAGGGAATACCCACCAGCAGGGCCAAGAGGATCGCACCGGTGGCAAGCTCGAGGGTGGCGGCACCGTTGACCACGATGATGTCGGTGATCGATCGCTTGTCGGTCAATGTGCGCCCAAAGTCCCCGCGCAGCACGCCGCTGAGGTACTCCCAATATTGGGTCCAGATGGGCCGGTCGAACCCCGCCTCGGCCTTGCGTTTGGCGATCTCTGCGGGTGTGAGCCGCCCACCAGCCTGTGCGGTGATGGGATCGCCGATACCGCGCATGAGCACGAACACCAGCGTCATCAGGATCCATGCCGTCGGAATGATCAGTGCCAGACGTACCCCGAGATAGCGCAGCAGCGTGGTGCTCATGCGGCGCTGCCTGTCTTCTTCAGCGGAGTGAACTGGAATTTGAATGAGGGGCCGAGCTTGATCCCGTCGACATTCTTCACCGACACCGCAATCTGTTTCCCAGTCAGCAGCGGCAGCGTCGAAATGTGGTCCCGTGCCATCATGTCCTGGATCTGGCCGATGATGCTCAGGCGCTTGGCCCGGTCAGGTTCGGTGGCCTCGGCGGTGATGAGCCGCGTGATGGTGTCGTTCTCGAAATGGTTCACGACCATGTTGTCCGGCATGAAGAATGGCGTCAGATAGTTGTCAGGATCGGGGAAATCGGGAAACCAACCGAACTGATATACGGGATACGAGTCCGATGACCGCCTCTCCTGGTAGGCGACCCACTCTGTCGACTGCAAGTCGACCCGAAAAAGGCCGGACGACTCGAGTTGTCCCTTGACCGCCGCGTACTCCTCCGATGAATTGCTGCCGTAATGATCCGGGTTGTACTGCAGATTAATCAGCACCGGGACTGAAACCTTGGCATCGGACAAGAACCTTCGAGCCAAATCTACGTTGGGTTTGGCCCCATAGAGCGTCTTGAATGATTCGGTAGCACCTGCCATGGAGTCCGGCACCACCGAATAGGCCGGGGTATAGATTCCCTTGTACACGTTGCGGGACAGTGCTTCACGGTCGACCAACGAGGACACTGCCTTGCGGACGGCGAGCTTCTGGGCATCCGTGCCGCCCGGCATGGTCTTGAGATTGAAGACGATATACCTGAGCTCGCCACCGGGCCCCTCATGTACGGCAAGGCGCGGATTGACCCGCAATGTCTCGATATCGTTGGGGGACAGACTCCGGTAGGCGATATCGATGGCCCGGTTCTCGATGTCGATCTTCAGGTTCTCGCCACCGGTGTAGTACTTGATACCTACTAGCTCCCATTGCGGCTTACCCAGTCCGCCAATGTATGTGGGATTGGCCCGCAGCCCGATCAGCTGGTTCTTGCTGTGCGAGGTAATGGTGTAGGGGCCTGCGAACGGCTCGGCGCGCGCGATGGCGTCGTCATCGAGCAGCCGGTCCGCCGGGAAGACCTCTTCATCGATGATGGGTCCGGCATTGGTGGCGAGCACCTGAGGAAACGTCTGATCGTTGGGGAGTTTAAGCCGGAAGTCGACGGTCAGGTCATCGGGCGTCTCAACACGATCGAGATTGGCCAGCAGCGACTGCGGCCCGTTGGGATCGTCGATCACGCGCTCGCGGTCATACGAATACTTCACATCCGAGGACGTCAGCTTGTGCCCGTTGGCGAACACGGAGCCCGGCTTGAGCGTGCAGCTGTATACCGTGGGGTTTTTGAAGCCGCACGATGACGCCAAGTCGGGTTTGAGGTCGCCGGTCCCCGGGGTGAAGTTCATCAAAAATGGGTAGACCTGGTTCTCGACCTGAAACGAGCCATTGTCGTAGGCCCCCGCCGGGTCGAGGGTGGACACGCGGTCCGTAGTGCCCACCGTGAGGTACTCGCCGTCGACAGCTCCCGGTGGCCTACCCACCCCACACCCGGCAACGAGCAGCACGGATGCGGCCACGGCCAGTTTGCGCATCCGACGAGTATGGCAACACTTGCCCCAACCCGCTGAGGTGCGGTGCAATACATGTCACAAGGCCGACCAAGCGAGCGTTAGGTAGGTTGGTTGCGATCCCGCCGTCCGCGTCAGCGCCGGGCGGTCACGACACCCGAGCCACATGAGGGACTGAAATGAAGACTGCCGTCACCGGAGCCGCCGGCTTCATTGGTACCAACCTAGTCAATCTCCTCGTGGAGAACGGCCATGACGTGGTCGCCATCGACCGCGTAGTGCCCAGTTCACCGGAGACCCGCAGCGCCGTGACCTGGGTATCCGGCGATGTACTCGACCTGGCGTCGATGACCAAGGCCCTCGAAGGCGTCGAGGTGGTCTACCACCTGGTGGCCGTCATCACCCTCAAACACGAAGACGAGCTGTGCTGGCGCATCAACACCGAAGGTGCGCGCACCGTCGCGCAGGCCGCCCTCACCGTCGGAGCCCGCCGGATGGTGCACTGCAGCTCCATCGACTCGTACTCCAACAGCGTGGCCACCATCGACGAGAAGTCGCCGCGCTCGACGGGTGCCGACTTGCCCGTCTACCAGCGCTCCAAATGGGGTGGAGAAGTAGCTGTGCGTGAGGTCATCGAGTCCGGGCTCGATGCCGTCATCGGCAATCCCACCGGGGTTTACGGTCCGGTGGACCTGCCCAACCTGTCGCGGATCAACCAGCTGCTGTTCAACAGTGCGCGCGGCCGACTGCCCGGCATGGTGAACAGCCAGTACGACCTTGTCGATGCCCGCGATGTCGCGGCCGGCCTCTACCTCGCCGGAGAGAAGGGCCGCACCGGCGAGAACTACCTCCTTGGCGGCTACATGGGCAGCCTGTTGCAGGTGTGCCGTCTGGCTGCTCAGCACGTCGGCAAGCGCGGCCCGTTGTTCGCGCTGCCCATGGGACTTCTCAACGCCGCCATCCCGGTCATCGAGCCGATCGGCAAGCTGCTGAAGAACGATGCACTGAGCCGCGCCGCATTCAACAAACTGACCGTGTCACCCGCCGTCGATATCACCAAGGCCCGGACCGAGCTCGGTTACGACCCACGGTCCACGGCGACAACGGTGACCGAGCTGGTGGACTTCTTCGTCAGTTCGGGTCGGCTCTAGCCCCACGCGCGAGCCCCACATTGGGCACCAGCACATCGATCGGGGCGTTGCCAGGTTCCCGTATGAGCTCCTGGTCGAATTTCCCTGACCTGCCCAGGGAGGCCAGGTCAGCGGCCACCTCGTGGATGCGGCAGCCGGATCATCCATGTCGAAATCACGGACATAGGAAGGGAAATCGCGACGACCTGCCCGTCAGGGAACGGATCGAGCTATTCGCCCATATTGGTCGAGATGGCAGAGGCCCTGCGCGCGCGTGCAATTGACGTGCCGCAGCGTCGTGGTAGTTGAAACTGGCAACAATTTATACCAAGATCACCTCTCGAATCTTGAATCTGGAGGTGACGTGGAGCAGCTGTCCATCCCGCCGCATTGGGGCACCGTGGCGACGGAACTGGCACAGCGACAGGGCATAGACCCCGCCAAAATACTGATGGATGTGCAGGTTTCACCGCGATTCCTTACTGGCGAGCCTGCGGTGCTCAGCCGCGAGCAGATTCGAACCATGGTGTGCGAGGTACTTGCCCGCACACGCGACCTGTCATTCGGCATCAGCCCCATGCCGGTCCCGCCCGAGACGCTTCAGGTCCTCTTGTTCAGCCTCGCAACCTCAGAAAATGCCGGCGCGGCATTGGACCGCTGGACGGCATTCCGGGACGCGATGCCGCTGGTACCGCATATGACGGCAACCAGATCCGGAGATCGCGCCACCGTGGAGATCGAGGTATCCGCGCTCAAGCTGCCCGACGCCACGGTGACCGAGTGGAGCCTGGCCATCGTCGTGCGAGTCTGGAGCTGGTTGACCATGCGGTCGATCCGCGTCGAACGCATTCGCGTCCCGCAAGCACGCCCGATCGGACGGTCGGATCACAGTAATATCCTCGGGGCTCCGATCGAGTTCGGTAGTGCTTCGGCCACAATGATTCTGGATGCCGAGGTCCTCGACGCCCCGATCTTGCGCACCGAGGCGGAGATAACATCGCTCCTCGACCATCCCGAAGAGATCTGGTTCGACGTCCGAGGTTATGACCAGCAGTTACCCGAGCGTATCGAGCGAATCGTCAGATCGAGCATCGGGCAGAGGATTCCAAGCGTGAGCGATATCGCGACCGCTCTGAACATGACATCCTCGGCCCTACAGCGTTCCCTTCGAAGCGAGTTCGGCACCTCGGTGCGAGAAATCAGGGACGCCGCACTCCGCGATGAAGCCATCAGGAGCCTGGAGAGCGGAGCAGAATCTCTCAGCGATCTATCGATCCGCCTTGGCTTTTCGGAGTTGAGCGCTTTTACCCGCGCCTTCCGGCGCTGGACGGGAGCTTCGCCGGCTCAGTACCGAGACGGTGCGCGTTCGGTCAAGTAATTCGCCCAATTCGGTCATCGCACGCTCCCCTTCCATCCCGTAACCTCGGGCCAACGCGATCCGAGGGGGAGAGTTTGCTATCGGCTGAACGGCGTTTCGAGTTCTCCCGCAGTCTTGAGGAAATCTCTTCGGTGGCCGACTTCGAGCTACCGTCCTCCAGCGACATCGAACCCGGCAATCACGCGCCGTTCGCGTTCACCGATGGAGCTCGTCGGCTCGGTGATCTCACCGTCGGTGACGAATTCACCACGCAGACCGGAATCGCCGGTCTCATGACACCCATCGAATGGGTCGTCGTCGAAATCACCCACACGACACAACTTCTCGCCGCCCGCCGGGGCCGCTATCAGGTGGTCTCGCAGGGATTGCAGGGGGCGACCGCCACCGTCGTGCTCAACGTCTACGAACAGACACCGTCAGTGGTGGCGGAACTGTTCGTCCTGATCGACGAGGTAATCCTGACCGGTGACCTTCAGCATTCGTTCATGACAGCACTCGACGGCATGATCGACACCCAGGTTGAACTCATCAAGGCCAATTCAGAAGTGCTTCGGGACGTCACCGTCGTTGAGGAGTATCCACCGCGGGGACGTCAGCCCTAACGCGCTTGAACGGGATCCGCGCTGTCGCTTGATGTCTCCCGCGCGGTCGCCGCGAGCATGTTTTCGACCACATTCTTGCCGAGCGCCGTTTCCTTCGGCAGCTCGATCGGGTACTGACCGTCAAAGCATGCACAGCACAACCGCGACCGGGGCTCCTGGGTGGCGGCGACCATTCCTTCGGCAGAGATATACCCAAGGCTGTCGGCACCGATCGCGGTGCGGACACCATCGAACATCTCGTCGTCCGACTCCACCGCGTTGGCGATGAGTTCTGCGGGAGAAGCGAAGTCGATGCCGTAGAAACATGGCCAGCGCACCGGCGGCGACGCAATGCGCACGTGCACCTCGGCCGCCCCGGCCTCGCGCAACATCCGCACCAGTGCCCGCTGGGTGTTGCCACGAACGATCGAATCATCTACCACCACAAGCCGCTTGCCTCGGATGACCTCGCGAAGAGGATTGAGCTTCAGGCGGATGCCGAGCTGGCGGATGGTCTGCGACGGCTGGATGAAGGTGCGGCCCACATAGGCGTTCTTCATCAATCCCTGCCCATATGGGATGCCCGAGCCTTGCGCGTACCCGACGGCCGCCGGGATCCCGGATTCCGGAACACCGATCACCAGGTCCGCGTCTACGGAGTGTTCGGCCGCAAGCCGGCGCCCGATCTCGACGCGGGTGGAGTGCACGGAACGTCCGTCGAGCATGCTGTCGGGCCGGGCCAGGTACACGTACTCGAAGACACAGGTCTTGGGTGTCGCGTTGGCGAATCGGCTGGAGCGAACGCCGTCGGCGTCAATGGCCAGTAGCTCGCCGGGCTCGATGTCCCGCACGAAGGAGGCGCCCACGATGTCCAGGGCCGCGGTCTCCGAGGCAACCACCCAGCCGGTGTCGAGACGGCCCAGGCACAGCGGCCTGACCCCGTGCGGGTCGCGCGCCGCGTACAGCGTGTTCTCATCCATGAACACCAGACAGAACGCGCCACGAACGGTGGGCAGCAGCGACATCGCCGCTTGCTCGATGGTGGTATCGGCGGCACCGTGCGCCAACAGTGCGCCCATGATGTCCGAGTCGGTCGTGGCCATACCCGGAGTCTTCGGGTTGATAAGCCCCGCGTCGCGCGCCCGTTCGGTGAGTTCGGCCGTATTGACCAGGTTCCCGTTGTGTCCCAGCGCCACCCCGGTGCCCGCGGCAGTCGTCCGGAACACGGGTTGCGCGTTCTCCCAGGTCACCGAGCCGGTGGTGGAGTAACGGCAGTGCCCGATCGCGACATGTCCGAGCATGGCGGCAAGCGTCTGCTCGTCGAACACCTGACTGACCAGACCGAGATCCTTGAACACAACCACCTGCGAGCCATCGGCGACAGCGATACCCGCGGCCTCCTGGCCGCGGTGCTGCAACGCGTACAGCCCGTAGTACGTGAGTTTTGCTACTTCTTCGCCGGGTGCCCAGACCCCGAATACGCCGCATTCTTCACGAGGGTCGTTTTCCAACTCAATCGGCTGTGCGGTCACTATGGCTGCTCCCTGGTGGGGGGTGGGTGACCACATCAGTCTACGGGTGAAGGTAGCTGAACGCTGAATCGGCAGGCCGCGCCCGGCGAAAGTGCCCGTGGATACCGTCGCGGACGTGATCGAGGCCACTACGGGGCCCTCATCGTGGTGCCCACAGCGACGAGTTCCACCACGCCTGGCTAGCCGAGCGGCACCAACGGCAGCCAGTCCGCGATCTCGGCGGCCCGTGATCCGGACACCGTGACGGTGCGGTCGGCGGTGGCCACGTCCAACGTCAGCAGACCCGTCGCCAAGAGCAGCCAGGTACGCGGGGTGGTCTCCACCACGTTGGGCGGGGTACCGCGGGTATGACGCGGACCCGAGATGCATTGCACTGCAACAAAGGGCGGCACCCGTACTTCTACGGACGCCCCGGGAGCATCTGCGGCGAGAGTTCGGGCGGTGAATCGGACGGCGTCGGCGAGTACCGCGCGTTCCGGCTCGGGCGCGTGCGCATCACGCAGCCAGTCCGCGATCGCGAGTACTGCCGCCCGCGTCGAGGACGCGTCGGGCGGGCGAGCTGGCATGTGCGCCAGCCTATCCGTGGAGCGCCGGCGCCCGGCCGGGGAACCTACGCCCCGTCGCAGATTCCCGAGTCCCGAATGGTGTTGCCGTAGACGTTGGCCGTGGCGATGTTGGCGTTGATCACTCCGGATGGCAACTGCTGCTTGATCTTGTCGCTGATCTGAGTGAACTGGAACCACAGGTGATAGAACGAGTCGCCGTTGTAGAGCGGCGAGTATTGGCTCTGATCCGGGTAGTTGGTGATGTACAGGGCGTGCACCCGCGGATCCAGGAACGCCGCGGACTGGTCCAGGTTGGCGGTCACCACGTTGCCGACAGTGTCCGACCCCGAGGCCGCCCAGACGTCATGGTGATCACGTAGGTAGTTCTGGAATCCGTACACCGAAGCCATCAAGGTGCCGTACTGCGCATTGAACCACTGGCAGGAATCACGCAGCGCCGTGACCTGCTCATCGGTCGCTCGGTTCTGCCACATGTTGTACGGGAACACCGAGGTGTCCGGCGACCAGTCCGACGGGTACGGGACGAACACGGGTAATGACGCGCCCGCTCCGGGCTCGGCGCTTGCTGGTGCGGCCAGCGCCACTCCGGCAGCCACCGCCATACCGGCCAGTACCGCACCGGTCCTGCTCATCCACTTCGAGACCATCTGTGCAGTATTCCGCCGAATGTCGACTTTTGGTATCAGTTGCTCGCACTTTCTCGCCCCAACCCGACATTCGGCCGGGAAACGTACAGGGTTGCCACCGCGCCCGCCTCGTTGAGCGCCAGGTGGGTGAGCATGGGCGCCGCCACGCTCCCCGATCGCTCGCGTAGCCAGCCCAACAGCCAGCCGAACATTCCGGTGACCAGCACCGTTCCCAGGATGGAATCTCCCGCTGCGCGAGCAGGCCGGATATGAGCCAGTCCAAAGGCCACTGCCTGGACCACACCGCCCAGCCCGCGGCCGAAGGCCCCGGTGGCCATCGGCTGCAGCACCCCGCGGAAGCCGAGTTCCTCCGACCACACCGTGCCCACCGGAATGTGCAGACCCAGCCAGGCCGCGGGATGCAGGCCGATATCCCGCTCCCGCATGGACGTGCGCACCGGTTCCAGCGCCGGAGAGACACCGACGGCGGCGGCCACCACCGAGGCGACCACGCCACCGAGCCGCAATCCGGCCGCCAGTGGATGTTGTCGAAGCCCCAGCGGGATGCCCGCGACGGCCGCGAGCACCGAGCTGGCGCCCGCCCCGATCAGCGGCCGCCAACGTTGCGGGACCCGTTCCAGGGCCGTCGGCCAAACCACGAGCGCCATGGCCAGAATGAGCACCCTGAATCGGGCGATCACGTATCGGGGCCGTCGAGCGACGCGGTGTCGACCAGAGCCTTCCGGATGCGTTCGGTGTCCTGTGGGGTCCAGCCGTCGGGCGGGGCAATCGCCGCCCAGCCGTTCACCGATGAGATGCCGTAATTGTGTCCGTGCCCATCGGGCACACCGACGGCGTTGGCCAGGTCGGCGGCCACCTGCCAGAAGGTGACGATGGGGTACCAGCGCATGGCAACAGACCGATCCCCTACCGGCGCCTCCTTGAGCCAATCCGGTTGGCTGAAAAGCAGATCCGTGGACCACCAGGTCACCGGGTCTGACGGATGCTGCACGAAAAGCACCCGAGGGTTCTGCCACGGTGGCCTGGCCAGCGCGTCGATATCGGGGCCTATCGCGAAACGCGCCGTGAATCCGCTGTCGTAGACCGGGAGAGCTTCCAACGTGCCCCGGTCACGCTTGGACACCAGCTCATTCCAGATCTGGCTGAAATTCGGCGGACCGGTCCACAACACACCGTCGACGCCGGCCGCACGGATATCGCCGAGGCCATCGAACGCACCTTGTCCCGCAAACGATCCCAGGCTTTCGCCGTAGATGAGCAGCTTGGGTCGATGCCCCTGCGGCTGCTGCGCCCACCGTTTCTGAACAGTGTCGACCAAGAGCCTGCCCGAGGCCAGCGCCTTCTTCTTGTCTGCCAGGAACGAGATCCAACTGGGCAGGAAGGAGTACTGGGTGGCCACGATCGCGGTGTCGCCGTTGTACATGAGCTCGATACCGCGCGCGGCGGCCGGCGTCACCCATCCGGTTCCAGTGGTCGGGACGATGATCAGCGCCTTGCGCTCGAAAGCCTTGGTGCGCTCCAGTTCCCGCACCAGGATGTCGGCGCGTTCCTCGGCGGTGTCGGCGGTCTCCAGGCCCGCGTAAACCCTGATGGGTTCCTTGGCCTGGCGACCGTTCACCTTGGCCAGCTCATCGGCATGTAAGCCACCTGAGACGAAGTTGCGTCCCTCATAACCGAGGCTCTCCCACGAGGCCAGCGACGCCGGACTTCCGGAACGCTCCGGCTGCGTGGGCTGTTCCACCCCGGCACGGGTGGTGTCGTTATGTGGACCGAATGAGGCATTGGCCGCGGAGAAGAAGCCACGTACCAGCACACCGTTGAACAACATGATGGTCAGCACCGCGACGATGGCGGTACCGATGAGAAGTGATACCTCCTGGCTCAGCCGCAGCCGCCGGATGAGGAACCGGGCCAACAGCCGAACCAGGTCACGCAAGACTCGCGCCACCGAAATAAACAGTGCACCAACGGCAATCGAGACGAGGAACGATTTTGAGTACTCAATTGTCGTCGGCCCTTGAGTCTCCATGAGCGCCGCGATCTGGCGTTGCCAGCGTGCGGCGGGCACGATCATCGCCAGCGAGCACACCGCCGAGAGCAGCACCACCCCGAGCTTGGCGGTCACCATCACCCGATCACGCAGCGGCCACCATTTCTGGTGACGGAGCCAAAAACGCAGCACCAGTTTCGAAAGCGCGACACCGATGCCGTAGCCGATGGCCGCGGTGGCTCCGCCAATCAGACCCTGGAACAGCCAGGTACGCGGCATCAGCGACGGAGTAAGCGACAAGCAGAAGAACAAGGCACCGAAGGCGATTCCACTGAAGTCCAGCCGCACCAGATTCCATGCCCAGGCCACCAAGGGGTGCCGGTCCTCGAGATGATCCTCTAACTCCTGGAACGCCAGCCAACTGCGGCCGATCCAATCATCGGGATCGACGGTGCTCGTCGTGACCGGGACTCCAGGAGTCTCGCTCATCCGAACAATCCGGGCAAAACACCTTCATGGACTTCGCGCAGCTCGGCCAGCGTCACCGAGAACTGGCCCTGCACCTCAACGGAATCCGAACCCTGATCGACAACGCCTATACGCACCGCGGGCAACTGCCGCGCCTCACACATCGCGACGAATCTGCTCTCCTCGGTACGCGGCACCGCGACCAGCACCCGCCCGGCAGACTCGGAGAACAACGCCACGAAGGGATCGGCCCCCTCGGGAAGCAAGATGCGGCAACCAGTTTCGCCGGCAAGCGACGACTCGATGACGGCCTGGATGAGCCCGCCCTCGGACAGGTCGTGAGCGGCGGACACCAGCCCGTCCCGCGACGCGGCGGTGAGAACCTGGGCAATCAGCTGCTCGCGGGCCAGGTCGACCTTCGGCGGGGTGCCACCCAGGTGATCGTGTGCCACCTGCGCCCAGATGGAGCCGTCGAACTCGTCGGCGGTGTCGCCCAGCAGGATCAGCGTTTCTCCGGGTTCGGTGCCGAATCCCGTAGGGATACGCCGTTTTACGTCGTCGATAACGCCCAGTACCCCGACCACCGGAGTGGGCAGGATGGGGGTGGTGCCGGTCTGGTTGTAGAAGCTGACGTTGCCACCCGTGACCGGGATGCCCAGTTCCACACAGCCATCGGCGAGACCGCGGACCGCCTCGGAGAACTGCCACATGACGCCCGGGTCCTCCGGGGAGCCGAAGTTCAGGCAGTTGGTCACGGCGACGGGGGTCGCACCGGAGGCCGCCACATTGCGGTACGCCTCAGCGAGCGCCAAGCGGGCGCCGTTGTAGGGATCGAGCACCGTGTACCGACCGGAAGCATCCGTGGCCAAGGCGATTCCACGCCCGGTCTGCTCGTCCACCCGGATCACGCCGGAGTCGGCATGCTCGGCGAGCACGGTGTTTCCGCGCACGTACCGGTCGTACTGCTCGGTGATGAAGGCACGGCTGCACAGGTGCGGGCTGCCGATCATGTCCAGCAGCGTCTGCCGCAGCTCCCCGGCTGTGGCCGGGCGCGCCAAACCTGCTGCAGTGTCTGCGATCAGCGCGTCCTGGGTGTCGGGCCGGGCCACCGGGCGCTGGTAGACGGGGCCCTCGTGAGCAACGGTCCGCGGCGGCACATCGACAACGGTCTCGCCGTGCCAGGTGATCCGCAGCCGGTCACCATCGGTCACCTCACCGATGACGGTGGCCAGCACATCCCACTTACGGCACACGGCCATGAAGGCATCTACGTTCTCCGGGGTCACCACCGCGCACATGCGCTCCTGAGACTCGCTGGAGAGCACCTCAGCCGGTGTCATTCCGGTCGCGCGCAGCGGCACCTTATCCAGATCGATGTGCATGCCGCCGTCCCCGGCCGAAGCCAGTTCCGATGTGGCGCAGGATAGTCCGGCACCACCGAGGTCCTGGATGCCGACCACCAGATGTGCCGCGTACAGCTCAAGGCAGCACTCGATGAGCACCTTCTCGGTGAACGGGTCGCCCACCTGCACGCTGGGGAGCTTCTTGCGAGAGGCACCGTCGGCCTCGTCACCGCCGAAGGTCTCCGAGGCCAGCACCGACACACCGCCGATACCGTCGAGACCGGTGCGTGCGCCGAACAGGATGATCTTGTTGCCGGTGCCGGAGGCGAAGGCCAGATGCAGATCTTCCTTGCGCAGCACGCCTGCACACAGCGCGTTCACCAACGGATTACCGGCATAGGAGGCATCGAACACCGTCTCACCGCCGATGTTGGGCAGCCCCAGCGAGTTCCCGTAGCCGCCGATACCGCGCACCACGCCATCGAAGACACGGCGGGTGTCGGGGGCATCGGCAGCACCGAAGCGCAGCTGATCCATGACGGCGATCGGCCGGGCGCCCATGGCCATGATGTCGCGAACAATGCCGCCCACACCCGTGGCAGCGCCCTGGTATGGCTCGACATACGACGGGTGGTTGTGCGACTCGACCTTGAAGGTGACCGCCCAGCCATCGCCGATGTCCACCACTCCGGCGTTCTCACCGATGCCGGCGAGCATCGCCGAGCGCATCTCCTCGGTGGTGGTCTGCCCGAAGTAGCGCAGGTGCACCTTGGAGGACTTGTACGAGCAGTGCTCGCTCCACATCACCGAATACATAGCCAGCTCGGCGTCCGTAGGACGGCGCCCAAGGATCTCTCGGATGCGGGCGTACTCGTCGTCCTTGAGCCCTAGTTCAGCGAAGGGCTGCGGGTGATCGGGGGTGGCTGTTGCGTTGTCGACCGTATCAACCCGTGAAGTCACGAACAGATTCTAACGTCGAACCCGACTTACCCTCGCTACATGCCATGCTGCCCGTACGGAGCGGCGATATCGGCAGGGTGGATAGGCCTGGCCGGATTCGCGATCATGCACAGAGCGCGCAGTTCTCCACACTTTCCGACCAGGCCCGTCATACTTGGAAAGTGCTCCGTGAAGCTTTGCTGGTCGCAGTTGGGATCCTGACGGGTTCATCGCTGCTGGCGGCCGGCGGCTGTGCGGCAGGTCAGCCCGACCCGTCTCGCCCGATCGCCCAGGCGATCAACGGCCTGCCCGGTGTGGAAAGCACCAGTCACAGCTTCTCAATCGACTGGTACGACACATTCACGGTGTACCTGGACGCCAACGTCCGGCCTGAGATCACGCCAGAACAGCTCACTGCGATCTGGGAGGTCTTCAGTCATCAGGTAGAGAAGGCCGGGGCCGGGCATGCACATGTCAACGTCCGGCTGACCATCAACGACTGCCCGTCCATCACCGCTCAGCCGGACCGTTACTGCGGTGGGATCTCCGAGACCACCGACATGGAAAGTGCCGAACCCGTGCCCAACTGGCAAGAGTGGCGGGCGCTCATCCGGGGGCACTACGGAAACGACATCCGCGTGAACACCAGCCATGTGAAGGGTCAGTCGCGCAAACAGATCACGGTGGCGTTAGCCCCATGGTCCGACGGGAAGCCGAGACAAGCCCGCGTACAAGACTTCTCGTCACTCTTCCGCCGTGTTGCCACCGACTTCCCGGGCCTGCGCGAGGCAGCATGGACCGCTACCGCCGTCGGCGGACAGGCACAGGCGCCGGCACACGGAAACGATCTGGAACTCGGTACCTCGCGCGGATTACCCACCGACGCCGAGTTCGGTCTCTGGGAAGCGCTCTCTGCCATTGCACCAGTGAAGATGAACCTCGTCAGGGAGCCGGAGACCAGCGACGAGAAGTCATTGGTCACCGTCACGCTCCCGGGCAGCGGCGAGACCGCCTGGCGAAGTGCAGCACTGAGCCAGCTGATGCTGCTCAAGGCGTATCAGCATCGGGTCAAGTACGAGGCGACGTACGGCAAGGACACGCTATCGGTCGTTGTGGGCGGGTGCTCGCCAGAGTTCGATACCGGGTTCCCGTTGCAGAACGAGCTTCGCCAGTGGTTCGAGACCTGCTCCTAGTGATCTGCCCCGATCAACACCTTCAGCAGCTCGCGCCGGCGCAGCGCCAGGGCCGCCCAGATCAACAATCCGAAGCCGATCGCGAAGACGACCGGGAACCACGCCTCCTCGTGCATGTCGATGGTGACCGCACCACCCAGGTAGGCCGTCAGCCCGACGGCGCCGAGCACCGCGGTACGCGGGATGGCGAACACGACAGTGCACGCCAGCAGCACCCAGCCGATCAGCGCCGTCTGATACGGCGGGAAGCCCAGCGCCTCCGTCGCGGTACGCGCGAACTGCGCCCCGAAGATCTTTGGTACGGCGTCGGCCAACAGGAACAGCACGATGATCGCGGTCAGCGCGAGACCAATCTTCTCCGGTGGCGTCCGGGCCGCGAATGCGGCGTTAACACTCGACACAAAACTCTTGGTCTCGGCCATCACGGGTCCCTTCTCATATCGACCCTTCAACAGTATTGATGTCGACCGACAAGGGCACCGAGGCGCACCGAGACGCCATACTCCACCCCATGGGAATGTTCGGCCGGTGCGGCGGCGCGCTTGGCGTTCTGGTGCTCAGCGTCGCATCCTTGGTCGCCGGCTGCGATTTCACCGGCTCGCGGACAGCCGACCGTATCGATGACGCGCTGCGACCGCTCGCTGGGGTGTCGTCGGTGTCCCACACCGTGAGTCGCAACGGCGGCTTCGGGCCTACCAGCGTCACCTTCGACGTCTACGTCCGCGGCGAGGCGTCCGCCGATCAGCTCTCCGCACTGACGCACGTCTTCACGGATCAGATCCACGATTCCCGCGCGTTCCGGTCCTTAACTGCGACCCTCAATGTGAGGCGCTGGCCGGAGGGCCGTCACCTGGATTCCACGATGTATGTCGAACTGCAGCCGGCGGCGGCTACCCCGGAGCCCCCGTGGCAGGACTGGCTGAAGCTCTCCCGGGGCGAATACGGATACGAGATCACGGGCTGGGCTTCGCCGTCCACCTACGACCGACCCGCCGGCACCAGCCTCGATGTCACGTTGTTCGACGGCAAGGATCGGCGGCCGGACAATATCGGCGCCACCGAATTCGCCACGGCAGTGCGCAGGCTCGGCACCGACTTCCCCGGCTCCACCAGCGACTGGGTAATCACCAACTCCTTCATCTACTCCAACGATCCACCCAGCATCCGATCGGGCCACGGTCTGCCGACTGCGGCACAACTGGACTTGTGGGAGGCCCTGGACACCATCGCGCCCGTCCACGGCGCATTCAATCTGGGCCCGCTGCCAGGCAACCGCGATCAGCCGGACCGAAATCGAATCCGGCTCAACAAGCCGGCCGGCCGAAACGTGGATCGCATTGCGGAAGAACAGCTTCAGCTGATCAGAAAGTCGAAAACGGCGACCGCGTACACAATCGACGACGCCCAGATCACGGTCCGTCCCGGACGCTGCTCCGCGGGCGTGCGGGAGCCTCAGCCTAGGACTGCCCCCGATGTGAACCTGCAGAGCGCGCTGCGCACGCAATTCGAAACCTGCCCGCGTTGACTTCTCGTAGGCTCGCACCATGACCGTCACGATCGTCGCCAAGAATCCCGTCGTCGCCGCTCTGGCCGCGGAGTGGACCGCGTTGGACGAGCTCGGCGCCACCTTGACCGATGAGCAATGGGCCGCTCCGTCGGTGCTGCCGGGGTGGACGGTCAAGGATGTCATCGCGCACGTGGTGGGTACCGAACGCCTGCTGTCCGGCGACCCGATCCCAAGCACTGATGAGGCCGTCGCCAATCTCCCACACGTCCACAATCCCGTCGGTGTCCTCAACGAACGGTGGCTGGCCTACTACCGCAAGCTGCCGCCCGTGGCGGTGCTGAACGACTTACGCAGCGTGACCAGCGCGCGCCTTGCCATCCTGGAGGGCCTGTCTCAGGAGCAGTTCAACGCTGAAACATCGACACCGGTGGGGCCGGAAAGCTACGGCCGGTTCATGCAGATCCGTGATTTCGACTGTTGGATGCACGAATTGGATGTGCGTGACAGCCTCGGGATGCCCGCACCGGCAGACCCGGTGGCAGCGACGCCGGCCCTCACCGAGCTGATCAACGCATTGCCGTTCCTGGTCGGAAAGCGAGCGGGTGCACCCCAAGGCAGCCGGATACGTTTCGTGCTCACCGGAATTGGTGCACAGAACATTGATATCGAAATCCCCGACCGGGCCCGCATCGTCTCGACGCTCTCCGGCGCGCCGGACGTGACGCTCACCGCGGACACCTGCGAGTTCGCCCGTCATCTGGGTGGGCGAGCCAGCGCGAGCCGCGACGGATTCGCCCTGGACGGTGATCCGGAACTGGGTTGGCACATCATCGCCAACCTGCGCTTCACGATGTAGCGGGCAGCTCCAGAAACGCTTGCAGCGCATCGGAGTACATCGGAACGTCGTGCGCACCCATCAGTTCACGCACCGAATGCATGGCCAGCGTGGCGGCACCGACGTCGACGGTGACGATGCCGGTGCGAGAGGCCGCGAACGGGCCAATGGTGGAGCCGCACTGCATATCCGCCCGATGTTCGTACCGCTGATATGGGACGCCGGCCCGCTCGCAGGCCAGCGCGAATGCTGCCGCACCCCGGCCATCGGTGGCATACCGAACGTTGGGATGAATCTTGATCACCGGCCCGGCATTGACGCCAATCTGGTGACCCGGTTCGTGCCGATCCGGGTAGTTGGGGTGAGTGGCGTGCGCCATATCGGCCGAGACCATGAGCGAGGCGGCCGCACGCCGCAGGAAGTCCTCTCGGGTGCCGTTGCTGGACAGCACGATCCGTTCCAGAACTGTCGACAGTAGGTCCGAGTGGGCGCCGTGACCGGACACCGAGCCGATCTCCTCATGGTCGAAGAGCGCAAGCACGATCGTCGAGCTGGACTCGGCGGCAAGGAACGCCTCCAGCCCGGCGTAGCAGCTGGCCTGATTGTCCAGACGCGGGGCACTGACCAGGCTCTCGTCGGGACCTATGAGCGCCGCGGCGGTCAGGTCGTGCGCCATGAGATCACGTCCGAGAACATCGGCCGCGGCGACCCCCAGCTGTCCGGCAATGAACTCGTCGAAGCTCTTCCCGCCGCTCCATACCGAATTCACATGCCACTGCGGGTCGATCACCCATTTCTTACGCTCCTCGGCGCTGACCATGTGAATCGCCAGATTCGGCACCCGCAGGATCGGCTGATCGATGCGAATCAGGGTGGACCGCACCGCATCTCCGTCACGCACCAGCACCCTTCCGGAGAGCCCCAGATCGCGGTCCAGCCAGGTCTGCACCCATGCCCCGCCATAGGGCTCCAGGGCAATCATGGGCCAACCCGCCTGCACGCGATCGGCGTTGGCCTTCACCCGGAGGTTCGGGCTATCGGTATGCGCGCCGATCACCCGGAAGGCCGCGTTGTCGTCTTCCATGTCGACACCGCGCCAGGCCACGATCGACCCCGACCGCACGGTGAAGTAGTCACCCGAGTGCCCCGGCCAACGCTGCGCCTCGAACAGCTCGGTGAAGCCTTCCTGACGGAGTCGCTGTGCCACTGTGTCCACCGCGTGAAACGGAGACGGTGAGGCGTCGATGAATTGGCACAGTCCTGATGCGGTCGCGGTCACGCTTCCCATGATGGCTGACTGGATTGGGTCTAGGGTCGAAGCGTGACCGATCCCGTGCCACAGCCTGTTCTGGAACCGCTGTCTTCGTCGGCCATTTTCCTGGTGGTGACTGTCGACGCGGGCGCCGAACAAGCAGTTCACGCTGCATTGCCCGACTTGTCCGGCCTGGCTAAGGCCATCGGATTCCGCGACCCGGCACGGCGATTGTCGCTGGTTACGGCAATCGGCTCGGATGCCTGGGACCGCCTCTTTTCCGGGCCGCGCCCCGCTCGGCTGTGGCCGTTTCAGGAGGTGCGTGGCGAGCGACACACCGCCCCATCGACACCTGGTGACATGCTGTTCCACATCCGTGCGAGCACTATGGACCGCTGCTTCGAGCTGGCCACGCGCATTACGGCCACGCTGGCCGGTGCCATTACCGTGGTGGACGAAGTACACGGCTTTCAGTACTTCGACAACCGGGACCTGCTGGGATTTGTCGACGGCACCGAGAATCCCGATGGTGAGGAAGCCGCGTCGGCAGCCCTCGTCGGCGCCGAGGATGCCGACTTCGCCGCGGGCAGCTACGTGCATATCCAGAAATACCTGCACGATATGGCCGCCTGGAGCGCGTTGCCGGTCGACGAGCAGGAGAAGGTGATCGGGCGTACCAAGCTCGACGACATCGAATTCGACGATGCCGTCAAACCCTCGAATTCACATGTGGCCCTGAATGTCATCGAGGACGACGAGGGCAACGAGCTGCAGATCCTGCGGCGCAACATGCCGTTCGGCGAGCTGGGGAAGGCCGAGTTCGGGACGTACTACATCGCTTACTCACGCACCCCGGATGTCACGGAACGCATGCTGCACAACATGTTTGTCGGGGATCCCCCGGGGAACACCGACCGCATCCTGGACTTCTCGACCGCGGTCACCGGCGGGCTGTTCTTCGCACCGTCCGCGGACTTCCTCGACGCTCCCCCACCGCTGCCCAGCCAGGTAGCCGCGAAATCCACTGAGTACCAAGGGTCCCTATCCATCGGCAGCCTGAAAGGAACGTCGGCATGAACAACCTGTATCGCGAACTCGCCCCGATCACGGATGAGGCGTGGACAGAGATCGAGACCGAGGCCACCCGCACCTTCAAACGCCATATCGCCGGACGCCGGGTGGTCGATGTCAGTGAGCCGGGCGGCCCCTCCAGCGCGGCGGTGAGCACCGGCCACCTGTTGGACGTGGCCGCACCCGCCGACGGCGTCCAGGCGCATCTACGCGAGAGTAAACCGCTTGTACGACTGCGCGTTCCGTTCACCATCAGCCGCTCGGCCATCGACGACGTGGAACGCGGCTCCCAGGACTCCGACTGGGACCCGGTCAAGGTGGCGGCCAAAAAGCTGGCGTTCGCCGAGGACCGCGCCATCTTCGAGGGATATCCCGCCGCCTCGATCGTCGGCATCCGTGAGTCGAGCTCGAATCCCGAACTCAAGCTCCCCGAAGATGTCCGCGAGTACCCCGACATCGTTGCTCAGGCGCTGTCGGAATTGCGTCTGGCCGGTGTCGACGGCCCGTACTCGGTGCTGCTGTCGGCTGAGGAGTACACAAAGGTCAGCGAGGCCTCCGATCGCGGCTACCCGATCCGCGAGCATCTCCGCCGGTTGGTCACCGGGGAAATCCTCTGGGCGCCGGCGATCGATGGTGCGTTCGTGCTGAGCTGCCGCGGCGGCGACTTCGATCTGCAGCTGGGCACCGATGTCACCATCGGCTACCTGTCCCATGACGCCGACAGCGTGCAGCTGTACCTTCAGGAGACCCTGACGTTCCTGGCTTACACCGCCGAGGCCTCGGTCGCACTGCTGCCCTAGACGAGCCCCGGCTCTCGCCGAATGTCGACTTTCGGAGCGCCTTACCCGCAGTTCTCAACAGAAGGTCGACATTCAGCGAAGGAAATCAGGCGCTGAGCACGGCGTCGAGCGCCGAGTAAAAAATGCCGAGCCCGTCATCGCTCGGGCCGGTCAGCGGCTCGGTCGCATGCTCCGGGTGCGGCATGAGCCCCACCACGCGGCCATTGGCCGAGGAAATCCCCGCGATATCGCGCATCGACCCGTTGGGGTTCTCGCGGTAGCGGAAGACCACCCGGCCTTCGCTCTCCAACTCGTCGAGTACCTCATCGGAGGCCACATACCGGCCTTCACCGGACTTCAGTGGCACCAGGATGTCGGCACCTTTGTCGTACCGAGACGACCACGCCGTGTTGTTGGCGTCGACGCCCAGCCATACGTCGCGGCATACGAAGTGCAATCCGGCGTTACGTGTCAATGCACCAGGCAGCAGGCCTGCTTCGCACAGCACCTGGAAACCATTGCAGATACCCAGGATTGGCAGGCCTTGTGCGGCGGCGTCAACCACGGAACGCATCACGGGAGCGAACCGCGCGATGGCCCCGGCACGCAGGTAATCGCCGTAGGAAAAGCCACCGGGCACGATCACCGCATCGACGGACTTCAGGTCGGCATCGTCGTGCCACAACGAGACCGCCTCGGCACCGGAGAGCCGTGCCGCACGGGCTGCGTCGACGTCATCGAGGGTGCCGGGGAACGTGATGACACCGATGCGTGGGGTCATTCGGACTCCCGCACGATTTCCCAGTCCTCGATGACGGTGTTGGCGAGCAGCGCCTCGGCGATCGACTCGAGATCGGCGTCACCGATCTCGCCCTCGAACTCCAACTCAAAGCGCTTGCCCTGCCGGACGTCTGCCACACCGGCATAGCCAAGGCGGGCGAGTGCGCCCACGATCGCTTGCCCCTGCGGGTCCAGGATCTCGGGTTTCGGCATGACGTTTACGACGACTCGGGCCACGGCCTGACTTTACCGTGTGGGCCCGGACACATCCCGCCTAGACTCCCCTTCATGCAGCTGACCCACTTCGGGCATTCGTGCCTGCTGGCAGAATTTCCGTCTGAAAATGGGAGCACGACCCTGCTGTTCGATCCGGGCAACTTCTCGCACGGATTCGAGGGCATCACCGGCCTGTCGGCCATCCTGATCACCCATCAGCATCCCGACCATGTGGACCTGGCACGGCTACCCGCGCTGGTCGACGCCAACCCGGGGGCGGCGCTGTACGCCGACCCGATGACGGCGGCGCAGCTGGGCGAGCCGTGGCAGGCGGTGCATGCCGGTGACAACTTCACCGTCGCGGATCTGAGTGTGCGTGGGGTAGGTGGGCAGCACGCGGTCATCCACCCGGAGATCCCGCTCATCGACAACACCTCGTATCTGATCGGCGACGCCGGCCATCCCGCGCGGCTCATGCACCCTGGCGACGCGCTCTTCACTCCCGGCGAGGAGGTCGACGTGCTGGCGCTGCCGGCGGCGGCGCCGTGGATGAAGGTGTCCGAGGCCATCGAATACCTGCGCGCGGTCAACCCTGCTCGGGCGGTGCCGATCCACCAGGGCATATTGCAGGAGGCCGCATACCCGTTCTTCTACACGCGGTTTCGCGAGATGTCTGACGCCGACTTCCAGGTGCTGCCGCACGAGGACGCGGTGGTGTTCTAGCGCCTTCAGCGCCGAAGCCGAGGTTGTGGCGGGATCGTCTCGCACATTTTCGCCAGAACCCCGGTTTCGATGAGCGCCCTAGCCGATATCCTCGGCGGCGCCCCGGCCCGCGGCCCGTCCGCTGAAGATGCAGCCACCCAGGAACGTGCCCTCCAAGGCGCGATATCCGTGCACGCCGCCGCCGCCGAACCCGGCGACCTCTCCAGCCGCATACAGGCCCTCGAAGCAACTTCCGTCGGCCCGCAACACCCGCGAATCCAGATCAGTCTCCAAGCCGCCCAACGTCTTTCGGGTCAAGATATGCAACTTGACGGCGATCAACGGACCCGCCTTGGGGTCGGTGAGGCGGTGCGGAGCCACCACCCGGACAATCCGATCGGCGAGATACCCCCGCGCGGCGCGGATGGCGGCTATCTGCGGGTCCTTGCCGAACGGGTTGGCCACCTCACGGTCGCGTGCCGTTACCTGCTGAGCGATCGTCGCGTAGTCCAGCGGGGTGACGTCCGGCAGCGCGTTCATCTTGGCTACCAGATCGGGCAGATTCGTGGCACTGACGAAGTCGACGCCCTTATCGACGAACGCCTGCACCGGCGCCGGCGCGCCGGCCTTGCCACGCCGGAGCACCCCCCGCACATCCTTGCCCGTGAGGTCGGGATTCTGCTCTTGCCCCGACAGTGCAAACTCCTTGGCGATAATCCGCGCATTCAGGATGAACCACGAGTAGTCGTGCCCGCTACGGCAGATGTGCTCCAACGTGCCCAAGGTGTCGAATCCGGGGAACAAGGGCGCTGGAATTCGAGATCCATTGGCGTCCAACCAGAGTGATGAGGGACCGGGAAGGATGCGAATCCCGTGACCCCGCCAGACCGGGTCGTAGTTGGTGATGCCCTCGGTGTAATGCCACATGCGGTCACGGTTGATCAGGTGGGCACCCGCACCAACCGAGATCCCGAGCATGCGCCCATCGACATGCGCGGGCACGCCGGTCAACAGCTGCTCCGGAACACGTCCCATCCGCTCGGGCCAGTTGGCCCGCACGAGATCGTGGTTGGCCCCGATGCCGCCACTGGTCACGATGACGGCTTGCGCACGGAACTCAAACTTTCCCACTGCTGTTCGCGAGGAAGCGATACCCCTCGCGTCGGTGGAAGGCTCCAGCACGGTGCCCCGGACACCCACGGCGGCGCCTTGTTCGACGATCAGCTCATCGACCTGGTGGCGGTAGGCGATGCGCACTTGCCCCCGGTCCACAGCGGCGAGCACGCGCCGGGCGAAGATCTCCACCAGGCCAGGCCCGGTGCCCCAGGTGATATGGAATCGCGGAACCGAGTTGCCCGGCCCCAGCGCGTCCTTACCGCCGCGTTCGGCCCACGCCACCACGGGAAATGTTTGTAACCCCCTGGCGCGCAGCCAACTTCGCTTCTCACCTGCGGCGAAGTCGACATACGCGTGTGCCCATTGACGAGGCCAGTGGTCCTCCGGCCGGTCGAAGCCGGCGGTGCCGAGCCAATCCTGTAGTGCCAGCTCGTGGGAGTCCTTGATGCCCAGGCGACGCTGTTCAGGACTGTTGACGAAGAACAGGCCTCCGAACGACCAGTACGCCTGCCCGCCCAGATTGGCGGCGTTCTCCTGCTCGACGATGACGACATTCTTGCCGCGGTCCACCAACTCACAGGCCGCCACCAATCCGGCAAGACCTGCGCCGACGACGATGACATCGGAACTCGCGTCACTCACCGGTTCACCGTAGCGGGGTCGATTGACGATTAAAAGGTCCAACTACCTTGCGGTGAAAGCACAAAGCCATGGTCGTACTGCCCATTAGTGGTGCCGATATGGAGACGACATGCGGTAAGACCCGCATCTCCAACCGCACAGGAGACATTGTCGCCCTCGAATGCCAGCACGGTGATCGTCGACATCGGCGGCAAGAGTCGGAACTCGCGATTTTCTGACGCGGGTTCCTCGCGCAGGAATTGCCCGGGGCGATCGTTCGAGGCGACCGCGGTTCGCGCCCAGTCAGGCGCGCCCGGCAAGCTCCCCCAGCACCGCGCGAATCCAGGTGGCCCGCCCTTACCGCTGTTCCAGGGGGCGAAGCGACAGCGCAATCCGTCTGGAGTGCTGAATCCTCCCGCATAGGCACGGATGTCCCCATCGCGGAAGCCGTCCCTCTCAACGCTCATACCGATTTCGCGGTACCCCGTCAGATCCACGTAATGAGGCGGGGCCGGCAAAGAAGTGCTTGAAGGCGACGGTAAGTAGGTCCTAGACGAAGGCGAGGGATCATTCCCACACGACAGCAACGCGAATGAACTCAACAGCGCACAGACCCATGCACGAAGCATGGGCAAACTGTAGCGACTAGGCCACGCTGTGCAATACCTGCTTGGGCGACCATTCATAGACGCCCGGAACCGAGCCGTGCAGCAGCGAGAGGTCGATGGCGTCGATCATGGCTTGCCGCGGACCGGGCTTACGGAGGTGTTTGGCCGAGATGGCCACACGCACCACACCGTCGCGGCGCGCGGTCCGCGCGGCCGAGAGCACCAGCATCCGGCACCACCAGGGCTCGGAGAGGAATCCCTCGCCGATACCCAGCACCCGAGCCCGCACCGAGGTGCCATGGACCAGGTCGGTGATCTCGGAAAGTCCAATATTCAGACGGAAACCGTTGCGCGGCAGCATTTCCACTGCGCCGGCCGAGGCCATCCACCCCGGTGCCGCGAACAGGCGCGTACGCAAGCCGGTCTGCTCCATCACACGGTCGGCGGCCATCAGACGCAGGTTGGCCTCGTGTGCGGGCAACGCCGCGAACTCATCGCGACGCTTCTTGGTGGCGGCCTGGTCGTATCCGTGCAGGACGATAGCATCGCCCCGCGACCGGCGTGCGGCCAGCCAGTCGACCGTCGGCTGGTCCTCCACCAGGCGGTACTTGCCCTTCAAGCGCGGGGACACGAGGAACGACAGCGGAATCGACCGCTTATCCATTTCCTCAGTAAATACAGCGATCTCGTCGAGAGTGCGATCGCAGATTCCCGACACCGATACCAGCAGCTGTCCTGCCATGCCGCCAGTGTGGCAACTCCAGATGTACGCAAGGTGTCAGACACCCCGCATCGAAAAGAACGCTCCGGCGCGCTAACCCAGCTCCTTCTCGATGGCCGCGATCACCTCGGGAGCATCCGGCACCGTCGTCGGCCGAAACCGGTTGACCACCGAACCGTCCCGCGCGATCAAGAACTTCTCGAAGTTCCACTGCACGTCCCCGGCAGTGCCTTCGGAATCAGCGGTCTTGGTGAGCTCGGCGTACAGCGGATGCCGGCTCTCACCGTTGACATCAGTCTTCTCCAGCAGCGGGAAGCTCACCCCGTAGGTGGTGGAGCAGAACGTCTGGATCTCCTCCGCCGTCCCGGGTTCCTGCCCCATGAATTGGTTACACGGCACGCCCAGCACTGTCAGGCCACGGTCGGCGTAGTCGGTGGCCAGTTTTTCCAGAGCCGCGTACTGCGGGGTGAGGCCACATTTGGACGCGACGTTGACGACCAGCACGGCGTTATCACCGAAATCGGCAAGTGACAGCTCTGCGCCGTCGAGTGCGGTCAACGGAATGGAGGCGAGATCGGACATGCTCACCACGTTACCGGTGTTGCGATGGTTGACTGTTCGCACATTACGCAACGTTGCGGGAGGTCATATGAGCGAGGAGGACGAGTTCTCCTCAGGTCGCAGTGCCCTGCGGATCGCCTCGGTGGCGGCGCTGGGCGGACTGCTCTTCGGGTACGACAGCGCGGTCATCAACGGCGCCGTACAAGCGATCCAGGACGAGTTCGCCATCCGGGATGCGGAGCTGGGATTCGCGGTCGCGTCCGCGCTCCTCGGGGCCGCCGTCGGTGCCATGACGGCCGGACGCGTGGCCGACAGGATCGGGCGGGTGGCGGTCATGAAGATCGCCGCCGCACTGTTCCTGCTGAGCGCGGTCGGCGCCGGGCTGTCCACCAACATCGAATTGCTCGTCATCTTTCGCGTGATCGGCGGAGTGGGGGTGGGTGTCGCCTCGCTGATCGCACCGGCCTACATCGCAGAGACCTCACCGTCGAACATCCGTGGCCGATTGGGTTCTCTACAACAACTGGCAATCGTCACCGGCATCTTCCTGTCCCTCACCGTTGACTGGCTGCTGGCGCATATCGCGGGTGGATCGCGCAGTGAATTGTGGTTGGGCCTCCCGGCATGGCGCTGGATGTTTCTCGCGATGGCACTGCCGGCGCTCGTCTACGGCGCGCTAGCCTTCACCATCCCCGAGTCACCTCGTTATCTCGTTGCCACCCACAGAATTCCCGAGGCACGCACGGTGCTGACGAGGCTGCTCGGGGAGAAGAACCTGGACATCACAATCACCCGAATCCAGGAAACTCTCGACCAGAGCACCGCGCCCTCGTGGCGTGATCTACGCAAGCCCACCGGTGGTCTGTACGGCATCGTGTGGGTTGGTGTGGCGCTGGCGGTATTTCAGCAGTTAGTAGGCATCAACGTGATCTTCTACTACTCGAATGTGCTGTGGCAGGCCGTCGGATTCGGCGAGAGCTCGTCCTTCACCATCACGGTTATCACCTCCATTACGAACATCGCCACAACGCTGGTGGCCATCGCGTTGATCGACCGGGTGGGCCGCAAGCCCTTGCTGCTCATTGGTTCGGCCGGGATGGCCGTGACGCTCAGCACGATGGCAATCGTCTTCAGTTCGGCCACCGTCCTGGACGGCAAGCCGCACCTGGGACCCGTCGCCGGACCCGTTGCGCTGGTGGCTGCCAACCTGTTTGTCGTGGCGTTCGGAATGTCCTGGGGCCCGGTGGTGTGGGTGCTGCTCGGCGAGATCTTCCCCAACCGAATCCGGGCGGCGGCCATGGGAGTGGCCACGGCCGGAAACTGGGCTGCCAACTGGCTGGTGACCGTCAGCTTCCCCGCGCTACGCGACTCGTTGGGAATCGCCTACGGGTTCTACGCGATCTGCGCGGTGGTGTCGCTGGTGTTCGTGGCACGCTGGGTGAACGAAACCAAGGGCCGGACACTGGAAGACATGGATTCGGCCATTAACTGAACAGCTGGCCGGACCGCACCGCAGCGACCACTCCTCCGTCGACCAAAAGATCGGTCCCGGTGATGTACGACGCGTCGGTACCGAGCAGGAAGGCCGCTGCCGCGGCGATATCGTCGGGCGTGCCGATCCGTCTGGTTGCCGATCCGTCGATCATGGCTTTGGTGACGGCACCGGTCTCCGAGGCGAGTTCCTGGTGTCCCATCTTGGTGGACACCACCCCAGGGCTGATCGAGTTGAGTCGAGCGCCGCGCGCACCCCATTGCCGCGCAAGTGCTCGCACGCGAATATGGTTGGCGCGCTTCGACAGCTGGTAGGCAACCGCGGGATACTCGATGCTCTGAACGTACGGTAGCGCGAGCAGATCCTCGGCGCCGGTGCTCGCCAGTTCCCGCTCCTGTTCGGCCGAGAGTTCCATCGGCATATGGCCGGCCATGCTGGCGATCACCACACCCGCGCCGCCGGAGGACACGACGTTGCCGAACTCCTCCAGAACCAGGGCCACCCCCACCAGGTCGACGGCCAGGATGGCTTGTGCCGGGGCCTGCGCCGGAGAGAGACCGGCGGTGTGCGCCACCTGGGTGATCCGCCCAAGCTGTGCGGCGCCGGCGGCGAGCCCGGATACCGACTCGCGAGAGGAGACGTCAACGCGGTGCCCGATGACGTTGTGTCCATCGGCCTTCAGCTCGTCGACGACCGCTCGCAGTGCCTGCTCGTTGTAGTCCGCGATCACCAGGGTCTTACCGATGCCCTGGCGGCGGGCGATGACCTTGCCCATCCCACCAGCGCCGGTGACAACGACGACTTCGTCGGACAACCGACTACTCCTTCACGGCACCAAGAACATCGAGCACCCAGGCGAGCTGGAATGCGCTTTCTTTCCAGCGCTCATAGCGTCCGCTGATACCACCGTGCCCGGCCGTCATCTCGGTGCGCATCAAGATGGGACGATCGCCTGTAGTCGTGTGTCGCAGTTCGGCAACCCATTTGGCCGGTTCCACGTACAGCACCCGCGAATCATGCAGTGATGTCATCGCGAGAATGGTCGGATACTCGGTGGCACGGATGTTCTCGTATGGCGAGTACGACTTGATGTAGTCGTATACATCCTTGTCTTCCAGGGGATTTCCCCACTCGTCCCATTCGGTAACGGTGAGCGGCAGCGTCGGGTCACAGATGGTGGTGACCGGATCCACGAAGGGCACTTGCGCCAGCACCCCGGCGAACAGTTCGGGCGCCAGGTTCACGGCGGCACCCACCAACAGACCGCCCGCGCTCCCGCCCCACGCCGCGAGCCTGTCCGGCAACGCAATTCCAGTATCAACGAGATGTCGTGCTGCCGCTACGAAGTCGGTGAAGCTGTGCTTCTTGTGCAGCATCTTGCCGTCCTCGTACCAGAGGCGGCCCATCTCACCGCCACCGCGCACATGGGCGATGACGAACACCACTCCCCTGTCCAGCAGCGAGAGGCGTCCAATGCTGAACTGCGGGTCCTCGCACATCTCGTAGGCGCCATACCCGTAGAGGATGGTCGGCGCCGGTTCACGAGTGTCCGTGCGATGAACCACCGACAGCGGTATCCGGGTGCCGTCCTGGGCAACCGCCCATTCCCGTCGCTCCACATAATCTTCCCGGCGATAACCGCCGAGAACGGGTTGTTCCTTGAGCAGCGTGCGTTCCCCGGTGTGCACGTCGAGGTCGTACACCCGCGTCGGTGTGATGAAGGATGTGCAACCCACACGCAGCAGCGGTGAGTTCCATTCGGGGTTGTCGCCCAGACCGGACAGCATGAGCTCCGAGTCGAACTCGACCTCCTGCGGCGCACCGTATCCGTCGGCCTCAATCGGCCATACCTGGATGCGTGGCAGCGCTTCTCGGCGATAGCCGATCACGAAACGCTCGGCGAAGGCTTCCACACCGTCCAGGCGCACATCGTCACGATGGGCGATCAGGGTGCGGGCCAGTGCCGGGTCGGCTGGTCCCTGGGCGACCGCGGCGCACGGTAGGTCAGCGAGCGCGAAGTTCACCGCTCCGTCGTTGTGCAGGATCAGGAGCCGATCCTCACCGCCGACCACAACGTGATCGACGGTGTATTCGATACCGGTGCGGCGCAGCCAGACTGGAGAGAAGGTGGTCGCGGGGTCTTCGGCGTCACCGACCAGGATCTCGGACGTCACCGACGAGTGCACGCTGATGGCGACAAAGCGGTCACTGCGGGTACGGCCCACGCCGATCCAGAAACGCTCGTCCGGCTCGGAGAACACCTCGACGGGCTCCGTATCACTACCCAAGGTGTACCGGCGAATAGCGTAGGGCCGGAACGCTTCATCGATCACCGGGTAATACAGGGTGCGACTGTCCATCGCCCAGGTTGCGCCGGCACCGATGTCGGTGATCTCGTCCGGGTACATCTGGCCGGTCCGCAGATCCTTGAAGCGCAGGGTGTACATCTCGTGGCCGACGACGTCGACCGAGTAAGCCAACGTGTTCCCGTCGGGGCTGACAGTCGCAGCTCCCAGGGAGAAGAAGTCGTGCCCCTCGGCTTCCACGTTGCCGTCGAGCAGGATCTGCTCGCCAGGAACATCGTGATCCAGCGCCGGAGGCCGCCAGCTGTCGATTCCGACGGATTCGCCTATCGGACAACGACAATGAGTACCGTATTGCTTGCCTTCGAAGCTTCGGGCGTAGTACCACCACTGCCCCATCCGAGTGGGAATCGAGAGATCCGTCTCCTTGGTGCGGGACTTGATCTCGCCGAAGATGCTGTTGCGCAGGCCTTCTAGGTGGCCAAGCTGGTCATTGACGTAGGCGTTCTCTGCCTCCAGGTGCGCGATGACCTCTGGGCTCTCCTTCGCGCGCATCCATTCGTACGGATCGACGAAGGTATCCCCGTGGTACTCGCGCAGGGTGTCGATGCGGTTCGCGGCGGGCGGGCGTACGGGCCCGCTCACGCCGACGGGCCGATCCAATCAGCGAAGCTAAGCCCCGAGATGCGTTCATATGCCTCGATGTACCGCTCGCGGGTGGCTACCGCCACCGCCTCGGGCAATGGTGGCGGCGGAGTATCCGACGCGCGATCCCATCCCGATTCAGGCCCGGTGAGCCAGTTGCGCACGAACTGCTTGTCGAAGCTGTCCTGCACCACACCCGCCTTGTAGTTGGCCGCGTCCCAGTACCTGGACGAGTCGGGGGTGAACACCTCATCGGCCAGCACCAGGGTGCCTTCGATATCGACACCGAACTCGAATTTTGTGTCGGCCAAGATGATTCCCTTGTGCAGGGCATGTGCTGCGGCCCTGGTGTAGATCTTGATCGTCTCGTCGCGCAGTTGGTTGGCACGCACGCCGCCGACAAGATCCACCACGGCGGCGAAATCGACATTCATATCGTGCTCTCCGATGTCGGCCTTCGTCGCCGGGGTGAACAACGGCGGATCCAGTCGACTGGCTTCACCGAGCCCCTGTGGCAGCACGTGACCGCACACCGCACCGGTGCGCTGGTAGTCCAGCAGTCCAGACCCGGTGAGGTATCCACGGGCCACACACTCCACGGGGAGCATGTCGAGCCGGCGCACCAGCAGTGCCCGGCCCAGCACCTCCTCGGGTATGCGCGGGTCATCGGGCGGTCCGGCCAGATGGTTCGGCACGGTCAGCAGCCCGAAGAAGAAGACGCTCATCGCGGTGAGGATGCGCCCCTTGTCCGGTATCGGCGTGTCCAGGACGAAATCGAACGCGGAAATTCGGTCGGTAGCGACGAACAGCAGGTGCTCGTCGTCGACTCTGTACAGCTCACGGACCTTTCCGCTGGCCACATGCTGGTAATCGGACAGCGGAGGACGCATCGTGCCATCCTACGATTCATGCGATTCCTGCCCTACTCGACCCGACCGGGACGGTTGCTCGGCCAGTTGTTCAGCGACGTAGCGGTCGCGATCTGGACCACGATCTGGGTGTTCGTCGGGCTTGCTGTACACGCCGCGGTGTCGACGATCGCCGAGGTAGGCCGGCAGGTGAAGGACGGCGCCGACGGTATTTCGGACAACCTGAACTCCGCGGGCGACAGCGCACACCGGATCCCCTTGGTGGGCGACAAGGTGGGCGGACCGTTGCGTGCGGCCAGCGAGGCGGCCGCCGATTTGGCCGGGGCCGGCCACAACCTGGACACCACTGCGACCTGGCTGGCGATCGTTTTGGCGATCGCCGTCGCCGCGCCTCCCATTCTGGCGTTCGCAGGGCCGTGGATCTTTTTGCGGATCAGGTTCTTTCGCCGCAAGCTGGTCGCGGTACAGCTGGCGGCCACCCCCGCCGGTGAACAGCTGCTGGCCCTGCGGGCACTCGCCAACCGGCCGCTGAAGAAGCTGGCGGTGGTCACGCCCGATCCGGTGGCGGCCTGGCGCGCTCAGGACACCGCGTCGATGCGGGGCCTGGCGGCCATCGAATTGAGGGCCTCGGGTATCAGCACACCGAAAACCTGGCGCACCTCCTAGCCGATCACGGCGCGTTAGGAGGCCGCCACAAGCAGATGGCGGATACCGGTATGCCGGTTACTGCGCGTCCATTCCACCGGCCCGGCCAGTTGCAATGACGCAAAACGCGGCAGCAGCTCCTCGAACACCACTCGCAGCTCCAGACGAGCCAGATGTGCCCCCAGACAGAAATGCACGCCCTGCCCAAAGCCTAAGTGAGGATTCGGTTTGCGCGTGATGTCGAAGACGTCCGGCCGGTCGAAAACCAGCGCATCGCGATTCGCCGAACCCTCCCAGACCACTACCTTTTGTCCTGCGACGATCTGCTGCCCGCCCAACATCACATCAGCGGTTGCCGTCCTGCGCTTGGACGGTGACGGCGAGGTCCAGCGCAGCATCTCCTCGATAGCCGTCGGCAGCAGGGCAAGATCTTCACGCAGGGAACGGAATTGGCCGGGGTTGTCCAGCAGTGCCAACAGGCCACCGGCGATGGCGTTGCGCGTGGTCTCGGCACCGGCACTGAACAACAGGCAGAAGAACAGATACAGTTCGGCGTCCGACAGCGCGGGCGCTTCCGGATCATCGACCGTCGCATTGGCAACCACAGACAACATGTCGTCGGCGGGCGCCGCACGTTTCGATGCAACCAACTCCGAACCATATTGATACATACCGGAGCTGGGATCACCCAAGGAGCTGGTGACGTGCGAGCGCCGTGACTTGCCGAAGTCGAAACTGGGCTCAACCGCCTCGAACAGCCAGTGCCGTTCAGACTCCGGTACCCCCAGCAGGATGCAGATCATCTGCATGGGCAGCTCTGCGGCGATATCGACAAGGAAGTCAAACGGCACGGTCGGCCGCACCGCGTCCAAGAGCGCCCGGCAGCGCACCCGCAAGTCATCCTCGACCCGCTGGATCATGCGTGGGGTCAGTCCGGAGCTCACCAACTTGCGGATCTGGCGGTGTCGCGGATCATCCATCATGTTGAGCACCTGCCCGGCGATCGGCAAGTCCTGTATGAGGGTGCCGCCGTAGGGCCGGTCACCCCCGGTCACCGATGAGTACATCACCGGATCACGCAGCACCTCAAAGGTTTCCGCATAGGTGGCCACCGACCAGAAGCCCTCGTTGTCCGGGGTGTTCTCGGTGGGCGCGTGCCAGTACACCGGCGCCTCGCGCCGATGCTGTGCGAACAGGGCGTGCGGAAACCCGCCGGCGAAGTTGTCCAGGTCGGTCAGGTCTATGCCACGAAGAGCCGCGCAGCCCATGAACTACAGAATGGCACCCGGGTTGTAGGCCGCGGCCTCGGGGTAGGCGTCGACAAGCGCGGAAACTTCGGCCACCACCCGATCGACCTGGTCGGCTGCGGCACCGGTGAACGAGGCCCGATCTGCCAGCGCAGCTTCCAGGGTCGCAGCGTCCAGCGGCAGCCTCGGATCTTCGGCCAGCAAGCCCAAAAGGTCTGGTTCGGCGCCTTTTTCACGCATGGCGAGCGCTGTCGCGACGGCATGCTCCTTGATGACCTCGTGGGCTTCTTCGCGTCCAACCCCGGCGCGCACCGCAGCCATCAGCACCTTGGTGGTCGCCAGGAACGGCAGATAGCGACGCAGCTCCCGGTCGATCACCGCCGGGTAAGCACCGAACTCGTCGAGCACCGTCAGGAACGTCTCGATCATCCCGTCGATGGCAAAGAAGGCATCGGGCAGCGCCACACGCCGCACCACCGAGCAGAACACATCGCCTTCATTCCATTGCGCCCCAGCCAGTTCCGCAGCCATGGAGCCATACCCACGCAGAATCACCTGCAAACCGTTGACCCGTTCACAGCTGCGGGTGTTCATCTTGTGAGGCATCGCCGAGCTACCCACCTGCCCGGGCGCGAAGCCCTCGGTGACCAGCTCGTGCCCGGCCATCAGCCGAATGGTGTGCGCCAGTGAGGAGGGGCCGGCACCGAGCTGCACCAGCGCGGACACCACATCGTGGTCCAGAGAGCGTGGATACACCTGGCCAACGCTGGTCAGAGCAGCCGAGAACCCGAGGTGCTCGGCAATACGCTGTTCCAACGCGGCCAACTTGACCACGTCCCCGTCGAACAGATCGAGCATGTCCTGCCCGGTACCCATGGGACCCTTGATCCCACGCAGCGGATACCGGTCGAGAAGCTCACGCAACCGGGTGAGCGCGATCAACGTCTCGTCGGCCGCCGATGCGAACCGCTTACCCAATGTGGTGGCCTGTGCGGCCACGTTGTGACTGCGTCCGGCCATCACCACATCCCGGTATTCGACGGCGTGACGCGCGAGCCGCGCCACCACCGCGACACCGTGGGCATGGACATACTCCAGCGACCGCCGGATCTGCAGCTGCTCCACGTTCTCGGTGAGGTCGCGGCTCGTCATCCCCTTGTGGATGTGCTCGTGCCCGGCGAGGGCATTGAACTCCTCGATACGAGCCTTGACATCGTGACGGGTGACACGCTCGCGGGCGGCGATGGAGTCCAGGTCAACCTTCTCGACCACGCGCTCGTAATCCTCGATAACGCCGTCGGGAACGTCGATGCCGAGATCGCGTTGTGCGCGCAGCACAGCAATCCACAACTGGCGCTCCAACAGCACCTTTGATTGCGGCGACCAGAGCGCTGCCATGGCATCGCTCGCGTACCGGGATGCCAGGACGTTAGGGATTTGCACAACCAGAGTCTATGGGGGGAAGGAAATCGACTCAGCCAGCTGTTCCACTTCCAACGGTGCGAGCACATCGATGACGTCCACCAGCATCGCCGTGGCAGTCGCCTGTGGACTACTGGCCGCCTCGGTGAGCGCACCCACCATCGCCCCATCGATGGTCGAAATCAGCACCGCGACACGGACGTTATCGATGGACCGACCGGACCGGCGCACCACCTGCGCCACGGCATCGTCGCGCTGTTCCCGGAGACGCTGCTGCACCTCGCGCAGTTCGGGATGGCGACTGCACGCCAGTTCACGCTCGTACCGCGATACCAGCTGTTCCCCGCCACCGAATCCCGGCGTGCCGAACAACAGCTCCACCACCGCCTCGGCAGTGGCAGCAGCTCCGCGGCGCCGGTATTGAACCAGCGACAGCCGTTCCTGGATCTGTTCCAGCTCGTGGGTTCCCGCGTGTTCGACAGCCCGCGCGATCAAGTCCTCCAACGAGGAGAAGTAATACGTGGTCGAGGCCAATGGCAGGCCGGCACGCTGCGCCACCGCCCGATGCCGAACCGCATCAATACCATTGTCCCGCAACAGATCAGCGGCAGCGCTGATCAACGCCCGCCGCCGTCGCTCCCCCTTCGGGGTGGCTTGCGGACGGTGCGCGGCATTCCCTTCGGGGAACACCTCGACCTGTTGCCTGACTGTCACGTCATGTCATGCTGCCAGCAGAGACGCGTCCCCACGGGCGTTTTGCGCTATCTCATGCAAGCGGCCACATCAGGCCCTGCCGAGTCGCACCAGAGCCTCCTCGATCGCATCTGTGCTGCCGGCGAAGCTCAGGCGGATGGTGTGGTGACCACGCACGGTGTCAAAGTCGATGCCGGGCGCGACGGCTACCCCAGTGCGCGCCAACAGGTCCGCACACCACTGCTCGGCATTACCGGTCAGGTGCTCAATATCGGCATACGCGTAGAACGCGCCATCGGGGGGCGCGATCTTGGTAATGCCCGCGTTGGCGAGACCGCTGATGAGCAGCGTCCGGTTCACCGCATACCGGCGCACATGCCCGTCGAGCTCGACGCGCGCCTCGGGGCTGAACGCCGCCAGCGCAGCGTACTGCGAAACAGCCGGCGGGCAGATGGTGAAGTTCGAGGACAGTCTGTCGACGGCACGCAGGAACCGGCGCGGCACCAGCATCCAGCCCAACCGCCAACCCGTCATCGAGAAGTACTTGGACACCGAGCCCATAACCACCGATTCTCGACTGAATTCCCATGCACTGGAAGTCATTTGATCGCCGTAGGACAGCCCGTGGTAGATCTCGTCGGAGATCAGCAGGGTGCCGTTGGCTTCACACCACAGCGCGAGGGCCTCCAGCTCCCTCGCGTCGATGATGGTGCCGGTTGGGTTGGCAGGACTGGCGACGATGAGACCGGCAGGGGGTCGACCTTCCTCCTGCAAAAATGCCTCCAGCATCGCCACCGTCGGCTGGTAACGCGTCTGGGGCCCGCAGTCGATCTCGACAACCCGGCAGCCAAGCGCGGCAAGACAATTACGGTAGGCCGGGTAACCGGGCCGGGTCATCACGACCGTATCGCCCACATCGAAGGCCGCGAGGAACAACAGCGTGAATCCGCCCGAGGATCCCGTGGTGACGACGACGTCCTGCGCCTCGACCTCGATACCCGAACGCTCCCGGTGATACCCGGCGATCGCCTCACGCAGTTCCGGCAACCCAAGTGTTTCGGTGTATCCGAGCACCTGCGTGCCGAGAGCCTCTCGGACCGCATCGAGAACCACAGCGGGTGCGCCGGTCGACGGCTGCCCTGCGGCCAGGGAGATCATGTCTCCGTGCGTGCACTGCCGTGCGGCGGCCGCCGTTAGCACGTCCATGACATAGAACGGCGGAACGTCCGAGCGCCGCGAGAGACCTACCACGGCTGCGACGGTATCGAATATCTGGATCTGGACGGAACCGGCATGATGTCCCCATGCGTGATCTGTCTCGACGCTCCCTGTTCAAGCTCGGCGCGGCAACCGGTGCCGGTGCCGCACTGGCCGGTCTGGGGGCTTTCCCTGCCCATGCCGACGGCGCCATTGCCGCGGGCTCCTTTGTCTCGGCGGCGCGCGGCGGTGTCCGCACCGAATGGCGTATCGCCCGGCCACCCGGGGTAACCGGCCCCATCCGGCCCATCATCGCGCTGCACGGCAAGGGGCAGACCGCCGCCGGAGTCATGGAGGGCGGCGTGGAGAACATGCTGGCGCAGGCCGTCACGGCGGGGGCCAAGCCCTTTGCCCTGGTGAGCGTCGATGGCGGCGGCGGTTACTGGCACAAGCGGTCCTCGGGTGAGGACTCCGGGGCGATGGTGCTGGGCGAATTCATCCCACTGCTGGCCGAGCAGGGACTGGACACCTCGCGCGTCGCATTTCTGGGCTGGTCGATGGGCGGATACGGCGCCATGCTCCTGGGCTCACGCCTGGGCGCCGGCCGAACTGCCGCCATCACCGCCGTCAGCCCGGCGCTGTGGACATCCTCCGGTGCCGCCGCGCCCGGCGCCTTCGACGGTCCCGAGGACTACGCCGCCAACTCGGTATGGGGGCTGGCCGCACTGAACTCCATTCCGCTGCGCATCGACTGCGGTGACAGCGATCCGTTCTACAGCGCCACCAAGCAGTTCATCGCCCAGCTTCCGACACCACCTGCGGGCGGCTTCAGCCCCGGCGGTCACGATGGCTCGTTCTGGAGCTCACAGATCGGCGCCGAGCTCGCGTGGATGTCGCCACTGCTCACCGCGTAGGGCTGTTCTCCCGCTGTTGGCTGGACCTCGACGGGTTTGCCATCCGCTGGCATTATCGATCCCGTGACCGAAATGAGCCGACGTCGCCTGTTGCAGATGGGTGCCGCGCTCGGGGCCGGTGCTGCGCTTCTTCCGACGCTCGCGGCACCCGCACGGGCCGCGGCCGATGTCACCAGCGGTTCCTTCATCTCCGAGGCCCGCGGAGGCACTCCCACCGGATGGAAGGTAGCCAGACCACCCGGAGTCGACTGGCCCGTGCGTCCGGTGATCATGTTGCACGGCCGCGACGAGAACGCCGATCGGACCATCTACTGGGGATATGAGCGGATGCTCGGGGATCTGGTCGCCGCCGGGGCGCCGCCCTTCGCGGTCGCCGCGATCGACGGGGGCAACAGCTACTGGCATCCGCATCAGAACGGCGACGACCCCGGCGCGATGATCATCGACGAGTTCCTGCCGATGCTCGCCGAGCAGGAGGGCCTCGACGTCTCTCGGGTGGCCTTCATGGGCTGGTCCGCGGGCGGCTATGGCGCGCTGCTCAACGGTGCGCGTCTGGGCGGACCCCGAACCGCAGCCGTCGCCGCGGTGTCCCCGTCGATATGGCTGTCCTACCCCGAGGCCACCGCTGACGCCTTTGACAACGAGGAGAACTGGGAAGAGAACTCGGTTTTCGGTCGGCCTCAGCTCAACGGGCTGCCGGTGTGGGTGTCGTCCGGCTATGACGACAGGTTCTACACGGCCAGTAAGGTTTTCGCCGAGCAGCTGGCGGCGCCCCCGGCCGGAGATTTCGGTCCAGGCGCACACGAGGGCGGGTACTGGCTGTCGCAGGTCCCACTCGCGCTGGGCTGGATCGCACCGATCCTGGCCGCCTAAAGCCCCGGGTTTGGCGGGATCTCGAAGGTCGTCGAGGGCTCTATAGGCTCCTGAACGCAGCTCATCGTCCACCAATTGGCAACCGACCCCGACCGGCGTCCTTCGCACTGGCGTACTTGTTCCTGCCTGATGGCTTCGAAGTCACGGGTTATGTCGCAGGAGCGGGCCGCCGACTGATGCGCGAATTCGTAGCGGAGAACCAATGCGTCGACCGAAAGGAGCCCGTCACGGCGGGCGAGCTTGTCGGCGAGCACAACATCGTTCTCTGCCATGCCACGGATGTCCGCCTCCAGAGTCAGTCCATGGTCGGCATGATCGTCCGGCATCAGCGTCCGTAAAGACTCTGCCTCACGCCGCAACGCCGTGCTGAACGCCGAGGCAGCGGGCCCGACCCGCGGGTCCTCCCATGACCACGTGCGATTCCTCGTCAATTTCGAGAAGTCGTCGTACTCGGATTCTGCGCGGTCCGCCACGGCGAGAACGGCCGTACACAACGACAGCTCGTGGATGTACGGGGCCGGCACCGCCTGCGATCGGTTCGACCGCCAGGTGATCGCCAACAGCACGATCATGGCGAGCACCAGCGCCGCCGCGCCCAGCGCATACCAGTTACGACGTGCCACCGATCCCCCTTGCCATCCCCCCTAGAGGCTGATACGCCCTTCGGCAGCAGCCAATCCGATATCAGTACGGAAGTGACTGCCGGGCAGGCGAACTGCCTCGATCTTTGCGTAGGCGTCGGCGCGTGCGGCCTGCAGGTCCTTGCCGGTGCCGACGACGGAAAGCACCCGCCCACCCGAGGACACGACGGCCCCATCTTCCCGACGGGCCGTCCCGGCATGCAGGACACCCTCGGCCTCCGAGCCGGTGATCACATCGCCGGTGCGCGGACGCAGCGGATAGTTCTCGGCGGCCAGCACGACGGTCACGGCACTGCCGTCCTGCCAGCGCAGCGGGCCGAAGTCGGGGAGGGTTCCGGTCGCGGCGGCATTCAGCAGCTGCCCCAGCGGTGATTCCAGCAGCGCCAACACCGCCTGGGTCTCAGGATCGCCGAAGCGGCAATTGAATTCGACGACCGAGGGGCCGTTCGAAGTGATCGCCAGGCCGGCGTACAGCACGCCAGAGAATCGACTGCCACGCTTAACAAGTTCAGCGGCAACGGGTTTGAGGATGGTGTCAACAATTTCGGCGACGGTCTCATCGGGCAGCCAGGGCAGCGGGCTGTAGGCGCCCATGCCGCCGGTGTTCGGACCGGTGTCGCCGTCACCGACCCGTTTGTGGTCCTGTGCGGGCAGCAGCGGCACCACCGTCTCGCCGTCGACGATGCACAGCAGCGAAACCTCGGGGCCGTCCAGGAAGGACTCCAGCAGCACCGGATGTCCGTCGTCGAGCAGGCTGGCGGCGTGGGCGCGGGCCGCGGCGCGATCATCGGTGACCACCACACCCTTACCCGCGGCCAGCCCGTCATCCTTGACCACCCAGGCCGGCTCGCTCGCGAACCGGTCCAGCGCGGCGTCCAGATGCGCTGGGTTGTCGACGATCTCACTGCGCGCGGTACGCACGCCCGCAGCCGTCATGACGTCCTTGGCAAAGGCCTTGGAACCCTCGATGCGAGCGGCGGCCGCCGACGGGCCGAAGCACGCGATACCCGCCGCGCGAACAGCGTCACCCACGCCCAGTACCAACGGCACCTCGGGCCCGATCACCACGAGGTCGATGTTGAGCTTGGCGGCCAACGCCGCGACCTCGGCACCGGAGCTGATGTCGACGGCATGCTGTTCGGCCACCGCTGAGGTCCCCGCATTACCCGGGGCTACCGCCAGGTAGTCCACGTGCGGGTCACGCTTCAGAGCGATCAACAGAGCGTGTTCACGGCCACCGGACCCAAGAACCAAGACACGCAAGGACTCCATACGCGTCACCCTATCGGCTTGGGTATGCCTGGCTATGCATCCGGGCGGTATCCCCGCAGTAGCTTGGCAAGCAACTCGTCCCTGCCCGCGACGAGCTCCGGATAGGGACGCAGCGTCTTCACCAGTGCCTCCCCGTCGAACATGTCGGTGATCATGAAGACCAACGTCACCAGCTCCGTGTCGGACAACCGGTCGGTTCCCGGCACCGAGCGCGCCAGCGTGACCATCTGAGCGCCGTACTCGGCGACCGCGACCTGCAAGGTCTCCCGCAGCTGCGTGTCGGTGCGCGCGGCCACCATGAGTTCGTAGAGCACGGCGTTGATGGGCTCCTCCTTGAGCGAGCGCATCACCGCCATTACGTCCTCGAATTCGGTGAGGCGGTCGCCCGCCTCGTCGAACTGTGCGCGCACGGTGGCCAGCTGGCGACGCAGCGTCTCGCGCGCCACCGCGGCCATGAACTCACCGACAGTCGGAAAATGCCGGAACAGCGCGCCGTAGGAGAGCCCGGCCCGCTTCGCGATCCGCTGCACGGAGGCACGCGAATATCCCAGCTCAGCGATGGTGCCGATACCGGATTCGAGCAGCCTCGCGATCGTGGATTCACGGCGCTCGGCCTGGGTGGGACTCACGGGTGCACACTAGAGGAATGCAACTCCAATGTGGCGCCCATCACTAACATTGTGATTGGTTGCCATCTTTTTTAGACTCGCCGTAACACCCAACGAAGGGCAGCCCCCATGAGCGACTACGACCTGATCATTCGCGATGGCCTCTGGTTCGACGGCACCAATTCCGAACCTCGTAGGGCCAACCTCGGTATCAAGGAGGGGCGGGTTGCCACCGTCTCCACCACGCCGCTCGACGAGACCGATTGCCCCGAGGTGATCGATGCCGGCGGCAAGTGGGTTCTGCCCGGGTTCGTCGATATGCACACCCACTACGACGCCGAGGTGCTGCTCAACCCCGGCCTCGATGAGTCGGTGCGCCACGGCGTCACCACCATCGTGTTGGGCTGCTGTTCCATGTCGACCGTCTATGCCAAGCCCGACGACGCCGCCGACTTGTTCAGCCGTGTGGAGGCGGTGCCTCGCAAGCATGTGATCGGCGCACTCAACGAGTTCCAGGACTGGACCGATCCGGAAAGCTACGTCAAGAAGATCGACGCGCTGCCGCTCGGCCCGAATGTGACCTCTTTCCTTGGGCATTCGGATCTGCGCACCGCCGTCATGGGACTGGGCCGCGCCACCAACAACTGGTCCTTCCCTACCCGCACGGAACTCGACCGCATGGCTGACATGCTCGAAAAGGCACTCGATGCCGGCATGCTGGGGATGTCGGGAATGGACGCCCCGATCGACAAGCTCGATGGGGACCGCTACCGCTCGCGCGCGCTGCCGTCGACCTACGCATGGTGGCATGAGCGGTGGCGCCTCATCAACGTGCTGCGCAAGCGCGACCGCATCCTGCAGAGCGCCCCGAACATCAACAACCCGGCCACCGCGGTGCTGTTCTTCCTGTCCACGGGAACACGTTTCTTCAAGCGCCGCAAGGCTGTTCCCGTCAGCTTGCTGGTCGCGGCCGACTCCAAGAGCATCAAGGGCGCCAACGTGTTCTTCAGCGCCGCAGCACGAATCGGCAACAAGATCTTCAAGTCCAACGTCAAGTTCCAGCACCTGCCCGTGCCGTTCACGCTGTACTCCGACGGCATCGATCTGCCGGTGTTCGAGGAGTTCGGTGCGGGCACCGCCGCCCTGCACATCAAGGAGCAGCTCGAGCGCAACAAACTGATGGCCGACAAGGAGTATCGCCGCAAATTCCGGCGCGAGTTCGCCATCAAGAAGCACAAGCCAGGCCTGTGGCACAAGGACTTCCACGACGCCGTCATCGTGGAATGCCCCGATGCCTCGCTGATCGGCAAGACCTTCGGTCAGATCGGTGACGAGCGCGGAATCGAGGGACTGGATGCCTTCCTGGACGTCCTGGTCGAGAACGGCGAGAAGAACGTCCGCTGGACGACGACCGTCGGCAACCACCGTCCCAAGGTGCTCGACGAGATGGCCAAGGACCCCAACTTCCAGATGGGCTTCTCCGATGCCGGTGCGCACCTGCGCAATATGGCGTTCTACAACTTCCACCTGCGCTTCCTCAAGCGCATGAACGACGCGCAGAAGGCCGGGAAACCCGTCTTGTCCCTTGGCCACACCGTGCATCGACTCACCGGCGAACTGGCCGACTGGTTCGGGCTGGACGCCGGGCACCTGCGCGAGGGCGACCGTGCCGATTTCGTCATCATCGATCCGGAGAAGCTGGACGGCAGCGTCGATGCCTACAACGAGGCGCAGGCTCCGTTCTTCGACAACCTGTCTCGCATGGTGAACCGCAATGACGAGACCGTCATTGCCACCGCGGTCGGCGGCAAGGTGGTGTTCCGTCTCGGCGAGTTCATCGAGGGGTACGGACACGATCTGCAGACCGGCCGGTATCTGAAGGCCGGTGAGAAACTAGCCGTCCGATGAGCGCGGCAACACGCCTGTCGACGTTCACCAATGACGGGCTGACCTTCGACGTCATCGACGAGGGCCCGCTCGACGGACCGGTGATCGTTGCGCTGCACGGTTTTCCCGAGCGGGCCGACAGCTGGAGCGGTGTAATCCCGATCCTTACCGCCGCCGGGTTTCGGGTGCTGGCCCCGGACCAGCGGGGCTACTCCCCCGGCGCCCGCCCCAAAGGCGTACGGAATTACACACTCGACAAACTGGCCGGCGACATCCTGGCACTTGCCGATCAGGCCGAAGTACCGAAATTCCATGTGCTCGGGCATGACTGGGGTGCTGCGGTCGCATGGCAGCTAGCCGGCCAGCATGCCGACCGCGTGATCACCGCATCCATTCTCTCGGTGCCACATCCGCGGGCGTTTCTCGCCGCCTTGCCGCGCGGGCAGATTCTGAAGTCTTGGTACATGCTCTTCTTCCAGATCCCCTGGCTACCGGAACGACAGACGACAGGGAACGGCCTGCTCGTCCGCAAGTTGGCGCGAGATATGAGGCTCAGCGACGCCAAGGTCAAGGAAACACTGGAATTGGCACGCGAGCCGGGCGCCGCCACCGCGACCATCAATTGGTACCGCGCTATGCGGTACGCCAAGCCGTCCGGTCCTGGGCAGGTCCAGATCCCGACCTTGTATGTATGGAGCACCGACGATGCGGCGCTGGGCCGCAGGGCCGCCGAAAACACCGCCAAATACGTCGACGGGCCTTATCGATTCGAGGTGCTCGATGGTGTCTCCCACTGGATCGCAGCGGAACGACCGAGCGAAACGGCGGCTCTAGTGCTGGAGCATGTTAGGGCGCATACAGATCGGGTCGCGGGACTATAGGTCCACCACAATCCGGGCGCCCGCCGATGTCGCCCGGGAAACGCAGACCAGCATGTGGCCCGCCGCTCGCTGTTGCTCGGTGAGGGTTCCATCACGATGCTCTACCTCACCGGACAGCACGCGCTGTATGCACGTCCCGCAGAACCCTTGTTGGCAGGAATACCCGATGTTAGGCCGCGCGACCCGCAACGCGGCCAACACAGTCTGCTGCGGTGCGACGGCCAGTACGTCTCCGGTACGTGCCAACTCCACCTCGAACGCCATACCGTCAGCGACAGGTAGCGGCGAGAATCGCTCGGTGTGTAGCTCGACGCCCAGCGGGATTGCTCGAATCACCGACTGCGCCATCAGTGGCGGACCACACACATAGACAGCCGTTCTTCTGTCAAACCCGCCGAGAAGCTCACCGGCACAGGGCAATCCGCCCTGATCGTCGGTGCGCACCCGCACCTTGTCTCCGAACGCAAGCAGTTCGTCCACGAACGGCAAGCTGCCTCGATGCCGACCGGTGTAACACAAGGTCCAGGGCACACCCAGCTGCTCGGCCACCCGGATCATCGGCAAGATCGGTGTGATGCCGATGCCTCCGGCGATGAAGTGCAGACTCCTTGCACGCGACGACACTCCGGGCAACGCCAGCATAAAGGCATTGCGGGGGCCACTGATGTCGATTCGATGACCTGCGGCCAGCCCATGTACCTCCACGGACCCACCGCCTCCATTCTCGATGCGGCGCACTGCGATTCGATACTGTAGCGGTTGCAGTGGATCACCGCATAAGGAGTACTGGCGTATTCGCCCCGACGGCAGGTGGACATCGATGTGCGCCCCCGGATGCCAACTCGGCAACGGTTCGTCATCGTCGGCTACAAGCGTCAGCTGTACAACATCCGAATCACCGGCAAGCACCCTACGATCCACCACTCGTACCGTTCGTCGGTTTGTGACGCACGGAAGCTCGGGCAGTTCACGATCGCCGCCAAGACGCATCACCAACGACACAAAGTGCGGAACTGCCGCACCCGCTAAACGGATCAAGGCGTCAGGGCGGGTGTCCCGGTAGAGCCCAGGGGGCGGCTCGCCCGTGTACGGCTTGAGTAAACCTCTTGCGAGCCGCGATAATCGGCCCTTAGTCATGGAGAAGGCGTGCCGCCGGGGACGTGGCCAGATAGGCGACCGCCTGCGCAGTGCTGCCCTCATCCACTGGGCTGTAGTCGCGTTTGAGCAGCCGGAGTCCGCTGCGAGCTATGTATCCGGCAGCGGGCACCGCACCCCGCCGCCCGGAAGCGCGCAGCTTCCACAAAAGCCGGATGTAGCCGATATTTGGCAACGCCGGATCTTCGTGGACAAGAAACCTGGTGCCGCGCAGCAGCATTACGAAGAAGACAACGCTAACCATGACCCCCGACACGACTTGGGCGAGATAGTCCATGCCGAAATACTTCGCCACGTTGTACGAGACGTGCCGGTGTTCCACTTCTTCGGCTCCATGCCACCGGTACAGGTCGCACAACATCGGGTCGGCGTTCATTTCGCCCCATGAGTTGTTCAGTGCCCAATGACCCAGCACACCGGTGTAATGCTCTGCGGCACATAGCGCGTGGGTTCCGGAGGCCAGCGCCTTACGCCGGTTCGTCTTATTCGCCCGCGCGGAACGATGGCCGTATTGGGCCACGACCCACTCCAGCTGACGCGTGAACGGCACCGGATCGATCCCATGCCGGCGCACATAGTCGACCAAGACTTCATCATGCGTCTTCGCATGCACTGCTTCCTGTCCGATAAAGCCGACAATCTCCTCGCGCAGGCGCTCGTCTCGCACGTATTCCAGCGCATCGGATAACAACGCGCTGAACCAGCGCTCAGCCACCGGCAGGAACAAATTGAGCGCCGTCACGACATGCGATGCGTACGGATCGCCAGGAATCCAGTGCAGCGGCGAGGCTCCCCAGTCAAAATGGACATTTCGTGGGCGCAGCGCCACTTCCTCGGGAGCAAACCTATCGGTCGCCATTGACACTCCTCACCGACAACGTGCGCAAACTACACCGATCGAGCCGACGTTCTTGCGCTTTGGGAGTAATTCGATGCCAACGGCCCTCTGGACGGGTGTCTGTTGCGTCGGTTTTCACAAAGATCTCGCCGATGGATGGGAGACCCAACCGGCCGAGCACACACCACAGCGACTATCCCGACTGCAGTACCGCCGCCGCCTCCTGCAGGCCGCGGATCGCTGCGGCAATCGCCGGACGGTGCTGGGCACCGGGACGGACCAGCACCTCGTAGAGCCGTCCTGCCCGGACCTCACGGATGACCAGCCGTGCCACCCGCGGACTCCGGCTCACGTATCGCGGCATCAGCGCGATGCCATGGCCGTGCGCCACCATATCCTCGACGATCTGGAAATCCTTGAAACGGAACCGGACTCGGGGTCGAATACCCGCCGACACTCCGAGTGAGACCAGCACATCGTCCACCGGAAATCCCTCCGGGACACTGATCCAGGTCTCGTCGGCCAACTCGGACGGAGTCACCGATCCTCGCCCCGCCAGCGGATGATTCTTGTGCACCAGCAGATCGATGGGCTCACGCATCAGCGTCATCGACCACACCCGTGCAGAGCTCAGCACGGCGGCCCGCTCGTCACGGTGAGTGACGACAATGTCGTACTCGGTCAACAACCCGGGAGCCTCGCTGTACGTCACGTCCTCGTCTGCCGGACGCACATCGACCTCACCGGCCACCGCGGCCACCAGCCTGGGCAGCAGCAGGCTCCCACCGGACGGGAACGACGCGATCCGCACGATCGGTTGTGTCCCCTCCCGATACGCCACCATCTCCTCGGCCGCGCGGTCGACGGCGGCAATCACCTCGTCGGCCCGCAATACCAGCGCGCGGCCTGCCTCGGTAAGAGCGATACCCCGCCCGTCTTGCCGCAATAGCGGCACACCGGCCTCCCGTGCCAAGACCTTCAACTGCTGCGACACCGCCGAGGGGGTGAGCCTCATCGCGTCAGCCACCTCGCCGACGGTGCCGCGATCGGCAAATTCTCGGAGAATCTGCAGGCGGCGCACATCCATGAAGGAAATCTACATCAATAGTGCACATTAATTAGATTGTGCTAAATCGATTGGATACGCAGGATCGACGGCATGACAACCCGGCACCGTCTCCTCGGACTGACAGTTGCAGTGTTGTGGGGCCTGAACTTCGTGGCGATCCACGCTGGGCTCGAGCATTTCCCGCCGATCTTCTTCGCCGGACTGCGGTTCGCGGTGCTGGCGATCCCGGTGATCCTGCTCGTGCCCCTGCCGCGCGTACCGTTGCGATGGTTCCTGCTGTACGGGATCGGCTTCGGCACCCTTCAGTTCGCGTTCCTATTCCTGGCCATGGCGAACGGAATGCCGACAGGGCTCGCGTCCTTGGTGTTGCAGGCCTCGGCGCCGTTCACGGTGATCCTCGGCGTGCTGCTACTCGGCGAACGGATGTCGCGCCTGCAGGTCGCGGGGATCACCCTCGCGATCGGCGGCATGGCTCTCATCGCCGCCGACCGGGCCGTGCATGGAGCCTCTGCCGCCGTGGTGCCGGTAATCCTGACGCTGCTCGGCGCCCTCGGCTGGGCGTTCGGCAACATCGCGAGCCGAAAGGCCATGGCAGGCAACAACGATCCGCGTACCCCCGTGCGACTCACCCTGTGGATGTCGGTGGTACCGCCGATCCCGCTGTTCGCGCTCTCGGCGTTCACCGAAGGGCCCGTCGCCGGATGGCACTCACTGACATCGATCGGCGAGCGCAGTGGGCTCATCGCCCTCGGCGGCCTGGCCTACATCGTGCTGCTGGCCACCATCGTCGGCCTGGGCCTGTGGACGTACCTGATGGGCCGCTACCCCGCGAGCCGAGTCGCACCGTTCTCGCTACTGGTTCCGGTGGTGGGTATCACCGCTTCGTGGTTGGCCCTCGGCGAACGGCCCACCGCGATGGAGCTGCTCGGGGCGGCGGTGGTGATCACCGGATGCCTGATCGGCATGACCGCGCGCCCCGCCGCCATGGCGGCTGCCGATACGAGCGACGCGCACGACCCCGTGCCCCTCGAACTGTCCGCGACCTGTGTCGCGCGAACGGCCCACTAACCTATGGGCATGTCGAGTGTGTTCACGAAGATCATCAACGGAGAGCTACCCGGTCGGTTCGTGTACGAGGACGAGGATGTCGTCGCGTTCCTCACCATCGCGCCGATCACCCAGGGTCACACCCTGGTGGTGCCGCGCGCCGAGATCGACCAGTGGCAGGACATCGACGCGGCCGTCTTCGCGAAGGTCAACCTCGTCGCGCAACGCGTCGGCCGCGCCATCCGTAAGGCCTTCGACGCCCCACGCGCCGGCTACATCATCGCCGGGATGGAGGTGCCCCATCTGCATGTGCACGTCTTCCCGGGTTTCACGCTGACCGATTTCAGCTTCGAGAACGCCGACCCCCATGCCTCGGCGGAATCCCTCGACGAGGCGCAGGCGAAGATCAAGGCTGCGCTGGCTGAGATCGACTAGTCCGCACGATCTTTGGCGCCGTCTCGGTGGTGTCCAGATCATCCGGTCCGGCGTCGTCGTCGGTCATGTCGGCACGCGGCAGCCGCACCTCGAATCGGCAGCCCGCACCCGGCGCGGTGTGCACGGTGACCGTGCCGTCATGTGCGGCGGTGAGGGCATCGACGATCGACAGCCCCAGCCCCGTGCCGCCGCTGCTGCGGGTACGTGACGTGTCCGCGCGATAGAACCGCTCGAAGACGCGTTCGGCATCAGTCTTCGTCATGCCCGGTCCCGCGTCGATGACCTCCAGGACGGCGTCATCTCCCTCGGTGCCCACCCGAACCCGGACGGCCGCGGTGGTGTGCCCGAGCGCGTTACTCACCAAATTGCCCAGCACCTGACGCAACCTCAGTTCGTCTCCGATGACCTCCGGGGTCCCTGGCCCATCGAAGACTTCCAGTTCCACATCACGTTCGGGCGCAGTGGCTTTCGCGTCGTGCACGGCGTCGGTGGCCAGCACCAGCAGGTCGACGAGGCGCTGTTCCATGGGCCGATGTGCGTCCAATCGCGCCAAGAGCAGCAGGTCCTCCACGAGCTGACCCATGCGGGTCGACTCGCCTTCGATACGGCCAAGCACCAGCTCGATATCGGTGGCCGCGCCCTGGCGGTAGAGCTCGGCGTAGCCGCGGATGGTGGTCAGGGGTGTGCGCAATTCATGGCTGGCATCGGTGATGAACCGGCGCATGCGCTCCTCAGAGGTGCGGGCCGTCTTCGCGGACTTCTGCGAGTCGGCCACCGCACGCTGAATCTGCGCCAGCATTCCATTGAGCGCCAACGATAATCGGCCCACCTCGGTGCGCGGGTCGCGTTCGGGCACCCGTCGATCGAGATGGCCCGCGGCGATATCGGCGGCCGTCGCCTCCACCTCGGCCAGCGGCCGCAGACTGCGGTGCACCAACCAATATCCGGCAATACCAAGCACAGTCAGCACGGCGGTCCCTATGGCCACCTGCAACCACAACAGGTCCCGGGCCGTAGTGCGCACATCGGTGATGTCGCGGGCAACGGTGGTGTACCCGCCCATCGCGTCGTGGCGGGACACCGCACGCCACTCGGTGGTGCCGTCGGCAGAGCGCACCGTTACTGGACGGCCGCCCACATCATTGTCGAACGGCAGGTCCGGATCGGCCCGGGCACGGTCATTGAGCATGATGACCACCCGCCCGCGGTCATCGGTGGTGCGGATGAAGAACAAGGACGGGGGCCGATGCCGGTTGGTGTCGAAAGTCGGCGGCGGCGGAGGGGGCCGATTGGCCCACCCATTAGCGGCGTCGATCAGCTCCCGATCGGCGCGGTTCATCATGGTGCGCTGCATGGTGGTAGTCACCGCGATGCCAGATGCCACCAACCCCAGCGCGACCAGAACCAAGGTTCCGACCACGAGGCTCACCCGCAGCGGTACACCCCGACGAACGCCGGGGCGGGTACTCACCGCGGCTCGCGCAATACGTATCCCACGCCACGAAGCGTATGCAACAACCGCTTCTCACCGTTGTCGATCTTGCGCCGCAGATACGAGACGTAGGACTCGACGACGTTCACATCGCCACCAAAGTCGTAACGCCACACATGGTCGAGGATCTTGGGCTTACTGAGCACGGTGCCCGCGTTGATCATGAAATACCGCAGCAGCGTGAACTCGGTGGGCGAGAGCGCGACGGGCTCGCCGGTCTTCCACACCTCGTGGGTGTCCTCGTCGAGCTCGATATCGGCGAAGCTGAGCCGCGACTTGCGGGCGGGCTCCGAGCCCATCCCGGAGCGGCGCAGGATGACGCGTAGCCGGGCCACCACCTCTTCGAGGCTGAACGGTTTGGTGACGTAGTCATCGGCGCCCAGCGTCAGCCCGGCGATCTTGTCCTGCAATCCGTCACGCGCGGTGAGGAAAAGCGTCGGAGCATCGATACCGTCGGCGCGCAGACGCCGCAGAACGCCAAACCCGTCCATCCCGGGCATCATCACGTCGAGAATCACCGCATCGGGGCGAACCGTGCGGGCCAGATCCAGCGCGGCAGCCCCACTATCGGCGGTATAGACGTCAAACCCCTGGAATTTGAGACTGACCGAGAGCAGCTCGACGATGTTCGACTCATCGTCGACCACCAACACCTTGGCGGGCGTGGTGCCGTTGACGGGAAACGTTCCTTGGTGTGTCTCAGTCGTAATGCTCACCTCCGACAATCTTCCCCTCAAAATTTACGGTGCGCTGGATCTTCGCTGTGAGGTTCCTGTGAGTTCTTCACAGGAGATTGTCAGCCAACCGCGCAAACTCGCCCTAGAGTTGTGCCATGAAGCTGGTGTCGCTGATCACCGCGCCGCTCAGGATTTCGCTGGCCGTTGCCGATACCGGCTTGGCGGTGGCTGCCAAAGCGATCGATACCGGGCGCGAAATCCTCGCCGAACTTCCCGACGGGGAGCCCCACGACGGTCGTCGTGACGCCCCCGGCGCGGGCCTGGTCGGCACCGTCGAATCCCTGCTGGGGATGGCCGGGCGTAAGAGTCCGCTGCAGTCGGCGATGAAGGTCGCCGAGCTGATGGAGGAGGACAAACCGCTTGGCAGAGCGCTGCGGCCGGGCGGGCCGGTGGAGCGTGTTATGGCGCCCGGCGGGCTTGCTGATCGGCTGACCGAACCCGGCGGCGTCCTGGACCGGCTCTTCGCCAAGGACGGACCCGTCGACAGATTGACTTCACAGGATGGCGCCCTGGACCGGGCGCTCGCTCCGGGAGGGCTGGTCGACCAGCTGCTTGCGGAGGACGGGATTCTGGAACGGCTAATGCGCGAAGAGGGCGTCCTGGACAAATTCACCGCCACAGACGGTCCGCTGCAGCAGCTGGCCAACCTGTCGGAGACCGCTGCCAAGGTGGCGCCCAACATTGACGCGCTAACACCCACCATCGAGCTACTGACCGATACCGTCTCGGCGCTCAGCTCCGTGGTCGGTCCGCTGGGCGGCTTCCTGCCGCGCCGGCGTCCGTCCCGGCCGTCCAGTTCACCGCGGCCGATACGGTCCGAACGGGTTATCGAAGGCGAGATATAGCGGGCGGGCTAGTACGACTTTCCGTCGGCATAGCGCTGCCGGCGAAAACTGCGGCCCCTACCGCGATTGCGGCTCTTGTAGGTCGGCAGTTGCGAGTCGCAATTCGGGCAGACGAGTCGCAGATTCTCTCGACAATTGTTGGCGGGGTTTCCGTCGATATGGTCCAACACCAGTACAAGGGGGGAGTCCTGCCAGATGCTCGCTCCGCTGCAGATCGCGCAACGGCCCGATTGGGCCTCGGCGAGAAAGAGCCGAATGAAGTGACCCTGCTCGCTGCGCACCCGGGCCTCACCGGATTCGAGCCACAGTCTGGTACTGGCGTCGCGTCGGGCTGCTGCCTGACAAGCATTGCCGCAATAGACCTTCTGGCTTCGCCTGGAAAGTGGTGCGCCGCAACCAAGGCACAGTCTCATGGGCTGAAATTACGTGACGGCACCGACATGGCAGTGACGCGTTGAGCCCCCTGTCAGGATTGAACTGACGACCTTCGCTTTACAAGAGCGGTGCTCTACCACTGAGCTAAGGAGGCAATGGAACGTCGTACAGCTTAGCGGTCTTCGTTCACGGTGCGTACGGAGCCCACCCACGCGGCCTGGCACATCGCTAGCCCTTGACCAGCAGCGCCACCAACAGCACGACCATCCCCAGCAGCAGGACGCTGAGGAAGGTCGGCATGTGACTCGGCGGCAGGTCGGCGTCGCGGCGCATGGCGTCCTGCACCCGGCGACGGCGTCGCGCAGCCGCCATCGCCAACAGACCGCCCGTGGTCACCAAAAGAATGCTCACCACATGCCGGGCGCCCGGAATCCAGAACTCCGGGACGAACTGCATGAGGGCGACACCGCTGGCGATAAGCGCCAGCGAGGTGCGCACCCACGCGAGATATGTCCGCTCGTTGGCGAGCGTGAATCGGTAATCAGGTTCGACGCCAACGGATTCGCCGACGGTCACGAGCCGTACTTCAGCCACAGCGGCAACACCTTGTTGAGCCGGTCCATGAATTTCTGCAGACCGACACGGTGCTCACCGAAGCCCATCGGGTCAATCCGATACTCGGGGAACGCGATTCCCACACCGAAGAGACCAGGGGCGATGATCCCGTTGGCTGGGTTGTACTCCAGCTTTCCCCACTGCGGCGCCGCGGGCACCGGCCGCGGGCTGAATCCCACGGTGTACACCGCGTAGTCGCAACTCTGGAGCAGCTCGGGGAACTCGGGGCTGTCGACGAGGCATCGCTGCAGTCGGGCAGGCAGCACCCGGTCGATGTTCTCCCGAGCCCACCGTGCCGCCTCCCCCTTCAGGCCGGTGTCGTCGAACAGTGTCCAGTCCCCCATGTCGACCGCGTAGCGCAACGGCCCGCGATAGAAGTTGATCACTTTGGCCGCCGGCCCCGCCAGGAGGTTGGGCAGCGCGATCATGCTCGAGTGCGAAGCGCCGAAGACTGCGACAGTGGCGCCCTCCAGCGGCAGCGCGGCCAGCTTCTCAGGGTTGAGTGCCGCCTCGAGCGGAATTTCGTTCAGCCACGGATAGTCCAGGTTTTTGGGAACCGAGCCGACGGCGAGAATCACGTTCTTCGAGGTGATCTCGCCCATTTCGGTCTCTACGGTCCACCGGCCGCCGTGCAGCGACAGCCCCGTCGCGGTGGTGCGCAGGGCGCTCACCTGCTCGCGGAGCTGGCCGGTGATCCATACCAGCGGGTCCGCCACATCACCGAGCAGACACGTGTCCGTGGGTGCAAGGTCGTTCAGCGCGAAATGCGGCGCATGCGCGAACCGGAAGGACTGCGCATCCGTCAGGTAGTTGATGAACAGCTTGACCGACGTATTACTGGGCACGGCACGCCATTTCGTACCAAAGTCACCTGCGGCGAACTCCGGGTCGATCCAAGCGATGGAGCCGGACGGCACTCCGCGATCAAGGAGCTTCCCCACTGCCGCAATTCCCGCGGGGCCCGCACCGACCACTGTCCATCCGTACTCGCTCACTGTTCTGCCCTTCTCTGCGTCGAAAATCTCGGAACGCCACCGCCGCACTTCCGGTGACTGTCTTCGATTGTTCTGCGCAACGACGGGCGCGAGTAGTGACTAATCCGTGAACAGCTCCAAAGTTTTACTTATAAACACAGGTAAGACGGCTACGAACGTTCCGTGTCTTCTATTTCCCAGGTACTGGGGAGCATGGGAGCCACCTGCCGGGTGTCATCGGAAGCGAGTCTGACGGTCCGGGCGCTGTGCGTATCCGTGGCGGCGCGCACGGTACCTGCGAATCCCAGCGGGCCGGCGCCTCTGCTCGTGGCCGCGCGCTCGACGGTCTCGGCGGAGTGCCCGACCGTCGCGCCCATTCCGGCTGTCTCCTCCAGGTATTCGTAACGTTGGCCTCCGATGCGGGCCTTGCTCTTGGCGCGCTGCCTGCGTCGAGCCTGGGCTAGCGCCGTCGCGCTTGCCGCCGCAGCGGCATCGACGGTGTCGACGGCATTCTCCGACGACTTCGCGGCACCCTTGGGACCAAAGCTCACTCCAGGTGGCACTAAACCGGGTATGGCATAAGTGATTCCACTCAACGGCGCGGGCGCGGGAGACGGGGCCGGCGCAGCCCCGCTCGATGTGGGAGTGATCGCCGACGAGCCTCCCGACGGCGTGACGGACATGGCCGGCAGCGCTGCGGCCGCCACACCCGGCTCCGGAAGGTGCACAGCGCGGAACACCGGCCGCTCAGCTGATGGGGCCGGTGCCGGAGCCGGAACCGCCGCCGGAGCGGGACGCAGGTGTATCAACGCCGCCAATCCGCTGAGCCCGCTGAGGGCTGGAATGAGGAACGGCAGCAGGTACGAGGCGTAGTACGGGTACCAGAGCAGGTCGTAGAGGAACAGCATGATCACCGCCAGCACCGCCGAGGTCGCCGGGTTGAAGCCCATCTTTTCGAACCACTGCTGGAATCCCTGCAGCATCTTCGAGATCTGGTCCGGTGAGCCCGGGATATCCGACTGGTCACTGCGCGCTTCGCCGCCAGGCGCGAGAATCGGGGGTGCCTGTTGCGTCGGCGGGATCGCCGAGGTCATGGCCTCCGTGGTCGCCTGATACGTGCTCATGGTGGCTGCCGCCTGCACCCACATCCGGACATAGTCGGCCTCGTTGAGCGCGATCGGAATGGTGTTGATTCCAAAGAAGTTCGTGCCCACCAGCACTGCGTGTGTGACATGGTTGGCCGCAAGCTCCACCAAGGTCGGCATGGCCATGAGCGCGCTACCGTAGGCTGCCGCCGTTGTTTCGTGTTGCGCGGCAATGACACCGCTCTCGACAGCGGCCTGCTCGAGCCATGCCAAGTACGGCACGTGGGCAGCCACGTACTCCGATGCGCTGGGCCCTTGCCAACTACTTGCCTGTACCCCAGCCAAGATCTGGGTCAGTTCAACCGCCGTGCGCGCGTAGTTGTCCGCGATCTCTTGCCACTGCAAGGCAGCGGCAAGCACCGCCCCCGGACCGGGACCCGCACTCAACAGCGCCGAATGCACCTCCGGAGGCTCCGCCATCCATATCGGTGCCGTCACACGCCGCCTCCCTGCCTAATGGGCGCAACAGTTTCACGCCACAGTTGGAGTAGTCGTACTGAGTACCGAAAAGTTCCCGCACAACCAGAATCCGCGTCTGAAATCACATTTATCGTTGCGCGCCAGGAATTCCCACGCAGTGTCACCGTCCCGTACAGTCGGCCCCATGCCAGTCATCGACGCTCGACACCTCGACGGTGTGTCCGAGACCGCGCTGCTCACCTTGCACCAACGAGCGACGGAAGCGGCCCGGCCGGACGGCATCATCGACGATCCGATGGCGATTGCGCTGCACGCCGGCCTGGATTACGACTTTCAGCACTTTGGCCGCATCCATCAAGCTACTGCCTTGCGTGCCTTGATATTCGACAAGGCAACGCAGGAGTACCTGGCGGAACACCCCCGTGCGAATGTAGTGGCGTTGGCCGAAGGATTACAGACGAGCTTCTGGCGTGTCGACAACGGCGAACTCACCTGGTTGTCGGTAGACCTTGAGCCCATCGTGCGGCTGCGCCAGCAGCTTCTCCCGCGATCGGACCGGTTGCGCTACAGCGCCCAATCCGCGCTCGACTACTCGTGGATGGATCGGGTGGATGACTCCAATGGGGTGCTGATCACCGCCGAGGGCCTCTTCCAGTATCTGGAGCGCGAGCCGGTGTTCGACCTGATCACCGAGTGCGCCAGGCGTTTTCCCGGCGGCAGGTTGATCTTCGATTCGGTGCCGAAGTTCCTGAGCGCACACTCACAACGCGGCATGAGACTCAGTGAGCAATACACCGTGCCGCCGATGCCGTTCTCGTTCACCGCCAACCAGTACGGTGAGCTGCGCGCCATTCCCGGCATCCGCAGCGTGCGTGAGCTGCGGATGCCGGCGGGGCGTGGCAAGGTGCTGCGCTGGGCCGGCCCTCTCCTCTATGCACTGCCCGGCCTGCACCGGCTGCGCGCACCTCACACGGTAATCGAGTTCGGCTGAGGTAAAAGACCTTTCGGCGAGTGGCCGCTATCCGGCGGCGACAGCGAAATCGCCACCGGCCCTGACGAGCGTGTCGTGCACTTCTTCCACGGACAGCACACTGTCAGTCAGGACACGCACGGTCGAGACTCCCTTGGGATCCAGGTCGACGGATACCTCACGCACCGGGTCGAGTGCGGTCAGCGCCTCGGTCACTCCCATGACGCATGAGTTGCAGTGCATCCCGCTGATGGCGAAGATCTGCTCGGACATCGTGTTTTTCCTCCTGAGATATTTGTTCACAACGGATTTGGTGGAACGAAACCTTCTAGGGCGTTTATGCGCCCCATTTGGCTCCTTCTGCCATGTCGCGGGCGTTCATGGACAGGGTGTTGGTTTCGTGGGTGGAACCCATGGCGCGGTAAGCGCGGATGAGCTCTTCCATCGCGGTGTTCCACTGAGCCTGCCAAGCGGCCTGGCTCATCGAGGTATCACCGTGCCAGGCCGCCTGCAGGGAAGCCTGCTGGGCGGCCAGGTCTGCTCCCAGGGCGGTCAGCGCACCGGAATAGGTGTTCATCTCACCGGCGTGGGCCAGCATCGCGGGGTAGTTGAAAGTAATCTGCGACATTTCTATCTCCTCAAAAGTCCCGTTTTAGACACCGACGTAACGGCTGGCGGCGGCGGCATCCTCGGCCACATAGGTCGCGGCGGCATCACCAAGGTTGATCTGCGCGATATCGAGCAGCGCGTTGACCTTCGCGGCGACCTCCACGAACCGGGCGTGCGCAGCCTGGAAAGCCACCGAAGACTCACCGACATGGAACGCCTGCGCCGACAACGCCGCCGACTCCGCCTGCGAGATCGTCGAACGCATCAAAGCAGTCTTAGCACCAAAGGTGCCCTCCGCAGCCACCAGGGCCGGAATGTGCGCATCAAGCAAACTCATGAAACTACCTCTCGTTGTGTGGTGGATTGCGCCCAGAACTAGGCGATTCCCGGCATATACGTTGCGGCAGCATGCATATCGCCGACGGTGTAACCCGCGCCGGCCTCGGTCACCCCGACTCCGGCCCTTCCCAGCTCGTAGACGGCACCGGCCGCGGCAGCGTTGCGCTCGATGCCATGGGCGCTGAAGACGGCCGCGCTCTGGATGGATACCGGGTCGGCGGCCGGTGGTGCCACCGCGCCGATCACCGGGGCCGCGGCGGCATGCACCGCGGCGAGCCGTGCGGTCAGGGCCTCTATCGCGGCGCTGGCGGCTGTCAGCCCCTCGGGAACGACGTTCAGGTACATAGCGAATTCTCCTTCTCTGATCCCACATCGGTCATTGAGAACATCCCTGCACGAGTAGATCTCGGATCGACTCCGGTACCGCGCCAAGTTCTGATACCGCCGCGTCGAGGGAAATCGTCGGGTATCGGGCGAGATGGTCCGCATAGGTCTGCGAGCCGAGCCGCAGTCCCAACCCGGCCCAGGCGTCAATCACCGACCATCGCCGTGGATTTCGCTTGGCCCAATCACTACCGTCCAGCAGTTGCTTCCATTCACTCAGCTCGAGCTCATCGAGGCCGAACCCCGCGAGGAACTCGGCATAGCGGACCTCCATACCGCGCACCACGGTGATGCCCCGGCCGAGTGCCGACGGTTCACTCGCCATGCCAAGGATGGACGTCGCCGCGGCGTAGCCCGTGGTGACCTCTTCGGTCAGCGAGACAGAAGGACAGGCCCGCAGGGCAATACACGCATCGACAATCGACACCAGCACATCGGCACTGTCGACCAATTGGCCGGCCTCCCCGAGAACTCTTGGCAGCCGTGCGAGCGTGAAGTCAAGCCCGCGCGGTGACGCCGCGACCACCAGTTCGGCCAGCGCCTTGGACGCCGCGTAGGGATAGAGCGCCTCACGTGGATCGGTGACACGTGCGCCATCAACCTCCGCGTTGACGACGAAGGTCGACATGTGAATCAACCGGGCATCGCGTGCCGCACAGATGTCCACGGCGGCAGACACCCACTGCACGTTGGCGTCCCGGATATCGCGGTAGGGGGCCAACATGTTGGTGTTTCCAATGCAGTTGACCAGTGTGCGCGCCCCGTTCTCGCGCATCAATGTGTCCAGTGCCTGCGGGCCGAACCCCGTACCAACATGCTGAACCCTGACTCCATCGACCGCCCGGAGGGCCGGCCACGGTCCGGAATCGGGGAGCTCCGATCTCGTCACCAAGACGACGTCCGGACGCAGCGCGCCATCGCTTTTCAGGTCGAGTGTGGCGCGGGCAAACCCGGTTCCGAGGATCCCGGATGCTCCCAACACCACGATCGGCCCGTCTGCGTTGGCCCGGGAGTTGTTGCCATTCAACACCGTCACGCGGGGCGTTGCCGTCAGCCGTTCAAAGTCTGCGCCGATCTCGCACGCGGTGTCGGCGGCACCGAGCTGGTCGGCCGCCGCACCCGCCGCCGCGAGGTAGGCGGCGCTGTCGGCGCTGATCACATCCAGTACGGACAGCTGACGGCCGAGATACCGGCGTGTGTCCGGCAAAATTCTGATCAGGTCGAGCGAGCCGATTCCCTCGGCGAGGAGCGACGACTCCGCCCGGATATCCCGCCCGAGGTGCCGGCTCCAGATTCGTGCGAGACCAGCGGCTGTCGCGATGGTCGCTTCCTCGTCCGGCGCTGCGTCCACAAACTGCGGCATGGTCCGCAAGCGTTCGTCGTCGATCTTGCCGTTGGGCTTACGTGGGATGCGCGACACACTCACCACAAAGAACGAAGAGACACCCGAGTCCACCAGAAGTCGCCTGATCCGCGTCGCCAATTCGTTGTCGTCCAGGTCTTTACGAGCCTGGAACCACACCACCAGCGCGCCCCGGTGTACCCCCACTCCGGCATCGGCGATACCGGGTTCCTCGCCGACACATCGAACGATCGCGGCGGTGTCAATCCTTCTCCCGGAAATCTTCACGATGGCGTCGCGGCGCCCGGAGAAGGCGGGGAATCCATCCTCGTCGAACACGACGCGGTCGGCGGTGGCGAATGCCCTCCGGGATGCGCCATCGGCGGTGCGGACCACACCGAAGCTGTCGCCCGATGTCCCGAGGTAACCTGCCGAAACGGTTTCTCCGACAACCACGATCTCACCGAATGCGACAAAGACCGTGTTGGGCACCACCGGCAGACCCACCCGAAGCCGCTCGGAACTATCGCCGTGCCGCGCACCGTCGATCGGTAGATACGTGACGACGACAGTGGTTTCGGTCGGACCATAGCTCGAGATGAGTGAGACACCCTGCGGACCGGCCGAGTCCAGCCACGTGTCGACTGCGCTCGGACGGATCACCTCACCGCCGACGACCATCTGCCGAAGAGCAGAACAACCGATCGACGCCAGCGACTGGGCGTCATCGCACAGCAGGTGCCACACGGCGGTCGGCAGGTCGATCAGGGACGGTTCCAGCACCTGGATGTCTCGAACGAGCGCAACCAGATCTCCGGATTTCATTGCCGCAGAACGGACTATCCGCAAACCACAGACCGCGCCGCAGAATATCTCCTCCACACTGATATCCGATGTCAACGGTGCGCATTGGAGGATGCTGTCCCGCGCCTCCCAGCCGTAGGCGTTCGCGGCCGCGCGGGCGAACAGTGCGAGCGCGCCATGCGTTACCGGCACGAGTTTGGGCCGACCAGTCGACCCGGAGGTAGCCATGATGTACGCCGTCCTGGTCGCCAGGCCGGAGTCCCGCACCACCGCCTCGGTGCGCTCTTCGACGAGACGCCGCGTCGCATCATCCAGGTTCATCGGGATCGGTGCTGCGGTATCGACAACGTGTGTTACGGCGCCACCATCATGTTCGGTGATGGAATCGGCGCGCAGCGGCATATCTTTCGCGCTCTCACACACGCTGTATCCGCAGCCTGCGAGATGACAAGCGATCAGAAGGTCGACGGTTTTGTCGGTGTCGTCGTCAACGCACACCACGATGTCCCCCGGCGCGACCCCGCCCGCGACCAGCCAGGCGATCCACGGCTCGACGAATTGCCGCCCCCGCAGGAACCGGTCCACACCACCGCCGGCATCAAGGAACCAGGCGGGCGTCGCGGCTGCCTCGGCCCGCACACATTCATCACCACGGCGTCGTGTGCCGTCGACACCGATCCCGAACCACTCGTTCACCGTCATGGCGATCGGTAAGTGCCACATGGCTTCCATCGAGCCCAGCGCCGCCGCGATCCGTTCGGCCATCCACAACGGCGGCGTGTTCGCGTCGCCCACGTCCGCGCGGTTCCAGATCGACAAGGTGAGTGTTCGTTGTTCCTCGTCGACGACGCACGACACGGTCATGCCTTCCACCGGACCGATATCGGTTGCGTAAGGCGCCGCCGACAGGAACGGGCGAAGGGCAGGTGCGCACGTCTCGCGGATGAAGTTGAAGGTCAGCGCCTCGACGTGCGAGGTCTTGTTTATTGCCAGGTACATTCGGCGATACTGTTCCTCGCGGAGCCACCGGCGCCGCGAGGCTCTGACATAGTCACGGTCCAGCGCGTGTACGACATCCTGCACAGAGGCAAAGGCAGGGAAACGGACCGGATGCGCGATCGAATTGACCAGGCAGGTTGCTACGTTCAGGTCGGGTTCCGCGAACCTGTTGTCTACCGCATGGATCAGCAGGGTGGCTGTGCTCTGCCGCAGACTTGCATCCACTGCGATCGCGGCCGCCGCCACCAGAATGTTCAACGGCACCTGCTTGGCTTCGGACAGCGTTTCGATCTTCTCGAAGGCCTTACCCGATAGCGTGAACGACTCTCGCAGAACACCTCTGGCCGCCCCTACCGGCCCACCGCCTGCACCGTGTCCGTATCCGCCGGTGTGGGATGCGTCGGCGAGTTCGCGCTGCACTGCCTGACCAAACCGTCGCAACGATTCGTCTGTCTTGGTGGCCTCGCGGCTGTGCGCCTCAGAAATTTTCGCTAGAGATGCTCTTGGACAAGGGGTTTCGGTCTCCGCCAAGCCCGCCAGCCGCTGGCCGAGATCGGTCTCTATCACCGCGATGGCGCCGCCATCGAGCAGGAGGTGGTGCGCGTGGATGTCGAGCCCCACCACCCGCCCGTCCGTTTCGGTATGGACGGTGTAACGCACGAGTGGCTTGGCTTCGAGGTCTGTTGACCACATGCGGACAAGCTCGTCAGCGCCCCGTGTTGTCGGAGCACCCGTGTCCGTAGCCGTCTGCACGATGTCGCCGAACTGCAATCGCCGCACCAGTTCTGGGTAACGGGATTCGCCTGGCACGTGTTCGAGGACACACAACTGGACCGCGTTGGCGACTACTGCCGCTTCCAGCGCGGACATGAACACCGGACCCTCGATGGGATGAAGCCGGTAGCTCTTCCCGATCAGATACAGCCGGGGGTCATCAGCCTGCGACGCGCCGTTGTACATGTTCTGCTGGGACCTGCTCAACGACACCCGGTCAACTCGAGGTTCCACCGCCAGCGTCATGTGACGCCCTCTGGCTGCGCCTGCTCCAACACCTGCGCCCATCCGGCAACGGAGAGATCCGAGACCAAACGCTTCTGCAGATCCGACCCTCGGGCTACACCCAGCTGTTTCATCAACAGCACGAAACGGACCGAGTCCAGACCCAGCTCCCGAAGATCAGTGGCATCGCCGTCGAAAAGCTCCGATTCGGAGATGTACAGCACGTCACAGACGGCCGCCACGATCCGGTTCCGCACGTTGTCAGGCACGCGTCAGTGCCCCATTCAGCGAGGCGGCCAATGCCGAACGCATGACCTTGCCGGACTTCGTCCGCGGGATATCTGCGACTACTGCGATGATCGACGGCCTGGCCATCGACTCGGATTCGTGGCGGTACGTGGCCGCGATCCGCTGCTTGAGCTCAACGGTGCCCAGCTCGTCAAGCTGCGCGGCCGGTACCACCGCCAAACCGACCAGCGCGCCGAACTCCTCGTCCGGTATCTCGTAACACGCCGCTTCACCCACGCCTGCAACGCTTTCGGCGATCCTGTCAACCTCGTCCGGTACCACGTTGACCCCTCCGGAGATGATCATCTCCGAGGAACGCCCCCTGATGTAGAAGAAGCCATCGTCACGATGCTCCACCAGGTCGCCGGTGTTCACCCATCCATCGGCCAGTACCTCACGGGTACGGTCGGGATTTCCCCAGTAACCGAGCATGTTGGCCGGCGACTTGATCCACAGCGTGCCGTACGGCGCAGAGGTGCCGCCGTCCATGGGTCCGCCGGTCTCGCTGTCCGAAAGGAAGGTCTGCACTCCGGGATAGGGACGGCCGACCGCACCCTGCTCGATCCTGGCGAGCGATTCCTCGTCGGTGGGCAGACACAGTGCCGTACAACCAGTTTCACTCAAGCCATAGACCTGAGCCGTTCGCACCCCCGCGGCTTCGATGAACTGCACATCGTCCGGGATCGCCCGTGAGCCGCCATAGGCTATGAACCGCAACGAGGAAACGTCTTGCCCGGTGATTCTGAGTTCGGACACCAACCTGGTCAAGAGGGTGGGCACCAGGCAAGCAGTCGCCACCTCATTGCCCACCAGCAGGTCCATCAACGATGCCCCACCCTCGCCGCCGGTGATACACGATGCGCCGTGCATCAGGCCGTTGAGAATCCACCAGAGCCCACCGATATGCGTTGCCGGTAACGGCGAATAGCTCGTCTCGCCCGCGACCCAGTCGATCCAGCTCAGCCCCTCATCGCGCAGGATATCCGGGATGGCGAAGAACGTGCGGTGAGCGAGCAGCACGGCCTTCGGTTCACCTGTCGTTCCGCTGGTGAAGATCATCGCGAGCGGGTCGTCGGCGTTACTTCCGGTATGCGTTGCCGGCCAATCTATGTCGCTATTCGGGTCATCAAGCCCGCCGGTCGCCTCGGCCGCATCCGGGAGGATCGCGGCCGGATCAGTGATCTCGCAGAACCGCGCGATGGCGGCGGCGGGCAGGTCCTTGTCCACCATGACGGCGATGGCGCCGAGCTGCGCACACGCGAGTACCGAAAGGTACGTCTGGGGTCCGTTGTCCGACAACACCACAACCCGTGATCCCCGAATCACCGACTGTGCCCGAAGGGCCGCGGCGAGCCCTCCGACCTCGGCGACGAGCTCTGCGTAACTCACGGCACCGGTGCCGTCACTGCGGCGCAAGGCGATGAGATCTGGCCGGATACGGGCCTGCTCGAGGACTCGTTCCCAAACAGTGGGTGGTGACGCGGACATGGCAGAGGGAGACGCTTCCTGTCGGGGGCTACGGGATGTTCAGGACCGCGAGCTCGAACTCTCCGGCCGCGGATCCGCCATCCTGGTCCCAGAATTCGATGGTGCTGTGGAATTGGAGATAACGCCACGACCGGTCGACGATGTGGAAATTGCGGGCCTGTAGGCGGGCGGAGAACCGCTGCGCGTTGACCAGCCGCCGGAACCGGGACGATGTGCTCTTGATCAGCATGTTGGCGAGTTGGTTCTGGCAGTAGTCATCGATCGACCAGCCCCGGAATGCCCAGATATCGTCGTTGACAACACCTTGAGCGAATGCACAGTACGCCAGCTGGTTGAAGCACAGCACCAACTCGACGGCGTTGAAGTGCCCCGTGCTCCGGATATAGGCGGACTCATTGATCGCGAAATTGCCCTGCGCATGCACCGCGTCCGAGGTGATTCCGTATTCGGCATCGGACAGATAGCGGCATCCCTTGTAGGAATATGGCTCAAGCACCCTGCCGAGTAGATCCTCGTCGATCGGGGCCATACCGGTGGAAGGCAGCCCGGTCTGTACCGACAGGGTCGCCGCGACCCCGCTCACGCCGCGTATCCGGGTGTCTCAAGACCGTCCAGCATGGTCAGGCGGTGGGTCGTCAGCGTGCCCGCCGCTGTTCCATGCTTTGCGCGGTGCACAAGAGCTCTGTTGTCCCACAGCACAATATCCCCGACCTCGTAGTGCTGGGCGTGGATGAACGGTGACGCGTAGTCGGGATCGAGCTGCCCCGACTCTTCGAGTAGCTGCTGAAGCAGCGCGGCATCGAGCAGCCTTCCATCCCCGTCCTCGATCGTCTCGGTGCCGGCCTCGCAGATGTAGAGGATCTCTTCCCCCGTCTGCGGGTGCTTGATCACCGTGGGCCACTTCTGGGGCGGTGTGACCCTTTCGATCTCGGCCAGGATTTCTCCGATGGGCCGGTAGACATCACTGGGCCGGATCTTGATGTAGCGGCGGGGCGTGTGTGTGCTGAACGTCCCACGCACAGAGTCCTTTACCGTGCTCGGCAACGATTCCCACACCTTGTTGAGATCGATGAAATAGGTTCCCCGATCACTCCCGGGCACCGCCAATGGCACCACCATGGAGAACGCGAAGGGTTCCGGCATGAACATGTAATCGACGTGCCAGAATGCGCCGGTTCGCGGAACCCCTTGTCCCTCTTCCGTAGACGAGACAAAGATTTCCGGATGGTCCTCGTGGTGATACACCGGCTCGTAATAGGGCACTATCTCCCCGATCAATCTCCCCAGTTGGATGAACTCCGCGGGTGAGGGATGAACATCCTTGAGGACGACGAGCTTGTTCCGGTAAACGAGTTCGCGGATCTCCTGTGTGGTGATTCCGTCCAGGTTCCCGGGATCGATCCCCGTGACCTGCGTGCCCAGTCCCTCGCCCTTCACATTGAGCGTCATCGACTCCCTATTCCTGATTCAGCCCTCGCCTCTCGGCGATTGGATGGGCACCTTCGGTCTCACCGCCCGGCCGCCGACTACCGGCGACCACTAACACAGCAGTCGATTCGATGACCGAAATAGTTCCCAAGACTTGACGAAGCAGTAGTTTTCTGTGGGCGCGACACCGCGAACCACAGCGGATAATTCGTTATTGCCCTGCAGTTTTGGAGACCAGACCGCAATCACCGGGAGGTAGCGTCCGCCGCGGTGACCTTCGTCTCAGGAACTTCGGGGGCATTCGGCACGACTCACTGCAGAGCACCGACTGCTCTCAGGAGCGAGGCGCCTGGCCAAAGTGCCGTGAGCTCGGCGTCAAGGCCGCAGCGGCAGGCGCCAACAAGCAAACCGCCGCACACACTGCCAGCACCGGCGCGCTACCGAAGTGATCCATCGCCGGGGCGATGATCACCAGGCCCAGTGGCGCCAAACCGTAGGACAGCAGAAAGTCCAGAGAAGACACCCGGGCCAGCTTGTCGGGTTCGACTTCGCGCTGGGTGGCGGTAAACCAGGGAACATTGAATAACTCGATGCCCATACCGGTGATCACGTAGGCCATCACCACGATCGCCAGAGGCACGGGCAGCATCAAGCTCAGCGGTGCCGCGCTGTAAAGCGCGAGGCCTGCGAGCGCCGCCCAGCCTTGGTTACGCGGGCGCCAGCGACTGATAAAGATCGCGCCGATAAGCGCTCCGGCGACGTATGCCGTTGTCGCGCTTGCTAACAGCACTTCAGTCCCATACCGGTCACGGCTTACCAACGGCAGCGCAACCCCGGTGGCCGAATAACCGGTCGCGATCACCGCGGTCAACGCCGCCAGGCCCGCGAGGAACCACGGGTGACGGCGAGCCTCTCGGAACCCATCGGCGAAGTCGCTGAACACGGCGAACCCTGAACCAGCCACCTCGGCTCGGCCACGGCCCGCCGGCGGTGCGAGCGCAGACAGAAGCCACAATCCCGCGAGAACTATCAGCAGCGGGGCCACCCCCAGCCGGGCGGCAGCCAACGCCGCCACCCCAGGCGCGACGAGCGTCACCACCCGCACGGCAATGGTGATGGCGGCATTCGCCTGCTGACGCTGCGACACCGCGACCACCTCAGCGGTCAATGCCTGGTAGGAAGGTCGGCACGCACCCTGCCCTGCCCCAGCCAGCACCGCGGCCGCTGCCGGAATCGCAATCACGTGGTGGATACCTCCCGCGATCACCAGATGCCCCACTGCTGCCAGCATCGAAGACACCGCGATCACGCCACGTCGCGAATAGCGATCCGCGAGAACGCCTCCCAGCGGGACGGCCGCCAAGAACCCGACGGTCCGGGCGGCGAGAACCAGACCTAGCGCGGTTGCCGACAAGGTTCCGTCGAGGACCGCAAATCCGAGCACGATGGGCAACATCCAGGTCGCCAAACCCGAGGCAGTGGTGCCTGTCCACAACCGCAGGAAGGGAACGCTACGGAGCACGGACGGGCCGCTCGGCTCCGCGGGGTGAGGCGATGTCACAGCTGTGTTGTCTACACGACAGCACAGCGATAGGGGAAATATGAGACGACCGGGAACTATTGACCGCACAGCGACGACCACTCGGACGTGACAGTTGCTGAGATGACCTTCGGGAAGCGCCGCCCGATTCTCATTCCCAAGTACGCGACCCGTACCCGGCGCGCCTCAGCGCAGCATGCGGGACTGTTACAGAATGGGTGCACACATCATGGTGGCCCGGTCTTACCGGGGAACGGCCCCAACGTCCACGTTGCCGATGGCACCGGACGCGCCGCACTACGTGGCGGCGCGGTAGCGACATCGTCGACATACAGGGCAAATACGATCAGAAGGGCTGGCAGCTGAGAGTGGACAGACATTTTGCGGAATCGGTGGGGCGCCCCGACCTGATTCAGTTGGCCGACGGGATGTTCTGTCTGCGATTCGAGACCATGAAGGTTGTTTCGGCCATGGCGGCCGTGCAGCAGCTGCTGGACAGCGGCGCGATTGATCGCGAGACAACCCTCCTCGACAGCTCCAGTGGTATCTACGCGCACGCGCTGGCGCTGGCCGCACATCGCCACGGCCTGAAATGTCACATCGTGGGTTCCACCACGGTCGACGAGACACTGCGCGTGCAGCTGGCCATCCTCGGCGCGCACTTCGAGCAGATGCCCCCGACTCCGAACCTGAAACTGGATCAGAACCGCCGGGTTGCCCGCATCCACGAGATTCTGCGCGAGCGACCCAACCACCACTGGATGCGCCAGTACCACGACGACATTCACTACGCTGGGTACCGCCCGATTGCTCACCAGATCCGGCGCGAACTCGGGGACACCGCGCTGACCCTTGTCGGCGGCGTGGGTACCGGCGCATCAACCGGAAGCCTCGCCACCGAGCTGCGCGTCGACGCACCCGATACCCGCTTGGCGGGGATACAGCCGTTCGGCTCGGTGACTTTCGACGCGGAACATCTCGACGACCCTGACATCATCATTGCCGGCATCGGCAGCTCCATTCCCTTCGAGAATGTGGACCCAAGCCTGTACGACACGGTGCACTGGATCGGCTTTGGCGCCGCACAGTCGGGTGCCATCGAACTACTGCGCAGGCACGCGGTCTTCGCGGGACTGTCCACCGGTGCGGCGTTCCTTGCCGCTCAATGGGAGAAGGAACGCGCCCCCGAGCGCGCGGTGGTTTTCACCGCACCCGATACCGGGCATCGCTACGTGCAGAACGTGTTCGCCCGTCACCAGGACGCCGCTGCCATGGCGGAGTTCTCACCAAAGGCCGTGGCGGACAACGCCGATCTGGCACTGCCCTGGTCGTACCGCGACTACGACAGGCCTGCGTCCGGTTTCGTAGCGGACGTACACAGCCTGTGCGATGCCGCCGCGCACACCTAATTAGCCACGGCCCGCGACACTGCGACACCCGCGAGTTCCAGGCTCAGCAAACATGTTCATTGCTAGCCTGAATCGGTGACTTACCCACCACAGGAGCCGCCCGCAGCGGGCGATCCGTCAGCGTACGACCCACACCAGCCGCCCCCGGGGTACCAGCCGCCCCCGCCGCCTGGATATCAACCCGGATACCAGCCGGGTCCTCCGCCGGGAGCCCCCCAGTACCCGGGTGGACAATTCCCGCCCCCTCCCCAGGGATACCCGCCTGTTGGCTACGGCTATCCGCCGCAGGCGCCGTGGCCACCGCAGGGACCGTTCAGCGCCGGTGAGTCGTGGAGCTGGTCGTGGGCCCAGGTCACCAAGCGCTTCGGAACCTTCATTCCGCCGTATCTGGTCTGGTTCCTTGCGATCGGTGTGCCGTTCGGAATCGTCTACGCGATTCTGATCGCCAGCCTGCCGCAGACCAGCACCAGCGGCTACGGCGGTGATTCAAGCTCCTCGTACTCATACTCGTATGAGGGACCCGAGTTCTCCGGCGGAGCCATCGCCATCATCATCCTGCTCTACGCGGTGGTGTTCGCGGTCAGCCTCTACGTGGGCGCCTGCATCGTCAGCGCCAATCTCGATGTCGCCGACGGCAAGCCCGTGAGTTTCGGAACCTTCTTCCGCGCCCGCAGTTTCGGCGCCTACGCGGGGACCGCGCTCTTGGTCGCGCTCGGAGTGCTGATCGGAAGCTTCTTAATCATCGGTGGAATCATCTTCGGGTTCTTCTCCCAGTACGCCGTGTTCTTCGCCATCGACCGCGGCCTGGGCCCCGTTGATGCGATCAAGGCCAGCTTTCAGATCGTCAAAGACAATCTGGCACAGGCCTTGCTCGTGTTCCTGATCACCTTGGGTGTTGCTTTCGCCGGTGTCGCAGCGACATTCATCACCTGCGGCTTGGGCGGCATCATCGCCTACCCGACGATTGCGGCCCTATCCGGTCTGATTCACGTCTACACCTACCGGCGTCTGACCGGCGGCATCATCGCACCAGCACCGGTGTAAACCTCGGCGCCGCAAGCCGAGTGGGAATCTCACGAGAGAATCGAGCCCATTTCCCACGCCAGATTCCCACTCGGCGCACGGAGTCACCAACGAAAAGGCCCGGCCTGCATGACGCAGGCCGGGCCTTCTTCGTTGGTGGACTTAGAAGTCCATACCGCCCATGCCACCGGTCGGGTCGCCCGCAGGTGCGGCGGCCTTCTCCGGCTTGTCGGCAACAACGGCCTCGGTGGTGAGGAACAGCGCCGCGATGGACGCCGCGTTCTGCAGCGCCGAGCGGGTCACCTTCACGGGGTCGGCAACGCCGGCCGCGAGCAGGTCCTCGTACACGTTGGTCGCCGCGTTCAGGCCGTGGCCCGCAGGAAGGTTCGCGACCTTCTCCGCGACGACACCCGGCTCCAGACCACCGTTGAAGGCGATCTGCTTCAGCGGAGCCGACAGCGCCACCCGGACGATGTTGGCACCCGTGGCCTCGTCACCCTCGAGCGAGAGCGAGTCCAGCGCGGGGGCAGCCTGCAGCAGGGCGACGCCACCACCGGCGACGATGCCCTCTTCGACGGCGGCCTTCGCGTTGCGAACGGCGTCCTCGATGCGGTGCTTGCGCTCCTTGAGCTCCACCTCGGTGGCAGCTCCGGCCTTGATCACCGCAACACCGCCGGCCAGCTTGGCCAGGCGCTCCTGCAGCTTCTCGCGGTCGTAGTCGGAGTCACTGTTCTCGATCTCGCTGCGGATCTGCGCCACGCGACCGGCGATGGCGTCGGAATCGCCCGCGCCCTCGACGATGGTGGTCTCGTCCTTGGTGACGACGACCTTGCGAGCCTGCCCGAGCAGGGAGATGTCGGCGGTCTCCAGGGAGAGGCCGACCTCTTCGCTGACGACCTGGCCACCGGTGAGGATCGCCATGTCCTGCAGCATCGCCTTGCGACGGTCACCGAAGCCCGGAGCCTTGACGGCGACGGACTTGAAGGTGCCGCGGATCTTGTTGACGACCAGGGTCGAGAGAGCCTCGCCCTCAACGTCCTCGGCGATGATCAGCAGCGGCTTGCCACCCTGGATGACCTTCTCCAGCAAGGGAAGCAGGTCCTTCACGGTCGAGACCTTGGAGCTGACCAGCAGGATGTAGGGATCCTCCAGGACGGCTTCCTGACGCTCGGCGTCGGTCACGAAGTAACCCGAGATGTAGCCCTTGTCGAAGCGCATACCCTCGGTGAGCTCCAGCTGCAGGCCGAAGGTGTTGGACTCCTCGACGGTGATGACACCCTCGTTGCCAACCTTGTCCATGGCCTCGGCGATCAGATCACCGATGGACTGGTCACCCGCGGAGATGCCCGCGGTGGCCGCGATCTGCTCCTTGGTGTCGATCTCCTTGGCGGAGGCCAGCAGAGAGCTGGTGACAGCCTCCACGGCCTTCTCGATGCCGCGCTTCAGGCCGAGCGGGTTGGCGCCGGCGGCGACGTTACGCAGACCTTCCTTCACCAGAGCCTGGGCAAGCACGGTGGCGGTAGTAGTGCCGTCACCCGCGACGTCGTCAGTCTTCTTGGCAACTTCCTTGACCAGCTCAGCGCCGATCTTCTCGTACGGGTCCTCCAGCTCGATCTCCTTGGCGATGGACACACCATCGTTGGTGATCGTGGGGGCGCCCCACTTCTTCTCCAAGACGACGTTGCGACCCTTGGGGCCCAGCGTCACCTTGACCGCGTCAGCGAGGGCGTTGAGGCCCCGCTCCAGGCCGCGGCGGGCCTCTTCGTCATACGCAATTGTCTTGGCCATTGCGAAGTGATTCCTCCGTATAGGGGGTGGCACGTTCTTTGGCCGGGCTCAGTGCCCGCGACGGACGGACGCAGCTGTGTGGGCTGCGGCCTCACCGTCCCGGCCTAGCACTCACCGGTCGTGAGTGCCAATGCCATTTTTAGCACTCGGACATGGCGAGTGCAAGGGCGATTGGCCGAAGCTCGGGCCAACAAACACGACGTCGGCTCCAGATCAAAAGCCGTGGTGATGTGGACGGACGTCGATACCCACGTCGCACCCTTCGGTCTCACCCCCCATGCTGTAACGCTTTGCGTCCTGCAGAGCACTCAGTCGTGTCACCATCCCCATCAGTAGAGGAGTCGCCATGATCACCGCTCAACTGCAGCGTCACATCGAACCGGACGCACCCTTGGCGCGCACCGGGGTCGCCCTGGCGCGCTATGGGCTCGCGATCGTCATCGCGTGGATCGGCATGCTGAAGTTCACCGAGTTCGAGGCCAACGGCATCGTGCCGCTGGTATCCCACAGTCCGCTGATGTCCTGGGTGTACGACGTCTTCTCGGTCACTACGTTCTCATCGCTACTCGGAATCGTGGAAATCACGATCGCCGTCCTGCTCTCCGTCAAGCCGTGGTTGCCCCGGCTCTCAGCAGTCGGCAGCCTCATGGCCATCGGCATGTTCGCCACCACTGTGAGCTTCCTGTTCAGCACACCGGGGGTGTTCGAGAGCGCGGCCGGAGGGTTCCCGGTGCTGTCCTCCACCGGGCAATTCCTCATCAAGGATGTCGCGCTCCTCGGCATCTCCGCCTGGACCTTGGTCGATGCACTCACGCGACGCTGAAGCAGCCCTCGTCGCTTCGCTACAAGCAGGCGACGAGGGCGCGTTTGCGCAGGTGGTGGACGCACACACGCCCGCGATGCTGCAGCTCGCGCGCAGCTATGTGAGAAGCCGCGAGATCGCCGAAGAGGTGGTGCAGGAGGCCTGGCTCGCATTGTGCAAGGGGATCGACGCATTCGAAGGTCGATCATCACTGCGCACCTGGCTGTTCACGATCCTGATCAACATCGCCAAGGAACGGGGAATCCGCGAACGTCGCGATACCGCGAAGGCCATCGCGGCATTTACCGGAGGGATCGTCGACCCGGGCCGTTTCCAGGACACCGGCGAGTGGGTGGGCCACTGGCGCGACGACGCCGCCCCGCATTCGTTTCCCGAGACGCCGGAGAACCTAGTGCTCTCCGAGGAGCTGCTCGCCCACGTAGTTCTGCAACTCGACGGGCTGCCAGAGACGCAGCGCGTGGTGGTGACGATGCGGGACCTACTGGGACTCGATTCGAAGGAGGTCGCCGAACACCTGGGAATCACCTCGGCCAACCAGCGCGTACTCCTGCATCGCGGACGGGCGGCGGTTCGCCAAGGACTTGAGGACTACATGAAGGACGTGAGTTGAATGAACTGCGACGAACTCGTCGAACTGATCACGGAGTACCTGGACAATTCACTATCACCGGTCAAGCGCGCGAAGCTCGAGGCACACCTGTTGGAGTGCGACGGATGCGTGAACTACCTGAACCAGTACAAATCCACCGTGTCGATCTTGAGCCAGATCCCGCAGGACGGCCCCAGCGCGGCGCTGCGAGAGAGACTGCTCGCCGGTTTTCGGGAGCGGCAACGCTGAGCCTCGAACACGGCCCTACCTATGACGCGCCTAACGACGCGGCCGTAGCCCGTCGAAGACAACGTCGGTGACCTGCTGCGAGACCTCTTTGTTGTAGCTCTGCATGGCCTGGCACCCCACCAGGAGCGCCTTTACCTCGTGCACGCCGATATCGGAGCGCACCGTGCCCGCCCGCTGTGCGGCCTTCACCAAATCACCCAGGACCGCGTAGAACGATTCCTCGATCTGAGGGATAAGAGCTTCGACACTGACGCCCGCGCCGGCCAGGGCATCCACCAATCCCTGATCGGTCCCACCCCACTCGACCATCACGCGCAGGAATCCGAACAGCGCCTCACCCGGATCGGCCGACTCCAGTAGCTCGCGCCCCTTACCGATCACCGTGCTCATCCGGTCTTCCGCGACGGCGCGATACAGATCCTCCTTGGCCGGAAAATGCCGGTAGACGGTCCCGGCACCCACTCCCGCGCGCCGCGCGATCTCGTCGATCGGGACACCGAGTCCCTCCTCGGCAAACGTTTGATAGGCAACCTCAAGGACCCGCGCACGGTTGCGGGCGGCGTCAGCACGCAAGGGCCGGGCAGGTTGATCCATCTCACACTCCTCGAGGTTCCAACACGCCTTGACAAAACGGGGCGTGCGTTCCGTATATTCGTAAGCGGAGTAGCCGCCCCGGTTACTGAAGATATTACCCAAGGAGCCCGCATGACCAAATGGAATACCACCGACATCCCCGATCAGACCGGTCGCGTCGCGATCATCACCGGTGCCAACACCGGCCTCGGGCTGGAGACCGCCAAGGCGCTCGCCGCGCACGGCGCCCACGTTGTGCTCGCGGTGCGCAATACGGAGAAGGGAAAGGCAGCGGCCGACGCGATCACCGCGGCCCACTCGAACGCCGACGTGACCCTGCAGCCGTTGGACCTTTCCTCGCTGGAGTCCGTACGCCGGGCCAGTGACGAGCTCAAGTCGCGCTACGACAAGATCGACCTGCTGATCAACAACGCCGGGGTCATGTGGACCGAGAAATCCACCACCGCCGACGGCTTCGAGCTGCAATTCGGCACCAATCACCTGGGGCACTACGCATTCACCGGCCTGCTCCTGGACCACCTGCTACCTGTCGAGGGTTCACGTGTGGTGACCGTCTCCAGCATCGGGCACCGCATTCGCGCCGGGATCCACTTCGATGACCTGCAATGGGAACGCGACTACAACAGGGTCGCGGCCTATGGACAATCGAAGCTGGCCAATCTGTTGTTCACCTACGAACTGCAGCGGCGCCTGGCAGGCACCAATACGGCCGCCCTGGCGGCGCACCCCGGCGGCTCCAACACCGAGCTGGCCCGCAACTCTCCGCTGTGGGTCCGGGCCGTTTTCAACGTCGTGGCGCCATTGCTGGTCCAGGGTGCGGACATGGGCGCGCTGCCCACGTTGCGGGCCGCCACAGACCCTGCGGCCCTGGGCGGGCAGTACTACGGACCGGATGGATTCGGCGAACAACGCGGTAACCCGAAGGTCGTCGCATCGAGCGAGCAATCCTATGACCTCAATTTGCAGCGACGCTTGTGGTCGGTATCTGAAGAACTCACCGACGTGGTCTTCCCGGTGAAGTGAGCTGAACGGAAAGAGGCGGGCACTGTGCTGATTGTCGCCGACTGTCACTCTGGTGACACGACACGCGGTGCCCGCCACGCCCGTCGGGATGCACTCCCGTAATCCGTTGCGCTAGTCTGCAGTCCAATCAGTGAGGAGTCTGACGGGTGCGGGCTGTAGAGGCGCCCAGCACCCATACATTGCGGGGCTGGCAGCGTAGGGCATTAGTGCGGTATTTGGCCGCCAAGCCCCGAGATTTCCTGGCGGTCGCGACCCCGGGATCAGGGAAAACAAGGTTTGCCCTGCGCATTGCTACCGAGCTGCTGGCCGACGGTACGGTGGACAAGATCACCGTGGTGGTGCCGACCGAACACCTCAAGGTCCAGTGGGCTCAGTCGGCCGCTTCCTTCGGGCTGTCTCTGGACCCGAGATTCAGCAACTCGGACGCACAGAACTCCTCGGAGTATCACGGAGTCGTCGTCACCTATGCGCAGGTGGCAAGTCACCCCACCCGGCACCGGGTCCGCACGGAGAACCACCGCACGTTGGTGATCTTCGACGAGATCCACCACGCCGGAGATGCCAAGAGCTGGGGTGAAGCGGTCCGCGAAGCCTTCGACGACGCGACGCGGCGCCTCTCCTTGACCGGAACCCCGTTCCGCAGTGACGACAGCCCGATCCCATTCATCAACTACGAGCCCGACGGTGCGGGCTTCCAGCGCTCGCAAGCCGACCACACCTACGGCTACTCCGAGGCGCTGGCCGACGGCGTGGTGCGTCCCGTGGTGTTCATGGCGTACTCGGGCGAGGCCCGTTGGCGTGACAGTGCCGGCGAGGAACATGCCGCTCGCCTCGGCGAACCACTTACCGCCGAGCAGACTGCGCGCGCATGGCGCACCACCTTGGACCCCAATGGCGAATGGATACCCGCGGTGCTGCGCGCCGCCCATGCGCGGCTGCAGCAGAAGCGCAATGGCGGGATGACCGATGCCGGCGCCATGATCATCGCCTCCGATCAGAAGGCGGCCCGCGCCTACGCGAAACTACTGACCACCATCACCGGATCGGAACCCACGGTGGTGCTCTCCGACGACCCGAAGTCCTCGGATCGCATCGCGCAGTTCTCCAACAGCACCAGCGAGTGGATGGTCGCGGTGCGCATGGTGTCCGAGGGCGTCGACGTGCCGCGCCTTGCCGTGGGCGTGTACGCGACAAGCGCCTCGACGCCGCTGTTCTTCGCCCAGGCGATCGGTCGGTATGTGCGCTCCCGAACACAAGGTGAGACGGCCAGCATCTTCCTGCCCTCGGTGCCGACACTGCTGGAACTCGCCAGTCTGCTGGAAGAGCAGCGCAATCACGTACTCGGTAAACCACACCGCGAGCCGATGGGCGACGAGGAGCCGGTGGAGCGCAAGCGCACCGAGCCGGGCGAGGAAGAGAAGGGCTTCGAATCGCTCAGTGCCAGTGCCGAACTGGATCAGGTGATCTTCGACGGAGCCTCCTTTGGCACCGCGACGCCAGCGGGCAGCGAGGAGGAAGCCGAGTACCTCGGCATTCCCGGCCTGCTCGATCCGAATCAGATGCGAGATCTGTTGCGGCGCAGGCAAGAAGAGCAGCTCACGAAGCGCACCGCTTCCGGCGAGGTACCCCCGGAAATCACTTCGACACACGGTCAACTGCGCGAACTGCGTCGCGAGCTCAACGCCTTGGTGTCGGCCACGCACTTCAAGTCGGGTAAACCGCACGGCTGGATTCACAATGAGCTGCGCAGGCGGTGCGGAGGCCCCCCGGTGGCCGCGGCCACCCGCGATCAGCTCAAGGAACGCATCGTCGCCGTGCGCACCCTGCATCGGGAGCTCTAGACCTCCGAGTGTCGGCTTATCGTGTGATTTTCTCGCTTAGCGACACCGAAAGTCGACAGTCGGCGGGAACGGCTTAGACGGGGAACTTCACTCCAGTCAACTCTTCCGAGACAGACCAAAGCCGTTGTTGCAGAGCCTGATCGTGTGACTGCCTGGTGGACTTGACCACCTTGGGACACCCACGAAACTCACCAAAGCCCGAGGGCCCGTAGTACTGGCCACCAACGGCGGTGGGGTCCGTAGCGGCACGCAGACTGGGCAAGGCGCCCATGGCCGGACTCTGGGCGAGTTTCAACGCCGCCGCACTGAACGCCTCCGGACCGAAGGTGATGTGACGCATCAACTCGGTACCCGACGCACCGGGATGTGCCGCCAACGCCACCGTCTCCGCCCCCGCGGCCTCGAGACGCCGCTGCAGCTCGTAGGTGAACAAGAGGTTGGCGAGTTTGGACTGGGCGTAGGCCCCCACCCGGCTGTAATTGCGCTCCCACTGTAAGTCATCGAAATGTATTGCGGCTCTAAACTTATGACCGTTACTGCTGACGGTTACGACGCGGGAGCCACGCACCGTCGTCAGGTTCTCCAGCAGCAGGGCGGTGAGGGCGAAATGGCCCAGATGGTTGGTGCCGAACTGCAGCTCGAAACCGTCCGCGGTGTTGCCCTTCGGCGGATACATCACCCCGGCGTTATTGATGAGCAGATCGATCTGTGGGTATTGATCACCCAATTGTTCAGCAGCAGAACGGATATCCGAGAGGGAAGATAGATCCAGGCGCTGCAGCGCCAGGTTGCCCGCGGGCGTGGTCTTCCCGATCTCTTCGACAGCGGCAGCACCCTTGTCCAGATCGCGGACCGCAAGAACTACCTGTGCCCCCGCTGCCGCCAACGCGCGGGCCGTCTCCAGGCCCAGTCCGGTATTGGCACCGGTGATGACGGCGACGCGTCCCGTCTGGTCGGGAATGTCGGCGGCGCTCCAATGTGCGGTCACACACGCATCCTGCCCCAGATCCACCGCGCTGCCCAGCCTGCTTATTCACAGTTCTCCCGGTGTTCGATACCAGGAATCCCACAGCAGGGGTCAATACGCTCATCGCCGGATCACTGAGCTTGGCCACCTACTGCATGTAAGGCGGGTCCGTGCGCAAACTTACTTCTGTTGCCACCCTTGTAATTTCACTTCTGTGCTCGGGCACGGGAGTGGCTGCGGCAGACCCGCTGCCGGTCGCCGACGTCAGCCAGTCTGCCGATACCGACGACGGCTGGCATCTGAGTGCTGCGCTGTCGCGGATGACTATCAACTCTGTGCCAAACATGGCCGCCACAGCGTTCACACGAGAGGGGTTTGTCACCGGCAAGGCCCTCGCCAGCATCGACGGTAACGGCGCGGTTCCGGTCAACTCCGGAACCCTCGTCATGGGGTTGCAGCTGGGCTGCCAGATCGACCTCAGCGAGGGCGGAAGCGTCGACGTCGGCGCGGACGCGGGAGTCAGTCCCGGCTTCTCCGGCGGCAGCAATCTGCTGGCTATGGTCGGCCCTTACGCGGAAGTCAACGGGAGCATCTCGGTCAATCTGCTTCCGGGGACGATCAAGAACATCGTGCTGGGTAAGAAGGCCCTCAAAGGACGCACCGGCGAAATCGTGGTTCACGACGCCCACGTGAAAGTCGACGCCTGCGGCGGACCAGTCTCCATCCGCTTCTTCACGACGGCGCTGATCGACACCGACAAGTCCGACGACAGCGTGAACGTGTACGGGGACATTCTTTCGCTATGAGCCCTACCCACGCGCGACCACAACGCCACCGAATGGCACGGCTGATCATCGCCACCACCCTGTGCGCAAGCCTCATTGTCGGTCCGGCATCCGTGGCACGGGCGGACAACTGCAGCCCCGTCGACTTCGGCGCAGCGCAGGGATGTGCGCCCCCAGCCGCCGCGACCGGCGGCGACAAGGCCGAGAGTTGGCCCCCGACGAGTGTGGACTGGCCACCCGAACCCGACTCGGACACCGATTCCGCCGGTCAACAGGGCGCCGCACCGCCTCCGATCGTCATGCCCGCCGACGCGGCACCCGTCAAACCCGCATCGCCAGCCCGGGAACCGGCCAGCGCGCCGGCGCCGATTGTCTGTGCCGGCCCTTAGGCGGGCGCCGCCCCGTGAAACACCGCCTCGACGTTGTTGCCATCAGGGTCGCGGACAAACGCACCGTAATAACCCGGGTGATACTCCGGCCATAGCCGCGGCGCATGAAGGGCCTCGGCGCCTTCACCCGTCGCCGTCGTGAAGAACTCGTCGACCTTCTCGGTGCTCTCGGCAGAGAAGGCAACATGGATCTCACGATTGGGTCCGCCCGCGGCATCGCCGCCGCCGATCCAAAAGTCAGGCTTTCCTGCGGTCCCGTACCCGATGGCGACACCGAAATCCATCTGTCGCGTGTACCCGAGAACCCCGAGCACCTTGTCATAGAACGCGGCCGCGGTCGGCAGGTCCGCGCAGTTGATACCGAAGTGGTCGATCATGAGGCAGATTCTGGCTCACAGGTCCGACAACAAGGACGGCAAATCGGCGATCGAATCGATGACGTACGCGGGTTGCATCGAATACTGATCGGCAGCCCATCTGTCGAGGGTGTCTTGACGGAACTTCCCGGTGCGCACCAGCACACCCGTCATCCCGACGACCTGGGCCGCCAGCACATCGACATGCAGGTCGTCGCCCACCATCACGACTTGATCCGGCTCGCACCCCATCCGCTCGGCGGCCAGCTGAAATCCCGCCGGGGCGGGCTTGCCGACAGCGACCGCCTTGCGCCCCGAAACCTGCTCCATGCCCGCCAGGTACACACCGGTATCGACGCGCAATCCCTCGCGTGTGCTCCACACCGCGTTGCGATGCATCGCGACCACCGGGATTCCCTGAGCCATCAGGTCGTATACCCGGCTCAGCGCCACATGATCGAACTGCGGACCGGCCCCACCAAGAATGATGACGTCGGGATCATCGGAGAGGGATTCGACGAAGTCGACCCCGGGCATGTCGGCGGTGATGTCTCCGTCGTTCAGCAGATAGCACCGGGCGCCGGGGTGCTGGGCGATCACATGATCGGCGGTCAGCATGGCGGCGGTAATCACCTCGTCGGCGGGCACCGCCAGGCCCGCGGCGGTCAACAGCTCCGCGATCTGCACTCGGGTACGCGAGGTGGTGTTCGTCAAGAAGCAACGACGAACGTCGTCACTCTCCAGCACCTTGAGGGCCTGCGCGGCGCCGTCGATCGGCTCCCACGAGGTCACCAGGACCCCGTCGATATCGAAGAGCACTCCGCCGACGGTCATGGCGCTATTTTCCCGCCATGCCGTGCGCGGCGCACGCCGAGGGCATTCCGAACCCACCGGACTCAGCGAAACCCCTGCGTGCGGTATGCGCTGGGTGGTCGGGCAATAATGAGCCGATGCGTTCCGTCGCCGAACACCAGCAAGTCGTCGCGGGATTGATCCAGGCGCCCGCGCTTGTCCGGGTGCCGGTAGGTGCGGCTGAGCGACTGGTCCTGGCCGCCGACGTGATCGCGCCACTGAATCTGCCGGTGTTCGACAACTCGGCCATGGATGGGTATGCGGTCCACCGCGACGATCTCGCGGGGGCTTCGCCCACCAATCCGGTGACATTGCCGGTCACCGAGGACATCCCGGCCGGGCGCACCGACGTCCTGACGCTCAAACCCGGTACCGCGCACCGGATCATGACGGGTGCGCCCCTTCCCGCCGGTGCCACCGCGGTGGTGCCCGTCGAAGTCACCGACGGCGGCACCGAATCCGTGGCCATCACCGAAGAACCCCGTGCCGGCCAGCACATCCGGTCCGCAGGCGAGGATGTACGAGTTGGCGACACCGTACTGAGCGCCGGCACCCGGCTGATGGCGCCGGCGTTGGGTCTGGCGGCGGCACTCGGACTCGAGGAGCTGACCGTGCATCCGCGCCTGCGGGTGGTCATCGCCTCCACCGGCAGCGAGTTGGTGCCCCCGGGCACCGACCTCAAGCCCGGGCAGATCTATGAATCCAACGCCATCATGCTTGCCGCCGCTGTCCAGGAGGCCGGGGCCGACGCCGTGGTGGCGCCGACCGTCGCAGACGATGTCGAGCAATTCCTCGCAGTACTCGACGAATTCGGCGCCCAGGCCGACCTGGTCATCACCACCGGTGGAGTCAGCGCCGGAGCCTATGAGGTGGTCAAGGACGCACTCACCGACGCCGGTGTCCAGTTCGTCTCGGTGGCCATGCAGCCCGGCAAACCACAGGGAGCAGGACTCGTCAATGGCGTCCCGGTGCTCACTCTGCCCGGCAATCCCGTCAGCGCGCTGGTGTCGTTCGAAGTGTTCATTCGCGAGCCGTTACGCGCGGCGATGGGGCTGGCGCCCGCGCGGGCGCGCCACGAGGCAGTCCTCACCGATCCCATCTCCGCGCCCGCGGGTAAGCGGCAGTTCCGGCGCGGGTGCTGGGATGCCGACAGAGGGACCGTGACGGCTGTCGGACCTCCCGCATCGCATCATTTGAGATGGCTGGCGGCCTCGAACTGCCTGCTGGACATCCCCGAGGATGTCACCGAACTCGCGGCGGGGACCACTGTCAGCGTGTGGAATCTGAGCTGATCACGGCGGTTGATTGTCTAGTCACCGCGGAGCACCGAGAACTCGAGTACGAGCCTCACGCGGATTTCACGACAGATTTTCGCGTGAGACTCGCACTCGTTGGTGCCCAAGAGCGAATACGACCCGACTGCACCGTAAAGGTGTATTACTCAGGTGACTCGTTGATACCCCACGGGAGGCACCACCTGACAACGGCGTCTGGGGAACCACGTCCCCAACTGCATGCCCGCATCACTAGGATGGTCCGGTGGCAAGACGCCCCCGCCCCGTAGGTTCAGAGCCGGACTCCGGCATCCCGCATATCGTCGAACTCATCCGCACGACGATCCCACCGATCCATCCGGCAGGACTCCCGTTCATCGCCGGTGGAGTTGGGCTGGCGGGACTTGGGTTCAAGAATCGCTGGATTCGCGGAACCGGGCTGGCGCTCGCGGGCGCGTGCGCCGCATTCTTCCGGCATCCTGCGCGCATCCCACCCAACCGTGCCGATGTGGTGGTGGCCGCGGCCGACGGCCAGATCTGCTTGGTCGATCGCGCGGTACCTCCGCCGGAACTGGGGCTGCCCGCCGAGCCTCTCCCCCGCATCAGCATCTTTCTGTCGGTGTTCGATGTTCACGTGCAGCGGGTCCCCGTCGCCGGTGAGGCGACGGCAGTCATTCACCGCAGTGGGCAGTTCCTGTCGGCCGACCGTGCCGAGGCGAGCGTTGCCAACGAACGCAACAGCGTGCACATCCGTACTCGCACCGGGCACGATGTGGTGGTGGTCCAGATCGCCGGACTCATTGCACGCCGGATCATCTGCCACGCCAAGGTCGGTGACCAGTTGTCCATCGGCGACACCTACGGATTGATCCGATTCGGTTCCCGGGTGGACACCTACCTGCCCGAGGGGTCGAAAATTCTTGTCCAGCCAGGGCAACGAGCCGTGGGCGCCGAGACCGTGCTGGCCGAGCTGCCGTCCTCCACCGATAACGCGTAAGCGGCTCAGTCATGAACCAAGCCGCGTCCTCGAAGCGCCCCGTACACATCAGGATTCTGCCGAGTGTGATGACGGTGCTGGCGATCTGCGGTGGCCTGTCCTCGATCAAGTTCGCGTTCGACGGAAAGCCCTACATCTCGCTGACCCTGATCGCCGCGGCCGCGATCCTCGACGGTCTCGACGGCAGGATCGCCCGGCTCTTGGACGCGACATCGCGAATGGGCGCGGAGATCGACTCGCTGGCCGACGCGGTGAACTTCGGTGTCGCGCCCGCGGTGGTGCTCTACATCTCGATGCTCTCGGATACCCCGACAGCATGGGTCTTTTCGCTTCTCTACGCGGTGTGCATCGTGCTGCGGCTGGCTCGCTTCAACACATTGCTTGACGACGATTCCCAACCCGCGTTCACCAAGGAGTATTTCGTCGGAGTGCCCTCCCCCGCGGGCGCGCTGATGGTGCTGGCCCCGCTGGCGGCCTTGCTGCAATTCGGCGACGGATGGTGGTCGTCGGTATGGGCGATATGCGCATGGATGGTGTTCGTATCCATGCTCATCGTTAGCCAGATCCCCACCGCGGCCATGAAATCCGTCTCCGTGCCGCCCCGCATGGTGGTCCTGCTGCTCGCGCTGGTGACGGTGGCCGCCGCCGGACTGCTGCAATACCCGTACGTACTGCTGCTGATTCTGATCGTTGTCTACCTTGCCCATATCCCGTTCGCCTGGCGCAGTCAGCGCTGGGTGGCGGCCCGACCCGAGTCGTGGGACGCCAAACCCAAGGAGCGACGGGATCTACGCCGCGATCAGCGCCGGGACCAGCGGCGCGCCTTCCGGCACGCCGCACTCCCCAAGCGGCGCACAGCGGAGCGTCTGGGGTTGCGCCGGCCCGGTGGGCCACGCTAGGTACGCATGAGCGAACATCCCGATGCTCTTGGCCCCAATGGCCCGTCACTGACTCTCACCGCTCGCCTCAACACTTCGGCCGTCGACTCGCGGCGCGGTGTCGTCCGATTGCATCCAGAAGCGATTGCAGCCCTGGGTATCCGGGAGTGGGATGCGATTTCTCTGACCGGATCACGAACAACGGCGGCTGTCGTCGGGGTTGCACCGCGCTCAGTTCCGGCCGGCACCGCCCTGCTCGACGACGTCACGCTGTCCAACGCGGGGTTGCGCGAGGATGCGTCGGTCATCGTCGCCCCCGTAACGGTGTATGGCGCACGGTCAGTCAGCGTCAGCGGTTCTTCTCTTGCCACCCAATCTGTTTCGTCCGCGACTCTTCGGCTGGCGCTACTGGGCAAGGTCATGACCGTTGGGGATACCGTGTCGCTGCTGCCACGGGACCTCGGACCTGGCACGTCCACGTCGGAGGCTACGACGACGCTGGCCCGGTCGGTGGGGATAACCTGGACCTCCGAGTTGCTCACGGTGACGGCGGTCGATCCGGCCGGTCCGGTCAGCGTGCAACCCAATTCTCTTGTCAGCTGGCAGGGCACAAACCCGTTGAGCCCCAATGCGCAACAGACGGCTCTACCTGCCGAAGCCGTCGCCGCTGTGGCTCCGTCACCCGAGCCCCCCGCCGCGATATCCGTGGAGGACCTCAAGGGCTCCCGGGCGCAGGCGACCCGGCTCACCGAGTGGCTCAAACTCGCCCTCGATGAACCCGCCTTGCTGAAAACACTGGGTGCACAGCCGAATCTGGGTGTGCTGATATCTGGCCCCGCCGGCGTCGGCAAGACGACGCTGGCGCGCGCGGTCTGTGCGCCGCGCACGCTCGTCGAGCTGGACGGGCCGGAAGTGGGGGCCACCACCGCGGAAGGACGTCTCACCGCGATACGGGAGGCCGTGAGCCGGATCCGGCAGGCTGGCGGCGTCTTGCTGATCTCCGATATCGACGCGCTGCTGCCGGCCACCGCAGAACCCGTGGCGACACTCATCCTGGCCGAACTACGTTCAGCGGTAGCCACTTCCGGCGTTGCCTTCATCGCAACGACCGCACATCCCGACGCCATTGACGTGCGCCTGCGCGCTCCCGAGCTGTGCGACCGTGAGCTGGGCCTGAGCCTGCCCGACGCCGCTACCCGTAAGTCACTGCTGGAAGTCCTCTTGACGAAGGTGCCGGCGCAGGACCTACAGCTCGACGAGATCGCCGCGCGAACACCGGGTTTTGTGGTGGCCGATCTGGCCGCGCTGGTCCGCGAAGCCGCATTGCGGGCAGCGGCACGGGCCAGCGAGAAGGCCAGCGCCCCCGCGCTGACCCAGGAAGATCTTGTCGGTGCCCTGTCGGTGATCCGACCGCTGTCTCGTTCCAGCACTGAGGAAGTGGCCGTCGGGTCGATAACTCTCGACGACGTCGGCGACATGGTGGCCACCAAACAGGCTCTGACAGAGGCCGTCCTGTGGCCGTTGCAGCATCCGGACACTTTCGAACGCCTCGGCGTGGACCCGCCCCGTGGGGTACTGCTGTATGGACCGCCCGGCTGCGGAAAGACCTTCGTGGTGCGGGCGCTGGCTAGCTCCGGACGGTTGTCGGTGCACGCGGTCAAGGGCGCCGAGCTGATGGACAAGTGGGTCGGCGCCTCCGAGCAGGCGGTGCGCGAGCTGTTTCGGCGTGCGCGCGATTCGGCGCCATCACTGGTCTTCCTGGACGAGGTGGACGCACTGGCGCCGAGGCGCGGGCAGAGCTTCGACTCGGGTGTCACCGATCGCGTGGTGGCGGCCCTGCTGACCGAACTGGATGGGGTGGAACCGCTGCGCGATGTGGTGGTGCTCGGCGCCACCAACCGGCCCGAGCTCATCGACCCGGCGCTGCTGCGTCCAGGCCGGATGGAACGCCTGGTGTTCGTCGAGCCACCGGATGCTCAGGCCCGCAAAGACATTCTCAAGACGGCCGCGCGGGCGGTACCGCTGGACGCCGATGTAGATCTGGACGCGCTCGCAGCTGGCCTGGACGGCTTCTCGGCCGCCGACTGTGCGGCGCTGCTGCGCGAGGCCGCGATGGCGGCCATGCGGCGATCCATCGACGCCGCCGATGTGACAGTCGCCGATATCGAAACCGCGCGGGCCACAGTACGTCCGTCGTTGGATCCCGTGCAGGTAGCATCCCTGCGCGCGTTTGCTGACAACCGCTGAAAAGGGTTGCGTCGCGCCAATCGACGAGCGCCCCGTAAACTAGGCAGCACGACACCCCGCCCAACAACCGATAGACGGGAGTGCCTTTGCTTGCCATTCTGCTTGCCCACGCACTTGCCGCCGCGATGGCGCCGCTACTTGTGGCGCGCGTTGGTCGACTGGCGTTCTACCCTCTTGCCCTGGCCCCTTTGGGTTCGCTGATCTGGGTATTGGCAAGATGGCCTGCCGCCGGGGCGGACACTCGTATCGACATCCCCTGGGTGCCCGAGCTGGCGATGGACATCTCTCTGCGCTTCGACTCGCTGGCCGCGATCATGAGCGTGCTGGTGCTCGGCATCGGGTCACTGGTGCTGTTCTATTGCGCGAGCTACTTCCGGCATCGGGACGGGCACACCGAGCCACGGCTTCCGAGTTTCGCTGCCGAGCTGGTGGCCTTCTCCGGGGCCATGTTCGGTCTGGTGATAAGCGACAACCTGCTGCTGCTGTACATCTTCTGGGAACTGACGACCGTGCTGTCCTTCCTCTTGGTGGGTCACTACGCAGAACGACTCGCGAGTCGCCGCGCGGCGGTACAAGCACTGCTGGTGACCACTGCTGGTGGACTGGCGATGCTGGTCGGGATCATCGTGCTCGGCCATGTCGGCGGAAGCTTCCTGCTCTCCGACCTCATCGCAGACCCGCCATCGGGTATGGCCGCCAGCGTCGGTCTGGTGCTGATACTGATCGGTGCACTGAGCAAGTCCGCCATTGTCCCCCTACACTTTTGGCTTCCCGGCGCCATGGCCGCACCAACCCCGGTCAGCGCCTATCTCCATGCCGCAGCCATGGTGAAGGCCGGTATCTATCTGGTGGCCCGTATGTCGCCCGGGTTCGCCGAGGCGACACCGTGGCGGCCCATCGTGCTGGTGTTGGGCATCGCCACCATGATCCTGGCGGGCTGGCGCGCCCTGCGCGAGTACGACCTCAAGCTGATCCTGGCCTTCGGCACGGTGAGCCAACTCGGATTCCTGGTGGTGCTCACCGGCACCGGTGATCCCGACATCCTGTTGGCCGGTCTGGTCATGCTGTGCGCGCACGCCCTGTTCAAGGCTGCACTGTTCATGGTGGTGGGAATCATCGACCACACCGTAGGGACCCGCGATATCCGCAAGTTGGCATGGCTCGGAAGACGTGAACCGTCTCTACTCGTGATTGCCGGGCTGGCCGCCGCGAGCATGGCGGGGGTGCCGCTGACCCTCGGATTTGTCGGTAAGGAGCTAGCCTTCGCGACGGTGCTGCACAGTCAGGTGCTCGGTTCGTCCGCCCCCTGGGTGCTGGCGGGGATAGTCGTCGGATCCATGTTCACCATCACGTACAGCATGCGATTCATCTGGGGAGCATTCGCACGCAAGGGTTTACCCGAGCCAAGCGCCCGCGTGCAGGGCATGCACGCTCCGGCGCCTGCCTTCCTGGTGGCACCCGCCGTGCTGTCGGTGGCAAGCATCGCGGCCGGGATACTGCCCGACTGGCTCAACTGGGCGCTGGGCAGCTACGCCAATCCTGTCGACGCGCATATCGCGATCTGGGAGGGCTTCGGCGTACCGCTGCTGCTTACCGCGATCGCGTTCGCAGTCGGTATCTTCGCGTTCTTCTCGCGGGGACGCCTGCGCAAGGCCCGGCTCGCCGTCAACCCGCTGGGCAATGCCGACCGCGGCTACGACGCCGTTCTGCGCGGTGCCGATGTGCTGTCCCAGCGGCTGACCGCACTGACGCAACGAGGCTCGATCCCGTTCACCCAGGCCACCATTCTGGTGACCCTGGTGACACTGCCGACCATTGTGCTGGCACTCGGAGCCCGCGACGAGCCGCACCTCAAACTGTGGGATTCGCCGCTGCAGGGGGTGGTCGGGTTACTGATGCTTGCCGCCGCCATCGGCGCCACCGTCATGCGCAACCGTCTGGCGGCGGTGCTGCTCGTCGGCATCACTGGCTACGGAACAGGCGTTATCTTCGCACTCCACGGGGCGCCAGATCTGGCGCTGACGCAATTCCTCGTCGAGACCCTGACCCTCGTCATTTTCGTGTTGGTGTTGCGCGCCCTACCCGCCGAGTCGGATGCGGAGCAGGCCAACAGATTCCGGCTACCCCGTGCCGCGCTCGCGATTGCGGTCGGATGCACCGTGACGGCGCTAGGGGTGTACGCGATGGCGGCACGACGTGATCGCCCGATCGCCGACCTGCTCCCCGAGGCGGCATATCAGCGCGGGCACGGCGCCAACACGGTGAACGTGCTGCTGGTGGATATCCGTGCCTGGGACACCCTCGGCGAGATCTCGGTACTGCTGGTTGCCGCGACGGGCGTGGCTTCGTTGATGTTCCGGCACCGGCGTTTCGGGAGAGCTCCCCGGGTCGGGGACGCGGCGGGTCAACCGGATGTGGTGGTGGCCTCCAGCGTCTGGTTGCGGGGGAGCGAACTGCGCGACCCCAAGCACCGGTCGTTGGTTCTGGAAGTCGCGACACGGCTCATCTTCCCGCTGGTCATGGTGTTGTCGTTCTACTTCTTCTTCGCCGGACACAACGTTCCGGGCGGTGGATTCGCCGGTGGCCTCACGGCCGGTCTGGCTCTCGTACTGCGCTACCTCGCCGGTGGGCGGTATGAGCTGGGCGAGACACTGCCATTCGACGCAGGCAAGATCCTCGGGCTCGGGCTGGCATTTTCAGGCGGGACAGCATTCGCTTCGATCTTGCTGGGTGCCCCGGTGTTGTCTTCGGCCACAATCCAATTCGATGTGCTTGGATTTGGGCACGTCAAGATCGTGACGGCGCTGTTCTTCGATCTGGGCGTGTACCTGGTGGTCGTCGGTCTGGTACTCGATGTGCTGCGCAGCCTGGGCGCACGCTTGGATGTGGAGCTCGAAGAGTCTCCACGGGCCCGGGCGGGGGTGCGCGCGTCATGACCAATCTCGGACTACTCATCATCATCGGCGCCCTCACCGCATGCGGCGTGTACCTGATGCTCGAACGCAACCTGACGCGCATGGTGTTGGGTCTGCTTCTCGTCGGCAACGCGGTGAACCTGCTGATCCTCACCGTGGGTGGCCCGTCCGGTAATCCACCGATCATCGGACGCGAGTCCGCGGGCCGGACCTCTATGGCAGATCCGTTGGCCCAGGGCATGATCCTCACCGCGATCGTCATCACCATGGGTGTTGCCGCATTCACTCTCGCCCTGATCTATCGCATGTTCACGTTGGAAGCCGATGACATCGTCGACGACGACGCCGAGGACGCGCGCGTCGCCCAGGAACCACTTGAACCCGTCACCGACGGCAGGGAAGAACACCACGAGGCGCCCGAATCCGGCGACGAGGACTCGCCTTCCGAACTCGACGCACTTCCGGCGGGTGAGAAGTCATGAACGCCATGGCTGTTCTGACCCCGCTCCCGGTCCTCGTGCCGACCGCCGCGGCAGCGTTGACGCTGATCGCGGGCCGTCGCCCACGACTGCAACTGCTGATCACCGTCACGGCATTGACCACGGTGCTCGGAGTCTGCGCGGTACTGCTCTACCTGGCAGATCGCAACGGCACCTTCGCACTGGCGGTCGGGGGCTGGGGGCCTACCGAGGAGAAACTGGGGCCGCTCGGAATAACCCTTGTGGTGGACCGGCTTTCGGCATTGATGCTGGTGGTCTCGGCCATCGTGTTGCTCGCGGTGGTGCTGTACGCGGCGGCGCAGGGTATTCGGGACGGTGACGAGCGCCAGCCGGTGTCGATCTTCATGCCCACGTACCTGGCGCTGTCCGCAGGTGTCTGCAATGCCTTCCTGGCCGGCGACCTGTTCAACCTGTACGTCGGCTTCGAGGTACTGCTGGCCGCCAGCTTCGTGCTCCTGACCATCGGCGCCAGCGGTGACCGGGTGCGGGCGGGCATCTCGTACGTGATGGTCTCGATGATGTCCTCGGTGGTCTTCCTGCTAGGCATCGCGTTCGTCTACGCGGCAACCGGAACATTGAATATGGCCGAAATCGCAGTCCGCGCAGACGGTATACCGTCGGGTACCCGGATGGCGATCTTCGCGGTGTTGTTGGTGGCCTTCGCCATCAAGGCGGCGGTCTTCCCGCTGTCGACGTGGCTACCCGACTCCTACCCCACCGCGCCCGCACCCGTGACCGCGGTCTTCGCGGGCTTGCTCACCAAAGTAGGTGTGTACGCCATCATTCGCGCACATTCGCTGCTCTTCCCGGGTGGAGTTCTGAACACGGTGCTGCTGGTGGCCGCGCTGCTGACCATGATCGTCGGCATCCTGGGCGCCATCGCGCAGAGTGACATCAAACGACTGCTGTCCTTTACCCTGGTCAGCCATATCGGGTACATGATCTTCGGCATCGCGCTGTCCAACGAGCTCGGCATGTCCGGCGCTATTTACTATGTGGCACACCACATCATCGTGCAGACAACGTTGTTCCTCGTGGTGGGACTCATTGAGCGCCAGGCAGGGGCGTCCTCGCTGAATCGCCTGGGTGGTCTAGCGGCCGCCAGTCCGCTACTGGCCTTCGCGTTCGTGGTGCCGGCCTTGAACCTCGGTGGGATACCGCCGTTCTCGGGGTTCATCGGCAAGGTTGCATTACTGGAGGCAGGGTCGCTGCAGGGCTCGGTGCTGGCCTGGACCTTGGTGGCCGGGGGCACCATCACGAGCCTGCTGACCCTGTATGCGGTGGCACGGGTGTGGACCAAGGCGTTCTGGCGGCCACGCGCCGACGCGCCCGAGGGTGATCTCGCCGCGGCGACACCGTCCGCGCTTCTCGATGACGGAGAAGAAGTCGCGTTTGTCGACCGTGCCGACGTGGGCCGGATGCCGGCCGGCATGTTGGCACCCACATTGGGTTTGATCGCGGTCGGGGTGGCGCTGACCCTATTCGCCGGTCCGATCATCGGCATGAGTGATCGTGCCGCCGCCGAGGTCCGTGACCGTGCGGTATACATCAGCGCGGTCCTCGGGGGTGGGCCTCGATGAAAAGCCTCACGATGTACGGCCCTCGCGAAATTGTCTTGCGCATCTGGATTTTGGTGTGGCTCATGCTGGTGTGGACGATGCTGTGGGGAAACTTCTCCGTCGCCAACACCGTTACCGGGCTGCTGGTGGCACTGGTCATCACGGTGCTGCTACCGATGCCCCGGCTGCCGGTGGAGGGCCGCCTGCATATCGGTTCGATGATCCGGCTCGCCTTCACGGTCGCGTATTACATGGTGCTGTCCAGTCTGCAGGTGGCCTGGTTGGCGATCAGGCCGGGCGCGCCACCGTTGAGTGCCGTACTGCGCGCCCAGCTTTCGGTGAAGTCTGACTTGGTGATGGCGCTTCTGCTCAACACCCTGACCATCATCCCGGGATCGGTGGTCCTGGAAATAGACCAGGAACGCCGGCTGGCGTACGTGCACGTGCTGGATGTGGGCTCGCCCAAGGCTGTGGCGACTTTCTACGCCCAACTGCGGCAACTGGAAAGACTTTTCATCGCAGCCTTCGAACGGGACGCCGATTGGCATCCCGACGATGAGACCGCCGAGTCCGAGATGAGGGAGGGACTGTGAACGTCGTATGGCACATCGCGGCCGTGCTGCTCATCGCCGCGGCGACCATCACCACATACCGGCTGCTCGCCGGCCCCAACACGCTCGACAGGCTTGTCGCCGTGGACACCCTGGTGGCCGTCACCATGTGCACGCTTGCCGCATGGGCGGCCTACAGCCTGGATTCCACTGTGCTGTACGGGATGGTCGCGCTGTCTCTCATCAGTTTCCTCGGCTCGGTGAGCGTGACACGGTTCCGCGTACCTGACACCGCGATCGACCCGCGCGACGAGAGGAGGCAACCCCGATGAACACTCTTCTCGACGGGATCTCGGGTGCGCTGGTGTTACTCGGTTCCGCGCTGGCCCTGACCGCCGCGATCGGCGTGGTGCGATTTCCTGACACGTTGGCCCGCATGCACGCCGCCTCCAAGCCTCAGGTGTTGGGACTGCTGCTGGTTCTGGCGGGTGCCGCGCTGCGGCTGCGCGGGCACGCTGACGTCAGCATGATCGTGCTCACCGGGCTGTTCACCATCATCACCGCCCCAGTCGTCGCGCATCGGGTTGCACGGCTGGCCTATCACGAACGCAGCGTTCGCGACGATCTGATGACGACCGACGAACTGGAGCGCTAGCCCCAGCTGGTCTGCCGGGTGTTTCCGCCCTCGTAGAAGCCATCGGCCACCGAGGCCGCCAGTTCCATGAACGCCAGCCGGGTCTTCTTACCCATAAGATCCAGCGAGATCTCCGACCCCTCCGACAGATGGTTGTCGAACGGAACGATGTGCACCGCCCTGGCCCGCGTGAGGAAATGCCGGCTCAGCTGTTCGAGGTCGATCGAGGAAGCACCCGGCCGCGACGAGCTGATGGCCACCACAGATTGCCGCACCAGGTGCGAATACCCGTGGTGATCAAGCCAATCCAGGGTCGCAAGGGCACTGCGCGCACCGTCGATGGCAGGCGAGGTCACCAACACAATGGCATTGGCCTCACCGAGCACACCGGCCATCGCCGAGTGCATGAGTCCGGTACCGCAGTCGGTCAGGATGATGTTGTAGAACCGCTGCAGGATCCGCATCACCGCCAGATAGTCGGCTTCGGAGAACAGCTCGGAGGCCGCCGGATCGCGTTCGGAGGCCAGCACCTCCAGGCGGCTCGCGCTCTGCGACGTGTGCCTGCGCACATCGGAGTATCGGTGAATATCAGGATCGCGCAACAGGTCTCGTGCGGTGGAACGTGTCTCATCCGGGCCACGTTGAGCAAGCGTCCCGAAGTCCGGGTTCGCGTCGACGGCGATCACACGGTCACCACGCAGCGAGGCGAAGGTGGCACCCAACGAGAACGTCGTGGTGGTCTTGCCCACACCGCCCTTCAAGGACAACACGGCGATTCGGTAGTCACCGCGGACGGGCAGGTTGATTCGGTCGATCAACTCGCTGCGATGCGACTCGTCCGACGACTCGCCGGGGTTGATCGCGCCACCCGAGAGTCGGTGAACGGCCTTGCGCCACCCGCTTCTCGGCAGCGGCTTGACCGACCTGATGAGACCAAGCTGGTCGTGGCTGGGCCCCTGTGGTCGTGATGGTTGCGGGGGCTGCGGCGCCGGCCGGTACACAGGCGCTTCGGGGCGGGCAGCCGTGAACGGCGTCTGACCGGGAACAAAGGGGGCCCGCTGTGGCGCGGCCGGCACGTTCCAGTCCGCTCGAGGATATGCCGCCGGAGGGGCCACCGGGGCTGGAGGCAGAGGTGGGGCCGGTGCCCACGACGGCGCGGGTGGCGTTGGTGCGGGCGGTGTTTGGGGCACTTGCCCACCCCACGGTGTCTTGCCCTCCGGAATCATCGAGGACGCATCATCGGGCCTGATCTGTGGCGCGGGTGCCGGCGCACCGGGCGAGGGCGGGGGCGCCTCGGCGGGCACCTCGACATCAGGTGCTTCGTCCCTGGGCGCCTCTTCCTCACTGCGGACCTGAGACTGTTCGGCAGGAGGCGCTCCGGCCGAAGACTCCGGCACCACCGCAGAGGTGGGCCAAGCCGGCAGCTGACTTGCCCACTCCGGGTTAGGAGGGGGCGCAGTGGGCGTGGCGGGTTCCGCCGGAGCCGGCGGCCCCGGCGGTGGGGCGGAAGGCGCCGGGGGTGCGTAATAGTTCTGTGGCGGCGGCCCGTAGTAGTTCTGCGGGGGCTGCTGGGCCGGCGCACCGTATCCCTGTGGCGGAGGCTGCGGCGCCCCCTGTTGAGGCGGAGCTTGAGGCGCCGGGTTCTGGTACTGCGGCATGCCGTACGCGCTCAGCGGATCCGGTTCCCATATCGGATTCATCGGACGCTGATGGTTCCGTTGGCGCCGTGAGAGTTTGGGAGTCTTCGGCAGCGGAGGCGGCGGCTTGAGCGTCGGTTGCGGAAAGTAATCGGCGCTGGGCGGCACGAATTCCTGGTTGTTCGGGTTCTTGGACCGGCGGAACGGATTGCCCTTGGTGTCCCCGCCGCCCAGCCCGTCAGCGATGGGCTCGCGCCACGGGCCGCTCGGCGGCGGCGAATCAGGTTTGTTGTCTTGGGAATCAGCCATATCAGATCACTTCGCCATCATTGCCAAGCACGACATCGTGGTCCGTTACCAGACGGTCGATTGGGATACCAATCGAGAGCACACCGGCGACAAAAGCCCGCCGGGCGTCTCTAGCGTCAACCATCTTGCTGTCCTGCCTCTTTCGTCTTATCGCTGCTCGTCGCCGCGCATACGAAGCCGCGGAAAACTCTCGGAGATCGCGCCTGCCAGCTTCAGGTATGCGGCATTGGTATCCGCATTGAGCAGATTGAAGTCGACGTCGGCGCCTTCGGCGAGGTGGGGATCGAACGGGATCATGTGAATGGAACGGCAACGCGCCTGAAAATGCTCATAGACCTTGTCCAGCTTGATCCCGGCAGATCCAGGACGTGAGGCACTCAGGACGACATGCGCTTCACGCACCAGCGCCGAATGTCCGTGCTGCATAAGCCAATCGAGGGTGGCCGAGGCGCTACGCGCGGAGTCCATGGCCGGCGAGCTCACCAACACAATGGTGTGAGCAAGGTCGAGCACGCCCGCCATTGCCGAATGCATGATTCCCGTACCGCAGTCGGTCAGAATGATGTTGTAGTACCGCTGCAGGATGTCGATCGTATTGCGGTAGTCGACCTCGCCGAAAGCCTCCGATACGGCCGGATCCTGCTCACTGGCAAGTACTTCGAGACGACTTGTCGCCATCCGCGTGTGGTTGCGCACATCAGCGTAACTTCTGATGTTCCGGTCGTTGAGAAGGTCGCGGACGGTGGACTGCGTCGAATTGTCGCGCACTCGCTCAGCCAGGGTGCCACGGTCGGGGTTGGCGTCGACAGCGATGATCCGATCGGTACGGATTGTCGCGAACGCCGAACCCAATCCCAGTGTGGTGGTTGTCTTTCCGACACCGCCCTTAATGGAGAGCACCGCGATGCGGTAATCGCCGAGGATCGGCTGCCGAATGCTGGCGAGCAGCTGGTCCTGTTCACGGTCCTTGCGTGAATCGCCCGGATTGACCCGGCCTCCGGTGGACCTGTGCACCGCCTTGCGCCAGCCGGACCGGGGCGCGTAACGACCGCGGTTGATGACCTCAGCTTCGTCGAGCGAGGGCGGCATCCGGTAAGCCTGCGGCCCACGGTAGTTGGGGGGAGGTGCCGCTCCCTGCGGCGGTGGCACGTAACCCGGAGGCAGCTGCTCTTGTGACACCGGGGGCTGAGGCGCCTGCGGCTGCTGCGGCACCCATTGCCATTGACCCTCAACACTGGTGGGCTGCGGAGGTGGCTGCTGCGAAAACTGCTGTCCACCAAATGATTCCGGAGCCTGTGGAGCGCCCTGCGGCCACTGCCCCGGGTACGGCTGACGCGGGTTCCATCCGGGGGGTGCCTGAGCCGCAGGCTGATGCTCGGGTCCAGGCTGCGGCGGAACGGCGTGTTGCGGCGCAGGCGGCGGCACGTTGTAGGCGGGTTGCGCTGGCGGTTCCGCCACCGGGAACTCCGGGGCAGCCGACGGGGCCTCCCACGGCGAATGCGCATCGCCTTGGTTCGCCTGAATATGCGAATCACCTTCTACCGCAGCATCTTCGGAAGAATTCCCGGGCGTCACCGGCGCGTCATCCGTCGATTCAACGGCGGTGTGAGCGATTTCGTCGCCAGGCAGTGGGTCCGGCGCCTGCTCGACGGAAGCGTTCGACTCATCCGAGAGTTCGGGCTCTGGACCTACCACGTCTTCAATAGCGGGGTCAGCGGACGTCTCCTCGAACACCGCTGCCGGCAGGTCGATGACGATGTCCTCGTCGACCAGAGGCGCAAATCCCTCGAGTTCGGACGCCGCCGCTTCCGCTGTTTCCGTTTCCGCGGCTTCTTCGGCACCGGTGCTGAGCTCGGTGCTCTCGGTCCCGGCGACTTCGGGCACCGAGGCCCACGGCGCAATCATCGGTACAAATGGCGCGGGTTCGGGCTCGGGCACCGATACGTCCGCGTCGGCCGCGTCGTGCGCGGCCAATTCCTCATTGAGCTCGGCACGTCTAGCTTCGATGCGCTGCAGCAGTGCAGCCGCTCTCGCATCGACGTCATCGATTTCGGGCGCATCTGCAGGCTCCGGTGCTTCCGGCGCCGCCTCTACCGGTTCCGCGGGGTATTCGGATACCGGGGTGGGCTCCTCCTCCGCCGGCGGCTCTGGGGCCAGGTCCTCGACTGCGGGAGCATCGGGCTCGGGCGTTTCTGGCAGCGAGTCGGCGGTAAGCGCTGTGGACGGTTCCGGTTCGGACTCGACGTCCGGGACGGCGGCCGTAGGCTCCGGCTCCTCCGTCTCGGAAAACGACTGGTTGATCGCCTCGGGGCGCGTGAACCCGAGCGCAGGAGCGGGCGACGGCCCCGCGGATTGCGTGTCTGAAGCCACCTGCGCGGGCTCCGTTAGGTCCCCGACGACCTCGTCCTCAACGCCCTCGTCCTCATCGACCGCCTCTGGCGGCGTGAAACTGAGTGCACCACGGGCCTCCGGAGCGCGTGTGGCCTCCGATTCGGGCATCGCGTGGCGCCGATGACGCTCGAGTTCAGCGTCGGTGATGCTTTCGTCGAGGCTCATCTGGCGCAGTTGCGCTTCGAGCAAGCTGAAACGCGAGAACGGGTCCGCGCCGGCGGACTCCTCGCGGCGCTGATCAGCGGTGGGTACGGGGGAGCTCGACTCCGCCGGCAGTTCGGCCACCGGCACGGGTTCCGGTGAATCTGCGACGTCTCCGGGCGCTTCGATCGCGGCCGGGGCAACCGCCTCCACATCCGGGGTGGCTCCGGGTGCGGCAGGCTCGGGTGCCGGGATTGCCGGGGACTCATCGGACGCAGGCACCTGCGGTTGCTCCACCTGCGATATTGGCCGCGGTTCCGGCTGCATGTCCGGAATAGGACTCGTAATGATCCGAGGCTCAGCCGATACGGGCTTCGGGACGTTTTCGTTCGACTCGGTGGCCGGCGGCTCCTGCGGGGCCGTCAGCGGGCGCTGCTCGGTCGGTTCGGGCGCACGGGGCGGCGTGTAGTACTTCGACACGTTGGGCACCGGCGTCGTCCCGTTGGCCGTTTCTTCCCGAGGCGCGACTGCAGCGTGCTTCTCAACTGGCGGCAGGACGGAATCGGTGATCGGTTTCTGCGCCGGAGTCTGGGGAGCGGAGGAGTGCCCGGTCTCGTGGGTTAACGAGTCCTCGTTCGACTCGGGATCGTCCGCGTTGCGCTTCTTGCGCCTCAACGAACGGAGAAACCCACGTTGTTCGTCTTCTTCGGGCAGCCACGGAGGACGGGCCGGTGCACCACGATCCTGCTTGGGCAACGTCCCCCTCCCCTTCCTCAATCGCCAAATACTCGTAGAGTTCGATCGTACTCAGTTGCTAGCGCACGGGTACCAAGACTGGTTACCCAACCAAATAAACCCCCGCACTCAACCAGCAGCTTAAGCGAGATGGCGATGTCCTCGCAGCGTTCGGTGCGATCCTGCATCGGCTCCGTCCCGGCGGTAACCACTGAGCAGGGCCTGCGGGTGAGCCTCACGAGCAACCAGGCCGTACTGGCTAAGCCGCCACGGGCGCCGTATGACGCTGAGCTCCCGCTCCCGAGCGGGCGCATCTGGTCTTCGACCAGAACCCAGGCAACCGTCCCTGCCCGGGTATGCGAGCACCTGATCGACACCCCCGTGCCTCCGCGCGCACGACGGCGCGATCACGACCGCAGCAGGGTGACGATAGCGAGCCGCGACTACGACTTCTTTTCGGCGTTCTCGCGCTGAATCTCCAATGCGATATCGATGAGCTGGTCCTCCTGCCCACCAATGAGCTTTCGCTCACCGGCCCGGTGCAGCAGCTGGTGTGCCGGCACCCCGTAACGCTCACCCTGCCGGATGGCGTGCTTGAGGAAGCTGGAGTACACACCGCTGTAGCCCATGATCAGCGCATTGCGATCCAGCAGGCACTCGGCCGGCATCGCAGGTGCGACCACCTCTTCGGCAGCGTCCGCGATATCGAAGAAGTCGATGCCCGTCTTCACGCCGATCTTGTCGAAGACACCGATCAGCGCCTCCACCGGAGCATTACCGGCACCAGCACCGAATCGCCTTGTGCTGCCGTCGATCTGCTTGGCACCGGCACGCACCGCCTCGATGGAGTTGGCCACGCCGAGACCGAGGTTCTCGTGCCCATGAAAACCAACTTGAGCATCCGACCCCAATTCGGCCACCACCGCGGCCACCCGGTCGGCGACACCGTCGAGCACCAATGCGCCCGCGGAGTCCACTACATACACGCACTGGCATCCGGCGTCGGCCATGATCCGGGCCTGCTTGGCCAGCTTCTCCGGCGAGATGGTGTGCGACATCATCAGGAAGCCAACGGTTTCCAACCCGCGCTCACGGGCCAGCCCGAAGTGCTGAAGCGACACGTCAGCCTCGGTGCAGTGGGTGGCGATACGGCAGATGGAACCGCCGTTGCCCTGCGCCTCGATGATGTCTTCCTTGGTACCTACGCCCGGCAGCATCAGGAAGGCGATCTTGGCGTTCGTCGCGGTCTCCGCGGCGAGCTTGATCAATTCCTGCTCAGGGGTTTTGGAGAACCCGTAGTTGAATGACGATCCACCAAGACCGTCACCGTGGGTCACCTCGATGACCGGCACACCGGCACCGTCGAGGGCGGCCACGATCGCGCGCACCTCATCGGCGGTGAACTGGTGACGCTTGTGGTGCGACCCGTCGCGCAATGACGTATCGGTGATCCGCACATCCCACGCGGCGTCGAAGAAGACGCCGTCGGCGCCCAAGAGCTGAGTGCTGGTGTCCGAACCCATGTTACGAAACCTTCGCTGATAGAAGTTCTTTGGCGATTTCCTCGCCGACCTTGGTCGCGGCCGCGGTCATGATGTCCAGGTTTCCGGCATACGGCGGCAAGAAGTCTCCCGCACCCTCGACCTCCACGAAAGTGGTGACGACGTGGTTACCTCCATTGACCACAGACGGCTCATCGAACTGAGGCTCGTTGAGTAGCCGGTATCCGGGTACGTACTGCTGCACCTGGCTCACCACGTCGTGAATCGACGCGGCGATCGCATCGCGATCCGCATCCTCCGGGATGGCACAGAAAATGGTGTCGCGCATGATCATCGGCGGGTCAGCCGGGTTGAGGATGATGATCGCCTTGCCGCGCTTGGCACCGCCAATCACTTCCACACCCTTGGATGTGGTCTTGGTGAATTCGTCGATGTTGGCACGTGTACCCGGACCCGCCGAGACCGACGCAACCGACGCCACGATTTCCGCGTAGGCCACCTCCACCACGCGGGAGACCGCGTACACGATGGGGATTGTCGCCTGGCCACCGCAGGTGATCATGTTGACGTTGGGAGCATCGAGGTGCGCACGCAGATTCGCGGGCGGTACCACGGCCGGCCCGACCGCGGCCGGAGTCAGGTCGATCGCCCGGATACCGGCTTCCTCGTAGCGCGGCGCGGCGGCCTTGTGCACGTACGCGGATGTCGCCTCGAACACCAAGTCGGGCTTCTCATCCTGCGCCAGCAGCCAGTCCACGCCCTCATGCGAGGTTTCCAGCCCGAAGCCGCGGGCACGCTTGAGGCCCTCGGACTCGGGGTCGATGCCGATCATCCACCGCGGTTCCAGCCACTCAGACCGCTGCAATTTGTACAGCAGGTCGGTACTGATGTTTCCCGAACCGACGATCGCTACAGATGCCTTGCTACCCATACGTTCTCCTCTACCTCGGCTATTCAAAAGCCAGTCGGACCGAACCAAGTCCGGCGAACTCAGCCAAAAATTCGTCCCCCGGATGCGCATCGAATGCCCGCGTGCACGAACCCGGCAGCACCACGTCACCGGCGCGCAGGCGCACCCCGAACGAAGCCACCTTGCGCGCCAGCCACGCCACCGATGTCACCGGGTTACCCAGCACCGCATCGCTTCTGCCTTCAGCCAATTTCTCGCCGTTGCAGGTCAGCACCGCGTCGATCGACTTGATGTCGATGTCCTTCGGCGAAACACGTTGCTTACCAATGACAAAACCGGCTGAGGATGCGTTATCGGCGATGGTGTCGCAGATCTTGATCTGCCAGTTGGTGATCCGGCTGTCCACCACCTCGATGGACGGCACGTATGCGGCCGTCGCCGCCAGCACGTCATCCTCGGTGCAGTCCTCACCCGGCAGGTCGGCGGCCAGGATGAATCCGACCTCCACCTCGACCCGCGGGAACAAGAACTTGGACGCGGAGGCCGCGACGTCCTCGAACAGCTCCATATCGGCCAGCAGGTGCCCATAGTCCGGCTCGTGGACACCCATCATCTTCTGCATCGCTTCGGACGATAGGCCCACCTTGTGCCCGACGACCTTGGCTCCGTCCGCTAGGCGGGAACGAATGTTCATCAGCTGGATCTCATAGGCGTCGACCACACCGAAATCCGGATACGTGTCGGTAGGCGGCGCGATGGCCACCCGGGTGCGCTCGGCCGCTGCCAAATCGGCGGCGATGGCCTCACGAACTTCGGAACTAAGCATCTATGTGTCTCCCAGTCTCAGTCCCGGCCCGCCGTCCGGAGAAGACGCAGTCGGCCAGGGACAATCCGCTCACATACGAATTGGAGCAGATACCCACCGCCGCACGTCCGGCGGCATAGAGACCGGGGATCGCCGCGCCCGATGTGGTCTGCACGGCACCAGTCTCCTCGTCCACCACCAGCCCGCCAAGGGTCAGCATCGGACACGGATTGAGCATGTTGGTCTTGATGGACACGTTGAACAGATAGAACGGCCCTTCGGCGACGGGAACCCGAATATCGTCCGGCTTGCCGAGGGGGTCAGGGGTGCCGTCGGCGATGGCCCGATTATGTTCGGACACGGTGCGCGCCAATCCTTCCGGATCGATGCCCGCCTTGGCAGCCAGTTCCTCGATGGACCCGGCCTTCCTGCGCCCCACGTTCAGGAACGCTTCGGCCTGGATCCGCTGAAACCACAGGGTCTGCGACCCCAACTGCTGACGGGCCCGCTTCACCAGCGCCTTGTCGGCAACCAGATAGCCCACCCCTCCTGCCGTGCGCACGATCTCCTTACCCAATGCGGCGCCATATCGGGACTCGTCAATCATCCTCTGCCCCTTGGCATCTACCAATAGCGAGCCGAGGAAGGCCGCGGGCGGCACGATGAACCGCCAGGCCGAGATCTCGTCGAGATGCCCGGTGGCCGCGTTCAACGGCTCCGCGAGCGTCAAGGCAGTCCCGTCGTCACCGGCGGTGCCGAGCTGCAACCCGTCCCGATAGGCGGGAGCATGACGCTCGATCAGTTCGCGGTTCGCGATGAACCCACCCGAAGACAAGATCACCCCGTCATTCGCCCGGATCTCGAAGGGCTTAGCGAACCGGCGCTCCAGCGCGTACGCCGGTCCTTCCAGCACCTTTCGCATCGGCGGGTAGTAGATGCCCGGCTTGGTCGCGTACCGCGTGAACAACGAGTACGCCCGCCGCACCCAGCCCGGCGCATCCTTCAGCGTCACGCCCCGCACCCCCACGACACGACCGTCCTCCACGATCAGGCCGGTGGCCCGGGTCTGCCGCCAGACATCAGCACCCAAACGCTCCGCGGAGGCCGCCAACGGTGCGAACAGCGCCTTACCGGACACGCCCCGGCCAAAGGCCCGATGTCCGCGTTGACGGGGCGGGGTGACGGCTCGCGCCATCCCGGAGGATTCGCTGCCGGAAAAGTAGAGGTAGTAGTCGTTGGTGGGGTACGAAGTCTTAAACGGAGCCAGCGAACCTTCGAACGGCACTCCGTAACCTTGGAGCCAATCCAGAGTGTCCGCGCTACCGTCGACGAATCTCTGCAGCGTCTCGGGCTTCACCGCGTCTCCGACTTCAAGCTGCAGGTACTCCATCATCAGCTCCGGGGTGTCCTCGACACCGGCGTCACGCTGAATATTGGTGCCACCTCCGGCGTAGTAAATGCCCCCTGAAATGGCCGAAGCCCCGCCGCCGTCGAACCGTTCCAGGATCGTCACCGATGCGCCGCGTTCCAGGGCGGCCAGTGCGGCGGCCGCCCCCGCGACCCCGTACCCGACGATGACGACATCCGAGGAAGGCACCGCGGGCACCTCGACATCACCCGGCACTAGGCCTCCCTCACCGTCATTTGGCCAAAACAGCAACAAGTTTCTGTTTTCACCGCAACATCAAAGTGTCGAGACGGTGAAACCACAGGCCAGCGCCGGTAGCGCCGGGCCGCCTCAATTCTATAACGTGTTCTACATGACTGAGCAGGAGTACGACGTCGTCGTCGTCGGGAGTGGTGGCGCCGGCATGGTTGCGGCGCTCACCGCGGCACACAACGGGCTGAGCACCGTACTGATCGAGAAGGCCCCCCACTTCGGCGGATCTACCGCGCGTTCCGGCGGCGGCGTCTGGATCCCCAACAACGAGGTGCTCAAGAAGGCCCGCCAGAGCGACACCCCCGAGGCGGCCCGCGAGTACCTCTACACCATCATCGGCGATGTCGTCCCCCGCGAGAAGATCGACACCTACCTCGATCGCGGCCCAGAGATGCTCTCCTTCGTGTTGGCCAACTCTCCGCTCAAGCTCGACTGGGTGCCCAACTACTCCGACTACTACCCCGAGGCCCCCGGCGGGCGTTCGACCGGCCGCTCGGTGGAACCCAAGCCTTTCGATGCCAAGAAGCTTGGCGACGAGCTGCCCAACCTGGAGCCTCCCTACGGCAAGGTCCCGTTGAATGTCGTCGTACGCCAGCAGGATTATGTGCGGCTAAACCAGCTCAAGCGCCATCCCCGTGGTGTGCTGCGCAGCCTGCGCGTGGGCGTGCGCACCTTCTGGGCGCAGGGCACCGGCAAGAAACTCGTCGGCATGGGACGGGCCCTTTCGGCCGCGTTGCGCATCGGTCTGCGTGACGCCGGCGTTCCGGTCAAGCTCAACACCGCTTTGACCGATCTCTACCTCGAGAACGGCACGGTCAAAGGCGTCTATGTGCGTGAGAGCGGTTCTTCGGAGGCTTCCGAGCCGACGGTCATCAGGGCACGCAAGGGCGTCATCCTGGCCTCCGGCGGGTTCGAGCACAACGAGCAGATGCGCGTGAAGTACCAGCGCGCCCCCATCACCACCGAGTGGACGGTCGGTGCCAAGGCCAACACCGGCGACGGCATCCTGGCGGCAGAAAAGCTCGGCGCCGCGCTGGAGTTCATGGAGGACTCGTGGTGGGGCCCAACAGTTCCGCTGGTCGGCAGGCCGTGGTTCGCGCTGTCCGAGCGCAACTCCCCCGGGTCCATCATCGTCAACGCATCCGGTAAGCGGTTCATGAACGAGTCGCTGCCCTATGTCGAGGCCACCCACCGCATGTATGGAGGCGAGTACGGCCAGGGCGCGGGCCCCGGCGAGAACCTGCCCGCATGGCTGGTCTTCGACCAGGAGTACCGCAACCGGTACATTTTCGCCGGATTGCAGCCGGGACAAAAGATTCCGAGCAAGTGGATCGAATCCGGCGTGATCGTCAAGGCCGACAGCATCGAAGAGCTCGCGGCGAAGGCCAATCTGCCCGTCGAGGAGTTCAAGGCGACCGTCGACCGGTTCAACGGCTTCGCCCGCAGCGGTACCGACGAGGACTTCGGCCGCGGTAAGAGCGCCTACGACCGCTATTACGGAGACCCGACGAACAAGCCGAACCCAAATCTGGGTGAACTCAAGAAGGGGCCCTTCTACGCGGCCAAGATGGTGCCCGGCGATCTGGGTACCAAGGGTGGCGTGCGCACCGACGTCCAGGGCCGGGTGCTGCGCGATGACAACAGCATCATCGAAGGCCTTTACGCCGCAGGCAATGTCAGCACCCCGGTGATGGGTCACACCTACGCCGGCCCCGGCGCCACCATTGGTCCGGCCATGACATGGGGCTACCTCGCGGCGCTCGATATCGCCGGGAAGTAGGGTCAGCTCATGCCTATCAACGTCGATATCGCTCTGGGCGCTGCTGTCGAGCCCGCAGAATTCTCGTGGACCGCATCCGATGTGCAGCTGTATCACCTGGCCATCGGTGCGGGCGCCGACCCGGTGAGCGAGACCGAGCTGCGCTACCTGCAGGACAAGACTCCGCAAGTGCTGCCGACGTTCGCGACCGTGGCCTCGGGCTTCCACGCGGTGGAGCCACCCAAGGTGTCATTCCCGGGTATCGAGATCGACCTAGCCAAGATCCTGCACGGCACCGAGCAGGTGACTGCGCACCGTCCCTTGCCGCCCGCGGGTTCGGCCCGCTCCGAGGGCAAGGTCGTGGAGATCTGGGATAAGGGCAAGGCAGCCGTCATCGTCACGGAGACAACGACTTCCGATGACCAGGGACCGCTCTGGACGATCCGCCGGTCGATCTTCGCACGTGGCGAGGGTGGCTTCGGCGGCGAGAGAGGGCCCTCCGCCGCCGGCGGCACTCCCGACCGCACGCCCGACATTGAGGTCTCGACGCACATCCTGCCGCAGCAGGCGCTGCTGTACCGGCTCTGCGGTGACCGCAACCCGCTGCATTCCGACCCTGCCTTCGCGGCGGCGGCCGGATTCCCCCGCCCGATCCTGCACGGGCTGTGCAGCTACGGCGTGGTGTGCAAGGCGGCGGTTGACTCCGCACTCGACGGGGATGCCTCGCGGGTGACGTCGTATGCCGCGAAGTTCGCGGGTGTGGTGTTCCCGGGCGAGACCCTCAAGACCCGCATCTGGAAGGAAGACGGCAAGCTGCTGATCTCGGCTGTCGTGGCCGAACGTGAGGATGCCGCCGCGCTCGCAGACGTGGAGCTCACCTACACCTAGCCCGACGCCCTAGTACCAACGTATTCCGCGGTAGCGGTACACCCCCAGGGCCAGCGCGGTGCCCATGCTCCAGACGGCGACGCCCAAGCCGAGTTCCAGTAGGGATCGTTCGGTGAGCGGCATGGAGTGGAAAACGTTGCGCCCGAAGATGGCTCGAGGGATACCTCCAACCGGCGCAACGAGGTAGTAGACGCCGTACGGTAGAGCTAGATAAAAGAGCCATCCCGCCGTGGCTGGAACGTCCCCTCGTTGCCGCCACCGCTCGCGCAACGGGCGCGTCACCATCGGCAGCAGTACCGAGACCAGATTGCCCAGACCAAGCCAGCTGACGATGTGTACGCCCACATCGGGCACGGTGATCGCGGTTTGGGTTGCCTGCTGCCGGTGGATGGTCAAGAAAGCCGTCAGGATGAGCGTCGGCAGCCCGGCGACAAGAAACAGCGCGATGTTCTTGACCAGCAAGACGTACAGAAGCGATCGATGTCCCCGCAGCACGTGCCTGACTCGATCGGCATCCAGACCCAGCATGTTGGTCACCGACACATCGGCGAAGATGAACATCGCGAAGTACAGGCCGATCAGCAGCGCCCAGTCGCGTTTGCGCCCATGTTGGGCAATCGGCTGCCAGATGATCAGATAGGCGATTGCCAGGGCGAGGTTCAGACCCAATCCCTCGAGCCACCGACGCGGCGGCCGGAAGGTCTCGACGACATCCTTGCGCAGGCGGGTCAATACGCCTGTCGCAGTGGCGGCCTTTGATTGAGTCACTGGGCAAGCATCGCCGCGGTTTCTGTCAGAAAGCTGTGACTGCGATACGGTCTCGTCTCGGTCACAGTTCAACCGAGCCACATGTCGGGTTCTCAAATCCCAGGTTCGGGGCCTACCTTTCCGGCGTGCAGACCACCCCGTGCGGTCCCGCCAAGCGGTCCCGCTGCCTCTCGCGACGCGACGTCCTCAAGTACGCCTCGAGCGTGCCCGTCCTACTCAGCATGCCGGCCGTGCTGTCCACCACGGCCCTGGCCCACGCGGAATCTCCCATCGCGGGAAAGATCGTCTTCCTCGACCCCGGGCACAACGGCGCCAACGACCGCTCAATCACCCGGCAGGTCAGTGACGGCCGGGGACGCACCAAGGACTGCCAGACCAGCGGCACCGCAACCGATTCAGGTTTTCCAGAACATACCTTCAACTGGAATGTGGTGTTGCACATCCGGCAGGCCCTCACCGTGGCCGGTGTTCGCACCGCATTGTCTCGTGGCAATGACAACGCGCTCGGGCCGTGCATCGACGAGCGCGCTGCCACCGGAAACTCGTTCAGGCCCCACGCCATCGTCAGCATTCACGCCGATGGCGGCCCCCGGGATGGCCGGGGATTCCACGTCAACTACTCGAACCCACCGATCAATGAAGCGCAAGGAGGTCCCTCGTTGCGCTTGGCCAGCACCATGCGCGATCAGCTCAAGGCCTCGGGATTCCAGCCGTCGACCTACCGCGGAAACGATGGTCTGTATGGACGTTCCGACCTGGCCGGGTTGAACCTGGCTCAGTACCCGGCGATCCTCATCGAGTGCGGAAACATGAAGAACAGCGACGACGCCGCGATGCTGTCCAGTGCGGACGGCCAGGCGCGTCTGGCAGCGGCTATCGCGCAAGGCATCGCCAGGTTTCTGAGCTGAGCCGGCTATCCCAGGATGAGGCCGGACGTCGGCACACCGGTGCCCGCTGTGACGAGCACGTGCTCGACATTGGGCACCTGGTTCACCGAGGTTCCTCGCAGCTGACGCACGCCCTCAGCGATGCCGTTCATACCGTGGATGTAGGCCTCGCCGAGCTGACCACCGTGTGTGTTGATCGGCAGCTTTCCGCCCAGTTCGATGGCACCGTTGGCGATGAAGTCCTTGGCCTCGCCCGTGCCGCAGAAGCCGAGTTCTTCGAGCTGCAACAAGGTGTACGGCGTGAAGTGGTCATACAGGATCGCGGTCTGAATATCGTTGGGCGTCAAGCCGGACTGGTCCCAGAGCTGCCGACCGACGAGTCCCATCTCGGGTAATCCCAACTCGTCCCGGTAGTACGAGTACATGGTGAACTGGTCGTCGCCGGACCCCTGCGCGGCCGCCTCGATGACCACCGGCCGGTTCTTGAGATCCTTGGCCCTCTCCGGTGTCGTCACGACGATCGCCACCCCACCATCGCTCTCTTGGCAACAGTCCAGCAGTCGCACCGGATCGGCGATCATCCGCGAATTCTGGTGGTCCTCAATGGTGATCGGCTTGCCGTAGAAGAATGCCTTCGGATTGGTGGCCGCATGCTTACGGTCCGCCACCGACACCGCACCGAAATCGGCACTGGTGGCACCGTATTCGTGCATATACCGGCGAGCGATCATCGCCACCGAGGCGGCCGGCGTACTCAGCCCGTGCGGGTACGACCAGCTGTACTCAACGCCTCGCGAGTCGGCGGTCGAACTCAGTCCCGTCATCACCTGACCGAACCTGAACTCCGAGCGCTCATTAAAGGCCCGGTACGCGACGACCACCTCTGCGACACCGGCAGCGACCGCCAATGCGGCCTGCTGCACCGTCGCCGCAGCCGCGCCACCGCCATAGCCGATCTGGCTGAAGAACTTCAGCTCGCCGATGCCCGTCGAACGCGCGACCGCGGTCTCCAGGTTCGAGTCCATGGTGAAGGTCACCAGGCCGTCGACTTCGTCGGGAGACAAACCGGCATCCGTCAACGCATCGAGCACCGCCTCGGCCGCCAACCTCAACTCGGATCGGCCCGACTTCTTCGAGAAGTCGGTGGCACCGATACCGGCAATAGCGGCCTTACCCGACAAGCTCACGCGCTTGCTCCGATCGTCAGCTTGACCTTGGCGGTGACATGCGCACCCAGGCTGTTGTTGCCCACCACATCCACTTCCACGACGCCGTCATCGACGGCGGTCACCTCGCCGGAGAACACCGTGGTGTCGTAGGCGTACCACGGCACACCCAAACGCAGCGAAATCGATTTCACCCGAGCCGAAGGTCCGGCCCAGTCGGTGACGAATCGCTCGACCAGACCGGTGTCGGACAGGATGTTGATGAAGATGTCCTTGGACCCCTTCGCCTGCGCCAGGTCACGGTCATGATGCACGTCCTGGAAGTCACGCGTGGCCAGCGCGGTCGACACGATGAACGTCGGAGTGCCCTCAAGTTTCAGCTCGGGCAGCTTCTCGCCAACGGTGGTCACTTTGCCTCCCAGGCATACAGAGTCCATGCCGGGCTCTCCCCCTCGGCGGGGAAGTCCAGATATGTCACCTGAACCGGCAACCCGATCTGAACATCGTCGGGCGATACCCCTCGAAGCTCGCCCAGCATCCGAACACCCTCTTCAAGCTCCACCAGCGCGATCACGAAAGGCAGTGTGCGACCAGGCACCTGAGGGGCGTGATGCACCACGTAGCTGAACACCGTGCCATGCCCACTGGACACCTGGTACTCGATCGGAGCGTCTTTGTCCTGCCACACAGCGGGTACGGGCGGATGCTGCAACGACCCATCGGGCCGCTTCTGCAACCGCAGTTCATGGGCCGCGACGCCCTCCCAGAAGTACGCGCTATCCCTCGACCAGGACGGACGCATCAGCTTCGAAGGATCGAGATCATCTGGCACCTCGGCCGACTTCTTAGCGCCCGGCCGGAACTTCATGATGCGCCAGTTCATTTCATTGACGAGCTCATCGCCCACATGCCATTCGGCGTGGATGTTGATAAACCAGCTCTCGCCGAGCGCGGTCTGCTTCGGCCCGAAGACCTCGGTCACCTCATTGGTGGTGGTGACCTGCTCGCCCAGTTGCAGATAGCGGTGATAGATCTGCTCGTAGTTGGTGGCGACCACCGACTGGTAACCCGCCGAATCGAGCAGCTCCATCACCCGGCCCAGCGGGTCGTCTCCCGAGCGCTCGCCGTACAACCCGGCCATGGTCCACACCTGCGCCATCGCGGGCGGCGCGACGATACCGGAATGCCCGGCGGCCTTCGCGGCGTCCTCGTCGACGTAGATCGGGTTGCGGTCCCCCATCGCCTCAACCCAGTTGTTGATCATGGCCTGATTCACCGGATCGCGCGCCAGACGGGGGGCGCTGGGTCCGGCGGCCTTGATCTCGGCGAAGCCGTCCTGAATATCCACGACGCTCATGATTGTCCGTTCTTCGCGCAAGCCTTCATCACCGCGGCACCCTGGGAGTACCCAGACCAGCCGTCGCGACCATCTCGCGCATCACCTCGTTCACACCGCCACCGAACGTGATCACCAGGTGGCGCTTGGTCTGAGCGTCCAGCCATTCGAGGGTCTCGGCAGTGTTCGCGTCGGCGGGGTCTCCATAGCGCCCCACGACACCCTCACTCAACCGGCCGAGCTTCTGAATCCATTCAGTGGCAAGGATCTTTGTTGCGGCAGCATCGGCCATGCTGATGTCATCACCCGACGAGGCCACCTGCCAGTTGAGTAGCTCGTTGAGGCGCCACACGGCCTTCATCTCGCCCAGAACCCGGCGCACATCCTCATGCGCCAGCGGCGCCACACCGTCGTGTCCCGGCTTGGCGGCCCATTCGTAGACGCGGTCGTACATACCCGCGATCCGGCCGGACGGTCCGAGCGAAACCCGCTCATGGTTCAGCTGAGTGGTGATGAGCTTCCATCCCAAGTTCTCTTCACCCACCAGCATGTCCACCGGAACCCGCACGTCCGAGTAGTAGGTGGCGTTGGTGTGGTGCGCACCATCGTTGGTGATGATCGGGGTCCATGAGTAGCCCGGGTCCTTGGTATCGACGATGAGAATCGAGATTCCCTTGTGCTTGGGCGCATCCGAGTCTGTCCTGCAGGCCAACCAGATGTACTGGGCCTGGTGGGCACCGGTGGTGAAGATCTTCTGCCCGTTGACGATGTAGTGATCGCCATCGCGTACCGCGGTGGTACGCAACGACGCCAAGTCTGTCCCGGCTTCCGGTTCGGTATATCCGATGGCGAAATGTATTTCACCCGCGAGGATTCCGGGCAGAAACTTCTTCTTCTGCACTTCGGTCCCGTACTTCTGCAGAGTCGGACCGACGGTTTGCAGCGTCACCAACGGCATCGGCACGTCCGCCCGCATGACCTCGTTCATGAAGATCTGCTGCTCCAGCGGACCGAATCCGTGCCCGCCGTACTCCTTCGGCCAGCCCACGCCGAGCCAGCCATCCTGACCCATCCGCCGCACCACTGCCTCATAGGATGAGCCGTGGCGGTCGACCATCATCTCGCGCGTCTCATCGGCAGTAACCAGATTCGAAAAGTACTGTCGCAGATCGCTTTGCAACTTCGCCTGTTCCGGCGTGAGATCTATCAGCATCACTGGCTCCTAAACCTGGGCCGCAGCGAGAACGTCGAGGCGCTCGGAGGACCCACCCACCAGACGACTCAGGTCCTTGATGGTCGAGTAGTAGCGGTTCATCGGGTAGGTGATGTCGACGCCCAGACCACCATGCAGGTGATGACAGATCTGCATGACTCGCTGCGCTTCCGCGGCCATCCAGAACGCCACGACGTCCAGATCCTCCGTCGCGTCAAGCCCGGCAGAGAGACGCCATACCGCAGACGTGACACCGAGATTCAGCGTGCGCGAGACCACATACACGTCTGCCAGCTGCTGCGAAACCGCTTGGAAGGTAGCCAGTGGCTTGCCGAACTGCACCCGGTTGGACACGTGATCGGCGGTCAGGCGCAGGGCGCCAGAGACCAATCCGTCCGCATAGGAACCGACCGCCGCCAAGGCGAGCTCGTTCACACGCTCAACAGACCCGCCCAACACATCCGAATCGGGTACCGAGGCATCGGCGAAGGTCACCGCGTATTCGGCGGCTTTACTGGCCGTAGGCGTCCGGGTGATCGTCACTCCCGGGGTGTTGGGTGCCACCACAACGACGCCGTTGTCGGTGGTGACAAGTATCCAATTTGCCTCGGCAGCATGTAGAACGCCGATCTTGCGACCGTTCAACACCAACGAGGAACCGTCGCGCACGGCGGAAACCGAGGGCGACGAGGGCAGCGCGGACCCTGGCTCATCGAGGGCCGCGGTGAGGATCGAACCGGAGCCGACGCCGTCGAAGAATCTGTCCTGTTGCTCGACAGAGGCCAGCTCCACCAGGGGAACCACGCCGAATCCGAGCGTCGCCAGCGCCGGCGTCAATGCGCCGTGCTTTCCGAGCACGCGCAACGCCACCGACACTTCGGCCAGGCCCAGTCCGTCGCCGCCCAGCCGTTCAGGCAGCGCAAGACTCAGGACCCCATTCGCGGCCAGCGACTGCCACAATCCGTCGTCATATCCAACCTCGGGCACCACACCGATGAACTCCCGATCGGCAAGTACCGCTTCGACCACGTCGGAGACAGCCTGCTGCTCCTCCGCGAAAGCGAAATCCATAGCGTGCGTTTCCTTTTGAATGGCTAGTGCAGAACCGGGCAACCGCTGGCGCCGTTGAAATCAACCTGCCAGTGCTTGATGCCGTTGAGCCAGCCAGACTGCAGTCGCTTCGGGTCGCCGGCCGGAGCCAGGTTGGGCATGTGGTCGGCGATGGCGTTGAACATCAGGTTGATCGTCAGCCGCGCCAAGTTCGCACCGATGCAGAAATGCGCACCGCTGCCACCGAATCCCATGTGCGGATTCGGGTTACGCATGACATTGAAGCTGAACGGATCGTCGAAGACTTCTTCATCGAAGTTGGCCGAGCGGTACATCATCACCACCCGCTGACCCTTCTTGATCTTCACACCACCAAGCTCGGTGTCCTCCAGCGCAGTGCGCTGGAAAGACGTCACCGGTGTTGCCCAACGGACAATCTCATCGGCCGCCGTCTCCGGACGCTCCTTCTTGTACAACTCCCACTGCTCCGGGAACTGCGTGAAGGCCATCATGCCCTGGGTGATCGAGTTGCGTGAGGTCTCGTTGCCGGCCACCGCGAGCATGATCACGAAGAAGCCGAACTCGTCATCGGAGAGCTTGCCCTCGCCCTCAACCTCGGCGTTGATAAGGGTGGTCACGATGTCCTCGCCGGGATTCTCGGACTTCTGCTTCGCCATCTCCATCGAGTAGGCGAGGATCTCCATCGACGATGCCGCCGGGTCGATGTGCGAGAACTCGGGGTCGTCGTACGAGGTCATCTCGTTCGACCAGTTAAAGAGCTTGCCCCGGTCCTCGATGGGCACCCCGAGCAGACCCGCGATGGCCTGCAACGGCAGCTCGCAGGACACCTGCTCCACGAAGTCACCCGAGCCGGTCGCCGCGGCGGCCTTCGCGATCTGCTGAGCGCGCTCGTTCAGCTCGTCGCGCAGCCGGCCGATCGCCCGGGGCGTGAAACCGCGGGAGATGATCTTGCGCAGCCGGGTGTGATGCGGGGCGTCCATGTTGAGCATCACGTAGCGCTGCAGCTCGATGGCCTCGCGGGTGATGTCATCCTGAAACCGCGGGATGGCGGTGTTTTCCCAGCTGGAGAAGACATCGCTACGCAGCGACACCTCCTTGACGTCCTTGTGCTTGGAGACGACCCAATACCCGCCGTCATTGAAGCCGCCGACGCCGTCGGGCTGCTCCTGCCACCAAATCGGAGCCGTCTTCCGTAGCTCCTTGAGCTCCTCGATCGGGAGCCGTTCTGCGTAGATCTCCGGGTCGGTGAAGTCGAAACCGGCGGGAAGGCTGGGGTGCACCACGTTGAACTCCTATGGCCTTTCAGGGCGTCATTCAGGGACGATCTTGTTAGAGCATCTAGTGAGAGCTTAGTGAGATACGACACTCTCTAGCCCCATTGAAGCACACGATCAGCGCAGACAAAACGTGGTGGATGGGGGGAGAACACGTTCTCATTGCTTCCAGACTGGAACGTGTTCTACCGTGAAGTCAACGTTCAGAGCGCAAAGGAGCAGCTCCATGGGTAATCCGGTCATCGTCGAAGCGACGCGCAGCGCCATCGGCAAACGTGGTGGATGGCTCGCGGGCCTGCATCCGGCCGAGCTGCTCGGCAGCATCCAGAAGTCGGTGATCACCCGTGTAGGTCTGGATCCGCACGAAGTCGAGCAGGTTATCGGCGGCTGTGTCACCCAGTTCGGTGAGCAGGGCGGCCACATCACTCGGCAGGCATGGCTGCACGCCGGGCTGCCCGAAGCCGCCGGTGCCACCACCATCGACTGCCAGTGCGGCAGCGCGCAGCAGGCCAACCACCTCATCGCCGGCCTGATCTACTCCGGTGCGATCGACACCGGCATCGCCTGCGGTATCGAATCGATGAGCCGCGTGCCACTGGGCGCCAACGTCGGCGGCACCGGCATCCCCCGCCCCGCGTCCTGGGATATCGACATGCCCAATCAGTTCGAGGCAGCAGAGCGGATTGCCAAGCGCCGCGGCATCACCCGCGCCGATGTCGACGGCCTCGGAGTGCGCTCGCAGGCACTGGCCAAGCAGGCATGGGCCGAAGGACGATTCGATCGCGAGATCACCGCGCTTGATGCGCCGCAGGTGGACAAGGAAGGTAACCCCACCGGTGAGACCCTGACGGTCAGCCGCGACCAGGGCCTGCGCGACACCACCCTGGAATCTCTGGGAAACCTCAAACCCGTTATGCCGGAGGGTATTCACACAGCCGGTACGTCCTCGCAGATTTCCGACGGTGCGGCTGCGGTATTGCTCATGGACGAGGACAAGGCCCGCTCACTGGGCCTGACGCCGCGCGCCCGCATCGTGTCGCAGGCACTCGTCGGCGCCGAGCCCTACTACCACCTGGACGGCCCGGTGCAGTCGACGCAGCGCGTGCTGGACCGCGCGGGCATGAAGATCGGCGATATCGACGTCGTCGAAATCAACGAGGCTTTCGCCTCGGTGGTGCTTTCTTGGGCCGCGGTGCACAAGCCGGACTTCGACCGGGTCAACGTCAATGGCGGCGCCATCGCGCTGGGGCACCCCGTCGGCAGCACCGGTGCCCGCCTGATCACCACGGCACTGCACGAGCTGGAACGTACCGACAAGTCAACAGCTTTGATCACCATGTGTGCCGGTGGCGCGCTGTCCACCGGCACCATCATCGAGCGGATCTAGTACCTGCGCGAAGGCCCCCGGCACCTCGGTGTCCGGGGGCCTTTTCGTCAGCTGGCCCGCCCGAACCCGGCCGGGCAGAAGTCAACTTCCCAGTGCTTGACCCCGTTGAGCCATCCGGATCGCAGCCTGTCCGGCTCGCCCGCCGACGCGAGGTCCGGCAGGTGATCGGCGATGGCGTTAAACATCAGGTTGATGGTCATGCGGGCCAGGTTGGATCCGACGCAATGGTGTTCGCCATTTCCGCCAAATCCCACATGCGGGTTGGGGTTACGCATGATGTCGAAGGTAAACGGATTCTCGAAGACTTCTTCATCGAAGTTGGCCGAGCGGTACATCATCACCACCCGCTGACCCTTCTTGATCTTCACACCACCAAGCTCGGTGTCCTCCAGCGCAGTGCGCTGGAAAGACGTCACCGGTGTTGCCCAACGGACAATCTCATCGGCCGCCGTCTCCGGACGCTCCTTCTTGTACAACTCCCACTGCTCCGGGAACTGCGTGAAGGCATGCATTCCATGAGTGATGGAGTTGCGAGTCGTCTCATTGCCGGCCACCGCCAAAAGCATGACGAAGAAACCGAACTCGTCATCGGAAAGCTTCTGCCCATCGATATCGGCATTCACCAGGTCGGTACAGATATCCGGGCCGGGCTCCGCTGTCTTGCGTGCCGCGACCTGCATGGCATACATCAACAGCTCGGCGCTGGCGATCGCGCTGTCATCCTCGCCATCGTCGGAACCCACCAGCCTGTTGGACCAGTCGAACAGCTGCTCGCGTTCCTCGAGCGGAGTGCCCAACAAACCGGCGATGGCCTGCAACGGAAGCTCGCAAGCCACTTGTTCCACAAAGTCGCCGTGCTGCAGTCGGGCCGCCGATTTCGCGATGCCCTGCGCGCGGGCATTGAGGTCATCGCGGAGCCGGTTCACCGCGCGCGGCGTGAACCCTCGGCTGATGATGTGCCGCAACCTGCTGTGCCGCGGTGGGTCCATGTTCAGCATGATCAAGCGGGTCGCGTCGATGCGCTCACGCGGCGTGGTGGCCAGATAGCGCGGTATCGCGGTGTTCTGCTCGCTGGAGAATACATCGCACCGAAGTGAGATCTCTTTGACATCTTTATGTTTCGACACCACCCAGAAACCGTCATCATCGAATCCGCCGACCCCACGCTCGGTGTGATTCCACCAGATCGGTTCGGTATGCCGCAGTTCGGCGAGCTCGACCTCTGGGATCCCGTGCACAAAAAGATCGGGATCGGTGAAGTCGATACCATCCGGCAAGTGGGGATGTTGGGCCTGTACCACGCTGTACCTCCCAGCCTGTGACGCATTTCACTAATGGCTCTAGTGGCAGTGAAGCACAGAAATCGACCCCGGGACAAGGGTGTGTCGAGAAAAAACCCCAGATCTAGAACGCGTTCTAGGCGCGTGACAGCTTCGGCACGAAGATCGCCCGGATGTGGTGGATCCGCGGATCAGTAGCCGGAATCTTGAACGTCTCGTCCACTTTTGCCACGACGCGCCATCCGGCGACCTTTGCCTTGGTCTCGATGACAAAACTCGCGATGACGTTGTCACCTTCGACACGAAACTGCCGATTGGACGCGACAGCAATCAGCCGGAACTGCGGTCCGTTATTCAGGCTGCGCCGCAAGTGATCTCCAGAAAAGCCCGTCTTGACACCCTGCTCGATCCGCACACATTCCGGGGCGAACGGCACCGCGTCTGCCTCATGGGTGACGAGGGCTTCGATGTAGGCATTTGCGGCGGCAATACGTACTTCGTCGGAGGCTCCAGGTGTTGACACCCTCGTAGCATAGGGCCATGTCTGATGGTCTTGCCGCGAGCGGCTCCTCCGCGAATGCACCCGCCCAGTTGAACTCGGAGTTGGCCGGAAAGCTGATCAAGTGGATGACCACCGCCAATGTCTGGCTGTATCAGCGGACCGACGGCCGCCTCGGCGGAAAGTGGCGTGTGGGTGCGGCTTTCCCCTGGGGCATACCGGTACTACTGATCACCACCATCGGCCGCAAGACCGGGCAGAAGCGGCTGAGCGCGCTGCTTTACTTACCCGACGGCGACAAGATCGTCCTGGTGGCGTCGCAGGGCGGACGCGACGCCAATCCGGCGTGGTACCTCAACCTGAAGGCGAATTCTGAAGTCACCGTTCAGATAAAGGGCGATATCCGAACCATGACGGCCCGCACCGCGACCGACGAGGAACGCGCGTACTACTGGCCCAAGCTCGTCGAGCTCTACGCCGACTTCGACAAGTACCAGTCGTACACGACCCGCAAGATTCCCGTCGTCATCCTGGAGCCCTAACCCTGTGAGCCGTAGACCGGAACCGGCGTACGAGCCTTATCGAGCAGGTCGGTGACCACGGGACCCAATTCACTTGGGTCCCAACGCGCACCCTTGTCCACCTGCGGACCGTGCGCCCATCCCTCGGCGACGCGGATGATGCCGGCTTCGACCTCGAACACCTTTCCGGTGACCGCGCGCGACTCCGGGCTGCCCAGCCACACCACCAGCGGCGAGACGTTCTCCGGGGCCATCGCGTCGAATGCACCGTCCTCGGGCTTGGCCATGGTCTCGGCGAACACTGCCTCGGTCATCCGGGTACGCGCGGCCGGAGCGATGGCGTTGACAGTGATGCCATAGCGGCCCATCTCGGCAGCAGCCTGCAGGGTCAAGGTGGCGATACCGGCCTTGGCGGCGGCGTAATTCCCTTGCCCGACACTGCCTTGCAGCCCGGCGGCGGAGCTGGTGTTGATGATGCGGGCATCCACCGCATTGCCGGCCTTGAACTCGTCACGCCAGTACGCGGCGGCATGACGCAGCGGCGCGAAGTGCCCCTTGAGGTGCACACGAATCACCGCGTCCCACTCCTCCTCGCTCATGTTGGCGAGCATCCGGTCGCGCAGAAATCCGGCGTTGTTGACCAGAACATCCAGACGGCCAAAGGAATTGACGGCGGTGTCGATCAGGTTCTTGGCACCGTTCCAGTCGGCGACATCATCACCATTGGTGACGGCTTCGCCACCGGCAGCCTTGATCTCCTCGACCACTTCCTGAGCGGGGCTGGTGCCAGCCGATCCATCCAGGCCCACACCGATGTCATTGACGACCACCCGGGCACCTTCGGCCGCGAACGCCAGCGCGTGCGCACGTCCGATGCCCCGGCCTGCACCGGTGATGATGACGACCCGACCGTCGAGCAAACCTGGCATGTTCTATTCCTTTTCGCCGTTCTCATTGCTGTTGACATTGGCGGCGTCGAGGAACGCGGGACGCTCCCCTCCACCGTGAACCGTAAGAACCGAACCCGTCACGTAGGAGGATAGGGGCGAGGCAAGAAACGCTGCCGTCCAACCAATCTCGTCCGGATTGGCAAGGCGGCCCAGCGGTACCGTCGCGCCGACGGACGCGATTCCCTCTTCATCGCCATAGTGCATTTCCGAGAGCTCGGTGCGGATCATTCCGGCGGCCAGGGCATTCACCCGCACCTTAGGCGCCCATTCCACAGCGAGGCTCCGAGTCAGGCTCTCGAGCCCGGCCTTGGCGGCGCCGTATGCGGCGGTACCCGGCGAGGGCCGGCTTGCGCTCACGCTGGTGATGTTGACGATGGTGCCGCCCTCGTCCTGCCGCTGCATCACGGCGTTGGCGCGCTGCGAGACGAGCAAGGCGGAGAGCAGATTCAGTTCGATGATCTTGCGATGAAAGTTATGGCTCGCGTCGGCAGCCAGTGCGAAGGGCGCACCACCGGCGTTATTGACGACGGCGTCCAGACGCCCATGCGTGGAAACAACGGTGTTAATGAGCGCATCGACCGACTCTTCATCACGGACATCGCAGGAATGGAATTCGTAAGGGGTCTCACCGGGACGGCGCGCACAGGTAATCACCGTTGCACCGAGCTCGTCGAACACCCGGCTGATCCCGGCACCCACGCCGCGGACACCTCCGGTGACCAGCACGACGCGACCCGCGAGGCCGAGTTCGTAAGGGGTTCGCACGTCACTCCTTGCTGTATTCCTGCTGTTTGTCCTGCGCTTTCGAGCCATGGTAGCGTACCAAGCAAGTGCTTGTTTCGGTACCTTGAGGAGTCTCATGGGCATCATCACCGCGACGGTTGAACCGGGCATCGTGACCGTCACCGTCGACTATCCGAAGGTCAACGCCATCCCCTCGCGCGGATGGTTTGAGCTGGCCGACGCCATCCTGGCCGCGGGCAACGACCCGTCCACCCACGTCGTGATCCTGCGAGCCGAGGGCCGCGGGTTCAACGCGGGCGCCGACATCAAGGAAATGCAGCGCACTCAGGCGGAAGGACAGGGCTTCACCGCCTTGATCGACACCAACCGCGGCTGTTTCGAAGCCTTCAGCGCGGTCTACCGCTGCAAGGTGCCCGTCATCGCCGCCGTCAACGGCTTCTGCCTCGGCGGTGGAATCGGCCTGGTGGGTAACGCCGACGTGATCGTCGCCTCCGACGACGCGGTGTTCAGCGTGCCCGAGGTGGACCGTGGTGCGCTCGGCACCGCCACTCATCTGCAGCGCTTGGTTCCCCAGCATGTGATGCGCCGGATGTTCTACACCGCGGCCAAGGTTGACGCAAAAACGTTGCACCACTACGGATCCATCCACGAGGTGGTGCCACGGGAGGAGCTCGACGAGGCCGCGCTGCGCGTAGCGCGTGACATCGCCGCCAAGGACACCCGCGTCATCCGCGCCGCCAAGGAAGCCATCAACTTCATCGATCCGCAGGACGTCGAGTCGAGTTACCGCATGGAGCAGGGCTTCACATTCGAGCTCAACCTGGCGGGTGTCGCCGACGAGCATCGCGACGCATTCGTCGAGACCGGAAAGCCGAAGGGAAACTAATGGCACACAAGACAAGCACTCTCGACGAGGTCGTCTCCGAACTGCGCAGCGGCATGACCATCGGCCTCGGAGGCTGGGGTTCGCGCCGCAAGCCGATGGCCTTCGTGCGCGCGATCTTACGTTCGGATGTCAAGGATTTGACGGTCGTCACCTACGGCGGACCGGACTTGGGCCTGCTGTGTTCGGCGGGCAAGGTCAAAAAGGCCTACTACGGCTTCGTGTCCCTGGATTCGCCGCCGTTCTATGACCCGTGGTTCGCCAAGGCGCGCACCACCGGCGCGATCGAGTCCCGCGAGATGGACGAGGGCATGGTCAAGTGCGGCCTGGAAGCCGCCGCCGCCCGCCTGCCGTTCCTGCCCATCCGGGCCGGGCTCGGCTCGGACGTCATGAATTTCTGGGGAGACGAGCTCAAGACCGTCACATCCCCGTATGCGGATAACGAGACCCTGGTCGCGATGCCCGCGCTGAATCTGGACGCCGCATTCGTGCACCTGAACCTGGGTGACGCCACCGGCAATGCCGCCTACACCGGAGTGGACCCATACTTCGACGACCTCTACTGCCTGGCAGCCGAGCGCCGCTTCCTCTCTGTAGAGAAGGTCGTCTCCACCGAAGAACTGGTGAAAACCGTTCCTCTGCAGTCACTTCTGCTGAACCGCATGATGGTGGACAAGGTGGTGGAAGCTCCCGGTGGCGCGCACTTCACCATCGGCGCCGCCGACTACGGCCGCGACGAGAAGTTCCAGCGGCACTACGCCGAGGCCGCCGGGGATCCGGAGACCTGGCAGACCTTCGTCGACACCTACCTGTCCGGTTCCGAAGAGGACTACCAGGCAGCCGTTAAGCGGTTTAAGGAGCAGCAGGCATGAGCGAGGCAACCCGCGCCGAGGTATGCGCCGTGGCGTGCGCCGAGTTGTTCAGGGACGCAGGCGAGATCATGGCCTCCGCGATGTCGACCATGTCCACCGTCGGCGCCCGGCTGGCTCGCCTGACGTTCTCCCCTGATCTGGTGCTTTCCGATGGCGAGGCCGTCCTGATGGCCGAGACACCGGCGATCGGCGGCGTCTCGCCGATCGAAGGGTGGATGCCCTTCCGCAAGGTGTTCGATGTGGTGGCCTCCGGCCGCCGGCATGTCGTCATGGGCGCCAACCAGATTGACCGCTACGGCAATCAGAACCTCTCGGCGTTCGGGCCGCTGCAGCACCCGACCCGGCAGATGTTCGGTGTGCGCGGCGCTCCCGGCAACACCATCAATCACGCCACGTCGTATTGGGTGGGCAACCACTCGGCGCGTGTGTTCGGGAACTCTGTCGACATCGTCTCGGGCGTAGGCTACGACAAGGTCGACCCGGCCAACCCGGCGTACAAGTACCTCAACGTGTTCCGGGTGATTTCTAACCTGGGTGTGTTCGATTTCAACGGGCCCAACCACGAGATGCAGGCCCTGTCACTGCACCCCGGCGTCTCGGCCGAGGACGTCGCGTCCAACACCAGCTTCGAGGTGCACGGGCTGGCCGACGCCGGTGAGACCCGTCTGCCCACCGATGAAGAGCTACGGATCATTCGCGAGGTGATCGATCCGAAGTCGTTCCGGGACAAGGAAGTCAAGCAATGAGCGCACCGGTCCTCAAAACAGCGCTGACCGAGCTGGTCGGCATCGACCATCCCGTCGTCCAGACCGGCATGGGCTGGGTGGCCGGACCGCGACTGGTGGCCGCCACCTCCAACGCCGGCGGTCTGGGCATCCTCGCCTCGGCGACCATGACGCTGGAAGAATTGGTCGCGGCAGTCTCGAAGACGAAGTCACTCACCGATAAACCCTTCGGTGTGAACATCCGTGCTGACGCCGGTGATGCCACCGAGCGCATCGATCTCCTGATCCGCGAGAAGGTGAAGGTGGCCTCGTTCGCGCTGGCACCCAAGCAGGATCTAATCGCCAAGCTGAAAGACAATGGCGTGGTGGTGGTTCCGTCTATCGGCGCAGCCAAGCATGCCAAGAAGGTCGCCGCCTGGGGCGCCGACGCGGTGATCGTCCAGGGTGGTGAGGGCGGCGGACACACCGGTCCGGTGGCAACCACCCTGCTGCTGCCCTCGGTGCTCGATGCGGTGAAGGACACCGGAATGCCGGTCATCGCCGCCGGTGGATTCTTCGACGGGCGTGGCCTCGCCGCCGCGCTGTCCTACGGCGCGGCCGGTGTCGCCATGGGCACCCGATTCCTGCTGACCTCCGATAGCACCGTGCCGGATGCAGTCAAGGAGCGCTATCTGGCCTCGGCCCTCGACGGCACCGTGGTGTCGACCCGGGTCGACGGCATGCCGCACCGGGTGTTGCGCACCGAGCTGGTCGAGAAGCTCGAAAGCGGTTCGCGGGTACGTGGATTCAGTGCAGCGATCCGGAACGCGGCCAAGTTCAAGAAGATGTCGGGAATGACGTGGCGGTCCATGGTCAAGGACGGCCTGGCGATGCGTCACGGCAAGGAGCTCACCTGGTCTCAGGTGCTCATGGCCGCGAACACCCCGATGCTGCTGAAAGCCGGTCTGGTGGAGGGCAACACCGGTGCCGGTGTTCTCGCCTCCGGTCAGGTCGCGGGCATCCTCGATGACCTGCCCAGCTGTCAAGACCTGATCGACGCGATCGTGACGGAAGCGGTCGCCCATCTGAAGAGTGCGAACGCGGCCATCCTCTAACCGCCGAGTGGGAATCTCACGAGGCAAAACGGCCGAAATCCCTCGCCAGATTCCCACTCGACATCGCCATTCGAAACGCCTCATCGACCCGGGCCACGATCGTGCCCGCTCGATGCCGCAGCATCTCGGATGTCACCCGAATGATGGTCCAGCCCTCTGCGGAGAGTCCGGCTGACCGGTCGACATCGCGGGAACGCTGATGCGGATCAGTCCAGTGCTGGGCGCCGTCGAATTCGACTCCGAGTTTGAGGTCCTCCCATCCCATGTCGATCCTCGCGACGAATTCTCCATAGCGCGTGTAGACCCGGATCTGAGTCCGCGGCGTGGGGAATCCCGCCTTTACGAGAAGCAGCCTCGTGCGGGTTTCTTGAGGTGACTCTGCTCCGCCGTCGACCAACTCCAGCGCCCTGCCGAGCGCCACCAGCCCCCTGGCTCCGGGATGCATATCCGCGATCTGAAGAATCTGTGCAGGGCTGACGCCAGTAGCTGCGATCAGGGCGTCCAAGCGTTCAACAACGGTGTGCGGCGGCAACCAGCGTCCAAGATCGAAGGCCGTGCGTGCCGCCGAGGTGACCGCGAGGCCGTCAACGCGGGCAACCTCGTCTGCCAGCAATGACTCTCGGTGAACCCTCAACCCCGTCGGCGCCTTATGGTTCTGATAGATCAATTCCGCTGGGGCCGAACCATCTACCCACTTTGAGCCGAGAAGCGCCGACGCGGACAAGCCCGCGACCACCCCGCCCCGCCGCGACCATAACCATGCGGCCCGCGCACGCTGTATGGCCGTCACATTCGATCCGCGTGGAACGTACACGGATGGGTAGAGCTGTTCGTATCGACGACGGATTTCGTGCTCAGTCACAGCCCCGGAAGCAATAGCCTCACCCGAACGAAACGGCCATGGAACCTCTCCCATAGCGGGAGCATGCCACTCACCACTGACAAATCTGAGTGGGAATCTCACGAGGGAAATCGGCCGAAATCCCTCGCCAGATTCCCACTCGACAGGAATGGGCAAGGATAGGGACAGCGGATTCACAGAATACGGGAGAATCCTGGAGATATGAGACATCGAACGTTCAGCTTCTCGACAGCTGCGTGTTGTTTGGCCGCAGCCGCCGCCTTCGTGCTGGCACCGATCGCCGCGGCCGACCCCGACGAACCATTGGTACCCGAGCAACCCATCCACGCACCCTCACAAGGGGCGATGGAGCTACCGACCGACCGCGGTCCGCACCACGTGTTGTTGCAGGACCAGAACAAGGGCGGCGCCGACCCGGACGTGCCGTACGGAACCGATCCCTATGTCCCGGACCATGCCAACGACATCGGTGGCGCCGACCCGGATACCCCGCTGGGCACCGACCCTGACGTCCCGTTCGGCACCTGGGCCGGAAACTAGTCGCCCGGTAGAGCAGGCCCCGGTAGGGGTGGCAGCGGCGCCTGTTCCGGCACCCACGCATCGGATGGCTGCGACCGAATGAAGTCCGCTGCCCCTGGGGTGTCGAACATGCCTGTGTTGTCCCGCTTGCTCAACCAATCCCAGGCCTGGCCCATCCACATCGGGTCTTGTGGCAGGTCAGACATCTGCGGATTGAACGGCAGACTGCCGCCCGGCAATCCGGGAATGCTGCAGACCTCCGGCGGACACGGTTCGGCAGATGCCGGCGCACTGCTTGCGATGACGCCGAGGGCCGCCGCGGCCGTGCCGATCAGGATTCCTGCACGCATCAGTTCAGGCTACGCCCGCGACGCGCTCAGAGGCGCTCAGAGGCGCTCAGAGGCGCTCAGAGGCGCTCGATGATGGTGACGTTGGCGGTGCCGCCGCCCTCACACATCGTCTGCAGGCCGTACTTGCCGCCGGTGCGCTCCAACTCGTTGAGCATGGTGGCGAACAACTTGGCGCCGGTGGCCCCCAACGGGTGACCCAGCGCGATTGCGCCGCCGTTGGGGTTGACCTTCTTCAGGTCGACATCCAGCTCCTTGGCCCATGCCAACACCACGGGGGCGAAGGCCTCGTTGATCTCGACAACGTCGATATCGTCCATCGTCAGACCGGTCTTGGCCAGCGCGTACTTGGTGGCGGGGATGGGGCCGGTCAACATGAACACCGGGTCGTCGCCCCGGGCGCTGATGTGATGAATACGTGCGCGTGGCTTCAGCCCGTGCGCCTTCACGGCGCTTTCCGAGGCGACCAGCGTCGCGCTACCACCGTCGGAGATCTGGCTGGCCAGAGCTGCCGTGAGCCGGCCCCCATCGACGAGGGTCTTGAGCCCAGCCATCTTCTCCAGCGTGCTCTCGCGCGGACCCTCGTCGACACGGAAGTCGCCGACCGGGATGATCTCATTGTCGAAGTGTCCGTTGCGGATCGCGGCAAAAGCCCGCTCATGGCTGGAGAGCGCGAACTGCTCCATCTCCTCGCGGCTGATGTCCCACTTCTCGGCGATCATCTCCGCGCCGCGGAACTGGGAGATTTCCTGATCGCCATAGCGGTGCAGCCAGCCTTCGGATTCTGCTGTGGGCGAGGTGAATCCGTACTCCTTGCCGACGATCATCGCCGCAGAGATCGGAATCTTGCTCATGTTCTGGAAGCCACCGGCCACCACCAGGTCCGCGGTACCGGACATAACGGCCTGCGCGGCAAAGGAAATGGCCTGCTGGCTCGATCCGCACTGGCGGTCGACGGTGCAGCCGGGCACCTCTTCCGGGTATCCACCGGCCAGCCACGCGAGGCGTCCGGCATTGCCGGCCTGCCCACCGATGGCGTCCAGGACACCCATGATCACGTCATCGATGGCGTCGGGGTCGACGTCGACGCGGTCGAAGAGCCCCTTGAAGGTGGCCGCACCCAGATCCAGCGGGTGCACCGTGGACAGTGAGCCGTTGCGCTTACCGACAGCGGTACGCACAGCGTCAATGATGTACGCCTCAGACATGGTGAATCTCCTTATTTCCCAGACTAATCGACGGTAATCCCGCCGAGGACTATCGAAAGGTACTGTTCGGCGACTTCCTGCGCCGTGCGCGAACCGCCCGGACGGAACCAGCGCACCGATACCCATGTTGCGTCGCGAATGAACCGGTACACCACTGCCACATCAAGATCGGGACGGAAGTAGCCCTGGGCGATGCCGTCGCGCAGCACTTCGAGCCATAACTCGCGCTGCTCGGTGTTGAGTTCGTTCAGATAGGCGAACCGCTCCTGCGACAGCAGCCGAGGCGCTTCCGCCTGGTAGATGGCGACCTGTGCGTGCTTGGTTTCGATAGCGTCGAACGAGGCCAGGAACAGGCCCTTAAGCGTGTCGACGGGATTCAGGTTGGCCGCGGCAATCTCGCGATACCGGGCGAAGAGTCCCTCGAGGAAGTCGCGCAGCAGTTCGTCGACGATCGCCTCTTTGGAATCGAAGTGGTGATAGAGGCTGCCTGACAGAATTCCGGCGGCATCGGCGATGTCGCGCACCGTGGTGGCGCGCAGGCCGCGCTCTGCGAACATGGCAGCCGCAAGGCTCAGCAGTTCGTCACGTCGCGACGGCTGCGATGCACCGCTTGCGCGAAGAGCGTCCGACTCTCGCACTTCTGCCACCTTGTCCACCTCCCCACTGTATCAACCAAGCGCTTGTTTGGTCACCGCTTAATGGCGCATGTCACGCCCGCTGGCTGGACACCGAGATGACCTCACCGGTCAGATAGCTCGAGTAATCGCTGGCCAGGAAGGCGATGGTGGAGGCAATTTCCCACGGCTCGGCGGCGCGACCGAATGCCTCATCGGAAGACAGCTTGTCCAGTAGATCCGAGGACGTCACCTTGTCGAGGAACTTGTGCCGGGCAATGCTCGGGGCTACCGCGTTGATGCGTACGCCATGCTCGACGGCCTCGATGGCGCTGCATCGCGTGAGCGCCATGACGCCGGCCTTGGCGGCGGCGTAATGCGATTGCCCGTACTGCGCGCGCCAGCCCAGCACGCTCGCGTTGTTGACGATGACACCACCATGACCGGCCTCGCGGAAGTACCGCAGGGCCGCGCGGGTCGCGCGGAACGTGGAGGTCAAGGTGACATCGAGAACCCGGTCCCACTGCTCATCGGTCATGTCGGCAACGGGAGTCTCACCGCCGAGCCCGGCATTGTTCACCAGTACATCGATACGGCCCAGTGCGGCAACGGATTCGACGATCAGTGCGTCGACAGCCTCGGTAGAGGTGACATCACACACCACCGCGGCCACCTTGCCCAGCCCGAGCGCCGCGAGCTCGTCACGCGTCTCGGTGAGGCGGCGCTCGTGGTAGTCGGAAACGACCACGTCGGCCCCCTCGACCAGAGCACGGCGCGCGGTCGACGAGCCGATCCCGGTTCCGGCTGCCGCGGTCACGACGACGGCCTTGCCCTTCAGAAGACCGTGTCCGTCAATCTCTTTCGGTGCCTGGGACAAGCTCACTTAGCGCGCCTCTCTGGGTAGTCCGAGCACCCGCTCGGAGATGATGTTGCGTTGGATCTCATTGGAGCCGCCGTAAATCGTGTCGGCACGAGAGAAGAGGAATAGACGCTGCCATTCGTCCATCTCGCCGCCATCGGTCAACAGGGTCGACTTTCCGATGATCTCCATCGCCAGCTCGCCCAGATCACGATGCCAGTTGGCCCACAACAGCTTTGACACATTGTCCTGGCCGGGACGCTCCTCGTCCATGGTGGCCAGCGCGTAGGCGCGCATGGTACGAAGCCCGACATAGGCCTGGGCCAGGCGCTCGCGGATCGCAGGGTCGTCCGCCGAGCCGTTGGACTTGGCGAGCTCGGCAAGCCTCGAAAGCTCACGGGCATAGGTGATCTGGTTACCCAGGGTCGAGACGCCACGCTCGAAGGTCAGGGTGCCCATGGCGACCCGCCAGCCATCGCCCGGCTCACCGACCACCAGATCGGCGGCGGTGCGCGCGCTGTCGAAGAACACCTCGTTGAACTCCGAGGTGCCGGTCAGCTGGATGATCGGGCGGATCTCGACACCTGGTTGATCAAGGGGCACCAGAAGATACGAGAGACCCTTGTGTCGCGTCGATCCGGGTTCGGTGCGCGCGACCACGAAGCACCACTGCGATTGCAGCGCCAGCGAGGTCCACACCTTCTGCCCGTTGATCACCCATTCGTCACCGTCAAGCACCGCAGTGGTGGATACGTTCGCAAGGTCTGACCCCGCGCCGGGCTCCGAATATCCCTGACACCACAGCTCGGTGACATCGCGGATGGCCGGAAGGAAGCGCTGCTGCTGCTCGGGGGTGCCGTAGGCGATGAGTGTCGGTCCGAGCAGCTCCTCACCCAGGTGATTGACCTTGTGCGGCGCCTCGGCGCGCGCGTACTCCTCATAGAAGATGACGCGCTGGCTCACGGTGGCCCCGCGACCACCGTGCTCGACCGGCCAGCCCAGGCAGGTCCAGCCCGCGGCAGCCAAGTGACGGTTCCAGGCGAGGCGCTCTTCGAACGCCTCGTGCTCGCTACCCGGGCCGCCCAGGCCCTTCAGCTCGGCGAACTCGCCGATAAGGTTCTCGGCCAGCCATTCCCGGATCTCGGCACGCACCTGATCGTCGGATATCTCCGACAACGGACGCTCGGAAGCCGCTTGGAACTCACCCACACCTGTAGGCTAACCTACCAAGCACTTGCTTGTTATTGGAAGGTGGGTCGGACGCGTATGGAGTCGGCGCAGCAGACACCCGAACTCACCATCCCGGCAGCATTGGACCAGGCAGCGGCTCGTTTCGGCGGTCGCGACGCCCTCTATGCGGACGGCTCCTGGCTGACCTTCTCAGAACTTCGTATCCGCGCGCGGCGCTTCTCCGCGGCGCTGATCGCGCTCGGGGTCGAGCACGGCGATCGCGTCGCCATCTGGTCCCCCAATTCATGGCACTGGCCCATCGCCTGCCTGGGTGCGCAGTACGCGGGCGCCGCCGTCGTCCCGATGAACACCCGCTACACCGTCGACGAGGCGACCGACATTCTGCAGCGCAGCCAGGCCCGCGTGCTGGTTTCTGTCGGGATCTTCCTCGGTTCGGACCGCATCACCGAGCTGGACGCCGCAACGCTCCCCGACCTGCGGCACATCGTGCGGGTCGCGGTGGAGGCCGGCGATCGGTGCAACTGGGACGAGTTCGTGGCGCGCGGAAACGATGTCACCGACGAGGACATCGACACCCGCCGGGACACCGTGGATTCCGAGGACATCAGCGACATCCTTTTCACCTCCGGCACCACCGGGCGCAGCAAGGGCGTGCTGTGCATGCACCGTCAACCGCTGGCCGCCTCCCTGGCCTGGGCCACCTACGGCGAATTCACCGAAAACGACCGTTATCTCTGCGTCAATCCGTTCTTCCACAACTTCGGGTACAAGGCGGGCATCCTGGCCTGCCTGCAGACCGGCGCGGCACTCATGCCGCAGCTGACCTTCGACCCCGAAAAGGCGATGGCCGCCGTCCAGGAGCACCAGATCACCGTGCTGCCCGGCGCGCCGACCATCTTCCAGATGCTGCTCGACCATCCGGCACGCAAGAACTACGACCTGACCTCGCTGCGGTACTCGGTCACGGGTGCGGCCGTCGTCCCGGTGGTGCTCATCGAACGCATGCAATCTGAACTGGATTTCGATCTGGTGCTTACCGCCTACGGCCTCACCGAGACTCAGGGTTTCGCCACGATCTGCCGCTCCGATGACGACGCGGTCACCGTCGCGACCACCTGCGGGCGCCCGATGATCGGCTACGAGCTACGGATCGACGGCGCGCAGAAACCCGGCGATGAAGGCGAAGTGCTGCTGCGTAGCGCCAATGTCATGAAGGGCTATCTCGACGATCCGCAGGCCACCGCCGAGACCATCGACTCGGACGGCTGGTTGCACACCGGTGATATCGGAAAGCTCGACGAGCGCGGAAATCTCACCATCACCGACCGCCTCAAGGACATGTACATCTGCGGCGGGTTCAACGTGTATCCCGCCGAGATCGAGCAGGTGCTGATGCGCCTGGAGGGTGTGGCCGATACCGCCGTGATCGGTGTTCCCGACGCGCGCCTCGGCGAGGTCGGTAAGGCGTACATCGTGCGCAAGCCCGGTGCATCTCTGGACTCTCAGGCAGTAATCGATTACTGCGCACAGCATGTGGCGAACTTCAAGAAACCGCGGTTCGTCGAGTTTCTCGACGAACTTCCCCGCAACCTGGGCGGCAAGGTGGTCAAACCCACCCTGCGTGCCATGCATGAGGAGTCTGCGTAATGGACCTATTGCTCGACGACGAGACCGAGGCATTCCGGGCGGAGGTGCGCGAGTTCCTCGCCGCCAACGTCCCGAACCCGCCGCTGCCCTCCTACGACTCCCCGGAAGGTGCAGTGGCGCACCGGCAATGGGAACGCACCCTGTACGACGCGGGATTTTCCGCGGTGTCCTGGCCCAGGGAGTACGGCGGTCGCGATGTCACCCTGCTGCAATGGGTGATCTTCGAGGAGGAGTACTTCAAGGCGGGCGCCCCGGCGCGCATCAGCCAGAACGGCATGTTCCTGCTGGGCCCGACATTGTTCGCACATGGCAGCAAGGACCAGCTGGATCGCATCCTGCCCAAAATGGCCAACGGCGAGGAGATATGGGCGCAGGCATGGTCGGAGCCGGAATCCGGTAGCGACCTGGCCTCGCTGCGCTCCCCCGCCCGCAAGGTCGACGGGGGCTGGCGGCTGTCCGGTCAGAAGATCTGGAGCTCGCGAGCACCCTTCGCGGACAGGGCATTCGGGCTATTCCGATCCGACCCGGCGGCCCAGCGCCATCAGGGATTGACCTACTTCATGTTCGACCTCAAGGCCGAGGGCGTCACGGTGCGCCCCATTCCGCAGCTCGACGGCGACCCCGGCTTCGCCGAGATCTTCCTGGACGACGTATTTGTTCCCGACGAGGACGTCATCGGCGGCGTGCACGACGGCTGGCGCGTGGCCATGAGCACCTCGAGCAATGAGCGTGGCATGTCGCTGCGCAGCCCCGGCCGTTTTCTGGCCACCGCCGATCGGCTGGTGGACCTGTGGAAATCGGTTCCGGACAATGGGTTCGCTTCCGAACGTGTGGCAGACGCCTGGATCGCGGCACAGGCCTACCGGCTGCACACCTTCGGCACCGTGACCCGGCTGGCGAGCGGCGGCGAGCTAGGTGCCGAGTCCTCGATCACCAAGGTGTTCTGGTCCGAATTGGATGTCGCCCTGCACGAGACGGCCTTCGAGCTACGCGGCGCGGACGGCGAGCTGACCGGACCGTGGACCGACGGGTACCTCTTCTCCCTCGGCGGCCCGATCTACGCGGGTACCAATGAGATTCAGCGCAACATCATCGCCGAACGCATCCTTGGCCTACCCAGGGAAAGCAGCGCAAGTGCTCGCACGGGAGGTGCCAAGTGAGGTTCGATCTGGACACTCAGCAGCGGGATTTCGCGGCCAGCATCGATGCCGCCCTGTCGGCCGCCGATGTTCCCGGCGCAGCGCGCGCGTGGGCCGCGGGCAACCACGAACCCGGGCTGGCCGTGTGGTCAACGCTGGCCGACCTTGGCGTCACGGCCCTGGCGGTGTCCGAGAAATACGACGGCATCGGGGCACACCCCGTCGATCTGGTTGTCGCTCTCGAGGGCTTGGGCAAGTGGGCGGTACCCGGACCCGTTGTCGAATCGATCGTGGTGGCACCAGTCTTGCTCACGGAGGATGAGCGGTCCTCACAACTCTCCGCCGGAGAACTCATTGCTACGGTCGCCGCACCTCCCGTCACACCGCGTGCGCTCGATGCGGACGTCGCCGGTCTGGTGCTCATCGCCGATGACATCGGGCTCCGTGAGGGGCAGGCCGGTGCCCAGCATGAGTCGATCGATGCCACCCGTCGGGTGTTCGACGTGACGCCGACTGGCGGCGGTGTCTCCCTGGACACCAGCCGCGCCATCGACTTTGGTGTGCTTGGCATTTCAGCACAACTGATCGGTGCCGGACAGGCCCTGCTGGACCGTGCCGTGGAGTATGCCAAGCAGCGTTCCCAGTTTGGCCGGCCGATCGGCTCTTACCAGGCCGTCAAGCACAAACTGGCCGATGTACACATCGCTCTGGAGCTGGCGCGCCCGCTGGTGTACGGCGCCGCACTGGCCCTCGCCGACGAATCCCCCACCGCCGCTCGCGATGTGAGCGCCGCGAAGGTTGCCGCCGGCAAGGCCGCCTACCTTGCCGCGCGCTCTTCTCTACAGACCCATGGCGCCATCGGCTTCACCGCCGAATACGACCTTTCTCTGTGGATCCTCAAGGTGCGGGCGCTGACGGCGGCGTGGGGCACACCGGAATGGCACCGTGCGCGTGTACTGGAGGCCCTGTGAGTACTTCCTCAAACGACGAACGGCAGATGCTGCGTGACACCGTCCGTTCCTTGGTGACCAAACGAGCCGACTCGGCCGCGGTGCGCAAGGCGATGGAATCCGAGCGCGGCTATGACGAGAACCTGTGGACCGTCCTGTGTGAGCAGGTCGGAGCGGCAGCGTTGCTGGTTCCGGAGGAGTTGGGCGGTGCCGGAGGCGAGCTCGCGGACGCGGCCGTCGTGGTGGAAGAACTCGGCCGTGGGCTGGTGCCCAGTCCACTGATGGGCACCCTGTGGGCGGAGCTGGCCCTCCTCGAGGCCGGCTACCAGGGTGAACTACTGGAATCGCTGGCGGCCGGTGAATCGATCGGTGCGGTGGCCTTCGACCCGGGATACGTCGTCAACGGAGCTATCGCCGATGTAGTACTCACCCTGGATGGCGACGAAGTACACCGAGCAGAGAACGTCACCGCTACGGCGCTGTCGACGATGGATCCCGCCCGCCGACTCGCCGCAGTCGTGGTCAGCGGAAACGAGCCGATCGGCACTGCCCCAGGACTGATCGACAAGGCCGGGCTACTGCTGGCCGCCGAGCAGGTGGGCGCAGCGGCGCGCGCCCTGGAACTCACTGTCGAATACACCAAGACCCGGGTGCAGTTCGGCCGTACGATCGGCAGCTTCCAGGCCCTCAAACACCGGATGGCAGATCTGTATGTGCTGGTGGAGTCCGCACGCGCCATCGTGTACCAGTCCATCCAAGACCTCACCGCCGAGGCCGCGACCGTAGCGAGAATCAAAGCCAGCGAGGCACTCTCGGCAGTGGCCGCGGACTCGATCCAGTTGCACGGCGGTATCGCCATCACCTGGGAGCACGACGCCCACCTCTACTTCAAGCGCGCACACGGCAGCGCGCTGCTGCTGGGAACACCACGTCAGCTGCTCCCAAGCCTGGAGAGCGCCGCGGGACTGTAGGTTCCCGGCCTAGACTCCGGGCATGCAGACCAAAGCCAGCCCCTGGCCCGCCTACCGGCTCGCCGCCGTGCTCCTCGGCGTCGGCGTCGTACATTTCGTCGCACCCAAACCCTTCGACGACATCGTCCCGGCCCAGCTGCCTGGTGAAGCCCGGTTTTACACGTATGCCTCGGGTGTTGCCGAACTCGGAACCGGTGCGCTGCTACTGGCCCCGAAGACACGCAGGCTCGGCGGTACGCTCGCGGCGCTCCTGTTCATCGCCGTCTTCCCCGCGAACATCAACATGGCGCGGCAGTGGTGGGACAAGCCGCTGCCACTGAAGCTCGGCGCCATCGCCCGGCTACCGTTGCAGATTCCGATGATCACCGAGGCCCTCAAGGTACGACGCACGGCGTAGCCGTCTTTGATCCTTTCCTGTCGTGTTCAGTCATATATGACGGCGTTTCCCGTGCGCTGAAGGTTGGCTAGCCCCGCCCGGAAGGTTTCCATGAATTCAGGCGGGGGCCCTTCCCAGTCCTCAACCTCGCCAACGATGCGCACGGGTTCCCGGGTGCGGTACGAGTGGGTCGGATTCCCGGGGAACTTCTTGTCCGTCACGTTCGGATCATCTTCCAGGGTGCCCTCCGGTTCCACGATGTAGACATGGCCCCTGCCCTCGCCTTTGGCCATGATGGCGGCGAGTCCCGCGCCGATCAGTGTTCTCGTCACGTAGACGTGGTTCATGATGCGGCCCTCCTCGTAGTTCGACAGATGCCCGGGGGTCAACAGATCGCCTATCTCGAGGTCTGCCTTGGTGCCATGGAAGTACGCGCCCGACTCGTGCGCCTCGAAAAAGTTCGGCATCGTCATACCCGTTCCCATCAGTCGAAATTCGTGGTCGCAGGATTGTGCGTCACGATGGGGGCCTTGCCGCAAGCCCCCCTTCGTGACATATTTTGAAAGGGGACAAGCCAAAAGGTTGACCCCACAACCGCGCAGTGGTCGGCTTGATCCATGACGCTGCAGATATCCGACCGCGAACGCGAAGCCCTGGCAGAGGTCACCACGTTCCCGCTGCTGGCAGCGATCACCGGGCGCCGGTCCCGACGCTTCCCTCTCGGCGGACGCATTCCCGACGGTCCGCTGGCCTACACCAGCGGGCATCCCGTCAGACCGATATCGGAAGTCGAACGCGCACTGATCCTTTCGGTGGTTGGGGGTGTAACCGGATGGCACTATGGCATCACCTATCACCCCGGATACGCCCCCGCGTTCCCGAACTACTCCGGCAGTGCGACTGGACGCACCTTTCCCTCCGCCGCCGGATTTCACACCAGCCAGCTCTTCTTCACCGATGACACCGGGATCTACCTGCTGCCGACACGTGATGAACCCCCTCGTGAATTCGCGTCCATCGAGGACTGGATCACTCACACCGCCGACTCCTACGTGCGGATTTCGGACAAACGTCTGGAACTGCCACGAGAGGAGCCGTACATGGAAGGCCACAACACCTGGATCGGGAATCACCCGGGCAGCCTGCTGGCCTTCCCGGTGGCAGATCTGGCCGAACACCTGATCGCGAACCTTTCCTTCTTCGCCGCGAACGGCTACCTGGTCTACGACGACGTCAACAACCGGAGCCTTCCCGGCACCGAAAAGTTCAGCAGCTTAAGGAATTACGACGATCCTATTCCGCTGTCTTTTGTGGAGCAGTACACGCTCACCGAGGCCAGCGCCGAACTGGCCACCGCAACCCACAACGGCGTACTCCTCCTTCAAGCGCTCGGACTGGGTGGCTGGATGTTCGACGGGCTCGACCGGCTTTCGGTGCTCGGCGGCTCCGGGGACCCGCGTGCACCCGGTATCGGGTTCCGCTCCGACAACGACGATCGGTGGCCATTTCCGAATGCCACCGGTCTGGATGGATTCTTCGAAACCCTCAGTCCCCCACATGTGCCGACGGTCGCAGCGGGCGTCCAGAAGTACATCGAGCGCAAGTACGGCCCCGGCGGGCCCTTCCACCCCGACACCCCTGGCGCCTGGGCGGATTCACGCAAGGTGCGCGCGGCCGCGCTACCGGCCGAGGCGATCCAGGAGATCGTCACGACGCAGGCCTCGTACATTTACGACACTTTCGGAAAGATTCCCGGCACCGTTCCGACCGTCCATGTCTTAATGTACCTGCAGGCTCAGAACATCGATCTGGGCTTCTATGACACGCACTTCGGCCCGGGCGCCTACCTATCGACACACGCCGAACACGGCAGACGTTGGTACGGAGATTAACTGCCGTTCGGCCCGGCGGCGGCCTGCAACTCAGCGTTACGGACCCGGACGGGCTTGTTTCGGCACTGAACCGCCGCGGGTAGCACAATCTGGATATGCGCCGACGACACCTGCTCCAACTCGGAACGGCAGTGGCAGCGGGCCTCGCACTGACTTCCTGCGCGGACACTGCCGACGAGCGGCAAGATAATGGCGAGGTGAGCGACGGCGAGATCTGGCGCATGCCCGACGAGGGCGAACCACACCTGCGAACCTGGATGGCCTTCGGCGCCGGCGACGAGATCTGGGGCCGGCGGCTCAACCGAAAGGTGCAGCAGAATCTGGGTGCGATCGCCCAGGCCATCGCACAGTTCGAACCGGTGTCGATGCTGGTGCGACCGCAGGAGATCGAACTGGCGCGCCAACTGGCCGGACCCAACGTGGAACTGGTTCCCGCACCGCTGGATGACCTGTGGATTCGCGATAGCGGGCCGGTGTTCGTCCGCAACGACACCGGCAAGGCAGCTGTCGATTTCAACTTCAACGGCTGGGGCAACAAACAGAAGCACGACTCCGACGCCACGGTCGCCGCCGAGGTCGCCAAGCGCGCCGGAGTGCGGGTCCTTCACACCGATCTCGTGCTCGAGGGCGGCGGCATCGAGGTCGATGGGGAGGGCACCGCGATCATCACCGAGAGTTGCGTGCTCAACAACAACCGCAACCGGGGACGCTCCAAAAAGGATGTCGAGGCAGAGCTTGCGCGTCTGCTTGGTCTGCAGAAGACCATTTGGCTACCGGGCATCGCGGGCATGGACATCACGGACGGTCACACCGATTTCTACGCGCGATTCACCGGACCGGGCGTCGTCGTCGCAGGGCTGGATAACGACCCCGACTCGTTCGACTACGACGTGACGCGCCGGCATCTCGACATCCTCGAAAAGGCAACGGATGCGGCCGGACGCGCACTGCGCGTGGAAGTACTCGAGGCACCCGAGCAGGGGCGCGATGACTTCGAATCAGAGGACTTCGCAGCGGGTTACATCAATTTCTATGTGTGCAATGGCGGCGTCATCGCACCCGAATTCGGAGACCCGGACGCCGACGCGGCGGCCAAATCCACGCTGGAGGCGGTCTTTCCCGGGCGCAGGGTGGTTCAGCTCGATATCGACGGTATCGCCGCGGGCGGCGGCGGCATCCACTGCGCCACCCAGCAGGAACCGCGGTAGGCCGCCCTCAACTTGCCACCGAACGCGGCGCGCCGGGCCCGGGATCGATTCGCACTGGCCCCGTCGCGGACGGCGTCACCGGAAAGTCGAAGATCGCCGTCGGGATATACACAGTGGCACAGGAATTCGGGATATCGACGACACCCGACAGTCGCCCCTCGATGGGTGCTGCGCCCAGCAGGAGATAGGCCTGCTCCGGGCTGTAGCCGAACTTGGTCAGGTAATCGATAGCGTGCAGACAGGCCCTCTGATACGCCAAATGCGAATCCAGATAGCGTTGTTCGTCGTCGAGAGTGACCGAGGTTCCCGAGAAGGCCAGCCATTGCGAGTATTGAGGGTCGGTGTTACCCGGCATGAAGATCGCGTTCTCCGACACCCCGTAGGTGTCCATTCCGCCCTTGAGCACGTCGACGTGCAGATCGATGAAGCCACCCATCTCAATGGCTCCGCAGAACGTGATCTCGCCATCTCCCTGCGAGAAATGCAGGTCACCCACCGACAGCTTTCCGCCCGGCACGAACACCGGGTAGAACACCCGGCTGCCCTTGGTCAGATTCTTGATGTCCTGATTGCCGCCATTCTCCCTGGGCGGCGCGGTCCTGGCCGCCTCTGCCGCCGCCCTGTCAAAGGTGTCGCCGGTAAGCCCACCGAGTACAGCATCCCGGGGTTCTGGCGGAAGAGCCAGTGCGGGAACACGATAGGGGTCAGTAGCGATCAACGCGCCCTCGCGCGCATTCCAACGCGCCAGCAATTCCGCCGACGGCGCCGTCCCCATCAGCCCGGGATGCACAATCCCCGTGAAGCTGACCCCAGGGATATGTCGCGAGGTTGCGGTTTGACCTGAGAAGTCCCAAATCGCCTTGTAGGCATCGGGAAACTGCTCCGTGAGGAATCCGCCACCGTTGGTCGTCGGGAAGATGCCGGTGTAACCCCAGCCCTGCCCGGCCAGTGGCCCGGAGTCTTCCTGCGGAATCGGGCCCACATCGAGAATGTCGACGATCAGCAGGTCCCCCGGCTGAGCGCCCTCCACCGAGAACGGCCCCGACAGTGCGTGCACGGTGGTCAGTGGTGCGTCACGGATGTCGTCGGCGGAGTCGTCATTGTGGATGGCACCGTCGAACCATTCGCGGCAATGCACCCGGAATGAAGTACCGGGTTTGACGACGGCAGCCGGCGGAATGTCGGGGTGCCACCGGTTATGCCCGACGATCTGTTGTTCGGTGAACTTCTTGCTCGAATCCAACGGGAACAACACTTCGGGCATGGCAATCCTTCCGGTCAGGGGCGAGGCAACTTGCGATGCAAGGGATTTGATGTCACGGGAATCGCCCGGCGTGCGGTGGGCAGCGCAGCCACCACGGACGGCTCACTGGCGGTGCGCTGGGTGTCGTCAAGCAGACGCATGCGAGACGAGGCGCCCCGGCTCATCCCGGCTATGCCGAAAACTCGGCGTGCCGATTCAGGGCAGCCGGGGCAGGACACGCTATCGGGGGCGGTCGCCAAGGGAAAATTGCGCGACGTACTGCCGCAGCTCGTGCAGCGATACTCGTACAACGCCATGACCCGCCCTCACCGAGGTAACACCTGGATCTGAGACGTTACGCCGGATCGGCCAGGCCCGCAGAGGAAATCGATGGCAGGCCGGTTACAACCAGGTGTCCTCGGTGGTAGCGGTGAGGAACGCCTCAAGGTCATTGCGCCAATCGGCGGGCGTGGTCTTGTCGGGCTCGATGCCGGTGTACTGCCCGCGGTAGAACAGCAGTGGCCGGGTGGCCGTCGGCTTCTCGGGGATCTCACTCAGTTCGTTGACCGACCCGAACACCACCCAATGGTCTCCGCCGTCGTGGACGGTGGCGACCTCGCAGTCAATGTGCGCCAGCGAGCCGTCGATGATCGGCGATCCGAGACCCGATGGATGCCAATCTATTCCAGCGAACTTGTCCGGCTCTCGTGAGCCGAACCGCGCCGAGACCTCACGCTGGTCCTCGGCCAGCACGTTTACGCAGAACTTGCCCGATGCCTCGATAGCAGCCCAGGATCGCGACTGCTTTGTCGGGCAGAACAGCACCAGCGGCGGCTCCAACGAGAGCGCCGCGAACGACTGGCATGCAAACCCCACCGGCTCGCCGTCGTGCGTCGTGGTGATGATGGTGACGCCGGTGCAGAACTGCCCCAGCACATTCCGGAACGCCCGCGGGTCAATAGCCGTCACTGGTTCAGCTTCGCACCGATGGTGAAGTCGTGGCCCCACAAGCTAACCGCGGTACTCTCCCGCGCAACCCAGGACTCGTCTTCGACCTGGCGTCCCTCACAACCGAATTCGATGTCGAATCCGCCCGGTGTCTTCATGTAGAAGGACAGCATCAGGTCGTTGACATGTCGCCCCAAGCTGGCCGACATCGGCACCTTGCGACGCAATGCACGGTCCAGACACAGACCCACATCGTCGGAGTTCTCCACCTCGACCATGAGGTGCACGATCCCGCTCGGGGTCGGCATCGGCAAGAACGCCAGGCTGTGGTGGCGCGGGTTGCAGCCGAAGAAGCGCAGCCAGGCTGGCTCGCCGTCGGCGGGACGGCCCAGCATCTGCGGTGGGAGCCGCATGGAGTCACGCAGCTTGAACCCCAGTACATCTCGGTAGAAATGCAGCGACTCGGCGTCGTTCTTGGTCGACAGCACCACGTGACCCAGGCCCTGCTCCTCGGTGACGAACTTGTGCCCGTACGGGCTCACCACCCGGCGGTGTTCCAGGGCAACACCGTGGAACACCTCTTGGATGTTGCCCGACGGATCCTCGAAGATGATCAGCTCATCGACACGGCGCTCGGCCTTCTCCTGCGCGGTGCCCTCCTTGTACGGAGTGCCGTTGGCTTCCAACGCCTCCCGGACCTGCTGTAGTCCGGCAGCGTTGGCGGCTTCCCACCCGGTAACCGACAGTCGGTCGTGCTGTCCGGGGAAAATCACCAGACGGGCCGGGAAGTCGTCCATGCGCAGGTACAGCGCACCGTCAACCGTGCCCTTGCCTTCGACCATGCCGAGGATCTTGAGCCCGTACTCACGCCAGGCCGCCATGTCAGTGGCCTCGATGCGCATGTATCCCAGTGAGCGGATGGCGTCCATTCTCGGATTCCTCCTAATACCCGGCGTTAAACCATTGTGTCGGTGGCGGGCAGCTCGAAGGCGTGGTTACCCCAGATTTGGTAAGCCCGCTCGGCGTCGTTGGCAGCGTGCACACGACCGGCGTGGGCATCACGCCAGAATCGCTGAACCGGAGCGTCATTGGACAGCGCGGTAGCACCGGAGTTCTCGAACAGCAGATCGATCGAGGCGATCGCCCGGCCGGTGGCACGCACCTGGTCGCGGCGGGCCGCGGCGCGCAGCTCGAACGGAACCTCCTGGCCTGCCGAGATGAGCTTGTACTCGTCGCCCACATTCCCGATCAACTGGCGCCACCCGGCGTCGATATCACTGGCCGCCTCGGCCACCCGCACCTTGGTGAACGGATCATCCTTGGCCTTCTCACCGGCGTACGCCGCGCGCACCCGCTTGCCCTGGGCCTCGACGTGGGCGTCGTAGGCGCCGTATGCCATGCCCATGATCGGCGCGGTGATGGTGGTGGGATGCATGGTGCCCCAAGGCATCTTGTACACGGGTGCCGTGTTGGTCTCGTAGCCACCGGCTGTCTGGTCGTTCATCTTCTTGTACGACAGGAAGCGGTGCGACGGCACGAACACGTCCTTGACGACGACGGTGTTGCTGCCGGTGCCACGCAGACCCACGACGTTCCACACGTCGTCGATCCGGTACTCGGTACGCGGGATCAGGAAGCTGCCGAAGTCGACCGGACGGCCGTCCTTGATCACGGGGCCACCGAGGAAAGCCCAGGTGGCGTGGTCACAACCCGAGGACCAGTTCCACGCGCCGTTGACCAGGTACCCGCCGTCGACGACGACGCCGGCACCCATCGGCGCGTACGAGGAGGACACGCGCACGTTGGTGTCGTCGCCCCACACCTCCTCCTGCGCCTTCTGGTCGAACAGGGCCAGGTGCCAGTTGTGCACGCCGATGATCGAGGAAACCCAACCGGTGGAGCCACAGGCGCTGCCCAAACGACGCACCGCCTCGTAGAAGGTGGTGGGGGCGGTCTCGTACCCACCCCACTGCGAGGGCTGCAGCAGCTTGAAGAAGCCGATCTCCTGCAGTTCGGCGACCGTGGCGTCAGGCAGACGCCGCAGGTCCTCGGTCTCCTGCGCGCGCTTGCGCAGGATCGGCAGCAGGTCGTCAATTCCTGCGAGAACCGCCTGAATCTCGTCCCGCTGTTCGGTCGTCGTCACTGCATTTCCTCCACTGCTGTAGTTAGCATCAGTCGGCACAAACTAGGGCTAGTAGTTCGCGACACCCGCTGTACACCCACGGTGGTAGCGCGTGTTCCCTGCTGAGACTAGAACACGTTTCGATCTGTGTCGACACCGCCTCGCCTACCCCAGGAAGGCGGGCTCATCTGGAACGAAGCGACGACGGTGTTGTAGGGCCAAAGGTCAATTCTGTAACCTGTTCTAGTTCCACGAAGCTGGCGGCTCTTCGCGCAAGCGGCTCATCGCCCCCGGGCGACGTACAACTGACGGAGGAAATCACGTGACGGACGTTCCGCTGGGGAAACACGTCCTCGAGGTTCGCATCGCCGAGGTGATCTACGAGACCGCCGACTCCCGGTCGCTGGTCTTCGACATCCCCGAGGACGCGGCCGACAAGTTCGCGTACACACCCGGCCAGTACCTGACGCTGCGCATTCCCTCCGATCGCACTGGATCGGTGGCACGCTGCTACTCACTGTCCAGCTCACCGCATATCGACGAGCGGTTGACTGTCACGGTCAAACGCACCGTCGATGGTTACGGGTCCAATTGGCTTTGCGATAACGCGCATGCCGGCATGCACATGCACGTCCTGGCGCCCTCCGGAGTATTCGTCCCCAAAGAACTCGATCGTGACTTCCTGCTGCTGGCCGCCGGTAGCGGCATCACCCCGATGATGGCGATCTGCAAGTCCGCACTCTCACAGGGCAGCGGCAAGGTGGCGCTCATCTACGCCAACCGCGACGAGCGGTCGGTGATCTTCGGTGCGGCACTTCGCGAACTGACGACGCAATATCCAGATCGGTTGACCGTCATCCATTGGCTCGAATCGGTCCAGGGGCTGCCCTCACAACAAACCCTGGCCACTCTGGCCGCCCCGTTCGCGGCCGGACACGAAGCCTTCATCTGCGGTCCCGGGCCGTTCATGGACGCCGCGGAGGCTGCGCTCAAGGGCAATGGCATGCCCGAGGAGCGCGTGCATGTCGAGGTTTTCCGTTCCCTGGAGAGCGACCCGTTCGCCGAGGTGGTGCTGGCCGAGCCCTCCGACGACGATGAACCGCCTGCCACGGCCACCGTCGAACTCGACGGCGAGACCCACACGGTCAGCTGGCCCCGGAGCACCGTCCTGCTCGACGTCCTACTCGCAAAGGGACTGGACGCACCGTTCTCTTGCCGCGAGGGGCACTGCATGACCTGCGCCTGCATCTTGAAGGACGGCAAGGTCCGCATGCTCGTCAACGACGCGCTGTCGCAGAACGACCTCGATGACGGGTACATCCTGGCGTGCCAGGCGGTTCCCGAGACCGACGATGTCAACGTCACCTTTGATGAGTGAACGCCAGGTTCAGAAAAAAGATCTCAGCGACGCGGCCCCACCGGGCCGATACGATTCCCCCATCATGAGCTCCCTGAAAGCGGCGCTGGCCGCCGCATCACTGGTGGTCACGTCCCTGGTCTTCCCGGGCACGGCCACCGCCGAGGTCAAAACCACCGACGTCAGCACGCCCGTCGACGAGGGGCGTCAGCTCGAGGTGCACGCCACGGCCGACTGCCGCAAGGCCGAACGGCAGTGCTATTACACCGCGAGCTTCAACCTTCGGACTCCCAACGGAATTGAGGGATTCGGGGGAGATCTGTGGGCCAAGCAGACCACCGAGCTGCGTACCTCGGACCGGATGAACTATCTCTGGGTGCAATGGGCCGACAATCCGAACACCGTGGAGCACAACGGCGGTAGCACCTGGCTGCTCACCACCGTCTACTTCGGTGGAGGTGACGTCGACCGTTTCCGGATCACCGGCACCACCCAGCCGACCGACTGGGCGACCGGACAACCCAAGCTCGACGCCGACTACATCGTGTGCAGCCACGTGGAGGCCAGCATCGGCGGCCGGAGCGTAATCTCGCCCGACGCCTGCGCACAGGCCCGCTTCAGCTAACCGTCACCAGACGGCGTACCGAGCACCCGCTCTGACCATGTAGGTGTGCTGCCCGCGTCTATGCGACAACAATTGGTCAGGCCGGTAGTTGTCGCATAAACGCGGGCATCAGACGTGTGTTGTTTAAGACGCCAGTCCGACAATGTCGGCGCACCGTGCATGGTGCTGAGCATGAACGCTCGGGCCCGGTCGCTGCGCACCGATTTGCGTTACCTGCTCGTCCTGCATATCCATCGCCACGGGCTCACCACGGTATCCGAGATGGTCACCATGTTGGCGGACATAGGTTTTGACGTAGATGGGCGACCGTCAAAGACGATCTCGGATGCACTGCGCACCGATGTCAAGCTCGACCGAGTTCGTCGACGCGGCCGTGGCCTCTACAGTCCGGGCGCTCTCCCGCGTAGCACCCAACACCGCATGCGCATCCGAGCTGACTGCTGGCTGTCAACGCGGCAGACCGAGCAACCGCTCCCCTGCCACGCTGAGCAGGATCTGCGTGGTGCCCCCGGCAATCGACAGGCATCGGTCCCGCATGAACAGCCACATCTCGTGTGACTCCACCGCTCCATGAGAGTCCACATAGTCGAGGATGTGCTCCGACAGCCCCTGCCGATGCCGCACTCCGACGAGCTTGCGCACGCTCGAGGCCGCACCCGGATCCTGACCACCGATGGCGCGCAGCGCGGTGCGCAGATCCAGCAGCGCACCCGTCTGCGCTGAGCACACGAATACACCAAGCGTATCCAGTTGTGCCCCATCTAATTCTGCGTCCCCGATGAGCGTCAGCAGCGACTCCATGGCCTCGTCGAGCGTGCCGCCCCCGGCCATGGCCACCCGTTCATTGGCCAGTGTGGTGCGGGCTAGACGCCATCCATCGTCGACCGATCCGACCACATTCTCGTCCGGAACAATCACACCATCCAGGAAGACCTCGTTGAACATCTCCTCCCCGGTGATCTCACGCAGCGGCCGCACGGTGATCCCCGGGGTCTTCATATCGAGCAAGAAGTACGTAATGCCCTTGTGCTTCGGCACATCGGGGTTGGTTCGCGCCAGGCAGATCGCCCAGTCCGCGATCTGAGCCTTGGAGTTCCACACCTTCTGTCCGTCGAGCTTCCACCCACCGTCGACCCGGGTTGCCTTGGTACGCAACGCCGCAAGATCGCTACCGGCACCGGGCTCGGAGAACAGCTGGCACCATTCGATCTCACCGCGCAGTGTGGGAGCCACGAATTGCGCTATCTGCTCCGGAGTTCCGTGCTCGAGAATGGTAGGAGCCGCCCACCACCCGATCACGAGGTCGGGACGGATGACTCCCGCAGCATGCAGCTCCTGATCGATGAGCAACTGCTGCGCAGCCCCCGCGCCCAGCCCGTACGGTGCGGGCCAGTGCGGGGCCAGGAAGCCCGTCTCGGCCAGCCGAACCTGGTGTTCGTCTTTTGGTGCCGAGGCGATTTCCGCAGCGGTGGCAGCGACCTGAGCCCGCTGGGTCTCCACCTCACCGAGGTCGATGGTCAGGGAGCGGCGAGTTCCCCCGAGGGTCAGCGCGGCGGCCTTACGCCGCCATACCGCCGGCTTACCCAGGAAGGACTGCAGTGCGTAGGCACGCCGCAGGTACAGGTGCGCGTCGTGCTCCCACGTGAACCCGATGCCGCCAAGAATCTGAATGCAATCCTTGGTGTTGACTACCGCGGCATCGACCGCCACGGCCGCCGCGACCGCAGCGGCAAGCGAAAGCTGCTGGAAATCAACACCATTGGCCACCGCATCCTGCGCGCATCCGGCGGCATCCCAGACTGCGACATCTGCCTGCTCGACCCTGCACAGCATTTCGGCACACATGTGTTTGATGGCCTGAAAGCTGCCGATCTGCTTACCAAACTGCTCACGCACCTTGGCGTACTCGACGGCGGTCCGCAGCGCCCAGCGCGCCACACCCACCGCCTCGGCCGCGAGGGTCACCGTCGCAAGATCGGCGACCACGGCCTTCGGCAGACTCACCGGATGCGCCTCGGCGCCGTTCAGGGTGATCGCGGCCCACGGGCGCGAGAAATCGGTGGCCTTTTTGACGTCCACCGTGGCACCCGCACCCGCGCAGTCGACCAACACCCAACCATCGGGCCCCGGCGCAAGCAGCACTCCATCGACGGTGCCACCCAGCACCGCGGGCAACACGCCCGAGGCCAGCCCGTCGGCGACGGTCAGGCTCCCGGTGAGGGCCAGGCCCGCCGTGCGCTCACCGGAGGCCAGCGCCGCCACCAATTCCGCCGGCCCGGCGGGCGCGAGCACCACAGCAGCCAAGGCACTGGTGGCAACCGGCCCCGGCACCAAGGACGCCGCGGCCTCGTCGACCATGGCGATCATGTCGTCGAATCCGGCACCCGAACCGCCTGCGGCCTCGGGCACCGCGACACCGAATATTCCCAGCTCAGCCAACCCGGCATAGGCCGGGCCCCACCCGTGGGGGTCGGATTCCATCTTGCGGACCGATTCGATGACAGCCGCACTCTTGGCCCACTGACGGACAGCGTCCCGGGCGGCTTCCTGAACATCGGACGACACAGATTCTCCTCGGCTTGATTCGGGTACACGAGACTAGAACGTGTTCTAATATCGTGATTGGGTTCAGTGTAGTAGGAACGCATTCAGGCTGTACAGAGCACTACCGGAGGGCCAGGGAGACCTGAAACGACCGACGGTCATCCGTATAGTCGTGCGCTGAAACCGTCCCGTGGACACACGGGATTGAGCACAGGGAGTACAGACGCCATGGCAACGCCTCGGACATCTCACGCATCGGAAGCCGTGCAGTCGGATAACGGTGACACCGACGCCGCGAATCAGCCTGCAGCCGTCTCAGCACTGTCCGATGACGATCTCGGTTCGACCGCGCAGCGCGAGCGCCGCAAGCGCATCCTGGATGCCACCTTGGCCATCGCGTCCAAGGGCGGGTACGAAGCGGTGCAGATGCGTACTGTCGCCGAGCGGGCAGACGTCGCCGTGGGCACGCTGTATCGGTACTTCCCCTCCAAGGTGCACCTGCTGGTGTCCGCGCTGGAGCGCGAATTCGAGCAGATCGACGCCAGATCGGATCGCAACACCGTCAGCGGCGGCACCGCGTATGAACGCCTGCACACGGCGATCACACGGCTGAATCGCAACATGCAGCGCAACCCCCTTCTCACCGAGGCGATGACCCGCGCCTTGGTCTTCGCGGACGCTTCCGCCGCCGGTGAGGTTGATCACGTGGGCCGGCTGATGGACGGTATTTTCGCCCGCGCGATGGCCGGTGACGACGACCCTTCCGACGCGCAGTTCCACATCGCCCGTGTCATCTCGGATGTCTGGACCTCCAACATGATTGCCTGGCTGACGCGTCGGGCGTCGGCAACCGACGTGAGCCACCGGCTCGATCGCACCGTCAGATTGCTGCTTGGCATTACCTGAGCAGCAACGCTTGGCCTAGCCAGCCCGCCGTAGGTAGCGGACGTAGACTCGGGACCCGTGGTGAGTGCCCAAGATCTGCCTGTCGAACTGCGCCGGGCTCTTTCCGAAGTCGCCCGTACTCCTCGGCTGTTGGTGGCCTCCGACTACGACGGAACCATCGCTCCGCTGGTCAACAACCCCGATGACGCACGCCCACACCCCGAGTCGACCACGGCGTTGCGGGCGCTGGCGGGACTGCCGTCGACAACCTCGGCGCTGATCTCCGGGCGCGCACTGCGTGACCTGGCGACCCTGTCGCGGCTGCCCTCCGAGGTACATCTGGTCGGTAGCCACGGATCGGAGTTCGATGCCGGCTTCGTGCACGCCATCGACGGAGACGCCAAGGCGCTGTTGAAGACCATCGCCAACAAGTTGTCGGCCATCGCCGCCGAATACGCCGGGGTGGCTATCGAGCTGAAACCGGCGAGCGTCGCACTGCACGTGCGTAATGCCTCGAAAGAGGACGGCGATGCCGCGCTGTCCCAAGCACTTACCGTGGCCAACGGATGGGGCGCGCAGGTCACCGAGGGCAAAAAGGTTCTCGAATTCGCGGTTATACCCACCGACAAGGGACAGGCGCTCGACATCTTGCGCCATCAGGAAGGCGCGACCGCCGCGGTGTTCTTCGGCGACGACGTCACCGACGAGAAGGCCTTCAAGCGACTGCATGGCCCCGACGTGGGTGTCAAGGTGGGCGACGGAGAAACACTCGCCGAATACCGCATCCCGGACACCGAATCGGTGGGCACCGCACTGGCTTTCCTGCTTGAGGAACGTCGCACCTGGCTGCTCGGCGGTCACGCCACCCCCATCGAGCGTCTCACCATGCTCGCCAACTCACGCACGCTCGCGCTGGTGACCCCCACCGGTGACATCACCTGGATGTGTCACCCGGAACCCGACTCGGCGGCCGTCTTCGCCCACCTCCTCGGTGGGGATGAGGCCGGGCACTTCACCATTGGCCCCGCACGGTCAGCGCTGCCACTCGGCCAGAAGTACATCGACAGCACCATGACTGTTGAAACCCGTTGGGCCAGCCTGCAGGTCACCGACTACCTGGCGCACGACGAGATTCCCGGGCGTACCGATCTGATCAGGGTTGTCACCGGTGAGGCCGATGCGGTGGTCACGTTCGCCCCGCGCCCCGAGTTCGGTCAGACACCAGTGCAGCTGGTAGCCGACGAGGGCGGTCTGCGGGTGCTGGGCACCAACGACCCGATTGTGCTGCGCGCACCCGGCGTCACCTGGAGCATCTCCGCCGACGAACAGACCGCCACCGCGACGATCAGCCGCTCCAACCGGCCGATCGCTCTCGAATTACGCTGCGGTACCGAAGATTTAGGGCCTAACCCGGTCCCCGAACCTGAGCTGCGGCGCCGCGCTGAGTCGTATTGGCGCGACTGGGCGCAGACCCTGACACTCCCCGAGCGCAAGCCCGGACTGATGAAGCGCTCGGCGCTGACGCTGCGCGGCCTGGTGCACGCCGAATCCGGCGCGATCCTTGCGGCCGCCACCACGTCATTGCCGGAAGACATTGGCGGCATTCGCAACTGGGATTATCGGTACTGCTGGCTGCGCGACGCCTCGATGACCGCATCGGCCCTGGTGGCGTTGGGATCTCTAGGCGAGGCCGAGGGCCTGCTGGGCTGGCTGCACCGAGTACTGGAGCACCTGCCCGGCCCAGATCGCCTACACCCGCTGTACACCTTGTCTGGAACCGTGCTGCCGCCCGAGGCGGTGATCGACTCGCTGCCCGGATACGCGGGCTCACGCCCGGTCCGCGTCGGCAACGCCGCCAACTCACAAGTGCAGCTGGACGTCTTCGGTCCCGTGGTGGAACTGATCCACGATCTGACTCACGCCCGTAAGCGTCTCGGGCACGCCGAACCGCTGACCGATGCCGACTGGAACCTGGTATCCGACATGGTTCTTGCCGTCGAACGTCGGTGGTACGAACCCGACCACGGAATCTGGGAGATCCGCGGCAATCCGCGGCACCACGTCTACTCCAAGGTGATGTGCTGGGTGACCGTGGACCGTGCGGTGAAACTCGCCGAAGAGTTCCAGCGCGAGACTCCCGCGGGCTGGGCCGAACTACGTGACGAGATCGCCACCGAGGTCATCGACAAGGGGTGGAACGACTCGGTGAAGTCCTTCACCGCCGCCTATGACGGCACAGATCTGGATGCTGCCACCCTGTACATCGGACTATCCGGTCTGATCGAGCCCACCGACCCCCGGTTCACCGCGACAGTGATCGCCACTGAAGCCGAGTTGCGTAGTGGTGCAACGGTTTACCGATACCACCGCGATGACGGCCTGCCCGGTGGAGAGGGTGGCTTCCATCTGTGCGCCGCCTGGCTCGTGGAGGCCTACCTGCTCATCGGTGCGCGATCACAGGCCGAGCTGCTGTTCGACCAGTTAGTCAAGGCCACCGGCCCCACTGGCCTGTTGTCCGAGGAGTACGACCCGGTGGCCGAACGCTCGCTGGGCAATCACCCGCAGGCATACAGCCACATCGGGCTGCTGCGCTGCGCCGCCTTGCTGTCCTAACCGGCCATTTCGCCGCGCCACCGGAGGCGCGGGCATAGCGTTCAGCCATGAACCCCATGCAACGTCTCAGCTCCCTGGCGTCGCAGCAGTTTGACAAGGTCAACAAGGCCCTGACAACGCCGACCGGACAGCTCACACCACACGCCATCGCCAAGCTCGTCACACCGAGCCGAAGTCTGCGCTCGTCGGTCCGCAAGAAGATCGTCATGATCACCGGCGGCTCGTCCGGCATCGGCCAGGCCGCAGCGCTACAGATCGGCGAGGCCGGGGGAACGGTACTGCTCGTCGCCCGCTCCGAGGACAAGTTGCAGGATACCGCCGCGCAGGTTCGTGGTGTCGGCGGGACCGCCCACGTGTTCCCGTGCGACCTGTCCGATATGGATGCCATCGATCGGATGGTGAAAGACGTGCTTGCCGAGCACGGCAGGGTGGACATCCTCATCAACAACGCCGGTCGATCGATCCGGCGCTCGCTGGCCCTGTCCTACGACAGGCCACACGATTTCGAGCGCACCATGCAACTGAATTACTTTGCGCCCCTGCATCTCATCCTCGGCTTCATGCCGGGCATGCGTGAGCGCAAGTTCGGCCACGTCATCAACATCTCGTCCATCGGGGTGCAGACAAAGGTGCCACGATTCGGCGCGTACATCGCATCGAAGGCCGCGTTGGACACGGTCTCCGATGCGTTCCAGGCCGAGACGTCGGATGAGGGACTGCGTTTCACCACCATTCACATGCCCTTGGTGCGGACCCCGATGATCGCGCCGACGACGCTGTACCAGAAGTTCCCGGCCCTGACCCCGGACGAGGCGGGTGAGGTGATCGCCAAGGCGATCATCGAGCGGCCCCGGCGAGTGGCTTCGGCATTCGGACGGATCGCCTCGTTCGCAGATTCACTCACCCCGGAAATCATGGATGCGGTGCGCAATCAGGGGTACAAGATGTTCCCGGATTCCGATGCCGCCAAGGGGGTCAAGAACCTCAAGCCCGAAGAAGTTGACAGCGGACAGCAGATCTTCATCGACGCCACACCCGGGGTGCACTGGTGAGCCTGCCTAAGCCAGAGGCCGTCGGCCCCGTCGTCATCACCGGGGCGTCCTCGGGCATAGGCACCGAGCTGGCGTACGGGCTGGCCAAGCGCGGATACTCGTTGACGCTGGTAGCGCGCCGCAAGGACAGGATGGACAAGCTCGCCGACATCCTGACGGCACGCCACCACATCGAAGTCGGCGTGCAGGCACTGGACCTTGGCACCGAGTCCGGCCGCGCCGAGCTGCGCGAGTGGATTGCCGCCAATCGCATTGCGGGATTGTGCAATTCTGCGGGGTTCGGCACCAGCGGGGTCTTCCATGAGTTGCCGTTGGATCGCGAGTGTGAAGAGATCGAGGTCAACGTCATCACACTGGCCGAGCTGACCCATGCCGCGGTCGCAGGCATGGTTGATCGGGGGACCGGGGCCGTCCTGAACATCGCCTCGGTTGCCGCCTTCCAGCCGATTCCGTACATGGCGACCTACGCGGCGACCAAGGCCTACGTGCAGTCCTTCTCCGAGGCCGTGCACGAGGAGCTGCGGGGCACGGGCGTGTCCTGCACGGTGTTGTGTCCGGGACCGGTGCCCACGGAATGGGCGGAGATCGCGAGTGCGGAGCGGTTCAGCGTGCCGGGTGTACAGGTCTCTGCGAAGCACGTGGCCGCAGCGGCAATCAAGGGCATGCAGCAGGGCGCGCGCAGCGTGGTCCCGGGAGCGGTACCCCAGGCGATGACCGTGGCCGGGCGCTACACGCCACGATCACTGCTGCTACCGGCACTGCGTGTGGTCACCAAGCTCAGCGAACGCTGACACGTTTTGCACTCTCCCCGCCCATCCCCCATAATGAAAACCGTTTTCATTACTGGAGAGCTGGAGGTCTGCTGTGCACGCTCGCGTGACTGGGTTGGCTTTGGCGGTTACGACCGTAGGAACGCTCGCGCTCTCCGGCTGCGGCCAAGCCCCCCAACGGTCCAGCGAACCCACGGTGGTGGCCTCCACGGATGCCTGGGCCTCAGTGGCCCAGGCCGTCGCCGGTGACCACGCCAAGGTGAGCGCATTGGTCAGCGGCGCCAACACCGACCCGCATTCCTTCGAGGTAACGCCCGCGGCCGCGGCGCAGGTCCAGGACGCCACGCTGGTTGTGTACAACGGCGACGGCTACGACCCGTTCATCGACAAGCTGCTCAAGGACGGCCAGCCTCGGGTCAACGCCTACCAGCTTCTGCCCGCGGACTCCGCCGACAAGAATGAGCATGTGTTCTACAGCCTGAGCACCGCGAAAAAGGTGGCCGATCAGGTTGCGGACGAACTTGCCAAGGCAGACCCGGACGACGCCGATACCTACCGAGCGAATGCCAAAACATTTGGGCAGCAGCTTGACTCCATCTCAGATCTGCAGCACGGCATCGCCGAGAAGGACCATGGCAAGGGGATCCTCGCGACCGAGCCGGTGGCCAGCCACCTGGTCTCTCATTGCGAACTGGTTGACCGCACGCCCCACGACTTCGCCGAAGCCGCCGAGCAGGGCCAGGACCCCTCCCCCGCCGATGTCGCCACCGCGTTGGACCTGATCAACACCAAACAGGTTGCGGCACTGCTCTTCAACTCTCAAACGGCCGGACCGGTCACCAATCAGCTCAAGCAAGCCGCCGAATCTCATGGCGTTCCGGTGGTGACGGTGACCGAAACCCTGCCGGACGGCACCGACTACATCACCTGGCAGCGACGCACCACCGAACAGCTCGCGACCGCCCTGAGATAATGGCCGAATGAGTACCGCGACGCTGTGCAATGCATCGCTCAATCGCGGCGGACGCACCCTGTGGCAGGATCTGGATCTCACGGTCGAACCCGGTGAGTTCATCGCGGTATTGGGCCCCAACGGTTCCGGGAAGACCTCGCTGCTGCGCCTGCTGCTGGGGCAGGTGCCACTCACCCGAGGCACCATGAGTGTCACCGGCGAACTCGGGTACGTCCCCCAGCACCGGCTCGCCGACAACGCGCTGATTCTGCGCGCGGAGGATCTTGTCGGCCTCGGAATCGACGGGCATCGTTGGGGTTTGGCGGCGTTCAACGGCGCCCGCCGCGCGCGCCAGCGTGAGGCGATCAAACTCGCACTGGATCAGGTCGACGCGACCCACCTGGCCACCAAGGCAGTCTCGTCGCTGTCCGGAGGTGAGCTACAGCGGGTACGCATCGCGCAGGCACTGGCGGGCGATCCCGCGCTACTCCTCTGCGACGAGCCGCTGTTGAACCTGGATCCGGCTAGTGCACAACAGATTTGCGCCCTGATCGACAAACGGCGCAGGAGCGCACAGACGGCGGTGCTGTTCGTGACGCACGAGATCAATCCGATCGTGCCGTATGTCGACAGAATCCTGTACCTGGTGGACGGACGCTTCCAGATCGGCACCGTCGACGAGGTGATGACGACGGAGACGTTGTCACGGCTATACCGCGCGCAGATCGACGTGGTGAAGGTACGTGATCAGTACGTGGTGGTGGGCGAAAACCAGCAGCTCACGTCAGAGTGCGCCGAGCACGCCCATGAATAACTTCTTCAATCTCTCACTCACCGCCGATCTGCTCGGGCGCGACTTCGTGCAGCAGGCGATCCTCGCGGCCGCTCTGCTGGGATTGCTGGCCGGGCTCATCGGCCCCTTCGTGATCATGCGCCAGATGTCTTTCGCCGTCCACGGCTCCAGCGAGTTGTCACTGACCGGTGCCGCAGCAGCGCTGCTGGCCGGTGCCAATGTCGGAACCGGCGCACTCCTCGGAAGCGTGGTCGCGGCAATCCTTTTCGGGATCCTCGGGCAGCGCACCAAGGATCGCGACTCCTCAATCGGTGTCGTCATGGCCTTTGGGCTGGGGCTGGCAGTGCTTTTCATCCATCTGTACCCGGGACGCACCGGCACCAACTTCGCACTTCTGACCGGACAGATCGTCGGCGTCGGATACAGCGGGCTGCTGATGCTCGTCGTCGTGAGCCTCGTGGTGGGCGTGGTGCTGGCCGTCACCTACCGGCCGATGCTGTTCGCCACCGTCGACCCCGATGTGGCCGAGGCGCGCGGAGTGCCGGTTCGCACCTTGGGCATCGTGTTCGCGGCCCTCGTAGGCCTCACCGCGGCACAGGGTGTGCAGATCGTCGGCGCGCTACTGGTGATGTCGCTGCTCATCACACCCGCGGCGGCCGCCGCTCGCATCACCTCGTCCCCGGCGCGCGCCATCGGCCTGTCGATCCTCTTCGCCGAGATCGCCGCGGTCGGTGGCATCGTGTTGTCGTTGGCGCCAGGGGTGCCGATCTCGGTCTTTGTCACCATGATCGCGGTATCGATCTACCTGCTCTGCCGGGTCATCGGGCGATATCGGCAGGCCTGAGCGGGCTAGGCTCGCACGGTGACGCGCATCGACCTGAATGCCGACCTTGGTGAAGGATTCGGTGCCTGGCGCCTGGGCGACGATGAGGCGATGCTCGACGTGGTCACAAGCGCAAACCTCGCCTGTGGCTTCCATGCGGGCGATCCTGCGACATTGCATCGCACCTGCCGCGCCGCTGCCGCTCGGGGTATCCGCATCGGCGCGCAGGTCGGCTACCGTGATCTGGCGGGCTTTGGCCGCCGGTTCATCGATATCGCCGCAGACGACCTCTACGCCGACGTGGTGTACCAGATCGGCGCATTGGATGCGTTGGCCCGCACGGTCGGGTCGTCCGTGACCTATGTGAAACCGCATGGTGCGCTGTACAACACAATTGTTCATCATGAGGTGCAAGCGGACGCGGTTGCGCGCGCGGTACGCGACGTGAACCCCGCCTTTCCGGTGCTGACACTGCCGCACAGTGCGTTCGGGGACCGTGCGCGCGAATTAGGGTTGCGCGTGGTGACCGAGGCCTTCGCCGACCGGGCCTACCGAGAGGACGGCACCCTGGTACCGCGCGGCGAACCGGGGGCGGTGTTGCACGATCCCGCTGCGGTCGCGGCGCGCATTCCCGCCCTGAGCAAAACTGCCGAATCGATATGCGTACACGGCGATTCCCCGGACGCCGTGACAATCGCACGGACCGTGCGCGCGGCGCTGACAGCCAACGGAATCGAGCTGGCCCCGTTCGTTTAGCGGTGATAAGCCGGTGGCAGCGCCAAACCCTTCTCTGCCAACACCTTCCGCAGGATCGTCGGGTAGTCGCTGATTATCCCGTCGGCACCGGCGTCGATCTGCGCCTTCATGGTCTCGGCGTCGTTGATGGTCCACGGAATGACCTTGAGCCCCAAAGCGTGTGCCTTCTCGACGAACTTCTTGTCGGCGACCAGTGTGAAACCCGGATCACCCACCTTGCCTCCATAGGGCACGGTGTATCCCGGCGACAAGATGGTGGCACCTATCTGCTTGGCCCCGTCAATCGACTCCTTGACGACCGCGGGATCCACTCCACCGAGCCACGGCGAGCCCGGATACCAGGTGGTCTCGTCCCAGAGCGCGACAAGTGGGATACCCGGTTCGGCTCGCTTGGTCATCGGCAGCGTGCGCCAGTCGAAGCTCTGAATTTCGGCTTTGTCGACCTTGCCCGCCGCCCGAATAGCCCCGAGAATGACGTCGACAAACACCTGCGGTTCCGCCGATTTCTGAGGTTCAGCGGCCTCCACCTTCGTCTCGATGTTGTACCGCACATCGGCATGATAGGAATCCGCGAGGGCGAAAACCTCGGGTAGCAAAGCAATCCTGTCGTTCTTCACTACCTCTGCCTGTGGAAAATCCTTGAGCAGCTTGCCGCAGTCCAGGGTGCGCAACTGATCGGAAGTCAGGTCTTTCACCAGCTTTCCGACATAAGGGAACTGTGGGTCACCCGGTGTCACCGGGGCAGTATCTGAGCATTTCGCGGAATCGATCACCGGATCGTGCCAGACCATGGGTTTGTGGTCCTTGGAGATGACGATGTCGAGCTCGAGAGTGCTCACCCCGAGTTCAAGTGCTTTCGCGAAGGCGCGCAATGATTCTTCGGTGGTTTCACCGCGCCCGCCCCGGTGCGCCTGCAGATCAAAAGACGCCGCGTCCTTATTGCCACAGGACGTCAGTGCCAGGGTAACTGCGAGAACGGCAGCCAAGCGCTTCATGGCGATGAGGCTATGCCACTCGCACCGGGAAGGCACTCGCGTACACCAAACAGCCATCTTCCGTACACAGATGCCTTCGCGGCACGAAGCAATCAGCGCCGCTGGCGCGCGATCTCCGCGAGCACCACGCCGGCGGCCACCGACGCGTTCAACGATTCGACCGGCCCGGCCATGGGGATCGACACCACCGCGTCGCAGGTCTTACGGACCAGCTGGGACAGACCCTTGCCCTCTGATCCAACGACCACAGCGATATCGCCCGCGCCGTCGAGGTCATCGAGCTCGGTATCTCCGCCGGCGTCAAGTCCGACAATGGTGAGACCCTTGTCCTGCCAATCCTTGAGTGTGCGTGTCAGATTCGTGGCGCGCGCGACCGGAAGGCGCGCCGCCGCACCAGCGCTGGTTCGCCATGCAACAGCGGTGACCGATGCACTTCGCCGCTGCGGAATGACAACCCCGTGCCCCCCGAAGGCAGCCACGGAGCGCACGATGGCGCCCAGATTGCGCGGGTCCGAGATGTTGTCCAGTGCCACCAATAGTGCCGGCTGCGCCTCCGCACGCGCGCGGGCCAGCAGATCGTCGGGATGGGCGTATCGATACGGAGGGACCTGCAGGGCAAGCCCCTGGTGCAACCCGTTGGTGCTCATGCGGTCCAGGTCGGGCCGCGGCACTTCTAGGATCGCGATACCGGCATCGGCCGCCAGCGACACGGATTCGGTGAGTCGCTCGTCGTTGTCGGCGCCGACGGCGACATATAACGCCGTTGCCGGCACACCCGTGCGCAGGCATTCGAGCACCGGGTTGCGTCCCAGCACCATCTCGGACTCGTCGCCCTGCTTCAGCCGACGCTGCTTGGCATCGGTGATCTTCCGTTGCACAGCAGCACGTTTGGCAGCTGGATGCTTCGTCCGCTGTTCGGCCGGAGGTGTCGCGCCCTTGCCCTCCAGGCCCCGTCGGCGTACACCGCCGGAGCCGACAGTGGGGCCCTTCTTGGTGCCGGGCTTACGTACCGCGCCGCGGCGCTGGGAATTTCCTGCCATTGCTACTCTTCGTCACTACTCGTAAGGGACCACTGAGGGCCGTCTGCGGTATCGGTGATCTCCAGGCCCGCCCGCTTGAGCCGGTCCCGGATCTCGTCTGCGAGTGCCCAATCCTTCTCTGCCCGAGCGGTTCCCCGCCGCTCTAGCTCGGCCGTCACCAGCACGTCGACGGCATTCAGTGCGGCGGACGTCTCGTCACGCGTCTCCCAGCGCTCGTTGAGCGGGTCACATCCGAGAATCGACATCATGGCGCGGACGCTCGACGCCGCCGATAGCGCGCCCTCGTGGTCACCGGCATCCAGTGCCCGGTTTCCGTCCGCGCGCGTGGAATGCACCTCTGCCAACGCGATCGGCACCGACAGGTCGTCATCCAGAGCCGCTGCGAAGCCAGGAGTCCAGGTACCAACCGGGACGTCGCCGACCCGGATCCGCACCCGGTGCAGGAAGTCTTCGATACCGCAGTAGGCCTTGACCGCGTCCGCGAGCGCGGTCTCGGAGTATTCGAGCATGGAGCGGTAGTGCGCGCTACCGAGGTAGTAGCGCAGCTCGACAGCCCGGACTCGTTGCAGCACAGCCGGAATGGACAACACATTGCCCAACGACTTGCTCATCTTCTCGCCACCCATGGTGACCCAGCCGTTGTGCAGCCAGTAGCGTGCGAATCCGTCGCCGGCAGCACGGCTCTGCGCAATCTCGTTCTCGTGATGCGGGAAGATCAGATCCATGCCGCCCGCGTGAATATCGAACTCCGGGCCCAGGTATGACTCGCACATCGCCACGCACTCGGTGTGCCAGCCCGGTCGTCCGGGTCCCCACGGAGTGGGCCACGACGGCTCACCGGGTTTGGCGCCCTTCCACAGGGTGAAGTCCCGCGGGTCACGCTTGCCGGTCGCGACACCCTCGCCCTGGTGCACGTCGTCGATCTTGTGTCCGGACAGTTGCCCGTACTCCGGATAGCTCAGCACGTCGAAGTAGACGTCGCCGCCGCTGGCGTAGGCGTGCCCGGTGTCGATGAGTCGCTCGATCAGCTCGACCATCTGGGTGATATGGCCCGTCGCCCGTGGGGACACCGAAGGAGGCAGCACTCCGAGCGCGTCGTAGGCCTGGTCGAAAGCGCGCTCATAGGTGGCCGCCCACTCCCACCATGGCCGGCCGGCATCGGCCGCCTTGTTCAGGATCTTGTCGTCGATATCGGTGACATTGCGAACGAACAGGACGTCATAGGCGCGGGCGGTGAGCCAGCGACGCAGCACATCGAACGCGACGCCGCTGCGGACGTGCCCAATATGGGGCAGACCCTGCACAGTTGCCCCGCACAGGTAGATGGAGACGGACCCGGGCTGCAAAGGCACGAAGTCACGCACGGCACCCACACGGGTGTCGTACAGCCGAAGCGGAGCGTGACCGGTCACGACCAGCGAGCTTACAGCGCTGTGACGAGCGCCGTTGCCACCGCGGCCAAGCCCTCGCCGCGTCCGGTCAGACCCAGCCCGTCGGTTGTAGTCGCCGAAACCGAAACCGGTGCTCCGAGGAGGCCCGACAGTAGCTCCTGGGCCTCGGCCCGGCGCGGCCCGATCTTCGGGCGATTCCCGATGACCTGAACTGCGGCGTTACCGATCTGGAAACCGCTGTCGTGCAGCAGCTCCCGCACGTGGGTCAGCATCTTCGCCCCGCTGACACCCGACCATTCGGGCTGGCCGGTTCCGAACACCGCACCCACATCGCCCAGTCCGGCCGCCGAAAGCAGCGCATCGCACAGCGCGTGGGCGGCGACGTCACCGTCCGAATGTCCCTCGCAGCCATCCGCATCGGGGAACAAAAGCCCCAGCAACCAGCATTGCTTGCCCGCCTCTATTGGGTGTACATCGGTGCCGATGCCCACCCGGGGCAATGCGCTCATTGAGCTACCTCCCTGCTCAGAATCGCCTCCGCCAGCGTCATGTCCAGCGCCGTGGTGATCTTGAAGGCCAGCCGGTCACCGTCCACGACGTGCACGCTCTCACCCATCTGCTCAACGAGTGCGGCATCATCGGTGGCGACATCCCCCGCGGCCGCGTACGCGCGCCTCAGCAGGTCTGCGGCGAACCCCTGCGGTGTCTGCACGGCGCGCAGGCCGGCCCGATCGGGTGTGCCGCTCACATCGCCGGCCGCATTGACCGATTTGATGGTGTCCGCGACGGCTATCGCCGGGATAACCGCGCGACGGCCGCCTTTCAGCTCCGCGACGATGCGGGCGATCATGTCCGGAGGGGTCAACGGACGCGCTGCATCGTGAACAAGAATCCAGTCGGCCGCATTCACCGCTGCCAGCCCGGCGCGTACGGAATCGGTGCGTTCTGCGCCGCCCGGCACAAGTGTGGCCGTCGGGCCCAGCAGGGCCGCAGCCTTTTTCAGCTGCTCGGCGCCGACTACGACGACTACCTCGTCGATGGCCCCGGAAGACAACAGACCATCGACACAACGTTCGAGCATTGTCCGGCCACCAACAGTGACGAAGGCTTTCGGAATGTCTGCACCCAGCCGCACACCGAGACCGGCGGCCGGGACAATCGCCGCCGTCCTACGAGGCAGCTGCGAGCACCTCGTCGAGAATGGTGTCGGCCTTGGCAGCGTTGGTGTTCTCGGCAAGCGCCAGCTCACCGACCAAGATCTGACGAGCCTTGGCCAGCATGCGCTTCTCGCCCGCGGACAGGCCACGCTCCTGCTCGCGGCGCCACAGGTCACGCACAACCTCGGCGACCTTCTTCACGTCGCCGGAAGCCAGCTTTTCCTGGTTGGCCTTGAATCGACGGGACCAGTTGGTCGGCTCTTCGGTGTGCGGCGCACGCAACACCTGGAAGACCGTGTCCAGACCCTCGCGGCCCACCACGTCACGGACGCCGACGTACTCGGCATTCTCTGCAGGCACACGAACAGTCAAATCGCCCTGGGCAACCTTCAGGACGAGATACTCTTTCTGCTCGCCTTTGATGGTTCGGGTCTCGATCGCTTCGATCAGCGCTGCACCGTGATGTGGATAGACAACGGTGTCTCCGACCTTAAATATCATCTTGTTTCGTGCCCCTTTCGATACCCAATTCTATCACGGGGTATCTCGACGTGTGCACCAACGGTGCAGGTCAGGGGCACTGCAGGTGAACCCTCGGGGTTGACATGGTGACGTTTTCGTGCATCCAGCGCCCCTCAGCGGCGGCGTCCGCCGACCCATAAACCAGCCCTCACAAGCGGTAATCCAGGTCACATCGGTTCCCCGATGCCAGCCTGGGACACCGGATCCGGACGGATCTGGACGGTCTTCACGCGAGTGACTCATCCCGGGTGCCCCGCCGTTTTCGTCGTCGCCAGGCACCTACTACTGTCTATAGGACATATCGGCCGCAGGTGGATTTCGGACTATCCGGAGCCGCTTTCGAATCAGGGAGATGCCTGTGTTTCGCACTCGGTCCCATCGCAGCACCGCTCGCGTGACGACACTTCTTGGCGCCGCGGTTCTCGCGACTGCCCTCACCGGCTGCGGCTCGGGGCAGATCTCGCAGACAGCGAACCAGTCCTCGGCGATCAACGGCGGTAGTGCCAACCTCGGCAAGCTGGCGTTGCGCAACATCCACCTCGTCGGCACCCCGGACCCGGTGAAGCAGCGTGCCGGGCAGAAAGCCGAGCTGGTTCTGGTCATCACGAATGAATCAGCGGATGTCAACGACAAGCTCACCGCAGTTTCCTCTCCGGACGACATCGGCAAGGTGACCCTGAGCGGCGACAGCGAGATCCCGGCGACCGGCCGCCTGTTCGTCGGGGCCGCCGAAGGCCAGGAGCCCGCATCCGAGGCCAAGGGACCCGAGGCCGCCGGCGCAGAAGGCAGCAACGGGGAGCACGGTGCCACCGTCTCCACCGAGCCCGGAGCCGCCACGACGGAGGTCAAGGCACCAGAGCCCAAGCCGCAGGCCGCCTCTGACCCGACGATCAAGCACGGCAAGGCTCAGCTACAACTGACGAAGGATCTGGCCGACGGCCTCACGTACCGATTCACCTTCACCTTCGAGAAGGCCGGAGAGGTCACCGTCGCGGTGCCCATCGACGCCGGTCCGAGTGCACCTCGCCAGCACACCGCCAATGAGGAAGGCCACGAGGGCGGCGGACACTAACACAGTCGCACAGCGAGGGCCCGGAACGGCGATCTGCCGTCTCGGGCCCTCGCTTTTTTCGTGTTAGCTTGCGCCCATGCAACGGCTCTTCACCTGCATGGCGGCGGTGGCCACGATGGGCGCGGTGCTGACCGCTCCTGCCGCACACGCGGCGCCCAAAACGGTGACGTACCGAGTCTGGGCGGAATACGGCCCACTGGTCGCGGCAACCATCGGCTACAACGATGCCGACGGCGGCCGCCGCGGTGCCATGAATCCGCAGTTGCCGTGGGGCAAGGACATCACCTGGACAGATGACACCAAGCACCCCCTGATCAATGTCACCGGGTACAACACCGGGGACGGTCCGCGCATCTTCTGCCAGATCCTCATCGACGGCCAGGTGGTCGACGAGGATGATCGCGTGGAGCTGGCCACCTGCAGCTACGCCACCGACGGCGTGCCCCGCGAGCATTGCCAGCGCGGAAACTCAGGCTCCATCGTGGGCATCTTGAGCAAGGTGCCCGGCGACCCATGCAGCCGCGATCAGTGACGCCCGCCGTGTGACGAATCGGCCCATTGCCCGCGGCCGTCGTGATAACTTCCGGCCCAAAGCCTGAACCGGGAGGACATCGTGAAGCGAACCCTGGCAGCGGTAACCGCGGCAACCGCAGTCGTTGGCCTGGCCCTCCCCGGGACCGCGCAGGCTGCGCCCCCCAAGGTGACCTACCTGGTGTGGGCGGCCGGCAAGGCACCCGAGGCCGGCACCATCAGCTACGGCGGCTACAACGGAACGCCTCAGTCCGTCAGCGACGTCAAGCTGCCATGGTCGGTGACGGTGGCCTGGCCGTACCAGGACACTGTCAAGCAGGTGACGGCGATCTGGGGCTCGGGGCACATCTATTGCCGGATTCTGGTGGACGGGCAGACCGTCTTGTCCAACGACGGCGAGAAGACCGTGAATTGTCAGGACCGCATCGTCCCACTGCCGCCTGACTAAGCACGTCCCACCGAAGGCTTCAATTCCGCACTGGCACTTCGTCTCCGCCCCCACAAGCCAGCCGTTGGGAGGCCGGCTTGTGGCAATGCTCAGGCAGCGGCCCGAAACTGGCGCCTCACCATCCGCACAGGGAAGGTGATGATGTCTGCAACCGTTGCAATCGGCGACTTCTGGAAGAAGTTGTCCGGGAACGAAAGCTTGAACACCTTCTTGTAGACACTTCCCAGCTGCTTCGCCATCGAAGCCTCGTGGTACGCGATGCCGTACTTCTCGCATATCGCACGGACCTCCACCGCAATCTCCGCATAGCGGTACGCGGGGAGGTCGGGGAACAGGTGGTGCTCGATCTGATAGCTCAGGTTGCCCGACAGGATGTCGATGCCCTTCCAACCGGTGAAGTTGGCCGAGCCGAGGATCTGGCGGTAGTACCAAGCGGCATGGCTCTCGTCCTCGGTCTCTTCGATCGAGAACGTCTGAACCTCTTCAGGGAAGTGGCCGCACCAGATCACCGACGATGCCCACAGGTTGCGGACCAGGTTGGCCGCCATGTTTCCGAGGAAGGTGAACGGCGCGCCCGGACCCGAGAGCAGCGGGAAGATGACGTAGTCCTTGAGCGCCTGCTTGCCAGCCTTCGCGCGGAACCTAGCAAGTCCTTCTTTCATGTCGGACCACGACTTCTCACCCTTGAAGAACTTCTCCGACTCGAGCTCCTGGAGCGCGGTCCCCCACTGGAAGAAGATCTGCAGGGTGGCACAGAAGACGGGGTTGAGCAGCCAGATCGGGTGCCACGGCTGCTCCTCGGTCATGCGCATGACGCCGTAACCCTCGGCGTCGTGGTCTTTGCCGACGATGTTGGTGAAGGTGTGGTGCACGTAGTTGTGCGTGTACAGCCAGCTGTCGGCGTGGATGGTGTTGTCCCAGTCGAAGTTCTTGGACGTGAGAGCCGGGTCCTGCATCCAGTCGTACTGGCCATGCATGACGTTGTGCCCGATCTCCATGTTGTCGATGATCTTGGAGAGGGAAAGCGCTACGACTCCTCCCAACCAAGCCGGCGGGAACCAGCCGGCCCACAGCAGCGCGCGGCCGGCGACTTCAAGCTTCTTCTGCTTGCTCACGATGTCGCGGATGTAGTTGGCATCCTTTTCGCCGAGGTCGGCGACGATGCGGGCACGCAGGGCGTCCATTTCCTTGCCGAACTCTTCGATCTGCTCGGAAGGCAGTTTCTTGAGATCATTCGGCCTGGCCGGGGGTGCGTACGTGGTCGGCTTCTTCTGGTTCTTCTGCTTGTTGGCAGGTGCGAAAGTAGTCATTTCGTGTCTCCTTCGGGGCTGTGGTGGAGGCTGGCTCGGCGTTGCTCAGAGGGCGATGACGACATCGCCAACGGGTTTGTTGATGCAGAGCTTGACGTTGGTGTCAGGGTCGCTGCAGAGGTCGCCGTTGAGAACGTTCTGCGTTGTTCCGCTGTCCTTCTTGCGAACACACGTGAAGCAGATGCCGATGCGGCAGCCGTACTCCGGAGTCAGGCCCGCGGCCTCAGCCTGCTCGAGGATCGTCTGGCCGTTGTTGGCGACAGCCAAGTTCGACTCGGAGAAGGTGAGGTCGCCTTCGGCATCGTCGGTGCTGACGGTCCGAATCGGGGCGGCGAACTGCTCGAGGTGGAGCTTGTGCGCGAGACCCTCGGCATCGAAGATCTCACGGACCGCGTTCATCAGCGGCATCGGGCCGCACAGGTATGTTTCGGCTTCTGCGTAGTGGCGGTCAGCGGCGAGCAGGTGCTCCTTGCAGAAGTAGCCCTCGAGGTCTCCGTCCGACGCTTCGGTATACGCACGGACAATCCTGACGCCTTCGTACTTGGCCTTGATCTCATCGATTTCCGCCTGGTAGATCACGTCGTCCTTGGTGAACGCGTAGTGCAGGAAGGTGATCTTCCCGATGTACGCCTTATCGGTGAGTGTGCGCAGCATCGACATCACCGGCGTGATTCCCGAACCACCGCTGATGAACAGGATGCTTCGCGGATGCGGCAGCGGCAGGCAGAACTCGCCTTGCGCGGCCGAGATCTGTACGACCAAGCCTGGCTTGGCGTTGGCCAGCAGCCAGGGCGAAACAAGGCCGTTCGGGTCTACTTTGACGGTGAGCTCGATCTGGCCGTCACGACGGAACTGCGAGTTCGCCGGCGAGTAGCAACGGGTGCGGCGGACACCGTCGATCTCAACCGAGAGCTTGACGAACTGTCCGGCCCGGAAGCCCTTCCAGTTGGCATTGGGACGCAAGGTCAAGGTGACGCTGTCCTTGGTCTTCCGGACGACGTCGGTCACCTCTGCGCGGGTCTCGGTCGTGGACCACAGCGGGTCGATCATTTCGAAGTAGCGGTCCACACCATGCGGAGTTGTAGCGGCCTTGACGAACGAAGAGGTCAGTATCCGACGCGCAAGCCGAGAAGAGGTCAAGGTCTGAACATTGAGAGACATGCTCGACTCCATTTCGGTTAACGTTTGTATACTGAATACAGTACGGCAGGGCGCCTTAAGCCACAACCTATGCGCCGTGGCGCTCCCAACACTGAACTATTACCGCAGTTCATAACACCTATCGATCGGGGCAATCAGTGCACTTGCCGGGCAATGGTTTGCCGCGATCAAGTCATGCAATCCCCTTGAAACAAGTGCACATTTGTGTGTGAATACGCTGTGACAACAGGAAGCGCACCCGGGAAATCACTCGCCCCGGCCCGCATCCCCGGATTTGTCACACCCGACGGCTAACGTCGCGGTGTGGCCAAACCCCGCGCGCAGTTCAGGTGTTCTGAATGCCAGCACACCACCGCCAAATGGGTGGGCCGCTGCCCCGATTGCGGCACCTGGGGCAGCGTGAGTGAAACCGCCGTGCTGTCCTCCATCGGCGGACTCGGCGCGGTGCGCGCCGTCGCTCCGGCCTCGGCAGCGGTACCCATCACCAGCATCCCCACCGACACCACCAAGCACCAGCCCACCGGTGTCTCCGAGCTCGACAGGGTGCTGGGTGGCGGCGTCATCCCCGGCTCGGTGAATCTCCTCGCCGGTGAGCCGGGCGTCGGCAAATCGACGCTGCTGCTGAAGGTCGTCCACCAATGGGCGGCCTCTGGCGGACGTGCGCTCTACATCAGCGGCGAGGAGTCGGCGGCCCAGGTTCGGCTTCGGGCCGAACGCACCGGATGCGCGCACGACGAGGTGTATCTGGCCTCCGAATCCGATCTACACAGCGTGCTGGGGCATATCGAGGCGGTCAAACCCACACTGGCAATTATCGATTCGGTGCAGACCATGTCCACCACCGATGCCGACGGCGTGACCGGTGGTGTTACCCAGGTGCGAGCGGTGACGACGGCGTTGACCATGGCGGCGAAGTCTTCGGGGGTGGCGATGGTGCTGGTCGGCCATGTCACCAAGGACGGTGCGATCGCTGGGCCGCGATCTCTGGAACACCTGGTCGACGTGGTGTTGCACTTCGAGGGCGACAAGCACACGGCGTTGCGCATGGTCCGTGGAGTCAAGAACCGATTTGGCGCCGCCGATGAGGTCGGATGTTTTCAGTTGCGCGACAGAGGGATCGAATGTGTATCCGATCCTTCCGGGTTGTTCTTGGAACATCGCGAGAAGGCCGCTCCCGGAACGGCGGTGACGGTCACCCTCGACGGTAAGCGCCCCCTGCTCGGCGAGGTTCAGTCTCTCGTAACCACTTCCACCAACCCGTCACCGCGGCGCGCGGTGAGCGGACTCGATCATGCACGTTCGGCGATGGTCACCGCCGTACTGGAACGCCACGGACGAATCCCCTTGGGCAATAACGATATTTACATGGCAACGGTGGGCGGCATGCGCATGACCGACCCGTCGTCGGATTTGGCCATCCTGATGGCGGTGGCCTCGGCGTACACCGACATCGCATTGCCGGCCAACATGGTGTTCATCGGTGAGGTGGGGCTGGCGGGTGATATCCGGCGCACCGCTGCCGTGGGTAAGCGCATCGCCGAGGCCGCGCGGCTCGGCTACACCCATGCGGTCATTCCGCCCGAGGGGGACGACCTGCATCCGGCCGGTATGCACCTGCTGCGCTGCCCCACGGTCGGCAGGGCCCTTGAAGTGCTCTCCGAGGCACGCCGGATCGAGCCGGAAAAGCGCCCGAGTCTACGCCTGGCACAACAATCTACGGACTGATGCCGAGCGTCCGCGAGGCTCCTTCACCGTAGTGCGCATCCGGGTCGATGATCACGAAGATCCCCTGTGAACTAGCCACCAGCTCACCGTCGATTCGCGCACTGGCCGTCGTGTACAGCTTGCGTCCGGCCCTGCCCTCCACCGCAGCGGCCAGGTCTACCATTGCCCCAACGGGAATGGGCCTGCGGTAGTCGATCTCCAAATGCGCAGTGACAGCGATCAACTGCGTCACGATGCCCAGCACGCCCTGCAACTCATCAAAGATCGCCGCCATCACACCGCCGTGGATGACGCCGGGTCCGCCCTCTAGCTCCGGGAGAACCTCGAACTGGCCGGTGACGCCGGCGCCGTCAGCGGCGAAGAACCGCGTGCCCCACAGGTCCTCCTCGGCCCCCGGGTAACTGAACCTGCGGGGCCAGCCCGGGTTCAGCGCTGCTCCCGGAGCGGGGGCTTCCGGGCCGCGGCTAACCGGCTCTAGCCCCTCGGGCAACGTCCACGTCGACATGACCACGTAATCTAACTGCGGCGAACCGAGCCTGGAGAGGGAGGGGCGCGATGGACAACGCGGAAGCCAACGCAAGAATGCGGGAGACCCTGGCCAGGTTGGCGCCGGGCACACCCCTGCGCGACGGGCTGGAACGCATTCTTCGTGGTCGCACCGGGGCGCTGATTGTCCTGGGCTACGACGACAAGGTCGAGAGCATCTGCGACGGCGGTTTCTCACTCGATGTCGCTTTCGCCCCGACCCGACTTCGCGAGCTGTCCAAAATGGACGGTGCCGTGGTGCTGTCCACGGACGGATCGCGCATCGTTCGCGCCAACGTGCAGCTGGTCCCCGACCCGTCCATCCCGACCGAAGAGTCCGGTACCCGGCACCGGTCCGCAGAGCGAACAGCCATCCAGACGGATTATCCCGTTGTCTCGGTGAGCCATTCAATGAACATCGTGAGCGTGTACACCGCCGGCATCCGGCACGTGGTCATGGATTCGGCGACCGTCATGTCCCGGGTCAACCAGGCGGTATCCACCCTCGAGCGCTACAAGACACGACTGGACGAGGTGACCTCGTCGTTGTCCACCGCGGAGATCGAGGACTTCGTGACCCTGCGCGACGTCATGACCGTGGCGCAGCGGCTGGAACTGGTGCGCCGGATCAGCCAGGACATCGAACTCGATGTCATCGAGCTCGGCACCGACGGACGTCAGCTCAAACTGCAGATCGGCGAGCTCGTCGGCGATAACGACACCGAACGCGAACTACTGGTGCGGGATTATCACGCCAACCCCGAGCCACCGACTCAGGCGCAGATCGCGTCGACACTAGAAGATCTGGACGCGCTCTCGGATACCGATCTGTTGGACCTGACGGTGCTGTCGCGCACATTCGGATACCCATCGACCGTCGAAGCCCAGGACACCGCGATGAGTTCCCGCGGTTACCGGGCCATGACGCACATCCCCCGACTGCAGTTCGCACATATCGACAGGCTGGTCAGGGCCTTCGGGTCGCTACAGGGACTCCTGGCCGCCAGCGCGACCGATCTACAGTCGGTGGAGGGAATCGGGGCCATGTGGGCCCGGCACATCCGTGAAGGACTGTCCCGTCTGGCCGAATCGACTCTTACCGAACAAACCGGTTAGGCCGGTGGTGCTGCCGGCGGCGGTGCATCGGCAGGCTTCTCACCGATGATGAAGGGCACTGGCGCGCTGCGCAGATCTCCGAGCTGAACCACCAGCGAGTAGGTCCCCGGGCCGATGGCCGGGCGAGGCAGCGGGCAGTTGGGCGCGGAACCCATTCCGGTCCAGGTGACCTCGGTGGTCACCTGTTCGCCTGGGTTGAAGGTCTTGATGGAGTTCTCTTGCGACGGAGCGCAATCCAGGTTGGCCCAGATCCGCTTGTTGTCCACACTGAACACCGAAGCGGCCAGCACAGCGGCACCCACATCTCGTTTGCACTGCACCAGGCCGATATTGGTGACCACCATGGTGAACTTGGGCTGCTCGCCGGCCAGATAGCTGGGCTTGTCGGTGGAGGCCTTCACCGCGAGCGTCGCGTCGGGGCAGTCATCGCCGGCGTTCAACGCCACTGGCGGCACCAATTCGGGCTTGGCGATGGGCGGTCCGTCGTGGACCGGCGCATCCACGGGCTTGTCGGTCGGCTTCTGGATCTCGTTGGGCGGCAGAATGACCGGCTTACCGGCGGGTGCCGTCGCTTCAGCAGGCTGATCCGCGGCCTTGGTGTCGGCTCCTGCACTGCCACCGACCAGCGCGAAGATCACCGCGGCGACGATGGCGACAACAACCACCGCCACACCGATCGCGAGGGCGCGGCGCCGCCAATAGATCTCCGAAGGCAGCGGGCCTGAGGGGTGCATGTCAATCACGATTCAACGGTAAGCGCAGGTCACTATAGGATGGCCGACCTCGCTCGGCGTGTCGGCGAGCTACACAGACTTCACAGTGCTAATTGAGGGTGACGCGGCAGAGCCGTTCCGGCGCACCGGGCACTAGTTCACGCAGGGAATGCCACTGCTGCCAACAACCGGCTTACCCGAGTCCGGCGGTGCGTAGTCCTCCGAACTCAACGAGCCGGCCATCGAACTCGCGGTGCCGCTGTCTTCGGCACTCAAGACATCGGACGGCGCAGAGTATCCGTCTCCCAGCATGACCCGAATTCGTCCGGGCGCCAACGCGGGATCCGCACTGGGCTTCACATCAATGCCCAACATTGTGGACATGGTCTTGGCGTCGGCATCGGCACCTGCGCCGTAATCGATGGTGGTACTGGTCGATTCGCCGCTTTCCGGATCCCGCACGTCGCCCTTGGTGTAACCGCGGCTCACCAGTGCCGACGAAATCGTTGATGCCAGACCCGACGTCGAGGTGGCATTCACCACGTCGACGGTGCTCGTGGGCGTCGCGGGAGCGGACGCGGGCGCGGCGTCCTCCCCCTTGAACGCGGCGGCCACCTTGGCCCGGATCGCCACCGGGTCGACGATGTTCACGTCGGCACCATTGATGGTGTCGTACCGCACCACCGGCAGCGTCTGGAAGTTCACGTTGCCGTCCGCGATCTGTCCTATGCGCTGGAACTGCTTCTCGGTCCAGCCCTTTGACAGCACAACGTCCTTGTGGACGACGTTCATCAGACCGTTCAGTTTGGTGATGTCGGTGAGGGTGCCGGCATTGCGCAACTGCTGCATCACCGAGATCAGGAAGGCCTGCTGGCGATGGGTTCGGTCCAGGTCACCGTTTTCCAGGCCGTGGCGTTGACGCACGAACGCCAGGGCCTGTGAGGCGTTGAGAGTTTGTTCTCCGGCCTGGAAGTTCGCACCCGAATAGCTGTCGTAGACGGCATTGTTCAGGCAGACGGTGACCCCACCCAGCTCGGAGGCCAAGTCGTAGAAGCCGACCAAGTTGACCTCGGCGAAGTAGTCGATGGGCTGACCAGTAAGCCGGTGCACGGCATTAAGGGTGGCGCGCCTGCCGGCCTCACGGCTCTGCTGCTCCAGCGTCGCTTGATCGGTGATGCCCTCGTTGACGAGCTTGTCCGCCTCATTGGCCTTGGTCAGGCCGTAGGCTTCCTTGATCTTGATGTGTTTGTAACCGGGTATGCCCTCGGCCGGGACCCAGTCGTCGCGGGGAATCGAGAACGCGGTGACCTTGTTGTCCGCGCCGACGTGCACGAGGATCAGGGTGTTGGTGTTGTAGCCGCCGGCATCCGAATCACCGGCATGCAGCTGGCTCAGGACCGCCTTCGGCAGGTCGTTTCCGTCCTGGTCCTTCCGCGAATCCAGACCGATGAGCAGCATGTTCATCGAGCCGTCGCTGGACTTGCCGCCTTCGGCCTCCGCACCCGAAGTGGGGACATGACTGAACGCCTTGTAAAACACCTGCCAACCGGCGCCGGTTACCACCAGGCTGGCGCACGCCAGCAGAGCGAAGACTGCTCGACCAGCCGCAGTTTTACTTATTGACCAGCGGTTATTTGATTTGGGCAGTGCGTGCTTTGGCCGCCTGCGACCAGTATCGCGGCTCATCGGTCGCCACCCCCGTGTGGCAGCAACGTACACACTGAACTACCCATCCCTCCCCCAGAGAAATCTGCATTCCGTCTAATTCTCCCATCACGGGCATCGAGATGCCATGTGACGTTTACCGAATGCACGTTGACCTGGGGTTTTGAGATCTTTACTCGCCGATGTCGCCGACGTGGCCGTGTAAAACGATGCGTCCGTCGGCGAGTTTGTAGGTCAGGTACACGATGGCGAGCTTGTTGGCCTTGACCGCATCGGCGACCACCTGCGAGCGCTGCAGCAGTTTGATGCCGGTCTCTTCGACGTGGCGGGCCTCGAACTCATCAATCCGGGACAGCCCGTCCTTGCGGCCACCCAGAATCGAGGGCATCACCCGCACCACCAAGTCCCGGATGTACCCGCCGGGCACCTCTCCGGTGTCCAGGGCGGCCACCGTGGCCCCCACCGCGCCACACGAGTCGTGACCCAGGATCGCGATCAACGGCACACCCAGTACCGCCACCGCGTACTCGATCGAGCCCAGGACGGCGGAGTCGATCACCTGACCGGCGGTACGCACGATGAACATGTCGCCCAGGCCCTGGTCGAAAATGATTTCCGCGGCCACCCGGCTGTCCGAACAGCCGAACAACAGCACATTGGGGTTCTGACCATTGGCCAGCTCGGCCCGACGCGTAATGCTCTGGCTCGGGTGCTGCGGAAAGCCACCCACAAAACGCTGGTTACCCTCTTTGAGTGCCTTCCAGGCGGACCTCGGATCAGCTGTCATACCCGTCATTGTGCCCTGACGAACTTTTGAGCTGGTTTGATGTCGCCGAACGAGACCTTCCCTGGCGCCATCCGGAAGCGACGCCGTGGCACATCCTCATCAGCGAAGTGATGCTCCAGCAGACCCCGGTGTCCCGGGTGGAACCGGTGTGGCGGGAATGGGTGGCACGCTGGCCAGTTCCGTCCGCGATGGCGAAAACCTCTGTGGCAGAAGTACTACGCGCCTGGGGAAAGCTGGGATACCCGCGTCGCGCCATGCGCCTACACGAATGCGCCACGGTGCTGGCCCGCGACTATGGCGACCAGGTTCCCGACGACGTGGAGACATTGCTGACGTTGCCCGGAGTCGGGGCGTACACCGCGCGGGCCATTGCCTGCTTCGGCTATGGGCAGCGAGTTCCCGTGGTGGACACCAATGTTCGCCGAGTGATCGCGCGAGTGGTCCATGGCGTCGCCGACTCCGCACCATCGGCACGGGACCTGCGGGACGCCGAGGCATTGCTGCCCGTCGACAACGGGGCACGGTTCTCGGCGGCACTCATGGAGCTGGGCGCCCTGGTGTGCACCGCCCGCGCGCCGCAGTGCCCGCTATGTCCGCTCAGTTCCTGCACGTGGCACGAGGCGGGCCGACCTGAATTGGACACACCCGCCCGTCCGGTGCAGAAGTACGCCGGTACGGATCGCCAGGTACGAGGCCGATTGCTGGATGTATTACGCGGCAGCAGCATTCCCGTGACGCGGGCACAGCTCGACGTGGTGTGGCTGTCCGACATAGCCCAACGCGACCGCGCCCTGGACTCGTTGCTGGTCGACGGATTGGTCGAGCAGACCTCGGACGGCCGCTTCGCATTGGCCGGCGAGGGCGGCTAGCCGACTGCCGTCGCGAAGGTCTTGCGGTAATCGGTGGGCGTGATCCCGACACCGCGGCGGAAATGATGGCGCAACAGGATCGCCGTACCGAAACCGCTGCGCGCCGCCACGGCATCGATATCTAGATCGGTCTCCTCCAACAGACGTCGGGCCAGCAGTACCCGCTGGTCGATGATCCAGCGCAGCGGCGTCACCCCGGTCTGATCGGTGAACTTTCGGGCGAACGTACGGGTCGACATATGCACGCGTGCGGCAAGATCGGCGACCGTATGCGTCTGGTCGATGTTTTCGATCAGCCAATCAAACAGTCCGCCAAAGCCGTTGGTATCCACATCGGGTACCGGCTGCGGAATGAACTGACGCTGACCACCCGCGCGCTGCGGCGGCACCACCATGCGTCGCGCGATCTTGTTGGTGATCTCGCTACCCAGCTCGCGGCGGACCAGATGCAGGCAGGCATCGATGCCCGCGGCGGTCCCCGCGCTGGTGATCAGGTCGCCGTCATCGACGAACAGCACATCACGATCCACCGTCGCCGTTGGATGCCGGCGCGCCAGCTCGTCGGTGTACATCCAGTGCGTGGTGCAGCGGCGGCCATCCAACAGCCCTGCCGCACCCGCGATGAAGACACCTGAGCAGACGGTGAGCACTGTGGCACCGCGATCTGCGGCGGCACGCACTGCATCCAGCGCCTCCGGCGGGTAACCCTCGGTGTAGGTACGCGCCGGCAACGCCACCAAATCGGCATCGGCGAGCCCGTCGAGTCCGCGATCGGGGATCAGTGCGGCCCCGACCGTGGTGCGCAGCGGAACCCCGGGTTCCACCCCGCACACCCGAAAGTCGAAATTGGGAACACCGTCGCTAGTGCGGTCGAGCCCGAAGACCTCACATAAGACACCGAACTCGAAAACGGCGACCCGGTCGAGGACCAGCGTCGCCACCGAACGCAACATGGCTGAATATTATCGAAGGTCGTCAATTCCGCCACTGTTGGCGTGATATTTATCAGAACACAATTATTGCCATGACCATCTTCGCCGCCATTCTCGTCCTGCTATCCCCATTTGCCCTGGCGGTCGCACTGAGCTGGGTCGCCCGCCGAAACAAGACCTTCCGAATCCACCTCGATCAGTTCCGGGTCGCCGCACCTCTGGGCGGGACCTTTGCCGACGATCGTGACCTGCAACGGCAACTGCACGAGATGGAAGTGATCCACTCCCGGCGCTAGCCGGTTACCCGGCCGCGACTGCTGCGATGAACTCGCACACCGCCGACCGATAGCGCTCTGGCGCGTCGTCGTGAATCAGATGCCCGGCCCCCTCAACCTTCACATAGGTTGATTTCCAACCTATTTCGGCCATCTTGGTCATCTGTCCGGGTGGCGCCACGGTCGCCGACGCCTCCATCAGTAGCGACGGACAACGCACCTGCCGCCACTGATCCCAGAAGTCGCGCACTCCCCATTCCGCAGCCGTAGCTATCCATTTGTCAATGGGGCCGTGCAAGCGCCAGCCGCCGGGCACCCGGTCAAATGCCTCCAGGAAATACTGTCCCGCAACGGGTCCGAACCTTTCGGTGACGTCGGCGGCTGATGTGAAGACTTCCGGCCAGGAGTACAGCCAGGGTTCCCATGGCCCCGTGGTACCGCCGACGAAATCCGGAGCCATGTCCTCCACGACCAACCCCGACACCAGCTCCGGATACTCCGCGGCCAGGCACCACGAATGCAACCCACCCATGGAGTGCCCAACGAGCAGAACCGGACCGTCCAGCTCGCGCACCGCCTTCGCGAGTGCCTCGACATAACGCTCGGTCGAAATCGGTTGGGCATCAATGACGTCTTGCCCTCGATGCCACGGGGCGTCATAGGTGTACACCCGACCCAGCTCACGCAGCCAGGGCAACTGGCGCGACCAGGTGCTCCCCCGCCCCATCAGACCGTGCACGAGCACGATCGACGGCACCCCCGCAGCTCTCGACAGACCGCCTTGGTCGAACAGGCGGTCGTGGTCCATGTCTCTCATCATTGCCCTGTCAACATAAGCCCCGCTGCCGGGTAGCCTGAACCCATGTCCGTGGTGAAGATCAACGCAATCGAGATCCCCGAGGGTGCAGGTCCGGAGCTGGAAAAGCGGTTCGCTCACCGCGCCGGAGCAGTGGAGAACCAGCCAGGATTCCTGGGCTTTCAGCTGCTGCGCCCCGTGAAGGGCGAGGACCGCTACTTCGTGGTCACCCAGTGGGAATCCGAGGAGGCCTTCCAGGCCTGGGCCACCGGTCCGGCGGTCGAAGCACATGCCGGCCAGCAGGCCAAGCCCGTGGCTAAGGGCGCCCACCTGTTGGAGTTCGAGGTTGTGCTCGACGTGACCGGGGCCGCCGCCAAGGCGTGAACGGGGGTTTGCTGCGCGCGCGCATGACGCGCGCCGTTTCAGTGTGCACGGTGGCCGTGGTGGCCTTGTCGGTGGGCAGCACAGCGGGGTGTGGCATCAAACTGCGGCAGGTGCCGCACGGTGATGTCGATACAAGCACGCCTCCGGGCCTGCGCTCGCAACAGCTCATCGACATGCTGAATTCGAACTGGCCGATCGGCAAGCAAGGCGTGGCGACATTGGCCGCCGCCAATAAGGTCGATGACTACACCGAGATCATGACCAAGCTGTGGGTGGACCGGCCGTACAAGGTGAGCTCGGTGGATCTCGCCGCGAACAGCTCCACTGTCCACCTGATCGCTCCCTACGGCGCCAATGTGGACATCGGACTGCGCACTAATGACAAGGGAGATGTCGACAGGCTGGTCCCGTACCAGCAGCCCCCGACGATCGCCGACTGGTCCGATATCGACACCGCGCTGTCGGCATCCGGCGGCCGGTACTCCTACCGGGCCTCCAAGATCGTCAACGGACAGTGCGAGCAGATCGCCGGAACCAACACCTCCGAATCCATGCCGTTGGCTTCGGTTTTCAAGCTCTACGTACTGTTGGCCACCGGTACCGCGATCAACGCGGGCACCCTCAAGTGGGATGACCAACTCACCGTCACCGATCGCGGCAAGGCGCTCGGAAGCTCGATGGACAAGCTGCCGACGGGCTCAACCGTCTCGGTGCGCACCGCCGCTCAGAAAATGATCTCGGTGAGCGACAACATGGGCACCGACATGCTGATCAACCGCCTGGGTCGCCAGGCGATCGAAAAGGCCCTCGCAGACGGCGGGCACCATGACCCGGCATCGATGACCCCTTTCCCCACCATGCACGAGCTGTTCAACATCGGCTGGGGCATACCGGATGTCCGCCAGCAATGGAAGGACGCCACCACACCCGCACAGCGTGGTCAGATGCTCGCCGAGGCGGACACCCACGACTACAAGCTGGATCCGGAGCGGACCACCACGCCCGCATCGAAATTCGGCATCGAGTGGTACGGCAACGCCGAGGACATCTGCCGCGTGCACGCGGCACTGCAGAAGGTCGCCGTAGGTGCGGCCGCCCCGGTCCGCGACATTCTGTCCGCGGAACCCGGTATCGACCTACACAGCGAGAACTGGCGCTACATCGCTGCCAAGGGTGGCAATCTGCCCGGTGACCTGACGTTCAGCTGGTACGCCGAGGATCGCCACCATCAGCCGTATGTGGTGAGCTTCCAACTCAATTGGGACCGCGCATTCGGCCCTGGCGCGGCCGGGTGGGTGATCGGCCTGGCCAAGGGCGTCTTCAAGAAGCTGGGATGAGCGCTGGCTAGCCGGTGACGGCGGCCTCGGAGTTGACGGGCTTACGCCCGATCACCGTGGCGAATCCGATACCGATCGTCGCCCACATGATGGCCTGCGTCGTGAACGAGTACAGCCGGAACAGATACAGGTCATGCGCCGGGAACCCCGGATAGACGATCTTCCCGTCCGCATCGAGCAGCGGTTGCGGCGCCTCGACAAATCCGGGCGTGACCGCGATGACGAGCCCCACCAGCACGACGAACACCGCGGCGGCCGCGAGCGTGGCCGTCCAGGTGTCCACGCGCTGGGATAGCTTTCGGCCCACCCACAGCGCGACCGCGAGTGCGATCGCCGCGACCAGAATCATCAGCACGAAGTACCCGGTGCGCTCCTTTATGGTGCCCTCGGCGCTTGCTGCCGGCGGATTGGCCGGGAACTTCAGGAACGGCACCACATACAGCACCAGGAACAGACCACCGGCGACCGCCAGAGCCTGTGCGCGCGGACTGAGATTGCCGACCCGTCCGATCGCCACCACGTACGCCACCGCGAAGAGTGCGCCCATCGCGATTCCGAATCCGATGACACCGAGCGCCAAACCCGCATTTGCCTGCGCGAAACGGCTGAACAGTTCCGCGCCCTCATGATGGGCGTGAACGCCGGCCGCCTCATCGAGCGCGGCTTGCGCCTCACCCCGGCCCTCCTCGTAGGAGATGGCCCTGTTGATGACGGGCTCGACGAAGATCCATCCGAAGATGAAGGACAGCAAGCCACCCAATGCGCCGAAGCCCAAGCCGCGCAAAATTATTGACTTTTCCATGTATTCGGTCCGCTGCTAGTGGCAGGGGAAACCGAGCAGATGGCGGGCGTCATGCACGAACTCATGAACGTGCATATCGCTACCGAAGATCGACACCGCACCCTGGTCGATGCCGATGAAGTAATAGGCGAGCAGCCCAAAGAGGGTAGTCACGCTCAACCACAGCGCAGCCTGGGGAATCGACACCGCAACCGGATGGCTGGCGGACGTTGTGTGTGCCATATTGCTCCTTTTCGGGATACCGCGTCCCGGGTCCGATCGTCGTCTTCTGGAATCGACAGGTCGGGGTCTGACTTTTACAGTGGCGCGACCGTCCTGGGATCACACCAGGTTCCCGTCCTGTCGAAGGACGAACTGAGCTTAGTCGACGCGGCTGGTCTGCGCCTTCGAGTGATAGTTTTGGCCTCGCATTGGTTTCTCCATGAGCACCAAGAAGCGCTCCTGGAGATCGCAAGAGGGAATCCGGTGTGAGTCCGGAACTGCCCCGCAGCGGTATGTGGAAACGACAGCGGCACTAGAAGCACTGGGTCAAGTACCCGGGAAGCGGCCGCCGGTAGGTGAGGCTCGTAGATGAGCCTCGAGTCCACGAGTCCGAAGACCTGCCAACGCGGCCGCACCTCCTGGTGCGGTCATTCGCCAGTGCCGAGGGCCCGCCTGGTGGGTAGTGCCTATGCGGCGTATCCGTCATGCCCGAAGTGTCGGCGACCCGACGACGCAGGAAGATCGATGCTCGCAGCACAGCACGGACGGCCGGTGTTCCTGGCAGCGGTCGGCGGTCTGGCAGCACTACTGCTGCTGTCGGTGACGGCACTCGCCTTCGGCACCGCCGACGTGCCATGGCGCGACTGTCTGCATTTCCTCTGGGCAGGCGCGACCGGCGGCTCGGTGCCGGCCACCGACGCGGCGAATTACCGCATCGTTGTCGAGTCCCGGCTGCCGCGGGTGATTCTCGCGATCCTCGTCGGTGCGGGGCTGGCGGTGGTGGGTGTGCTCGTACAGGCCATGGTCCGCAACGCACTTGCCGATCCGTACGTTCTGGGCATCTCCTCGGGCGCCTCGGTAGGCGCCACCGCGGTCGTGGTCTACGGGGTACTTGGCACCCTCGGGGTGTACGCACTCTCCCTTTCGGCCTCATTGGGGGCGCTTGCAGCAACCGCACTTGTCTACCAAATCGCCCGTACCCCACAAGGTCTGATACCTCTGCGGCTGGTGCTGGTGGGCACTGCGGTGGGGTACGGCCTGTCCGCGGTGACAACAGTGCTGGTGTTCTTGGCGCCGAACGGCGAAGCGGCGCGCAGTGTGATGTTCTGGCTGCTCGGCAGCTTGGGGGCGTCGTCATGGGACAAGGTGCCGGTGGCGCTGGCGGCGACCGTGATCGGCTTCCTATGCGTTGCGGGGCTCGCGCGCCAGCTCAACGCCCTCGCCATGGGTGACGAGGTGAGCGCGTCGCTGGGTTTACATGCCGGCCGCTTCAGGGTGTCACTGTTCGTGTTGTCCGCCGCCATGACGGGATGTTTTGTATCCATCTGCGGAGCAATCGGATTCGTGGGGCTGGTCATTCCACACGCGGCACGGCTGCTGGTCGGGGCGGACCATCGCCGGGTCCTGATCGTGGCTCCGGTGCTGGGCGCGTGCTTCCTTGTGGCCGCCGACCTCATCGCGCGGACCGCGATTCCGCCGCAAGAACTGCCCCTGGGCGCGATCACGGCCGCAGTCGGGGTGCCCGTCTTCGTCGGGTTGATGCGTCGCCGCGCGATGTCCGCGGGAGCGGTGGGCTGATGGACGTCACCTACCGGAATGTGTCGGTCGATATCGGGGGTACTCGGATCGTTTCCGGCATTGACCTCGAGGTCGGGGCCGGTGGGTTCGTCGGCATCGTCGGCCCTAACGGCAGTGGTAAGTCGACGACCCTGCGCTGCCTCTATCGCGCACTTGCTCCAGCCACCGGTGACGTCACAGTCGGTGGCGTATCGGTGCGGGCAATCAGCATGCGGGAGAACGCTCGTCAGGTGGCGGCACTCACCCAGGACATGTCCTTGGACTTCGATTTCACGTCTGCCGAAGTCATCGCCACCGGTCGGTTACCGCACGGCACGTCCCTGCGCGGCACCTCCGAACTGGACCGACGCATCTGCACGGAGGCCACCGAGACGGCGGACGTGACCGCACTCGCCCACCGCAAGTTCAGTTCCCTCTCCGGCGGGGAACGTCAGCGAGTTCTCATAGCCCGCGCTCTCGCGCAACAGCCGCACGTCCTGGTGCTGGACGAGCCGACGAATCATCTGGATGTGCGCCATCAATACTCGATACTCAGTTCGGCTCGGACACTGGGCATTACCGTCATCGCCGCACTACACGATCTCAATCTCGCGGCACAGTACTGCGACACGATCCATGTCATGTCCGAGGGACATGTGGTGCTGTCGGGATCACCCGACCAGGTCATTACCACCGAGTCCATCGGCCGCTGGTTCGGCATCGGTTGCCACGTCATCGCCCATCCACGAAGCGGCGTCCCACAGATCATCTTCGATGCTCAGCCAGAGAGGCAGGATAAGGAATGAAGGCACTCACCGGTTTGGCGCTCGCACTGTCGCTACTATCGGCCAGCTGCGCGACCATCGAGGCGCAAAGCCCCGGAACAACACGGGTTTCTGTCGAAAATTGCGGTGCACCACTGGATGTTTCGGTGCCAGTCACCCGAGCCGTCAGTAATGACACCGGGGTTACCGAACTCCTGTTCGCACTCGGCCTGCAGGACCGGATGGCTGGCTACTTCATCGACGCCGGACAGGATCGCGACGTCGAAAGCTCGCCGTGGAAGGCACAGTTCGGATCCACCACCAACCTGGGCCAGGGATTCACCCGTGAAGCCGTGCAAGCCGCGCGCCCCGACCTCGTGTTCGCCGGGTGGAGCTACGGATTCAACGAAACCTCCGGGCTCACCCCCGATTGGGTGCGTTCCATCGGGTCGGTGCCCTATCAGTTGACCGAGGCATGCCGTCAGCCCGGAACCGTGCGGCGCGGTATCAAGCCGCCCCTCGATGCCCTCTATGAGGACCTGACCAATCTCGGAGCCATTTTCGGGGTACAGGACCGTGCGGCATCACTGATCGCCAACTACCGCAAGACGATCGACGACGTGCAGTCACGTGTTCCGCACGGCCAGCCACCCGCACGCGTCTTTCTGTATGACAGCGGTGAGGCCGAACCATTCACCTCCGGCAAGAAAGCCGCACCACAACAGATCATCGAGAAGGCCGGTGGCCAAAATGTCTTCGCAGATCTCGATGACAGCTGGACTACCTCCGCGTGGGAGACCGCCGCCCAGCGCGATCCGCAGGTGATCATCATCTGCGATTACGGGGTGGGCCCTAACAACACCGCGAACGCAAAGATCAACCTACTCAAGGCGCAGCCCCTCATGAAGCACACCCAAGCGGTCCGCGACGGAAACTTCCTCGTGCTGCCGTACGCCGCGCTGGTCGAGGGACCGCGCAACCCGGACGCCATCGTCACTCTTGCGAACTATCTGCGAGACAAGGGATTCTGAAGACTGGCGACTTCTACGGCTAGGGTGACTTCATGAGCTCGCTCACCTCCCTAGGCTTGATGGTGCCGCCATCGCTCCCACCAGAGCGACTCCCTGACATCGCGCGTGCAGCCGATGCCGCCGGGCTGGACCAGCTGTGGGTCTGCGAGGACTGCTTCGCCACCACATCAATCGCGTACGCCGCCCTGGCGCTGGCGGTCACCGATCGAATAAGTGTGGGGACCGGTTTCCTTTCGGCACCGGTGCGCAACGTTGTGACGGCGGCGATGGACTACAGCATCCTGGCCCGCAACTTCCCCGGCAGGGTGATACCGGGGATCGGGCACGGCTGGCAGCCACATATGGCACAGATTGGCGCAAAGGTCGACTCGCCCCTGACCTTGCTCGAGGAGTATGTGGTCGCATTGCGGGATCTTTTGGCAGGCAAGGAGGTCAACTCCTCCGGACGGTACGTGCGGCTGAATCAGGTCCAGCTGGACTGGCCGCCCGCGGAATCATTACCCATCATGATCGGCGCGAACGGCCCCCGCTCTCTACAGCTGGCCGGCCGTCTGGGCGATGGCACATTGTTGACCAGTATGGTTCCCACCGAGACCATCGCCGCGCACCGCGCTCTCATCAATCCCGGCCCAGAACACCGAATCTTTCTGAGCCGCACCATCAGTGTCGGCCCCGTAGCTGCCCAGCTCATCGCCAGCGACCCCGGCCACTATCCCGGGATATCCATTGACGCCGGGGCCAGTATCGGCGGCGACGCCGCCGAGGTCGCGGGACAGCTGCTCGCGTTACGCGACCTAGGGGTCACAGACTTCATCGCATCCCCGACCGGGAACGAGCCCGATCTTGTCGGATACATCCACAACCTCGGCGAGGAAGTCAGGCCGCTGCTGCTGTGAAACGCCGAACGCCCGGCCGCCGCGTTACGCGGCAACCGGGCGTTCGAACAGAACTGCCTACTCCGAGGCGGAGGCTGCCAGGTCGGCAGCGGGCTCCTCGCCGGTGACCAGTGCGGGCTTCGGACGTCCGACGAACGTGAACTTCGCGTCCTCGCCGGTGCCTTCGCCATCCCAACCCTCGACGTCGACGGTGACCAGCTCGCCCGGCCCCACCTCGTTGAAGAGAATCTTCTCCGAAAGCGCGTCCTCGATCTCTCGCTGGATGGTCCGGCGCAACGGCCGCGCACCCAACACCGGATCGAATCCGCGCTTGGCAAGAAGCGCCTTGGCCTGGTCGGTGAGTTCCATGGCCATGTCCTTGGTCTTGAGCTGCTTGCCCACCCGTCCGATCATCAGGTCGACCATCTCGATGATCTGTTCCTGCGTCAGCTGCTCGAAGACGATGATGTCGTCGATGCGGTTGAGGAACTCAGGCCGGAAGTGCTTCTTCAGCTCGTCGTGAACCTTCTGCTTCATCCGCTCGTAGTTCGAGCCGCTGCCGCCCTCGGAGAACCCGAGGCCCACAGCCTTCGAGATGTCCGAAGTGCCCAGGTTTGAGGTGAAGATCAGCACAGTGTTCTTGAAATCGACTGTGCGACCCTGGCCGTCGGTGAGACGTCCGTCCTCTAGAACCTGCAACAGGGTGTTGTAGATCTCCTGGTGCGCCTTCTCGATCTCGTCGAACAGCACAACGCTGAACGGCTTGCGACGCACCTTCTCGGTGAGCTGTCCACCCTCTTCGTATCCGACGTATCCCGGAGGAGCACCGAAAAGCCTTGAAGCGGTGAAGCGGTCGTGGAACTCGCCCATGTCGATCTGGATGAGCGCGTCGTCGTCGCCGAACAGGAAGTTGGCCAGCGCCTTGGACAGTTCGGTCTTGCCGACACCGGACGGGCCGGCGAAGATGAACGAACCCGAGGGGCGCCGCGGATCCTTCAGACCGGCACGCGTACGGCGGATCGCCTTCGAGACGGCCTTGACGGCATCTTCCTGGCCGATGATCCGCTTGTGCAGTTCCTCCTCCATGCGCAGCAGCCGAGTGGTTTCCTCCTCGGTCAGCTTGAACACGGGGATACCGGTCCAGTTACCCAGCACCTCGGCGATCTGCTCGTCATCGACCTCGGCCACAACATCCAGATCACCTGAACGCCACTGCTTTTCGCGATCTGCCCGCTGCGCGACCAATTGCTTCTCGGAGTCGCGCAGGCGAGCGGCCTTCTCGAAGTCCTGGGCGTCGATGGCCGACTCCTTCTCCCGGCGCGCATCGGCGATCTTCTCGTCGAACTCGCGCAGGTCTGGTGGAGCAGTCATCCGGCGGATGCGCATGCGGGCTCCGGCCTCGTCGATCAGGTCGATCGCCTTGTCCGGCAAGAACCGGTCGTTGATGTACCGATCGGCCAGAGTGGCCGCCGCGACCAGCGCGCCGTCGGTGATGGAGACCCGGTGGTGCGCCTCGTAACGGTCGCGCAGGCCCTTGAGGATCTCGATGGTGTGCTCAACAGTCGGCTCGCCCACCTGCACCGGCTGGAACCGGCGCTCCAGGGCGGCGTCCTTCTCGATGTACTTGCGGTACTCGTCGAGGGTGGTCGCGCCGATCGTCTGCAGCTCACCGCGAGCAAGCTTGGGCTTCAGGATCGAGGCCGCGTCGATCGCACCCTCGGCCGCGCCCGCACCGACCAGGGTGTGCAGCTCGTCGATGAACAGGATGATGTCGCCGCGGGTGTTGATCTCCTTGAGCACCTTCTTGAGGCGCTCTTCGAAGTCACCGCGGTAGCGGCTGCCGGCCACCAGGGACCCGAGGTCCAGGGTGTACAGCTGCTTGTTCTTCAGTGTCTCGGGCACCTCGCCATGCACGATGGCCTGCGCCAGGCCCTCGACGACGGCGGTCTTACCGACGCCGGGCTCACCGATCAGCACCGGGTTGTTCTTGGTGCGACGGCTCAGCACCTGCATGACCCGCTCGATTTCCTTCTCACGGCCAATGACCGGATCGAGCTTGCCCTCCATGGCGGCGGCAGTCAGGTTGCGGCCGAACTGGTCAAGAACCAGCGAGGTCGACGGAGTTCCAGCCTCGCCACCGCGGCCACCGGTACCGGATTCGGTGGTCTCCTTGCCCTGGTAACCGCTCAGCAACTGGATGACCTGCTGACGGACCCGGGTCAGCTCGGCACCCAGCTTGACGAGCACCTGAGCCGCGACGCCTTCACCTTCACGGATGAGGCCCAGCAGGATGTGCTCGGTGCCGATGTAGTTATGGCCGAGCTGCAGCGCCTCGCGCAGGCTCAGTTCCAGCACCTTCTTGGCGCGCGGCGTGAAGGGAATGTGCCCGGACGGTGCCTGCTGCCCCTGGCCGATGATTTCCTCGACCTGGCTGCGCACCCCCTCCAGGGAAATACCCAGCGACTCCAGCGACTTGGCGGCGACGCCCTCGCCCTCGTGAATCAGACCCAGCAGGATGTGCTCGGTGCCGATGTAGTTGTGATTGAGCATGCGGGCCTCTTCTTGGGCCAGCACGACCACCCGCCTTGCGCGGTCAGTGAATCTCTCGAACATCGGTCTCCCTCGCTTCCTCGTCCGGCCTTTGCGCAAGCGGTTCATCGTGCCGCTCGGGGTTCCCCCCAAACGGCTCATCCCCGCTGGCACTAGGACCTAATCGCCACTCTAGTGGTCGGCCGTAGTCGGCGCGGTGCTCGCATACCTGGAGATGGCTCCTGAGTGCTCAGCGGAGCCCATCGGAACCCGGTGGAACCGTCCCCAAAAATACGAATCACCGCACCCGGCGGTGCTTGTTAGGCAACCGAACAACGCCAGATGCGGTGAAAACGTTTCCGATTTTGATCCGACTTCGCCGTAAGCGAAATTCCCGGGGGACCCGCAAGTCGACGGGTTTTAGGAGGCGGTCTTAGTTGGCAGTCTTAGTTGGCGGCGTTGAACGCGTCGACAACTTCGGCGGGAATGCGGCCACGCGAGGACACATTGTGACCGTTCTTGCGTGCCCACTCGCGGATCGCGGCGCTCTGCTCACGATCGATGCTCGCGCGCCCGCGACCCGACCCTGAACTCCCCCGGCCACGACGGCGCCCACTGACGCGACGAGCATGCTCGACCCATGTAGTGAGCTGATTACGCAGCTTCTCCGCATTCTTAGAAGAAAGGTCGATCTCGTAAGTCACGCCGTCAATACCGAATTCAACGGTCTCGTCGGCTGGCGCCTCGCCATCGACGTCATCGACAAGCGTAACCGTGACCTTCTTAGCCATTCCCTTTGTCCTTCCAAAAGCGGAACCCCCGTTGGTCCACTTCAAACATGCCACGGATTGCCGCAAAGTTCAACATACGCGCAAGGCTGCGCGTGTTCCACTCAAGGCAAGCGATTCACTACGCGCATAGTTGACTCATAGTTGAAAAGCGAGACAAAAATTCGGACGCGTAGATCAAAGCGTAGGCCGGACGATCGGAAACAGGATCGTCTCGCGAATTCCCAGTCCGGTAAGCGCCATCAACAACCGGTCGATACCCATGCCGGTTCCCGCCGCTGGCGGCATTGCGTGTTCCATCGCACTGAGGAAATCCTCATCGAGGCTCATCGCCTCATCATCACCAGCCGCGGCCAAACGAGCCTGGTCAACGAACCTTTCACGCTGAATCACCGGATCGATCAACTCCGAGTATCCCGTTGCCAATTCGAAGCCCCGAACATACAAATCCCACTTCTCGGTCACGCCGGAGATGCTTCGGTGCTGACGAGTCAGTGGAGACGTCTCAACTGGGAAATCTCTGACAAACGTCGGCGCGTACATTTTGTCACCGACCTGGTGCTCCCACAGTTCTTCGATGAGTTTTCCGTGCCCGTAGCCGCGGTCGGTGGGAATCTCTGCGCCCACTCGCTCGGCGATCTTCCATAGCGTGGCAATCGGTGTATCAGGCGTGATCTCCTCGCCAAGAGCTTCCGACAACGACGGATACATTTCCATCGTCGTCCACTCACCGTCCAAGTCGTAGGTCGACCCGTCGGGCAACGCCACCTGCCTAGTTCCCATTGCGTCGTCCGCTACCTCCTGTATGAGCTCGCGGATCATTGTTGCAGCGGTGTCGTATGTGCCGTACGTCTCATATGTTTCCAGCATCACGAATTCGGGAGAATGCGTCGAATCTGACCCTTCATTTCGAAAAACTCTGTTGAGCTCAAAAATCTTGTCGAAACCGCCGACGAGCGCCCTTTTCAGGAAAAGTTCCGGCGCAATACGCAGATACAGGTCGATATCGAGTGCGTTGGAATGCGTAATGAACGGCCGGGCCGCAGCACCTCCGGCGAGGGTCTGCAGGATCGGTGTCTCCAACTCCAGGAATCCCCGTCGGTGCAGAGCATCACGAACGGCGCGCATCACCGCGACACGCTGCCGGGCAATCTGGCGCGCCTCGGGTCGCACGATGAGATCCACATATCGCTGGCGCACTCTGGTCTCTTCGGACATCTCCTTGTGAGCAACGGGAAGCGGGCGCAATGACTTGGAAGCCATCTGCCAGCTGTCTGCCAGGACGCTCAGTTCGCCTCGGCGTGAGCTGATGACCTCGCCCTGTACGAACACAATGTCGCCGAGGTCCACATCGGTTTTCCAGTCCGCCAGGGACTGCTCGCCGACACCGGCAAGGCTGATCATCACCTGTAATGAGGTGCCGTCGCCCTCCTGGAGCGTCGCAAAACACAGCTTGCCGGTATTCCGGGAGAAGATGACGCGACCTGACACACCCACCTGATCACCCGTGCTGGTGTCCGTCTCCAGGTCCACGTACGCATCACGAACCTGCTTGAGGCTGTGGGTTCGGGGTACCTCCACCGGATACGGTTCAATACCCTCGGCGAGCAGCTTTTCGCGCTTGGCCTGCCGGATGCGAAATTGTTCCGGCAAGCTGGTCTGCGCGTCAGGATCAGTCACGTCTCGGCAGCTTAGCGGTAGTGCTTCTCCGGGACTGTTTCGCCGATTCCGGCGTCCGAAAATTCTATTTCGCCGAGCGGGGCTTACCGCGCTGGTCGGCCCGGTTGCGCTCGTACACCAATCGCAAACCGTCGAGGGTGAGGTGCGCCTCGTAGCGGTCCACCGTGTGCGTCTCGGGAAGGATCAATGGGGCCGTGTGTCCGGTGGCCACCACCGTGGCACCGGCGCCGCCAAAGCCTTCGATATCCCGGCGCACCCGCTCGACAAGCCCGTCCACCAGCCCGGCGAATCCGAAGACCGCCCCCGCTTGCATGCACTCGACGGTGTTCTTGCCGACGACGGAACGCGGCCGCGTCAGCTCCACCCGTCGCAGGGCGGCACTGCGGGCGGCTGCGGCATCAGAGGACACCTGCACACCCGGCGCGATGGCCCCTCCCAGGAATTCACCCTTGGCCGACACCACGTCCACACAGATCGAGGATCCAAAGTCGACCACGATGCACGCCGAACCAAATCTATGGTGCGCGGCAAGGCAATTCACGATTCGGTCGGCGCCGACCTCTTTCGGGTTGTCGACGAGCAGCGGCAAGCCCGTACGCACGCCCGGCTCGATGAGGACCTGCGGAACAGCCGACCAGTACTGATCGAACATTCCCCGCATTTCGTGCAGCACCGAGGGCACGGTGGACAGTGCCGCGACACCGGTCAGTGTCTCGCTGTCATCGCCGATCAGTCCGTCGATGGTGAGGGCCAGCTCATCGGCGGTGATCTCGGGTTCCGTGCGAATCCGCCAGTGCTGAACAACCTTGGCATGCTCGCCGGTGCCCGATACCAGTCCGAGGACGGTGTGGGTGTTACGTACGTCGATGGCCAGCAGCACGGCTACACCAGACCGCGGGGCGATACCAGACCGAAGTTCTCGGGCACGTAGGCCGGATCGCCAGAGTGCTCACCCAGCTCAACCTGCTTGTTGTCCGAGTCGACGAACACCACACGCGGCGTGAAGGCGCGTGCCTCCGCATCACTCATCACACCGTAGGCGATGATGATCACCAGGTCCCCAGGATGTACCAGATGTGCTGCGGCACCGTTGATCCCGATGACACCGCTGCCACGAGTACCGGTGATCGCATACGTCTCCAGCCGAGCACCATTGTCGATGTCGACAATGGTGACCTGCTCGCCCTCCAGCAAGTCGGCGGCCTCCATGAGGTCTGGATCGATGGTGACCGAGCCGACGTAATGCAGATCGGCATGCGTCACGGTGGCGCGATGGATCTTCGATTTCATCATCGTGCGGAACATCATTGTCCTCCAGTCAGTTTCGCCAGGGCAGTGCGTGATCGGGGTCCGCGGGTCCGGAAGAGCCGATTCCGCCGCCCAATTCCAGGGGAACGTTGTCCAGTAGCCGGGTAGTACCCAGCTTGGCGGCCACCAGCATGCGGCCGGGTCCTTGTGCGGGTGCGGGGCCCAGATCGGCGCCGCGAACCTCCAGGTAGTCCACCTCGATCGCGGGCACCTCGTCGAGTACCGCGCGGGCCGCGTCCAGTGCCGATTCCGTGCCGGCCGAAGCCGAGTAAATTCCGGCAAGTAGCGCGGCCGACAGTGCACCGGCCTGCTCGCGGTGTTCCTCGCTCAGGTAGACATTCCGCGAGGACATCGCCAGCCCGTCCGCCTCACGGACAATCGGTATCGGAACGATGCGCGTCTTGAGGTTGAGATCGGCGACCATCTGCCTGATGAGCACCAGCTGCTGGTAGTCCTTCTCGCCGAAGTATGCCTGGTCGGGAGCCACGATCTGCAGCAGCTTCAGCACAACTGTCAGCATGCCGGCGAAATGCGTTGGACGCGAGGCACCCTCAAGTTCGGCACCAAGCGGTCCCGGCTGGACGGTGGTGCGTTGCCCATGGGGATACATCGCCTCCGCATTCGGAGCGAACACCAGCTCGACACCCTCGCCACGGAGCTTTTCGACATCCGATTCCAGGGTGCGCGGGTACGCATCGAGATCCTCGCCGACGCCGAACTGTAAGGGATTGACGAAGATCGACACCACGACCACCGCGCCGGGCACCTTCCGGGCATGCCGGACTAGCGTCAGATGGCCCTCATGCAGCGCACCCATGGTCGGTACCAACATGATCCGGCGTCCGGTGTGCCGCAATGCCTTCGACACGTCGTACATCGTGTCGGGATCATGGTGAACGGTCAGTTCTCCACTGAGGTAGCCCTTCGGCCCATACAAACTCGTCATCAAGCAGCCCTACCTAGTCCGGGGTTCCAGTGCGGCGAAAACCGATTGGGGTGCGTGCGCCCGCTGCGCAGTACGTCGAGCATCGGCGCGGTATGCCTCGGCCAGCGCCGGATCCGCCTCGGTCAGTGCATCCAGGTGGCGCCCGATGGCCGCGCCGTCTCCCCGCGCCACCGGACCTGTCAGAGCTGACTGCCCACGGTCCAGCGCATTGGTGACGGCGGCACGAATCAACGGCGCCAGCATCCGTTCGGGCAACCCGCCCGGTCCATCACCGATGGTCTCCTGCCCCAACAGTTCCTGACCCCATAGCGCCGATCGCAGCGCCTCAACCGCATCTAGTACCAGCGTCACCACGTGGTTGCTTCCGTGCGCCAGGGCGGCGTGATAGAGAGTGCGGGCGTCCTCGCGCACTCGTACCGGCTCGCCGCCTATCTCCAGCACCAGCGCCGTACCGATCGCGTAACCGATCTCGTCGGCCGCGGTAATTCCAAAGCAGGCATTGGGAAGTCGCTCAATATCCTCATCCCCGCCTACGAACGTCATGGCCGGATGGATGGCCAGCGGCACGCACCCGAGGGCAGTCAACGGCTCCAGGATCGTGATGCCGTTGGCGCCCGACGTGTGCACCACGATGGTTCCGGGCCGTACCGAACCGGTAGTGGCAAGCCCCGAGACCAAGGCCCCCAGCTCGTGATCCGGTACTGCAAGGATCAGTAGCTCGGCACGCGGAGCGACCTCCTGGGCGGACAGGACCTGACTTTCCGGCAGTCGTTCCTCGGCACGCCGACGCGAGGCATCAGATACCGCGCTGCATGCGACAACGAAATGGCCCGCCGCCTCCAGCGCGACGCCCATGGCAGTACCCACTCGGCCGGCCGAGATAATCCCGACAGCCAGACGCGCGGGCCGCAAGCCATCAAGTGGCCCATCGGCTTGGCTATCGACATTGAAAGCCTCAGACATGCTGAACGAGACACCTCGCAGACTAGATACGTTCCAGTCCTGCCTGGCAGGTACCGGACGGTCATCAGCAGGCTAATCCCACCGGGGCGCTACCGGCAGTGCCCTGAGCCGTTAGATTGCTCACTTTCGCGCACGGTGACGAAATCCGCAGAAAGTCAGTCCTCGCGGCGCCGGCGGCGGCCGCCACCGGACTCCGAGGACTCTGAAGGATCTCCCTGGAGACGTCCCAGCAGGTCGGCGACCGAGAAGCCACCCGTTTCCTCAACATGGCGGCGACCGCGCGACTCCTCGGATTCTTCGGGTTCCGGAGCCCGCCGACGACCACGTGGCTCTTCGGATTCCTCGGGTTCGGGGGCCCGTCGGCGTCCGCGCTTCTCCTCAGGTTCCGGCGCCCGGTGTCCCCCGGAGCTCTCCGGATAGCTCTGTTGTTCCGGGGCCGGCGGTGGCGGCGGGTAAGAAGGCTCGGGCGCCCAGTGCCCACCGCCGGCATTCTCGGGCCCGGCCGGGGCCTGGTGCCGTGACGGCGATCCGGAATGACGACCGACGACTGGCTCTGCCTGATACGGACTTGGAGCAGGTGCGGGTTCGTTGGATGCCCAGTTGCTTCCGCTGGTGCCGGGAGGCAACCACTGGCCTTCGGCGGGGGCCGGAGACCACACGCTCGGAGGCGGCGGGGGCGGAGCGTTCCACTCCGGGGCGGGCTCGTTCCACACGGGCTGGGGGACAACCTGCTCCGGAGGCGCGATGGGCTGGGGTGTCGGATCCCAGTCCTCGCCGTCGGCGGCGGCATCCCAATCCTCTTGTCTGGCAGCCCAATACGCTTGCTGCACAGGCTCCGCAGCGGGCGGTGCCGCCGGAACCGCGGGCTCCGGCTGCGGCACCGGGGACTGGGCCACATGCGGCTCCGGCTGCGGGCGCCAATGTGTACCGGATGAGACCGGCTGTTGGTACGGCTCCGGCTCGTGAGGTTGCGCGGCACCGTAGTACGGAGGCGCCGGATACGGCGGCGTGGGAGGCGCCTCCGCCTCATCGACATGATGGGGATCTTCGGCGACATCGATGATCGGGTACTCCGATGTCCGGTTGTCCTCCTCGACCGCGGTCACGTCCTGGTACTCGGCGGCCGGCGCGGGTTGGGGCTCGCGGACGGAGTGGGTGAATGCGGCAGCAGGTGCGCCCACGTTCGGTGCGGGCTCGGGCTCGGCTCCCGGCCAGGGCCCCAACGCGCGAATCGGGTCATGCTCGATCGCCGGACGCTCACTGAGCTCGGTGTTGAAGAGAATCTCCAGATTGGTGCGCAACGCGGCAAGCTCGGCACGCAGAGTCGCGATCTCATCGGCGGCCTGCGCCTCGATCTCCCCAGCCAGCTGTTGGCGCAATCTGCTCTCGACCGTCAGCTCGTACTCGCGGCGCGCCGAAATCTCCCGCTCCAACTGCAGGTCGTAAACCAGCTTCTGGTCGCGCACCTTCGCCTGGTCGGTATCGCTCTGCCGGCGGTAGGTCAGCGCGGCGAATGACGCGATGACCGCGGCCCATAACGCCAGCAACAAGCCGACGCGTAGATAGATGGCCTTATCGGTGAAAACCAGGGCGATCCCGGAACCGATCGCCAGCACCAGCAACGCGGTCAGCAACGCCCACCCGGGGCGACGGCTGCCACGCCGAGGCTTCGCCGCTCGGGTCGGAATCGTCATGGGGGTGACTGTACCCGGACAGTGCAGTGTGCTGGCCGACCTCGAATCGGCGATTCGACATGGGCGGGTGCTACCGGGCGGGGGTCGCGGGCGGGTCGGGTGGCGACTTACAGCAATGCTGTAGCCACAGCCCGGCGACCACGAGCGCCAATGCACAACCGGTGGCGATCACTACGCCGAATGTGTCCGCTGCCGCCGCGGCCAGCTGCGCGCGCCGCGGCAGGATGTAGACCAGCATCGCCAGCCACCATCCCGTCATCAGCGTGCCGAGCCATGCCGAGGCCTTCGCGACCACCACCGAACGTGCCACCACAAGCGCCGGCAAACGTCCCGTGCCAACCCCGATCTCACCGTCAGTGACCTTGTTGCGGATGTAGAACGCCCAGCCACCCTCGGCGATCGCCAGCGCCAACAGCGAAACACCCCCGAGCAGCGGGATCGGCGGCAGGGAACCGTAAGCCACTGAGACAAAGAAGAAGCCGAGGATCGCCGTGACGGCACCCCCCAGCAGCAGTTCACGGATCCGAGTGGGCCCCATTACGCCGCCGGACCAGTCAGAGTGTCATCCACACGGCGGACGTCGGCACGTTCGGCTTCGGACAGACCTGCCACCAGCTCGGCAACTGGACGGAGCCGCCCCTCGACCGTCAGTGCGGCCTCCGGATCGAGCGCCAGCCACGGCACCAATACAAAGGCGCGCTCGTGCGCGCGGGGATGCGGCAGTGTCAGCTCCACGTCCTCGGAGAGGATCTCGCTAGCCACTACGGTGTCGTCGGCATCCTGTCTGCAGCTGATCACATCAACGTCGAGAGTCCGCGGGCCCCAGCGTTCCGCGCGTACTCGCTGCGCAGACTGCTCTAGGCGATGCGCCACCTCGAGCCATTCCCGCGGTTCACGCCCCTGCGCGATGACCACGGCATTCAAGTAGTCAGACTGCGGAACCGGTCCCCACGGTGCGGTTTGATACACCGGTGAAACGCCGATCACATCCGCGCCCAGCGCGTCGACGACCAATTGCAGGTGCGCGAGCCTGTCACCGAGATTGGATCCGATAGACAGCACCGCGCGGGTCACTGCGGTGATCCCCCGGGCCGCGATCTCCGGGAACGGCGGGCCACTACCGCAACATCGCTGAACGTCAACGGAATTGGCGCGTCGGGCTTGTGTACCACCGCCTCCACTGCGTGAACCCTGGCATCGGTCATCACATCGTCGGCGATCGCACCGGCAACCGATTCGATGAGATTGCGCGGTGGACCGGACACGATCGCGGCCGCCCGCTGAGCCAGTTCCCCGTAGTCGAGGGTGTCGGTCAGCTGATCCGTGGCCGCCGCGGTATCAAGGTCCAGCCAGACGGTGACGTCTACCGAGAACTCCTGGCCGTCGCGACGCTCATGCTCGAAAACTCCGTGATAACCAAAAACTTTCAGGCCGCGCAACTCGATGCGGTCGGTCATTTCGCGCCGCCCTTGGTGCCGCGCTGGGCAACCTCACGACGCCACTTCCCCCCTGCGGTCTTACTGGGTTCGGGTCGAGCGGTCCGCACGGTCACCTCCATGGTCACCTCGTCCTGAGCGATTTCGGCGGCGGGCGTGGGTTCGGGCTCGGTCTGCTGTTCCGGGAGGTGCTCGCGCCCCTCTTCCTCGTCCTCTTCGATGGTCTCGACACCGCCAGTCTCCCAGGCCCGCACCACCTTCAGCGCGTCCATGGATGCCGTGACGTCGTGAACCCGCACACCCCATACCTCATGAAGCGCGCCGAGCGCGGTGATGACGGCCGTTGCGGTTTCACGCCCGTCGGCCGGACGCTCCACGCCCTTGAGGTCGGTAAGTAGCGAACCCAGGAATCGTTTCCGGGAGGCGCCGATGAGAATCGGGTAACCCAGCTCCTGTAGGTCCGGAATCGCTTGGAGTAAAAGCCAATTGTGACGGGCAGTCTTGGCGAAGCCAAGACCCGGGTCAAGGATCAGCTTGTCCTGAGAAACCCCGGCCTTGAGCGCGACCTCTACCGACTCCATGAGCTCGCGCGAGACATCGGCAACCACGTCACCGTAGTTCTTAGCACTCGATGTGTGTATGAAATCCTTTGAGCGCCAATGCATCAGAATCCACGGCAACCCCAGACTCGCCATCAGCGGGGCCATCTCCGGGTCTGCCCGGCCGCCCGAGACATCGTTGACCATGTTCGCACCCGCCTCCACCGCAGCGGCCGCGACCTCGGCGCGCATGGTGTCAACACTGACGTTGATCCCATGGCTGGCAAGCTCTTTGATCACCGGAATGACCCGCTGCATTTCAATCTTCTGCCTGATCGGCGTCGCGCCCGGCCGCGTCGACTGCCCGCCGACATCGATGATGTCGGCGCCCGCAGAGGCAAGCGCCAGCCCGTGCGCCACCGCATCCGATTGCTTGATAAATTGCCCACCGTCAGAGAAGGAGTCGTCGGTGACGTTGACGACTCCCAGAATATGGGTCAATGCGGGGGTATCCGTCACGCCGGCGATCATGCCCTCATCATCAGGTCGAGAACCTCGGCCCGCGAGGCGGCGTCACTCTTGAACTGGCCACGCACCGCGGAGGTGGTTGTTGTCGCTCCGGGCTTGCGCACACCGCGCATGGCCATACACAAATGCTCGGCTTCGACCACGACGATTACGCCGCGCGGCTCCAACTTGCGCACCAACGCGTCGGCGATCTGTGCCGTCAACCGCTCCTGCACTTGAGGCCGTTTTGCGTAAAGGTCAACCAGCCGAGCGATTTTCGATAGTCCGGTAACCCGGCCGTGCTTACCGGGGATGTACCCCACATGTGCCACACCGTGAAACGACACCAAGTGATGTTCACATGTCGAGTACATCGGTATCGATTTCACCAGCACCAACTCGTCGTGCTGTTCGTCAAAGGTGGTGTTCAACACCGTATCCGGGTCGGTGTAGAGACCGGCAAATATCTCCTTGTACGCGCGCGCCACGCGGGCGGGCGTGTCCACCAGCCCATGCCGGTCCGGGTCCTCACCAACCGCTAAGAGCAGTTCACGGACCGCAGCCTCGGCACGTGCCTGGTCGAAGACGTGACCAGCCGGCTGGCCGTTGCGCTCGGCCGTCTCGGGCGAGTTCATATCAGCTCTTGCTCTCGCTGCCCTCATCCGGAGCCGGCTGCTGATGCGGAGTCGGCACGGGATACGGGTAGGGCTGCGGGACATGCGGTGGGTACGGAGTATGTCCCTGCGGCGGATAACCCGGCTGCGGGTACGGAGGCTGCCCCTGGGGCGGCCAGCCGGGTGCATACCAGCCCGCAGGTGCACCATAGTTGGCGCCCGACGGCTGACCCGGATGACTTCCTGGCGGAACCGGTTGACCGCCTTGACCATTCGGCGCAGACTGCGCCCCATTCGCGGGCACCGCAGCGGCCGCCTGTTCGGCGATGGCCTTCTTGAACGCGGGCTCGGGGACCGGAGGAGGCCAGGGTTCACCGCGTTCGATGGCGAGCTCCCCCGGGGTCTTGATGGGGGGCTTATCGGACGGGATCCGGCCTCCGAAGTCGTCGAACATGGTCAATCGCGGACGACGCTGCACGTCCTTGAAGATCTCCTCGAGATCCTTGCGGACCACCGTTTCCTTCTCCAGCAGCTCGCCGGCCAACGTGTCCAGCACATCTCGGTACTCAGTGAGGATGGCCCACGCCTCGGTATGCGCGGCTTCGATGAGATTACGTACCTCCTCATCGATTTCGCGAGCGACCTCGTGGGAGTAGTCCGGCTGCGTGCCCATGGTGCGTCCCAGGAACGGGTCGCCGTGTTCGGTGCCGTAGCGCACGGCGCCGAGCTTGGCGCTCATGCCGAACTCGGTGACCATGGCGCGAGCCTTCTTGGTGGCCTGCTCGATATCGGACACCGCGCCGGTGGTCGGCTCGCGGAACACGAGCTCCTCGGCGGCACGGCCGCCCATGGCGAACACCAGCTGCGCAATCATCTCGGATCTGGTGGCCAGACCCTTGTCGTCCTCGGGTACCGCGATGGCATGCCCGCCGGTACGCCCGCGCGCCAGGATGGTGACCTTGTAGACCCGCTCGATATCTGGCATCGCCCACGCCGCCAGGGTGTGCCCGGCCTCGTGATAAGCGGTGATCTTCTTTTCGTGCTCACTGATGATGCGGCCCTTGCGGCGCGGACCGCCCACAACCCGGTCGACGGACTCCTCCAGCGCCGCGGCCGTGATGACGGTGCCGTTCTCACGTGCGGTGAGCAGGGCGGCCTCGTTGATGACATTGGCCAGGTCAGCACCAGACATACCCACGGTGCGCTTGGCCAGCCCGTCGAAATCTACGTCGGGGCCGAACGGCTTGCCCGCCGAGTGGACCTTGAGCACGGCCTTGCGGCCGGCCAGATCGGGGCTCGACACCGGGATCTGCCGGTCGAAACGACCGGGGCGCAGCAGCGCCGGATCGAGGATGTCGGGACGGTTGGTCGCGGCGATGAGGATGACGCCCTGCCGGTCGCCGAAGCCGTCCATCTCGACCAGTAGCTGGTTGAGGGTCTGCTCGCGCTCGTCGTGACCGCCGCCCAGACCCGCACCGCGCTGGCGGCCCACGGCGTCGATCTCGTCGACGAAGATGATGCAGGGGCTGTTCTGCTTGGCCTGCTCAAACAGGTCGCGAACACGCGAAGCACCAACGCCCACAAACATTTCCACGAAATCGGACCCGGAGATAGTGAAGAACGGCACTCCCGCCTCGCCAGCGACCGCACGCGCCAGCAGCGTCTTACCGGTACCCGGCGGGCCGTAGAGCAGCACACCGCGCGGGATCTTCGCCCCAAGCGCCTGATACCGCGACGGGTTCTGCAGGAAATCCTTGATCTCGTAGAGCTCTTCCACGGCCTCGTCGACCCCGGCCACGTCGGCAAAGGTGGTCTTCGGCATGTCCTTGGACAGCTGCTTGGCCCGTGACTTACCGAAACCGAAGCCCATGCCGCGACCACCGGACTGCATGCGGCTGAACGCGAAGAACAACACCACCAGCAAGATCACCGGCAGCAAGTACAGCAGCAGCGATCCCAGGATGCTGCCCTGGTTCACCGTTGTACTGACGGCCGCACCCTTGCCGTTCAGCTTCTCCAGCAGCGGCACCCCATACCCGGTCGGGTACTTGGTAATGACCTTGTCCTTGCCCTCGGTATCACCGTTGCCGGCCTTGAGGTCCAGCCGCAGCTGCTGCTCACGGTCGTCAATACGAGCGCTCTTGACGTTGTCGGTGTCGATCTGCTTGATCGCGACCGTGGTGTCCACGGGTTTGTAACCGCGGGTGTCGTCGCCGAAGTAGAAGAACGACCACCCCAGCAGCAGCACCACCACGATGACGCCCAGGGTGCGAAACACGTTTGTCCGGTTCATACAGCGTCGGCCGCGGTCAGCGGCCCGGTCCTTCCGTCGTCATGGGGCAGGCCATAGGCATACGTAATGAACTCTCAGGCTACCTCACCTGCATGTTCGCATCTGTGGTGCGCACTACGCCGAGGGAGAAAACGGAGGTAGTCCCCAGGCTCAATACGGGGCTAGGTGTTGAACAGGCTGATATGCAGGTAGACCTCATCGGGTGACCTGACATCTTGGACGATGGTGCGATAAACCCATGGCTTCTCCACATGGTCTTGGGCCTCTTTGACGTTCGTGGCGCCCGACAACGGCGGACCTGCGATCACCGTGAGGGTCGCGGGGTTCTGCACCGGGCGGAACAGCCCGGTGAACTTCGAATTCCGCAACATCATGTCCACATCCCGTGCCGTGGCCCGCAGCACCACCGCATAGAGCGTGTCCTGGAAGTGCGTTCGCCTCACTTTCAGGACCGCGACACCGTCCGGGACGTCAATCCGCCCGAACGCCTCGGCCTCGGCGAGCGGAACCTCGACCGGGTCATCACCGAATGTGAATACCGAGCAGCCAGCTAACAGGGCGCAGAACATCACCCCCACCAATACCCGCATGTTCCCCCTTTCACACCCCTCAAGTGCCTGCTCAGGCCGCCAGAGCGTGATCTTGTTCACGGTACTATCCCCCGAGCCTCACGACGCGGGCACCAGGTCTGCGTGCGGCCGAGAACGAAGAGGTCCAGTCATGCCTGGTCGCCACAGTGAACGCAATCGCAGAAGACAACAGTCTGGCCGCACGAGTCTGCCCAAGTGGATCGCACTGGCGGTAGTCGCCATCCTGCTCGGCGGGCTCGGGTTCTTCGCATACAAGAAATTCTCCGGACGATGCGCAGACGTCACCCCCTTCACGGTGGCCACCGACCCGGCCATCGCGGCGGCCGTCTCGAAGGCAATTGGCGGCGCGAGCGCCAAAGAAATCGGCTGCACAAAACTCACCGTGGAGGCGAAACCGTCCGCGGCAACAGCAGCGGCGCTCGGCAAGCCCGGAGGTGCGCCCGCATTGTGGCTCCCCGATTCGTCCATTTGGCTGGCAAGGCAGATGCGCGCCACCGGGTCCCCCTTGGATTCGGCGAGTCAGTCGGTGGCCCGAACCCCCGTTGTGGTGGCCGCCAAGCAGGGCGAAACGCCGACATTCGACTCCTGGCTGAGCGTGTTGAAGCAGCCCGCGCTGCGGATCGGTAATCCACTCGACGACACGGTGGCCGCCGGCCCGGTGGTGGGCGCACTCGCCGAGGCCGAACAGGGAAAGAGCGATCCCAACGCCATCACCGCGGCACTCGTTCCTATCGCGCAGTCGCAGCTGACCAACACCAGGCAGAGCAGCGCCGAAGAACGCCTGGCCGAGGTGGCCAAGACGGGCGGCCTGGCAGTTTCCACCGAGCAACAGCTCATCGACTTCAACGCCAAACATCCGGACACAAAGCTCACCGCCGTCGTTCCCGCGACGGGCGCTCCGGCCCTCAACTATCCGATAGCGGTGACCGAAGCCGCCAATGATCGACATGCCAAGGCCAAGCAAGCAGGGGAAGCCCTTGCGGAGCGCCTGACCAGCGGCAACGGCGCAGATGCCTTGACGGGTGCGGGATTCCGTGGACCGGACTTCGCGCCACTGGCGGGCAAGGGGGTGGGCGCGATCGAGACACTCACCGTGAATGACCTGACCGCGTTCGACACCGCGATGCGCCGATACGCGGTGCTGGCCTTGCCTTCTCGAATGCTTGCCGTTCTCGATGTCTCGGGCTCGATGAAGTTCTCCGCGGGGCAGACCACCCGTGTCGGTCTGTTGAGCCAGGCTATCGACAACGGGCTTCCGCTGTTCCCCGAGAACGCACAGATTGGCCTGTGGGCCTTCTCGATCGACAAGGGCGGGCCGGGGCAGGACTGGAAGGACCTGCTGCCCATCCGCACGCTCGGCGAGAAGGTGGGCGATAGGACTCAACGTCAGCTTCTGGCGGATGAGGGCCACGGCCTGGACGCCCTAGTCGGCGGTGGAACCGGTTTGTACGACACCACACTCGCGGCATTCCGCAAGGTGCAGTCGACATACGACCCGCACTACGTCAACAGCGTGGTGATCATCACCGACGGCGCAAATGAGGATCCGAACGGCATCTCCTTGGACCAACTGCTCGCAACATTGAAGAAAGAGCAAGACCCCGCACGGCCCGTTGTGCTCATCACCCTCGGCATCACGGAAGACGCCGATGCCGCTGTCCTCAAACAGATTTCGGACGCCACCCCGGGAGGGGGCAGCCGCGTCGCACGCAACGCCGACGAGATCCCCAATATCGTCATCGACCTGATCAGGGCCCGAACCTCGGCGCGCTAAATGAAGACCGCCTCGGGTTCCGGCGGGTTGGCAAGCAGCGTGGGCAACACGAATACCCTGACGTAGCGCCGAACCTGCTCGGGGTTGTCGGCCCCGGGGATCAGCCCGAGCAGCAGGGAAAGCGCAACAGACAGCACATACCGCGCCGCGTCTTCGGGTCGCACGCCCTGACGCACCTCGGCCATCCGAGTGCTGAAGACACCCGCATACATGGATGTCAACAGTTCAATAAGATTGGGCGAGTTGATAATCAGCGATGCAACCGTGCCACGGTCATCGCGGTCGGCGAGCACGTGAAGTAACGGATTAGCGCCGACTTCCGTCGAGACGATCACCATCGACTCCGGAATGATCTCGGACAGATCCTTGAGCACGATCAGGCGACCGATCATCTTGGCGATCTCGCTCATCGTCGCGCGGACCACCAACGCGTCCATCAGATCGTCGCGGTTCCGGAAATGCCGATACACAACCGCCCGACTGTATCCGGCTTCCCGCGCGATGGCATCCATCGTTGACGCACCGTAGCCGCGCGCGACGAACAACCGCTCTGCCGCATCAAGAAGTTGCGTTTGCGCTTGTTGTGCAGTATTTCCGCCACCGGATGGCCTGCCACGACCGCGCGGCGCATCCGCCTGCCCTTCGCCCTTACGAGCCATCGGACGTGATTTCTCTCGACATCAATATATTGACACCACCTTTTATATGTATATTATTAATCTGCGCGCACATCCCCAACACCAACTGGGAAGGGCCAAGTTTATATGTCCATTTCACCTGCTGAGCTGCCTGAATACTCAAATGCCGACGGGATCGTGCCCGACCGAGCTACTTGGACCCCCTGGCTCAGAGCATGGCGGATACTCTTTGACTCCAAGTACCACGGCGATCTCTACGAGGCGTTCCTTGGTATGGAAGTGCCCATTTTCGCGCGCGCCTACTACCAGGTTCGGTCACACCCGAATGGTCGAAAACTGTTCAAACACAAGCCGAATCTGCTCAACGTTCTGAACAACAAAGAGTACCTGGCCTCGCTGCCATTCGGCAGCCTCGGTCACGCGTATCTGTCATTCCTGGAAACCAACAAGCTCGACGCTGGAGTCTTCGGGGAAGCGGACATCATCAGACCCATCGCGGAGAAGAACAACTGGGACGAGGACTTCTATTACATGGCCGTACGGGGCACTGCCCTGCACGATATGTTTCACACCATCGGCGGATACGGTCCAGATGTCGCGGGCGAGATAGCCAACATCGGATTCCATTGCGGGCAAATGGAACCCGCAGGGCCTTTAAAGAAACTCGGAATGTTCGGCGCCCTCACCTTGCCCGGAGCAACAGTCCAGTTCAAACTCCGCTATTACCGCCAAGCGGTGGAACGTGGGCAACGGGCAGACCTACTCATGGCCGCACCCTGGGAGGAATTGCTCGAGAAACCCTATCTCGATGCGCAAGAGATCTTGGGGGTCAGCCCCGCCCAGACAGCCCACCCACAAGGTAGATGGACTACCGATTGGACTCCCCCTTCCCTCAAATCCCCGACGCCGTGGGACTACGAGCGCATTCTCGCCTCAGGGCCTGTTGCGGCATAACAACTGCCACTATCCCGTTCACGAAAACTCCTACACCTCAACAAATCCGGAACGGTTGGCTCTCGCTCGAACCACCTAGGGAAGGCCCGCTAGATGACAGTCACCATGCCCCCTGGTGCCTATACAACTCTCGCCCCCCTCGGGAGGGGCAGTCAGCTTGCCGCGTGCGATCGCCACATCGACAACACCCAAGCCCCCGATAAGGACTGCTCCTCCTCATTGCGCTTTGGCCAGGCTGCGCGATGACCATGAGCGTATTGGCAATAGTGGCTGGAATGTTCTGGTGCACTGTGTGCGGCGCGTCCATGAACTACTACCAAAATGAGACGCGACGGGCCGCCCGTGAGCAATCCCGGCGTGTACGGATATGCCGCCGCCAGCCACGAGAACAGAGCTCGACCTGACATTGCTTGTACGCCATCGCCGCAAACGTATCCGGCCATCCAGCACACTGCCAGCAACAGGTTTGTCAAATACCTGCCATTTTGGTGACTGGCGTGCACAAAATAGTCGGACGTGGTGTGCCACCCCTCGACATCTCAACTGCACACCGCGTTAACCGGGTGTACTCGTCCCCCTGAGCACACCCGGTGCAGAGCGCCACCGCCGCCACGGACGGTGGCGCTCTGTTCGTCGACTAGGCATAACGGGCGCGGCCAATCCCACCGGACGACAACCGGATCCATCGCGGTCCTGGTCGACAATGGTGCGTTGTGGTTTAGTGGCAATCACGCGCTGATGAGCCTGTCGCGCGAAGAAGCGACAACAATGCTGTTGGCCCGCAGAAGGTGAGAATGCGCCCATGACCGATGCCGCTGTGGATATCCGGGAACGTGACATCGCCACGAACGGCGTGCACCTGCGCATCGTCGAGGCGGGTGAGCAGGGCCAGCCCGTAGTCGTTCTGGCCCATGGCTTCCCTGAGTTGGCCTACTCCTGGCGCCACCAGATTCCGGCACTCGCCGCCGCCGGATATCACGTGATCGCCCCCGACCAGCGGGGTTATGGCAGGTCGAGTTCACCGGCGCACATCGACGACTACAACATCGAAGCGCTGTCCGATGACCTGCTGGGCATCCTGGACGAGGTGGGCGCCGGCAAGGCGACCTTCATCGGGCACGACTGGGGCGCCGTCGTCACCTGGCATACCGCACTCGCCGTCCCCGAACGCGTCGAAGGTGTCGCCGGGCTGTCGGTCCCCTTCACCCGGCGTAGCCAGGTGGCTCCCACCCAGGCATGGAAAAAGCTGTTCGGCGACAACTTCTTCTACATCCTGTACTTCCAGGAGCCGGGGGTCGCAGACGCCGATCTCAGCCGTGATCCCACCGCCACGATGCGCCGCATGCTGATAGGCATGGCCCACGCCGACGGCGCCACGATGATCGCACCCGGCCCGGCCGGATTCATCGAGCGCATGTCCGATCCCGGCGAGCTTCCCGGATGGCTGAGCCAGACCGAACTGGACCATTACGTCGCGGAATTCACCCGCACGGGGTTCACTGGAGGGCTGAACTGGTACCGGAATTTCGATCGCAACTGGGCGCTGACCGAGCGCCTGGCCGGAGCCAATGTCGTTGTGCCCTCTTTATTCATCGCGGGCGCAGCCGACCCTGTTCTCGGTTTCACCGACCATGCGGGGAGTCTGAAATACCGCACCGATAACCGGGGTGACATCCTGATCGATGGCGCTGGACACTGGATTCAGCAGGAGCGGCCCGACGAGGTCAATGCCGCGCTCCTGGAATTCCTGCAACAGGTTGCGCGATGAGCACCCCACTGCGATTCGGCGCCTTCATCACCCCGTTTCATCCTGTCGGCCAAAACCCCACCACCGCACTGGAGTACGACCTAGAGCGGGTGGTTGCCCTGGATCGGCTGGGTTATGACGAGGCCTGGTTTGGCGAGCATCACTCCGGCGGCTACGAGTTGATCTCCTGCCCCGAAGTCTTCATTGCCGCTGCGGCCGAGCGCACCAAACACATCAGGCTGGGCACCGGGGTGGTATCACTGCCCTACCACCATCCATTGATGGTGGTGGATCGCTGGATTCTGCTGGACCACATCACCCGGGGCCGCGTCATATTCGGTACCGGACCCGGTGCGCTGCCGACGGACGCGTACATGATGGGCATCGACCCGCTCGATCAGCGCCAGATGCAGGAGGAGTCGCTGGAGGCGATCCTGGCGCTGCTGCGCGCGGCACCGGATGAGCGCATCAGCCGCGAAACATCCTGGTTCACTTTGCGGGATGCACAGCTGCAGCTGCGCCCCTACACCCACCCCTATCCGGAAATCCTTACCGCGGCGATGTTTTCCCCTTCGGGTCCGCGGCTCGCCGGAAAGCTCGGCGCAGGCCTGCTGTCCTTGTCGGCATCGATCCCGGGTGGATTCGCGGCATTGGAGAACGCCTGGGAAGTGGTGCGTGAACAGGCGGCCGCCCACGACCATCCCGAACCAGATCGGTCCAGCTGGCGGGTGCTCGGCATCATGCATCTCGCCGAAACACGTGAACAGGCCATCGAGGACTGTACGTACGGTCTGCCGGACTACGCACACTACTTCGGTGCCGTCGGGGTGCTGCCGCTCGCGAATGAAGTAGACGGCGTGCAGGCTGACCCACGCGAGTTCGTCAAGGCCTATGTGGACGAAGGGAACTGCTGCATCGGGACTCCCGACGATGCCATCGACTACGTCCAGGGCCTGCTCGACAAGTCGGGCGGCTTCGGTACATTCCTGATGCTGGGGCACGATTGGGCTTCACCGGAGGCCACGTTCAAATCCTATGAACTGTTCGCCCGTAAGGTGATTCCGCATTTTACGGGACAGCTCACCGCCGCCAGGATCTCGCACGACTGGGCGCAGGCCAAGCGCGGCGAGCTCCTGGGCCGTGCCGGCGAGGCCGTCGCCAAGGCCATCGTCGAACATCAGAACGACCACGCGAAGAAAGGGCATGCGTGATGCGAGCATCGGTGCTGCGCAACGGCGCGATGGTCTATCGAGACGATGTGGCCGACCCGGTGCCCGGAGAAGGACAGGTACTCGTCAAGGTCACCGCATGCGGAATCTGCGGATCCGACCTTCATTTCGCAAAGCACGGTGCGCAAGCGATCGAACTGTCCAAACAGATGGCCGGCATGCCCAGTCTTACCGACGGCGTCGACCTGGAAGCCGACGTCTTCATGGGACATGAGTTCGCCGCAGAAGTGATCGAGGCCGGACCGGGGACGCAGGCCCCCGAGCCAGGGACCCCTGTGACGTCAATTCCAATCTTGCTATCTGCCAAGGGAATCGAACCTATCGTCTATAGCAACAGCACACTCGGCGGCTACGCCGAGCAGATGCTGTTGAGCGCTCCGCTACTGCTGCCCATCCCCAACGGTCTCGACCCGCGGTACGCGGCGCTCACCGAGCCGATGGCGGTCGGTCTGCATGCCGTCAACAAATCGGGTATCCAACCCGGTACTGGAGCGATCGTCATCGGGTGTGGCCCGGTCGGCATAGCGGTTATCGCGGCCCTGCATAACCTCGGCATCGAGCCGATTGTCGCCGCGGACTACTCCCCCGCGCGGCGTGATCTGGCCCAGCGCATGGGAGCGCACGAGATCGTCGACCCCGGCGTCGAGCCCACCTTCGAGGCCTGGTCCCGAGCCGGGAAGGGCGCGCCGGTGATCTTCGAGGCCGTCGGGGTGCCGGGCATCCTCAACAATGTGTTGAGGGATGCGCCGCACAGCTCGCGGGTGGTGGTTGTGGGCGTCTGCATGGAGCCCGATGCCATCACCCCCTACTTCGGGATCGCCAAGGAAGTTGCGCTTCAATTCGTGCTCGCCTACGACCCGACAGAGTTCTCCGAGACGCTGCGGCGAATCGCGCACGGCGAGATCGATGTTGCGCACCTCGTCACAGGTGAGGTAGGTCTGGAAGATGTCGGATCGGCATTTGCCGATCTCGGCGATCCGGGGCACCACTGCAAGATTTTGGTGGTGCCGTAAAGGTTGGGGAGGACAGGAAGTGACATGCGGGTACAAAGACGGACAGCGCTGACCCGGACGGCCGCGGTGGCTGCCACCGCAGCGATGGCGGTGCTCCTGGCCGGCTGCGGTGATGATTCCACCGGCAGCCCGGAGTCCACGCGGAATGTGACGGTCGTCGGCAAGGGCGAGGTCAAGGGCGCACCCGATGTCCTGCGCGCCGATGTGGGCGTATCGGTGAGCGCCAAGGATGTCTCCGGGGCACTGTCTCAGGCCAGCGAGAAGGCTCAGGCCGTCATCGACGCCGTGGTCGGCGCCGGGGTGGCCCGCGAGGACGTCCAGACCAACGAGCTGTCCATCCAGCCCGAACAGACCTACCCGCAGGGCGGTCCCGCGCGTATCACCGGGTACAACGCCACCAACTCGGTGCGTATCAACGTCCGTGATCTCAAGAAGGCATCCGAAGTCCTGGACAAGGCAGTGCAGGCCGGCGGCGACGCGGCGCGGCTGTCCGGCGTCAGCTTCGATCTCGACAACGACGCCGACCTGCTGAAGGGTGCGCGGGAGCGCGCCTTCAACGACGCCAAGGCCCGCGCCGAGCAGTACGCCGGCCTATCGGGCTCCAAACTGGGCAAGGTGCTGCGCATCGACGAATCCCACGGATCGGTGCCTCCCCCCGCGCCGATGATGGGGAAGCGGGCACCCATGCAAGCCGACGCGTCGTTCGCGCCACCGCTGGAGCCCGGACAGCAGACGGTGACATTCGAGGTAAGCGTCATCTGGGAGCTGACCTAAGCGATGGGTGACATCACGGTTGTCGGCCACGGCGAGGCCAGCGGTAGTCCCGACGTGTTCATGGCCACGGTCGGTGTGTCAGTCCGCTCACGGCGTATCGCCGGGGTGATGGCCGACGTGAAGGCCAAGGCCCGTGCGGTGATCGATGCGGTACTCGACTCGGGCGTGGCCGCTGAGGACGTGAGAACCGCATGGATGTCTGTGCACCCGCAATTCGACGGCAACAAGATCACCGGGTACTCGGCCGACAACTCGGTGCGGATCACCGTCCGCGACCTGTCGAAGGTCTCCGACGTGCTGGATAAGGCCGTCACCGCGGGAGGTGAGGCCGCACAGCTGTCCGGGGTCAGCTTTGATCTGCAGGACAGCACCGATCTCGCGACCCAGGCACGTGAACGGGCATTCGCCGATGCCAGGGCCCGGGCCGAGCAGTACGCAACCCTGTCCGGGGGGACGCTGGGCAAGGTGCTGCGCATCGACGAGACCGGGAGCCATTCGAGCCCATCCCCACGCGCAGAGTTCGCGATGCTGCGTGCAGCGAGCGGGCCACCGGTGGAGGCGGGTCAGCAGACCGTCAGCGCCGACATCACCGTGACGTGGGAGCTGACATGAGCACTCACGCGAAGACCGTCAAAGACAGTTAGTCGGTATAGACGCGCGGGTGCAGCGTTCCGATGAAAGGCAGATCGCGGTAGCGCTCGCCGTAGTCGAGCCCGTAACCGACCACGAATTCATTGGGGATCTCGAAGCCGACGAGAGCCACGTCGACGTCGACCTTCTTAGCCTCGGGCTTGCGCAGCAGCGACACCACATTCAGCGACCGTGGGCCGCGCGAGGCGAGGTTCCGCATGAGCCAGCTCAGGGTCAGCCCGGAATCGATGATGTCCTCGACGATCAGGACGTCGAGGTTCTGGATATCCCTATCCAGATCCTTGAGGATGCGCACCACACCGGAGGACGAGGTTGCCGAGCCATACGAGCTGACCGCCATGAACTCCATCTGGGTCGGGATGGGGATGGCCCTGGCCAAATCCGAGACAAACATGACGGCACCCTTGAGCACGGTCACCAGCAGCAGGTCGCCCTCGATATCGCGATACTTTTCGCCGATGGCGGCGCCAAGCTCCTGAGTCCGGGCACGAATCTGCTCCTCGGTGAGGAGCACCGATTTCACGTCGCCGCTGTATTGCTCGCCGCATGACTGTTGCTGTTCGCAGGTCACGACGGACAGCGTGCCATGGAGAACGCAAGCTCACCAAGCCGGTGACATTGGCTAGTGACTTTGTTTACGAAATAGGCCACTATGGAAACGTGAGCAATGGCGCTTACGGAGCAGGCGACGAGCTGCCGTCCCGCGATATCCGCGTGGTGGTAATCGGGGCCGGCATGTCCGGTCTGTGTATGGCCTCCACCCTCCGGCACCGGGGCATCACCAACTTCACCGTCTACGAGAAGGCCGACGAGGTCGGCGGAACCTGGCGGGACAACACCTACCCAGGTCTGCAGTGCGACGTGCCGTCGCGCTACTACTCCTACTCCTTCGCCCCGAATCCCGGTTGGAGCAAAGGCTTCTCACCAGGTCCAGAGATCCACCAGTACTTCGTGAGATTCGCCGACGAGCAGGGTCTGCGCCGGAACATCCGCTTCGGCGCAGCCGTCACCCGGGCCGAATGGGTAGATGGGCCGGGCCAGCCCCACTGGGAGTTGGAGATTTCCGACGGCAGCCGTGACACCGCTGATGTCGTGGTCAGTGCCACCGGAGTGCTGCACCTTCCCCGCCTTCCTGATATCGACGGGCTGCGAACATTCGCCGGCCCGTGCTTTCACTCGGCGCGATGGGATCACTCGGTGCAGTGCGCGGGGAAACGAGTCGGGCTTATCGGCACCGGGTCCTCGGGGGTCCAGATCATCGGTGCACTCGCCACCGAGGTGCGGAGCCTCTCGGTGTTCCAGCGCTCGGCACAGTGGGTCGCACCAGTGCCCAACTTCACCTACTCGTCCATGTCGAAATCGATGTGGTCCCGGGTACCGATACTGAACAGGTTCTCTTATCGCTTGTGGCGCTTCTACTTCGAACGGGGCGTGGGTGGATCAGTGGTCAATCCCGGTGTACGGCGCCGACTCATCCAGGGGTTCGTGCGGGCGTCGCATCGGCTGCTCATCCGCGATCGCGCGCTGCGCGAGAAGCTGCATCCCGATTACGAGCCGCTGTGCCGGCGACTGGTCATGTCGGTGCCGTTCTTCAAAGCGGTACAACGCCCCAACGTCGCGGTGCTCACCGACGGTATCGAACGCATCGTGCCACAGGGCGTCATCACAAACGACGGAGTTCTGCATGAGCTGGATATCCTGGTGTGTGCCACGGGTTTTGATGCTCATTCCTATTTGCGTCCGATGGAGGTGATCGGCCGCGCCGGGGTGAAGCTCAGCGAGGTGTGGAGTGACGGGCCGCGCGCATACCGCGCCGTGGGCCTGGCCGGATTCCCGAACTTCTTTCTCCTGATCGGGCCGAACAGTCCGATCGGAAACAATTCGCTGATCTCTATCGCCGAGACGCAGGTGAAGTTCGCGATGCATTGGATCGACGAGATACGTTATGGCCGAGTTCAATCGGTGGCACCGACCGCGCAAGCCGCAGATGCCTTCAACGCCGAGGTGCGCCGGGCCATGCCCAAAACCGTGTGGTCCTCGGGATGTGACAGCTGGTATCTGGGAGCCGACGGCGTACCGGAGCTGTGGCCCTGGCCTCCCGTCGACTACCGTCGCACGCTCACCTCGCCGAATCGCGAGGACTTCGCAATCACTTAGACGTCGTGGATCGACAGCACCAGCCGGTCACCTGATCTCGAGGCCACCAGGCGCTGGTACGGCAAATCTGCGCCCACCGCGACCCCGCCCTGCCCATGCCATTGCGCAACGAGCCCATCCACCGCGCGAATCTGGTTGTCGTTCAGATCCTGTGCGCCACCAGCCAACAGCCAAAGCCTGATCACCCTTCTCCGTACGGCGGGCGCCAAATTGCGCAGACCCGAAACCTCCAGAGAACCCGTACCGGCGAAGGCTGCCCGCGCCTGCTCGTCGAGCGCATCCCCGTCCTCGCGTAGCGAGGCCGCGGTTCGGGCAAGGGCCTCGGCCACGCCGCCTCCGAGAACCTGCTCCAGTAACGGCAGCACCTCGTGACGCAGGCGCACCCGGACGAAGCGCGGATCGACATTGTGCGGGTCCTCCCATGGAGTGAGCCCCCATTCGGTGCAGGCTGCACGCGTCTCGGTGCGGCGAACATCCAGGAACGGGCGCCCCCAGGGGGCATCCCACGGGCGCATTCCGGCGATGGAACGTGCCCCCGATCCTCGCCCGAGTCCCAGCAGCACCGTCTCAGCCTGATCGTCGAGAGTATGGGCAAGAAGCACGGGCAGCCCGTCACTGGCCTTGCGCAGCGCGGCATACCGGGCAGTCCTGGCAGCCGCTTCCAGACCACCCGGGCCGTCAACGGCCACCGAAAGAACCAATGCGTCACGACATCCCAGGGCCAGCGCCTGATTCCGCGCCTGGGCCGCGACCTCGGCTGAGCCCTGCTGCAGCCCGTGGTCGACGATCAGCGCGGTCACCGCCCAGCCCTGCCCGACGGCAGCCGCCGCGAGCGCCAGCGAGTCAGCGCCACCCGAGAGCGCCACGGTGACAGCTGCGACATTCGGGAGGTGCTGCACACCAAAGGCTTTGACAGCCCGTCGCAGCGCTAGAGAACTCGGGCGATCCATAGATCCGGGTCCTCGATTTCGGCTGGCTTGGGCAACGTCTCGGGGTCTTGCCAGATGGTGTTGAAGCGCTCCATCCCCACCGTTCCCACCACATGGTCGACAAATCTCTTGCCACGGGTGTACTGACGCATCTTGGCATCCATGCCGATGAGCGCACGGATGACCCGTTGCAGCGGTGGCTGCTTGCGTGAACGCCGCGCCTCGAAGCGCGACCTTATGGATGCCACCGAGGGGACCACGGCGGGGCCAACCGCATCCATGACATGGTCGGCATGTCCTTCGAGAAGGGTGCCCAGCACCAGCAGACGATCCAGTGCATCCCTGCCGCTGTCGGATTGCATAGCGCGCAGCAAGTCGACAATCCCGTTCTCGCCCTGCCCCTTCGGGGATCGGACAAACTCGGCCAGCCTGCCGAGCATCCCGGCCACATCTTCTTCCTGTTCATGTGCGAGTGTCGCCAACGTGCCCGACATGTAGTCCGCCAGCCATGGATTGGCCGAGAACTGCACACGGTGCGTCACCTCATGCAGACACACCCACATCCGGAAATCGCTTGGCCTCACCCGAAGCTGACGTTCCACCGCGATGATGTTCGGATACACCAGCAGTAACGCGCCCGCCCCTTCCGCCGTGAACGGGTCGTACTGTCCAAGAATGCCCGACGAGACGAAGGCCAGCACGGCGCCGGTTTGCGCCCCGGTGACGCGGCCGGACAAAAACCCCGAGGCGCCGCCGTCACCGCCGGCCATCACCCGCATGGACTCGGCTGCCGCCGTAATCCAGCTGGGGCGGTCAATGATCCGCGCCTCCGGAACCACCAGCCCATCGGCCAAGCCGGTGAGCTCACGCACCGGAGCTTCCGCACGCCGCGCCGCATCCGAGAGCTCGGCGATGGCCTGCTGGCGGGTGTACTCGGTGGTGGGCGGCGCGGGTCGTGCCAACTTGGCGCCCACGGTGGCCGCGAACTCCCAGTTGACCATGCGGCCAACCGTCAACTCGGGACGCTCGGTTCCGGCTCCGCGCTTCGCGACGCGATCCGGCGTGGTCATCAGCTACATCCGCATGACCGCAGCACCGCCGCGGTGTTATCCACCGCGTTGCGCGCGGTGGGGGCGGTGGCCTGGTTCTGCATCAACGTGAAGGTGAGCACCCGGCCGCTGATGTCGGTGACCACACCTGCCAGTGTGTTCACCCCGGTGAGCGACCCGGTTTTGGCGCGCAACCAGCCCGCCGAGGTTTGGTTTTGGAGGACGAAGCGTTCCGAGAGTGTGCCGCTGCCGCCGGCGATGGGCAGCACGTCCAGCAGCGGTCGCAGCTTCGGCTGATCGGGGCCAGCGGCCGCTCCGATGACCTCGTCGAGGGTGCGTGCCGTCACCCTGTCGTCCACCGACAACCCACTGGAATCACGCAGTGTCAGGCCCGTGAGATCGATTCCTGCGCTGCGTAACTGGCTCGTGACGGCATCGACGGTTCCGGAGAAGGTCTGCGGTCGGCCCGATGCCAGCGCCACCTCGCGCCCGATTGTCTCTGCCATGACATTGTCGGAGGCATTCATCATCTCCCGCAGCCGCTCCATCAGCGGCGCCGACTGCACGGAAGCAATGGGTTTCGCTGTCGAGGGCGCAGCATCCAATCGCACCGTATCCGGGTCAGCCCCCAGCGCGGTGGCGAGTGCACGCCCCGCGTCCAATGCGGGAGTGGTGGAACGGCGTGAGTCATAGTCGGTCGGCTGTGTGCGGCCGGCATCGAGCATCACGGCCTGGATCGGCGCGACGTCACCGCCGTCGATATCTGCCGGGTCCCACCCGGGTGCCATCGACGGTCCGCCAAATCGGCTGATATCCACGGTGATTGAGGTGACGGTGACGCCCGACTTGCGCACCTGATCGGCAAGATCGCTGATACGGGCGGCATCGCGGTACCACGTGTCGGTGCCCGCCGGCGCCGCGCTGAGGATCGGGTCTCCGCCACCGACCAGTGTCACCAATCCGCGCTGCCCCGCGGTATCAGCGACTACCGAAGTGGTGAGTTTGGCGTCGCGCTCGAGGGTGATCAGCGCCGCCGCCGCGGTCAGCACCTTGTTGGTGGACGCCGGCACCATCGGCACGGTCGAACCCTGTTGCCACAACTCGCGGCCCGTCAGCGCATCGGTGACCCGGCCGGTGAACATCGCGAGCGCCGGATCGGCCAGCGCCTTGTCCAGCGCCTGCGCCAGGCCGTCCACCGTCGGAACCGGCGCGGAATCGGAAACCGGAACAACGCCGGGCTTGGGGCTGACGAGCACCGGCTCCGGATCGGCGCCCTGCAATTGATGGGAGGTGGCGGCTCCGGTGGTCAGCGAGGCCACAAGTACCAACGCGGCAATCGCCAGTACGACGGCGACGGCGAGCAGGACATGGGTAGAGCGCCGCCAGCGACGCGGATCAAGTGCCCTGGCGGTGACCATGCTCTGCAGGGTATCGCTATCCTGGTGCCCGCTGGACGAGCGCTTGCGCGAAGACTGACAGGCAGACTTGACAGGCTAAGTACCACCGACATTCAAGGAGCGGGTGTGGAGTTCGACGTCACCATCGAGATCCCCAAGGGTCAGCGCAACAAGTACGAGGTCGATCACGTGACCGGCCGGGTGCGTCTGGACCGCTACCTCTACACGCCGATGGCCTACCCCACCGATTACGGCTTCATCGAGAACACCCTCGGTGAGGACGGCGATCCGCTGGACGCCCTCCTGCTCCTGCCCGAGCCCGTCTTCCCGGGCGTGATCGTCGAGGCACGGCCCGTCGGCATGTTCAAGATGGTCGACGACGGCGGCGGCGACGACAAGGTGCTGTGTGTGCCCGCGGGCGATCCGCGCTGGGATCACATCCAGGACATCGGTGACGTGTCGAGCTTCGAGCTGGATGCCATTAAGCACTTTTTCGTGCACTACAAGGACCTCGAGCCCGGCAAGTTCGTCGAGGCCGCCGACTGGGTAGGCCGCGCCGAGGCCGAAGCCGAGGTCACCGCGTCGTTCGAGCGCCTCAAGACCCAGGGACACTAGCCCGGCATGGGCGCCTGGCACACGACGGCGAACACGTCGGTGCTGCTTTGGGCGACGGTCACTCCGTCAACGGTGATAGAACAGCTGATGGTGCCCTCACCGACCATGGTGACATTCATGGTCAGCGGAACGTCCCGACGTCTAATCGTCACCGAGACTGCCCACGGCTGCGAAACATTCGACACACGCACATAGTCGTTGTCCGTCATATAGGCGACATTGACCCCGCCGCCCTGACCACCCACGCTGTAGGTGACGCTCTTGCCGCCGTTCCCCGACCCCCCGGGACCCTGACCCGTAGTGGGCACCGGGGTGGGCGCCTCGGTCGTGGTGGGCACCGGCGGCGCCTCAGTGGTCGTTGGCGTGGTTTCGACACCGGTGCTGGGGTTAGGCGGGGGTGGTGATGGCGGAGGTGGCTCGGTCGTCGTTATCGACGGCAAGGGGACGTCATTGGGCCCCGTCCAGGTCGTCGATGGTGTGACGGTGACCGTCGTCGGTGCGGCCACCTCAGTTCGGCGCGTGATGACCAGAATGGCGGTCAGCGCTATCGCCAGCACCGCCAGGATGCTGACGCCGGCGACTATCCACGGCCACTTCGGCGGTTTCGGATCCTCGGGATAGGGAATCGGTTCGCCGGGTGGCCATGGCTCCTGCGGGTACTCCTGCCAGGCCGGATCCGTCACTGTCCCCCACTCCTTCCCCAGTGCAACTGGGTGCAATGTTACGTCGCGTTAAACTCCTGCAAAATGCGCGGTCCCCCTCTAGCGAACAGCGGCGCCCCGTCGAATCATGGTTCTATGTTGATGCATCAGGGCATCGGCCGCGACACGTTCAACGAGATGCCCGACACCAAAGCGGTCCACGCGCTCTACGAGTGTGGTGGCAGCGTGACCTGGGCGCGGAAGATCGCCGCGGCCCGGCCGTTCGCCGATCACGATGCCCTGTTCCGGTACGCCGACAACGAGCTCTTCGCCCTGTCCGAGGAATCACTGGACGAGGTACTGATCGCCTACCCTCCGCTGGGCAGACGCCCGGGAAGCGCGCGTTCGCATGCCGAGCAGTGCGCGATCCGCGATGAAACCCCGGGAATGATGGCTGCGTTGCGGGCCGCCGCCCACCGGTACGAGCACCACTTCGGCCATCGCTTCGTCATGCACCTGTGCGGACAGGACGGCGCCTCCGTGCTGCGCGCGATCTCCGACCGCATGCACCACGACGTGGACACCGAACGCAAGGTGACCCGCAACGAACTCGCAAAGATCAACCGCACCCGTCTGGAGCGCATGCTCGGCCCCGAGGGCGGTTACGACAACTGGTGAGCTAGCTGCGTGCTACGCCGCCAGCGGTACGCGTTGCGGCAGCAATGCGAACACGCGGCGTGCTGCACAACCGATATCCGTGGTGGGCGACGCCGGGATCAGGGTCACCCCGTCGGCGACACCGGCCAGGTAGATATCGGCGATCAGACCCGCCAGCCCTTCCGGCGTGCCCGCATACGACACCGCCGAGGGAACCCGCAGGCTCGCAAAATGCTTACGCGCGGATCGGGAATCGGCCTCGATGTGCACGTATACATCCAGGATGACTGCAGGTGCGTCCTTGCGCGCGGCGCGCAGCGCATGCCTGGCCCGCTGCGCCTGTTTGAGATCGGCGGCGTTGACGCGTGCGGTAACACCCGTTCCGCTGGTCAGCTCGTGCCAGCCGGCCACGTCGTCAGTGAAGACCCGAAACGTTTGATGTTGTGCTGCCACAGACGCCACGGTACTCACGAGGTCGCGGTAGAGCCATCGTTCAATTCCGGGTGAGCCGATCAGACCCGATCACACCGACGACTGCTCGGAGACCGGCGGCGTCGGTGCGCGTTCGGTCAGGTTGTCGATGACGCGTTGCACCCTCGGCATGAGCGAGTCGATATCCAATCCGAGCCAGTAAGGGATCGGATACATGAAATGTCGATTGAGACCTGGCAGGAGCCTGCTCAAGAAGTAGCCCAACCACGCTTCGGGACGCACCGGAGCCACCGCAAAGTTGTAGCGCGCCGCGCGGACCGTGGCCCGCGCAACCTGCGGCGGACCGATCAATTGATCCAGCACCCGCATCGGGGCGGAGGACTGGAAGGCCCTCATCACGTTATTCAGACGCTCACGTACATCATCGGGAAGATCCACGCCGGCCACGGTGGCGTTTACCCCAATGTTGGTGTTGATGAAGCCGGGACATACCGCGGACACCCCGATTCCCTTGGGGCCCAGTTCCATCCGCATGCACTCGCTCAACATCTTCACCGCCGCCTTGGAGGCAGAGTAGGCGGGAAAGATCGGCGTCGGAGTGATCGCCCCCGCCGAGGCGATGTTGACGATTTGACCGCCACGACCGCGTTCGGCCATCTGCTTGCCAAAGACACGCCCGCCATATGCGACACCGAACACGTTGACCCGGAACTGCTTTTCCCAGTGCTCTTGTTCGAGGTCGAAGAAGCGACCGCCAACCATGATGCCCGCGTTGTTCACCAGCACATCAGGGACCCCGTATTCGGCCCGCACCTGATCGGCGAATCGCTCCCATGCCGATGGATCGGTGACGTCGAGCTGGAAAGCAACGGCACGCAGCCCCTTGTTGTGAATAATCTCCGCCGTTTCCTGGGCGGTGGTCAGATCGAGATCCGACGCCACCACCTCCGCACCGCCCCTGGCGAATTGGATGGCGATGGCCCGCCCGATGCCGCTGCCGGCGCCGGTCACCACAACAAGATCTGGTTTACGTGCGGGGAGCAGCCTCATCCCACGACCTCCTTGTTGCGCTTACGCCGCGATGCCACCTTCACCACGGGCGCCACCGTCTCGCTGCCGTAGCGATAGTTGTCCAACCGGAAGTATTTGTTGTGGAAGTACATCTCGCCGAAACCGCCTGGCCGGAAAGGCGAATCACCGTGATTGTCGATGTAGTAAGTGTTGGCCGTCGAACATGCCGGCGAGAGCCACAGGTGATTCTTGTTGCGCTGGTGCATCTTGCGGAAGTAGGCCTGATGCACGTCCTGCTTGACCTCGGCGGTGGTGGCACCGCGTTTCTTGGCCTCCGCGATAACCCGGGCCGCGTGCGCGGTCGTCGATTCGATCAGCATGTGATACGGCCCGAACACATAGCCGTACGGTCCGAGAACAAGGAAGAAGTTAGGGTACTCGGGAATCGAAACACCCTGGTAAGCCTGATAGCGGCTCTCCTGGAAGAATCGTTTCAAGTCCTTGCCGCCTCGCCCGGCGGTCGGGAAGGCCGGCATGTGATCCCAGATCGCGAATCCCGTGGCACAGATCAATACATCTACTTCATGCTCGACGCCGTCCGCGGTCAGCAGACCCTTCTCGGTCATCCGCTGAATCGGTTCGGTCACCAAGTCCACATTGGGCCGGTTGAACGTCTTGAGGTAGGTGTTAGAGAACGACGGACGCTTACAGCCAAATCCGTAATAGGGCAGCAGCTTCTCGCGGGTCACCGGATCGTCGACCTGTGTACGCATCCAGGAGCGAATCCTGTTGGCCATGGCCATCGATGCCGATTCGACGTATTTGGAGTCGAGGTTGAAAACAGCATCCGGAATGTACGCGGTGCTGAGGTTGATCGCGTGGCGAATCCCCTTGGCGACACCGGGGAATCCGAACAGTGCCCGCCAGAACGCGTTGTACTTCAAGTCAGGTTTGGGCCCCACATAGATGGGCGTGCGCTGAAAGACGGTGAGGTGGCCAACCTCCGGGGCGATCTCGGGAACGAGCTGCAGCGAGGTAGCCCCGGTTCCGATGACCGCCACCCTCTTCCCGGCAAGCTGAACATCCTTATCCCACAGCGCGGTATGCATCAGCACACCCTGATAGGAATCGATACCGTCTATTTCTGGGAGCTTGGGTTGCTCAAGTCCGCCGGTCGCGGCAATCACATGCCGAGCAGTGATGACGGTGTCATCGTCCAGGGTAAGAGCCCAGATATTTTGCGACTCATCAAATTCCTGACGAACGACGCGCGTATTGAACCGGATCTTGCGCCGCAGGTCGTGCTTGTCGACAAGCTCGTTGGCGTACTCCTCGAGTTCATTACCCGGGGTAAAGAACTTCGACCAGGTGGTCTTCTGGTCGTAGGAAAAACTGTAGATAAAGGTCGGGATATCAACGGCCACGCCCGGATACTTGTTCGCGTGCCAGGTGCCGCCGGCGGCCCCCCACTTCTCCAAAATCACGAAATCGTGAACTCCCCTTTTGGTGAGCTCAACACCTGCTCCGATACCGCCGAAACCGGCTCCGATAATCACGACTTCATGGTCGGGAACAACCCGTTCCCGGCCGTTGGCTTCGCTACCCCGCGCACGTGTACTAGTCATTCGACGTCCTTGTCAGTCCGACCCAGTGATGTATCGGACCGAAAGTATCACGTATTACGAGTTACGGATACTGCGATTCGGCGTCACGCCACCAGGAAGTCCGGCAGTGGCCGCGGGTCATCGGCGGGCCCCACCTGTCCGTCCCGCTCGACATAGGTCAGGGTCGGGCCATGGTGGACAAGCTGACCGATCGCATCGACGAGGCGCGCGATGTCACCCGCGGTAGTGCCCAGCCCGACGCTTGCGCGTAGCGCTCCACCCGGAGCGCCCAATCTGGCCAGCAGCGGATGCGCGCAGAACCTGCCGTCGCGCACTCCGACTCCATGTTCGGCCGACAGATACGCGGCGGCCACCGACGGCGTGTATCCGGCGACCGTGAAGGACACAATGCCCAGTACATCTCGGCCACCTTCCCAAATGCGAAGAGTGTCAACGCCTTCGATCGCCTCGAGCCCTTCCCGAAGTTGGGCGGTGAGCGCTTCTTCGAGTTGACTTATCTCTCCCAGCGCGTCCAATGCCTCACATGCTGCCGCCACGGCGGCAACGCCGACCACATTGGGAGTGCCCGCCTCATGCCGCTGCGGTCCGACGAGCCACTCGGCCTCGTCGATACTGACATTGCGCACCGCACCCCCGCCCGCCAGATACGGTCGCGCGGCGTCGAGCCAGTCACTTTGTCCGACAAGGACTCCGGCACCAAATGGGGCGTACAGTTTGTGCCCGGAGAACGCGAGGTAATCGATTCCGGTTGCCGCCAGGTCGATGCGACGATGCGGAACCAACTGCGCACCGTCAACGGCGATCCTCGCGCCGTGCCGGTGGGCAACGGCAGCGAGTTCAGCCAATGGCAGCACCTCGCCGGTGACATTCGATGCGCCGGTAACGGCCAGCAGCGCGGCGGGCTGCCGGGAGAGTTCCTCATCCAGCGCGGCGACGGTGTCCGCGACGGTAGCCCGATGTGCTGCCACTCGAGCGCCATATCGCTGCCAGGTCAGCAGGTTTGCATGATGTTCGATATCAAGCACCACCACATTTGGGTGTCGCCGGCTTTCAGAATCCGCCCCACCCGGCACCGCCGAAGCGAGCAGATTAAGCGAGTCGGTGGTGTTGCGGGTAAAGATCACGTGCTGGCCGGGGGCTGCTCCCACGAAACGTCCCACCGTTTCCCGGGCACCCTCGTACACCGCCGTGCACACGCGCGAGGCATATCCGGCGCCACGGTGCACGCTGGCGTAATACGGCAGCAACTCGTTGACGCGGTCCGCGACATCGCCGAGCGCGGGTGCGCTCGCCGCGTAGTCGAAATTGGCGTACCTGATCCAACCACCTTGAGCCAGAGGCACTTTGACGTCTGCCCCGACGACGCGCGCGGCCGGTCGCTCAGCCCCAGATTGTGCGGACACTGACATGTGACATCCCATCTCACCGGACCCGCCCGGCGAGTCCACGCTTGCCACGCCCGGTTGAGCGCGGCCAGGTCGTCACCTGGAGCACCCCACCGTGGAGGAGGGTTGCCGACCAGCTAGCCAGGGCTTGTCGCTGGTTCTCATGACCTGAGGGCAGTGTGCCCACCGGGCACTGCCATCGTCAAGCGCATTGCGCAGGGTGATTTCAAATGCGCGATGTCACGTCGTTGATCCGGTCCGATTTTCCGATCCCCGCGCCGTAGGGCACACTGACTAGCGGAGGGGAGTATTCCTTCGCTGCGGTGTCGTCATCACATCGGCCATTGTCGGACCGGTCGGTGCCGCGGGCCGGTCACGTATCGGCGGAAGAGACCTCCGGCGTTTTGGCGACCGGAGGTTATTCAATGCAGGTATCCCAGCTCGAGTGGATCATCACGCTGGCCGTCACGGTCGCGATCTTGCTGGTCGATGTCGTGGTGATCGGTAGGCGCCCTCATGAGCCCACCGTCCGCGAGACCGCTACTGCCCTGAGCATCTATATAGGGCTCGCCGTGGCCTTCGGTCTGTGGGTGTGGTTCTTCCACGGCAGCCAGTTCGGGCTGGAGTTCTTCGCAGGCTGGCTCACCGAGTACAGCCTGTCGGTCGACAACCTGTTCATCTTCCTGATCATCATGGCCAGCTTCAAAGTTCCCCGTGTCTATCAGCAGGAAGCGCTGCTGATCGGCATCATTTTGGCGCTGATCTTCCGCGGCATCTTCATCGCGCTGGGTGCGGTGGCCATCGAGCAGTTCTCCTGGATCTTTTATCTTTTCGGCGCGTTCCTGGTGTACACCGCGATCAACCTGGCCCGGGACACCGAGCACGACGACGACGCCGATAACGCCGTGGTGCAGTTCGCCCGCAAGCACCTGCGGACCACCGATAAGTGGGACGGCCTGCGACTGTGGGTCCGGGATAACAGTGCGAACGGCGCCAGACTCATCACGCCGATGTTCCTGGTGATCGTGGCGCTGGGCACCACCGACCTTCTCTTCGCCCTGGACTCGATCCCCGCGATCTACGGGCTCACCAAGGAGCCCTATCTGGTGTTCACGGCCAACGTGTTCGCCCTTATGGGTCTGCGCCAGCTCTACTTCCTACTGGGCGACATGCTCAAGCGTCTGGTGTACCTGTCTCAGGGACTGGCCTTCATCCTGTTCTTCATCGGCGTCAAACTGATCCTGCACGCGCTACACGAGAACGAGTTGCCCTTCATCAACGGCGGCGAGCCGGTGCACGTACCCGAGATCCCCACGCTGGCAAGCCTTGCGGTGATCGTCGTGACGCTGCTGATCACCACCGGCGCCAGCCTGTACAAGACTCGGCGCACTGCCAAAGAGGACTAGTGCCCAGCGCCTGCACGGTGAACGGCGCGGACCTCCGTGGCAAACTTGGCTGCGACGGGCTCACCGTGCCCGCGGGAGCGCCTCCGCGCGGCGGCGAGCCCAGCCGCAGCCGGACCGATAGGCTCGCTGCCGTACCCCTCCAGGCCCATAGATCCGACGCGGAAATTAACGAGGAGCAGCGTGACCGGCCCCGACGAGTCACCCACTAACCGCACGGGCGAAGAGGCTCCCCAGCCCGCCGTTCAGGAAGCCCCGGGCCATCCGGTGCCACCGCAGTACCTGCTCGGCAGGTCGGCCCCTCCGGCCCGGACACTGATCGACATCCTCTACTCAACGGCCGCGGAGCACCCCGATGCGCCCGCCATCGATGACGGCACCATCCAGCTCACGTATTCAGAGCTGATCGTCGACGTCGAGGCAAGCGTCGAGTGGCTCGGGGCACGCGGAATCGGGCGCGGTGATCGCGTTGGTATCCGAATGCCCTCCGGCAGCTACTCGCTCTACGTGGCGATCCTGGCCACCCTGGCCGCTGGAGCCGCGTACGTTCCGGTGGACGCCGACGATCCGGACGAACGTGCCGCGCTGGTTTTCGGCGAGGCACAAGTGGCCGCGGTGATCACCCCCGACGGTCTCGTTCGTGGACCCGGATCCTCGAGGGGCTGGCGCGCCGCCAAACCCACACCACGCGACGACGCCTGGATCATCTTCACCTCGGGTTCCACCGGCACCCCGAAGGGTGTGGCGGTGACACATCGCAACGCGGCGGCCTTCGTCGATGCGGAAGCGCAGATGTTCTTGCCGGACAATCCGATCGGTCCGGATGATCGGGTACTCGCCGGGCTCTCTGTGGCCTTCGACGCCTCCTGCGAGGAAATGTGGCTCGCCTGGCGCTACGGCGCCTGCCTGGTACCCGCGCCGCGTTCCCTGGTACGTAGCGGTATGGATCTGGGTCCGTGGCTGGTGTCCCGCGATGTCACCGTGGTGTCGACGGTGCCCACATTGGCCGCGTTGTGGCCGGCCGAAGCGCTGGAGGCGGTGCGGTTGCTGATCTTCGGCGGCGAAGCCTGCCCACCGGATCTGGCCGAACGACTGGCCACCGGCGAGGACGGTGCCGCACGCGAAGTGTGGAACACCTACGGCCCCACCGAGGCGACCGTGGTGGCCTGCGCCGCGCGGCTCGACGGAGTGAGCCCCGTCAGCATCGGGTTGCCCCTTCCGGGCTGGGATTTGGCTGTTGTGGATCCGCAAGGCAACCAAGTCGGCTACGGCGAGGTCGGTGAGCTCGTCATCGGCGGCGTCGGACTGGCCAAATACCTCGATCCCGAAAAGGACGCCGAAAAGTACGCTCCGCTGCAGACTCTGGGTTGGTCGCGGGCCTATCGCAGCGGTGATCTGGTGCGCTTGGAGCCCGACGGTCTGTACTTCCAGGGCCGTGCCGACGACCAGGTGAAGGTCGGTGGCCGCCGCATCGAACTCGGTGAGGTGGATGCGGCACTGGTCAATCTGCCCGGTGTGAGTGGTGGCGCGGCCGCGGTGCGCAAGACCGCCAGTGGCACCCCGCTGTTGGTCGGCTACATCGCCAGCGCCGATCCCAACTTCGATATCGCCGCGGCCCGCGCCAGCCTGGCCGAATCGCTTCCCGCCGCGCTGGTGCCGCGACTGGTCAAACTTGACGAGCTGCCCACGCGCACATCGGGAAAGGTCGATCGCAACGCACTGCCCTGGCCACCGCCGGGCGCGGATACCGACGACGACGCAACCGAATTGGGCGGCACCATGGGCTGGCTTGCCGGACTGTGGCGCGACATCCTGGCTGCCTCGATCGACGGACCCGAAGCCGACTTCTTCGCTCTCGGCGGCGGATCGTTGTCCGCCGCACAACTGGTCGCGGCGTTGCGGCAACGCTATCCGCAGGTGACCGTCGCGAACCTGTACGACCAGCCGCGGCTCGGATCGCTGGCCACTTATCTGGATGAGCTCGCCCCTCCCGTCGAGGTCGAACCCCGGATCGTGAAACCGGTGCCCCGGCTCACCGAGTTGGCGCAGTTGGTGGCGACCATCCCACTGACCACCCTCACCGGCCTGCAATGGGCCACATGGCTGGCCCTGGCCAACAACGTGTTCGCAGCATTCAGCAATGTGCCCTGGCTGGTCACGGTCAACTGGTGGGTGCTACTGGCAGCGTTCCTGCTCTTCATCACTCCCCTGGGTCGCATGAGTATCACCGTCATCGGGGCGCGACTGCTGCTCTCCGGGGTCAAGCCGGGGACGTACGAGCGCGGCGGAAGCGTGCACCTGCGCGTGTGGATCGCCGATCGCCTCGCCACCGCGAGCGGTGCCGAAAACCTCTCCGGCGCACCGTGGATGGTGTATTACGCCCGCGCACTAGGCGCCCGGGTAGGCAATGGGGTCGACCTGCATTCGTCACCACCGGTGACGGGCTGGCTGGAACTCGGCGACCGCAGTTCCGTTGAACCCGAGGTCGACTTGTCCGGGCATTGGGTTGACGGCGACAAGTTCCATGTCGGCCCGATCGTCATCGGCGAGGACGCCACTGTCGGGGCCCGCACCACCCTGTTGCCGGGAGCGGTCATCGGTAAGAACGCCGATGTGGCACCGGCTTCCGGTGTCGTCGGACGAGTCAAGAACGGTCAGTACTGGAAGGGCTCACCGGCCGTGAAGTCGGGCAAGGCCCGCCATCCCTGGCCTGATTACCGTCCGCCCCGCGCCGGGCAATGGGTACCGATCTATGGGGTGACGTCAATTCTGCTGGGCGGACTGCCCCTGCTTGCGCTGGCCGCCGGGCTAGGCGTGGTGGCCTTCGGCATCAGGAATACGGCAACGATCTGCCAGGCCGTGGTGCCCGCGCTCATCTGGACGCCGGGGGCGGCGCTGGTCAGCGTGGTCGTGTATGCCGCCATCACCGTTGTGCTGGTGCGGCTGCTGTCGATCGGCGTGCACGAGGGTTATCACCCCGTCCGCAGCCGGCAGGGCTGGCAACTGTGGGCCACCGAGCGCCTCATGGATGCGGCCCGGAACTACCTGTTCCCCATCTATGCCAGCCAACTGACCCCATGGTGGCTGCGCATCCTGGGGGCGAAGATCGGCAAGGACACCGAGATTTCGACGGCCCTGCTGGTGCCAAAGTTCACCGAGGTCGACGACGGTGCGTTTCTGGCCGACGACACTATGGTCGCGTCGTACGAGTTGGGCGGCGGCTGGATCCACATCGCCAAGGCCAGAATCGGCAAGCGCGCATTCCTGGGAAACTCGGGGATCACCCAACCGGGACGCAAGGTTCCCAATGACGCGCTGGTCGCCGTCCTGTCCGCCACTCCGCATAAGGCGAAGTCGGGCTCGTCGTGGATCGGTAGCCCACCAAAGCGGTTGCGAAGAAAGGCCGATGGTGCTGATTCCGCGCTTACCTTCGAGCCACCGTTCCGCCTTAAGGTGATGCGGGGAATCGTGGAGACCTGCCGCATCATCCCGATCATCGTGACGTTCGGGATCGGTGTCGGGGTGCTGCTGGCTCTGCAGACAATCGCCATCCGGTTCAACTTCTGGGTTGCCGGTGCACTGAGCGGCGTGGTGCTGCTGGTCGCCGGTGCCGTGGCTGGTGTGGTGAGCGTCGTGGCCAAGTGGGTTGTGGTCGGGCGCACCAAGGCCGTGGAAAAACCGCTCTGGTCCTCGTTCGTCTGGCTTAACGAGGTCGCCGACACCTTCGTGGAAACCGTTGCCGCCGTGTGGTTCGCACGTGCCGCGTCGGGGACGGTGATGCAGAACTGGTGGCTACGCGGCCTGGGCGCCAAGATCGGCCGTGGAGTGTGGTGCGAGACGTATTGGCTGCCCGAGGCCGATCTGGTGACCCTGGGCAAGGGAGCGACCGTGAACCGCGGCTGCGTGGTGCAGACGCACCTCTTCCACGACCGGATCATGCGGATGGACACCGTGACCCTCGGTGAGGGCGCCACCCTCGGCCCGCACTGCGTGGCACTTCCCGCCGCCGAGCTGGGTGCCGGCGCCACCGTCGGTCCGGCATCACTGGTCGTCCGCGGTGACGTCGTACCCCCGTCGACCAGGTGGCAGGGCAACCCCATTTCTCCATGGGGCAAACTGGATCCGATGGCACCGAAGAAGCCCAAGGGCGGCAAGGTTTCCCCCGGTAAGAATTCCGGGGCCGCATGACCAAACCAGGCAAGAAGGCGGCCAAGCGGCTACCCCCACGGCCTCCCGTCATCGATCCCTATCTGCCGCAAAACGGCAACTACGGATATCGGGTGTCACGCTATGAGCTGGAGCTGGAGTACAAGGTCGCCATCAACCGGCTGACCGGTACCGCGACGATCACGGCCGTCACCCTTGCCACCCTCAAGGAATTCACCCTTGACCTTGCCGATGCCCTCGGCGTCTCAAAGGTGACCGTGAACGGCAGGCGTCCAGAGCATTTCGGGCACCGCGCCGGAAAGATCACCATCAAGCTGGTGACCGCCATCCCAGCGGGAGCTGCCATGACCATCGTCATTCGGTATGGCGGATCACCTCGGGCCATCAACAGCGTGTGGGGCGACGTCGGATTCGAGGAGCTGTCCAACGGGGTGCTGGTGGCCGGGCAGCCTAACGGCGCGGCATCCTGGTTCCCCTGTGACGACCATCCCAGCTCCAAGGCAAGCTATCGATTCGTCATCAGCAGTGACAGCCCATATTGTGTTGTCTCCAACGGGGAGTTGGTATCCCGTCGAGTCCGGGCCGCGCACACAACCTGGACATACGAACAGCCCGAGCCGATGGCGCCGTATTTGGCGACACTACAGATCGGCGACTACCAGACGATCAAGCTCGCGAAGAACCCGATCTCGATGAATGCCGCGCTGCCCTCACGGCTGCGCGAACGGTTCGAGCATGACTTCGGCAGGCAGCCCCAGATGATGAAGCTATTCATCAAACAGTTCGGCCCTTACCCGTTCGCGGCCGGGTACACCGTGGTGGTCACCGACGATGATCTCGAGATTCCTCTTGAAGCGCAAGGTATTTCAGTGTTCGGGGCAAACCATTGCGACGGGGAGCGACACTCCGAGCGCCTGGTGGCACACGAGTTGGCGCATCAGTGGTTCGGCAACAGCGTCACCGCCCGCCGCTGGCGTGATATCTGGCTCCACGAAGGGTTTGCCTGTTACGCCGAATGGCTCTGGTCTGAAGAGTCCGGGGGGCCGTCCGCCGATGCCCGCGCCCGCCACTATCACCAAAAACTGAAAGATCTCCCCCAAGATTTGATTCTGGCTGATCCCGGCCCACAGCTTATGTTCGATGATCGCGTGTACAAGCGTGGAGCGCTGACGTTGCACGCGTTGCGATTACGACTCGGTGACACAAAATTCTTCGCACTGCTGCAGGACTGGACCACCCGTTACCGGCACAGCACCGTCATCACCGACGACTTCACCGGCCTAGCGGCCGCCTACTCGGACGAATCGCTCCGGCCATTGTGGACAACGTGGCTGTACGAGAAGCAGCTCCCGGCCTTGGACCGGAAGTGACCGACGCCGGCCCCAGCACCCGCTCCAGCGTCGCACGGATCGGCGTGGCCACTGCTATCAGCGCTATCTGCGGGTACACCGTGCTGTACCTTGCCGCGCGCGAACTGGGCCCCTCCTTGTTTTCGGTGTTCGGAGTCTTCTGGGGCGCATTCGGTCTGGTGACTGGCGCCGCAAACGGGCTGCTGCAGGAGACCACTCGCGAAGTGCGGCTATCGCTGGCGCAGCGCGAACGTTCTCCACTGGACACCACCCTGCCGATCAGGATCGCCTTTGCCTTCGCCATCGCGTCCGCCGTAGGGGTCGTCGGCACCGCACCATTGTGGGCATCGCATGTGTTCACCGAGTTCCGTTGGCTCAGTGTGGCATTGCTTGCCGGCGGACTAGCCGGATTCTGCATGCACGCGACAACCCTAGGCGCGCTGGCGGGATCGAGCCGCTGGACTCAGTACGGCGTTCTGATGGTGACCGATGCAGGAATTCGTCTGGTGGTAGCGGTTGTCACGTTCGCGGCCACCCTCGGTCTCGTCGGCTATCTCTGGGCGACGGTGGCCGGATCGATGTCATGGTTACTACTCACCGCGATCTCCAAGCCGACCCGCGAGGCACTCAAGGTACCCGCACTCGTCGACACCATGGAATTCCTGCGCGGGGCCCGGCATTCGATCGCCGCAGCCGCCGCCAGTGCGGTGTTGGTGATGGGTTTCCCCGTGCTATTGCAGTCGACGGCAGGCGATCTGGGCCCCACCGGCGGGGTGGTGATCCTGGCCGTCACGCTGACCCGTGCACCGCTACTGGTGCCGCTGACTGCGCTGCAGGGCAACCTCATCGCCCACTTCGTCGATGCGCGGGACCGCCGCCTCACTGCACTCATCACGCCGGCCATCATCATCATCGGCGTCGGCGCGGTGGGCATTGCACTCGCGGCGTCCGTCGGCCCGTGGCTACTACGGACGGTGTTCGATCCGGCGTATCAGGCGGGCGGCCCGCTCCTGGGCTGGCTCACCGCCGGTGCGGTGATGATCGCGCTGTTGACGTTGACCGGGGCGGCCACCGTGGCACATGCCCGACACCTCGCGTACTCAGCGGGATGGGTTGGTGCGACAGTGGTCTCGGCGCTGCTGTTGCTGTTGCCGCTCGCTTTGGAGGAACGAACGGTCATCGCGTTGATCGGCGGACCCGTCGTCGGGATCGTGGTGCATCTGGCCGCGCTCGCATTCTGGCGGGACCCAGAAACCACCGACGAGATCATCGACTGAACGACCTCTGAACGAGCGCGTCAGATCCCCGCGGCGTGCTCCAGCTCTACCAGCGCGGCCTCGAGGCCGTCGGCCATCTCGTCGATGTCCGCGGCCACCTCCGGTGTGGTGACGAATCCGAAATCCAGATGCTCCAGATAGGAGAAGCAGGTGATGTTGAGGGCCACGTCCATGACGGGCGGGCCCAGCGGAATCAAAGACTCGAGCTTGGCACCGGCCATGTACAGCGGGAACGATGGACCAGGAACGTTGGAGAGCACCAGGTTGATGGGTGCCAGATTCCGGGATAGCCCGCTGGCGGTGTAGGCCCGCGCCGCCAGCTGCAGCAACCCGGGCGGCGTGGTGTCCGTCAATCCCATGATCTGGTGGGCCGACATCGCCCGCGCCATTTCCTTGGCGCCCTGGGTCCCCTCGTAGATGGCCCTGATCCGCTCGGCCGGGTCATCGATATCGGTCGCCAGGGTCACGGTCATCGAACTGACTTGATTGCCCACCACCCCATCGGTTTCCTCGGTGCGCACCGACACCGGAATCTGCACGATCAATGGCTTATCCGGCAGCTCGTCACGCTTGAGCAGGTAGTCGCGGACCACGCCGGCAACGATCGCCAGCACCACGTCGTTGACCTTGACCCCGAACGCATCCTTGAGCGCCTTGACCCGCGCCAATTCGAGGCGCGCCCCGGAGACCCGGCGATGCGGTGACACCGGCGCATTGAATCGGGTGTGCGGCGCCTCGAAGTATCCGGGAGATTTGCGTTCCATACCGAAAACCGCCAGCTGCTGGCGGACCGTCTGCTGGACCAACCGGACCACCCGGTAGGGCGTCTTGACACCCACGTTGACCAGGGCGCTCAGCAAGATGCGCTCACGACTGGGCAGGCCCAGCCCGACCAACGATCCCACGGTGTCGTCCGGCGCCGGGCGCGGCTCCGGGGCGATGTCGAGCAGAATCTCGCCCAAACCCGCGCCCGAGACGCCATCGACGATGGCGTGATGCATCTTGGTCAGCGTGGCAACGCGCCCGCCCTCAACCCCCTCGATGACCCAGAGCTCCCACAGCGGCCGCGACCGGTCGAGCTTGTAGGACATCAGCCTGCCGACCAGTTCTTCGAGTTCCTTGCGGCCGCCGGGGGCGGGGACGCCGATGCGGCGGATGTGGAAATCAGGGTCGAGTTCCTCGTCCTCCACGAACCACGGCCGGTCCAAACCCAGCAGGACATCGGTGACCCGCCATCGCAACTGCGGCATCGACGGCAGCCGCTCCACGATGAGACCGCGCACCCGTTCAAAGCTGTAATCGGGGGCATCGCTGGGGTCGAAGATCGACAGTCCCCCAATGTGCATATGCCAACCCGACGTTTCGGCGTGCCAGAACGCCGCATCTACCCCAGACAGCCGCTGCATGGCCGAAACATTAGTGCCGCCGACCTTCCCTTCTGCCGGAATGGCCGGACTCGTCGGGGCCGGGCGGAGCCGACGTTCACCGGTGGGTTACCGGTGCTACCTTGATCCCAGTGAGCAACACCGGTAACAGCGACGTCTGGCTGGTCATCCCCGCCTACAACGAGGGACCAGTCATCGCCGACGTCATCGCCGCGGCGCTCGGCACCTTCCCCAACATCGTCTGCGTGGACGACGGCAGCGCCGACCGTACCGCCGCACTCGCGCACGGCGCGGGCGCACACGTGGTCCGCCACCCCGTCAATCTCGGCCAGGGCGCGGCGATACAGACCGGGGTCGAATACGCGCGTGCACAGCCCGGGGCTCAGATCTTTGTGACCTTCGACGCCGACGGCCAGCATCAAGTCAAGGACGTGGTGGCCATGGTGGACAGGCTGCGACTGGAACCCCTCGACATCATCGTCGGCACCCGCTTCGGTGCCGGATCGGCACCGGGCCACGTACCCCTCATCAAACGCATCGTGCTGAAAACCGTTGTGCTGCTGAGCCCGCGCACCCGCCGCCTCAACCTGACCGACGCTCACAACGGACTGCGCGTCTTCAACCGGACCGTCGCCAACGGACTCAACATCACCATGAACGGCATGGGCCACGCCAGCGAGTTCATCGCGATGATCGCCGAAAATCATTGGCGGGTGGCCGAACAGCCGGTCGATATTCTGTACACCGAGTATTCGATGGCCAAGGGCCAATCGCTGATCAACGGGGTCAACATCATGTTCGACACCGCGTTCCGCCGGAGGTTGCCGTGATCACCTGGATTCAGCCGCTGCTGATCGTCGCGGTCCTGCTGTTGCTGGTGTATCTCTTGCGTTCGCGCAGCACCGCGCAGGCCAAGGCCTGGGTGAAGCTCGGGTTCGTGGTCTTCGTGGTCGCAGGCATCTATGCCATCCTGCGGCCCAATGACACCACCACGCTGGCGCATTGGCTCGGCTTGGGCCGCGGCACCGACCTGATGCTCTACGCGCTGATCATCGCGTTCGCGTTCACGACACTCAGCACCTACCTGCGTTTCAAGGATTTGGAGCTGCGCTATTCGCGGCTCGCGCGTGCCGTCGCGTTACGCGGCGCCGAGCCCCCGACGGGCGACGTTGCTTCGGAGCTAGCTCCGGAAAAAGTCGACGGTCCTTCCGATTCCGTCCGCTAGCGCCACCTTCGGCTCCCATCCCAGCACGCTCTTGGCCAGGCGGACGTCCAGGCAAGACTGACGCAGATCGCCCAGCCGGGGCGGATGAAACTCCGGATCGTCCGGTGCCCCGGCGGCCGCGGCCACCAGCGAATGCAGCTGCCGGTCGCTGGTTTCGACTCCGGTACCGACATTGAACCGCTGTCCCCCGCCGTCCGGACCGGAGGCGCGCACGAAGGCGTCCACCACGTCGTCGACGAATACGTAGTCCCTGGTGTTTCCGCCGTCCCCGAACACCTTGGTGACGCGACCCGACAGCAGCGCCTGCGCGAAAATGGCGACGACACCCGCCTCGCCGTGCGGATCCTGGCGCGGCCCATAGACATTGGCCGGAGCGATATGTGAGCACTCCAGCCCGTACAGATGCCGGAAGGTGTTGAGGTAGATCTCTCCGGCCACCTTGCCCGCGGCATATGGCGAATGCGGATCGGTGGGGACGGATTCGCCGGTGGGGATCTGCTCGGGAGTGCCGTAGATCGAGCCGCCCGATGAGGTGTGCACGATCTTGCGCACGCCTGCCTTGCGAGCGGCGTCGGCCAGCCGCACCGTACCGACCACATTGACGGAGGAGTCGAACTGCGGATCGGCGACCGAGTGGCGCACATCGATCTGCGCGGCCAGGTGGAAGATCACCTCGGGCGAGAACTCGGCCACAACGGCATCCAGATCTGCCTCAACGATGTCGTCCTTGACGAAGGTGAAGGCGGAATGCGCCTCGGCGGCCTCCAGATTCGACACCTTGCCGGTGGCGAGGTTATCCAGGCCCGTTACCTCGTGCCCGTCCGCCAACAGCCGGTCGACCAGCGTCGATCCGATAAATCCTGCGGCTCCGGTAACCATTGCCCGCACGTGGCGACTCCCTCTTTATTCACATAGCTCGCGGCATTCGGCCCCACCCTACCGACCGTGCCTGATGTTCTTCCCGCAAGCGTTCATCGCTAGTCTCGGGCCCTGATGCCTTTCGCCAGAACCAACCGCGTTGCCGTTGCCGCAGCGGCTCTCATCGTGGTGCACCTCGTGGTGCGCAGCGTGCTGGCGTTCGGCGGAGATTTCTATTGGGATGACCTGATCCTGGTCGGCCGCGCCGGTACACAGGGCCTGTTCTCGCCCTCGTACCTGTTCGATGACCACGATGGACACGTCATGCCCGCAGCGTTCTTGCTGGCCGGCATCCTCACCAAGCTCGCCCCATTAAATTGGTTCTGGCCCGCGCTGAGCCTGGTGATCCTGCAGGCGTTGGCGTCCCTGTCGCTGCTGCGGGCGCTGCGCGTGATCCTGAGCTGGCGGCCCGTGCTACTTGTTCCGCTCACGTTCGCACTGTTCACGCCGCTGGCAATCCCAGGTTTCACCTGGTGGTCGGCCGCGCTGAATTCCCTGCCCATGCTGACCGCGATGTGCTGGTTCGTCGCCGACGCGGTGCTGCTGGATCGCACCGGAAACCGTCGGTACGCCGTGACGGCGATGTGTGCGTTCCTCGGGGGGCTTCTGTTCTTCGAGAAGTCGGTGGTCATTCCCTTCGTCGCGTTCGCGGTGGTGACGCTGCTGGCGTACCTGCGCGGCGACGGCTGGTCGGCGCTGGAGCGGACATGGCGCCGGGGTGCGGTGCTGTGGGTTCCGGCAGGAGCCCTTACCGGGGCATGGATCGCGCTTTACCTGGTGGTGGTGGACCAGAAGCGTTGGAGCACCGATCTGTCGATGACGTGGTCGCTGCTCCAACGCTCATTCACGCACGGGGTGCTTCCCGGATTGGTGGGTGGTCCGTGGCATTGGGATCGTTGGGTGCCCAGCTCCCCGTGGGCCGAGCCCTCGTCATTCGTGATCTGGCTGGGGGCATTGGCGCTCGCCGCAACCGTGGCGCTGACCTGTTTCCGCAAGCAGCGGCTTGGGCTGGTCTGGCTAACCTTGCTGGGGTATCTGGCGGCCAGTGAGGTGCCGATTTATCTCATGCGTTCGTCGGCATTCACGGCGCTGCTGCTCGCGCAGACCTTGCGGTATCTGCCGGATCTGGTGGTCGTCGCGACGCTGCTGGCGGCGGTGGGTCTCACCGCCCCGAACCGGCCGGGCAGTACGAGCCTGGACAGTTCTGCTAGACGCACCGCCGTGGTCGCGCTGACGCTGGCGTTGTTCGTGGGGAGCAGCCTGGTATCCACGGCCAACTACTTACGCAGCTGGCGCAACAATCCCGCCTCGCCGTACATCGCCACTGTGAAGGAGTCCCTGGCGGCGGTCGCGGACGGGCCGGCGGTGCTGGACCAGGAAGTTGATCCGCTGGTGCTGCAGAATGTGGTGCGACCGGAGAACCTGTTGAGTCATATGTTCGCCCTGGTGCGCCCCCGACCAGAGATCGGTTCCACCACAACGCAGTTACGGATGCTCGATCGCTATGGCCACCTACTCGACGCCCAGGTGACGTGGGTGCGGGCCCTCACCGAAGGCCCGGTTCCCGGATGCGGGTACCTGGTGCAGTCCACGCAGACCATGCCGCTGACGGGGCCGCTGCTCCCCGCAGATTGGATCGTGGAATTGAACTACCTGGCCAATACCGAGGGTGCTGTGTGGGCATCGTTCACCAACGGGCCCAGAATCAAGGTTCCCGTTCGGCCGGGACTCAATCGGGTGTTCATCAGACTCCCAGGTTCGGGTAATTCACTTACCCTGCAACCGATTACCCAGTCATTGTCACTGTGCGTCGCCGTCGGGCCGGTAGGGGCGCTCGCTCCCCGGTAGATTGGGCGCCATGCTCGGAGAACTGGCTTTGACCTGGACCGGACGACTCTCTGCACCCGTCCTGGAAAAGCTGCTCGATCTGCCCGAACCCCAGTTCACTCAGATACAGACGCGCCGCGACATCCCGGTGAGGATGCCCGACGGCATCAAGCTCGCTACCGACCACTTCCGCCCGCCGGGGCAGGACCCCTTGCCTGCTGTCATCTTCCGCACCCCGTACGACAAGCAGGGCATCATCAGCCAACTCTGGGCAACGTTATTGGCCCGTCAAGGGTTTCAGGTGGTAGTACAAGACACCCGGGGCCAATTCGGATCCGAAGGCAAATTCGACGCGTTTCGCCAGGAACGGGCGGATGGCCTTGCAACCGCCGCCTGGGTCCGTGAACAGCCGTGGTGCGACGGCACACTCGCTACCGCCGGACCGTCATACCTCGGGCATACGCAATGGGCGGTGGCGCCATACATCGAGCCACCCTTGGCCGCCATGTGCCCGGCAATCACCACCAGCAACTTCACCGAGCTCTTCTATCCGGGCGGGTCGTTCAACCTGCACAATCTGCTGACGTGGTCCGCGGCGGTCGGTTCACCGGAGATCCCGCAGGCGGTCCGCCTGCTGCGGGCGAACGCGCACGGCAAGCGGGTGCGCCGAGCGATGGATCACCTACCTCTCGCCGACGCCGACAATGTCGCGATCGGAAAGCCAGAACCCTTCTGGCGCACGGTGACCGATCACAACGACGACGACTATTGGGACGAGATCAACCACACCGCCCAGCTCGCGACGCTGGGCACACCCGTGAGCATGGTGACCGGCTGGTGGGATCTGCTTCTGGTAGGTCAACTCCGCGATTACGAGGAGCTACAGAAGGCCGACTGCCCCCGGCGTATCACCATCGGCTCGTGGGACCACGCGAAGTCGATCAAGACGGCGATAGCCGACAGCTTTTCTTGGCTGGCAGCACATCTACACGGCGACGCCTCATCAACGCATCGCGCACCGGTACGGGTCTACCTACAGAAGGCCGGTCAATGGCTGGATTTCGATCTTTGGCCGCCGAAGAGTTCGACGCCCACACCGTTGTATCTGCAGGCCGATCACGGGCTTGATTGGCAAGCACCACAAGGTGATAGCGCCGTCGACACCTTCACATACGATCCAAAGAACCCGACCCCGGTGGTGGGCGGGCCGCTGCTTGACGCCAGGGTGTCCGGGCAGCGCGACAACGCGTCCATCGAAAGTCGCTCCGATGTGCTGGTCTTCACCACCGCGCCTCTGACAAAAGACCTTGATCTGGTCGGCCCGGTTTCGGCATCGGTGTACGCGACAACCGACAGTGGTCAGGGCGATTTGTTCGTCAGGCTCTGCGACGTTGATCGGAAGGGAGTTTCCCGCAACGTGACTGACGGAATCGTCAAACTAGACGGTGCCGCGCAGTCACCGGTCCAGGTGACCATGCATCCCACCGGTTATCGTTTCGCGCGGGGACATCGGCTGCGGGTCCAGGTCAGTGGGGGTGCGTTTCCGAACCACGCCCGCAACACCGGGTCCGGTGAGCCGTTGGCGACCGCCAGCCGCATTGTTCCGATCCACTTCGAGATCCGCCATGACGAGGAACATCCCTCGGCCGTGACATTGCCGTTGCTACACGTTTCATGATCGCCAAATACCTTTCCGCTCTTTGCCTTACCGGAATCGTCCTCACCGCATGCGGCGGCGGCGAGGCCTCCGAGAGCCGTCCGACCCTGATCCACGTCGGCCCTACCGGCGGAGGGGCGGAGACCAAGGTGGTCACAGCGGAAGAAGGCAAGCCCGGGGCTCTTGGACAGCAGGTGCGCGATGGCGACCTCGCGTTTGTGGTTACCCGGGTGAGTGATGCCGGGACCGTTGGTGATGTGGCGAATCCTGCTCTGCAGGCGACCGCCACCGGCACCTTCGTCGTGGTCCACGTCGAAGTTCTGAACCTCGGACAGACCACGCACTCCTTCCTCGGCGATGAACAAAAACTCAAGGATGCCACCGGCAAGGAGTACACGCCCGATAGCATGGCAAATATCTTGGCGCGCAACGCCGAACAGCTGGATCCCGGCGCAGAACTGGGACCCGGCGCGCAGAAGCGGTCAGTACTCGTCTACGACGTACCGGCCGGCACGGTACCCAAGGAGATCGACCTGCACACCGACTACCGATCCAAGGGCGCCAAAGTTCTGCTGGGCTAGCCGGTGGGCGGGAACAGCGTGTAGGCGATCTTTGAGGCGATCGTCTTCGGATCGGCATCATGCGAATCAGCCAGTGCCCCAGTGGACCACAGTGAGACAAACCCGTGCACTAAGGACCACGCGGCGCGAGCCGCGGTGACCTTGTCGGCCGAGGTCTGCCGTGGCGTCAACGTCTCGATTCCTGCATTCAGTGCCGCCCCGGCACACTCACGCGCCGCGGTCAATTGCGCGTCGGTGGCATCCAGGAGTGCGGGTTCGAACATCACCGAGTAGTGGCCCGGATGACTCAAGGCGAAGTCCACGTAGGCCAGCGCCGCGGCATGGAAGTCCGGGTGCGCGCCGTCTAGCGCCTCGGCCAGTTTGGTGAATCCGTCGGCGGCCAACGCGGTGAACAGTCCGCGACGATCGCCGAAATGATGGGCGGGTGCGGCGTGGGAGACACCCGCTTCGCGAGCTAGTTCCCGTAGTGACAGCTCGGTGGCGCCGCGTCGGGCCACCATGTCGGCCGCGCTGGCCAGGATCGCCGCCCGCAGATCGCCATGGTGATACGACATCGCCTCAGCATAGCGCGAATCTTGACAGTGACAAGTTTGAAGGTATCGTCTATCTAGTCAATGTCAAGATTGGAGATCTGTCATGGCACCGCTCATTGCCCTCCTCGCCGGGACGCTCCTGGCTCGTTTAGTCGGTACGCAGGGGTTGGCTCTCGCCGGTTCGTGGTCGGCCGCCGTGGCGGTCGGCCTCGCCGCGATGTTCACGCTGACCGGGATCGCGCATTTCGTCCCGAAAATGCGTGCCGCGATGATCGCGATAGTTCCGCCACGGATTCCGACACCCGGGTTCCTGGTGGCGCTCACCGGAGTCCTCGAGTTACTCGGCGCGATCGGTGTCCTGATTCCCTCGACGAGGGCGGTAGCAGCCGGGTGCTTGGGAGTGCTGCTGGTGGTGATGTTTCCGGCCAATGTGTATGCCGCCAGTCAGCGGTCGAATCCGCTGTCCACTCCCCTTGGTTGGCGCACCGCCGAACAGCTGCTGTTTCTCGCGGCGACCGCGCTCGTCGTATGGGGCTAGACGAGGTGCCAGACCAAGACTGCGGCCAGCACTCCCATCCCATTGAGCGACCAATGCAACGCGATCGGCGCCAAGAGGCTGCCACTACGACGCCGCAGCCAGGTGAAGACAAATCCGGCAAGGGCGGTGGCCACCACCGCGCCGGCCACGCCAGCGATCTGTGCCCAAAGGCCCACCCCGAGCAACTTGGTCAGGCCGACATTGCCGGTGGTCAATCCCAAGGACGTGGCGATGTGCCAGAAGCCGAACAACAGCGACCCGACGGCCGCGACTCCGCGAAAGCCCCAGGCTCGAGCCATCGTGCCGTGCAGAACCCCCCGGAAAGCGAGCTCCTCGGGAATCACGGTCTGCAGCGGGATCAGGACGAAGGAGGCGAGCAACGCACCCGAGACGGTCGTGGCGTAACTGCTGTTGAGGAACATCGGCCGGGTGACCGGCAGCAAGAGACCGATGCCGATCACCGCGCCGACGATGACAACCGCGACGGCTGCGTATTTGGCGCCCGAACGCCAGTGGTCCCGGCCCAACCCCAGCTCAGCCCACGAATGGCCGCGGTAGCGGATCAGTGCCAGCAGCCCGATCGCGGCGACCGGCACCACCACGAAATTGGCCCATGGTGTGGTGAAGTGCGCGATCAGATTCGTGGCCACGAGAACGGCGACCACGACGGCGATATCGATATACGTGCGCACGTCCCGCAATCCGTGCAGGGGCGCAACAGCGGCCGAGGTCTGAGTAGGCATCCGGTTCAGAGTACCGGCGGTGACGTTGGCCCAGGTCAGAGTGTGATCCAGTCGTGACTACCGTCCCGGGATCAGCGCACGAGCGACTGTGGCAGTCCCCACAACCTGGCCATGGCCGGAACACGATCCGGCTCACGTAAGTTCTGGAATCGTGCTCACCCTGTTGCTGGCGTTCGCAGGATTCGCCTGCCTGGACGCCCTCAACGTGCTCAACATCGGTGTCGCCACCACCATCGTCTATGTGACCCGGCTGGAACGCCGATCAGCATTTCCCGGCGGCCTCAGCTTCGTCACCGGCCTATTCGTGGCGCTGTTCACCTTTGGGCTGGCGACCGTGCTCGGTGTGCGCTCGCTGACCGATGTCGCCGGCGGCTCGGACATCACCCCGTCCACCCGATACTGGGCGCAACTGATCATCGGCATTCTGTTGATCGCCGTTGCGGCGCTGACCTGGTTCACCGAACCAGTGACGCCTCCATGGATTCGCACTGTTGCGCGACGCCATCCATGGCTTCTCGCGCTTGCGGGTCTCGCATTGGGCTACGCGGAGGCACCCACATCTGTTCCGTATCTGAGCGCGCTGGCGATGCTCGCCTCACGTCACCCGCTGCCGTCGATGTGGCCGCTGCTGTTGGTCGGCTATGGCTTGGTCGCGATTCTTCCCAGTCTGCTGATTCTCGTACTGTCGACGCGACGGTCCCCTCGCGCGCGGCGAGTGCAGCGAGGTCTAGTGCGAACGGTGACGCGGTACGGCCCCACCGCGATTCGGGTCATATTCCTGGGCCTCGGGGGCGTTCTGATTGTCGGCGCGCTGCTGCATCACAGTGCTCTGGGGCTCCGCTGAGCAGCGGCAGGGCTCATACGAAAATCGGCTGACCATTCGCTGTGCTCAACCCCACGATGAGCACAGCGATTGACCAGCCGAGCACGATCGACCTTGATTAGCCGAACGAACACCCCGGACATTACTGTCAGTAAATAGTCCTTGTCAATGACTTACCCTTCCGATAAGTTTCATACCGCTCAGACACCCGCAGACCTACGATGAGCAGCGCGGCATGTGCGTGTATCGTTGGACTGCGAAGTGAAAGTATGTGAGGGGGTGCTGTGCCAGACTTTTCGCAGCGCTTGAGCCATTTGTTTGCCACTGTGCATCCGGCCGGGCGCGGACCTTATTCCCTCAACGAGGTTGTCACCGCGCTGGGCGAGCGCGGGGTCGAGGTGTCCTCGCCCTATCTGTCGCTCCTGCGCAAAGGCGAACGATCGAACCCGGCACCGGAGATCGTCGCGGCACTAGCCGAGTTCTTCCAGGTGAGCCCCGCCTACTTCTATGACGCCGACTACGCCGCGTCGGTGAATCGCGATCTGGATTGGCTTGTGCAGCTGCGTGACTCAAAGGTTCGTGAGATCGCGCAGCGCAGCTATGCACTCTCCGAGAACAGTCGGCAGGCCATCGCCGACATGGTCGATCACTTACGCAAGGTTGAGGGCATACCCGACAAGGAAGCCGGCGCCTCCAAGCCTTCCTGACGTTCCCGGTAGGCGTCGGCGATCTCGAGCACCCAAGGCCCCTCACTCATACCTTCAGGCGGACGCAACCATTCGCAACTGAAGCCTGGAGCGTCTTCACCTACAAGCCAATTCACAACATCCCGAGTCCGCTCTGAGCCACTCTTTGGCAAGGGCAAGTCGGCTACTAGCGGCACCCGTCGACTCTGCGCCAACAGCGTGAGTCCATCCTGGACATGCGTCGTCCATTCGAACACCAAGTCCGACGATCGAATTCGCGATTCCACGGGCGGGAACAGCCCCGGAAACATACCGGCGAGTGCGTCATGGAGCGGGCCTAGCCGCCGCAATTCTCGCCGTGCCTGAACACGCAGCATGATGGGCGGCCACAGAAAGCCCGCGACAATCAAACCCGCTGCGATACACCCCGGCCAGGTCTGCAGCCACCGTCCGACCGCGCCGCCGATGAAGCCCTCGCCCCGACTCAGCGGGCTCCACATCCCGCCACAGATGCTCGCAACCACCTGAAACGCCGATGCAGCCGCTAGCAAGCCCAGACCTACGCCGACGGGAGTTCGATCAGCGTTGCGAGAACCCACCCATGCGAGCTGAAGAGCCACTAACACCATGTACCCACTGCTCACCACAACTGCGACGAGCGCACCGCGATCAGTCCCGGCGTACATGGCATTTGCGGTCGCCAGCACATCATCAGCCCTCGGGACCACCTCGCTGTAACTCATAGCGATGAAGACGACGGTAAGTGCAATCGCCGCTCCTGCCATAGTGATCCATAGCCCACGGCGAACGCGCTCGGGCGACGCATCACCGCTGATACCAACGACGAAAATTTGCAAACACGCCGCGATCGTGATCGCCGGCCAACCCGCCACGCTGACGGCGCGCGCGGAGGCCGGCAATGCGTCCCACACCCAGTCGGTATACACCACGAACCAGATCCACACCGACACCCCGAAGACAGTTACCGCGACAGCGGGGACTGAGGTTGGGTAGCGCACAATCCGCCAGATCCGGTACAGCAGCCCTGGCAGAAAACAGACGAGCATGGCGACGCGCACAATCTGCATCAGGTCCCACGTGGACTGGGTGATCATCCTCTCACCCGTAGACGCTCACGTCGCGCGGTTACCGATAGCATCTGCCCCGCCTGATAAGCGTCGGCGATGGAGAGCACCCAAGCCTGATCGCTCATGCCCGTTGGCGTAAGCAGCCATTCTTGGCTAAGTCCCGAAACTGATTGACCAGAAACCCAATTCGCTACTCCCAAAGCACGATCCATATGATCCGCAGGGATCGGCACACCAGTTCGAACAGGTATCCCGCGCCTCTGCGACAGCAGAGTCAGGCCGTCTTGTACATGCGCCATCCACTCGAATATTAAGTCTGACAACCGTATTTGAGACTCTGCCGGCGGAAACAGTCCCGGAAACATACAGACGAATGCATCGTGGAGGGGCGTTAGTCTCCGCTCATCTCTTCGTGCTTGAACGCGTAAAACCACCGGAGGCCAGACAAAACCAGCGACCATCAGGATCGCAGAAAGACAGCCGGGCCAGGTCTGAAGCCACAACCCATACGCACTCCCCATAAACCCACCGCCGCGCGCCAGTGGAAGCCAGATCCCTCCACAAGTACTTGCAACAACTTGGACTACGGAGGCGGTCGCCATCAATCCAAGACCGACGCCGACCGGCGTGCGATCGGTGTGCCGAAACCCGACCCATGCCAGCTGCACAACCACGAAGATCACATACACATTGCTTATCACCGTTGCCGCGATTGCCGCAGAATCGCCCTCAGTCAAGACGATTTTGGCTGCTGCGTATACATCGTCCGTGCTACCAACCACTCGGCTGTGGCTCGCCAACACCGTGACCACGCTCAATGCAAGGACCGCCACCACCGAGGTGTTTCGCAACCCGCGGCGGATCCGTGCCGAAGAAGCATCGCGTGCAACACCCACGACGAAGACTTGCATACAAGCAGCGATCGTAATGGCTGGCCACCCAGTCATGCTGATAACGCGCACACTCGGTGGCAGTAGTGACCACACCGAGTTGTCGAACATGAGGAGCCATATCCACGCCCACACTCCGAAAGCCAGTGCTGCATAAGCCGGGAGTGATGTGGGGTACCGCGCAACTCTCCAGATTCGGTACAGCAAGATTGGCAGGAAGCAAGCCAAAACCACGAGCCTGATATCCGATAGGCTTTCCCAGGCAGTCGAATCGGTACTCATGTCTTCACCGGCAGACGCTCACGTCCGACTTCCTGAACCTCGGAAGTCTCCATACAGTTGCGGTAAGCGTCGGCGATCGCGAGCACCCACGCCTGGTCGCTCATGCCCATAGGCGGACGCAGCCATTCGCAACTGAATCCCGAAACTGATTGGCCAGAAATCCAATTCGCCACTTCCACAACACGACCTATCTGATCGGCGGGAGGCGCCCAGCCGGTTTCTACAGGTACCTCACGACGCTGCGACAAGATGGTGAGACCGTCCTGCACGTGCGCTACCCATTCAAATACTAAGTCCGACAACCTTATTTGAGATTCTGCCGGCGGGGACAACCCTGGGAACATCCCGACGAGAGCATCATGGAGCGGACGCAGCCGCCGCAGTTCTCGCCGTGCCTGGACACGCAGCATCACAGGCGGCCAGGCGAATCCCACGACCATAAGCGCCGCGCCCGCGCATCCGGGCAAAATCTGAAGTAAGGGAACATATCGACCACCGATTCCCATACCTCCCCCAGTCAGGGGTCGCCAGACTCCGGTGAGTGCGATTGCGGTCAGTTGTAATACCGCTGCCATCGCCAGTAGTCCCAATCCCACTCCAACTGGGGTGCGGTCGGCGTGGCGGAATCCGACCCACGCGAGCTGAACAAGCACCACCGCCAGGAACCCACTACTCACTACTTGGGCAACGGCAGCACCACGATCTCCCCCGTCTAGGAGAGCATTGGTAAGCGCAAGCATGTCGGCAGAAGAAACCAGCACACGGCTCTGACTCACCGCCACCGCAACCACGATGAGGACCAAACCGGTGACGATAAAGGTGGTGCGCAGCCCACGACGAATCCAGACCTGCGAAACGTCACCGTTGATCCCAATCACGAAGATCTGCAGACAGCCGGCCATCCAGACCGGCGCCCAACCGCCCATGCTCACCGCGTGCACGGAGGCAGGCATCGCCGTCCACACCGGCTCGGTGAATATCAACATCCAGAACCACACCCATACCCCGAAGACTGTGGCAGCGATGGCGGGAATCGACGTGGGGTACCGGACCAATCGCCAGATCCGATACAGCACTACCGGCAGAAACACGATCAGTACCGCGACGCGCACAGCCTGCAGGGAATCCCATACCGAGCGAGTCATTACCCCAGCGCGTCGTCGACGTATGGACTCCAGCTCGGGCGGTCTCGTCGGCCGGCCCGCAAGCGGCGCACCAACAATGCCGCAAACCGCTCAGCAGCTAGCTCATCCTGCGGCCAACGGTCATCGCTATGGGTCAATTCATCCGCGCCACAACTGCGTTGCAGCATGCGGGCAACCAGCTCAGGCGGCACCGCGCGGACGTGCTCAGCGGCGAACTCAGCAACCGGAAGCCCTCGATGACCCAACACCATGTGGCCCAATTCATGGGCGATCGTGCGGTCGCGGCCCACGACTCCTTGCCCCACCTGCACGAGTTCCCGGTCGGGGAACGAGATCCACTGGCCAAAAACGCCCGCCGCGAGTGGTGCATCCTCGATATCCACCACGCGGCCGTTCGCGTGCGCCCAGCTATGTGTGACGTCAACTACCGAGCCTTGCCGCCCGGTGGCCGTGGCCAGCACCTGGTCCACCGCAGCAACGACCAAACCGTGACGGCCTGCACCGCGTCCCGCGAACCACATGACCTTTAATCTAGCGGCCTTGCGTTGCGCCCACAGCAGAAGTACCCGGCAGCGAAGTGATTTACGTCAAGTACCGGAGAAAGGCGACGAGCGCAGCATTCGCAGATTCAGGGGCATCCAACGTAACCACGTGACCGGCATCGGGAATGACCACCTCGGCGACGCCGTCCGCGATTGCCCACTGCGGCATTGATGTCGCGATGTTTCCGGTGCGATCCTTTTCGCCACGCATCAGCAGCAGTGGCAACTGTGTGCGGTAATCGCTATCGGGCTCAGCGAACTCGGTGGTCACGCGCCATATCCTGAGAAACTCGGCCTTCGATATCGCCGCAAACGCCCGGCGCAGGTAGGCACGCGCGGGCTCGGTAACCGCCGAGGCATCCGCCATGACACCCGGCAAGGATCGTGCCGGTATGAGCCGCAGCAGCGGAGCAGCGAGCCGCAAAGATGACCTTTCGATCCAAGACAATGGACCGGTGTTCCAGGTCGAGTCGAGGACACCCAGCGCCCGATAGTCATTCGGCGCCTGCCTGACAAGACGCTGCGCGATGTTGCCGCCCAAAGAAAGTCCGATGAGCACCGGCCGGCTCAGGCCCAGGTAGGCGATCAACGCTTCCACGTCTGATACCAGCACGTCCGCTGTGATAGCGGCCGTATTAGGTCTCGAGGCTCCGTGTCCGCGCAAGTCGAAGAGCACAACGCGAAATCCGGCGGCCCGGAGGACATCGCGCTGGGATTCGAACATGGCATGGTCTGCGCCCGCTCCATGGATGAACACGACCGGAATGCCCGAACCAGCAGTATCGGAGTATCTGAGCACACAACCATCGCGACGAAGACTTCCGTCTAATTCCATAGGGGCCCGAACCACGTACTCCGCATGGAGCTGCCCGGGGGAATCGAACCCCCGACCTATTCATTACGAGTGAATTGCTCTACCGACTGAGCTAGGGCAGCACGCCGGGCGAACCCAGCGACCGAGAGTCTACGGCACCCCTGCCACGACGCCCAATCTCATTCCGAGGGACGAAGAGCCTGCCCCGCCGTCGCGACCAGGGCATCGATCGCGAACTTGGGTTTCACATTGACCGCCAGCGCCTCTCGGCACACCAGAACGGCCTCGATGCATTGCAGAAGCTGTTCGGGGGGCACCCGGTCCACCATCGGCCCGAGCCGGTCGGCCATATCGGGGTGATGCAGCGCCACCCGGCCCTCCTCGGCAGCGCCCACCGACAGCACCAGGGCGTCTCGGAAGTAGGTGGCCAAATCGATGAGCGTGCGGTCCAGCGCATCACGCGATGCCCTGGTCTGACGCGATTTTTGTTTGCGCTCCAAGTCCTTCAAGACACCCGCTGCTCCGCGCAGCGCTGTCGCCGCACCCTTGCCGGTGCCCCCGGCCCCCAACGCCGTCCTCAGCTCTTCCTCTTCGGCCTCATTGCGGGCGGCCGTCTGTTCCTTCGCCTCGGTGTCGGCGCTGGTCACCAACTCCTCGGCCGCCGCATACGCCCGCGTCGGGGTCGCAGCCTCCCGGGCCAGCCCCAATGCTCGGAGCCGCCGGGCACGGGCCTGCTCATCAGTGGCGAGCCTGCGCGCGCGGCCGACATGACCACCGCTCACCGATGCGGCCCACTGCGCCTGCTCGGGATCGATCCCGTCGCGGTCCGTCAACACCTGTGCGATAGCAGTCACCGAGGGGGTGACAAGCGCCACATGACGGCAGCGTGATCGCAAGGTGATCGAGATGTCCTCCGGGTCCACCGAGGGGGCGCACAGCAAGAACACCGTTCGCGGCGGTGGCTCCTCCACAACCTTCAACAGCACGTTGCCGGCGCCCTCGGTCAACCGGTCGGCGTCCTCGATCAGCACCACCAGCCAGCGCCCGGTACCCGGACGGCGCCAGGCCGCCTGCACGATCGCGCGCATCTCGTCCACACCGATCGACAATCCCTCGGGAACGACTCTGCGCACGTCAGCATGGGTCCCGGCCATCGTGGTGGTGCAGGCACGGCACTCCCCACAGCCCGCAGCCCCCTCCGATTCACACTGAAGGGCGGCGGCAAAACACAACGCGGCCACCGATCGGCCCGACCCCGGCGGCCCGGTGAACAACCACGCATGGGTCATCCGGCCCACGTCATCCCCACGCGCAGCCAATGCCGCAGATGAGAGCGTCGAAACCACCGCTCCCTGATCCACCAGGCGACCGAAAACCCCGCTCATCGTCACCAACCCTAGCTGCCGGATCAGACTCCCCGAACAGGCCGCATAGGCGTGTGAAACGCTGCCGTCACCGCCGACAGCTACGGTTAACGAGTGACTGGCGCGGAAGGAAGGGCAGACCAGCGCCCACTCGCACGCGCAGCCCGGTATTCACGATGGGTCATGCGCACCCCATGGCCTCTTTTCATCATGGGTATCGCACAGTCGAACCTGGTCGGGGCCCTGTTCGTCTTGGGCTTCCTGCGCTTCGGCCTGCCGCCGAGCGACAGGGTGGAACTGTCAGAGCTTGGCACCGCACGGCTCATCATCCTCGGCGTCTCGCTGTTCATCCTGTTCATTGCCGGCGCCATCGTCAGCACCTACCTGCTGTTACCGGTTCTGCGCTGGCAGTACAGCTCCCCGGACTTCGAATCCGAAGGATCGGAGTCTGTGCGCGTCCGTGCCCTGCAGATGCCCTTCTACCGCACCGTCATCAGCGTCGCGACCTGGCTCGTGGGTGGTGCGATCTTCGTCGCCGTCACCTGGTCATCCACCCATAGCTCGGTACTGGTCGCGGCATTCGCGACCGTGCTGGGCGCCACCACCACCAGCATCATCGGCTACCTGCAGTCCGAGCGCGTCCTGCGCCCGGTAGCGATTCAGGCATTGCGCCGTGGCGTGCCGGAAAATGTCACCGCCCCAGGGGTCATCGTCCGCCAGATACTCACCTGGGCATTGAGCACCGGCGTGCCGATCCTGGCGATCGTGCTCACCGTCGTGGGCCAACGCGCCGGATATCTGAAGTCCAATGCCGACAACCTCACCGGGTCCATCCTGATCCTGGCGATCATCGCGCTGGCGATCGGTTTGATGGGCACGCTGCTGGTGGCCACCTCGATCGCCGACCCGCTGCGCCAATTACGTTGGGCACTCAGCGAAGTGCAGCGCGGCAACTACAACGCCCACGTGCCCATCTATGACGCGAGCGAGCTCGGACTGCTGCAGGCCGGGTTCAACGATATGGTGCGCGATCTCGGTGAACGGCAACGCCTGCGCGACCTCTTCGGCCGCTACGTCGGTGAGGATGTCGCACGCCGGGCACTCGAGTACGGCACCGAACTCGGCGGTCAAGAGCGCAGCGTCGCTGTGCTTTTCGTCGACCTGGTGGGATCTACCCAATTGGCGTCGACACGCGGGCCGGCGGTGGTCGTCAGGGTTCTCAACGAGTTCTTCCGGGTCATCGTCGATACCGTCAACAAGCACGGCGGCTTCGTCAACAAATTCCAGGGTGATGCTGCGCTGGCCATCTTCGGCGCGCCCATCGACCACCCCGATGGCGCCGCAGCGGCGCTGGCAGCCGCCCGCGAGCTGGCCCATGAACTCACCAGCGTGCTGGGCTCCAACGACTTTGGCATCGGAGTCTCGGCGGGACGAGCCATCGCCGGCCACATCGGGGCACAGGCGCGTTTCGAGTACACCGTCATCGGCGATCCCGTGAATGAGGCTGCCCGGCTGACCGAGCTGGCCAAGAACGAACCCGGGAACGTGCTGGCATCCGCCTCCGCGGTCATGGAGGCACGCGACCAAGAGGCTCTGCGCTGGGACGTCGGTGAAACCGTCGAACTGCGCGGCCGCAACGTGTCCACTCAGGTGGCACGCCCGCGCCGCATCTAGGTCGCCTTCTTGGCGGCCTTCTTCGCCGGGGCCTTCTTGGCGGGAGCCTTCTTTGCCGCCTTCGCCGGCGCCTTCTTGACGCGCTTCACCGGACCCCGCGCCCGACGGTCGGCAAGCAGCTCCGAGGCACGCTCATCGGTGATCGACAGCACGTCATCGCCCTTACGCAGGCTGGCGTTGGTCTCACCGTCGGTGACGTACGGGCCGAAGCGGCCGTCCTTGATCACCATCGGTTTGCCGGTCGCCGAATCCGCACCGAGCTCACGCAGCGGAGCCGCCGAAGCCGCCTGACCGCCGCGACGTTTCGGCTCGGAGTAGATCTTCAGCGCCTCGTCGAGGGTGATGGTGAACATCTGATCCTCGGTGGCAAGCGATCGAGAATCGGTGCCGCGCTTGAGGTATGGGCCGTACCGCCCGTTCTGAGCGGTGATCTCCTCGCCGTTGGCGGGATCGACACCGACCACGCGCGGCAAGGACAGCAGCTTGAGCGCGTCCTCGAGCGTCACCGTCTCCAACGTCATGGACTTCAGCAGCGAGCCGGTACGCGGCTTGGGTCCCTCCGCCTTCTTGGCGCCCCGCTTAGGCTTTGCGTCCGCCTCGGCGGCGTCCAGCTGATCTGGCGGTGCGGGCAGCACCTCGGTGACGTAGGGACCGAAACGTCCATCCTTGGCGACGATTTCGTGCCCGGACTCCGGGTCAACACCCAGCGTCCGGCCCTCCTGCGGAATCGCGAACAGCTGCTCTGCCATCTCGACGGTCAGTTCGTCGGGGGTGACGCCATCCTTGACGTTGGCGCGCTGCGGGGTCGGTTCTCCGTCGTCGCCGGTGATCATTCGTTCCAGGTATGGGCCATTCTTTCCGACCCGCACATAGATGGGGCGCCCCTGGTCGTCGTCGAACAGCTTGATCGAGTTGACCTCGCGGGCGTCGATCTCCTCGAGGTTCACACCCACCAGGCGCTTGAGTCCGCCGGCGCGGGCGACCGAACCTTCGACACCGTGCTCGCCACCAAAGTAGAAGGCGTTCAACCAGTTTGTGCGCCGTTCGTTACCGGAGGCGATCTCGTCGAGGTCATCCTCCATCGCCGCGGTGAAGTCATAGTCGACCAGCCTGCCGAAGTGTTGTTCCAGCAGTCCGATCACCGCGAACGCGGTCCATGAGGGCACCAGCGCACTGCCGCGCTTGTGCACGTAGCCGCGGTCCTGGATGGTCCGGATGATCGACGAGTAGGTCGACGGACGCCCAATACCCAACTCTTCCAACGCCTTGATGAGCGAGGCCTCGGTGTAACGAGCGGGCGGATTGGTGGTGTGTCCGTCTGCGGACAGCTCGGCGACCGTGACGGTCTGGCCCTGCTTGAGCTGCGGGAGACGACGTTCCTCGTCGTCTGCCTCGCCGCCGGCCAGCTCATCCACGGTCTCGACGTACGCCGACAAGAAGCCGGGGAAGGTGATGGTGCGGCCACTGGCGGTGAACACCACCTGCTCGCCGGAGGTGGCGGTGCCGGCCAATCGCAGGCTCAGCGTGGTCCCGCGTGCATCGGCCATCTGCGAGGCAACGGTGCGTTGCCAGATCAGCTCGTACAGACGGAATTCGTCATTGTCGATCAGTGAATGCAATTGTCCCGGAGTTTTGAAAGTCTCGCCTGCGGGACGAATAGCCTCGTGCGCTTCCTGCGCATTTTTCACCTTGCGCGTGTATTGCCGCGGCGACGGGTGCACATATTCGCTTCCGTACAACTCCGCTGCTTGACTACGCGCGGCAGTCAATGCCGATTCGGACAGCGTCGTGGAATCGGTACGCATATAAGTGATGTAGCCGTTTTCATACAGCCGCTGCGCAATGCTCATGGTGCGCTCGGAGGAGAACCGCAGCTTGCGCCCGGCTTCCTGCTGCAGCGTCGATGTCATGAACGGCGGGTACGGCTTGCGGGTGTACGGCTTTTCCTCGGCGGAGGCGACCGTCAGGGTGGCCTGAGCCAGTCCGGCGACCAGGGCGTTGGCCCGCACCTCATCGAGAACCAGCACGTCGTCGGCCTTCTTGACCTGGCCCAGCGAGTCGAAGTCACGACCGGAAGCCACGCGCAGCGCGTCAACGCTCAGCAGGCGGGCGTTGAAACGCGGAGGCTTGGCCTCGCTGCCGGCGTCCAGTTCGGCACCCAGATCCCAGTACCCGGCGCTGCGGAACGCCATGCGATCGCGTTCACGCTGAACGATGATCCGGGTGGCCACCGACTGCACGCGCCCGGCGGACAGGTTCCGGCCGACCTTCTTCCACAGCACGGGGCTGACCTCGTAGCCGTAGAGCCGGTCCAGGATGCGGCGGGTCTCCTGTGCGTCGACGAGGTTGTTGTCGAGGTCACGGGGGTCCTGAGCGGCCGCAAGAATGGCTTGTTCGGTGATCTCGTGGAAGACCATGCGCCTGACGGGCACCTTGGGCTTGAGAGTCTCCAGCAGGTGCCAGGCGATGGCCTCACCCTCGCGGTCACCGTCCGTTGCGAGATAGAGCTCGTCAACGTCCTTCAGTAGGCCCTTGAGTTCGGTGACGGTGCCCTTCTTATCGGGGCTGACGATGTAAAGCGGCTCGAAGTCTTCGTCGACGTTCACCCCGAGTCGAGCCCAGGGTTCGGACTTGTACTTGGCCGGAACGTCGGCAGCGGCACGGGGCAGGTCCCGGATGTGGCCACGCGAGGACTCGACGACGTATCCGTCGCCGAGGTAGCCAGCGATCTTGCGGGCCTTCGTCGGTGATTCGACGATGACGAGCCGTCGCACTGCTTCGTCTCCTTACCTGCGCATTCAGCCGCATATGTACGGTGTAGGGGCGGTCCACCGTGGTCACAAGATGACACCCCCGCGCCAATTGCGCAAACCTAGCCTTTCATATCGGCTTCGGTATTCCCGATGTCAGGGTGGCTAAAAGTGTGTCCGTGTCGCCGTTAAACCGCTGATAAAACCCGGTTATACCCTCGGCCAAACACGAAATGCATCGGTATCGCCGGGTGGTTCCCCGATGTTTTCGAGCAGCCGCCCCAGCCGACGTCGCCCACTGATTCGTAACGCGGGATTGGCGCCACGTGTTCCGATCAAGGTTGGGGCAATGCCCACGCGCATCAGCGCGGCCGCCAGCGTCGAATGGGTATCGGGAGCGTGCGGGTCCAGTCCGAGGAGGTACCGATCGGCTTCCGGTGCGCCCGCCGCAAGCACCCAGGCCCGCAATTCACGAGCACCCGGTAACCATTGCGCTGGGACGGTTTTCACCGCGCCCCGAGTCCACTCACGCGCGATCGGGAGCACCGCGGGATCGATGGCGGTACGCACCAGCGGATGGTTCTCGTCGGTGTGACCGACCTCGGCCTGTAAACCGGTTTCGGTGATCATCTCGGCCAGTGCCAGCGCACGCCACGGCTGGTCCACGACCACCGAGATCCGTGCGCCCGCGCCACTGACCACAACCTGGCCCGGTCCGGCCAGCAGCCCCGCCAGATCGGTGACCTCGGGAGGCACCGATTCGGCGGAAAAGAAGGACAGCTGGCTCACAGTCACAGACAGTACTTTCTCCGCGCACCAGTAGGCCCTACCCGCGCGCGGAGAGATTCTTGGAACCAGAAACGCCCCCGGCCATGGCCAGGGGCGTTCCTTCGACGGATGTGGGTCAGACGGCGCGGACGCCGGTAGCCTGGGGGCCCTTGGGGCTCTGGCCTACCTCGAACTCAACCTTCTGGTTCTCTTCCAGGGTACGGAATCCGTTGCCCTGAATCTCCGTGTAGTGGACGAAGACGTCGGCGGAGCCGTCCTCGGGAGCAATGAACCCGAAGCCCTTTTCCGCGTTGAACCACTTCACAGTTCCCTGTGGCATTTCTTGATTTTCCTTCTCTTACACCGGGTGCGACGCGCCGTTCGGTACGTCGGGCCCCGTTCCGACCGCCATACCCCGTGAAGAAGACCCTCGCAGGAACCGCGACCGCAACGTCGATCCTGCGAGTGCAAAACACGAACACAGAAGCTGCGACCGCCCTAAGTAGAGCATGTTTAGAGCGTTGGCGATAGCGGTGAGCCAGATAATTGATAGGAAGTTCGGTGAACAGTGGCGAAACTTCGGCCCCCTTTTGGCCTGCCTTACCCTGGCATTATGGCCAGATGCGGTAGCGAGCTCGACACCGTTTTGGCACAAGTGTGCAGGTCACGAGGGGTTTTGCGGTGACCGTCGGCTATGGCCGTGAACTGCTGGATCTCATCGTGGCCGGTACGCCCAGCGGCGAAACTCCGGTGCGGCATATTTGCGATATTCCTGCTCGAAATGCCGAGGTCGCGGTGTGGCCACAGTGGGTGCACCGCGACGCGATCACTGCTTTTGCCGCCCAAGGAGTGACCGATCCGTGGTCGCACCAGGTCGCCGCCGCCTCGCTGGCATTCGCGGGCCGCCATGTGGTGGTAGCCACCGGCACCGCTTCCGGGAAGTCGGTGGCCTATCAATTGCCGATTCTGACCGCGCTGGCCGCAGAGCCGCGGGCCCGTGCGCTCTATCTCGCACCCACCAAGGCACTCGGCCACGACCAGTTGCGCTCGATACGCGAATTGATCACGGGGATCGACAGTTTCGATCGGGTGTTGCCCTGCGCGTATGACGGCGACAGCTCCAACGAGTTGCGGCGGTTCGCGCGCGAGAGCTCGCGGTGGATCTTCACCAATCCCGACATGATGCACGTGTCACTGCTGCACAACCACACCCGCTGGTCGGCATTCCTGCGCGGATTGCGCTATCTGGTGGTGGACGAATGTCATTACTACCGTGGAGTTTTCGGGTCAAATGTGGCTCTCGTGCTGCAGCGACTGCTGCGCTTGTGCGCGCGCTATGGTTCGCATCCAACAGTGGTGTTCGCCAGCGCCACAACCTCTAATCCGGGCGCCGCGGCGCACGCGTTGATCGGTCAGCCGGTCGAAGAAGTCATCGCAGACGGTTCTCCACACGGGATGCGCACGGTGGCGCTCTGGGAACCGCCGCTGCTTCCGATCACCGGAGAGAACGGGGCACCCGTGCGACGCCCGGTAAGCACCGAGGCATCCCGACTGCTCGCCGATTTGGTCCAGGAGGGCGCGCGGACGTTGACGTTCGTCCGATCGCGGCGCGGCGCGGAGATGACGGCGCTCGGCGCCGCCCATCGGCTCGCGGAGGTCGATCCGGCACTGGCGTCGCAAGTGGCGGCGTACCGGGCGGGCTATCTGCCGGAGGACCGCCGGGCGCTGGAACAGGCGTTGTCGACGGGCACGTTGACCGGTGCGGCGACCACGAACGCTCTTGAGCTGGGCGTCGATATCGCTGGTTTGGATGCCGTTGTGGTGGCTGGTTTTCCGGGCACCGTGGCCTCATTCTGGCAGCAGGCCGGACGCTCCGGGCGCCGGGGACAGGGATCGTTGGTGGTACTGGTCGCTCGCGACGATCCGCTGGACACCTATCTGGTTCACCATCCGGGCGCGCTGTTGGACAAGCCGATTGAGGCGGTGGTGATCGATCCGACCAATCCACATGTGCTGCGCCCCCATCTGCTGTGCGCGGCAACTGAATTACCGCTGACAGAGGACGATGTGCGATCCCTGGATGCTGGAGATGTGGTCGCCCAGCTCGTTGACGACGGGCTACTACGCAAGCGACCCGGCGGATACTTTGCGGCCCCCGGCCTCAATCCGTATGCGGCGGTGGATATCCGTGGATCTATCGGCGGACAGGTGATGATCCTGGAGGCCGATACTGGGCGAGTGTTGGGAACCGTCGATTCCGGGCGGGCCCCCGCGACAGTGCATCCGGGCGCAGTCTATTTGCATTCCGGCGAGACCTATCTGGTCGATTCGCTCGATTTCGGTGATGGAATCGCTTTGGTGCACAACGCCACTCCAGACTATTCGACGTTCGCCCGATCGACCATCGATATCGCGATCACCGGCGAGGGCGAGCGGATCGATCTGGGTGACATCCAGATAGGGCTGGTGCCGGTGGACGTTACCCACCAGGTGATCGGCTATCTACGCAAGCTGGCGACCGGCGAGATCCTGGACTTCGTCGAGCTCGATATGCCCTCATCAACGCTGAGCACCAAGGCGGTGATGTACACCATCACCCCGGAAGCGTTGGCGGGCATCGACATCGAGGCACTGGCCACGCCCGGCGCCCTGCATGCGGCCGAGCATGCCGCGATAGGCCTGCTGCCGCTGGTGGCCAGCTGTGATCGTGGTGACATCGGCGGAGTGTCCACCGCGCTGCAAGCCGAAACCGGCCTACCAACGGTGTTCGTGTACGACGGCCACCCGGGTGGTGCGGGTTTTGCCGCCCGCGGATATCAGCAGCTCGCGATCTGGCTGGGTGCCACGGCTGACGCCATCGAGGCGTGTGAATGCGAGGCCGGGTGCCCTTCCTGTGTGCAATCACCCAAGTGTGGCAACGGAAACTCCCCACTGGACAAGGCCGCGGCCGTCAAGGTGCTGCGGTTGGTGCTGTCTCGACTACCCGGCTAGAAGGCGCGGGCATACTGCTTGGGAACCACCGGGCTCAGCTCGGCGCCCAGCTCCCGAGCGGCGCGCCGTGGCCAATACGGGTCGCGCAATAGTTCGCGGCCCAGCAACACCGCGGAGGCATCACCGGCGGCGAGGATCGATTCGGCCTGGTGTGGCTCGGTGATCATGCCGACCGCGGCTGCGGGAAGCGTTGTTTCGGTCTGGATGCGACGGGCGAATCGCACCTGATATCCGGGCCCCGTGGGAATCCGGACATGTGGCACGTTGCCGCCCGTCGACACGTCGATGAGATCCACCCCACGCGCCTGCAGCAGCCTGGCCAGCTCGACGGTCTGGTCGGGCGTCCAGCTGTCTGCCTCCAGCCCGGGCTCCTCGGACACCCAGTCAGTGGCCGACACCCTGACGAAAAGCGGCAGGTGTTCGGGCCAGACCGTACGTACCGCCGCGACAGTGTCCAGGGTGAGCTTCACCCGGCCGGCGAAAGACCCGCCGTACTCGTCGGTGCGGGTATTGCTTGCCGGAGAGAGGAATTGGTGCTGAATGTAGCCGTGGGCGGCATGCACCTCAAGCACCTGGAAACCCGCCCGCAACGCGCGCTGCGCGGCAACCACGTAGTCATCGGTGATCGCGTTGAGATCAGCGGGCGTGGCCGCCACCGGCGGCTCGAAGTCACCATACGGCGCGTTGGTGGGCCCAATTGTCTCCCAGCTCAATGGATCTGAGGGGTTCAATGAGAGATGCCCGTCCCATGGTGCGACGGTAGACGCCTTACGTCCGGCATGCCCGAGCTGTACCCCGGGAATCGCACCAAACTCCTTGACGGCGCCCACGATGGAGGCCCAGGCCTGCTCTTGGGTGTCGTTCCACAGCCCGGTGTCGTACGGGGAGAGTCGCCCTCGCGCGTTGACGGCGGTTGCCTCGGTGAACACCAGCCCAGCACCACCGACCGCCCGGCTGATCAAGTGCGTGCGGTGCCAATCGTTGGGTGTACCGGTCAAGGGACCGGTGGGGTCGGCCGAGTACTGGCACATCGGCGACAGCCAGATCCTGTTGGGAATGGTGATGTCGCGCAGCCGGTACGGCTCGAACAGCAGGCTCATGGTGCGAAGGCTCCTCGCGTCGGGTCGACGGCCAGCCTGGCTGGCCCGGCACAATCCAACGCAGACAGGCGCGGGATGCTTCCCGCGCCCTATTTAGCCTGCCTGTTCGGTTGCCGGTCCCTGCTCGACCGCGGAGAGCGCCTCCCGCACGAAGTCGGCGGACAGCACGACCGCCTCAGCGGTATCGCGCGAGACCGCGATGGCCGGGAAAGCGTGCAGCTGCCACGAGTAGCTGTGCACCTTGGCAACCACGCCTGCGGTGGTGAGCTTCTCGGCGAGCTCCAGAGCATCCGGCTCCAGGAACTCATCCTGCGCGGTGATGAGCAGCGTAGGCGGAAACGCCTCGACAGGCACCGAAATCACCCGCCGCTCGCCAGTGAATTCCACTGGGCCCCTGTCGAATTTGGGTGCGAGCTTGGCGAGCTTGCCCTTGGGTAAATATGCGTCATGGCGGCTGGTGCTGGCCGGATTGGACGCCAGGTCCAGATCCAGCAGCGGCGAATACCCGACATAGGCAACGGGTTTCGGAAGTCCATGGGCGTGCGCATGCTCAATGACCTTGCCGCTCAGGTACCCGCCGGCCGAGTCACCGACGATCACCACCCGCGCGTAGTCATGCAGCAGCTCGCGATAGGCCTGCACCGCATCCGCCACCGAGGTACCCACCCCGGCCACCGGCAGCTGCCGGTAGTCGAGCACGTAGACCGGGATCTGAAGCTGGCGCGCCAGCAAGCCGGTGATCTTGCGGTGGGTGGCGGGTCCGCACGCGATGAAGGCGCCACCGTGCAGATACAGGATGGCCGTATCGGAATCACTTGCTTGCGTCCCCGCCGGCACCATCAGATCCGTAGGCCGGTCGGCCAGGGCGATCCGCGTCCGCTGAATGCCGGGCGCATCGGGTCCCCGTTGGGCGCCCTGGTCCAGCCATTTGAGCTGGCGAAGACCGGCGTCGAGGATCGGAAACAGGATCAACAGCGGCTTGACGAACAGCAGCACAAACAAAAACGGCAACCGGGCCTTGAGACCCGACTTGGGGTGCAGGGTGACGACCATCCGCTAACGCTACCGCCAGGGGATCGCACACCCGTAACCTCGGTGGGTGCCTGAGACCAAGGGTCGACGTCAAGACCGCCGGACCGCCGTAACGACTGCGGCAATCCTCGACGCGGCCGAAGCACTTTTCGTGGAGCGCGGGTTCCATGCGGTCACCATGGACGCCATCGCCGATACCGCCGATCTCGCGGTTGGTTCGATCTATCACCACTTCAAGAACAAAGAGCGTCTCTATCTCGCACTCGTCGAGCGCGCCTTGCTGGTCAACGAGGAGGCGATGGCAAAGGCCTTCGGCAAGGGGCGCACGCCGATGGAGGAGCTGCGCGCTGCCAGTGATGCCTACTGCGATTTCCATCTGCAGAACCCCGGGTACTTCCGCATGATCGCCCTGCGCACTCTCGACGTTCCCCCCGGAGATATGGCCGACGAAGTCGAACGCCGGATCGCCGACAAGGTCGAGTCGCTGGTCGGCGATATCGCTGATGTACTCCGCCGCGCCGACGCCGCAGGTGAGCTGTACTGCACAGATCCGGTCCGGACATCCATCTTTCTGTGGGGCGCATGGAATGGCGTCTTGTCGCTCAATTTACGTCCTGACAGGCTGCGCCTTGAGCCCGCCGAGATGCAACGCGTCTTGGCCTTGGGGCGCGAAATCATCGAGCGCGGCCTCGCCCGCACCAAAGTCTTGTAGGAGCGTTCAGTTTTGTAGTAGCGTTCGGTTATGGTTCTGGCGGCGGCGATCCAACTCGAAGCAGTCATCGGCGATGTCGCCGCGAACCTGGACAGGTGCTCCACGCTCGCCGATAAAGCCGGCCAATCCGGCGCGCGCATCATCGCGTTACCCGAGTTCTTCACCAGCGGGATCGCCTTCGATCCCTCCTTGAAAAAGGCCACCCTGCCCTTCTCGGGAGAGGCCACCGAACTGCTGTGCTCACTGGCCCGTCGCTACGACGCGCTCGTCGGCGGCTCGTTCCTGTGCCGGGACGGAGACGGGCACGTCCGCAACGCCTACGTCGCAGCGGATGCGACGGGAGTGGTTGGGCGCCACGACAAGGACCTGCCGACCATGTGGGAGAACTCCTTCTACATCGGCGGCCGGGACGACGGGGTGTTCCGTGCGGGCGCGTATGACGTTGGGGCTGCCGTGTGTTGGGAGCTGATGCGCACCCGCACCGCACAACGCATGCGTTCACGGGTCGACTTGGTGATGACCGGTTCTGGCTGGTGGTCCGTACCTCCATGGCATCCACGCTCGACATTCGAGGGGATGGAACGCCGCAACCACGAGACAGCCCGGGCCGCGGCGGGCACCTTCGCCAAATACGTTGGAGCACCGGTTGTTCACGCTGCACACGTCGGCGATTTGCGCTGCGCTATGCCTTGGATTCCCCTCGAGTACCGGGGGCATTTTGAGGGTTCCACCCTCATCACCGATGGTGCCGGGCATATCATCGCCGAACGTCGCCCCGAACAGGGACAGGGCATTCTCCTCGGCGAGATCGACCTCGGACGCCAGGCACCCACGACTGAGATTCCCGACCGCTTCTGGCTGCATCCCCGCGGCGCACTCCCCACCGCCGCATGGCATTACCAACGGTGGCATGGCCGGCGGTGGTATCGCAGAAACATGGTCAGCGCATGAACCTCGTCGTCCGCATCGGCCTACTCGAGCTGGCATTCGGGGCAATGATGGGGTGGGCGGTGGCCGCCAACTTCCTTGCCCCGCAACTGCTCAAGCGCATCGGTGTAACGAACGGCCGCAGGTTTCTCCAGGCCCATCTGGACTACATCATGATGGGAATACTCCTGATCGCGGTGGGGCTCGCCGTGCCGGGAATGCCCGGCTGGCTGGCCGCCGTCGTGGTCTTTGGCGCGCTGCTGAACCCAACCCTGTTTCTGCCGATGGCGTTCAAGGAGAATGTTACGTCCACCGCGGTTTTCAAGGCTGTCACGTTCGCCTCATTCGTGGCAACCAGTGGCGGTCTGGCTTTAGTTGCAGTCCAATAGGATTGGCAGCCGCAGCCCGCTTCAGGCCGTCTTTGTGGCCCTGATCGTGTACGTAAGGGGCATGACACCCGACCGCTCACTCAGCGCCCATTCACCTCCGGGCCGCGGCGCCATATGGCCGGGAAGTGCCTCCCAGGGAACACTATCGTGCTCGATCAGGAGATCGATGCGCAGACCGCTCGTGATCAGAGCCGTCACGATCTCGCCGAGAGAGTGATTCCATTCGTAGGTCGTCGAAGCCTGAATGACCTTATCCGTAGGGACGTATGTTTGACCGTCGTCCCATTCCAACGGTTCGTCATGCTCGAAGTACGGGTATCGCAGACGCAACTCATCGCCAACGGAATCATCTATCGACCACAAGATCGGATGTCCTTCGCGGATGACTAGAGCCCCACCGGGAGCAAGGAGCGCCGAGACCACCTCCGCCCACGCGTCAACGCGAGGAAGCCAGCACAACGCCCCAATTCCGGTGTAGACAAGGTCGAAGCTATTGCACGGCAGCACTTTTGCCGCATCGTGAACGTCTGCCTCTACGAAGGTCACGACATCGCCCGTCTCGGCGGCCAGTGTCCGAGCCTCCCGGATAGCGTCCTGTGAGAAATCCAGGCCCGTCGCGACGGCACCCAAGCGGGCCAACGAAATCGTGTCCGTCCCAATATGGCACTGCAGGTGCACGGTGTTCTTGCCGACGATGTCACCGAGCACCGGCAGGTCGAAACTGACGACATCCGAGAGCAACGAGCCGTTGTCGACGAACTCCTGCACCTGATACCCCGAGCCATCACGAGCCGCGTGAATTGCGGCTCGCTCGTTCCAGTTGGCCCGATTCGCACCCAACCAACCAGCTCTGTCACTCATGGCTGCCATCCTATTGGCGCGTACAACCTATTTAGCTGTACGGACAATGATCAGGTCGGCAATCTATTAAACCGTTGCGCTAGTGGGCTCGTCCGGTTGCGGGCCACGTTCGGGCTCATCTCTAAACGTGGCGCGTTTCCGGGTGGGGAGTTTCTGCGGCCACCAGAACCAGGGCCCCAGGAGCCTGGCCAACGGCATGACCAGGAACAGCCGGACGATCATCATGTCGAAGATCAGGCCGATGCAGATAGTGGACCCCGCCTGGCCGATGTTGACGACATCGCTGGAGAGCATGGCCAGCATGGTGCCGGCGAGCACGAATGCCGCGGTGACGGCGACGTTGCCTGAGCCTGCGATGGTACGAATCAGACCGGTGCGTATTCCGGCAGAGAGCTCTTCGCGGTACCGGGAGAGCAATAGCAGGTTGTAGTCGCAACCCACCCCCACCAGCACGATGAACGCAATAGGCAGGGTCAGCCAATGCAATTCGATACCGATCAAGGTCTCCCAGATGAATGCCGCCAGCCCGAGGGAGCCCAGGAAAGACAGCACCACAGTGATCAGGACGATCACCGAACCGGCCAGGGTACGGGTGATCACCATGACAATCAGGAACACCAGCCCGAACGTGGCCAACATCATCGTCAAGATGTCGTTCATGGAAAATGCCTGCACATCACGGTAATTCGCGGATGCACCGGCTACCAGCAGATCGACATTGGACAGCGATGTCCCCTTGATCGCCTCGTGGGCGGCGGACTCGGCGCGCTGAATCTGATCAATGCCCTGGGGACTCATCGCTTCGCCCTCGTGGTAGATCAGAATCCGTGCACCCTTGCCGTCAGGGGTCATCATGAACTTCAACCCGGTCTGAAAGTCCTTAGTTTTGAACGACTCCGGCGGCATGAAGAAGAAGTCGTCATTCTTGGCGTTGTCGAAGGCCTTACCCATATCGACCATCGGGTCGATCATGGGCTCCAGCTGGGCGATGGTGGCGTGGAAGAGGCTTTGCATCGTCAGGGTCAGCTGCTGCATGACAGCCATGTTCTGCACCATGGCATTGAGCTGCGTGATCATCTGCGGAGTGGCCGCATCAACCATGCTCAGCCCGTCTACCATCGGGCCCAGTTGCGAGGTCGCTTCGTCAATGTTGTCGACCGATTCATTCAACGAGCGCATGGCCCAACAGATCGGAATGTCGAAACAGTGAGGCTCCCAATACAAATAGTTACGTATCGGGCGGAAGAAGTCATCAAAGTTGGACAGGTTGTCACGGGTCTTCTCCATCGCGGCCTTCAGACCCCGGGAAGCCTCCACGGACATCTGCGTACCCGCGGACAGCTGCCCGGTGATGTTCGCCATGTTCTTGCTCAACTCCATCATGTCCCCCATCCGGGCGGCCATGGTGTCGATGTCGGTTACGCGGTCTTTCAGGAACCCCAGATTCTGACCGATCTTGGTGCCCATTGAACCCATCGCATACGGCAGCGAGGCGTGTTCCAGCGGTCGGCCATTGGGCCGGGTAATGCTTTGCACCATCGAAATACCCGGCGTACGAACAATGTTCTTCGCGATCCGGTCCAAACTGATCATGTCGGTGGTGTTGCGCATGTCGTGATCGGCCTTGATGTACAAGGTGTCGATCGAGAGCTGACTCGGCTGGAAATGCCGGTCTGCGGCGTCATAGCCGCGAGACGACTCGACACTCTTGGGAGCGTAATCGCGGTCGTTGTAGCTCACCGTGTAGTTGGCCAGGTTCGCGATACACAATGGAATCACCAGCGCTGCAACCGCAATCATCGCGACAGGCCACTTGGCGATCGCCGTGCCCAGCTTGCGCCAGACCGGGCTGGTCTTGGCCGGCTCGGAGAGCCAGGGGATCTTGCTACCCAGTGTCAATAGGGCCGGCCCCAGCGTGAGCGCCGCGATAACGGCGACGACCATTGCCACAAAACACGGTGGCCCCAACGTCCGGAAGTAGTCGAGGGTCGTCAGGCTCAGGCACAGGCACGCACCCGATATCGCAATGCCCGATCCCAGAACAACGTGGGCCACGCTGCGCACCGAGGTGTAGTAGGCGGACTCCCGGTCCTCCCCCGCGCGCCGGGCCTCCTGAAAACGGCCCAGGTAAAAGATCCCGTAATCGGTGGCGACACCGAGAACCAATGACACGGCCATGTTCATCGCGAACGACGAGATCCCGATGACGTGGTTTTCGACCAGAAGGGAGACCACGCCACGGGCCGTGGCCAGTGTGATCAACACACCGATCAGCGGGATGATCGCCCGAGTGAACGAGCGATAGGCGATGAGCAGCATCGCGATGATCACCACGATGGTGACGATCGTCAGCGTGACCATGCTCTCGTCGGCGGCATTGAGAGTGTCTGAGGCCAGGGGTGCCGGCCCACTCACGTAGACCGTGAGCCCTTCGGGCTTGTCCTTGTCCAGCTTTTCGATGATGCCGCGGATGGCCTTGATCGACCTGTTCGAGTCGGCGTCACCCAGATCTCCGGCAGGACGCACTGTCAGCGTTGCGGCCTGCGCGTCGGCGCTCTGCTGACCTGACCTGGTGACAGGGTCGCCCCACAGATTCATGAGCGATTGCACGTGCTCTTTGTCGTCGAGTAGACGGCGAACCATCTCGTCGTAGTAGCGGTGGTCCTGCTCGCCGAGTGTGCGGCCCTGGGTCTCCAGGACAACTACCGCCATGCTGGTGTAGTCGGACTCTTCGAAGTCCTGCCCCTGCGTGATGGCAGCGGCCGACGAGGGTGCGTCACGGGGAATCATCGCCTTGGCATTGGCCGCGGTCGTTTCTTCCAGGGTGGGCACGAAAATGTTGAGGGCTGCGGCCGCCAGCACCCAGAAGATGACCACCGGAATCGCCAGCACGCGGAGCAATCGCGCAGGCCCAGGGCGCTTCTCGGGTTCCTGTGCCACCGGCGGTGCGGGCGCTACCAGTACCGGACCGGTCGTCGCGTCCTCCGGCGGCTGCTGACCCGACGTCATGCTGCCGTCACCGTGCATGCGACCGCGGCACTGGCATGGTTGACAACCTGTTCCTCGCGGACCTCGCCGTTGACCCGGATGCGGCAGCCCAGCGAGTCCCCGTCCACCTGGGCGACCAGGCTCAGCGACGCGGCCGACGACATCGTGGTTTCAGAGACCGACCACGGCAATGCGGTCAGCACGACGTCGACGGGTTCGCTGTTGAGGTTGGCATAGGACACCTTCCCGCTGGTTCCCAAATTGCCGAACACCTCGTAAGTGACGTTCTTGGGATTGATCTGAACAACCGTGGCCGGAATCGGGCGGGTGGTCGCCGGATGGCTGATTGCCTGCGACTTCTCTCGAATCCGATTGACTCCGAAGCCAACGACCACGATGACGATGAGCGCCACCAAAGGCATCCACAACGTGCCGAGAAGTCGACCGGCACGGCCTCGCGACTGTTTGTGCCGACTCATAGCTGAGTACCCCTGACCTGGACGGGATGGATAGCGGACACGCGATCCTCCTTGCCGCTCGTGTCGTTGTTACCTTCGGTAACATAGCTCTTGTTACCAAAAGTAACAAGTCGGCTAGGCTGTTGAACCATGGAGGCAGCTTTGACGTCCGGCGTGGGCTCGCGTCGTCCGTGGGCAGAGCGCCACGCGCACCTGCTGGACACCGCCGAGCAGTTGTTCTTCGAGCGCGGCTTCGCCGCAGTGTCGTTGAGCGATATCGCCCAGGCCGCAGGCGTCACCAAGCCCATTGCCTACCGTCACTTCACAACCAAAGATGGCGCATATCTGGCGTGCGCGCGGCGCGCACAGGCTGATTTCGCGCAGACGCTGATACAGCGGGTAGATCCCACGCTGACCGTGCGCGACCAGTTCGCCACCGCCGCCGACGTGTTCTTCGAGCTCTTGGAGACTCATCCCGAGCGGTGGGAACTTATTTACGGCAGCGCCGCGGTGTTGCCTGCCGAGTCACGTGAAGAACTCTCCGCCTTGCGGTTGGACAACATCGAGACTACCTACGCGCTGATCACCAAGGACCATCCCGACGTACCTAAGCTTTTCGCCGAAGGACTCTCGCACGCCATGTCCGGTGCAGCCGAACGCCTCGGGCATTGGTGGCAGTCCCGCCCCGACCTGGACCGCCAACACATGATCGACATCTACGTCGAAATCTTCTATGCCGCCGTGGCCCCCAATCTCGATTCACCGCCATCAACAGACAAACGCTGATCAGTACCGCCGTCACCCGTCGCCGGTGACCGGTCCGGCACGGGCCGCCGCCCGGGCCGGACCCACACCGAACCGGCCTAACATCGCCGGAAAACTCACCCCGACAACAACATCGAGGTCCTCAACTACGCAACTGTTGACAGTGGCACCCATCCTCCGGGCAACAACGGCCACCTTGTCGCAGGCCGAAGCCGCGCCGTACAGCGCACGCTGTGCACCAGCCAGCGCAGATAGATCAGCGGCGGCCTGCGCGCGATGCCGCGCCACCACCGCCGAGCCCACCGCAGCGCCTCCTGCGGTCAGCGCCAGCAGCACGACCATCATCGCCACCGCGACGATGGTCGCCGAGCCTTCCTCAGCCCTCGGGTTCCATCGCGGAAACCGATTCGGCGGCAATCGTGATGGCGGGCAACAACCGGCTTCTCGCGGTAACCCGCGCCACCACGTAATCACCGTCGCGCCGAACCTCGACCACTGCGCCGCGAGGAGCAAGGCGGTGTGCGACCCCTCTCCCACCGCCTTCGTCACCGCGGGCGGCCAACCGTGCCGCCTCACGCGAGGCGTCCACACAACGCACCTGCATCGACACCGCTTGAATACCCGCAGAACACAACACGAGTACCGTCACCAATGCTGCGATACCGAACGCGGCTTCGACGGTAACCGCTCCGGTGTCGCCCGCTAGACGGCGGTGTTGAGCGCGCGCGTGATGATGTTGGTAAGCGCACTGACAATCGAGTCCCCGGTGACCACCGTGTAGAGGATCGCTCCGAAGGCCGCCGCCGCGATCGTCCCGATCGCATATTCGACGGTGGACATGCCGTCCTCTGACTCGACGACCACCACCATCCGCCGACGTAGCGTCGTCAAGATGTTGCGTATCAATGGATTCCCTACCTTTCAACCCCGCGGTCGGTCCGCGGGTCACAGCACGCCACTACTGAACACATCCCGCGCCAAACCCATGACGACAGGCACAATGCCCAGACAGACGAAGGCCGGCAGAAAGCACAGACCCAGCGGCGCCCCGATAAGCACACCGGCCCGTTCCGCAGTGGCCACTGCCGAATCCAGCGCATCCCTGCGACACTGAGTGGCCAACGAGGCGATGCCATCAGCCATCACCGCACCGGAGTCGGCTGATCGCCGCGCTAGCCTGGTCAGCGCCTGCCGCTGCTCATATCCCGGATCATCCGAAGCTCCCGGGTCAGCCCAGGCCGCAGACGCCGGTGCCCCCAAGGCGAGCATCTCCCCTGCGCGATTCAGGATGCGGGCCAGTTCCGACGGCGCGGACGACGACACCACTAACACGGCGGTTGCGACCGGCATCCCCGATCGAAGACACACGCTGAGCACATCAAGACTGAATGCCATTCCCAATAAACCCTTTTCAGCCACGCGGCGATCGGCAGAGACAATTGCGTCGGCACGCGACAGCCTGACCCGAGCACGCAACGCTCCCGGCGCGGTCACAATCGCCGCGGCCAGCATCAGCAGCGCTGCGGTCATCGCAATGCCTTCCCCGTAATAGCGTCGGACCACAGCAGACCTGCACACGCCAGAGCCACCCCAACAACGAGCAGCACGCCACCGAACCCACCTGAGCTCAGCACGGCGAGCGGTTTGGCTCCGATCATCTGCCCCAACCCGATTCCCACTGCCGGCAGACCGGTGAGCACTGCCGCGGTCGCGCGAGGCCCGGCGAGCCCGGCGTTAACACGTGAGGTAAATCGTTGCCGCTCTTGCAGGTCCGTCCTACATGCGTCAAGCAGATCGGCAACCGCGAGACCGTGCTGCTGGGCCAGTGCCCAGCCGCTGCCGATCCGATCCCACTGGCCCGCCAATGGCCCCAGTCTCGGCATCGCCGGATCCAGTCTCACCCCGAGACGTGCGCGTGCGGCCATGGCCGCGAACACCTCCCCGACCGTTCCGCCAAGCTCCGCCGCAGTGATTTCGAATGCGTGCACCGGATGCGCACCGACCCTCAGCTCGCCGACGAGGACATCAAGGCCGGACTCCAAAACAGCCAGTTCCTTCGACTGGACCTTCAGCCGGGAGCGGCGACTCCACCACATGCACAAGGTTCCACCCACCACCCCCACCGCGATCACCACCGACAGAGGCAACAACCACAGGGCCGCCAGCACCAGCACTCCCACCGGGGCTGCCGCCAGTTTCCAGTTCCACCGCCGCGAGGAAGACCTCTGCCATAAGCGTGAATGCCTTTGCGGTGCAACAAGTAACGCGACAGAGAGCAGCAGTAGGGCCTGCGGTGTCATGTAACACCCCGTGCGATCAATGCGTCGAACCGCTCCGCGCCGGAACGAGGCCCACCGTCTAGATTCCACGCGGGTATCACTCGCGCTATCCCGTCGTCACCCTTGCACACCACCGCGATCTCAGTCAGTTTCCGAATGTTCCCAAACCGCCTGATGTGACATACGCACTGAATGGCCGCGGCGAACTGCGAGTGGAGCGCGGCACGATCGAGCCCACCCAACGCCCCGAGCGCTTCCAGTCTTGCCGGGACCTCTGCCGGGGCGTTTGCGTGGACAGTTCCCGCACCTCCATCGTGACCGGTGTTCAGTGCGGTCAGTAGCTCAACCACCTCGGCGCCCCGCACCTCTCCCACCACGATGCGATCGGGTCGCATCCGTAACGCCTGCCGCACCAACTGGCGGAGGGTGACCTCTCCCACCCCCTCGACGTTGACGGTGCGTGCAGCCAACGTGACCACATGCGGATGACGCGGCGCGAGCTCGGCGGCGTCCTCGGCGCAGATGATGCGTTCCGATGGATGGACGGCTCCGAGCAGGGCCGATAGCAGCGTCGTCTTACCCGCGCCAGTTCCCCCCGTTACGAGGAAGGCCAACCGGGCCGCCAGCATCCCGCGAAGCAAGACTCCAGCGTCTTCAGCGACGGTGCCATCAGCGATCAGCTGATCCAAACCCTTAGCAGTCGGGCGTAATACGCGCAGCGAGACACATGTTCCGCCCACCGCGATCGGCGCCAGCACAGCATGAAGGCGTACCACTGAACGCGGTGGGCCGATCCCTGTCAGCTGACCGTCGACAAACGGTTGCGCGTCATCGAGACGTCGCCCCACCGCGAGAGCCAGCCGCTGCGCGAGTCGCCGCACGGCGGCCTCGTCGGCGAATCGCACTGCGGTGAGCCGCAATCCTTGACCGTCATCCACCCAGACCCGATCCGGCGCGGTGACCAAGACGTCTGTAACTCCGTCCGCACCTAACAGTGGCTCGAGGATGCCCGCACCGGCCAGCTCACTTTGGAGCTCCTTTATGTTATGCAGCACATCGCTATCACCCAGTACGCCACCGGATTCAGCGCGTATCACCGCCGCTACCGCCGTAGGACGCAGCGTCGCGTTCTCGGTCGCGAGCCGTTCCCGAACGCGATCGATCAGCGATCCGGTCATGCCGCCGCCCCCTTGCCCTCCCGCGAGACCAGCGCCAGCACGGCGTGCGCGGCACCCGTCAACGGTGAACGGCGCGATAATCGCAGACCGCCGTTGTCGAGGCGATTGCCGAGATTCGGTTCCGGCCGCATCGCGGCGATCATTGGGGCCCCCACGATTTCGGCCACCTCGGCCGCCCGCAACCCGCTCGGAGCCGGACCTCGCACCACAACGCCGACGTTCGGATTGATGAGCTGTATCGCGCTGGTCACAAGCGCAGCGGCCGCGCAGGCTCGCACCTCGGCAGGTGTCACCACGACCACCAGATCCGCGCGCTCCAGTGCGGCCACACTTGTCGCACCGAGACGCCGCGGAAGGTCGACGATCACCGGCACGCCAGCGTCGCGTGCACTATCGATGACCCCACCGATCGCCTCCGTGTTGCCTCCGCCACCCGTTCTGTCGCCCGACACCACGACAAGCCCGCGCCGATGCGGCAGCGCACGTCGAAGAGCATCGAAACCCACTCGACCACTGCGCATATCGATGTCCGGCCAGCGCAGGCCCTCGACGTCCTCCCATCCGAGCAGTAGGTCGATTCCGCCTCCGTACGGATCGGCATCCACGATGAGCGCACCGCCCGGCACGCAGAGACCAATCGCCGCACACAGCACCGACGCACCGGCACCACCGCGTCCTCCCACCACCGCAATCACCGGGGCGCGACCCGCCGAGGCGCTGACCGGCATCGCCGCACATGCCTCGATGAGCCTGACTTCGTCCTCGGGCAACGTGAGCACCTGCTCGGCACCCACCGCGACCGCTCTGCGCCACATCTCGCTTGTCGGCTCGTCCCCAGAGATGAGTAACACCCGAGCCCGACGAGGCAGTCTGATCACAGCTTCCAACGACGGGTCGGCTCCATCGAGCAGCACCGCACTCGCGCGGGTCCAGGCCTGTCTGCCGATCGAACCGGCATCGGTAGCGGTGATCAGTGGCCTGCCAGTCGCGGCGACGATCCGCTCGATGTCGTTGCCAAGCCGTCCATCGCCGACTGCCACGACGATCGGCTCCCCCGCATTTGCCTCCACGCGCTCCACCATCAAGGTTGCACGACGTGAACGCCAGCGGCCTCATCGAGATTGGGGATGGATACGAATCTGTGGATAGATCCGGGATGAGCCGCAAAAAATCGGTGACAAACGTCCCCAGAAAAGAGGACGACCCTCGCCAGGGGGGGAGGAGGCGAGGGTCGTCGTGCTTCAGCCCCGGGGGGTCGGGCTGAGACACACTCGGCATAGCCGAGTAACCCCACTATACACACGAACCAGGTAAGGGTGGCAAGACCAATCGGCTGAAAAAAGCCAAAGAAAGGCAACCCTTCTTCTGGCGTAGCCGCGTTACCAGACGACCCCGGCTGAACTGGGACTTTACTGATGGACCCGACGATGTAGTCCGTGAGATCTATCCTCGAGCTGTGACCGACCACGCAACGGCACCCGGATCCTCTCCGTCTGTCGAAGACCGGGATGCCGCGGCCATCAGTGAGCCCACGGACGCCGGCCAAGCCCCCAGAACGGCGGCCTTCTTCGATCTGGATAAGACCGTGATCGCAAAGTCGAGCACCCTCGCCTTTAGCAAGCCGTTCTTCGACCAGGGCCTAATAAATAGACGCGCTGTCTTGAAATCGAGTTATGCGCAGTTCTTCTTCTTGCTGTCGGGTGCCGATCACGACCAGATGGATCGCATGCGCACACACATCACCAACATGTGTACGGGGTGGGATGTCGAACAGGTGAAGGCGATCGTGGCCGAGACACTGCACGACATCGTCGATCCGTTGGTGTTCGCCGAGGCGGCCGATCTGATCGCCGATCACAAACTCTGCGGCCGTGATGTTGTGGTGGTCTCGGCGTCCGGCGAAGAGATCGTGGCCCCCATAGCGCGCGCACTCGGCGCCACCCATGCCATGGCCACGCGCATGGTGGTGGAAGAAGGTAAGTACACCGGAGATGTCGCCTTCTACTGCTACGGGGAAGGCAAGGTGGCCGCGATCCAGGAACTCGCCAAGCGCGAGGGCTACCCACTGGAGCACTGCTACGCCTACTCCGATTCGATCACCGACCTGCCCATGTTGGAGTCTGTCGGTCACCCGACAGCCGTCAACCCGGACCGGGCGCTACGCAAGGAATCCATGGCACGCGGATGGCCAGTGCTGACGTTCTCACGGCCCGTGTCGCTGGGCGACCGGATACCCGTTCCCTCCGGCGCGGCGGCCGCCACTACGGCGGCCGTGGGGCTGAGCGCGATCGCCGCTGGCGCACTTACCTATTCGCTGATTCGCAAGCTACGGCCGTAGTACTAGACACATGTCACTTTCGGCACGCACGTAACAATGCAGTGACCAAACGAATTACCCCTTGATGTGACCGTCGTCTCAGTGTAGAAAGTAGGTACGGAAGCCTGGCAAGGCCAAGGTCGACCCGGAAGAGAAGGATCGATCTCCCGACCTAGGATTCCCAGCACGGACCACGGCACCCACGCGGAGCACGCCGCGACAAGGGCAGAAGCGTTGTGGGCCTGCGTAATCGCGAACAGAGACAATTCATCAGACTTCTTGGGTGAAGTCCGAGTTGGAAGCGTCGTGAAAGCGCCGAGGCCACCCACACAACCCACATTGCACGCTTGGTAACCGGAGGATCCGTGCTAACGGGCGGCGGGCCGATTCATTCGGACCGTCGCCCGTTTTTAATGTTCAGGCCAGTCTCGGTCAGCGCTTAGCGCTATCAGCGATCGATGTCGCCTCTGCCGCACCCGCCGTTAATGCCTGACAGCAGAAGATGATCCAGGCAGCGATGGCTTCGGGTGTACCTGCGGCGAACGCGGACGAAAGCTCACGGTATCTGCCGGACTGCCGCATCCACATCACCTCGGGGACACCAAGCGCGTGCGGATCCAGCCCGCGTGAGACCGTCACCAATCGGGACGCCGCGCGGGCGACCACACCATCGGCAGAACCAAAGGGATTCAGTGCCAACAGTTCCCCGTGCGTGATCGCCGCGAGAATCGGCGCGGACACCGATGTTCCACCCGATGCCAGTTGCGCCAACAACTCCAGCCGATCGGTGTCGACGCCGGGGCGCGGGCGTCCCAGAATGTCCTCGTCCGCCATGCCGGTGGCCGCCAACACATGAAGACGCGCCAATGCCTGCAGTGGAGCACGCGACCACACCGCGGTCAACTGAGTGAGCGCGTCCCCATCGAGCGCCTGACCGACCCGCAGCGCGCCGGCCAGTATCGGGTCCTCCACCGCACCATCGGCGCTCAGCTTCATCGTGCCGCCATCCAGCGCCGACGAAGACCTGGCCGCCCGCACCGCAGCCTCGGCCGCGGTCACCGGCCATCCCCGCAGATTGGCGCGGTGACGGTGCACCTTGCTCAACGCATCACGGGCGGATTCGGCAGCGTCGGATACTCCCGGCAGGGCGGCCAGCGGCGCGAGTGGATCAGTCATGGTCCACTAACGGTACTGAATGACTCGCCGCATACGAGACTCACCGCAGGGCCTTGCGCTCCTCGCGTCGGATTCGCTGCTGCTCAGGGTCGGGTACCGGAACAGCCGCCAGCAGCCGTTTGGTGTAGTCATCGGTGGGCGCGGTCAATACCTGTTTGTCAGAACCGAATTCGGCAAGACGACCGTGGTTGAGCACCGCGATGCGGCTTGCCACCAATTCGACAACTGCCAGGTCGTGGCTGATGAACAAACACGCGAACCCGTGCTCACGTTGCAGCTCGGCAAAGAGTTCGAGCACCCGGGCCTGCACCGAGACATCCAGCGCCGAGGTTGGCTCGTCGGCGATCAGCAGGGTCGGCTCCAGCGCCAGCGCCCGCGCGATGCCCACCCGCTGCCGTTGCCCTCCGGAGAGCTGGTGGGGGAACCGGTTTCGCATGTTCGCGGGCAACTGCACCTGCTCCAACAACGTCTTGACTCTGCTTTCCCGCTGGGAGCGGTCCATATCGGTGTGCAGGGTCAACGGCTCGGCGATCGACTGGCCGATGGGCCATCGCGGATTCAGCGACGATCCCGGATCCTGGAACACCACCCCCACCTTGCTCCGGATATCACGCAGCTGCTTACGGTTGGCAGTCGAAATATCCTGCCCGGCAACACAGATAGTGCCCGAAGCCACCTTGAGTAGGCCCACCGCGGCGCGTCCGATGGTGGATTTCCCGGAACCCGACTCGCCGACGAGGCCCACCACCTCCCCTCTGCCGATCGAGAAGGACACGTCGTCGATGGCCCGGAAGTTGCCACCCTTTCCCGGATACTCGATGACGGCATGTTCCACGCTCAGCGCCAGATCGGTTACCGGTAAAGATGATTCGTCAGCGTCGCCCAATGTCGCACCCAGATGCGGCACCGATGCCAGCAGCTGCTGCGTGTATGGCTGCTGCGCCCGGTGGAAGATGCTGTCGGCATCACCCTCCTCGACAACCTCACCGTCCTTCATCACCATGATGCGATCGGCCATGTCGGCGACGACACCCATATCGTGGGTGATCAGGATGATGCCGGCCTCGATTCGATGCCGTAGATCACGCATGAGATCAAGGATTTCGGCCTGCACGGTCACATCCAGCGCAGTGGTGGGCTCATCGGCGATGAGTAGCCCCGGGTCCAGCGCCAGTGCCTGCGCGATCATCGCGCGCTGACGCTGCCCTCCGGAAAGCTGATGGGGGTAATGCTTGACCCGCCGCTGGGGCTCGGGCATGTCCACCAGCTCCAGCAACTCGATGGCGCGCTCACGCGCCTGCCTGCGCGTGATCTTCTTGTGCGCATGTACGGCCTCGGCAATCTGCCAACCGATGGTGTAGACCGGGTTCAGCGCCGTCATCGGCTCCTGGAAGATGACGGCGACATCCTTGCCGCGGACCTCACGCAGTTCGTCATTGGTGGCCCCCAGCAGCTCGGCACCGTTGAGCTTGATGCTGCCCGCCACCCGCGCGGTGGACGGCAACAATGCCGGAATGGCCATGGCAGTGGTCGATTTCCCCGAGCCGGATTCACCGACGATGGCGAGCACCTCGCCCTTGGCGACCGTCAACGAGACACCCTTGACCGCCGGCACCCATTGTTTGTCTACCTCGAAGTCGACCGAGAGGTCCTCGATCTCAACCACGGAATCTGCGGGCACCGCCTACCTCCTCCGCGGATCGAGAGCATCTCGGAGGGCGTCACCAACCATGATGAAGCCGAGCACGGCGGCCGAGAGGAACAAGGCCGGAACGATGACCAGCCTCGGCGTGGTGGCGAAACGGGATTGTCCATCGTTGATCTGAAGTCCCCACGAAATCTCTGGCAGCTCTAGCCCGATGCCCATATAGGTCAGCGTGGCCTCCGCCGCGATGAAGCTGCCCACCGCGATGGTGGCGTACACCAGCACGGGCGCCAGCGCATTGGGAAGTATGTGCCGCAGTAGGATTCGCCATGTCGGCGCTCCCAGCGCGATGGCGGCCTGAACGTAGTCGCTCTGTTTGATGGTCATCACACTGGATCGCACCAGCCGCATCGAGGTCATCCAGCCGAACACGATCAGCGCGCCCGCGACGCTCCACACCGTCCGATGACCGACGACGGACAGCAGGATCATGCCACCCAAAATCGTTGGGATACCGTAGAAGACATCGGTCAACCGGGACAGCGTGGAGTCGGCGAAACCGCCGAAGTACCCCGCCAGCGCCCCGACGAGGACACCGATGATCAGCACGCCCACCATCGCGATCAGGCCGATCGTCAGCGACACTCGCGCCCCATAGACCACGTTGGCGTAATAGTCGCATCCTTGTAGGTCGGTACCCAGCCAGTGCGCCGCGCTGATCCCCTTGCGCGCCTGATAGAGGTCGCAGGCCCGAGGGTCCTTTCCGAAGGTGAACAACTGCGGGACCAACGCCATCAGGACCAAAATCGTCAGCAGGATCGACCCGGTGATGAAGAAGCCACTGCGCCGCAGGTACTTCCAGGCATTTCCCCAAAGATCCGCCTGCTCCACCAACGACTCGGCGGCGGCATCAGGGCCCGAGACCGGGCCAGGGGCATGGATGGGGTCACTCATAGCGAATCCTCGGATCCAGCAGCGCGTACAAGATGTCGACGACGAGATTGAAGAAGATGTAGAAGAAGACGATCAGCGTCAGGATGCTCACCACGACGGCGCCCTCCTGGTTGCGCACCGCATCGAATGTCGCCCTCCCCAACCCAGGGATGTTGAACACCGACTCGGTGACGACCGCGCCCGCCAGCAGCGCACCCACGTCGGCACCGATGAATGTGACGACGGGAATCAGGCTGTTACGCAGGGTGTGCCGCAACAGAATGCGTGATTCGGAGATGCCCTTGGCACGGGCGGTCCGGACAAAGTCGGCATCCATGGTCTCCAACATCGAGGTTCGGGTGAGCCGAGCCACATAGGCCATGGACAACGAGGCCAGCACCAGCCCCGGCAGCAGGAAGCTGTACCAGCCGTCCCGGATTCCGGCGATCGGGAACCAGCCGAGCTTGAAGCCGAACAGGTACTGCGCCAGGAAGCCCAGCACGAACACGGGCATCGAGACCAGCAGCGTCGTGGTGACAAGAACAAGGTTGTCGTAGAACGATCCCCGGCGCACCGCACACAGCACTCCGGCGGTGATGCCGATGATCGTCTCGAATGCCACGGCCACCACCGTGAGCCTCAACGTCACCGGCAGGCGTTGTGAAACAGTTTGTGCGACAGGGCGTTCCTGGAAATCTGTACCGAAGTCACCATGCAGGAAGCCCACGATGTACTTGCCGTAGCGCACCAGGAACGGATCATTGAGATGAAAGCGCTCCCGTAGTTGAGCCATGACCTCGGGGGTGAACGGACGGTCGCCCGCCAACGCCCGAATGGGATCACCCGGTAGCGCGTACACCAGGGAATAGATGAGCAGCGACGTGCCTATGAGCACCGGAATGGCCAGCAACAGCCGCTTCACCACATAACGAAACAAGCCCGCGTTCCGCCAAAGCCGCCGAACGTCCAGCACATCATCGAGCCACGGAACCGGGAGTGCACGCTCCACTCCCCGCCTATCAACCCTTTCGTTGATCAGCGATCGCGGCCACTTGCGTCCGGTCATTGCACGACCTCCACATCGGCGTACTCGATGCAGTCCTGGATGCTGATCTTGACGTTGCTCACCCGCTTGGAATGCACCGCCTGATTGACCTCATAGAACAGCGGTGCGGCCGGAAGGTCCTTGAACAACAGGTCTTCTGCCTTCTGATACGCCTTGGTGGCCAGCTCCACGGTCGGCTGGTTGTTCCCCTGCCGCAGCAGTTCGTCGAACGCCGGATTGCTGTAGAACACGTAATTGGAACCCGCCGGTGGCAGCGCCACCGTGCCGTACAACGACTCCAGGAAGTTGTAGATCGACGGGTAGTCCATCACCCAGCCGGAACGGAACGGCCCCGTCATCCCCTTGCTGTCCTGCAACGGCAGGAACTGCGACCACGGCAGGCTCTTGAGGATGTAGGGCACTTTCAGGTTGGACTGCAACTGGTTTCCGATGGCCTGCACCCACGACAGCGCTCCGGTGCTCGATGAGCTGTACCACAGCTCAATGGGCTTGCTCCTGTCGAAATGAGCGTCATCGAGCAGTTTGTTGGCCTCATCGACGTGCAACTCGCACAGCTTTCCGCACGCCCCCTTGCGGTACCCATAGACCACCGCCGACGCGTAGGACGTAGCAGGAGTGCGGGTGCCGGAGAAAATTACCTGGGTGATCGCCTCACGGTCGATGGCCATCGAAATCGCCTGGCGCACACGTACATCCTTGTACCGCGGGTCGTACATCGGGAACCCCAGCGAGGTGATGTCCGGGCGGGGCCGCTCCAGGAAGGCTGACCCGAATTCGGCCCGGGCGTTCTCGTAGGCGGAGTCGGGCAGATCGAGCTGAATGTCGAGGGCACCGGCCTGCATATCGGTGTACGCGGTCAGGCCCTCGGTGTAGACCCGCCAGATCAAGCCCTTGGACTTGGCCTTCTTCGGACCGGCGTACTGGTCGTAACGGCTCAGCGTGAACCCGATGCCACGCACCCAGTCGCCGTCGGCCTTGAAGGGGCCATTGCCGATGGGGTGCACGCCGAACTTGGCCGGATCCCGATAAAAGGCCTTAGGCAGCGGCAGGAAAGCGGTGTATCCCAAGGTCATCGGGTAGATGGCGAACGGAGTGTTGAGCCGGACGGTAAATGTCACGTCATCCACGACGTGCAGTCCGCGCATCTGGGTGGCCCGCGGTGGGATCTTGTTCTTCGGATCTCCCTGGAGATCACCGAACCCGTCGACATTGGCTAGGAAACTCGAGGAGCCCTGGGCGTTGGTGCTCAAGGCGGTGTAGTTCCAGGCATCCACGTAGGACTGGGCGGTCACTGGTTCGCCGTTATGGAACGTCCATCCCGGCTTGAGCTTGATCGTCCAATTGACGTTGTCGTGGCTGGTGATCGATTCGGCCACGCCGGTGTATTCCACCTCCGCGGTGTCGTTGTTGAACTCGACTAGCGCGGTAAATAGCGAGCGCAGGATCCGACCACCCTGATTCTCGGTGGTGTTTCCCGGGACCAGGGTGTGCTCGGGTTCGGTGATGTACATGCTGAAGTACCCCGGGGGGGCCGGAGTCACCAGGTCACCGCAGCCGGTGGGCAGCAGCGCGACAATGCCGACGAGCAACGCGACGGCCAGTCGGCGAAACCGCATCCTCACCCTGCCCTTCGGTAGCTGAAATAGGTAGGACGAACCATAGGCGGGTAACACGCCGATGTCTCTTCATCGACACACCGCCACGCCCGGATCTGAACGACGGCCTCAATTACTTCGCGGTAACCGGGGCCGCCCACTAGGCTTTCGGGCGGACCCGTCTAGGGCAGAAAGGCCAGATCAGATGACTGAAATCAGCACCGAGCCGGATCGCTACCCGCCGTCGCCGGAGTTCGTGGCGACTGCGAACGCGACCGCCGACCTCTATCAGGCGGCCGAGGAAGATCGGCTCGGGTTCTGGGCACAGCAGGCTGGTCGGCTGCACTGGAGCGAGCCTTTCGGCGACGTACTCGACTGGTCCGATGCACCGTTCGCGAAGTGGTTCGTCGGCGGCAAGCTCAATGTCGCCTACAACTGCGTCGATCGGCACGTGGAGGCCGGCAATGGTGATCGGGTCGCCATCCACTGGGAGGGCGAGCCCGGCGACACCCGCACCATCACCTACGCCGAGCTGCTGGCTCAGGTCAGCCAGGCGGCCAACTATCTGACCAAGCTCGGCCTGGTTTCTGGTGACCGGGTCGCCATCTACATGCCCATGCTGCCCGAGGCGATCGTGGCGATGCTGGCGTGTGCGCGGCTGGGGCTGATGCATTCGGTGGTGTTCGCGGGATTCTCCGCCGCGGCACTGCGGGCGCGCATCGACGACGCCGAGGCCAAGCTGGTCATCACCTCCGACGGCCAATGGCGGCGCGGCGCCGCGGCCCCACTGAAGGCCGCTGTGGACGAAGCGCTGGGCGGCGAGCCGAGTTCCGTCGAACATGTTCTGGTGGTGCGCCGCACCGAGATTCCCGTCGACTGGACCCAGGAACGCGACCTGTGGTGGCACGAGACGGTCGCTCACGCCGATACCACCCACACGCCCGAATCCTTTGATTCCGAGCATCCGCTGTTCCTGCTGTACACCTCGGGAACGACCGGAAAGCCCAAGGGCATCGTGCACACCTCGGGCGGCTTCCTGACGCAGACCTCGTACACACACTTCAACATCTTCGACCTCAAGCCCGAGACCGACGTGTACTGGTGCACAGCCGATATCGGCTGGGTCACCGGCCACACCTATATCGTCTACGGCCCACTGTCCAACGGCGCCACCCAGGTGGTCTACGAGGGCACACCCACTTCGCCGAACGAGCATCGGCATTTCGAGATCATCGAAAAGTACGGTGTCACTATCTATTACATCGCTCCCACGCTGGTGCGCACGTTCATGAAGTGGGGACGCGACATCCCGTTCGCGCACGACCTGTCCAGCCTGCGACTGCTGGGCAGCGTCGGTGAGCCGATCAACCCGGAGGCATGGCGCTGGTACCGCGAGGTCATCGGCGGCAACCGCACCCCCATCGTGGACACCTGGTGGCAGACAGAGACCGGCTCGGCGATGATCTCCCCGCTGCCCGGTGTCACCGACACCAAGCCTGGTTCGGCGATGCGCGCACTACCCGGTATCTCCGCGAAAATCGTTGATGACGACGGGAATCGACTGGAGCCGGCCAGCGGCGATGAACCGGTCACCGGGTACCTGGTGCTCGATCAGCCGTGGCCGTCCATGCTGCGCGGTATCTGGGGCGACCCAGAGCGGTTCAAGGAGACCTACTGGTCCCGTTATGCCGAGAAGGGCTGGTACTTCGCCGGAGACGGTGCACGCTACGACAGCGACGGCGCCATCTGGGTGTTGGGGCGCATCGATGACGTCATGAACATCTCCGGCCACCGAATCTCGACTGCCGAAGTGGAATCCGCGCTCGTCGGACATGACGGTGTCGCCGAGGCCGCCGTCGTCGGCGCCTCCGACGAGACGACGGGGCAGGCCATCGTGGCGTTCGTGATTCTCAAGGCCAGTCACACCGTCGAGGGCGATGAGCTCGTCTCACACCTGAAAGCTCAGGTGTCCAAGGAGATCTCGCCCATCGCCAAGCCGCGCGAGATTCACGTGGTACCCGAGCTGCCCAAGACCCGCAGCGGCAAGATCATGCGGCGGCTGCTGCGCGATGTGGCCGAGGGACGCGAGCTGGGCGACACCTCGACGCTGGTCGACCCGAGCGTCTTCGAGGCGATCAGAGCCAGCAAGTAGCGCCGTGAGCTAGCCGACCGGGGTGAAACCCACTCCGGCGGTGCGGTTCTTAGCGTTGATATCGGCCAGCACGGTGTTGATCGAGTACGTGGTGGTCGGCGTGTGCAGCGGGATGTACTTGATGACGCACACCGGCAGCTTGGTAGCGGCGCCGTGGATCATCCCCACCAGCTGTCCGTTCACCGTGACCGGCGCACCCGAGTCCCCGGGTTGTCCGCAGACCTGATTGATAAAGGTGCCGGGCTCGGCTCCGGCTCCAAAGGTCACGCCGCACGAGTTACCGGTGGTGCGGCCCAGCTTGCACGCGATGTCACCGGGCTGCGGATCCGGTCCGATTCCGGTGATGGCGAACCCCTTGTAGGTGGACACCGGCTGCACCTTTTCCGGATCGAACTGGATGGTGGCGTAGTCGTACTGCTCGTTACCGTTGACGAACTTTCCGACCACACCCTTCTTGGGAAAGTCCTCGGAGGCCACCTGCGAACCGGCACCACCACAGTGAGCCGAGGTGAAGCCCACCAGATTGCCCTTGTTGTCGTGGCCGATCGTCGTCAGCGTGCAGAGGGTGTCACCGTTGATGATGAGCCCGGACCCGCCGCCCATGGGCACCTTGTCATCGGCTCCGGCGGCGGGAGCCGCGCCAGCCGGAATCGTGGCCACGACGAGGCCAAACAGTGCGATCAGGACCGGCAATCCGTACCGCATATGCCGTCCAAATGACCTCATGTCGCGCAGCCTCTCTCATTCCGGCCGCATCTCTCCCCCGTCGGCCATGCCTGACACCATTCTAAACAAGATTCACACTGGTCACTTCTGTCACAGTGCTATCGATTGGGTAACGACGCCCCAGGCCAGACGCGCCGCAGCCCTGACGCCACCGACGTGGCAACATAGGCCGCACGACATCACACCGGACCCGCAAGGGACACGGAGGGAGCACAGTGAGCAGCCCTGGAAGCCGCAACTACCGCACGGACAGCAATGGTGTTCCGATCACCGTCGCCGCCATTCCGCTGTCCGATCCGAACGCGACCGGCACCGGAGAACCCACCATCGGCAATCTCGTCCGTGATGCCACCACCCAGGTCTCCGCTCTGGTGCGTGCTGAGGTGGAATTGGCCCGCGCCGAGGTCGTCCGGGACGTCAAGAAGGGTGTCGCGGGCAGTATCTTCTTCATCGCGGCTCTCGTCGTCCTGTTCTACTCGACGTTCTTCTTCTTCTTTTTCGCCGCGGAGATCCTCAAGATCTGGCTGCCCGCCTGGGCGGCGTACCTGATCATCTTCGCCGCCATGGTGTTCGTCGCCATCCTCGCGGTACTGATCGGTTTCCTCCAGGTCAGACGAATCCGAGGACCACGCGACACCATCGCCTCCGTCAAGGAAACACGGACCGTGTTCACCTCACGCGACGATGAGGCTCCTGCACTGACCAAGTCGGCTAAGCCCGCAGACCCGTCGGGCTGGTAGCCCACTGAAGTCGGCTCGACACCGACGCATCCATGCTGTTCGACCAGACGGCACGTCACCCCGACCCATCCGTGGTCCGCATCGTCGGCCCGTGGCGCCATTTTGACGTACACGCCAACGGCATTCGGTTCCATGTGGTGGAAGCCGATGCTCCTCACACACCAACCGTGGCCGTCACCAGCAGGCCACTCGTATTGCTGCTGCATGGGTTCGGGTCCTTCTGGTGGTCGTGGCGGCATCAGCTTCGCGAGCTGACAGATGCCCGCGTGGTGGCGGTCGATCTCCGCGGCTACGGGGGCAGCGACAAACCGCCACGCGGGTACGACGGATGGACGCTGGCCGGGGATACCGCCGGGCTGATCCGTGCCCTGGGGCACACGTCGGCCACGCTGGTCGGGCATGCCGAGGGCGGACTGGTCTGCTGGGCCACCGCGAACCTGCATCCACGCCTCGTCGATGCCATCGCGGTGGTGAGCTCGCCGCACCCGATCGCCCTGCGCACCGCCACATTCCGCAGAACCGGGCAGGGAGGCGCGCTATTGCCGTCCCTGATGCGCTACCAGCTGCCCATCCTTCCCGAGCGCACCCTGACACGTCATCGAGGTGCCGAGCTGGAACGTCTGGTGCGCTTGCGGGCGGGCGAGCATTGGACCACCACCGACGATTTCGCCGAGACCATCCAGCAGCTGCGCACCGCGATCGCCATCCCCGGGGTGGCCCATTGCGCGCTGGAGTATCAGCGCTGGGCGGTGCGTAGCCAGTTGCGCAGCGAGGGTTGGCGTTTCATGAGGTCAATGAACCGTGAACTATCCGTCCCGGTACTTCACATGCGCGGCGACAGCGATCCGTATGTGCTCGCCGACCCGGTGCACCGATCACTGTCCTTCGCGCCCCACGGCCAATTCGTCGAGCTGCGCGGGGTAGGACATTACGGCCACGAGGAAGACCCCGGCACCGTCAACGAGCACCTAGGGAGCTTTATTGGGCGCCGGTGACTGCGGTCCGCTGACGGGCTGCGGTGACTTGTTGGCCTCCGGCGCGGAGATGCAACTGCCGGTGGCGACGGGCTCGGAGAGCTCGGCCTTGGCGAGCTGATCTTTGACCTGCTTGGCGGTCAGCGCGAAGCCGGTGTCGTCATCATCGATCGCCGCCCCGAAGACCACACCGAGCACACGCCCCTCCGTGTCGATCAACGGACCACCCGAATTGCCCTGTAGCACCGAGCCCCTGACGGTGTACACCTCGCGTGTGACCGTGGTGGACCGGTAGATGTCCGGGCCGTTCAGCTCGATGATCTCCCGGACCCGCGCCGGTGTCGCCTTGTAGTTCCCGCCACCCGGGTAGCCCAGCACGATGGCGTCGTCCCCGGTCTTGGCCGGTTTGGGCGCGAAGACCAGCGGCGTGGCCGGCATATCCGGAACCGCGAGGATCGAGATATCGGCATTGGGGTCGTAGGCCACCACGGTGGCATCGAACGTCTGCCCGGCCGACTCGACGGTGACGCTGTTCGTGCCGGCCACCACGTGCGCATTCGACATCACCCGGTGCGGGGCGATGACGAATCCGGTTCCCTCAAGCGACTTCTGGCAGCTGCGGGCAATGCCTTTGATCTTCACAACGCTCGGCTCGGCGCCCCGCACCACCGGACCGTCCACCAACGTTGAATCCGGGGCGTCGACGGCCGCGATGGGGGTCTTACCGAACGGCTGCAACACACCGGTCACACCCGAGGTGTCCAGCAGCTTCGACAGGTCGTTGGGTACCTTGCGGAGTTGGTCCGGGGCGTACTTGTCGACCTGGCTGAGAACCCTCGATTCACGAGCTGCCGCAGAGATATTCGGCTGATTGGAGCTCTGCATCGGAATCGACAGCAGCCATGCGGCCACCAGCACGGCGGCCACCTGCAGCACCACTCCCACCACCGAATCGCCGGCGCGCAGCGCCCGATTCTTGATGGCACCACGCATGGCCCGGCCCAGCACCACACCCGCCACCTCGCCGATGACCACCAACACCAGGATCAGCAGCAGCGAGGCGAACAACCGGGTACGTGCCCCGTCCAGGTTGCCCACCACATGCGGGGCCAGCATCACGCCGGCTACCGCGCCCAGGATCACCCCGACGAATGACATCAAGGAACCCAGTGCGCCGGAACGCCATCCGGACACCGCGGCAATGAACGCGACGGCGATGACGCCGATATCGAGCCACTGTGATGGATTCAGATTCATACCGACCCTCCCAGGTGCTCGGCCAGCAGCTCATCAAGATCACGAAGGTTACGAGTGTCCCATGGCTGTGCCCAGCCGGACACCTCCAACATCGCCGAGATGATCTGCCCGGTGAAGCCCCACACCAGCATCCCCGGCAACAAGAAGGCCGGGCCACTGTAACGAATACCAAATGTCTTCTTAGTCACCATGATTCGATTCGCCGGGTCCACCAGGTCACCGATCTTCACCCGTGACACCCCGGCGGTCTCGCCCGGATCGACGGCAAGAACCTGTCCCGGGTCGGGCGAGTAGGCAAGCACCGGAGAGACGTGGAAGCCGGATGGCGGGATGAACAGCGGCTCCATGACCGTCAGCGGCTGCACGCGAACCGGGTCCAGCCCCGTCTCCTCCTGCGCCTCACGCAATGCGGTTCCCACCGGCCCTGCGTCACCGGGATCGGTAGCACCGCCAGGGAAGGACACCTGACCGCTGTGCTGACGCAAGGTCGATGCGCGCACCGTCAGCAACAAATCCGCCTCGGTGGGGTCGGTCACCGCCTGGTCGGCGGACACCAGCACCAGCACCGCCGCCGGGCGCCCGGAAGAGGGCAGCTTGCGCGCCCGCAGTACCGCCTTGATCGCGGGGTGCACGCCACGGCCGTAGATGTCCTTGACACCCGCGGCGTTGTCCACCAGCGGTCGCATCCAGTCTGGAGCGGCACCGGGCGTCAGTGGCGCGGTCGCCAATCCTCTTCGCGTAAGCGGCTCATCGGCAGTCACGACCTAGAACCTCACTCCCAACGCTTGTTCCACCTCGGCACCGATCTCATCCGCCGAAGTGAACGAACGCGGTAGCACTCGGGCAACGCTACCGTCCGCTCGAATCAAAATGGTCGTGGGCATGACATTCGGTGACTTCAGCGCGGCGGCGATACGCCGGGCCCCGTCCTGGATCATCGGCAGCCTGACGTGTAGCTCGGCGAGCTTGGCCAGCCCGGCCGCCTCGTTCTCGTCTTGATGCACCGTGACGACGGTGAGCTTGTTGCCCGCGCGGCGCTGCAGCTCGGCCATCGCCGGCAGCTCATCGGCACAGGGACCGCACCAGTAGGCCCACAGGTTCAGCACCACCTGCCGCCCGGCGAGGACGGGACCGACCGGAACCCTGGACCCGCTGCATTCCAGCGTTATCCCGGCCAGTTCGCGCATCCCCGGCGCACTGCCGGCGTTGGGGCATGGCGGCAGTTGCGCCTGGCTGAACAGTTCCGCGAGAGCTTCCGGGGTGTCGGCGTCCCGGCGTTCGCGGGCGGCGACAGGATCCTGCCCTTGCGGCGCGTGCCGCCGCTGATCGTGTTGCTGCGACAACATGACGGCGATCAGCGCCGCGACCAGCACCATCCCCACGATCGTCCACCGCGCCCCGGTGCTGAGCCGAGACACGTCACAACCCGGCCAAGGCCAGCAGGTGCTCGGTTTCCGGCCCCTTCACCAGCGGCGCGGCCAGCTCGGGATCTGTGGGGCCCAGTCCGTACGACGGGCAGTCCTTGGCCAGTACACAGACACCGCATGCGGGCTTGCGGGCATGACATACGCGCCGACCGTGGAAGATCACCCGGTGGCTGAGCAGGGTCCATTCCTTGCGTTCAATCAGCTCTCCGACGATGTGCTCGACCTTGACCGGATCTTCTTCCTCGGTCCAGCGCCAGCGTCGCACCAGTCGCCCGAAATGCGTGTCGACGGTGATGCCCGGGATGTCAAAGGCGTTGCCCAGGACAACATTCGCCGTCTTGCGACCGATACCGGGGAGGGTGACCAGATCCTTCAGCCGCGGCGGCACCTCACCGCCGTATCGCTCCACCAGCTGGGTGCCCAGCCCGATGATCGAGTTCGCCTTGTTCCGGTAGAAGCCGGTGCTGCGGATCATCTCTTCGAGTTCGGTCCGGTTGGCTCCCGCGTAGTCCTCCGCGGTGCGGTACTTGGCGAACAACGCGGGCGTCACCATGTTGACCCGGACGTCGGTGCATTGCGCCGACAAAATGGTCGCGACCGCCAATTCCAGCGGGTTGGTGAAGTCGAGCTCGCAGTAGACGTGTGGAAATGCTTGCGCCAGAGTGCGATTCATTCGCCGCGCCCGACGGACCAATCCCGTGTGCGTCTCGGGCTTCCAGGTTCGGGCCGGAGCTGGCGTCTTTACCGTCGATTTCGCTCTGGGCTTAGAGGCCGATCCGGTCAGTGACACAAGCCCAGGGTAGCGGGAGCTGAGGACACGGGAGGGGCGAGCGTGCCCACCGATTACACCCCTGCGCAGGACAAACCGGTTGTTTTTCGTGACCTCGTCGAGATCTTGGGCGTGTTTACTTCAGCCCGTGTCGGGCCTATTCGGTTTGTTGGTACCCGGACTTCTCATGCTTGCCAGCCTTGGGCTCGGGAAGCTGGAAGCCGGGTTGATGCGGCATACCTTGCAGCCGAGCGAGGTCGCCGATTTCCTGGACCAAGCCAGTCCTTCGGATATGAATCGCCTCGCGCGCGACGGCATGCCGTCAGCAATCGAGGACTTGCACCGGCGGCAATTGCAGCGCATCGAGCCGTCCTTGGAGGCGGTGTATGAGGCCACCACAAACGGCTACAACCAGCCACGAATCAACGGTTCAACGATGAATCGCCTGCGTGAAGAGGGTGTGTCCTCGATGCGCTCGCGGCATTCGGTGGTGGATTCACTGCGTGCCGGTGGCGCAGCGGTGTAGCTTGGATCACGTTCTTTAGCGACTTGGCCTCTAGACTCATGTCGAGTAGGCCAGCGCAAGCATGACTAACGAATTTGGGTAAGGGGCAAACGTGGACGAGATCCTGGCCAGGGCCGGAATCTTCCAGGGTGTCGAACCGAGTGCCATCTCGGCGCTGACCAAGCAGCTGCAGCCGGTTGACTTTCCGCGCGGGCACACGGTGTTCGCCGAGGGCGAGCCTGGCGACCGTCTGTACATCATCATCACCGGCAAGGTGAAGATCGGACGCCGGTCACCCGACGGCCGTGAGAACCTGCTGACGATCATGGGTCCGTCGGACATGTTCGGTGAGCTGTCGATCTTCGACCCCGGACCCCGGACGTCAAGCGCCACCACCATCACCGAGGTGCGCGCTGTGTCGATGGACCGGGACGCGTTGCGCGCCTGGATCGCCGACCGTCCGGAGATCGCCGAGCAGCTACTGCGCGTGCTGGCTCGCCGCCTGCGCCGCACCAACAACAATCTGGCCGATTTGATCTTCACGGATGTGCCCGGTCGCGTGGCCAAGCAGCTGCTGCAGCTGGCCCAGCGGTTCGGTACCCAGGAGGGCGGCGCGCTGCGCGTGACGCACGACCTGACACAGGAAGAGATCGCTCAGCTGGTGGGTGCATCCCGCGAGACCGTGAACAAGGCGCTGGCCGACTTCGCGCACCGCGGCTGGATCCGGCTGGAGGGCAAGAGCGTCTTGATCTCCGACTCGGAGCGGCTGGCTCGCCGCGCGCGCTAGTTTCTGCGCGCGTCAGCGTGACGCGCTCAACGCCACCACCGCGACGCACACCAGCGTGAGCACCGCGCCGGCTTGTTGAATCCGGCTGAGCCGCTCATGAAGCACCACGCGGGCGATGAGCACCGTCACCACCGGGTACAGCGAGGACAGCACCGCCGCGATGCCGAGGCTTCCGTGCGCTGAGGCGTACGTGAACAACAGAATCGCGGAGGTGTCGAGCACACCGGCGAAGGGCACCGCCCCGAACGGCGGGCGCAGATTGGCCCGCAGGTTCTTCCAGCTGAATGCCCCGAGCACCGCGATCAGCGTTACCTCGGTCGCGCGGGAAACCACGACCGCCTCAACCGGGTGGTACCTGCCGGCCTCGGCCAGCAGGATCATGCAGACACCGAACATCACCATGCAGAAGAACGACCAGATGAGCACCTGTCTGCCCGGGCGTTGCCCGTCCAGCCCCTGTGAAGCGGAGGCCAGCATGACGCCCACAAGGGTGCCCGCCAGCCCCAGATAGGTCAATCCCGACAGCGACTGCCCGATCATGGCGCCCCAGAGGACTGGCACCACCGCACCCACCGCCGCGATGGGCGAGACGACGCCCATCGGTCCGATGGCAAGTGCGCGATACAACGCGTAAAGCGCCGTGAAAGCCGCTGGGCCGGAAAGCATTCCCAGCAGCGTGCGGCCGTCGAAATGCGATGAGGACGTGACCAGCGCAACCAGGCTCACCACGGCAAGGCCGACGGGCCGGCTCAGTGCCAGTACCGCGAGAGTGGAACGTCGCTTGCTCGCGTGCCCGCCGATGAAGTCGCTGATGCCCCAGCTGAGCGAGCCCGTGAGGGCCAATGGGATGGTGTTCACCGCTGGCTAGACGGCGCGCAGGTAGTCCAGCTGCGCCTGCACCGACCATTCCGCGGCGCCCCACAGCGACGGGTCCACATCCGTATAGACGAATTCGACGACCTGCCGAGCCGAGGCATCCTCACCGAGTGCGGCTAGCGCCCCGCGCACCTGGTCGAGGCGCTGCTCGCGGTGTGCCAGATACTCGGCCGATATCGCCGACAAGTCACCCAACTCCGGACCGTGGCCGGGCAGCACGGTGCGCTTGCCCAGGCCCTCAAGACGTTTCAGCGACTCCAGGTAGTCACCGAGGCCTCCGCCGTCCTGCGCGATGACGGTTGTACCCCGCCCGAGGATGGTGTCGGCCGTCAGCACCGCGTCGTCAAGAACGAAGGACACCGAGTCGTCGCTATGCCCGGGTGTTGCGAGCACCGAGATGGACAAGCCCGCGACGTCGATGTGCTCGCCGTCGGTCAGGGCCACCGAAGCGCCGCGCAGCCAGGCCGGGTCCGCCGCGCGCACCGGCGCACCGGTCAGTTCGACCAGCCTGTCGACGCCGCCGGTGTGATCGAAGTGCCGATGGCTCACCAGAATCAGTGCCACCTTGCCGATTTTCGCCAGCTCCTCGACGTGTACGTCGGGGTCACCGGTGGCGACACCCGGGCCAGGGTCGACGATGACGATCTCATCGCTGCTCGGGGCGCGCAGCACCCAGGTGTTGGTGCCTTCCAGCGTCATCATCCCCGGGTTGTTGGCCAGCAGCACCGAAGCGGTTTCGGTGACCGGACGCAGCTGCCCGTAGGCGGGATGGGTCATCAGGCGGATGCTTCCGCTGTGACCTCCACGATGATCTCCACCTCCACCGGGGCGTTGATCGGCAGCTCCGCGACCCCCACAGCCGAGCGCGCGTGCACACCTGCGTCTCCGAACACCTCACCCAGCAGCTCCGATGCCCCGTTCACCACGCCGGGCTGACCGGTGAAACCCGATGCCGATGCGACGAATCCGACGACCTTGACCACCTTCACGACGTTGTCGATCCCGACAAGTGCGTCCACTGCGGCGACGGCGTTGAGAGCAGAGATGCGGGCCAGGGCCTTGGCGTCCTCCGGGGACACCTCGGCGCCGACCTTTCCGGCGGTGACCAGACTGCCGTCCACGATGGGCAGCTGTCCGGAGGTGTAGACGTGGTTGCCGCTGCGCACCGCGGGCTGGTACGCCGCCAGGGGCGCGGCGACGGCGGGCAGCTCGATTCCCAGCTCGGCCAGCCGGGCGCTATGCGTGCTCACTTCGACCTCTTCAGGTAGGCGACATGCTGTTCACCAGTGGGCCCCGGCAGCACACTCACCAGCTCCCAGCCATCGCTTCCCCACTGGTCCAGGATCTGTTTGGTGGCGTGTGTCAACAGCGGGACGGTGGCGTACTCCCATACGGTGCGTTCGGTCATACACGCAACCCTAGACAAGCACAGACGTTCTGACATCGACTCGATCGTGGACAGTTAGCATGCGTGCGTGGTGAACACTTCCCCTGACGACGACGCAGGGACCTCAGCCAACGCCTGGCCCGCGCGAGTCGCGAATGCGCGACTGCACTTTGTGACCGGCAAGGGCGGGACTGGAAAGTCCACCATCGCCGCGGCCCTGGCCCTGGCGCTCGCCGCGGGCGGCCGCAAGGTGCTGCTGGTCGAGGTCGAAAACCGGCAGGGCATCGCCCAGCTTTTCGACGTACCTCCGCTGGCGCCCAAGGAACTCAAGATCGCCACCGCCGAGGGCGGCGGAGCGGTGAACGCGCTCGCTGTGGAGATCGAGACGGCGTTCATGGAGTACCTCGAGATGTTTTACAACCTCGGCCTGGCTGGGCGTGCGATGAAGCGCATCGGCGCCATCGAGTTCGCGACCACGATTGCGCCGGGTCTGCGCGATGTCATCCTCACCGGAAAGATCAAGGAATGCATCGTCCGCGTCGACAAGTCCGGACGGCATGTGTACGACGCCGTCGTGGTCGACGCCCCGCCCACCGGCCGGATCGCCCGCTTCCTCGATGTGACGTCGGCGCTGTCCGATATCGCCAAGGGCGGACCCATTCACTCGCAGTCCGAGGGGGTGCGCAAGCTGCTGCACTCGGATCAGACGGCCATCCACCTGGTGACTCTGCTTGAGGCTCTGCCCATGCAGGAGACCGCCGAGGCCATTGCCGAACTGAGCGGGATGGGCCTACCGATCGGCAGTGTCATCGTCAACCGAACCGTGGTGCCGCATCTGTCGCCGGCAGATCTGGACAAGGCCGCCGAAGGTGTCATTGACGCCGACGCGGTTCGTAAAGCGTTGGCCGATAACAACGTAACCATCTCCGACGCTGACTTCGCCGGTCTGCTCACCGAGACCATCGAGCACGCGACCCGGATGCGGGCACGGGCCGAGAGCGAGGAACTGCTCGGCGAGTTGCAGATACCGCGACTGGAATTGCCCTCCCTGGCCGACGGCGTCGACCTGGGCAGCCTCTACGAATTGGCCGAGAGCCTGGCCGAGCAGGGAGTCCGATGAGCAACACACCTGCCGTCTTGGACATGGCAGCCATCCTCGAAGACCGCAAGAACCGCGTCGTGGTCTGCTGCGGGGCCGGTGGTGTCGGCAAGACCACCACGGCCGCTTCGGTCGCGCTACGGGCCGCGGAGTACGGCCGCACCGTTGTGGTGCTGACCATCGACCCGGCCCGCCGGTTGGCGCAATCGCTGGGCATCGAAGCGCTCGGCAACACCCCGCAGCAGGTACACATCGAGGGCATCAAGGGCGAGCTGTACGCGATGATGCTGGACATGCGTCGCACCTTCGACGAGTTGGTGGTCCAGCACGCGGGATCCGATCGCGCACAATCGATTCTGGACAACAAGTTCTATCAGACCGTCGCCACCTCCATGTCGGGCACACAGGAGTACATGGCTATGGAGAAGCTCGGACAGCTTCTCCATGAAGACAAATGGGATCTGATCGTGGTGGATACCCCGCCGTCACGTAACGCACTGGACTTCCTGGACGCACCAAAGCGGTTGGGCAGCTTCATGGATGGACGTCTCTGGAAGATGCTGCTGGGCTCCAGCCGCGGCTTGGGCCGGATCGTCACGGGAGCCGTCGGACTGGCGATGAAAGCGCTGTCGACGGTCCTCGGATCGCAATTACTTTCCGACGCTTCAATGTTCGTGCAATCTCTCGACTCCACGTTCGGAGGATTCCGCGAGAAGGCTGACCGCACCTATGAGCTGCTGCGCCGACGCAGCACCCAGTTCGTCGTGGTGTCGGCCGCCGAACCCGATGCGTTGCGTGAGGCCACCTTCTTCGTCGAGCGGCTGACCCAGGAGGGCATGCCGCTGGCCGGCCTCATCCTCAACCGCACTCATCCCACGCTGTCGACCCTGACCGTCGAGCGCGCCGTCGATGTCGCGGACAACCTCGAAGAGTCGGGCGAGTACAGCCTGCCGGCGGCGGTGCTGCGGGTTCATGCCGAGCGCGCGGCCACCGCCAAGCGGGAGATCCGGCTGCTGTCGCGGTTTACGAGCGCCAATCCCACGGTTCCGATCGTCGGGGTGCCTTCACTCCCGTTCGACGTGTCCGACGTGGATGCGCTGCGCGCCATCGCCGATCAGATCACCGGCGTCGCCTCTTAACCCCAGATACACGTCGAGTGTCGACTTCTCGGGCGGAAGTTCAGGAGAACAACCCGAGAAGTCGACACTCGACGAAAGAACTAGTTAGACCGCGCTCTTGTGCTTGCGCTGCGCGGCGAAGAAGTCGGCCCAGGAATCCACCTCGGGGTGAGCCTTGAGCATCGCGCGACGCTGCCGTTCGGTCAGTCCGCCCCACACGCCGAACTCCACTCGGTTGTCCAGCGCGTCGGCGCCGCATTCCATCATGACCGGGCAGTGCCGGCAGATCACTGCTGCCTTGCGCTGCGCTGCCCCGCGGACGAACAACTCGTCAGGGTCGCCTTGTCTGCATCTGGCCTGTGAAACCCAGGCAATGCGCGCTTCTCCACCATCGATTGACACCGCCGTATGCAACGCACTCATGGCTGGCCGTGAAGCTGACACTGGCAATCCCTTCTGTAACTAGCGGCCCATAAGAGGCGTGGGCCACACTCCGCTTGGTGTGTAACTTGAATCACACCGTGAGATCAAGTTAGTGGTCAGAGATCTTCAACGCAACACCTGATCCGAATTTTTTGGGACGGTTGTGCCGACAACGTCTTTTTCATCGCCCCGCCGGGGCCCGGCGTTACCGATCAACTACCGGCAGACACCTCTGGAGAGGCCACGTACCCTGTGCCTATGCCAGAACGCCCGCCCGAGTCGGTGACCCTCGCGAAGCTCGCGGGATGCGGGCTTATCGCGGCGGTCATCCTGGCCGGATTGATGTTCCCCCTCGCGGGCGGCTTCGGGTTGGCGTCCAACCGCGCCTCCGATGTGGTGGCCAATGGGTCCACCCAGCTGCTCGAGGGTGAGGTACCCGCGGTCACCACCGTGGAAGACGCCAAGGGCAACAAGATCGCCTACCTCTACACGCAGCGGCGATTCGAGGTGCCCGCCGATCAGATCGCCGACACCATCAAGCTGGCCCTGCTGTCCATCGAGGACAAGCGGTTCACCTCGCACAACGGTGTCGACTGGAAGGGCACGCTCGGCGGCCTGGCCGGATACGCCTCCGGTGACGAGGACACCCGCGGTGGTTCCACCATCGAGCAGCAGTACGTGAAGAACTACCAGCTGCTGGTGGTGGCCAAAACCGACGCCGAACGCAAGGCCGCCATCGAGACCACCCCCGCGCGCAAGCTGCGCGAGATCCGGATGGCGCTGCGGCTAGACCGCACCTTTACCAAGCAGGAGATCCTGACCCGGTACCTGAACCTGGTGTCCTTCGGTAACAACTCGTTCGGGGTGCAGGATGCCGCACAGACCTACTTCGGCGTCGATGCCAAGGACCTGAACTGGCAGCAGGCGGCGCTGCTGGCGGGCATGGTGCAGTCCACCTCCGGACTGAATCCCTACGTCAACCCCGAACGTGCGCTGGCCCGCCGGAACCTGGTGCTCGACACCATGATCGCCAACGCCCCGGAAAAGAAGGCCGAACTGGTGGCGGCCAGGGCACAACCCCTCGGTGTGCTGCCCCAGCCCAATGAGCTGCCGCGCGGATGCATAGCCGCCGGAGACCGTGCGTTCTTCTGTGACTACGTGCTCGACTACCTGGCCAAGTCGGGTATCAGCAAGGACCAGGTGATGAAGGGTGGATATCTCATCCGCACCACCCTGGATCCCGATGTGCAGAACTCGGTGAAGCAGGCGGTCTCCCACGTCGCCGATCCGGGTCTCAACGGTGTCGCCGATGTCATGAGCGTCATCAAGCCGGGACAGACCAGCCACCCCATCATGGCCATGGCATCCAGTCGCACTTATGGACTGGATGGCGCAGCCAACGAGACGATGCAGCCGCAGCCGTTTTCCCTCGTCGGCGACGGCGCCGGATCGATCTTCAAGATCTTCACGGTCGCCGCCGCCATGGATATGGGCATGGGCATCAACACTGTGCTCGATGTGCCGCCCACCTTCTCGGCCAAGGGGCTCGGCAGCAGCGACGGCACCAAGGGCTGTCCCAAGGACACCTGGTGCGTCAAGAACGTCGGTAACTACCGTTCCCCGATGAGCGTCACCGACGCCCTGGCCACTTCGCCGAACACCGCGTTCGCCAAGTTGATTCAGTCGATCGGCGTATCAAAGGCGGTTGACATGGCCGTCAAGTTGGGCATGCGTTCCTACGCGCAGGCGGGCACCGCCAAGCCCTATGACCCCGAGGGCGACGAGAGCCTGGCCGACTACATCAAGAAGTACAACCTGGGCTCGTTCACACTGGGCCCCATCCAGGTGAACGCCCTCGAACTATCCAATGTGGCAGCCACTTTGGCCTCTGGTGGCAAGTGGTGCCCACCCAATCCGATCGACAAGGTCTTCGACCGCCACGGCAAAGAGGTCCCGACCACCACCGAGGCCTGCGAGCAGGCGGTACCCACCGGGCTCGCCAACACCCTCGCGAACGCGCTGAGTAAGGACGATCAGCCCGGCGGCACCGCCGCAGGCTCGGCAGGCTCGGTCGGCTGGAACCTGCCGTTGTCCAGTAAGACGGGAACCACTGAAGCACACCGGTCTTCGGCCTTCCTGGGATTCACCAACAACTTGGCCGCGGCGAGCTACATCTTCGACGACTCGACGTCCCCCGGCGATCTGTGTTCCTTCCCGCTGCGCAAGTGCGGCGACGGAAACCTGTACGGCGGAAATGAGCCCGCCAGGGCCTGGTTCGAAGCCATGAAACCGATCGCCGAGAACTACGGCCCTACGGCCCTGCCGCCCACCGAACCGCGGTACGTCGACGGAGGTCCGGGCTCCAAGGTGCCCAGTATCAACGGACTGCGCGAATCCGAGGCACGTGACGTTCTCAAGAAGGCCGGATTCAAGGTTGCCGACCAAGCCAGTGTGGTGAACAGCACCGCGCCGTTCAACGAGGTCGTCGGCACCAGCCCATCTGGAACGACCATCCCGGGATCGACCGTCACCATCCTGCTGAGTAACGGCATCCCGCCGGCGCCGCCGCCTATCGTCATTCCGGGCCTGGGCGGCCCACCGGGCGAGATGACAACGACGGTCGTCAACATCCCCGGCCTGCCGCCGATCACCGTGCCGGTGCTGGCGCCGCCCCCGTGAGCTAGCTGGCCGTCTTCGCGCACGCCGTTCACGACGAGAAATTCGCCACGTTTTGCGCTGGTGATCAAGGGTCACTCAGCTTTCGGAGTTACTCTCGGATGATGAACACGTCGTTCAACACGGTTATCAAGCGAGCGGCCGCTTATTCGGCAGGTTCGGCCGCGCTTGGCATCGGGTACGCGTCGATCATCGAACGCAACGCGTTCACCGTCCGCGAAGCGACGATGGATGTACTCGACCCTGGAGCCTCCCCGCTACGGGTGCTGCACATCAGTGATATCCACATGCGTCCCGGCCAGCACCTCAAGCAGGCCTGGTTGCGCGAGCTGGCGCAGTGGCAGCCGGACCTGGTGATCAATACCGGCGACAACCTGGCCCACCCCAAGGCGGTGTCTTCTGTCGTGCAGGCCCTGGGGGATTTGCTCTCGGTCCCAGGACTTTTCGTCTTCGGAAGCAACGACTACTTCGGCCCGCGGCTGAAGAACCCGGCCAAATATCTGTACAAGAGCGATGAGCGCAAGCACGGGGAACCGCTGCCGTGGCAGGATCTGCGCGCGGCGTTTACCGAGCGCGGCTGGCACGATATGACCCACACTCGGCACGAGCTGGAGGTCGGCGGGGTGCGGATCGCGGCCGCCGGAGTCGATGACCCGCATCTGCACCGGGACCGCTACGACACCATCGCCGGAATGCCGAATCCGCTGGCCACACTGCGGCTGGGGCTGACCCATTCGCCCGAGCCGCGGGTACTCGACCGCTTCGCCGAGGACGGCTACCAGTTGGTGATGGCCGGTCACACCCATGGCGGGCAGCTGTGCTTGCCGTTCTATGGAGCGATCGTCACCAACTGCGAACTGGATCGTTCCCGGGTGAAGGGTCCGTCGCGCTGGGGTTCGCACATGCAGCTGCACGTGTCGGCGGGTATTGGCACATCGCCATTCGCGCCGATGCGGTTCTTCTGCCGTCCGGAGGCGACGCTGCTGACCCTGGTGCCTGCGCGCATCGACGGCCAAGGGACCGACGCCGAATCCGGCGACCGGCTGCCCAGCGCCACCGCGCAGTGACGTGAGCCGCGCGTGGGCCGATAACGCGGTCCGGCTGATCGAGGCGGACGCCCGTCGCAGTGCCGACACCCATCTGCTGCGGTACCCGCTGCCTGCGGCCTGGGCCGATACCGTGGACGTGCAGCTGTATCTCAAGGACGAGTCCACTCACATCACCGGCAGCCTGAAACATCGTTTGGCGCGTTCACTTTTCCTGTACGCGCTGTGTAACGGGTTCATCCGGGAAGGCACCACGGTCGTGGAGGCCTCGTCCGGTTCGACCGCGGTGTCCGAGGCTTACTTTGCGCAGCTGCTGGGGCTGCCTTTCATCGCGGTGATGACGGCCTCAACTAGTCCCAGCAAGATCGCCCTGATCGAGTCTCAAGGCGGCAGTTGCCATTTCGTCGACCAGGCACAGCAGGTCTATGCCGAGGCACAGCGGCTCGCCGACGAATCCGGTGGACACTATCTGGACCAGTTCACCAACGCCGAACGTGCGACCGACTGGCGTGGCAACAACAACATCGCCGAATCGATCTTTACGCAGATGCACTACGAAAAGCACCCGCTGCCAACGTGGATCGTGGTCGGGGCCGGTACCGGCGGTACCAGCGCAACCATCGGACGGTACATCCGCTATCGCCGCTACCCCACGAAACTGTGTGTGGTGGACCCGGACAACTCGGCGTTCTACCCGTCCTACATCGCCGGACATGATGTGGTGACCGGGATTTCATCGCGTATCGAGGGCATCGGACGTCCTCGCGTCGAGCCTTCATTCCTGCCCACGGTGGTGGACCGTATGGAGCAGATACCCGATGCGGAGTCGGTGGCGCTCACGCGGCATGCCAGCGCCGTGCTGGGCCGTCGGGTGGGTGCGTCAACGGGAACCAACCTGTCCGGCGCGTTCCGGGTGATCTCGGAAATGGTGCGTGACGGTGTCCCCGGGTCGGTGGTGACACTGTTGGCCGACACCGGTGACCGGTATGCCGACACCTACTTCGATGACGCCTGGGTCAGTGAGCAGGGCTTCGACCTGTCGGCCCCCACGGAGCGTCTGGCCGAGTTCGAGAACACCGGTCGGTGGGGTTAGGCCTCGGGACAATAAGGGCACGTCACATCCGGTTCGGGTGCACGCAAGTCAACGCATTCGCGACCGAAGCCCTCGATGCGATACCCTTGCCTGGCTTCAAAGCGGGGTGTGGCGCAGCTTGGTAGCGCGCTTCGTTCGGGACGAAGAGGTCGTGGGTTCGAATCCCGCCACCCCGACTGAGCTGAGAGGTGAGCGAGCGCGCTCGTTCACCCGAGGCGAAGAAAGAGGTAGGAGGCGCATAGCGCCGAATACCCCGACGCTGGAAGTAAGGCCCTGACCAGGAATTCCCCGGTCGGGCCTTTTTTCATCAGCATGGCGGACCGGCTGGGATTCCCGCCGCCGTGACATGGTGGGTGCATGGCCGTCTCTGAACTCGCGTCGAATCCTGTCGCCCTCGCGGCCATCGCTATCGGTGTGCTTATCGTCTGGAAGCTGCGCAAGGCCGTGATGCTGATCGGCCTGCTGGCAGCGGTGGTGCTCCTGGTCGCTATGTACCGGTAACAGCTAAGCGGAAGCACACGACATTTCTTTCGGTAAGGTTTGACAAAACCCGACGAATGGGAGCTTTACATGAAGAATCGCCTTGTGGGCGCCGGTGTGATCGCGCTGGCGGCCGCCCTCAGCGGACCGGCGCTGGCCGCCGCCGCACCCGCCGATGACCAGCAGATCCGGCAGATCATCTCGGGCGAGGCTTCGGCCATCAAGTCGCTCGACAACGCCACCCTCTCGACCTTCTTCTGCGACAAGTACCGGGGCACGATCGCCTCGAAGTCTGCTGATGACCAGATCCCCCCGATCGGTCAGGTCGCTGGGTACGGGCCGAGCATGATCAGCGCCGTGGCGTCGGCAGCCGGGGTCTCCGGGCCGACCACCCAGGCGCTGACCACCGCGATCCAGAACAATGACGACAAGGCCTACCGTTCGTCGTTCCGCGCGGCAGCCAAGGAGGTGCTGTCCGGCGTCACCTACGACGTTCACGACATCAACGTCACCGGACCGACGGCGACCGCTGGGGTCACCGCGCAGGGCCACGACGTGACCGCCAATCAGCAGCGCGAGTTCGTGCTGGAGAACGGCAAGTGGAAGGACTGCACCGACCCCGAGAAGCGGGCCGAGACCTCGGGCAACCCACTGCTGACGTCGTTGATGGGCTAACGTCCTAGAACTGCACACAGATCAGGCCGCCTGTGTCCTTCGGGACGTGGGCGGCCTGATTCTTTGGGCGCACCGCAATATTCGGTGGCACCGCCTCAGCACGGTCTCTAGTCTGGATCCGTTTGTGCCATAACCGATTACCTTCAAGAAGATAGAGCCGATGCCCGACTTCTCCCCCATCATCACGGACTTCTGGCATGGTTACCTTGGCCGGGGCACCGTCCTGCACACCGACGACGATTTCCAACTCGCCGTCTACCCGGATCTCGATGAGGACAGCCGGCTGATGGTGCTCACGACGGTTGACGGCAAGACCAGCGTCGCCCTCGCGCCTGACCTCTGCGCACGTGCGGGAATCGATGGCGTCCAGACAGTTTCGGAATTCTGGGAAAGCCTCGACAAGGCCGATATCACCATGCACGGCGCGGACAACCTGTTCTACTTCAACGACGATGCGCGCGATGCACTCGTGGCCGAGGTACCCACAGGCGATGTCCGTCAGCTCACAGCCGACGACAAGGCAATCTTCTCGGCATTCGAATCGGTTGCCTCGGTGGATGACTTGGACAACGCCCAAGTGGAGCTGGGTCATTGGGCGGTGTTCGGCTCCTTCGACAACGGCCGCCTCGTCGCCGTCTCCAGCATCTATCAGTGGGAGGGCGCGGCGATCATGGACCTCGGAGTGCTGACGCTGCCGATATTCCGCGGCAGAGGCCACGCCCGGCAGCTGGTGCGTGCCGTGTTCCGGTACGCGTGCGCGCGGGGTTACGAGCCGCAGTACCGATGCCAGGTGGACAACTCCGCGTCCAGTGCGCTGGCTCGTGCTGCGGGGCTCACGCTATTTGGCACCTTGGACGTGATCGCCGACTAGCGCGCTCCTATTGCGCGGTCACCGGCATGTCGATGGTCTCGGCCTTACCGTCCCGATCGGTGATGATCAGCTTGGTGAACTGCCACCAGCCGCTGTCATCGGGAAGCGCCTTCGAGTCCTGGAAGGTCAGCGTGACGTCCCGACGGGTTGTCCCGCCCGTCGCGCAGTCGGGGACACAGTCCTTGGTCGCGCGGACTGCCTTCCCGGTGGCCTGCTGCTGCGTCCAGCCGTCCCAGGTGATGTCGACAAGCATGTCTCCGGCGTCGGCGGGGGTCAGCACGATCTGCGTGGGCTTCTCTTCCGGCTGCTGGGTCACCGGATTCCAGTAGACACCGCCCGGCGGCACTACCTTGCGCGAAGGCTCGGGGAGCGATGTCGAGGATGGCGCTGCCGACGTGGACACGGTTTTCTGCTCCGTCGATGGTGAACCACAGCCCGTAAAAGCGAACGCTGCCAAGGCAATTCCGGTCACCCACACGATCTGCGTCATGCCTGGACTCTACTCTCAGAGCCGACGGGTCAGCCGGGTACCGATGAGCGGGGCGATCTTGTCGGCCATGTAGGCGTGCCCGGCATCGTTGGGGTGCACACCGTCCGAGCCGATCAGCTCCGGGCGTCCCACGAACCAGCGTTCGGCCAGCGGATCCACCCACGACGCACCGATCGCATGGGCCTCGCCGTACAGAATGTCGCGCAGCTGCAGCACCACGTCGGGTACGTCGGCCGTCGGCCACGGTGGGCCGATCACGAGCAGCTTGGCCGCCGGCGCCGTGCGCCGTGCCGATGCCAGCGTGCGACGGGTCGCCTCTGCATACACGTCCGGATCGACATCCTGGTCGTTGCGCGAACCGAAGAACACCACCAGCTCGTCGTCGGGACGCACTACCCGGTCGGTGAGGTCGGCGAAGACGCTGCCGTGGTCACCGCGCACGCCGTATCCGGCGCGCCCTTCGGCGGCGACGTCAGCGTTGATGCGGACACCTTCGCGCCCCAAGATCCGCCATGCCAGCGATGTCCACGACTTGGCGCCCAGGCCGCCTTCCTTGGTGCCGGTGGTGTACGAATCGCTGACCACCGCGACATGGTTCAGTCCGGAACCTAAGTAGGCCAGTCGGTAGGGGCGCACCGGCGCGGGCTGCGGGGCAGCCACACCGAAGAGAAACGCGAATGCGATGACAATCGCCGCCAGACGAACCACTGCTACCTCCACTGTCCCCAGCATTTTAGGGGGCCTCAAACCCGGCTGCGGCACAGCGTTATTCGTTTGAAACTATCGACTCGTTACACCGGTCGACACCGGCTCCCGATCGGAGTCCGTCACGTCCGCGGGCACCTGGTGTTTATGGCCATTGTGCGGAACATGGTGATCGGTGATCGCTGGCTTGGTGACGCCGATCATGCGGCGCATCCAGCGCCGTCCGGGTTCCTCCACGCCGTGATACAGCGCCATGGACAGCACTACCGCGAGCGCAATCAGGCCGATCACGATCCAACCGCCGCCGGGGTCGGTCAGTGAGAGTTCGAACTGCTTGGTGGCCCATGTCCAGGAGACGTGCACGAGCTCATGCACCATGTAGAGCCCAAAGGAGATCTGACCGCCGTAGACCATGATGCGCGTGGAGAGCAGTGTGGGTAGCGGTCCGATGCCCACCGCCAGCGCCATCACCAGCGGCACGAACAGCACGTCCACCACTCCGCTGCTGTCGGTGACTCCGGAGATCGGGTGGGCATCCAGGAAGTACAGCGAGCCCACGATCGCCGCGATGATCGCGATCGCCACGTAGCCGGCAACATAGCGGGAACGGTGAGTGAGTCGCAGCCTGCTCACCGCAGCACACGCGAGGGCGCCCGCGGTGAACTGCATAACGATGCGCGGCAACCAGCTCCACGGTGTGTAGAACTGCCCCGTCAGCAGCAGGATGATGACCGGCGGCAGCGAGGCCACCACGGCCAGAACCATCAGGCTGCGGGCGCGGGTCGCGCGCGCCATCCGGAAGACGACAAGGACCAGGCCCCCGAAGAGCAGGTAAGCCAGCCATTCAGCGCTGATCGACCACGCCGGACCGTTCCAGCTGGACAGGTCGAAGTACGGACGGAACCACAGCTGCACCATGAAGAGCTGACGCACGTAGCTCATGGCGTCGTATCCGTTGACGTCCTTGGGCGGTATGTGTCCGACATGCATGGTGAAGATGACCCAGAGCGCGGCTAGATGCATGGTGACCAGGTACACGGGCCACACCCGGGCCAGACGCAGCCACAGGAAGTGCAGCGTCTCGCGGGTTGACCAGCGATCGCCCATTTTGTCGAGATAGTTCCAGGTCAGCACGAACCCACTGAGAATGAAGAAGAGGTCAACACCTTGGGCGCCGCAGTCGAGAACGGGGGTCAGCGCGGACCGAAATCCGGGGACCGCGTCCTCCAGCAGGGGCCGGAAGTGAAAGAGCACAACCCAGAGCGCGGCGATGATGCGAAGCCCTGTGAGGGCCTTGATCTCTCCGCCGCGCACTAATCTCTCCGTCAGCCTCGCTACCAGCTCTTTCGCGCTTCCTTGCGATCGACCGGTCGAGCACGCCTCCCCGCGTCCCCATTCCGGCGTTCTTCGGAGACTAACAGCGCAGCGCGCTGAAGCCTGAATCTCAGACATGCCGGGAAGGCGTGTGGAGAAATGGGACATCACCTCGGCAGGCACGGAAAACGCGTGACAACCACCTCCACTGCGCCCATCCGGCACACTGGCATGGAACGCCATGACCGCAGCCGCGCTAGGACAGATACGCAGATGACGCAACCGCAGTACCCCCACGGCCAGTACCAGCAGCCTCAACAGCAGTTCCCCGGATACCCCCAGCCCGGCCCTATGGCCAGCCTCCCAGCGGCTACGCCCCGCCCCCAAACCTCCCCGGCCGCCACTGCCCCGCAGCAGAAGGCCCTGGCCGTCGTCGGTGGCTCGCTCGGCATCTTCCTGATCGCCCTGCTGGTACTCGGACTCACCACCACCAACTCCAGCACGCAGAGCACCCGCACGTCCGCCAACGACCAGATCGTCGACTCGCCCCGCTCCTCCGGCTCCAACAAGGACGAGGACATCAAGGCGATCAAGCAGACCATCTCCGGAATGGCCGATGCCGCCAAGGCCAACGACTTCAAGAAGATGCTCACCTTCTTCTGTGCCAAGTACCGCGAGGCGTTCAAGGACATCGCCGGAAGCGGGCAAGCTCCTGATCTCAACGCCTTGACCAAGGCCGACAATGGCCCCTCGAAGATCACCGGCCTCGATATCGACGGCGACATCGCCGTCATTCACATCACCGATGCCAAGGGCAAGCACGACATCGAGTTCAAGAAGGAGACCGGCGGCTGGAAGTTCTGCCCGGGGGCCTAGCAGCTCCGCTCATCCGTGAGTGGACTCCACCGTGGCCGTTGGATATACGCCGAACCCTCGGCATCCACCGGCGCGGCTCGACTGATCCCACGTACCGGGTGTCCCCCGGCGGATCCATCACCCGAGGCACCTACACCCCGGATGGCCCTGGGGTACTGACGATCTCACGCGAATACAAGACCGTCGTCGGCCGGGCCTACGGTGACGGTGCCGAGTGGCTGCTCGATCGCCTGCCACGCCTGTTGGGCGCCGACGACGAACCCGAAGCGCTCACACCTAAACACGAGGTTGTCACCCGGCTGATCCAGGGCGCGAAGGGCGTCCGTCTGGGCGCCACCGATCGCGTGTGGGAGGCCCTCGTTCCGGCCGTGCTGGAACAGAAGGTGCCCGGCGCAGAGGCCTGGCGTGCCTGGCGGTATCTCATCAACCGTGTCGGCACCGACATGGGCGGCGCCAAGGCTCCTCCACCCCAACGAGAATGGCTCGACATACCGTCGTGGGAGTGGCACAATTCCGGTGCGGAACCGGTCCGCATGCGCACCGTCCGCATCGCTGCCAACATCGACGTGGAAACCAAGCCAGAGCACCTGACCTCGATCCACGGCATCGGACCGTGGACCGAGGCCGAGGTCCGCAGTCGCGCGCTCGGCGATCCCGACGCCGTGCCCGTCGGGGACTACCACATCGCCGGGCAGGTGGGATTCGCGCTCACCGGCAATAAGACCGACGATGCCGGCATGCTGGAACTTCTAGAACCCTATGCCGGACAACGCTATCGAGTCATTCGACTCATCGAACTCATGGCACCCAAGCCGGAGAGACGCGGATCCCGGATGCCGGTGCGCGACTACCGCAACTTCTGACATTCGACAAGCGGTTCGTCTCACTTGTGGATGGCCATCGTGGTTGTGGATAACCTCGCCCAGCTGTCGGTCGTCATCCATAGCCTTCAGCCATGAGTCCAATCGACGATCTACTGGCGACAGCCACGGCTGTCGTCGAGTCGTCGTGTGATGAGCTCAACAATCCCGAGTTGCTCTCCGCACTAAGGCAACTGGAAATCGCACAGCGCAAGATCACCGCGGCCTCACACGCACTCACGGCCCGGCTGGTGGAACGCGGGTCACCGGTCGCGTTGGGCGGTACGACATTCGCAGAAGTACTGGCACGGCACCTCTCGATAAGTACCGCAACCGCTCGGCGTCGCCTCACCGATGCCGCACATCTCGGCCCGCGGCATTCATTCACCGGCGAGCCCTTACAACCCCTTCTTCCGCGTACTGCCCATGCACTGCGGGAGGGGCGCCTCGGCGACGAGCACGTGCGGATCATCCGCAGGTTCTTCGATGTCTTGCCCGACGCGATCGACGCCGATACCCGTGAGTCTGCCGAGCAGCGATTGGCATCCATGGGAACCGAATTCGGCCCGGAACAACTCCGCGCCGGTGCCGACCGGATCGCGGCTCTGATCAATCCCGACGGCCGATTCTCTGACGTCGACCGTGCCCGCATGCGGGGCATATCGATCGGACGTCAGGGAACCGACGGAATGAGCGCCATCAGCGGCCTGCTGGATCCGGAGACGCGCGCCTACCTCGACGCAGTGCTGAGCAAGCTCGCAGCGCCCGGCATGTGCGATCCTCGTGATGAATCTCCCACGACCGAAGGCGAACCCGACGCGGCAGCCGCCGAGCGCGACACACGAACGACCGCCCAGCGAAACCACGACGGACTACGAGCGTGCCTGCGCAGCACCTTGACCTCGGGCAAGCTGGGCTCACATCATGGATTACCTGTCACCGTCGTGGTGTCCACGACGCTGAGCGAGATGCAGAGCGCAGCCGGTCAGGCGATATCGGGTAGCGGCAACCTGGTGCCCATCCCCGACCTGATCCGGATGGCCGCCCACGCCCTGCATTACCTCGCGATATTCGACGACGATGGCCGGCCGCTCTACCTGGGTCGGTCCAAAAGGATCGCCACCTCCGATCAGCGAATTGTCTTACACGCCAAAGATCGTGGCTGTTCGGCGCCGGGATGCACGGTGCCCGGTTATCTCTGCCAGGTGCATCATGTCGACGATTGGTGCGACGACGGACCGACCGACATCGACAACCTGACCTTCGCCTGCGGCCCGCATCATCGGCTGCTCCAACAGGGCTGGACCACCCGAAAACGCCGCAGTAACGGGATCACCGAATGGATTCCGCCGCCGCATCTCGATACCGGCCAGTCCCGCACCAACGACTACCACCACCCCGAGCGGTTCATCCTGGACTTCTAGCCCGCCAGGTGCGCCGAAAGTAGCCACGCCGGCACCGATGACCGGCCATCGGGCTCGACCTGGTGCCGTGCGAACCCCTGCGCCACACCCGGTTCAAATCCGTTGAAGTTCGCGTAGATCTTGGCGGGGCGGATCTCATCGATGGCCCAGTAGTTCGAAACCGCATCCCGCAGTTCGTTTTCGGTGACGGCATTGACGGGTGATTCGGCCGGGAACGCGGCGCGATCGAAGACCAATACGTAGTAGCGTGCGCCCGGCGCCGCGGCACGGACAATCGAACGCTGATAGCCATCGCGCAGCTCGACAGGCATCGAGTGGAACAACGTCGAATCGATGATGGTGTCGAACCGTCCGTCATATCCCGTGAAGGCCGAGATGTCGGCGACCGCGAAGCTGGCATTGGTCAGGCCGCGTTCGGCCGCATAGCCTTTCGCTAGTTCGATGGCCTTGGGCGCGGAGTCCAGACCTACGGTGGTGTGCCCCACCTCGGCGAGATACAGCGCGGTCGCCGCCTCGCCGCAACCGGCGTCAAGCACCTCCCCGCGCACTTTGCCCTCGGCGATCAGCGTCGCGATCTCGGGCTGTGGTTCACCAATGCTCCACGGCGGTCGGACGCCCAAACCGTGGGGACGCTCGCCGCGGTACGCGGCCTCAAACGCGAGATCGAATTCCTGTGTGGCGCTCTTCTCAGTCATACCTCCAGAATGTCAACTCGCCTGACATATGTCAAGGGTGTTGACATTAAAATGGAGAGGCAATTGCCAGGAACGCCCTCAGCCGCCAAAATGGAGCAATGAGCAACGACGAGGGGGGCGTCACTCCGTCTCCGCTACCCCCGGGACCCCCACCCGCCTACCCTCCTGCTGCGCCTGGCTATCCACCCGCCCCGGCCTACGGATATCCACCCCCGGGATTCGGATACCAGCCGCCACCTCCTGGGTATCAACCACCACCGCCCGGATACCAGCCGCCACCGCCTGGATATCAGGGGCCGCCACAGGTTCCCTACTGGGTGACACCTGCGCCACCGGCACTGAAACCCGGCATCATCCCGCTGCGCCCGCTGGATCTGTCCGCGCTGTACAACGGGGCCGTCGCCGCCATTCGCGCTAACCCCAAGGCAACGATCGGTCTCACCGCCGTGGTCGTGGTCATCAGCCAGCTGCTCACCTTCGCATTGCAAGCCGGACCCATCCTGGGACTGCTCAGCGGTGTCGGGGGCTTCGACGCGAACAGTGACGACGCGTTCGCCGCCGCATTCGGGATCGGATACTTCGGCGGCGCGGCCATCGGCTACGTGATCACCATGCTGGTCACCATCGTCCTGAGCGGCATGCTGACAGTCACCGTCGGACGCTCCGTATTCGGTGAACACACCACGCCCTCGGCGGCCTGGCAGCGTGCCAAACCCCGCATCTGGGCGCTCATCGGATTGGCGTTCCTCTCCGCTCTACTGCTGACCCTGCCTCTGGCGATCGGTATCGCCGGAGTGGTCGGGCTTGCCCTCACCGTCGGCCCGTGGGGCGCGGTACCGGCGGGCTTCGCGCTCGGGTTCGGCTTCCTGGCGCTGTACTTCTATCTCATTCCCGTCTTCGCCCTGGCGTCCCCAGTTTTGATCCTGGAGCGCCAGACTGTCTTCGGCGCAATCGGCCGATCAATATCTTTGGTACGCAAGGGCTATTGGCGCCTCCTTGGCATCCTGCTGCTCACATCCATCATCGTCGGCATCGTGGCCGGCATCCTGGGAATGCCCTTCAGCCTCGGCGGACAGATCGGCATGGGCCTGGGCTCATCGAATACCAGCAGCACGACAATGCTCCTGGGTCTGGCGCTCACCAGTGTCGGTGTCATCGTCGCCCAGATCATCACGCTGCCGTTCAACGCCGCGGTGAACGTGCTGCTCTACACCGACCAGCGAATGCGCACCGAGGCATTCGATCTCGTGTTGCAAACCGAAACCAGAACGCGCGAGCGCCTCGGACAACCCGGCATCGACCCTGATGCGTTGTGGCTGCCCGCGTATCCCCCGGTTCAGGTGTAATGCCGACCGTCGACATCGACCGCGAATCAGCGGCCGAGGCGGCCCAACACGAACTCGCCAAACCGATCTACGAGCACCCCTCACCACTGGACCGTCTGGTCAACTGGATCATCGAACACCTGAACTACCTGGAGTTCCGGGCCAGCGAGGTTCCCGGCGGCTGGTTCACCATCGTCGTCACCGCGCTCATCCTCATCGCCGTCGTGGTGCTGTTGGTGCGCATTGCACGCCGCGCCGTCCGGACCAAGGGCGGCGCGGATTTCGGGCTCTTCGAATCAGCCGAGCTCACCGCGGCGGAGCATCGAGCGGCCGCGGAACTTGCCGCATCCCAGGGTGACTGGGCCTCGGCAATCCGGCACCGGCTGCGCGCCGTGGCACGCCAACTCGAAGAACGCACGATCCTCACCCCGGTGCCGGGGCGTACCGCCAACGAGCTGGCTGCCGACGCATCACGCGAATTACCCTCACTGGCACCAGAATTCCGATCGAGTGCGGAAATCTTCAATGACGTGAGCTACGGCGAACGCCCCGGTACCGAACAGTCCTATCGCAAGATCGCCGACTTGGACGACCATATCCGCGATGCCGCGGTTCTGTTGACATCCACAGAACCGGGCGCGATGACAGGCTGGGAGGCGGTGCGGTGACCACCAGCACCAGCACCGCCACCTCTCCCCGCCTCCGGGACCGTTGGCGCACCTGGGCATGGATCCTGACCGCACTGGCCGCCATCGTCGTCACGGGTCTACTGGTCACCAAATCGCCTCGGCCCGAGGGCTATCTCGACCCCGAAGCCGTGACCCAGCGGGGCGGGCACGCTCTCGCGCAACTGCTGCGCGACCGCGGTGTCACTGTCACACGCGCCACCACCATCGCCGAGGTCCGTGCCGCGATGCGACCCGACAGCCAGCTCATGGTGCTGGACAATGGGAATCTCACCGACGAGATACTGGACTCTCTGATTGAGATTCCCGGGGATCGCCTCCTGCTGGCGCCGTACTCCGCGACCCGTGAGCGGCTGGCCTCGCAGGCACGCATCACCTCATACCAAAGCGATGAGATCGTCGAACCCAACTGCGATCTCCGGGAAGCTCAGCGGGCCGGCACCATTCAGACATACATTGGCCCCACCTACACATTCACCAATCCAGGTCCTGGCCAAATTAGCTGCTACGGCGGCACTCTGCTGCGTTATCCCGAGGGCGCCCGCACCATCACCGTGCTGGGCGATGACACCCTGCTATCCAACCTGCAACTGGCCAAGCAGGGCAATGCGGCATTGGCCATGAATCTGGCCGGCCGCTCCTCGCACCTGGTTTGGTACGTCCCCGAACGGCCGAAGGTGGGCACCAGCGCCCAACCGAAATCGATGGGCGATCTGATCCCTGACCAAGTGAGCATGGCTATTTGGCAGCTCTGCATCGTCGTACTGCTGCTCGCTCTCTGGCGGGGCCGCCGCCTGGGGCCCGTAGTCGCCGAAAAGCTTCCGGTGATCGTGCGCGCTTCGGAAACCACCGAGGGGCGCGGGCGCCTCTACCGGTCGCGCCGTGCCCGCGATCTCGCCGCCGCATCGTTGCGTGAGGCTGCCACCTACCGGATCGTGCGTCGGCTCGGCCTCCCGGTCGACGAGACGCCGCAGGTCGTCACCACCACCGCCGCTTCGCGAATAGGCCGTAACCCCATCGAGATTCACCATGTGCTGTTCGGCCCCGTCCCGTCGGACGACCAACAGCTCACCAATCTGACTCGACAACTGGATCTTCTGGAAAGGCAGGTACGCGAATCGTGACACAGGCAACCACCACCGGGAACTCTGAGGACGCCGCGCGCAATGCCCTGGCCGCGTTACGCGAACAAATCGCCACCGTGGTCGTGGGGCAGGATTCCGTGGTCAGCGGACTGGTCGTCGCGCTCCTGTGCCGCGGGCACGTCCTGTTGGAAGGCGTCCCCGGAGTCGCGAAAACCCTTCTGGTGCGTACGCTCTCGGCGGCGCTGTCCCTGGAGTTCAAGCGGGTGCAGTTCACTCACGACCTGATGCCGGGTGACGTCACCGGGTCCCTGGTCTACGACGCACGCACCGCGGCATTCGAGTTCCGGGCCGGTCCGGTGTTCACCAATCTGCTACTGGCCGACGAGATCAACCGCACCCCGCCCAAGACGCAGGCGGCACTGCTGGAGGCCATGGAGGAGCGTCAGGTGACGGTCGATGGCACTCCACGGCCGCTCCCCGATCCCTTCATCGTCGCCGCGACCCAGAATCCCATCGAATACGAGGGCACCTATCAACTGCCCGAGGCCCAGTTGGACCGCTTCCTGATGAAGCTCAACGTGTCTCTGCCGGAACGTGATCAGGAGATCGCCATCCTGGAGCGGCATGCGCACGGATTCGACCCCCGCAACCTGTCCCATGTCACTCCGGTCGCCTCTGCCGCCGACCTGGAGGCCGGACGCGCGGCGGTGGGCCGCGTGCTGGTGGCCCCGGAGGTGCTCGCCTACGTGGTCGACGTCATCCGCGCCACCCGCCAGTCGCCCTCGCTGCAGCTGGGCGCCTCCCCGCGCGCGGCGACGGCCCTGCTGGCGACATCCCGTGCGTGGGCGTGGCTGTCCGGCCGCAACTATGTCACTCCGGACGACGTCAAGGCGATGGCGCGCCCGACGCTGCGCCACCGCATCGGCCTGCGCCCCGAGGCGGAGTTGGAGGGCGCCACCTCGGACCGAGTGCTCGACGGCATCCTCGTCACGGTTCCGGTGCCGCGCTAGTGATTCTCACCGGACGCGCGGGATTGGCGGCGCTGCTCGGCGCGCTGCTGATCCTGGTGTCGCCGTGGCCGGTTCGGCTGTTCTGGCTGCTACTCCTGGCACTCACGGTATTGATCGTCATCGATATCGCCGCCGCCGCCAGCCCGCGCCGTCTCACCTTTGTCCGGTCGGGGCCGGATTCCATCCGGCTTGGTGAATCCGCAGACATCACCCTACAGATCCAGAATCCGGGCCGCCGGGTACGCGGATGGGTCCGGGACAGTTGGGCACCGAGCATGCGTGCGACACCACGGGCACACCGGTTGAATCTGCGCAATGGCGAACGCACACAGATCGTTACCTCCTTGTACCCCTTACGTCGTGGCGATCACCGGCCGGCCACCGTGACCGTGCGTACGGTGGGACCGCTGGGGCTGGCCGGGCGGCAGGGACGTCACGACGTGCCCTGGCAGCTGCGCGTGCTGCCACCGTTCCTGAGCCGCAAGCATCTGCCGTCCCGCCTCGCCAAACTGCGCGAACTCGAAGGTGCCATCCCTGTGCTCATCCGCGGCCAGGGCACCGAATTCGATTCGCTGCGTGAGTATGTCGTGGGCGATGACGTCCGGTCCATCGACTGGCGTGCCTCCGCCCGGCGCAATGACGTGGTGGTACGCACCTGGCGCCCGGAACGAGACCGCCGCATCCTCGTGGTGCTGGACACCGGTCGCACCTCGGCGGGACGCATCGGCGTCGACCCGACATCGGGCGATCCCTCCGGGTGGCCGCGGTTGGACTGGGCGATGGACGCCGCATTGCTGTTGGTGGCATTGGCATCTCGCGCCGGAGATCGCGTGGACTTCCTGGCGCACGACCGCGCGGTGCGCTCGCAGGTGTCCGGTGCATCGCGCAACGAACTACTTCCGCTGGTGGTCAACGCGATGGCGCCGCTGGAATCCTCGCTTGTCGAATCCGACGCCCGCGATCTCGTGGCCACCATTCGTCGTAAATCCCGTCATCGCTCGCTCATCGTGCTGCTCACCGACCTGAATCCCGAGGCGCTGGAGGAGGGCCTGCTACCGCTGCTTCCCCAGCTGACAAGCCATCACCATCTGTTGGTGGCCGCGGTCAGCGATCCACGTGTCGAGGACATGGTGATGCCCGAGAACTCCACGGGGCCAGGAAATATCAGGTCACTGGACGTCGAGCAGGTCTATGACGCGGCCGCTGCCGAACGTACCCGTGGCGGACGCCGGCGCATCGTCACCTTGTTGCGCCGGCAGGGTGTCGAGGTTGTCGACGCCCCGCCGGATGAGATCGCCCCCGCTCTTGCCGACCGGTATCTATCGTTGAAGGCGTCCGGACGCCTGTAGCGCTCAGGAAGCCGGAGCGTAATCGGGAGCGTCTTCCATATCGCCGGATTCGTTTGCGGCCACCCCGCGCCGACCGAGAATCACCACATAGGCCAGGAACAGCGCCTCCGCGATCACCCCGATTGCCACACGTGCGAATGTCGGCAATGGCGACGGGGTGACCAGCGCCTCGATGAGGCCGCTCACCAGCAGTACCCCGACAAGTCCGCCCGCCACCGACATGACGGCGCGGCCCTGCTCGGCCAGCACCTGTCCACGGGGCCGATCGCCGGGGTCAATAACCTTCCATCCCAGGCGCATTCCCGCGCCCGCGGCCAAGAACACCGCCGTGAGCTCCAAGAGACCGTGCGGGAGGATCAGGCCGAAGAACACATCGCCGCGGCCCGCCGCGATCATCAAACCACCGGCCACGCCCACATTCGCCGCATTCATGAACAAGACGAACGGGATGGGAATGCCCAGCAGCACGGCGAAGATGATGCATTGCGCCGCCACCCACGAGTTGTTGATCCACACGTGCAGCGCGAAGGCCGCGGCGGGATGCTCGCTGTAATAGTTTTCGAAGTCCTCGTTTACCAGGTGCGCGATCTCATCGGGTGTTCCGATCACCGATTGCAGCTCGGCGGAGTGCATCACCCAGATGCCGACGGCGACTGCCACCACCATCGAGGCGACCGTCGCGCCCAGCCACCACCGCCAGCTCCGGTAAGCGACCACGGGAAACGACACCGTCCAGAATCGGATGAAGTGACGCCACAGCGGGGCATGCTCTCCCGTGACGGCCGAACGTGCCCGGGCAACCAGGTTGGACAACCGCCCGACCAATGCCGGATCCCCGGAGGACGACCGCACGGTCGACAGGTGCGTCGACACCCGCTGGTACAGCTCGACCAGCTCATCGATCTCTGGACCGCTCAGGCTGCGCCTGCGCTTGAGCAGCAGCTCCAGCCGGTCCCATGTCCCCCGGTGAGTGGCGACAAATGCGTCCACGTCCATCTGGCAAATACTAGTAGTCTCGAGTGATGTCCGAGTTGGTGACGGGTGACGCGGTTGTCTTGGACGTCAAGGTGGCCCAGCTTCCGGTGCGGGTGGTGTCCACGTTCATCGACATCTTCGTGCAGGTGATCCTGCTGTATGCCGGAATCTTCGTCGTTGCGTTCTCGCTCTCGCAGTTCGACGAGGCGCTGGCCGGCGCCCTCAGCATCGCCTACTCCGTGCTGGCGCTCGTCGGCTATCCCGTCATCTGGGAGATGTCCACCCGGGGACGCTCGCTGGGCAAGATGGCCATGGGGTTGCGGGTGGTATCCGACGACGGCGGCCCGGAACGCCTGCGGCAAGCCGTCATCCGCGCCCTTGCGGCCGTGGTCGAGATCTTCATGTTCATGGGCGCACCCGCCGTGATCAGCAGCTTGGTGTCGGCCAAGGGTAAACGTCTGGGCGACATCTTCGCTGGCACCATGGTGATCAGCGAGCGTGGTCCCAAACTCCCTCCGCCACCGGTGATGCCACCGCCGCTGGCCGAATGGGCGCAGACGCTACAACTGTCGGGACTCACCACCGAACAGGCGAATCTTGCCCGCCAATTCCTCAACCGCGCAGGGCAATTGGCGCCACAAACGCGCGACCAGATGCTCTATCAGATCTCCACCGATGTGCTTGCCAGCATCGCACCGCCACCGCCGCCCGGCACACCCCCACAGTTCATGCTGGCCGCGGTGCTCGCCGAACGCCACCTCCGCGCCCTGGAACACATGCAGCCCGCCTACCCTGCGGCGCCGTTGCCTGTCCCGCCGGTGGGCTGGGCCGGACCACCCGCAGCATCGGCAGCGTCAGAACCGTCCGAGCCCCCGCGAGGGCCTTCAGGTTTCGCCACCCCTGGCTGATTCCGGATAGACGTCTTCGCGTAGAGCGAGCCGCCCAGCGTTGCCGCGACGATCGTGACCAGCGCCCCCAAGATGAGTGCCGCGGCCTCACCGTGCAGTAATGATTGTTGCTGTTCGCCGATCGCGGCCGCCGCGATGGGCACGCCGAGCTGAGCCGCCGCCAACGCACCCAGCGATACCGGCTGTCCGAAGATCCGTCCGACCATATGTGCCAACACGGCCGCACCACCCAAGCCCAGCCCCAGCAGCATGAGCTTGGGGTTCTCACCGAGCTCGCGCACGTGCAGGGAGGCCCCCAGCCAGACGAAGAACAGTGGCGAGAAGAAGCCTTCGGTGAAGCCGAACAGCTGCTTGGCAAGTCGGCGCGGCTCCCCGATGCCCGCGACGACCAAGCCCAGAGCGAACCCGGCCAACATGATCGACACGTGAGTCTTCACGGCCAGCGCCGCCAGCCCGAAGACGATGGCCAGGCTGATCCGCAGCTCCATGGCCACCCGGCGCTGCTTGGAATAATCGTGGAACCGATCGAGCTTTCCGGCCCGATCGAGCGCCCGCAGGATCAGGAAAACAATGCCCGCGCACGCCGCCACGGCCACCGCACCGACGGCCGCCCTGGGCGCATGCTTGAGGTCGATAACCAAGGGCAACAGAACAATCGATGCGGTATCGGCGATGGCCACCTGCGCGGTGGTGCTCAATACCTTGGGCCCTTCCAGGCTCAGGGAGTCGATGATCGGCAGCACCAGCGCCGCCGAGGAGGACGCGATGAGCACCGCGTACAGCGGTGCATGCCCCGTGTGGAACGCGTTGGCCAGCAGCACTCCCAACACTGCGCCGACTGCACCCACCACGACGGCGCGCAGCGCCGCCTTGGGTAGCGCGGCCACCATTGTCCTATCGCGTATGGGCACATGCGTGCCGGCGACGAACATGACCAGTGCGAATCCGACGTCGGCGAACATCTTGAACGTGGGATCGAACGCATCGATCCAGCCAAACCCGGTGCGTCCGATGATGATTCCGGCGAGCAATTCGCCGATGACAACGGGGATCCGCAGCCGCGTATTGAGCGCGAGCAGCGGCCCCACCATTCCGACGACGACGACGATCGCCAGGGTCGGAAATCCAAATCCGCCCATGGAGCTACTGCCAGGAAGCCAAATGGCAGGGGATATCGGTATTTTCGTCGGATATGTAGCTAGCGCAGACCCGATGGTAGCCGTCGGCGATCTCTAGCCGCGCCCCGGAGCGTGCGTCCCCGCGCACCAACAGGATGGGGGACAACGCCTTGTCCTTGGCGATCTTCGCTAGGTCGCGGGCGACATGAGCGTTGGTCTTGGGAAGCATCTCCAGGTGAGCCGCCCGCAGGATGTCCTTGGCCTTGCGGTACTCCAGCGTCGCGTTGCGCAGCGCCTTCACGGTCCGCTTCACCACATCAGCCTCACCGACGAGCGTCAGGTAATCCACGGCCGCCGCATAGTCGTGGTCCTCGGGTTGTTCCAGCCACTTCACCGTCATGGCGGTCACCCTACGGCGCGTAGCTGGCAGCAGCCCTCGAAATCGTCTCCGAAAGTTTTCGTTGCATCACGATCGATTCCGATATATCGTTATGTATCGAGAGGTGAGAACGCCTCCCCCTAAGCACAAGGAGATACACATGACTTCCCATGAGGAAAGGGCCGATCAGTTCCGGCCCGACACACCCTTTGGTTTCGGATTCGGTTTCGACCCCACACGTCGCGGACCAGGTCGGCGCCACGGCGGTCGTCAGCACGACTGCGATCCGCGCGGCGAGTTCCAGGAGCAAGCCTGGGCTGGGCGACGCGGACCCGGCGCGTTCATGGAACGTGGGTTCGGACCCGGGTTCGGACGTGGATTCGGTCCCGGCTTTGGTCCTTTCGGATTCGGTTTCGGTGACCCGCAGCGTGGACGCGGACGGGGACGTGGCCGGCGCGGCGACGTCCGGGCCGCCATCCTGGCGCTGCTCGCCGAACGCCCGATGCACGGCTACGAGATGATCCGCGAGATCGCCGAACGCAGTAACAACATCTGGCGGCCGAGCCCCGGTTCGGTGTATCCGACACTGCAACTGCTCGTCGACGAGGGCCTCATCGTTGAGGCCGAGGGCAGCGGCAGCCGCAAGCAGTTCGAGCTCACCGAAGAAGGCAAAGCGGGCGCGGCCAAACTCGATACCCCGCCCTGGGACAAGATCAATGAGGACGCCGACCCATCGGTCCTCGATCTTCGTTCCGCACTCGGCCAGCTGATGGGTGCGGTCGCGCAGTCGGCCCACGCCGCCTCAGCCGAGCAGCAGCAGCGGATTATCGAGATCGTCAACTCTGCCCGCAAGCAGATCTACGGCATCTTGGGTGAGACCGACTGAATGAGCCTAGGCCCCCCGTTATGACAGGCGGGGGGCCTAGCTCACGTCGACCCAGTCCAACGTGCGCTGCACGGCCTTCTTCCAGCCGGCGAATCCGTCGGCCCGCTGCTGTTCACTGATCGACGGGCTCCAGCGCTCGTCCTCCTGCCAGTTCCGCCGAAGGTCGTCGGGGTCCTTCCAGAAGCCGACGGCCAATCCCGCCGCATATGCCGCGCCGAGTGCGGTCGTCTCGGCGACAACGGGTTTGACGACATCGACGCCCAACGTATCGGCCTGGATCTGCATGCAGAGCTTGTTGGCTGTGATGCCTCCATCCACCTTGAGTACCTCTAGGTGCACACCTGAGTCCGCCTCCATGGCCTCAACCACTTCGCGGCTCTGATAACAGATCGCCTCGAGTGTTGCGCGCGCCAAATGCGCGTTGGTGTTGAACCGGGAAAGACCCACAATCGCGCCACGGGCGTCCGAACGCCAATACGGCGCGAACAGACCCGAAAAGGCCGGTACGAAGTAGACACCGCCGTTGTCCTCGACCTGACGAGCCAAGTCCTCGCTTTGTGAGGCACCGCTGATGATGCCGAGCTGGTCACGCAGCCACTGCACCGCCGAACCGGTCACCGCGATGGAACCTTCCAGCGCGTACACCGGCTTGTTGTTCCCGAACTGGTAACACACGGTGGTCAAGAGCCCGTTGCGCGAATGGACCAATTCTTCACCGGTGTTGAGTAGCAAGAAGTTCCCGGTGCCATAGGTGTTCTTGGCCTCGCCGGGGCTCAGGCACACCTGCCCCACCATCGCCGCCTGCTGATCCCCCAGGTCGCCGGCAATGGGCACCTCACCGCCGAGCGGCCCCATATGGGTCGTGAGGCCAAACGGCTCGACCGGCGACGACGCCTTGATCGGCGGAAGCATCTGGCGTGGAATGGAAAAGAACGACAGCAGCTCGTCGTCCCAATCCAGGGTCTCCAGGTTCATCAGCATCGTGCGGCTGGCATTGGTCACGTCGGTGACGTGTACCCCACCGCGAATGCCTCCGGTGAGGTTCCAGATCACCCAGCTGTCGGGGGTGCCGAAGAGCGCATCACCGTTCTCCGCATCGCGGCGCACACCATCGATATTCTCCAGAATCCACTGCAGCTTCCCGCCGGAAAAGTATGTGGCAGGCGGCAATCCGGCCTTTTCGCGAATGACATCACCGCGCCCGTCCCGATCCAGTGCTGTCGCGATCTTGTCGGTGCGAGTGTCCTGCCACACGATGGCATTGCAATACGGCCTGCCGGTGTGACGGTTCCACACCAGGGTGGTCTCGCGCTGATTGGTCACCCCCACAGCCGCGAGGTCCCCGGCCGACAATCCGGTCACGTTGAGCGATGTGGCCAGCACCGACCAGGTGCGTTCCCAGATCTCCACCGGATTGTGCTCCACCCAACCTGCCCGCGGCAGCAGCTGCTGATGCTCCAATTGGTGGCGACCGACCTCCTCGCCGCGGTGGTTGAAGATCATGGCACGCGTGCTGGTGGTGCCCTGGTCGATCGATGCCACGAAATCAGCCATTGGCGAACTCCTCGGTGTGCGACGGTGATTGGGTTTCGGAATCGTCTGCGTACAGGAATGCTTCCACGAGATAGCGGTACAGGGCGGCCCCCAGCAGGCCCCCGACGAGTGGTCCGACTATCGGCACCCACCAGTACTGGGCGCCGTGCTGGTCCAGGAAGGCCGTATCGAAACCGGTGAGATAAGACGCCAGCCGGGGCCCGAAATCGCGGGCCGGATTGATCGCATACCCCGCGATGGACCCCCATGCCATGCCCAGACCGACGACCACCGCCCCGATCGCGAACGGTAAAAGACTCTCGGGCATACGGATATTGCGCCGGTCTGAAATGGCGAAGATCAGGAACAACAGGATCGCGGTGCCGATGATCTGGTCGCGCAGGCCGCCCCACAGGCTGACGTCAAGGGCGCCGTTACCCGGGAGCGTCGAGAAAACCCCCTGCGTCGCAATGGTGTGCCCGGGATCCACAGCCGACAACACACTTCCGTAGTTCCACCGAACCAGCAGCGCCGCCACGAACGCACCCGCCGTCTGGGCCAGGATGAACGGAATCACCTGTTTCCATGGGAATCCACGAAACACCGCCAATGCCAGCGTCACCGCCGGGTTGAGGTGCGCGCCGGATATCCGCCCGGCGGCGAAAATGCCGAAGGCGACTCCCATGCCCCAGGCCCAGGCGATGGAGTTGTGGTTGCCGTAGTCCTCGTTACCGGCCGTCACCACCTGTGCGACCACACCCAAGCCGAACAGAATCAAGATCAGCGTGCCGACGAACTCCGCGGCGAGTTGACCGGTGTGCCTCATAACTCCGAATCTAGGGGCGCGCCGCCGTGCACACACCTGAAAACGCCGAACGGTCCCCCGATTTCGGGGGACCGTTCGCGTTAAGAAATTCCTACTTCCAGGGCTCGACGCTCTCGCGCACCAGGTCAATGCTCCACGGTCCGTCGGTCTCGGCGGTGTCGGTCACCGACCATCCCTTGAGCCGCTGAATGGATCCACCGGTCACCTTGAACACCTGACCGGTCCACGGGTTCTTCTCCGTGCTCAGGTAGGCCACCAACGGTGAGATGTTGGCCGGGCTGAACATGTCGAACTGCCCCTCCTCCACCGGCGCCGCGAAGATCGCACCCATACCCGGCGTGGCCAGCGTCAGGCGCGTGCGCGCCACCGGCGCGATCGCGTTGACCTTGACCCCGTACCGTTCCAGCTCGGCGGCTGCGACGCAGGACAGCGCCGCGATACCGGCCTTGGCCGCACCATAGTTACCCTGACCCGGATTCGGCAGTGTCACACCGGAATCCGATGCGGTGTTCACCACGGTGGCCTTGACATCGGCGCCGGCCTTGGACTGTGCCTTCCAGTACTCGGCTGCGTGGCGCAGCACCGCGAAATGCCCCTTGAGGTGCACCTGGATGACCGAATCCCACTGGTCCTCCTCAAGGCCCGCGACGAAGCCGTCCCGCAGGATGCCCGCGTTGTTCACGACGGCGTCCAGCTGTCCGAAGGTTTCGACGGCCTGATTCACCAGGCTCGAGGCTCCGGCCCAGGTCGAGATGTTGTCGGTGTTCGCAACGGCTTTGCCTCCGGCGGCCACGATCTCGTCGACCACTTCCTGCGCGGGCCCGGCATCCGATCCGGAGCCGTCGTTGGCGCCGCCGAGGTCGTTGACGACCACCGACGCGCCTTCCCTGGCGAAGAGCAGCGCGTGCTCACGGCCGATGCCACGTCCGGCACCGGTGATGACCGCCACCCGTCCGTCAAGTTGTCCCATAGTGATTCCCTCTCCTTCTGCGATGACTTAGGCGATAACGGCGTGGCCGTTTTTGATGACGAGATCGTCGCCGACGCTCGTTTCGTACGAATAGGTGCCGGCGGCACCGTTCTTCCAGAAGCTGGTGGTGATGTCCTGCCCGGGCAGCACCGGCTTGGCGAACCGCACCGCCAGCTCCTTGAGACGCTCGGTGCGTGAGTCGGCCAGCTCGGTCAGGGCGGCCCACGATGTAAATGCCATGGTGCACAACCCATGCGCGATGATGCCGGGCAATCCGGCCGCCACCGCGGCATCGTTGTCCAGGTGGATCGGCATCGGATCACCCGAGGCCGGGCTGTACCGGAACGTCTGGTCATCATCGACATGCTGAACCAGGGAGGCGGCTGGCGCGTTGGCCTTGATCGCCTCATCCAGCACAACGTTCGGGCCAAGCACACCGCGTGTCTCACCCACGTCGTACTTGCGGAAGAAGAACGTCACGTACTGTTCGTTGACCAGATCGCCCGAGGCGTCGCGCGTTTCGGCATACACCGTGCCGCGAGTGCCGTTCTCCATACCCTCGTAGCCGGTCATCTTCGACTTGGCCACCAGCGTGTCGCCGGGCTTGATGGGCCGGTGAAACCGGAAGAACTGCTCGCCGTGCACCACACGCGGAATCAACTGGTAGGGAACGACACTCATCGTGGTTCCAACGAGTGACTGGAAGATGGGCACCACCGCGAAAACCGGTGGTGCCACCTCCCCCTTGCGATGCTCTTCGATCGGGTCGTTGGTGGCCTCGGCATAGGCGATCAGGCGATCCTTGTCGACCTCGATGGTCTCCTCGGCGCCCCACTGGTCCAGGCCATCGTTGTTGAACGGGTATTTGGTGTCAGCCATTGTTTTCCAACCCCTTTCAGCGGTTGGCCGGCTTGTAGGCGGTGACCACGCACGCCCCACCGAGGCCGAGGTTGTGCTGCAACGCCACCTTTGCGTCGGCCACCTGGCGCTTGTCGGCCTCACCGCGCAGCTGCCAGGTGAGCTCGGCGCACTGCGCCAGACCGGTCGCACCAAGCGGGTGCCCCTTCGAGATCAGGCCACCCGACGGGTTGACCACCCAACGGCCGCCGTAGGTGGTGTCACCGTTGTCGATCAGCTTGCCGCCCTCGCCCTCGGCGCACAGTCCCAACGCCTCGTAGGTGATCAGTTCGTTGGCCGAGAAGCAGTCGTGCAACTCGATGACGTCCACGTCGTCGGCCGAAATCTGAGCCTGCTCATACACTTTCTGCGCGGCGAGCTTGGCCATGTCGAATCCGATGAGCGTGATCGCCGACTTGGATTCCAGCGTTCCCGGGGTGTCTGTGGTCATCGCCTGCCCGACGATTTCCACGGCACGGTCACCGAGCCCGTTGGCCTCGACGAACCGCTCCGAGGCCAAGATGGCCGCGCCCGATCCGTCGGAGGTCGGCGAGCACTGCAGTTTGGTCAGTGGTGCGTAGATCTCTTTGGCGTCCAAGATGTCCTGAAGGGTGTACTCCTCCTGGAACTGCGCGTAAGGGTTGTTCACCGAATGCTTGTGGTTCTTGTAACCGATCTTGGCGAAGTGCTCGGCGGTGGTGCCGTACTTCTGCATGTGCTCACGACCGGCGGCGCCGAACATCCAGGGCGCAGGTGGGAAGGCGAAATCGAACAACCCGGCGAGGGCTTCGATGTGCCGCTGCATGGGCTGCTCGCGATCGGTAAAGGTCGCGCCCAACGATCCGGGCTGCATCTTCTCGAATCCCAGCGCCAGCGTGACATCGGCGAGTCCACCGCGAATGGCCTGCGCCGCATTGAACAGCGCGGTCGAGCCGGTTGAACAGTTGTTGTTGACGTTGGTGACCGGGATGCCGGTCATGCCGAGTTCATAGACGGCACGCTGACCGGAGGTGGACTCCCCCGCGCAGTACCCGACATAGGCGGCTTCCACCTTGTCGTAGTCAATGCCGGCGTCGGTCAGGGCATTGGTGCCCGATTCCTTGGCCATGGCCGGGTAGTCCCAGCCCTCACGTCGTCCGGGTTTCTCGAACTTCGTCATCCCGACGCCGATGACGAAAACCTTTTCGGGGGCCTTTGGGGGCATCGTTCCAAGCTCCTTTTGCGCGCACTTCGATGGGGGCTTCGTCAACGTAACATACGTTCTATCCTGAATGTAAGGGTGCGGTACAGATGTATCGTCAACCCGAAGAAGGCCATGGTCCATGGAACGATGAACTTGGTGAACGTGCGCCAAACTTGCCCGGAATCACCCCGGACATTTACCTACAGGACAGTTTGTTTTTGCGTATCGAGCTGCGGCGCCCGAAGCCGCAGCTCCAGCATCTGCTTGGCCCTGGCCCAGCGACGGTCGCGGGTTTCCTGAGACGCGGTCAAGCTGCTGACCAGGATGCCGCGGATGATGTCCATGGCCAGCAGACCGAGGTCACGCCGATCTCTGGGTGACGTCGGATCCTCGTCGTCGAGTACACGCAACGCCGACAGATTGTGCAGCACCATCTTTTCGAACTGGTCCAGGTGCACACGCAGGTCAGGCTCGGTCCGCGCCGCGATAAGCAGCTCCACCACCGCGGTAAACAACGGACCCTGATGAATCCGCCACAGCACGTCGAGATACCGCTCAACAGAGTCGGCGGATTGATCCATGGCCATCAGCTCTTCGAGCACCGCCTGGGTGCGCTTGAACGCGAGATGGCGCACCGACTCAGCCATCAGTTCCGACTTCGACTGGAAGTGATGGATCAGCGCACCGCGCGTGACACCGGCGCGACTCGCGATACGCGAGGTGGTGGTGCCGGAATACCCGAACTCGACGAGACAGTCGATGGTCGCCTCAAGCAAGCGAGAACGCATCGCCGCCGAACGTTCCTCCTGGGTGCGTCGCGGCGTGGCCATGCCCACATTGCACCACAGTCAGCCGACGGGCAACGCGACTATCGGCCGGTGACCTGGTGGAAGATCTGCGCGGCCTGCGCCTCGTACTTCGCATACGCGTCAGGGAAAGCGGAGCGCTGAACCGACTGCGCGGCTTGGGCAACGCTCATGTCCTGCCAGCCGGACACCTTCACCAACTGGTCGTAGAACTTGCCTGCCGACCTCGTCGGATCCATCAAATCGGCTGTGGCACCCCAGCTTTGACGCTGCTGGAACGGCCCCACCGAGTCGTGGTCATGTCCCACACCGTCATTGGCCAGCATCATCGAGTCGGGAACCGAGGAGTTCGCGAGGCTGCGCAAGCCGGACTCGGTGAGTGCGGTGGCCAACGCGATCTGAATCGCCTCGGGCGAAAGCCCCCGACGAAGACCTTCTTCGATGATCTTGCGCGCGACGTCCATCTGTCCGGCGTCCAGATTCATGAACACCGACGGACCCGACGGACGCAACGACGGAGCACCGGTGTTGGAGTAGCTCCCGTCGGGCACGCTATGACCCCCGCCGCCACCGTGGCCGCCCCCGCTGCCGCCGCCATGGCCCCCACCGAAACCGCCGCCACCGCTGCCGCTGCCGCCACCGAATCCACTGCTGCCGGCCCGCATCGAGCCGCTTGCCGCACCGCCACTGCTGGCCGGTACGAACGCCGCGGGCTGCGTGCTGGCCGCCTTGTGCTCCGCGTCGACCGTCTCCGATGCCTTGCGCAGGTCATTCGACGAGGCGCGATCGGCCTCCTCAAGCGACTTCAGGGCCTGACGAATCGCGTCGGTCAGCCGGCGGGCCTCGGCCTGCAGATCCCTGTTGCCCTGCGGAGCCGTGACCGTGCCGTCGTCGGCAACCTGCAGGCCCTTCGCGTTGGCCTCGTCCACCAGCGCCATCACCTTGTCACGCGCCGCAGTCAGTGCCGAGTGCCCGCCACGGACCGCCTCGGCCACATTGCCGATCGCGAACGAGAGCCGGTTGGTCGAGGACTGCTCGCTCGACGCCTGGTCATACGCCGCCGCGAAGGACTTGCCCTTCCAGAACGACTCTGCCGAGTCCAAATCGCGGACCACTCCGTCGATGGACAAGTCCAGGTTCTTGCTGGCATCTTCGATGGCCTTCGCGGCAGCGTCCAGGTTGGCGACATCCCACCCACGTAGCTGCGAAATCGTCGGTCTCACAGCCTGACCTCTCCGGCCCTGGTGACCTGCCTGCCGTTAGCGGCGTCCTGGCCCGTCAACGAGCCCGAACTGGTCTGAACAAAGTGTGAAATGCCCTCGATGCGTTCGGACGCACCGCCCCCGGCGCGTTTGAGTGCCGCACTGACGGCCCGCAGCACCTCAGCGAACTCGGTACCGGCAACCGCGTTGGCCGCCGCCTCGAAATCAACATCGGGAAACGCATCCTTCGCACGTCCTGCGACGCGACTCGCCAGCCGAGCCATCTCGGCACCGTTGGCCTTCATGATGTCGCTCATAGATACCTCCCCAAGGAACCGGTCCCACACGCACACGATGGCGCGGTTCGTCGCCAGATTGTGCCTCTGATCAGATACGACGGCGCTGCTGCTGATTTGGTTCCATGTTTTTCAACCTTTTTTCGCCGAATCGTCCGGGGCCGCGTACGGGCGAATCACCAGGTCCTAGCCCCCCGGTGGGGAAGAATACGACCCATGGGCGACGAAGTCGCACGCACCCAGTTCACCGGTGAGCACCGCCGGGCCTATCGCACCAAGGTGCAGAACTGTCTGGACGTGTTCGAGACCATGCTGTCGGAGTCCAGATTCGACTTCGAACGACCGCTGACCGGCATGGAGATCGAGTTCAACCTCGTCGACAGCAATTACCAGCCGGCGATGACCAATACCGAAGTCCTCGCGTCGATCGCCGATCCGGCCTTTCAGACGGAACTGGGCGCCTACAACATCGAACTCAATGTGCCGCCCCGCGCACTCCCCGGCTCGGCGGCCCTGGAACTCGAAGACGACGTGCGCACGAGCCTGAACGCGGCGGAGCAGCGGGCCGGCGAGAGAGGCGCCCACATCGTGATGATCGGCATCCTGCCAACGGTCATGCCCGAACATCTGGACGGCGCGTGGATGAGCCCGTCCTCCCGATACCGGGCATTGAACGACGCGGTGTTCAACGCCCGTGCTGAGGACATGCAGATCGACATCACCGGTGCAGAACGGCTCAGCGTCAGGTCGCCGTCCATCGCCCCGGAGTCGGCGTGCACCAGCATGCAGCTGCATCTGCAGGTGGCCCCCGACGACTTCGCCGCCAACTGGAACGCCGCCCAGCTGCTGGCGGGCCCTCAGTTGGCGCTGGCCGCCAACTCACCGTTCTTCTTCGGCAAGTCCCTGTGGGCGGAGACGCGCATCGAGCTCTTCACGCAGTCCACCGACACCCGGCCCCAGGAACTCAAGGTGCAGGGGGTGCGCCCACGGGTGTGGTTCGGCGAGCGCTGGATCACCTCGATCTTCGACCTGTTCGAAGAGAACGTCCTCTACTTCCCATCGCTGCTGCCAGAGATCTCGGATGAGGACCCGGTGGCCGAGCTCGCGGCGGGGAGGGCGCCTCGACTTCAGGAACTGCGGTTGCACAACGGAACGGTCTATCGCTGGAACCGCCCGATCTACGACGTCGTCGACGGCACACCGCATCTACGCGTGGAAAATCGCGTGCTGCCAGCCGGGCCGTCGGTGATCGATGTGATGGCCAATGCCGCGTTCTACTACGGCGCGCTTCGAGCCCTGTCCGAGGATGATCGTCCGGTCTGGACGAAGATGACTTTCGCTGCGGCACATGACAATTTCCTAGAGGGTGCCCGGCGTGGCGCAGAAGCCAGAATGTACTGGCCCGGCGTCGGCGAGATCACGGCCGATGAACTGACGCTGCGACACCTGCTGCCCATGGCACACGAAGGATTGCAACGCTGGGGGGTGGCCACTGAGGTGCGGGATCGTTACCTCGGGGTCATTGAGGCGCGAGCGAAATCGGGCATCAACGGCGCAGCCTGGCAGACCCACACCGTCGGCGCGCTCGAAGAGCGTGGGTTGACTCGCAAGGCGGCGCTCAGCGAGATGCTCCGGATGTATTGCGAACACATGCATTCCAACGAACCGGTGCACACTTGGAAGCTGATCTAAACATGGCGTGCCGCATCACATCACGGTGCATATCGGCGCCGGTGTCTCCGCAATTCGATCCAGCACTCGCAGATTGGCCACCACATCGCGGCTCTCCCGTGCAGCGATCGCGTTGACAAACACGGACATTGGGGCGGGCGGACTGTAGACCAGCGCCCCCTGCTGTGCGATTTGCAGATCGCGCGCCAGGATCACGCCCGGATCAAGAACGTCCGGCACGGCGGCCAGCACCGCGGCGAACCGCCAAGCGCTATCGCGAAATGCTTTGACCGATTCGTTGATCACCGCGATCTGACGTTCCTGGAGCACCGCGTACAAGTCGGCCAACACCGGAGACAACTCGTTGATGTCTCCCACCACGCCGTTCACCTGACTGGCCAGCACCGCATTGAGCCGGTTGAAGTCCTCGCGCAGCGACTGCAGCTGGGCACCACCGGCGACATTCTGGGCAACAATTCCAAGGTCGAGACCGATGTGTGCATTGACCCCGGCGAGCATGTGCTGCACCAGGATTGGCTGCTCCAGGTGAGCCGAATCGAATGTCACCTGCCACGAGTGCGCGGGTTTGCCGTACCGATCCGGGTGGAAGTAACCATTCAACGTAGCGAAATAGCGCTCGGCGAATTCCACATCGAACCGTTCCATCCGTGCGCCATCCTGGAACACATGCTGCTCAATCGCGACGCCGACCGCGAGGGTGATCCTCTTATACAGCGCCGCGAAGTATCCGAGCCTGCTTGATACCCCGATTGACCACATGATGATCGAGTCGATCGCCGCAACGACTTCATCGATCGTCCTGCAGGTTGGCAGGGGATCCAAGGGAGGTATATTCTCTGGCACGCCTTTGCCTTTCAGGAAGAGCTATCCGGTTCCACCGCGCGGGCAAAGCTACGGTGGCATCGAACTGCCCGCCTAGGCACGAGTAGCCGACTACCTACATTTCGCCGCGCCTATACCCGAACTCGCATCAGATAGGTCATCTGCGCCGGAAAAGTGCTGGAGAAGCCCCAGATCTACGCCGTGAGGACTAGGCCAACGCTTCGGCCAACTGTTCCAGCTCTTCATCGGTGCCATCGACATGCGGGCTGATCCGCAGCACCGGCTTGGTCATCTCGAACGGTGCTCGCACGATCTCAGCAGCGGTCGCCACGATCGCATGCTCCTCGATGAGGTGCGCTCGCACCGCGACGACGTCGATGTCCCCGATGGGCTCCAGTGTGGTGATGGCACTGGGCTCGTCCACCGACTCCACCACTCGCCAATCGTTGAGTTCTCCCAGGATCTTTCGGGCTGCCCGTCCACGCTCAGCCAACGCGCCCTGAACCTCCGAGGGACCGGCCGCCAGATGCTGCCCCACCGCGACCGACAGCCCCACCCAGCCCGCGACATGTGCCTCGACATGGCCGGCCCATTGCGGAATCAGATGTGCAAGAGCTGGATTGACGGCAAGCACGCCCACACCACGCGGACCGGCCAACCACTTACGTGATGGTGCGTACATGGCGTCGGCACCGAACGTGCAATCGATATGTCCCAGTGCCTGCGCGGCATCGACAACGACCGGCACCCCGGCCGCACGCGCCAACGCGACCACGTCGGCGGCGGGCTGCACGGTGCCGCGGTGGCTGCCGACAACGGTGAAATGCACCAGGTCTACCTTCTCGCGGCGCAGAAACGCCTCGATCCCGTCAATATCGGCGCGGCCGTCTCCGTCGACAGGCAACCACACCGGAGTGAATCCGAAGTGGTTCATGATCATCAGGTTCGGGCCGAATTCACCGGGCAGACAGGCGACAACCCGTCCGGCATCGACCGGCCACGACTGCAGCAGCGTACGCAGGGCATCGGCGGCGCCGGTGGTGAATTGCACCTGTGCCTCGGGCATGCTCGTCAGGTGACGTACTGCCGCACGTCCAGCCTCGAGTACCGGGGCCGCGGCTTCCTGCGCCACGTATCCGCCGATCTGCGCCTCGTGTTCGGCGTGCTGAGCCACCGCCCGAATGGTGTCAACGCTCTGCCGTGAGCAGGCGGCCGAATCCAGGTGCACACCGAGAACCGGTGGCCGGACCTGCCGCCACACCTCACCCAAGCTCACTGTTTCACCGCCAGCGACAGTCCGAAGTCATGGGAACAATCTGTCCACCAATGGGTCTGGCGCAGGCCCGCAGCGGCCAACTCCCGCGCCACACCCTCCCGCCGGAACTTGCACGACACCTCGGTCAACATCATCTCCCCCGTCCCGAAATCTACGACGAGATTCAGAGCTTCGATGGTTACCCGCTGGTCGCGCACGGAGCGCAGCCACATCTCCATGCGTTCCTCGTCACCGTTCCACAATGCGACGTGCTCGAAAGCCTCCAGGTCGAAATCAGCATCGAGTTCACGATTGATCACCGCCAGCACATTGCGATTGAACGCGGCCGTCACACCGGCGCTGTCATCGTAGGCACGCACCAGACGGCCGGTGTCCTTCACCAAATCAGTTCCGAGTAAAAGCATTTCACCGGGTTGCAGGGTGTCCGCGACATCGGCCAGGAATCGTGCCCGCGGCTGCGTGGTCAGATTTCCGATCGTGGAGCCCAAGAAGGCGACGAGACGCCGGCCCTCCCGGGGAATCCGCCCGAGGTCCTGCTCGAAGTCGCCACACACGGCCCGCACCCGCATCCCCGGATACTCGGCGACCAGAGCATCCCCCGCCGCGCGCAGCACACCGGAATCCACGTCGAAGGGGATGAACGTCTTGGGAGCCAACGCGTCGAGCAGCATTCGCGTCTTTTCCGAGGTGCCGCTACCCAGCTCCACCAGGGTGTCGGCACCCGAAGCCGACGCGATATCGGCCGCATGAGTACGAAGTAGGCCAGCCTCTGTCCGCGTTGGGTAGTACTCCGGCAGCCGAGTGATCTCGTCGAACAGATCGCTACCCACCTCGTCGTAAAACCATTTAGGAGGAAGCGATTTCGCATCTGCGGTCAGACCCTGCCGGACATCACGGCGCAGCGCCTCGGCCGCCGCACCAGAGGCTAGGTGATTCTCCAGAGTCATGGTCATAGTGGCGCCACCTCTACCTTCCCATCGCGTACCCGCACCAATCGCCGGTCCGGGATGTCGACCCAGGACGGGTCGTCGTCGTACGGTTCGCTCGCCACCACCACACCGTCGGCGGCCTCCAGAATCGACAGGGTGTCACCCCAGGTCGTGGCGATCAACTCATTTCCGTTGGCCGCCAGAATATTCAGCCGCGCTGATGGATCCGCGGCGCCGACCTGCCGAACCGTCTCTCCCAGGTTCTCCGGGCCCGACGCGAAGATCCGGGCCGCCAGCACCGCGCTATCGACCACCGACTCCGCACCCGATACCTGGCCCACCGCGCCGCGATCGACAATCCCGTTGTGCGACAACAGCCAGGTTCCATCCGTGAACGGGGCGGCCGCGGACTCGTCGATGGGCATTCCGGCACTCGCGGACCGAACCGCAGCCACCACGCATCCGCTGCGTAACACCGGAGCCACTGAAGCGAAGGACACATCACCCCACAGCGGACGTGCACTGCGCCATCTACGGGGTGCCCCGTCGATGAAGAACCCGGCACCCCACCCGTCGGCGTTTACCAGACCATGCTTTTGGCGTCGGGGTGAATACGACTGCACCTCAAGGCCATGCGGCGGCTCCAGCATCAACGACGCCAGGCTCCGTGGCTCACCCAACCAGCCCAGATGACGACACATGCTAGACGTCCCAGGCCAGACGAACGCCGCTGAAGATCTGCCGGCGGATCGGGTGATCCCAGTTGCGGAAGCTGGGCCGCATGATCGATGGGGACACCGCCCATGAGCCCCCGCGCAGCACGCGGTAGTCACCGGCTCCGGAACCTTCGAAGAACGGCTCGCTGTACTGCTGGTAGATCATCGGGGTGAAGCCGGGCCAAGGCCGCAGTGGTGAGGTGGTCCACTCCCACACGTCACCGAGCATCTGTTCGGCACCATAAGGCGACGCCGATGCCGGATAGGCGCCGACCGGGGCCGGTCCCAGGGCACCTCCGCCGAGGTTGGCCCGGTCACGGCCCGGGGGGTCCTCGCCCCACGGGAAGCGCCGTCGCACAGAGACTTCCGGATCCCAGACACAGGCCTTTTCCCATTCGGCTTCGGTCGGCAATCGCGCGCCCGCCCAGGCGGCGTAGGCCTGCGCCTCGTGAAACGTGACGTGCTGCACCGGCTCATCGGGCGCTCTCTGCAACTCACGCCCGAACCGCGTCAGCGTTCCGCCGCGGTTCCAGAACTTGGGCGCCGTCAGGTCTTCCATGCATCGATGTGTCCATCCGGCCTCGGTCCAGAACTCCTCGCGCCGATATCCGCCGTCGGCGATGAATGCCGACCACTCGGCGTTGGTCACCGGAACCGTGCCGATCCGGAAACTCGGGAGATCCACCACATGTGCGGGGCGCTCATTGTCCAGCGCGAACGGTTCGTCGATCGCGTCGACGCCGAGTACGAATGGACCCGCCGGCACCAGCACCGAGGTTCCCGCCACTCCTGGGCGCCCCGGCGGCAACGGGTCCACGCGCTCCAGCAGGGCCGCCCCGCGACGAATCGATAAGGCCTGCAACATGGTTTCGTCATGCTGATGTTCATGGCTGAGCACCATGGCGTAGGTGAATTCGTCCGAACGTGCCGATCCGTCGGAGGGCAGTGCCTCCAGCCGGTCTAGAACCCGGCCTCGCACCTCGTGACAGAAGGAACGCGCCTGTGCCGGGGAGAGCAGCGGCAGCTGCACCCGGCTGGCCCGGGTGTGACGGAACGCGTCATACAGGGACTCGATATCGCCGGGCAGCATTCCCGGTTTCTGCGGATCACCGTCGCGCAGTAGCCAGAGTTCTTCCTGCTGTCCGATATGCGCCAAGTCCCACACCAGTGGACTCATCAGGGGGTCGTACTGACGATGGAGCTCGGCATCGTCATGATCGGTGATGGTCAGCGTGCGCAGACGCGCGGCTTCGAGGTCGCGCGCCAACTCTTCCCGGATCATTGGGTTGCTCCCGAAAATGCCTGATCCACACCGTATTCCGTAACATTGTCCATGAAATCGTCGGCGGGACATCGGCCTTCTTCGACACGCTCCAATAGGAAGGCCATATCCGCGGCCAGCTCGGACGGCGCCACCGCGCACGCCGCCGCCACCAGCCGACGCCCGGCCGCATGGAGGGCGGGATCCGCCAGGCCGGCTCGCGATGCCGTCTCCCACGCGTCACCAACGGGTTCAACCGTCTCCGCCGCGATATCGGCGACCTGCGGATGGTCGAGCGCGGCGACCACGGTGAATGCCAGCGCGGGCCACCACCAATCCGGTGCGGCATCCAGGTACCGCAGCTCCAACCAGCGGCGCGGTCGCACCGGAGGAAACAGCGTGGTCAGGTGATAGTCGAGGTCGTCGGTGGTGGGAGCGCGCCCTGCAAGCCGCACGGTCCCGTCAGCCCAGGATTGGAACGGCACATGGGTGACAACCGCATCGGCGCCGTCCTTGTTTCGCACCAGCATGACGGGTGCTCGCAACGCATATCTGACCCACGATTCGGTCGGGTCGGTGCCGATCTCGACCGGGGCGCAGCGTCGCGGGTCCAGGTTGTCCCAGATCCACTGTCGGGTGTTTCGCCGCCCCGTGCGGCGACCGGCCAGCATCGGCGAGGACGCCGAGAGCGCCGCCATCGTCGGACCCATCCGCTGCGCCAGCACAAATCTGTCCCGCCACTGCCGCGGTGTCCCGGACTGCAGATTGACCTGCAATGACGCGGTGCAGGTCATCATCTGCAGCGCGGTCTCACCGAAACCAGCAGCACCGAAATGGCCTGCCATGGCGCCGTACCGTGCTGCGGGATTGACGCGTTCGGGGGTGCGCAGTGGGTCGGTGCCCAAGCTGGCCAGCGCAATCCCGGCGCCACGGTATGTCGAGGTCAGGATCGAGTGATCGGCCCGCATCGACGAGATCGCCGACCAGATATCTGCGTGCGGGGGTCCGGAGAGTTCGACAGCCCCACCCGGCTCAAAGGTGATCGCGCTGCGACCGGGCAGATCGTGAACGGTCTCCGCGATGTCATGCAGCCGATTCCAGCTGACCCTGCGGTGCGGAGCCGTCAGCTCAACGGTATGAGATTCCAGCTCCAGCCCGACCGTGCCGACATGTGCGTCGGCGAAAGACTGCCGAGCGATGTGCTCGGCAGCCTCGTCCGCGTTCGACAGTGTCTCCACTGTCGAAGTGGTGGCCATCTCTCCAATGTTCCATAGGCCACCGACAAGTAGCGCTACTTCGGCTGGAGGCGGGCTCCGCCGTCGATGCGAATCGTCTCGGCATTCATGTAGCTGTTGGTGACAAGCTCCAGGGCCAGCGAGGCGAATTCCTCGGGGTTACCCAGGCGCTGCGGGTAGAGCACGTTCGGTGCCAGGCGGTCCTTGAACTGTTGCGCGGAGTCGCCCTCACCGTAGATCGGGGTGTCGATGAGACCCGGCGCGATGGTGTTGACACGGATGCCCACGACCGACAGATCACGCGCGATCGGCAGCGTCATGCCCACGATTCCGCCCTTGGATGCCGAGTAGGCGGCCTGGCCGATCTGGCCGTCGAACGCCGCGACGGAGGCGGTGTTGACGATGGCGCCGCGCTCACCGAACTCGTCGACCGGCTCTTCCTGGCTGATCGCGGTGGCCGCGAGACGGATCAGGTTGAACGAGCCGATCAGGTTGATACCGATGACCTTGGAGAAGATGTCCAGCGAGTGTGCCGAGGCGTACTGCCCGTCCTTGCCGATGGTGCGGCCGGGCCAACCGACGCCCGCGCAGTTGATGAGGACGCGCACCGGGCCCAGCTCCTTGGCGGCGTCGACGGCGGCGATACCGTCGGCCTCGCTGGTGACGTCGGTGTGCACGAACGCGCCACCGAGTTCCTTGGCCAGAGCCTCACCCTTTTCGTCCTGGACGTCGGCGATGACGACCTTGGCGCCCTGCTCAGCGAGCAGGCGAGCAGTTGCGGCACCCAAACCCGAGGCGCCACCCGTGACGATTGCAGACACACCATTGATATCCATGAGCCGCACCCTAACCGATCAGTTGGTTGGGAGATCGAGGCCCCATAGTCTTTGTATCCGTGACCGATGACCGACTCGCCATCCAGGATCTCGTCGCCCGGTATGCCAGCGCCGCGGACCGTCGCGACCTCGACGCGCTCGTCGCGCTGTTCGCGGCCGAGGCCGAGTTCGTGCGCCCGCCGGCCCTGCTACGCAAGGGCGATACCGCGCTCCTCACGGGCCGTCAGGCCATCGCAGATTCGATTGTCACCGCGCTCAAGCCGCTGCACGCGACGTATCACCTCATCGGGCAACAGACCGCGGACATCAACGGCGACACCGCGACGGGCGAGGTCTACTGCATGGCGCATCACATCTACCTACGCGGCGAGGAGTACCGCGATAACGCGATGGCGGCGCGCTACCTCGACACCTACGAGCGCGGACCTGCCGGTTGGCTCTTCACCCGCCGCGAGCCGGTCGTGGTGTTCAGCGAGGACCGACCAGTCCGAGTCGGGTAGCGCAGTTAGCCATCTCGTCGAGCACGGCCTCGAATGTCGAGGCGCGCCGCGACGCCGACAGCAGCATCCGTCCCGCACCGCTCTGATGCGCCTGCTCCAGCGCCGCCTGGTCCACGCGATGCAGACCATGCCCCAGCACGAGGTCGATACTCGCGGGATCTCGACCCGCATCGGTAGCCGCGGCTCGCATGACATTGAGCGCGGCCGACAGCTCCTCACCGACTAGCCCCAGCGGTTGAAAGCCATCGCCCAGCCGCCCCGCGCGCCGTGCCGCGGGCTTGCTGTGCCCACCGATGTACAGCGGAACACCTTGTGGCCGAATAGGCTTGGGGTAGGAATAGGCGTTGTGGAACCGGTAGAAATGCCCGTCGTATGCAGCAGGCCCATCGGTTGACCACAGTGTGCGCATCACCGCGACGGCTTCATCGGTAGCGGCGCCGCGATGGTCGAAGTCGCCCCCGCACGCCTCGATCTCCTCACGCATCCATCCGACTCCCAGACAGACCCGCAGCCGTCCCCGGCTCAATCGGTCCAGGGTCGCCAAACGTTTGGCCAGCACCACGGGGTGGTGGTCGGGTAACACCAACACCCCGGTGGAAAGCCCCAGTGTCGTGGTGGCACCCGCGACAAACGACAGCAGCTCCAGCGGGTCGGGGATGTCGACATCATCGGGCAGGTGCGACTGACCGGTCGGCGAGTACGGGTAGGTGCTCTGCGTGTCTCCGATGACGACGGCGTGCTCCACCACGGAGATCTCGCTGAATCCCAGCCGCTCTGCGACGCGCGCGAATTCGAGGATCTTGTCGGGTTCCGCAGTCATCCCGAGCTCTACCGGAGCAACAACACCGATCTTCACCGCCACCTCCAATAACCCGTGCCCGCCGCATCCTCAGTGTCTAATACGTGGGATGAGCCTGATCACCGACCTCCGCTCGACATCGCGTCTGGGTCTGATGGTGGCCGTGACGGCCGCAGCGGTGGGGGTCATCTACGGATACGACTCCTCCAACATCGCCGGTGCGCTGCTGTTCCTCACCGACGATCTACATCTGTCCACCAATGACCAGCAGGTGGCCGCCACCGCGGTGGTGATCGGCGAGATCGTGGGCGCGCTCATCGGTGGCCCACTGTCCAACAAGATCGGCCGGAAACGGTCAATGGTCCTGGTGGCGGCGACGTTTGGAATCTTCTCGCTGCTCTCCGCACTGGCCGTCGACCTGAACACCCTGGTCGCTGCGCGATTCTTGCTCGGCCTCACGGTGGGTGTGTCGGTGGTGGTGGTTCCCGTATTCGTCGCCGAGTCCTCCCCCACCAAGATCCGGGGCTCGATGCTGGTGCTCTACCAACTGGCCTGCGTAACAGGGATCATCGCCGGGTACCTCATCGCCTGGGCGTTGTCGTCAACGGGCAGCTGGCGACTGATGCTGGGTCTGGCAGCCATCCCCGCCGTGCTGGTATTGATCGCCCTGCGCAAGCTCCCCGATACGGCGCGCTGGTACATGATGCGTGGCGACCGCGCACGGGCACGCGAGATCCTCACCACGGTGGATCCCGATATCGACGTCGACCACGAGCTCGATGAGATTGCCGACGCCCTGCGGTCCGAAGCCGGCGGTTCGGTGCTGGCACGACTCAAGGAGATGGTGACTCCGCCCTACAACAGAGCAACTTTTTTCGTTGTCGGCCTTGGGTTCTTCATTCAGATCACCGGCATCAACGCTGTCGTCTACTACGGGCCTCGCATCTTCGAGGCAATGGGCATGTCCGGATATTTCGCCAAGCTCGGACTGCCCGCGCTTGTTCAGGTGGCAGCGCTGCTGGCGGTATTCGTGTCCATGTCGACCATCGACCGGATGGGCCGCCGTCCCATCCTCATGATCGGCATTACCATCATGATCATCGCCGACGCCCTGCTGGTCACCGTATTCGCAATCGGTGGATCATCATTCGGTGGCGTGCTGACAGTTCTCGGCTTCCTGGGAATCGTGCTCATTGCGGTGGGCTTCACCTTCGGGTTCGGCTCGCTGGTGTGGGTGTACGCGGGCGAGAGCTTCCCGGCACGGCTGCGCTCCTATGGGGCCAGCGCCATGCTGACTTCGGACCTGGTGGCCAATGCCGTTGTCTCCATGTATTTCTTGACGTTGTTGACCGCACTCGGCGGCACCGTGGCGTTCGGGGTCTTCGGCGCTCTGGCGTTGGCCGCCCTCGTGTTCGTCTATCTGTTGGCACCGGAAACCAAGGGCCGCAACCTTGAGGAGATCCGGCATTTCTGGGAAAGCGGAGGCAAGTGGCCCGAGGCGTAGTAGTTGGGATAGACATCGGCGGGTCCAAGACCCGCGCACTGGCCGTCGCGGACGGCAAGGTGATCGGCGAGGCGCTGGCAGGTAGCGCCAATTTGCAGTCGGTGAGCGAGGAGCAGGCGAAAACCGTTTTCGCCGACATCTTTTCCGAGTTGAACCGGGACGATGTCTCCCGCGTAAGCGCCGGGTCGGCCGGGGTGGATACCCCCGAGGGCGTGCAGGCCCTGATTCGACTGCTGCAACCGTATGCACCTCACGCCGACATCACCGCGGTGCACGATACGCAGCTCATCCTGGCGGCGGGTGGCCTCACGGCCGGCATCGCGGTGATATCCGGTACCGGATCAGTGGCCTGGGGGAAACGCGGCGACGGCGCGACCGCGCGAGTCGGCGGTTGGGGCTACCTGCTCGGGGACGATGGCAGCGGCTACGGCGTGTCTAGATCTGCTGTGCGGCACGCTCTCTCTTTGTCCGATCGGGGCGATCCTCCCGACGCGCTCTCGCAACGGTTCACCACCGAGTGCGGTGTCACCGAGCCCGCACAGCTACTGGATCATTTCTATGCCCACCCCGAACGCCGGTACTGGGCCAAGATGGCAGGGCTTGTCTTCGACCTCGCCTCGGCAGGTGATGACGCCGCACAGGTGATCACCAGGCAAACAGCCATCGACTTGGCCGCCTTGATCGAGGGTGTCTGCCTACGATTGGGCCCTGGACTGCCTGTGGTACTCGGCGGGGGCCTACTGGTCAACCAACCGGGCCTCGTCGCCGATATCATCGAACGTACACGCAGCACCGGTGTTTCGGATATCGCTGTGCTGCAACGTGAACCGGTGTTTGGAGCATTGGCCCTGGCCGGGGTCGATGTCGACGGATTGGAGAAGGCATGACCGCGGGGACGCATATGGCTGACGAGATCCGCCAACAGCCTGCCGTATGGGGGCGGCTGCTTTCGGAGGGCCGATCAGGCATCGCGGAGGTAGCAGCCAAGATCGTCGAGTACCGGCCGCGCTTCGTGCTCTTCGTCGCGCGCGGCACCAGCGACCACGCCGCGCTGTACGGCAAGTACCTCACCGAGATCATCCTGCAGGTCCCGGCCGGTCTGGCCTCCCCTTCGACCATGACGACTTACGGTGCGCGGCCCGATCTTTCGGGTGTGCTGGTAATCGGAGTCAGTCAATCGGGGGGCTCCCCCGACCTGGTGCAGACGCTGTCGGTGGCACGCGAGCAGGGAGCGCTGACCGTTGCCGTGACCAACGCCCCGAAATCTGCGCTGGCCACCGCTGCCGAACACCACGTGGACGTGTTGGCCGGCCCTGAACTGGCGGTTGCAGCCACCAAGTCGTACACGGCGCAATTGCTGGCGCTGTATCTGCTGCTCACCGATGTGGCGGGCCGCGATAACACCGCGGCCGCCCTGCTCCCGGAACGCGGTGAGGAAATCCTGCACAGCGCCGTGGTGCAGCAGCTGGCCACCCGGTACCGCTTCGCCTCACGCCTGGTCACCACTGGTCGCGGCTACTCATACCCCACCGCACGCGAAGCCGCCCTCAAGCTGATGGAAACGAGTTATCTTTCTGCCCAGGCATTCTCCGGGGCAGATCTGTTGCATGGCCCGTTGGCCATGATCGATCCGCAGGTACCGGTGATCGCGATCGTGCCCGATGGGGTTGGCGGCCGGGCCATGAACGACGTGCTGCACCGGTTGGCCGGACGCGGAGCCGATGTGTGCTGCGTAGGATCGGCGGACGCGGTGGCAGCTACCGGGCTGGGCGTCACCCTAGAGCCGACGCTCGAGGAGCTTTCGCCCATGTTGGCCATCATTCCGCTGCAGCTACTTGCCCTGCAATTGGCGATCGGCCGCGGAGAAGACCCCGATGTACCACGAGGTCTATCCAAGGTGACCGAAACGCTCTGAGGACACGACGTGGGTTCTGCCGGGTTTTTTGACATGCACGTGCACGGCGGTGGCGGCGCATCATTTGGAGACGATCCGGACGCCAATCACACTGCCGCAGAATGGCATCGGTCCCACGGCACCGACGGCATGCTGGCCAGCCTGGTGACTCTGGCGCCCGATGACCTGCTCAACGCCGTGCGCGTGCTTGCCGGCACGGCGGGCACCGGGGGTATCGCCGGTATACACCTGGAAGGCCCCTGGCTGTCGCCGCGATATGCCGGAGCTCACGATCCGCGGCTGCTGCGCGAACCGGATCTTGCCGAGCTCGAGCGGCTACTGGACGCGGGCGCCGGGCATATTCGGATGGTCACCATCGCGCCCGAGCTCCCGGGCGCCATCCCGGCGATCGAGCTGCTTGTCGCGCGCGGCGTAGTGGCGGCAGTGGGGCATACCGATGCCACGTATGAGCAGACCTTGCAGGCCATTTCGTCCGGTGCCACCGTCGCCACTCATCTGTTCAACGCCATGCGCCCGATCCACCATCGCGAGCCCGGCCCCATCCCGGCACTACTGGAGAGCCCGGCGGTGACCATCGAGTTGATCGCCGATGGCGTACACATCCACCCCGCGATCTACCGAACGGTGCTGGCCGCAGTGGGACCCGACCGAATCGCTCTTGTCACCGACGCGATGTGCGCCGCCGGAATGCCCGATGGTGCTTATCAATTGGGCCAGCTGCCGGTCACCGTCGCAGCTGGCGAGGCGCGACTGCCCGACGGCACCATTGCCGGCAGCACCGCGAGCATGGCGGACCTGTATCGGTTCGCGGTGGCGCAGGCAGGTCCCGAGGTGGCCGCCCTGCAGACGTCCATCAATCCCCTTCGCGCGGTGCGTGTTCAGGCCGCTTCGTAGCGGGGCCCGATGATCCTGGTGATGCGCAAAACACGTTCGTAACGCTCGGGACCGTCCGAGCATGTCCGCATGTCAGTCACGGTGTTACGGACTCTGACCAGTAGATGCGTGCATGCCTTACGCACTCCGTTATCGGCGATCATCACGTACGGTCCCACGATCGCGTCATCATCACGGCGCAGCGCACTGATCATGTATCGCCACTGGAAGCCGTCGTGCACTGTTTGGTTCGCGCACCGCTGCCACAAATCCATTTCACTGGAAGCGAAGTCGCGGGCCTCGTCGTCAGAGGGGAAGACCGCAACGCTTTGCGAGACCTGGACGGTCCACGGAGCCGCATCTTCGAGCTGCTGGTCATGCGCGGCCATGTACGGCGCTCGGTCGTAGGTGGCGATGGACGCGCGAACCACGCTGCCACAATCGGGTCTGTCCGTCGACAGATCTGGCAGCGCATTGAGCCGATTGACCGTCGGGAAGCCAACTCCCAGCACCGACGACGCCTCTTGCGGCGTCACCATCAGGTCATCGATCGCGGCGGGCGGCACGATCGAACCCGGATCCGCGTGCGCGGGTGACGCCAAAAGCATCCCCGCCATCGTCGTCACGACCGCCCATGCCGGAACTCTCATGACTTATGCCTCCCACACTCGTGGACCGACGATCTTCATCAATTCGAATGCCCGCTCACCGTCACTCTTGGAAACCGTTGAGCACGTTCGGATATCAATGGTGACGTTGCGCTCGCTGAGAAGCACATGCTGACATGACGCATACGCCGAATCGTTCCGTGAATAGCCGACCGCGAGCAGGTTGTCGACCTGCGTGACATCCCGAATATCCACCGTCGCCACCAGAGTGGTGCCGTCGATGGCCAGCTCGGAGACGTTGATGGTCTGATGCTCACACGCCCGCCAGCGATCGGCCTCGCTGTGCGCGAAGTCGCGGGCCTCCGCATCGGTGCCGAAGACGGCCACGCTCTGATCGACCAGGGTGAACCAGCCGGCGTGATCCCAGAGTGCCTGGGAATGCGCGGCCACGTAAGGGGACCTGTCATAGCTCGACACCGAAGCCAACACCACACTTCCGCAGTCCGGGCGATCGGTGTCCAATGCGAAGGTGGCACTTTGCCGCTGGACATTGGGCAGAGCCACGCCCATCACCCGTTCGGCCTCTCGCTGGGTGAGCATCAGGCGGTCGATCGCCGAAGGCGGCACATGGGGCGATGGTTCGGCGGCCGCGACAGCCGGGTGCAGGACGCCGAGTACCGCCACCAGTGCCCCCACCACTGATCGCATGCTCACCCCCTGGCCTCGGCCCCCGATTCTTGTGTATTGAACTCTAGGACCCGATGCGGCGCAGCTCGTTGGCCAGCTCAGCCGAATCCGGCGGCTGTGCTCCGGAACGGGTGCAGGTGATCGCCGCCGCCACCGCCGCACGGTGCAGCGCCTCGGACAGCTCAAGCCGCCGCTGATAGAACCCGTCAAGGAAGGCGCCGGTGTACGTGTCCCCGGCACCGACGGTGTCCACAACGCTGACCTGGTGGGCGGGGATGCGCAGCGGCGAGGATTCGCCCCGCCGGAAGGCCAGCGAGCCCGCCGCACCGCAGGTGATCAACGCGATCCGGATGCGGGGGTAATCATCGAACCAGCGGCCCACCACACCCGCGATCGATACGCCCGGGTACAGGAACTGGAGGTCTTCGGTGCTGGCCCGCGCCACCTCCGCGAGAGCCAGCCACGAAGTGATGCGCTCGATATACGTCTGGCGGTCGCCCAGGAGCGTTGGGCGCACATTCACATCGAAAATGAGTGGAGCGTCCGAATAGTGCTCGACTATCCAGGCCCGCAGCGCCTCGCGCCCTGGCCAGAGGACGCTGGCGATTGAGCCCGCCCATACCGCCACCGGCGCGAGCGCCGCAACAGGAAGCGATGGTGGAGCAACATCATTGGTGGTTCCCTGCCAATAGAACCGGTACTGGGCGACACCCAGCTCGTCGATTTCCGCGATGGCCAATGTCGTAGGGACGTCATGGCGTATCACCAACGACTCGTCGACACCCGCCGCGGTCAGGTTGTCGATGCACCGGCGCCCGAAGACGTCGTGAGACACCTGCGTGAGAAGAGCGGTTCGCGTGCCAAGCCGGGCGGCGGCGATCGCGGTGTTGTACGGACCACCGCCCGGTACCGAGCGCCACAATCCGTCGGCCGCGGGCACCACGTCGACCAGCGTCTCGCCGCAGACGATGAGGCCATCTCTGTCGGGCACGCATCGAGGCTACCCGAGAGAGGTTTTGTCACAGCATCTTTGAGCGTTCCTACGCCTGAGCCACCCGCGGCAGCAGGGCCTGGATGAGGTCCAGTGCACGGTTCCCGTCGCGCTGACCACAAACCCGCACGTCGATAGCCACGTTCCGTAGTGGCGCGAGCGCGTGCTGGCAGTACATGGCTCCGCCGTAATCCGTCGGCCACGCGTACCCGACCACCAGAACCTCCTGCACCTGGACGATCTTGCGAAGCTGCACCCATTCACGACGCGTGCTTCCGTCAGGTTGCGGCAGGAGCGAAGTGACCCGCTGGTTTTCGCAGGCCCGCCAGCGATCCGCCTCACCGAGCGCGAAGTTCGCCGCATCCGACCACTCGGGAAAGATCACCATGCTCTGGTCCACCAAGCGCGTCCAGCTCGGCCCGTCCGTCAATGACCGGTACCGCCCAGACAAGTAATTGGAGGATTCGTAACTGGCTGCCGACGCCAAAACCACACTGCCGCATTCGGGTCTGTCGGTCCGATCTGACACCAGCCCGGCCCAATCTCCGGAAACAGACATGCCGGACCCCACGACGGGACTCACGTCCCCGGGCTCAAGCATCAGACCGGGGAGCGCGTCCACCAGCACCGGTAACTCGTCAGGATTCGCCGAGGCGGTGCCCGACGACGCCGCCATCGCCAGCACACAAAGAACCGACGCCACCCCCAGAACAGACCTCATAACCGCAGGAGCCTAGACGAGCAGCGGGAATGACCCCCTGGGTTATTGACACTCCTCTCGAAATATTGTTACATGCGAATGTCTGCATTAATGGAGGGAAGTTCATGGCCGTGGCAGCGCTCGTCGTCTATCTGGTCTTCATCGCCGCCGGGCTGGGCTGGAAGAGCTACCGACAGTGGCGAGCCACCGGCTCCACCGGCGTCCGCGGATTCCACGGACGCCCCGGGTCACGCGAATGGTTCGCGGGGGTGGGATTCATCGCCGCGATAATCGCCGCCCTGTTCGCACCCATCCTGCAGCTGGCGGGACTCATCGCGCCCCTTCCCGCACTGGATCATCAATCCCTTCAAGTCGCGGGAATCGCACTGGCGGCAACGGGAATCGTCGCTACGGTCGGGGCTCAGCAGACCATGGGCGAATCGTGGCGGGTCGGCGTCGACACCCGCGAGACCACCACGTTGGTGAGCAGCGGCGTTTTCGGCTGGGTGCGCAACCCGATCTTCACCGCAATGCTGACCTTCGCGGCCGGGTCGGTCCTCATGACCCCGAACCTGTTGGCCCTCAGCGGTTTCGTGTTGCTCGCCGCCTCGATCGAACTGCAGGTGCGGGTGGTCGAAGAGCCGTATCTACTCGCGGCACACGGCAAGACCTACCGCGACTACGGATCCCGGGTCGGACGGTTTCTACCCGGGATCGGCAGATTCAGAGCCCCGGGTTGATGAGCCCACCACCGCGGGTGGTGGCCAGCTCGTAGGCCGACTCCGCATGCTCGGCGTCGTCGAGACCATCGGACTCGTGCTGCGGATGCGACCGAATGCCCATGGAATGGCGAAGGCCCAGCCCAATGACCCCGGTGACCGCAACCGAGTAGGCGAGCACCGCCGCCACGCCCACCAGCTGCAGCCAGAACTGATGCAACCCGCCGCCGTACAGCAGCCCATTGACACCGGCGGGGGCCGCGGCACTGCCGACAACACCGATCATCAACGTACCGACCACGCCACCCACCAGGTGCACACCCACCACGTCGAGCGAATCGTCATATCCCAGACGGTATTTCAGTTCGATGGCGAGAGAGCTCACCGCACCGGCCACCGCACCGATCACCAGCGCGCCGATGGGCGTGACCGCGGCGCACGAAGGCGTGATGGCCACCAAACCCGCGACGACGCCCGAGGCCGCACCGAATGAGGTGGGCTTGCCGTGCCGGACCTTTTCGACCAGCAGCCAGGCTGCCATCGACATGGCGCCCGCACCCAGGGTGTTGGCGATGACGATCGCGGCGGTGCCATCGGCGGCCAACGCCGAACCGGCGTTGAATCCGAACCAGCCGAACCACAGCAGCCCGGCACCGAGCATGACGGCAGGCAGGTTGTGGGGGCGCATGGCCTCGCGCGGCCATCCGCGCCGCTTGCCAAGAACGATGGCCAGCGCCAATCCGGCAGCACCCGAATTGATCTCCACGGCCGTACCACCCGCGAAGTCGAGGACGCCCAGGTTCGCGAGCCATCCGCTCTTGTCGGCAGTGGTGCCCTCAACCGCGAATACCCAGTGCGCCACCGGGAAGTACACCAGAGTTGCCCACAGTGCCGTGAACGCGATCCACGGCAGGAAGCGCATCCGGTCGGCGACCGCACCCGCGATGAGCGCCACCGTCACCATGGCGAACCCCGCCTGGAACATGACGAACACCAATGCCGGAATGTTGGTCTGGCCCCACAGCGGCACCGAGGGGGCCTTGTAGTCGCCCTCGAACAGATGCTGCAATCCGGCGAACTGGAACGGATCGCCGAGTAGTCCGCCACCGATGTCGGTACCGAACGCCATCGAGTACCCAAAGGCCACCCAGAGCACCCACACCACGGCGACGGCCGAGAAGCACATCATCATCATGTTGAGGACGCTCTTGGCGCGCACCATGCCGCCATAGAAGAAGGCCAGCGCCGGGGTCATCAGGAGCACCAGCGCGGCACTCGTCAGAACCCAGGCGGTATTGGCCGCGTCCGGCACTCCCATATGCGGAAACATGCGCTGGCTACTCCCGGCTCGTGCGATTAGGTCAGCGTGAGTGTAGGGAAGCCGCCGGACGGGCGTGCAGGACCTGTTCTAAACTAGAACACGTTCCAGTTTTTAGACCCTCCTACTAGTCCGCTGCCGGGACCCCATCCCGCCCTCCGCCTGCCCCTCTTCCCATCACCCAAGGAGAAGTCATGCACACCCCGATCTGCGACGAACTCGGTATCGAGTTCCCGATTTTCGCCTTCACCCACTGCCGGGACGTCGTCGTCGCGGTGAGCAAGGCCGGTGGCTTCGGCGTGCTGGGCGCCGTCGGATTCACCCCCGAACAGCTCGAAATCGAGCTGAACTGGATCGACGAGCACATCGGTGACCATCCCTATGGCGTCGACATCGTCATCCCCAACAAGTACGAGGGCATGGACGCGAACATGTCGGCCGAAGACCTCACCAAGATGCTCCAGTCGATGGTTCCGCAGGAGCATCTGGATTTCGGTCGCAAGCTGCTGGCCGACCACGGAGTACCCGTCGAAGAGGGCAATGACAACGCCCTGCAACTGCTGGGCTGGACCGAAGCCACCGCGACCCCCCAGGTGGAGATCGCGCTGCGCCATCCCAAGATGACGCTCATCGCCAACGCGCTCGGCACCCCGCCGCCCGACATGATCAAGCACATCCACGACGCCGGCCGCAAGGTCGCGGCGTTGTGCGGTTCGCCCAAGCAGGCCCGCAAGCATGCCGACGCCGGGGTGGACATCGTCATCGCCCAGGGCGGCGAGGGTGGCGGCCACTGCGGTGAGGTCGGCTCGATCGTGCTGTGGCCCCAGGTGGTCAAGGAGATCGCACCGGTGCCCGTGCTGGCCGCCGGGGGTATCGGCAGCGGCTACCAGATCGCCGCAGCGCTGGCCATGGGTGCGCAGGGCGCATGGAGCGGCTCGCAGTGGCTCATGGTCGAGGAGGCCGAGAACACCGCGGTGCAACAGGACACCTACGTCAAGGCCACCAGCCGCGACACCGTGCGGAGCCGGTCCTTCACGGGCAAGCCGTGCCGGATGCTCAAGAACGATTGGACCGAGGCCTGGCAGACCGAGGGCAATCCCGAACCGCTGGGAATGCCCTTGCAGTACATGGTTTCCGGGATGGCGGTGGCAGCCACTCACAAGTTCCCGGATCAGACCATCGACGTCGCCTTCAACCCGATCGGCCAGGTCGTCGGCCAGTTCACCAAGGTGGAGAAGTCGGCCGCGGTCATCGAGCGTTGGGTCCAGGAGTACCTGGAGGCCACCAACACGCTCAACGAACTCAATGAGGCCGCCGCGTCGGTGTAAGGACCAATCGAGTGTGTGGATCGTGTCGTTTTCCGGCCGGATGTCGACACGATCCGCACACTCAACTATCCAGCGCGCTTGTGATCGACGCAGAGCTGGCCGGCGGCATCAGATCTCGATACTTCCGGTCGGCCTGCACCATCTTGTACCCAACCACCACCAGCACGACCAGACCCACAACACCGCCGATCCGCGTCATCGCGTAGGCAGCCTCGCTGGGCTCGTTGGCTTCGGGGTTCCGGTATTTCCAGGAAGACAGCACCTGCCACTGGCTCTTCGGATCAAATATCGACCACAACAAAAACGGGACGACGATAAGCCCCAGAAAAAGAAGCAATCCCCCACACCTACCCCTACTGGCCCAGGCCGTTTTGCATCGTGTTGGCCAGCACGTTCACCGCAAGGCTGCCGTTCCCCGGCTGGCAGACCTTGGCCTGAAGCAACACATTCTCGCGCCTGCGGGTCTGGTTGAAGCAGCGACGGTCGAGACCGGCCTCCTCCTTCATCCACGCGGCGTCGGCGGCACCGGCCGCGGGTCCGGTGAATGTCCACACCTCGCGTCGGCCGTCATTCAGGAGCAAGGTGGCCGTCTGACCGGAGCATCCTTGAGTGCGGTCCACCACTCGATGGAATGCGCGGTCAGCGGCATCGTCGTTGGCGAACACCCCGATCGACTGCTTGACCAAATGCGTTGCATCCGTGGCCGAGTCTTGCGTCGTCGCACCCCGGAACGAGGCCAGATCCGGATCGGCGTACACCTCATCGAGCCCAATATCCGACCAGTTGTTGCATTCGGGGATATCCACCGAGAACGCCTGGAACGGCTGGGTGAACTCACTATGCGACCCGAGCTGCGCCCCCAGGACATTGCTCACCGATCCGCGCGCGAGCACCGCATAGTTCACGACGCCCGGATCGGATGGACGAGCTCCCGCAACGGGGGCCAGCGCAAGCGCGACCACCGTCGCAGCAGTCACGGCCGAGGCGATCTTGATGGTCATGCCCGTCCCTCCATGGCATCGGCGAGGGCCGCGGCGATGTTCTCGCCATTCTTCGGTACACACGCCTTCACCTGCAATAACACCTCGCGCTTCGCACGCATCTGCACGTAGCAAGTAGTCCCGGTGGCGCTGGCCATCGACCAGCTGGCCGTGGTGTCTCCCGACTTGCCCTTGGTGATGGTCCACGTTTCCCGCGCACCCTGGCCATCGGTCACATCCAGAGGTACGCCGTAGCAGTTGTCCACGAACAACAGCGCGACAACCGGATCCACCGCGGCGATCGGGCGCTGAAAAACCCCCACCGCCTGCTTCACGGAATACGTTGTGTCCGAATCCGATCTCTGTGACGTCTGCCCGCGATACTCGGCTAATTCGCCGTTACCGTTGAACACCTCGTCCAGCCCCACATCGACGAAGCTCAGACAACTCGGTTCGCTCACCTGGTAGCCGGCCGTCGGAGATTCGACAGTCCGGGTGACGGGAAGTTCGGTGCCGACGATCGAATTCACCACCTTGGGCTTGAGCACGACGGCATCCGGACCAACCGCCTGGGCCGCCGGCGCGAACACCAAGGCCAGCGCCGATACCCCCGCGACGACGAACCCGCGCATCAGACCCGCGCCTTGACCGTCACCTCGATGTTGCCGCGGGTCGCGTTGGAGTACGGGCATACCTCATGCGCCTGCTCCAACAGGTCATCGGCGACCTCCTGGGACAGCCCGGGCAGGTACCCATCCAGCTCGGCCGACAGATCGAATCCGCCCTCCGGGGTCTTGGAGATTCCCACCTTCGCGGTGATCGATGTCGCGGGGTCGAGCTGCACCTTCGCGATACGCGCCACCAGATTGAGTGCGCTCAAGAAACACGCCGAGTACCCGGCCGCGAACAACTGCTCAGGATTGGTGCCTTCGCCGTTGCCGCCCATTGCTTTTGGAATTCGGGTGTCTAGATCTATCCGGCCATCCGACGAGCGCACATGCCCGTCACGGCCTCCCCCGGTCGACGTGGCTTCTGCGGTGTAGACGGCCTCATTGGACATACGACGAGCATACGGATGGCGCCGGCCCCCTTGAAGAGAACCGGCGCCATCCAAGAACTCCCCTACTGCGCGTCGAGACCGGCGCGAACGCCCTCTTCGACGGCCTTGCCCAGCTCCGGATCTACGTTCTTCCAGTATTCGAACACTCGGGACAGCACGGGTTCACTGACGCCGCCCAGCACATGGCCCACGATGTTGCTCGCCAGCCGCGCGCGCTGTTCATCGTCCAGCACCTCACGGACCAAGGTTCCGGCTTGGACGAAGTCGTCGTCCTCGGCGTGCTGGACATACCCGGCACGCACGGCGGTGCCGTCGAAATCCCACGCCCCCAGGTCGCCCGCTGCCTGCGGATCGGCATGCGGACCCCCGAAAGAGTTGGGGGCGTACACCGGAACCTCGGGATCATTGAAGTGATACCGCATCGCGCCCTCCTTGGAGTAGGAATTCACGGTCGCGGCCCGCGCCTCGTTGGGCGGCAACTGCGCATAGTTGGTGCCGATCCGGTACCGATGTGCGTCGGCGTAGGCAAACACCCGGCCGAGCAGCATCTTGTCGGGTGAGAAGCCTATTCCCGGAACGATATTCGATGGTTCGAAGGCAGCCTGCTCGATGTCGACGAAGTAGTTCCCCGGGTTGCGATTGAGCGTCCACTTGCCGACCTCGATCAAGGGGTAGTCCTTCTTGGACCAAACCTTGGTCAGATCGAACGGATTGAACCGGTATCCCTGTGCCTCGGCCACCGGCATGATCTGCACATGGAGGGTCCAGCTCGGAAAATTGCCTTGCTCGATCGCATCCCACAGATCGCGACGATGCGCGTCGGCGTCGGACCCGGCGAGTGCATCCGCTTCCTGCTGGGTCAGGAAATCCTGGCCCTGATCGGTCCGGAAGTGGTACTTCACCCAGAAACGCTCCCCCTCTGCGTTGACCCACTGATAGGTGTGCGAGCCGTATCCGTTCATGTGGCGGTAGTTCTTCGGGATCCCGCGATCACCCATCAACCAGGTGACCTGGTGTGCCGTCTCGGGACGCAGCGTCCAAAAATCCCACTGCATGTTGTGGTCCCGCAATCCTGATCCCGGCAACCGCTTCTGCGAGCGGATGAAGTCCGGGAACTTGATGGCATCGCGAATGAAGAAGACGGGGGTGTTGTTACCGACCAGGTCGTAATTGCCGTCCTCGGTATAGAACTTGATGGCGAAACCACGCGGGTCACGCCAGGTATCGGGACTTCCCTGTTCGCCTGCCACCGTCGAAAAGCGCACCAGTGACGCTGTTTTCGCACCCGGCTGAAACAGCTTGGCCTTGGTGTACTTCGAGACGTCCGCGGTGACGACGAGCTCTCCGTACGCGCCGGCACCCTTGGCGTGCACGATGCGCTCGGGAACGCGTTCCCGGTTGAACTGCGCAAGCTTTTCGATCAGATAGTGGTCATGCAACAGAACCGGGCCCTGGATGCCCGCGGTCAACGACTCGTCGTCGCTCTCCACTGCGATACCGGTGTTCGTGGTTGTACGGATGGACATGAAAACCTCCTCGAAACCTGATTAATTGGGCTGACATTCGGGGCACAGGCCCCAGAACACGATTTCGGCCTCGTCGACCACGAACCCCGCGGTATGTGACGGCTCCAGGCACGGCGCATGCCCGACGGTGCAGTCCACATCGGTGACGGCACCGCAACGGCGACAGACCAGATGGTGATGGTTGTCGCCGATACGCGTCTCAAAGAGCGCCGCGGAACCAGCCGGTTCGATACGTCGCACCAGCCCGGCACTCACACAGGCCTTGAGCACGTCATAGACGGCCTGTGTGGACACCTTCCCAAGATCGGCACGCACCACCATCGCGATGACATCTGCGGTTGAATGTGGATGCGCCGCAATCGCGTTCAGAACCGCGACGCGCGGAGCCGTGACACGCAGTCCCGCCCTGCGCAATGCAGCGGCTGGGGCGGGGGGCTGTACTGCGGTCACCTCACCAGTATGCGCCTTTTCTGGAATGAGTCAAGAAATGGTGTCTCTATCCGAACGGGCCGTTGAATACGAAGTAGGCCCCGGCGGCGATCAATACGAACCCCACCAGGTGATTCAGGGTGAGCTTCTCCCCCAGGTACCACACCGCGAAACCGAGAAACACCGTTAGCGTGATGACCTCTTGCATCGCCTTGAGCTCGGCGCCCGAATACACCTCACTGCCAAGACGATTCGCGGGAACTGCCAGGCAGTACTCGAAGAATGCGATGAACCAGCTGACGAGGACCACCACCCACAACGGGTGATCCTTGAATTTCAGATGCCCGTACCAGGCAAAGGTCATGAAGATGTTTGAGCAGATGAGCAGCACTGGCGGCAGGAACCGGGCAGCAATCATGTCCACATTCTGCAGATCTTCCCTGTCAACCGCCCACAACCGCTAGCCTGCTGCGCATGAGCGGTGCCGCATTGCAGGACCGGTACGTCCAGAGCTGCCTCGGCGGCCTGCATGTGCGGGTCGGCGGTAACGGGCCCGCCATCCTCTTCTGGCCCAGCCTGCTGATGACCGGGTCCATGTGGGCCGAACAGGCCCGATACTTCGCCGACCGCTACACCGTGATCCTCGTCGACCCGCCCGGCCATGGTGACAGCCAGGCCTTGCACCGAATGTTCCGATTCGAAGACTGCGCACACAGCATCGAACAAATCCTCGACACCCTCGGCATCGAGCGCGCACACCTCGTGGGCAATTCCTGGGGCGGAATGATCGGGGGAACCTTCGCGGCACTGCATCCCGGCCGTGCCGGAGCGTCCGTCTTGATGAACGCCACCGCCTCGCGCGCGAACATGCGTCAGACCGTCGAGTTTCGGCTGCTCACCGAGATAGTCCGGCTGCTGGGAAAATTCCGCGAACCACTCACCACCCGCGCGGTGAAGGCCTTTGTCGGCCCCACCATCATGCGCGAGCGCCCCCAGGTAGAACAGGCGATCCGCGCCGAACTGCGCGATCTCAACGTCGACTCGGTCTATTGGGCGGTCAACAGCGTCGTTCCGGCACGGCCCGACCAACGCGAGCTGTTCGGGCGCATCGGTACACCGATCCTGGTTGTCGCCGGGCGCGAGGATCCCACCTTTCCCGTCGCCGAGACCGAGCTGATGGCCGAAGCGATCCCCGGCGCCGAGTTCGTGATCATGGAGAACACCGGACATCTGGCCGCATTGGAACGCCCCGACGAGGTCAACGCCCTCATCGACGAGTTCCTCAAGCGGCACCCGCTGGAGGGCTAGAGCGCCCGCGCCCTGCGCATGTCCTCGATGGCCCCCGCCCGGTCGCCCAGCTCATTGCGGATCACCGCGCGCAGTGCGAGCGCATCGGCGAATCCGGACTCGATATCGAGGGCCTCATCGACCGCCGCGAGGGCTTCATTTGGTTTGCTGGCACCCTTGAGCGCCCACGCGTGGGCGTAGTGGTTGATGGCGTCATGGCCGCCGTATCGCACGGCAGAGAGTGCGCAATCAATCGCATCGAAGTGCCGCCCCATGCTGCCGAGGCAGTACGCCAGAATGCGCCAGGCCCGGGAATTCTTGTGCTCCAGCTCCAGCGCATCATTGGCGAGACGCAACGCCTCGCTGTCGTCTCCAGACGCCAGGGCCTCGCTTGCGCGGGTTGCCAGCTCCTCAGCGTCCACAGATTCGAAGGTACGCGAACCCTGCCCGCCGGTTATCCACTCATCGGCGGCGATGTCGATCAAGGTTCCGCTAGCAATCATCGGCAACTATCCTAACCAGCCGCCATAGACGCGTCGATAACTCTGGTAACAAGCGGATGTTAGTTAGCCCACACCGGCCCGCAACGGGTTCACCGCGAATTCGATCACCCGATAGGGGGCATGGTCGCGCGAATCGGTGTTCCACTGGCTGACGTAAATGCTGAGCCGATCAAGCGTGGAGTCCGGCCCGATATATCCGCCATACGGCTGAGCCAAGGTGTTGTCCCACGACTCGGGCAGCTCGTCGGCGACCTCGGGCCAAGCCCCGGCGTTCACCACCGTGGTCGCCGGTACCGCGCCGAGCCGCGTGGGGTTGTCGGCAACCCGCACCTCGACGTTGCCCGTGGTCTGGTTGAAGTAAGACAGCACCGCCTGTCCGTCGACCATCTTCATGCTCAGCTCGCCCAGGTGGTCATCCCACAACGGCGTCACGGCGGCACCCCAGGTCCATCTGCCGTGAGCATCGGCGCCCCACCCCTGCCACGTCGCGCGGTCGGTGAACGTGTCCGGCTTGGCCCGGTACAGAACCACGGGTCGCGAACGATCGAATCCGTCGCTGACGATGTACACCCACCCCTTCGGCGACTCAGGGGTCCATAGCGGGTCGTAATAGCCGCTGATCTGAGTCTGCTGGCCATTCGCGTAATCACCGGGTCGTACCGATCCGGGCACGGTCGGCCATCCGGCACGGAAGGGGTCAGGCTTCACCAACCGTGTCGACTGCGGAACCAAGTTCTTGGTGACGGCGATGAACAGCCAGTTAGTGCCGTTGATGTCGATGACGCCCGAGGGAAGTTGCGAGAATCCCGGCGGCGTCGGGTCTTCCAAAAGTGGGCGGTCGGTGCCCAGCACACCGGAGTGACGCACACCGGATGCGTTCGGCACTGTTTCCGTGTCGACGCGTAGCGCCACCGGCGAGTACCAGCCGCCGTATCCCACGCCCTGCCCTGCGAAGCTGTCACCACAGATCTGCAGCATCCCGCCGGTGAAAACCATGAACTCGCACAGATCGGTCGCGCCCAGGTTGTAGTCGGAGGTCGCGGTGCCCGTTCCCGCGACCGGCCCAACACGCACCACCTCACCGGGGTTCAGCGCAGGCAGCGACGCGGGCTGCAGCGGGTCAGCGAATGCGGCTGGGAAGCAGGGCAATTGCAGGCTTGTGAACGTCAGGAGCGCGGTCAGCAGGACCGTGCTGCCCCTGATGCGCCGCACGCCTCATCTCCCATCCGGCGCCAAGGCGCCACTAACCATCCCAGGACAGGGTAGCCAGTGGCGCCGGGCAGTCGGATCGCGATGGACCCGGGTCAGGGGCGCGGCGCGGAGGGTGCGGGTGGCGTGGAGGGCGCGGGCGGCGGCGGCTGGTCGCGCCGGTCCTGACGCTCGGGCGGCTGCGGCGGGATGAACGCAGGACCGCGCTCGATGATGACCGGCCCACCGGGGGGAAGCATCGGAGGCTGACCGTCCCGCTGGAACATCATGTGCCGGCCGTGCTCACCGGGGCCACCAGGACCGCCGTGCCCACCATGCCCGCACTGCGAGCCGGCCAGCACGCCGAGACCGAAGGTGACGCCGAGGATCACGAATGCACCCGCGACGATGCCGACAACGGCGGCGATCTTCACCAGCAAGGTGTTACTCGCCGAACGCGGCGCGGGCGCGGGTGCCTGCGGAACAGACACCGGATTCGTTGGTGTATCGGGATTGTCTGGAGTTGTCATGCCCCGAGCATGGCCGAACGGACTGACCATTGCCCAGGGAAAACCCGTGAAGTTCCTGTGAGTCAGCTCGCGACGAGCAGTTCGGCGATCTGAATCGTATTCAGCGCGGCACCCTTCCGGAGGTTGTCTCCAGAAATGAACAGCGCCAGACCGCGATTACCCGGAACGCCCGGATCCTGACGGATCCGGCCCACCAGGGATTCGTCGGCACCCGCCGCGGCCAGCGGCGTGGGTACGTCGGCCAGGGTGACGCCCGCCGCCGCGCCAAGCAGCTCAGCGGCACGCGCGGCCGTCAGCTCACGCTCGAACTCGGCATTGATCGAGAGCGAGTGTCCGGTGAAGACCGGAACCCGCACACACGTACCGCTCACCAAAAGCTCTGGTATGCCAAGGATCTTGCGACTCTCATGACGCAGCTTCTGGTCTTCATCGGTCTCACCGGAGCCGTCGTCGACCAGCGAGCCGGCCAGCGGGATCACGTTGAAGGCAATGGGTGCAACATATTTCACCGGTTCCGGGAAGCTGACGGCAGAGCCGTCGTGCACCAGTTGCTCACCATCGGCGATACCGGCGCGTACCTGAGTGGCCAACTCTTCCACGCCGGCCAGGCCACTGCCCGACACCGCCTGGTAGGTCGACACGATCAGCCGGGCGAGGCCCGCCTCGTCGTGCAACACCTTGAGCACCGGCATCGCAGCCATGGTGGTGCAGTTCGGGTTGGCGATAATGCCTTTCGGCAGCTTCACGCCACGCACGTCGCGATCGAAGTTCACCTCCGAAACCACCAACGGAACGTCCGGGTCCTTGCGCCAGGCCGACGAGTTGTCGATGACGGTGACGCCTGCCTCGGCGAACCGTGGTGCCTGCACCCGGGACATGGTGGCCCCGGCGGAGAACAGCGCGATATCCAATCCAGAAGGATCCGCGGTCTCGGTGTTCTCGACCTCGATCTCCTGGCCACGGAACGTCAGCTTCTTGCCCTCGGAGCGGGCGGACGCGAAGAACCGCACCGATGACGCCGGAAAGTCACGCTCTTCCAACAGCTTTCGCATGACGGCCCCGACCTGGCCGGTCGCGCCGACAACACCAATGGAGGTCATCGCCCGGTACCTCCGTACACGGTGGCTTCCTCTTCGCCACCGAGTTCGAAGGCGTCGTGGATGGCCTTGACCGCGGTATCGAGCTCATCGTCCTTGACCAGCACCGAGATCCGGATCTCCGACGTCGAGATGAGTTCGATGTTGACCCCGGCCTTGGCCAGCGCCTCACAGAAGCCGGCAGTGACACCCGGGTGGCTGCGCATACCCGCACCCACCAGCGACACCTTGCCGATGTGATCGTCGTAGAGCACCTGCGAGAACCCGATCTCGTTCTTCAGCGAGTCCAGCTTCTCGACCGCGGTGGGCCCATTCTCCTTGGGGCACGTGAAGGTGATGTCGGTCTTGCCGTCCTCCACCTTGGAGATGTTCTGCAGCACCATGTCGATGTTGATCTCGGCATCGGCCACGGCACGAAAGACCTTGGCGGCGTATCCGGGTACGTCGGGAATCCCGACGACGGTGACCTTGGCCTCGCCACGATCGTGTGCGACACCGGTGAGAATCGCTTCTTCCACAGGAATGTCCTCCATTGATCCGCTGACGATCGTGCCTGGCTTGTCGGTATACGACGAGCGCACGTGAACCGGAACGTTGTATCGCCGGGCGTATTCCACGCAGCGCAGCATGAGCACCTTTGCTCCGGCTGCCGCCATCTCCAGCATTTCCTCGAAACTGACCTTGTCCAGCCGGGCCGCATTCGGAACGATCCGCGGATCGGCGGTGAAGACCCCATCGACGTCGGTGTAGATCTCGCAGACGTCGGCCTTCAGCGCGGCGGCCAGCGCGACGGCGGTAGTATCAGAGCCACCGCGTCCCAACGTGGTGACGTCCTTGCTGTCCTGACTCACACCCTGGAATCCGGCGACCAGCACCACCTGGCCCTCGTCCAGGGCGGAGCGCAACCGGCCGGGAGTGACGTCGATGATCTTGGCGCTGCCGTGCCTGCCGGTGGTGATGACACCGGCCTGCGATCCCGTGAACGAGCGCGCCGAGGCCCCCAGCGAGTGAATGGCCATCGCGACCAGGGCGTTGGACATCCGCTCACCGGCCGTCAGGAGCATGTCCAGCTCACGGGGCGGCGGTGCCGGGCAGACCTGTTGAGCCAGGTCAAGCAGCTCGTCGGTGGTGTCACCCATGGCCGAGACCACAACGACGACGTCGTTGCCGTTCTTCTTCGTCTCGACGATGCGTTCGGCCACCCTGCGGATGCGTTCGGCCGTTGCGACCGACGATCCGCCGTACTTTTGGACGACGAGCGCCACGGCATACCTTCCTGCTGTTCGGCCAGGGTCGGGAGAGATCCAGTCATCAGGATAAGGGGTTACGACAACTCGATAACCTGGCCCGTATGGGCAACCCGACCGAACGTACCGCCATCACCTCGGTTCCGATCCAGCCGCTGATCGCCTCGCGCTGGAGTCCGCGGCATTTCGATCCCGGTGCAAACCTGGCTCCCGAGACCCTGACAGCCCTGCTCGAAGCGGGTCGGTGGGCCGCCAGTTGGGGTAAGCGCTTCCCCGTCCGATACATCGTGGGCCTGCGCGGTGACGCCACCTACGAGGCACTGGTCGAGCTGCTCAATCGGGGAAACTCTTACGCAAAAGTTGCGGCAGCGCTCGTGCTGGTGAGCACCGACCTAGGTGATGATGACAACACCGCCGTCTACGCGGCGGTCGATGCCGGACTGGCGATTGCCCAGCTGGGTGTCGAGGCGCGCTCGCACGGTCTGCACACCCATCCGATGGCCGGATTCCGGGCGGACGACGCACCCAGCGTCTTCGGTATCCCCGAGAACGTGCGGCCCATCGCCGTCGTCGCGATCGGATCTGTTCTCGAGGATTACGCCGGTGCCGACGAATCGACCGTCGAGCGCGATCACGCCCCCCGGCAACGCCCCGCGCTGAGCGACATCGCCTTCACCGAGCGCTGGGGCGAGAGTTTCGGCGGTTAGCGCGCCTCACCCGGCGGCCCCGGATCGGAGCAACGGGCATCACGCAGCGGTCACCGCCGCGAGGGCAATGAGCATTTCACTGAGCGATTCGAGGTCTTCGGCGGAACGAGCCGGGTCCGGACTGACGACATGCTGCAGGATCAGGCCGTCGATTCCGGCCACAAGCACCCGAGCCAACCGTTCGAAAGACACCGCACAACGCTCTCCGGCCCGTCGCGCCGCCTCCTGGCACCAGTGGGCGACGACCTGGGTGTAACGCTCGTACTGCCAGGCCGGGAGATCCTCCAGGCCTGGTGTCCGAAGTGCATGGGTGACGAGTTCGTACTGGACCAGCTGCAGATCCCGATGCTCGTCGACCAGCTGTGACCAGAAATTCCGCACGCCGTGCCGGATCGCGTTCTCCAGGCCGGTTTCGGTTTCCGAGACACCGCGCAGAACTCCCGCGATCTCCTCCACGACATCCTCGATCACCGCCTTGAGCAGGCCCTGCTTGCTCGGAAAGACGTACTGGAGCGTCCCCAATGGGATGCCCGCCTCCCCGGCGACAGCGCGCATGGTGGTGCGGCCCACCCCTTCATGCATCAGCACCACACGCGCGGCCGCGACCGCTTCCCTGGTCCGCTGCGCCGATTCGACGTAGGGCATCACAGAACTCCTGTCAGTAGCAGAGCCGATACCTGCCCCTCGATGACCGCGGCGCTGTCCATGACGTCATTGTGTCCCGGTGCACGCCTCAGTCGAACGAACCCCGGAAGATCCCTACCGCCTTGTCGATCATCGCGCGGGTAGATCCACAGTCCCCGGCCTTCAGTGAGAAGCTCAGCACCTCGATGAAAATCCGCTCCGGGGTGCTGTTCTCCTGCATGGCACCACCCGGGACGTCGCGGGCGTACAACGGCTTACCCAGACGCACCATGCTGGTGCACATGCTGCCGTCTTGACCGTGGAAGTACTCGACACCGTCCCGAATTTCCTCGTGCAGCCTCGACGGCGGATCGACGCCCGTCCTGATGGTGAATTCGAATTGAGTATCGCTGTCTTTCAACGAGAATCGACATGAGAACGGGTCGCCAAATAGGGACGGTCTCAGATCATCTACCCGGCCCGGATACTCATCGAGAATCTCGCACGGATCCCGCTCCGCGATCTTGATCGGATACGCGCTCAATGCCTCACGCACGGGCATATCGGCCGGGTTCAGCGTGGCCAGCACACCGATAACTGGCTGTGCCATCTTGCAATTCGGTGCGGGCACGCCCCTGGCACCGTCGACGACCACAACGCGCAGCGCCGGCACCCGCGTCCCCTTCAACACGGGCGCATTCGGAAGCTTGTTCAACGCGATCGGAAATTCGTACAAACATGTGCCCACGGTGTGAAACACCGGTGCGCCACCGATCGTGAATTCGGGCCGCTCCCGCGAATAGTCACCCAGTACCAGCGACAGACCCACACTCGACGGGGACGCCGTGCCGGTCACCTTGATGGAACCGAAACAGCCACCCACATCTCCCGAAATGTAGGTCGGAGCGCCAATGTCCTTGAGCATCAACAAAAGACCACATGGATCGATCCGTCGCAACGCCCGCAGATAAGCCAACAGGGTCATCTGCGTTTCCGTGAAGGTTTGACCGTATGTGGCCACCTCGCCGACGAACAGACTCGCGCCCGTGAGCGCGGGCGATCCCCCCTTGGCCGAACCGGATACCACGTTCGCACACCCCGCGATCGCCAGTGCGGCGACGAGGCCCAGCGCTATCGAGCGGAGTTTGCGAATAGTCGCACCGCCTTGTCCAAAATCTCCCGCATCTGCCCGCAATCGGTTCGCCCTTCTTCCGTGAAGGCGCTCGCGACCACGGCCGGAAAATAGGCGTCAGCATCGGTATTCGCCGCACCGCCGCCGACATCCTTGGGGTACAACGGATCTCCCACCAACGCCAGCGCGTGACACCCCGTCAGCTGATTCGGATCCTCGTTATGGAAATACGTCACGCCACCGCGGGTCGATTTCGTGTACTCCTCCGGGAAGTCATCGACGCTGCTCGTCAGCTGCACGGTGTACTCGATATCGGTTTCCGATAGCGAGAAATCACACCCGAAGGGATCGCCCAGCAGGTCCACGGAGACCTTCTGCGCCTTTCCCGGATACTCCCCGAGGATCTCGCACGGATCGCGTTCGGCAAGTTTGATCGGATATGCGCTGAGCGCAGAACGCGCCGGCAATCCCGACGGCAGCTCCTTGGCGATCGCGGTCATCACCTGCTTGGCAAGCCGGCAGTCCGGGTCCGAGTATTCATCCGACCCGTACAGGTACGCACTGACCGACAGCATGGCCTGCATCGTGGGGTTCGAGGGCGCCCCCGGCAGCCGCTCCAGGCCCAGCGGTACCTCGTACTCGCAATCTGCTCCGGTCTCGTAGACCGGGACAGACCCCACCACGAAGGCCGCGGGGATGTCCCGCTTGTCCTGCATCGAGTACGCGTAGGAGACCTCGGTGAGGCCGGGATCACCTGTGACCTTCACGCTGGCATAACACATCGGAAAGTCGCCAACGACCTGTCCCGGGTCTCCGAAGTCCTTGAGACTGGCGGCGAATCCGCAGGGATCCACCCGCCGTAGCGCACGCGCATAGGCCAGCGTCACCTTCTCGGTGGCATTGAGCTTCTGTCCATAGTCGGGCTGGTCGCCGTGAAAGAAGGAGTCGGCGCCGGGCGCGGGTTCTCCTCCCCGCGGCTGTCCGCTGACAGTGCGCGCACAACCGGTGACCACCAGCAGAACCAGCAGCATCACCATCCCCCGCCGTACCCACATGCTCTGCGAGCTTGCCAGATGATCGGGCTTCTTGCGGCTGGTAGAGTCCCGTCTATGCAGCGGGCGCTCCTCCTCCGACGCCGCGACAGGGTCTAATCCAGACCGGCTTCCTGTCGCGGGTTGTTGGCTTGCCGGTCGAGATACCCCTCAAACTCCCGGAGCCTTCCCATGACTAGCTTCTCTTCAGACGAGTTCAACTACACCCCCCGCAGCATCGTCACCCCGAATGGACCCATTCCGGCCGACCAACCGGCGTGGAACACCCAGAAGAACAGCTCGATGCCGGTGCATAGGTACCGCTCGTTCGCCGATGAGGTCGAAAAAATCGAGCTGCCCGACCGCACCTGGCCCGACAAGGTGATCACCCGCGCACCGCAGTGGGCGGCGGTCGACCTGCGTGACGGCAACCAGGCCCTGATCGACCCGATGAGTCCCGCGCGTAAGCGCCGGATGTTCGATATGCAGATCCGGATGGGCTTCAAGGAAATCGAGGTCGGGTTTCCCTCGGCCAGCCAGACCGATTTCGATTTCATCCGCGAGCTGATCAGCGAGAACGCCATCCCCGATGACGTGACCGTCCAGGTGCTGACCCAGTGCCGACCGGAGCTGATCGAACGCACGTTCCTGGCCTGCGAGGGCGCCGCCAAGGTGATCGTGCACTTCTACAACTCGACGTCGATCCTGCAGCGGCGCGTGGTTTTTCGGGGCGAGAAGGACGCGATCCAGAAGATCGCCACCGATGGTGCCCGCAAGTGTGTTGAGGAAGCGGCCAAATACCCCGATACGCACTGGCGTTTCCAGTACTCCCCGGAGTCGTACACCGGCACCGAGCTGCAGTACGCGCTGGAGGTGTGCAACGCCGTCGGCGACATCATCGAGCCCACACCGGACAACCCGATCATCTTCAATCTGCCGTCGACGGTTGAGATGACAACCCCGAATGTGTACGCCGACTCCATCGAGTGGATGAGCCGCAACCTGGCTCGTCGCGACTCGGTGATCCTGAGCCTGCACCCACATAACGATCGTGGAACCGCCGTCGCCGCAGCAGAATTGGGTTACCAGGCAGGCGCCGACCGTATCGAGGGATGTCTGTTCGGCAACGGCGAGCGCACCGGAAACGTGTGCCTGGTGACGCTGGGGCTTAACCTGTTCAGCCGCGGGGTGGACCCACAGATCGATTTCTCCAACATCGACGAGATCCGGCACACGGTCGAGTACTGCAACCAGCTGAAGGTTCCCGAGCGGCACCCGTACGGTGGCGATCTGGTCTACACCGCCTTCTCCGGCAGCCACCAGGACGCCATCAACAAGGGCCTGGATCAAATGAAACGCGATGCGGACGAGGCAGATTCCGACGTCGACGACATCCTGTGGCAGGTGCCATACCTGCCCATCGACCCCAAGGACGTCGGCCGCAACTACGAGGCCGTGATCCGGGTGAACTCGCAATCCGGCAAGGGCGGCGTCGCCTACATCATGAAGTCCGATCACGGATTGGTGCTGCCGCGCCGTCTGCAGATCGAATTCGCGCAGTCGATCCAGCGGATCACCGACGGCGAGGGTGGTGAGGTGAACCCGAAGGAGATCTGGGACGTCTTCGCCGAGGAGTACCTGGCGCCGATCACGCCGCTGGAGCGGATTCGCCAGAAGGTGACCGCATCCGAGGAGGATGGCGGCACGGATTCCATTGCCGCCGTGGTGAAGATCGACGGTAAGGAAACTGAAGTCCACGGTACGGGCAACGGGCCGTTGGCTGCCTTCGTCGATGCGCTGTCGAGCGTGGGCTACACCGTCAACGTCTTGGACTACTCCGAGCACGCCATGAGCGCCGGTGACGATGCGCAGGCCGCGGCCTACGTCGAAGCCATGGTTGTCGGCCCCCACGGCGGCGAGGCACAGACCGTGTGGGGTGTCGGTATCGCACCGTCGATCACCACCGCCTCACTGCGCGCGGTGGTATCGGCCGTCAACCGTGCGGCGCGCGCCTAGCCCTCACATCGAGAGCGAGCCTGGCGGGGATTCTTAGCCAATTTCCCGCGCCAGGCTCGCTCTCGATTCGATTAACGAGTCCCGTAGCGCCTGCGGAACTTCTCGACCTGGCCGGCGGTATCCATGATCCGGCGATCGCCCGTCCAGAACGGGTGCGAGTCCGCCGTCACTTCAACGGTGATGAGCGGGTACTCCTGGCCCTCGAACTCAACGGTGCGGGTGCTCGTCGCTGTCGAGCGGGTCAAGAACATTTTTCCGGTGGTGGTGTCCTGGAAGACGACCGGATGATAATCGGGGTGGATACCGGGCTTCATCAGTGGTTCCCTTCTGTGTTGTTCTCGCCGTAGGACAGGAAGGCCTCAAGCTCGGACACGTGTTCGCACGGATCCTCATGCCAATCGCCGAACGGGTCGTCGAATTCATGCCACCTTGCGGGGCTTGCCATTTCGGCATCGGTGAGCAGCGCCCCACGCAATGCGTCCAGCACCTCGGCGCTGTCGGCCCCGCATACCAGCACCGTCATCGCGGTGTGACGATCGCCGAAACGGTAGTCCCACATGAGATCGGCGAATGCCCGACGTTCCGGATCGGATCGCAGCACCTCATCGGAATCCATTGCAGCCAGCCATTTCCCGGCCGCCGAAACTCTGAGGCCACCACCCGCCGACTCCAGCCACATCGCCTGTTCATCCTGCGTGGCCAACCACAACCGGCCCCGGGTACGGATCACTCCGTCGAGCAACAGATCAATCGCGGCATGCAATCGTTCCGGATGGAAGGGCCTGCGCGCGTTGAACTCCACCAGTGCGATGCGACCGTCAACGGCCAGCGAGGGCTGCCCGCCGAGTAGAGCGCCATGCGGATTGTCGGACCGGCCGCACCGTGCGTCCTCTTCCAGATGATCAAGGGCCTGCTCGACGCGACCGATGCGGGCAGTGATGCGGGCCCGTGGTGACAAGCGCCGCAATACCGATAGCACTTCGGGCTCTGGATTGCGAACCACAAGGACGTCGGCGAACTCGGCCTGTCCGATCACCACCTGTGCGACAGTTCGGCCATCTTCGAGTTCGTCGTCACCGAGCGCTTGCTGCAACCAGTTCACGCTGTCCACACAACTGACCACCCCGGCGATCTCGACGTCACGGGCAGCCGGTCCGTCGACGAACCCCGGTCCGACACGAACGGGCACGGTGTTGATCGCCCAGCAGATCGGATCAGCTTCCAGCCATGGCTCCAGGTGCAGGACGATCCGCCCGACGTCGTCGCGGCGATGGAGCTTGCGCAGCAGAACGAGCAGGTCATCACGGACCGTGCAGGACACGCAGCCGTGAGCCAGTTCCAGAACGGACTCCGCAGTTCCCCGGATCCCCGCGACGGTCCGTTTGACGATATGCCCGTCGAATCGGTGCGTGACGATGACAGTTCCCGGGTCGCGCGCCAACACGTCCACGACCGCGTCGGTATCGGTCTGTCCGGACACGAGTAGCACCGGCGTGCGCATGACTCTCCCTTTTCCAGCCCTTTTGCACCTAAATGCAAACGATTTTCATTACTAACAGCTTCACGGTACAGTCCCAGGCAACACTTGTCGAAAACGATTCCCATTATCAAATGGGCATGAATGGAGGTCCGTTGTCCGCGCATTGCGAGGTGACCGGACGGTCGCCGGGCTTCGGTAACGCGGTGTCGCATTCACACCGCCGCACCCGTCGCCGCTGGTCACCCAACATCCAGCTCAAGACGTACTACCTGCCCTCGGAGGACCGGCGCATCAAGCTCCGGGTGAGCACCAAGGGCATGAAGGTGATCGACCGAGACGGTATCGAGGCCGTGGTGGCACGGCTGCGCGCGCAGGGACGGAAGTTCTGATGGCGCGCAACGAGATCCGCCCCATTGTGAAGCTGCGGTCGACCGCGGGCACCGGGTACACGTATGTCACCCGCAAGAACCGGCGCAACGATCCGGACCGGATGGTGCTGCGCAAGTACGACCCCGTAGTGCGTAAGCACGTGGAATTCAGAGAGGAGCGCTGAGATGGCCAAGAAATCCAAGATCGCCAAGAACGAGCAGCGCCGCGCCATCGTCGAGCGCTATGCCGAGCGGCGCGCAGAGCTCAAGGAGATCATCCGGCAGCCATTGAGCACCAAGGAGCAGCGCATAGCGGCACAGGCCGAGCTGGCACGCCAGCCGCGCGATGCCAGCGCGGTGCGGCTGCGCAACCGCGATGCGGTGGACGGCCGGCCCCGTGGTTATCTGCGCAAGTTCGGACTGTCCCGCGTGCGAGTCCGTGAACTCGTGCACGACGGGTCGCTGCCCGGCGTCCGGAAAGCGAGCTGGTGATGGCCGCCAAGACATCCCGCAATCGTCGCGCCAAGGTCGCCGATACCAAACCCAAGCCCAATCTCTTTGCCAAATTGGGTCTTTCAGAGGTCGACTACAAAGACACCAACACCCTGCGCCTGTTCATATCCGAGCGCGGCAAGATCCGTGCCCGCCGGGTGACAGGCCTGACCGTGCAACAGCAGCGCCAGGTCGCCACCGCGATCAAGAACGCCCGCGAGATGGCGCTACTGCCCTACGCCTGACACCCGATCAGCGCGGCTGGGGAATCGCGTTCTCCAACAGGAAGACGTGATCCGGACTGATCACCTTGGTGATAGCGGTACCGAACAAGGTGCTGGGCTGCGCGGGTTGCTTGGCCACGTCGGTATTGAGTAGCGCCACCACGGTGGTCTGTTCGGCGGGCGAGTAGATGGCGAGCGTCTGGTAACCGGGGATGCTGCCGTTGTGGCCGATCCATCCATGCGCATCGAAAATCCCCAGGCCGTAACGGATATCTTCGGGAACCGGCGGCATCGCCACGGTCTGCAACCGCTGCTGCTGGGTGGCCGGGGTCAGAAGCTTGCCCGTTGCCAGCGCGGGCACCCAGATCCGCAGGTCCTCGAGCGTCGAGATCATCGCGCCCGCCCAGGACGCCCACGACGGACTCCAATCCGTGCTGTCGATGAGCGGCCCGGTCGGCGTCAGCTGCGTGTATCCCTGCGCGTGCGGATCGGGGATGGTGCTGGTGTCGGGGAAACTGCTGTGTTTCAAGCCGAGTGGCTCGGTGATGTGCTCGCGCACGAATGCCGGCAGGCTCTGCCCACTGACCTTCTCGACCACCTGTCCCAACAGCACGGCGTTGGTGTTGCTGTACTCGTAGCCCTGGCCCGCAGGGAAATTGGGCGGTTGCGCGAATGCGTAATCGAGTAGCTGTTGGGTGCTGTAGCGGCGCCGTGGATCGGCCTCCAGGTCACGGTTGAAGACCAAGGACATCGAATAGTTGAACAGTCCGCTCTGCATCCGGGCGAGCTGACGCAGGGTGATCTTGTCGCCGCCCGGAACCTTGTCGACATACTTGGCAATCGGATCATCGAGTCCCACCTTGCCCTCATCGACAAGCTGCAGCACCGCGGTAACCGTGAAGGTCTTTGTCACACTGCCGATTCGGTGATAGAAATCGGTACGCATCGGTGCGCGGGTCGTCGTGTTCGCGAGCCCGAATGCCCGTACATACTGCCCCTTGGGTCCCCACACCCCGACGATCGCGCCGGGAACCGCCGCGCTCGAGAGCACCTCATTGATGGCGGTGTCGAGCTTGGCCGACGTCTGCGCGTCCAGGTCTGCGACGGCAATGCCCGAGTGTGTCCCACACCCGCTGACGAGCAGCGCAAGCGCAAGTACCGCACAGAGGATTCGGCGCATCAGAACAGTGAGTACTGCGCTCCGGCGCGGCTGGGAACCGTGAACTGCTCGACATCGGTACCGCCGACAACGCGCCGCACCTCGGTCATGAACGTCTCGTCATCCAGCAGCGGCACGCCGAGCGACCGGGCATGAAATCCCTTACCCTGCTTGGGATTTGGCTGGTTACAGATCACCACCGAGGTGTCTTCGTCGACCGTGTCGGCATAGGCGAGGCCGGCCTGCATGATCTGCTCGACCAGCTCCTCATGCGTGCGAGCGACCTCGGAGCTCAAGGCCACCCGCATGCCCTGCACCAGCGGCTGACCGGCGACGAACGGGCCGGGATTGAGCCAGTGACACGGCTGACGAGACGCCACGGTCTTGAGGGAGCGCAGCTCCTCGTGTGTCACACGGCCGTTGGGCCAGCGCTTGCGGGTGGTCTCGCGGATAGGGAGCCACGTTCCCCGTTCCCGCGCGCGGTCAAGCACCTTCGGCAATACCTCGGCCAGTACCCGAGCGTCGTCATACGCGTCATGGGCCTTGAGCTGCTCGACGCCCCAATGCGCGGCGAGGGTTTCCAGCCGCAGATTGGGCGTATCCAGGTCGAGACGCCGGGTCAGCTCAACCGTGCACATCACCGCCTCGGTGGGCAGCTCGGCACCGGCCAGTTCGGCCTCCGCCGCCAGGAACGAGTAGTCGAACCCGACGTTGTGGGCGACCAGTGTCCGGCCTCGCAGCAGCGCGATGAGGTCAGGGACGATATCGGCGAACTCGGGCTGTCCCTCCAGCATCTCCGGAGTGAGGCCGTGCACATGCGTGGGGCCCGGATCAACACCCGGATTCAGCAGACTCACCACACTGTCGGTGATGCTTCCGTCGGCATCCAGTGCCAACGCCGCGACACTGATGACACGCGCCCGACCTGGCTGAAAGCCGGAAGTCTCCAGGTCAACCACTACCCACTTGGGGCTGTGGTCGGGCGTCTGCCCCCAGATCGGCATGACTCAGGATGGCATGTGGGACCGACAAGCCGCTCTAGGCGCGCGGGGTACGCAACACCTGACGGCCGATGGCGTACTTGTGCACCTCGGTGGGGCCGTCGTACAGACGGAAGGCACGCATATCGCGGAAGATCATCTCCACCGGCGTCTCGTCACTGATGCCGATACCGCCGAGCACCTGCACACACCGGTCGGTGACCTTGAACAGCTCCTCGGACACGAACGACTTGGCCATCGAGCTCTCGTGACGCCCCTTGGCGCCGTTGTCCATCATCCAGCAGGCGTGCCAGATGGTGAGACGACATTGATGCAGCGCGATCTCATTGTCGGCGAGCATGAAGGAGACTCCCTGATGCTCGCCGATGGTCTTACCGAACGAGGTCCGGGTGCGCGCGTAGTTCACGGCGATGTCCTGAGCGCGGGCGGCGGCCCCGAGCCAACGCATACAGTGCGTCAACCGCGCCGGTGCGAGCCGCAGCTGCGCGTACCGGAAGGCCTGGCCGGTCTCCCCGAGCAGCGCCTCCCGCGGCAGAGTCAGATTGTCGAACCGCACCACCGCGTGCCCCTCGGCGTAGTTGCGGTCCATCGTGTTCATGATCCGTTCGATCACAATGCCTTCGGTCTCACCGTCACACAAGAACAGCGTGGGCCCCTCGGGCAGATGATCGTTGGCCTCCAGGTTGGCCATGATGATCCACGTCTTGGCGCCGCGCGCGCCGGTGATGAGCCACTTACGCCCGTTGATGACGAAGTTCTGGCCATCGAAGGTGGCAGAGGTCTTGAGCTGTGACGGGTCCGATCCGGCGCCATCGGGTTCGGTCATCGCGAACGCCGAGCGCTGATACCCCTCGATGACGGGGCGCAGGAATTTCTCCGACTGCTCCTCGTTGGTGATCTTGCCGAGCAGGAACATGTTGCCTTCATCGGGCGCGGCGCAGTTCATCGCGATGGGGCCCAAAGTGGACCAGCCCGCCGCCTCGAAGATCACGGCTTGACCGATATGCGAAAGGCCCCAACCCCCATAGGATTCCGGCGCCTGCACGGTCAGCAGCCCGGCATCTCGGGCCTTGCCGACAAGCTCGGCGCGCAGTTCATCGGTGGGTCCGTGCGCAGTCAGCCGAGGATCGCGCTCGTAGGGAATCACAATGTCGGTGACGAACTCACGCACCCGCTGTGCCTTCGCGGCCAACTCTTCCGGAACGCTGAAATCGATCATATTTCTCCCTCGGTGAATTGTGTTGCCGCCCAACTAAGGACAGCCATGGCGATGTCTTCGAAATCCGCGTATCCGGCACCGACGAGGTCACCGCACTGCCACTTGCGGTACAGCTGCATCCACGCGACACCCAAACGGAGCCGCGCACACGCCACCTGCCAGTGCAACGGTCGCGGCCGCATTCCAGCCACCGTGAAGTAGGAATCGATGACATCCCGACGACTCGCGAACCCTGTTGTCGTGGTCGGCATCTGGTTGACGGCACGCACCGCGGTCGGGTCCCCCGGCTCCATCCAGTACGACGCCAGAATTGCCAGGTCGAAGAGCGGGCAGCCCCGGGTGGCCATATCCCAATCGATCACGGCGTTGGGCGACAACGTTTCCCGGTCGACGAGCATGTTGTCGAGTTTGAGGTCCATATGCAGTAGCGAGACCCGCGACTGCTCGGGGATCTGCTGTTCCAGCCGCGAGGTCAGGTTCGTGACGACGGCAGGCAACCCCTCGGGCCACACCGCATGTGCCCGGCGGGTCCAGCCGGCGAGCTGACGTTCAAGGAAGCCCTCGGGCTTGCCGAGATCGCCCAAACCCACCGATTCCGGCTTCACCGCGTGCAGCGAGGTCATCGCCTCGATCAAGGTGGCAGTGATGCGCTCCGGAGCCTCGCCCGGAAGACCTGCCGGCAGTTCTCCACCGATTACCAACCCCTCGCGATACTCCAGAAACTGGAAGGGGGCGCCGAGCACGTCAAGATCATCGCAATACAACAAGCCTCGCGGAGCCAGGGCGAATCCCGCATTGAGCCTCGAGAGCACCCGCCATTCGCGCGCCATATCGTTGGCGCCCTCGGCGATCGGGCCAGCGGGTGGGCGGCGAAACACAGCCGGCCGTCCGTCGAGGGCCACCAGATAGTTCAGATTGGCCTTACCGCCCGCGAACTGTCGCGCCGCCGAGGCATCGAGGACGTGTCCCTGCCGCGCTACCCAGGACGACAGCGCCGACCAGTCTTGCGTCGTCGTCTCGGCTGTGGCGCGGAACACACGCGTTACCCTAGCCGCGTACCTCAACCGGCTGGTTGGTTGGGTGGATGGTCACGCGTTTTCGCCGGTAGCGTCGATCAGTCGCCCCAGTATCCGTCTGAGTTCGCCCTGATCCTCGGCGCTCAAGCGGCCGAACATCTCGTCCTCGGCGGCCCGGATTGCCGACTCCACGCGTTTGAGTAACGCCTTGCCCTTGGCGGTGACCCGGGCCGGTAATGCTCGCCCCGAGGCCGGCACCGTCGGCCGGGACACCAGCGCCACGTTCTGCAATCCGTTGAGAACCTGATTCATCGCCTGTGCCGAGACGTTGTGTTCGCGCGCCAGCTCAGCGCTGGTACGCCCGGGGCTTTCGTTGAGCATCCGCAGGCACATGAACTCCGGCATCCCGAGCCCGAGCGGCCGCAACGCAGCAAGGACCTGCGGACGCATCACGGCACCAGCCCGGAACATCAGGTACCCCAGTGGCTCGACCTCATCGGATTCAGTCATCGCAAGCATCCTGGCATGAACCTTCCAGGACGCACGCAGACTCGCACCCTTTGGCTGGGCACGCTCGGAGGGTAAGCCCAGGCAACTCGGCCCTTCTACCGAGGATGACCAGGCCGCGACATGGACAGCGCGAACAAACTGTTGCCGTGCAATGGATTACCGCTCACTACGAAATTCTCAGCCAACTCATATCAAGAACCTTGACATGTTGGATTCAGCGCAGGTATCAAGGAAGTTGATACAGGTTCAGCGGGCAACACGTCAGCTGCCTGATCTTCAGAGAAGGAGAATTAGATGTCTGATTCATTCGCAGGCTTCGAAGGTCACGGTCCCGCCTTCGGCGGACCCGGCTTTGGCGGACCCGGATTTGGCGGCCCGGGGTTCGGCCCCGGCGGTCCCGGCGGTTTCGGATTCCGCATCAAGCGCGCCGTCACCGCCTCACTGCTGCTCGACGGGCCCGCCAGCGCCGCGCAGATCGTGCAGCGTGTCTCGGATGCAACCGAGGGTGAGATCACCCTTCCCGAGCCCGTGGTCGAGCGTGTCCTCGAACGGCTGGCTCATCGCGGCGTGGTGAAGACCGACGACGGCGTGGCCACCCTGACCGACTTCGGCCGGAAGGTGCTCGCGAAGCGGGGCATCACCAGCCAGACCGCGCAAGCACTCCGGACCAAGTTGTTCCCCAAACTCGTCAATGTCCTCAAGCTCCGCTCGGGGCTGGCCGAGATTGCCGGGCTGGCGCGCGTCATCGCCCTGACCGGTACTGCCGAGCAGAAGGAGCAGCTGGCAGAGGCCAGCGCCACGCTTCTGGCCACGGTCAACGACGTCAAGCAGTCGCTACAGCGCGCCGTCGCCTAGAGGCTGGATCTGCACTGCCCGTGCGGTCATCACCTCCGGTCGCACGGGCAGTGCACACCCGCTCCCCGACGGCGACATCATCGCCTCGCAGGGGCCTCCAATAAACTGCGCGGATGCCCATCGAGCACCTATCGCTGCGCGGCCGAATCGCGCTCGCCGCGGGCTCCGCCGCGCGCTGGGCCTCGCGCGTCAGTGGCCGCGGCGCGGGGTCAATGATCGGCGGGCTGGTTGCCCTCAAACTCGACGGCGGCATCCTGGCCGAACTGGGGGTCGGCCGCCGCACGGCCATAGTCACCGGCACCAACGGCAAGTCCACCACCACCCGCATGCTGACCGCGGCGCTCGCGACCACCGGGCCAGTGGCCACCAACACCGAGGGCTCGAACATGGACGCGGGTCTGGTGGCGGCACTGGCCGGAACCCGCGAGGCCGAGCTGGCGGTGCTCGAGGTCGACGAGATGCATGTGCCACATGTCGCCGACGCGATCCGCCCCGCAGTCATCGTGCTGCTCAATCTCAGCCGCGATCAGCTTGACCGCGTCGGCGAGATCAACAACATCGAGCGCACTCTGCGCAAGGGGCTGTCCCGGCACCGTGACGCGGTGATCGTCGCGAACTGCGATGACGTCCTCATGACATCGGCGGCCTACGACAACCCGAATGTCGTCTGGGTGGCCGCCGGCGGCGGCTGGGCCGGTGATTCGGTGAGCTGTCCACGCAGCGGCGAGCTCATCGTCCGCGACGGAAACCATTGGCACAGCACCGGAACCGACTTCTCCCGACCGGACCCGGACTGGTGGTTCGACGACGACCGCATCTATGGGCCCAGCGGAATCAGCCTGCCGATGTCGCTGACGCTGCCCGGTACCGCCAACCGCGGAAACGCAACGCTCGCGGTGGCCGGGGCAGTTGAGCTCGGTGCCCGCCCCGGCCCTGCCGTCGATGCCGTATCCGCGGTCGATCAGGTGGCCGGCCGCTACCGGAGCATTGATCTCGGAGATCACACGGTCCGACTGCTGCTGGCCAAGAATCCGGCCGGCTGGCAGGAAGCGCTGTCGATGGTGGACACCGACGCCGACGGACTCGTCATCGCCGTCAACGGGCAGGTGCCCGACGGCGAAGACCTGTCCTGGCTATGGGATGTCAACTTTGAACATTTCGCGTGCGATAACCCGCAGACCACCGTGCCGCCCGTCGTCGCGTCGGGCGAACGCGGCACCGATCTCGCGGTGCGGCTGACTTATGCCAGCGTCACGCACACCTTGCATCACGACCCTGTTCAGGCCATCAGAGCCTGTCCGTCCGGCAAGGTCGACGTGATCGCCAACTACACGGCGTTCCTCAACCTCAATCGCGCGCTGGCCAAAGGTGGTGCGGTATGAGCGAATCCACCGTTCGAATCGGCCTGGTACTCCCCGACGTCATGGGCACCTACGGCGATTCGGGTAATGCCGTGGTGCTGCGGCAGCGCCTGCGGATGCGCGGAATCGACGCCGAGATCGTGGAGATCACCCTCGCAGATCCCGTTCCCGACTCCCTGGACGTGTACACGCTGGGCGGGGCCGAAGACTACGCACAACGGCTCGCCACCCGTCACCTCATCGCGCACCCGGGCCTGCAACGCGCCGCCGAGCGCGGTGCACCGGTGCTGGCGATCTGCGCGGCCATTCAGGTGCTCGGCCATTGGTACGAAACGTCATCCGGTGAGCGCGTCGAAGGCGTCGGCCTGCTCGACGTCACCACCAGCCCGCAGGACAAGCGCACCATCGGCGAATTGGCCGGCGTACCCATCATGGACGAGCTCGAAGACACCCTGACAGGATTCGAGAATCACCGCGGCGGAACAGTTTTGGGACCCGCAGCGGCCCCGCTGTCGAAGGTCGGCCGAGGCGCCGGGAATCGCGCCGGCGACGGTGCCGACGGTGTGGTGCAGGGCAGCGTGATCGCCACCTACATGCACGGTCCGTGTCTGGCCCGCAATCCCGAGCTGGCGGACCTGTTACTTGCGCGCGCCATGAATGTGCCGCAACTGACCCCGCTGGACCTGGACGAGGTAGCGCGGCTGCGCCGAGAGCGCTTGTCCGCCCGCTAGTCTTCCTCCACCCTCTCATGGGCAGCGCACCAGGTACCGAATTCGAGTAGTCGATTACTCACGCAGACCCGGCCGTACGCGCAATACGTTCCGTGGGCATTCACGTTCCATACCGAACGCCCAAAGGAGCGATTGTGACCAGTGATTCCGTAGCACGGTTCTTAAAGGCCGAGCGGCGCAGTCTATCTGTGCCAGAAGAGAAGTCGGTGATCGTCGATCCCAGCGATCGCGAATGGGCGGAGGTGACGCATCGCCTGGACATCGCCGGATTCGACGATCTTCAGACCCTGCGCCTGGTCCCCGAACGCCTGGAGGAAAGCGTTGCACGCCAGGCCATAGCGGAGGATGATCTCGCGGTACGTGAGATCGCCCGTCGCATGGCTGAGAGTGTCGCCGAACACCCCGACGTCCAGGACTCGTGCTGCACACCGTGTGCGAGCAAGAGCGAGGGGCGAGTGAGCTACCCGGCGCGACTCAGCCAGCTCTACCGCGAGATCCGCCCGGCCCTGCACACGAATTTGTCACGCGCAGTGAGTGATGCACTTGGAGTGCCAGTGGAGGCCGACAGCCTCGAGGTGAAGATCACCCATTCGTTCACCCAGCGGTACGCCGCACATGTCACCCGAATACCGCTGGTTCTCGTGCTGTTCAAAGATATCGAGATCGGCAGGAACGCGACGCTGACCTTGGGGTCGAAAGCGAAGAGCCTGTGGGCCAACGACATCCGCATTCATACCGGCGGAAGGCTCGTTATCACCTCCAGTTACATCAAGATTCGCGCGACATCCGTCCGCGGCAACCTGGCATAAGCAGCGATCTGACATCACAAGGAGTAACCACCATGGCGAACATCATCAGCAATGGCCCGAACGGCGACGCCGGAGCGACGGGTGCGCAGGGCACCCAGGGTCCTACCGGCGCGGCGGGGACCATGGCGAACTGCAATTGGATTGACGACGACTGCGCCACTCGAGGCGGGACCGGAGGAACCGGAGGCAACGGTGGGGCCGGCGGTCCGGGCGGCCCGGGCGGGCACGGCGGCGTCATCGACTTCGAAGTAGAGACCTTCATGGACGGTGTGTCACTTCAAGCCAAGGGTGGCCGCGGCGGCAATGGCGGGCAGGGTGGAGTCGGCGGGACCGGTGGCACCGGAGGCAAAGGCGGCGACGGAGATGACTGCGAGTTCGGCAGAACGGGCGGCAATGGCGGCACCGGGGGTCGCGGCGGGGACGGAAACTTCGCCGGCCCCGGCGGCAACGGCGGCGTCATCCTCGTCAAATGCCAACACGACCTGTCCTTGGGCACGCATCCGATGGATGTGTCGGCGGGCACTGGCGGCAACGGCGGGATCGGCGGCGGTAACGGTCCTGGCGGATCGGTCGGCGCTAACGGCGCAACCACCGGCGTGTTTTCGTCCTCATCGGACTGCAGTGGACCGGGACCTCAACCGAACCCGGGCGCACCCGGTGATCCAGGGACATCGGTGACGGTGTCGGGAGCACAAGGCAACCCCGGTCAGGCACAGTTCCTCATCGTCCCCTGAAGGTAGGCAAGGGAATTCAGAGGGGGCGGCGGCCGGAGAGGGCGCGCCCGAGGGTCAACTCGTCCGCGAACTCCAGGTCGCCGCCCATCGGCAGACCGGACGCCAACCGGGTGACGGTCAGTCCGGGGAAATCGCGCAGCATCCGTACCAGGTAGGTCGCCGTCGCCTCACCCTCGGTGTTCGGGTCCGTGGCGATGATGACCTCGGAAATGGAGACCCCGTCTTCGTCGGTTCCGATGCGCGTCAACAGCTCCCGAATCCGCAACTGGTCGGGACCGACACCCGAGAGCGGGTCCAGCGCGCCACCGAGCACGTGATAACGACCGCGGAATTCCCGGGTGCGCTCGACCGCCTGCACATCCTTGGGTTCCTCGACAACGCAGACCAATGCGAGATCGCGCCGTGGGTCCGAGCAGATCCGGCAGCGCTCCTTATCGGAGACGTTCCCGCAGACCTCGCAGAACTGAACGCCATCGCGAACCCGCGTCAAGGCTGCGGTCAGCCGATCGATATCGGGAGCCTCGACACCCAGAAGATGGAAGGCGATGCGCTGCGCGCTCTTGGGTCCAACCCCGGGCAGTTTGCCCAGCTCGTCAATGAGGTCCTGGACCGGGCCCTCAAACACCGGGCAATCCCAGCCCTCCGCCAAGATCGCCGAGGCCACCCGCGAGCGGGCCCAGCCGCTGGCTCGCCAGTTCCTGTGTCTTCGAGGTCAGATCGGCCAACGCACCGATGATCAGGTCCTGGAGTGTCTCGACATCTTCGGGATCGACGATCTTCGGGTCGATCTGCACGTTGATCACTTCGCCACTGCCCTTGCCGGTGATCCGCACCAGGCCGCCACCGGACTCCCCGGTGACCTCGGCCGCCGCGATCTGCGCCTGAGCGGCCATCAGCTGCTGCTGCATCTGCTGTGCCTGCGCGAGCAGGGCTGACATATCCGGGGCGCCTCCGGGTTGCATGAAATCTCCTTCTCGCCTCAAACGACCGGGTATCAACTTGGTCACGCTCGCCGGGCCTCGGCGGGTCGTCAACAAGGGTAGCCGCCGTCCGGGCTACCGTGGCCAGGTGCGAGTGAGTTTCGGACACCAGATGTCGCGTGCCGTGCCGCTCCGTCGTGCCATGGGCCTGGCGGGAACGGCGCTGTTGACGGCGGCATCGGTCACGGTGCTGCCGATCGTGACGCCGGCGGCGCCCATCGCCGCGGCCGCACCCGGCATCGCCGGACGCATCGTCGTGCTGGACCCCGGGCATAACGGGGCCAATGACGGGTCGATCAACAACCAGGTGCCCGACGGTCGGGGCGGCACGAAGAGTTGTCAGACCAGCGGCACCGTTACCGATGGCGGGTACCCGGAGCACACCTTCGCGTGGAACACCGTGCTGCTCATCCGTCAGCAGCTGACCCAACTCGGCGTGCGCACCGCGATGACCCGTGGCGACGACGACAAGCTCGGTCCGTGCATCGACAAACGCGCGGAGATCGAGAACAGCTTCAACCCCGATGCCGTCGTGAGTATCCACGCCGACGGCGGCCCGGCTGGTGGTCATGGCTTCCATGTCAACTACTCGAATCCGCCGGTAAACGCGGTGCAGGGCGAGCCGACGCTGCGCTTCGCCAAGACCATGCGTGACAGCCTGCAAGCCGCCGGCCTGACACCGGCGACCTACATCGGCACCGGCGGGCTCTATGGCCGCTCTGACCTGGCGGGCCTCAACCTTGCCCAGCACCCGAAGGTTCTCGTCGAGCTCGGCAACATGAAGAACGCCCAGGACTCGGCGATGATGACGAGCCCCGAGGGCCGCGCCAAATACGCGCAGGCCGTGGTTCAGGGCATCGTGGCATACCTCAGCGGTACCGCACCGGCGCCGGGTGTAGACCCGGCGGCGGCGCCTGCACCCGGCGGTTAGGTCGCCGAACCTTCGACCGTCTTCTTCAGGTTTTCCAGCACTTCGGCCTGAATTTTCTTGAGCCCCAACGGCGCAAAGGTCTTCTCGAAGAATCCCTTGATGCCACCGCCGCCCGTCCACGCCGTCTTGGTGGTGACCGTCGAGCCGGTTCCGGCAGGTGCGACGGTCCAGCTGGTCACCAGTGTGGAGTTGGCATCCTTCTCGATGACGGTGTGCCCGGCGACGCTGACGCTGGACTTGATGTCCCGCACGCGCGACTCGGTGGCCTGAAGCTTCCAGGACGCGACGGTGCCCTCACCCTGACCGCCCTCAAGCACCTGGTAGTCGCGGTAGTGGCTGGACAGGATCTGCGGGCGCACATTCTGGTAGTCGGCAACAGCGGCGAGCACTGTCTCTGGCGTCGCGTTGATCAACACCGAACTGGACGCACTGACCTGACCCATGAGTTCTCCCTCGCTACGACTTGGTTCTACTACTGGTTGTAGTCGCAGTCTAAGGGTCGGCCACGAGATCGCTGAGGCGACGTTCACCGTCCACCGTCTGACCGCCCCGTTGCAGAAAGCGCGCGATTCTCTGGGTGCTGTGCTCATCCTTGAATGCGGCGACGATGGCTGCCCGCTCCGCGGCCAACCCCGGCTCCAGGTCGGTGACCAGCGCATCGACCGTGCTCTTGGCTCCCGCGATCAGTGCGAGCGGATTGACGGCGATCCGCCGGGCAAGCCGATTCACGAACGGCCACCCCTCATCGGCGTCCAGAGCACGGTTCACCCAGCCGTATCGTTCCGCGAGATCGGCATCGAAATCCTCATGACCCAAAATCACCTCAAGCGCGCGCGCCCGACCCAGCCCCTGGAGAAGGTGCTGCGGACCAGATCCCGCCGGGACGATCCCCAGCCCCGTCTCCACCTGATTGAAGATGGCCTGGCCACGGACCGCGAAACGCATGTCCAGGTTGAGGAGGAACTCACTTCCCCCGCCCGCGACCCTGCCCTCAACCAGTGCGATGGTGGCCTGGCGCAGCCCGCGGAACCTGCCGACCAACCGCTGGAAGGATTCGACCGAGTCGGCAGTACGGGCCGAATCCGATTGCAGAATCTCGACATTCAGGTGTGCGATGAAGAAATCGGGATTGGCGCTGCCGAACAGCACCACCGTCACGTCGTCGCGATCAGTGAGCCAACGAGCCAGCCGTGACAGGCTCGACATGAGTGGCCCGTCCAGCAGATTGAGCGGACCGTTGTCGATCAGGACAGTCAGGACACGATCGTCGCGCGCACACCGCAACCCGTTGAGCTCGGGCACCTGCGTATTCACGAGCCAGTGCTCATCAGAACGCGACAGATCCCGGCGGCAGTCCCAATTCCACCCGGCCGAACAGCTCGTAGGCCGAATCCGTGTCGTAGACAACGTGTGTGGACAAGGTGTTCACATCACGCAAGTGGCGCTGTAACGGCGAGTCCTCGTATTGCGCGGAGGCACCGCATGCCTCGACCGCCTCGGCGATGGCCTGTTTGCAGACTTCGACGACGTAGGCACAGTTGCGGCGCACAGCCACCCGATCCTCGGTGGCCAGCCCCTCGCCGGAGCGCAGCTTGTCCTCCACATCTCGCACCGTCTGCAACAGCAGGGTGCGTGCCGACTCAGCCTGCGCCGCAACATGTCCCATGCGCCGGTGCGCGGTGGCCAGCTTGGACTGCTCCTGCATCGAGTACCGCATCACCCGGGTCTTGATCTTCTCGGTGAACAGCTCCACCGTCCCCAGCGCCATCCCCACCGCCGGCGCGGCCGCGACATTGGAGAGGGCGCAGAACAGGGGTATCCGATAGATGGCAGACCCGTGCAGTTCCGCCGAGGGTGACTGCCCGCGCGCCAGCGGACCGAACTCCTGCACCCGATACTCGGGGACGAAGACGTCGCTGACGGCGATGTCCATGCTCCCGGTACCCCGCAGACCGGAGGTGTACCAGGTGTCGATGACCTCGAGATCGTTCCTGGGGATCATGAAGGTGCGCAGATCTGGATACTTCGGCGGCTCGTCATGCTGCACCACCGCGGCAACCGATGCCCACGACGAATGCCAGACACCACTGCCGAATTGCCAACGCCCGCTTATCTTGTAGCCGCCCTCGACGGGAGTGGCGATACCCGATGGCGACCAGCTGCCCGGAAACAGCAACGGAGACCCCGGCGGAACCGAGCCGAACATCTCGTCCTGCAGTTCCTCGGGGAACAACCCGGCGAGCCAGTTGTGGATTCCGTAGATACAGAAGGTCCAGGCGGTCGATCCGCAGACCTTGCCCACCTCGATGACCGCGCTCACCAAGGTCTCCAGACTGGCCTCGTCGCCCCCGTAGCGGCGCGGCGCCATCAGGCTGAACAGACCCGACTGGGACAGTTCGGCAATGGTCTCGTCGGGCATCCGGCGCAAGCGCTCGGCCTCGAGCGCCCGTGCCGCGATAGCGGGTGCGAGGTCACGCGCTCGCTGAACTGCATCGGTCTGCACTGCTGTCGAACTCGTCATCAAAACCTCGCAACCTGCGCAATCATTAGGGAATGACACGCGATCGGACTGAAACTGAATCTCGATTCAGGTTTAATGTAGCCTTGGCGGGGTGGTGATGTCTAGCGATTCAGCGATCCGGCCCGTGGCCGCCGAGCAGCCCTCGACACAACGTGGCCGCAGCACGCGCCGCGCCCTGATGGATGCGGCGCGTGAGGTCATCTCCCGGGTCGGGTACTCCGAGGCACGGGTCATCGACATCACCACCGAGGCCGGGAAATCCGTCGGGGTTTTCTACAATTACTTCACCGACAAGGCCGAGCTTCTCCGTACCATGGTTGATGAGTTCCGCGATGAGGCGTACACCCGCGGCGACACCGTCGAGACGGGCGATCGCGCACCATATGACGTGATCCGGGACATCGTCACCGTGTACTGGACCACCTATCGCGACCATGCCCCTGTGCTCTCCGGGGTATTCCAGGCCGCGCAGATAGACCCGACATTCGTCGAGTACTGGCGAGACCTGCGCGCCCCGGCACGCACGATGATCGCCAACAACATTCGGCGACTGCAGAAACACGAGTACTCCCCGGGGATGGATCCCGATATCACCGCATCGGCGATCGGGGCGATGATGGACTACTTCTGTTACGTCTGGCTGGTAGAGGGTGGGGAGACCGGACGCAGCTCGGTCACCGACGAGGAGGCCATCGACACGCTCGCCCGCATCTGGTTCAACGCGCTGTGGTGGAAATCCGAAGGTGCGCATGGCACCACCTGACTGGGTGGTCGAGCTTCTCTCGCACGCCGTACTTGTGTCTGCGGAGGCACAACCATTGACCGGAGGGGTGTCCTCCGACGTGTGGCGTGTTCGGCTGAGTTCGGGCGAATCGGTGGTGGTCAAGCGGGCCATCGAGCGGCTTCGGGTACAGGCTCACTGGGTAGCACCGTTGCAGCGCAACATCTTTGAGGCGCGCTATCTCCGGCGCGCGGCGACGATCGTTCCGTCTTTCACGCCCCGGGTTGTCCTGGCCGTCGAAGATCTGCATGCGTTCGCGATGACAGATCTGGGGCCCATCGCCTCCTGGCGCGAAGATCTTGCGAACGGGCGTATCGATCCAGAAGTGGGCAGGGAACTCGGCGTACGCCTCGTTGCCGTGCATGCGCACACGGCCGGGGACGCCACGGTGCCAAGCGAATTCGCATCCGATGACCTGTTCGAGGCGTTACGAATCGAGCCGTATCTACGCTATCCGGCAGAGCACCTGCCGGACCACGCCGATGCCCTTTCCCAACTTGCCGATGACCTCGCCGGTACGCACATCGCACTGGTGCATGGAGATGTGAGCCCAAAGAACGTCATCGTCACCGCGGATGGACCGGTGCTGACCGATGCCGAATGTGCCTGGTACGGAGATCCCGCCTTCGATCTCGCGTTCTGCCTTAATCATCTGCTGCTCAAGCGGATATGGAAACCAGAGTACCGCGAGCGGTTGTGGGAGACGAGCCGCCGACTCTGCACCGCGTACCTGGCGGGCGTCTCCTGGGAATCGCCGGATACGGTGGCCGCCCGGACCGCGCGCCTCCTACCCGCGTTGGCTCTCGCTCGCATCGACGGACGATCGCCCGTGGACTACTTGTCCGCCTCTCAACGCGATTCACTGCGCACCCGCGCAGGGCAGGCCTTGCATGAATCGGCCACCGATCCGCTGGCCGTCACACAACAGTTAGAGGGACCATGACCGGAACACACATCAGTGGTGTGCACGCTCGACGCGTATGGGATTCACGCGGGCGGCCGACCGTCGAGGCGGAGCTGCTGCTGGGCGATGGCAGCATCGGGCGGGCGATCGCTCCCGCGGGTGCGTCCCGGGGCAGCGGCGAGGCCGCCGATCTACGGGACGGCGGCAGCCCTTTCGCCGGTTACGACGTGACCGCTGCGGTGGCAGCCGCCCGCGCTCTGACCGAGCATCTGGTCGGCATCGACGCCACCGACCAGAAGGCCGTCGACACGGCGCTCACCGCGGCTGACGGGTCGGACGCGTTCGCGCTCATCGGCGGTAACACGTCGGTGGCCATGTCGATGGCGGCCGCACACGCCGCAGCCGCATCGCACGGTATTCCGTTGTGGCGTTATCTCATCGGTGATCGAACGGCCGCCATGCCGCTGCCGGAGATTCAGGTGATCGGCGGGGGCGCCCATGCCGCGCGTCGCACCGATGTTCAAGATTTCATGGTGGTGCCCGCGGCAGCCGACAGCATCGAACAGGGCCTCAACTGGGTCGCCGAAATCCATCGCGCATGCGGGGCTTTGCTTTCCGAGCGAGGCCGGCTCGCCGGGGTGGCAGATGAGGGTGGATGGTGGCCGGTGGTGGACTCCAACGAGGACGCACTGGAACTGCTGGTCGCCTCCATCGAGCGGGCCGGGTTGCAGCCGGGAGCCCAGGTCACGATCGCGTTGGACATCGCGTCGAGCGAATTCGGCAGCGGCGGCCGCTACCGCCTCGGGCTCGATGGCACCGAGCTCGACTCCGATGCGTGGGCAGAGGTTCTGATCGGGTGGATAGATAAGTATCCGATCGCTTCCATCGAGGATCCAATCGCCGAGGACGATCCCGCTGCCCTGGCGGAGTTCACCCAGACAGTGGGACACCGCGTCCTGGTAGTCGGTGACGATTTCACCGTCACCAATGCCGAGCGGGTGCGCCGAGCAACCGAGGCCGGAGCGTGTAACGGATTACTGGTGAAGCCCAACCAGGCCGGCACACTCAGCGCCGCCAAGTCGGCGCACGACACCGCTCACGACTGCGGATGGGACACCATCGTGTCTGCGCGATCGGGTGAGAGCGAGGATGTCACCATTGCGCACCTGGCGGTCGGGTGGGGTGCCGAGCAACTCAAGGTCGGCTCCATCACCAGATCCGAACGCACCGCGAAATGGAACGAGCTGCTCCGCATCGACGAACAGCTTGGCGGAGCACCGATTCGGCTAGGACGATTGACCCTGGATTAGTTTCCGACAGTCGCGCTTGGCATCCGAATCACGTTCTCGGGTGCGCCACGCGCAGAACCGGGCTAGCGTAGGAATTGTGCCTATCTCGTCAGGATCGGCGCACGCCGAGGGAGTGAACCGGCTACTACGGAGTTACCGGGCCATTCCCACGACGGCGACCGTGCGTTTGGCTAAGCCCACCTCAAATCTGTTCCGCGCAAGGGCAAAGTCGACTACACCGGGCCTGGATACCTCGGGCCTCACCGGTGTCATCAGTGTGGACACCGTCAATCGCACGGCCGACGTGGCCGGCATGTGTACCTATGAGGACCTGGTCGCGGCCACCCTTTCCCACGGACTCGCACCGCTGGTGGTGCCCCAGCTCAAGACCATCACACTGGGTGGCGCGGTCACCGGGCTCGGGATCGAATCGGCGTCCTTCCGCAACGGGCTTCCGCACGAGTCGGTTCTCGACATGGACATCCTCACCGGCGCGGGCGAAATCGTCACCGCATCGGCGCACGAACACACAGATCTCTATCGAGGCTTCCCCAACTCGTACGGCACGCTGGGCTACTCGGTGCGGCTACGCATCGAGCTCGAACCCGTCGGACGGTTTGTTGCCCTGCGGCACATCCGATTCCATGGCCTCGATGAACTCGTGGCAGCGATGGAGTCGATCGTGGATTCGGCGACCTTCCAGGGCGAACGAGTAGACTATCTGGACGGTGTGGTGTTCACCGACGAGGAGTCCTACCTGTGTCTGGGCACCCAGACGGATGCGCCCGGCCCGGTGAGCGATTACACGGGACAACAGATCTACTATCGCTCGATCCAGCATGCGGACGGCACCGGTCACGATCGGCTGAGCATCCACGACTACCTATGGCGTTGGGACACCGACTGGTTCTGGTGTTCCCGCGCGTTCGGCGCGCAAAATCCACGCATCCGCAGGCTGTGGCCGCGAAAGTATCGGCGCAGCAGCGTCTACTGGAAGATGATCGGCCTTGATCAGCGTTACAACATCGCCGACCGCATCGAGAAGTTCAACGGGCGCCCAGCCCGGGAACGCGTCGTCCAGGACGTCGAGGTACCGATCGGTCACACCGCGGAGTTTCTGCGATGGTTCCTCGACGAAGTACCCATTGAACCGGTATGGCTGTGTCCGTTGCGTTTACGCGACAACGCGGGATGGCCGCTGTATCCGATACGCTCGGGCCAGACGTACGTCAACATCGGCTTCTGGTCCTCGGTGCCCGCAGGCGCCGTCGATGGAGCCACCAACCGGCGGATCGAGCACAAGGTCAGCGAACTGGGTGGACACAAATCGCTGTACTCCGAATCCTTCTATCCGCGTGAAGAGTTCGAGGCTCTGTATGGCGGCGAGCACTATCGGACGTTGAAGAAGATGTACGACCCCGATAACCGATTGCTGGATCTCTACGCGAAGGCGGTACGGCGACAATGACGACGACTCAGGCCAAGAACGACCGGGGCGAGAACGGCAAGCTCTCGCTGGCCGAGATTCTCGAAATCATGGCGGCCGGAGACCTGCCGCTGCGCTTCAGCGCCTACGACGGCAGCAAGGCCGGACCGGAGAATGCCGAACTGGGGCTCGATCTACTGACGCCGCGCGGCACAACGTATTTGGCGACGGCGCCGGGTGACCTGGGGCTGGCGCGGGCGTATGTTTCCGGCGATATCGAAATGCAGGGCGTGCACCCGGGCGACCCTTATGAACTGTTGAAGGCCATGGCCGACAGACTGGATTTCAAGCGACCGCCCGCGCGCGTACTGGCCAACATCGTCAGGTCGATCGGTTTCGAACATCTGCGGCCCATCGCACCGCCGCCGCAGGAGGCACTGCCCCGTTGGCGGCGGGTCGTCGAGGGATTCCGGCACAGCAAGACCCGCGATTCCGAGGCCATCCATCATCACTACGACGTCTCGAACGCGTTCTACGAGTGGGTACTCGGCCCGTCCATGACCTACACGTGTGCCTGCTATCCGAACGCTGAGGCCACGCTGGAAGAGGCACAAGAGAACAAGTACCGGCTGGTTTTCGAGAAGCTGGCGCTCAAACCCGGAGACCGGTTGCTCGACGTGGGTTGCGGCTGGGGATCGATGGTCCGGTACGCCGCACGGCGCGGCGTACGCGCCACCGGTGTCACCTTATCGGCCGAGCAGGCCGCCTGGGCACAGAAAGCCCTTGCCGACGAAGGCCTTTCGGATCTGGCGGAGGTCCGCCATGCGGACTATCGCGATACCACAGAAAGAGAGTTCGACGCGGTCTCGTCGATCGGGCTGACCGAGCACATCGGCATCGCGAACTATCCCGCCTACTTCCGGTTTCTGCAGTCGCGACTGAAGACCGGCGGCCTGCTGCTCAACCATTGCATTACCCGGCCGGACAATCGAACCTCGGCCGTCGCAGGATATTTCATCGACCGCTACGTCTTCCCCGACGGGGAGTTGACTGGGTCGGGGAAAATCATCACCGAGATCCAGAACGTTGGCCTGGAGGTGCTGCACGAGGAGAATCTGCGTCACCATTACGCACTGACCCTCAAGGAGTGGTGCGCCAACCTCGTCGAACACTGGGATGAGGCAGTCGACGAGGTAGGCGAGGCCACCGCGAAGGTGTGGGGCCTGTACATGGCCGGTTCACGACTGGGCTTCGAGCGCAATGTCGTTCAGCTACACCAGGTGCTGGCCACTAAACTTGATGCGCGCGGCGGGTCCTCGCTGCCGCTGCGCCCGTGGTGGCAGCCCTAGCTGGGGTCAATCTTGCGAGCGCCCAGCTCGTTCTGAAGTAGTTCCAGCGCAACCTCTTCGGGATCGCGTCGCGGACCCGCCTCGCCCTGCCCGGCCTCGGCGAGCATCTGCTCCTCCTCGTCCTCCGGGGACGTGGGTTCCGGTTCAGGTTCGGGTGCCGGCTCGGGCTCGGGCGTCGGGCGGCTGGGCCGGGTCACGACCCGCGGTGGGGCCTTGTTGACTTTCGGCGCCTGGGCGGGGGTGCCGGCGTCCGCACTGCCCGCCTCGCAACGGATCTCCCAGTCCACCCCGAGCGCATCCTTCAACGCTTCCCGGATGACCTCGGCATTGCGCGACTCGGTGATGCGCTTGGCCAATGGTGGCGAATCATGGGACAGCACCAGGGTCTTGCCCTCGATGGCACGCACGGTGGCACCGGAGAGCATGACCTCGGTGGTCCGGCTGCGGTCCCTGACCTTGGATCGGATCTCGGCCCAGGCGTTGCGCACGGCAGTGGTGTCAAGGGCCCCGGGCTGACGCGGCTCGGGGGCAGGTTCCGGTTCTGGCGCTGGAACTGGCTCTGGTTCCGGTTCCGGCTCTGGTTCCGGAACGGGCGGTGAGGGCGGCTCCGGGGCCGGCTCGGGCTCGGGCGCCGGAGCAGGTGCCGGGGTTGGCTCAGGCTCTGGCGCTGGAACTGGGTCCGGCTGCGGGGTGGGTTCCGGAGCCGGAGCGGGTGTAGGAGGCGGAGTCGGCGCGGGAGGCTCGGGCGCCGGGGCCGGCGGTACGGTTGTTTCGGCGGCCGGGGCGTTGGGGGCCTGGGACTTGCGGACAAAGCGCGGCGACGCGCCTGCCCCACCGGCCTCGGGCACCGACATGTCCAGACGCTTCTCGATGCGCTCGACGCGTTGCAGCACAGCAGATTCCGCGTCTGTGGCCGAGGGCAGCAGCAGTCGGGCGCACACCACTTCCAGCAGCAGCCGAGGTGCCGTCGCGCCCCGCATCTCCCCGAGCCCGGCGTGCAGCACCTCGGCGTATCGGGTCAAGGTCGCGGGCCCGATGCGCTCGGCCTGCTCGCGCATCCGCTCCAGCACGTCCTGCGGAGCATCGACCACACCGCGCTCCACCGCATCCGGAACCGCTTGCAGAACAATAAGATCGCGGAAACGCTCGAGCAGGTCGGTGCCGAATCGGCGCGGATCGTGTCCGGCATCCATCACGCCTTCGATGGCTCCGAACACCGCCGCGCCGTCACCGGCCGCGAGCGCATCCACCGCATCGTCGATCAGTGCGATATCGGTGACGCCCAGCAGTGCGAGAGCCCGCTGGTAGGTCACGCGTTCCTCGTCCGCACCGGCGAGCAACTGGTCCAGTACCGACAGGGTGTCTCGAGGGGATCCGGCACCGGCGCGGATCACCAGCGGGTACACCGGATCGTCGACGGCGACGTTCTCCTGCGCACAGATGGCCTCGACGAGCGTCCGCATCGTCTTGGGCGCCAGCAGGCGGAACGGATAGTGATGGGTGCGCGACCGGATGGTCGGCAGCACCTTCTCCGGCTCGGTGGTGGCGAAAACGAAGATCAGATGCTCGGGTGGCTCCTCGACAATCTTGAGCAGCGCGTTGAAACCCGCAGTGGTGACCATGTGCGCTTCATCGATGATGAAGATGCGGTAGCGCGACTGCGCGGGTGCGTAAAAGGCCCGATCACGCAGCTCACGGGTGTCGTCCACACCACCGTGGCTGGCGGCGTCCAGTTCGATGACATCGACGTTGCCCGATCCGTTGGGCGCCAGCGCCACGCACGAATCACAGACCCCGCACGGCGTCGAGGTGGGCCCCTGCACGCAGTTCAGCGAGCGGGCCAGGATGCGGGCCGAGGACGTCTTACCGCAGCCACGGGGCCCCGAGAACAGATAGGCGTGGTTGATGCGGCCCGCGTCCAGCGCGGTGGTCAACGGTCCGGTGACGTGCTCCTGGCCGATGACTTCGGCGAAGGTCGCCGGGCGATACTTGCGGTACAGGGCCACGGAGAGCAAGGGTACCGGCGACCGCAGACGACCTTGGCGGGCCACCTGACGAACAAACGGCCACATTGGGTGATCTTGTTCGCTAAAGTCCGCGCATGAGGACACGTCGCGTTGATATGAACACTGTGTTGGCGGTTGGCGCGAGTGTCATCGCACTCGCATTCACCTCCGCTTGTTCCAAGGAATCGCCGAGTGAGTCACCGGCGCCGTCGTCGAGTACCCAGAAGGCCGACGAGCCGACCGTAAAGTTGCCCGAGGGCCCGGCGACCGCACTTTTGCTGACCCGGGAGGACTTCCCCGCCGGCAATGGGACGTTCACCATCGAAGACAAGCTCAAACTCGACAAGGACAAGGCGGACAAGTCCAAGCCGGAGAAGGTCAACCCGCCCGGGTGCTACGAGTTCATCTCCGAGGGAGACGGCGACTACGACAGGGCGCGCGCCAAGTACGACTCGGACACCGTGATGGCGGAGAGCAGTGTCGGGCTCGGTATCAAGCAGTCCTTCGACGACCTCTTGAAGCGCGCCCAGGAATGCGCATCCGTCCAGATGGAGGGTGACGGGGTGGCGATGAAGGCGCATGTCTCCATCTCCGATTTGCCCGGTGCCTCCGCGGAGACCAAGTTGGTCAAGGTCGGCGGTCTTCTCGGACCTGAGGGCGACCAGATCGGCGTCGAGTCGCACATCGCGATCGCGCATCCCCGGGGCACGACCGTCCGCATTGAGGTCGACCGATTCATCGAGCCGTGGACTCCCGAGCAGGACGCACTGGTGTTGGATCTACTCAACAAGCAGATCGCCAAGGTGCAAAAGGCGCCCTAGGCGAATCCGCACATGACGGATGGGGGAAGTCCCGTGGCTCGCACGCTGTCCATCAGCGCGATATCCGCCGCACTGATCCTCGTATCGGCGTGCACCAGCGTCGTCTCGGGTGAACCGAAGTCGGACGGTTCACCCGGGCTGCCCAAGGGTGATCCCGCCAAACTCCTGCTGCCCCGCCAGGACTTCCCCGAGGGCTCGGGCACCTATGAGGTGCTTGAGCGCCCGGGTGATGACGGCCCAACGGTCAGCCCATCCGAGTGCAACATGTTCGTCAACCACGACACGGTCACCTTCGATCAGGCCGCCGCACAGTACGAGGACGGGTCTCTTCGTGTGGACGTCGTGGTTGGCAAAGGGATCGCCGATTCGTTCCAGACCATCCAGGAGAAGGCGGGGCGGTGTGGGTCCGTCACGCTTGACCTCGACGGGATCGGCGGGACCGGCAGCGTCAAGACGGAGAAGGTCTCGGGAGCGAGCGTGGACGCGATCGCAGCCGTCTTCACCGGCGGCCTGGGCATGGACGGTGAACAGACCGTCGAGATCACCGTCAAGACGCTCACCGCACATCCACGCGGCACCACGGTGACCGTCAAGGTCCTTCACGCCATGGAGCCCTGGACCAGTGACAACGACAAGCTGGCGCTGACGCTGCTCAACAAACAGATCGACAAGGTGCAGCAGGCGCCCTAGTTGGCACGCTCCAGCAGCTTCTCGGTTGCCGCCAGCAGCGCGCACGTCGCCAGACCATCGACGGCGGCGCCGACGGTCTCCAGCGGCGGGAACGACGGTGCCAGACGAATGTTCCTGTCATTCGGGTCATTTCGGTACGGGAACGTGGCGCCCGCCTCGGTGAGCGCGATCCCGGCCTCCTTGGCCAGGGCCACCGTGCGTTTGGCGGTGCCGTCCAGCACGTCGAGGCTGATGAAGTATCCGCCCTTGGGCTCACTCCACGATGCGATCTTGCTCTCGCTCAATCGGTCGTCCAGGATCTCAAGCGCCAGCTCGAATTTGGGCGCGAGGATCTGCTGATGTTTCTGCATGTGCAGCTTGACGCCCTCGGCATCGCCGAAGAAGCGCAGGTGCCGCAGCTGATTCACCTTGTCGGGCCCGATGCTGCGCTTACCGGCGTGCTGCAGGTACCACGCGATGTTGGCCAGTGATCCGCCCATGAAACTGACGCCGGCTCCGGCGAAGGTGATCTTCGAGGTGGACGCAAAGATCAACGGGCGGTTGGGATGTCCGGCGGTCTCGGCGAGCCCCAGCAAGTCCACATTCCGGACGAAATCATGCGTCAGGGTGTGTACCGCGTAGGCGTTATCCCAGAACAGCCGGAAATCCGGTGCCGCCGTGTTCATCTGGGCCAGCCGGCGAACGACCTCCCACGAGTAGACGGTTCCGGTGGGGTTCGAGAAGACGGGAACGCTCCACATGCCCTTGATGGTCGGGTCGGAGGCGACGAGCTCCTCGATGAGGTCCACGTCGGGGCCGTCCTCGCGCAGCGGTACCGGAATCATCTCGATGCCGAAGGATTCGGTGATTGCGAAATGACGGTCGTATCCGGGCGCCGGGCACAGGAACTTTAGTGACGGCTCCTCAACCCACGGCCGGGGTGAGTCGACGGTTCCGTGCAGCAGCGCGTACACGATCACGTCGTGCATGAGGGAAAGGCTGGCGTTGTTGGCCGCGATCAGGTTGGGCGCGGGAACACTGAGTAGCTCACCGAAGATTGCACGCAGCTCCGGAAGGCCGTTACCGCCGCCGTAGTTGCGCGTATCGGTGCCATTGCCGTCGAGGTAGTCGCCGTCACCGGGCAGCGCCAGCAGGCCGTTCGACAGATCCAGCTGCTCGGGCGCCGGCTTGCCACGAGTGAGGTCCAGCGAGAGCCCCTTGGCCTTGAGCTGGCTGTAGTTCTCCTGCTGCAACCGATGCTGAGCTGCGAGTTCGTCGGGTCCGAGCGACAAGAATGACACGGCTTTCCCCTATTCGCCCTGCGGGGCATCTGGAGGTCGCAATCTTCGGAAAGGGGACCCCGCGCACCCGACAGAGCCCGTTGACCCTTGCTGCCTTCCAGCCCTGGGGGAGTTCACAGGATAGACGCCGCGCGGGGTCCAGCGATCAGTCTAGTGGGTGGGCCATACCGCCCCCAACCGTGGTGGGTGTTACCTTCCGATATCGTGAAATCGGATTGAGGCAATACCGTCTGTGCCCTCGAATTCGCTTAGGAAAGGACCAGCGGGAATGGCTGAAATTCCAACTCTTGCAGAGTTTCCGCTGCATTCACACGACAAGCTGCGTTATGCCGATACGGACCGGCAAGGACACATCAACAATTCCGTTTTCTCCACCTTGCTGGAAACCGGGCGAGTCGAGTTTCTACACGACAGCACAAGACGAATCCTGGAGCCAAACAGGGCGTTTGTTATCGCACGTTTGGAGATCGATTTCCTGGGCGAGATGCTATGGCCAGGCCAAGTAACTATCGGCACAGCGGTGGATTCCGTCGGGCGCAGTTCACTCAAACTCCGCCAAGCCATCTTTCAGGAAAACCGGTGTGTCGCGAGAGCCCTCTCTGTCATTGTTTTGATGGATGAAAGCTCGCGCCTCTCGACACCATTCTCCGAGGATGTTCGGTCACGCCTTTCCGAGTCGGCATCGAATAGCGCACCGCAACCGCACTCCGATACAAACGCCTAATCGCCGACCAGCCCCAGCAGCTCAGCTCCATTGCGATCCAGGATCAGCGACGCGTCTTCGGCCGACAGACCCTCCTGGATGTAGGTCGCGGAACTGACGTACCGGGGGCCTCCCTGGTACGGGAAGTCCGATCCGAATACCAACCGGTCGGCGCCGAGCGATGCGACAGCGGCCCGCAGCGCGGGAGTGTGGTCATGCCCCACCGTGTCGAACCACAGCCGCCGGGCGGCATCCTTGGGTGCTTCCGGACAATGTGTCGCTTCCCATTCGGTCACCTGACGGTTCGCGCGCTCCAGCACCATCGGTAAGGCCCCGCCCAGATGACACGTCACGATCTTCATATCCGGATAACGCGACGGGATGCCCGCGACGATAAGGTGCATGATGGCGATCGTGTCCTCGATCGGCGCCCCGATCGACCAGGTGAGCGAGTGATCGGTGATCAAAGACGAGTCCGCACCGCACCCTGCTGGATGCACGAAAAGTATTGCGCCCCTGCTATTCAGTTCCTCGTACAGCGGATCGAATAGCGGATCGGCTATCGACCGGCCAAGTACCGAGGTCGTGATCGACGCGCCGTACATGCCCAGATCGTCGATCGCACGGCTCAGCTCCTCCAACGCCGCCGGGATGTGGGGTAGCGGCAGTGACGCCAGCGCGCGGAACCGTCCCGGATACTCACTGGCGAGCTTCGCGTACTCGTCGTTGACGAACCGGGCACTCTCGACGGCGGCCGTCTCGTCCTCGAAATGAGGCGATGCCGGTGTAGCCGAGAGGATCTGCAGGTCGACACCCGCCTCATCCATCAGCGCGAAACGTCCATCCAAATCGGTACGCGTCGCCCCGGCACCCAGGCCCCGATGGACATCGGTACCGGCCCTCCCATACTCGTCGAGCAACGACAGATAGTCGTCAGACCACAGGTGAGCGTGAATGTCTATGCGCACACTCGTCATGCTAGTACCGGAACACCCGTCGCCAGCGGCGTGAGCAACTCACCGAAGATCCCCACGCCATCGCGAGTGAGGATGGACTCGGCGTGGAACTGGATGGATGCAAACCGCTTGGCGCGCAACGCATGAACCTCGCCTGTCGCGGCATCGGCACTGATCTGCACCCGTCCTGCGGGCGTATCGACCCACTCGCCGCTCGTCACCGCGGCGAAGGTGTTGTAGAACCCCACATGTCGCTCGGTTCCGAACAAATCGATCTGCCGCTGCACACCCTGATTGGGCTGCTCCCGACGACGAACGGGCAGGCCCAACTGCCGGCAGAGCACCTGATGACTCAGGCAGATCGATAGGAACGGAATGCGCTGAGTCAGTGCGGTCTTCGTCAAGGCGGTCAGTGTCGCGATCTTCGGAACATCGATTTCCGTCGGATCGCCCGGGCCGGGGCCGAGCACCAGGATGTCATGTGCGCCGGGTTGGATATCCTCGTCAAATCGGCGGATATCCACACGTAAACCCAAGGCCCGCAACTGCAATCCGATCATCGAGGTGAACGTGTCCTCGGCGTCGACCACCAGCGCGGTGCGGCCCACCAGACTCGCGGCGTTCTCTCCCGATCCGTGTCCAAGCCAGAAGGTCCCGATGCCGGTGTTGCGGCTGGCCAGCGCCTCCGTAACACGGGGATGGCTGCGAAGTTCCCGGCGTGTCGTCAGAGCGGAGAGCAATCCGGCCGCCTTGCTGCGGGTTTCAGCGGCCTCGCTCGCGGGATTGGAATGCCGAACGATGGTGGCGCCGGTGCCGGCGGTAAGCGCACCATCCGGTGCGATCTCCGCGGTGCGGATCAAGATGGCCGAATCCACTTGCCGCACACCGGCGGTATCTGTGCTGACCAATGCGGCAACGCCGCTGTAGTACCGGCGCCCCTTGGGTTCATACCGTTGAATGACACGGCACGCGTTCTCCAGTGGGCTTCCCGTCACCGTCGGCGCGAACATCGTCTCGGCCAGAATCTCACGCGGATCTCGATCAGTAACACCGGAAATCAGATACTCGGTGTGCGCGAGCCGCGCCATTTCCTTCAGGTACGGTCCCTGCACCTGCCCACCGTCCGGGCAGATTCGGGCCATCATCTTCAGCTCTTCATCGACCACCATGTAGAGCTCGTCGGATTCCTTGGTGTCGGCGAGGAACTCCATGACCGCATCCAGGTTCGGGCCGTTGGCACCGTATCGATACGTTCCGCTGATCGGATTCATCACGGCCAACGAATCCTGCACACTGATATGGCGTTCGGGGGTCGCGCCGATGAATACCTGCTCGCCGGTACTCACCAGGAACGTCCAGTACGCGCCCTTCTCCCGCTCCAGCAGTCTCCGAAAGAGCGTCAGCGCGGTGTTGATCGAATAGTCGTGCAGCTGGACCAACAGGTTCCGCTTGAGCACGAAGTTGGCGCCCGCCCCCTGGCCGATCTCCTCGGCGATGATTCCCGAGGCCAGACGCGCGTACTCCTCGTCGTCGATGTCGAAATCGCTGTGGCCCACCACTACCGGATACTCGGGAATTCGGTCCAATACCTCCGACAACGGCGCCGACTCCTGCTGCTCGACGGCAAGCGCCAGTAGTGGAGCACCGTCATCGGGCGCTACAAATCCGCGCTCGGCAATCTGCCGGTACGGCACCAAGGCCAGCAGGTCATGCCCACTGTGCCCGTCGCGCAACGGAAGGTCGGCGATCCGTTCGACGGACGTCACCGTGCCGGTGACGACGTCGACGGCATCGGGTGCGCCGGATTCCGGGCGGTACAGCAAGGCGAATGGCCCGGTTGCTCCCGCCAATACACGTCCCAGTAGATCGCTCATGTCAGCACCTCGTCCGTGACGGTCAGCACGGCGCACCGTCGTGCCGCGTATTCCAAAGCCATCCAGTGCGATTCGTCATCGAAATCGGCGATCGCGTCGGCAACCAGGAAGGTCTCGATATCGTTGGTGAACGCGTCCACCGCCGTCATCAACACACCCACATGTGCGTAGACGCCGCAGATCACCAACTGGTCACGTCCCGCTGCGTGCATCCGTTCCAACAGCGCCGAACGGTGGAAGGCGCTGTAGCGCCACTTGGTGAAGACCCAGTCACCCGCGTCGGGTGCGATCGGATCGACGATCTGACGGTGCTCCTCGTCTACACGCATACCGGGGCCCCAGAAGTCCTTGAGCAAGCCACGCTGCTCCTGGGTCATGCTGCCAGGCTGAGCGGTGTAGGCGATCGGGATGCCCGCGGCCACCGACCTGTCGCGGATGGCCACCACATTGCTCACCAGTTGATCACGCAACGACACAGGCAGCGGCGCCAGGAAATAGCGCTGCATGTCGTGAATGAGCAACACGGCGCGTGCAGGGTCGATCTGCCATGTCGCCGTGTTCGCAGGCAGTAGATCCACGGTCGGCAAGTCGTACTCGGCGATGATCGGGATGCCGCGGGTGGCAGTGGTCATTGGTCAAACCCCTAACGTCGCGCCGCCATCGACCACCAGCGTGTGCATGGTGATGTGGGCGGCTTGGTCGGAAGAAAGAAAGGCCACAGCGTCGGCGATGTGTTGTGGTTGTGCGATGCGCCCCAGGGGAATCCCAGGCTTGAAGTCGTCCAGGCTGCCGGCAACCAATCCGGAGTCCGAGGAATCGCCCAGCATGGCGCGCAGCATGGGAGTGTCCGTCGAGCCGGGTGCCACTACGTTGCATCGGATTCCATGCTCGGCGAGCTCCAGCCCCAGGCTCTTGGTGAACGCGTTGGCCGCAGCCTTGGAAGCGGCGTATGCCGTCATCCCCTTGCGAGCCACCAGGGCGGCATTGGAGGCGATCGTCACGATCGACCCTGCGCGGCGCGGGATCATATATCGAGCCACCTCACGGCTCAGAACAAAGGGAGCGCGCACGTTGACGTCGAAGGTCCGTGCCCAGTCGGCATCGGAGAACTCCACCGCTGCACCTGTTCTCAGCACTCCAGCACCATTCACCAATGAGGTGATCGGTCCGATCCGAGACTCGATGTCCGATACCCCGACGGCCACCGCGGTGTCGTCGGTGATGTCGAGCACCTGTCCGATGATGTCCAACCCCTCGTCGGCGGCATACCCGACGAGCTGTTTGATGGCGACTTCATCGACATCCACCGCGACAACCCGCTCGTCCCGACGAGCCAAGGTGGTCACCACCCGAGATCCGACTCCCCCGCCTGCGCCGGTGACCACCGCTACCATGCCGACACCACTTCGGTGGCCTGCGCGGTATTGAGGCGCGGATCGCACAGCGTCGAATACCGCTGACCTACCTCGTGATTCTGCGAGCCGTCGAGGACGCACTCGACCACGTCGTCAGGTGTGGCTTCCAGGTGCAACCCACCCGCGTGCACACCCGCCTCGGCAAGCACCTCGCGGAAGCCGCGGACCTCATCGATGGCCGTCTGGACATGCCTCGTCTTGTACCCGGACTCGGTGGACACGGTATTGGCGTGCAGCGGATCGCACAGCCAGATAACGGGGTGTCCGGATTCACGGACCGCGGCAACCAATTCCGGCAGTTTGTCGCGCACAGCCGACGCACCCAACCGGGCGATCAGCGTCAACCGCCCACTCTCGTGCTCCGGATCCAGCTTGTCGCACAGCGCGAGGAGATCCTCGGTCGTCATCGACGGCCCCACCTTGCATGCCACAGGATTGGCGATGCGCGAGAACAATTCGACATGCGGACCGTCCAGATGCCGGGTCCGGTCACCGATCCAGGGCCAGTGCGTGGACGTGAGCACCATGCGGTTCTCGCCGTCGCGGCGCAGCTGCGGAGCCTCGTAATCCAGCAGCAGCGCCTCGTGGGACGTCCACACCGGCGGCTCGATGACCGAGAGCGAGGACGGCACCCGCCAACCCAGATGACCCATCACCCGGTTCGCGGCCCAATAGCCGGCGAGCATCCGATCCGGATTGGCGCGCCGATGCACCGGATGAGGTTGCGGACCATTGACGAGATGTCCACGGAAAGAGGGCAGTTCGACACCGTCAATCGTCTCGGTGGGCTTGGACCTCGGCTTGGCGTATTGGCCGCCGATGCGTCCGACCCGCAGCACCGGCCGGTGAGTCTTCATCCGCATCGTGCCGGCGAGTACGTTGAGCAGTGCCACCTTGCGGGCCACGTGCGCATTGGTCGACTCCTGCGGATCCTCCGCGCAATCGCCCGCCTGAATGATGGTGGCGCGGCCCTGAGCGACGGTGCTCAGCAGCGTGCGCAGGGTCCTGATCTCGTCGGCCCCGATCAATGCGGGCAGCTCGCTGAGTTCGGCACGCACACGTTCCAGGTGTGCATGGTTCTCCCAGACCGGCTGTTGTACCGCACGTCCCGTGTCGAGCAGCAGTGATGGCGCAGTCATTCCCGTGATCTCCATTCGATTGATTTCTGATTCACTTGCCCCACTGGACTGCGTCAAGAACGCCCAGCTGTGTGGTCTTGGTAGGGGTGGCGATTGTTCCGGCACCGTCCCGCAGCACGAGCTGCCGCAAGTCCTGGCCAACCGGATCCCATTGCGGAAGGCGCGGACTGGCCGGTGCGCGGCCATGTACGAACTCCGCGACCAGATCCATGAAAGCGGCAGAGGTTTCCCGCTCCTTCGGCCCGTCGCCGAACTTGGCCACATTGGAAGGGTGCGCATAGGTGCCGAAGAGGAAAGGTGACGTCGATTCGTGCGGTACGCCGAAGTATGGGGGCTTCACCGGGTGTGCGTACTCCATCAGATACAGCGGCGCACGCCGCTCGATCGTCGCGCGGCGGGTGAAGGCAAGGATGCCGTGCCGGATCAGCGCATCGCCCCACAGTTCGGTCCACAACGACAGCGGATCGGTTGGCCGACCATCTTGTCGTGCCGAATCTGCATAGACGGCAACAGCATCGGCAACGGTCGCATCGGATAACGGCGATACGCCCTGCTCGAGGATGTCGCGGAAGGCAGCGTGCAGTGACGCCGCATCCGTCGGCTGCGGTTGCGGGTCGGGCGCGTGGGGGCCGGTGAAGAATGACCCCTCTGTGCTGGTGTAGATGGAGATGGTGGGGATGTCCGGTATCGGTTGATTGACGTCGAAGGCGGGAAGCAACACCGGATCCAGAACCGGGCCGCGATACTGCCGACCGCTCTTGACCACGCGCTGCGACCTCGGCAAGGCGAACTGCCCCACCCACCAGTCGCGGATTCTGTCGGCCGGGACCTCTTTGAGGTTCTTGACCGAAACCCCCTGCGCCGCGGCCAGGGCGTCGAATACCGCCGTCGCATCGTCGGGCGTCAAGCTCAGATACGGGCTCCAGACATGAGCCTGGCTGACGCTGATGATTCGGCGTAGCAGCGGCCTGGTCTGCGGGTGCAGGGCCAATTGCCAGGTGCTGGCACCGCCTGCCGAGGTGCCGACGAGCGTAATGTTGGCCGGGTCGCCGCCAAAAGCCTTGGCATTCTCACCAACCCACCGCAGCAGTGCGATCTGGTCTTGCAGACCCCAGTTGGTGTGCAGTCCGGTGTCAGGATCTTCGAGCGCGGGATGACCGCAGAAGCCGAAGGCACCCAGCCGGTAGTTGAAGTTGACGACGACAGCTCCGGCGCGTTCGGCGAGTGCCGCCCCGTCGTAGACCGGGAGACTGCCCGCTCCCCGGGACCAGCCGCCACCGTGGATATAGACGATCACCGGCAGCTTGGCCCCCGCGTCCACTGTGGGCGTCCAGACATTGGTATACAGCGCGTCTTCCTGGCGCACCGGGTCACCGCCGGCCGGCTGGATGAAGTCAGAGCCGAACCGTGTGGTGTTCAAAGTATTTCGCCACGGAACCGCCGGGCGCGGGGAACGAAATCGATTCTCCCCGGTCGGCGGCTGCGCATAGGGAATGCCGCGAAAGACGTGAACCTTTCCGGCCGTCCCCCCGCGGATCGCACCACCGGTGACCGAAACTTGCGGATCCGCCGCACTGGCCTGCGAGCCGCAGCCCGCAAGTGCCGCCGCCCCAGCCAACGCAAATGTCGTGCCTAGCAACGCCCGCCGGGTAATCACCTCTCTATCTTCGAGATGGGGCGTCGCGCACCAAACAATCGCGAATTCAATTCGTCAGTTCGGAGACAATCCGTCAAGTTGACCCCCCAAGCACCCCATTGCGCCACCTAGTGACTCAGGATGCGGCTAATCATTCGCTGGTCACGGGGTTGTTCACATATCTGTCATCACCTATTCGTCCACCGCGTTGGGTGTAGCGGGCCACACGCATAGTCCGTCACTTTGTGTGGTGCCAATACCTGTTCCCAGGGCCGCATCTCGCCCATTCTGAGGTCGACATCGATCACCCGCTAATTCATTGAGGTGCTCCAGACATGACATCTGCGACCAAGGTGCAGGCCGCACCCGAACTGTTCGACACACGTCCTCGTGTTTCTCCGGTCGACGCCATGGCGTCGGTGGCAGCGCACGTGTGCCCCGACGTGCTGCGATCACTGCCACGGTGCGACCAGCGGGCCAAGGGTGAGGACTATGTGACCGGTCTGCTGAAGGTCCGTGGCCGCAAGTCCGCGCGGAACATGGCCGCCACCATGGGCCAGTCCATGGGGCGCGAGGTGAGTGAGCAGAACCTGCATCACTTCGTCAACAGCTCCACGTGGGACTGGTGGTCGGTCCGTCGAGATCTGACGAGCTACCTCACCAGCGCCTATCACCCCGCCGCCTGGGTGGTCACGCCGATGCTGATTCCCAAGGCCGGAGTGCACTCGGTGGGAGTGGACCGCCGCTACTGCCCCCGCGCCGGGCGCGCGGTCAACGGTCAGCTGGCACTCAGCGTGTGGCTGGCGGCCGACGGCTTCGCGGTGCCCGTCAGCTGGCGTCTGCATCTCTCGCAGCCCTGGCTGGAATCGGCCACCAAGAAATCCAAGACCTCGATCCCCGAGGACTACCCGCTGGAATCGGTCAGCGGATGCGCACTCACGGCTTTCCAGGAGTTCCTCAAGGTGGCCCGGCCGTCGAATGCCCCGGTGGTCTTCGACCTGCTGGGCGCCAACAGCGCAGATCTGACCCAGCTGTTCGGCAGCTTGACCCACCAGGTCGCGACCTCACGTGTATCGGGTGACCTGCAACTGCAGATTGTCGACCCGGCGTTCGTCGGCTATCAGGGCCGGGTACTTCCGGCAGCACAAATCGTGCAGGCCACCAAGGGCTCGCGACGCACCGAACAGTACGTCTACCAGGGGCGCCGCCACCTGATCAGCATCGCGAAGGTTCAGCTGGCCGACCCGTCCGCGGCCCGTTCACGGACACCGTTGACTCTCGTCGGCATGACGCCGCTGGATCATTCGCGGGCTCGCACCGAACTCTGGCTGACCAACGACCCCGAGTTCTCCACCTCGTCTCAGGCGCACCAGGTGGCGCTGGCCGATCACGTGCAGCAGGGATACCTGCACCTGGCGAACCGCATGGGCATGCAGGACTTCGCGGGGCGCTCGTTCACCGGATGGCACCGTCACGCCACCCTCGTGTCGATCGCCGCGACGGTGGGATGCCTGGTGTCACCCGGTCTGGCGAGTGAGCAGCGAACCACGAACTTTCCACAGCTTGATGGCGAGCTGCGTGTCCAGGAGGCGCTCGGCATCCTGCCAACCGTCACCCAGTAGTTCATTCACCCGGTCCAGCCGGCGCACCACCGTGTTGGGATGTGTGTGCAGGATCTTGGCGGCGCGGGTGGGGCTGGCACCGACCGTGAAATACACATCGAGCGTCTGGAGTAGGTCGGTGTCACGCTCGTCGTCATAGTCGATGACGGGACCGACCATCGATCTCACGAATCCCTCCACGTCTTGGTGGCGCGACAACAGCACCCCCAGGAATCCGAGTTCGTTTGCGGCAGCCGCTGTTCCGAGTGCACCCAGCGCACTCATGGCGTCCATACAGCGCAGCGCGTCCTGATAGGTCTCCTCGATAGACTCGACACGGTCCGAGGGCCCCGCCGAGGACACCGTGACCGGCATGCGCAGATGCGTAGTGGTCTCGTCCCATACCGCCTGTGCGGTCCGGCCCGGGTCAGATCCGGGTACGAGCAGCACCACCACCTCGTCCTGGGTGGCACGTAGCCCACCCACCCGAGAGGCGAATGACGCCGACCACAGTGCTGCGCGGTCCAGTCCACCACGTTCGGGTCGAACGATCACCACGATATGCGGCTGGTTGAGATCCAAAGACAAACGGCGGGCGTAGGTTTGAACCAATCGATTGTCGCGCTGACGCGAATCCAGTACATCGTGGAGCAGGTCGTCACGCAACTGGGAGACCGACAACGACATCCGATTATCGCCGGACATCACCACCGCGGCCGTGGTGGCCAGATCCTGGAGCTTCAGCGGATACACCGAGACCGGTGTGTCGTCCAGACTGGCCACCGACAGTTCGCCGTGGTAGTCGTCGCCCACTGTGAGCGCGGTCGTCACATAGTCTTCGGGGTCGGATTCCCATTTGTACGAGGCGATCTCGGCGCCGTCATGTCCGGTCACCCGCATCGCGACTCCCAAACGTTCCGCCGCCGCAAGGACAAAGCTGTCCATGCCACCGGGGCCGGCCCCGGCATCCAGAAGCTTGGTCCGCAGCTCGATGCGCTGCTCCAACTCACAGATTTGCGCGGTATTGCTGGAGAATTCGTCGGCGCGAGCCAGCGCGATACCCGCGAACGAGCAGAGACTCACGAAGAGGGACCGCTCGGCGGCGGTAAAGCTGCGCACCGTCCGTGAGCCGACATAGAGGTTCCCGAAGTGCTGACCCTCATGCTCCATCGGCATGATCATCAGGCTGTGCACACCTTCCGAGCGCATGGCGGCGTCGCCGTCGCTGGCCCGGCTGAACCGGGTGTCGGACGAGTAATCCGCGGTCCACACCGGACCGTGGCCGGGCCGGTACTGACTCACCAGTCCGATGTCGTCGCCGATCGGGAAGTACAGGCTTCGATTGATCGCCGTGGTAGACCCATCGACGTAGCGGACATGATGTCGCACCTCGGGTCCGGAGTCATCGCGCACCGAGATGAACGCGAAGTCGGCGTCGAGCATGATCCGCGCCCGCTTCACCAGAGTGGTCGAGGCCTCGTCGATATCGTGGCATCCGAGCAACTCGATGGCCACGCCGACCAGGTTGGACAGCCGGGCCTCACGTTGATTCTGTGTCTCGATGAGCCCGTAGATGCGTTCGGCGTATCCACGGGCACGGTGTAAATCCGCAGCACTCCACGGTGGCGAGGATTCCCGGGCGATCTCCCTGAGCCGTGCTTCGAAGACATCGGGCGCGGTTCCCGATGCCAACAACCGCAGCACAGCTAACGCGGTGGGACCTCCTTCGCGTGCCCCACTCACCTGTATGTCAGTCAATACCAACTACCCGTCTGCCGTGTGTGCGTGGCAACGGTAAGGGCGGGGTATGGCACCGTCAAGACTCTTGCGCGCGAACAGTTCGCAAAGAATCGACGTGAGGGAAAATTCCCGCAGGTGGCTCCCTCGGAATTAGCGCTCGATGACCCCCTCAACCAACTGACCTGCAGCTCCGACATAGGTGACCGGGTCCAATAGTTCATCGATCTCGGTCTCGCTCAACCACGCGGTGATCTCGGGCTGGGCAACAGCCACCTCGCGCAAACTCACGCCGCGCCCCACCGCCGCGTCGACGACGGCGGAGACGGCGGCCTTCGCAGCACCCTTCCCCAGTCGCGGGGACAGTGCCGCCGAAAGCCGCTCGGCCGAGGGCTGCCCACCGAGCAACGCAAGGTTGTCTGACATGCGCTGCGCACGCACCTGCAGTCCGCGGCTCAGGTCGACGGCCGTCTGTGCCGCGCCTCCGGTGAGACGCAGACATTCGCGCAAAGCCAACCATTCCGCATGCCATCCTCCCGCGGACCGTTCGTCCTCACTGAGTAACGAGTTCGTGAGAATGGTGCTCAGCGCCGGAACCTGTAGTGCGGCCGATCTGATCATCGTGGCCAACACCGGGTTTCGCTTATGCGGCATGGCCGAGGAAACACCGCGCCCTGGTGGTGCGGGCTCGGCGATTTCGGCGATCTCGGTGCGGCTCAGCGTCAGAACGTCGATGGCGAACTTGCCGAGGGCACCCGCCACAAACGCCGTGGTGCTACCGATATCGGCTATCGGGGTACGCAACGCGTGCCAGGGCAACCCGGACGGGGCCAGTCCGGTCCGGGTTGCGAAGGCGGCGTTCAGTTTCTCGACGAACGCCCCGGGTTCGGCGCCCTGCGGTCCGGCGTACTCGAGGTACCCCGCCAGGGTGCCCGCCGCGCCCCCGAGCGATACCGGAAGCGCGGCTGCCACCGCGAGCACACGTATACGTGCCTCGAGAATGAGCTCCCGCCAACCAGACGCCTTGAGCCCGAACGTCGTCGGCACCGCCTGCACCGCCAGTGTGCGAGCGGCCATGACGGTATTCCTGTGCTCGATCGCCAGGACGGCGAGTGCCTCGGCCACATAACCCAGGTCCGTGGCGACAAGTGCCAGTACGCGCTTGGTCAGGATCATGGCGCCGGTATCGAGGATGTCCTGACTGGTCGACCCGCGGTGCACGTAATCGGCCGCGCTCGGATCGATCTCACCCACCACTCGGGTCAGTTCTTTGATCAGACCCACAACGGGATTAGCGGTCTCCCGCGCGGACAGTGCCACGGCGCGGACGTCGATATCGTGGGTGGCCACGGCCTTGGCGATGACATCCGCGGCCCCCCTGGGCAGGACTCCGATATCGGCCTGCGCGGCAGCCAGCGCGGCCTCCGCGTCGAGCATCGCCTGCAGCCACGCGGCATCGGTCAGCTCAGCCTCGGCGACAGTGCCGGCGCTGACAGGTGAGAGCAATCCGGTCTCCAGGAAACCGCTCACACCAACACCCCGTGATCACCCACATCCGCGACCGGGCTGGGTGCGCTGGCCAAGGCGGCGCGCGCAATGGCATCGGCGTCGCCCAGGGTCACCGAATCCACACCCGGCCTGATACCCGCCGCGGTGACCCAGTGCACCGACTCGGTGGGAACTCCGTAGGCGAACCGGCGCGGATGAACTCTGCCGTCGGCACCGATCAAGCGGTACGGACGCTCGGTCACCGCCAATCCCTTGGTTTGGTAGGCCTTGTGATCATCGGTGGGAATCTCGTAAGGGCGGCATTGACCGGTCTCCTGCAGGAAGATCAGCAGCGGATCACTGCTCCGGCGCAGATCCGGCTCATGCAATCGCGCCTCGATGAGACTGCGGGTCCTGACGGCCGAGCCCGGCACCAGGGGTGACTCGATGACCACGGCCGGATCGTGAGTGTCGAAGCGCACCTGCATCTGTGGTCCCACCAGATGCATGACCCCGGCCTCCACCAGCGCGATGATCTCTTCGATCCGCTGGGCCGGAGGACCGATGGACAGAAAGGCATTCAACGGGGTGTACCAGCTCTCCAACTCATCCCGGTACGACTTACCGTCGAGCCCACCGTGGTCCACCGCGAGCCGGATCTCGTTGCGCAGGTCCCGCAATACATCCAGTGCGGCCTTCACCGGACCGTCGACATTGCCCTCGCGCGCCATCACCACATCGGCACGCAGGTGCTCGAGAATCCACGCGGTGAATTCGTCCGGGCCGCTGAATGTGCGCTTACCCCAAGGTCGGTCGAGGTCGTCCCATTCCCAGGCGATCTCGAGCAGGTCATGCTCGGACAAGATCGCGTGCAGTTCGCTCTCGTCAGCGTGCAGGTACCGCTCGGAGAAGGCTTGCACCGACAGCCCACGCTGCGTCAGATGCCCTTCGTAGTAGACACATTCCACCTCTCGCGCGATGAGCGGCCACAGGTCGCGGCGGAACTGCAGAAGACCGCCGAGGTTCTCGCGGAGCTGGGCGATGCGTTCCACCGTGAGCAACCGCGGAAAGTAACGACCTGAAGATCCCTTCTGATTCTCACCCCGTGCGTGATACGGGATCCCGCGGCGCGAGCTGGCATACAGAATGGGTTCCTGCCCCGACGGGCGGTATACGAGCCGGCCTCCGTCATCGCCGTTGTCCCGGAAAAACTTTCCGCCCCGACCCACCGTCAGCAGTGCCATGTAGTCGAAGAAGTTCAGCCCCAAACCCCGAACCGCCACGGGCTCACCGGCTTTGATGGTGGACAGATCGATATCGGCCGGGTTCGCCGGTGTGACGTACGTCAGCCCATGAATACGGGCGAGGGAAGCAGCTCGAGCCTCGCCAGGACGCAGACCGGCGGGCACGTGACCGACAGCGAGAATAACGGCACTGAGGTCATGCAACCTGGTGCCATTCTCCAGCCGAACCCCCTGCGGCCCATCGATATCACCGTGGGTGTCGGCCAACGCCACCGCACGGGATCGATGGACTCGCACCGTCATGTGCTCGGGCGCCCACCCGACGACACGCGCGAAACTGTCACTGAGGTAATGACCGTAGAGGGCACGCGTGGGATAGGAGTTGGATCGCAGCGTGCGTGCCTCCGCGATGGCCTTCTCACCGCTACGCGACGGATCACCCAGCAGGGCAAGGCTTTGTGCCCACTCATAAAGCGTCGGCCCCGGTTCGATGGGCCCTTCGATGGCGACGCTGTCGTCGGTGAACACGGTGATCTGCGATGCCACGGTGTTCATCAACAGATGCCAGGATTGATCGGTACGCCAGACAGATCCGGCGCCCGGCGAATAGGGATCGACAACGTGCACGACGATTTGGTCCGCGCTGGGCGCTTGACGCTCGTTGGCGCACAGACGCTCCAGCACCGCCAGACCGCGCGGCCCCGCACCGATGATGCATATCTGTTGGTCCGACATTTATCGCGCCCCTACCGCCGAGGTGACTGCCACCAGCCCAAAATCGGTGTCACCATGCATCCAGGCCAACTCGTCATGCAGATCGGAATCACGCATGGCACCCAATTTCTCGTTACGTTCGATAGCGGCGTCGCCCGCCGCATGCCAAATGCCGATACTGTCCCGTGCCGCGAGTGTCACATCGGCGGTGCGGTCACGCCGCGCCTCGACGTACCTGGTGAATCTGCCGGGCAGCCTGTCCGGGTCAGCGCCGATGAGCGCGCCGAGAACCACCGCGTCCTCGAGCGCCTGACTGGCACCCTGCGCCGCGTAGTGCAGCATCGGATGCGCCGCATCGCCCAGCAACACGACGCGGCCATCGGACCACTGCCGCACCGGGTCGCGGTCCACGAGCGACCAGGATCTCCACTCCCGTCCCAGTTCGAGCAGACTGCGGACCGTTCCACGCAACGGCGCCAGCTCCCGCAATACTCGCGCCTCACTGACCTCGACGCCTGAAAACGCTTGTGTGACGCCATCGGTACGGCTTGCCGCCAGATTCAGCAGTGAGCCGCCCGCGATGGGATAGGTCACCAGGTGGCATCCGGGCCCGGTCCACCAGGTGACCGAGTTGGATTGCAGGCTCTCGTCCACCTGATCGATGGGCACCGTGGTGCGGTACACCGTGATACCGGCGACTCGTGGTTCACCGTCGTCGAGCAGTGCCCGCCGGATCGACGAATTGATGCCGTCGGCGCCGATGAGACCGTCGCCGTCCACGCTGCTGCCGTCGGCGAGCAGCGCGCGCACTCCGCCGGAATCCTGTTGGTATCCGAATACCTCACTACGGCTACGTAGTTCGATACGCGGGTCCGAGGCACACGCGTCCACCAGGATGCGGTGCAGCTCCGCGCGGTGCACCACCAGGTAGGGGCTGTCGAACCGATGCTGATAATCCGCGCCCAGGCTCATGGCGTTGATCAACCGGTCGACGGTGGCGTCGAAGAGTCTCAACGAATCAACCTGAACGCCGATCCGCTCAATTTTCTCACCCACACCGAGCAGGCCGAGAGCATGTAATCCATTGGGTGCAAGCTGGATACCAGCGCCGATCTCGGCGAACTCGCGTGCCCGCTCCAACACGACCACGTCGTTACCGGAGGCTGCGGCACTCAACGCGATGGCAAGGCCACCGATACCGCCGCCGACCACAATGAGCCGCGACATCAGATGGCCCCCGCACCGATCCGCGCCGACAATTCCAGTCTCTTGATCTTGGTAGTCGCTGTCTGTGGCAGCTCATCCAGACGCAGATGCAACGGCGGAGCCATCGGCGGCAATTGTGCTGCCGCCGCATTCCACGCGTTCAGATTCAGCGGCACATCATTTTTCGTGCACACGACCGGTTGTGCGAGCCCGCCCGGGCCGGCCACGATGATCACCTCGCTGAGCTCATCCACCGCCAGGAACAGGCGATCCTCGGCGGCCAGGGTGCTGCCGAATCCGTCGATGAGGTCTACCTCGCGGTCCAGTAGATGGATGCAGCCCCAACGGGTGCGGTAGCCGACATCGCCCATCCGCCACCAACCGTCGTCGAGCTGCTTGTCGTAACGATCTTGCTCGCCGAGGTACGTACGGATTCGCCCGTCGGTGCGCACCTCGATGTAGCCCGGATTCTCCGCCGACGGCGGCTGCCCATTGCGCGACACGATCCGCACATCGGTCATGCCCGGGAACGGATAGCCAACGCACCGTCCATCGGAATCGGCAGAGCGTAGGCGGCTGAAGCCACGTGCGACGATCGGCCCCACCTCGCTTTGACCGTAGAGCTGCCCGAAGAGCGGGCGCCGGCGCTGCGTGGCCGCCAGCAGGGTACGCACGGTGCGCGGGTGAATGGCATCGAAGGTGCTGCTGAAGTACTTGACCGAGGCCAGCGGGCGCCGCGGATCGTCCGCCAGCACTTCCCAGTTGATGAATGTGTTCGGATGGGCTTCAAGAATTCCCGGCTTCACCCGCAGGAAGATCTCGGCGGCGTGCTCGGGTTCGTCGTCGACGAGCACCACCACGGGGAAACCACGCAGAATCGCGATGGCCAGCGCGGTCACCAGGCGCGAATGTACGAAGGAAACGTGGATGACCAGGGGTTCGCGGCGGCGCACCAGTGCGGCTACGGCGGCTTGCGGCCGATACCGCGCCTCGAAGGTGAAGTTGGTGTGCACGGCAAGCTTAGGCACCCCGGTGGTCCCGGAGGTGTGGGTGATGAGTGCTGGATCATGCGGGCTGGGTACGACGGCGGGCGCGGCCGCGGCGGGTGTAATTCCCGAGAGCGTCACAGCCTGAGGATGCTCGCCTTCGGAGAGCAGCACGCGCGAGGTGAGCTCGGCGATGGGCTGCCCCGCCAAGTCGCCATCCAGTTTGGCGGCATCGGTCAGCAGGGTGGGATTGCCGACGCGGCCAATGAGGGTCGCTACCGTCGGGCCATCGAGTTTGGGGGACAACAGAACCGGCACCGCACCGATACGTGCCGCGGCACAGGCTGCCAGCGTGATGTCGAAACCGTCGGACTTATGGATAACCAGCTTGTCTCCCGGCGCGACACCGGCGGCACGCAGCCGCCGGCCGATGTCATCAACGGCCGCCGCCACCTGAGTGATGGTCGACGTGCCTTCCAGTTGCGGGGCCAGCGAAGGTCGATGGTCCAGGGTCAGCGTGTTGGAGGGATGCTTACGTGCCGCGCGCTCGAAGAGCGTACCGAGCTTGATACCGCGGTTTCCGATGCGCTGCAGAATCATTGGGATACTCCGGCTTTCTGGGTAACACTGGCTTCCTCGGTGATACGCGAGATGGCGTCCACGGTGGCCTGCATATCGGTACGGAGCTTGTCGCCCCATTCGCGGACAAAGCGTTCCTTGCCCTCCTCGTCGAGGTGCGACATGATTTCGGTGATGCCCTCGGTGGGGCTGCCCATGCGGTAGTGGTGCCGCAGGATCGATCCGCCCTCGGCAGCGTCGACGAAGTAGCTCCAGACGCTCTCCTGCAGTTCACCGGAACGGTTCAGGATCGACCAGCTGAATTGCTTCGGCGCTTCGGCCGCCACAATCTCGCTTTCGGTCTGCCAACCGCCGCGCACCACGGGCGCCCAGGCGACGACGTCGGTCGCACGGTTGTTGTTTCCACGGAAGCGGGCGCCAACCTGGCCCGGCTCGCCTGATATCCATTGTCCACCAATGCATTCAGGGCTCCAGCGACCGCTCTCGGGGAGGTCGCTGACCAATGCATACAGCTCGTTGGGGGAAGCGGTGCAGAAGGCGCTGGTTTCGATTTCGAAGAGGCTCACGCATCAAAGGCTGGCACCGGCGGTAGGGGGCAGCGACGTATCCGCGAAAGGTCCGTCAAGTTGGTTTTCGGGTCCGTCAAGTCCACCAGCCGGATCGACGCAAACGCCTGGTCGTGGCCGGGAATCAGCCGGGAAGCAGAACGAGACGGGTGCCGCCCATGACTTCGGTCTCGATACGCCGATGGGCCCTCGCGGCTTCCGAAAACTGCATCAAATCAACGACATTCGGAACAAGCTCGCCTTCGGCGAGTAGGACCGCCATGCGCTGGGCCGCGGCGGCGAGTTGGCGGGTCGAGGCCCTGGACATGACAAACCCGCGAATGGACCCGCTCTTGCGGTACAGCGGCCCAAGTGGGACAGGCCGCTGTGTCTCCGGAGTTCCGTCACCCGATATCAGGACGATTCGGCCGTGCGGTGCAAGCAGATCCACCGCCGCGACGACATCGTTGACACCCGAGGTGTCGAGGTAGATGTCGATGGCACCATGATGTGTCTTGCTGACCAGCGGTACCCAATCGGCGGCGTAGTCGTGCACCTCGTGAGCGCCGAGTTGCAGACATCTGTCCCGGCTCCGCGCCGATGACACCGCGATCACCGTCGCGCCGGATCGCGCCGCTAGGGCAACGGCAGCCGACCCCACGTTCCCGCCGGCGCCGACGATCAGCACCGTCTCGCCTGCCTTGATCTCGCCGTACTCGACGGTCGCGAGGTAGGCGGTAGAGGCGGGGTGTGCCACCGCGACGGCCGTCACCGGATCTACCTCGGCGGGCAACTCGTACAACCTGTCCACCGGGACTGCGGCGAATTCCGCTGTGGCCCCTTGCCGTCCGTCGTACCCGAGACTTGTGCACCACACCCGGTCGCCGGCCCGAAAGCCCCCAGACGGCTGCGCGACCGTGCCCACCAAGTCGCGTCCCACCACAAACGGCAGTGGAATCACGGTGGGGTACGAGCCTGAACGCACAAAGGTATCTACCGGGTTGACCGCCACCGCGTCGACCTTGACGAGCACTTCATCGGGCGAGATGTCGGGTTCGGGAAGCGTGCCGTACCGGATGTTCTCGGCGGGTCCCCGCTGCTCGATGTAGGCGGCGCGCATGCACACATCTTGCGGTATGTCTGGCGCACCCACAATGTGACGGATTACGTTGCCAATGCTTGCCATTCACGCATTGGGCACGGGCAACGGGGCACGTGGTACCCCGGGAGTTCCTAGCCTACCGGCGATCCATGGAAACGCCTGGGCAAATGCCTCCTGCGCATATGCCCAATCGTGGTTGCCGGTGCGCCTCACCACCGCGCAGTCGATCCCCACGGGCACCGCCGCGTCGCACAGCCGGGCAGCCGCGATCGGGCCGGTGAGCTGCTCCTGCCCCGCCCTGATCTTCGCGGTTGTCGAGACGTCCAGCCACCCCGCCACGTCCTGGTATCGACGGTGACTGTGTAGGGCCGTGAGCGTGTCGAACAGTGCCCATTGCCTTTCGTCGCCGCCGTAGAGCCGCTTCACGGTCTGCTCCTTGGTCCCCGCATTCGGAGTGAGGTCACCGGCCATATCGATGAAGGAGTGAAACAGCTCCGGGTGGGTGATGACCAGATCGGCCGCGCACGTGCCGCCCATCGACCACCCGGCGACGCCCCAGTTCTCGGGATTTGGACTCGTCTCGAATTCGGAATTCACATATGGGATAACTTCTTTGGTGACGTGAGCGGCCACGTTTCCACGAGGACCGTCCACGCATTCGGTGTCGTTGTTGAAGGTTCCACCGGTATCGACGAAGACCAGTACCGGGCTGACTCCGTCATGAGACTGCGCGAAACGGTCCATGGCTCCTGCGGCGTTTCCCTGACGGACCCAGTCGGCCGGTGTCGACCACGCTCCGGAAATCATGACCACCGCGGGAAGCTTCGGCGGCGCGGGACTCGCGAACCAGGCTGGCGGCAGATAGACGTACTCGGTTCGGTGTTGGAAGCCCGCAACATCCGCCGGGATGTCGACCGGAACCACCTGCCCGGTTGCCGTGGGCCCCTTGCCTTTCAGATCCTGCACCGCAGCCATATCGGTCTCACCGGGCAGCGGACCTGCGGTCACCGCGGCCCACGCCAGACGCAGCGTGTCGTAGTAGTCGATCCACTGATTCAGCACGGTCAACGCGGCCAGCAGGCACAGTGGGGCGGCCAGCACCATCACGCCTCGGCGCAGCCACCGCGCGCCCACCCAACCGACAATCGCGATAACCAAAGCCACTGCGGCAAAACCGATCCAGATCCACAACATGAGCGGCGGCGGGTTGTCCGCCATCCCCTGAGAGGTGATGTACCAATACGCCAGTGCGCCTGCGCCCGCACCACATACCGCGGCGCCCGGCCCCCACACCCGCAGCCAGCTGCGCGGTCGGCGATAGAGCCCAACCACCAGGGCCAGCGCCGCCACGACCTGAATCGCCACCGGGAGCCAGCCGTGGATCAGGGAGGGGCCCGCGTACAGCGGATTGTTGCGCGCGTAATCAGGCAACGCGGCCAGTACCCATGTCCCCGACGGCGGCACGCCATGATTGTCGGTGCCCTTCCTGTAAGAAGATTCCGCGCATTCTGGAGAATTGCTGGGAATCGCCGAATCTTGGAGGTGACGGACATTGCCCATGGTGGTTGCCGGTGAACCCCCGCCCGACAAATAGTGCAGAAATGACGCGGGTTGTCCTGATCGTGCTGTGCGCGCTACAGGTCACCATGCAGCTCTACGTGTGGATTCCGATCCACGATGCCGTATCGGAGTCCTACGGCGGACACAACATGACGCCCACCCTCTCCTCTGCACTCTTCGGATACGCGGCCGGATTCTTGCTGTTCGGTCCCGTCACCGATCGATTCGGACGCCGACGTGTGCTGATCGCCGGGGTATCGGTGATGGCCTTGCTTACCCTTCTGGTGCCGTGGGCTCCCACACCGGCGTTGCTCGGATTGATCCGTGTGCTGCAGGGTTTCGCCGGTGGTGCGTTCTCTCCGTCCGCCTTGAGCTATCTCGGAGAGGCGCTGCCCCGCCGGACGGCAACCACCGCGATCGGTGCGGTATCCACCGCGTATCTGATGGCCGGCGTGCTCGGGCAGGTGATGGCCTCCCTCATCACCCACGCGAGGGGCTGGCAATGGGTGTTCTGGGTCAGTGCGGCCGGACTCGCGCTGAATGTCCTACCGCTGGCATTCGTCATGCGGGAGCAGCGCGGCGGCGATCCCTCGGCACGGGTGGTGTCCGGTTTCGCCGCGCAAGCCCGTCTACTCACCCGCCGAGACATCGCAGTTCCGCTGGCCGCGGTGTTCGTGCTGATGTTGTCGTTCGTGGCGATGTACACGAGCCTGGCGACCCAGTTGGTGGATGCGTTGCACTTGCCTGAGTCCACGGGCACCACCATTCGGCTGGCAGGCATTCCCGGGATGCTGGTCGCCCCGTTCGTCGGCTCCTGGGTGGGCAAGGTCGGTACCGAAACCGGTGCGTTGGTCGGGTACTCGCTGGCCGCTGTCGGGCTTGCGGTGGAGGCCCTGGGCGCGGGCTCCGTTCCCGTCATCATCGTGGGCAGCAATATCTTCGTCGCCGGTATTGCCATCGCATCGACGGCGATGGTCACCATGTTCGGCGATCGGGCGGCGCCCCGGCGCGGTGCCGGTACCGCCCTGTACGGCTTCACCGTTTTTCTCGGTGCAAGCGCCGCGCCCTACCTCGCCCATGCCCTCGGATTCCGGCCCCTGCTCGGGGTGCTGGTGGCGGCGCTGATCGGCGGAGCAGTGCTCGTCGCGAGCTCACGACGGAATGCATCTGGGCCGGTCAAGACGACGGTGGACATAGGCATCCAGCGCAGTCCGCTACCATGACCGACGGAGGATTCGCCTAGTGGCCTATGGCGCTCGCCTGGAACGCGGGTTGGGTTAATAGCCCTCAGGGGTTCAAATCCCCTATCCTCCGCCACTGCAGGACCGCATCAAGGAGGGCAATGGCTGCCGGACGCCGGACGGCGACCATCGTTCTGACCAGCAGCCATGCCGCTCTCTCCTTGATCGCGGGACTGCTTTTTTTCTTTTTCGTGCTGCCCCGCTGGCCCGAACTGAACGGGACCACCAGCCACGCCTTAGGTACCGCGCTGCGCATCGTCTCCGGGGTACTGCTGGCGGCCGCCGGTGTCCCCGCCCTGATCCGGTGGCGACAGACCCGCCGGCCTGAGTTCGCGACACCGCAGCTCGCGCTCACGCTGCGGGCGGCGGCCTTCATCGGCCATTTCCTGGCCGGTGCGCTGATCATCGGTACGGCGACCGCCGAGATCTGGTTGAGCCTGGATCGGTTCGGCATCTGGGAGTTCGGGGCGTACGGCGCGGCCGGGGCGATCGGAATCCTGGCCTTCGCGGCCTATCACCTGGCATTCGTGGCCGAAAGCCCGGAAAAGGAACGCAAGCCCCGTCCGGCCAAGAAGAAGCCCACCGAGGTCACCGAGCCCACACTGGACACGGACGAGACCGCGAAGGCCGACGAACCCCCTGCCGACGAGTCTGCGGTTGACGCGGCAGTCGAGGCTGCCGCTCAGGACACCGAGACCACCGAGGACACCGAAGCCACCCCGGACATCGAGGACGAGGAAGCGCTCGAACCGGCACGCGGCCTACGGAACCGTCGCACCCGCAGGTCCTAGATCGCGTCCTTCCCCTGGGCGGACAAGACGAGCACCGAACCGTCCTTAGGCGCGAACGCTTTGACCTCCCATCCGCCCTTCGCGGTGTTGGTGGACAACATTCGATCAAGCTCGTCGCTGCGTTCGAACTGCGCGGAGGACGGCACACCCGCATCGAGTGTCTTCCACAGACGTGGCCTGGTGGCCAGGACCATGCTGGAGCGGAAGGGTGCCACGTACGCGGCCAACTGCTGGGGTGGCATTTCGATGATGGCGTCCACCCAATACGTGGTGTTCGGACCGGGCAGGGGCTCGTCGCCGAAGAAGCCCTGGACCCACTCACCGGTCACCGGCTGCGGCAATTTCGGGAAACGCTGCTCCAAGGGTTCGGAGTCGTAGCGGATCGGCGACGCTCCGGTCTTTTGTGGCGTATAGGAGGTTTGGGTGGATTTGGGCTCATCCCAGGCCGAGCAGCCGCTCACCGCGAAAAGCGCCACGGCACAGGCCACCGCCCAACGTTTCATTACTGCACGGTACCGGCAGGACGAGATCGCGTTGCCAGTATCCAAATGGCCACCGCAAGGAACAGCAACGGAAAGAAGGCCGAGTCGAAAACTCTTTCACCACGCGACATCTGTGCGATCACGGCGTCCCACGCGGTGATATACGACTCGAAATCGGGGTTTATCCGCATCGCGCGGACGTACAGCACCAGATACCACCACATGGACACGATCGCCGCGATCACAACCGTCACCGCCGTCCACCGCCACCGCTGGGCACCATGAGCGATCAGGATCTGGTTGACCAACAACACCATCAACGGCACCGTCCACACCCAGTGATGACCCCATGCCAATGGAGAGACCACGCACCCGACCATGCCGACCACCGTGACGGCCAGCAGCTCCCGCCCGTCTCCGTGCGCTCTGCGGGCGGCGGCCATTCCCAGCAGCGCGGCTCCGCCCGCGAGCAGCACCCACAACCACGTCGGCATCGATTGCGGTGCATAGATATTCGATAGTGCACCACCTATCGATGCATTGGCAGGATGATCCAGGGAACCGATGTGGCCGGTGGTACGCACCGCACCCAGCCAGTAGTCGGACGAATCCGAAGGCAGCACAATCCATCCCAGTACCACCGTGCCCACGGCCGTGACCATGGCCGTCACCGCCGCCCTCCACTGCCGGGAGATCAGCAGGTAGGGAACGAAAATGATGGCCGTGAGTTTGACGCCCGAGGCCACACCCACCGACCAACCGCGCCAGCGCGCATCCGCTGGCCTCGTGAGATCCCAGATGATGAGCGCGGCCAGCACGAGATTGACCTGCCCCTGCCACAGGGTTCCATGCACTGGCTGAATATCCCAGGCCACCAAGTTCATTCCCACACACGCGACAGCCAACGGTCCATCGGCCGAGAATCCAAGAACCCGCCAGCACCGCCAGATGATGGCGAACAGCGCCCCCAGATTCACCAGGAACCAGATAACCTTCGCCGTCCCCAACGGCACGAAACCCAGAGGGGCGAAGAGTAATCCTGCGAACGGCGTGTACGTGAACCATCCGGCATCGGGAATCTCTGTGGCGTACAGCGGCTCACCGTGCAGAACCCGCAGACCCCCGAACCGGTAGGTCATCAGATCGCCACCATTGCTGAACAGTCCGAAGCTGTTCGGGGCGTTCAGCGGTATGAGCCAATGCTGGAGCAGCACCGCCATAACGCCGACCGCCAGCCATAAGCCAGCCGCCCGCCACGACATCCTGCGGACCGTCACTACTGCTTCCTATCGGTATCCCGGGACGGCTGAACGCGTTTCGGTTCTCCCGGCATCTTCGGGTAGTTCGGCGGGTAGGGCATATCGCCCAGTCCGTTTGCCTCGTCCCGTTCTACCATCTCAAGCAGCGGCTCGATCGACTGCGGCGCATCATCCATATCGGCCATGGGGTCCGGACGTTTCCGGAGCAGGTCGGGCACGGTCGCGATGGTGAAGTCGTCGGGCTCGGCGTCGGCGAGTTCTTCCCACGTCAACGGCGTGGAAACGGTGGCGATCGGCGTGCGCCGCACCGAGTAGGCCGATGCCATGGTGCGATCACGCGCGTTCTGATTGAAGTCGATGAAGATGCGCTCGCCGCGTTCTTCCTTCCACCACGAGGTTGTCACTTGCCGGGGTGCGCGCCGTTCCACCTCGCGAGCCAGCGCGATACCGGCACGGCGCACCTCGATGAAATCCCAGCGGGTCTCGATGCGCAGATAAATGTGGATGCCGCGACCGCCGGAAGTTTTCGGATAGGCGACAAACCCCAGCTCATCCAGTAGTGGACGCAGCACATCGAGCGCCACCGATTTGGCTTCGTCGAATCCGGTACCCGGCTGCGGGTCCAAATCGATACGCAGCTCGTCCGGGTGGTCCAGATCGGGATATCGCACCTGCCACGGATGCAACGTCACCGTGCCCATCTGCGCCGCCCACACGATCGCGGCGGGCGTGGTCACCCGCAGGACCTCGGCAGTGCGGCCGGACGGAAACGTCACCTCGCAGCTGTCCAGGTAGTCGGGATAGTGCTTGGGCAAGCGCTTTTGGTAGATCTCCTCGCCGTCGATGCCGTCGGGGAAGCGCTGCAGATGCGTGGGACGCTCCCGCACCGCGTTCATCATCGGGCCGAGCGCGACGGTGCGGTAGTACTCGGCGAGATGTCGCTTGGTGCCGCCATCAGCCCCCAACTGAGGGAAGTACACCTTGTCAGGGTTGCTCAGCCGGACGGCGATGCCGTCGACATCCAGTTCCTCGGCGGGCGTGGGCATTACCGTCATCATATGGGAATGGACCTGCCCGTCATGCCTCCTATCGCGCCAATGCTTGCGAAACCTGTCGCGAAAATCCCGGCCGACGCGTCGTACGAGCCCAAGTGGGATGGGTTCAGGTCGATCGTCTTTCGCGACGGCAACGAGGTGGAGCTGGGCAGTCGCAACGAAAAACCGCTGACCCGGTACTTCCCGGAGCTGGTGACGGCCGTGCTGGCCGAGCTACCGCCGCGGTGCGTTGTGGACGGGGAGATCGTGATCGCCACCGAGTCCGGGCTGGACTTCGAGGCGCTGCAGCAGCGGATTCATCCGGCTGATTCCCGGGTGCGGCTGCTGGCCGAGCAGACGCCCGCCTCATTCATCGCTTTCGACCTGCTCGCGCTAGGTGACGAGGACTTCACCGGACGACCGTTTAGCGAGCGCCGCGCCGCCCTGACGGATGCGCTGTCCGGGTCAGGCACCTCGATTCATCTCACCCCCGCCACCACCGATCACGTCACGGCACAGCGCTGGTTCGAGGAGTTCGAGGGTGCCGGAACCGACGGCCTCATCGCGAAACCACTGGCCCTCGCGTACCAGCCCGACAAACGGGTGATGTTCAAGATCAAACCCGAGCGCACCGCCGATTGCGTGGTGGCCGGATATCGGGTGCACAAGTCCGGTGATGACGCCATCGGATCGCTGCTGCTCGGCCTGTACCAGGACGACGGTGTGCTGGCCTCGGTCGGCGTGATCGGCGCGTTTCCGATGGCCGAACGCAAGCGGCTCTTCCAGGAGCTGCAACCACTCGTCACCGATCTGGAGGATCATCCTTGGAACTGGGCGGCTCATCAGGCCGGTGAACGCACTCCGCAGAAGAACGCCGGCTCACGCTGGAATGCCGGCAAGGACCTCTCGTTTGTCGCGCTGCGCCCCGAACGGGTGGTGGAGGTCCGCTATGACCACATGGAGGGCGTGCGGTTTCGCCACACCGCGCAATTCAACCGCTGGCGCCCGGATCGCGATCCACGTTCCTGCACCTATGAACAGCTCGAACGGCCAGTTGCGTTCAGCCTCAACGAGATTGTTCCGGGCCTGGTGTGACCGGCGCCGGACGATTCGCGCCGAGCCCTTCCGGTGACCTGCACATAGGCAACCTGCGCACGGCATTGTTGGCATGGCTGCTGGCACGCTCGACCGGCCGCAGGTTCCTCATGCGGGTGGAAGACCTGGACACCCGCACCAGCTCCACCGTGGCACGGCGCCAGCTGGCCGACCTCGCCGCGATCGGTCTGGAGTGGGATGAACCCGTGGTCTGGCAGTCGGATCGGAACACCGCCTACGAGTCAGTGTTGGCGACACTGCGATCTCGCGGCCGGTTGTTCGAATGTTATTGCAGTAGAAAAGATATCGCCCAGGCACCCACGGCGCCGCATTCGCCACCCGGCGCATACCCGGGCACCTGCCGAAACCTGTCGGAATCTCAGCGAGCACAACACCGCGCGGCCCGCCCCGAACGCCCGCCCGCACTGCGGCTGCGCACGGAGAACTCGGCCTTCACCGTGCAGGATGCGCTACTCGGTGAATACACCGGCCTGGTGGACGATTTCGTGGTGCGCCGCGGCGACGGTGTGATCGCCTACAACGTCGCGGTGGTGATCGACGATCACGCGCAGGGCATCGACCAGGTGGTGCGCGGCGATGATCTGCTGGCCTCCGCGCCCCGCCAGGCCTACCTTGGTGCGTTGCTGGGCTACCCGGTGCCGACGTACGCCCATGTTCCGCTGGTTCTGAACACCACGGGCGCGCGGCTGGCCAAACGCGATGGCGCGGTGACCGTTGCCGATCTGGGTGCGCGGCGGACCTTCGATTTGATATGCGACTCCCTCGGATACGAGGCCGCCAATGCCGCGGAGCTGCTGGGACAGTTCGATGTGCGGCGCATCCCGCACGACCCGTGGATATACCCGGGCTGATCCGAAGCAGCCTGTCCGCACCGGAACTGTGTTAGCCTCCCGCGGTGTTTCGTGCCCTCGCGCTCGCACTTCTAACACTGCTGGCAGTAGCCGGGTGTGGGGACCAAGCACAAGAATCGCTGCGGGTGGGTACCGAGGGCGTCTACGCGCCATTCAGTTTTCACGACGAGCGCACCGGGGAGCTGACCGGATACGACGTGGATGTCGCCCGCGCCGTCGGCGAGAAACTTGGCCGACCCGTGGAGTTCGTCGAGATCCCGTGGGACGCGATCTTCGCCGGGTTGGACGCCGAACGGTTCGACGTGGTGGCCAATCAGGTGACCATCACCCCGGAACGTCGGGCCAAGTACGACCTGTCCACCCCGTATGCGGTCGGCGAGGGGGTGATTGTCACCAGGGCCAACGACAACACCATTCACAGCCTCGCCGATATCCGCGGCAAGGTGGCGGCCGAGAATGCCACGAGCAACTGGTCCCAGATCGCCCGCGACGCCGGCGCCCGGGTCGAGGCGGTCGAGGGCTTCACCCAATCCATCACGCTGTTGAGCCAGGGCCGGGTCGATGTCGTGGTCAACGACAGCATCGCGGTCTACGCCTACCTGGCCAGCACCGGTGACCCCGCGGTGAAGATCGCCGGGAGCACCGGTGAACGCAGCGAGCAGGGGTTCGCCGCCCGTAAGAACAGCGGTCTACTGCCCGAGTTGAACAAGGCGCTGGATCAGCTTGCGGCGGACGGCACCTTGACCCGCATCTCCGAGAAGTATCTCAAGGCGGATGCCAGCGGGACAACCAAAACCGAAGCTGCACAGGGCAGATCAAACACTCAACTGGTGCTGGACAACCTTTGGCCGATGGCTCGCGCCATGCTCACGGTTACCCTGCCGCTGACCGTCATCAGCTTTACGATCGGGCTGGTCATCGCCCTCGGGGTGGCGCTGGCCCGCATGTCCGATCGTCGGGCGCTCTCCGGTCTTGCCCGCATCTACATCTCGATCATCCGGGGCACCCCACTGCTGCTTCAGCTGTTTCTGATCTTCTTCGCGCTGCCCGAATTCGGGGTGAAGATCAGTCCGTTTCCCGCCGCGGTCATCGCCTTCAGCCTCAACGTGGGCGGCTACGCCGCCGAGATCATCCGGTCGTCCATCCTGAGCATCCCCCGCGGGCAATGGGAGGCCGCCTCAAGTCTGGGCATGAGTTACCGCACCACGTTGTGGCGCATCGTCATTCCGCAGGCCAGTCGGGTCGCGGTGCCCCCACTGTCCAACACGCTGATCTCCCTGGTGAAGGACACCTCGCTGGCATCGGCAATCCTGGTGACCGACGTGATGCGCACGGCACAGGTTGCCGCGGCCCCCACCTTCCAGTTCTTCACGCTCTACGTCACCGCCGGCGTTTACTACTGGATCGTCTGCATGGCGATGTCGGTGGTGCAGGACCGCGTCGAGGAACGTCTAGCCAGGTCTGTTGCCCACTAGGTGATGCGTACCGGAAGGTTGGCCAGTCCGCGCAGCGTGACGTTCGGCTTGTAGCTGGGCTCACCGGTCAACCGCACATCGGGGAACCGTGCGGTGATCGAGCTCAACGCCAGCTTGGCCTCCAACCGCGCAAGCGGAGCGCCCAGGCAGAAATGTGGTCCGTGCCCGAAGGCCAAGTGTTTGATCTCGGCGCGATCCGGATCGAAGACGTCCAGATCCGGGCCGATCTCCGGATCACGTTGCGCGGCAGCAAGCATCAACAGCACCCACTCACCGCTGGGGAAGGTGAAGCCACCAACCGTCATATCACCGTCGGCGACCCGGGCCACCATATGCACGGGCGGGTCATAGCGCAGTGTCTCCTCGATGACCGCAGCCGCGCGATCAGCATTCTGTCCCAACAGTTTCCACTGCTGCGGAGTCTGCAGCATAGCGAGCGACGCGTTGGCGATGAGGTTGACGGTGGTCTCGTGTCCGGCGATGAGCAGCAGCGTGCAGGTGGAGATAATCTCTTCCTCGGTGAGCTGGTCACCGGCCTCCTCGACCTGGATCAGGGCCGACAGCAGATCATCGCCGAGGTTGCGACGGCGGGCCGAGATGAGATTGGCGAAGTAGTCCCACATCCAATGGGCCGCCTGGAATCGTTCGTTCATGTTGGCAGGTGCCTGACCAGTCAACGCAAAAACCGGATCCAGCCCTTGACCCAGCAGCGCTGAGGCCCTGCCGAATTCGGGCTCGTCCTCGATAGGTACCCCCAGCATCCGGCAGATCACCGCGACGGGCAGCGGATAGGCGAAATCTGTGACCAGGTTGACGGTGCCGCGCCGCGCGATGTCTTCCAGAAGCTGATCGACGAGGGCCTGTACGTCTTCGGCCATCGCATTGATCACCTTGGGTGCGAACGCCTTCGCAGCCAGCTTGCGCAGCCGGGTGTGATCGGGGGCGTCCAGCCCCAAGAACGAGGGCCTGGCGATCAGGTTGGGATTCTGTGCGAGCTGGCGCTGGACGATCTTCGACTTACGGCGATCCGACGACGCTTGCGGGTGGCGCAGCACGGCGTTGCAGTCGGCGAAGGTCGCCAGCACGCTCACGTCCATGCCCGGCGGGTGCACCGGGCCGGCCTGCGTCTGCTCGACCAGCTGGCGGTACACCGGGTATGGATTGGCACGATTGGCCGGGTCGAGCACCTGAAGTAGCAGGGTGCCCGGGTCAGTCGTAGTAGGCATGTGTCCAGTGTGCGCCTGGATCTGGAGATGCGCCCGAACCGCAGGCGCTCCGGCCGTCGTGATTCAGCGGTAGTAGCGCCCCAGGGTCTCTTCGCGCAGCTCCTCGAAGCGGCCGTCCACGATGCTGTCGCGAATGCGGTCTACCAGCCCGATGGTGAATCGTTCGTTGTGGATGGTGGCCAAGGTGGATGCCAGGATCTCCTTGGCCTTGAACAGGTGGTGCATGTAGGCCCGGGTGTAATGCGCGCAGGTGTAGCAGTCGCACTCGGCGTCGATCGGGGTGAAGTCCCGGCGGTACCTGGATCCGGTGATGTTCACCCGGCCGTCGCGGGTGTAGACGGCGGCATTGCGCGCGACCCGGGACGGGGACACACAGTCGAAGGTGTCCGCACCGGCGGCCACGGCCGCGAACAGGTCATCGGGCTCGCTGATCCCGAGGAGGTGGCGCGGTTTATCTTCGGGCAGTTCGGATGTCACCCATCCGACGATGGTGCCGAGGTTCTGTTTTTCCAGCGCGCCACCGATCCCGTAGCCATCGAAGCCCCGACCTTCCTCGCTGACAAGCGATTCCAATCCGCGTGCGGCCTGACGCCGCAAATCTTCGTACTGTGCGCCCTGCACCACGCCGAACAACGCCTGATAGGGCTTGTCGGCCCGCTCGCGCGTCAGCTTCTCGTGCTCGTCGAGGCACCGCTGCGCCCACTCGTGGGTGCGCTGTACCGAATTCTCTTGATACTCACGGGTGTTGATCAACGTGGTGAGCTCGTCGAAGGCGAACATGATGTCGGCACCCAGCTGATGCTGGATCTGCATGGACACCTCCGGAGTGAACCGGTGCGTCGACCCGTCCAGGTGTGACGTGAAGGTGACACCCTCATCGTCGACGTGGGCAAGCTTGTCCTTACCGGCAACGACGTGATTGTCGGCGCGGGCCCGGTCGACCTCCATCGCCATCACCTTGCGTGCCCCCGAGCCGAGGGAGAGCACCTGAAACCCGCCGCTGTCGGTGAACGTAGGGCCCGGCCAGTTCATGAATGCACCGAGCCCTCCGGCCTCGTCCACGATGTCGGGGCCGGGCTGTAGGTACAGGTGGTAGGCGTTGGCGAGCACGGCCTGAGCACCGAGAGCGGCCATGGTCTCGGGCAGGACGGCCTTGACGGTGGCCTTGGTTCCGACGGCGATGAAGGCCGGAGTTTGGATGTCCCCGTGCGGGGTGTTGATCACCCCGGCCCGGCCCGCGGTTCCCGGCAGGGTGGCGTCGATGGAGAAGTACTGGTCAGTCATCGGAGGCTATTTTGCCTTGGGCGTGTCGGCCTCCCAGCTTTCGGCTCTTCGCCCATGCGGCTTATCGCAGTCGTAGGCTCGGGTCATGACATCGACGTCGGATCTGCACGCGCTGGAGCAGGGCACCACTACCCAGGAAGCCCTGGTCTTCTTCGACAACCTGGAGCCCGTGCGATCAGAGGGGCTGGTCGGCCAGCGCTGGCACGGCGGCGAGGTGCCCACCGGGCATTCGATGGACGGCATCCTGACGGTGTCGGGGTGGTACGGCAAGCAGTTCGACGATGTGGACCATGTGCATCCGCTGCTGTTCAGCGATGGTGGCGGCGATATCTTCGCGGTCGATCCGATGCTGGCGCCGATGGGGCTTGCGGGCCGGATCAGCGGGCTGACCGAGTCCCCCATGGTGAAGCGGACGTCACCGACCGCATTGTCGGCGCTCAAGCCGCTGATCCGGACCAATAAGCACCGCGCCCGGCTGCGCAATATCGAGTTCCGTGGCGCCGTCAGCGCGGCCATGGTCTACGACCACAAGGCGATCATCGACCATTTCCGGAAGGTGGATGACGACACACTGCTGGGCATCATGGACCTACGGGACATGGACCAGCCGTACTTCTTCACGTTGCGCCGCGACTGAACACGGTTGCCCGCAATCGCCGCCGCCGGTGGCGCATTTCTCCTCGCGGTGCTGTGGTTTGACCTGATGTTCGACGTGCAGGTACGCAGCCATCGCGAGCCGGCATTACCGGATTCAGTGCTCGTCTCCATCCGCGCCTACTACCGTCGCGTGACCACCGACGCGTCACCTATGGGTGCACTGGTCAGCGTCGCAATGCTCGCGACCGTCGCGGCAATCGTCGTGGAGATCGCGCAGGGCCGGACCGCTGGCGGGCCCTGCTGGCTGTCGTTGGCCGCTGCCTTGACTGCCATCGGAATCGCCACGGGGCGCACCTTCGGCAATGCACGACGGTTGGCGCAGAACACCGACACATCGGAGGTCCAAAGTCGCCTCGCCCGACTCATCTATCGCGACCATCGGATCTGCTTGGGCAGCATGGCGATCGCTGTCGGTCTGCAGATCGCACTGGGCCTCGGCTGGCCCCAGGTCTGACGGTGTCTAAGCTGCCCAAGTGAGGGCGCCGAAATGATCTTGTTGGAGCGATCTTTCGCCTACGCACCGCCGCAGGTCTGGCGTGTGATGATCGATCCTGATCTGTGGTCGCTACAGACCAACGGGTTCCGGCCCGAGGTCGGTTGTGAGTACCGCGTCACCCACCCCGCGATCATCGGCACCCGACTACTAGGGACGGGTGATTGCACGGTCGTCGCCGCGAATCCGGGTGAGCTGTTGGCCGTTAAATTCGTGGGCGCGGTGCGTGAGGGAAATCCCGCCTGCTGGACCATCAGCCACCGTCTGACTGCCGAGGACGGCGGGACCACCCTCACCACGTGTCTCGATGGGGTGGATGTCCACGACCAGTCCGAGAGGGTGCTGATGCGCATCGTGTCGGAGAGCACGGCGCGATCCGCATACGTACTCGAAGAGTGCCTGGCGAATCGCTACCGGATACCCGCCGCAGACGACGCCGGTGCCGGAGGGGTCTGATCCCGAGGACCTCGTTGATACGAGTTCGCGTGACACTGTTCTTGGAATGCGCGACTAGTTCTTGGAATGCGCGGATACCCTTGCCGCACTGACGATCCCACATCAGCTTCCGATCGACTCTGTCAAGTCGAGCAGATCCACTGTGCACTGGGCGATGCCAGACGACACTTCCAATCTTTGTGAATGCTATGAAGCCGCACTAGCCGTCCCGTTACGCCATGCAGTGATATCGCAGGCAGAGGGCCCCACGTGACACAGCAACGAGTTCCGATCGAGATTTTGGACCACACATCGGCGCGATAGCGGTTGCGTGCCCAAATTCGCTGTGGTGAGCTTCGCGGGCATCGGCGTGGCAAAGGCGGCATGTTCTTGCGATGTGTTTAAACCGGTCGGGGAATGTGCAAGGAGTGCACTGTGCGTGTGGTTTTCACTGCCCTAAGGAGGGCCCCAAAGCCGTTGATGCCAGTATTGGCGATGTTGGTTTTGCTTGCCACGAGCCCATCACTGGGCGTAGCCCATGCCGGCCTCGACGATGAGCTCAACGTGATTGACGGCAAGGGCCGGTCGTTGCGCATTCAACAATGGGACACCTTTCTCAACGGTGTATTTCCGTTGGACCGCAATCGATTAACACGGGAGTGGTTTCATTCCGGGCGGGCCGCCTACGACGTGAGCGGACCCGGCGCCGCCGATTTTGAGGGCACGCTGGAGTTGGGCTACCAGGTGGGCTATCCGTGGTCACTCGGGGTTGGCCTCAATTTCAATTACACGACGCCCAATGTATCGGCGCTGTATGGGGTGCCCAATCCGTTTGTCGCCGGCCCCTCTCTGGCCGGGGAGTTGGCCAATGCCGCCGCTACCGGCGGCGTGCCGAATCTGGCCAACGTCAAGACCGGCGCTGAAGACTCCTACGTACAGACCACCAATTTGCTGCCCAGCGCCGGGATCAATGTCGATCTCGGCAACGGTCCCGGGATACAGGAAGTCACAACGTTTTCTGTAGCTATCAAAGGCGCGAAGGGCGCCGTAGCCGTCAGCAACGCGCACGGAACCGTCACCGGCGCTGCCGGGGGCGTGCTGCTACGCCCCTTTGCACGGCTCATCAGCGCGGCAGGGGACAGCGTCACCACCTACGGCAGCACTTGGGACATGCGCTGACCGACAGCAATCGCACATAAAAATACCCCCTGAACTGCAGTAACAGTCAGGGGGTAATGGCGGTGGCGGAGGGATTTGAACCCTCGGACGGGGGTTACCCGTCACACGCTTTCGAGGCGTGCTCCTTAGGCCGCTCGGACACGCCACCGCCGAAGAGACTACAGGCAGGCCGGCCCGATCCCCCAATCGGTTGACCCGGCCACCGGCGACAGGCGCGGCTGCAGCCGCAAGCGAAAGCGCCATATCGCGTTATCACCCGGCGGCGTTAGCAACGCGCCATCCATATGCGTGAAGTCGCATGGCTGGCAGGAAACTCCCAGCGTGCTGTACGAAATCAGCGGCGTGGCTCCAAGGAAAGTGGCCTTCCATCTTGCTTGTGCAGGTTCTCGTTGGCATCGCGACATCCGCCTCTCGGGGCGGGCGGACGCCGCCGGGCCATCAGCGAGACCGGCACGAGGAGATCGACACCATCACGATGGGAAGGCCCTGACCAATGAAAATTCTTGTAGGAATCGCAGCATCCGCGGCCATCGCCGCGAGCACGCTCGGCCTCGCGGCGACGGCCGACGCGGCACCGGCACTCCCCGCCCCCAACTACCACTGGTGCCCGGGCGAGTTCTGGAATCCGATCTGGGGATTCAACTGGGAATTCGGCGAATGCCACGACGACTGGCATCGCGACCGCGACGGAGACTGGCACGACCGCGACTGGCGCGGCGATCGTGGTGACTGGCATGACCATGACCGCGGCGACTGGGGGCATGGCCACGATCGCGACTGGAGGCCCTAGCCCACCTTCATCGAGAAGCAACCCCGCCCGCCGGACTCGCTCCAGTGGGTGGGGTTGTTTGCCTTGCACCGCCACAACGCAATGGGTGGGAAATAAGATCCATACGAAATATCTTGACTGACAGCAGATTTACAGCTCACTGTACGCATAGCGCACGTTGATTGCCAGCAAAGAATGCTTTGCTTTCCTTATGAAAATTCTCGTTGGAATCGCCGCTTCCGCTGCCATAGCCGCCGGCGGGCTCGGCCTCGCCGCCACCGCCAATGCCGCTCCGGCTCCAGAGCTTCCGGCGCCCACGTACCACTGGTGCCCCGGCGAGTTCTGGAACCCGATCTGGGGCTTCAACATGAACTGGGGAGAATGCCACGCCGACGGCATCCTGGACCGCGACCGTCCCGGCGACTGGCGCGGTGACGACGGTCGCTGGCGCAACAACGGCCCCGGCCCCGGTGACAACCGCGGACCTGACCGTGGACCCGATCGCGGCCCTGACCGCGGCCCCGGCAACGACTGGCACCGGTAAGCCTCCCGAATCGGCCCGTCCGGCGCGCGACCCCGACCACTCACCGCGCCGGGCGGGCCACTTACCTTTTAGCCGCGAAGAAGTTCTCCAGCAGGGCCGCGCATTCCTCGGCAAGCACGCCGCCACGCACCTCAGGCCGGTGGGCCTGGCGCCGGTCACGCACCACATCCCACAGCGATCCCACGGCCCCGGTCTTGGGCTCCCACGCCCCGAACACCACCCGGCCGACACGCGCCAGCACCAACGCCCCCGCGCACATGGTGCACGGTTCGACGGTCACCGCCAGGGTCGCGCCCTCCAGCCGCCAGCCGTCGCCATGTTTCGCGGCGGCCTCACGCAGGGCGAGAACCTCGGCATGTGCCGTCGGATCACCCAGGCGTTCACGAGCATTGGCGGCGCGCGCCAATTCGGTCCCGTCTGCGGCGTAAATCACCGCACCGATCGGCACATCCTCGGCACCGGCTTGCGCGGCGGCTACCAATGCGGCGCGAATCAGCGCCTCGTCGTCTGGAAACGTCACCGATCCAGCTTGTCGAGCACCGCACCGAACTCATCGGCAAAGCCCATACGCGCGGCGATCATGCCGAGCTGCTCATCGGGGTAGAGATCGGTCTCGCTGAGAATCACACTGAGCACCGGCTCGGGCAGCCCGATATCGGAGAGCAGGCCCAAATCGCCTTCCTCCCACGGGTCAACCTCGTCCAGCTCATCGGAATCGAGCTCCGGGACAGGAATATTCAGCCGCTCTAACACCTCGACGGCGATGTCATAGTCAACCGCCGCCGTGGCGTCCGAAATCAGCAGGTGCGTTCCCGAAGGCGCCGGGCGGATGATGATGAAGAATTCCTCGTCAACATCCAGCAAGCCGAACACCGCACCAGCGCTGCGCAATTCACGTAACTCGGTTTCCGCCGCCGCCAAATCGGTAAGCGCCCCAGCCTTCAACGATGTCACTCGCCAGCGGCCCTCTTCACGAACGACGGCCACGCCGAAACCCTCCAGGCTTTCGGCGCTGGGCCCTGCGGCCTTGGCACGTTGTGCGTCCATGGGCAATACGGTAATGCCCCAACCTGGGTTGTGACCACAAACAACTTGGTCACGTATGCCAACCTGGTGTGGTGAACGCCGCCGAACACGACCACCAACGCCCCCCGATCTGCGTACTTGGCCTCGGACTCATCGGCGGATCCCTGGTCCGCGCGGCCACCGCCGCAGGGCGCCACGTCTGGGGGTACAACCGCTCCACCGAGGGCACCGAGGCCGCGCGGGCGGCCGGTTTCGATGCCACCACCGACCTGGACCTGGCGCTGCGGCGCGCGCGCAACGCCCAGGCACTCATCGTGCTCGCGGTGCCGGTCCCGGCCCTGTCCGCGCTGCTGACCCGTATCGCGGAACTGGCCCCGGAATGTCCGCTCACTGATGTCACCAGCGTGAAATCCGCTGTACTGCAACAGGTATCCGAGCATGGTTTGGCACAGCGATTCGTCGGTGGCCATCCCATGGCGGGCACAACAGAGTCGGGCTGGGGCGCCGGGGACGCCAAGCTTTTCCGCGACGCGACATGGGTCGTCAGTGTTGACGACGACGTCGATCCGCAGGTGTTCGCACAGGTGACTCGGCTGGCCCTGGATTGCGGGTCCGTGGTGGTTCCGGCCCGCTCAGATGAGCACGATGCCGCCGCCGCCGCCATCTCACACCTGCCGCACCTGCTCGCCGAAGCCCTGGCCGTCACCGCCGACGGGGTGCCGCTGGCCTACTCACTGGCCGCCGGATCCTTCCGGGACGGCACGCGAGTCGCTGCCACCGATCCGTCACTGGTGCGCGCCATGTGCGAATCGAATCCACACGGCGTGCTCCCGGCCCTGGAGGAGGCCATGGCGCTGCTGGCGGCGACGTGGAACACCCTGAACGCGGAGAATTCGGTCGAGCTGCTGGTGGAGGCCGGCTACGCCGCGCGGCAACGCTACGAGGCGCACACGCGGTTCGACATTAGCGGCGTCAGCCGAACCGACGCCGACTGGCGCGAGCGGCTCACCGAAGCCGGACGGCAGGGCGGCGTGCTGCGGGTCGTCCCCTAAATCCGGACGGCAAGCCCGGGGTATTCCAGCAGGAACCCCTCGTCATCGACGGTGACCGTGGTGTCTGCGACCGGCGAGACCACCTTGATGCCCTTACCGTCGTTGCGGTAGCTGATGGTGGCGGGGCTGACGACCAGATCAGGCAGGGTCACGTACACAACCGGCAGCACTGTGCTGCCTTCTTGCTGGTAGAGGCCGGTGCGACGGATCGGAAGCGCGTTGAAGAAGGGGCTGAACACCACGTCGACGTCCAATGCGCCGTCGAAGGCCGAGCGTGTCGCGCCCTCGTGGTTCTGCACGGTCCACATGCCTTCTTCGTCCCGGGCGATCGACAGCTGCCGCTCCCGTTCGGCCACGGTGGTCGACAGGGACAACCGATTGGTGGATCCCGTCTCGTCGGTCACCAGGTCGTACGAGGCACTGAACGCGGGGTGCGCCTCGGATGCACCGGCCACAAAACGGCCGTGTGCGCGGATGCGTCGACCCGATAGTTGAACGCGGGTGGATTCCATGCGCGACGCGTCGTGGGCACGCCAGGTCAGCACGGCGGGCCCAGTCGCCGGGTCCATCGGGCTGGGGTTACTCACCCGTCTACCGTAGGCGACCGCGCAAATTGATCCCTCGTGAGCCCTTGGCGCCTCCGAATCACTTCCTCGTGTGCGCGACGTACAGCAGGTACTCCCAGTCCATCGACAGCCGCCCGTCGCCGCGATCATGCCGTCGCGCCAGTTCGACAAGCGCATCGTCGAGTTGGGTGGTCTTGTCCGCATCACCGGCGATACCGGCATAGACGGCGATCGTCGGCCCGTAACAAGCCTTGAAGAAGTCGCGGAACTCCTCGGCGGTGGCGAATCGGTCCACCACCAACGTCCGCGGCTCCACCGTGACCTCGGTGACCCTGTCCGCCAGCAGTGCTCGCACATGAGCCGGGTCTCCCCACAAGGGCGGAGGTTGTGCACCGGGCGCCGCGGGAGCCGCGAACGGCTTCATGGTCGCGAACATCTGGCCGATGAATCCCTGCGGTGTCCAGTTGATCAGACCGATGGTTCCGCCCGGCCGGCAGACGCGGATCAGTTCATCGGCGCTGTCCTGATGCCGCGGAGCGAACATCACCCCGACGCAGGACATCACGACATCGAACTCGTCGTCACCAAACGGGAGCGCCTGAGCGTCCGCGACCCGCCAATCGATTTCTGCACCGGCCCGCGCCGCCACGGCACGCCCCACCTCCAGCAGCTCGGGAGTCAGGTCGGAGGCCACCACCTTCGCGCCGATACCCGCGGCGGGGATTGCCGCATTCCCGGATCCGGCCGCAACATCCAATACTCGGGCGCCGGGGACGACGCCGGACTCCTCGACGAGGACCGGCCCCAGCGGTGCAATCACCTCAGAAGCCACTGCGGCGTAGTTGCCCAGGGCCCACAGTGAAACTCTTTGGGCTGTTTCTGTGTTCATACATATAGACGCTAGGCAGATCGCCGCACCTGGGCTAGTACAAGATCTGTACTGGGGCTGGTCACCGTGACGTCGGCGGCCTACCGTTCATCCATGGGTGCGTCGTATTACCAGTTCTGCCCAGTCGCCAAGGCGATGGAGCTGCTCGACGAGCGCTGGACTCTGCTGATCGTGCGTGAATTACTGCTCGGCAGTGAGCATTTCAATGATATTCGGCGCGGAGTGCCCCGCATGTCCCCGTCTCTGCTGTACAAGAGGCTGGCCCGGCTGGTGCGCGCCGGGATCGCCGAACGTCACGACAACCGCTACGTACCCACGGACGCCGGCCGTGAGCTGCGCCCCGTCGTCGAGATGTTGAGCCAGTGGGGGATCCGGTGGATCGGTGAGATCGGGGACGAGGATCTAGACCCCAAGTTGCTGCTCTGGGATATGCGCCGTCACGTCATCGGCAGCGCGGTTCCCGAGGGCCGCACCGTGCTGCATTTCCGCTTCGGCGACGTCACCGCCGACAAGCGGCACTGGTGGCTCATCATCACGCCCGAAGGCGCCGACCTTTGCGATGCCGACCCGGGCTTTGACGCGAACATCGGCGTGACGGCTCAGCTCCGCAGCCTGACTCGAGTGTGGCGCGGCGACTCCGCGTGGTCGGATGTGTTGCGCTCCGGTGAGGTGGCCTTCAGCGGGCCGTCACGGTTGTGTCGCGGCCTGCCGACGTGGTTCGACCCGCCCCTCTACGCCGCTGTCCCCCGCCCCTGAGTCACCGCCGAGATCACGCGGAGCCCATCGCAGCCGCCCGGTGCCCGGAGCTGACAGCCACACCGCCAAGGCAAGGAACGCATCCAGCAGCAGCGCCAGCGCGGTCACCAAAAGGGCGCCGACCAATGCCAAGTGGAACTGCCGCACCTTGATGCCGTCGATGAGGTACCGGCCTAGTCCGCCGAGGCTGGCATAGGCGGCTACGGTCGCCGTCGCGACGATCTGCAAGGTCGCCGTCCGCAAGCCCGACAGAATCAGCGGTAATGCGTTGGGTAACTCGACACCGAAGAGCACCTGACGTTCCGTCATCCCCATGGCCCGCGCGGCCTGCACCACCGTGCGGTCCACGTTCGCGATGCCGGAATAGGTTCCCGCCAGCAGCGGCGGCACCCCGAGCAGGAGTAGCGCGACGGTGGGCGGCACCAAACCCAGGCCCCACAGCAGCACACCCAACAGCAGCACGCCCAGTGTCGGCAGTGCGCGCAGCGCATTGACCGCGCTGACCACCAGAAAGGTGCCACGGCCCGTGTGCCCGATGATTAGACCTATCGGCACCGCGATGATGACCGCGGCCAGCACGGCGATCGCGGTGTACTGCAGGTGCTCACCGATCCGCACACCCAGCCCGCTGTGGCCCGTCCAATTGGATGCGGTGAATATGTAGCCGAGCGCATCGGAGAGAAAGTTCATCGTGCACCCACGACTTTCGCCGCTCTGATCCACGGCGTGGCAGCGCGGCCGAGAACAACCAGGAGTGAATCCACGATGACGGCCAGCAGGAAGATCGCGACGATTCCAGCGATGATCTGGCTGCTCTTGTTGGCCTGGTAACCCTCGGTGAACCAGGTGCCCAGTCCACCGATGCCGATCACCGAGCCCACCGAGACCATCGAGATATTCGTGACGGCAACGACTCTCAGGCCTGCCACCAGCACCGGTATGGATAGCGGGAGTTCGACGCGGACGAGGCGTGCCAGCGGGCGGTATCCCACTGCGGTGGCCGCGTCGCGCACCTGGGGAGCGATAGCGTCGAGCGCCTCGGGCACGGCCCGAATGAGCAGCGCCGTGGTGTAGAGCGTTAGCGCCACCATCACGTTGGCCTCGTCGAGGATCCGGGTGGGAATGATGAGCGGCAACGCCACGAACAACGCCAGTGAGGGAATGGTGAACACAATGCTGGCTATCACCGTGGTGATCCGCCGCGCGGTCCGGTGCCGGTGAATCAGTGCGCCACAAGGAATCGCGATGGCCAACCCGATGAGGATGGGGACCAGTGACAGCCGCACGTGGATCAGCGAGAGCTGCCAGGCGTCGCCGAGATGGGTAAAGAGATAACGCATCTCACCGCTGCCCGGTACGGCGTTGCCGATCCAGCGCGATGAGGACGTCATCCCCGCGGACGCCCCCGCGAACGCGGCCGTCCTCATCGGTGGCCACACCCAGCCCCGATGGCGAGGACAGTGCGGCATCGAGAGCCTGCCGCAATGTCCCGTCCGGGCCGAATAATGATCCTCCGGCGATCACACTGTCGTATAACGACTTTCCCGACCGGTAGACCTCCGCCCCGGCGTCGTCCATCCAGCCGAATGGTGTGCCATCGGGATTGCAGACAAGCACCCAGCTGCGCGGCGCGAGGATGAGGTCGTGGACCTCGGATTCGAAGATCTGCCTGATCTCGTACAGCGGCAGATCGCCCGCATCACGAAACTGCAGTCCCCGATAGCCCCGGTCGCGGCCGATGAAGCCGGCGACGAAATCGCTTGCCGGATTAGATAACACCCGTTCGGGCTCGTCATACTGCTGCAGCACGCCGCCCGGCCCGAAAACCGCCACCTTGTCCCCGAGCTTGACGGCCTCGTCGATATCGTGCGTCACGAAGACGATGGTCTTGTTGAGTTCGGCCTGCAGGCGCTGCATCTCGGCCTGCAGGTCATCGCGCACATTCGGGTCGACGGCGCTGAACGGCTCATCCATCAACAGGATCGGCGGATCGGCCGCGAGCGCACGCGCCACACCGACACGTTGTTGTTGACCTCCCGAGAGCTGCGCCGGGTACCGGCTGGCCAATTTGGGATCGAGCCCCACCCTTTCCAGAACATCAAGAGCTGCCTTGCGTGCGGCACGCCGGGATTCGCCGCGCAACACCGGCACCGTCGCCACATTGTCGACGACGCGCTGGTGCGGCATCAGGCCCGCGTTCTGAATGACATAGCCGATGCCCAACCGCAGTTTGACTGGATCCACGGTGCGGACATCTGCCCCGTCGACAGTCAGTACCCCGGACGTCGGGTCGGTCATCCGGTTGATCATCCGCATCGAGGTGGTCTTGCCGCAGCCCGACGGCCCCACGAACACCGTGAACGAACCCTCGTCGACGTGCATGGTGAGATCATCGACAGCGGTGGTCCCATCGGGGTACTTCTTGGTGACGTTCTCAAAGGTGATCACGCGATCAGTTCCCTATCGGTTTGTCGAAACCTTTGTCCGTCAACCACTTCTGCGCAGCTTCCTTGGGGTCGACACCGTTGTTACCGGAGACTTCCGCATTGAGCCTGGTGAGGTCCTCCGTCGTCAAACGCGCGGAGAGTGCGTCGAGCACCTTCTTCAGTTTCTCGGATTTCTTCTGCGCGTTGACCAACGGCACCAGATTGCCCGCCGGGAAGGTGAACTTGGGGTCCTCGAGCACCACCAGATCATGCTCGGCGATGGCCGGCGAGGTGCTGAATATGTTGGCCGCCGTGATCGTTCCGTCCAACAGCGCCCGCACCGTCGCCGGTCCGCCACCATCGCTGATGGCCACGAATCGCGATTCCGGAACATCCAGGCCGTAATTGGCCTTGAGGCCGGCCAACCCGACACTGCGGTGCAGGAACTCCGAAGGTGCGCCGACTGTTACCTCCTCCGAGTGCGCGGCGAGGTCGGCGATGGAGTGCAGGTTCCATCGGTCGGCGGTGGCTCTGGTGACGCACAGCGTGTCGGCGTCCGAGGCCGGTGATGGGGACAGAATGTCCAGATCGCCATCGAGCTTGCGCAGCAGCGCCAGCTCGACATCATCGGGCTTGGTGGCGGTGGCATCCGGATCGAAGTAGCGCAGCAGATTTCCGGTGTAATCGGCGATCAGGTCGATCGAATGGTCCTTAACCGCCGGGATGTAGGTCTCGCGGCTACCGATGCCCAGCTGCCTGGTGATGTCAAAACCATTGGTCTGCAATATCTGTGCATACAGCTCGGCCACGGTCTTAGATTCGGGGAAGTCGGCCGAGCCGACGATCAGGGTGTTGAGGTCACCCGAAAGCGGGCCTCCGCCCAGAGGATTGGCGCTGCCACAGCCACTGAAGACAACCGCTGCCATGACGGCAGCGAAGAGTCGTGCGGCCCTGCGCATCCTCCGACAGTAACCGGGCAACCGCCGTCATGCCCGGCTTTAGCGTCAGGAAGATTCCGGTGGCTAACCCGGCGACGCCGTCGCGGCGGGTCCTTCGGCCGAGCCCGCCAGGAGCTCTGGCAAATATTTAATAACCGCCTCCGCCTGGTCGTCGGGTAGCAGCTGGCGCGCGAGGACATTCGCTCCGATGATCATCAACATGGTGGCGTTGGCCCGGTCGTGGGCCTCCTGCTGACCAACGTCCGGACGCTGTGCACGCATCACCTGCGACAGCAATTCGGCACCCGTCTCGCCGAAGCTTGCCCACAGCGCCTGCCCCAGCTCGGGGTCGGTACGCATCTGGCCGAGAAGGGCGGGGGCGGCCGCGATGACATCGGGTCGCTCGAAGAGTTCCGCTGTGTACGAGCAGGATTGGCGAACCCAGTCGCCCACTCCTGCCGCGGCGCTCATCTCCCGGGTGGGTGCGGTCCAACCGAACACCGCCTCGAAGACCAGGTGCGCACGGGAGGGCCACCGCCGGTACAGCGCGGGCTTGCCCACGCTGGCCCGCTCGGCGATCGCAACCATGGTGGTGGCATCCCACCCCTGCTCCACCAGGAGCTCACGCGCGGCAGCAAGCGCCTTGGTGTCGATATCGGAACTGCGGCGGCGCCCCCTGCCCGCAGGTAACTCGTCAGTAGTCATTGCAAATAACGGTACACCATGTTACGTATTAAGAAGGTTGGTGGCGTGGGTCACAGAGAGAAAGGCAGCCGATGACAGGACTTCTTTCCGGAAAAACGGTGGTGATATCCGGCGTAGGTACCGGATTGGGGCGGGAGGTCGCGCTCAAGGCGCACCAGGACGGCGCAAATGTGGTGCTCGGCGCGCGAACCCAGGAAAACCTCGAAAAACTCTCCGCCGAACTCGATGATTCGGGCAGCACCGCTGCCTGGGCGGTCACCGACATCACCGACGCGTCCGCGTGCCAGGGCCTTATCGACACCGCCGTCGAGCGGTACGGCACGGTAGACGCACTGGTCAATGTCGCCGCAAAAGAGGACGTGTTCGGCGGCATCGAGGGCGCGGATCTGTCCCAGTGGCAGGCGATGCTCAGCACGAATGTCGTGGGCACGCTTCAACTCATTCAGGTGGCCGTCCCGCAGCTGAAGAAGAACGGCGGATCGGTGGTCTTCATCGGATCACAGTCGGCGTTCCATCCGCAGCTACCCCAGTCCGCGTATGCGACATCCAAGGGAGCGTTGCAGAACGCCATGTATCAGCTCGCGAAGGAGCTGGGGCCACACAAGATTCGTCTCAACATGGTGGTGCCGACGTGGATGTATGGCCCGCCGATTCAGCTGTACATCGGCCTGGTCGCCCAGCAGCGCGGCATCACGCAAGAGGAAGTACTGGCCGAGCTGACGGCCAAATTCCCGTTGGGCGAGATGCCCGCCGATGAAGACGTCGCCGATGCGGTGGTGTTCTTCGCATCCGACCGGGCCCGGATGGTGACCGGGCAGACCTTGTTCGTCAACGCAGGAGAGTTTTTCGCATGAGTGATAAGTATCCCGTCATCGTTTGGGGCACAGGGGTTGTCGGCAAGCTGGTGATCCGCGAGCTATTGGACCATCCGGTATTCGAGCTGGCTGCCGTACTGGTGCACGATCCGGCCAAGGACGGTGTGGACGTCGGAACACTGGTCGGTAGCCATCCGACCGGATTGGCCGCCACCACCGACATCGATGCCGCGCTGGGCACCGAGGGCACGGTCGCGTACTTCGGGCCGACGGCGCAGTACGCGCTGGAGAACATCGACAACATGTCCCGGGCACTGCGCAGCGGGCACAACATCGTCTCCACCGCGATGACACCATGGGTGTACCCGCAGGTGTGCCCACCCGAGATGCTCGCCGACATCAAACAGGCCTGCGAGGACGGCCAGACTTCCTGTTTCACCACCGGCATCGACCCCGGCTTCGCCAACGATCTGTTCCCCATGACCCTGCTGGGCGTGGGCGGACGGGTGGATTCTGTTCTGGTACAGGAACTCCTCGACTACCAGTACTACAACGGCGATTTCAGCATGCCGATGGGACTGGGCGCGCCCATGGACCAACCGGCGGTGCTGGAAATCCCCGAGGTGCTGATCCTCGCGTGGGGCCACACCATTCCGATGATCGCCGACGCCGTCGGAGTCAAACTCGACAAGATCGATACCGTCTACGAAAAATGGGCGACGCCAACCGAGATCGCCTACGGCGCGGAACCCAACACCGGCATCATCGAGGCAGGCCACTGTGCCGCGGTGCGATTCGAGATCCGTGGGTGGGTGGGCGGTAAGCCGAAGATCGTCATCGAGCACGTCAACCGGATCACCAATGACACCGCACCGCATTGGCCGCGCGCACAGTCCGTCGACAACGACGCCTACCGCATCGAGATCAAGGGTAGTCCGAACATCACCCAGGAGACGGTGTTCCGCGACGAAGGCACCGGCGACGGCGCGATCGGCGGCTGCCTCGCCACCGGGATGCGGGCCATCAACGCGATACCAGCGGTCATCGGCGCTAAACCGGGCTTCCTGACACCGCTGGATTTGCCGTTGATCGCGGGCCAAGGAACTATCCGCGCCTGACCTGCGCCAAGCGGCGGCTTTTCGCGGTATCCGCGGGGCATTTTCCGCGAAAAGCCGACCGTGGGCGCTTGCAATAACCGCCTATGTAGCAAATGATGGACATATGACCAGTGACCCCGGTACGACTCCGGACTCTCCGGTTGCCGACACCTCCATCGATGTCCCCGTCGGCGAGCAGGCGCCCCTGCCCCCCGCGAAGGCCGTCAAGAAGGAAAATGCGGTCAAGCGGACCCGCGCGGCGGCGACCTGGACCGGCGTCATCCTTGGCCTGCTGATCCTGATTCTGCTGCTGGTGTTCATTCTGCAGAACCTGACGGACACGACCACCCACTTCCTCGCGTGGGAGATCCAGATGCCCCTGGGCATCACGGTGTTGTTCGCGGCCATCACCGGAGCAGCGCTCACCGCACTGGTCGGTGGCGTGCGAATCATCCAGCTGCGGCGCGCGGCGAAGAAGAACCTCAAGGCCTGACACCCGACTACAGTTCGGCGCATGACGGCGCTGACCGGGCGTGGACGGGTACAGACACTTGTCCGGAAGGCTCTCAAGGACAAGCCCGTACCCCTGGCTGACGCCAGGCATTTCGACGACGCCGAAGTCGTGACGATGCTGCGCATGCTCGGTATCGCGATGCTGGAAGTTGGTCAGCCCACCAACCTGGTGTTGGCCAAGTTGCATGACATCGCACCGCAGTACACCGACAAAGAGCTGCGCGCCGTCGTCTTGCCGACGGTGCTGATCATCCAGATCGACGGCGTCACCGGCCAGCTCGAAGTGGAGGAATCCACCCGCAGCACAGCACAGTTGGACCAGGCCGGCCACATCGACACCATCGCCGACATGGCCGTCGCCGGGGCGATCGCCCCGGCCGACGCGATCGCCCGAATCTACGAGATCCGCTGTTTGAAACCACGTTTCGGGACGGTCGTCACCGTCATCGGACACACCATCTTGACCCTCGGCTTCGGGCTTGCCCTAGCACCGACCTCCTCGGCTCTGCCCGCCTATCTGGTGCTGGGCCTGATCGTCGGCGTCCTGATGCTGGCCACCAACCCCATGCCCACCCTCGCCGCCACCATGCCCGCCGTCGCCGCCTTCGTGGTGACGGTCATCAGCACGTTCATCGTGGCGAACGTGCCCAGCGAGGGGCTTGCCCGCGTGTTGGCGCCCGCCCTGATCGCCGTGCTGCCCGGGGTGACCCTCACCATCGGGGCGCTGGAGCTGACAAGCACCCAGCTGATGGCCGGGTCCACGCGCATCGTGTACGGCATCGCGCAGCTGATGCTGCTGGCATTCGGGGTGGTGATCGGCGTGAAAGTCGCTGGACCGCCTGAGCCCTCGCCGCTGGGACCGCCGCTGGGCAGCTGGACGATCGCCCTGGCCGTACCTGTTATAGCGGTGGGGTTTTACCTGTACAAGTCCGCGCCCCGCGGATCACTGATCTGGTTGGTGCTGGCGATCGGGGTCGCCATGCTGGGACAGCGCCTCGGCGGTCTCTTTCTGGCACCTGCCATGACGGGCTTCATCGGAGCGGTCGCTGTCGTTCCCTTCGCCTTGTTCGCGGCACGCTTCAAGGGGGCGCCTTCGGCAATCGTGTTGCTACTGGCCGCCTTCTGGTGCCTGGTTCCCGGCGCGTTGAGCTTCGTGAACGTCAGCGAGGTCGCGGCCACCGGACATGCGAACCTCACCGCACTGCTCGATACCTGCATGGCGATCTTCTCGATCGCGCTGGGGCTTCTGGTGGGGGCGAGCCTGCACCGCGGGATGCGTTACGCGCTCACTGTCCGTCGGTAGCGTATTTCGCCAGCTCGATCCGGGCCACGACACCGCGATGCACCTCGTCGGGACCGTCGGCCAGCCGCAGTGCGCGGGCGTTGACCCACGCGGCCGCCAACGGGAAATCGTTGGAAAGTCCTCCACCACCGTGGATTTGGATAGCCATATCGATGACCTGCTGAGCCATGTTCGGTGCGGCCACCTTGATTTCGGATACCGCCGACAGCGCGCCCATGATGCCCACGGTGTCCAGCAGCCAGGCAGCATGCAGCACCAGCAGCCGGGTCTGGTTGATGGCAATGCGAGCGTCGGCGATGCGCTCCCGGTTTCCGCCCAGGTTCACCAACGGTTTTCCGAACGCGGTGCGGTCCAGTCCCCGTCGGCACGCATGCTCGAGGGCCACCTCGGCCAGGCCGATCAGGCGCATCGCGTGGTGCACACGGCCCGGCCCCAACCGCCCCTGGGCGATCTCGAATCCCTTGCCCGGTCCCGCGATGAAGGCATCGACGGGCAGCCGTACGTCGTCGAACGACACCACGCCGTGTCCACCCGGCTCGTCGTAGAACCCCATCGTCGGCAGCATCCGTTCGACGGTGACGCCCGGAGTGTCCATCGGGACGAGCACCATCGAGTGGCGCGCGTATCGATGCGCGTCCGGGTCGGTCAACCCCATGAAGATGATCACCTTGCAGTCGGGATGACCGACACCGGTGCTCCACCACTTGCGGCCGTTGATCACCACCTCGTCACCGTCGACGATGGCCGTGGCCGCCATGTTCGTGGCATCAGAGGAAGCCACGTCGGGCTCCGTCATACAAAACGCGGACCGGATATCGCCCTCCAGGAGCGGTTCGAGCCAGACCTCCTTCTGCTCCTGGCTGCCGTACCGGTGCAGCACCTCCATATTTCCCGAATCCGGTGCGTTGCAATTGAACACGGTGGGGGCGAACAGCGACCGTCCCATCTGCTCGGCCAGCGGCGCGTACTCGGAATTGGACAGGCCGCCGCCTAACTCCGGATCCGGCAGGAAGAGGTTCCACAACCCCGCGTTGCGCGCCTTCACCTTCAAACTGTCCAGCTCCGCTGGGACCTCCCACAGCTCGGCCGTCGTGCCGGCGCGCGCACCCAGCAGCGCGTCGTGGTGGGCCAGCACCGTACGTTCCACCGGCATGATCTCCCCGTCGATGAACTCGCGGACGGCGGAGGTCAGTTCGGCGGCACGGGCGGAGGGGGCGAAGTCCATCTGTCCGATGCTAGGGCGGTTGACGCGGCACGTGACAGACTTCGGCACATGAGCATGCGCCGGACCTCGGTACTGGCACTGACCACGATGACCATCGGTGGGGTCATCGGCGTCATCGCCACCCTCATCCTCAACGTTTTCGTGTTCGACAAGTTCGACGCCTACGGCGAGGTGAAGATCCCGGGCAATACCCAGCTGGAATTGCCCGCCGGTGAGGTGACTGTCAGCTTTCACTCCTGGGTGTCCGGCGACAACGGGCTACTCGTCCCCGAGCTCGGCATGTCGCTCTTTCCGCCGCCCGGGGTGGCCGAACCCCAGGTGCGCGAGAGCATCGGAAGCTCGACGACGGTGAACGGCGATGCCCGTCGGCGGGTGTGGGTCGCGCAGATCCCCGCCGCCGGTATCTACAACGTGCAGGTCGACGGTGACGTGAGCGGGTTCGTCAGCCCGCGCCTGGCCTTCGGGCACGGCAGTCCCTATTGGGCGCTCACCTGGGGCTTCGCCGGATTACTCGGAGTGGCAGCGCTCGGCTGGATCGCCTACGTGCTGACGAGAGTGCGTTCCACCCGTTCCTCGCCACCATCACCGCTGAACAATCCGCAGCCCACATCCTCCTATGAACCCAGTGACGACGGTGTGCGCATCGAACAACTTAAATCCCTTGCTGCCCTGAGAGATTCCGGAGCGCTTACCGAAGCCGAGTTCGAGGCCGAGAAGCGGCGAGTCCTCGGCGGCGGCTAGTCGATACGATTGCCCGCATGGGCGTCATCTACCTGGTCCGGCACGGTCAGGCTGCCAACTACTCCAGCAGCCCCGATAGCCCGCTGACCAGCGCCGGACAGCGACAGGCCGATACCGTGGCAGCCGAGCTCGCCCGCCGCGGCCTGAGCGGCACCCGGCTCCTGCACGGCGGAATGAAGCGACAGCGGCAGACCGGCGAGGCCATCGCGCTCGCGCTGGGATCCGAGCCGCAGCAGGATGACCGCTGGGACGAATACGACTACAAGGAGATCGTCGGCAATTCGCGGATGCGACGTCTGGCGTCGGTGAACACCGTCAAGAGCCTGGCCAAGGGTGACACGCAGGCCATCCTGGAGGACGGTCTGGCGCAATGGGCCAGCACCGATCCCTCCGGCGGATACGCGGAGAGCTACACCAGGTTTCAGCAGCGCGTGCTCGACGCCATGTCCGATGCCGCCAAACGTGACGGTGACACCGTGGTGGCCACCTCAGCCGGGGTCATCGGGATGATCGTCGCCGATCTGTGGGGCGGAAATGTCTCGAATTGGCTTACTGCACAACGTGTTGTCGTCAATTCTTCGATCACGTCACTGGTCAACGGTAAGCGCGGCTTAAGCCTGCTCTCCTTCAATGACCACACCCACCTGATCGGCGACGGCGGCAACAGGGATCTGGTGACCTACCGCTAGTCCTCGTTGGCGCAGGGAGACGACGCGGTGACGACGTACACCCGAACCCCATTGCCGCGAATGTCTTCGCGGCAGCTCACGATGTAGCCGGCGTCATCACGGTAGGTCCGGCTGTTCACCGGCTCAGGCTCCGGCCGCTTGCTTTCTTGACGACGAAAGCCCTTACTGGACAGCGATTCGAGGCGATCCAGCACGCCCGAGATCAGCTCCGGGGTCGGGTCCGCGAAATCGCGCTGCAGGCGCAACCACCACGGCGGCCCCTCCGGGAGGGCCGAGTTGTAGCTCGTGCGGCAGCCCATCCGCTCGACGTCGTTGACACCCGGCTGCACCTTCTCCGCCGTGACGAACGACAAATTCTCGGCCGTGACCCGCAGCGCATCGGACATTTTGACCGTCGTGGGTTCCATGCTCGTACTACCTCCTTGCTCGCCGCCCGCACCGGGATTGCACGAAACCGCAGTCAGCATCGTCAGCCCCGCCACCGCAATCGTCCATGCGCGCCTCATCGGACCTGCACCTTCCGGCCGAGACCGGGGTTGTCGGTGACGTGCGGATTGCCGTAGGGGTCTTCCCATTTGGGATTGGTCGGCAACGTGATCGGGCCGATCTTGGCCCCCGACAACCATTGATCGCCGTACGCCTTGGCGATGTCCTTCACCGATTCGTTCAGGCTGCTGTCGTCTCCGAGGTTGATGTCGACGTTGTTCGACTCGATACCCCGTTCGACGTACGTGGTCACCTCACCGCCCCTGATCACGTTCGCCATGTTCTGGAACGCATCAGATTTCGGGTCGTCCCAGTAGCTGCCGTGCCCCTTGGGGCCGAACACCACCTCGCCAGGATGATCCTTGTTGTCGTCGCTGTAGTAGCCGGTGTCCAGCCGGGTGACGCCGGGAATCGAATCCGGGTCTCCACCAAGCGGATTACCCGCGTGCGGATTACCGATATCGCCGTCCGGCGCCCGTGGAATCACCGGCGGCAGATCCAGATTCACCCCGGGGAACGGGGAGAATCTGGTGGGGATATCGCTGTCACGGGGCGCGAGTTGTGCTGCGCCGATGAGGTCGCCGGGGGCAGTCATGGAGAACCGCTGCACATTCGGGTTGGGGTTATGCCACTCGGTGCTGAGGATGCCCGTGCCGGCGGACGAGGCGTACAACACGCGGTCGGCGCGCAGACCCATCTGTTCGGCGGTGCCGACAACAGAGCCGCCATACGAGTGTCCGATGTACGTGGTTGGCGTACCCGGCGCATGGCGGGCGACCTCGGCGTCGAGTTCCTTGCCGAACGAGACGAGTTGCGGCGCCATTGCCAATCCGTAGGACGGGTCAGTCGCCTTGTCCAGCCCCTGCGGAAAATCGTTCTCCATATAGAGGAAGACCGGCGACCCGCTCTGCTTGGCCAGGTTGACGGCCGAGTCGTGGTTGCTTCTGCTGCCGTTGAGGTTGGTGTTGGTGCCGGGCACGTAGACCCCGACGCCGGGTGCGCCGGGCTTGAGGTCGCCGATCTGCTCAATCATCCGGCCGTTGCCTTCTGTCGAGAACATCACGAACTTGCGATCGATCTTGAAGTCGGCGGGCGAGCCTCCGGCAGGGATCGTCGCGAACGGATCATTCATCGGTTCGAGCATCGCCCGGAGCTGATCGACGCGGGCTTGATTGGGTGACGGGTTCTGCAGCTCGTCGGTGAGCGCGTTCCTGATGTTGATCTCATTGGCGTCCGCGCGGACATCGAAGGGAACACCGTTGGTGTTCCCCATGAACTCGGGATCGGCGATGACCATCTGGTGCACCGTCTCGGGGGGCAGACCCTCCAGGAACGCGCGGCGCTCTTGCTCGGACATGCCGCGAACCCGGTCGACCAGTGCATCGGGATCGATCTTCTCGCCCGTCGGCAGCGTGACATCCTGCTGTCCGTCGCGCATGGCCTCCAGGTCGTTGACGGCCTCCCGCAGCTTCCGGCCGTACAACTCGTCCAGACGGGCCACCTCGTCGAGGCCCGCCTGAATCCGGCGCTGGTGGTCGGCGGCCGCCTGTGCCTTCGCAGAATCCGGGTGGCTGACTTCTCCGGTATCGGTGACCGTGAACCCTTCGGCGACCGCAGCGTCCACGTCTTGAAGCGTGTATTCCTTGGCGTGCTTAAGAGTTCGTCCCGCGTCCTCGGCGTCATCGGATAACCGGTTCAGGACATTCCGGACCTCGCGACCGTGGTCGAGCTCCTGGTCGACCTTGATCCGGGCCGCGTCGTGCGTCTTGCCAAACCAGCCCGATGCGTCGTTGAAGACGCGGTCGCACGAGTCCAAGGACGCATCCAGCGTCCGGGCGTTGTCGCGGGCGATGTCAGCGGCCTTGCTGAGCGCGTCGAGATTCCAGCCGCGGAGCTCACTGATCGTCGGGCGCATCAGCGTGGCTTCAGCGCATCGAGCGACGTGGCGGTCTTCTCGTCCTGCGCCGTAACGTTGGTGGCGAAGGTATCGACGAGCCCTGCCATGTCGGAGAACCTGCGGGCAATCGAGGACATCGCCTTGATTCCGGGCGAGGCGGTGTCACGAATGGCAGCCAGGACTTCGCTTCCCGAACCCGAGGCATCCTGAAATGACGTCCATGGCATGTCGTTGATGTGCAGCGTCTCACCCAGCCATGTCTTGGAAATGGCCGCGAGCTCCTCGGTCCGGACACCGAACTCGTCGCTCATGATTTCCCTCCGCTAACTCCTCAACTGCTGACTCTATCCAGTCAGACGTTCGGAGACGCGGATCGGTTTCATGCTTGTGGAGAAAGAATTAAATCGGCAGCTTTCTCACCGAGCAACACCGACGGAGCGTGCGTGTGACCACGGATGAGGCTCGGGATCACCGAGGCGTCGACCACCCGAAGTCCCTGCACACCGCGCACCGTGAGATCCGGAGCAACCACGCTGGCCTCGTCCGCACCCATCCGGCAGGTAGCCACGGGGTGATAGAGGGTGTGTGAGTTGCTCTGCAGCGCGGCGACGAGCGTCTCCTCCAGATTGTCGCTGGGATTCCTCGGCCGCAGGATCTTGCCGAGTATCGCCCGCATCGACGGCGTCTCGGCGATACGGGCGGTGGTCCGCAGCCCGAACATCATCGCGGCTCGGTCCTGTCCGGCGCTGTCACTGAGGTAACGCGGGTCGATGCGCGGCTTGGCCAGCGGATCGGGCGAGGTCAGCGTGATCTCACCGCTGCTCTCCGGCTTGAGCAGGATCGGGCCCATCACGATGGCGTGCTCGGTGGCCTCCCCGAGGCCTTCATCGAAGAAAGGTGCGGGGGCGAAGATCAGCTCCAGGTCGGGTAGTGCGAGATCGGCCCGGCTGCGCAGGAATCCGTAGGCCTCGCCGACATTCGAGGTGAGCATGCCGCGATGGCGCAGGAAGTAGTTGGCGAGCTGTAGCGGCTTTTCCGCGCTGTACAGCGAGTCGGCCTCGACCGCGTAACCCACCGGGCAGCACAGGTGGTCGAGCAGATTCTGGCCCACCTGCGGGGCGTCGTGCACGATCGGGATTCCCAACTCACCAAGGTGCTTGGCATCACCGATACCCGAAAGCATCAGCAGCTGAGGAGAATTGATGGCGCCGCCGCTCAAGATCACCTCGCGCCGCGCGCGCACGGTGTGTGTGATGCCGTCGCGCACGTACTCCACACCGATGGCTCTGGTGCCGTCGAACAGCACCCGGCGCACCTGGGCCTCGGTAACCACGTTCAGGTTCCGGCGCCGCAGGCCCGGCCTGAGGTAGCCGTCCGCGGTGCTCCACCGGCGTCCGCCGCTCTGGCACACCATGGTCTCCGAGAAACCCTTGGGTTCAGGAGTATTGGCCCGCTCGACATCGAATCCGGCTTCCTTGACGGCCTCCAGCCACGCCGCGGTGCTGGAGCGGGGGCTGCGCTGTTTGGAGATCTTCAGCGCGCCCTCGGTGCCCTCGTCGCTTTCGGTCGCGCCCTCCACCGTCTCGATGCGCTTGAAGTAGGGGGCGACGTTCGCGAACGACCACTGATCACCGGCCACCGCCGCCCAGTCGTCGTAGTCGGCCGCGAATCCACGGACCCACATCATCGCGTTCATGGACGACGAGCCGCCCAGCGTTTTGCCTCGCGGCCAATAGATCTGGCGGTTGTTCAGCTGCGGTTGTGGTTCGGTGAGGTAGTCCCAGTCGACATCGCTGCGGAACAGCTTCGAGAACGCGGCGGGAATGTGGATTCCCATGTCCTTGTCCTTGGGCCCCGCCTCCAGAACCAGCACCTGGTCGTTGGTGCGTTCGGCGAGCCGGGTGGCCAGCGGAGCCCCCGCCGATCCGGCGCCCACGATGACGTAGTCAGCTGTCAGGTCCTCAACCATGGTGGCGACGCTAGCGGACTGGACACCGTGCCGGGAAGCTTCTGGTACGGGACGTCCCAGGTGCCACCCTTGCGCGCCTATGGGTACACCCGATAGCAGTTCGTGCCCCCGATGCCGAGCACGTACACGGTGTCGCATCGAGTGAAGCTGCCATCGGGCGCGAAGTCGGATTCGCACACGCCGCCGCCGTTACCCCACACCACAACCTTGCCGCAGGGCGCCGCCGCAGCGGGACCGGCAAGGGCAATGCCCCCGGCCGCCAGTACGGCGGCGATGCCCAGGGAAGCCAGTGCTTTCCTCATGTCAATCGCCTCTTCTTCGTGCCCCCGGCCTCACCGCGATGCCGGACATACCCGTAGAACGCTTCCGTTTTTGGAAAAGTTTCCTAAAAAGGAAGGTTTGTTACGATGGCCACATGCCACCGCCCAATGGCCTGCGCGAGCAGAAGAAATCCGAGACCAAGCTGGCGTTGAGTCGCGCCGCACTGGAGCTGGCGCTGGAACGCGGGGATCTCGCCGCCGTCACCGTCGACGAGATCGCCGACGCGGTGCGCGTCTCGTCCCGCACGTTCCGCAACTACTTCACCAGCAAGGAAGACGCCGTACTGTTTTTGATGCGCCAATACGGGGACACGGGAGTGGAGCTGCTGTGCTCACGCCCCGACGATGAACCGATCATCGATTCACTCGAGGCAACCATGCTGGGCCTGGTCACGTCCGAGGCCGTAGATACCGTTGTCGCAGTCACGCGCCTTGCCAAGCTGAGCCCGGGATTGGCCGCCCATGCCGCGGCAGAACCGAGCAATGAAGACGGCTCCGTGCTTTCCGAAGTCGCACGGCGTACCGGCCTGGACCGAGACCTCGACCTGTACCCGCGCCTGGTCTGCAATGCCGCCTACGCGGTGCTTTCCACGATCATCCAGTTGGCAAGCACCGACGCTGGACTACAGGGAGAACCCGAAGAGCTTGTCCGACAGGGCTTCCGCCAGCTGCGCGGCGGGCTATCGACACCCAGGGCCTAGCACGGGTCGCGTGGCGCAGACACCATGCAGTTCGGCGGACCGGACTACCGCTGCGCGATGACCTGCTCTCGCAAGATGTCAGCGTGGCCGCAATGCTGTGCCAACTCCCTAAGCACGTGCAAGTACACCCAGCGCAGGGGCAATGGACCGCGTCTGTTCCCCATGACCAGATCGTCCAATGCAAGTGGAGCAACCCGTTGCCTCGATGCGGCACAAACCTCGCGGTATCGGCGCTGTACAGACGAGATGTCATCTGCGGGTTCCAGAAGGAACGACTCGTCGGGGGTCGATGGAAGTCTCAGATCAGCGCGGGAGCGACATGTGACCGCCTCGTTGAACCACACCTCCTCCACAAACGTCACATGCTTGACCAAACCCAGGAGCGTGGTGCGGGAAGGAACCAGCGAGCACCGGGCCTCCTCCTCAGTCAAACCGTCGAGACAATCGTGGAGCAAGGACCTGTGCTCATCGAGGAACACATGGAACTGATCGCGAAGGCACGCGCCGAACGTAGCCGACTCCGTCGTACGCGCCGCTGTCATGCCGGAAGTCTATCGACGCAGGTAACGCCGTCTCGCAAGGCGCAGCGAACCCATGCACTCTCTCCGGATCACGGGCGCGGCTGGTCCAACAATTTGGCGATGCCGTACAACTCGGTCGCCTGAATCTCTTTGACGACCCGGAGCAGAATCCGTTCATCGACGTCGTCGAGATTGACGCCCCTATTCGTCACCGTCAACAGAGTGCCGCCCTCGTGCTCGCGAAAGGCCACATGACGTGTCCATCGCGCCGACTGGCCTGTAGACGCGTGGGCTAGCAGACCCAAGGTCAAATGCTCGTAGGGAACGGCGTCGAGAAACTCAACCTCGAATACGCCGTTGAACCGCGTGCCCACCACGGGAACGGTCGTCATCGTGAAAGCGCTCCCCACGGTGACATCGACCGGTGGGGCATCAGGCTTGCCCCACCACGAAGCCGGATCGACGAGAGCCGACCACACCTCATGGGGTGGGTGCGGGAAATATCGCTGAATCTGTGTCATTGCTTCTCACTCACTCGTGAAGAAGTCCTGGTGCGCCCGAAGGGATTCGAACCCCTAACCTTCTGACATACTCGTGCGTTTGCCTGGGTTCTCCAGAGTACGCTAGCGACGTTGTCGCACATGACTTTCCATCGAATTACCACCGCTGCTATTCATAACCGCACACCTGGGCTCGCGTGCGTTTGAATCAGGAATGTAGCGCCCTAGGTCATATACCCTGGATCCATGGCCCCCCTGCTAACGCTGGTCGGATTGCTCATCTTCGGCGTGGGGATGTTCGTGATGTACAAGACTCGCAACGTCCGTCCCGCGTGGAAAAACCCCGACATGCCGCATCCGTATTTGTACGGTGGCGCACCAGAAATGCCTGCCACCCCGCGTCCACCGTGGCCGGTCGATGAGGACGGTAATCCCATCGAGGAACGACGCTAGAGTTTGGTGTCGGAGGATCCGACCGGGCACCTGATTCGCAGCTTGGCCTCGGCATCTTTGACCTTGCGGACGGCCGCCACAATGTTGTCCGTCGACTCTTTCAGATGCTGCTCTCGGGTCTGCCCTGCCACCGGTTTCCCCAGAAATTGAATCTCCCGCTCGGTAACCTCGTCGGCTGCGTCGGCCATTTGCACCGCAGTACCTTTGACCTCCGGGTCGGAGATCTTCTCGGCGTAATCCCTAAGGGTGGCAGCCCATTTCTGATACATCGGGATCGCTTCGTCTTGTCGGTCAGCGTCTCGTGTCTCGGCCACCTCTTCGTTGTGCTTTTGAATGCGTACCATCTCATCGTCGGAATACCTGAGCAGTTCCCCAACGGTCTGACAGCTCACGTCTGGCGCGGACGGCGCCCACCGCAGCAAGTACACTCCGCCCAGCACCAAAGCCGCTACGGCGATGACAGCTGAGACACTTATCAGAACACTCCTGCGCGACACTAATAGACCTTCTTTACGGCTCCGTTTGCCAGTTCAACTACGCCCCCACTGGGCATTCCGTTGTATTCAGGGAACCGCCACGGCTGCGCGATGGGATACCGGAACGTCTCGGTTGGGAACCTCTTAGATAGATCGGTTATCTCAGTCATTGAGGTGCGCTTCCATTCGCCGAAATCTGTTTGAGTGAACGGTTCGAAGCCATCGACTACTGGCCTGTAGTTGTGTCGCATGTCGTAGACATTGTCTACCCACTGCGCCGTCACATAGTGGCCGTCGACGGGGATCACCTTCCGTATGTCCGTGTAGTCATGTCCCACAAGACGGACGTCGTAGGACTCTTCAAGCACTGTGGGTGGCTTCGATGAGTCCTGTACCCACGGCTTGTTGGAGGTGAACCAATCGGTACCCACGGTGGGGGGCTTATCAAATCCGTTGACACTACCCGGCCCGAATGGATGGAACCCCGTGGCACTGGGAGCCTCTGACAGATCGCCCGTGTGGTTCTGACTAAACACCCAATGGCCGGAGTTATCTGATTTTCCAGGAGGCACAGGGGGTTTCAGCGAATCAGGTATCGGATAGTCCTTGATCTCGTCGGGGCTCCTGAAACCTCCCTCTGGCATGCCGGACGCAAATTGCATATCGGTCGCTCGGCCGGCCTCAAGTATCCGCTTCACCTCATCCTTTATGTCTTGGTACTTCCGCCATGCCCGGTCAAGAGCTTCCTTATGCATGTTGGACATGTCTGCGGGCTTAACTTCGTTGGTCGAGAGGTTCACCTCTACCGCAGGGTATGCATCGGCCTTCTCGAGCATTGCCTTGATGTCTTGGGCGCTCTTAGTGGCGCTTTGTAGCGCGACTTCGGCCATCTGAGCGAGGCCCAGATCGGCAGCTTTCGACTGCTCGAATATCGATACCGTTCGCTTGGTATAGGTGGTGGCAGCCTCGGCGCTCACCCCCTCCCATTCCGACAGTTTGCTTACCGCATCGGCTTCTTCGGCTGCGTTGGCTGTTCCCTTCACCCGCAGGCGGGCAGCCTCGGCTACCTCTTGATACATCTGCGGAGCACGCAACATCAGCTCCAGCGAGATCACTGCTTGCCTACGATCTCACCTGTGGCCTGGGCGTCGAGGTTGTCGGCGTCGACGAACTTGTTAGCGATGCGGACGTGATTCTCCGCATGGGTCGTCAGGTGCTGGTGATGAGAGCGGGTCTCCTCTTCCCACTGCTCCAGCCGCGCTGCCAGTGCCGCTCGAGACTGGCTCTCCCCAAACCCGGCGAGTAAGTCCGACACGGCACCATGGGCTTGCTCGTGCTGGTCTTTCAGATTCCGTGCGATCTCGTGCAGCTTGGCAGCTGACTGGTGCATCTGCTCCGGTGGTACCCCCAGAACTCCCGACATATCGGCTCCCCTCCGACTTGGTGACGTACATCACCCGATTGCCAGGCAGCCTAACACTGCGCTCGTAGTGATACGAGGACTCCGACTGGCCGACGACCCGGGGCCTCACCACCTACAGCGGCAGACCCACGCCCGGATGCACGGGACGCCACTGAGCAGCACCAGGAAGTAGGCCTGAAAGTGGCGGACTATGAGCGACATGGCCCGCTTGATCGATACGCGTTCCTTGATAAATGGTGCGCCCGAAGGGATTCGAACCCCTAACCTTCTGATCCGTAGTCAGATGCTCTATCCGTTGAGCTACGGGCGCGTGCTATTCAATTGTTGCAGGTCAACAGGTTTGGCCTGCAGACCGACGCGGAGGCGAGAGGATTTGAACCTCCGGTCCCCCGTAAAGGGGACAACTCATTAGCAGTGAGTCCCATTCGGCCGCTCTGGCACGCCTCCTGAACTTCCCGAGGGTACCGGAACCCATAAATGGATTCCGAACCGCCGAGGGCACAGAGTACAGGCCCGCGAGGCCGGAAGGCAAAGCCGTTGGTCGCCATCCAGTCCAACATGCACAGATAGTCTGTTCCAGTGCCTGCCCGACTTCGCCCCGAGCTGACCGAACTGCCGGCGTACACCCCCGGCCGCAACGTCCCCGGTGCCATCAAGCTCGCCAGTAACGAGACCGTGCACGGACCCCTGCCCAGCGTCCACACGGCCATCGTCGAGGCAGCAGCGCAGATCAACCGTTACCCGGACAACGGCTACGCCGAGCTGCGCTCACACCTGGCCAAACACGTGGACATGCCGCCCGAACACATCGCGGTCGGATGCGGATCGGTGAGCCTGTGCCAGCAGCTCGTACAGGTCACCGCCACGGTAGGTGACGAGGTGCTGTTCGGCTGGCGGTCCTTCGAGACCTACCCGCTAGTGGTGCGGGTCGCCGGGGCCACCCCCGTTCAGGTGCCGCTGACCGACCACACCTACGACCTGGCGGCCATGGCCGCCGCGGTGACGGACGCCACCCGGCTGATCTTCGTCTGCAATCCCAATAATCCCACCGGGACCGTGGTCCCACCCGCCGAGCTGCGCCGGTTCGTCGAGGCGGTACCGCCCCACATCCTCATCGCAATCGACGAGGCATACATCGAGTATGTGCGCGAAGACTTCACCGACAGCATTGCCCTTGTTCGCGAACATCCCAATGTTGTTGTGTTACGCACCTTCTCAAAGGCCTATGGCCTGGCCGGCCTGCGGGTGGGCTACGCGATCGGCGATCCCGATGTGATCACCACGCTGGGCAAGGTGTACGTGCCGTTCAGCGCGTCCAGCCTCGCTCAGGCTGCGGCGGTGGCCTCGCTGGGCGCCGCAGAGGAACTCCTCACACGGACCAATGATGTTGTCGCCGAACGCATAAGAGTGACCCAAGCACTCCGGGAGGCGGGATACCAGGTGCCGCCATCGCAGGCCAACTTCGTGTGGCTACCGCTGGGCGGTCGCTCGTCGGAGTTCGCACAAGCCTCCGCCGAAGCCCGAATCATCGTGCGCCCCTTCGGCGCCGACGGCGTGCGAGTCACCATCGGCGCACCCGAAGAGAACGACGCATTCCTGGAGTTCGCGCGCTCCTGGCGTTAACTCACCCGTGACAGTTGCGTGGTCTCGGCCCACTCGACGGTGAGTTCGACAACTTCGCGCGCACCGGGCAGCACGAGCGCCAGTGGCGTCAACGGCCCTTCTGCCACGCCGGTGAGTACCCGGGCGGTCGACACTGGGTCGACCACCGAGACCGTCACCGCCGCAACGCACTCCGCCGGACGCACGTAAAAGCGGGTGCCCGGGTCCACCAGTCCGGTGAGCTCCGCACCGGAGATGTCCATCGCCTTGGCACCCTCGGACAACGAAAGCAACACCGGACGTTGCGAATCCACGACGAACGGCCCCATCAGGCCCGCGGCCATCACCGCCTGCGAATCATCGATCGCGGGGATCTGATCCATCCGACCGGCGGCGATCAACGACTGCTCCAACAGATAGCGGTACAGCTGCACCACCCGGTCGGCATTGCGGTGATTGCGCGCATCATGCAACCAGAATTCGACACCTTCGACATCTGCGGTACCGCCCTGCACGTACAGGCGATAGAAGCGATATCCGAGATCCGGTGCACCGTGCTGGGTTTCGGCGACCGTCGCACCGACGCCCAGTGTCTTGACGTACTGCGCCTCACCTTCGGTGAAGTTCAATTCCGAGGAGGACACCTCGCGCCACACGGCCCCATTCACGGATGCGTGCAGCCGTACGCTGGCCGGCTGCTGCCCCGCACTGGTCCGCACCGTCAGACCGCCCAGCTGTGGACGCTCCTTGAATTCGAACTCGATGAAAGACGGGGACTTTCGGGTAGCCGTGGGCACATTGCGCGCCGCGGTGTCCAGCTCTACCCCATTGGTGAGGAACCAGATGGCGGCCTGGGTTCCCGCGATGGCCTCGTGATCCTTGATGTTCGCCTCGCCCAGGTACCCCGCCGCGCGCAACCGGCGGCTCAGCTGTGCCGTCGACAGCGCCGGGAAGGAGTTGGCCAAGATCCACGCGACCTGCGATTCGCGGGTGCGGGCCCGCAGGTTCGCCACCGACAGCCAGTCGGCCACGGCGTAGCCCGAGGGCAGGTTGGGGGCGATCCCCGCGATGTCGAGGGAGTACGCGGCAATAGTGGGGTTCAGGCGAATTAAATCTGTGCGAGCAGAAGTTCCGTCAGTGAACACAACCTCGTCCACGGTGGACGAATAGGTGCCCCCGCGGTACCTCGTCAGGCGCTGCGGGAGCACCTCAGCGTGGTGGCCGTGACGCCTGCCAGTGATGCGGGCAGACGGCCATTCGACGAGCGATAGCAAAGAATGAGTGGTCATGGGTTGGTTGATCCTTGTGCCGGCGGATTGCAGCCCAGGAGCTCGTCAACGTCGGTAGACGGCGATCCCGGGTGCCAGGGGCGGGGTTAGGGAATCAACAACAACAGCAACACACGGCGGCGCTGCGCGCCCCGAAGCTGTCGGCGCGCAGCGCGCTGATCGCCCGGAGTCGGTGCGACTGTGCGACGTGCTGCATGCATCCAGTCTACGGATCCGCGGCCGCGCGCCTGGATTTCCACCGGCGCCGCTTCCCTGGAGCGAGCGAATGCGATACGGGTTCACGGCGACCCGGCGGGTCGCCGGAACCGGCCGCACGGAGTTTGGCGCACGGGTGTTCGTTACCTGATGCGCCGCCCCAATCGCGATTAGGATTTCAGACATCAGGTCTTGATCCCATTCGCTGAGGAGGAAACCGCTGTGCCCGCTGCCAAGAATGAATCCCAGGCCCTCGGCGATCTCGCCGCACGGCAGCTAGCCAATGCCACCAAGACCGTCCCCCAGCTGTCGACAATCACCCCGCGGTGGCTGCTGCATCTGCTGAACTGGGTACCCGTCGAGGCGGGCATTTACCGGGTGAACCGCGTCATCAACCCCGACAAGGTGGCGATCCACAGCGAAGAGCAGGGCGAGAACGAGGCCCCACTGCCGCAGACCTACGTCGACTACGAGACCAACCCGCGCGAGTACACGCTGCGCACCATCTCGACGCTGCTCGACATCAACACCCGGGTCTCGGACCTGTACTCCAGCCCGCACGACCAGATCGCCCAGCAGCTGCGCCTGACCATCGAGTCCATCAAGGAGCGTCAGGAAAGCGAGCTCATCAACAACGCCGAGTACGGCCTGCTGGCTCAGGCAACACCCGAGCAGACCATCAAGACCCTCGGTGGCGCTCCCACACCGGATGACCTGGACGCCCTGATTACCAAGGTGTGGAAGACCCCCGGTTTCTTCCTGACCCATCCGCTGGGTGTGGCGGCGTTCGGCCGTGAGGCCACCCGCCGTGGCGTGCCGCCAGTTGTCGTGAGCCTGTTCGGTGCGCAGTTCATCACCTGGCGCGGCATCCCCATCATCCCGTCGGACAAGGTTCCGGTGAAGGACGCCAAGACCAAGATCCTGCTGGTCCGTACCGGCGAGGAGCGCCAGGGCGTTGTCGGCCTGTTCCAGCCCGGCTTGGTCGGCGAGCAGGCACCGGGATTGTCGGTGCGGTTCACCGGAATCAACCGGTCGGCCATCGCCTCATACCTCGTCACCCTGTATTCGTCGCTGGCCGTGCTGACTGATGACGCACTGGCCGTTCTCGACGACGTGCAGGTGGACAAGTTCCATGTCTACAAGTGACGCGATTCCCGTAACCGACAGCCCACCGGGCTTCCCCTCTGCGGCGGAGCTGTCGGCATTGGCCACCCAGTTGTTTTGGGAGGCCACACCCACCGGAGCACCGGGTATCGACACCCCGGGACCGGCCGCACCCGTCGCGCCCAGGGGCAACGTCCCCGACGCAACGGCCGGATCCTCCGCGGCGGCCACGGCGGGCTCGTTGGCCAGTCCATATGCACCCGCACCCGTCGCCGACGCCCTGTCGACGGCAACGGTGGCCCCGCCGGTCGCGGCTTTCAGTTCGGCGACCCCCGACGGCATTCCCGGAGCGGTGCCGGTGGCACCTCGCGGCGGTGGCGGTGACCTGACATCGGGCACCTCTGCGGTGCATACCGCCGCAACGGGTTATCCGACAACCGGTCTCGCCGATTTCGCGGTCCCCTCGGGCCTGGTGCCGACAATCCCCGGGGTGCTCGCCACCCCCTCGGTGAACTCGGTGGCCCCAGCCGTCGCTTCACCACGGGTGACCCCACACTCAGAGGCGCTTTCCGTGCCGGATCTGGGGTGGACGCCCCCCGTGGCTCCAACGAGAGGCGACGAGTCGAACTACTACTTCCTGGGTGGAGCGCCGGCCGCGGCGCCGATCCACGAAGACGCACGCGCCTTCGACGTCGCGTCGATACGGGCAGATTTCCCGATCCTGTCCGAGACCGTCAACGGTAAGCCACTGATCTGGTTCGACAACGCCGCGACCACGCAGAAGCCACAGTCGGTGATCGATCGCCTGGTGCACTTCTATCAGCACGAGAACTCGAACATCCACCGTGCGGCACACGAATTGGCGGCACGGGCCACCGATGCATACGAGGATGCGCGCGGCGCGGCCCGCAAGTTCCTGGGCGCCGAGGCCGACGAGAACATCATCTTCGTGCGCGGCGCCACCGAGGCCATCAACCTGGTGGCGCATGCCTGGGGCAGTAAGAACCTGGGACACGGGGATGAAATCGTCATCACCCACCTGGAGCACCACGCCAATATCGTTCCGTGGCAATTGATCGCGAAGAAGACCGGCGCCGTCATCAAGGTGGCTCCGGTGGACGACGCCGGTAACCTACTGCTCTCCGAACTCGAGGATCTGGTCGGTCCGCGCACCAAACTGGTTGCGGCCACCCAGGTTTCCAATGCGCTGGGAACTGTGACGCCCGCCAAGCAGATCGTCGAGATCGCGCACCGCTACGGCGCGCGCGTGCTCATCGACGGTGCGCAGTCGGTGCCGCACCTCACGGTGAATCTGCAGGAGCTGGGTGCCGACTTCTTCGTCTTTTCGGGTCATAAGATCTACGGCCCCACCGGGATCGGCGTGCTCTACGGCAGCGAAGACGCGTTGGCGGAGACGCCGCCGTGGCAGGGCGGCGGCAACATGATCGCCGATGTCACCCTGGAGCGCGCGGTGTTCCAGGGGCCGCCCAACAAGTTCGAGGCCGGCACCGGAAACATCGCCGACGCCGTGGGACTGGGCGAGGCGCTGCGGTATGTCGAGCGCATCGGCATCGACCGGATCGCCGAGTACGAGCACGCGCTACTGGAGTACGCGACACCGCAATTGGCTGCCATCCCCGGTGTGCGGCTGGTGGGGACGGCCGACCACAAGGCATCGGTGCTGTCGTTCGTGCTCGACGGGCACGATCCGGTGGAGGTCGGTAAGGCGCTGAATGCCGACGGCATCGCGGTGCGTGCCGGACACCATTGCGCGCAGCCGATTTTGCGCAGGCTCGGACTGGAGCAGACGGTGCGGCCCTCGTTCGCGTTCTACAACACCTTCGACGAGATCGACGTCTTCATCGACGCGGTGCGGCGGCTGGCCGAAAGCGGCGGGCCCAAGGCGTAAGGCTCAGTTCGCCGAGCGCATACCGCACGCAGGCATCTCACCGAAACACCCTGCGCCTGGTATGCACTCGGCGGGCTTAGCCCGCCCGGCCCACCACCGTCAGCAGCACCGCCGAGTCTTCCAGCGCCGTAAGGTCATGGCGCTCCGGCGGGATGATCGTGTAGTCGCCGGTGGCCAGCTCTGCCTTCGCGGTCGCTGTCGCGATCTCCACCCGCCCACTGAGCACCAACAAGGTTGCCGCGCCGGGGTTTTCGTGTTCGGCGAGTTTATGGCCGGCACCGAGGGCCAACAGCACCTGCTTTAGCGCGTGGCCCCTGCCACCATGCACCGTGTGCGCCGACCGACCGCTGTGCGCCTTCCTCGCTGTTTCGACCAGCTCATCCCCTAGCGCCGTTATCGATATGACATCCACGACTATCTCCCTTTCACCTGTGGATCCAGAGTCAGGCTGACGGTGCAGTCGCCGTTCCCGGCATCGGGCGATACGGTGACCTCAAACTGTCCCCCGACCGCGTCGGCGTTCACGTCGAGAACCTCCTGGATGAGTCCGCGCTGGATTCCGCGAACCACTTCCGGGGCCGCCGTGGCGATCTCGGCGAGTGGGCATGAGCAGATCTGCACGGTGACGCTCCCAAAGGACATCAGCGTGGACTTCACCGTAAACCCAAGTTCACCAAGGGTTTCCACCACCAAATCCACGGCAGGAAGTGAAGCCCGATGCCGCGCAACATTCACCCGATGTGCAAGGTCGGCGCCGACCAGCGCCGCTCGTGATTCGCGCTCGGCCGCGGTGCCCCCGAGATGCACCGCGAACAGTGACACGACATCGGCGTAATCCAGTCGCGGGGCGACCGCGTAGGCCAGGCTCGGCCTGCCCGCCCTCTGCCCGGCACCGCCGCTGCGCCGGACGATATGACCCTGCTCTTCCAGGGTTCTGAGGTGAAACCTCACCGTGGTGATGTGAATCCCCAGACTGTCAGCAATGTGTTGCACCCCAACCGGCTGAGTTGCCTCCCGCAGCAGCCCGAGCACCCGCTCGCGCTGCTGGCCCGCTCGGCGGTTACCCGTCATTCGGGCCGCACGCCGACCACCGCAACCGCCGTCAGCGCATTGCGGTGTTCCCGAAACGTACGACGCATGGTGAGCACTCGCTTGCGCGCCGCACCATGCAGGAGAACGTTTTTCAGCAGGCGCAGGGCTCCGAGTACGCCCTCGTCGGCGATGACGCGACGCGGATTGAGCAGTGCCATCGGCGCCCGGTCGGTGCTCACCACCTCGAATCCCGAGGCCTTGAGCAGCTCGCTCCACTCGGCCACGGTGAGCGGCCGAGCGTTGACCTTGATGGAACGAGCCAGCGCACGGCGAATTTCGTCTTTGGTGGCGGTGTCCACGGAGTCCGGCGTGAGCCCGAGCTCGTGAATCGCGTACCGGCCGCCCGGCCGTAGCACCCGATAGGCCTCGTTCACGATGGCCCGCTTGGTCTTGTCGTTCTGCATCGTCAGCATCGCCTCGCCCACGACGACGTCGGCACTACCGTCAGGCAGGCCCGTGCTGGCAGCATCGGCGACGATCACGCGCCCGCCACAGGGTGCGACCACATCACGCACCGATTGGGTAGCCGCCGCGGTGTCGTCGACACCGACATAGGACCGCGGGCGCAGCGCCACGATGTCGCGCGCGGTCCGGCCAAGACCCGGCCCGAGTTCGACCACATCGGCATCAGTCACCTTCCCGGCGGTCAACAGCCGCGTGGTCAGTTCAAGGCCGCCCGGGCGCAGGACGCGCTTGCCCAGCCGCGCCAACAGCCAGTGCCCGGGAAGATCTTCATCTCTGCGCCCAGCCAGCGGAAGTGTTTCTCTGTCAGCCATGTCTCCAATTTAGAGGATATTTCTCCTTTTAAATACGCCTACGTCCACGGCCGGTTGGATTCACCGCGGACGCAAACCTCCCAGCGCGGCACCGTTCCCACTAACATCACCGCGCGTGACTGCCTCGACGACATCCCTCAACGCGATCACCGATGCGACCCGGGCGGCAGTAGCCGACAACCCGGCCGCCGCAACGGTGGTGTTCAAGGCATCCGCCCAACCGGAGGGCACGGTCGGTAGCGCGATCGCCCTGGGCAAGTACCGCGTGCACGTCGACGAGCCACCGGGTCTCGGCGGACAGAACACCGCGCCCAACCCCGTCGAGTACTACCTGGCATCGCTGCTGTCCTGCCAAGTGGTGACCTATCGCTTCTGGGCGGAAAGACTAGGGGTTCAAGTCGATTCGCTCAGCGCCAGCGCCGAGGGCGACCTCGATGTACGCGGGTTCTTCGGCCTGGACGACAGCGTCCGGCCCGGCTTCCAGCAGATCCGCGTCACCGTGACGGTCTCGGGGCCAGACAGCGAAGAACGATATCGCGAGCTACAAGAGGCCGTGGACGCACACTGCCCGGTACTGGATCTGACCACAGGCTTGACGTCCGTACATACAGAACTCATCACGCGGCCGCGGTCGTAAATCTGTTGCCTGGCGTGCATCCCGCCTGGCAGCATCAGCGGCGCCCGCCCTAGGCCGCGTCAACCGGTACCCGCGGTCCGCTGCGCACGCAGCCGGCGAGGGAGGCAGCCCGTTCGAGCCGGGCCGGGACCCAGAAACATCCCCAGCTGCGCACGATCCAGCTGCGAGGTTAAGAGCGGTGGCGGAGGGATTTTGAACCCCCGGACGGAGTTAGCCGTCTGTCGCCGCCACCGCACCGCGAACAGGGGGTCCGTCAGTAAGGGGACGCCGCCTGGGATGTCCTGACATGCGCTGAGCGTGGTAGGAGCTTTTGGGCGTTGCCGCGCATCACTTGGTCGAGCAACTCGGGCCGGGCAGTGAAGTGCGTGTCGACGTTGTTGGTGTACCACGCGGCCGTCTGCGGACTGACCGCCGGGAAGTCGGTGCCGAACAGGATACGTTCCGGGGCAACGAAATTCTCGAGAGCCACCAGGTTGGTCTCGAATCCCGACAAAGCAGTTTCGTAGTAAAAAGAGCGGAAGTCGGCGATGATCTCCTCGGGGGTCAACTCGCACCCCATATGAAAGGCACACAACCCTGCCACCCGGGAGGCAAGGTACGGCGTGCTGCCGCCCGAGTGAGACAAAATGATCCGCACGTTCGGGTATTGACGTTTACGGCCACTGGTCACCAAATCGGCTGCAGCCTTGTAAGTTTCGTTGGGAACCTCACTTACTGGGGTGGGTAAGAACCGACTGGGGGCACGGTTGCTGCCCGGAGTCTGCTCACCGTGGATGAACACCACCGTGCCACGGCGGTCGAGCTCAGCCCACAGCGGCTCAAAAATGTCATCCCCCAACGAACGGGCCTCATCACCGGTCCCATACACATTGGTCAGCGTGACGCCATCGGCTCCTAGCTCATCGAGCGCATACGCCACCTCCTCAAGAGCAGCATCGACGTCAGTGGGCGTGGGCAGATGCGCGAAAAACCCAAACCGACCCGGATGGGCCGCCGCGGTTTCCGCGGCGAAAATGTTGACTTCCCGGGCAAACCTGTGTCGAACCGACTCAGGCAGGACTGAATCCAAGTCGTTGGGCAGCGACAGGATTGCCGTCTGAATCCCCAACCCGTCCATAAATGCCACGCTGACCTCGGGTGTCCACATGGGCGTCCCCTCGGGGAATCTCCACCCTGAATCGGCACCCAGGGCACCGATCATCTCCGCAGTCATTAAGTTCACGGGCAGGACATGATGGTGAAAATCGACCCGCTGAGGGCCCACGGTATGCGTTGTCATCACATCCACTGAACCGGTATATTTGACTTTTGTCAATAGTTATCAAGTGTTAATATCGGTCTATGAGCTCCCCTCGTGCCGCCACCGAGCTGCGAGTCTTCGATGCCCTGTTCCGGCTCAACAAGTTTGTGCTGGCCGATGTCCGCACGCATATCACCGCCACCGCAGATCTGGACCTGGCCGATTTCCTCACCTTGCGCAGTGTCGAACTGGGCATTGACACCCCTGGAGGGCTGACCCGCGACCTCGGATTCAATCCCGCGGTGATCAGCCGCGCCCTGACGAAACTCGCCAAAGCCGGGCTCGTCGACCGCAGAATCGACTCCGAGGACTCGCGGCGCTCACGAGTCCAACTCACCGCCGAAGGCCAGCGCACCTCCGCCGCAATCGGCGCCCGCATCCAGCCCGGGCTGGCGCGTCGACTCCAACGACTCAGCCCTCACCAAATCCACACCCTGCTCGAGTGTTTCGAGATACTCAACAGCGAACCTACTGACACAGACTGAGGCCAGTTTGTCGTCACACTGGCCCAGAAACAGAAGGTCGCTGTTCGCCATGGCCGGCGTGTCGCACGTGGTTTTTGCGCTTATCCCTCATCCGTGTGCAATTTTCGGGATTTCCGGCCTCTGGCTCGACACCGGAAATACGCCCCTAAGAGCGGTGGCGGAGGGATTTGAACCCCCGGACGGTGTTAGCCGTCTCTCGCTTTCAAGGCGAGTGCATTAGGCCGCTCTGCCACGCCACCGTCGGCAAGCCTAGCGGCTCCGCCGAGCGACCTACTCCCCGCCGCGGCCCTCGGTGTCGTGGAGCGCCTCTTCGGCCCCCTCACCCACTCGCCGGAAGCTCTCGGCGATAGCCGCCTGCTGTGGCCGGGTCAGGCGGGTCAGATAGTGCTCGCGGACACATTCGGAGTACGTACGCATCGCCGCCTCGCCCAGCGTGCGGCCCTGCTCGGTAAGCGCCGCCAGGACCGCCCGGCGGTCCTGGGGCATCGACCCCCGCTTCACCAGCCCCTGCTCCTCGAGGCGGCGCACCTGGTGCGTGATCCGGCTACGCGAGGCCAACAGACTGGTCGCGATATCCCCCATCCGGCAACTACCGTTAGCTGACCGCAACAATTGCTGAAGCACTTGGAAGTCGGTCAACGAAATACCATGCGAAGCAACCATTTTACGGTTCAATAAAAAATACAACCGGTTAGTCGCTATCCAAAAGTTTTGCCACGAACGAAATTCGGCGAGGTCAAGTCCCGGGACCTCGCTCTCCGAACGTGTACTCATGCACCATCCCCCTCCGTCGACCAAGCCATGGCCTCGACCGCGCCTCCACCCGCACTGTCTGATAACCCGGCGACCACCAATAGCTCGGCATAGTCTGGATGCTATGCACGCTATCACCGTTGACCAGCCGGGTGGGCCAGAAGCGCTGTGCTGGACCGAAGTTCCCGACCCAACTCCGGGACCAGGCGAAATACTGATCGATGTAACAGCCGCCGCAGTTAACCGCGCGGATCTGCTACAGCGCCAGGGCCTGTATCCGATGCCACCCGGTGCGAGCCACATCTTGGGACTCGAATGCTCGGGAGTTATCGCCCAGGTTGGCGCAGATGTATCGGAATGGGCTGTAGGACAAGCTGTTTGTGCACTGCTGTCCGGCGGCGGGTACGCCGAGAAGGTGGTGGTACCGGCCGGCCAGGTACTGCCGATTCCTTCAAACATCAACCTTGATGTCGCGGCGGCGCTACCCGAAGTCGCCTGCACGGTGTGGTCGAACCTGGTGATGACGGCGAGAATGGCTGCCGGACAATCCATCCTGATTCACGGTGGCTCGAGCGGAATCGGCACCCATGCCATTCAGGTGGCCAAGGCGCTCGGCGTTCGGGTTGCGATTACCGCAGGCACCCCCGACAAACTCGACGCCTGTCGTGATCTTGGTGCCGATCTGACCATCAACTATCGGGCCACCGATTTTGTACAGGCAGTTCACAACTTCACCGACGGTGCCGGGGTCGACCTCATCCTGGACATCATGGGAGCGAAGTACCTGGACCGGAACGTCGACGCTCTCGGCAATGACGGACACCTCGTCATCATCGGTATGCAAGGCGGCGCGGTAGCCGAGCTGAACATCGCCAAGCTGATCACCAAACGCGGCTCCATCACCGCCACCACGCTGCGCGGACGGCCGCTGGGCGGACCGTCTGGCAAGGCCGCGATCGTCGATACCGTCACCCAGGACCTGTGGCCACTTGTCGAGGCGGGGAAGGTCCTGCCGATCGTGGGCGCCGAGATCCCGGTGAGCCAAGCGGGCGAGGCGCACCGCCTGCTGGAGAGCGGAGAGATCGTGGGAAAGGTGCTACTGACGTTCTGACCCGGTGGCGGGTCAGCCCAGCGAGGCGACCGCGCGTACCAGCTGGTCGACCTCGGCGGCCGTCGAATAGTGCCCCAACCCAACCGTTATCGCGCCGCCGATCTCGTTCACACCGATGGCGTCGAGCACCCGCGAGCTGGTGTTGGCGATCGCACACACCCCGTTGTCGGCCAGTCGCTGCACCACCCGATCCGCGGGAATCCCGATCACAGTGAAGCTGAGCGCGGGAATCCGGTCCTCCGGAGCCCCGATGACCATGACCCGCGGCAGGGTCCGCAGAGCGCTCACCAGATACCGGAACAGCCAATCCAGATACGCGCCCGCCGAAGTCAGGGACGTCAGCAGCCGCTCACGCCGGGTGCCCGACGCGGACTCGTCCAAACCGGCCAGATACTCCACGCTGGCAACCAGGCCGGCCAGCATCGCGAACTGATGCCCGCCCAGCTCCAGGCGCGCGGGCCCGCTAGCCAACGGGTTGAGCGAAATCGAACTGATCGAATCCAGCAGCGCAGGATCCCGGAAGACCAACGCGCCCACCGGTGGTCCACCCCATGCCGTCGCGTTGAAGGCGACGACATCGGCGTCCAGGTCCTCGATATCAAAGGCGCGATACGGCACCAGGCTGGAACAGTCCATCACCACGAGACCACCAACCGCGTGCGCGAGCTTGGTGGCCTGCTGCAGATCCGGCACCGTTCCCAGGGTCGAAGAAGCGGCCGTCACCGCAACCAGCCGGGTCGGCTTGGTAATCAAAGACTCCCACTGCCAGGACGGCAGATCACCGGACTCGATATCGACCTCGGCCCACTTGACCTTGGCACCGTATCGGTTGGCCGAACGCAGCCACGGCTGCACATTGGCCTCTTCGTCGAGCCTGGACACCACCAGCTCATAGCCGAGCCCCGCCTTGGAGGACGACCCCTCCGCCAGGGAGTTGAGCAGAACGGCGCGGTCACTGCCCAGCACCACCCCGCGCGCGTCGGCACCCACCAGATCGGCAGCAGCGTGCCGGGCGGCCTCGAGGACCGCAGCGCTGCGCCGCGCGCTGGGGTGCGGACCCCGCGTGTCGGAAAAGGATCCCCGGAACGCTGTGGATACAGTCGTAGCAACCGCATCGGGGATGAGCATCCCGGCTTGGGTATCGAAATGTACCCAACCGTCGCCGAGCGTCGGGTGCAAACCACGCACCCGGGCGACGTCATAAGCCATGCCAGACACCTTAGATGCTCACCACAGGTCACGGCGCTGAACCCGTCGTTGCACCACGCCCCGACGGACGACGGTTAACGGCGCCGTCTCGTGTAGTCATACTAGAGCAATGTCGTTCGCTTTCGGGGTGGCTACGGCACTGCTGTTGCTGTTCATCCCAGGCTGGCTGATTGGCCGAGCCTTCGGGCTACCAACACATTCGGCCGCCGTCACCGCACCTGCATTGACCTATGGGCTAGTTGGGCTGTGCATCGTCACCTTCGGCTCAATCGGCATACCGTGGAACTCAGTCTCCGCCGGGTTTGCGCTCCTGGGCGCGATCGTCGTCGCTCGGCTGCTGTGGCGTTGGCTGCGGCCAAAGGAGCACGCCGAACAATTCCCGTCACAGAGTCGTGCGGCAGTGATCGCGGTCGCCTTCGGCATCGCGATCGGCTCCGGGCTCATCTTCTACGCATTCGTGCGTGGACTGACCAACTGGCAATCGGTGCCGAGTACCTGGGACTCGATGTGGCACGGGAACACCATCCGCTACATCCTCGACACCGGGCAAGCATCGTCGACCCGGATGGGTGACCTCCGCAACGTCGAGACGCACGCGACGCTCTACTACCCGTCGGCCTTCCACGGACTGGCCGCGGTGCTGAGCCAACTGACCGGCGCGGCTCCCACGACGAGTTACACGCTGTACGCGGTGGCCGGGTCGCTGCTCTTCCCGCTCAGCGCCGCAGCGCTGGCCTGGCAGATGCTGCGCGGCCGCGCCAGCCGCACCTTCCAGGCCGGTTGCGCCGCCACCGCCGCTGCACTCTCGGCCTCATTCACGGCGCTGCCCTACGTGGAGTTCTACGTGGCAGCCGTGCCGAACCTAGTGTCCTTCGCCTTGGTGGGTCCCGCGGTAATCGCCGTCACGAGCGTGGTCGCCGACCGCAGCCGCATACCGGTGGCGGTGCTGGCATTCGTGGGAATCGCCTCGGTGCACACCTCGGGCGCGATCGTGGCGGTCGTCTTCGTGGCCGCCTGGTGGCTCCTTGCACCACTGTCCCGATACCGCGGCAAGGAACGCAAGCCCCGACGCCGGGTGGGAAATGGGTTCTTGCCGTTGGCCATTGCCGGTGTCGTCTCTCTGGTGCTGCTCTACCCGCAATTGCGCACCCTGCTCCAGCTGTCCGAGATCATCGCCGGACACCAATTCACCACTCCGTGGGGAAAGAAGCGCGCGCTGCTGGACGCCCTCACCCAGCACACCCGGCACCTTGCCGACTACCCCGTGCAGTCCGCACTGCTCTGGCTGGCCCTTCTCGGCGCGGTTGTACTGATCGTGAAGCGGGTGTACTGGCCACTTGCCGTCTGGCTGCTGCTGATCGTGGCAATTGTCCACTCCTCCACACCCTTTGGCGGTTTCATCGGCCGCGCGGTGGCCCTGTTCTCCGATGCCTTCTACAGCGACCCGCGCCGGCTGTCGGCCATCGTGTGTCTGCTGCTGGCCCCGGCCGCCGGGATCGGTTTGTTCACGCTGGCCTACGGCGTGCTGACGAGGGTGCGCGGGGAGCGCACGCAAAAGTGGGCGCTGGTCGCCACGGCGATCGTGCTGGCCGGAATCTGCGCCTTCTCCGCCCGGCACTACTTCCTGCCGCACAAGTACCTCGTCGGCGCCAAATACGACCAGGTGATGGTCGGGCCCAAGAAGCTCGACGCCTTCGCGTACCTGGCCACCCTACCCGGCGCCAAAGACACCACCATCGGCGACGGAAACGTGGACGGCTCGGGCTGGATGTACGCGGTGGCGGGACTACACCCGCTGTGGACGCACTACGACTTCCCGCAGCAACAGGGTCCGGGCTATCACCGGTACATCTTCTGGGCCTACGCCGACGACGCCGATACCGACCGGCGCGTGACCGACGCTGTGCACGCGCTGAACATTCGCTACGTCATGACCAGTACTCCCGTGGTCCAGGGGTTCAAGGTTCCCGACGGACTAAGGTCGTTGGACAGATCCCGATCATGGAGAAAGCTGTACGACAGCGGCGCCGCCCAGATCTACGAATGGGTCGGCGACCAGAAAACACAGGCGGAAGGTGACAGATGACCCATCCCGGTCAGGACGATGACGACGACCAGGTGATCATTCTGGGCGCCGACGATTCCGACAAGGGTGCCGACGGTGCGGACGACGACCCGTCCATCACGGATCTCGTCGAGCAGCCCGCCAAGGTGATGCGCATCGGCACGATGATCAAGCAGCTTCTCGAGGAGGTGCGCGCTGCTCCTCTCGACGATGCCAGTCGATCCCGGCTGCGCGAAATCCATGCCGCCTCCATCGCCGAACTGGAAGAAGGGCTGGCCCCCGAGCTCCGCGAAGAGCTGGAGCGTCTGACCCTGCCCTTCGTCGAGGACACCATTCCGTCCGATGCCGAGCTGCGTATCGCGCAGGCACAGTTGGTCGGCTGGCTGGAGGGCTTGTTCCACGGCATCCAGACTGCGCTCTTCGCTCAGCAGATGGCGGCACGCGCGCAGCTTCAGCAGATGCGTCAAGGTGGTCAAGGTGTTCTGCCGCCAGGGCTTTCCGTACCCGCGCAGGGCGGCGGCAGCGGCACCGGTCAGTATCTGTAACCGTGGTCAGTATCCAGACCCACGAGGCGTGGGTGGAGTTCCCGATTTTCGACGCCAAGTCACGCTCGCTGAAGAAGGCGTTCCTCGGCAAGGCAGGCGGCGCGATTGGCCGCAACGAGTCGAACGTGGTGGTCATCGAGGCCCTGCGGGACATCACGCTGTCCCTCAAGGAGGGCGACCGGATCGGGCTTGTCGGCCACAACGGTGCGGGCAAATCGACTCTGCTGCGCCTCCTTTCGGGAATCTACGAACCCACCCGGGGCAGCTCGTCCATCCAGGGCAGGGTCGCGCCGGTGTTCGACCTGGGTGTGGGCATGGATCCGGAGATCTCCGGATACGAGAACATCATCATCCGCGGCATGTTCCTGGGGCAGACCCGTAAGCAGATGCAGGACAAGGTCGACGAGATCGCCGACTTCACCGAGCTGGGCGAGTACCTCTCCATGCCGCTGCGCACGTACTCCACCGGCATGCGCGTGCGTCTGGCGATGGGCGTGGTCACCAGCATCGACCCGGAGATTCTGCTGCTCGACGAGGGCATCGGTGCGGTCGATGCCGAGTTCATGAAGAAGGCGCGAGTTCGGTTGCAGCAGTTGGTGGAACGCTCCGGCATGCTCGTCTTCGCCAGCCATTCCAACGAGTTCCTGGCCCGTCTGTGCAACACGGCGATGTGGATCGACCACGGCACGATCAAGATGAGCGGTGGTATCGAGGACGTGGTCCGCGCCTATGAAGGCAACGAGGCGGGCGATCACGTCGCCCAGATCCTCGCCGAAGACCGCCATGAATGACACGACCAGCGGTGTTGTTGCCGTCGTCGTCACCTATCGGCGGGCCGCGGAGCTGGCCGAGTCGCTCAAGATCGTCACGACGCAGACCGTCCCGCCGGACCATGTCGTGGTGGTGGACAACGACAACGACCCTGCGGTCAAAGCTCTGGTCGATGGTCAACCCATTGCCGCCACATACCTGGGCTCTCGCCGAAACCTCGGGGGTGCAGGAGGATTCGCACTCGGCATACTCCACGCCCTCACTCTCGGCGCCGACTGGGTATGGCTGGCCGACGACGACGGCCGCCCCGGTGGCACCGATGTTCTGGAGACGCTGTTGGCCTGCGCCCGCAAGCATCGCCTCGCCGAGGTGTCGCCGATGGTGTGCGATATCGACGATCCCGGCCGGCTGGCGTTTCCACTGCGACGCGGGCTCGTGTGGCGGCGACGGGTCGAGGAGCTGCGCACCGAAGCCGGTCAAGATCTGCTGCCCGGCATCGCCTCGCTGTTCAATGGCGCGCTCTTCCGCGCCGAAACCCTAGAGGCCGTGGGCGTTCCCGACCTACGACTGTTCGTCCGCGGCGACGAGGTGGACGTACATCGGCGGCTCGTGCGTTCGGGCCTGCCGTTCGGGACCTGTTTGGATGCCACGTATCTGCACCCCAACGGTGCAGCCGAGTTCAAACCGATTCTGGGCGGGCGCATGCACACCCAGTACCCGGACGATGCCACTAAGCGGTACTTCACCTACCGCAACCGTGGCTACCTGATGTCCCAGCCAGGCATGCGCAAGTTGCTCCCCCAGGAATGGGTGCGCTTCTGCTGGTACTTCCTCATAACACGACGCGACTTGCCCGGCCTACGCGACTGGATTGCTTTGCGGCGCTTAGGCAGACGCGAGCAGTTCGGCAGACCGGGCAACCCAACTCCTTCGGTACAGGAGACTGAGAAATGACGGACCAACTGGTGGAGCTATCGTCGGACTCCCGCACCTTCAAACGTGCATGGCGTGATCTGTCGGAAGGCTTCGAGCACCGGCAGCTCTGGTTGCAGCTGGGCTGGCAGGACATCAAGCAGCGCTACCGCCGCTCGGTGCTGGGACCGTTCTGGATCACCATCGCCACCGGCTCGACGGCCCTGGCGATGGGCATCTTGTACTCGCAGCTGTTCAAGATCCCACTCGCCGAGCACTTGCCCTACGTGACCATCGGTTTGATCGTCTGGAACCTGTTCAACGCCGCGATCCTGGAGGGGGCGGACGTCTTCGTCGCGAACGAGGGACTGATCAAACAGCTGCCCACACCGCTGAGCGTGCACGTCTATCGGCTGGTGTGGCGACAGCTGCTGTTGTTCGCCCACAACATCATCATCTTTCTCGTCGTCGTGGCCGTGTATCCGCCGCACTGGCATATCACCGATCTCAGCTTCATTCCCGCGCTGATACTGATCACCCTGAATTGTGTTTGGGTTTCACTGGTTTTCGGCGTGCTGGCGACCCGCTATCGGGACATCTCCCCGCTGCTGGGCAGCCTGGTGCAGTTGCTGTTCTTCATGACGCCGATCATCTGGAACGAGAACATGCTCAACGAGAAGGTCGGCAAGCTGGCCACGGTGGTGCAGCTCAACCCATTCGTGCATTTCCTGGCCATCATCCGCGATCCGCTGCTCGGGCTCGATCAGCAGTTGCACCACTGGATCATCGCGATCGCCATCACCGTCGTCGGTTGGACCGTCGCGATCCTGGTGATGCGCCAGTACCGCGCCCGAGTCCCGTACTGGGTCTAGTCATGCCAGAAATAAGCGCCCGCGAACACCGATGGCTGCTGGTCTCCGCCGGCGCTGCCTTCATCGTCTTCGCACTGCTCTGGATCGGCTATGCCCAGCAGTGGGATTGGCTGTCTCGACTGGACATCGCGGCGCTGGCGCCCGCGCATGACTACGGAATCGCGCACCCCGGCTGGGTCACGGCCTGGGACATGTTCGCCACTGCCTTGGGTCCGGGCGCATTCCGCATCGCGGTGGCCGTCGTCATCGTCGTGCTGCTGGTGCAGCGTCAGCGACGCCCGGCGATGTTCCTGCTGATCACCGTGGAACTCAGCGCGCTGGTGACCGAGTTGGCGAAACTGCTCGCGGGCCGCCCGCGCCCGGCGACCAGGTTGGTCGATGCGTACGGATCCTCGTTCCCGTCTGGACATGCCCTGGGCGTCATGGTCGGCGTGCTGGCGTTGCTCACCGTCTTCCTGCCGAAAGCGGTTGCCGCGCTGCGCCCCTGGCTCGTGGTGCTCGGTGGTGTGCTGATTCTGGCGATCGGCGTCAGCCGAGTTCTGCTCAACGTCCACAACCCCTCCGACGTGCTGGCAGGGTGGGCGTTGGGATACGCGTACTTCATTGCCTGCCTGTTGGTGCTGCCGCCCTGGCCTCACGGCAGCGGGCGGAGCACCGCCAGCGCCCGGTAGCGAACCTTGAAGCGCGCCTCCGGGTATTTGTCGCCGGCCTCACCGTCATGCGCAATCACCGTCGGACCATCCACCGCGGTGAACGTGAACTCCGGCACCTGCAGCTCGTGATAGAGCGGGCTGCGCTGCAAGCGGCCGAATGCCAGCGCGCAGAGGATTCGCACGCTGCTGAACCTGCGGCCGGTCTCCAGGATGCGCACGTCGATCAACCCGTCATCCAGACGGCTTCGCAGCGAGGGGGCGAAACCCGCCGGCAAGTAGACCGAATTGCCCAGGAAGAACAGTGATGTCTGAATGGTCTTGTTATCGAACCGGATACGTACCGGATGATCGCGCCGCAGCATGTGCAGCATCGCGTACACACTCGCCAGCGGCTTGCCAATCCGGCGTTCGAGCTTCTCCCGGATCTGTACGTACTTCGGATAGGAACCGATGCTGGCGGTGTTGATCACCACCTGGTCTTCGTTCAGGTAGACCAGATCGACGCGGCTGGCGCTGCCCCTGCGGATGGCATCGACCGTCTTGGCCACACTGTCACAGCCGATGTCCTTGGCGAAGTGGTTGAACGTGCCACCGGGGAAAACCGCCAGCGGTGTATCGGTCTGAGCCGCAACACCGGCCGCGCACGCCACCGTGCCGTCACCGCCGCCCACCGCGAGCACTTCGGCCCGGCCCGCCGCGCTGCGCATCACCTCGATCACATCATCGTCTTTGTCGAGTTCGACGATCTCAGCGCGCGGCAAGGCCTTCCGCACCTGATCCAGGATCCGCTGCCCGGTTCCGTCACCGGAGGCCGGGTTGACCACCAAGACCACGCCCTCGCCCTCGGGCCGTGCGGCAGTCACCACCCGCAGCGGATCTGCCGCACGCACCGTCGCCGGCGCGATGGGCGGCACCACCCGTGCACCCAACACCGCTATCCCGGCGCCGATCCCAAATCCCGCGAACACATCTCCGGGATAGTGGACACCAGTGGCCACGCGCGACAGACCCACCAGTCCGGCAAGGAGCGAGAGCCCAAAGCCCACCGGCGGACTCTCGAGGCCAACGCCCACCGCGAAGGCCGCCGCGCTCGCCGAATGGCCCGAGGGCAGCGACGACGACGTGGGGATGCGCCTGCTGCGCCGCATCAGCGGCACCGAGAGGTGGTTGGGACGGGCGCGCCGCCGCAGCCGCTTGGCCACCTGGTTGGTAACCGCACTCGTCACAGCCAGTGTCAACAGGCCACGCGTGGCGCCGCGCTGCATGGCCGGCTTGCCGAACATGGCCAGCCCGGCGCCGATCCCGATCCACAGTTTGGAATGGTCGGCCGCGCGCGTGAGCCGGGGCATGACGGTGTCCAGCAGCGGACTCGGTGACTCCGCAATTGCTTCGAACACTTCTCGGTCGAGTGTGCCGAGACCGTCACCAATCTGCCGCAGACCGCGCAGGGAATTACGAGATGGCAAGAAACCCATGGAATTCAACATATCTGCGCACGGGCCCTCGGCGCTGTCTATCGCGGGTTGCTGATATCAGCAGCTGATCGCGGGCGGTTTCGCGCCGGCGCGGAACGAGACGTGTACGTGATCCATGTGATTGGCGGTCGGACTGCCGCGGTTCTCCATCATCGACCAGCCATTGCCGTCGTTGTACCGCTGCTGCCAGATCACGTATGTCACCCCCAACCGATCACGGTTGGCAAGCACGAAGTTCGCAAGCGCCGTACCGGTGGTGTTGGAGCTCGTCATGAAGTCCAGGGCCAGACCGCGGCCGTGGTCACCGCCGCCGCCACGCCCGCTGGCACCGCCGATGTCACTGATGCCGAACATCGTCTTCAAGAAGTTGCCCGCTTGCGCCACCGCCGGTTGTGCACCTGCCAACACCGTCGAGCATGGCTTGATGGCCCTGGCCCTGGCCTCCAGGGCCAGCGCCTCGGCCGAGACATAGCGCCGGTCCCGCTGTGCACGCGGCAGGTCGGCAATCAGGACGATCGCCTTCTCTTCCGGCTTGAGTGAAAGCTGGACGTCCGGCTTCCCAACTTCGCTCACTACCCCCATCACGGCAGCACCGGCAACGAGTGACAGGCCGAGGCCCGCGACGCGAGAGAGCGGCATCGCGGGCCTCTTCCCACCGTTATTCGCACGCCATCTCGCCGAGATCACCCGGTCAGATTACGAAACGATCACGCTTCTGTCACGCCGACGGCGAAGAATGTGGCAAATCTAGCCACGCTTCGGAGGTGCGTTGCGGGTAGTGACAGCGATGCGATTCCAGGCGTTGATCGTCAGGATCATCCCGATGATCTGCCCCAGCTCCCGCTCGGTGAACACCGCCGCTGCTCGCGCGTAGGTCGCATCGGACACGTGCTCACCAGCGGAAAGGACAGTGGCTTCCTCGGTGAGGGCCAGCGCGGCCTTCTCCCGTTCGGTGTAGATGTCGCCTGCCTCGGCCCAGGCATTCAGCAGGTAGATGCGCTGCTCGGTCTCTCCCTGCTTGCGGGCATCGTGGGTGTGCATATCGAGACAGAACGCACAGTGGTTGAGCTGAGAGGCGCGGATCTTGATCAGCTCGGCAAGGCTGGGCTCGACGTCCTTGGCCGAGGCGATGCTCAACGCCATCATGGCCTCGTAAACCTCGGGCGAGACCTTGTCCATGCGGATTCTTGGGGCATTCAGGGTGCTTGTCATGCCTTAACGGTAGAAGCAGAAAGGCCCATACTCATGGTTCAATCTGACTGTGAGTTCGTGGGCCAATTCGGGAATACCGGAACCGCGTCCCCTCAGCCACGATCTGCATCTGGACCTGCGTCACGCCATCACCCCCGGTGCCCGCGGCGTACGCGATGTGTTGATCACCGCGCTCCGCGAAGCAGTCCGGTCCGGGCGCCTGACGGTGGGTGCGATGCTGCCGCCCTCCCGCACCCTGGCAGTCGATCTCGGACTGGCGCGCAACACCGTCGCCGAGGCCTACGCGGAGCTTGTCGCCGAAGGCTGGCTCGAATCGCGGCAGGGCTCGGGAACCCGGGTGGTCAATCGGGTCCAGAACCAGTTGCCGCCGCGATCACGCGGAGCGGGCTCTCCGCCGCCCCATAACCTCATGCCTGGCTCCGGAGACGTCACCGCCTTCCCCCGCACCGACTGGGTCACCTCCGTGCGCCGGGCGCTGAGCAACGCGCCCCACGAGGCCCTGCGCGCGGGCGACCCACGCGGACGTCCCGAATTGCGCTCTGCCGTCGCCGAATACGTGGGCCGGGTGCGGGGCGTGCGAACCTCACCGGATTCGGTCGTCATCTGCGCGGGCACCCGTCATGCCGTGGAGATCCTCACCCGCATGTATGGACTGACCCAGCCGATCGCTCTGGAAGCTTACGGGCTCTTCATCTTTCGCGACTGCATCGAAGCCACGGGCGGCTCCAGCATCCCGATCGGATTCGACGAGGAGGGCGCCGTGGTCAGCGACCTTGACACCCTCGCCGTGCGCGCCGCCATGATCACCCCCGCCCACCATTTTCCGCACGGGCTGCCGCTGCACCCGGCTCGTCGCACCGCAGTGGTGGACTGGGCACGCCGCACCGACTCCTACGTCCTGGAAGACGACTACGACGGCGAGTTCCGGTACGACCGGCAGCCCGTCGGCGCGCTGCAAAGCCTCGACCCCGATCGCGTCGTCTACCTCGGCTCGGCGAGTAAGAGCCTGGCCCCGGTGCTGCGCCTGGGCTGGATGGTGCTGCCGCCGGACCTGGTGGACGCCGCGGTGGCGGCCGCCGGGGGCGGGCAGTGGTACGTCGACGCCATCTCGCAACTGACCATGGCGGACTTCATCGCGGGTGGCCACTACGACCGGCACATCCGGCGGATGCGCGGCCGGTACCGGCGTCGGCGCGACCAACTCGTCGCACGACTCTCCGAGTACGACGTCGGGGTCCGTGGACTCTCGGCCGGACTGCATCTGCTGCTGACGCTGCCCGACGGGGCAGAACCCGACGTGCTGTATCGAGCAGGAGAGGCGGGGGTGGCGCTGGCCGGGCTGTCGCGGCTGCGGCACCCCCAGGCCGGTCCGCATATCCCCGATCCAGACGGGGTGGTCGTCAGCTTCGGCACACCTGCCGATCACGGTTTCACACCCGCCGTCGACGCGCTCTGCGGTGTGCTGGCGGCCGCGGGCCTCTAGCGCGCAGGCATCCGAGTGGCACCGGCTGGCAGTGCCGTGCCTCGTCATGGCAGCAGGTCAACGCCATGGTTGAGGCATGCCCATCTTCGAGTCTTCCGCCGGCCCCATCCACTACCGCGATGACGGTGACGGTCCCGCGATCGTCTTCGTACACGGACTGTTCGTCACCAGCACCATGTGGCGCAAGGTCACCGAACCGCTAAGCCAACGGTTCCGATGCATCGCACCGGATCTCCCCTTGGGCGCGCACGCGACTCCGATGAACGCGAGCGCGAACCTCACCCCACGCTTGGTGGCGGGGCTGATCCGGGAACTGATCGGGTCCCTCGGCCTCGACAACGTCACCATCGTCGCGACCGATACCGGCGGCGCCATCACACAGCTGCTCCTCGCGGACGGCTGCGACCGGATCGGGCGGGTGGTGCTGACCCCCTGCGACTCGTTCGACAACTTCCTGCCGATGTCGATTCGCATCTTCCAGTACTGGGCACGCATTCCCGGTACCGATTTCGTGTTGCGCCCGTTCCGGCTCAAGATCGCGCAACGCGCTCTCGGTAACACCCTTGCCAAGCACTCCATCCCCGAGGATGTGCTCGGCGAGTGGGTCCGGCCCTTGCTACAGAACAAGGCCGTGCGGCGCGATGTGCGGGCGTTCCTGCGCGGTATCGACTACCACGACACGCTGGCCGCGGCCGAGACACTGCGCACCTTCGACAAGCCGGTGCTGCTGCTCTGGCCGCGCAAGCTGCCATTCTTCCCGTTCGCGCATGCGCAACGATGGGTGCAGCTACTGCCCGACGCACGACTCGTCGAGGTGCCGGACAGCTACACCTTCGTCAGTGAGGACCAGCCCGAGCTCATGGTGAAGGAGATCGAGGCGTTCGTCCCGCAACGAGTGTGAGTGCTTACTCGTCGTCTTTGGCGTGGTCGGGGACTCCCGGGTTGGGATCGCGCGACAGGTCGATCAGCGGATCAAGTCCTTCGCCTTCGGCCCGCTCGTGCCTTCCGTGCTCTGGAGTCGTCATGGTTGCCCCTCACGCATCGATGTTCCAGCAATCTTGTTAGAGAACCCTTTGGGACCCTACCCGCGCGCGGAAAGTCGTGCGCGGGGCCCGTTGATTGGCGCTGTGGCCAGGCACCTGGCATAGGCTCTGGCCCGTGTCAGGTGTCCCAGCCGAGCAGGCTCCGCTGTCGCTGACCACTCAAGCGACCCGTTTCGTCATCACCGGTGGGCTTTCGGCCGTCGTCGACTTCGGGCTCTACGTGCTGCTCTACAAGGTCGCCGGGGTGCAGCCCGACCTCGCCAAGGCCATCGGCTTCATCGCCGGCACCACCACGGCCTACCTGATCAACCGGCGTTGGACGTTCCAGGCGCCGCCCAGCACCGCCCGGCTGATCGCGGTGTGGGCGCTGTACCTGACGACCTTCTTCGTCCAGGTGGGCCTCAACCATCTGTTCCTGGGGCTGCTGAACTACACGCCCACCGCGGTGCTCGTGGCCTTTGTCATCGCTCAGGGCACCGCGACTGTCATCAACTTCATCGTCCAGCGCGCCGTGATTTTCCGGCTGCGCTGAGTCGTCCGCCGGTCGCTTCGCTCCTACCCTCCGATCGGCTCAAGTACGCTTTTTGACTGATATGTCTACAGACCTCCCGCTGACCCAGCGCGCACTGACCGGGTTCGGTCGCACCGCGCCCACCGTCGCGCACGTGCTCTCCACTCCCGATGTCGATGTGATCGCCGAGGCGGTACGCCAGGTCGCCGATGCCAGCGCCGCCAGCCCCGCGCACCTGCGTCGTGGCATCGTCGCGCGCGGCCTGGGCCGCTCCTACGGTGATCACGCGTGCAACGGTGGCGGAATCGTCGTCGACATGACTCCGCTGAACAGGGTGCACTCGATCAGCGCCGAGACCGCCATCGCGGATGTCGATGCGGGTGTGAGCCTGGATCAGTTGATGAAGGCCGCGCTGCCCTTCGGCCTGTGGGTGCCGGTGCTGCCCGGTACCCGCCAGGTCACCGTGGGCGGTGCCATCGGCTCGGACATCCACGGCAAGAACCATCACAGCGCCGGAAGCTTCGGAAACCACGTGGTGTCTCTGGACCTGCTGATGGCCGATGGCGAGGTGCGCACCATCACCCCCGACGGACCTGACAGCGAGCTGTTCTGGGCCACCGTCGGCGGAAACGGGTTGACGGGCATCGTTGTTCGCGCACGCATCGCCATGACGCGCACCGAAACCGCCTACTTCATCGCCGACGGCGTCGCCACCCGGGACCTGGACGAGACCATCGCGGTGCACCAGGACGGCAGCGAAGACCAGTACACCTATTCCAGTGCGTGGTTCGACCTGATCAATCCGGCACCGAAGCTGGGCCGGGCGGCCGTCAGCCGCGGCAGTCTCGCGAAGCTGGATCAGCTGCCCCCGAAGCTGGCCAAGGATCCGCTGAAATTCAGTGCGCCGCAACTGCCCGGCTTCCCCGACCTCTTCCCGGTCAACTTCATGATCAAGCCGTCACTCATGGCGATCGGCGAGGCGTTCTACCGGATGAGCGGCAACTACCAGGGCAAAATCGTCAATCTGACGCAGTTCTACCACATGCTCGACATCACCACCGGATGGCAATATGCCTACGGCCCAGCAGGTTTCGCGCAACATCAGTTCCTGGTTCCGCCCGATGCGCTCGATGAGTTCAAGGGCATCATCCGGTGGATCCAGACCCAGGGCCAGTACTCGGCACTCAACGTCTTCAAGCTGTTCGGCCCGGGAAACAAAGCGCCACTGAGCTTCCCCATGAAGGGCTGGAACGTCGCGATGGACTTCCCCAACAAGCCCGGCGTCAACGAGTTCCTCAACGAGCTCGACACCCGTGCCATGGAGTTCGGCGGCCGGGTCTACACCGCCAAGGATTCCCGGGTGAGTGCCGAGAAGTTCCACAAGATGTACCCGCGCGTCGACGAGTGGATCGCCACCCGGCGCAAGGCCGACCCCCACGGCGTGTTCGCCTCCGATATGGCCCGCCGCCTCGAGCTGCTCTAGAAAGGCTTCCGCCCCACAATGATTGACGCAACGGGTAACCCCCAGACCATCCTGCTACTCGGCGGCACCTCGGAGATCGGCCTGGCCATCGTCGAGCGCTACCTCAAGAACGCGCACGCGCGCGTCATCCTGGCCGACCTGCCCAACGCGCCCAAGCGCGCGGCCGCCATCGCACAGATCGAGGCTGCCGGAGCCAAGTCCGTCGAGTACCTGGACTTCGATGCCGTCGATACCGCGAGCCACCCCGCTCTGATCGAATCTGCCTGGGCACAGGGCGATGTGGATGTCGCCATCGTCGCCTTCGGCGTCCTCGGCGATGCCGAGGAACTCTGGCAGAACCAGGCCAAGGCGGTGCTGAGCGCACAGGTCAACTACACCGCCGCCGTCTCCGTCGGCGTGCTGATCGGCCAGAAGATGAAGGCACAGGGCTTCGGTCAGGTCATCGCGATGTCCTCGGTCGCCGGTGAGCGGGTGCGCCGCTCCAACTTCGTCTACGGCTCAACCAAGGCCGGGCTCGACGGGTTCTACCTCGGTCTCGGAGAAGCCCTGCGCGAGTTCGGTGTTCGCGTACTGGTGGTACGCCCGGGCCAAGTGCGTACCACCACGACGATCGAGCACTGGAAGGCCACCGGCGCCAAGGAGGCACCGTTCACCGTCGACAAGGAAGAGATCGCCGAGCTGGTGGTGGCGTCGGCCGCCGCGGGCAAGGAGCTGATCTGGGCGCCCGGTCAATGGCGCTTTGTGATGTCGGTACTGCGTCACGTTCCTCGCCCCATTTTCCGCAAGCTGCCTGTCTAGGCGCGAGATGACGGCCCAGACAGCAGAGGCGTCACGTCGGCACGTTTTAGACACCACCAAGGACCTGGCGCTTGCTGCCGTCACGGCCTCGGCGGTCAGTGTCGTCGCACTCCTCGCGATCGCCCGGGTGGAGTGGCCGGCCTTCGGATCGTCAAACCAGCTGCACGCCCTGACCACGGTCGGGCAGTTCGGCGCCATCGCCGGACTGATGCTTGCCGGGGCTCTCTGGCGCGGCGGACGCCAGGCCTTCGCGAAAATGCTTTCCCTGCTCTTCTTGTCGACGTTCACCGTCGTGACGCTGGGGATGCCACTGGGAGCCACCAAGCTGTACCTGTTCGGGGTCTCGGTGGACCAGCAGTTCCGCACCGAGTACCTGACACGGTTCACCGACTCGCCCGCGCTGCACGATATGACCTATCCGGACATGCCACCGTTCTATCCGGCAGGCTGGTTCTGGATCGGCGGGCGCCTGGCGGCGCTCACCGGCACCGCAGGCTGGGAGATGTACAAGCCGTGGGCCATCACCTCGCTGGCGATCGCGGTATGTGCGGCATTCGTTTTGTGGAACAAGATGATTCGCTTCGAGTACGCGCTCATCGTGACTACTGCGACGGCCGCCGTCACACTCGCGTACACGTCCGCCGAGCCGTACGGCGCCATCATCACGGTGCTGCTGGCGCCGGTACTTGTGCTCGGCTACAGCGGATTACGCGCACCCGCAGGCACCGGCTGGGCAGCGGTGGCCGGTGTCGGCGTATTCCTGGGGTTCGCGGCGCTGTTCTACACACTGCTCACCGCGTACGGCGCGTTGGCCATCACCGTGGCCGCCAAGGTAGTGGCGATCAGCCGCGTCCGGCGGGACGGTTGGTGGCCCGCCGTCAAGGAGCCCCTGCTGCGCTGGCTCGCCATCGCGGGCATCGCCATCGCGGTGGCGCTGGTGTTCTGGGGCCCCTACCTGATCGCGGTCTCCCGGGCCTCTCTGGAAAAGGCGGCATCGGCACAGCACTACTTGCCCAATGACGGTGCCGAACTGGCCTTCCCGATGCTGCAGCCCACCATGCTCGGCGGGCTGTGTCTGCTCGGAACGGTCTGGCTGGTGGTGCGGGCACGAACCTCGGCGCGGGCCGGTGCGCTGGCCATTGGCGTGGGGTCTGTCTATCTGTGGTCGCTGCTCTCGATGCTGGCCACCCTCGCCAAGACCACCCTGCTCTCCTTCCGGCTCGTGCCCACCGTCACCGTGCTGCTCGCCGCGGCGGGCGTGTTCGCCTTCATCGAAGTCGCCGCTTGGGCCGCGGTGCGCGCCAAATCCGCGACGATCGTGGCCGCCGCGATCGGCCTGGCCGGCGCGCTGGCTTTCAGCCAGGACATCCCCAATGTGCTCCGCAATGACATCGTCATCGCGTATGCCGATACCGACGGCACCGGACAACGCGCCGACCGCCGCCCGCCCGGCCCGGAAAGTCACTACGGCGCCATCGACAAGGCGATCACCGAGATCACCGGCAAGCCGCGCGATGAGGTCGTGGTGCTCACCGCCGACTACAGCTTCCTGGCGTTCTACCCCTACTACGGTTTCCAGGGGCTCACCCCGCACTACGCGAATCCGCTGGCCCAGTTCGACAAGCGCGCGGCCGCTATCAAGAGCTGGGAAGACCTGCACACCGCCGACGAAATGATCCGTGCACTGGACGCGCTGCCCTGGCGGGCACCGACCGTGCTGCTCATGCGCCAAACCGGTGACAACTACTCCCTGCGGCTCGCCAAGGACGTCTACCCCAACCAGCCGAACGTGAAGCGGTACACCGTCACACTGAATAAACAGCTATTCGCCGACCCGCGGTTCACCGTGCGCACCATAGGGCCCTTCGTCCTGGTTGTGCGGGTCCCCTCTAAGTAGCCAACTAACATCTTCCTCCGTGACGGTTCAGGGCAACGCGACGGAGAAGGTCGCCGGCAACGGCGACGGCGACTACCGCAGGGCCCGGCTGATCGCGATCGTCACCGGTTTTCTTGGCGCAGTGTTGGCCATTGCCACTCCGCTGCTGCCGGTCCGGCAGGACACCGCTGAGCTGAACTGGCCGCAGAACGGCACCCTCACCAGTGTTGACGCGCCCCTCATCGGGTACGTACCCACCGACCTCACGATCACAGTGCCCTGCGCGGCGGCCAAGGGGCTCGAGGGCCACAACACCGTGCTGCTCTCGACCGTGCCCAAGCAGGCGCCCAACGCGGTGGACCGCGGCATGCTGATCCAGCGCATCGGCGGCGACCTCGTGGTGATCGTGCGCAATGTGCCGGTGGTCTCTGCCCCCCTGTCCGAGGTCACCGGCCCCAACTGCCAACAACTCCAAGTCATCGCGCATTCGGACAAGGTGACCGGCCAGTTCGTCGGCCTGACGCAGGGTCCCAAGGACGCCAAACCCGGACAGCCCCGCGCCGGGGAGCGCGGCGGGTACGACTTCCGGCCCCAGATCGTCGGCGTGTTCACCGACCTGTCCGGACCCGCTCCGGCGGGCCTGCACCTCTCCGCCACCGTCGACACCCGCTACAGCAGCTCCCCCACCGTCATCAAGTTCATCGCGATGATCCTGGGCGTCCTGCTGACCGGCATCTCGCTGATCGCGCTGCACACTCTCGATACGGCCGACGGGCGCAAGCACAAGCGCTTCATGCCCGAGGGCTGGTGGAAGCCCAGACCCCTCGACGCGCTGGTCGGCGCGGTACTGGTGTGGTGGCACTTCGTGGGCGCCAACACCTCCGATGACGGCTACATCCTCACCATGGCCCGCGTCGCGGAGCACTCGGGCTACATGGCCAACTACTACCGCTGGTTCGGCACCCCCGAGTCGCCGTTCGGCTGGTACTACGACCTGCTGACCCTCTGGGCGCACATCAGCACCGCCAGCGTCTGGATGCGGCTGCCCACCCTGATCATGGGCGTGCTCTGTTGGGCCGTCATCAGCCGCGAGGTGATCCCGCGACTGGGCCACGCCGCGCGCACCAATCCGGTGGTGCCCTGGACGGCGGCCGCGATGTTCCTGGCGTTCTGGCTGCCGTTCAACAACGGCCTGCGACCCGAACCGATCATCGCCGTCGGCATCCTGTTGACGTGGTGCTCGGTCGAACGATCGATCGCCACCAACCGGCTCCTTCCCGCCGCGGTCGCATGCATCATCGGTGCGCTCACCCTGTTCTCCGGACCAACGGGTATCGCCTCCATCGGTGCGTTGTTGGTCGCGATAGGACCACTACGAACCATCGTGGGCAAGCGCGCCAAACGATTCGGCTATGCCGCGCTGCTGGCACCGATCCTGGCGGCCGGACTGGTCACGTTGATCGTCATCTTCCGGGATCAAACCCTGGTCGGTGAGATCCAGGCCAACGCGCTCAAGTCGGCCGTGGGACCGTCGTTGAACTGGTTCGACGAACACGTGCGCTACGAACGGCTGTTCCTGCCCACCACAGACGGCGCGATCTCCCGGCGATTCCCGGTGCTGGCCCTGCTCATCGCGCTCGGCGTGGCCGTGGCGATGACATTGCGCAAGAACAAGATCCCCGGCACCGCAAGCGGCCCCAGCCGGCGGATCATCGGCATCACGCTGATCTCGTTCATCGCGATCATGTTCACTCCCACCAAGTGGACACACCACTTCGGGGTGTTCGCGGGCCTGGCGGGATCACTGGGCGCGCTGGCCGCCGTGGCCGTGACCGCCGCAGCGATGCGCTCACCACGCAACCGCACGCTGTACGCCGCCATCGTGCTGTTCGTCCTCTCCCTCTCGTTCTCCAGCGTGAACGGGTGGTGGTACGTCTCCAACTTCGGCGTGCCGTGGTCGAATTCCTTCCCGCAATGGCACTTCGGCATCAGCACCGTCTTCTTCGGACTGTCGGTGCTCGCCATTCTGACAGCGGCATGGATGCATTTCACCGGCCGCGACCACCCCGGCCGCACACCCGTGCATCCGGTGCTGGCACGCATCGCCGAGTCTCCTCTGGCGGTCGGCACCTGGATCGTCGTCATCTGGTCGGTCTTCTCCCTGACCGCGGGCATGGTCAACCAGTACCCGGCCTGGTCGGTCGGACGTTCCAACCTCGACGCACTGCGCGGAAACGGCTGCGGGCTGGCCAACGACGTGCTGGTCGAGGAGGATCCGAACGCCGGGATGCTGCAACCGATCGACGCCCCGATCGGGCAGGCACTGGCCGCCGATACCAACATCATGTTCGACCCCAACGGGATTCCTTCGGATGTCTCGGCCGACGAGGAGAACAACCCCCAGGCCTCGGACAGCTTCGTCGCACGCGACAAGAGCGGTAACAACGTCAACGGCAGCCAGGAAGGCACCGAGGGCGGCACCACCGTCGTCGCGGGTGTCAATGGATCACGGGCACGCCTGCCCTTCGACCTCAGGCCCGAGACCACCCCCGTGATGGGCAGCTATCAGATCGGCAGTCAACGTCCCGCCCGGCTGCAGTCGGCGTGGTACCGGCTGCCCCCCAAGGACGCCACCAAGCCGCTGGTCGTGTTGGCGGCCGCGGGCCGGTTCGACCCGGTAGAGCTGCAGGCGCAGTTCGCCGGTGAGGACGGAAAGGTCATGGGCGCCATATCATTTGCCGACCTGGGCCCCTCCCCGGCTTGGCGAAACCTACGGATGTCTCGCGATGCCATCCCGACGAGCGCCACCCGAATCCGGCTGCTGGTCACCGATGACGACTTGGCACCGCAACATTGGATCGCGGTCACCCCGCCCCGTGTGCCGTCGTTGCGTTCACTGCAGGCCGTTGTGGGCGCCGATCCGGTGTTCCTGGATTGGCTTGTGGGACTTGCCTTCCCTTGCCAGCGGCCGTTCGACCACAAGAACGGGGTCATCGAGATCCCGAAGTGGCGCATCCTCCCCGACCGCTTCGGCGCGGAAGCCAACTCGCCGGTGATGGACTACCTCGGTGGCGGCCCACTGGGCATCACCGAGCTGCTGTTGAAGGCCACTCCGGTACCGACCTATCTGCAGAACGACTGGTTCCGCGACTGGGGTGCGTTGCAACGGTTTACGCCGTACTACCGGAATGCCACCGTGGCACAGCTGCAGCTCGGAACCGCTGTGCACAGCGGACTCTGGACACCCGCGCCGTTGCGTAAGAGTCGATAGCGCGCAGCATCAGCGCCGAAACCTGGCCGATTTCCGACAGAGACTGGCAACTTATCGGAAGCCAGTAGCAGGGCCCACCAACTTCAATGGGGTTGTCTCCAAAGAGATCCCCGAGGAAGGTTCCTGCGATGGTCCGGCAGTTCGCGATGGCCGTGTGTTTGACGACGTCCCTGGTGGCGGCCTCCCCTGCCGTAGCCGGCAGTGAGCCCTGCCCGTATCACCCGGTGAAGGTCGATCCCAAGTGCGAGCGCTCCGGAGTGGTCCGGGAGAAGTCGCCGCACAACGATTAATTCGCCGACGCTGCGTCAGCCCTCTTGAGCGCGAACAAAACCCGCGAAGCCAGGGATGGTGAACTCGAGAAGTCCGTGGCCCGCGACGGCGATCAAGCCCTTATCGATGAGTGCGGCGCGGGCGGCGCTGATCGCCCGCGAATCCCGGCCCATGGCGGCCGCGATATCGGCCCTGCTGGCCGAGCGATCATCGGACAACGCCTGCGCCATCGCCGACAGGAAGCGCCGCTGCACCGGTGTGGCGTTGTTCCAGCGCGCGCGAAACAGCGCATCCATATCGTCGGCGACCTGTCGGGCGGCGTGCTCCACGTCGGCGATCCGGATCTGACCCCCTGGATCCGGGTAACCCGCGCGCGCCCATGCGGCGTCGGCGTACAGCTGCAGGGTGTACGGATACCCGCTCGTCTGCGCGATAACGGCATCGAGCGCATCCGGCGCCCACCCGACTCCCGCTTCCCCGGCCGGTTTGACGAGCGCCACCCGAGACGCGTCGGCGCCAAGACGCTGCAGCGTGCGATAGGCGAATCGTTCACTGAATGTCGCCGCAGCACTGATGATCTCGGGCGTCTGCGGTAAACCCGCCGCGAACACCCCGGCGGGCAGGGCCGCGGCCTCGGCCTGCAGGTCCTGCCAGGTCACGGCCAGCGTACGAAGCCCGGCCCGGTCGGCGTCCTGGATCTCGTCGATCAGCAGCACCAGTCCGCGGTGTCCCTCCCCGCGGGCGGCCGTAACGGTCTCGACAATCAGTTCCTTGAACGACGACTCGGCCTGGCCGCCTTGCGCCGGTTTGACGGTGGCACCGATCTGGGCCACACCCGGTACGCCGGCCGTAAAGTTGACCTGATCGATGGCGCGAAGCAGGCGGCCGCGTGACTTCTTCTTCCACGCCGCCCCCCGCACGCGGATCTGCGTCGCGATGGCCGACGCGAGCGGCTCATCTCCTCCGGCGGTGACCCACACCGTCACCACGCCACGCGCCTCCGCATCGCGCTGCACCTCGCGCAATAGGGAAGTCTTTCCCACCCCACGTGGGCCGGTGTCGACGCGGATGCGCCCGATCAGCCGGCCGAGCTCGGTCATATACATCAGCCGCTCACCGATCTCGGCAAGCTGTTCCGTGCGCCCGACCACGTCGCGCGCCACCTGACCTGGTGTGTACGGGCTGGGCTGCATACGTGTTCCACCTGATACTTATCGATACTGAGCTGCCTTGTATCAACAAGTATCAGATGCGTCCGACAGCGTGGATACTTTTTGATACTTCTACCAAGGTATCAATACGTATCCAGCTGGTGAGGTCTCAATCCGGCCAACCGGGCGCGCTGCATTGAGGCGCCCGAAGCTTCGTCACATACCATCGCCCTCGTGCCTTCGCCGCTTTCAAAGTCCGCGACAGCAGGTACAGCCCAGCGGGCACGTCTGATTTCATTGGCTGCGGCCTCCATCGGTGTGCTGTTGTGTGTGCTCGTTCCCCTGCTGCCGGTCCGCCAGTCCACCGTCGACATCACCTGGCCTCAGGGAGTCACGGCCGACGGGAATATCACCAGCATCACGGCACCGCTGGTGTCGGGCGCACCGCTGTCCTTCGAGGCGCACATCCCCTGCGCTGCCATCGCGACCTTGCCCGCCAGCGGCGGTGTGGTGCTCTCGACCAGTCCCGACGGCGGGCTCGAGGCAAGCCGGCACGCGTTGTTCGTCCGCGCGACCTCCGACCTGGTGGTGGTCGCCTTCCGCGATAACGTCGCGACGGTCGCCCCACGCAAGGCGGTGGAATCCGGTGGTTGCACCTCGCTGGACATCTGGGCCAATGCCGGCGGTGTGGGTGCCAACTTCGCCGGACTCCCCGGCGCCAACGGAACCCTGCCCATCGAGAAAAAGCCTCAGGTGACCGGCCTGTTCACCGACCTGAAGGTGCCCGCGGCGGGCGGGCCGACAGCCCACGTGGTGGTCGACACCCGGTTCATCACCAGCCCAACCGCTTTGAAGCTCGCGGCCTTGATTCTCGGCCTTGCCGCGGTGGCCATCGCCATCGGAGCACTGGCCGTACTGGACCGCGGTGCACGTAGACCCACCCGGCGCTCGTTCAAGCTGCCTGACCGCGCGGCTCTGCTGACCAACGGCGTCGCCGATGTCGGAGTCGTTGGCACACTTCTTCTTTGGCATGTCATCGGCGCCATCACCTCCGACGACGGCAATGTCCTGGTCGAGGCGCGCGTGGCCCATCAGGCCGGATACGTCACCGAGTACTACCGCTACTTTGGCGCCACGGCCTCTCCATTCGATTGGTACGCAACCCTTTTGAGCTGGCTTACGCAAGTCAGCACGGTGGGCGTCTGGATGCGCGTGCCGGCCACTCTCGCGGGCATCGGCACCTGGTACATCCTGCGCAAGAAGATGCTGCCCCGCCTCGGTGAACAGCTCGCCGCGAGCCGCACCGCGGTATGGACCGCGGCACTGGTCTTCCTGGCTGCCTGGCTGCCCTTCAACAATGGCCTGCGGCCCGAACCGATCATCGTGTTCGGCACCGTGGTCACCTGGATCCTGGTGGAGCGCTCCATCGCGACCCGGCGCCTATCCCCCGCCGCTCTGGCTATCGTGACGGCGCTGCTCACCGCGACCGTCGCTCCGCAGGGCCTCATCGCGCTGGGACCGCTACTCGCCGGCGGACGGGCCATTGCCCGCGTGATCTCGGTACGGCGGGTCCGGTACGGACGATTCACCCCCGTCACCGTGCTGGCGGCATCGGTCGCAGGCGTGCTGGCCTTCACCTTCCGGGACCAGACACTGGCCACGGTCGCCGAATCCGCCCGCATCAAGTATGTGGTGGGCCCGACGATCGCCTGGTACCAGGAATTTCTGCGCTACTACTTCCTGACCGTCGAATCCAATGTCGACGGCTCGCTGACACGCCGCATCGCGGTGTTCACCCTGCTGCTCTGCCTCTTCGGCACACTCGCGGTGCTACTGCGCCGCGGGGTACTTCCGGGCCTGGCCAGCGGACCGGTGTGGCGACTCCTCGGGAGCACCGCGATCGGGCTGCTGTTACTCACCTTCACCCCCACCAAATGGGCGATCCAATTCGGCGTCTTCGCCGGGCTGGCCGGTGCACTCGGCGCGGTCGCGGCCTTCACGTTCGCCCGGGTCGGACTGCACTCACGACGCAACCTGGCGCTATACGTCACGGCCCTGCTGTTCATCCTGGCGTGGTCCACCTCCGGCATTAACGGCTGGTTCTACGTCGGCAATTACGGCGTGCCGTGGTTCGACAAGCAACCGGTCATCGCCGGACAACCGGTCACCACGATCTTCCTGGCGCTGTCGATCGTCACCGCCCTGCTGGCTGGTTGGTTGCACTTCCGCCTGGACTACGCCGGGCACACCGAGGTCGAGAACACCCGCAGGAACCGGCTTCTGGCCTCCACACCGCTGATGATCGTGGCGGCGATCATGGTGATACTCGAGGTCTCCTCCATGGCCAAGGGGGTTTACGCACGCAGCGATACCTACACCACCGGCAAGGCCAATCTGCTGGCCCTGGCCGGCAACCCGTGCGCGATGGCCAACGACGTCCTTGTCGAACCCGACGCCAATGAGGGCCTGCTGCAACCCGTTCCGGGCCAGCCGGCGGGCAAGTACGGCCCCCTCGGCGGCACCGATCCCATCGGCTTCACCCCCGATGCGGTGGAGACCGGTATGACCTCGCTGCCCGTCATCGGCAAGCCGGGCCTGGTGAACTCCGATGCCTCACCCAACGCGCCGATCATGGAGGTCAGCGATGCGGCCGGGACCACCGGCGGTATCGGGCCCGTCGGAATCAATGGCTCCAACGCACTGCTGCCATTCGGACTCGATCCCGCCCGCACTCCGGTGATGGGTAGCTACGGCGAGAATTCGATTGCCGCGCATCTGAAGTCCTCGTGGTACGAGCTTCCCCCGCCCAGCCCGGATCGCCCACTGGTGGTGATCTCGGCCGCCGGAGCGATCTGGTCGTTCCAGCAAGACGGCACCTTCAGTCCGGAGATCAACTACGGCCAGTCGCTCAAGCTGGAGTGGGGCATCCGCGACCAGAGCAGTCCCGGTGGCATCCGCGCGCTTCGCCAGGATTACCCGATCGACATTGGGCCGCAGCGGGTCTGGCGCAACCTGCGGTTCCCCACCAAGACCGCTCCTGCAGGGGCCAACGTGGTTCGGATAGTCGCCGACGACCCGAACCTGTCCAACGACCAGTGGTTGGCATTCACCCCACCCCGGGTACCCACCCTCAAGACCGCACAGGATCTGTTGGGCTCCGATACTCCGGTGCTACTGGATATGGCCGTGGCGCAGAACTTCCCATGCCAGCGACCGTTCAGCGAGCGCCTCGGGGTCGCCGAGCTGCCCAAGTTCCGGGTCATGCCCGAGCACAAGCAGGTCGCGACGTCGTCGAACATGTGGATGTCGGCCGAGGACGGCGGACCGTTCATGTTCACCACCGCGCTGCTGCGAACCTCCTCGGTTCCGGCCTATCTGCGTAATGACTGGTACCGCGACTGGGGCTCGATCGAGAAGTACGAGCCCGTCGTCGCCGCGGACCTGGCACCCAACGCACAACTCACTGAGGGCACCGTCGTCGTGAACGGCTGGACCCGCAACGGACCGATTCGAGCCCTGCCATGACACAGCATTCCGTGACAGACACTTCCCCTGAGGCCCGTAAACTGAACATCGCACGCTGGACGGCAACAGTTTTCGGTCTGCTCGGGTTCGTATTGAGCGTCTCCATCCCCCTGCTGCCGGTCAAGGTGTCCACCGCAACCCTCAACTGGCCGCAGCAGGGACAGCTGAACAACGTCACCGCGCCGCTGATCGCGCAGACGCCCATGGACATGACCGTGACCGTGCCGTGCGCGGTGATCAACTCGGCGCCCGCCGAGGGCGCGGTGATCCTGAGTACCGCGCCTCCCGAAGGCAAAGAGGCTGCGTTACAAGGCCTGTTCGTCAAGGTCTCCAAGGAACGCGTCGACATCACCGACCGCAACGTGGTCATCGCGACCGCTCCGCGCGCCAAGGTCGCCTCGCCCGAATGCCGGCAGATCGTCATCACCTCCTCGGACAAGGGCACGTACGCGACCTTCGAGGGGCTGCGCGGCGACGGTGCCGACAAGAGCACTGACCTCAAGTCGGGATTCCCCGATCCCAATCTGCGCCCGCAGATCGTCGGGGTCTTCACTCAGCTCACCGGCCCGGCTCCGGCAGGACTGAGCCTCACCGCCCATATCGACAACAGGTTCTCCTCCAGCCCAACGCTTCTCAAGCTGGCGGCGATGGTGGGCGCGATCGTCTCCACGATCATCGCGCTGCTGGCCCTGTGGCGAATCGACCAGACCGACGGTCATCGCATGCGGCGGGTCATCCCCACCCGATGGCGCCGTTTCGATCTCACCGATACCGTCATCATGAGCAGCCTGGTGCTCTGGTACGTGATCGGCGCGGGATCTTCGGACGACGGCTACCAGATGGGCATGGCGCGTACCGCCGAGCATGCCGGGTACATGGCCAACTACTTCCGCTGGTTCGGCAGCCCCGAGGACCCCTTCGGCTGGTACTACAACCTGCTGGCCATCATGACGAAGTTCAGCGATATCAGCCTATGGATCCGGCTGCCCGACCTCGTGGCCTCACTGGTCTGCTGGCTGCTGATCAGCCGGGAAGTGCTGCCCCGCTTGGGGCCCGCCGTCGCCCGCAGCAAGCCCGCGGCCTGGGCAGCCGGCTTTGTGCTGCTCGCATCGTGGTTCCCGTTCAACAACGGCCTGCGCCCCGAGGGCCAGATCGCCGTCGGATCGCTGATCACCTGGGTGCTCATCGAACGCGCCATCACCTCGCGCCGGCTGACCCCGGCCGCGCTGGCGATCGTCACCGCGGCCTTCACTCTGGGGATCCAGCCGACGGGTCTGATCGCCGTCGCCGCCCTGCTTGCCGGTGGCCGGCCGATTCTGCGGATCATCGTGACGAAGCATCGTCAGGTGGGCACCTGGCCGTTGGTGTCGCCCATGCTGGCCGCGGGAACGGTCATCCTGCCTGTGATCTTCTCCGACCAGACCCTGGCGACAGTCATCGAGGCCACCCGGATTCGCACCGCGATCGGTCCGTCCCAGGCGTGGTACACCGACAACCTGCGGTACTACTACATGTTCCTGCCGACCGTGGACGGCTCGGTGTCGCGACGCTTCGGGTTCCTGCTCATCGCCGCGTGCCTGTTCATCGCGATGTTCATCCTGTTGCGCCGCAAGAGGGTTCCCGGTGTCGCCCGGGGACCGGCCTGGCGCGTGCTGGGCGTCGTGTTCGGCACCATCTTCTTCCTGATGTTCGCGCCGACGAAGTGGGTACACCACTTCGGGCTCTTCGCCGCCCTGGGAGCCGCGGTAGCGGCGCTGGCCACGGTGCTGGTATCGCCACAGGTACTGCGCTGGAGCCGCAACAGGATGGCGGTCGTAGCGACCGTGCTGTTCGTGCTGGCACTGAGCTGGGCCAGCGCGGCCGGCTGGTGGTACGTATCGAGTTTCGGCGTGCCCTTCAACAGCAGCATGCCGAAGATCGCCGGAATAAGCGTCAGCACAATATTTTTCGCGCTGCTCGCGCTCGCTGTGGCCTACGCGGCATGGCTGCACTTCTCGCCCCGGCACGAGGACAACCGGGTGACCAGGTCCATCACCTCGGCCCCGGTGGCCTGGGCGGCCGGGTTCATGGTGCTGACGTCCATCTGCCAGCTGGCGATCGGTGTCGTTCGTCAGTACCCGTCGTACTCCAACGGCTGGGCCAACATCCGTGAGCTCGCCGGCGGGTGCGGGCTGGCCGACGACGTTCTGGTCGAATCCGACGCGAATGCCGGTCTGCTGCAGGCCATTGGCGCACCATCGGGCCCCCTGGGCCCGCTCGGCGGCGCGAATCCCTCCGGATTCACACCTGACGGAGTACCGGACAAGATCGTCGCCGAGTCGATCCGGATGAACGACTCGCGCCCGGGCACCGATTACGACTGGGACTCCAAGGACCGCAACAAGACTCCGGGAATCAATGGCTCCACCGTGCGCCTGCCCTACGGGCTGGATCCGGCGCGAGTGCCGATCGTGGGCACCTACCGGGTCGGCCCGCAACAGCAGGCGAAGGCGACCTCCGACTGGTATGAGCTACCGGCCCGTGACACCGCCCACCCGCTGGTGGTGGTGACAGCTGCCGGAACGATTGCGGCCAAGAACGTCAAGGGCACCATCGCCGGGCAGACATTGGAACTGGAGTACGGCACGGCCGGACCGGACGGCACCTTCGCACCCGCCGGACGGCTGACGCCCTATGACCTTGGCCCCGCCCCGTCTTGGCGCAACCTGCGCTTCGCACGTTCGGATATCCCGGATACCGCCACCGCCGTACGCATCGTGGCCGTTGACCTCTCGCTGAGTCCGGGCGATTGGCTGGCCTTCGCCCCCCCGCGGGTGCCTGAGCTGAAGTCGTTGCAGGAGTACGTGGGTAGCGAGCGGCCGGTGCTCATGGACTGGACCGTGGGGCTCGTCTTCCCCTGCCAGCAGCCGATGCTGCACCAGTACGGGATCACCGAGATCCCCGAGTTCCGCATCACCCCGGACTACGACCAGAAGCGCAAGGACACCGATACCTGGGAGGACGGCGAGAACGGCGGCCTGCTGGGGATCAGCGATCTGCTCCTGCGCGCGCATGTGATGCCGACCTACCTGTCTAAGGACTGGGGCAGAGATTGGGGCTCGCTGCGTAAGTTCGAGACCCTCGTCGACGCACAACCCGCCCAGATCGAGTACGGGTCCGAGGTACACAGCGGGCTGTGGAAGCCGAACAAGATCCGGATCAAGCCCTAATCCACCTCACGGAGGGGACTAGTGGTGGCCCCGTCGCCGATAGCCGTGGCCTCCTCCACCGAATAGTCCACCCATGACGCCGCGGTAGTCCTGCTGCGGCGGCGCGGGCGGATACGGTTGCGGGGCGGGTGGATACGGCTGCGCGGGGGGCGCCTGGTCGATATGCGCCGACGGGCCGAAGCGCGCGGCGCCGTCCACGAACTGCTGCAGACTCTCCTGCTCCACCAGCACGGCGGCGCACCCCGTGCATTGGAACGTGCGGACACCAAACCATTTCGTCGACAGCATCTGCGACTCACACTTGGGACAGGTCAAGGGCTGAACGTTTGTCATGACACATGCTAGCATGCATATGTTTGCATGAATTTGAGAGAGGAAGTGGCCATGTCCACCGACGCACACGAGCACGGAGCCGGGCACTCCCATAGCCACGGCGTGAGTGCCGACGCCGATCGGAAATGGCTGACCATAGCCCTGATCCTGATCGGCGGATTCATGGCCATCGAGGTCGTCATCGGTGTGATCGCCCAGTCGCTGGCGCTGATCTCCGATGCCGGGCACATGCTGACCGACGCGGCATCGATCGTGTTGGCGCTCATTGCCATACGACTCGCCTCCCGCCCGGCTCGCGGCAGCTACACCTACGGGCTCAAACGCGCCGAAATCCTGTCGGCACAGGCCAATGGCGTCACCCTGTTCCTGCTTGCCGCCTTCTTCATCTACGAAGGCATCCGCCGCCTTATCACTCCCCCAGAGGTGTCGGGGCTGCTCGTATTCGTCACGGCGCTCGCGGGTATCGCCGTCAATGTGGCAGCCACCTGGTGCATCAGCAAGGCCAACCGGTCCAGCCTCAATGTCGAGGGCGCCTTCCAGCACATCCTCAACGACCTGTACGCCTTCATCGCCACCGCCGTCGCCGGTGCCGTGGTGTGGCTCACCGGGTTCACCCGGGCCGATGCCATTGCCGCCCTCGTCGTCGCCGCGCTCATGCTCAAGGCCGGATGGGGTCTGGTACGTGAATCGGGCCGCATCTTCCTGGAAGCCGCGCCGGCGAACATGGATCCCGACGCCATCGGCGCTCAGCTCGCAGCGTTGCCATCCGTCGCCGAAGTGCACGATCTGCACATCTGGCAGATCACCTCCGGCCAGCCCGCACTGTCCGCCCATATCTTGGTGGCCCCCGACGCGGACTGCCATGGAATACGGCGCGACATCGAAGGGTTACTCCATACGCAGTACGACATCGACCACACAACGTTGCAGGTCGACCATGAGGACACCGAGGCCTCCACACACTGCCTCGACCCCCACGGAGAGCCGTACCGCTCGGGCGAAAACATGTTGCCCGGCAAAGGTTAGGTATCTACTATCGCTTGTAGTAGACCAACGGAGGTCGCGATGACAGAGCTCACCACTCGCGCCGACAGATTTTTGCGAGCCGCCACCGTTGCTTTCATCATCGGCTGGGCACTGGACCTCATCGACCACTTACGCCGCGGTATCGCGGCGGCACCGCCCACGCTCACGTACCTCTCGGCCACGCACGCGGTGCTGATCGCGATTGCGGTGACGATGATCCTGCGCCACCGCAAGCACGCCCCGGAGGCCACCGTGGTGGTGGGCACCGCCAGCGTCCTCGGACTCGGTTATGTCCACCTCATGCCGACATACTGGCCCGCAGTCCAAGACAGCTTCATCTCCGGTCCGCGCATCGACGTCACCTGGTTTTCCTGGATGACGATGCTGCTCTCGATCTCCGCCGCCATGGTGTGGGCGCACGCGGGAAGCCGCGCCCTGGTGCTGCGCGACTAAACCCGTACAAGCAGAAGGCCCCCGCCACGCGTCGCGTGCGGGGGCCTTCTGGTGATGAATCGTTAGATCGGGGTGAGACCGTGCTTGCGCTGCACCTTGCCGAGATTCTGCTTGTCCCGCAACAGCTTCAGCGACTGACGCAATAGCAGCCGCGTCTGATGCGGCTCGATGACGCCGTCGATGTAGCCACGCTCGGCAGCGATCCACGGCGTGGCCAGGTTTTTGTTGTACCCGTCGATGAAGTCCTGTCGGATCTTCCGCACCTCTGGAGCCGTCGGATCGGGGAATCGCTTCACCAGCAGCTGCGCGGCACCCTCGGCGCCGATCACCGCGATACGCGCTGTGGGCCAGGCGAAGTTCAGGTCGGCTGAGAGTTGCTTGGAACCCATGACCGCGTACCCGCCGCCATAGGCCTTGCGGGTAATGATGGTCACCTTGGGCACATCGGCCTCCACCACGGCATTGAAGAACCTGCCGCCGCGCTTGATGACGCCGTTCGTCTCTTCCTCCACACCCGGCATGGCGCCCGGGGTGTCGACAACGAACACCAAGGGCAGATTGAACGAGTCACAGAACCGGATGAAACCGGCCGCCTTGTCGGAGGCCTCGTTGCCCACCGCTCCCGACATGTGCATCGGCTGGTTGGCGATGACGCCGACCGGGCTTCCATCGACACGGGCGAACGCGGTGATCATGGAGGGGCTGCGCTGGTCGGCGATTTCGAAGACGTCACCGTCGTCGAAGATCCGCAGCAGAACCTCGTGCATGTCGTAGCCCTGGTTATCGGCATCCGGGATGATCGTGTCGAGGTACAGATCGTCCTCGGTGATCTCGGGCTCCAGGCCCGGATTCACGATCGGCGGATAGTCGAACGTATTGGAAGGCAAGAAACTGAGGTAGTCGCGCACGTACTGGTACGCGGCCGCCTCGTCCTCGACCACCTTGTGAATGTTGCCACGCTGAGCCTGCACATCCGCGCCGCCGAGTTCGTCGAATGTGACGTCCTCGCCGGTGACGTCCTTGATGACGTCGGGGCCCGTGATGAACATGTAGCCCTGATCGCGCACCGCGACCACGAGGTCGGTCTGGATCGGCGAATACACCGCACCGCCGGCACACTTGCCGAAGATCAACGAGATCTCCGGAACCATGCCACGCAGCATCTCGTGACGACGCCCCAGCTCGGCGTACCAGGCCAACGAGGTGGCGGTGTCTTGAATGCGGGCGCCCGCCGAGTCGTTGATACCGATCACCGGGCAGCCGTTGGTCGCCGCCCACTCCATGAGCTTGGCGACCTTGCGGCCGAACATCTCGCCCACGCTTCCCTGATACACCGTCTGATCGTGCGAGAAGACTGCCACCGGACGGTCGTCGATGCGGCCCAATCCGGTCACCACACCGTCGGTGTACGGGGCATTCGGATCACCTGGGGTACGCCCAAATGCGCCGAGCTCCAGGAAGCTGCCCTTGTCGAGCAGTGCGTGGATGCGGGCACGCGCACTCGGGATGCCCTTGGCATCACGCTTGGCGATGGCCTTGGCGTCACCCGGCTCTTGTGTGCGGGCAATCCGCTCACGCAGGTCGGCGACCTTCTCCGCAGTTGTATGTGGTGACACGTCTAGCCTTCCTGGTTCTTCGCATTGATGGAACGCAATGCCTGACTCATATGAGCACCGACCTTAGCGATGAACGGTTCGTCGATGATCTGGATGTGCTCCCCGCCAACCGGGACCACCTCAAGATCGGAGACGAACTCGCCCCAGCCACCATCGGGCTGGCGCGTCGCGTACGCGGGCTCGAAGGTGATGGCGTCATCGTGATACCGGTCGGCCATGTACAGCGTCATATGCCCGTCGAAGGACACCGGCGTCGAGGTGTCGATGGCCCGTTGATCCAGGTAGGACGTGCGCTGGTGCTCGATGATGCCGCCCGGAATCTCCACGCCGGCGGCCTTGACGGCCTCCAGCACGAACCGCACCTGCCCCTCGTCGTCAAGCTCCTCGAGTTGCTCGTAGGGGATCTCCGGGATCTGCACGTTGAAGGTCTTCTCCGCGAACTTCGCGTAGCGATCCCAGCGTTTGCGCGTCTCCTCCGTGGTCGTCAGGATCGGCGTCCCGGGGCGCACCCCATCGATATTGCCGACCCAGGCGACCTCGGCGCCGGCCTCCTTAAGACCCACCGCGCAGGCGTACGCCAGTACCGCACCCAGTGACCACCCGGCGAGGATGAACGGGCCCTTGTGCAACTCCAGCAGCTTCGGCACGTACTGGGCGGCCCGCTCCTCGATGGTGCCTTCGACACGTTCGAAGCCGAACATCGGCGTGCCCTCCGGCAGCCGCTTCAACAGCGGCTCGTAGACCACCGTCGAACCACCCGCAGGGTGGAACACGAAGACGGGAACCGTGGCGGAACCCTCCTGCCGGGGTGCAAGCGTCCGCACGAAACCGTCGATCTTGCCGGCCTCCAGGCGGCTGCGGACAACCTCGCCGAGTGCCTCGATGGTCGGCGCTAGCTTGACCTCCTCGGCACCGATCTCCCCGTCCGCACGCTGCGAAAGGCGTTCAGCGAGTTTCTCTGCCGTTGCGTCATCGATCTTGGGCAGCGCATTGAAGATGCTGCCCGGCGACTCACCGGTGACGATGGCCCACGTGGCGAAGGCCACGCGTTCGGCCGCATCACGCGGCGGCACATCAGCGTTGAGTGCCTCGGCGATCGCCTCCTGGTTCATCGCGGCGGCGGCCTTGGCCAATTCCGACGTCTCCGCCGAAAGGGCCGACTCCGCGGCGGGAGCGCTGTCGGCCGTTTCGTTGGAGGATTCTGGCTCCGTCGGCTGCGGCACCGCATCCAGCACCTTCTCCAGATCGGCCTTCGACAGCATGCCGCCTGTCGGCGCGGCCTCCTTGAACTCATCGGTCTGCTGGTAGTCGTGCAGCTCGTGCACGGCGTCCGGGTTCTCCAACGCGTAGATGACCAGTCGCTCGACATCGAGCAGGTTGGCATCGCGCACGGCCTGCAGCTGAATGGGCGGCAGGTCGAAGTCGAATTCGACGCGGTTCTTGATACGCACCGCCATCAACGAATCCAGACCCAGCTCGATCAACGGCACCTCACGCGGCACGTCCTCGGGCTCGTAGCCCATGGCCAGCGACACGATCGCGGCCAGGCGCTCGATAACCGGTTCGCCGGACTCCTTGCTCCACTTCTTGAAGTCGGCGCCCGCGCCCGCCCCGGAGAGCAGGTTGTCGTGAATCTCTTCGGGCACTTCGTCTTCCACGACCGCGACCGCTTGTGCCGGGGCGGCCGTCACCGTCGCCGAACCGTTGGTGGCCACACCCGCGGCGGTCGCGAACGGCAAGGCGCCGCCCTGACCGGCACGGGAGACCACTGCGTCGTAGACGAGCGTGAACGACTCACCGATGCGGGCGTGTACCTGCACGGTGGCACCACCCGGGTGCCGCGACAGCGTGGTCACCAGCGTGGATCCCTCGCCCGGGATGGCCCGCTGCTCAAAGGCGGTGAGCTGTGCACCCGAAATAACCGATGTCGCCGCCGTTTTCACCAGCTCGGCGAAATCGACCCCGGCAGTCTCTCGCGGGCTCCACTCCCAGACATGCTTGCCATCAGGCAGCGAGACGTGCGTGCCCGGGATGCGGGTCGACCCATCGGCGCTGAAGTGAGCGGGCAGCCAGTGCGGCTTGCGCTTGAATTCTGTGGCGGGAATCGGCGCGTAGTCCGACGACTTGGCGGCCTTGTCGAACAGTGTCCGCGGATCCAGGGCGTGGCCGTGCACGTACAGCTGCGCCATGGTCTTGACCAGGGACTCGACCTCGTCCTCCTTGCGGGCGAGGGTCGCGATCAGCTGCGCGTCGGGCAGACCGGACGCCATGGTGGTGAGGCCAACCTGCATGAGCGCCACCGGATTCGGCGCCAGCTCCAGGAAAGTGGTGTGGCCGGCTTCGACGGCATTGCGGGTGCCGTGGGTGAAGTAGACCGAATGCCGCATTCCCTTTTTCCAGTAATCGACATCGTGCAGCGGCTCACCGCCGGGGCGGAAATAGTTGCCCTCGTGCACCGTCGAGAAGATCCCGACGGTCGGAGTCGTCGGCTCGATGCCCTGTAGCTCTGCGGCGAACTCGCCGAGCAGCGGGTCCATCTGGGAGGTATGGCCGGCGCCCTTGGTCTGCAGCTTGCGGGCGAACTTGCCCTCGGCCTCGCAGCGCGCCACGATCGCGTCGATCTGCGCGGGCGGACCGCCGATGACGGTCTGCGACGGGGCTGCGTACACGCACACCTCGAGGTCCGGGAAATCGGAGAACACCGTCTTCAGCTCATCGGCCGAGTACTCGACCAAAGCCATCAGCCGGATGTACTCGCCGAACAGCATCGCCTCGCCCTCACCCATCAGGTGAGCACGCGAGCAGATGACCCGGGTGGCGTCAGCCAGTGACAAGCCACCCGCGAAGTAGGCCGAGGCGGGCTCGCCCAGCGACTGCCCGATCACTGCGGTGGGCTTGGCGCCGTGCGCCTTGAGCACCTCGCCCAACCCGATCTGGATGGCATAGATGGCGATGTTGCTGGTTTCGATGCCGTACTCATGCGAATCGTCGAGGATCAGCTCGACGACGGAGTAGCCCCGCTCGTCCTGCACGTAGGAGTCGACCTTGTTGATCCACTCGGCGAAGAGCGGATCACGCAGGTAGAGGCTCTTACCCATCTTCCGGTGCTGCGCACCGAATCCCGCCATCACCCAGACCGGGCCACTGCTGACGGGTCCGTCGGCGGAGTACACATAGGGCTTCTGCTTGCCCTCGGCGACGGCACGCAGTCCCTTGACGGCCTCTTCGTGGTCGTGTGCCAGCACCACCGCGCGCGAGCGGCCGTGGTTGCGACGTGAGAGCGAACGGCCGATGGACTCCAGCGAGTACGACTGCCCCTCTTCGGTTTCCATCCAGTCGGCCAGGGCAGCCGCAGCGGCCTTCTTGCGCGAGGAAAGGAAGCCTGAGATGAACAGCGGCACAACGGGAGTCACCGGCTCTTCATTCGATAGCGCCGCCAGTGCCTCATCCCGGAGACGCTTGGCCTCATCGGTCAGTCCGGGCAGTTCTGCCGGCTCGTCGGAGTACCCGCCCAGGAACTCGCCATACTCGTCAAAGCGGGTAGCAACGGACTCGTCACCGCTGCCCTCGGTATCATCCTCTGCCGCAGCATGTTTGCCATTGACGTCGGCGTCCTCATCGGATTCGGACGGCTCCGCCGGTTCGACCAGGTCGATCGGCAGCACCTCACGCACCACGATGTGGGCGTTGGCGCCGCCGAATCCGAAACCGGAGACACCCGCGATGGCGTGGCCGCTGTAGCGCGGCCAGTCGGAAACCTGATCGACGACCTTGAGTCGGATCGCGTCGAAGTCGATGTACGGGTTGGGGCCGGTGTAATTGATCGACGGCGGAACCTTGTTGTTCTGCAAGGCCAACACGATCTTCGACAAGCTCGCGGCGCCGGCCGCGGACTCCAGGTGCCCGAAGTTCGACTTCGCCGAGCCCAGTAGCGCGGGCTTGTCGGCATCGCGGCCACGACCCACCACCCGGCCCAGGCCGTCTGCCTCGATCGGATCGCCGAGGATGGTGCCGGTGCCATGCGCTTCGATGACGTCGACGGTGCGCGGATCGATACCGGCGTCCTTGTAGGCCTTGCGCAGTACCTCTGCCTGAGCATCCGGGTTGGGCGCGAGCAGACCGTTGGACCGGCCATCGTGATTGACCGCGGACCCGGCGATGATCGCCATGATCGGGTCACCGTCGCGCCGCGCATCAGAGAGCCGCTTGAGTATCAGCATGCCGCCACCCTCGGAACGGCTGTAGCCGTTGGCATCCTGCGAGAACGACTTGATGCGGCCGTCCGGCGCGAGCACGCCACCGACCTCATCGAATCCGACCGTTACCACCGGGGTGATGAGCGCGTTGACACCACCGGCCACCACCACGTCGGCCTCGCCACACCGCAGGGCCTTGACGCCCTGGTGCACCGCGACCAGCGACGAAGAACATGCGGTGTCGACGGCGACGCTTGGCCCGCGGAAGTCGTAGAAGTACGAAACCCGGTTCGCGATAATTGAACTCGCGTTACCGGTGATGGCGTACGGGTGCGTGACGGTGGGGTCGGCCACCGACAGATAGCTGTAGTCGTTGTTGGAGCTGCCGATGTAGACACCGACACTCTGACCCTTGAGTGCGGACGCCGGGATACGGGCGTTTTCCAGTGCTTCCCAGGTCAATTCGAGAGCGATCCGCTGCTGCGGATCCATGTTGTCGGCTTCCATCTTGGACAGCGTGAAGAACTCGGCGTCGAATCCCTTGATGTCCTTCAGGTACCCACCACGGGTGCTGGCCTGCGCAACGCGTTCGGCGATGCGCGGCTCGACGGTGAACTCTTCCCAACGTCCCTCGGGTAGATCGGTGATGGCGTCGCGACCCTCCAGCAGCGCTTCCCACAACTGCGCCGGTGAGTTCACATCGCCGGGCAGGCGCGTCGACAGACCGATCACCGCGATGTCGAATTCGCCTGCGGCAACATTGGGATCGCGTGACCAGTCCTCTTCACCGGCATCCGGCAGCTCCGGTTCACCCTCAATGATCCGGGTGGCCAGTGACTCGATGGTGGGGTGCTGGAAGGCGACGGTGGCCGTCAGCGTTACGCCGGTGAGGTCCTCGATATCGGCGGCCATCGCGACCGCGTCACGCGAGGACAGACCCATCTCCACCATGGGCGCCGACTCGTCAACACGGTCGGGACTCACCCCGGTGGCCTTGGCGATCCACTCGCGCAGCCACGTGCGCATCTCCGGGATGGTCAGCTCACCCTGCGGTGTCCCGCCCGCGGGAGGCGCGTCCGAACCGGCACCGCCATCCGTTGCCTCTGGAGCCTCGGGTTCGGTCTCTGGTGTCGAATCCTGTTGCGTATCAGTCATGTTCGAGCCCTCTCCGGGGTGTTGCGTACGGACGACCGTGTGTGAACGGTTACTGCCGGTCGTCGGGGAATGCGGTCTGCTGGTATCCGCCGCGCAGGCTGCCGTCCAGATAGCTGGTCCGGGCCGCGCGGCGGGCGATCTTGCCGCTGGAGGTCCGGGCAATCGAGCCGGCGGGCACCAGTAGCACGTCCCGCACCGTCACACCGTGACGCACAGCGATGGCGGCGCGCACATCGTCGCCGACCGCCTGGTTGTCCGACTTATGTGCGCCCACGCTGCGCTCGCCGATGATGACCAGCTGCTCCGAGGAATCCTCCGGGTCGTACTTCAGACCGGCATGCGGATTGTCGAAGACCACCTGCGGCAACTGGTTGGCCGGCACCGAGAACGCGGCCACATATCCCGGGCGCAGCGCCTTGTTGGCCTCCTGCGCAGTGAACTCCACATCCTGCGGGTAGTGGTTACGTCCGTCCACGATGATGAGGTCCTTGACGCGGCCGGTGATGTACAGCTCACCGTCGACCCATACTCCGAGGTCGCCGGTGTTGAGCCAGTTGGCGTCATCGGGCACGCCCTCGGCGTGGGACGCGGAGATCCGCGACTTGAGCGTGTTGTGGAACGCTTCGCGGGTCTCCTCCGGACGGCCCCAGTAGCCGGACCCAATGTTGTTGCCGTGCAACCAGATCTCGCCGATCTGCCCGTCGGGCAGTTCCGACGCGGTCTCGCCGTCGACGATCACGCCCCATTCGTCCCGAGCCATCCGGCCGCTGGATACCTGCGTCACCGAGTTCTCGGCACCCGGCTCCACCTGCACGATGCGACCGGCGTTGAGTTCGGTGCGGTCCACGTGCAGCACGCGCGCCCGCTCCGTGTTCCAAATGGTCGAGGTGACGAACAGAGTGGCCTCGGCCATGCCGTAGGACGGGTGAATCGCCCTGGGATCAAAGCCGTATGGCTCGAAGGCGTCGCAGAACTTCTTGATCGAGGCCGTGGACACCGGTTCGGAACCGTTAATGATCGAGTACACGTTCGACAGGTCCAGCGGCGGCTCGCCCTCCTTGGGCACACCGCGCAATGCGCAATGCTCAAAAGCGAAGTTGGGCAGCGCCGAGAAAGTTCCACCATGATCGTCGCCCTTGACGGCCATTTCCCGCAGCCAGCGCAGCGGGCGGCGGATAAACGCCGCCGGGCTCATCACCGTCATGTACCGGCCGATCATCGACGGCACCATCACCGTGATCAAGCCCATGTCATGGAAGAACGGCAGCCAGGTGGTTCCGCGTAGATCTTCATGGCTTTGTTGCCCCTGCTTGGCCGACAACGCGTCGATCAGCTGCAGCAGGTTGGTCGCAAGGCCGAGGTGCGTGATCTGCACACCGGCGGGCGCGCGGGTCGAGCCGGAGGTGTACTGCAGGTAGGCGATGGTGTCCTTGGTGGCCACCGGTTCAACCCAGGTCGAACCCACGTCGTTGGGAATCGCATCGACGGCAATGACGCGAGGACGCTCCTTGGGCGGGCGATTCCGGAAGAACTTGCGCACGCCCTCGGCGCAGTCGGTCGTGGTGAGCACCGCGGACGGCTGGCAGTCGTCGAGGACCGCGTGCAGGCGGCCCGCATGGCCGGCCTCGCTGGGATCGAACAACGGCACCGCGATCGCGCCGGCGTAGAGCGCACCGAAATGCGCGACGAGGTAGTCGAGGCTCTGCGGGGCCAGGATGGCGACACGGTCGCCCGGCTTGGTCACCTGCTGCAGGCGGGCCGCCACGGCGCGGTTGCGCGCGCCGAACTGCGACCAGGTGATGTCGATATAGGCACCGTCGCGCTCTGTCGAGAAGTCGAGGAACCGGTAGGCCAGGCTGTCGCCCTGCGACTCCGCCCAACCCTCAACGTGGCCAACGATGCTCCCGTCCTCGGGGAACTTGATGTGGCCCGCCGAGTCGAGGAACGGGTTGTCGAACGCCATGTGTGCTTCTCTCCTATGACGGCGCATGATGCGCGTTTCGCGGGCCTGAGGCATTCGCGAGCACGCGTCATCGCGAACGTCAAATCCTCGATGATCCTACCGAGAGGCGATCGCGTACTACGGCAGCTCAGGCGGCCATTCGCGACGAGATTATCGGTCAGCGTCAGCCAGCCAAAATCACTCAACCTCACGAACGACTTACAGTCTTATTTTTCTCTTAATCTTAGGCGAGCGTACCGCGCCCTCCAAATATCTCGGCGCCCTGTTGCGAAGATGACATCGACACTTGTCAGCCGTGCTTGGGGTGGGGCGCCTTCTCGATGAGCCCCTCGGCCCAGTTGGTGGTCCATACCGTCGCCGGCTGGCCGTCGATCTGCCAAAACTCCGGCGTGGCGTACAGCGCGTGTACCGGGGCACCTGCGCCCCCGGACAGAATGTCCAGCGTCTTACCCAGGTTGGAGATATTGAAGGCGTCAGGCGGCGCCGCGCAGATGAGATCCCCGGTTCCACAGATCTGGTTGGTGCGATCGTTGAGCTCACCAAATCCGCCGGGACGCGGCCCCGACATCTTCAGACCGAAGGAATCCAACACCCCCAGATCGCCCAGGGTGACTTCGGCGCCCTGTCCGGGCGGGTTGGGCCCTGGCGACAGGCCGACCCCGTCCTGGCGGCGGCCGTCTGCGATCAATGTCACGCCGAGCACCAGGTCCTGATCGACGGGTCCCTCGCCGTTTCCGATCTGGTTGGCGATGTCACCGGCGATCACCGCACCCTGCGAGAAACCAATCAGAACGTAGCTGGTGAGCGGGCACCGGTCGTACATTTCGGAGAGCTGCTTGACCGCCCGGTCGGTGCCTTCCTTACGGCTGTCGTTGTACGACATCTGGTTGTCATTGGCGAACGGGTTGTGGAACTGGGCGGTGTACGGCACCGTCCACGTTTCCAGCCGGGCCTTATCGAACTTCTCGGTGATCGGCCGGGACACGTTCAGCAGCAGTGACCGCGGGAACTCGGTCGGGTTGAGCGGATCGTCGGTGCGTGACGACTCCCAGGTACCCGGGATGATGAGCGCCTGCACATCGGGGCAGTCGGCGCTCTGGAAGGCCGGCCGCGGCTTCTGGCCGGGACGCGTCAGCGGTGGTGTCGTCGTCACCTGCCCCGCCGGAGGCGTGACGTCATCGGGCCTGCGGACGATGACCACGACGATCGCGATCACCAGGATGACGACGACGGCAACGGCCAGCGCCGCCGCCAAACCGAGAATCCGGTGCCGTTTACTACTCGAGGTCTTGGGCATGTGTCTCCTGGCCGTTCGTGACGTGCGGTCTCGCAGCTTGCTCCACGGTACCGGGAGCCCCGAGCGAGGCTACCGAACCGATGCCACCCGCACCTGCGCAAATGATCGTCACAGCACAGAATTCGTTACTCGATTGTGGCCGTCGGCGATCCCCGAAACGACAAAAGCGGCGACCACCGAAGTGGCCGCCGCTTTTGCGATTGTCAGTGACGACTAGTGGCTACCGAGGTAGCTCACCATGTCGGACTTCATGGCACGGAGCTGGTTGCCCCAGTAGGTCCAGTTGTGCAGACCACCCGGAGGGAACTCCACGTGGGCGTTCTTGCCGCCGGCGGCGGTGTAGGCATCGACGTACTTCTTGTTGATGCCGATGGCCATGCCCTCGAGGAAGCCACCGGTGAAGTTCTCAAAACCGTTGCGAGTGGCGTCCAGGTCGGTCGCGTCACCGCTACCGCAGTAGATCCACAACCGGGTGCCGTTGGCCACCGTCTTGTCGATGTTGAGGAACGGGTCGTTGCGGACCCACGCCGGGTCGCTGTCCGGGCCCCACATGTCCTGGGCGCTGAAGCCACCGGCGTCACCCATGGCCATACCGACCTGACCCTTCATGTCCGAGGGGTTCAGGAAGCCCGAGAGCGCACCGGCGTAGATGAACTGCTGCGGGTGGTAGTTGGCCAGCGTGATGGCGGACGCGCCACCCATCGAGAGGCCGACGACCGCGTTACCGGTCCGGGACACACCGTTGTTGGCGGCCAGGTACGCGGGGAGCTCCTGGGTCAGGAAGGTCTCCCACTTGTAGGTGAAGACGCCGTCCTTGCCCTTGGCGGGCTGGTACCAGTCGGTGTACCAGCTGGACTGTCCACCGACGGGCATGACCAGCGAGATACCGGACTGGTAGTAGTCCTCGAACGCAGTGGTCTCGATGTCCCAGCCGTTGAAGTCGTCGCGTGCGCGCAGACCGTCCAGCAGGTAGAGGGCCTTGGCGCCGCCTCCCTGGAACTGGATCTTGATGTCGCGGCCCATGGAGGCCGACGGCACCTGCAGGTCTACAACAGGGAGACCCGGACGCGAGAAGGCATTCGCTACCGCTGAACCACCGGCGACGCCGATAAGTCCTGGTAGAACAGCCGCAGTGGCGGCCACGGCCGCAAGTCGACGCGCAGTCGCGCCACGCATATGTGTAAAGAGCTTCATTACCTCAGTATCCCGTCTGCTTCAGTCGGCGTTACATGTCAGGCCGACAGACATCCTGTGGGGTCCCCGAGGTAGTCAACCACATCAGGGCGGCTGTCAACACATCCCGTCACGGTTGTTGGTGCTCCGCAACCGGACCGATGTGGTCTTGAGACACAATCCGGCGAAAAGACGAAAGAGCGGTGGCCACCTGCCAAAGACAGGGTGGCCACCGCTCTTTTGACTGCTTATGCCTAGTGGCTCTGCAGGTAGGCGACCATGTCAGACTTCATGGCCCGCAACTGCTGGCCCCAGTAGGTCCAGTTGTGGATACCGCCCGGAGGAAACTCCACGTGGGCGTTCTTGCCACCGGCCGCGGTGTAGGCCTCGACGAACTTCTTGTTCGAACCGATGGCCATACCCTCAAGGAAGCCGCCGGTGAAGTTCTCGAAACCGTTGCGGGTGGCGTCCAGGTCGGTGGAGTCACCGGTGCCGCAGTAGATCCACAGGCGCGTGCCGTTGTCGATGATCTTCTGGATGTTCAGGAACGGGTCGTTGCGCTGCCAGGCCGGATCGCTGTCCGGGCCCCACATGTCCGATGCGCTGAAGCCACCGGCGTCGCCCATGGCCATACCGATCTGGAACTTCATGTCCGACGGGTTCAGGAAGCCCGACAGCGCACCGGCGTAGACGAACAGCTGCGGGTGGTAGATCGACAGGGTCAGCGCGGCCGAGGCACCCATCGAGAGACCGACCACAGCGTTACCGGTCTGCGAGATGCCCTTGTTGGCAGCCAGGTACGCCGGGAGCTCCTGAGTGGTGAAGGTCTCCCACTTGTAGGTCCAGACACCATCCTTGCCCTTTGCCGGGTTGTACCAGTCCGTGTAGAAGCTGGACTGTCCGCCGACGGGCATCACCATGGAGATACCGGACTGGTAGTAGTCCTCGAACGCGGTGGTCTCGATGTCCCAGCCGCTGAAGTCGTCGCGCGCACGCAGACCGTCCAGCAGGTAGACAGCCTTGGTGCCACCGGGCTGGAACTGAACCTTGATCTCGCGGCCCATCGACGCCGACGGCACCTGCAGGTACTCGACCGGAAGCCCGGGACGCGAGAAGGCGCCCGCAATCGCCGAACCACCGGTGACGCCGACAAGACCCGGCAGCACGGCCGCGGCCGTGGCAACTACAGCCAGCCGACGCGCGGTAGCACCACGCATCTTCGAAAAGAGCTTCATTTACTTCGTTTTCCCATCTGTTTCAATCGATTTCCCACGCGCAGGTCAAGGGATTTGATGGACGCCCATCGCATACTCGCGCGGTAGTCAACCACATCTGAAGGACCTGCAGCACCATCACTATGTGCGCCTGCGGACCTTCTCAAGGTGCCCCGAGACCCTAGCCATTGATCGTGGCAATCAGATCACCCTTGAGGGCCTGCAGTTGCTGTCCCCAATACGGCCAGGAGTGATTCCCGGACGAGGGGAAGACAAATGTGGCGTTGCTGCCGCCGGCTGCGGCATACGCCTGTTGGAACCTCTTGTTACCGCTGACGGCCAGCGACTCCAAGCTGCTCGCGCTCAGGGCGACACCCGCATCGGCGTTTTCGTCGATGGGTGTCGAACCACCAGGAGCGCAGTAGATGTAGAGGCGAGTCCCGGCCGCGACCAACGCCTGGACCTGCACAGTGGGGTCGTTGCGCCGCCACGCCGGATCCCACGGCGGGCCCCACATGTTGTCGACGCTGTAACTACCGGCGTCGAGCATCGCGACCCGGATCGCGTTGGTCATGAAGATGGTCGACGGATTGAGGAACCCCGAAAGCGAGCCCGCGAATCTGAATTGCGCGGGGTGAAAGGCGGCCAGGATCAATGCCGCGCCACCACTCATCGAGAGTCCCACCACGCCATTACCCGTGGCCGATATTTGCTTATTGGTGGCCAGGTAGGCGGGCAATTCCTGAGTGAGGAACGTTTCCCACTTGTACGTGTACGGCTGCTTATTGAGCGCCGACGGCGAATACCAGTCGGTGTAGAAACTCGACTGGCCGCCCACGGGCATGACCACCGAAATCCCCGATTGGTAGAACCACTCGAAGGCCGCGGTGTTGATATCCCAGCCATTGAAGTCGTCTTGGGCGCGAAGTCCGTCAAGCAGGTAAACCGCCTTGGGTCCCCCGCCCATGAACTCGACGCGGATGTTGCGTCCCATTGAATTGGAGTAGACGTCCAGGTATTCGACCGGAAGTCCCTCGCGCGAAAAAGCATGCGCGGTGGCGGGGTTGACCGCCAAGCCCGCGGCCATTGCCACGGGCATCACAAACGCCGCTAACAGGGCCGTCAGCACGCGGCGGGCTCTCACGCGCACGCTCATCAGGGGTCCATCCGTTTCATTGGGGGAAGTCACAACTGTCACTTCTGTAACGCAACATTGCGTCTGAAGTGTCTGACACGGTCGTCTTCGTATCGCGACGACGGGGCCGCGGCGTTACCTAATTGGGATCTCGATTCGGACACAGAAGCCCGCATGCACGATCACGTCGAGGACCCGGACGGGAACGCTCCTCTAGGGACCGGTCGCCGGAAGCCCAGTGTACGGGGGGGTATCCAGCTTCGGCATCGGCAGACCGCATCGGGCCAGCTCAAGACGCGGCACACGGTCGAACCGGTAGGTGGTGAACTCGGCGGCGTGCAGCAAGTTCGACACGAAAAGCCGAGGTGAGAGGGGCCGGCGTATCGAACCCAACATCGCTTCGGTCCGCGGACACTTGAGCGCCTCCACGGCCTCGGCGACCCAGTCCTGGCTGAGATACCGCGGGATGTACGGGTAACGCTTGAGCCAGGGTCCGTCGGCAATCATCCACTCCGGGAACAGATCCTTGTCGTGACCGATGCGTCCATCCGTGATGCGCGTGGTGTGCGCGGCCAGCGGATTGGCCAACCCGATCTGGTCCACGATTCGTACATCCAGGCCCAGGTTCATGCCGAGCATGCCCAAGTTGGTGAACAGAACCGCGTGCGGCCCGCGGTAGTCGTGCGGGATCGGGGGTGGCGGCGGGATGGCCGGCACCACATCCCACTGGTCGTAGTTCCCCGAGGGCAATAGGAGCGCTCCATCCGGGGTGTTGTCGATCGCCACCAACACCGCGCGCATGCGCGGGTAGTTCAGGTAGTCCGCGGCGGTCAGCGGATGCGCGACGCCGGTCGCCTGTGCGTAGAAGCGCCGTTCGTCGACGATGCCGCTGTAGGTGACCTTGGTGCCGTCACCCCCCATTCCCGGCGAGTTAGCCACCCACAATGCCCATCCGGCGATACCCGCGAAAAGTCCGATGGTGGCCCCGGTGAGCAGACGAGCCTGCTTGGGCGTAAAGGCCGCGCTGTCCGGCGCTGCCAGCGGAACCACCGCGATAGGCAACAGCATGCAGAACACCGGGGTCAACAGCACACGCGCATGCATGAAATCCCCACCCTGGCGTATCCAGTACAGGCCCTGGATGAATCCGCTGGCGAGCATGAAAATAACTACGGCGGTGGGGTTTTGGACAAGCCGCGCCAGCCACCCGTAACCCGGGGCGGCCACCTGGCGCACCCACCATTGATCGCGACGGGCCTGGTAGGCGGCCACGCCGAGGGCGATGAGCAGCACCGCCGGCACCCATATGAGATACGGGGAGTTCATGTTTTGCAGGTAGACGAAGCCCTGCCCCCATTTGGAGCCCGACGCGTCCTTCGCGATCGCCGTACTCGGCACCAACAGGCCGTAGTAGCCCATCCGGAATATCTGGTACAGCACGGGCAGCGCTCCGCCGGCCGCCACGATGTACACCCGGCTGGTGAACCCGCGGGCGGCGATCAGCATCATCACCAAGAAGCCACCCCCGACGAGAGCCAGCTCCGGACGGATCAGCACGCTCAGCCCGGCCATGAAGGCCAGCCCTATCGTGAATCGTCTACTGAGAACGTCTTTCTGATCTTTTCGGTCGGCATGCACGATCCGTGGATCCACCGGCTGATGTGGGCCGCCGCGCCGATCAAGGGTGACGGGCGCGCGCACGGCCTGCGCCCAGATCACCATCATGAGCCACAGTCCGCCCAGATATGCCAGTACCAAACCGTTTTCCAGGCCGGAGGTGGCGAAATCACGGGCCGGCGGGATCGCGATGTACACCAGCATTCCGGCGGGCACCATGAGCGCGGCGCGCCCGGCAAGCAGCGGCGCGTAGAGCCGGGCGGTACCCAGAATCGCCAGCGCGACGCCGACCAGGCTGAGCACCAGCGACAGAGCCAACGCCACGTACTCGAGGCGAATACCTCCGCCGGCCCAGCCGCCCAGATACGTCAGGTAGGTCCACACCGTGGAGGTGTTGGCCTCTACCCGTTCTCCCTTGTTGAAGACGGGGCCGTTGCCCGCCAGCAGATTTCGCACGGTACGCAGCACGATGAGACCGTCATCCGCGATCCAGCGCCGCTGCCAGGCCCCCCAGCCGAACAACAGGGTCACGGTGAGGACGCTGACCCACACTGTGAAGCGGGTCAGGCCATTGCTAGGGCCCAGCGCCCGGGTCCGTTCAGGAGAAGTAGAAGGCCGCACCGAGCGATCCGATCCATGCGACGAACAGGAATTGCAACACCCTGTCCCCCAGAGCGATCTCCTCGGGCTCGCCCGCCTCGCCCCCGTCGACATCGACCGCGTAACGCAGGATGGCGATGGTGAACGGGATCATCGATGCGACAAACCAGGATCCGGCGCGGTGGTCACGTTCGAAGGCCCACAGCCCGTAGCAGACCACGATCGCGGTCGCCGACAGCGTCCAAACGAACCGCAGGTAACTGGATGTGTATCCCTCGAGCGACTTACGGATCTTGGCACCGGTCTTCTCGACGATCTGCAATTCGGCATAACGCTTACCCGCGGTCATCATGAGCGACCCGAAGGCCATGATCAGCAGGAACCACTGCGACAGATACACACCGGCGGCCACACCACCGGCGATCGCCCGAATGAGATACGCCGATGAGACGATGCAGATGTCAATGACCGGCTGATGTTTGAGGCCAAAGCAGTAGGCCAGCTGGATGGCGATATAGATCGCTATCACGATGACCAGGTTCAGGCTGACCCGAGAGGCAATGCCCAATGACCCGGCAACCAGCACGACCGCAAGCCCGTACGCGGCGGGTATCGGCAAGACCCCTGCGGCGATCGGCCGGAACCGCTTGGTGGGGTGCTGCCGGTCGGCCTCGACATCGCGGGCGTCGTTGATCAGGTAGATCGACGACGCCGCCATGCTGAAGGCAACAAAGGCGATAGCGACCCGGATGAAAATACCCCGGTAGTCGTGCGGCGAAATGTCGCCGAGCGCCGCCAAAGGCGCCGCGAAAACCAGGACATTCTTCACCCATTGACGCGGGCGTACCGCCTTGATGATCCCCGAGACGAGATTCTTGGGCGGGCCTGCGGTGGGTGCCGGCTCCTCGCTCATACCTGTTCCTCCTTGAGCGCCAGGCGCGAGTCCGCCCGGCGAACGGCCGTGCCGATCAGCGCGCCCAAGGCAGCGCCGGCGGCCACATCTGTGGGGTAGTGCACGCCAAGAACCAACCGTGACAACGCCATCGGCGGAATCAGCAGCGCGGGCAACGGCAATCCGGTCAGCGGCGCCAACAGCACCGCGGCGGCCGCGGTCGAGGTCGCGTGCGAGGAGGGGAAGCTCAACCGGCTCGGGGTACCGACGTTCACCCGCACCGCCTCATGGCTGGGACGACGCCGGCGCACCACACGTTTGATGATCACCGACGCGGCGTGGGCGCCAAAGGCGCCCGCACCCGCGGCCAACCAGCTGCGCCTACGGGCCTTGTCTCGCCTGTTGATGGCGGCGCCGATCAGCGCCGCGGCCACCCAGCCGATGCTGTGCTCACCGAAATGGGACAGACCGCGGGCGGTGCTCAGCACCCCGGGCCGACCAGCGAGGGCCGACTGCACGGCGACAAGAACCGCGGTCTCCCCCTGGGGCGCGGTCACCTCGCCCGGCAGCAGACCGGTCATGCACTCACCCCGGGATTCACGGACTGGGCCGCCGAATTGTCCTTACCGATGCCCAGGATGTTCTCCCACTGCTCTTTACTGGTCAGCGTCGGCAGCGCGTTGCGGTAGGTCTTGCGCATCTTGTTGAAATTACGCATCAGCTGCAGGTGGCGACGCGCCGACGCGCGCAGCAGCTCGAACATCTTGGCCCGATCGCGCTGGCGATACACCACACCACGCCCGTCGGCGGTGGTGACGGTGACGCCGTCGACACGGCACAGCAGGAACCAACGGGCATCCTGGGTCGCCACGTTCAGCTCCGGGCGCACGTGATGCTCGGGGTTTTCCTTCTTCAGCTGATGAATCACGCCACGGGAGAGTCGTAATCCGATGGCGGGCAAGGAAACCGGCGGCTTGTGCACCTTGCGGCGCCCGGAAGGCGAAGGCAGCGAGGTGGCTGTCGGGAGCACGACGGCGTCCGGGAACTGCTGACGCATCTTGCGCACGTCGGGCAGCGCCGACTCGAGGATCGACGCGATATGCTCGGGACCTGCCAGGAAGTCGTCGATGGCCCGGTTCTGGATGGCCACGGTCGAGTACTCCAGGCACAGCAGGTGTTTGAAGGTGGCCTTCAGCGAGCTGGCAAGCAGACCGCGGATCGGGTTGTCCCAGTGCAGGGCAGCCACCACCAGCCGGTTTCGCAGGTGGAAGTAGGCCTGCCAGTCGATGGCATCGTCCTTGTCGCTCCACGCCATATGCCAGATCGCGGTGCCCGGCATCGATGCCGTGCCGTAGCCGTGCTCATTGGCGCGAAGCCCGTACTCGACGTCGTCCCACTTGATGAACAGCGGCAACGGTTGGCCCAGCTCCTCGGCGACAGCGCGGGGGATCATGCACATCCACCAGCCGTTGAAGTCGACGTCGATGCGGCGGTGCAGCAGCTTGCTGCGGTCTTGTTCGATGTCGTCTAGCGCGAACTTGGCGAAATCGTGGTCGTATTCGGCGAACGGCGCTTTGCTCCACATGAAGTTGTCACGGTTGACCATCTCACCCATCACATGCAGGTGCGAGGGCTCCTGCAAGTTGAGCATCTGGCCACCGACGAGCATGGGGGACTTGGCAAAACGGCTCAGCGCCAGCGCCCGCAGGATCGAATCCGGCTCGATGCGGATATCGTCATCCATGTAGAGGATCTGCTCGCAGTCGGTGTTCTTGAGCGCCTCGTACATGACCCGGCTGTAGCCGCCCGAACCACCGAGGTTGGGCTGGTCATGCACCCGCAGCCGGCCCTCCAGCGGACCGGAGGCAGCCGCCCATTCCGGGTGGTCCTTGACCTTCTTGGTGCCCTGGTCGGGAACGATGACGGCGGTGATCACCTTGTCCACCAAAGGATCCGAGGTAAGAGCCTTCAGCGCGTTCACGCAGTCGTTCGGCCGATTGAAGGTGGGTATGCCGACGGCAATGCTAGCCCGGCCGGGTGCGGCGCTCGGGGCGTACCAGCCCGCGTTGTGCACCTCGACCTCGGTGTCGGTGGTGATGTCGAACCAGATCCAGCCACCGTCTTCGAACGCGTCCAGACCGATCTCGAATTCGATCACCGCACTCGCACCGCTGAACTGAGTGCCGCCCACCGTAATTCGCGCACCGGTGGCCTTGGTCCGGTACACGTCGACGCGGCCGGCACCGGACAGCTCGATGTGCAGCACGACGTTCTCCAGCGTCGACCAGCGCCGCCAGTAGCTTGCCGGGAACGCGTTGAAATAGGTGGCGAACGAGACCTCAGACTCCGCACCGATCTCCAGCGTGGTGCGGGTGGGTGCGTGCGCACGCCGGTCGTTGGTCTCGGACTCGACGATGTAGAGCTTGCGCACGTCGAGTGGCTCGCCCGGCCGGGGCAGAATCACCCGGGACAGCAGGCTCACCGCATGCGATTCCGTCGAATCGATGGGACCGAATGGGATGTCACTCATTGTTCGTCACCTCCGGACAAGGGAGCACCGTCGGCCAGATGCGGCGCAAGCACGTTGTCGTACATGCTCAGCGCACTGGCGATCGCCATGTGCATATCGAGATATTGATAGGTACCCAGCCGTCCGCCGAACAGCACCTTCGAAGAAGCTGTCTCCTGCTTGGCGCGGGCGCGGTAGGCGGCCAGGGTGGCCCGATCGGCCTCGGTGTTGATCGGGTAGTACGGCTCGTCATTCCCCTCGGCGAACCGCGAGAATTCCCTCATGATGACGGTCTTATCCGTCGGGTAGGCCCGTTCCGGATGGAAGTGACGGAACTCGTGGATCCGGGTAAATGGCACGTCGGCGTCGTTGTAGTTCATCACCGGGGTGCCCTGGAAGTCTCCGGTCTCGAGCACCTCAACCTCGAAATCAAGTGTGCGCCAGCCCAATCGGCCGTCGACATAGTCGAAGTAGCGATCCAGCGGGCCGGTGTACACGACCGGGGCCGACGGGTTCGCGGCGCGAAGATCGTCGCGCACCTGGAACCAGTCGGTGTCCAAGCGCACCTCGATGCGGTCGTCGGCGGCCATGTTCTGCAGCCAGGCCGTGTACCCGTCGACCGGCAGGCCTTCGTAGGTGTCGTTGAAGTACCGGTTGTCGAAGGTGTAGCGCACTGGCAGGCGGGTGATGTTGCCCGCGGGCAGCTCCTTGGGGTCGGTCTGCCACTGCTTGGCGGTGTACGCCTTCACGAACGCCTCGTACAGCGGGCGCCCGATGAGTGATATCGCCTTTTCCTCGAGGTTGGTGGCGTCTTCGGTGGCAATTTCGGCGGCCTGCTCGGCAATCAGCGCCCGCGCCTCGTCGGGCGTGAAGTAGCGGCCGAAGAACTGCGACACCAGCCCCAGGCCCATCGGGAACTGATAGGACTGCCCGTTGTGCATCGCGAAGACGCGATGCTGGTATCCGGTGAACTCGGTGAACTGCCGCACGTAGTCCCAGACCCTCTTATTAGAGGTATGGAACAGGTGCGCACCGTACTTATGTACCTCGATACCCGTCTGAGGCTCGGGCTCGGAGTACGCGTTACCGCCGATGTGATGACGGCGCTCGACGACGAGGACTCGCTTGTTCAGTTGGGTCGCGGCGCGCTCAGCGATGGTGAGGCCGAAAAACCCGGATCCGACAACGATCAGGTCGAACTGCTGGTTTTCTCCGGTCACGTGCAGTCAGGGTACTGGACCGGTACCGCGAGCCCCTGACAGCGACATCCGCCCCGTGAAGAACGGCTGTACCCGGGTTCGCAGGTACGGATCCGGTCGCAATTGGCTCACGATTTGGTTTCGTCCCATTAGTCACACCAGTAACTCTGGTTACCATCGAAAGCGTCGGTTCCGGTGCCGATCCACCGATCCGACACCCGCGGGAAAACCCGTGACAGAACACGCAAAACCGCAGAACACCATAAGTGATCGACCCGATATTGAGGAGACTTCCGTGCCTAATCGTCGCCGCCGCCGGCTTTCGACAGCCTTGAGCTCGGTCGCCGCGCTGGCCGTCGCAAGTCCGTTTGCCATTGCCCTCGCGACCAACATGACCCAGACCGCCGCGCCCGCACCCTCACAGCAGGAATTCGTGCAGGCCGCGATCGTGTCCGACCTCCCCGGTGAGGTCATGGGCGCTGTTCAACAGATGACGTCCCAGTTCGGCGTGCAGATCCCCGGGCTGTCCGGTCTCAACATCCCCGGCCTGGGTGGCGGAGGGCTCGGCAGCCTTGGCGGCGCCAACCCCGCGCTGACCTCGCCCGGTGGGCTCACCACTCCGGGCGGGCTCACCAGCCCCTCGTCGTCGCTGACCAACCCGGCCCTGACCAACCCCGGACTCACCAGCCCGGGCGCTACCACCACCCCGAGTCTCACCGACCCGGCGCTGACCAACCCCGGACTGACCAACCCGGCAGCTCCGGCCAGCACCCCGAGTCTCACCGGTACCGGCCCGACGGGCGTGAACCCGGCGCTCACCGATCCGGCCGCATCGACCGCGGGCCTGACCTCCCCCGGCGCTGAAGTCCCGATCACGCCAAACCCGGCCCTGGGCACCGGACTGACCAACCCGGCGCTTGCCGATCCCTCACTGGCGGGCCTCGGTACCCCCAGCGCACTCGGGGGCGGCAGCGGGCTCGGTGGCGGCAGCAGCCTGATCAGCGACGCGATGGGCGCCGTGAACCAGCTGGGCATCACCCAGGCGGTTGACCTCATCAAGGGCGCCATCCCGGCAGCCGCCTCCGCGGCGGCTCCGCCGGCCGGATAGGTCACACACAAACTAGGTAGCGAAACGGCACCGCAGGGCACAGAGGCTCTGCGGTGTCGTTGCGTCTGGCCAACCCGCCAAACATCAAGATCGACATTTGACGCGTGTCGAATCACTAGTCACATTTGTCCCATACGTAACATCCCTGGTGGTCGTGTCGCTCCATGCGGCACGTCCGGTGTGATCCAGGAGAGACGACGTGCCAGTACGAGTCAGCAAGATGCCCATGCGACGGCAGCTTGCGCTGGCTCTTGCCGCGACTGCGACGGTGATGACCGTCAGCGTCGTCGATCACCTCAAAACCGAGCAGGCCGAAGAGACTGCCATCACCTCGCAGTCGCTGCAGAATTCCGCGACTCACGAGGTCCTGACCGCGGAGGTCGGGCTACCCGGTCTGAATACACCGGCCACCGTGCACGACATCCAGCAGGCCGAATCCTTCAGCCTGGTCGCCGTCCGCGGCGAGGACCTTGCTTCCGTCAACGTTTCCGTGCGGGCGCAACAGACCGATGGCGGTTGGGGGCAGTGGTACGAGCTCCACCCCGTTGAGTCCGGCGATCCCGTGGCCCAGGACAAGGCAATCCCCGCGGCGACAGAGCCGGTATTCGTCGGCTCAACCCATTCCGCTCAGATCGCCGTGCAACCCCGCTACGGCGCGAACGTGAAGGCGCCGAAGACCGGCGGCGGCGACCCCGGCCTGGGGTACCGGCCGGCGAGCATCGAGCAGCCGCTGACCACCGGACTCGACGCCATCTTGATCAGCCCCAAGCTGGCACCACCCGATGGCGCGCGGTTCGAAGAGCGCTGGTCGGCGCCGATAGCGCTGCCCCAGGCGGGCCCGCGCATCATCACCCGTGCCCAATGGGGAGCCAATGAGTCGGACCGGTGCCCACCGGTTTACAACAGGGACGTGCGCGCGGGAGTGGTCCACCACACCGCCGGAAGCAACAACTACTCGCCCTACGATTCCGCTGCCATCATCCGGGCCATCTACGCGTATCACACCAAAACCCTCAAATGGTGCGACATCGCCTACAACGTGCTGGTGGACAAGTACGGACAGATCTTCGAGGGCCGTTTCGGCGGCATCACCAACAACGTGCAGGGCGCACACACCGGAGGATTCAACGAGCACAGCTGGGGGCTGGCGCTGATCGGCGACTTCACTCGCGAGGAGCCCTCTCCCGCGATGCTGCAATCCGCCGGCCGCATGCTGGGCTGGCGACTGCGGCTCGCCGGCGTTGATCCGCGCGGCCAGGTGGACCTGGCGTCGGAGGGCGGACCATTCACCACCGTGCCCGGAGGAAAAGTCGTCACGCTGCCAACGATTTTCACGCACCGCGACGTCGGCAACACCGAATGCCCGGGTGAGGCCGCGTACCGCTTGATACCCCGCCTGCGCGATATCGCCGCAGGCGCCGCCAACGGCGAGCCACCTGATCTGGTCGACGCGATGCGCGGCGGCGCCATCTATGACACTTGGATGCGGTTGGGCAGCACCGACAGTTCCCTTGGTGCGCCCACATCCACTGAGCAGCAGGCCGCCGGTGATGCCCGCTTCGCGACCTTCCGCAACGGCGCCATGTACTTCTCTCCCGGCACCGGCACCCATCCCGTTGTCGGGGCGATCTACCACGCCTGGGCGGAAACAGATTACGAGCGAGGGTCGCTGGGTCTCCCGGTGACCGATGAAGTGGGCGAACCGAACATCATCGTGCAGAACTTCCAGAATGGCTCCCTGATCTACGACCGGGCCAGTGGCCGGGTGTCAAGCGTGATCAACGGAGAGACCCGCGAGATCCTCGGCGTGGCACCGGTGGCACAAAGTGCCCTGGCCGAACAGTTCTCAGCACCTGCCGCACCGGCGGCACCGCCACCACCCGCACCGGCTCCGCCTCCCCCGCCGCCCCCGGTAGAGCAGTTCGCACCCGCCGCCTAGCGCCGGACGCACCTAAAAGATCTCAGCCCCACCAGCGTTCGAGAACCTTGGCCACCCCGTCGTCGTCGTTGGTGGCAGTGATCTCATCGGCGGCGGCCCGCGCATCCGGGTGCGCGTTACCCATCGCCACCCCGTGCCCGGCCCAGCGCAACATGGCTACGTCATTGGGCATATCGCCAAAGGCGATCACCGATTCGGGCCGTACCCCAACCTGATCCGCCACCACCGCGATTCCGCTGGCCTTGCTGATCCCGGTGGGCATCACCTCGATAAGCCCGTTATCTGTGGAATAGGTGATGGCCGCACCTGCCTCGGTCACCAGGGGCGCGAGGACCTCGGCCATGTCTGCGCTACTGGCTCCGGCCTTGCGCACCAACAGCTTTACCGCGGGAAAGCTCAGCAGGTCGTCCAGCGACACCTCGGTGTTATCGGGATTCAGCCAGGCGTGCTCGTATCCGGGTGAGCTGACGAATTGCGGTGTCGCGGCGTCGTGTGCGCTGCGGCCGACCCGCTCCACCGCCAGGCCCACTCCGGGAATGGCTGCTTGGGCGACCCCGGCCAGCACGGCGAGCTCCGCTGGAGCGAGCGTCGCCGCAGAGAGGATCCGGTCACTGTCCGCGTCGTACAAAACGGAGCCGTTGGCGCACACCGAGATCGGCGCAAAGCCGAGGGCGTCGACGATGGGGGTGATCCAACGGGGCGGACGGCCGGTAGCCAGGACGAATGTGCTGCCCGATTCGACCGCAGCAGTGATGACCGCCCGGGTACGCGGCGACAGCAGCTCGTCGGAGTCGATCAGCGTCCCGTCCACGTCGGACGCGATGAGGGTGGGAGGAGTCACGTGCGGTTGGGGCCTGTCTTCTTCTGGGCCCGCTTACGGGCGCGTTCTGCCAATTCCGCCGCGTCGAGCGCGGCGGCTTCCTCCAGTGTGGGGGCGCTGCCGCCCAAGCGCCTGGGCAGCCAGTAGGCGCCGGGCTCTTCCGGGTAATCCCGTTGCGCCTGCGTCAGTACCTGCTCCATGGCGTCGTGCAGCTCGACGGTGGTGCGCTCGAAATCCGGGGATGCGTCCAGCGGCGGGCCAACCGCCACGTTGACGGGGATTTTGCTGTGGCCCAGGTTTTTTGGATGATCCTTGGTCCAGATGCGTTGAGCTCCCCAGACGATGAGTGGAACGATCGGCACACCGGCCTCATGCGCCATTCGGGCGGCTCCGCTCTTGAACTCCTTGAGCTCGAAGCTGCGGCTGATGGTGGCCTCCGGATACACCCCGACGATCTCGCCACTGCGCAGGCTGTCCACCGCCGCCTCGTAGGCCCCGTGGCCCGCGCTGCGGTCAACGGGAATCGCCTTGGCATGTTTGATCAGGAAGTTCATGATGGGCACCTCCTGCATCTCCGCCTTGAGCATGAACCGCAGACGCCGCCCGGCGCGAACCGTCGCCAAACCCGCGGGAAGAAAGTCGACGTAACTGGTGTGGTTGATCGCGATCACCGCACCTCCGCCAGAGGGGACCTGCTCCAGACCTCGATATCTGATCGTGGTCCCCGTGAGGAGGACCGCCGTTTTAGCCGTGATTTCGAGGAGTCGGTAGACCGGTTCCATCTAGCCGTCTTTCTGTGCCCCATCCTGCTGGGCCTGCTTTTCCGCCTCGCGGGCAGCACGCTGTGCCTTGCGCTCGGCGGCGTCCTGGGCGTCCCACTGCGCGGCCTCCGCCAGCGTCGGCGCGGATCCGCCCAGCCGATGCGGCACCCAGTACTCACCGGCGGGATGCTGACCGTAATCGTCCTGCACTTCCAGCAGCAGGTGCTGCATGCGTGCGTGCAGCAGCGCGGTGAGCTCTGCAACCGGCAATGTCGGCGGGATCGGTGCGCCCACCGCAATCGAGATCGGCGTATTGGTGCGACCGAGGTTCTTCGGATGCCCCTTCGTCCAGATGCGCTGTGCGCCCCAGATGACGTGCGGCACGATCGGCACGCCAGCCTCGATGGCCATGCGTGCCGCCCCTGATTTGAATTCCTTGATCTCGAAGCTGCGGCTGATGGTGGCTTCCGGGTAGACCCCGACCAGCTCACCTGCCTTGAGCTTGTCGACCGCCTCGGCATAGGACGCGGCACCGTCTACGCGGTCCACGGAGATATGCCGGCACCCTCGCATGATGGGGCCGGTGATCTTGTTGTCGAAGGTTTCTTTCTTCGCCATAAAGCGCACCTTGCGTCCCTTTTTCTGAAGGAACGCCGGTAGCCCGGCGAAGGTGAAATCCATGTACCCGGTGTGGTTGATCGCCACCACCGCCCCGCCTTCGGTCGGCAGGTTCTCGACACCCGTGACGGTGAATTTCAGGCCTTGAACGGCCCAGACGGTGCGGGCAAGCCCGATCACCGTTCCATAGACAGGCTCCACGTGACGAGCCTAGCGCTGGCGGCCCGCTCAGTGCACTCCGATACCCGCCTAACGCTGAACCCCGCCACCGCCGTCAGCCACGATCACCTGGCCCGTGATGAACGAACCCGCGTCCGACAGCAGCAACAGCGCTGGGCCGATCATCTCGTCGGTGTGTGCCACACGTCCCATGAAGGATTGCGCGGCCATGGCATCGATGACCTCCTGCGGGTTCTGCTGCAGCATGTAGGTGTCGACTGTGCCGGGCGCCAGCGCGTTCACCCGGATACCGCGACCGGTGTATTCGACGGCCATCGACCGGGTGAAGGACATGAGAGTGGCCTTCATCGCCGCGTACATCGACAGCATCGGCACGTACTGGAACGCCGCCACCGACACCACGTTGAGCACCGACGCATGCTCACTGGCGGTCAGATGCGGCAGCGCCGCTTGCACCAGAAACACCGGACCACGCACATTGACGTCGAAGGACTTACCCAGCGCCTCCGGTGTGTAGCTGCCCATGGGCTGCGCGACCGGGTTCGCGGCGGCGTTCACCACGATGTCGACACCGCCATACTCGTCAACCGTGCTCGCGACCAGCCTGTCGATATCGCCCAGGTCCCCCATGTGGGCGGGCACGCCAAGTGCGCGATACCCCTTGTCCTGTAGCTCCTTTGCCGCGGCGGTACAGGCATCGGCCTTCCGGCTCGACACCACGACCGATGCCCCACAGGCGCCGAGAGCCTCAGCAATCGCGTACCCGATTCCACGAGTGCCGCCGGTGACGATGGCGGTACGTCCCGACAGGTCGTAGAGCGCTTGGAAGTCATTGAGGTTCACGTCCGGCACGCTACCCGCCGACCGATGCCGCGCAGGCTGGAAACCTCCCTACAAGCCGGCGAGCTGCGGAAGGGTCGCGTGGGCGATGAGGAAGTAAATGATCAGGCCGGTCCCGTCAACGAGGGTGGTGATCATCGGGGCAGATACCACCGCGGGATCGACCTTCAGCTTTTGGAGCAGGGGCGGTAGCAGGGATGCCACCAGAGCCGTCCATAGAACGATGGCAAAGAGCGTCAAAGAGACGGTAATCGCGATCTCCTTGCCGACACCTAGGGTCCAGGCCCGCATGATGCCTGCGCCAGCCATCGTCAACGCAACAAGGACGCCCGTCGACAATTCGTTCAACAAAACGCGGGGCAGATCGCGGATGTGAAACTGGCCGGTGGCCATGGCGCGTATCAGACTGGTGGTGATCTGAGTTCCGGTGTTTCCGCCGGTACCGATCAGCAGCGGAATAAAGAAGGCCAACGACACCGCCGCCTCGAGCTCGTCCTCGAATGCCTTGAGCACGGTGCCGGTGTATGCCTCGGCGACGAACAACACCAGAAGCCACACAATGCGTTTGCGCCATAGATGTGCCGGCGAAGCCCGCACGTAGGGCACGTCAAGAGGCTCCGAACCACCTTGCCGTTCCGCGTCTTCGGTGGCCTCTTCGATCAGGATGTCGTCGGCAGCTTCGGCGGTCAACACCCCGAGCACCTCACCCTGATCATCGACGATCGGCAACGCCAACAGGTCGTAATCGATCAGAATTCGAGCAGCGTGCTCCGCGTCGGTAAGCGGCCCCACCCGAATCGGGTCCTCACTCATGAACTGTGCGACAGTCTGATTCGGATCGGCCAGGACGAGATCATCGAAGCCGACCGACGCTAGCAGGTGCCGATCGGCGTCGGTGACATAAATCTGGCCTGTACCACCATGAACTTTGCCGCCCCCACCGCGGCTTTGCGCCCGCACGGATTCTTGGGCCGCAGGCACCTTCAACTCGGGACCGATAGTGAATACATCCGGAATCATGTGCGCCGCTACCGATTCCGGCGGCCACTGCAACACCGCTTCGAGTGCCTCCACGTACTCCGGGCTCAGGGTCTGCAGGAGGGTCTCTCGGCGGACACCCCCCAACTGCCGCACGATGTCGGCAGCGGTGTCGTAGTCAAGGGCTTCAAAGAACCGGCCGCACCGTTCTACACCTGCAGCACGCACAACCTGAGCCGCGGCGTGGGCGTCAAGGGATCCCAGCAGTTCGGGGCCGGTCTGTTCGTCCAGCAGTGAAACCAGATGCACGATTTGCTCTTTGGACATCTGGGCAACCATGCGGCTGCGCTCCGCAGTGCCGGCTAAACGAAGCCATTCCGACACCGCACGCGCGGAATTGAGCGCGCTGGCGCGAACCGGCAGCACCCCCAACACTCCGAGATCCATATTCGACTTCGACATCACGATCCTCTCTACGCCCACAGGCCCTGCAGCATCCTGACGCGCAGGATGCTGCCAGCCACCACGGATTAACGGGGCCTCGATTAGCCGGGATTCACACCCGGTATGCCCGTACCGTCTAACGAATCCACGATCCAAAGTGGCCCGGGCGCAGACATATTGACACAGAGAACGAAACCTGGCCATCCAACCGATTCTGTGCGATGAACCGCCGCGCCCCTGGGTCCCTGATCATCCCCAACACCACAGGTCGATGACGACCAGCAGTGATGGGGATTCGCGTCAACAACATTGGCGCAGAGATCGCAGAGTCCGCTAAACGCTTGCACGACCTGGTGGGCCGCGTTCTGATCGCGGTCAACCTGAACAGAAGCCGCCCGGCGGAATAGTGGGCGCCAAGCCGGTGTTTGACACGTTTGTTTAGTTGCGTAGTCGGTTTAGCTGGGCCCGTGGCCGGAGCTACGGTGAATAAATCCGAAAGGGAGCCGTGACATGTCTGAAGGAACGCATATTGCCTCGGTGGGTCTGACGGGTGCCGGTAGTTGGCTCCGCCTGATTCAGTTGGGAGCTTCTTCTCGCAGGATTCTGGCGACGTTTCCGTTGATGGTCGCCCTAGTGATTGCGCCGGTGATGGGCACCATGGGTCCCAACGGCAATGATGTTGCGCAATCACGTGCCGAATTGGATCCAGGGGTGAGTTTATTGGCCTGGGCGGCTGCCCCTGACTGCTTTCTGTGCCATCACGATAGCGACGGAAGCAATGTCAGCAAGCGGCATAGGACTGGACGCCACTAACGGCTGCGGGGTTCACGCGGCCGTGAACAAGTTGCATTGCGAAGTTTGCGCCGCTGCTGACGAGAGCGGAGCCGCCGTTGAGTCCGTCTTGGCTAGGCAGGCCACCACCTCGACGAGATCCAACATCGGAGGAGCGGACACCGGCGGCAGCTACTTTCAACGCACTTCGTCGGGCCCTGTCTGGCTCAGGAAAGTCAACGAGCTGTAGAACTTCAGGTTCGCCCTGTACAGCGGACGCGATGGCCTTCATCTATTGGCTCGTAGCCATTGCCTGTCGCGATAATGGACGCACCCAGGACCGGGCTCGTGGCGCCGAGGGCCTCGTACGCTCCCGCCAGAGTGGCAAGGTCGAGCATGCGGCGGCGAAGCTTTCGTTACCAGACAAGGTCTGCAAGGATTCGCTCTTCATCGTTTTACTCCTGCACATTGGATGGAAATGGTGTCGTCCGCCCTATCAGCGATTCTCGATCCCAGCACTCGTTCCTTCCATGCGGCCTAGTCGTCACCCGCGCCCCTGGGCGATGTTGGGAAGCGGGCATGAAGTCGTTCTCGAACTCGGTACACCCCAAAGAAGGCGCCGGATTCGGATGCTCCCGTTCGATCACGGGAAACGGCTAGTTCCAGCCTGGGCTACCGAGGAGAAGCTATGCACTTCAGTTCGCATCTCGAGGAGAATGGGGGTCGGATCTATCCGCATGCCCTGTTTCCGATAGGAGTGGTTTCAGGAAGTTAGTTAGTGCGCTTGCGGTTTCAGCTTGGTGGGTTACCTGTGGCCAGTGTCCGGCTTTGTCGACGACTAGGATCTGCGCCGAGGGGAATGTGGTGCGTTGCTGGTATGCGTGTTTGACCGGTAGGAAATGATCCCGTCCGCCCCAGATGACCAATGATGGAATATTATGTGGCCGAAGGGTATTGCTGAGGAATTCGCTGAATTCCTCAGCGTTCTGTGCGTCTCGATACAGTCGAAGCACCGAATCCTGGGTGCCTCGGTCGAAGTCTGCGGCCATGTGCGCCAAGAAATCTGCGGGCAGGGGCGTCGGCGCAGGCTTGAAGGAGTAGCCGTACGAGAGCATCGCCTTAAACAGGGCTGGAATACCTAGCAATCGCGCGAAGACTTCGCCGATGCCGGGGGTCATCCATAGCCGCGCGGGCCAGTGCCAGCGATGGTCGGTCACCACTCCGGTGTCGATCAGGGTGATCGAGGCTACCGAACTCAAATGGCCAAGGGCCCAGGCAATTCCCCATGGACCTCCGAAGTCGTGCAGAACCAAATGCACACGCTCGATTCCGAGCTCGGTGATGACACCTCCGAGATGTGTCGCGTGGCCCAGAGTGTTCTGGGGAAAGTCTTGAGGTTTGTCTGCTTGTCCGAATCCGGGCATATCGAGTGCGACCGCACGGACATGTTCTCCGACTGCTGCCAGCAATCCGCAGAAGTCGTGCGATGAGCCGGGACTACCGTGCACGAACACCACCGCTGTCGGACCGGCATCTGGCCCGCTGAGTAGCAGCGGGGACCTTACGCCCTCGATTGTCACCGCACCTGTGCGTATTCCTGCCATGTTCCCTCCTCGGTATATGTTATATACTAGAATATATAGTCCGAGTGTAACGGTCAACGCTCCGGACGTTACCCAGGAGGGGCGCAGGCAAGCCCGTAAGGCGGCTGCAATCGACGGTATAGCGCGCTAAATGCGTGAAATCGGCCAGAAACTTGTGCCGGGCGGGCGTATCGGTGTGAGGGCTGAAATCGCCGCAGGCACAAAAGCTTACGATGTGTGTTCAGAAGACGATGACCGGACGGCCGCGAACTCCGCCGTTCTCGATGAGCTGGTGAGCCTGAGCCGCTTGCTCGGGGAAGAACGTTCTGGCCACGCGCAGAGTGAGTTTCCCGGCCGCCGCCAGATCGCGTAACCTCTCCAGCGTTGGGGTGTCGCCAACTTTGTTGTGCACATTGGCCGCTATCCAACGGATGCGGCGGTTGGGACGCTGATGCGGTCGTACCACTGCGACCGAACCGCCGTCACGCACGATGGCTTCGGCGGTGTCGTACTGTAATGCGGTATCGAACACTGCATCAACGCCGTCCGGCGCCAGTTGGCGTACCTGTTCTATATAGCTTGTACCTCGTGCAAGTATGTGGTCTGCTCCGAACTCACGCACTGTGCGCACGTCCGCGGGGCTGGCGTCAGCGATCACAGTGAGTCCGGCTTCTTTTGCGAGCTCGATAACGTATCCGCCTACGGCCCCGATGGATCCCGTAACTGCCAGCGTTGCTCCGGCAGGGAGGTCGAGCTGCTCCAGACCAGATTGCGCGGTCGCCGCGTTCATCAACAGGGTCGCGCCTGAAACGAAGTCGATATGATCGGGCAGGTGTACAACCGATTCCTGTTGGGCAACAACGTATTCTGCTTGAGCTCCTTCGGCGCGTTTGGGGGTGACCAAAGCTAAAACTCGGTCTCCGACGGAGAATCCGCGATGCACTGCGGGGCCGACTTCGTCGATTACGCCAGCGGCATTCCAGCCGTAAATGTATAGCGGCGCAACGGGAAATAGTTCGGGGTGCCGTTCGGTGACGAATCCGCTGCGACTAACGGTGTCGGACGGGTTCACATCTGAGGCGACGACCTTGATCCGCACCTGCCCCGGCCCGGCGTGTGGCGCCGACAGCTCAACGACCTGCAACACCTCCGGTCCGCCGAACTCAGTAAATGCGATAGCACGCAAGGTTCATCCTTTCTCAGTGGCTCATCGGGCGCGGTCTGGATTCTCGGTACTCTGGGCGGTCTCTAGGCAAGATGACTACCGACAGGCTCTGCCCACACGCCTTCGCGCGGCGGTTCATGCAGTAGCTCCGCCATTGACGGTGATGTCCGATCCCGTGATCCAGCCCGAGCTAGCCGGGTCGAGCAGAAACGGAATCGGTGCCACGACTTCGTCCACCCGCCCGATGCGCTGCCCAAGTAGAGATTTCTGCGCCTCAGCCGCGTTGATTGCAGGATCAGATGCGAACCCCGGGGTGTCGGTATGCCCAGGAGTGACGGTGTTGACTCGGATATCAGGAGAAAACTGTTTAGCCAGAGACCGAGTGAGGGTCGCTAACGCGGCTTTGCTTGCGCTGTAGTACGGCGCCAGCGCCGGCGCGGTAAGAGCCGCGCTCGAAGAGACGTTGACGATTGCGCCTTGACCCGATGCACGCAGCTCTTCCTGCAATGCATACGACATTAACGCCGGCGCTCTGGTGTTCAGCGCAAAGGTGTAATCGAAGATCTCGGCCGTCGAATTCTGGCGTGCAAATTCTGCAGGGCGACGGTAATCGACTCGTTCCGCTAAGCCGCCGGCCGCATTTACCAGTCCAGCGATGTCCCCCCACTGACGTGCCTGCTGTGCGACGACGGCGATCGACTCAGGATCTGTTAGGTCCGCGGCGAAGGTGACCACTTCCCCTGTCAGAGCTCTAGCCTGGCTGAAGACCTCCTCGAGCTTGACTTGATCACGCCCCACCGCCAGCACCGAGGCGCCGTAATCGGCCAACCTGAGTGCCGTAGCCCGTCCGATACCGCTACTAGCACCCGTGACAACGACCCTTTTGCCGTTAAATTCGAACGCCATCGTCTCCTGCTGTTCTGCTGCGCGGGTCGTCAGATGCTGCTGTTTCGCCGACACAGCTTGTTCTGAAATAAGACATCCGGTGCTGCCCGGACATCCCGTTTCGCTAACCGCTAGCGTTCTTCTTCACCGAAATTCGTTGATGCCGAGACATTTTCCCAGTCCGCCAGGTTCTGGGAGAAGGCCGCAATTTTGTTCCGGAAGCGTTCCACCACCTCGGGCCCCAGGACCAGACGCAGCGGCGGTTCGGAATTTTCGGTGATGTCGACGATCGCGCGAGCAGCCTTGGCTGGATCGCCGGGCTGATTATGGTTGGTATTTACCAGGTTTCGACGTACTGCCCCAACGGGGCCATTCTCGTAGTCGATGATCGTGTCGTGGGCGACGTGGATGCTGCTGGCGTCTTGAAAGTCCGTGCGAAATCCGCCGGGCTCGATGATGGAGACCTTGATGCCCAGAGCTTTTACCTCTTCCGACAAGGCTTCAGAAACAGCCTCAACCGCGAACTTCGTCGAGGCGTAGATACCCCAGCCAGGCCGCGAGGTGAACCCGGCCGACGAGCTGATATTGATTACGTGGCCCGACTGCTGTTGGCGCAGTACAGGAAGTGCTGCCTTGGTGACGGCCAGCAGACCAAAGACATTGATGTCGAAGATCGATCGAACCTCTGCATCGCTGGCTTCCTCTACCGCCGAAAGCAACCCGCGCCCGGCGTTATTGACGAGCACGTCAATACGCCCAAAACGGTTGGTCGCCGCGTTGACGGCGGCGGTGATCTGTGCCTGATTGGTGACATCCAACGGCAGCGTGAGCAAGGCTTTGTCGGCGTCTGGGAAAGCAGCGGCGATTGCTGTGATGTCACGGGCGGTTGCGGCGACTTGGTGTCCGCGCGACAGTGCTTCTTTGGTGATAGCCAAACCCAGCCCGCGGGATGCCCCGGTGACGAACCAAACGCTCATGTTGAGTCAATCTCCCTGTGTTTTAATAGTATTTACTACCGAAAGCGGTAACCAACTTTCTTAGATGAGAATTCCCTCGTCTTGGTAATGTTTGCGCGCAGGTATCCAGAATGCTGCCAGGAATGCAAGGGAGAGCAGCAGTAGGAGCATGTCCTCGTAGTGGTGGTAGGCCTGGTCGTGCATGGTGACTGTCATCATCGTCATACCGAGCCAGTGGGCGAGGTTGCCGCCGATGGTGAAGTCCAGGAAGGTTTTGTTGGCTTGCAGTTTGCGGGCTGCGATGAGCAAAAAGACGGACCACGCGACGTAGATGCTTTCCAGCATGACTTCCGGTGCATGGTTTCCGTGCCCCCAGGCGAATGCGTGAAATAGTATGTCGCCGATGGGTTCAAGCCGGGGTATTCCGAGTTTTTCGGCGTATATGCGTCCTAGTTCTTCGGGGTGTTGGCTGGCGGAGGCCAAGAGCGCGAGCGACCATACACTTAAGTGACATAGCGCAAATAGGCTGATGGCTAACGGCAGCCACCGAGCAGCGCGCGCACCGAGGCTGCCGTCCGACGCCGTCGGTGGCGGGGGCAGGTATTCTCTTTTGATCCAGTTATAGAGTCGTGCAAGCTGTTCCATCGCCGCTCCCTTCGAGTGGTGCTGCCGCTGACGGTTTGGGTGGTTCGGGTCCTGGTTGTTTACCGGCTGCGCATCAGCTGATTTGGTTGAGGCGTGTGCCCTGTATCCAGGGCCCCGCGCCCGTATTGAGTGGTGTGTCTCCGGTGTTTTTGATGTCGTCGACGAGTGCCCCGACGGAGTTTTTCATGGGGCGTTTGGTGCCCAGTGCGGTGAACGCCGCGATGGCCTCGTCGAGTCCTCTGCTGAAGGTGCGGCTGCTGCTGGCGTGGGTGAGTTGTTTGATGGCGCCGATCGCTTGCGGTGATCGAGACGCCAGTCGTGCGGCAGTTTCTTGTGTGAGCGACAGTAGGTCCGCAGCGGGCAACACACGGGTAGCCATTCCCCATGCGACCGCTTGGTCGGCCGTGACGGGTGTGCCGTCGAGCATATGCTCCAATGCCCTTGCTGTTCCGATCATTGCGGGTAGCAATTGCGCGCCTCCACCCCCTGGGATCGCGGCGAGCAGGATCTCGACTTGTCCTAGCCGGATGTGCGGGGCGTCCGAGACGTACCGGATATCGCAGGCTAGCGAAACCTCGAAGCCGCCACCGGTGGCAGATCCATTGATAGCAGCCAGGTAGACGGTGCTAGAACGGCTCATCCGCACAATCGTGGTGCGCCATTGATGCCCCCAGACCATTGTCCTCCCGCCGGCCCCGCCGAACCGTTGGGTTAGTGCACGAGCGCCAGGAATCCGCAACAGCCCTCTGACCAGTAACCAAAACGGGTAGATGATCTGCCGTGCGACCGGAGGTGCCGGCAACTGCAGTGCACCCTGAACATCAGAGGGGTCCACGTGCGAGATAAATCGCCCATCCACACCCGTGAGCACCACGGCACCAACGGTCTCGTCCCGGTCGACAGCCCATGTCAGGCGTTCCAGGTCATGCATAAATCGGAACGTGGCGAGGTTGACCGGCGGACTTGAATGTGTGACCGTCAGGACTCGACCCTCTTGACGAAGGCCTAGCGTATCCAGTTTCAGTTCAACAGCTTTAACCACAGTGGCGCGCCTCTCATGGATCAGGATCAACGGTCGATCAAGGATCAGCTGGCCGGTCCGATCTGTTTGGCCGCGAGCCTGAGTTTCGGTGCTTGCGGTTGGGCCAGTAGAGGTTTGAGGAATTTGGTGACTGCCGCTTCGGTCTCGGCGGGGTGGCTGACCATCGGGAAGTGCCCCGCTTTGTCCAGGATGACCACCTGTGCCGAGGGAAAAGCCTCGAGTTGCTGATACGCATGCTTGACGGGCAGGAAATGATCGCGAGCACCCCAGATCACCAACGCCGGAATATCATGCTCGCGCAACAGATATGCCATGGCCGGCCCGAACTCGCCCAAATGATGGGATGCGCGATACAGGCGCAGCACCGCATCACGTGTCTCGGTATCGAAATCATGGGCCATGTGTGCCAGGAAGTCGGCAGGCAGCGGTGTGGGCCACGGTTTGAGGACGTAGCCACGTTGGATGATGAGTTTGAACGCTGCCGTCGTGGTGAGACGCATGACGAGTTCCCCGACCCCACGCACAAGCCACAGCCGTGCCGGCCAGTGCCAGCGGTGCTCGGAGATCGCGCCGGTGTTCATCAGCGTGATAGACGCGACCTGCTCCAGGTGTGCAGCAGCCCAGGTCAGACCCCACAACCCACCGAAGTCATGCAATACCAGATGAACTGTCGTAATACCTAGCTTCGCGAGCGCACCGTCAAGATGACGCGCATGTCCGACCGCGCTCTGCGAGAAGCTGCGCGGCTTATCTGCCTGCCCGAAGCCGGGCATATCCAGCGCCACCACGCGCGCGTGCTCACCGACCCTGTCCAGTAGTCCCCGAAAATCATGCGACGAACCCGGATTTCCATGAATGAAGACCACCGCCGTTGAGTCGTGATCCGGCCCTGCCACCAACAGCGGAGAGCGCACACCATCGACGACCACTTCGCTTGTCCGTATCTCTGCCACGACTTGGCTCCTTAGTTGTTCGATCTGGAGCGGTTGGCCCACGCCAGCATTTCCGCAATCTAACATATGGCCAATAGTATAATCCATAGATTGGATAGGATGCCAGCCGAAGGTGAAGCAGAAGGGAAAGGTTGCCGATGTTTGACACCGATACTCAGCAGAGGTTGAGCAAGGGAAAGACCAAGGAGCGGATGCTGCACGCGGCCGTGGAACTCATGGCCGAACGTAGCGCCGCCGGTGTCACCGTCGATGAGGTCATCGCACGCAGCGGCGCGCCGCGCGGTTCGGTCTACTACTACTTCCCCGAAGGGCGCGCCCAACTGATCGCCGAAGCCCTCGATTTGGCCGGACACATCACCGAGACCAAAGTCGCCGAAGCGTTTACCGTCGGCCCCGTGGGGGGTATTGATCGTTACGTCAAGTTTTGGACAACGATCTTGCAGCATAAGAACTTCGGAGCCAGCTGCCCGATTGCTTCGGCAGCGATCGGCGGCGGCGACATCGACGAGAGTCTGATCCCTCAGGCCGACGCCATCTTCCAAACCTGGCAGGACCTTATTGCCGCCGGCCTCGTGGAGATGGGCATCAAGCAAAAACGCGCGGGCAGCCTGGCCACACTCATCGTCACATCGATCGAAGGGGGGCTGATTCTGGCCCGCGCCAACCGCGATACCGCGCCCCTGCACAAGGTCCAAAAGGAACTCGAACAGATACTGCGGCAGGCGCTGGACGGCAACTAGCCGGGCGCCCCCGGCCCACGATAAGGTTCCTGCGCTCGCATATCGGAATCTATTGGAAACAAGGGGGATTGGGTGCCCTGACGGTCCTGTTCGGGTCCTCAGTACCGGGCGCATTGGTCGGCAAGGAGTAGGGCGTACGCCGCCGGGGGATGGCTTTCCATCGACGGCCACATGCTATATATATGGAATATGGTAGATAACATAGGCACGGGTCGCAAATACGCGCTTCCCGTGTACGACAGCACTGAGCGGGGCCGGGGCCTGTCGGGTGTAGTGATGAGTATTGCGGGCAGAGCCCTTGGCATCAACCACCGCAGAGCGAATCCGACACCGGCGGAGTCGGGGTTGCCGCCTTTTACGGGCAAGCTCTTGGGGCGGGAGATGTGGCATTGGGGCGTTATGGTCCCTGGTTTGCCTGCACCGCATCATTTTTTGGCCAACATGGGGCTTCTCGGCGCGGCCGGGCTGCTCAACGGCCCCGACTCTGTGCGTGGAAGCCTGCGCAACACCGTGTGGATGGGGCACGGCACCGCCGCAACAACTCATCCGCCGATCGCCACATATTCGGCGAAGGATGAGGTCGATTTCTCGGCCGATGGCACCACCGTCCGCTTGGGCGATGATTTCCACCTGGAGTATGGAGCGACCAAAGGCCATCTGCGTACTCGTCGTGCAGATTTCTCCGTCGACCTCGATCTGACTCCGACCGGCGAAGTTACCGTGTTTGCCGATTCCCCGATTTACCGGCATCTGTCCGTGATGCTGCAGGTCGAAGGTGTCGTTCGTCAGGGCGGCATCGAGTCGGCGGTGTCGACGCTGGGCGGTTTCGAGCATGCAGCGTGGCCTGCATTTTTGTCCTATGCGCCCGTCCTGCCCGGTTGGCTACGTAACCGGCTGCCTTCGTTCTTCACCTACCACATGCTCAACCTGGACGAGCGCAAGCAGATCTTGCTTTGTGTCCTTGGCGGCATGACCAAACGTAACCCCATTTGCGTGATGGCGTTCACCCGCGAAGCCGGCGGCCCGTTGCGCAGCTTTGTGCACAATAATCGCTTCGAGGTATTGAGTCTTCAGGATGACGAGGTCCTCAACTCAGACGGTATCCCGGTGAGAGTGCCCGATCGTTTTCGATGGACAATCCGCGACGGCGCAAAGGAATTCGCCGTCATCGATGGCACCGTGAGCACGCATATGATCGCCGCGGTCTCGTCAGGACATATCGGCGCATACGACTACCGTGCCGACATTGACGGCACGGTCTATCGGGGTACGGGATACATGGAGTACTTCGACCACGGTCGTTGGCGGTAACTTCAGGCGCCCCTGCGCATTTCCTGGCGGGGCTTTGGTTGGGGCCTCCACAAACACGATGTGATGCCCGCGACGTGTGCACTGCTTCGCGGCGCTGTTGTTCGTTGCAGCCCGCGGCGGCTACACCGTCGGTGGGTGTTCGCTTGGGGTGGTGTAGCGGACGGGGGTGTCGATTGAGCTGGTTAGGGTGGCCAGCAGTGCCAGTTTCTCGGCGCTGCTGCTGGCGGGTTCGGCGTGGTAAATCCCGAGAAGCTGGCCTTCTGTGCCTGCGATGGCGAGTTTTTCGAGGCTCAGCGTGAGATCTCCGACTTGTGGGTGGTGCAGATGGATATCGAAGCTTCGTGGCTGAGCGACGTCGCGGCGGGCCCAGAGTTGGCAGAAGCGTTCACTGGATAGCGATAGTTCGCCAACGAGTTCGACGACACGTGGATCGTCGATGTCTGTTCCTACCGATTGCCGGAACACGGCTACCAGCAGCTCGGTGTTGCGTTCCCAGTCCGCGCTGAGCGCCTTTTCGGCCGGGTCCAGAAACAGGGTGCGCAAGTTGTTCTTGCCGACTTGCAGGTTGGGTGAGAGCGCCTGGGCCAATCTGTTGGAGGCCAGGACGTCGGTGTAGCGGCCAAACACGTAGGCCGGCAGGGGCAGCGTCTCGATCAGTTGCAGGGTTCCTGCTGGGACGATCTCACGACGGCGCCGGCGACGAGGTTGACTCTTAGACGTGACGAGGCTGAGCAGGTAATCAGCACTGGCCTGGTCGAGCTGTAACACACGTGCCAGCGAGTCGAGAACCTGCGATGACGGGTTGCGGTCGCGCCCCTGTTCGAGCCGTAGGTAGTAGTCGGAGCTGATGCCTGCCAGCATGGCTACCTCTTCGCGCCGCAACCCGGTCACCCGCCGCGTCCCGTGAGTGCTTAGACCCACACTGGCCGGCTGCACCAGTTCGCGGCGCGCACGTAGGTACTCCCCGAGTAGGTTGCTCTCGCCCATGGTCTCAACGGTAGCCGCTATATCTGAGCGTGTAACTGGTCCTGCTACTCCCAGGATCGTCAGGGCACTTCCCGCGGACGATCACCTCCCCGACAGTAGACACAGCGCACATCAACTACGACGCGCGCACCGGATCGCGAGGACGAGGGAACAATGACGACGACGAAAGCGCCTGCCGGTGGCACGTTCACCATGGCCCAGGATCTGACGGTTACCCGCATGGGCTACGGCGCGATGCAACTGGCCGGCCCCGGCGTATTTGGCCCTCCCGCCGATCGTGCGGCCGCGATCACCGTGCTGCGCAACGCCATCGAGTGCGGGGTGACCCATATAGATACCGCCGACTACTACGGACCCTACGTCACCAACGAGATCATCAAGGAAGCCCTGCATCCCTACCCCGAGAGCCTGCATATCGCGACCAAGGTCGGGGCATTGCGAGATGCAGCCGGAAACTGGCCTGCCGCACTGGCGCCCGAACAGGTGCGCCAAGCGGTTTACGACAATCTTGACCGGCTCGGACTTGATGTGCTTGATGTCGTCAATCTGCGCATCGGAAGCACCACCGGCACCAACGCCGATTCGATCGCCGAACCCTTCGCGGCCCTGGCAGAACTGCAGCGCAAAGGACTGATCAAACACCTGGGCCTAAGCAATGTGAGTCCGTCGCAGATCCGCGAAGCGCAGTCAATCGCCCCGATCGTGTGCGTGCAGAACCTCTACAACCTGACCCACCGACACGACGACGGCCTAATCGATTCGCTAGCGGCGCACGGCATCGCGTATGTACCGTACTTTCCGCTCGGCGGCTTCACACCGCTGCATTCGCAAATACTGGAATCCGTTGCCGCCCAATGCAAATCAACGCCATTCGCCGTCGCACTGGCTTGGCTGTTGCAACGTTCACCGAACATCCTGCTCATTCCCGGCACCTCGTCAACGGCGCATCTGCAGGAAAACCTCGCTGCCGCCGAACTTGCTCTGCCCGAAAATGCCATCGCCGAACTCGATCGGATCGGCAGTCGAGCGGATGCGGCATCCACACAGCAAGGCCACCCGCCCGCGCGCCGACTTGGCTCACTTACAAGCCGCCTATCCCAAGGCCGCTAGGAGCTTTCAACGTGCTTGTCCGTCGGCGTGCGCCCTGCCAGCGATTATGGCGACTAGTTCTGTGGCACAACCAGTTTCAGGAGGAAGGAACCTTTCATGGGGACAACTGGCAAGATCTCGAAAATTGAGGAGATGGCCCGCGGCGGTCCGGATGCATCGTGGCTGGACACGCGCCTGCAAACAGATCGGCTGGAATTCCTGGACCGAGACGACGTACCGGACCGGATCAAACAGCAGGTAGTTCGCGCCTTAGATGAGTTGGGGCGACGTACGCGACTCAATGAGAAGTTCGCCCACCTGGCACTTCAGCAGGTCGAGGCAGTCAGCAACCCGAAGATCTTGGAGCTGGGCTCTGCACACGGTGGACTTTCCCGGGCGATACTGGCGACCCATCCGACCGCACGCGTGACGGTGACAGACCTGGATCCGGTGTCTGTAGCGAACATCGCTGACAGCGATCTGGGATCTCATCCCCGCGCCACAGTGCGCGTGGAGGACGCTACCGCCATCAGCGCCAACGACAACAGCTACGACCTCGTGGTGTTTGCGCAGGCATTTCACCACTTGCCTCCGGCGATCGCCTCAGCCGCCATCGGTGAGGCGACCAGGGTCGGTGCCAAGTTTTTCATCATCGACCTTCCCCGGCTCTCACCGCTGCAGTTGCTGCTGCATATTCTTACCCTCTCAACAGTTCAGCTGCCGCGTATCGGATATCCCGCCGTTCATGACGGGGTCATCAGCTTTCTGCGCGCCTACAGCCCTGCGGCCTTTAGTGCACTTGCCGACCACGCCGGGTACGAAATTACTGCGCAATTCGGGCGGCGTCGCCTCACTCGCGCGATGCCGCCCTACCAGCTGGTCACGCTGACACGCGCCCCTATTGTCAACAGTTAAGGAAGCGACATGACCTCTACAGAACGACTTGATGTGGCCGCCGTTGATTACGTGTTGTCGACGACACGGAGCGTGCGCCGGCGGCTCGATTTCGACAGGCCTCTGCCTCGAGCGGTAATTGAAGAGGCGATCAAAGTAGCGGTGCAGGCCCCCACTGGCGGTGGCGTCCCGCGATGGCATTGGTATGTCATCGACGATCCTGGGCTCAAGCAGCAGCTTGCCGACCTGCTCCAAGCCCAGTTCTCAAATGGTAAGGGAGACGGGTATTTCGAGATGATCGCATCGGTGTCTGGTGCCGAGCATGCCGAGAAGTTGCGCGTGTCCACGATGCACTTGGTCGACAACTACCACCGCCTGCCCTACATCGTGATTCCGACGATGTGGAACCCAGTACCGCTGGGCGAACTCGACTCATACGCCTCCAACCTGGTCTACGGCTCGATCATGCCGGCGGCCTGGAGCTTCCTACTCGCATTGCGAGCCCGCGGAGTGGGCAGCGCATGGACGGCGGGGTCGCTCCAACAGGAAGACAAGGTCCGCGAGATCGTAGGGATCGACCCCGATCATCGACCGATCGCGGTCTTCCCGGTCGCCTACACCATTGGCACAGACTTCAAACCTGTTGCCCGCGAAACCAGCTCGATCGTGCACTGGAACCGAGCCTGAGCAGCACAGCGCCGGTGTTAGCGAAGATCTCCGAGCGGACCGCAGGACTGTGTCTCTGTGGGCGGGCAACAAACGAGTCCACTCGGCCACCACAAAGATGCGCGGCGACGAACTCACTCGGCACCAGCACCCGCAGGTACTACCTACTCTTCCCACTACGTTTTCGACGTGCCACCCGACTCCAGGAGATGCGATGAAATCAGTTTTCGAGCAGGGCGATTCGCCGCTGACGGTCCTGCGGCCGCTGTCTGCGCATGAAGCGATGTTCTCCACCATGGGCGTATCAGCGACGTTCTGGGCGACGACCCACTTGCGCGGCGAGCTGAACATGAGCTCGTTGCGGCAGGCCTGGCAACTGCTCACAATCGCCCACCCGGTCCTTGCTACGCGGATCGTTGCTGACGGAGTGCAGCTGGTGCTCACGTCGTCGCCTGAGTCTCCCGCTGCAGTGGAGGTGCTCGATAAGCCGCTGAACGATCTGTCTGAGCTGCCTGCGCTGAGGTTTGAGGACGGCACTGCTGTCCTGAAGGTGTTCTCCCAGGATCAATCCCACACCGTGCTGCTCGGAGTTGACCACAGCATCGCCGACGCCCGGCTAGGCGCGTTTTACCTATTCATGCTGTGGCACTTCTACACACAGATCGTGACAGAAGGCACCGTGCCGCAGATCATTGCCGCTCCCATTCCGGATGCGCCCGAAACCGCACTGGAACACCGGGGGATCCTCAAAGGTGCGCTACCGCAGAAAGACTCGTTCACGAGCACCATCTGGGGCGGTAAGCAAGGTGGGGAAATAGACGAACTCGCAGATCCGCCGGTGACCTGGCACCATCGATTCGATCAGAAAACGACTGAAGGTGTACGGATGGCCGCCAAAACATTCGGCGTCACCATGCATGGCCTAATAACCGGCGTCATCGCGATAGCGGAACGGGCCCAGATAGGCGCCGAACTATCCGATGAGGTCAACATGGGATTCATGTCCCCGGTAGATTTCCGCGGCCATCTGTCACCGGCAGCGGCCATCACAGATGTCAGCGTCGGTATCGGCATGGCAATCGGGCAAACCCGAGTGCGAGCAAACGACGACCCCGTACGGATCGGACGGCGCATCGTTGAACAGATCCAGAACGATCTGGCTTCCGGCGTAATCCAACAAAACACGCACCACATGGAATCAATTCTGCTCGCCAATAGCTACGGGCCGCTGATCACTGTTACCAATCCCGGCATAATTCTCACTCCGCCCACCCCGTCGACACTGGCGATAGAAGATTTCCGCGGCCAGCTCACGGTGAGCGCGATTTCAGACGAACGGGCGCCCCACAGCCCAGCGCCCTCCCAGGCATCCGGATATGAAGTCTATACTTTCAACGGGCAACTGAACATTCACGGCAGATATCCGGGTGGATCATTTACGCCTCAACAGATTGCCCAGCTCCGCGAGCACATCCTGACTCAACTCAACAATTTCGCGAAACACTAATCCGCCCGGGTAACGTGGCCGGACTGGTTCAGCAGAGTGCGGATGGAAGCGATCTCCGACGAGCTTGGTGCGGGTAGCGTGAGCGATGGTCTCGCATGTATGCATGGCCTCATCACGGCAACTGCTGCGGATTCGGGCTATCGCCCTTTACGGACCTCTTCAATTACTTCGTTGAGGTCATCGAGATCTGGGTCGTTGAAGGTGACGTACGTTATGCCGAATTCGTCCCTGAGCCGCTGTATGGATTGCGCAACGTGGGCCGGGGAGCCATAGAGCACACCTGGCGAGTTAAGGACTTCTTTCTCGGTGATTCCCGGTGCTTGACGGGCAAAGAGCGCGTGAACGTATGAGAGGTCAGGCTTTTCACGGATACTGAAAGCAAGGGTGCCGAGACTCAGCTCCAAATCGGCGGTCCTATCGCCAGCCTGGCGTCCTATGAAGTCAACTCGATCGCGCAGCCTGTCGAAGGTGGGAATAGCCATCGTGGCCAAGTTCACGATCTCGGCGTGCTTAGCGGCTAACGTCAATATCCGGTCGCCTGCCCCAGCGATCATGATGGGTGGGGGGCTTTGGATCGGCGCGGGCACATGGTGGGGATCGCATAAAAACTTGCGCAGTTCGGTGACGATGTTGGCGAGAGTGTCTACTCGGGCACTTGGGCCTGGAAAAGGCAGACCGACTAGGTCTAGTTCTTCCTTAACGTATCCGGCGCCAAGACCGACTTCTAACCGCCCGCCGCTGAGCAGGTCTACTTCGGCGATGTCGCGGGCCAAAAGCGCAGACCGGTAAAACAGCGCGTCGAGCACGAGCGTCCCCAGACGCACCGTTGAAGTAGACGCAGCCGCCGCAGCAAGAAGCGGGAATGGCGCATGGGCGCCTAGATGATCAGAAACGAGAGCTATGTCGACCCCCGCGGCTTCGACATCTTTGAGCTTGGCGAGAGCGTCGCCGCCGGAATCCTTAGCATTAATGTTGACACCGAATCGAATTTGCTTCTCGACCATATGTTTACCAACCTCCTGAAATAATTAAGGTTCGGTGACTGCGGCGGCAGGCCCGATCTTCTTGTGTTTGCGCACCGTCTTATTTGACGGTGCGGCCGCCATCTGTCACGAGCGTTGAGCCTGTGATGTAACTAGCCCGATCAGAGGCTAGATCCGCAACGAACGGGATGGTGCGGCCAGGGAACTCGCGCCGCGCGGGGCGACGGACCACTTTGCCCGGGCCTTTGTTTTACGGCGACTAGACGATAGAGATGCTCAAGTTTGCGATGTGGCACTCAAGTAAGCCTACGTTGAGAGAGCAGGTTCTATTCCAATGGGACCGCGCTTCTTTGACCTGCCCGCCTACCTGCATTTCCTCATATGGATACTGTTGTGGCCCAAAATATCTTGGCGATCTCGAGCTGGAACTGGCATAAGCCTTTATGGGCTGGGCCCTGCGCGGGCCGATGAAACGCTCGCGCCTGGCGGCCGTCAGTGCAGCGATCGGGGCGAGCTCGTCGGCCGCCGGAACTTAGTCGAGTTCAGGGTCCTGTTGATCCTGGGACTAACAGGACCAGGCATCGTTGGCGCGGAACGGATACCGTGGAGACGAGGGTAAGAAGAAACGACCGTGGCAGCCAGATCGGTCGCCTTTCGATCAACCACAACACGATTCTCTCATTGCGGGCGGCCACGGTTAACGGTAACCAGATGCTTGCCAAGTGTTTCCAAGGTCTGGCGACCACCCGGCGGTATCAAGTGCAGTCAACTGCATGGAAATCCCAGCGGTGAAAGGGGATAGCGCGATGGACGCAATTCACATCACGCAACTGGGCGCAAACATCGGTGCCCGCGTCGACGGGGTGCGCCTTGGTGGCGACCTGGACGCGAGTACGGTGGAATCAATTCACCGTGCCTGGCTGCACCACAAGGTGGTGTTTTTCCGCGGGCAGGATCACCTAAATGAGGAGGGGCACAAGGCGTTCGCGGGTCTGTTGGGTACGCGCACCGCGACACGTGCCGGCGCACCTGACAAGGAAGTGACCCTGCTCGACTCGGGCCGTGGAATCCGAGCCAACAACTGGCACACCGACATGACGTACTGCGATCGACCACCGAAAGCTTCACTACTACGTGCGGTGGTCTTACCCCCATATGGTGGTGCGACCTGCTGGGCCAATACGGTCACCGCCTACGAACAGCTGCCTAGGCCCCTGCGCAGGCTGGCCGATGAGCTATGGGCACGTCACGACAACCAGTACGACTACCTGGATGTTGTGCCGGAACAGCAAGAGTTCAGGCGCGCCGTCGCGGCGAACAAGTTCGTCACAGAGCACCCCTTGGTGCGTGTGCATCCTGAGACTGGGGAACGCGCCCTGCTTTTAGGGAAGTTCGTGAAAAAGATTGTGGGGGTTCCCTCCGCTGACTCAGAGGCCCTGATTCGTATCTTCCAAGATCACATCACCCGGCTAGAAAATACGGTCCGTTGGAACTGGGAGCCAGGGGATCTTGCGATGTGGGACAACCGGGCTACGCAGCACTACGCGATCGATGACTACGACGGGCAGGATCGTCTCATGCACCGTATTACCTTGGCCGGCGATATACCGGTCGATGTTCACGGGAATTCTTCCAGGGCAATTGAGGGCGATGCCTCGGGCTTCTCACCGGCGATAACCCCTGCGCCCCTTGTTGCCGCCGTGCAGTAGTCGGGGCCTGTCGCAGGCTGAGGATTTTTTTGATTCGATCGGCGGCGCCCGGAGTAGCTAGCCGGGGTTCTCCTGACACCAAGGAAGTCGGCACCGACGCTGGCGGCTCTATCTACCCGGGGCATGGGAAGCACTGAAACTTCCACTTACACAGTGTAATCCGGCCACATTCGGCAAACGGACTATTAGTCAATTTCTGAACTTGCGATTAGAGGACGGTCCGATGCATCTTTCTCCGCGGCAGCGTACGGCAGTCGAGTTGATTGCCGATACGTTCGCCCCAGGACGTGGTGTGGTTCCGTCGGCAACGGAGCTGGGTTCAGTCGACTTATCGTTGGAATTCTTGGCCCGTAATCCGCGGGCGTCGGAACTGCGAATACTCAAGGCGCTATTTAGCCTGTGGGACAGTCGTTTCGCGGCCCTCATGCTCACGGGTCGCTTGCGACGGTTCTCGGCTGTCGGACACGAGATGCGTGAATCTATGCTAAAAGCATTGGCGCAGTCCAGATTCGGCCAGAACCGCATGCTGTTCACGATACTGCGAAGTGCGTTCCTTGCGCCCTACTACATGGAGTCGGATGCTGCGGGCCGTTCTCCGGTGTTGGAGGCAGTAGTTGGGTTCCGACCCGTAACCGGGGAGCCCTCGTCCGTCAACGTCGGTGAACCTCTGGCACCTCTGATGATCTGTTCTGACGAGAATCTCGATTGTGATGTGGTGGTCGTGGGCTCAGGTGCTGGCGGGGGTACCGCCGCAAGTGTGTTGAGCGCCGCGGGGCTGGACGTAATCATTGTGGAAGCGGGCGGCTATCACGGGGAGGACAGTTTCGACGGCACCGAAAAAACTGGACTGCGCAACTTGTACGCGCCAGCGCCGTTGCTTAGCCGCGAGGGGCAGGTCTCCCTCTGGGCCGGACACTGTGTGGGCGGCGGCACCGTGGTCAATTACACGACATGCTTTCCCACTCCCGAGAGGGTTCGACAAGAATGGGCCAGCTCCGGCGCACACCAGTTCGCCGGGACCGAGTACACCGAGGCGCTCAATGCGGTGTGGCAGAGGCTGGATGTCAATCGCAACCACGACGTGGCGGCACCACGCGATGCCGTCATGGAGCGCGGCTTGCGTAACCTCGGATGGACGGTCGGTGCGACATTCCGCAACGTAGATGGTTGCGATATGGGCATCCGATGCGGCCGCTGCGGGATGGGCTGCTCTCTCGGCGCTAAACGGTCGACAACGAAAACCTGGCTGGCAGATGCAGTCTCGGCCGGTGCGCGCCTGATCGCTGACACGTCGGTGCGCACTATCGAAACCACCGGGGGCAAGGCATCTGGGGTGACTGCCGTGGCGACCGGCGGTCACCGGGTGATAGTCCGCGCGCGAGCTGTCGTGGTGGCAGCAGGGGCAATCCAGACTCCGGCATTGCTCCAACGGTCCGGTTTGGGCAACCGCAACGTCGGCCGCCATCTACGCTTGCATCCGGCCACAGTCGTTTGGGGTCGAAACCGGGATTCGGCGCCGCCTTGGGAAGGTAGTTTGCAAAGCCGCTATTCCGATCAACATGCCGATCTCGACGGCAACGGTTACGGCGTCATCTACGAAACCGTACCCATCACGCCCGGTATAGGGGCAGTGTTGCTGCCCTGGCATGGTGGGCGCGCGCATCTGACCGACATGAAAGATATTCACGCTCTAACACCGCTGGCGGTAATCACACGCGACAAGGGCGCAGGGGAAGTCACGATTGGTAGAGATGGCGAGCCTATCGTGCGTTACAGGCTCTCGGGCCCGGACACCGCGCATCTGATGGCAGGCATCGAAGGCGCCGCGCAGATCCTTGAAGCCGCGGGCGCCGACAAGATCATTGGTCCCCATCAAAAAGGTATCTCCTACGAACCAGGAAAAGACGGCTCGGTGGAATCCTTTGCGGCTGCGACCCGCGCTGCGGGTGCCGCGCCCGGAGTCTTGCCGGTACTCTCGCTACATCTCATGGGCTCAGCCCGCATGGGAGATGACCCGAGACGTTCGGCAACCAACCCGGACGGCGAAGTATGGGGAGCACCGGGGGTGATCGTCGCCGATGCCTCCTGCTTCCCGACCGCTTCAGGGGTTAACCCGATGATCTCCATCCAGGCCATTGCCTACATGAACGCCACTCGCCTCGCCGCACGACTGAGATGATGTATCCGAAATCCGTTGGTGAAGAATGTGGTTCAACTGCCCGGGCAGTGTACCCGTTTGGATTCAGCTGGCCATTTTGGGAACAAAGATTGCCAACTACGTTTGCGGCCATGGATTTCCTTGTGATAATCCCAATTTCGGGTGCTCGATGGGCGTATGCGGGACCTGCGTTTCGCGGCACCAAGCAAATAAACGGCCGGCGTTTGAGGCGGCAAGTCCGCTGCACCAGGGCGCCACCCTGGTGCAGCGGCAAGAAAGTGGGCTTTGCCGCCGCGCGCGATCTATGTCCGGCACAACGCCTCGCTGAGGGCTCGCGATCAGGAATCAGCGCGCCTCAGCTGGCCCATGGTGCGGTATCGCCGAGAAGGGGTATCAGAACTTCGTGAGCATTGCGTGTGTCAACGTACTCGTGCAGCTCGAATATCTTGTTATCTCGCACAGTGATGAAGAAACAGTACTTGTTGTCGTAGGGGCGTTCACGATCGTGAGATGCGCTTTCCACTTCGAGCACAACACGATCGCCCGCTTCGATCGCATCGCGCAGCGTGAACCTCATCGGAACCTTCTCGTGCACCGTCCGCCAGGGATCTTTGACCAATCGCATAGGCATAGCGGGCCTAGTCTGGGCTTCTGCGACCCACCAGGTTCCCTCCTCGTGGAGCACTTCGAGTGCCTCATCGATGTTCCCCGAGTTGAGGAGCTCGAAGAAAGACCACGCGATGCTCGTCGTTCTATCCGACTGTGGGTTCATACGTTTCGTGTCTCCTGCGAATGTCCACCGGCTCGTTTCGCTCACACTACGCGGGTTGGCCCGGGTGTGGCCTGGGGTCCTGGAGCGCGCTCCGGGACATGCACTGAAGCGGAATAAGCCATAGTGCCATTGTGTTTTATCGCAGTATGAGTACGCCATTGTTTGGATCTGTCGGAGTTTGGGCTGGCGCACGGGATTTCGCGCGCCAGCATGGCTATGAAGGGGCCTCTTTCGAAGACCGGGCCGGCGAGATCGAGCAACTCGGCTACGGGGCGCTTTGGGTAGGGGCCACGTTCGAGTCGCACTTGACCCCGCTCGAAGAGGCGTTGGCGAACTCACAGAACCTGACAGTCGGGTCGAGCATCGTGAACATATGGACAGCGCCGGCCAAAGAGGTCGCCGCGTCTTTCCACCGACTCGAGGCCCGCTTCCCCGGACGGCTCGTGCTCGGGGTCGGCGCCGGCCACAGGGAGGCCCAGGGAGAGGTCTACCAGTCTCCGTACAAGGCGCTGGTCTCGTACCTGGACGAACTCGAGGAGGCGGGCGTGCCGAAGGATCGGATCGCGATTGCCGCGCTGCGAGCACGGGCGTTGCGCCTGTCCGCGCAGCGGACCGTCGCTGCGCTTCCGTTCCTCGTGCCGGTCGAGCACACGAGGAAGGCACGGGAATTACTCGGACCGGGCCCGAAGATCGCCACTGAAGTCAAGGTGGTCTTCGGGGACGACCAAACCGTCGCCCGCCGCATGGTCGGCGAATACCTCAAGATGTCGAACTACGTCAACTCCCTGCGCGAGAACGGCTTCCCGGAGCTGCACGTCGGGGACGAGCCCAGCGACGCGTTGGTCGACGCGCTGGTGTTGCGGGGCGCGATCCCGCACATCGCCGCAGGTGTCAAGGAGCGTTTGGCGGCCGGAGCGGACCATGTCGCGGTCCAAGTGCTGCAGAACGACCACGACCCGGTCGCCGGGCTCGCCGAACTGGCCACCGAACTCCGTCTGGGAGGATCGAAGCCCAGCCGGTAACCGACCAGCGGCACCAATTCCGAACCGGAAGAGCTGCGCCACACGGACTTGAAGCAGAGCTGGCGCGGATCCCACTGTGGCTTGATTGGCAAGGCAGCCTTACTGAGTGAATCCGGGCAGTATCGAGACATGGTGGAAAGAAAGAAGTGTCGTCAGTTCAGCGCTGAGGTGAAGAACATCGCGATGGGTGTGGTCCACTGTCTGGGGCAATCGCAGGTCGCGCAGCATGAGCAGTAAGGCGTTGTTATCTGTGAGGACGTCCGCGGTGAAGCGCGTGATGGCCGTTTCGGAGGGCCAATTCGGCAAGGCGCTTGAGGCTGTCAGCGAGATCGACTGCGGCTGAGGCGGTGACTATCGAATGATCAAGCACGGTCGCCGACACTTTGCGGCACCAAAGCGCCCCGGGCAATGCATCGACTGACCGAATACTCCTTTAGGCAGTATGCTGTAAGGCATACGTACTATCGGGGTCATCTGGCTCCTTACCTAATCAAAGGAGAAGGCATGTCGCTCCGCGAGAAGCTACGCGCGAAGATGGAAGTGCGTGGCGACGCTAAGTACGTCCAGGTGCTGGAGACCCTGTCACACGGATCGACGAACCGGAACTTCGATCCGTTTATCGATATCGACTGGGACTCGCCCGAGTACGCCGTCGTCCCCAACGACCCACGCTGGGTGTTGCCGCACAAGACCGATCCGCTGGGCCGGCACCCCTGGTACCAGGGGCAGCCGCTGGAGAAGCAGATCGAGATCGGCATGTGGCGCCAGGCCAATGTCGCCAGGGTGGGCTTGCAGTTTGAGAGCATCCTGATCCGTGGCCTGATTCAGTACGCCTTCAGCGTGCCCAATGGCTCCCCGGAGTTCCGTTACCTCAACCACGAGTCCATCGAAGAGTGCAACCACACCCTGATGTTCCAGGAGATGGTGAACCGCATTGGCGTCGAGGTGCCCGGCATGCCCCGGATTATCCGTCTGTTGTCGCCCCTCTTGCCGCTGTCGTCGACGATTCTGCCCGTCTTCTTCTTCGTCTTGGTCTTGGGGGGAGAAGAGCCTATTGATCACACCCAGAAGAACGTGCTGCGTGAGGGTGACAATCTGCACCCGATCATGCGCCGCGTCATGGAGATTCACGTGGCCGAGGAGGCCCGGCACATCTCCTTTGCGCATGAGTACCTGCGCAAGCAGGTTCCGACAGCCAACTGGTTCAACCGGCTGGTGTTGTCGATCGCCACACCGATCGTAATGCGGATCATGTTGAGCCTGATCATGACCCCGCCACGGGCCTTCTTCAAGAAGTTCGACATACCGACTGCCGTCCGCAAGGAGATCTTCTGGAAGAGCCCCACGTCGCGGCAGTCGATGAGCGAGGTCTTCTCGGATGTTCGGATGCTATGCCGCGAGACCGGGATGATGAACCCGATTGCGAAGATCGTGTGGCGGGTGTTGCGTATCGACGGCCGCGCCGCACGTTACCGCAGTGAGCCGCAGCGCGGTCCCCTGGTGAACTACACACAGGCTGCACCGGAAACCGTGCCTGCCTAGATCCACCTCAGCCTGGGACTGGACGACGGTTGGCGGCGGGCTGGGTGGTGCCCATGTCCTTAAATTAGGTTCATCGGGGCTTGTGGGACTGGGCGGTGGGTGAACGGTCACCTGGTTGGGCTTTGGTGGTTTTTGGCGACACCGGTGCAGATATTGGGCGAGTAGCGTTGCAGCCCAACGTGAATCCGATCTTTACGGTGTGTTGGCGAGTGGAGCTGTGCGCAGTCATACGGCCGTCTTTCGGAGATATTCCGCGAGCACGAGATCACCTCTTCGACAATTACCGGGCGAACCAATCTACGGCGGAGACGTTCACCGATTCCGGCACACCATCGGGATGACCCGCTCAACAACGGCTGGACCCAGCAGGAATACCGCGATTTCCTGGGCCATGCCAGCGGCACCATGACCTCTACATATGCCCGGATCACCGACGACACCCTCGCCCGTAACGCACGCGAGTTCTGGGCCGCACACGGTACCGCCACCGCAGATACTGACCCCGCCGTTGAGCGCCTCCGTGCGAGGTTCTCCGCAGCGTTGCCCAATGGCTTCTGCACGCTGCCCTCCCAACAGAAGTGCGACTTTCGCCCCAACCCTGCCTGGACTGCTCATTCCACGACCCCGGCGGCTGGGTGTTCCTCGGCACCCACATCGCTTACCGCGATCAGCTCCGCGAAATCATCGCAGCCGCAACAGCTACCGCCGATCGCCAAATCGTGGACCTCAATCAACCGATGCTCGACAAAGTCGAAAACTCATCGGGGAATTACAGGACGAGACCACCACTGACCACGGGGAACCCGATCGGTGACTGCCGCCGATCGGGCTGCACGAATCACGCGCCTAGCCGCGGCTGCCGTAGCGCGGCGCAGCGACGCCGAATCCCGAGCCCGACGCACCATCATCAGACTGCAAAATGCAGACGCACCAATCACATTCGTCGCCGTAGCCCGCGCAGCGTCGGTGTCGACCAGCTTTCTGTACCAACACCCCGAGCTGCGCAGCGCCATCGAAAAACATCGAACCCTTGTGCCTGCACGTCGCCGACCAGATAGAGAAACAGCATCCGCAGCCTCGCTTCGCGCCAAACTGGGGGTGGCCCTGCATCGCAACCGCGAATTGGCCGAAGAAGTCACGGCTCTGCGGGCGGAGAATCAGGCCTGCGCAGCCGTGTGCTTGAGCTCAGCAGCCCAAACTCTTCACGCACGCCCAGCACGTTCTCCTAGCTGGCAGCGCCACCAATCCGCTGTCATGCGTACGCCAGCGCGTGCTCGTGTTGGATCCGCTCGATTTGGCTCAGGGCGTGATGGTGCGGTCCAACGTAACGGAAGCTCTGTGGTGGCACCACGGACGGAAACGCGACGTTCAACGCGGGCGGATCTGACAGGCACCAAACCTGCTGAATTTCGATCGCATATCCGACACTCGAATTCCGGTAGTAGTCATCGAAATCGTGCCGTTCTATGCAACCAACGGAGCCATACCGCGCCCAAAGGACGCTTGGGGCATCGGCGACTATTTGTCGAATGGTGAAGTACCCGACAACTCGTTGAACGGGTGCGGTGGCGTACACCCACGCCAACGAAATATCTTTCGCCAGAGTTCGTTTTCGGAACTCGACGCGCTTCCGCCCATCCAGGATCGCCTGTGCGTACCGGGGTTGAATCGAGATCAGCGCCGCTCTGTCTGCAACTGTGAATGCACCCATTGCGCACCAGCTCCCTTCACTATCGAAATTGACTGCGGAGGCCGCGAAAACACCCTCTGGCTCTCTAGCTCCGGTCGGCTCCAGCCGGGCTCAAGGGTTCTGTCATGACGGAACAGAATTGCGAGAATTCCCGATCGATGCTCCGCGAGTTCTTTTATCGCGGCTGTGCTATATACGGTTCTGCCGGCGGTAGCGCAGATGATTTGCTCCGCGTCCTTCGTACGGAACATGTCCTCTACTACTCCGACAGCCTCGATTCGCTGCCGCCCTCCCGATTGGTAAAAGAGCAACGCTGCCCCTGGCTCAATGAGGTTAGTCGAGGCATTGCACAGATAGGCTTTACGCAGCGCGTTGCCCCATGGTCGCGTAAGCTCAGCCTCGGGGAACAAGCCTGGTTCATTAGACATCTCGATATCGGGAAAGAGCTGACTGTGCCACTGGGGTCGTATAGGCACCACAAATATATCCGCCCTCGGAGACACTGCCGGCGGGCCGTAAAGAACATGAAAATCCAGCGGCTCTAGGTCGGCGTTTGACGGCAAATACTCCTTAAGGAAGATGCTCTCTCCGCGCTTCGTCTTTTCGGAATATTCGTAGAATCCAAATGTCTTAAGAAATCCCGGCAAGTGCTGGACGGACGGTAGAACCTCAACAAAGGTTGAGCCTGTTCCTATCCTCACTTGGTGACGCATCACCGCCTTGAGAAGCAGCTCACCGTATCGGTACCCGGCGTGCGCGGGATCGACCTTGAAAGTTGAGATTTTCGAAATGGGATCGGGTGATTTTGGAGCGTCCTTGCCTTCCTCTACATCTTTTACGATGGCGATCGCCAAGTACCGATCAGTGTGATCCTTTATTACGAAACACTTTCGATTATCGCTGTCGCTCTGAACCCTTCCGAACCAGTCATCGAACTCGTCGTAGTCGGCTCGAATACTCGCGAACAGCTGCTGGCTGGTATCCAGGGCATACGCCTTGACGACTTCCACTCGCGGAGGAAGTTGCGGAGGGTCCGGTTCTAGGTCGCTCAGAATCTCGGCGGCGTCTGCGAGCCTGAGGACCCGTTCATGCAGACCGGCTCGTCTGGCCCGCCGTCGCAAACCAACGTCGTCGCTGACTAGGTAGTGGGCGGCGTTGCTCGCCAACGAGGCGAGAAAGAGCAGATCGATGTAGTCGTTAGTGCCCACAGGACTGTCACCAGCTGAAGCTCGCAACGCATCCGAGATCGGTGATGCCTCCACCATTTCGAACTTTGCGAGTTCGGCGATGCGCTGGCCCGTGCGCGGGCTGTTGCTGCCCTTGACCACTTCGTGACGCGTAGCCGGGTGAACGAGAATTCGGTGTCCCTGCCGTGAGCAGAGCCGCACAAATGCAGCCCCCACAGATAGGTTGGCTTCAAGTTTGCCGTCGAATGGTTCCAGCGAGATGAAGGCATTGGTATCCAACAGGAACCGACGAGTATCGTTGGCCCCGGAAGTCACATCCGTATCATGCGCCACACTTAGCACGTTTCGGCGGCGGCGCTCCGCGTTCGTCGCGGCACAGATTGACAACAGAACATCATTTGAGCATTGCCGCGATAGTCCACCGACGCAGAAACCGCGTCGCCGATCAGTTTTCGGCACCCGGAAGCGGCTAACTTCGCCAACCAACGGTGTCATGATTATATTTTACGGGAAAATGTCCCATTAAATATGGAGGCGCTCAGGATGAGCGATGACCTACCCCCTCGGCGACGCGGCCGACCTCCACGTAGCGAGCCCGCCGAGTCGACCGGATATCGAGCCTCCGAGTCTCTGCGACGGCATATGGACGTTGCGAGTGCGTTCCTGAACATCAAAAGCCAGCAGGAATTCATCGACACTGCGGTGCGACATTTTTTGGCGCATCTCCGGCAGGAAGACCCGCAGTACGCGATCGCCGCCGACGCGCTCGACCACAAGATTGGAGAGGGGAGAGGTAACGTGTCGACCCTAAAAACGCGGTAGCCGAAGCGACGAACACCGGCACCCCGCACTAACTGTGGAGCCGCGGGGAATCGAACCCAGATCTGAGCCTTGCAAAGGCCCGTTCTACCCTTGAACTATGGCCCCATCGTGGACATGACCGCGACAGTCTGCTGGTCATCTCCTCTTTCCTCGCGCTCTCCTACAGATAGGAATCGAACGAGGCTGCTCAGACGGGGCGCTTTGATCGGCGATCAACCCCTGATCGGCCACCATGACATACAGCGCCATCGACGACCACTGGCGCTGCTGCCCCAATCCTGAGCGAGGTTGACCGCACCCACTTGGTAGGTGGTCCAACGCCGGTGCAGCAACAGATGCTGCTTACCGGCGAGCACCGAGCGATACGACGTCTGCCATCAGTCACCAGCCAACCGCTTTGGGAAACACATCCATAACGTAGTGTTCCTGATTAGCCCGCTTCCCGCCGATTCGCGTAAGCGGAAACACACACTCAATTCAAACCCCAGATAAAAGGGCCAGCATGTCAACATCGTGCTGATCAATGACAACGGCACCCTGACAACCGTCGGTGGTGGCGAGGGCCGCGGAGTCGGCTTGTCGACCTACGTGGCCGCCAACGATTCGGGTATCACCGGCTACGGACGCTACGAGTAATCACCGGCCGACCGATCGCAGCACCGCGGGTGAACCAGCGCGCTGCACATGGCGCAGGAACTGCGACATCGCTGGTGAGACAACCGATTCCGCTCGCCGGATGAACAGCGTCTCGACTCGCGCCTGCAGTGGCGGGAGCCGATGCACCCGCAGCGCTGCGGCACGCTGCGAGGCCATGACCACCGCGACCGGAAGCAACGTCACGCCCATATCGGCCGCGACACATCCGAGAATTCCCTCCAGACTTCCGAATTCAAGAACCTGCGGATCCACGTTGCCGTGATCGGCGAAGATCTCCTGCAACCTCTCGCGGTAGGCGCACCCGTTGCGGAAGACCAGCATGCGTGCCGGGGTATCGAAGACATCACGGATGTCGCCGTGGTGTTGAGCGGTGACCAGTACCAGCTCCTCCACGAAGGCCACATTCGCCGAGAGAGCGTCGTGTTCGACGGGTCCACAGACGAAGCCGCCATCGAGCCGGTGATCGTTCACCATATCGATCAGCTCGGCGGTGGTGCCTGTGGTGAGTGTGAAATCCACTCGGGGACAGTCGGCGGCATACGTGGCCAGGATGCCAGGAAGTCGCAGTCCTGCTGTGGTTTCCATGGAGCCGATGGCCAGTGTTCCGGTGGGTTCGGCCTCGTCGCCAACCACCTGGGTCGCCTCACGCAGCAGCGCCGTAATCCGCTCGGCGTAGGGCAGAAAGGCTTCCCCTGCGTTGGTCAGGGTCATGCCCCGGGCGTGTCGTCGGAACAGCTCGACGCCGAGCTCGTCCTCCAGCGCTTTGATGTGGCTGCTGACGTTGGACTGCACGGTATGAAGCTGTTTGGAGGCGCGAGAGATGCCCCCGGCCTCGGCGACCGCCAGGAAGTGCGCGATGTCACTGAACTCCATATCAGGATTCCATCATGCGCTCGCCGCGGCGGGCACAGCCAGCTCACCGGTAACGTACTGCGCGTTACCGAAACCGAAAGACCAATCCTGCGGCCCATTTTCACTGATCGTCACGAAAAGATCCGCGCCCGCCACATCGACGGCAGCCAGCCTGTCGGCCAGCTCGGCGAAGATCCGCTGCTTGGTCTCCACGGTACGGCCGGTCTGCGTAAAGATGTGCACGATCACCACACGGGACGATCGCGCGAAGCCCAGTCCTGCATCCTCTGCGATGATGTCTGCGGCCTCATGCGCCGTGATGATCTGAAATCGGTCTCGTACAGGGATTTTCAATATTTCGACCAGAGCGTCATGCACGGCGTCGGCGATGGCCCGTTGCTGATCGCGTGGCCGGTCAGAGGTTAAGTCGATACGCACTAGTGGCATGTGCTGACTCCTTGATATGCCGGGTTGATGGCGGCGGCTTGAGCCACCATGGAATGGATGATGTCTGCGGCACTCTCGATATGCCGTATCTGCCCGATGCCCTCGCCAACGATCAGATTGGCCACGCGGTGATCCTCGGCGGCCACACCGATCTGGTATTCGGATCGAGCCTGCTCGAGATGTTCAGCGAGCTCCACCTCATGGCCGTGCCATCTGTCGACAAAGCTATTGCGCAGCACCCTGCCGCTGTAGGTAGACGGCCAGTCCTTGCCACGCACAATGTCATAGACGTGTTGGCGGATGGTGCTGTCGCCGTCGACCTGAAGGGCGTATCGCTGGGCAACCCGGGAGATCGCAGCTTCCTGTGATGCCCAGAACCGGGTCCCGACCACCACACCGTCCGCGCCCAGCGCCAGCGCTGCCGCCAGGGCGCGGCCATCGGTTACTCCGCCCGCGGCCAGCACGAGGACCTGAGGCGCGTTCTTCGCGACAAGGTCCACGATCTCTGGAACCAAGGTGAACGTCGATCGTTGTCCGGCCCCATGGCCACCCGCTTCTGCGCCCTGCGCGGTGATGACGTCGGCGCCCACCTCGATGGCCCGGGAAGCCTGCTCGACGTTGTGGACCTGGCAGATCAGTGGCACACCGGCGGCCCGGATACGCGTCGCATAGGGCGCGGGATCTCCGAACGACAGAAAGATCGCCGCGGGATTCTGTTCCAACACGAAATCAAGGACATGCTCGTTACCGTTCAGGGTCCAGGTGATGAAACCGCACCCGACGGCAGCGCCGGGCTGGTCGAACTGCCGGCGAACCCACACCTCGTTCGTATAACCGCCGCCAAGCAGGCCGAGGCCACCCGCCGCGCTGACCGCACCGGCGAGGCGCGCGTCGGCGACATCATCCATCGGCGCCAGGACCACCGGATGCTCGATGCCGAAATTCCTGGTCAGCCGAGTCTTCAATGTCATGCCTCAACCGTAGGTTCGCGAGAAACCGCAGGTCCAGCGGTTTCTAACGATAGGAGCGTTCTGTTTTTCAGAACGAAATCCACATTACATACCGCGATAGGAGAATGATGGGTGCCGATACCATCAAGACGTGATCCTGCGCCAGATCGCGATCGATCGTGAAAAGCAGCCCGACGCTTGGTATTTGGAGATCCCCGCGATCGCACAGATCGCTCGAGAACCCCTGCGATTGACCACCGGCGTCACCGTCATCGTGGGCGAGAACGGCTCGGGCAAGTCCACGTTCCTCGAGGCGGTGGCTTCCTCGTGGCGCTCACGGCTGCCCTATGCGGTCAACCACTGGGGCGCGCCCGGCGGAAGCGAGGACACCGACTTGTACTGGGCCATCACCTTCGATGCCGAGCACCCGCGCCCCGGCGGAGGGTGCTTCCTGCGGGCCGAGGCAATGCACCAGCTATTCACGACGGTCGACCAGCGCACCCCGGAACAGATCTTCGAAGGCAGACTCAACGAACGCTCACATGGCGAGTCGTTTCTGGCGTTCCTCGCCGAGCGAGACATGGAGCGCGGACTGTTCATCCTCGACGAACCCGAGGCCGCGCTGTCCTTCACCTCATCCCTGCAACTGATGGCGATGCTGGACGCCGTGGTCGCCGCCGGATCTCAGGTCATCATGGCCACCCACTCCCCCGTACTCGCGGCCTTCCCGGGCGCCACCATTCTGGAATTCGGCGAAGACGGTGTGCAGCAAAGCGATTGGAACGACCTGGAGATGGTGGGGCACTGGCAGCGCTTCCTCACCGACCCACGCGCGTATCTACGCCACTTGTTCCAGGCCGAATGATGGAGCGAGACATGCGGTGTGCCATCGTCGGCTCGGTGGCCGCGATCGGCTTCTGCCCCATCGCCGCTGCGCTGACCGCCGTGGTCTATCGGTTTCCGGCATTCATGGTCGGTTACGTCAGCGGTCTCAGCGCGGTCTGGCCCGCGATGTTCAGTGCCATCTTCTACCTGGTGTTCGGGGGGTTCGCCGTCATGGGCGGTCTGGGTGCTGCCGCAGGAATCGCAGTAGAAAGACTGCGCCGCGAACGAGCCATCATGTACACAATCGGCGCTTCGTTCGTCATCGCCCTACTGGGGGCGCTCTCGCTAGCCCTGCTGGAGTACGTCGTCGGGCCCTGGTGAGCGGCCGGCCTGCGCCGCCATCCGGCGCGTGAGCCCTTCGAGAATCCTGGCGGCCTCGGCGAGGGTGCGCTGCTCATCTGGCGGCAACGTGCTCAACCACGGATCCAGCACACTCTGCCGCTCGGCGCGCATGGCGACCAAGGCATTGCGCCCGGCCGTGGTCAGCTTGATCCGCTGCGCCCGCTTGTCCGTGGGGTCGACGCGCCGCTCGACGTACCCAACGTCCTGCAACCGCTTCAACTGCACGGTCATCGTCGGCTGGCTGCAGTGGTCGGCCTGCGCCAAATCGGAGATCCGTGCGTCCTCCATCTCGCCGACGAGTGCCAGCAGCCGTGCCTGGCCGGTGGGTACGGGCAACTCTGCCTGGCTGGACACCCAGCGGTTGAGCCGCGCGATCACGGTAAGGACGTCGGCGGTGAGGCCATCGGTGGTGGACACCAGATCAATTTTACGTAGCATCTCTATGCAAGGGGATTTCGATGGACAAATAGCGGACCTACGCTCCCGTCCGCGGCTTTGGCTCCCGTAATCGCAGCTCGATAGGCTGGGGCTCATGCGAGTCACCAGTGTCGGCCACGCCGGATTCTTTATCGAGACGGCTGCGGGCAGCATCCTCTGCGACCCCTGGGTTAACCCTGCGTACTTCGCCTCCTGGTTTCCCTACCCCGACAACAGCACCCTGGACTGGGACCGGCTGGGGAACTGCGACTACCTCTACGTCTCGCATCTGCACAAGGACCACTACGACCCGCAAAACCTGACCGACCATGTCAACAAGGACGCGGTGGTGCTGCTGCCCGACTATCCGGTGCCGGATCTGAGGCGCGAACTGGAGGGGCTGGGGTTCCACACCTTCGTGGAGACCGAGGACTCCGTCAAGCATCGGGTCAGCGGCCCCAAGGGTGACTTGGACGTCATGATCATCGCGCTGCGCGCTCCGGCCGACGGACCCATCGGCGACTCCGGCCTCGTGGTATCCGACGGCACCACAACGGCTTTCAATATGAACGACGCCCGCCCCGTCGATCTTGATGTGTTGGCCGAAGAGTTCGGGCACATCGACGTGCACATGCTGCAGTACTCGGGCGCCATCTGGTACCCAATGGTCTACGACATGCCTGCCCGCGCCAAGGAAGCCTTCGGCACCCAGAAACGGCAGCGCGGAATGGACCGCTGCCGTCAGTACATCGCGCAGGTGGGCGCCACCTGGGTCATCCCGTCCGCTGGGCCACCGTGTTTCCTGGACGCCGAACTGCGTGACCTCAACGACGATCACGGCGACCCGGCGAACATCTTCCCGGACCAGCTGGTGTTCTTGGACCAGATGCGCCAGCACGGCCACGACAAGGGCCTACTGATGATTCCCGGCACCGTTGCGGATTTCACCGGCTCCGAATTGAATTCTTTGACGCATCCGGTGTCCGACGAGGAGGCCGAACACATCTTCGGCGCTGGCAAGGCCGCCTACATCGAGGAGTACGCACAGCGGATGGCTCCCGTGTTGGCCGCGGAGAAGGCTGCCTGGGCACCCGCCGAGGGCGAACCGCTGCTCGGGCCGCTACGTGCCAAGTTCGAGCCGATCATGGCGCAAACCGATCAGATCTGCGATGGCATCGGCTATCCGGTGGAGCTGCGCATGGGAGACGAGATTGTGGCGCTCGACTTTCCGAAACGCATTGTCCGTGAACCCATTCCCAATGAGAAGTTCCGCTACGGGTTCGGGATCGCACCGGAGCTGGTGCGCACGGTGCTGCGCGATGACGAGCCGGACTGGGTGAACACCATCTTCTTGTCGACCCGCTTCACCGCGTGGCGCGTGGGTGGCTACAACGAGTACCTATACACGTTCTTCAAATGCCTCACCAACGAGCGCATTGCGTACGCGGACGGCTGGTTCGCCGAGGCCCATGACGACAGCGCCTCGATAACACTGGACGGCTGGGAGATCCAGCGGCGCTGCCCGCACCTCAAGGCCGATCTCTCGAAGTTCGGTGTGGTAGAAGGAAACAAGCTCACCTGCAACCTGCACGGATGGGACTGGAACCTGGAGACCGGCCGCTGCCTGACCTCCAAGGGGCACGAGCTGCGCTCCAGAAAGCTCGGCTAGAGCGGCATCAACTCGAACATCGGGATCACTCGCTCGATGCGCGCCTGATAGTCACCGAAGAATGCGTATCTGGCCACCAGCACCGGGAAGAGTTGATCGCGTTCACTCGAGTCCAGCTCGCGCACAACGGCGTCGTAACTGTTCGGAACCACCTCGACGGTCACGGTGGGATGGGTGCGCACATTGAAGATCCACGATGGCGGCTTCTGCTGTCCGCCGTTGGATCCCACAATGAACCTGCGACCCTCGTGCTCGAAGTAGCCCAGCGGTGTCAACCGTTCGATTCCCGTTTTCGCGCCGAGGATCTTCAGGATGAGCACCGGCATCTCGTCATCGGGCACGCCGGGCAGCTTGCCGCCGTTCTCGCGGAGCAGCCTGATCATCCGGCTGTTGTGCTTCTGCACGCCGTTCTCAGAAAGCTCCCGGTAAGTATCCGAGGTCACGCCTTCGGTCATGTCTCGACGCTAGCGCGAACTCGTGGCCGCGAACCCGTCCGTCCCGCCTAGCGGACGCTACGAACCCGCTGCCGTAGCTCGGACGCCTCGTCGGACGCGGTGCTGTACACGCGGACCACGGCCTCATCCCCCGCCTGTAGATACGTGGATTCACCCAGCGGCGTGTACTTAGTCGCCCCGATACCGATCAGCACATGTGCGGGATGCCCGGCGGCCACCATGAGCGCGCCCACATCCTCCAGCGGCGTATCGGCGGAACCCTTTTGGTTATCCAGGCGCTCGGTGATCCAGTCCAGCAGCACCTCGCCGTAGTAGGAGTACCCAAGCAGCGGGCTGTCCACGCCATACTCGTGCTCCTGCCCGTCCGAGGTGTGCAGGTGACAGTTCAGTCGCAGGGTGGCCGTTGGGCCGTCGGGGGTGAGGTCACTGACCTCAAAGAACTGTTGCGCAACGCCTTTGGACGCTGAACCCCAGTTCTTCTTGTAACTGATTTTGGGAGCGTTGGGACGCCGGATCGAGCAGTCGTTGAAGGCACCCAGCGCGAACGGCTCCAACGACGCGACAACGTCGCCGAGCCAATGCACGCGGCAGGCCAGGCCCACTTCGGGTTCGATCTGCAGGTTCAGTGGAGTGTCGCTGTCGGGCAGCACCGTCTCATCGTGCGAGAGGGGGAACTGGCCCAGGAACCCGTCGTCACCGGGTACGTACCACGGAAATATTCCCTTGGGTGCCACACCGTTTGAGGCGACATTCACGAAATCAGCTGATTCCCCGGCCTGTTCGAGGTGTCCCGCGAAGTTCCCGGCGACTCCGAAACCGAACCAGCTACGCAGCTCGTCCAGCTCGATGTCGAACATCTTGCTCATTTAGGCTCCAGCACTTCGGTTCCGACGAAGGGCACCAAGGCCGCCGGTACCCGAACGCTGCCGTCGGGTAGCTGGTGGTTCTCCAGGATTGCCACCAACCACCGGGTGGTGGCCAATGTGCCGTTGAGCGTCGCGGCGGTCTGGGGCTTACCGTTCTCGTCGCGGTAACGTACCGCCAGCCGACGCGCCTGGAAGGTGGTGCAGTTGGAGGTGGAGGTCAGCTCTCGGTAGGCCTGCTGCGTCGGCACCCACGCCTCGCAGTCGAACTTGCGGGCGGCCGATGAACCCAAATCACCTGCGGCAACATCGATAACGCGGTACGGCACGTCGATGTGGGCCAGCATCTGCCGTTCCCAGCCCAGGATCTTGCCATGCTCCGCCTCGGCGTCCTCGGGTTTGCAGTAGACGAAGGCCTCCACCTTGTCGAACTGGTGCACCCGGATGATGCCGCGAGTGTCCTTGCCATAGCTACCGGCCTCACGCCGGAAACAGCTGGACCATCCGGCGTACCGCAGCGGCCCCTCATTCAGGTCGAGTATCTCGCCGGAGTGATACCCGGCGATCGGCACCTCCGAGGTGCCCACCAGATACAGGTCGTCCTCCTCGAGGTGATACACCTCGTCGGCGTGGGCGCCTAAAAAGCCTGTACCGCCCATGATTTCGGGCTTCACCAGTACGGGCGGAATCAGCAGGGTGAAGCCGTTGGCCACCGCGGTCTGCACGGCCAGCTGCAGCAGACCGAGTTGCAACAGCGCTCCGTAGCCGGTGAGAAAGTAGAACCGGGCGCCGGAGACCTTTGCGCCGCGTTCCATATCGAACAGGCCCAGCGATTCACCCAATTCCACGTGGTCCCTGGGGTTTTCGATGGCATTCGGCTCCCCCACCAGCTCGCGCACCACGAAGTCCTGCTCACCCCCGGCCGGTACGCCGTCGATCACTACATTGCTGATCGCCTTGTGCGCCTCGGTGAACGCGGCCTCGGCGACTACCTGCTCGGCCTCGGCGGCCTTGACTTGTGTGGCAAGTTCAGACGCCGCTGCCAACAGCGCGGGGCGCTCCTCGGGCGTCGCCTGGCCCACCTTCTTGCTTGCCGTCTTCTGCTCGGCACGCAGGGTGTCACCGGTCGACACCGCTGCCCGCCGTGCCGTATCGGCGTCGAGCAGCACGTCAACGAGCGCCGGGTCCTCGCCTCGCAGACGCTGCGAGGCACGCACCGCGTCGGGGTTTTCGCGCAGAAATTTGAGGTCGATCACCCGTTGAACACTACTGGGGCTAGTTTCCGCACCTGCGCTTCAGCCCAGCGCTGAACCATCGGCTCGGACAATCGTCTCGACCTGGGCACGCAACCCCACCAGCTCGTCGCGCTCCGCGGGCGAGTACTCGCGCGCTACCTCGTCGAGCACACACACCGTTCCGACGACCTGACCGGCCGAGTTGTGAACGGGAAGCCCCAAATAGTTGGTGAGGCCGAACTCGATTTCGTCCTCGTTGCCCGCGAAAAGCTCGTCGACACGCGAGTCACGCACAAAAACCTCGTCACCGGAGTCCACTACCCGCTCGCAGTACAGAGGGACCCTGTTCTGGTCGTCGCCCGCTTTCTTGCCAACGGATCCCACCGTGTAATGCTCGGCCGCCTCGCCGGCCGTGGCGGCGACAGCCATCGCACCAGGTTCAGAACGCATGACCAGCACCGATCGAACACCTAATAGGCGCGCGATCTCATCGAGCCGCGGTGCCAGGGCAGCGAGTTGGGGGGTGGTCTCGGCAGATGCCACGCAGCAACGCTCGCCTACAGCCGCGACCACGGCGAGGGTTGCGTTCACCGTGAATCGACATGCGGCCTACACGCCGAACAGGCTCAGATACTCGTCCTTGCCGAACATCCGCGCCGCATCGAGCGCGGACGGGGTCCCGGCGGTGGGATCTGCACCCGCCTTGACCAGGATCTCGACGATGTCGTCGGAGCCCTTGAAGACTGCGCCGGCCAGCGGCGTCTGGCCCTTGTCATTGGCACGATTGACGTCCGCACCGCGCGCGATCAGCGACCGAACCGTGGACGCATTCCCGTGATAGGCAGCCAGCATGACCAGAGTGTCACCTGCCTGGTTCGTCAGGTCCACCGGCGCCCCGGAGTCCAGGTAGGCGGCCAGGGTGGACGCGTTGCCCTCCCGGGCCATATCGAACAGTTCGTGGGCCAGCGCGGCGACCTGCTCGGCAACGCGGGCCTGATGCTCGGCTTCCTCCGCGGGAGAGTCCCCGGTCTCGCCGGCGTCATCACGGTCAGGTTCCATCGTTGTCACAGAGTTCAATCTAGCTGCGCATGCGGACAGCATCGCTGGGCTAACCCGCACCGCCACCTGTAACAATGGCTGCAGTATGAGCGACGAAGCCGAACCCACGAAGGTCGAGCGGGACGAGTCCGCCCCGGACGAATCCCCTGACGACGAGGTGGGCACCGAGACATCCGCAGACTCCGAAGCCGAGTCCGCGGCTGCTGCCGTGCCACCCGCGGAGGCCGAGCAGGCCCCAGAGACCCCGGCCACCTCGAACTCCGACGACACCGAATCGGTGGCCCCCGACGAAGCTCCGCAGACGGAAGTCCTGGACTACCCCGAGAACGCGCCTGGGGACGACGTCGCAGACGAGCCCGCGGCCGTCGACGAGGGCGACTCCCCATCGGACAAACCGCACTGGTGGGAGGGCTTGAAAGAGGGACTCAAGGAACGGTCCACACATCGTGCCCTGCTGCTCGTCACCTTCGGCGGATTGTTCATCGCCGGCCTCACCCAGGCACTGCCGGACGGTTGGACCTCGGCAGACCGCTTGGTCAACAGGATCGACTCCAACCCGGTGCCGAGCACCGGCGCCCCGGGCAACAGCACCTTCAACTCGGCGAAGGCCGGCGACTGCCTCAGCTGGTCGGCGCCCACCTCGATGGCCGATGTCCGCACCGTTGACTGCGGGAGCGATCACCGCTTCGAGGTCGCTGAGTCCATTGACCTGCGCACCTTCCCCGGCACCGAGTACGGGCCGGATTCACAGCCACCCAGCATGGTGCGCATCCAGGAGATCAGTCAGGAACAGTGCCAGGTCGCCATCAACCGTTACCTGGGAGATCGCTACGACCCGAACAGCCGATTCACCATGGGCATGCTGTATCCCGACAAGAAGGGCTGGTCCGAAGCGGGTGAACGGCGCGTGCTCTGTGGTCTGCAGCTCCCCGGCTCCGACAACCAGCAACAGCTGTTCCGCGGCAAGGTGGCCGAGCAGGACCAGTCCAAGGTCTGGCCGGTAGGGACCTGCGTCGGTATCGACTCCACGACGAACCTGCCCACCGAGCTGCCGGTCGACTGCGACAGAGCTCATGCCATGGAGATCACCGGAACGGTGAGCCTGGCAGAGCAGTTCCCGGGTGCGGTGCCGCCCGAGCCTGACCAGGACGCGTTCATCAAGGACAACTGCAACCGTCTGACCAATGAGTACATGGGCAATCCCGACGGATTCCGCGCCACCACGCTGACGCTGTCGTACAACACCATCACCTTGCCGAGCTGGACGGCCGGCAGCCGTCAGGTCAGCTGCAACATCGGGTCCACCCTCGGTAACGGTGCCTGGTCGACTCTGGTCAACAGCGCCAAGAGTGGGCAGCTGCTCATCAACGGGCAGCCGCCGGTGCCGCCGCCGGACATCCCGGCGGACCGGCTGAACTTGCCGCCGATCCCGCTGTCCACCACTCCTGCGCCTACCCAGCAGCCGACTCAGCAACCCACCTACACGCAGCAGCCGACGTATACGCAGCAGCCAACCCGCACCCAACAACCGACTCAGCAGACGACACAGCAGCCGACTCGGACCTCCGCGCCGCCGACGTCTTCGGTAGCGCCGAATCCCAGCAACCCTCCGGGCAACACGATCGTGACCACGCTGCCTCCGGGTGCGGGTCCGCCTCCGCCGCCCGCGGGCCCGCCGATGGACGGACCGCCCATGGAGGGGCCGCCGATGGAGGGGCAGCCACCGGGCCAGGCGCCTCCGGGCGCGCCGCCACCCGGACCGGCCTAGCTCTATGCGAGCCCTCAACGCCTGATGGCCGTCCAGATGAGCGAACAACGGTTCGAGGAACTTGTTTCCGACGCCTTGGACGCTGTGCCACCGAAGCTCGCCGCCGCCATCGACAACGTGGTGGTGTTGGTCCAGGACCGCAATCCGGAGGACCCCGAGCTACTCGGGCTGTACGAGGGAATCGCACTGACCGAGCGCGACAGCTTCTACGCCGGCGCGCTGCCGGACACCATCACGATCTACCGCGAGCCGCTGCTCGAGATGTGTTCCAGCGAACATGAGGTAGTGGACGAGGTGACGATCACCGTGATCCACGAGATCGCCCATCATTTTGGTATCGACGATGAGCGATTACACCAGCTGGGCTGGGGCTAACGAGGCGTCTGAGGTTTGCTGGAAAAAAATCCAAAAATCTTGGAGAATGATGGAACCGAATAGAGGGATCCGCCGTCCATCTTTAGTGAAAGGGCAAAACTGCCCTTAGGACGACGCGAGACGAGTGGGGGAAAGGGGACAGAAGATGGCTGACGTACCAGCGCCCGCCCAGCGTGAGGAGATCCGTTGGGACCTGGCTAACCAGCCGGGAACTGTTCTGCAGGTCGATCCGGATGTCATGAAGGATGCCGCTGTCGAGTACGACGCGATGGCGCAGCGACTGCAGGAAGCTCTCGACAAGCAGCTTGAGGCCACGAAGTTCGGTTCGGCCGGTCGCGATGAGGTGTCCACCGCGGTGGCCAATGCCTCCGCGAAGACCAACGAGAACTTCGAGAAGGTCGCCAAGGACGGCATCGAGCAGCTCAAGCGCATTGCCGAGGCGTTCCGGCGCAACTCGCAGGCGTTCGTCGATCTCGAACGACACAACGCCGCCCGTATCAATGGTGTGGGGGAATAGATCATGACCGGATTCACTGGCGTCAACTGGGTGGCCCGCAAGGCTAAGAAGCTGGCACTGGACCTGACTACGGGTGCCGGACCGACGCATGTCGTCGACAGTGCCCTGGCCTGGCAGGAGATCAGCGCCGCGTTCGCCGAGGTGCACGAGAACAGCCTGGGTGTCGGCGAGAAGCTGATGGAGGGGTATCGCGGTCCCCGCGCCGAGGAGGCGCTGACCAAGCTCACCCCGTTCACCGAGTGGCTGGACAAGATGGCCGGACTGACCCAGGAGGTCAGCGACACCGCCAACACGTACGCCGAGTCGTACGGCACGGCGGTTCTGGACATGCCGCACATCAACGACTTGGCTCAGCTTGAGAAGGCCAAGGCCGAGGCGTTGTCCGCGGGTGGGGCACTCTTCGGGCTGCACGCCACCACCGAGGGCATGGAGCAGGGCCTGGATCTGCAGGCGGCCAAGGCGATGGAGACCTACGAGTCGGCCAGCGAGCCCGCAGCCAAGGTCGTGGAGTTCCCGCCGGCCCCCGAGGTCATCAAGTACCCCGAAGAGAAGTCGCAAGCCAACAGCGGCAACACCGGCGTCAGCGCTGCCGGTTTCGGTATGTCCGAGATGGGACCGAGCCCGCTGAGCCCCGACTCGGTGCCGGGTGTGCAGAGCGCCCGCGCGGCAGCCATCTCGATGACCGCCAATGCGGCCTCCGCCGGCGGCTCCGGTATGGGTATGGGCGGAATGGGTGCGCCGATGGCCGGCATGATGGCCGGCGGTGCGCTGGCCGCGAGTGCAGGCAAGGGCATCAAGGTGGGGAACGCCGGCACCAAAAAGGATGAGGACGAGGACGACAAGGACCTCACCGCCATTGGTGCCACCGGCGTCTTCATGGGCGACGAGAGCAAGCCTGTCGAGTTGCCGGACATCCTGACCACCAAGCCGGCCAGCGACAAGGTCGCCGACTTCGAAAACGTCGACGCCTCAGCGCTGTTCGAGCGCGGTGGCTCCAAGGGCGCGGTCGCGCCGCCGGTCCTCGGTGCGAGCGCGGAGCTGTGACCGTCCGCCTGGACTTCGACGAACTGGAACTGACCCGCGAGATCACCGGCAACGACCTCTTGCCGGTCGTGCTGGCCGCTGGTCCGCGCCACGAAGACGAAGCCGAACATCGAGACGCTCTGGAGGGCGCGCGCGCCCGGCTGAAGGAACGCAACCTGCTCAAGGGCGAGGACCTTCACCCGACTCTGCGGGACATGCTGACTTCGGCCAGCAAGGCCACCGGTCAGGTAGCGGTACGCCGCTGGGCCGGATCGCAGATGCTGCGCCTGTGCCTGGTGGAGCACGGCGAGGCGTACGTGCTGCTGGTCAACGATGGCGAGGGTGTGGCCATGCGTTCGGTCACCGGGTCGCTCGGCGCCGAACTGTGGCGGTACCTGGGTGACGCCACACCACTGAAGTTCGGGTCGATCAACGCGCCCGCCGAGCAGCTGGCGCTGGCCCTTAACGCCGAACCCGCCGAAATGGCCCGGCGCCTCATCGCGCTCGGCGCCACCAAAGCCGACGCGGTAGCCGTGGCCAAGGCAATGGCTCGTCGCGGCGCGATGACCGAGATCACCGCGATTCGTCGCGTAGACGGTGTCACCGATCGCGCGCCCGGCGGAGTTGCCGTGTACGACACAGCATTTGGCCGGATCATGGCCACGCCGAGCACCTCCGCTGACGGCGCGCTGTGGGCAACTCTTACGCCTGCCACCCCGCAGCGGATGTCCCACGCGCTCAAGAGCCTTGGGCTCGAATAAACTGCGGTACCGCTCAGACCGTCTTAGTGACGCCGTAGTAGGCGATGATGTCTTCAGTTCCTGAGGTAGTGCTGGTGAGCACCGCATAGGACCGCAGGAACGACTGCCCGATACATCGATAAATATGGAAAAGGGCTCCTCCATCCGCTCGGTTACGACGACTTGTCGGCATACGGTGCTACAACACCGGTATGAAGAAATCACCGGAGTGGCGCCACGCCATCAGCTGCGGTGTGGCATGCCGTGACTGCGTCCAGGACATCGATCACTGTCACGGCACTCTCATCGTGCATTCCACTCGCCACGCCGAGTGCACAGATCGCGATTGCGACGGACTCTATCTACTTCGACACAGCCTTGTTATCGATTGCATTGCCGCACAATGTGATTGCGAAGGCGAGATACAACTAGCCGGTTAGCCCATCGGGTCGGCCGACTGCGCCAGTTCCTCTGCGCTGGCAGCCTCCTGATGCGGGAATGGCGCCACCGCATCACCCCAGTGCACGCAGCTCCATCGCCCATCGGTAATCGGCGCCAGCACAACCGCTTCCGCATTACGCAGGTGATGGTTCACCGCAAAACCCGGATCCACTCCGGCGAGTGTGGCCGCCACCAGGCGAATCGCCGCGCCGTGGCTCACCACCACCACATCGCCGGTTGATGCGTCGTTTTCCAAGTGCCTCAACCGGAGTTCGGCGACAACGGGCAGGTACCTGTCGAACACGTCCTGCGCGGATTCGCCACCAGGCAAACGGGTCCCGAAGTCACCAAAATGCCAACGCTCATACGTGCGGTCGAAAACCTCGAACGATTCCACGCCGGTGTGGTCCTCCAACTCCCCGGCCTGTACCTCGTGCAAACCGTCGAGCTGAAGAGCTTCCACACCAAGATGTCCCGCGATCTCGGAGGCGGTCTGGACCGCGCGCAGCGCCACAGAATGCACCAGGACCGCCGGCGCCAGCGCTTCATACTGCTTGGCGAAAAGGCGCGCCTGTTGCAGTCCGAGTTCGGTCAGCGCCGCACCGGGCGGTTTGGTGTCCAATCGGCGCTCGACGTTTCCATAAGACTGTCCGTGCCGGACCAGGACAAGGCGCCCACTCATCGCAGCTTCCCTTCCCGCGTTTCGGCCAGCCATCCCGACGCCTCGTCCAACACCGGTGGGTTGGCGCCGTCGGGTGCCGTCGTCTCTCGTGGCCACGATCCCAAATACCGCACATCCTCACAACGACGATGCAGTCCCTTGAGTGCCTCCCCGACCGCGACATCGTCGATATGCCCCACGCAGTCCAGAAAAAAGCGATACGTGCCCAGACCGGTCCGGGTGGGGCGGGACTCGATACGGGTGAGATCGATGTCCCGGATCGCGAACTCGTTCATGGCGGCAGCGAGCGCACCGGGTACGTTCCCCAGTCCGAGCACCACGGAAGTGCGATCGGAGCCCGTGGCCGGCGGTGGTGGCCCGGGTTGACCCACCAGCACGAAACGGGTGTGCGCATGCGCTTCGTCCACGACACCGCTGGCCAGGGCATTCAGCCCCAGGCGCTGCGCGGCCCATTCTGTACACACTCCCGCATCGGCCCGCTGCGCCTTCACATCCTCGGCCGCCGCAGCGTTCGAGTTGGCGGCGACCAGCTCCGCGTTCGGCAGCTTATCCGCCAGCCACTCACGTACCTGAGCGACGGCGATCGGGAAACCGGCGACGGTCTTCACGTCCTGCGCAGAAGTGCCCGGCCGCACCGCGATGGTGAAGGACACCGGCAACACCGCCTCGGCGAAGATCTGCAGCGGAGCACCCACCGCCAGGGTGTCCAGCGTCGGTACCACCGGGCCTTCGAGCGAGCTCTCGATCGGAACGCACGCGTACGTCGCGTCACCCTTCTGGACCTGCACCAACGCGTCGCGCGCGCTGGCCACCGACACCGGCTCCACCTCGGGTAGACCCGGTATCCGCCCCGTCGTCCGCAGCTTGATCAGTGCGGCCTCGGAAAACGTCCCCTCCGGCCCCAAATACGTGATGCGCTGCACACTCCAAACCTTAAGCGTTCCACCGCCCGGCGAACCCCCGACACAGTCGACAGCACAGGTGTCCCTTGCACTCTCCACGGTCCGTTGTTAACTTAGGCTTACCTCAGTTGGTTGACACGACAGGGTTCCAAGGAAAGGGTCGCCATGACCGCAGCACCGCCCACCACCGCAGAGCGCGTGCGCTCGGCATGTGCCCGCGCCGCAAGCTCCACTCTCGCCATTGCCGGAGCCGATGTGGTCGGAACCTCGCTGCACCACCTGTTCGACGACGGAACCTTCGCCGTTGCGGTCCCCGCCGACAGCGCGACCGCTGCGACCGTGGTTTCCGCGGGGCCGAACGGCATGCCGGCACTCCTGGAACTAACAGACCAGGCCCCGCTACCGCTGCGCGAGCCGGTCAGATCCCTGGTCTGGGTGCGTGGCAACGTCGTGGCCGCTACCGATCGGGAGGCCCGCGGCATCGTCGACGTCATCGCCAGCCGCACGCCCGATCCGGCACTCCTGGACATCCGCACCGATATGCGACTACGCACGGAACCTGGCTCGATCCTGCTGTGCCTGACCGTGGAGTCCGTCGTTGTCGCCGATTCGACCGGCGCCGAATCGGTTGATGTCTCCGCGCTGCTCGGCGCGCGCCCCGATCCTTTCTGCGCACTCGAGGCCGGGTGGCTCTCACATATCGACAACGACCACCGCGATCTGGTCGAGCGGCTGGCGCGGCGGCTTCCGCTGAGCCTGCAGCACGGTGAGGTGCGGCTGCTCGGCATCGACCGCTACGGCATCCAGCTGCGCGTGGAGGGCGAGGCCGGTGACCACGACGTCAGGCTGCCGTTCAACGAACCCGTCAACGACACCGCCGGACTGAGCCAAGCGCTGCGCATCCTGGCCGGCTGCCCCTTCCTCAACGGACTGCGCGCCCGAAAGATCTAACCCAGCAACAGCTCGCGCAACACCCCGGCGAACATTGCCGGAGCAGTTCGGTGCGCGAAATGGTCCTGTCCGACAAGCTCTTTGACTCGCACGCCGGGTACCCGCCGCGCCAGGTAGCCCACTGGCTCACGGAACTGTATCGGCGAGTTGGCCCCCTCCAGCAGCATCATGGGGATCACCGCCCGGGTGTACTCATCGAGCACCTCCGCGCACTTTTCGAGCGCCTGAAACTCCCGCGACACCGTCACCGAACGCGCTCGGACAGCCTCGCTGCCTTCCCGATTCGCCACCGCCACGCTCTCCGACACCGGAAGCGGCGGCTCGTAAAGGACAACAGCCGCCACATCGAGCCCGCGACGTAACGCCTCCAAGACGACGACGGCGCCGAACGAATGGCCGACTATCACCGCATCGGGCCCGGCCTCCGCGGCCACCGCGATGACGTCATCGGCCTCACGCGCCAAGCTGTGCTCTGCCGCGTCGGTACTCGCGCCGTGCCCACGCCGGTCGATGAGAAAACAGGTGAAGTCCCGCTGCAGCTCCGCGGCGACATCAGACCACGTCGCCCCCGAATCCATGGCTCCGTGCACCATGACGAGCGGTGGCCCCTCGCCGGACACAGTCAGGCTCAGCCGCACTCCATCGGGCGATGCCACATAGCGCAACGCGCTCACCACATCGGACACTCTTCTACCAATACCAGCCACAATGAGCGCCGTGGCCGAATCGGACATGTCAGCGCGCACAATCCGCATCGAGATGGGGATTGTGCTCGCCATCAGCTTTGGGATGAGCGCGGTGAGCGCCCTTCTGCAGTTCACATCTGCCGTCATCGCGGGACTTTCCGGCCAGACCGTCGCCCTGAATCCCCGTCGCGCCGAGCTGAGCCTGATCGACCTCGGATTGAATCTCGTATCGATCACCCGGTTGATCGCGTGGGGCGCACTCGCGGTGTATCTGCTGTGGCGCAGCGGATTCGGTCCGTCATCGATCGGCCTCGCTCGCTGGCGCTCGCGTACCGATGGCCTGGGGGCGCTCGGCTTGGCGGCGCTCATCGGACTTCCGGGCCTGGCGTTGTACGTCGGCGCGCGCTGGATGAGCTTGAGCGTTCAGGTCATTCCCGCCTCGCTCGACGACACCTGGTGGCGCATACCGGTGCTGGTGCTGTCCGCCTTCGCAAATGGCTGGGCCGAGGAAGTGGTGGTCGTGGCCTATCTGCAGACCCGATTGCGGCAGCTGGGCTACCGAACAGCGACCGCCATCGCGTTCTCGGCACTGCTGCGAGGTTGCTACCACCTGTATCAAGGCGTCTCGGCCGGTATCGGAAATCTGGTGATGGGTCTGGTCTTCGGATACGTCTGGCAGCGGACCGGACGACTATGGCCGCTGGTTGTCGCCCACGGCGTGATCGACACCGTGGCCTTCGTCGGGTTCGCGTTGCTCCGGGATCACCTGAGCTGGCTCCATTAGCCTCATCTCATGGGATGCGCACGATGACCGAGCCCACCATCCCCTTCCGTGGGCGGCGCCCCCATCGACGGGACGGGCGGGAGGACAGCGAGGTCATCCGGCGGTATCCGCAACAGCCGCCGCCTCCACCGGCCCGCACCCCACCGCGTCGACAGGGACCACCGCCGCCGCGCCGGGAACACTCTCCACCGCCGCGTCCGACCTCACGTGATGTGCGACCCCGGCGGCCGGCACCGCCTGCCAAACCGCCGCCGCCCCCACCGCCGTCCCGGCCGCGCCGCACCAGACGGTGGGGCACCTGGATACGGCGCACTCTCCTTCTCGCAGTGACTCTTGTTCTCGTCGGGTTCTGCACCATCGTCGGCACGGCGTTCTGGATCGACGGGCGGTTGCACCGCGTGGACGCGCTCACCGACTATCCGGAACGCCCGCTGCCCGGCAGCGGGACAAATTGGCTTCTAGTCGGCTCCGACAGCCGTCAAGCCCTCAGCCCCGAACAGGAGGCGGAGCTCTCTACCGGCGGCGACACCGGTGATGGCCGCACCGACACCATCCTCGTGGTGCACATACCGGCCTTTTACGACGGTGGGCCCGCCACCATGGTGTCCCTCCCCCGGGATTCGTACGTTCCCATTCCCGGATACGGAAGCGACAAGATCAACGCCGCCTTCACGCTGGGCGGAGCGGCCCTGCTCACCCAAACCGTCGAACAGGCCACCGGCCTGCGCATGGACCACTACGCGGAAATCGGATTCGGTGGATTCGCCTCGGTGGTCGATGCCGTCGGCGGCGTCTCGATGTGTCTCGACGAGCCGATCGACGACGCCCTAGCGGGAGTCAACCTGGCCGCCGAGTGTCAGATACTCAACGGGCCCAACGCACTTGGATATGTGCGCAGTAGAGCCACCCCTCGTGCAGACCTGGACCGCATGACGCATCAGCGAATTTTCATGGCCGCGCTTTTTCACCGCGTGAGCAGTCCGGCGGTGTGGGCCAACCCATTCCGGTGGTATCCACTCGCCACGTCCACCGCCGATGCCATCACCGTCGCTCAGGGCGATCACAGCTGGAATCTGGCTCAACTGGGCCTGGCCCTAACCGGCTCTACCCAAAACCTGACCATGCCCATCGGCTCGTTCTCCTCAAACTGGGCGGGGGACGTCGTCACCTGGGATGAGGATGCCTCAGCACGGCTCTTCGAGGCCTTGCGCACCGGTCAGCCGGTACCCGCAGACCTCTTGCCCGACCCGGCCACACCGACCCCTTGACGCACTAGGCTTTTCGGTGTGGCTACCACCGACCTCCATGCGCGCGCATCTTCACCGTTCCTCGAACTGTTGCGGGACCAAATCGGCAACGAGTTCACGGCCTCCCAGCAGTACATCGCGATCGCGGTCTACTACGACGATGCCGATCTGCCGCAGCTTGCCAAGCGCTTCTATGCGCAAGCGGTCGAAGAGCGCAATCACGCGATGATGATCATCCGCTATCTGATCGACAAGAACGTGGACGTCTCGATCCCCGGTGTTGATGGCGTCGTGAACGAATTCGCCGATGCGCGCGCACCCATCGCCTTGGCCCTCGAACAGGAGAAGCGCGTCACCGACCAGATCACCGCGCTCGCCCGCGCGGCCCGTACGTCGGGCGACTATTACGGCGAGCAGTTCATGCAGTGGTTCCTCAAGGAACAGGTAGAGGAGGTCGCCGCCATGGACACGCTGTTGACGGTTGTCGATCGTGCCGACCACGACCTGTTCGATCTGGAGAATTTCGTGGCGCGCGAGCTCAACCGGCCCATCGGGCAGGACCCCACCGCTCCCCCTGCCGCCGGGGGCGCACTCTAAATCAATTTTGTGCACGACGATTTCCAATTGTTGTTGCACAGAAATTAACTTTGGCTAAGTTAAGAATCCGCCAATTACCTTGCGTAAAATTCGAAAATTACTTAGGTGAAGGTAACCTCATTAAGGCTGACCTTGGCTGACAAGGCCTCTGACCTGGTCTATTGTCGATTTCATGTCCGCGAACGACACCCCCAAGACTAAATTCAACGCGCTTCTCCACGACCAGATTGGCCACGAGTTCACCGCGTCGCAGCAATACATCGCTATTGCCGCGTATTTCGATGACGCCGATCTTCCGCAGCTCGCCGCACATTTCTACAAGCAGGCGGTAGAAGAGCGCAATCACGCCATGATGATCGTGCGGTACCTGATCGACCGGCGCGTTTCCGTGGAGATCCCGCCCGTGGGCGCGGTCACGAACGGATTCACCGCGCCGCGTGAACCGCTGGCGCTGGCGTTGGCTCAGGAGCAGACCGTCACCGAGCAGGTCACCGAGCTGGCCCGCACCGCCCGGGACGAAGGCGACTACATCGGCGAGCAGTTCATGCAGTGGTTCCTCAAGGAACAGGTCGAAGAGGTCGCCCTCATGGACACGCTGCTCACCGTGGCCGAGCGTGCGGGAGACAACTACTTCGACCTGGAGGAGTTCGTCGCACGCGAGATCTCGGTCGAATCAAGCGATCCCACCGCACCCCCGGCCGCGGGTGGCTCGCTGTAGTCAACCTGACGCGCCGCTGACTGCTCTCCCTCGCGCTCGACCACGGTCGAGAACGGGGGAGAGTTTGTTTTCGCACCCATCACGCCCGTTCTCTCACTCCACGTCGGCTAATCTTGATTGGCAGATCCTGATTTGCCACCTCAAAGGACGACGCTACGGAAAGGGGGGCGGCGTACCGGATGTCCCGCGGCAGACAGATTCAATTGACGCTCACTGCTTCTCGCGCCATAGAGTCACTTCGAGCCAACCCATTGTTTGTCGACACATTGGCCCAACACCTGGTACTGGCATCGGGTGACCCCTACGCGTTAGCACTCCTCGACCATCAACCAGCGGATTCTCCCGTTGCTGCCGATCCGACTAGCGACCACAAATCGTTCATCGCACATTGCCGGTCACTGATGACGCGGCACTACGACGACTCCCTGCTGGCTGCAACACATTCCGGCGCCCGCCAGGTGGTGCTGCTAGCGGGTGGCCTAGACACCCGCGCCTATCGGCTGGACTGGCCTGATGGCACCACGGTTTTCGAGGTCGACTATCCGGAGCTACTCGGCTTCAAACAAGAGGTGCTCGCCGAGATTGGTGCGCAACCGCGCGCCGAACGCCGACAGGTCGGAACGTTCCTCAGCGGGCCGTGGCAGCCCGACCTGACCGCAGCCGGGTTTGACCCCGATCTGCCCACCGCGTGGCTGGCCGAGGCACTCGTCTCACATCTGCCAGGCCCCAGCCATGACGCACTCTTTGAGCGCGTCATCGAGATGTCGGCCCTCGGGAGCACCATCGCCACCGACACCGACGGCGCAGCACCCTCCGGCCAGCCGTGGGCCGACGTTCGCGATGCGTTGACTCCCGACACATTCCAGGTGCAGGAACTCACGCTGGCGAACGACGGGCGGACCCGTTCCGGTGAGTGGCTGTCGGGGCATGGCTGGCTTGCAGCCACGACCACCGGGCACGAACTCGCGCAGCGCTACGCCAAGGCCTTGAGCGCTGAGCCGGCACCGTATGCCCAGGAATTCGCGGAACGCCGGTTTCTCACCGCGACGCTGCCATCGACATACCTGTCGTAGCGCCGAGAACTAAGACGCCGCACTGAGATTCGAATCTCGAGCGCGCTTGACGCGATAAAGCATGTCATCTGCGGTTCTGCGCAGAGACTCGAAATCAAAGCCAGCATCGCCCGTCGATCGCCAGGCTGATCCAACGCTGACGGTGGCACCGTGCGGTCCGATACCGGCTCGCAGTGTGCTGACCCGCTCGATAAACGCGACTGCTTCCTCGGCCCGATCATGAAGGGCCACGATCATGAACTCATCGCCGCCCACCCGGGCCGTGATATCGCTGGCCCGGGCCGTAGTGGTGAGCACCTGAGCGACAGCCTTGATGGCTTCATCGCCGGCCTCGTGCCCCAGCGTGTCGTTTATTTCCTTGAGACGATCCACGTCCACCAGGACGACAGCGACGATTCGCGGGGCGCGCTGCCCGAACAACAGTGAGTTCAACGCCAGTTGCACGCCGCGACGGTTCAACAATCCGGTAAGCGGATCCTGGTGTGCCGCAATGGAGACAGCCGTCAGCGATCTCCTTCCGCCCTCGATCACCGCCTGGATGATGAGGGGCAACAACACCACGGAGGAGATGACGGGTGCGTGGTAGACGTACTGCTCGAAAAGTGTGGCCTCGCCGAGATGGACATTCCACACCGTGATGACACAAATCGCCGCAGTCGCAAAGACACAGTGGGCGGCCAGCACCCGCCAACCAAGCAAGAACGCTGCGAAGACACCTACCAGGCCCATGTGTGAAATCGCGCCCAGGCGGGACGCGGGCGCCGAGAGCATGCACGCACCGATGACCAGTGAGATATCCGCCCAACACACGAAGGCGATCGCCGTGCGGCGTTTAGGCCAGGGCAGCACGATCCAGCACATCCCGACGACCAGAGAAGAAGCCACCAATACGCCGTGAATGACCCTGGGCAACACACCGTGCGGCCCCATCGGATGGAGCTGAATGAGTACCCCAAAGACCACGATCGACATGCACAGCAATCCGATGGCGATCTTGAGAGGAACCAGGTTACGGCTGACTCGCAACGCGCGCGTAGCGAGTCTGTACTCCTCCCCGTATGTCAGCGACGTGTCACCAGCCACAAACGTGATTATGGGCCTGACCCGTGTAGCAAATGGGGGTTAATGACAGAAATTCAACTACAGCGCGGTACCGGTGAGCCCTCGCTGCAACCATGCTTTGGTGCGGCCGGGATGGTTGGTGGCTATCCAGGCGACACCTATGCTCCGGCAGAATTCGACGTCTTCGTAATGGTCGACGGTCCAGCAGTAGGTGGCTCGCCCCTGCGCCGCAGCCCGGTCGACCAGTTCCGGGTGCTCGCGCAAGGTGGCGATGGATGGCCCCACCGCGGTGGCTCCCACGGTGGTCGCGGCACTGCCTCCCAGATATCGCGACGTCTCGCCCAGGAGCACGGTCGGCAGCATGGGCGCCGCGCGACGGATACGCCATACCGCCGCGGCAGAGAACGACATAACGACTGCCCGCGACATATCCGCTGACGCCGGTGCGGCGATGCCGAACCGGTGCAACAACGCCAGCACCTTGTTTTCCACCAACGATCCATAGCGGACCGGATGTTTGGTTTCGATGAATAGTTTCACCGGGCGGTTCCAGTCGAGCACCAGCGAGACCAGCTCCTCGAGGGTCAGCAGCCCGGTGCTCGGTCCGGCCTCCGCTCCGCCGGGGTGCCATCCTCCGAAGTCCAACGCGCGCAGCTGGCTCAGTGTCATCTCACTGACCAATCCGGTCCCGTTGGACGTGCGATCCACCCTGCGGTCGTGGACGCAGACCAGTTGTCCGTCGCGAGTGAGGCGAACATCGCATTCCACACCGTCAGCGCCCTCTTCGAGGGCGAGCTCGTATGCGGCAAGAGTGTGCTCGGGCCGATCCGCCGACGCACCCCGGTGCGCGACGACGAACGGGTGACGCTCGGCCCTGCCGTCTATCTCGTCGGCTCCTTGCACGAGCTGAGGGTCCTCCCCATCACCAGGCTCCGGCGACTCGGTCACGCTCCAATGCTGCCGGTTCCTGCCCCGTCCGTTCAACCGCAGCGCCGGAATTGTCCTCGCGTGTCGCCGGCACATCGGGTTGATCGGCGTCGATCGGCACTGGCCCTTGCGGCGACTCCACCGCCAGCCAGCGCACCGCCCGGTGATGCCCTTCTGGCGCGGTGAAGCCGTCGTACACACGCCGAAGGGACCAGACCGCTACCGCTGCGATCGCGTAGTCGATCGCGGTGAACAGCGCGTTGTCCGCCACTCCCTGCACAGTGACCGAGTCACGGGCCACCCAGGTCACCAGCACCAGCAGCCAGGTCAGGCCCCACAGAACCGACCACCACACGATGTTTCGGTATTGCCGGTACCAGCGGTTCTCTATCTTGGCGAGCTCCAGCAGCAGCAGGGGTACGCCGACGATGTTCACGATCGGCAGCAGACACCCCACGCGGATCTCCCAGCGCGCCCGCGGATCCTCAAATCCCAGGTCACGGTAGGTTTCGGCCCGACGCGCGATCATCCACTCGGTGAGGAACCACGCGGTCGCCACCATCACCGCGAAGGCGAGCGCCACGCTGAAGAGCACTAGCCCGTTCGACGTGCTGGCGACGAACCTGGGAATCAGTGCTCCGCGGTTGTAAACCATCAACGCATATCGAAGAAAATGTGCACACGAAACGATTGCCAGGGTGATGATTGTGGCCAGCAGGAGCCTTTCGAGCACCCGGCTGGGGACACGACCCCCGGCTATCCCTTGGCGTGAGGATCCCGCCGGTTCGATGTGGTCGACCAGACCCCAGCGCGGGATGTACGCGTAGCGCGGCGTCGGCCCGAGCGGACGGCGGCGACGGGTGGCGGTCGGGGGCGAGCCAGGGCGCACGGCAATCCATCGATATCCCGCGGGCAGCCGTGTCGGACGCGCCGGCGGACGGCCGGCGGGTGTTGCCACGGGCCCCTGCGCGGCGGGCGGAACCCAGTACTTGCCACCCGATGGCTGCGCAACAGCGGGCGGACGCGAAACCGGCGCGGCATGGCGCGCCGGTGCGGTCATGCCCGGCTCAAGTAGCGTGCCCCGACACCGCGGGCACCAGTATCGACGCTGCTCACGCACGTTCCACTGGGTACCGCAGCGGGAGCACACCTGGATCATTCGTCCAGCGTAACGGCCTGAGAGGGCAATCGGCAGCGAGTAGTACACAGACACCAACCCACGAGGTTGGTCGCCAGGCGCTCAGCTGATTGTGGGTTTACCTGCCTGTACCCAGGCCAACATTCCGCCAGAGACGTTGCTGACATCGAATCCGTTGCGGTTCAGATAGGCGGCTGCGCGCTGAGAGCGCCCACCCGCATGGCAGATCACCCACAGCGGAGCGTCCGGATCCAGCTCGTCCATCCGAGAGGGCACATCGCCGAGCGGTATATGTTGCGCGCCGTCGATATGCCCCGCCGCCCACTCGTCGTCCTCACGGACGTCAAGCAACTTGACACCAAGATCCAGCGCGGCCGAGATCTCGTCGATTCCGACCTGTGGAACCTCATCACCCGAGGGGAAGCTCATCGTCCATTCCTGTCGCTCGATCGGTATGACACCTGCCGCGCCTGCAACTTTTCGCAGTGTGACGCACGCCACAGCAATGTCGGCTTATCCACAGTATCCACAGGTTGATCCACAAACCACATGCTGCTCATTTGCATTTGCGCTGGCCAGGACTTTGTAGCGGCGCTCAGCAGGGCTGGTGACGGGGAACCGTAGCACCGCCTGTGCATAGTTAGCGAATTCATGGTCGCTGCCGTGGGATAGCTCACGCCTGCGCGGGACCGCCGGGCGGTACGTCCAGTCCGATGGGGCAGGACACCGATGTCCCACCTAGGCCGCAGTATCCGTTCGGGTTCTTCGCCAGGTACTGCTGGTGGTACTCCTCGGCATAGAAGAAGGTCCGGGAAGCGGCCCCCGAATCCCCCAGCGGGCCGTCCAACGGAGCAATCTCCGTGGTGACAGCGCCATACCCGGCCTCGGCAAGGGCGGCGCCGTACCGTGCGGCACTCGCGGCGGCCTGTGCCGCCTGGCTCTCACTGGTCGTGTAGACGACCGAGCGGTACTGCGTGCCGCGATCATTGCCTTGCCGCATGCCCTGGGTCGGGTCGTGACTCTCCCAGAACTGCACCAACAGCTGTTCGTAGGTCACCTGGCGGGGGTCGAACACCACCAGCACGACCTCGGAGTGACCGGTCTGTCCCGAGCACACCTCTTCGTAGGTCGGATTGGGCGTGTAACCCCCGGCGTAGCCGACGGCCGTCGAATAGACACCGGGCAGGCTCCAGAACCCACGCTCGGCACCCCAGAAACAGCCCTCCCCGAACACAGCGGTCTCCAGCCCCTCGGGAAAGGGCGGCACGATCGTGTGCCCGTTGACGAAATGGACACCGGACACCCGAATCGGGGTGGCACGCCCCGGCAGGGCCGCACCCTCTTCAACGATTGCCGCCTTCCCCGGTTTAAGCCCTTCCTCGAGCCGTCCCAGGATCTGATCGCGAACGTTATCTACCCAAGAAGCCATGGGTTCCATGCTACGCCGTGGCACCCAGCCAATTTGCTGGTCTAGCTGGGGTTTCCAGGTACACGCAGGGTGAATTTTCGCGCATCGCGATTTGGAGCTATGATGACCGTCACACGCGAGGTGATGTGACTCATCTCACCGCGAGGGTAGTTGCAATGTGAGCAGGAGGGCAGCGATGACGGCACAGTCGGCAGGACATGAGTCGATGTCCACTTCCGGCTGGCAGCTGACACCTCGCTGCTACAACACGTCCTATCGTGTCGCGGCATTCCGCGCGCTAGTCATCGCCGTCATCCTCGCGGCCGGCCTCGCGATTCTCATCCTGATCTAGCCGGGATATTCGACACCCGGTTTCATCCGACCAACATTGGGTAACCAATTGAGGATGCGTGCGTCCTTGCGACGCGTTGCGCAATAGAGCAGGGTTGAATCGGTAGGCCGGCGCATCCGGTGAAACCGGTTTGGCCGTGTCTTCTCATTGAATGGATCTGCACACACGCGGATACGAAGCAAGCCGAAAGGAATCTCGTGGCTGAGTACACACTGCCCGATTTGGACTACGACTACGGAGCGCTGGAGCCCCACATCTCGGGACAGATCAACGAGCTGCACCACAGTAAGCACCACGCGGCCTACGTCGCGGGTGTCAATTCCGCTGTCGCCAAGTTGGAAGAGGCTCGCGAGAAGGGCGACCACGCCGCGATCTTCCTCAACGAGAAGAACCTGGCCTTCCACCTCGGTGGCCACGTGAACCACTCCATCTGGTGGAAGAACCTGTCGCCCAACGGCGGCGATAAGCCCACCGGCGATCTGGCCGCCGCCATCGACGACCAGTTCGGCTCGTTCGACAAGTTCCAGGCACAGTTCACCGCCGCGGCCAACGGCCTGCAGGGCTCGGGCTGGGCCGTACTCGGTTACGACAGCCTGGGGCAGAAGCTGCTGACCTTCCAGCTGTACGACCAGCAGGCCAATGTCCCGCTGGGCATCATCCCGCTGCTTCAGGTCGACATGTGGGAGCACGCCTTCTACCTGCAGTACAAGAACGTCAAGGCGGACTACGTCAAGGCGTTCTGGAACGTGGTCAACTGGGCCGACGTGCAGGACCGCTACACCGCGGCAACTACGAAGACATCAGGTCTGATCTTCGGCTGATCTTGCTGTTTCGCTTGGGCCCCGGGTTTGTTACAGATCCGGGGCCCAAGTGTGTTTCCGGCGTGTCCGCTAGCGATTGCGGGCCGACTCCGCGCATGGTAACTCTGGAAAGAGCAGCGTCGCGCGATGTGGATTGTGATGTCAGAGTGATTGCGAGCGTGGCAGATATGGCAACCAGTTCCGATCAGCCGATCGAGATCGCGCCCTTCCATGCGGGCGGATCACTCAGAGGATTTGTGGTGTGCGGCCGCTGGCCGGATTCCACCAAGGAATGGATGCAGCTACTGATCGTGACCGTGCGCATCGCCACGCTGCCTGGATTACTTTCCACCACAACGATTTTTGGCGCTCGCGAAGACTTGCCCGACGATCCCGCGCCCGGCATGGTCGGACTGGTCATCGCCGAAGGAACGGTTCTCGGAGAGTCCGCCGTGACACCCGGGCGTTTTGCGGAACACCAGCCACCCGCGTTGCTGATGCTCCACCCACCGTCGGAAACCAACCCGACACTGCCCGAATGCCTTGGCGCGGCATCCGGTTGCCTTCTCCTCCCGGGATTGCCGCACCTGGGCCTGGAGCACCGCGCCGCCTGGGTCGAGGCCGAGTCGGATGGCACGGTGACATCGGTGGTGAGCCGAGTGGGCATCGACCCCATCAGCGACCCGGATACGGCCGTTTTGGCAATGCTGCTTGCGGCATAAGGGAATTGAGGAAATTCGGCTTCCTGGCAAGAGGTCACGAAACGGCCTTATACAACCGAAAGGCACGCGCCTGGTGGAGTTTTCCAAATCGGGCTGCGCCAGACGCCAGCGGATCGCCGAAGAACTGACGGCGTTTGACGGCATGCCCACGGCAGTCCCGAAGTGGTGTCCGGCCTTGAGTTGTGCGCCCCGCTGCTCGTGTTCAGCGGTGTCGTGACAGGGGGAGATATCCGACAGGAGTTCATGGCCTCTGCGTGGCCGCCAGCCGCGTTCACGGGGCCACGAGCTCTGAGCGCCCCGCCTTCCACACGTGTTCGGCGCTTACCGGCGCCGTTAATCGGCCGGGGTACGCGAGAACGGCGCAAACGACCATGCCGAACCAGCGACCACCCATGCGAGTTCTTTCCTCTTCCTGGCGACCATTTCCGTATTCCTTACAGACAGGCCCGGTGCCTCGACAGCGCGGGCCGCGGTCACCCCTACCAGCGACCATCGGTCCACCGGCGCGTGGTGCGGGTCTTCGGCGGGCAGGGTGTGCGCTAGCGCGGTCTTGATTACGCCGGGCACTTCGCCACGCCGGGCCGTTCCGCCAGGTCTGCTCGCGACGAACGGTGACGACAGCCGCCGAGAGTCCGATCCTGAGGGATCCGCGACAGCACCGAAGGGTTTCATCGCGGGGCAGTGACCGCCCCCCGGCACCCTAGGTTGCTGTGATCTTGCTCACAGTTCGCAGTCGCGGATTTACCGCTGGTCAGAGGGGACGCCCTGTTGACGACCACACTTGCGGTCGATGTTCCAGTATTTAAACGTTACGACTGCGCGGCGATTCACACCATAATCGCAAGCTGCCGTTATCGTCACGGGCATGACATCGGGCCAGGTCAGCGAGGCATGCGCCGAGAAAGCGCGGCGTCGGTGTCAGTAGCAACGAAGCAGGTTATACCGCCGGGCCCTGTGTCCGGCCGACTTAGGAAACGAATGCCGCTTCTCCACACAGCCCGCGGTGGAGTCCCCGAGTCGTCGCCCTGGGGATTTATCAATCCTTTGCCTGAGAACGAAGATTCCCAGATCGTCCCGAATATTGGACGCTGCACAGATGTGCCTGAGCTAGCAGGTTTGGATAACCGAACACTATGTCCACCGTGGGCGAACTTGATGGTTGCGCTTGGCTCCAGGCAAAATTAAGGTTACGATGGGCAGCAAATACGTCCCCCGAATTAGCAACTTTATCTGTTTGTGGAGGTAAGGCTCGATGAGCACCACGTTCACCGCACGTCTGAATCGGTTGTTCGACACCGTGTATCCGCCCGGACGCGGCCCCCACACCTCTGCCGAGGTGATCGCGGCCCTGCGTTCCGAGGGCATCACGATGTCCGCGCCGTACCTGTCGCAGCTGCGATCGGGTAACCGCACCAACCCTTCGTCGGCGACCATGAAGGCACTCGCGAACTTCTTCCGGATCAAGCCGGCGTACTTCACCGACGACGAGTACTACGAGAAGCTGGATCAGGAACTGACCTGGCTCGCCAACATGCGCGACGAGGGCGTCCGCCGGATTGCGGCCCGCACCGTGGGTCTGTCCGTCGAGGCGCAGGACCGCATCACGCAGGCCGTCGACGAATACCGTCGCAAAGAGGGTCTCGACAGCTAGTCCGCCGCTCGCCTGGCCGGTCCACTCGGGGAAGGACCGGTCAGTTTGGCGTTCACCGCTCATTCGAGCCGGCGGAGTACGCACAGGGGGACGGCGATGTACAACTTAAGAACGACGTTCGGCATGCACCAGTCTGCGGTACTCAGTGGCGATCGCGAGAATCCATTCGCGATCGGAGTATCCGTCAGGCTGGTGTAGCCATTCCGTGCCCGGGAAGTTTTCCTCCGGATCACCTTCGGTAAGAACCCATTTCACTACCGCATGTGCCTGCACTTCGGGCGGTACGTCGAGCTTGGCCGGGTCCACACCGAGCTCGATATCGCCGTCACTCTCCGCCTCTGGGTCAAGCCCCTGGGCGTGCATCGCTTCCAGGAAGAGTGCGTCGGAGATGTACGCCATGCGATCTGCGACCTGGAAGGCGAGCGGGCCACGGGGCCGCACTCCGATCGCCGCATCCGGCTGCCGCTTCTTCAGGTCCTTGTATAGCGGTGCCAGTACGAACATTTCGCGGCGAGCAACCAGCCAGGTCTCGAAGGTCGGCAACAGCGATCCCACCGCCACCATCGCCATCGCACATCCGATCAAAGTGGCCGCGGTCCCGATCGTCACGTACTCCGACTGGGCCACAGCCACGCCCGCGACCACCAAGACGGCCAATACCAGCAGGCTGATCCCGACGGTGAAAAGGAACAAGGCACGACCACGGCGGCTGCGATTCGAGTAGGCCATACCCGCCCACAAGACCACCGAGAGCGCCACGGCGATGTACAGCATCGGGATGAGCCAGGCTGTGCCAGAGGCGAATCCGCCAAGATCGTGCTTCAGAAACTCGCGCGGTGTCATCTCGGGCTGTGGCCCACGAGAGAAGAACACGGCGAGGCTGGCGCCGGCGATCACGGTTGCGGCCAGGTATTGCCAGCGCGCCCATCGCCTGTTGTCTGCCGCGGTGCGGTTCGCGGACATACTGGTGATCATCACGCAGCTGCCCGCCGCGCAGGCCGTCAGCGCGGCTTGGCTCACAGCCACCGAAATGTTTGGCCAGCCCACCGAGCTGTCCACAAGAATCGTCAGCGGCTCCCAGTTCAGTGCCGATACAAGTGCCAGGCTCCCCAACGCAACAATCATGCCGGTGCTCACCGGGGATTGTTTGTGGACGAGCACCCACCCGATGCGCAAACCCGTCGCCATCCCCAGCAGCCCGGCAATCACCCAGGCGATCACCCAAAGGCCTCCCCGAGCCTCACCTGAACAATGGATGCGCGATCAGATGGCAGTCGGCCAAGCCGGTACAGCAGCAGCGCCGCGAAGTCCTCGGCCTCTTGTTCGGCCTCCATCCCGGCCGCCCCCATGCAGCCGGTGCGCTGAGAAAGCATGTACGCGATGAGGTCATCGCTGGCGAATTCGGCTTCGTCCCTGGCCATTTCAACCACCGAGATGCCCTCGTGCCGCAACACCACATGTCCGAGTTCATGGGCCAGGGTCCGGTCCCAGGTGGGTAGGCCACGCTGGATGATGAAGATGTCTTCGTTCTCGTACTGGCGCCATTGACCGCATACCCCGGGCGGCAGATCAGCCGAGATGATCTCGATGGACCGGTCCCGATCACGACCAACGGCCTCGACGAGGGCCGTCAGTGTCACCTCACCCTTACGCGGGGCGAGGTCGAGCACAGCACTGACGGCATCGGTCACACGACGGCCTGCGCCCATGTGTGTCTCCCCTCACCGTGTGCCTTCCCGGACAGACCCCTCACGGGGTGCTGTATCGATTCTCCCCTATTCCAGGAAGCGGGCGGCAGCGGAGGCACGCACGGTATGCCCGGCCTTGGCTTGCCGGTATCCGATGGCGCCTCCCACGAAGGTCATCATCGCGATGCCCACGGCACCCGGAATGGCCACCGCGGCGATCTCGGAAGTCTTCGTCAGTCGAAGGTAGTCGCCGTAACCGGTACGCGGCGCGATGGTCTCGGCCGCGACGAACTGCTCGATCGGCTTGGTGACCGCCTCGGGTTGCTTGGTCCCGCCGGCGGTCACGATGGCGTCGCCACCGCGGCCCCCTTCGGCCTGCTTGATGGTGACAACCGGAGGCGCAGGAGGTACGACAGGCGCCAGCGGGGCGATAACCGGTGGCGCGGGCGGCGCAGCGATGGCGACCGCAGGAGCCTTGGGCGTGGGCACGGTGGGCGGAGCGATGGGTCCGGTGTGGATACCTGGGTTTCCGCCCGGTGTCCGGGTTCCGGCCGCGCCACCGAACGACGGGGTGGCGGGGTTCGGGGTGCCACCTATGTTGGGGAGCCCCGGCAGGGTGATCACGTGATCGTGGTCGTCGGTTTCGTGCTCGTGATTCGATCCGCCGCCGGCGCCGGGCGTGTGCGTCGAGGTGCTCGGCTTCTTCTTCCAGATGATGATGGTGCGCCCACCCACGTTGAGGGTGACGCCGGGAACCTTGGGCTCCTCAGCCGATGTCTCGTGCTCGGTGTGTGTGACGCCGGGAGCCGGTGTGTCGGCAGTCGCGCCCGGTGCCGTCGCGTTGTGCGGCGAGGTCGCGGTGTCGGCCTTGGGTGTCGTGGCGGTCTGCGTCTTGGGGGCCATCGCGCCCGCGACAGAGCCCAAAGCGCCCTTTAAGGTCGGCGACTCTTCGGTGTGAGTTGTTGTGCCACTAGGGTTTTCAGTCGAAGGGGCCTCTGCGTTCGGGGTATGGACACCCGCAGCACCACCGGAATGCGGCAGCGTTATCCCGGTGCCCCCACCGATTCCCACACCCGAGGTACTACCAGAAGTGCTGGTGCTCGAACCGGAACCGTTGGTGCTGGAAGCGGCGCCACCGACGGTGCTCGAGCCGGAGTTACCGGAGGCATGGTCGGAGGAGTTACCGCTCGAGCCCGCAGATCCCGGCTTCGGAACATTGGCTCCGGGACCCTTGTCCTTGCTCTTGTCGCCCTTGGACGCGTCGCTGCTACCGCTATTGCTGCTGCCCGCCGCGCTTTCCGATCCGGAGCCACCATGCAGGCTTTTACCGAAGCTCGGAGACGAGGGCGCGCTGCGCGTGCCACCGCTGCCCGGCCCACCGCCGCCACCGGATCCGCCGCCGAGCAGGCCACCGGTGATCTTGTGGATCGCACCACCCAAGCCGTGGTCGTGGTCGTTGTCGCCACCTGATCCGCCGCCGGGTTTTGCGTCCGCGGCCGGCGTCGAGATGGCGAATACTCCGAAGCCCCCCATGAGCGTCCCCGAGCTGAGCACCGTCACCACAGCAGCACGCGCCGAGGCACGCTTCAGCTGCTGGCTCCGCCCGCTCGGTTTTGCACGATGTCGCCCCACGGCGAACAGCATGCCGGTGATTTGCTCGCAGGTCAAATATCTGTGACGCATTGTGGGCTCTTTCACCTCATGTTGCCCATGAGCCCCCTAAATGATTGCTGCCTGGAATTCGCTGGGGGCCGCGGGGAACCTTTGCAGCACGCGGCGCGACCACCTAAATACGCCGCCCTATCCGCAGGGGGCCAGCGCAGGTCGGCGCGCTAGGGTTAGCGCCACACTCGCAACGCGATGAACGGAGGCCGCTGGGATGGGTTTTCTCACCAGCCGCAAGAGCCGCTCGACCAAACGCGCCGAGGCTCGGGCGCTGAAGGCGAAAGCCAAGCTCGAAGCCCGCTTGGCGGCGCGTAACGACCGGCGACGGATGCACATGCAAGCGCGCTCTGAATCCGCCGCCCGGCGTGACTCACGCAAGACAGAGCTGGCGACGTTGAAGGCCCAGCGGCAGATCGCCCAGGATCAGCTCCGGGCGGTGCGTGAGGGCAAGCTGCTCTCACCCACCCGGATCAGGCGCACGCTCACGGTGGTGCGGCTGCTGGCCCCGGTGCTGCTACCGGTGTTGTACAAGGGCGCGATCGCGGTCCGTGGCGTGTTGGATCAACGCCGCGCCGACCGCCTCGGGATACCGCTGGCGGAGCTTGGCCAGTACTCGGGGTTCGGGGCGGAGTTGTCAGCTCGTATCGCCGGCGCCGAGCAGTCGCTGCAGGCCGTGCTCGACCGGGCGCCCAAGGACGCGGAGACCAAGAAGTTCACCTCGGCCGTCCGTGCCCGGCTGGAGGAGCTCGGTACTGCGGTGGGGGCTTCCGAGCACATGCCGCCGACCCGCCGCCGCGCAGCCCATGCCGCGATCGCCCGTGAGCTCGACGGCATCGACGCCGACCTACTTGCCCGACTCGGGGTGAGGTAACCGATGCGCGTGCTCCCCCGCTTGGCGACAGCGTCAGCCGCGGCAGCCGCCGCGCTATTGGCGCTTGCCGTTCCGGCCTCCGCCCATGTGCGCGTGACGGCAGACAACACCGCTCGCGGTGGCTACGCAACGCTGGAGTTCTCGGTTCCCAACGAGTCCCAGAACAAGGCGCTGACCACCGAACTGACCGTCCAGCTGCCGGACGTGGGCTCGGCGAGCACCGAGCTGCTGCCCGGCTGGACCAGTTCCGTGGATCGGGACGCCGCCAAGGGCACAGTCAGGGCGGTGACCTGGAAGGCCGTCCCGGGCAACGGGATCGGGCCCGACCAGTTCGCCTTGTTCCGGGTGCGCGTCAAACTCCCCGAGACCGAGTCGGTCGCCTTCCCGGCGACGCAGACCTATGCCGACGGTCAGGTCGTCAGGTGGGATGAGCAAGCTCAGCCCGGCGGTGCCGAGCCGGAGCACCCTGCGCCCACCCTCGACCTGACGCAGAGCAAGGCCGACCACGACGGACACTCGGCCCACGCACCGCAGGTGTCCGCAACCCATGATTCCGCGCAGAACGCGGGGCATCCGGACAAGACGGCCCGCTGGTTCGGCGGGATCGGTCTGATCCTTGGTGCGGTCGCGCTCGTGCTTGCGGTGACAAATCGACGGAGGCAACAGTGATGTCTGTTCTACGTAAGTCCGTGTCCGTGTTCTTGTCGGCCTTCATCGCGTTGGCGCTGGGCCTGGCGTTGCCGGGTGTGGCTGCGGCGCACGCCGTCAAGGTGTCTTCCGATCCCGCCGAGAATGCCGTGCTATCCGGGCCTCCCGCCCAGGTCAGCGCCACCTTCAACGAGCCGTTGCAGAAGCGCTTCTCCGCGATGACGATCATCGGGCCGGACGCCAAGACCGATCAGTGGCAGGCAGGCGATCCAGTGGTGGCCGGTGCGACGATCTCGGTCGGGGTGAAGCCGGGCGCGCCTGCCGGAAAGTACGCAGTGAACTTTCGGGTGATCTCCGAGGACGGCCACCCGGTCGACGGATCCTGGCAGTTCACCGTCACCGGCTCGGGTGCACCGGCCTCCGCTGGCGCGCCGGCGGTGTCGCAGCAGCCGTCGGGCACAAGTTCCTCGGCTCCCGTGCCTTCGGCGAATCCGACCGACGGCGACCTTCCTATGTGGCCGTTTGTGGTGGCTGTGGTGGTCTCTGTGGGTGCGGCACTCATCTGGACTCAGCGTCGTCAGTCGTAGACCGGCAGGGGGACGACTGGCCTTTTTCCGGTGTGACGGCATGATGGACAACGGCGGGGCGGCAGAGATTCGGGTGTGAGCCGCCCATCGTGGCCGCGAGCGCGCCACGAACACCCAGGACGACCGAAACTTGCGAAGGAGCAGGCGCATGGCGGACCAGGACAATTCGGCTAACGAGCCCAACCAGACACCGGAGACGCCCGCTAGCGGCGAGGCACCTAAGCCCGCGGCCCCGGCCCGTCCCGCGAAGGCCGCGAAGCGACCGGCGGCCAAACGCGCACCTGCCAAACGACCCGCCGGCTCGACGGCGCCGCCGAAGTCGGGCCCCAAGGCCGAACCCGAGTCCGGTGCTGCCCCGGCCCCGAAGCCGCCGGCCGCGTCGAAGCCCGTCAAGCAGGCCAAGCCCGCCGAGGCACCGGCACCCAAGCCTGCCGCGCCACCGGTGCCGAAGCCCGCACCCGCGCCTGAACCGGAACTCAAGCCTGAGCCCACTCCCGAGCCGGTCGTCGAAGCTCCCAAGCCTGCACCCGCACCCGAACCGGCTCAGCCCGATCTCGCGGCGGCGGCCCGGGAGACTGCCGCCCAGGCGAAGTCGACCGTCGATTCCGCCCCACCACCGATTCCCGGCCCCGCACCCGAAGCAGGCCGGCAAGCGCCGAACCTCAAGATCGCGGTCGGGGCCGCATTCGCGATTTTTGTCCTGTTGTTACTGCGGCGGAGGCGTCGCCGCGAGGACTCCGTCGAATCGGACTGATCCGCGTGGCCCGACCGTGTCGAAAATGGGCTTGAGGGCGTCCAGCCCGTGCCTACTACGAAGGTGCCGAGCCGGGTCTGGCGCAGTGGCTGCGCGATGTCGTAATCGCCTATGCGGAGACCCAGCTGTGGGGACTGACGAATAGGCTTGGGGTATGACGACCGCACCAATCACCCCCCAACCGACCGCCGACCTGGGAGACGAGCTGGGCATCGATATGGCCAGTTGCGATCTTCAGCTCAGCCAGTTCGGTGGGCGTCCGGTATTCGCCGGAGTCATCACCACAGTGCGCTGCCACCATGACAACGCGCTGCTGAAATCGATTCTGTCGGAACCGGGTTCAGGTGGTGTACTGGTCATCGACGGTGGCGGCTCGCTGCACTGCGCGCTCGTGGGCGACATCATCGCGGGGATCGCCGTCGACAGCGGCTGGTCGGGTCTGGTGATCAACGGGGTGGTGCGCGACAGTGCCGCCCTGGCCACCATGGACATCGGCATCAAGGCTCTCGGCACCAACCCCCGCAAGGGCACCAAAACCGGTGCCGGAGAACGCGATATCGTCGTCAACTTCGGCGGTATCGACTTCACGCCGGGTGCGATCTGTTACGCCGACCATGACGGCGTTGTCGTGGTTCCTGCCTGATGTCGGTACGGCGGCTGGCCACGGCACTACGGGGGGCACCCGCACCGCTGGCCGCGGTCGATATGGACGCGGCCCGGGCCAACGCCGCGTCGTTGGTCGCCGCCGCCTCCGGCTTACCCATCAGGGTGGCCAGTAAGTCCATACGCAGCACCGCATTGATCCGGAAATTCCTGGAAATACCGGGTTTTCGCGGGGTGCTCGCCTTCACCCCAGCGGAGGCCGTGCACCTCGCCGACGCCGGGGTCGACGATCTGTTGATCGCCTACCCGAGTGTCGATCGGGGGGCCCTGGCGACTGCGGCGCGGCATCGTTCGGTCATCCGCCCCTTGATCGATTCTGCCGACCATGTCCGTCTACTGGCAGACATCGCGCAGGAGACGAATGCACCGATCCCGGTGTGTCTCGACATCGATGCCGGGTGGTGGCCTCTCGACGGGCCGGTTCATCTGGGGCCCAAGCGATCACCGGTGCGCACCCCCGAACAGGCAGCCACCCTCACCGACCTGGTGTGCGCTACACCCGGTCTGCGGCTCGCCGCGGTAATGGCCTATGACGGGCAGATCGCCGGTGTGGGCGATATCGTCCCCGGAAATCCCTGGTACCAGTTGGCTGTTCGCGGAATGCAGGCCTCCTCGCTGCGTGATCTCGGCCAGCGCCTTCCCCGGATTCTGGACGCGGTGAGCGCGCGGCTTCGTGCCGCCGGAGCGCCGCCGCTGGAACTGGTGAACTCCGGCGGCACCGGCAGCCTGGCCCGTATCGGCGGGTTGGGATTCGCCACCGAACTGGCGGCCGGTTCGGGCTTCTTCGCTCCCGCTCTCTTCGACAACTATCGCAGCCTGCAGCTGGATCCCGCGGCGGCGTTCGCGTTGCCGGTGGTGCGCAAGCCGAGTCCCGAGCTCGCCACCGTGCTGGGCGGTGGGTACATCGCCAGCGGCCCTGTCGGGGCCAGCCGCGTACCGCTCCCGTCGTGGCCTACGGGTTTGTCCTTCGAGGCCTCCGAGGGCGCCGGTGAGGTACAGACCCCGTTACGGGGTGCGCGGGAACTACGGATCGGCGATGCGGTGTGGTTCCGGCATGCCAAGGCTGGTGAGCTCTGTGAACACTTCACCGAACTGCAGCTGGTCGAAGACGGTCAACACGCAGGTGCGGTATCCACGTATCGCGGCGAGGGAATGATGTTCCTATGAGTCAGTGGCGCAACTGGAGTGGTCAAACATCCTGCGCCCCAGGACTTGTGGTACGTCCACGGTCCGAGGACGAGCTGGCGTTCGCCCTGAGACGCTCCGCCGGACGAACAGTGAGGCCGATCGGATCATCACATTCCTTCACCGAACTGTGCGTCACCGACGGCGTACAGGTCGACATCTCCGAACTGCGGCAACTGATCTCAGTGGACGAACACGACCGGGTGCGGGTCCAGGCCGGCATCAATCTGCATGAGCTGAACCGCAAACTGCTGCGGCGCGGGCTGGCGCTGCCGAACCTCGGCGATATCGACGTCCAGAGCCTTGCCGGGGCCGCCGCCACGGGAACGCACGGGACGGGCCTGCGATTCGGCAACATCTCGCAGACCATCGTGTCGATGCGAATCATGACTGCCGACGGCGTAATTCATGAGATCGACAGCGGCGATGAGCTGCTCGCCTCGCGGATCTCATTGGGCGCACTGGGTGTGGTCACCGAACTCACCCTGCAATGTGTTCCGGCCTTCCGGCTGCACCGGCGCCAGTCAGTGCGTGACCTGGACACCGTCTTGGCTGATCTGCCCACATTGCTGGCCGAGACCGATCACCTTGAGCTGTATTTGTTTCCACATACACGACGGGTTCTGCTGCTGCAGTCGACACGCACCCAAGAGGATCGGTGGCCCAGTCATCCGGTGCGGCATTGGGTGGAGCGCGACCTGGTAGAGAACGGCGCACTCGGCGCGCTGATGTGGACGGCCGGGCGCCTACCCGTGGCTGCCCCCTACATATCCAGATTGGTCGCCAAACTCGCGGGTTCGAATGAGTCGCAGGATGAAAGCGCCGCGGTGTTCGCGAGTCCCCGCAAGGTGAAGTTCACGGAGATGGAGTATTCGCTTCCGCTGACAAATGCGGGTGATGCGATTGAGACCGTGCTGGCCACGATTGAACAGAATCGTCATCGAGTCGCCTTCCCGCTGGAGGTCCGCTTCACCCAGGCCGATGATGCGCTGCTGGCCCCGGCCTACGGCCGCGAGAGCGTGTACCTGGCAGTGCACCAGAGCATTCACGGGCTATGGGAGCCCTACTTCCACGACCTTGAACCCATCCTGATCGGGCTCGGCGGCCGGCCCCACTGGGGCAAACGACACACTTTGACCGCCGGGCAGCTCAGCGAGCGGTATCCGCAATGGCGGACCTTCCAGGAGGTCCGCGCCCGGCTGGATCCCGAGGGCGTGTTCAGCGGTGCGTACCTGAATAGGCTCCTGGGCCCGGTCAGCCCCTGAACCAGGGCGGCGGCGTTGGGGAGAACGCTGAGTCGGAATCGATCACCGCGGGCGATACCCCGGTCACTTCGCTGTCGACCAGGAAGTCGGCGCTCCAGTCTGTACGGATGGGCACATCGTCGGCTACGGCTGGCCGGTTGTGTCGTCCCACGACGTTCTCCAATCCCTGTGATGACGGCGGCTATCTGGCTACGTACTGTACCCAAAACTGTTCCGTGCCGGCGAGATGAGGGATTCAGCCCTCGATACGCTGCGGCGTTACTCGCGATATCTCTCCTGGCACGTGTCGATGACCGCATAGACTCACTGGTTGTGGCCAAGCGATTGACTCGTTCTGAAGCCCAGGCTCAGACAAAGGCCCGGCTGGTGGAGTCTGCGACCCAGCTCTATTTGCAACAGGGTTTCGCCGCGACGTCGAACGAGCAGGTGGCCGAAGAAGCCGGTTACAGTCGCGGCGCCGTGTACTCGAATTTTCCCAGCAAAGAGGCGTTGGCGCTAGAGGTCATCGACCGTCACACCGAACAGGTTCTGGAGAGCTATCGCACCACTCTCGCCGAAGGATCGTCAGAGGATCGCGTTCAAAAGTTTCAGGACTGGATCGAGCAATCACTCAGCGACACCGGCTGGGCCCTGCTGAAGATCGAGCTCGCCTTGGTTGCCCGACGCAATTCGACGCTGAACGATGAACTCGCTGCACGCGACAAAACCATGCTGGACCACGTTGCGGGTGCGATCTCGCAGCTGGACGACGACCTCGAACTTCCGGAGGCAAGCGTGCGTGACCTCGCCCGCCTCTGCGTCGCCATGGGTCAGGGAGTGGCCCTCGACAGCATCAAAGATCCTTCATCGACCACCGACTGGACGGCGCGGCTCCTGACCGCGGTGCAACGGCTGCTACCCATGAGCCCGATGCTTCCCATGCTGATCGCCGCCAGCACGGATCAGGCTGCACCCGAACAGAAATAGCGTTTTACGGGCGTCCACCGGTAGCGGTTCGTAGACAGCGAACGGCCGGGTGTCCGCGCGTGACACCCGGCCGTTCCGCAGAGAAGATCTAGCTGTTGACGGCCACCGGCGTTGTCTCGGTGGCGGCCTTCTTTCTGCCGAAGCGCATACCCTCGCTGACCCGGCTGCGCCGCATCATCCCGACGTCATAGGCATAGTTCTGCTTCAGACGCCACGGGTGCTTGTCACCCTGCTTGGGCAGCTCATCCAGCGCGCGCAGCACGTAGCCCGGTGTGAAGTCCATGAACGGCTGCTTTTCGAGCGTCTCATCGGCCAGCTCGGGAACCGCTGTGACATAGCCGTTCTCGTCCATGTAGTTCAGTAGACGTCCAACGTACTCGGATACCAGGTCTGCCTTGAGTGTCCACGAGGCGTTGGTGTACCCGATGGTGAACGCCATGTTCGGGATGCCCGTGAGCATCGCACCCTTGTACACGGTCTGCGCGGGCAGGTCTACGGGTACGCCATCAACCGTCGGGATGACACCGCTGAAGAATTTCAGGTTCAAACCCGTTGCGGTGATGATGATGTCAGCATCGAGATGCTTGCCCGACTTGAGCTTGATGCCGGTCTCGTCAAATGTCTCGATGTGATCGGTGACGATATCGGCCTTGCCCTTGCGGATGGTCTTGTACAGGTCACCGTTGGGCACCACGCAAAGACGCTCGTCCCACGGGTTGTACTTGGGACCGAAGTGGGTCTTGTAGTCATAGCCCTTGGGCAGCTGCAGTTTGGCCTGCTGCATGATGATCCGCCGCGCGGCCTTGGGGAACTTGCGACTGGCCTGGTAGCTGAAGATCAGCTGGCCGATATTGATCCAGCGGGCGATCGGATAGGCGACCTTGGCCGGCAATATCTTTCGCAAACCGTTGATGATCGGGTTCTCGTTCGGCAACGACAGGATGTAGGTGGGCGAGCGCTGCAGCATGGTGATGTGTCCGACATCGGGCGCCATCGCCGGCACCAGGGTCACCGCGGTGGCGCCGGAGCCGATCACCACGACCTTCTTACCCTTGTAATCGAGGTCCTCAGGCCAGTGCTGAGGGTGAATCACGGTGCCCTTGAAGTCGGCGACGCCGGGAAACTCGGGCGAGTAACCCTGGTCGTAGTCGTAGTAGCCGCTGCAGCAAAACAGGAAGGAACAGGTGTACTCGACGGTCTCGCCGTCGTGATCCACCTGGACCGTCCATTGCTGGGTCTCGGTGGACCAGGCCGCTCCGACCACCTTGTGGCGGTATCGGACGTGCCCGTCGATTCCGGAGTTGGCCGCGGTCTTGTGCACGTAGTCGAGGATCGACGGTCCGTCCGCCAGGGTGCGGCTGTCGTTCCACGGCGAGAAGCGGAACCCCAACGTGTACATGTCCGAGTCCGACCGGATACCTGGGTACTTGAACAGATTCCAGGTCCCGCCCATATCGTCGCGGGCCTCAAGCACCGCATAGGTCTTGGACGGGCAGCGGTTCTGGATGTGCCAGGCGGCGCTGATGCCGGAGATGCCGGCGCCGACGATGAGCACGTCAAAGTGTTCGGACATGCCGCGATGCTACCGCTTACGGATCGGGGAGAAAAGTAAAGTTAGACCCTTGCGGTTGCACACACACTGTGCCGCCGACGTCGCAGGTCAGGACTGTCCAGCGCCGGTGAACACGTACTCAGACCAGTCCAGGCTGCGGATCGCATGCCAATACTCGGGTAGTCGCCAGGGGCTGACGGTGTGCATCTCGCCGTCGGCGTTCTTACGGCACGACGGTCCACCCGTGTCGCCACAGCACCTCTGTCGCCTGGGGCCCTTGATGCGGATCTACTAGTAATCCAACTGCCATCGGCGCCATAGCATTCTGTCCATATTGTTGCCAGGCATCTAAGCCTGTCACGGCCACCACCTGGCAACAGGCTTGCTGGGCGCCTGCGGTTGTGCCCTCCACCGACGGCCCGGGGTGAACTTGTGGATCTCCTCACCTGTCGATTTACGTGAGACAACAACGCGCTCACCGGCTGGAGGTAAGGGTGGGACGTACAACCGTGTGGTCAGGGACATCGATGGCTTTTCGAAGCCGTGCAGGTACGCGTTGCCCAGGATTGACTGATTGAGGCCCAGCAATTCGTCGTGAGTCAGCATTTCGTCGTCGCGCAGCATCATCCGAAAATCGGAGAGAAATAGAGCAAGCACACGGTCCGGCGATAGTGGATAAACGACTATCGGCGCGTTTGCTACGCCGAAATCGCCACCGGTTGATCCCATGTCCTCGTCGAGCATTACGACCGGCTCGTCGCATGTGACCAGCCTTCTTGGAGTTCGGTAAATCACCGGCAAGCGGTCGGCAAGATAGGGGAACATCGCCTCCGCAGCTTCTGCAGTCTGCTTGATCTTTAACGTCGTCAGCATCGGAAATTTCTCTGGATCGGTTCGCATCTCATCAAGTTGAGATCGCATACGCGCTACATTCTCTTCCGACACTTCGTAGCCGCCGTCTGCCAGAAGCTGTCGGAGCGAATCATCGCCACTGAACTCGTACTTGATCAGATGCTCCTGAACGAGCGTCCACAGCAGACCTCGCCGAAAGTTCATTCCCCGAGTTAGCTGAAGCGAGATAAACCAGAGGATCTCTACAAGTTGATCGGCACGAAGGTCCTCAAGGCGCGCCGTACCGTTCGCAAGGGCATCGGTCGGAGCAGCAACACGGCCCTCGAGGACACTGAGCATGCTCTCGAACCAGACCGGCGAACCCCACTTATACGTCCCATCCTCAAGTCGATAGAAGTCGGTTCTGCGTGCCGCGTTCTCGGCCGATTGCGTGAATGTTTGCTTTGAATCCAGGTCAGTCGCTCGCAACTTGCCGTTCTCGGTCCATCTATCCAGGTAGAAGCGCGGGACGATATGGTGTTTCCTCGGCTCCTCGCCGCGAGCCGTCATGGCGTCAGCCTGGCGCTCGATTTGCTGTAGCACCGGATGGAACTTGTTCTGCCAACGCTTCGTCCTCCGGGGCACGTTAGGAATCTAGCGCTTGAGCCGAGAACAAAGCGTCGTATCTCAGATGTCCCCATCAACTACTGCCTAAGACAAACGTCCCTCCAGAGCCCCGGCGATCTCCTGCGTAGAAGTGGAAAACGGGTGCCCCGCATAACGGTTGCGCACGGATGTCTACCCTCGGTAGCTTGCGGGCAGCGACACCACGCCGTTAATCCACCCCGACCGGAAGCGGGTGGCTTCCCCGGTCGGCATCAGATCCGGAAGCCTGTCGGCCATGGCATCGAACATGATGCCTATCTCCAGCCGGGCCAGGTTCGCGCCGAGGCAGTAGTGAATGCCGTGTCCGCCGAAGGCCAGATGCGGGTTGGGGTCGCGCTCGATGTTGAAGGTGAACGGATCGTCGAAAACGTCCTCGTCGAAGTTGGCCGACGCGTAGAACATTCCCACGCGCTGCCCCTTCTGGATCCGCACACCACCGAGATCGACATTCTGCAGCGCCGTGCGCTGGAAGGCGATGATGGGGCTCGCCCACCGGATGATCTCGTCAGCAGTCGTCTGCGGGCGGCACTCGCGGTACAGCTCCCACTGTGCGGGGTTGTCGGCGAAGGCCAGTACCCCATGTGTGATGGCGTTACGAGAGGTCTCGTTCCCCGCGACCATGAGCTGGATGACAAAGTAGGCGAACTCCAGCGGGGTGAGTGGGCGGTCCTCGTACGCGCCCTGGACCAATCCGGTGAGAATGTCGTCGCGCGGATTCAGTTGTCGCTCTTCTGCCATCGCGTAGGCGTAGCCCAGCATAGAGACAGTTGCGGTGGTGGCCGTATCTTTACCGATCGCAGGGTCGTCGTAGGCGAACATCTGGTTCGTCCAGTCCAGCACCTGTTGGCGGTCCGACTCCGGGATACCCACCAGATCCGCGATGGCATGCATGGGAAGCACCGAGGCGATATCGGACACGAAGTTGCCGCTGGACTTTTCGGCGGCAGCTTCCACGATGCCCCTGGCGCGCACCACCAGCCGTTCGTGTAATCCGTTGACGGCCTTGGGGGTAAACAGCGGTGACACGATGCGCCGCAGGATGCGGTGTTTCGGCTCATCCATGTCGATCAGCAGATTCTCGCGCTGGATATCCAGCTGCTCGGCGGTGATGTCCTCGTTGTAGCGCACCACTGTGGTGTTCAGGCTGTTGGAGAAGACTTCGTTGAGCCGCGATATCTCTTTGACGTCACTGTGTTTGGTCACTACCCAGTAGCCGTCGTCGTCGAATCCGGCCACTCCCCTGGGCTGGGCGTTCCACCAGATGGGTTCGGTCTCGCGGAGATACGCGAACTCCTCGGCGGGGATGCGCTGCTGGATGAGGTCCGGGTCGGTGAAATCGAATCCGGGTGCGAACGGGCACGTGGTCATCGCTTCAAGTACCCCTTGTCGACGGGAATCTGGGCGCCGGTCATGACACCGGATGCGTCGCCGGCGAGCCATGCCACCACCTCGGCGATTTCGGCAGGTTCGACGAGCCTGTCGTTGTCCACCAGTGTCTGGCTAAAGCTCTGCAGATAACCCGGGTACTTCTCGAACATCCGCAGCACCGACTCGTCGGCTGCCAGCGGCGTGTTGGTTCCGTACGGGTGGATGGAGTTGACTCGAATCCCGTACTCCCCCAGCTCAACCGCCAGCGAGTTCGTCAAACCCACAACACCGAATTTAGCGGCCACATAGTGGCCGCAGCCGGGCATGGCCTTGATCCCGGCCGATGAGCTGACCGTGATGATGGACCCACCGTTGCCCGCTTCGATCATTGCGGGGACCGCTGCCTTGATGGTGTTCCACACACCGGTCAGATTGACGTCGATGACGTCGCGCCACTGGTCGGCCTCGATCTCCCACAGCCGCGCCCAGCTCGCGATGCCGGCGTTGGCGACCACGATGTCCAGCCGACCGAACCGGGTGATCGCTTCGTTGATCACCTTCTGCTGTCCGGCGAGGTCCCTTACGTCGATACGTTCTGCGACGATCTCACGGCCCAGTTCCCGTACCGCGGAGACGGTCTTGTCGAAGTCTTCGGCGGTGGTGGCCGGGTATTCGTTATAGGGCGAGGGCTTGTCACAGCTGTCGATGGCCACGATGTCGGCACCATCGGCGGCCAACCGGATGGCGTGTGCGCGGCCCTGCCCGCGCCCCGCCCCGGTGATGTATGCGACCCGGCCGGCCAGTGGTTTATCAGGCTGACTGTTCTGATCTTTTTCCATGGGAAGCCCTCGCTTGGATAGATGCCGGACGAAATGAGTAGTCGGAGAGTCGGGAATGCGTGGAGAACCAGTTCATTTCGCTTACGGTTTGGGGCCGGTAGTAGCGTGCCTCCCCCTTTGAGTTGACGAAGTAGGTGTTCAGTGGCGGTTGGCAGTCGGTCGCGTACAACCGGATCGCCTTGCTCTGATGGGCCATCCGCCGCACCCATGCGTCAAAGGCACGTTGGCGTACTTCCGCGATCTCTCGGCAGGTCCGCACGGATTCTGCGATGACCCGGGCGGCGTGACGCGCGTTGGCCTCCACCATGGCGTGCCACCCCTGCCCCTGGTTGCCCTCGGGTCCCACCAACACCCACCGGTTGGGCAGGCCCGGCAGTGCCGCGCCGCCGTAGGTCCGCATTTCGTGGTCGCGGTAGTACTCACCCAGGTCGAATCCGCCGCGGCCCCGCACGGTTCCGGGCCGGTAATGTTCCGGATCCGTGTAGATCTCATATCCGGTCGCCAATACCAAAAGGTCGACATCATGATGGGTGCCATCTGCCGTCTCGACACCATTCTCGGTGATCCGTGAGATCGGGTCGGTGATCAGTCGGACCGCGCCGGCGTCCACGGCCTGCAGGAAGTCATTGGACAAGATGGTGCGCCGTGCCAGAATTCCGTAGCTTGGCATCAAAGCCTCACGCAGAGCCGGATCGCGGACGGTGTCCGCCAGCAGTTTGCGATACCACCTGCGCGCCATATCGTCGTATCGAGGAATCATCTTGCGCAGCAGCGATTCCGGTAGCAGCGGCAGCAGATGGAACAGCACCGCCTGAGCGGCGTCCATCGATCCGATGATCAGCGCGTTGATGACTGTCAGCACAAACGGCGCGCCGAGAATCCGCTGCCCGCGGGCCGAGATACTCGGGTTGGGTTTGGGAATGATCCATGCGGGGGTGCGCTGAAAGGTGGTGACCGACGCGGCAGTTTCCGCGACTGCGGGGGCGATCTGGATGCCGCTGGAGCCGGTACCGATCACCGCGACGCGCTTACCCGCGTAGTCGTATGAGTGGTCCCACGCGTTGGGCCGCATGATTCTGCCGCGAAAGTCGCCGAGGCCCGGGATATCCGGGCCGGGTTTGGTGTCGATGTATCCACCCACGGCGCTGATGACATACCGGGCGCGCACCGTTGGCTTCCCAGCGACGGTGAGTTCCCAGTGGCTGCCGCCCTCGTTCCAGCGTTCCGCGGTAACGGCGCTGCCGCCCTGGAAGTGCTTGCGTAAGCCCAAGCGGTCCACCACCGACAGGTGGTAGCGCTGGATATCGGCACCGTCGGCGAAGAGCTTGTTCCACCGGCCCGTTCGCGCAAAGCTCAACTGGTAGAACAAGACCGGGATGTCCACGGCGAGGCCCGGATAGGTGTTATCGCGCCAGGTGCCACCGAAATCGTCGGCACGGTCCAGGATCACGAAGTCGTCGATACCCCGCCGGCGCAGATAGTGAGCGGCGGCGATGCCACCGGGGCCGGCCCCGATGATCGCCACTTGATAGTCGATGTCACTCATGCCAACCCACGCAGGATGAACCGGGAGAAGTAATCCCGCACCACGGCCGGGTCTTTCAGGTCAACGGAGATGGCGGGCAGCACCTCGATGCTCATCAGGGTCCGCATGATCCATTCGGCGCCCTCGGTGGCTTCGACGTCCTTACCGATCTCGCCGCGCTTCTTGGCCGCCTGCACCTGTGGCACCCAAAACTCCACCGAGCGGCGCATCAGGTCGTCACCGCACTCCTCGAGCACCAGCTCCAGCACGTTCGACACGTGCAGGGTCGGATCCAGGCGGTCGGACCAGGCCCGGTGATCGCTGATGCGTACCGCCGCCTCGCCCACCTGCTCGGTCAGCGTGGCTTTGGCACTCACCGCCCCGGCGAACAGCTCGATGAAGGCGCCCGCGATGAAGCCGACAGCGACATCGATGGCTTCCTTCTTGCCGCCGAACCAGTTGTAGATGGTTCCACGCGAGACACCCGCCTCGTCGGCGGCCGCCGAGAGGCTGAAACGCTGGATTCCCGAGCGGACCAGGGTCTGCGCGACGGCCGCGACAATCGGTTCAGGCACCTCACCGCGCGGACCCGCCGTCTTCACGAGCTTCACGTTTGAACACTTTGCGCGAATGTGTTCAAAGTGTCAATAGGCGATCAGCGGCCCTTGCTGGTCCTGGCCAACAGCTGCTCCACGGGCCACGTATTGATCACTCGTTCTTCCGGCACACCGGCCTCAAGCGCACGCTCGCAGCCGTACCCGGAGAACTCCAGTTGTCCCGGCGCATGCGCGTCGGTGTCGATGGAAAAGTCGCAACCGATGTTCAACGCCAAGTCCAGCAGCCTGCGCGGTGGATCGCGTCGCTCCGGGCGCGAGTTGATCTCGACGGCAGTGCCCGAATCGCGGCAGGCCCGAAATACCTCTGCGGCATCGAATTTCGATTCCGCGCGGAGGCCGCGCTCCCCCTCCACCAGCCGCCCCGTGCAATGGCCCAGCACGTCGACGCGAGGGTTGGTCACGGCGGCGATCATGCGGCGGGTCATCGCCGCGGAGTCCATCGCGAGCTTGGAATGCACACTCGCGACGACGATATCGAGCTGATCCAGAAGCTCAGGGTCCTGGTCCAGATCGCCGTCGTCCAGGATGTCGACCTCGATCCCGGTGAGGATTCGCATGGGCGCCATCTGTTCTCGTAGTCCGTCGATCACCTTCAGCTGAGCACGCAACCGTTCCGCAGACAGCCCGTTGGCGACCCGCAGACGCGGCGAGTGGTCCGTCAGCGCGCAGTATTCGTGTCCGAGCGCCTTGGCGGTGCTCATCATCTCCTCGATGGGCACCGATCCGTCCGACCAGTTCGAATGCAGATGCAGGTCGCCCCTGAGCGCTTCGCGCATGGTGCCACCGCCGGTGCCCGTGGCGCTGGCACGTAGTTGTTCGAGCGCAACCGGCACCTTTCCGGACCAGGCTTCGGCGACGACGGTCGCCGTCTTGGGGCCCAGGCCCGTGAGACTCTTCCAGGTCTTGTTGGCACCGTGGCGCTCTCGCTCTTCGGGGCTCAGCGCGGCGATGACGTCGGCGGCCTTGCGGTACGCCATGACGCGGCGCGACTCTTCGCGCGCCAGTTCCTTGTAGTAGGCAACTTCACGCAATGCCGCGACAGGGTCCACCCCTGGACTCTAGGCGCGCAGCGCCAGCTCCTCATCAAGAATTTCCGGCGGATAGTCCTCGACATCCGTCGAGAGCATCGAAAAGTCGTCCGGCTCATCTCGCACCGACGCACTGCTGAGCCGCAACCAGCTGACGGCGCCGATCATGAAGCACAGGAACACCAACGGATACCAGCCGCTCATCAGCTGGCCTATCCAGAACGGGCGCAGGTCAAGGAAGTTCCAGTACACCCCGCTGAAGTAGATGGTGGTGTGCCCACGGCCGGGCCGGTGCAGGGTCCACATGAACACCATCGCGAATAGCCCCGCCGCCCGCCAGGCCCAGCCGCTCGACCAGGGTCGCGCGGTCGTGCACGCCTTGGCGACAAGCCAGACGATCGCAGGGGCGAACCATACCCAGTGCGCAGCCCAGCTGAAGGGCGACACCGCGCAACCGGTGAGCCCTACGGACACCACTGCCAGCACGTACTCGCCCCTGCGGTGTGCCCACACCGCGACAGCCATGCCGGCGGCAAGCACCAAGAGGCTCAAGGAAATCCACAGCCACTCCGGGCGCACGTGTGGAAAGAAGTAGCGCGCCAAGAATCCGTTGATCGACTGATTGGCCAAGTGATCGATGCGGCTGATGTGCGCGGTGTCTCCGAGATGACTCCAAAACCATGCGCTGTCGCGCGAGAGCAGCGGCCACGTCAACGCCGCGGTGGCGGCGAACGTCGCCGTCGCGATGGCGCAGGCACGCCATTGCCGGGTGAGCAGGAGGTATGGCAGGAAAACCAGCGGCGTGAGCTTGATACCCGCAGCCAGTCCGAGCCCGATCCCCTGCCACCGTCCCGGGTTTGATCGCGCCAGGTCCAGGAACACCAGCGCCATGAGCAGGACGTTGATCTGCCCCCACCAGAGGGTGGCCTGCACCGGTTCGGCATCGATCACGACAACCGCGAGCGCCGTGGTCATTACGGCCAGCCGGATATCGGCGCGGATGCCGGCTAGACGCAGGACGCGCCACGCGATGGCTGTCAGCGCGACGATGGACAGCGCGAGCAACAGCCACTTGGCGACATCGAACGAGGCCCAGGCAAGCGGCGCGAGAACCACCGTCGCGAACGGAGGATAGACGAACCACGCCTGGTTGAGCGCCGGGGCCTCGTACAGCCTCTTGCCCTCCCAGAGGCCGCGTACTGCGGCGCGATAGGTGTCCAGGTCATAGCCGTTTTTGGTCAGTCCGAAGAACCGCGTGTCGAACGGGACGAGGCCGTTGTGCAGCACGATTGCAGCTCCGGCCACGATCAGCGCACTCAGAACGGCGCCCCGCGGCAGCCGCATCTCCCCGCCCCAGCTGTGCATCGGCCAGATTTTACGGCCGCTGGCCCAGCTACGACGCGGCGCCGATCTTGGCCTCTTCCTGCCAGGCCGCCGCGATGTCGTTGAGGTCGAGACGCAATGCGACGGCCAGCTGCACGACGGCACCGAAAGCGGGTGTCGGGAGCCGCCCGGTTTCAATCTTGCGCAGGGTTTCCGGAGAGATTCCGGACGCGCGGGCGACATCGTCCAGCGGTCGATCGCCCCGAGCGGAGCGCAACAGCACACCCAGACGCTTCCCCGCGGCGAGTTGTTCTGCGGTGAGCGGCTGCCGAACCATGCCGCCGACTCTAGTCTTGGTATTTAAATACCGAAAGCCCTAAGGTGGTATTTAAATACCGTCCAGGAGGTTCGCGTGATCGAGTTGAAATCGCCCGCAGAGATCGCGCACATGCGGGTGACCGGCGAGTTTGTCGCCTCGGTGCTCTCCGAGCTGTCGGCTATCGCCGCGCCTGGCATCAATCTGCTGCACCTGGAGCAGCGGGCGCGCGCAATGGTCACAGAACGCGGCGCGGTTTCCTGCTACTGGGATTACTCCCCCTCGTTCGGGCGCGGCCCCTTCCGTAATGTCATCTGCCTGTCGGTGAATGACGCAGTACTGCACGGGCTTCCACACGATTACGTGCTGGCCGACGGCGACCTGCTGAGCATGGACTTCGCGGTGAGTATCGACGGCTGGGTGGCCGATTCTGCGGTGAGCGTCATCGTCGGCACCCCGGATCCCGAGGACGTACGACTGATCGACACCACCCGCGCCGCCCTGGATGCGGCCATCGCGGCCGCTCAGCCGGGTAACCGGCTCGGCGATATCTCCGCAGCCGTCGCCGCGGTGGCCGAAGGTGGCGGGTATCGGATCAACACCGATTTCGGCGGGCACGGGCTGGGGCGGACCATGCATGAGGACCCCCATGTTCCGAACAAGGGGACGGCTGGGCGGGGAATGACCTTGAAGCCGGGCCTGACGCTCGCACTGGAGCCATGGTTCGGCCGGGGAACCCATCGGCTGACCGTCGATCCAGACGGTTGGACGCTCCGGCTGGCCGACGGGTCTCGGGGCGCGCATTCCGAGCACACCATCGCGATCACCGAGGACGGGCCACAGGTGCTCACGCTACGGAGTTAGGCGGGATCGGCGACCAGCACCGTCCGCTACCGCCTACGACAGAGACGGTTACGGATCGATAACGATCTTTAATGCCGGGCGTGTTCGCACCTCGACACGCCCAATGGCTGTCGCGAGCAACGCTCAGTGGCTGAAGCGCAGGAGCTCTTCGGGAGTGATGAGTCGCTCGTTCTTCGCAGGGAAACTATGACTCTTCATGGGATGACGGAGCAGTGACCAGGCAATTCGGCCAACCCATGTCTTCGTAACGGGTGTGTTGGGCACGAGAACATCTCCTGCGTCGGCAAGCTTTCAGAACCAGCCAGTAGCATATCGCAAATCCCGACCTAGATCACGTGTCACACCGACAACAAGCAAACATGTCAGGTAACACGAGGTGAAATCGCCCGGAGCTACCGGCCCTCGCGAGCCCGGCAACGCCGACCAGGAAGCTCAGCGCTGTGGTGCGGCAGTCGGCTTGATTGGCGCGGGCAGCGCCGTCTCACCGGTCAGGTACTCGTCCACCGCGGCAGCGGCGGAACGGCCCTCGGCAATCGCCCACACAATCAGCGACTGGCCCCGGCCCATATCGCCGGCCACGAACACGCCGTCCACCGACGTCGCATACGCGCCATCACGCGCCACATTGCCGCGGTCGGTGAGTTCCACGCCCAGGTTCTCCAGCAGGCCCGGCTTCTCCGGACCCACGAATCCCATTGCCAGGAAGACGATGTCGGCCTCCAGCTCGAAGTCCGAGCCCTCGACCTTCTCGAACTTTCCGGCGTTGAAGACGACCTCGTGGGCTCGCAAGCCGGTCACCTTGCCGTCCTCGCCGAGGAACCGCTCGGTGTTGACGGCGTAGATCCGCTCGCCGCCCTCTTCGTGCGCGGAGGCCACCCGGAACAGCGTCGGGTACGTCGGCCACGGGTCGCGCTCGGAACGGAGCTCCGGCGGCTTGGGCATGATCTCGAACTGCTGGACGCTTGTCGCGCCCTGGCGGTGCGCGGTGCCCAGGCAATCAGCTCCGGTGTCACCACCACCAATGATGATGACGCGCTTGCCCTTTGCGGTGATCGGGGGCTGCCCGTCCTCGTCCACGACGTCGTCGCCCAGCTGCACCTTGTTGGCCCAGGGCAGGTATTCCATGGCCTGGTAGATGCCCTCGAGTTCGCGTCCCGGAACCGGAAGGTCACGCCAGGCGGTCGCCCCGCCCGCGAGCACCACGGCATCGAATTTCGCGCGCAGCTCGTCGGCGGTGATGTCGACACCGACGTTCACTCCGGCCTCGAAAACCGTGCCCTCGGACCGCATCTGGTCCAACCGCCGGTCGATGTGGCGCTTTTCCATCTTGAACTCGGGAATGCCGTACCGCAGCAGACCGCCGATGCGGTCGGCCCGCTCATACACGGTGACATCATGACCGGCGCGCGTAAGTTGCTGCGCCGCAGCCAAACCAGCTGGACCCGAACCGACCACCGCGACCTTCTTGCCGGTCTTCACCTCGGACGGAATGGGCTTGACCCAGTCGTTTTCGAAGGCGTTGTCGATCAGTTCCACCTCGACCTGCTTGATGGTCACCGGGTCCTGGTTGATGCCCAGTACACACGACGCCTCACAGGGCGCGGGGCAGAGCCGGCCGGTGAATTCCGGGAAGTTGTTGGTGGCGTGCAGCCGCTCGATGGCCTCACGCCAGTTTCCGCGGTACACCATGTCGTTCCACTCGGGAATCAAGTTACCCAGCGGGCAACCCTTGTGGCAGAACGGAATTCCACAGTCCATGCATCGCGACGCCTGCGTCTGCAGGGCCGTGTGCTCGAAGTCTTCGTAGACCTCTTTCCAGTCGAGCAGCCGCAATGGCACGGGACGCCGCTTCGGCAGTTCGCGGGTGGTGTGAGTCAGAAAGCCGCTTGGGTCACCCACGAGCTGCCGCCATGATCGCCTCGTTCACATCGCCTCCGGTCAGCTCCGCGTCGGCAATGGCCTCCAGCACGCGACGGTAGTCGCGAGGCATCACCTTGACGAAGGAGTCGCTTTGGCCGCTCCAGTCGGCCAGAATACGTTGTCCGACAGCAGAGTCGGTCGCCGCTACGTGCTTTTCGATCAGGCTGCGCAGCACCTGCTCATCGTCAGGATCCAGCGCGTCCACATCGACCATCTCGTCGTTGAGGTTGTCCACCAGCTGTTTGGCCGGGTCGTACACATAGGCCACACCGCCGGACATCCCCGCGGCGAAGTTGCGCCCGGTCGGGCCGAGCACCACCACGGTGCCGCCGGTCATGTACTCGCAGCCGTGATCGCCCACGCCTTCGACGACAGCGGATGCACCCGAGTTGCGCACGGCGAACCGCTCGCCCACCAATCCGTTGAGGAAGGCCTCACCGCTGGTGGCGCCGAACAGAATGACGTTTCCGCCGATGATGTTCTTCTCGGCCTCAAAGTCTGCCGGTGCCTCGCGGGAGGGGCGCACCGCGATGTGCCCGCCGGACAGTCCCTTGCCCACGTAGTCGTTGGCATCGCCGAACAACCGCAACGTGATGCCACGCGGCACGAACGCGCCGAAGCTGTTCCCCGCCGAGCCGGTGAAGGTGATGTCGATGGTGTCGTCCGGAAGTCCCTCGCCGCCATAGGCCTTGGTGACCTCGTGCCCAAGCATGGTGCCGACAGTCCGGTTGACGTTGGTGATCAGCGTCTCGAACTTCACCGGAGTACCGCGATCGAGGGCCTCTCGGCTCATCACGATCAGCTGCTGGTCCAGCGCCTTCTCCAGGCCATGGTCCTGCGACCCACTGCAGTACAGGTCCTGGTTCATGAACGCCGACTCCGGCTCCGTCAGCACCGGGGTCAGATCGATCTTGCTGGCCTTCCAGTGTGCGATCGCCTTCTCGGTGTCCAGCGCGCCAACCTGGCCGACGGCCTCGTTGACGGTGCGGAAACCGAGCTCGGCCATCAGTTCCCGGACTTCCTCGGCGATGAACAGGAAGAAGTTCTCCACGAACTCCGGCTTGCCGTTGAACCGCTGGCGCAGCACGGGGTTTTGCGTGGCCACACCAACCGGGCAAGTGTCCAGGTGGCAGACGCGCATCATGATGCAGCCCGAGACGACCAGGGGAGCGGTCGCGAAACCGAACTCCTCGCCGCCCAGCAGCATGGCGATCATCACGTCGCGACCGGTCTTGAGCTGGCCGTCGACCTGCACGACGATGCGGTCACGTAGACCGTTGAGCAACAACGTCTGCTGTGTCTCGGCCAGACCCAGCTCCCACGGCGCACCCGCGTGCTTCATGGAGGTCAGCGGGGTGGCACCGGTGCCGCCGTCATGCCCCGAGATGAGCACCACATCGGCGTGGGCCTTCGAAACACCCGTGGCAACCGTGCCAACACCGTTCTCCGACACCAGCTTCACGTGGATACGCGCCTGCGGGTTGGAGTTCTTCAGATCGTGGATCAGCTGCGCCAGGTCCTCGATCGAGTAGATGTCGTGGTGTGGCGGCGGGGAGATGAGTCCCACGCCGGGTGTGGAGTGCCGCACCTCGGCCACCCATGGGTAGACCTTGTGCGCGGGCAGCTGGCCACCCTCGCCGGGCTTGGCGCCCTGCGCCATCTTGATCTGGATGTCGGTGCAGTTGCTCAGGTAGTGCGAAGTCACACCGAACCGGCCGGAGGCCACCTGCTTGATGGCACTGCGTCGCCAGTCGCCATTCTCATCGGGCGTGAATCGACGCGGATCCTCGCCGCCCTCACCGGAGTTCGATCGAGCACCGAGGCGGTTCATCGCGATCGCCAGGGTCTCGTGCGCCTCGGCAGAGATGGAGCCGAAGCTCATCGCACCGGTCGAGAAACGCTTCACGATCTCGCTGGCGGGCTCCACCTCGTCCAGCGGAACCGGCGCGCGCCCAGTGTCTTCGGAGGACTTGAACTTCAGCAGACCGCGCAGCGAAGCCATCCGCTCGCTCTGGTCGTCGACCAACTGGGTGTACTCCTTGAAGACCGAGTACTGGCCGGTCCGGGTGGAGTGCTGCAGCTTGAACACCGTGTCGGGGTTGAACAGGTGGTACTCGCCCTCACGCCGCCACTGGTACTCACCACCGACCTCGAGCTCCCGGTGCGCCCATTCTTCGGGGCGCTCCAAGAAGGCCAGGTGGTGGCGGGAGGCAACGTCGGCGGCGATCTCGTCCAGACCGATACCGCCTGTGGGACAAGCCAATCCGGTGAAGTACTCGTTCAGCAGCTCCGGTGACAGGCCGATGGCCTGGAAGAGCTGGGCACCCGTGTAGGAGGCCAGGGTGGAGATGCCCATCTTGGACATGACCTTGAGCACGCCCTTGCCCGCGGCCTTGATGTAGTTGCGGATCGCCTTGTCGCGCTCCACACCCGAGATCATGCCGCGGTCGATCAGATCTTCGATGGACTCGAAGGCCATGTAGGGGTTGACGGCGGCCGCACCGAAACCGACCAGTGCCGCCACATGGTGCACCTCGCGGGCGTCTCCGGCCTCGACCACCAGACCGACCTTGGTGCGGGACCGCTCGCGAACGAGGTGGTGGTGCACCGCGGCAACAGCCAACAGTGAAGGGATTGGCGCCATCTGATCGTCCGACTCGCGATCCGACAAGATGATCACCTGGGCGCCGCCCGCGATGGCCGCGGAGACCTCCGCACGCACCGACTCCAGGGCGGTCCGTAGTCCCGCACCACCCTCGGCAACCGGGTACAGGCAGCGAATCACGCGACTGGAGAAACCATGCGGACGCCCGTTGACCTCGTCCGAAGGGTCGAGGTGGATGAGCTTGTCCAGCTCGTCGTTGTGCAACACCGGCTGCGGCAGCAGGATCTGGTGGCACGACTCGGCGGTCGGGTTCAACAGATCGCCCTCGGGACCAATCACACCGCCGAGGCTCGTCACGACCTCCTCGCGGATGGCGTCCAGCGGGGGATTGGTGACCTGCGCGAAAAGCTGCTGGAAGTAGTCGAACAGCATCCGGGACCGGTTGGACAGCACCGCAATCGGGGTATCGGTGCCCATTGAGCCGAGTGCCTCGGCGCCGGTGCGGGCCATCGGTGCCACCAGGAGGTTGATCTCCTCATAGGTGTAGCCGAATACCTGCTGGCGCAACACGATCCGGTTGTGCGGCATGTGCTGGTGCGGCCGGTCTGGCAGCTGCTCCAGGCGCACCAGGCCCTCGTCGATCCACTTCTGGTACGGCTCCGCGGCGGCGAGTTCGGCCTTGACCTCTTCATCGGAGACGATGCGGCCCTGGGTGGTGTCCACCAGGAACATGCGGCCGGGCTGCAGGCGGGTGCGCTGCACGACGGTGGACGGGTCCAGATCCAGCACGCCGGCCTCGGAGGCCATCACGACCAGTCCGTCGTTGGTCACCCAAACACGGGACGGCCGTAGGCCGTTGCGGTCGAGCACGGCGCCGACAATGGTGCCGTCGGTGAAGCAGACCGAGGCCGGCCCGTCCCAGGGCTCCATGAGGGATGCGTGGTACTCGTAGAACGCGCGGCGCTGCGGGTCCATGGACTCGTGCCGCTCCCACGCCTCGGGGATCATCATCAGCACCGCATGGTGCAGGGGGCGGCCACCCAGGTGCAGCAGTTCCAGTGCCTCGTCGAACCGCGCCGTGTCCGAGGCACCGCGCGTACAGATGGGGAAGATCTTGTCGAGCTGGGCAGGATCGCCGAACGCATCGGTCTTGATGAGCGCCTCACGGGCCCGCATCCAGTTCTCGTTACCCGCGACGGTGTTGATCTCACCGTTGTGCGCCACCCGGCGGTAGGGGTGCGCCAGGGGCCAGGACGGGAAGGTATTGGTGGAGAAGCGCGAATGCACGATGCCCAGCGCGCTCTCGACGCGTTCGTCCTGCAGATCGAGGTAGAACGCCCGCAGCTGCGGAGTGGTCAGCATGCCCTTGTAGACGAAGGTGCGGCCGGAAAGGCTTGGGAAATAGACGGTTTCCTCGCCAAGGCTGCCGCGGCCCGATCCCTGGTTGCCCAGCTCGTGCTCGATGCGCTTGCGCACCACGTAGACGCGCCGCTCCAGGTCGATACCGGAGGCACCGGAGATGAACAGCTGCCGGAAGGTGGGCATGGCGTCGCGGGCGAGGGCGCCCAGCGATGAGTCGTCGTGCGGAACCTCACGCCAGCCCAGAACGGTCAAACCCTCTGCCTCGACGATCTTGTCGACGGCCTCGCACGCCGCCGCCGCGTCCTTGGATCCCTGGGGCAGAAACGCGATACCCGAGGCGTAGCTGCCCTCGGCGGGCAGTTCGAAGTCCACGACAGCGCGGAAGAACTTGTCCGGGATCTGCAGCATGATTCCGGCGCCGTCACCGCTATTGGGCTCGGCTCCCGCGGCACCACGGTGCTCCAGGTTCAGCAGTGCGGTGATGGCCTTGTCCACAATGTCGCGGCTGCGCCGGCCGTGCATATCCACGACCATGGCGACACCGCACGCATCGTGCTCGTAGGCCGGGTTGTAGAGCCCGGTCGCGGGGTGTGGCATGGCTGCTCGTCTCGTCTCCAGGGCCTCCCTGGGTGCACAGGCTGTATGCACCCGTCAATGCCCTCCTCGAAGGTGCCCCACAGACCGGCACGGGGTGGTGCTCAAACCCCGGGGCTGGCCCGTTGGCCCTTGTCCGTAGCGTCCTTCTCGGCCGTCTGCTTCGTGGGCTCGCGGCGATGAACCGCTTGCGTGAAGAGCATCCGGCTCCGACGATGAGGCACCCGCCGGACACCGTTGACCAGCGGATCTCGTGCCCCGACGCGACAAGTAATCAAAACGATATGTCAGGAACCCCGGTGGACGCCAACTCGGGTGGTTAGATGGCGCGACACCTTGCGGCGTCGTTCTCTCAACGTGTAGGTCAACGCCCGTTTCCTCGATAAACACCACCGGACCCCTTTACCAAACGCTGCGTCTTTTTTGACCCCCGTTTGGTGATTTACAATCTCCGCTATCACGTAAGCGCGCTCGGTGCGCAGGATTCGGAGGATGCATGACATCCGGCAGTGCACAGCGCAACAGCCTGGTGGTGGTGACCGGCGGCGGAAGCGGCATCGGCCGCGAGACCGCGTTGGCCTTCGCCCGCCAGGCGGCCCGTGTCGTTGTCGCCGATATCAACCTCGACACCGCGAACGAGACCGTCGGGCTCGTGGAGAAATTAGGCGGCACCGCCCACCCTTATGCCCTGGATGTGTCCGACGAGAACGCCGTGACCGCATTCGCCGACGAAGTCTGCGCCACGCACGGAGTGCCGGACGTCCTGATCAACAACGCCGGCATCGGCCAGGCCGGACGATTCTTCGATACGCCGTCTGCGGACTTCCAGCGCGTGCTCAACATCAATCTCAATGGAGTCGTGTACGGCTGCCGCGCGTTCGGCCCTCGAATGGCTGAGCGCAAGAGCGGGCACATCGTCAACATCTCCAGTGCCGCCGCGTACACGCCGATCCCCGAGATGGGCGCCTACGCCACCAGCAAGGCCGCCGTGTTCATGTTCTCCGACGTGCTGCGCGGCGAGCTCGCTCGCGCGAAGGTCAAGGTCAGCACCATCTGCCCGGGCATCGTCAACACGAACATCATTCGCACCACTCAGTTTTCCGGTCTGTCGGCCGAGGACCAGGCCAAGCGCCAGCGGCAGGGCGCGGGACTGTACGCCAAACGCGGCTACGGCCCGGAGAAGGTGGCCAAGGGCATCGTGAATGCCGTCCTCAAAGGCAAGTCGGTCGTCCCGGTCACTCCGGAAGCACACATGCAATACCACCTCAGCCGCCTGGCCCCGGCGCTGAACCGGCTCTTCTGGGGCAGCCTTGGCAACAAACTCAACAAATAGGAGGACACCATGGCGCGCAACACAACTGAGGCCACCGGCCTGCACGTCGTACCCACAGAGCCCGGCGAGGTAGTGCTCCGGCCGCGCAATGTCCAGTTCGACACCAGCCACACGCCGCTGCACTGGATCCCCAACGAGCCCATCGTCTCGCATTTCATCTCGGCCTTCAATCTCCTTCTGCCGGAGGGTGAGCGGGCATTCGTCGACACCTTCACCCGCGCGTTGCCGTATGTGAAGGACGACAAGATCCGCGAGGCGATGATCGGATTCATGGGCCAGGAGGCCGTGCACGCCGAGACCCACAGCAAGGTGCTGGGCGACTTCCTGGAGAAGAACGGCATCAACGTCGCGCCCGCGATCACCCAGATCGAATACATCACGCACATGCTGGAGCGCACCAACGAGCTGCGCAGCGAGAAGCTCCGGTACCGCGTGATGGTGGAGAAGCTAGCCCTCATCGCCGGTATCGAACACTTCACCGCCGTGCTCGGCGACTGGGTGCTCAACCACCCCTTCGAGAAGTTCAACGCCGACGCGGAGATGGTTGACCTGTTCCGCTGGCACGGCGCCGAAGAGGTCGAGCACCGCAGCGTCGCGTACGACGTGGCCCGGTACTTCCAGATCCGCCGCGGGCACATGATGCTGACCTTCGTGCTGGCCACCATGCTGCTGGTGGGCGTGATGCTGCGCTACACCAAGTTCTTGGTGCGGCAGGACCCGTCGCTGCCCAACTACGGCGTCTTCGGCGTGCTGCGGCAGATGAACAAGGCCATGAAGCGGGGAGCGTTCTTGCGGTGGCGCGAGCTGGCCAAGTCGGCCATGGAATTCATGCGTCCCGGCTTCTCACCCGACCAGGTGGGCAGCACGGCGCAGGCGGTGGCATACCTGAGTACGTCACCCGCCGCGAAGGCCGCGGCCGGCTACTGATGTTCGATCGCTTTCGCCGCACTCCGCAGCCCACTCCCAAGCGCAAACGGCCTTCGCTGCCGCCCACGCTGTACGGCACCCTGCCGGTGTCGCCCACGATCGCACTCGGCAGCGTGCTGTTCCCAGTCGCGGTCCGGGCCATCGGCGCCCTGCTGATTCTCAAGAAACCGCCCGAGAACCACGTCGACCGCACGCTGACGCTGGTGGTGAAGGACCGCTGGATCGAGGCGAAGGATCAGGACGTCGCCAGCCTGGTGCTCGCCGCACCCGACGGCGAACGCCTTCCGCCGTGGCATCCCGGCGCACACCTGGATCTACTGCTGCCGTCGGGCCGGATGCGGCAGTACTCACTGTGCGGCGACGTCTCCGACCCGTACCACTACCGCATCGCCGTGCGTCGTATCCCCGAGGGCGGCGGTGGCTCCATCGAGGTGCATGACGCGCTTCAGATCGGCGCCACCGTGTCGATCCTCGGACCGCGCAACGCCTTCCCGCTCGCGATGACCCAGCCCGGGCCGCGCAAGCTGCACTTCGTGGCCGGCGGCATCGGCATCACACCGATCCTGTCCATGATCGCCTTCGCCGAGCAGCTGGGTAAGCCATGGACCATGGTGTACACCGGCCGGAACCGCGATTCGCTCCCGTTCCTCAATGAGCTCAAACGCTTTGGTGATCGGGTCATCGTGCGGACCGACGATCAGTCGGGTCTGCCGACCGCCAATGACCTGCTGCCCGAGGTGGGCGAGAACGACGCGGTGTACTGCTGTGGCCCCGCACCGATGCTCGCCGTCCTGCAGCGGCGCCTACTCGAAATGCCGTCGGTGGAACTGCATTTCGAGCGATTTGCCGCCGCACCCGTGGTGGATGGTCATCCCTTCGAGGTACAGCTGGGCCCCGGTGGGCCGGTGCTCGAGGTGCCCGCCGATCGCACGGCGCTGGACGTCATCAAGAAGAAGCTGCCCCATGTGGCGTATTCATGCCAGCAGGGTTTCTGCGGTACCTGCAGAGTGAACGTGCTGGCAGGCACCGTCGACCATCGGGACCAGATCCTCACCGAATCCCAGCGAGACGAGGGACAGATCCTGACCTGCGTATCGCGCGGGGAAGGGCGCCTGGTTCTGGATCTGCCCGCCGAGTAACACCTCTGCGCCGAGACCGAGGTTGTGGCGAATTTGTGCGAGACGTATGCGCCATAACCTCGGTCTGGGTGAGGCGTTTCCCCATCGGTTCACCGAGCGTTCATCGGTTCCCTGGAAACTGGCCCGATGCGCATCTCCCACGCAGTCATCGCCCTCACCTCGACACTGATCCTGGCCCTTGCTCCGTCCGCGGCCGCCGCACCGCCCTCGGACGCTCCCGAGGTGCCTGTCGGCGAGATCGCCAAGACCGGTGGCGCGAACCGTACGCCGGGCGGACGTGACGGCGACAAGGCGGCAGATCTGCGGAATTCGGTGCAGGGCCGCAACGCCAAGAACGTCATCCTGCTGATCGGTGATGGCATGGGGACCTCGGAGATCACCTCGGCGCGCAACTACCAGCACGGCGCCGCCGGGACCCTTCCCGGACTCGACGCACTGCCCATCACCGGTGAGTACACCACGTTCGCGCTCACCAAGGACGGCCCCGAGAAGGGCAAGCCGGATTACGTCACCGACTCGGCGGCCTCCGGCACCGGGTGGGCGACCGGGACCAAGACCTACAACGGAGCCATCTCGGTCGACCTCGACGGCAAGCCCCTGGACACGATCCTGGAGATCGTGCAGAAGCAGGGATTCGCCACCGGAAACGTCACCACCGCGGAACTGCAGGACGCCACCCCGGCCGTGCTCACCGCCCATGTCGTCGATCGGGACTGCAAGGGCCCCAAGGAGACTCTCGAGAAGTGCGCGGGCAACGCCGTCGACAACGGCGGCAAGGGCTCGATCTCCGAGCAGCTGGTGGCCACCCGGGCCGATATCAGCCTCGGCGGCGGCGGTAAGTACTTCGAGGAGACCATCACCGGCGGCGAGCACAGGGGCAAGAGCTCACTGGATGTCGCCAAGGCCGCCGGATACCAGCTGCCCACCACCGCGGGTGATCTGAACAAGGTAGGCAGCCTGGACAATCCGGTGCTCGGTGTGTTCGCGAAGGGCAACCTGCCGGTGCAGTGGGACAAGGTGCCCGCGGCGGTTCCCAACGGCGGCAAGCTGCCCGCAACCACCTGCCGGCCCAACCCCGAGCTGCCCAAAGACCAACCTCAACTGTCCGCGATGACCACCAAAGCCATTGACCTGCTGGTGAACTCGAAAAAGGGGCAGGACAAGGGTTTCTTCCTGCAGGTGGAGTCGGCGTCGATCGACAAGCAGGATCACGCGGCCAACATCTGCGGTCAGATCGGTGAGACCATCGCGCTGGACGAGGCCGTCGCGGCGGCGCTGGACTTCGCCCGCAAGGACGGCAACACCCTGGTCATCGTGACCGCCGATCACGGGCACTCCTCGCTCATCGTTCCCGAGGACTTCGACAACCCAACCGCCCTGTCGGTCGCGGTGAAGACGGCCGACGGCGCCACCATGCGGATCATGTATCCCACCGCGCCGGAAGGGGAGTCGCAGACGCACACGGGAACGCAGGTGCGCATCGCCGCCTACGGGCCGGGTGCCGCGAACGTCTCCGGACTCACCGATCAGACCGACAACTTCAACACGATCGTCGGTGCGCTGCTCGCATCCAAGAGCCCCGACGCCTCGAACGGGCCGTCCTGGTGGCTGGCCGGAGGGATCGCGGTGGTGGCAGCCACGCTGGGCGCCGCCGCCACGTTCTTCTTGGGCAGGCGCGGGGCCTGACGGCCACGCACACCGGGCTCGAACAGCCGAGTGGGAACTTCGCGAGGAGAATCGGCCGGATTTCCTCGCGAAATTCCCACTCGATGCCCTGAGGCCTACGCCACCAGCCGCTTCGGGTTGTCGATCACCGAGTAGTCACTGGCGTCCCCGGAGATCACCCGGCTGCTTTCACCGTTGACACCCACCGGCACATCACCGGCCAGGGTGACGCGATGCATCCGGCGCCGTTGGTCACCGTAATCGGAGACGGCATAGTGCTGGGTGGCGCGGTTGTCCCACATCGCGACGTCACCGAGCTCCCAGCTCCATCGAATCGTGTTCTCCAGCCAGGTGATCCGATCCTGGAACATCCGGAACAACGCTTGCGATTCGCTGCCGTTCACATCCAGAATCCGCTTCACGAAGTTGCCCAGCAGCAGCGCCTTCTCGCCCGTCTCGGGATGCACCCGAACCACCGGGTGGTGCGCCTCGAAATGCGTCGACCCGAACTCGCGCACATACTTGGATCCGGATCCCGCCTTGGCCAAGAGTTCGGCCACCTTCGCGGGATCTACTTGGGCGTAATCAAATTGGTTGTTGTGCATGGCCCACAGATTGTCCGCCAACTCTTGCAGGGCCTTGGGCAGCTGCCGGTAGGCCGCCACCGTGGAGGTCCACGTGGTTGTCCCGCCATACGGTGGCAGCTCCACCGCGCGCAGGATCGAGGCCTTCGGAATCCGGTCCACGAAGGTCACATCCGTATGCCACTGGTTGGCGCGGCCCCCCTCCTCCGAGTCGAGCCGCATCACACGCTCTCCGTCGAACTTCAATGTGGGGTGCGGCGATGTCGGTACGCCCATGCAGCGCGCGAAAGCGAACTGCGCTTCGTCGTCGAGGTGCTGCTGTCCGCGGAAGAAGATCACCTTGTGCTCCAGCATGGCCTCGTTGATGGCAGCTGCCGTCTCGGCGTCCACTTCGCCGAGGCGCACTCCGTCGATACGGGCGCCGATGTTCTCGCCCAGCTTCACCACACGTACATCGCTGCTCATGACCCGCTCCTTCTTCCCGATAATTCGGTGTAGTCAAATGACTACACTCGCTCGTCCGCTACTGTACACACATGACTACACCCGAGGCAACGGCTGCCAAGCCCGTAGGCAAGGAAGAAGTGGTGGAGGCCGTTCTGAACGCCGCCGCCGAGCTTTTCGCCGAGAAGGGGCCCGCCGCCGCATCCATCCGCGAGGTCGCCGCCCGCGCCGGGGTGAACCACGGGCTGGTGCACCGCCATTTCGGCAGCAAGCGCCAGCTGCTGGCCTCCACGCTGCAACACCTGGCCGACACCGGGGCCGCACTACGCGAAGCCGGGGCATCCGCTCCGGACCTGGAGGCCGCACATGATCTGCAGCTGCGAGTGATGGTGCGCTCCACGCTCGACGGCTTTCCCATCGAAGAACTCCAGGAACGCAGACCGGGGATGGAATGGCTACTCGAACAGATACGCCCCGGTCACGCGGACGAGCGTGAGGCCCGGCTAGCGGGGGCCCACGCGATTGCCCTGCAGCTCGGCTGGCGGCTGATGGGGCCCAGCCTGCGTGCCGGCTTCGGCCTGGAGGACATGTCCGATGCCGACATCCGTGCAGAGGTCGCCGGGCAAGTCGCCAAGCTCGTTACACCCCAATAGATTCCACTAGGTGACGGGTTGCGCCTCCGGGAACACCCACTGGCCGTCGAGAATCTGCGGCTGCGCGCGGTACAGCCGGACCATGTAGTTCCAGCCTGGCGTGATCGGCAGGCAGTTCACCGTGGCGTCCGTGCACCCACCGAACTGCACCGTGGTATCGCCCCCGGCTCCGCGTCGCGCGGTGATGTTGTTGAGTGAGTAGGCATTACGGGAATTCGGCGTGAAGTACCCGTCCTTGTTGTAGACGGTGACCGACCAGAACCCATCTACCGGTACCTGTCCGACCGTCAGTCGATACACCGTGGTGCCGTCATTCTTGGCTGGGTTGACATTGAGGTAGAGGGCGTCTTTCTCGGGGTTGCCGCCCCAGGCCGAGGCGGTACCGATCAGATGGCGGACCGGGTCGGTGGTGTCCCTGGTACCGAACGTTGCCTTGGTATCGGGAAGTGTCGCGGCCAGCTGGAGCAGGCCTTCCCGCACCTTCTGTTGACTTGCGCTGTCCCATTTAGGGATATCGAAACTCCCGGGGCGTTCTTGTTGTGCCGTCACAGCGTCCTGCAAGGCATGGACCTCCGCGAGGTCCGCGGGATCACCCGGGTTCACCAGGGTCCGCACGGCAGCGGCTACATAGCGGGTTCCGGTCTGTTCCTTGGTGATTGTGTGCTGACCCTTGCCGTAGAAGACGGCCGGAACGTAGTGATCCTCCGTGATGAGCTGCAGCGACATGAATCGCTGCCCCGGGTCAGGCAGCGAGATGGTGACCGGACCAGCGTCAAGGTCGAACACCGCCGACGAGTAGAGGGTGTCACGGTTCTGGCGGATTACCAGCTGCCGATCCAGTGGTGACAACTCCCGGATGTGATGGAAGGAGCCGAAGCCGCCATCCTTCACGATGTTGCCGAAGTACAGGTCCGACTCTGCCCGCACGAAGTTGTCAGGGGTGACAACGATGGTGCCCTCGGGTGTGCGCCGCTCTGGGGACAACGCACTCGGCGTGTTGGCGGGAGTCGCCGACGGCGGATGCGCCGAGCACCCCGCCAGAACTGCCGTTACACCGACCACCACACCTGCCACAAGCCTGTTCATGGCATCGAAGCTACCCGCCGACAGTGCAACGAGAAGCGATTCAGCAGGTAGGGCCATCCTCGCCCGCGATGTCGCGGAGGGTCTGGAAAAAGTCGGCGCGCTGCCCCGCCGAGATGTCCGCGAGCAGGCGCTCTTCGGCCTCTCGTGCCAGCACGTCAGCCTGTTTGAGAAGTACCGCCCCGGACCGGCTCAGTTGAGCGGGCCGGGCACGGCCGGAGTCCACGGTGTCCGGCCGTGACACCAGACCGGCGTCCTGCAGCGCCTGCAAAACGGTGTTCATCGACTGCGGGGTCACATCCGTCGCACGGGCCAGATCCGCATTGGACCAGCCTGGGTTCTTGGACAACACCCGCATGCAGACGTACTGGGGGAATGGCAGATTCAGGGGCGCCAACGCCGCCGTGATCTCCGAACGCAAGGCCGCCGAGACGCGGTACATCAACGCACCGAGCGGTTGCCATTCCTGCTCATCCATATCAGTCATGTTGACACAGTTACCATTCTCCCGCTGAGCGGCCCCGGAGCGCCCTGGACGGCATGTCGCGTTGCTACCCTTGATCGATGGCAGCAACCAGTTCGCCCGACGAACCGAATCTCGCTGCCACCAGCTGGACGATCCTCGGCATGCTTTCCTACGAGGAAGAGGTCTCCGGCTATGACATCAAGAAGTGGGCGGATTGGAGTATCAGCTACTTTTACTGGAGCCCTTCCTTCAGCCAGATCTATTCGGAACTACGGAAACTGGAAAAGATCGGGTACGCCACGTCGCGAGTCGATCACGACAACGGCGCCCGTAGCCGCCGGCTGTACAAGATCACGGCTGCGGGTATGGCGGCGATGAACCAGTGGGCGAACGAGACGCCCGCCGAGCCGCAGGTTCTCAAGCACAGCGTGGTGCTGCGCGTCATGCAGGGCCATATGACGGATCCGGCCAGGCTCAAGGAGATTCTCGAACGTCACGTCGAGTACTCCGAAAACATGCAACGGCGCGCGGCGCTGGATGCGGATGGCGCTGCGGCCCAGCCTGCCTGGGCGTACTCGCGCGTGGCACTCAAATGGGCCGAGCGCTACTACGCGGCCGAGCGCGATCTCGCGCTGATGATGATCGACGATCTTGCCGAGGCCGCAGAGGAATTCGACAAGGCCGATCCCGACGGTGGAACCCCTCGCCTCGTCCCGGGTTACTGGCGCGAGGTCGAAAAACGAGTTGATGCCGAAAAGCTTTCCAAACAACACGATTCGCCGGAGTAGCTACCGCACCGCCGCGTCCTGTGCGGCGATGTAGCCGTACACCAGCCCCTGAGCAATCGTGGCCCCCGCACCCGGATAGGTGGCGCCGAAGGCATTGGCGGCGGTATTGCCGATCGCGTAGAGCCCCTCCATCACGGTGCCGTCTTCGCACAGCACGCGTGCGCGCTCGTCCGCACGAAGTCCGCCGCAGGTGCCGAGGTCGCTCAGCACCATGCGCACCGCATAGAACGGGCCGTCGCGCAGCGGCCGCAGGTTCGGATTCGGTGTCACGGTCGGGTCACCGTAGTAACGGTCGTACACGCTGCGGCCCCGGTGGAAATCAACGTCATCACCGGCTGCCGCCGATGCGTTGAATCGCCGCACCGTGGCCAGAAAATCCTCACGCGGTATCCCCATCATCGGCGCCAGTGCCGCTAAACTCTCTGCACGATAAGCAATTCCGGCATTGAACCAGCTGGCCGGTATCGGCATACGCGGATACAGCTGGCCGGCGAAGACGTAGCTGTTGCGGTACTGCCGGTCAAAGATGATCCACATCGATTCCACCGGGTCGCCGCACCGCTCCCGCTCAAGTACACGCTGCCCAAACGACATGTAGTCGGTTGCCTCGTTGATGAAGCGTCGTCCGGTCTGGTCGACGATGAACGATCCCGGTAACGATCGCTCCGCCAGCATCACCTTTGGGCTACCGCCGGGCAGCGGCGCCACCGCCGGGAACCACCAGGCCTGGCTCATGGAATCGATTGCCGCACCGCACTCTTGGCCTATCTGCAGCGCATCACCGGTGTTGGTGTCGGCACCCAGGCTCATGTTCCTGCCGAGGGTCGCCGACTGGAATTTGTGCCGCATCTCCATGTTGTGGTCAAAGCCTCCGGCCGCCAGTACGATGCCTCGACGGGCCGTCACCGTGATCTCGCGGCCCTCGTGAGTGACCACCGCGCCGGTGACACGCGCGCCCTGGGTGACCAGACGCACGAGCGAGGTGTCCGTCCAGATCGGAATCCCCGCACGCAGCACCCCGGCGAACAGTCCCGCCGCCAGGGCCTGACCGCCCGCCAGGTAGCGCCGGCCCAGTACCGCCCCGCCGACTCCTTGCGCGACTCGTTTCACGATGAGCGGCAAAGCCTTACGGGGGAGCCGTGCCATCAGGTTCATCCACCGATAGTCGGCGCTGGTGACGGGCATCGGGACCGCGGGGGGCTTCATGACACCCGGTTGCAGTCGGTTTCGGTACGCGCCCAGCACGGATGCATCGAACGGGCGGCATTCGCAGGTACGCCCGACCGGGCTGCCGCCAGGCTCTTCGGGGTGGTAATCCGCGTAGTCCCGGCACCAGGTAAAACGCATCGGTGTCAGTCGCATCAGCATCTCGATGGTCGCCGATTCGTGCTCAAGGAACCCGTCGCTGCGCGCCTCCGAAGCGGTTCCCGCGACCACCGACCGCAGGTAGGCGCGTGCCTTATCCAGGGTGTCGCCCGTGCCGGCGGCACTCAGCACCGGACTCGCCGGAAGCCACAGGGCTCCTCCCGAGCGGGCGGTAGACCCACCCACGTAGTGCGATTTCTCGACGATCAGCACCGACAGTCCGCGCTCACTGCCGGCCAGCGCGGCGGCCATCCCCGTTCCCGCGCCGACCACCAGCAGATCGACCTCGGTGTCGGCCGCGACGGTTCCCGCCGGAATCAGCCCATGGGGTGCTGATGCCATCTGCATGTACCTCCGTCGAATAGGTCTGAACGCCCGCGAGGTTATGCCGATAGTTCCTCGCGGTAGCCGCCGATTCCCTCCCAGCGGGACGTCAGCTCTGCGGGCGACAACCGATGTCCGGTGAGCGGACCGACCCCCTGCTGTGAGGGCAAAGACGCTGTTAGAACGGGTCCATGACGACAGCCCAGTCAGAGCCCGATCTTGATTCTGTGAAGGTGCGAAGCATCGAGGCGGACGCGGCGCCTACCCGGTTCGCCCGCGGCTGGCATTGCCTTGGCCTCATCAAGGACTTCGGCGACGGAAAGCCACACTCCATCAACGCGTTCGGTCAAAAGCTTGTGGTGTTCCGCGGCGCCGGAGGCAAGATCAGCGTCTTGGACGCCTACTGCAGGCATATGGGCGGTGACCTCAGCCAGGGCGAGGTCAAGGGTGACGAAATCGCTTGCCCATTTCATGATTGGCGCTGGGGCGGCGATGGCCGCTGCAAGCAGGTGCCCTATAGCCGTCGCACCCCCAAGCTCGCACGCACGGCGACCTGGACCACGCTGGAACAGGACGGCATGCTGTTCATCTGGAATGACCCGCAAGGGAGTCCGCCGCCGGCGGGCATAACGATTCCCCGGATCGAGGGCGCCGGCAGTGACGAGTGGACCGATTGGCACTGGTACACAACGATTGTCAACACCAACTGCCGAGAGATCGTCGACAACGTCGTCGACATGGCGCACTTCTTCTACGTACACGGTGCGCTGCCTACGTACTTCAAGAACATCTTCGAGGGCCACGTTGCGACGCAGTACATGAACGGCGGAACCCGGCCGGACGTGCCCAGCCCGGAAGGGGTGGAGATGATCGGACAGACCTCCGTCGCGTCGTACTACGGACCCTCCTTCATGATCGATGACCTGACCTACCACTTCGTTGGCGGCGACCAGCAATCGATTCTCATCAACTGTCACTATCCGATCGATGCGGATTCCTTTGTGCTGCAATACGGCATCATCGTCAAAAAGTCTCCCGCATTGCCCGATGACGCCGCCACAGGCGCTGCTATCGCACTCGGCGACTGGGTGAAGATCGGGTTTGAGCAGGATGTGCAGATCTGGAAGAACAAGGCACGTATCGACAATCCACTGCTGTGCGAGGAGGACGGCCCCGTGTACCAGTTGCGGCGCTGGTACCAGCAGTTCTATGTGGACGCCGAGGATGTGGCCGACGAGATGATCGACCGGTTCGAGTACGAGGTGGACACCACTCGTCCCGGGGAGGCCTGGAAATCGCAGATCGAGGAGAACCTCGCGGCGATGGCCGGAAGCTCATCGTCGTGATCCGCGCCGATAATCGCCTGGCCGACTCACCGATGGTGCCGGTCGGCTGTCAGCGTTGCGGCGCAGAGGTTTTGGCGCGCAAGAGTAGCTGGCAGCAGACCAGCGTGCAGTGGAATGCCCAGGCCGAATCTCGGTGCCTTCGGCGGCGGGACAGCACCGGACTGTTCCTGGTATGCCCGGAGCTGCGGGGCTCGATTCTCGATGCCGCACGCAGCGGACGACTACCCGTTCTCGCCGAAGAGTACGGCGTTTAAGCAAGCAACTCGTGGACATCGCGGCACAACCGCTCGATCGCGGCGGCGGCCAGGTCCAGACTCGGCATGGTCATGAAACCGTGAATGGCGTTGTCGTAGCGCCGGTAGCGCACCGCAACCCCCGCCTTCTGCAACGCCCGCGCGTAGGCTTCACCCTCACTGCATGGCGGGTCGTAACGCACCGTCACCACCGCCGCGGCAGGTAGTCCAGTGAGATCTGCCCGCAGTGGTGCCGCGTAGGGATGTGTGCGCAGGGCGTGATCGGGCAGGTACTGATCCCAATACCACTGCATGGCGGCGCGGGTGTTGTAGTAACCGTTGGCATACCGCCGATAAGAGTCCGTGTCGAAATTCGCGTCCACCACCGGGTAGATCAGGATCTGGCCCGCGAGGGCGGGCCCACCCATATCGCGGGCCATCAGCGCGGTGACTGCGGCGAGATTGCCTCCAGCGCTGTCGCCGCACACGATGACGCGGCTGGGGTCTCCTCCGAGAGTGCGCGCCTGACGCACCGCCCAACACGTCGCTAGAAACACGTCGTGCGCCGCCGCCGGCCACCGATGTTCCGGCGCGCGCCGATAGTCCACCGATACCACCACGGCGGGCATCTGATTAGCCAGCCGTCGGCACAAGCCGTCGTGGGAATCCTTGTCGCAGAAGACAAATCCACCACCATGGGCGAAGACGAGAGTAGCTAGCGGCCCCGCCGCAACTGGGCGGTACACCCTGACCGGTATCTCACCATGAGGCCCGGAGGCATACTCATCGGTCACCGACCGCATCGGCAGCGGATCGGCCGGTGCGGTGTATCGCGCACGGATGGCAGCGCGCGCCGCTGCTCCGGTCATCGTCTCGACGCGCGGAAACCCCTCGTTCAGCGATGGAAGCAGCGACGCGATCTGTGGATCGAGGCTCACGCGTATTGCAGTGCGCGTGAGTTCGTCTCGCGCGGAGCAGAGGACGGGTCGCACCGCAGTGGCCGAATCGGCTGCAGGGTCGGTGCCACCCGGGTCGGGCCGTTCTCGACATTGCGCCAGATGCCCATCGCTGTCATGCGCACCGGAGCCACCAGTCGCTGATCGAAGGTCATCCGCGACATCGAACCGGATACCGACACCGCAGCGACGGCATCGCCGATGCTTCCGATCGGGGACGCCACACATCCGATGCCCTGCTGCAGCTCCTCGCGGTCGAAGGCCACGCCGTGCCCACGAACCTTGTCGAGCTCCGGACGCAGCTGTGCCGCCGAGCCTATGGAGTAGCGCGTCTTACGGGCCAGGGCGGCGAACTCGTCGAGCGTCTCGCCGCGGTACGCCAGGATGGCCTTACCCGAGGCCGTACAGTGCGCCGGCTGGCGACCACCGATGCGGGTGGCCAGGGCCGCGCCCATCGCGGCACCGATCTTCTCCAGGTACACAACGTCTGTGCCGTCCAGGATCGACAAGTGGACCACGAGCCCGGTGGCCCGATGCAGCTCATGCAGCATCGGCAGCGCGGCCGCATGCAGCCTGTCCTGATGCACCGCGAGTGAGCCGAGCTCAACCAATCGCGTGCCCAGTTCGTAGTCGCGACCATCGCGTCGCAGCCACCGCAGCTGTACCAACCGCTCCAGCATGCGATGAACGGACGAGCGAGGCAGGCCGGTGCGGCGCACCAGCTGCGCCAGCGTGAGCCGGCCCGGGCCGTCGAAGGCGTCAAGCAGCAGAGATACCCGATCGATGACAGCGCTCGGGGTCGCCGATTCGGCGGTAATGGTGGTCATGGTGCCCTCCCACGGCGTTGGGGTCTCGGTCACATATGACTATTAGTCATATACCTGTTTGTATCATGGGTGTGTTCGCCGACACAACCCCGCAGAGCCCCCACACGCGAACAGACGCCCGTTGCGTCTGCAACAGGCGTCTGTTTTATCGGAGAGAAGACCCGGGCTACATGGCGGCCAGCGGCTCGCTGCCCGACCAGTCATGGCCCCAATAGCTATCAGCAGTGATTTCCTCTGCGGTGTAATACGTTTCGTCGACCCGCATACCTTCGGTACCGAACTCGATATCCCAGCCGCCGGGAGCCCGGACGTAGAAGGACACCATCTTGTCGTTGGTGTGGCGCCCCAAAGTGGAAGAGACCGTGGCGTCTGATTTCAATACCCGGTCCAGGGCCTGCCCCACGGCATCGAGACTGTCCACCTCAACCATCACGTGGACCAGCCCCGGTGCACCACCGTGCGGCGCGGGACAGAGCGCCAAACTGTGGTGGCGCTCGTTGATGCCCAGGAATCGCACCCGCATCGGGCCGAACTCCGGAGGCGCGGGAATGCGGAACGCTCCCCTCGACCGGAATCCCATCACCTCGGTATAGAACGTGAAGGCAGCATCCGGATCGGTGACCGGCAGCACCACATGCCCGAGCCCCTGAGCGCCGGTGACGAATCGCGCACCGAAGGGCGTGACCACCGGGCTGTGGTCCAGTACCGGGCCATGGAACACCTCGACCGTGGCGCCGCCGGGGTCGGTGAACGTCACCGCCTCTTCCACTCGCCGCGCGTCGGCCTCCTCGACGGACAACTGCTTGACCCCAAGGCCCGCAGCCTCCACTGCCCGCGTGACGTCGCGTAACGCCGCACCGTCACGCACCTCCCAGCCGATCGTGACGACCTGGTCCGTATCGCCGGGCACCACGACGATCCGCGCGGCGCGTTCATCCATCCGCAGATACAACGCCGCGGGATCGGGCCCGCTACCTTCGGCGAATCCCAGCACCCCCAAGGCGAAATGCCGCCAACGGTCCACGTCCTGGGTTTGGACGGTGATGTATCCCAAGCTCTTCAGCATCAGATCATCGCCCTCAGCGGCCCCTGCGGTTCGATGCCCAGCGAGCTCAGCGCCGATGCGTGAAACACGGTGCTGGGCACGTGAATCGCATGGGCGAGCCCGGTGTGCGCATCACGCCAGTACCGCTGCAAGGGCTTGTCCAATCGCATCGCGTTACCCCCGGAACGCGAGAAGATCTGATCGACTGCCATCACGGCGCGCCATGCGGCGCGCACCTGGGTACGACGGCCCGCGGCCCTGTCCTCGAATGACACTTCCTTGCCTGAATCGACGATGTCCCAAATCTTGTCGACATTCGCGAGAATCTCCTGGCGGGCGGCATTGATATCGGCGGCAGCCTCCCCGATCGCGAACAGCACATACGGATCGTCCTTGACCGCGGTGCCCTGGGCCCCGACCCGCTCGCGCTGATAGTCCAGGTGCGCCGCCAGCGCACCTTCGGCGATGCCGATCACCGCCGAACTGATACCCAGTGGGAACATCGTCGACCACGGCATCCGGTACAGGGTGCCGGTCATGCCGGCGTTGCGCTGCGCGGTGCCATCAATCACCTCGTCCCCGTCCATCACCCGATACGACGGTACGAACGCGTCCCTGACGATGATGTCTTTCGAGCCGGTACCGCGCAGCCCCACCACATTCCAGGAGTCTTCGACGATCTCGTAGTCCTGACGCGGCAGGATCATATGCAGCATTTTCGGTGGCATGAGGGGCTTGCCCTCGCCGTCACCGAGCAACGCGCCCAGGATGATCCAGTCGCAGTGGTCGGTGCCCGAGCTGAACTGCCACCGTCCGTTGAAGATGTATCCGCCGTCCACCGGCTTGGCCACACCTGTGGGCGCATAGGGGGAGGCCATCCAGACGTCCTGGTCCTGACTCCACATCTCGGCGGCAACCTTGGGGTCGGCGAAGGCCACCTGCCAGGGGTGCACACCGACGACCCCACAGATCCAGCCCGAGGCGGGATCCAGTGCGGCGGTGGCCATGACGGTTTCGGCGAACTCTCGAGGGTGCACCTCGTATCCGCCGTACCCCTTGGACTGGAGCAGCCGGATCGGTCCGGCAGCCCTGAGCATCTTGGCGGTCTCATCGGGCAGCTTGCCCAGCTTCTCCGCCTCCCACGCCTGCTCACGTAGCTGGTCAGCGAGATCGTTAATGCGATCGATTACGCGTTCGGTCATGCGCTTGATAGTGCGCTCACCACCCCATCCCCATGGGATGTTTTCCCGATCAGCGGTCCGTTGGATCTGATTGACCGGTCACCGGGAACGGGGGACCGGGGGATTGCGACACGGACCTAGCGTGGCCAACCGTGAAGGCCCTCGTAAAAGACGTTGATGTGGTGGTGGTCGGCGCCGGTTTCGCCGGGTTGTATGCCCTGCAACGGCTGCGGTCACAGGGCCTGTCGGTCATCGTGTTCGAAGCAGGCTCTGACGTGGGCGGCACCTGGTTCTTCAACCGGTACCCGGGTGCGCGCTGCGATGTGGAGAGCATCGACTATTCCTATTCGTTTTCCGATGAACTGCAACAGGATTGGGACTGGACCGAGAAGTACGCCACCCAGGAGGAGATCCTGAGGTACATCAATCACGTCGCCGACCGATTCGACCTGCGCCGCAACATCCGCTGCCGTACCCGCGTCACGTCGGCGGTACTTGACGAGGGACAGATGTCCTGGACTGTGCGTACCGACCGAGGGGACGAGGTGACAGCGCGGTTCTGCGTCATGGCCACCGGCGCCTTGTCCACCGCCAACATGCCCGACATCCCCGGGCGTGATGCATTCGCCGGCGAGCTGTACCACACCGGACACTGGCCGACGGCAGGCGTGGATTTCACCGACAAACGCATCGGGATCATCGGAACGGGATCCTCGGGTATCCAATTGGTGCCCATCGCCGCCCAGACCGCCGGCGAACTCTTCGTATTCCAGCGCACCGCCAATTACAGTGTCCCCGCGGGCAATACCGTGATCACTCCGCAACGCCGCGCCGAGGTGAAGGCCAGCTACGACGAGCGGCGGCGACAATCCCGGGCAAGTGGCGGCGGCTCCCCACACCAGGCCCATCCCAAGAAGACTCTGGAGATCACCGCCGAAGAGCGGCGGGCCGCGTTCGAGCAACGCTGGGATCTCGGCGGGGTGCTGTTCGGTAAGACCTTCCCGGATCAGACGACCGACGTGCGCGCCAACGACGAAGCGCGCGCCTTCTTCGAGGAGAAGGTGCGCGCTGTCATCGACGATCCCGCCGTCGCCGATGTTCTCATCCCGACGGATCATCCCATCGGCACCAAGCGAATCTGTACAGACACCAACTACTTTCAGACATTCAACCAGGATCATGTGCATGTGGTGGATCTGCGCACCAGCCCGATCGAGTCGATAGACGTCGACGGAATTACCACCACTGCACAGCATTACAGACTCGACATGATCGTCTTCGCCACGGGGTTCGATGCCATGACGGGCTCGCTGAATCGGATCGATATCCGGGGCCGGGGCGGCAAGACACTCCAGGACACCTGGCGGGCCGGGCCGCGCACCTATCTGGGGCTCGGGGTCGACGGATTCCCCAACCTGTTCATCGTGACCGGCCCGGGCAGCCCCTCGGTGCTGGCCAACATGGTGCTGGGCGCCGAGCAGCATGTGGATTGGATCGGCGAGCTGTTGGGACATATGGCCGAACACGGCTTCTCGGCAGTGGAGGCCGACCCTCGAGCCGTCGACGACTGGGTCGCCGAGTGCAATGAACGCGCCGCCTCCACCATGTTCCCGCAGGCCAACTCGTGGTACCTCGGCGCCAATATCCCCGGCAAGCCAAGGGTTTTCATGCCGTTCATCGGTGGTTTCGGCGTGTACGGGGCCATCTGTGCCGATGTCGCTGCCAGCGGGTACAAGGGCTTCGCCCTGAGCGGTGGCAACGCGTGACACGGCTGCTGGGGCGGGTTGCGCTGGTCACCGGCGCAGGCCGGGGCATGGGGCGCACGCATTGCGAGCGCCTCGCCGACGAGGGTGCCGATGTCATCGCGATCGACCTACCGGGCTGCACCGAGCTGGCTGACACCGTCAAAGAGGTGCAGTATCGCGGCCGGCGCTGCGTGCCCGGCTTCGCCGATGTCCGCGATCCGGAATCACTCACCCAGGCCATCGATGCCGGAGTGCAGATGCTGGGACGGCTGGACATCGTCGTCGCCAACGCCGGAATCTACGAAAGCCTCGGCCCCTCCTGGGAGATCACCGCAGATGCCTGGCAGCGGTCGCTCGACGTGAATCTGACGGGTGTCCTCCACACCGTTCAGGCGGGGGTGCGACATCTGACGTCGGGCGGCTCCGTCGTGGTCATCAGTTCCACGAACGGCCTTAAGGGCACCCCCAACACCGTGCACTACACCGCGAGCAAGCACGCCGTCGTGGGCCTGGCCCGCACGGCCGCCAATGAGCTGGGACCGTTGGGTATTCGGGTCAATACCGTGCATCCGGGCGCGGTCAACACGGGGATAATCCTCAATCCCGAGGTCATCGCTCGCCTGCGGCCGGACCTCGCACATCCCACCGAGGCCGACGCCGCCGAAGCCCTGGCGGAGCGCACCTTGTTGCCGGTGCCGTGGGTGGAAACCGTGGACATCAGCAATGCCGTGGTGTTCCTGGCCTCCGACGAAGCGCGCTACATCACCGGCACCCAGCTGGTGGTCGACGCCGGACTAACGCAGAAAGTGTGATGAATCGCGTGACAGGACGATTGGCGGGCAAGGTGGCGCTGGTCACCGGCGCCGCCCGGGGTATTGGGCGTGCGCAGGCGGAGCGCTTCGCGCAGGAGGGTGCCGATGTCATCGCTCTCGATATCTGCGCGCCGGTGCACACCACCGTCACGCCGCCCGCGACACGGGCCGACCTGGACCGGACGGCCGATCTGGTGGAGTCTTACGGCCAACGGGTCATTCCGGGTGTGGTCGACGTACGGGATCTGCGTGCGCTGGAGACCTTTGTCACCGACGCGGTTACCGCATTCGGCGGACTGGATGTCGTGTGTGCCACCGCCGGAATCAGCTCGCGCAGCATGCTCGCCGAGATGAGTGAAAGCGTGTGGCAGACCATGCTTGACGTCAACCTGACCGGCGTGTGGCATACCACCCGCGCCGCGATTCCACACCTGATCAGCCGTGGCGGCGGCTCCATGGTGTTGGTGAGCTCCATCGCCGGGCTGCGCGGTCTCGTCGGGGTCTCGCACTACGTCGCGGCCAAGCATGGCGTGGTGGGGCTCATGCGTTCACTGGCATCGGAGTTGGCGCCGCACAAGATTCGCGTGAACACCGTGCACCCCACCAACGTGGATACCCCGATGATCCAGAACGACCATGTGCGACGGATGTTCCGGCCCGACCTTGAGGAACCGACTCAAGAAGAATTCGCTCACGCCGCCAAGACCATGAACATGCTCGACCTGCCGTGGGTGCAGCCGCTCGATATCGCCAACGCCTCACTGTTCCTGGCCTCCGACGAGGCGCGCTACATCACGTCGGTCGCCCTGCCCGTCGACGCGGGCAGCACGCAGCGGTAGCAGCGTTCGGCGGTACCGTCGAGGCATGAACGTGCTCATCTCGGCCGACGAACTCGCACAACGCCTGTCCGATTTTCGCGTTCTCGATGTGCGCTGGACCGTGATGCAGCCGAACGGCCGCGCGGCCTACCTCGAGGGTCATCTTCCCGGCGCGGTGTTCGTTGACCTGGATGCCGACCTCGCCGACCACGCGGTGACGGGCCGTGGCCGCCATCCGCTGCCCACGCCGCAGGCTCTCCAGGCCAGTGGCCGGCGCTGGGGTCTGAGCGACGGTGACGCCGTGGTCGTCTACGACGATTGGAACGGGCAGGCGGCCTCGCGCGCCTGGTGGCTGCTGCGTGCCGCCGGAGTTGCCGATGTCCGGATTCTCGACGGCGGCTGGGCGGCCTGGCAGCGCTTCGGAGGACCCGTCGAGGCGGGAGAGGTTGTCGCCGAGCCCGGCGGGATCACCATTTCCTCGCTGGACGGCTTCGCCTCGGTCGACGCTAATGCGATTGCTTCCCAAGCGGAATCACCCGATGCCTTGGTCCTGGACGCCCGGGCGGCAGCCCGCTACCGCGGCGACGAAGAACCCCTGGATCCCCGCGCCGGGCACATCCCCGGTGCCGTCTCCGCTGCGACTGCCGAGAACCTCACACCGCAGGGCACATTCCGGTCCGCTGCCGAATTGCGCGAGCGCTTCGAGCTACTCGGCGCCGGACGGCACCCTGTCACGGTGTACTGCGGGTCCGGTGTCACCGCCACGCATCAGATCGCGGCGTTGGCCGTCGCGGGATACGACGCCGCCCTCTATCCGGGGTCGTGGTCGGAGTGGTCGAGCGATCCACAGCGCCCCGTCGCGACCGGGCCCGATCCGAGCTAGCCGATCAGAGCGCCAGCCCCACGGCCAGCGCGATAACCCCGAGAAGTGGCGGCACCAGCTGCTTGAGCGCGGCTGACGCCTTGTCCGGCGACGAGATCAACAGCACCAGTCCGGCCGCGACCATCGAACCGGCGCCGGTGAACACCAGCGTCGCACCGACCGACGTGCAGCCCCGTGCCCACAGCACCGTGCCGACCGCGATGGCGATCGCGAGGAACAGGTTGTAGAAACCCTGGTTGAAGGCCAGAGGTTTCGTCACCTCGGCCTCTTCGAGCGTGCGAACACCGAAAATCTTGCGCGTGTTCTCACTGGTCCACGTGATCGATTCCAGATAAAAGATGTAGACGTGGATGAGCGCGGCGATTCCGGTCAGTACCAGCCCTGCGATGATCATGCTGCGAGAGCCTATCCGTCTCGCCGCTAACGCAGAGCCGGCTCGGGCGTCATGCCGGATTCCGCCGCCTCTAAGGGGGCCGCTTCGCGGATATCTGTGCGCGAGTTCATCGCCAGCACCACCATGCAGAGCGCCGCCAGTATCGCGCCACCGCAGAGCAGCACGGGGTGTGTCAGCACCGGCAGCGCGTCACTGAGCATTGTCAGCATCATCGGCACCCCGAAGCCCAGGTAGGTCAGCCCGTAGAAGACGGCGGTGAGTCCGGCCAGGTCCGTGGGCCCGGCGATCCGGTTCACCTCCTGGAGCCCGCTGACCAGTGCCGTCCCATACCCCGCACCCAGCACCAGCGCGGCGATCAGGACCCATGGGATCGTGAGCCGGTGCGCGGCAACGGCGGCCAGCGCCATCCCCGCGGCGACCAGCGCCAGCCCGATGATGCCGAGCCGCGCGGTACCCGGCCGATCGATCCTGGGCGCAAGCAGCTGTGCGGTGAAACCGCAGCCCAGGCAGACCAGACAGCACAACGCGGAGAACGCGATGCGCTCGCCCGGGAGTGTCGGGGCGATGAGCGTGGGCAGCACCGCGTACGCCACCGCCGCCGAGCCGAACACCCAGGGCGCCAAGGGCATCACAACGAACAGGAAGCGGCGACGGCGCGCGGCAGGGATCTTCAGATCGTCCACCAGCCGACCCGGCGCTCGCTCGGCCGCAGACTCCGGAACCGAAAGTCCCAGTACCGCACCGGGAATCGTGATCGCGATGTTGACCAGGAACGCCAGGTGCTGAGGCCAGGGGCCCCACTGCGCCAACGCTCCGGCCACGGCCGCACCGAGCGCGAATCCCGCGGTCAGGCTCATGGCTCCGCGCCGCGCACCGGCGCCGATCCGGTCAAACGGGGGAGCCGACAGTTCCTTGACCCATGAGCTTCCTGCGGCCATGGCCAGGCCCAGCGCGATACCGGAGAACACCCGCCCCGTGAAGAGCAGCGCGAAATGCTGTGCCCCCAGGGCCAGCACCAGGGACCCGGCCATCGAGATGAACGGGGCCGGCAGCATCACCGCACGTCGGCCGTAACGGTCCGAAAGTGGTCCGCCCAGGAAGAGCGCCGGGATGATGCCCAGCACGTAGGCGAATAACAGTGTGTCAACGGATGCGGCGGATTGCCCGGCCTGCCGATACATCACCAGCAGCGGGGTGAACTCGTTACCGCCCCAGGCAATTCCGAACATCGCGAGGGCCACCCGCTGCCATGGCGCCAGCAGTCGGCTAGTCACGCTCGGTCACCACTTTCATGTGCTCCACCAGCTCGACGCTGAAGCGTGCCGCGTCGCCCGCCGCAAGCGCGTCCACCAGCGCGCGGTGTCCGGCAACCGAGCGTGCGACCCGCACCGGGTCTACCCCGATGGCGGCCGCCGCCATTCGGCGCTGACGCTCGCGAAGGCTGTCGTAGAAGTTCTCCAGCAGTGGGTTTCCGAGCTTGGCCACGATCGCGCGGTGGAAGTCCACGTCTGCGGCGGCAAAACCTGCGGCATCGCCCTGCGCGGCACGCCCCAATTGCACCTCGATGAGCGCTGACAGGTCTGACAGGAGTGCCGGAGATGCGCCGCGTTCGGCAATGCGCGCCGCGGCAGCACTCTCCACGACGCGGCGCGCGTCGACGACGTGTCGGCGTTCCTCTGGGGTGATGGGCACGACCAGCGCCCCGCGCTTGGGATAGAGCCGCAGCCAGCCTTCGGTTTCAAGCCGCAGGAAGGCTTCCCGCACGGGAGTGCGGCTACACCCCATCCGCGCCGAGATCTCCCCTTCGCTCAGCAGCTCACCGCCGGGGATATCGCCGCTGAGGATGCCCTCCTTCACCGAGCGATACGCCTCTTCACTTGCGGAGATAGCCACCGTTCGAATAATAGACACAACTTGTATCTAAGATGAAGACGGCAGCCATCGCAAACCGAAAAACACACTTCACGGGGTGTTCAGCGTCACGTTGGGCCGGCTATCGATGCCGCCGTCACCGCAGACGCACCGCCTCGCTAGCGGGCCGCCTGCTCGTCGGCGATCCGCTTGTCCAGCTTCGCGTCGAACGTGTTGGCGAGCGTCGTGCACGCCGTCGGGTCAATCATCGGATTCGGGTCACGTTGCGCCGCGAGCCTGTTCAGCTTCGTGATGTCGTCGGCTTGTTCGGGGTGCACGGAGAACAAGATGTCGCAGGGCAGCGCGCGCACCGTCTGAATGCTCTGCCGGAACCTGGACACGTGGCCGGGCGCAAAACGGTAGTTACCGGTGGCGACAGCATTGAGGCTATCGGCGTAGACCATGTCCAGGCACCGGCCTCCCTCGCACGATTTCCAGGTCCAGCTGACACCTCCGGGTGTGTGGCCCGGCGTGAAATGCGCTGTCACCGAAACATTTCCGAGGTTCAGCACCTCCCCATCGGCAATCTCCCGCACTCGTTCAACGGCAGGGAAGGCTGCGTTCGCGGTATCGGAGGCCTGCGGATCATCGACGGACACGTGCCCGGCGCGCAGCGACTGTGCACCGATAGGGCTCGATACCGCGGTGGCGCCACTGTCATGGACCACCGCGGCGATACCGCCGGCATGGTCGACGTGAGTATGCGAGGACAACACGTACTTCAGGTCCTCGACGGCGAAGCCAAGCGTGCGGATGTTGTCCTCCACCTGGGGCGCCGATTGCGGCATGCCCACGTCCAGAAGAATCAGACCCTCGTCGGTCCGAATCAGCACCGAACTGATGCCCTCGGTCCCGACGTAATAGGTGTCACCGTGCACACGGATGGGCGCACGCGGCTGCGTCCAGATCGGGTCTCCCGCCACCGGTGCGGTCAGCGAGTTCCCGTGTTCATGCTGTTCGGGCCCCTCCGGCGAGGCAGTGCAGCCCGCGACGAGGACAGCGAGAGCGGCGGCGGCGAGCAGTTTCACGATCTCCATCCCTACCACCTCACCGAACACCCGAGCACGCGGATTTAGACGCGTGCTTCGATAACACCATGCAACGCACTATCTACACCGAGGACCACGACGCGTTCCGGGAGTCCGTGAAGACATTCGTGCAGCGCCACGTCGAGCCGCGCGCCGAGAACTTCATCGAGCAGCGCTACATCGACCGCGAGCTGTGGCTAGAGGCCGGCAAGCAGGGCTACCTGGGGCTCGACGTGCCCGAGGAGTTCGGCGGCAGCAGTGCCGGCGACTACCGCTACAACGCGGTTCTGCAGGAGGAGCTGTCGCGCTCCAGCGCCGCACTGGCCTCCTCGATGTCCATCCACTTCGACATCGTCGCCCCCTACCTGGTCGAGCTGACCACTGATGAGCAGAAGCAGCGCTGGCTGCCGAAATTCTGTAGTGGCGAGATGATCACCGCCATCGGCATGACCGAACCGTCGGGCGGCTCCGATCTGGCGGCCCTCAAGACCACCGCGGTCAAGGACGGTGACGACTGGGTCATCAACGGCTCCAAGACGTTCATCACCAACGGCGCGCGCGCCGATCTCGTCGTCGTCGCCGCGCGCACCGCACCCGAGCTCAAGGCCAAGGGCATCACCTTGTTCGCCGTCGAAGAGGGCATGCCCGGCTTCGAGCGCGGCCGCAAGCTGGACAAGGTGGGCCAACCCGAGGCCGATACCGCCGAACTGTTCTTCACCGATGTGCGGGTGCCCGCCGAGAACGTGATCGGCGAGGTCAACCAGGGATTCATCTCCATGATGCAGCGCCTGCCCCAGGAGCGGATGGGCTGTGCGGTCGCCAACATCGCCCACGCGGCCGCGGTACTCGAGGAGACGATCGAGTACGCCAAGGAGCGCAAGGCGTTCGGTCAGCAGATCGGCAGCCTGCAATACAACAAGTTCCTCATTGCCGAGCTCGTCACCAAACTCGAAGCGGCGCAGGTGTATGTCGATCAGGGTGTGCTCGCGCACAGCAAGGGCGAGCTCTCGGCGATCGATGCCGCGAAGGCCAAGTGGTGGTCCTCTCAGGTGCAGAACGAGGTCATCGACGCCTGCGTGCAGCTGCACGGTGGCTACGGCTACATGAAGGAATACCGCGTCGCACGGGCCTGGATGGACGCGCGCGTCACCAAGATCTGGGCCGGTTCCAACGAGATCATGAAGGAGCTCATCGGTCGCGACCTGGGCTTCTGATCCGACCCCGCCCGGGCCGCTACCGTCGAATGGGAATCTGGCGAGGCGTTTGGCCGGAATTTCCTCGTGAGATTCACACTCGGTGAAAGGGCATCATGACTGACGACGGACGCATACGGGTTCCAGCAGATCTGGACTCGGTGACGAACATCGGCAGCGGCGATCAGGCCGAGGACCACTCCGAGATCGATCCTGCCGCCGTTGAGCGCATTTGGCAGGCGGCCCGGTACTGGTATCAGGCGGGTATGCACCCGGCGATCCAGGTGTGTTTGCGGCACAAGGGAAAAGTGATCCTCAACCGTGCCATCGGGCATGGTTGGGGTAACGGGCCCACCGATCCGGCCGACGCCGAGAAGATCCCCGTCACCACCGACACGCCGTTTTGCGTGTACTCGGCCGCCAAGGCCGTCTCGACGACGGTGATGCATCTGCTCATCGAACGCGGAGCGCTCTCGCTCGACGACCGTGTGTGCGAGTACCTGCCCACCTTCACCAGCCGCGGCAAGGATCGCATCACCATCCGCCACGTGCTGACGCACAGCGCGGGCATCCCGGTGCCCACCGGACCCCGGCCGGATGTCACCCGGATGGATGACAGTGAGTACACCCGCGAACAGCTCGGCCAGCTGCGCCCGCTTTACCGTCCCGGCCTGGTGCACATGTATCACGCGCTGACCTGGGGGCCGTTGGTGCGCGAGATCGTGCTCGGTGCGACCGGCAAGAGCATCCGCGACATCCTTGCCACCGAAATCCTTGATCCCCTTGGGTTCCGGTGGACCAACTACGGTGTCGCCCCGGAGGATGTGCCGCTGGTGGCACCGAGCCATCCCACCGGTAAGCCACTGCCCGCACCCATGCGCGCGGCCTTCCGGGCGGTGGTCGGCGGGACGATGCACGAGATCATCCCGATGTCGAACCAGCCCTTCTTCCTCACCGGCGTGGTGCCGTCGTCCAACACCGTCTCCACCGCGAACGAACTGTCCCGCTTTGCCGAGATCCTCTGCCGGGGTGGCGAACTCGATGGGGTACGGATCATGTCCCCCGAGACCATCCGGGCCGCGGCGGCACCGGCCCGGCGCCTGCGGCCGGACATGGCAACCGGCGGCATGCCGATGCGCTGGGGGACCGGATACATGCTGGGCTCCAAGCGGTTCGGACCATTTGGGCGCAACTCGCCTGCGGCGTTCGGGCACACCGGGCTGGTGGACATCGCCGTGTGGGCGGACCCCGCCCGGGCGCTATCCGTCGGTGTGGTCAGCAGCGGCAAGCCGGGTAACCACAAGGAAGCCAAGCGCTACCCCGCCCTGCTGGACCTGATCGCCTCGGAGGTACCGCTCGTCTCCTGATGTTTCAGCACTCGTTTACGGGGTACACCTCGCGTGGATCGGGGATCAGCAACTGCCCCCAGCGAAGGAAACATCGACATGACGCTCTCCCACACCCTCATGCGCCGGGCCGCCAGCACCGCCGGTGTGCTCGGCTTCATCACCGCGACAGCGGTATTGCCCACGGCGTCGGCCGCGCCGGACTGTAGCCGCGAGAGGCTCTCCAACACCGTCGGCTCGACAACGATCGCCGCCCGCGGATACCTCGACAGTCACCCCGGTGCACGGGCGGTGCTCGACGCCGCGCCCGACCAGCCGCGCGCCCAGGCCGCCGCGAACATCCGCGCGTACTTCACCGCCAACCCCGGCGAGTACCACGAGCTGCGCGGCATCCTGGCCCCGATCGGTGATGCCCAGCGCGAATGCAATGTCACCGTGCTGCCGCCGGGCCTGGCCTCGGCGTACGACGAGTTCATGGCCGGCTGAGCTCGGCTAAAGCTCCAGGCCAAGCAACGCGTTCTCGATCAGCTCGGGCAGCGCCGGGTGTATCCAGTACTGACCTCGTGCCATCTCGCGCACCGGTATCGAGAAGCTCATCGCGGTGATCAGCGATTGGATCAACGCCGACGCCTGGTAGCCGACGATGTGCGCGCCAACCAGCAGCCCTGTCGACCGGTCGGCGACCAGCTTGCACAGCCCCTCGGTGTCCTCCATCGCCCATCCGTACGCGATGTCGCCGTATGTCTGCACCTTGACCGCCACGTCGATCCCGCGTTGCCGCGCCTGGTCCTCTGACAACCCCACCGATGCCACCTGCGGACGGCTGAACACCGCGCCGGGGACAAACCGGTGATCGCTGGCGGTAGTCGGGGAATCCCAGCCGGACAGCAGATTCGCCTGTACCACCCGCGCTTCGTGATTGGCCACGTGCTTGAGCAGATAGTGCGAACTCACATCGCCGAGGGCGTAGATGCCGCGCACCAGTGTGCGCTGGTACTGGTCGACCGGCACCCGGCCCTGCTCGTCGAGCGCCAGTCCCGCCGCGGACACGTTCAGCTGATCACCGTTGGGGGTGCGTCCGGTGGCGACCAGCAGCACATCGCCCGTCACCGTTGATCCGTCGGTGAGGTCCAGTTCGACACCGGCACCATCGATCTCGCGAGCGGCCACCACTTCTGTGTTCAGCCGCACATCCCACCGCGCCGACACCACATCGGTGAAACGCTGCGCGATCGTCTCATCCTGCGCGCGCAACAGCCGCGGGCCGCGCGCGATCACCGTGACCGCCGAGCCCAAGCCACTGAAAACGTGCGCGAACTCGGCGGCGATGAAGCCACTGCCCACGATCACCACACGCTCGGGTAACTCCGGTAGACGCATGATGTCGTCGTTGGTGTGAAAGGCCACGCCGCTGTCGGTGATCACCGGCGGGATGACCGGACGTGAACCCGCGGCGATGACCACCTGCCGGGCCTCCAGGATCGTGCCGTCCGCCAGCTGGAGTCGATGGATCGGGTCGCCGTCGGTATCGGTGCCCGGCGCCGTGAATCGCGCTTCTTGCTGAAAGACCGTGATGTTGGGGCAGTCCTCGACGCGGTAGCGCAACCCACCCGCCGCGATCGGGTCGATCCTGCCGAAGACGCGTTCACGGATGTCGGCCCAGCGAGTTCCCTGCACCGAGCTGTCCACACCGAGCCGGGAGCCGTCACGGGCCTCGTCGGCCAGGTCTGCGGGGTAGACGAACATCTTGGTGGGTATGCAACCGACATTCAGGCAGGTGCCACCGTAGGCGCCCGCGTACACACCGCGATCCACGATCGCGATCTTCTGGTCCGCGAAGCGGTCATCGGGCAACGAGTTTCCGCTGCCGGAACCGATGATGACGAGGTCGTACACCTGTTCTCCATCCGTTGAGGGCGCGCTCTCTCGGTGCCGAGCGTTCCCCCTTACGCTGCCATATCGGCCGGCACCGTGACGCACACCCGGGTACCGGCGCCCGGTGCCGACGTGATCGCGACATCGCCGCCCGCGGCGTTGATGGGAACCGTCAGCGAGGCCAGCCCGATGTGCCCGTCGGCGACCGACGCGGACAGATCACGCGGATCGAAGCCGTTGCCGTCATCGGCGACCACCAGCGTCAGGAGATCGTCATCTCTAGCCAGTTCGACGTGAATGTTCTTGGCACGTCCGTGCTTAACCGCATTGGTCAACAGCTCTTTAACCGCGCGATACACCAGCGGCTGCGCCGGGGGACTGCCCACTTCCTGCAACTCAGTGCTGACCTCGACGGTGCCCCGCGCCGCGTACTGTCGGCCGAGCTCACGGACCGCCGCCGTCAATCCCAGCTCGGCGAGCACCTGCGGATGCAGGGCCGACACCGCGCCGCGCAATTCCGCTGCCGTGTCGCGCAACGACGCATGCACCGCCACCAACACCGGATCAGGTTGTCGTTCAAGAACTTCCTCGATTTCCAGACGTGCCGCCAGCAGATTCTGCAGCGGGCCGTCATGCAAGCGCTCGGCGACTTCGCGGTTGTGCCGCTCCTCGGCGCGCATCGCTTCCAGCACCAGCTGCTCGCGCGTGCGCAAGAGCTGCTCGACGTGTTCGGAGCGGCGTTTGAGCACGAAGCACATTCCGGCGGTCGCGGCGGCCAGCCACAGCAATGTCACAACGGTGAGGTACTCGTCGCCGGGAATACCGTCGATGTTGCCACTCCTGGTGTAGAACACCAGAACACCTAAATACCCTGTAGCGGTAATGGTTCCGAGGACAGCCGTCACAGCCGGCCGCTCTTGAAAGGCCACCGAAACGGGAAGCAGGAAGAACACCGGGAGCAATTCCGACGTGCCGTAACCGGAGGCCACACACAGCGCCACCACGGCGGCGATATCCACGGCGGTGGCGGCAGGGGCCACCCACATCGGGACATGTCCGCGCACCGCGATCAGCACCCACACAATCGCAGACACCGTGTACACGGCCAGTACCCCGTAATACACACCGACATGCCACATTTCGATGTTCGGGTTAGACCCCAGCAGCACAATCAGCACGATCAGGGGCAGACGTAGCCAGGCCGAAACGCGCATGGGTTCAGCGGTGAAGTACCCGGCCACCCGCTCCAGCGCCACGGCTACTCGAGCAATCCACGCCGCATGGCCTCGGCCACCGCCGCCGCCCGGTCACCGACGCCGAGTTTTTCGTACAGCCGCTGCACGTGCGTTTTCACGGTGGACGGAGCCAGGAACAGTTGCTTGGCCATGGCCGGCACGGTGAGCCCGTCGGCGATCATCCGGAGCACCTCACGTTCACGCGTGCTCAACGACGGGCCTGCCGGTTGTGCGCGCTTGCGGATCTCACCGGCCAGCCCCGCCGTGAGGCTGGCCGTCACCACGTCCCGGCCCCGCGCGCAGTCGAGCACAGCACTGACCAGTTCCGCGCGCGTGGATTCCTTCGACAGGAAGCCCGCGGCACCCTCCGCCAGCGCGTGATAGACGATCGCCGCGTCGTCATGCGCCGAGAGCAGCAGTACCCGGGTACGCAGCTCGTCGCGGCGCACGGCAGCCGCCACCTGCGTCCCGTCGAGCTCCGGCATCCGGTAATCGAGCAGCGCGACGTCGGGCTGGTGCTCTCTGATCAACGCGAGCGCACCGGCGCCATCCTGAGCCTCCGCTACCACGGATATCTGGCCGCTTCCGGTCAGCGCCCGCACCACACCCTCGCGAAAAAGCGGGTGATCATCGCCGACAACCACCCGCACAAGTTCGCCGCTCACCTGCACAAACGCAAGCTTGGCACGCCAAATCCACGTGTGTCCCCCAATTGGGGGACATCAAGATCCTCCGGTGTATCAGCCGGTCGCCCGACATACATTCCGGCCTCCGCGCCGCATCGTTGAAGTATCACCAAGCAACCCGGTGATCCAACTCAAAGACTCACTGGCACAGGAGAAATCATGAAGAAGTACATCATCGCCGGAACCGCAGCCGCCGCCCTCGCGCTGGCGCCACTCGGCTTCGCCCTCGGCACCGCATCCGCTCAGACCGACGGCTCCAACGCCCAACAGACCGTCAGCGAGCTTCAGGCACAGGGCTACAGCGTGATCGTCAGCAAGACCGGATCCAAGGCCCTCAACCAGTGCACCGCCAGCAGCGTGCGTCCCGGTCAGACCACCGTGCGATCCGATTACGGCCTGCCGAGCAACAAGCGTCCGGGCGTCTTCACCAACACCACGACCACCAAGACCATGTATGTGGATGTGACCTGCTGATTTAGCGCCGGTACCGACTACATACCAACCTCGTTCCATTTGATGCCGATTCAGACACGGGTGGGTAACGGCCCTCGCCAACCGCGCAACGACCATAAGAGACTGCGTATGCGACGGGTCTCACGCTGCCCGCGATGCAGATCGAAACTGTCGGAGCGCTGGGGCCAAACGGCTTCTGGTGGAGGAGGAGATTGCCGTGAGTGCGCCCAACGATTCCCCGGCGGACGGCTCCGAGGACGAGATCCTCGACCGGACCGGACCCATCATCCCCATCAAGCTGGGCGCGCACGCCAAACGGCAGCGCGCCGAAGCCGTCTCGCTGCAACAGCGCCAGCCCGAAGTGGAACCCCGCCCACTGCAACTGCCCCCTCGTGGCCCGCTGTCCATCGTCGATGCCGTGCCGCCCCACGATCCGCATGTCGATCTCCCTCCTGCCATCGGCGATGCCTTGGGAGCGCAGCTTCGTTCAGAAATTCTGCCCTCACCGCGTCGGCCCGCGTCCATTGGTTGGCGTAAGTGGGTGTACCGCGGGAGTTTTGGCGTCATCAACCCGGGCGAATCCCGTGAAGAGGCCGAGCTTCGTGAGCTGACCGCAGTGGTGCGCACCCCTTGGCGGGGTATCCACTCCCTGGCGGTCCTGGGCGGAAACGGCGGCGTCGGCAAGACGATGATCACCGCGGCCCTCGGTTCGGTGCTTTCAGAGCTGCGCCGCAAGGACATGGTGCTCGCCACCGACGCCGATCCGGGCCAGTCGGCCAACCTGGCATCGTGGATTGATCCGTCGGCCTCGTCCACCTTCGCCGATGTGCTGGCCCAAGACGAACCCGAACGCAACTTCGATCTGCGCTTCTTCGTCGGCCAAAATCCGGTGACCGGCCTGGATGTGCTTGCCGCCAACGCGCATTCGGTGCGTCCGCGCGGAGAACTCAATTCCGATATCTACAGCCAGGCCCACAATCGGCTGCAGCGGCTCTACAGCCTGCTGCTCACCGACACTGGCGTGGACTTCTGGCATCCGGTGATGCCTGGCGTGCTGCGGTGCGCCAACGGCGTGGTGCTGGTTGCGGCCGCCACGCCGGTCGGCGCCGAGGGCGCTGTCCGCGCGATCGAGTGGCTTATTTCCGAGGGGTACGAGTATCTGATCCCCCGCATGGTGGTGGTGATCAACCATGTCCGCGGCTACGACAGTCGCGAGGATCGCAGGAACTCCGAGCGTCTGGTCGCGGCGATGGTCGCCCGGTTCCATCGCTGGATCTCGCCGAACCACATCGTCGCCGTGCCCTATGACCCGCATATCGCCACGGCGGGCCCGCTGGACATCCATCAGCTGCAGCCCGAGACCTGGCATGGCCTGGTCACCGCGGCAGCCTCGGTCTCGGCGGGCCTGGCGAGCGCCTGGAGCGTCTAGTCGCGACGAGGCGTCCCCGGCCTCATCGATCCGACCTGGCTATTGACTTCTGATCCTCGAGGCGACCACAATCGGTCATATCTGCGAACAAATGTGTGCAGATATGGCCGATACTCTCTCTCCGCCCGAGGAGCACGCGATGACCCTTGCCGACAGCCACGTGGCCGACGCACTCAAGATGTATCGACCCGCGCAGGAAACACCCGGCGAAATCGTGTTACCCCTCCTCGGCTCCGTGCCACAAGAACTACGCGGCACCCTCTATCGCAATGGGCCGGCCGACTGGGATCATGGCGGTTTCCGCGCTGCACACCCGTTCGACGGTGATGGTCTGGTGGTGAAGTTCACCATCGACAACGGCGAGATCCGTTTCCGCTCACGCTTCGTCGATACCCCCAAGCGACGCAAGGAGACACGTGGCCGAGGTGCACACGTGCGAGGCATCTACACACAGGGAAAGCACCTGTGGGACAACATCGGCCGTCAGCCTGCCGATGCCGCGAACACTCACGCCGTCCTGCACGCCGATCGGCTACTGGCGCTCAGCGATGGCGGAAGGCCCTGGGAAATTCACACGGATGACTTGAGCACAATCGGTCCTTGCACATTCGGCGGTCAGCTGCCACGTTTCTCCCGGTTCTCACCACATCCACGTATCGACCCGGTGACCGGTGAGCTGTTCAATTTCGGGCTGGACATTTCACCATCCCTGACTGGAGCTACCGTCGCGTGCCTCCGCTGCTTCCGGGTCGATCCGAACGGCGCACTGAAACAGGTTGCCAAGATCCCCACGGACCACATCTACATTCAGCACGACTTTGCCATCACCCCAACCTATTTGGTGTTCGCGCTCGCACCGATCACCGTCGATCCCATTCAAGCAGCATGGGCAGGTCTGGGACTAAAAGCGCTCGGTGACAGCGCGGACTATCGACCCGAGCAGGGCATGAAGATCGTGCTGGTCCCTCGTGACGGGGGCCCGCACCGCGTCATCGAGTGCGATCCCCTCGTCTATGTCCACGTCGACAACGCCTACGAGGACGGCGACGATGTCGTGCTGGATATCCTGCGCCACCGAGACTTCGGCTTTCTCACCTCTGGGCTGAAGCAATTCCGCACCCAGGCGCCCACTCTGGGCTGGCCGACCCGGCTGCGGATCACGCGGACCGGAAGGGTGCACGTCACCGACTACCCGACGGATCCCGCAGAATTCCCCACACATGACGACAGACGAACTGGCCGTGAACATCGGTACACCTACCTGTCGGCCCAGAGCCAACCCGATCAGAACGTAATCGTGAAGCTGGATCGCATCACCGATACGCAACGGCACCACACGTTCGCGCCGGGCCTGGTGGCCGGCGAGCCCATTTTCGTCCCGAAGTGTCCGACCGCCGACGAGGACGAGGGTTGGATACTCACCGTGGCCTACAACAGCGGGTCCCACCGCACAGAGCTCCATATCCTCGACGCTCACGCCGTCGAAGACTCTGCGCTCGCCATCGCGATCCTGCCGGGCCACCACTTTCCCGGATTCCACGGCAGCTTCACCGACAGAATCTAGAGGCGATGATCTCGGCTTTAGCGTCTAGTCGCGACAGACCGTCCGACCCCCGCGAAGCGTCTCAAGCAGCTCCCGGTACGGGCCGACTACGTAGGCAGTATCTCCAGCCGAAAGGCGGGTATCCCGACGGGGATGCAGCCGGATCGGTAGGCCCGGCCGGGATATCGCGATGACCCGCGTCTTCGTGGACAAGTCGGCCATCCGCATTCCGGCCAGTTCACTACCTTCTTCGACCAGCACCCCGCCCACGGTGAAGGATTGCTGCCCCACCGAGAAGGTGCCCAGCACCTGCAGTCCCATCGCAGCGCCGATGAACCAGGGCGCCGCGAGTTCGACAGTGGAACGCAGATTCTCGAATCCGAATCGCTGCGCCACAGCCGTTCCAAGCGTGCGGTCGAAGACCCGAACCACCAGCGGCACGTCGGACCATCTGGCCCCCAACCGGTTTCGCACCACAATTCCGGTTTCGATATTGGTGACGTCGTCTTGGGTGAGCACCGCGACCGCCGCTGCCTCGTCGAGTCGCGCCGCATCCCACGTCTGCGGCAGGGTCGCGTCGCCGAATATCACCGGAATCCCCAGGTCGGTGACCGTCGCCAGGTATCGGTTGCTCTCCGAGCGCTCGATGATGACGACGTCGCAACCGGCCGCTTTCAGATCTGTTGCTACCCGGACGCCAAAGGAGCCCACACCGACGACGATGACGTGATCCGAGAGTTCGCGCACCTTCCGGCGACCCGAATTCTGCGCGATGCGCCGTGACAGCAGCAGATCCACCACAAAGGCCATCACCACCGCGGTAGTGGCGATTCCGGCGAACATCAGGAAGATACTGAACAATCGCAGCCACGTCGGCTGATCGACGAAGCTGAAGTCCCCGTATCCGACGGTGGCGATCGTCTCAGTAGAAAAGTACAGCGCATCAACGTAACTCATTCCGGGCCGCTGGTAGGTGTACCGCAGCAGAACGGTCGCTCCGACCAGTAGCCCTAAGGCAACGCCCAACGCCCGGAAGAAGATCGGATTCACATCGTCGCGAAAGGCGCGAACGCCGTCCAGCATTCGCGATACGGGGGAACGCCGCCGCCGCATCTTCGTCCGCCCCGACACAGCGACAATTCCCTGGGCCGCCAGCTCCTCTCCCGTACCGATCATTGCCGCCCAATCACCCTCCCGAACCGCAAGATCCCGCCCCGGGCACGCGACTACCTCTCCCGGGGTGGGCGAGCCTTCTCCATGAACGACCGCCACCGGGGCCAAGTCTCCGTAAATCCCTCGTAGGGTCCCCTCCCGCGGCACGGTCGCTCCCGAAACAATGAAATCGACACCGGCCGCGGGAATGACGTGGGTGGTGCGCCGCAGACATGCCTCCACCACCGAGCTCGCCGTCAGATCCGCGACGCTGAGCACCGCACCCGGCCCGTTGTCCGCCGCGACGGCCGCGCGCAGCACATCATTGGCAAGACGGGCAATGACCCTCATCGTGGGGTTGAGTTGCCTTGCCAGTAAGGCGATCTCGAGGTTCTTCTCGTCGTCGGAGCTCGCGCACACAATGGCAGCGGCATCGACGACACCCGCTGCGATCAGGCCTTCTACGCCGGGCAACGCTGAGACGACGACCCCTGCGCTCCATAACTCCTCGGCAATACGCACCGCCAGCGCGTCCTTGCCGTACACGATCGTGTGTCCCTGCACTGAGCTTCCCCTTCTCACCGCGCTCTTCCCCGCGTGACATGCTCGGGCAAACACGTTTCACCCTGGTCAACAGTGCATTTCCACAGTTTGACGCCGAGTCGGTGGCAGCGCGGGCAGCGCGTTTATGATTGCGTGAGTGTCCGACCTGTCCCGCGCCGAGATCCGTGCGCGCCTCGACGGCGTGACCCTTCGCGACGCGTCCCGGCTCGGCCGCCGCCTCAAAAACCTGCGCAACCCGGCCGACGCCGAGAACCTCCTCGAACAGATCTCCACCGCCGAGGCACTGGTGGCCACCCGGACCGCTGCCGTCCCGACGATCACGTACCCGGACCTACCCGTCAGCGCGCATCGGGACGAACTCGCCCGCGCAATTTCCGCGCATCAGGTGGTCGTCGTCGCCGGCGCCACCGGCTCGGGGAAAACCACACAGCTTCCCAAGATCTGTCTGGAGCTGGGCCGTGGCATCCGTGGCACCATCGGCCACACCCAGCCACGCCGACTCGCGGCACGCACCGTCGCCGAACGTATCGCCGAGGAACTGGGCACGCCCCTTGGCGAAACCGTGGGCTACACCGTCAGATTCACCGACCAAGCCAGCGACCGCACCCTGGTCAAGCTGATGACTGACGGCATTCTGCTCGCGGAGATCCAGCGCGATCGACGGCTACTGCGCTACGACACCCTCATCCTCGACGAGGCGCACGAACGTAGCCTCAACATCGACTTCCTCCTGGGCTATCTGCGCGAGCTGCTGCCACAGCGGCCCGACCTGAAGATCATCGTCACCTCGGCCACCATTGAGCCGCAACGCTTTGCGGAGCACTTCGGGGGCGCACCCATCGTCGAGGTGTCCGGGCGGACGTACCCGGTCGAGATCCGCTACCGGCCGCTGGAAGTCCCTATTTCCAGTGATTCGTCAGATGATCCGGACGACCCCGACCATGAAATCGTCCGTACCGAGATCCGCGACCAGACCGAGGCAATCGCCGACGCCGTCCGCGAGCTGGAAGCCGAACCACCCGGAGACGTATTGGTATTTCTGTCGGGTGAGCGCGAGATCCGCGATTGCGCCGAGACGCTGCGTGGCAGCTTCCGCAACACCGAAATTCTTCCGCTGTACGCACGTCTACCAACAGCAGAGCAGCATAAGGTCTTTGCGCCTCACACCGGCCGGCGCGTGGTGCTAGCGACCAACGTCGCCGAAACCTCCCTGACCGTTCCGGGCATCCGCTACGTCATCGACCCCGGCACCGCACGCATCTCCCGCTACAGCCGGCGCACCAAGGTGCAGCGCCTGCCCATCGAACCCATCTCCCAGGCGTCGGCCGCCCAGCGCTCCGGCCGTTCCGGACGCACGGCACCCGGTATCTGCATCCGGCTGTACTCCGAACAAGACTTCGAGGCCCGGCCCCGCTACACCGATCCGGAGATCCTGCGCACCAACCTTGCCGCCGTCATCCTGCAGATGGCGGCGCTGCAGCTCGGCGATATCGAGAACTTCCCGTTTCTGGATCCACCCGACAAACGCAGCATCCGCGATGGTGTGCAGCTGCTGCAGGAATTGGGTGCGTTCGATACCGGCGGCGCCATCACCGAGCTGGGGCGACGGCTGGCACGGCTGCCCCTCGACCCACGCATCGGCCGGATGATCTTGCAGGCCGATGCCGAGGGCTGCGTCGGGGAAATCCTGGTACTCGCGGCCGCACTGTCGATTCCCGATCCACGGGAACGACCGGCCGACCGCGAAGAGGCGGCTCGCCAAAAGCACGCGCGCTTCGCCGACGACCATTCCGACTTCAGTGCCTATCTCAATCTCTGGCGATACATCCAAGATCAACGAAGCCAACTCTCGGGCAGCGCCTTCCGGCGCATGTGCCGCGAGGAGTTCCTGCATTACCTGCGCATCCGGGAATGGCAGGACTTGGTGGGGCAGCTACGCAGCATCGCGCGTGACCTCGGCATCCGCGAGTCGGGTGAGCCCGCCGATCCGGGATTGGTCCACGCGGCCCTGATCGCGGGCCTGCTGTCCCATATCGGTCTGCGCGAAGGCGACTCCCGCGACTATTCCGGTGCGCGCAACACCAAATTCGTACTCGCCCCCGGCTCGGTGCTGACCAAGAAGCCACCCCGATGGGTGGTCGTTGCCGATCTGGTGGAGACCAGTCGGCTGTTCGGCCGGATCGCGGCCCGCGTCGAACCACAATCGGTAGAGCGGATCGCCGGGGATCTGGTGCAGCGCACCTACAGCGAGCCGCACTGGGACGCCGAGCGCGGATCTGTGATGGCCTTCGAGCGGGTGACTCTCTACGGGCTGCCACTGGTGCCGCGCCGCCGGGTGGGCTACGCGCAGGTGGATCCGGAGCTGGCTCGCGAGATGTTCATCCGGCACGCGCTGGTAGAGGGCGACTGGCAGAGCAAGCACCACTTCCTGCGGGACAACGCGCGACTGCTGCGCGAGCTGTCCGAGCTCGAGGACAAGGCGCGCCGGCGCGATCTGCTGGTGGGCGATGACGAGATCTTCACCCTGTACGCGGCACGCATACCGGAGGATGCCGTGTCCGCCAGGCATTTTGATGCCTGGTGGCGCAAACAGCGGCACAAGACGCCCGCTCTACTGACGTTCACACGTGACGATCTGCTGCGTTCCGAGCACGCGACCGACGATATGCCCAACACCTGGAGATCCGGTGATGTGGCGTTGCCTGTCAGTTATCGATTCGAACCCGGTGCGGCTGATGACGGCGTATCCGTGCATATTCCGGTCGAGGTTCTTGCTCGCCTGGGCGGTGACGAATTCGCTTGGCATGTACCGGCTCTGCGTGAAGAGCTGGTCACCGCCCTCATCCGTTCGCTACCGAAGGATCTGCGCCGCAACTTTGTTCCCGCGCCTGACACCGCCCGTGCGGTGCTCGAGAACATTGAGCCCGGATCCGAACCGCTGGTGTACGCGTTGGGGCGGGAGCTGCACCGGCTCACCGGCATCCGTGTACCCACCGATGCGTTCGACCTGGACAAAGTGCCCCCGCACCTGCGCGTGACCTTCGTGGTCGAGTCCGCCGACGGCACCGAGGTGGCACGTGACAAGAACCTCGATGCGCTGCAGCAACAGCTCGCGGGCTCCACCCGCCAGGCCGTGGCGGCGGCGGTCGCGGGGGATTGGGCGCGCAGGGATCTACGCGGCTGGCCGGAGGACTTACCCGAATTGCCCTGCACCGTCGAACAAGTCAGCGGCGCCCACACCGTACGCGGATATCCGGCGCTGGTGGATACGGGCAACGCGGTGGACATTCACGTCTTCGCCACCGCTGCCGAGCAACGGGCCTCCATGGCGGCGGGCACCCGCCGCCTGCTGCGGCTGTCGATTCCATCACCGATGAAAGCCGTTGAACGCGGCCTGGACCCGCGATCCCGGCTCGTACTCTCGTCCAACCCAGATGGTTCCTTGGCCGCGTTGCTCGACGACTGTGCCGACGCAGCCGTCGATCTGCTGGCCCCCGCACCGGTATGGACCCGGGCAGAGTTCACGGCGCTCCGCGACCGTACGGCACAGAGTCTGGCAGCCACCACGCTCGATACCGTGCGCCGTGCCGAGAAGGTTGTGACGGCCTGGAGTGAGGTACACGTGGCGCTGCCCACCACAGTGCCTGGGGTGCAGGCCGATGCGATCGCCGACATGCGCGATCAGCTCGCCAGACTCCTGGAGGCGGGATTCGTCGCGGCCACCGGCGCCGCGAAGCTGGCCGACCTTGCGCGTTACGTCACCGCGATCGGTAAGCGACTGGAACGTCTGCCCCAGGGGGTGGAGGCGGACCGCGAACGCATGCAACGCGTGCATGCAGTCGAGGACGTCTACGACGATCTGCTGCGTGATCTACCCGCCGGGCGCTCCGATGATCCCGATATCAGGGATATCGCGTGGTTCATCGAGGAATTGCGGGTGAGCCTGTGGGCCCAGCAGCTCGGCACCGCGCGTGCGGTCAGTGAGCAACGAATCATCAAGGCCATCAACGCAGCTCGATAGGTTTCGTCGGATCGGCAAAGCATAAGGGCCAGAAACTCTTGAGAGTTTCTGGCCCTTATGCGAATTGCTAGCCGGCGTTTATGCGCCCCATTTGGCGCCTTCGGCCATGTCGCGGGCGTTCATCGACAAGGTGTTGGTTTCGTGGGTGGAGCCCATCGCGCGGTAAGCGCGGATGAGCTCTTCCATCGCGGTGTTCCACTGAGCCTGCCAAGCGGCCTGGCTCATCGAGGTATCACCGTGCCAGGCCGCCTGCAGGGAAGCCTGCTGGGCGGCCAGGTCAGCACCCAGGGCGGTCAGCACACCGGAATAGGTGTTCATCTCACCGGCATGGGCCAGCATCGCGGGGTAGTTGAAAGTAATCTGCGACATTTCTATCTCCTCAAAAGTCCGGTCTTAGACACCGACGTAACGGCTGGCGGCGGCGGCATCCTCGGCCACATAGGTGGCGGCGGCATCACCAAGGTTGATCTGCGCGATATCGAGCAGCGCGTTGACCTTCGCGGCGACCTCCACGAACCGGGCGTGCGCGGCCTGGAAAGCCACCGAAGACTCACCGACATGGAACGCCTGCGCCGACAACGCCGCCGACTCCGCCTGCGAGATCGTCGAACGCATCAGAGCAGTCTTAGCACCAAAGGTGCCCTCCGCAGCCACCAGGGCCGGAATGTGCGCATCAAGCAAACTCATTGTTCCTCCTGAATTGTGTTGTGTTGCATGTGATTCAAATGGTCAGTGAAGTGGGGCGGCCGGTCAGCTGCTGGACCCCCCTTCGGCGGGTCCGTCAGGTTCGGCTCCCCACGTGGTGGGGATCATGGGCATGGTGCGCGTGCCGTCCATGCTCTCCGAGGCGGTCTCGCGTTCGATCAGACCGGCCGCGCTGGTGCTCGAGGTACTCCTGGACACGGTCCCGGAAAAGCCGAGCTGGCCAGTGCCGCGAGAAGAAGCCCCCACGCCAGCGGGCTGACGATCTGCCGGTTCCGAAAAGTCCGGGTCCACGGTGGAATTCATGTCCATGAACTGCGGGGCCGGATCTTTGATCCGCGCCGCGCGCTTGCGGCGGGCACGTGAACGCGCCGACGCGGCCGCTGCGGCCGCTGCGGAGATCCCCGCTGCCGGCGCCTTGGCACCTGCACCTTCATTCAATGTCGGCCCAAACCGCGCCGCCGGCGGATCCTCCTGCACCGCGTACACCATGTATGCGGGAGTGGCGGCCACCGGAGCCGGTGATGTGGACGTGGGTGCACTGGAAGTCGTTGGGGCGGAGGATGAGCCGCCCGGCATCGACTGCCCCGACGGCACCTGCGCGAGCTGTAGATCCTGTTGGAGGTTGCGGCGCTCGATCCGTGCAGGCTCGCGGCCGGGCTCGTCCTCATGCCCGGGCTCTTCGATACCGGCGGGCGGAACCAGGGCTGAAAGAGCGAGTCCGAGCACAATCGGCAGCCAGGCCGGCGCCGAAAGCACAATGCCCCAGAAGGTGAACCCGAAGGGAATGAAGAACGCCTCGTACGCGATGAAGAACAACAGTGGGAACCACGCGAAGAACGCAGCGATCGGGTTCTTCATGAAGTCTTCGATCATGTCCTGGAGCGTGCCGAGCGGATTGGTCATGAACCGCATGAGCTGGTCGATCATGTTGTTGCTGTTATCCAGCGCGGTACCGGATTCGAGGGCTTGCGGTTGCGCCGCCATCGAGGTCATATCAGCGGACATCCGCGACATTTCCCCGCCCGGAGCCATGATCATCGGCGCGGGTGTCGTCGGCGCGACCGACGCCACAGCGGCCGTGGAAACCCCTTGGTAGACGCCCATGGTGGTGGCGGCCTGGACCCACATCCGGATGTAGTCGGCCTCATTGAGCGCGATCGGAATGGTGTTGATACCCAGGAAATTGGTGGCCAATAGCACGCCGTGAATCATGTGGTTGGCCGCCAGCTCGGCCAGCGTCGGCATCGCGGCCAGAGCCGTCGTGTAGGCGGCGGCGGCCGTCTCCTGCAGCACGGCATTGGTGGCGCTCAGCGCGCTCTGCTGGGTCAGCCAGGCCAGATACGGTGCGTGGCTGACGACGTACTGGGTGGCGCTGGGCCCCTGCCAGGGCCCGGCGTTGGTGGCAGCGAGCAACTGCGTCAACTCCGTTGCGGCAGTGGTGTATTGCACCGAGAGTGCCTGCCACTGAGCGGCTGCCGCCAACAGTGCTCCCGGCCCGGGTCCAGCGCTCAGTAGCGCCGAGTGGACCTCGGGAGGGAAAGCCATCCAGATGGGGGCAGACAATGAACTACCCCCGCGCGATCATGTACGTTGCCGCGGCCTGCATATCCCCGGTGGTGTAGCTGGCCGCGGACTCCGAAACACCCAGCCCGGCCCGGCCCAGCTCCTCAACAGCCAGCGCCGCCACCCCGGTGTGTTCCACACCGCGGGCACTGAAACCGGCCGCGGTCTCCAACGACACCGGATCGGCCGCCGGCGGTACCACCGCACCGATCACCGGCGCGGCAGCAGCATGTGCGGCCGCCAGACGCGCGGTCAGCGCCTCCACCGCAGCACTGGTGGCAAGCAGACCTTCCGGAATGACATTCAGATTCATCGTGGGTACTCCCTTCCCTGAGCAGCATGCTCACTGATGAGCGAAGACGCGGCCTGGGCGCATCTGCGCGCATCGGCACGAGGAAACGTCCTCACCTGCAGGCGATTTGAAGTAGCTGTAAAGATCATTGGTGATCGACCAACCCTGCGAATCGATGACCGCATAAAGGGAAGTTAGCATCGCCTAACACTGTTGTCGATAGTTCGCTCAATGCTTATTCACTAGTGCTGAGCTGTTTCAATTAGAAACTTATAGGTTGCTGAGATCGGTATTCGGCCCCATTGACGCCCCGCGCTTGGGTGTGAACTGCGCTTATTACGCCCTCGGTCTAGAAAAATCTCTTTAGTGCGCTAACGGCTTGGGCTTCGCGAATCACCGGACCACTGTGGCGCAAGTCACTAGCAACGACGCCTCCGGCGTTGGGATCACCCAACCGGACGGTCGGACAGTGCCGAGAGAACTCTGCGTGCACGCGCCGCCATCTCATCAGCCGACCGCTCGGGGTGGTGCCACCACCACTGCACCAAGGCCGAAACCATGTTCTCCCAGACCAGAGTCGCGGCCGACAGGTCATCCTCATCACTCAGGCCCAAGGCACCGAGCGCCTCCGTCACCGCCGCTGCGGCCTGTTCACGCAGTACGGTTCGCTGGCGCCTAGCCGCATCCCGGGCTCGTCCGCGGGGCACTGTTCTGTCGTAGAGAACCGGCCAGTCGCTGCGCCGGTCCTCCAAGGTGGCGAAGATCGCCGTCAACACCGATTCAGCGACCTCCTTACCCGCGGACGATCCGGACAGCGCACCGCCGATTGCCGCGGCCAGCCGCTCCCCGGCCCTTTCGACACACGCGACGTAGAGATCTTCTTTGGACCCGAAATAGGCCAATACGAGGGCTTTCGATACCCCGGCACGGGCAGCGATCCCGTTCATGCTCGACGCCACGAAGGTCGATTCCCCGAACTCGTCCGCGGCGGCAGTCAAGATCCACTGCTCCCGCTCCTGCCGGGGCATTCCCTTGCTGCCGGACCGGACGGGTTGCACGCGTATGACGGTAGCGGAGTGCCCTCGCACGTTCCTGACGCATGCCACCTGTGCTCGCGATTCACACCAACGAAGGGATTGACCGCACGGTCACTTAGTCATATATTACCGAGCGGTCAATTCGTGACGCCGAAAGCCGTCGCAACGCAGAGAGGCGGTTGAAATGACATCAGTAGCGATCATCGGTGCGGGTTTCTCGGGCCTGGCAGCAGCCATCGAGCTCCTTGCCGCAGGCCACGACGTCATCCTCTACGAGCGAGCCGAAGACGTCGGCGGCGTCTGGCGCGAGAACACCTACCCGGGCGCGGCCTGCGACGTACCGTCTGCCTATTACTGCTTTTCCTTCGACCCGCACCCCCGCTGGTCACGGCGGTATGCCCCGCAACCCGAGATTCTGAAGTATCTGCGCACGGCAGCGGACAAGTACGGGGTGCGCGAGCGAATTCGCTTTGGCACCGCCATCGTGTCCGCGTCCTTTGATGCGGACGCCGGCCGATGGTGTCTCGAGTCTTCCCACGGTGACCGCTTCTGGGCCGACATCCTCGTGCCTGCCGTCGGGCAGCTGTCACGACCCACGCTCCCGGAAATCCCGGGGCGTGAATCCTTCGCCGGCCCCTCGTTCCACTCCGCCCAGTGGGATGACACCGTGTCCCTTGCCGGAAAACGCGTCGCCGTCATCGGCACCGGCGCGAGCTCCATACAACTGGTGCCGGAGATCGCTCCGATCGTGCATTCTCTCAAGGTCTTTCAGCGCTCCGCGCCGTACATCGTGCCGCGCCCCGATTCGCCGCTCACGCGCCTGCACCATGTCCTGGCGTCTCGGATTCCCGCCACCCTGCGCGCGCAACGCCTGAGCTGGCAGGCACTCACCGAAGGATTCACCGGCGTGCTGCACTACTCGCCACTGTTATCGCGCGCCATGACCAGCATGTCCCGTGCCTTCATGCGATATCAGACCCGTGGCGACGCGGAACTTTTCGGCAAGGTCTGGCCGGACTACCCGTTGGGATGCAAACGGGTGCTGTTCTCCAACACCTATCTGCCCGCCCTGCGCCGCGACAATGCCACGCTCATCACGGATTCGATCGCCGAGATCACTCCCCACGGAGTCTTATCCGCGACCGGCGAGCACCACGCCGCCGATATCATCATCTACGGAACGGGCTTCGCCGCAGGCGGTTTCCTCGATCATGTGACCATCACCGGACTCACCGGCACCGAGTTGCGTGAGCAATGGAGCCAGGGCGCGCGTGCCTATCTGGGTATGGCGGTCCCGGGATTTCCCAACATGTTCCTCATGTACGGACCGAACACAAACCTCGGGTCCGGTTCCATTGTGGCGATGCTCGAATGCCAGGCGGCATACATCCGCCAGGCCGTCGATGCCGTCGGCCCGGGTCTTGCCCTTGATGTCCATCCCGGCACCGAAGACGTGCACGACGCTGCGCTGCAGGCGCGTCTCGGCGGCGGTGTGTGGTCACGCTGCGAGAGCTGGTATGTGGGTCCCAACGGCCGGGTTACCACGAACTGGCCCGGTCTGGTCAGTGAATACCGGAGCCGCACCAAGGAATTCGCGATATCCGACTACCGTGTCCTACAGCCCGAATCCGGAAAACCGACTCGGCGTGCCGCAATGACCGACGGAGGGAATCGATGAACGGCCAGCCCATCTCCCGTGCACTGTCCCGCCTCATCGTGGACGGGCTCCTTCCCCGTATCGATCGCCGCCTCGAGGCGTCCCGAAAACCCTTCACCGACCAGTCCATCTTGCGACCGCACGCCAGTAGCGGCCCCTGGACGGCAACGCACTACGGCGTCTTCATCCCGGACCTGGACTCGCCGTATCGGTACCTGAACACCATGACCCTGATCGGCGCGATTGGCGCGGAACTGTTCGACAACGACTACCTGACCGTCGCCGATGCGCGGCATACCGCCACGGTCCTGTCCTCGACCGCATCCGGCGACCAGCATCACTACCGTGCCTACGACTCCCAGCGCGACTGCCTCTTCGCCCCAGATGGCAGCGTCTTGCGCTGGGGAGAGGACTTACAGATCGAGGTCGATCTCCCACGGGTAACCGTTCGCGGCCGTTACCAACACTTTTCAGCTGATATCGAGCTGACCGTCACCGATCAGGTCTCCTACTTCGTCAAGACCCCAATTTATGACCACCTGAGCCTGCTCGCCGAATACACGGGCGTCATCGCCGACGCGACGGGAGCGACGGCGATCAACGGACTCGGCACCTTCGAGTACGCACGGTTCCTCAGCCATCAGTCGCTCACGCGGCGGGCGCTGCCCAGCCAACTCAAACTTCCCATCGACTTCTTCACCTATCAGATCATCGATCTGGGTAATCGAACCCAGGTGCTGCTCACCGATGTCCGCGCCCGCGGTGCCATCGCCTGCCGGCTGGCGCATGTACGTGTCCTGGGCAAGTCCACCGAGGTGTACACCGATGTCCGAATGGACGTCACCGAATACCGAGAGAAGCCGACGATCGACGAGCAGGGGCGTTCCATGCGGCTCCCTCGCCGCCTGAACTGGACCGTCCGCGACGACCACGGACACCTTGTTCTCGCTGTCGACGGGCTCGTCGACTCACCTCTGCGCTACGGCCATGGCCGGGGCTACGTGGGTGCCTACAGCTATACCGGTGAATACCAAGGTAATCCGGTAGGCGGTTCGGCCTACATGGAGTGGGTGGACACCGCGCGATAGGTGGCCCGCGGGTACGGACTACAGAATCGCGGCGGCGATGATCAGACCCACGGCCACGTAAGCCGCGGCGACGACGAGGGTCGCGGGTGCGAACCTCCTGTGCGCCAGCAGGTCTCCCACATCCAGACCCACCGCCCACTCGATCAACCTGATGCAGATCGTCTGGGCCGCGATACCGATAAGCCCGAATACCAACGCGCGCACCAGGCCCTCGGTGATGTTTCCCGAGGCCGTGTAGATCGCCAGCACGATCACGAATGCCTGTGAGAGAAGTCCCGCTGCGGTAATCACGGCAGCGTTGGGCAATCCCGCGCGGACCATCTGGCGCAGCGGGCCCGGAGTCGTCCAGTCCAGCACAAAGAATCCGATGACCATCAACGCGAAACCGACAGCCGCGTAAAGCCAGATCGCGGCCGCTCCATGAGCGACTATCGACCAGTACCCTGCTGCGCTCATGGTTGCCGTCCCCATCTCTCGTGTTCGGGTGTCGCTACTGAGGTGATATCCGGTGTGGAATGAACGCGGCGCCGTCGTCGGTGATCAGGCCTGCGGTCTCCCGGATACCCAGCCCTGCCGATTCGTCGCCGACAATCCAGGCACCCAGGGCCGGCCTCATACCGTCGAACTCCGGCAACGGGTCCAGCAGCTGGTAGACATAGCCTTCCTCACCGTAGACGCCGCCGGTGGCCGTCTCATAGCCCGCTCCCACCACCGTGATGTTGGCACCTTCCCGGCCCAGTTTTGGCTTGCGGACGTACTCGGTCAGTTCGTGTGGGCTGTCGACGTAGGCCGGAAGCAGATTGGGGTGGCCGGGGTACATCTCCCACAGCACCGCCAAGATCGCCTTGTTGCTCAACAGCGCTTTCCACAGGGGTTCGATCCACAGCGTCTCGGGCAGCAGGTCCAGGGCATGGCGGCCGAAGTCGTCGTCGACGATCCACTCCCACGGATACAGCTTGAAGATCGATTCGATCGGCGCCTCTTCCAGATCCACGAGACGGTTCAGATCGTGATCCCAGCCGATGTCCTCGATCGGCAGGCCCACCGTGTTGATGCCGGCCTCCGCTGCGCATTCCTGGAGATAGGCCAGGGTGACGTTGTCTTCACCGCTCTGGTCCGCCGATGACCACGTGAAATGTGTTTCAGCACCGGCTAGTTGCTTGCCGATCTGTTTCCAGCGCGCGACTAGTTGTTCATGCAGAGAGTTCCATTGGTCGTCTTCGGGGAACACCTCTGTCTTCCAGTGCCACTGCAGGATCGAAGCCTCCAGCAGCGAGGTGGGGGTATCGGCGTTGTACTCCAAGAGAACCGGCGGCCGTCGGCCGTCATAACGAAGATCAAAGCGCCCGTAAAGGTGTGGATCTCTTCTGCGCCAAGATTTTTCGATGTGTTCCCATGTCCATTCCGGCAGCCCGAAGTCTTGGTAGCGCCCGGTGAGGACAACGTGCTCGACGGCGTCCAGGCACATGGAATGCAGTACTTCCACGATCGCCTCGAGGGAGAGCACCTCGTCCATATCGAAGACGTAGTGCACCGACTCGTCCCAATAGGGACGGTCGCTGCCGTCTGCCATCCGCGCCGGTGTGCCGTAGCACATTCCTTGGGAGGCCACGATTTCTTCCCAGCCCGCGCGGGGCCGCGCATGCTCACGGCGCATCAGCTTCCCGAACTTCCCGAGCTGCTGGATCCGAAGCCACCTCGCGAGACCGACGGAGACCGGGAAACACTGCCCGAGTTATCGGATTTGGTGAGGGTGGTGCCCGAACTGGTTTTGGCCCTCGTGCCCCTGGGCAGCTCCACACTGCCGCCGGTCGCGATGGTGCCGATACCTCGGTTGTGTCCGCCGTAGTAGTAGCGATAGGGCGAACCGGCGTAGATGAACACGCCGCCCGAGGACGAAGCGGTGCCCCGCTCGCAGTACTCCTCAGGGGCCACGACATTGGAGCCGTCCTGCACGCAGGTCGCCTCGATGTCGTCATCACGGTCGATCACCGCGTAACCCACCGCCACCACCGCCGCGATACCGGCGACCACCATCGAACCCATCAGGACGTGGTTGCGGGTCCGGCGCCGTTCCTCGGCCTTCTGAGCCTGAACCTCTGCGAGCCTGCGCTCGGCTTCGCGCGTCCGGCGCGCCTTGTCGCGGGCCCGTGACTCGGCGACGGTGGGCGGCCGCGGCAGGGTGATACCTGGCTCCTGCCAGCGAACGGCGCCGCGGACCGGTGGCGGCTCGCGGTGTTCAGATTCTTCGTCGCCTAAGGACGAATCGGGCATCTCTTCCCCCCTAGGACCCGAATCATAGGAAACACACTACGAATCAACTTACAGCAGCAGCCTCGAATGACGGCCTGTGCGGGAAACGTTGCAGCAAATACTCTGGCGCCAGCGTGCGGCACCCACGCCGACCGCCGTACGCGGCGGCTGCCCGAACCTGACGTCTCTACCAACAAACAAGAAGGCCGGAAACCCTCGGGTTTCCGGCCTTCTGTCGTTGGGCTTCTTGGCCCACTCACTTGTGGGCGAAGGGGGACTTGAACCCCCACGTCCCGAAGGACACTGGCACCTGAAGCCAGCGCGTCTGCCATTCCGCCACTCGCCCCAACGACCGCGAGAGCCTATCACGCTCCCGGCCTCATCTTGGAACCGCGAACAGCCCGCCAGAGCCCGCGCACACACGTCAATCCTCTCAAATGGCGAGCATAGAAGGCCTCTTGGTGCCAAGACGATGTCGTCTCGTAATAGAGGAGTGGGTGCCGACGATCATCAAACCGATACGATCTACTCGAGATCCGCTCGTGGCGGAGCGCTGTGTCATGCGCTCAGAACTGCCACGCGACCGCCGAAAGGAGGAGGCATGGGAATTGTCCAACGCTTCGAGCGCAAGCTAGAAGACGTGGTCGGCGATGCCTTCGCCCGCGTGTTCGGCGGCAGCATCGTCCCTCAGGAAGTGCAGGCCTCACTGCGTCGCGAGGCCGCCGACGGCGTCCGGTCAGCGGGCCAGGGACGGCTGCTGGCTCCCAACGAGTTCTTTGTTCTCCTCAGCACCGGAGATCACGAGAAGGCGGCCGACGACCGCGATCTCAACGCAGACACGTTCGCCGAACACCTGCGCGAATATATTCGCGATCAGGGGTGGCAAACGTATGGTGAAGTTGTTGTCCGATTCGAACAATCACCGAACTTGCACACCGGCCAGTTTCGCACGCGCGGTGTGGTCAATCCCGACACCAAGCGGGACCGTACGCACGGCGCCGTGACGACTGCCCCTTCGACCCCGGATCCACAACCAGGAGCATCCATGACTGACAACCCAGGTCCCCAGCAGGGACGCCCCGGCGAAGAGTACGGCCGAGAGGACGACCGCTACGGACGTCCCGAACAGGATCCACGTGGTCAGCAGCCTCCGCAGGGTGACCAGGGATACCCCCCGCGCCAGGGCGGCTATGGACAGGGCCAGCAGTACGGCCAGGACTACGGTCGTCCGCCGGCCGGCTACGAGCAGGGCGGCTACCAGCAGCGCCCGCCGCAGCAGGGCGGATACGACCAAGGCGGCCGTGGCGGCTACGAGCAGGGCGGCTACGGCGGCGGTCAGGAATACGGCCGTCCCCCGGCACCTCCGCAGCAGGGCGGCTACGGCGCCCCGCCGCAGCAGGGTGGATACGGCGAGCCTCCCCGTCCCAACTACGGCGAGTACGAGCAGGGTGGCGGCTACGGCGCACCGCAGGGTCCGCCTCCCGGCCAGGACTACGGCCGTCCCCCGGCCTACCCGCAGCAGGGTGGCTACGGTGCTCCGCCGCAGCAGGGCGGATACGGATCACCTCAGGGTGGTTACGGCGAGCCCGAGTACGGCGACTACGAGCACGGCGGCTATCAGAGCAGCCCCGACTACGGCGCCCCCACTGGAGGCGGTGCCGGTGCCGGTCGCACCACCGTCACGCTGCAGCTGGACGACGGCAGTGGACGCACGTACCAGTTGCGTGAGGGCACCAATGTGATCGGCCGTGGTCAGGACGCCCAGTTCCGTCTGCCCGATACCGGTGTCTCACGCCGCCACCTCGAGGTGCGCTTCGACGGGCATGCCGCGCTGCTGTCGGACCTGAATTCGACCAACGGCACCACCGTCAACAACGCACCGGTCACCGAATGGCAGTTGGCCGACGGCGACATCATCCGGCTGGGCCACTCCGAGATCATCGTTCGGGTCCAGTAGGGGGCAGGAGAACCGCACCCACAACGCCGCGCTCGACACAGGCTGCACGTATCGAGCCCCGGCGGGTAACCCGGCCAAGTATCGTTGCCCTGCCGAATATGTCCGGTCTTCCGGACACCCTCGCCGAGGCGCGATGGACCAGCGAGAGGAACGACAACCGGATGCAGGGACTGGTGCTCCAGCTCACCCGCGGTGGGTTCCTGTTGCTGTTGTGGGTGTTCATCTGGTCGGTGCTGCGCATACTGCGGACCGATATCTACGCCCCCACCGGTCAACTGATGGCCAATCGTGGTTTGAACCTGCGTGCGATCAGTCCCGCGAAGGCGGGCCGGCGGCAGATGCAGTACCTGTTGGTGACCGAGGGCGCCCTGGCCGGCACCCGGATCACCCTAGGCACCCAGCCCATTTTGATCGGCCGGGCGGACGACTCAACACTGGTGCTCACCGACGATTACTCGTCGACGCGGCACGCGCGGCTATCGCCACGCGGGGCCGATTGGTACGTCGAGGATCTAGGATCGACCAACGGCACATATCTGGATAGGGAGAAGGTGACGACGGCGCTGCGGGTTCCCCAGGGGACGCCGGTACGGATCGGTAAGACAGTGATCGAGCTGCGCTCGTGACACTGGTGCTTCGCTACGCAGCGCGTAGCGACCGCGGACTTGTGCGGTCGAACAACGAGGACTCCGTCTATGCCGGTGCCCGCCTCTTGGCATTGGCCGACGGCATGGGCGGTCATGCCGCCGGTGAAGTCGCCTCACAGCTGGTCATCGCGGCGTTGGCCCCACTCGACGACGATGAGCCCGGCGGCGATCTGCTCGATACGCTGGCCGACGCGGTGCACTCCGGTAACGCGGCGATCGCCGACCATGTGCGCGCCGAGCCCGAGCTCGACGGCATGGGCACCACGCTGACGGCTTTCCTGTTCACCGGCAAGCGGCTGGGCATGGTGCATATCGGCGACTCACGCGCATACCTGATGCGTGATGGCGAGCTGGCGCAGATCTCCAAGGACGACACCTTCGTCCAGACCCTTGTCGACGAGGGTCGCATCACTCCGGAACAGGCACACAACCATCCGCAGCGCTCGCTAATCATGCGCGCGCTCACCGGCGCACCGGTCGAGCCCACTCTCGTGATCCGTGAGGCGCAGGCGGGTGACAGGTACCTGCTCTGTTCGGACGGACTGTCCGATCCGGTGAGCCACGAAACCATCGCCGAGGCGTTGGAGATCCCCGATGTCTCCGCCGCCGCCGATCGGCTCATCGAGCTGGCGCTGCGCAGCGGTGGACCCGACAACGTCACCGTCGTCGTCGCCGATGTCGTGGAGCTGGACTACGGACAAACCCGCCCGATCGTGGCGGGGGCGATATCCGCCGATTCAGACACCGACACCCCTCCGCCGAACACTGCCGCCGGACGGGCCGCCGCCATCCAGCGCGCCCTCAAAGAACCCGAGCCCACTCCGGACGAATCCGATAGTGACACAACCGATTCCGAAGCCACACGGCCCAAGAAACGTCGGCTCCGCTGGCTGATCGCGGCGGTGCTCGTGGTGTTGATCGCGCTGGCCGGTCTGGCGATCGGCCGCCGCGTAGTGCTCAACAACTATTACGTGAGCGCCTACGAAGGCAACGTCTCCATCATGCAGGGCGTCCAGGGCTCGCTCCTGGGTTATCGGCTGCAGCGGCCGGACCTCGTGGGTTGCCTCGACAGCCGGGGCGACCTGTCGCTGGTGAGTTACGGCGAGTCCGCATCCAGCCTGTCCTGCAAGTACTTCAAGGTGTCCGATCTGCGTCCGTCGGAGCGTCAGCAGGTCGAAACCGGCCTACCCGGCGGCACTCTCGACCAGGCCATCGGCCAGCTACGTCAGCTCACCAAGAGCGCGTTGCCCCCCTGCGCACCCCCCGCACCCAAGACGGCGCCGCCCGCACCGACCACCGCGGGTCGCTCCCCGTCCGCCACGTCCGGATCCCCCACGACGACGGCCACAACCACGCGGCCGTCGCCCGCGCCCACGTCTCCGGCGACGCCCGGCGCAAGCACCACGCAGACCACAACATCCACCCCCGCGCCGGCGCCACTGCCGGCGCCACCACAAGAGCCGGGCGTCACCTGCCGGACCGTGTCATGACGACGGCGCCCCAAACCGCTGTAGTGGCCCGTGGGGCAGGCACCTCGCCACCGCCCCAATCCACACGACGTAGCGCGGAATTGGGGCTCCTCGGGTTCGCCGCGGCGATCACCACCGTGGCCCTGATCCTGGTCGAGGCCAACCTCGAGCGTGGTCTTTCCTGGGATCTACTGAAGTACGGTCTTGCGTACCTCGTCCTGTTTACGTTGGCGCATCTGGGAATCCGCCGTTACGCCCCCTACGCCGATCCGCTGTTGCTGCCGTGCGTCGCCCTGCTGAACGGCCTCGGGCTGGTGATGATTCATCGCCTGGACCTGGCGAAAGCGGCCGCCGGCGACGGCTCCGAGACTGTGGAAGCCAACGCGCAGGTGCTCTGGACGCTGGTGGGTGTCGCCGCGCTCGTCGGGATCCTGGCAGTCGTCAAGGATCACCGGGTGCTGGCACGGTACGGCTACACCTTCGGCATCGTCGGCATCGTCTTGCTGGCCATCCCCGCGCTGCTGCCGTCCTCGGCCTCGGAACGAAATGGCGCCAAGATCTGGATCGAATTGCCGTTCTTGTCGATTCAGCCGGCCGAGGCCGCCAAGATCCTGTTGCTGGTGTTCTTCGCGGCCTTCCTGATGACCAAACGCGACCTGTTTCGCACCGCCGGCCGCAGCTACTGGGGCGTGGAGTCACCCCGGGCCAGGGACCTGGGCCCGCTGCTCGCGGTGTGGGCAATCTCCGTGGGCGTCATGGTCTTTGAGAAGGACCTGGGTACCTCGCTGCTGCTGTACACCTCATTTCTGACGGTGCTGTACATCGCCACGGCACGGATCAGCTGGGTGCTGATCGGCCTGGGCCTCTTCGTCGTCGGCGCGTTCTTGGCGTACTTCTTATTCGCACATGTGCGCGTGCGGGTCGAAACCTGGCTCGACCCCTTCGCGGATGCGGACGGCAACGGCTATCAGATGATGCAGTCGCTGTTCAGCTTCGCCACCGGTGGCATCTTCGGCACCGGTCTCGGAAACGGTCAGCCGGGCACAGTTCCGGCCGCCTCAACGGATTTCATCATCGCCGCGATCGGTGAGGAACTCGGACTGGTCGGCCTGGCCGGAGTGCTGCTCGTGTTCACCATCCTCATCGTCCGGGGCTTCCGCACCGCACTGGCGGTGCGCGACAGCTTCGGCAAGCTGCTGGCCTCCGGCCTCTCGGCGGCGCTGGCGCTGCAGCTGTTCATCGTCGTCGGCGGCGTCACCAAACTCATCCCGCTGACCGGGCTCACCACGCCCTGGATCTCCTACGGCGGCTCGTCACTGGTGTCCAATTACGTGCTGCTGGCCATCCTGCTGCGCATCTCGCATATCGCCCGGCGACCGCTCACCACCACCTCCGCACCCAACGCCGCCCCCATCGCGGAGGCCCGGACGGAACTGATCGATCGCGTATGAACACATCGATCCGCCGGGTGTCTCTCGTCGTCATGGGACTGGTCGTGCTGCTGCTGGCCAATGCCACTCTCACCCAGGTGTTCACGGCACCGGGACTGCGCGCCGACCCCCGCAATCAGCGGGTGTTGCTCGACGAGTATTCGCGCCAGCGGGGGCAGATATCGGCAAGCGGGCAGTTGCTCGCCTCCTCGGTGGCCACCGACAGTCGCTTCCGGTTCCTGCGGCAGTACGCCGATCCTCTGGTGTACGCGCCCGTCACCGGTTTCTACTCGCTTAACTACTCCAGCGCCGGGCTGGAGCGCGCCGAGGACAGCGTGCTCAACGGATCCGATCCCCGGCTGTTCGGCCGCAGGCTCGCAGACTTCTTCACGGGTCGCGATCCGCGTGGCGGCAGCGTGGTCACCACCATCCGTCCCGATGTCCAGCAGGCCGCCTACGACGCCATGCAGCACGGCTGCAAGAACGGCTGCCGCGGCTCGGTGGTCGCGCTCGAGCCCTCCACCGGAAAGATCCTCGCGATGGTGTCGACGCCCTCCTACGACCCCAATCTGCTGGCCAGCCAGGACTCCGAGAAGGAGAACGCGGCCTGGAAGCAGCTGCAGGAAGACCCCGCCCAGCCGATGCTGAACCGCGCGATCTCGCAGACCTACCCACCGGGATCGACCTTCAAGGTCATCACCACCGCCGCGGCACTGGCCGACGGCAAGACCGTCAACACCGAGGTGACCGCGTCCCCAACCATCTTCCTGCCGGGTAGCAACGCAACCCTGGAGAACTACAACAGGACCTCCTGCGGCGGTGGCGACAACACCACCCTCAAGGAGGCGTTCGCGCGCTCCTGCAACACCGCCTTCGCCAAACTCGGATCCGAACAACTCAAGCGCGACAAGCTGGTCAAGGCCGCGCAAGCATTCGGACTCGACCACGAAATCGACGGCATCCCACTCCAGGTGGCTACTTCCACCGTCGGGTCGATGTCCGATGACGCGGCCGTCGCGATGTCGAGCATCGGGCAAAAGGACGTCGCGGTAACCCCCCTGCAGAACGCGATGGTCGCCGCGGCCGTTGCCAACAAGGGTGTGCTGATGCAGCCGCACCTGGTCGATAGCCTTAAGGGCCCAGACCTTTCGAATCTGTCCACCACCACCCCGGATGACATTGGCCAAGCCGTGACACCCGCTATCGCGAACACATTGACCGAACTGATGATTGCCTCAGAACAGCGCACCGCACAGACCGGAGCCATCCCCAGCGTGCAGATCGCATCCAAGACCGGCACCGCCGAGCACGGCACCGATCCGCGTAACACCCCACCGCACGCGTGGTACATCGCCTTCGCACCGGCATCGAGCACCACATCGGATCCTCAAGCCACGGTGGTCACCCCTAAGGTGGCCATCGCGGTACTCGTCGAAGATGGCGGAGACCGCGCCCTGGCGGCCACCGGCGGCTCCGTCGCCGCACCCATCGGGCGGCAGGTCATTGCCGCAGCACTACAGGGGGCCTCATGACAGTTCGTGTGGGAGAAACGCTTTCGGGCCGTTACCGGTTGCAGCGGCTCATCGCTACCGGCGGTATGGGCCAGGTCTGGGAGGGCACCGACAGCCGCCTGGGCCGCAAGGTAGCCGTGAAGGTGCTCAAGGCCGAGTTCTCGTCGGACCCCGAGTTCATCGAGCGGTTCCGTGCCGAGGCACGCACCGTGGCGATGCTCAACCATCCCGGCATCGCGAGCGTGTACGACTACGGCGAAACCGACATCGACAGTGAAGGCCGCACCGCCTACCTGGTCATGGAACTGATCCACGGCGAGCCGCTGAACTCCGTACTCAAGCGCACCGGCCGGCTGTCGCTGCGTCACTCGCTGGACATGCTCGAGCAGACCGGGCGTGCCCTGCAGGTCGCGCACGCCGCGGGCCTGGTGCACCGCGACGTGAAGCCGGGCAACATCCTGATCACGCCCACCGGGCAGGTGAAACTCACCGACTTCGGCATCGCCAAGGCCGTGGACGCCGCCCCGGTCACCCAGACCGGCATGGTGATGGGCACCGCCCAATACATCGCCCCCGAACAGGCCCTGGGGCACGACGCCACCCCCGCCAGCGATGTCTACGCACTGGGAGTTGTTGGCTACGAGGCAGTTTCGGGTAAGCGCCCGTTCTCGGGCGACGGCGCTCTGACGGTCGCGATGAAGCACATCAAGGAAACACCGTCACCGCTGCCCGCCGATCTACCCCCCAACGTGCGCGAGCTCATCGAGATCACGCTGGTGAAGAACCCGCAGAATCGGTACACCAGCGGCGGCCCGTTCGCCGATGCGGTGGCGGCGGTGCGTGCCGGTCGCCGCCCACCCCGGCCCAACCAGGCGCCGACCATCAGCAGGGCCACGCCGGCGGCCATCCCGCCCGCCACGCAGGTGCGACCCGCCGTGGGGACACCCAGCCGGGTTGCCCCGCCCACCTCCCGCACCCGACCGCCGACGGGCTCGCATCGGCCGCCACCGCCCCGGCGGGGCACGTTCTCACCCGGTCAGAAGGCCCTGATGTGGGCGGCCGCGGTGCTGGGCATCTTCGCGATCATCATCGCGGCGCTCATCCTGCTGCGAGCAAGTGAGCAGAAGAATGACGTGCCGCTCCCATCGGCGACGACGCCCAGCAGCGAGGCACCCTCAAGTCCGGCTTCAGCTTCGCCAGGAGCGCTTGCGCCAGCTAATATCGTGGCTCTGCTTCCGGTCGCCGAACCGGACCCGATCACTGGGACGAAATCACCGTAATGACCACTCCGCAGCACCTCTCGGACCGCTATGAGCTGGGGGAGATCCTCGGCTATGGGGGCATGTCCGAGGTTCACCTGGCGCGCGACCAACGGTTGAACCGTGACGTCGCGATCAAGGTGCTGCGCGCCGATCTGGCCCGGGACCCCAGCTTCTATCTGCGTTTCCGCCGGGAGGCGCAGAACGCCGCCGCACTGAACCACCCGGCGATCGTGGCCGTCTACGACACGGGCGAGGCCGAGACACCCACCGGGCCGCTGCCGTACATCGTCATGGAGTACGTCGACGGCATCACCCTGCGCGACATCGTCAAGGACGACGGCCCCATGCCGATCCGCCGGGCGATCGAGGTCATCGCCGACTCCTGCCAGGCGCTCAACTTCAGTCACCAGCACGGCATCATCCATCGTGATGTCAAGCCCGCCAACATCATGATCAGCAAGACCGGCGCGGTAAAGGTGATGGACTTCGGGATCGCGCGGGCCGTGTCGGACGCCGGCGTCAGCGTCACCCAGACCGCGGCGGTCATCGGGACCGCGCAGTATCTCTCGCCGGAACAAGCGCGCGGCGAAACCGTGGACGCACGTTCCGACGTGTACTCCCTGGGCTGCGTCCTCTACGAATTGCTGACCGGCGAGCCGCCTTTCGTCGGCGATTCACCTGTCGCGGTGGCCTACCAGCATGTGCGTGAAGATCCGGTTGCGCCCTCCAAGCACAACCCCGAGATTCCACCCGGCCTTGATTCGGTTGTGCTCAAAGCACTTTCGAAGAATCCCGACAACCGGTACCAGAACGCTGCCGAGATGCGCACCGACCTCATGCGGGTGTATCAGGGCGAGCAGCCGGAGGCCCCGAAGGTTCTCACCGACGCCGAGCGCAGCTCCATGCTCAGCACTCCCTCCAACACCAAGGCTTACCCGGCCTCCGGGCCGCAGACCAACCCGCTGCCCAGCCATTACGCAGAATCGCGGCGCAATCCACTGAGCCGCTGGCTGGTCGGACTTGCCGCACTGGTGGTGCTGACCGTGGTGGTCACCTTCGCCATCATCTTGGGCAACGGCCCCTCGCGTGATGTCCAAGTCCCCGACGTGACGGGCAAGTCCCAGGCCGACGCTGTCGCCGCCCTGCAGAACCTCGGGTTCAAGACCAAGATCCAGAAGAACACGAGCTCAAAGCTTGCTCCCGAGAGAGTCATCGACACCGATCCCGCGAAGGGTTCTACCGTGACGGCCGGTTCCGAGGTGACTCTGAACGTGTCCATCGGGCCGGAGAGCCAGCAGGTGCCCGATTGCCATGGCCTCAGCTTCGGCGACGCGGTCAAGAAGCTGCAGGCCGCCGGGTTCAAGGGCACCTTCACCCAGAGCGAGACCAAGTCGCTGCCCGAGGACAAGGGCCGGGTCATGGCCACCAACCCGCCGGCCGGACAGTATTCGGCGGTCACCAACAACATCACCATCGTTGTCGGTAAGGGACCAGGGGAGAAGCCGGCACCGGATCTCGTGGGCCAGAACATCGACGTCGCCATCAAGAACCTGCCCAACTACGGGTTTACCGCACCGCCCACTATCATCACCGTTCCCAGCCCCGAGTCGAAGGGGCAGATCCTGAGTATGAACCCGCCGGCCAACACGATGTTCCCTGAGGACGGGATCATCGAGATCCGGGTCTCCGGTGGCGGTCAGTTCCGGATGCCAAACCTCATGGGCAAGTTCTGGACCGATGCCGAGCCGCTGCTCTATCAGGCTGGGTGGCAAGGCGGAGGCCTCAGCACCGAAGACGTGCCCTCCGACGGCAACAACCGAGCTCGCGTGGTCTCGCAGGATCCGCCGGCCGGTGCCGGGGTCAACTACAACGGACCAATCAAGCTGCGCTTCGGCGCGGGCTAGACCTCAGCCGCCGAGGGCGCTCACGCGGCCGCTGACTCCGTCCAGCGCCGAGGCGACCTCTGCCTCGAGCGCGCACACCAGCGATTCATCAAGGGGCGCACCACAATAGGTGAGCCAGTTGGCCAGCATCCGGTGCCCGCCCTCGGTCAGGATCGACTCCGGGTGGAACTGCACCCCGTGAATCGGGTGTTCGGTGTGCATGACACCCATGATCACCCCGCTGGCGGTGCGGGCGATCACCCGAAGCCCCTCGGGCACGGTGTCAGGGAGGATCGTCAGCGAGTGGTACCTGGTGGCCGTGAACGGGTTTGGCAGCCCGCGCAGCACGCCAGCGTCTTCATGCTCGACAGTGCTCGTCTTGCCGTGCAACAACTCCGGTGCGCGGTCGACGGTGCCGCCGAACGCCACGCCGATCGCCTGGTGTCCCAGGCACACCCCGAGCAGCGGGGTGCCCGTTTTCGCGCAGGAATGCACCATCGCGATGGACGCGCCCGCGCTCTCTGGTGTACCGGGGCCGGGGCTAATCAGTACGCCGTCGAAGTCGGCGGCCACCGCATCGGTATCGGCCAGTCGCGGGTCGTCGTTGCGCCACACCGTCGCGTCCACGCCGAGCTGACCCAGGTACTGGACCAGGTTGAACACGAAGCTGTCGTAGTTGTCGACGACCAGGATGCGCACAGGTCAAGGGTACGGACCCGCACCAGCGGATTCCCAGCCGGTTTACCCGGACAGGTGCCGACGGATGTCTACCGGCCCTCCAGGGGAGCCGCACGGCCGGGCCCCACCGCATCCCGATATCCGGCCACTTCGAGGTGATGGCCGCGAGTCACCGTGTATCCCAAGCCAAATCGCGCGACGTACTGCCGGTACAGCGTTACCAGCGGAGCCGCGTCGAGTGCTGCCTGCATGGCATCGGCATCACCGATGGCCGTGATCACGTAGGGCGGGCTGTAGGTACGACCGTGCAGCAGCAGGGTGTTGCCGACACATCGCGGTACCGAGCTCGCGACCAGGCGCTGATCATCCTGCATCTGAATGGCCTCGGCGCCCGCACTCCACAAGGCATTGAGCACACCTTCGACATCCTGCTGGTGCACCACCAAGTCATCCGGTGACGCGTCGCGGGGGAAACGCCCGTACGCATCACGCTTGGCATCGGTCAGCGTCACCACCAGACCGGGGCCGGTGACGGGTTGGACGCCCGCGGCATCGGCCATCTCACCGGTTTCGGCGAGCGCCGCCGCCACCTGGCTGTCACCCCCGGCCGATTGTGCCCGCGCGGCAGCCATCTGATTCGCCAAGCCGTCACGGGTGGCGCTGAGTTTGTCGACGGACTTCTGCGTCTCGCGCACCAGATCCACCAACCGGGGCGCCGGAGAATCGCCCCGCCGGATCTCGTTGCCACCCGACACCGTGTGCGTCGCGGCCAGCAGAAAGCCCGCCAGCGCGCACACCAGGGGCACCCCGACCCGCCAGAGAAGGCCCCCTCGGGCGGAAGGGGCCGCCGGTTCGCGCTGGGGGCTGCCCTCGCTCCTGGGGGCCTCATCGGCGGTCACCAGAAGATTGTCGCAGCATCGCGCTGTAACCTGCGTAGGAACCCATGACGACTCCGGCCATGGCGACCCGTCGCCGTGCCGCCATATCCCAGATGCTTCCGAGGTAGTCGATGCCCAAGTCCAAGGTCCGTAAGAAGTCAGCGTTCAACGCGACCACCGTTAGCCGTACTCCGGTCAAGGTGAAAGCCGGTCCGTCGAGCGTCTGGTTCGTCGCGTTCTTCCTCACCCTCATGCTCATCGGCCTGGCCTGGCTGATGGTGTTCCAGCTCGCCGCACAGCACATCACCTGGATGCTGGATCTGGGGCCGTGGAACTACGCCATCGCGTTTGCCTTCATGATCACCGGACTATTGCTGACCATGCGGTGGCGGTGACACGAGACGAGAGGGAGCCCGGGCTGCCGTTGCCGGTCCGGTTAGCACCCGTTTCCATCGAGTCCACCCAAGAGACACCCAATCACAACGATGTGATTTATCCCCACTGTGGATAACGCCTGTGGATAAACCGACCGCATCCCCAGCCGAATGGGGCCCGAAACCAGCCGGTATCGCTGCCGCCGCCCTTGTGGGTGTCGCGTTCGGTATCGCCGTTTTCCTGGTCGCCGATGCGCCGGGGCGTCTGTTGGCCTCGGTGGCCGCGCTCGGTCTGCTGGGGTTCGCCGCCGTGTCCTGGCGGTGCCGTCCGAAACTGCGCATCGCCGACGAGGGTCTTGAGCTGCAAGGCCTGACCCGCCTCACGCTGCTACCCCGCGCCGCGGTGGACTCGGTGAAGATCAGCGAGTTCCGCCGACTGGGCCGACGCACCCGGCTGCTGGAGATCGAATCCGGAGATGACCTGATCGTCCTGAACCGTTGGGACCTGGGTACCGACCCCCGTGACGTGCACGAGGCACTGCGCGCCGCCCAGTATCGGGCGTGAACGCCGCAACGCGCGTATCGTTGCCTTAGGTAATTACTCCGAGGTAAGAGGCGGGCACATGACACGGACTGAGGGCGATCAGTGGGACATTGTCAGCAGCGTCGGTTTCACGGCCCTCATGGTGTCGTCGTTCCGCGCCCTGGAGACCACCCGATCTGAGCCACTCATTCGCGACGAGCACGCCCGCGCCTTCGTGGAGGCTTCGGGGGAGCCTCATCTCACCGAGGCCCTGGCCGCGCCGCGTCCCGAGTCCGAATGGGACGTGGCCACCACCTACCTGGTCAATCACCTGGCCGTCCGCACCAAATACTTCGATGAATTCTTCACCACTGCAACAGCTTCCGGTGTTCGACAGGTAGTAATCCTGGCCGCCGGACTGGATGCGCGGGTCTACCGGTTGCCCTGGCCGCACGGCACCGTCGTCTACGAACTGGACCAGCCGAAGGTCCTCGAATTCAAGGACCACGTCCTTGCCGAAGAGAACGCGGTCGCGCGGGCCGAACGGCGCGAAGTCGCCGCCGACCTACGCGATGACTGGATCGCCGCGCTGGAGGCCGAGGGCTTCGACGCGGGCAAGCCCACGGCCTGGCTCGCCGAGGGCTTGCTGGCGTACCTGCCGGGTGCCGCCCAAGACGCGTTGTTCGAGAAGATCACCGCCCATTCCGCCCCCGGCAGCTTCCTGGCCACCGAATGGCGCCGCCGCGTGGCCACCGCCGGCCAATGGCAGGACGCCGTGAACAAACTCAAGCCGGACTTTCTCCAGAACGTCAGCATCGGCGATCTGATCTATGACGATGAGCGCAAAGACCCGATCGAGTGGCTCGGCGAACATGGTTGGCACGTCGACGTCACCAACCGCCTGGAACAGGCTGCCGCCTATGGACGGCCCGCCCCCGAGGAGCACAGCGAAATCACCTCGCTGTGGTCGGACGCTTACTTCATCACCGCCACCCGCTAGGCCCTGCGCGCAAGGCACGCGGACCGACGCTGGGGTGGGACCTTCGGTCCCGTTTCGACTAAAGTTTCCCATGCAATCGATCACAAGGGTGCCGTCTGTACGAACAGGTCATTTGGCAAAGGCTTGTCGTTTGACGGTTGGGGGATTGAAAGCTGGACTTTATGCCAGGAGATGGGCATAGCAGCGGATTCGTCCGCCAGAGTATGCAGATCGGGCTGACGATCGCCGCGATGAAGGCGCTCGAGGTACGCCGCGCACAGCCGTTGCTGTTCGACGCGCACGCCCGGACCATCCTCGATGCCGTCGCTGATCCCCACACCCAAGCGCTCCTGGACGTCGGCCTTCATGAGAACCCGTCGACGGCGAATGAGCTGAGCACCCATCTGCTCGTCAACTACGTGGCGGCGATGTGCCGGTACTACGACGAATCCCTGCTCGCGTCCGTCACCAACGGGATCCGCCAGGTTGTGCTGCTGGCCGGGGGCCTCGATACCCGCGCCTACCGGCTCTCCTGGCCCGCGGGCACAGTCGTCTATGAGGTCGACTATGCCGAGGTCCTCACCGTCAAGATGAAGGCGCTCGACAACGCAGGAGCTGAGCCTCGTACCACACAGCGGATGGTCCTGTGTGGTCTGGGCGAGCAGTGGCAAGCGGAGCTGACGCTGGCCGGATTCGACCCAGACATCCCCACCGCGTGGCTCGCCGAGTGCGTCGTCTGCAACCTTCCCGGTGGCAGCCACGACACGATGTTCGAGCGGATCATCGAGATGTCGGCTCCGGGCAGCATCATCGCGACGGACAACGATCCGCTGGCCCCGTCCGGGCGGACATGGGGCGAGGCCGTGGACGCCGTCCTGCCGGACGCGCTTCGCGGCGCCGACTATTCGGCGCTGGCACATCGTGACGAACGCACCCATCCCGGAGACTGGCTCTCCGGGCACGGGTGGCTGACCCAGACGTACACGACACGTGAGCTCGCCGAGCGCTATGGCCGACCGTTCGGGAACGAGCTGGTGCCGGGTTTCGACGATCTCGCAGACCGTCGCTTCCTCACCGCGATGCTGCCGACCGATTACCTTGCGCATTCCACAGAATCGCCACTGAGTGACGGGCCGGCGGACCAGTGAGCTTGGTTCCGTAGCCCGATCTCGCCGGACAGCTTGCGCAGCACCATTACCTTTGCGCCGCGCGATGGCTATCTTGGGGGCAACGTGCACGAAGGCAGGTGATTCCTTGGATGGTCAACCGGAAAAGGCTGTGACCTCACCGGCGCACAAATATCAGTTCGATCTGATTGCCGCAGCTCTGCGAGCGCTGGAAAGTCGGCGCGGCCATCCATTGATCGACGATCCACTTGCGGAGGTCCTGGTCACCGCGGCGAACGAGCCGCTCAGTAGTGCCTTCCTCGCCACCGGATTTCCCGAGAACCCCTCGGCTGCCGACGGCACCTTTCTTCTCATCAACGCGTCGGGAATCTTCACGCGGTACGGCGACGACTTCATTGCCACGGAGCTTGAGTCGGGGACCCGGCAAGTCGTGCAATTCGTCGCGGGTCTGGACACTCGGGCCTATCGACTCCCGTGGCCGGCCGACGCTGTTCTGTACGAGGTGGACCATCCGCACACGCTGGAGTTCCGGTCCCGTGTGCTCAGGGAGCACGGCGCTGCCGCCTCGGTGACCCAGCGGCTCATACCCGCGGCAACAACCGCGGATCCCTGGGCGGAGGATCTGTGCGTTGCGGGCTTTGACCCCGAGCAGCCCACCGCTTGGCTGATCGCGCCGCTGATCATGGCGGGTCTGCCCGGACAGGCGCAGGACCTGCTCTTCGAGCGCATCATCGAGCTGTCCGCGCCGGGTAGCGCCATCTGCAGCGATGCCAACATTTTCCTGCCGTCAACCGAGACCTGGGATTCACTGGCCGAACCCGTTGTCCCCGAAGACATCCGGGCCGCCAATTTCTGGATGCTGACATATCCGGATTCCCGCACGCCCCCCGCGGACTGGCTGACGGGCCACGGCTGGGCCACCGACGTGCAGACGGCCGCCGAGATCGCCGCACACTACGGCCGGCCGTTCACCGATGATGTCCCAGACATCGTCAAGCAGCACACCCAATGGCAGTTCCTCAGAGCCAAGCTGCCGCACGTGCACTATCCGGAATAGGTGAGAACCCTCGCCACGATGAGCGTCACCGACAACGCGATCACGACCGCAACCAGCACCCACGGCGTCGAGGGCTTCTGCACCAGGTCCGGTACACCGGCCCCACGGCACACCTCGCGGTAGTACAGCAGCGCACCTGCGCTCAGAACACCGAACAACAGGCCGCCCATATGCCCGGCCAACGAGATGCCCGGCAGCGAGATGCTCAGCCCGATGTTCAGCACCAGCACGATGATGATGGTCTGCGGGTTCAGCCGCTCCCGCAGATACAGCACCAGTGCCGCGCCCAGCAGACCGTAAATAGCGCCGGATGCACCGGCCACCAACGCATTCGGACTGAACCACATGGCGATGGCGCTGCTGCCCAGTAGCGCGGTGCCGTAGATCGTGGCGTAGCGCTCACGACCGAACGCGTGCTCGAGTCCGGGCCCGATCAAGGCCAGCGAGAGCATGTTGACCCCGATGTGCATCAGGCCGAAATGCAGGAAGCCCGCGGTGACCGTGCGCCACAGCTCACCCTGCGCCACCCACGGCAGGTACAGGACCAGGTCCCGGAACAGCGGGCTGGTGGTGACGGCCATCGTCTCGTCGGTGCCCCCGACCACGGCGGAGTACACGAGCACGTTGACAGCGATCAGCGCCCAGGTGACCCAGGCCCGTGCCTGCCGCAGCGGTTTGACCTGACGTACCGACTTGGCGCCCTGCTGGACGCATTCGACACACTGCTGTCCGACGGGCGCTGATCGCATGCAGTCCGGACACACGGGGCGCCCGCAGCGCACGCAGCGCACCGCGGTGGCCCGGTCCGGGTGCCAAGCGCACCCGTAGACCGGTACCTGTCCGGGATGAGCCATCGAGAGCTAGCTGATGGTGATGGAGTTGATCACGACGTCCTCGGTGGGACGATCGCCGCGATCGACGGAGGTGGAGGCGATGGCGTCGACGACCTTCTGCGAAGCGGGGTCCACGACCTCACCGAAGATGGTGTGGCGACGGTTCAAGTGCGGGGTCTTGCCGACGGTGATGAAGAACTGTGAGCCGTTGGTGCCCGGTCCGGCGTTGGCCATGGCCAGCAGGTACGGCTTGTCGAACTGCAGCTCGGGGTGGAACTCGTCGGCGAACTGGTATCCGGGGCCACCGCGGCCGGTGCCGGTGGGGTCACCGCCCTGGATCATGAATCCCTCGATGACGCGGTGGAAGACGGCGCCGTCGTAGAACGGGCCGGCGGCCTCGCCCTTGGCGTTCTTCGTGGAGTAGTCCTTGCTGCCGTCGGCGAGACCGACGAAGTTGGCGACGGTCTTCGGGGCGTGGTTGCCGAAGAGCGCGATGACGACGTCGCCGTGGTTGGTGTGCAAGGTGGCGGTCTGTGTCTGGATTGGTGAAGTCACGACGACCACCTTATCCGCGCCGAAAAGACATTCATGCGGATGTTTCCCAATAGGCGGCGCAAAGATGGCAATCTGGAGTACCAGTCATTCTGGAGATCACCGCCCGACGAAGGGACCCGCTGACAATGAGCCTGCTGACCAAGACCTCCGAACCCGCCGTCAAGCTGACCTCCGGGGAGCGGCTCGTGCGGGGTCTGAAGGAGGCCGCACTGGCCCCTATCGACGTCTCACGCGGTACCGCTGGCCTCGGGTTCGGGCTGGCGAAATCGGCGGCGGGCGTGGCCGGCAAGCTGGTGCGTCGCGGCAAGGCGGTGTCGTCGGAGGTGCAGGACGCCGTCGCCGATGTCGTGGACACCCTGCCCGAGGTGGTCAGCGGAGCCCGCAAGCGCAAGCTGCCGCGCGCGCTGACCGGCCTTGCGGTGGTCGGTCTGCTGGGTGCGGGCGCCGTCGCATTCAGCGTGCTGCGGCGCTCAGGACAGCCCGAACCGTCGCCGCTGGCACCGAGTGTGGATTCGCAACCTCAGCCGTAGGGCCGGATCGGGTCGCGCGAACGAGAAACTTGAGTGGAGCCTAGGAGAATCGAACTCCTGACATCTACCTTGCAAAGGTAGCGCTCTACCAACTGAGCTAAGGCCCCTCACCTGCTGCTGTGTGCCACACTTCCATGTTGTTGCGCGCCACGGTGATTGCTGCCGCGTAGGCCACGCCCAGCAATGTGAGCACCAGCAACAGCACTCTCATGTGGTCGACCTCCCAACGAGTGTGGTGGGGCTAGGAGGACTCGAACCTCCGACCTCTTCGTTATCAGCGAAGCGCTCTAACCGCCTGAGCTATAGCCCCTGAACCGAAGGCAGAGATTACCGCACGGATGGGTTGCATCCCAAACCGTTAGTCGCGATCGGCCAGTGTGACCTCGATACCGCCAACTAGATCGGTGGTCAGGTTGTAGATGAACGCACCGATGGTGGCGGCCGCGGTCATCAGCACGATGTTCACCAAACCGATCAGTAGCGCGGTGCCGAAGATGGTGCCACTGGACACCAGCTCACCGCCGCCGCTGTTGGTGATGAGCTCACCGACGTTCTCGTTGAGCTTCGACCACACACCCATCGCGCCGAGCACCAGGTACAGCATCGCGACGGCGATCATCCAGACGAAGAAGAACACCACCGACAACACCAGCGACACCTTCAGGGTCGCCCATGGATCCACGCGCCTGATCTGCATGGCCGCCCGCAGCGGGCCGCGGCGCGAGGGGCCCACCGTCACTGCCGAACCACCTTGTGCCGCATCACTTCTGCGTGGAGGGCGGGGGACCGGGCCCGACAGGTCGGGCAGGTCATTGTTCTTGGGGGCGCGCACGGGCTCCTGCGCGCTCGCCTCGCCCCACGGGGTGCCCGAACGCACCGGCTCGGATCGTTGGGGCCGCTCGGTTCTTTCGGGACGCTCCGGCACCTCGGGATGCTCCGGCGCCTCGTCGTAGGGCTCCAGCTCCGGCACTGCTGCTTCGGGTTCGGGACGCTCCGGCGGGGTGTTGAATCCGGCCGGGGCCGCGGTGCCCGAGATGAACCGGCTGAGCCGGGCATCCAGGCCGGCCGACGGGCGGGGCCCGGGCCGCGGCGCCGACGTCGGAGCGGTTGGAGGCGCGGTGGCGTCGTCCACGATGGGGATGATCTCCGTCGGTGCGCCGCCGGGGCGCGGTTCCCTGCTGGGAATCCGCTGCGGGCCGGTGGCGGCGGCGTGTGAACCACGCCGCCGCTCCGCCCGCTGCCAGGGAGGCAAGTCCGCCTGGTCCACGGGGCGTTCGTTGGCGCCAGACTCCCCCGGATCGTTCGGTGAACTCACCTACAGCTCCTTACTCGCTTGCGCCGGCTGTGTCGTCGTCAGGGTCAGCATCACCCTCATCGGCATTATGCGCGATTGCCAATAAGGTGTCGCCCTCGCCGAGGTTCATCAACCGCACGCCCTTGGTCTGGCGGCCGGCCTTACGAACCTGTTTCGCGATGGTGCGGATGACCCCGCCGCCCGAGGTGATGGCGTAAAGCTCGGCCTCTTCGTCCACGATCAGCGCACCCACCAGAGAGCCGCGGCGCGGGTCGTACTGAACCGTCAGCACACCCTTACCGCCACGCCCCTGCACCGGGTACTCCTCGATCGCGGTGCGCTTGGAGTAGCCGCCCGACGTGGCCACCAGCAGGTAGGTGCCCTCGCTGACGACGTTGAGCGATAACAGCTCGTCCTCGCCGTTGAACCGCATGCCCTGCACACCGGAGGTAGCGCGGCCCATCGGCCGCAATGCCTCGTCGGTCGCACTGAACCGGATGGACTGACCATGCGCCGATACGAGCAGCAAGTCGTCCTCGGCCGCGCACAGCACCGCGCCCACCAGTTCGTCGCCGTCGCGCAAGTTGACGGCCACCAGGCCGCCGCTGCGGTTGGAATCGAAGTCGGTGAGCTTGGACTTCTTGACCAGACCGTTCTTGGTGGCCAGCACCAGGTACGGCGCGTCCTCGTAACCCTTGATCTGGATGACCTGCGCGATGCGCTCCTCGGGCTGGAAGGCCAGCAGGTTCGCAACGTGCTGGCCGCGCGCGGTGCGGGCGGCCTCGGGCAGGTCGTACGCCTTAGCGCGGTAGACGCGACCCTTGGTGGTGAAGAACAGGATCCAGTCATGCGTGGAGCACACGAAGAAGTGCTTGACGATGTCGTCCTGCTTGAGGCCCGCCCCCTGCACGCCCTTACCGCCGCGCTTCTGGCTGCGATACAGGTCGGTCTTGGTGCGCTTGGCGTATCCGGTTTCGGTGATGGTGACGACGACGTCCTCACGTGCGATGAGGTCTTCGTCGGCGACATCGCCGTCGGCGGAGATGATGCGCGTGCGGCGGTCGTCGCCGTACTTCTCGGTGATCTCGGCGAGTTCGTCCTTGACGATGGCGCGCTGACGCTCCGGCTTGGCCAGGATGTCCTCGAGGTCGGCGATCTCGGCCTCGATCTTGGCCAGGTCGTCGACGATCTTCTGCCGCTCCAGGGCCGCCAGGCGACGCAGCTGCATGTCGAGGATGGCCTGGGCCTGGATCTCATCGACGTCGAGTAGCTCGATCAGGCCCTGGCGCGCGATGTCGACCGTCGCCGAGGCGCGGATCAATGCGATCACTTCATCAAGGGCGTCAAGGGCTTTGACCAGACCGCGCAAGATGTGGGCGCGCTCGTTGGCCTTGCGCAACCGGTACCGGGTACGCCGAACGATGACGTCCAACTGGTGATTGACGTACAGCCGGATCAGCTGATCCAGGCGTAGCGTGCGCGGCACGCCGTCGACGATCGACAGCATGTTGGCGCCGAAGCTGGTCTGCAGCTGGGTGTGCTTGTAGAGGTTGTTCAGCACCACCTTGGCAACGGCATCGCGCTTGAGCACCACCACGATTCGCAGGCCGACACGGTCGGAGCTCTGGTCTTCGATGTTGGAGATGCCGGCGATCTTGCCGTCGCGCACCTGCTCGGCGATCGAAGTGATGAAGTTGTCGTGGTTGACCTGGTACGGCAACTCGGTGATCACCAAAGACGTCCTGCCCTTGGAGTCTTCCTCGATCTCGGCGACACCGCGCATGCGGATGGAGCCGCGCCCGGTGGTGTACGCGTCGTGAATCCCTTGTGTCCCAACGATCAAGCCGGATGTCGGGAAATCGGGGCCGGTGATCTTTTCGCAGACCGCCTTGAGGGTGGTCTCCTCGTCGGCCTCGTGGTTGTCCAGCGCCCAGTACACGGCCTCGGCCAACTCACGCAGGTTGTGCGGCGGCATGTTGGTGGCCATACCGACGGCGATACCGCCGCTGCCGTTGGCCAGCAGGTTCGGGAACCGGCTCGGCAGCACGGTCGGCTCCATGACCCGGCCGTCGTAGTTGGGAATGAAATCGACTGTCTCCTCATCGATTTCACGCAACATTTCCATGGCCAGCGGTGTCAGCCTGGCCTCGGTGTAACGCATGGCGGCGGCGGGATCGTTACCCGGCGAGCCGAAGTTTCCTTGGCCGTCCACCAGCGGGTAACGCAGCGACCAGGGCTGCGCCATACGCACCAAGGTGTCGTAGATGGAGGCGTCGCCGTGTGGGTGGTAGTTACCCATGGTCTCGGCCACCGAGCGCGCCGACTTGGCGTGGCTGCGGTCGGGCCGGAACCCGGAGTCGTACATCGCGTAAAGGACGCGGCGGTGCACGGGCTTGAGGCCGTCGCGCACTTCGGGCAGGGCGCGGCCCACGATCACGCTCATGGCGTAATCGATGTAGCTGCGCTGCATCTCCTGCTGGATGTCTACCGGTTCGATCCGGTCGACGGCGTCGTCACCGCCGGGGGGCAGCGTTGTGTCGGTCATGTGCTCCTCGTTCATGCTGCGCCCGGAGAAGGCCGGGCAACCCCACCAGCCTAGTCACTTCTGCGATGGGTTTCTCGGATCCAGGCCCGTGCGTCGTTCTCAGCGGCTTTAGATGCCGATATCCCAGGTATCCGGTACTGTTTGTTACGCAGGCGTGAGCCGCAACGAGGCGGCCAGGGCCGAAAGGGAGCTGCCAGCCATGACCACTCTGACGTCCGATTTCACCGAGGAATCCACCGGCGAACGGCTACGCCGATGGGCCGACGAGTGGCGGCGCATGGCGGCGGTCGCGGTGTCGAACGCCGACGGCCCCAAGACCGGAATGGTCTACGACATCGTCGGTCCGCAGAACTTATTCGGCGAAGAGTCGCTCTTCATCAACTTCGGGTACTGGCGCGACCACCCGACAACCCTCGACGAGGCCAGCCGCGACCTTGCGCGCCTGGTTGCCTCTAGCGCGGGGTTCACCTCGAAGGATGTGGTGGTGGACTGCGGCTGCGGATACGGCGATCAAGACATTCTGTGGGCCAACGAGTTCAAGGTGAAGAAGATCACCGGGGTCAACATCGCCGAGGAGCAGATCGCGATCTCGACTCGACGGGTCGCCGAGGCCGGTCTGTCCGACACGATCTCCTACGTCAAGGCCTCGGCCACCGATCTACCGTTCGGCAACGAGTCCTGCACCAAGGTGGTGGCGCTGGAGTCGGCCTTTCATTTCCCGTCGCGCATCGACTTCTTCCGGGAGGCGCTGCGCGTGCTCAAGCCCGGTGGACGCCTGGTGACGGCGGATATCGTCCCGCGGCGCACCGCGCTGACCGCGCTGGCACGCAATCAGGTGGCGCGTCGGGGCTGGCAGGGTGCGTCACCGAGCGCGGTGCCCTGGGCCGTCGATGTACAGGGATACCGAGATCTGCTGCTGGACATGGGCTTTGCCCGGGCCGAGACATGGTCCATCGCCGATGATGTCTATCCACCGCTGTCCAAGTTCCTGGCCAAGCGGTTGCGCCAACCCGACATGAAACATGTCAACCCGCTGCTGCGCGCGCAGTTCAATTCGGTGGGTATGCGGCTCTTCTCGCTGCATTCGGACTACATCGTGTCCGTGGCGCACAAGGCCTGAGCGCTAGCTCAACTTCTTTCCCTGCGCCAACAGCTCGACGTACTGCACGATCCGCCGGGCACGAGTATCTGGTCTCTTGATGGTGGTGAGGCGGAACAGGAACGGCCAGCGCGCCGTCTTGGTCAGAGAGTCGAAGAACTGCTGTGCTTGCGGCTCGGCGCGCAGTGCCTGCGCGAAGTCCTCGGGGACTTCGATGGTGGCCTGCGAGCTGTAGGCGGCGTCCCAACGGCCGTCAGCCTTGGCGGCGTCTACTTCTCGTAGGCCTGCGGGCCTGAGCCGGCCCTCGCCGGTAAGCCGTTCGATATGGCCGACGTTGATCTTCGACCAGGTGCTGCGGGCGCGGCGTGGGGTGAACATGCGCAGGGTGTACAGCTCGTCGAGCGATTTGGCTTGTCCGTCGATCCACCCGAAGCAGAGTGCTTCCTCCAGGGCTTCCTTGTGGTTGACGCTGGGGATGCCGCTGGCCTTCTTGGCCATCTTGATCCACACGCCGGGGGAGTCCGCGTGGTTCTCTTCCAGCCACTCTTCCCAGTCTCGTTGCGACGCAAAGTAGATGGTGGGGGGGTCGGCGGCCATGCGGTTAGGGTACGGGTGGGCGGTGACAACAGTTAGAAGGTCCAGCTGCCTTCGGGACGCAAGACGAAACCGTGGTTTCCTCTGGTGTTGATACACGCAACGAGGCGATCACCGCCAACAGCGCAAGTCATATCACCATCTACCAGCTTTTCGTTTTGATTCAGCTTTTCACCAGAGTACGGCGGGCAGTGGACGGTCGTACTTGAAAAACTGTACTGATCCCAACCCCCCACCACGGCGCATCCCGCTCCGTCACCACTGCCCTCTGATCTTGGAACACCCGGAAGATCTCCTCGACACCCAGAGCTAGAACCGCTGGCCATGGTGCAGCTAATCAACCCGTCAGCCGTCACAAAGCTCGAATACATGCCGCCTCGGGACTGCTGCCGGAAAGGCTTCGAGTCAACAGCCTTGAACCCACCTAGATCCGGGAAACCCTGTGGCGGTTGGCCGGCGGCTTCCGGCGCCGGAATCGCTTGGCACGCGATCGCAGACATCGCAATGACGAGACCCGCGGCCAGTCGCCCCATCAACATCATGATTTCTCCTAGGAGTTCGGTTGAAATATCGGCACTGACGTTTGATAAGTGACCGGAGGATATGCGCCCGGGAAACCCGGGACACCCCGCCAAACACTGATGCGGGTGTCCACGACATCGGCGCGAAGCGCTGGATCCCAACGAACACCCGTTGGAAGGGCCGCATAGGGCGCGCCACCGGGCCACGGAGTCTGGCCGGCAGGCATCAGGTCCGTGACTGGCCTGGCCTGCAGCAGCCCCTCGGGAGTTGACGCGGTGATGGCACCGACTGCCATGTTGCGGCCTTGCTCCGGGGTGTAGTCGTCGGCTCCAAACAGCGCGACGCCGCCATGCGGTAACGCGACGAGACTGCTCTCTCGCGAACCCGGCAGGCTAGTAACGTCGCCTTGATACCGCAATGTCTTCACCCAGTCGTTCGGATGGTTGGGGTCGACCGGATCAGACCGCCACATACCTCGGGCCGTGTCGCTGCGTCCATCGCCATGGTTTCCGACGACATACATTCGTCCCGATGCTTTGTCGTAAACGACGCTTCCCTGGTAGACCTTGCTTCCGTCTACGCCCTGCAACTTACCTAGGCTTTGGGGCGGCTGCCTTGTAACGTCGTACGCCTCAGTTTGAGTGACATACACGCTCTTTCCGTTCTTGGTTTGGTTTTCTGCCCATGCGGGATCATCCGGGGGCCTACTTACGAGAGCGATCCTTTCCCCATTCGGACCCACTGTCGTCCCGGTCGGAAGTGTTCGATACGGATCGTTAGCATCCATATCCGCAAAATGATGGTCGCGGGGCGGATGGGGCACTCGTGGAGATCCGTCCGCGTTGTTGTCGGCCGGGTCCCCCCATACAGAATCCGGAACCGGCTTACCGGTTTTCGGGTCAATCACCACGTTTCCGTTCTCATCCAACATTGGAAGCGGGTTCCCGTTTTCATCCAAGAACGTGTAGCCCAGGTCGTAATCTTCCTGCTCGATTGGTCCGAGTGGTTTCGCTGGTCCCATGATCTTCGGATTGTTCGGATCTCCACTGAAGTCTGTATTACCGTCCGGGCCTTCAAGATGGAAATTGCCTAGGTCTTGCGCAATTTCATGCAGTTTGCGTGCAATCGCGTTGTCCGTCGCCTCCAGCTCGTTTGCCCTAACGGCAAGAATGCCCTGCAGCCATCGCCTTCGTATCGCCCGCTTCAGACGATCGAGCCCAGAATGTGACCGCCGCTCGGTCACCGACAGGTCCTCGTTCACGTTGAAGTCTTCGTCTTCGGGATCGTGAACGGCATACACGGCCTTGTCTTTGGCGCCCTTCAATTGTTGTTCGGACGATTCCGCCACCTGCTTGGCGGACTTCAATTTGTCCACTTTCGGCCGTGTTTTGTCGATGTAGCCTTTCAACCGCGTCCGAAATGCCTCGACAAACTGGCCTGAACCTTGCAGCCTGTCCAGCAATCCCTGTGCACCGTTGACTGCCGACTCAAGCTGTGTCGCTTGGTCGCCCCACGACTTAGCCGCTGCGCCAAGGTGATCCGTTCGCCAGTTGAGAATCTCTGTCTTTGTGGGCATCGCACGGACCTACATACTCTGCGGTCCGGTCACATTGATGTTGGCCGCGTTGTTCTGGTCCATATTTTCGAACGTCTGGACCGCGTGACCCAAAAACGCGGCCGCCTCCTGAAGCAAAGTGCCGTACTCCTTGGCGACGTGATCGCTCGACACGGACACCGCTAGGGTGGCGGCCACGGACTTTTCCGGGCCCGCACCCTCTGCGGCGGGTGAGCCGGCGGGGATCAAATGGTCACCGAGGCCCTTCAAGCCTGCCGCTACTTGCCGGGCTTGATCGAGATCTATCTGTAGTCCCACCGCCCACCCTCCGTCATCAGCGGAACCTCTGGAACTGATAGAAGTCATCCTCGTCAAGATCCGATGGTGACGACGCAGGCGGCCTCACCTGAGCCTGCGCATCCTGTACCGGGTTCGCGGTCGCCCGTCGATCGATTTCTGCGATGGCTTCCCTGCCTGCGGCTTCGATATCCATGACGCTGCGATCGGCGACACCACGGATCAGGTCGAGCTCACGCTGCAGCTCCTGCTCGTCATTCACGACCTTCACCTCCCGATCCCGGACAGAATTCCCCTCTTATTGTGCTCCGACGCACGGGCGGGCCATTCGGTTCCACCGTTCTGCCAGATATGGTCCGCGGCGCTACAGCGATACCCAGGGCTGCTAGTACGTTGTCCACACCATGTGGAACGGAGACGAGCTCGCGCTCGACGAATACCTGGCCTTCATAGGCTTCGACGGCGCCCGGTCGCCGTCCCTGGACACCCTGCGGCGCCTACAGCGCGGGCACGTCCTGAACGTCAAGTGGGAGAACCTCGATGCGGTGCTGCACAAGCACGTCGCACTGGATATCCCGGCGGTTCAGGCGAAGCTGCTGCGCGGGCCCCGCGGCGGCTACTGCTACGAGCACGTCGCCCTGTTCGCAGCGGTTCTGGAGCGCCTCGGCTTCGACTTCTTCGGAATTCAGGGGCGCGTGCAAATGGGCGCCACCACCATTCGGCCGGCGACGCACGGCATGCTCGTGGTCCGGCTCGACGGACAACAGTGGCTCTGCGATGTCGGATTCGGCACCAGCCCTCTTGCCCCGATACGCATTGTCGACGAGGCCACCATCGACGACGGATCGTGGACGTACCAACTGCTGCGCGGCAAGGTCACACCCGGCGCCGACGGCTGGACCCTGTCGGAGGCCGCCGGGGACGGAACGCTGCCGGGGTGGATGAGCCGGTACACCTTCGTGCTGGAACCGCAGTACCCGATCGACTATCGCGCCGCGAGTTACTTCGTCGCATCGAGTCCCCATTCACCCTTCAGTACAAGGGTTTTCGTACAGAAGATCACGCCCGATCACGCGTACATCCTGGACCACCGCGAGCTGCACGACATCCGGCCCGGCATAGGCCGCAAGACCCGGCAGCTGGTACCCGCGGAAGTCGTGGTGACACTGCGCGACATCTTCGGTATCGAACTGAAGAACGATGACTCGTCACTGCTGTTGGAACGGCTGGCACAGCAGTAACGTCGATGCATGCCCGAGGCCATTCCGTCGAAGACGCGGCTGCTGGTCAAGCTGCTCGTCGCTAACATCGTGTCCACTCTCGCCTTGGGCGGGCTCATGGTCCTGGCTGCGGGAACCTGGCATTGGCCCCAACTCTGGATCCTCGGTATCGAGGTCACCGTCCTGAACCTCGGTGTGCACCTCTGGCTGCTCAACTACAACCCGGCGCTGCTCGCCGAGCGGCTCGGCTCACCCCGCCAGCCCAACCAAACCTCATGGGACAAAGTCTTCGTGGTGTTCGCCATCATCGGCATGCCGATCTGGTTCGCGGTACCCGGGCTCGACCATCGCTGGGGTTGGTCAATGGTGCCGGTCTGGATTCAGGTCGTGGGCGCGGTACTCATCGCCGTCTCGCTGCTGTCCATGGTGCTCGTCTTCCACGCCAACAGCTTTGCCGCGCCCGTCGTGAAGGTGCAGGCAGAGCGTGGACATTCGATCGTTGATACCGGCCCCTATGCCTACGTCCGCCATCCCATGTACTCGGGGGCGATCCCGTTCCTTATGGGCATGCCCCTGCTGCTGGGCTCCTGGTACGGATTGATCGGGTCGATGGCGACCGTCCTCGCGTTGGGATTCCGCGCAATCGGGGAAGAGCACCTGCTCACCCAGGAACTCGACGGCTATCCCGAGTACGCGGCCCGGGTGCGCTACCGGCTGATTCCGGGCGTGTGGTGATTCCCAGCTCCGCACGGCGCTCGCCAGTACGCGTGGATCTTGATGCGCGGCAAGCGCTCCACCCCTGAACTATTGAGCCCACTCACCCTGAGTGGTGCCGTTCTCCACACGCCCAAATTCGATGGAACCGAATCTGGCATACCGCCGTCTCAAGTACTTAGAGGCGGAATCTGGACACTTCTAGGGCGTGAAGGGACTTGGGCAGATGGGCTACGCGGACCGGCTGTACGCCTTGCAACTGGAGTTTGGGCGCTCCTCTGAGGCTCGAAAACTGAAAACCGCCCAGCGCTTCCAGGAAATCCGCGCCGAGCAGACCCGCCAGGCACGGGAACGCGCCGCCTGGGAAGCAGGAAACGCGCCCTCGCCCGCGCAGGAGCCCCCCATTGCGACCAAAGATGCGTCCGCGAAGCGGCCTGCCCCAGCCGGCTGGGACGACGAGGACAGTTTCTGGGAATTTCGTGGAAACCGGCTGAAGTACTAGGGCTGAGGGGGTTTGTGGTGGTGGTTTATGACACGGGTCGGCAGGTGCTCGATGACGGTGCCAAGATCCGCGATTTTTGTGGGTACTGGGAGATTTTGAAGACTCACCAGGGCGAGTTGAGTCAGGCCGGCGTCGATTTATCGGGGCTGCCGATGGACCGCAGCGCCGCCGATTTTGAGGCCGCCTACTACAAAGAAGCCGACATCAACTTGAAGGTGATCCGCGAATCCGGAGACCACCTGCAAGACGCGGTCACCGGCGGCACCGAACAAGTCGGGCTGATCGGGGAGACCGAACGCCTCTCGCAATACGTCAAAGGCCATGCCGCCGATGCGGCGTGGGAGAAATACAAAACCAACACCGAACAACTACAAGCCAACCTTCAAAAACTCAAGGACGCCCAAGAAGCCGTCAAAGGCGTCGACGACAACCTGTACTTCGGCCTGAACAAAAAACAAGACGAATACACCGCCGCGATCACCCTGATGATCGAAGGCACAATTCAGAACAACCCCACAGATTTCGCCAACCGGCTCACCACCGGCGCCGCCGCGATCAGCGCCAACAACACCGGAGTCGAAGGCTCAGACAAACACCTGTACGCCTGGCACGGCAGCCCCGGCGTCAATTGGCCTGCCCGACAAGTCAAAGACGACCTACGCACCAGCGTCATCGGAGCATTCGCCACCGCCATCGCCGCCTTCAACGACGCCAACACCAGCATGGACCAATTCGTCACCGACAACTACACCATCCTGCGCCAAGCACTCAACATCGGCGAAAACGGCCCGGCCGTAGGGAATCCGCTCACCCCCGAGGAACAGGATCAGGTGGGCCAATGGTCGCAGTATTCACTCGAGGCCGGTGGCGGCGACTGCTCCCGGTGGGCATTGGCGAGCGCTCTGGCCAACAAGTACGGAACGCGAGAAGGCCCCAACGGCAAGGAGATCAACCTTCCCGCCGACGTGCAGAACAAGCTGATGGACGGTATGCCCCTGCACTTCCCACCGAATCGGGCGGAGATCGACCAGATCACCCGATGGCAAGGTGTCCAGATCTACGATCCCGGTGCCGAACGAGACGGCTTCCCCGGAGGGCCCGGTCTGATGACCCAGCAGCTGCAAAGCCTGGGAATCGACTCCGCCGTCAACAACGCCACAAGCAGCTCGCCGGAAGCGGTCACAGAACTGACCAACCAGATGACGGCTGATCTGCAGGCCGGCCGCCAAGTGATCGTCAACGGCTCGGTATCGCCGGGCGGTGGACACTTCCTATCGATCTCGCGTGTGACGTTCGATGACAACGGCCAACCGCAGTACTGGGTCAACGACTCCAACCGCACCTCGGCCGGGACCAGGAACGGCGGAACGCTGCCGTACCCGTGTGACCGCGCGACCCTGGAGAGATTCCTCCGCAACAGAACCGCTGCCCCGCCCGGGTACAGCACGGTTCCGTTCTAGGTTCGGGGGTTTGTGGTGGTGGTTTATGACACGGGTCGGCAGGTGCTCGATGACGGTGCCAAGATCCGCGATTTTTGTGGGTACTGGGAGATTTTGAAGACTCACCAGGGCGAGTTGAGTCAGGCCGGCGTCGATTTATCGGGGCTGCCGATGGACCGCAGCGCCGCCGATTTTGAGGCCGCCTACTACAAAGAAGCCGACATCAACTTGAAGGTGATCCGCGAATCCGGAGACCACCTGCAAGACGCGGTCACCGGCGGCACCGAACAAGTCGGGCTGATCGGGGAGACCGAACGCCTCTCGCAATACGTCAAAGGCCATGCCGCCGATGCGGCGTGGGAGAAATACAAAACCAACACCGAACAACTACAAGCCAACCTTCAAAAACTCAAGGACGCCCAAGAAGCCGTCAAAGGCGTCGACGACAACCTGTACTTCGGCCTGAACAAAAAACAAGACGAATACACCGCCGCGATCACCCTGATGATCGAAGGCACAATTCAGAACAACCCCACAGATTTCGCCAACCGGCTCACCACCGGCGCCGCCGCGATCAGCGCCAACAACACCGGAGTCGAAGGCTCAGACAAACACCTGTACGCCTGGCACGGCAGCCCCGGCGTCAATTGGCCTGCCCGACAAGTCAAAGACGACCTACGCACCAGCGTCATCGGAGCATTCGCCACCGCCATCGCCGCCTTCAACGACGCCAACACCAGCATGGACCAATTCGTCACCGACAACTACACCATCCTGCGCCAAGCACTCAACATCGGCGAAAACGGCCCGCAGGACAGCTCCTTCCACAAGGTGACGATGGACCAGCTGCAGGCCATCTTCAATCAGGGCGCCTTCGCAAGCCTGCCCCCGGAACAGCAACAACGAATTCTCGACCAACTCAACGCCATGATGGAGCACGCCGGGATAGATACCCCGCAGCGGCAGGCAGCGTTCCTTGCCACCTGTGCAATCGAATCCGGTGAGCTGACCATGTGGTACGAGGGCGCCTATCCGGGCGGGCCCGACGCCGACTGGTTCAACGCGCACTACGGCCCGCAAACTTCGAAGGGACAAGAACTCGGAAACACAGAACCGGGCGACGGTGCCCGGTTTATGGGGCGGGGCCCGATCCAGGTCACCGGCAGAAGCAACTACCAGCGATTCACCGAGTGGTACAACCAGAGCTACAGCCCAAATCCGCCAATGGATTTCACCCAAACGCCCGAACTGCTCCAACAGCCCGAGTACGGATTCGCGGCCGCGGAGTGGTACTGGACCGCACACGGGATCAATGCCGCTGCCGATAGCGGTGGAATCGATGCGGTGACCGATATCGTCAACTACTACGACGGCAACCGGGATAAGAAGCGTGATGTCTATCAGAGAGCGCTGTCGGCGCTCGGCGGATGACGGAAGGAACACCATGGCGACGATGACCGTCCGGAAACTACGCCCGCTCGCAGCACTTCTTCTGGCGCTGGCAGCCTGCTCCACCGCCAGCCCAGTGCAAAGCCCCGCAACCGCTGCGCCGCCGACAGACCTGTGCACGGACGTGGGTGGCACGTGGGACGGCTCCAAGGAAAGCTGCGCGCTTACGGGCACGAACGCAAAGAACACCACGGCGAAAGTTCAAGCCACCTATCCCATTAACCTACTGGAGGACCCAGTCACCGGGCCGGTGCTTCGCCAATTCCTAACCGGCTTCTTCAACAAATTCGGCCAGCCGAATGACAACCTCACGCAAAACAGCGAAGCGAGCCTGGGCTACAAGACCTACAAGTCTCCGCACACCGTGTCCGTCGTCTTCACAGAAGATTGGTTCGTCACCGGAACGCCGCACCCCAACGATGCGGTGGTCACCTTCACTTTCGACCAGACGAACAAAAGGCAACTCGAGCTCGCGGACCTGTTCTGCCCGGGTGTCGATCCGCTGACCGCGCTCCCGCCGCTCGTACGCCCTTACGTTGAGCAGGCCGCAGCCCTGGACAAGACCCCCCAATTCAGTATCGGCGAGTTCGAACCCCGGCCCGATCACGGCGGCTACAGCGGCGACTACAAGGCCTGGTACCTCGACGGCGACGACCTCGTGCTCGTCATGCCCGCCGAACGTATGGGGCCGGTTCACTCCGCAGCGTGGCAGCCCCGTATTCCGCTACCCGCACTGCAGTCCATCCGGCGCGGGGGTGCCTGCGCCGCATGATCCGTCGGCGGCCACGCAAGCGAAAAACTCTGATAACCAGATCAATTGAGGGGGCTCTGATGTTACGGATCTCGGGACTGAGCGCTAGCCCGGCCACGAAAAGGACCCTGGGAATCCTCCTGGCATTGCTCGTCGGGCTGCCCGCTGCCGCGTGCGATCCGAAGCCGCCGGCCGATACGCCCACCGCGACATCGGCGGTGGTGCCGGTCTCGACCACGACGGCGCCACTGCCTCCCAATTTCCCTCGCGGCCCGGCCACCATCGAAGCCACCCTCGACGGACATCCGCTGACGTTCAGCGACCCGGTCTGTCTCGGCTTTACTGAAGAGACCACAATCAGCTTTAGCACTGCACCACAAGCGAGTTCACTGAGCTTGCGGCTGGACACCGGGACATCCACCGTGAACGAGATCCGCATCGGTGCGCCGGACGGTGGCATGTACCTGTGGAAAACGTGGTCCCATCTGCCATCGCCTCCCACCGTGGTGGTGCAGGGCTCGACCTACAACGTTTCCGGTGTGGTGTTCCTAAATCTCGACCCGGGTGAGCCTAAGCCGATTCCGTTTACCGTCACGGCAACATGCCCCGCCTATCCCCATCCACAGCAGCCGTCGGCACCACCCCTGCCTCCCACGCCCGACCCCAAGGGACCGCGCGTGAACGCCACAGTGGACGGCCGAGTCCTGGTCGACGGCACCGATGCCGCCTCTTGCATCCGAGAACCGAACGGCTCGTTGAAGATTGCGGTCAAGCCGGGCTTAGGCAAACTCGGTAACACCCTCACCTTCGAGGTGAAAGATGATGCCGTACTTCACGGCTATGTGGGCGGGGCCCTGTTCAACTACACCACCCGCGTTCCCGCCGATGCCTCGGTGGCCAAAGAAGGCAACATCCTTCACGTCAAGGCCAACCTGTATCGGATCTACCAGAACAAGTCGTACGACGAGCCGCACCCCGTCGAGCTCACCGCTACCTGCCCGGGGCTGTAATCCGTCCAAACTCATGGAACCGATTCGCGCGGACCTGCGTCCGAATAGGTAGTTGAAACTAAGAAGGGTCGTTCTTATGACGTACATCGACTCTGACGGCGTCGAGAGTTTGGCGGGTGTGTGGGGACGTGCCGCCGAGGGTCTGCGGGCCCAGGGCGACAAAGTGAGGTCCTGCGAGCTGCGCGCCGAGACCTTTGGCTCTCACTATGCCGACCAGATGGCCGACATCGGACCCGCCGTCGAGCGACTGGCCGGACTGATAACCAGTGACGGGGCCCGTTGCGATGACTATCGCGACAAGCTTCGGCTGACCAGCACTGCATTCATCGCGACCGACGACCGGACCGCCTCCGGGCTCGGTGGCGACCCCTCACGTCAGGGCTAAAGCTTCGCCTACGAATATGACCATGGTCTGGGGTTTTTTTCTCAGCGGTCCGCGAGGTAGACCCCTCCTGGGCTCCGTCGAAGAAAGTTCAGGAAAGATGGAACCGAACCTGGGGTAGGGGCGTCGTATCCATTTGAGAGCAGGTTTCTGGAGGCGGAGCATGACCGATAAGACGTACAGCTTTGATCTGGGCGGAATGAGCCCCGACGCGCAGCGGAGCGCGGCCAACGATGCGGGCAAGGTTCTGCACATGGAGGAGAAGGCCGGGCAAACGGTTGCCAAGGAGCTACTCCCTGCCCTGGATCTCATCAACGAGGCGCTAACCCTTGCCGAGGGAGCCGGGCGCGTCGAGGGATTCGGAGCACTGAATACCGGAAACAAGGCCATGCAGCACTACCGCAAGCAAGCGCCCGAGATGGTGACCCACCTGACAGATTTGAAGAAGGACTGTCAGGACAAAATTGACCACTTGCTTGCGATGGAAGTGCTGTACAACAACATGGAGGCCTACAACGCGGGCCGCATCTTCGACCACAAGCTAACGGTCGAGTACAAATGACTAGCCTGTCCCGACTGGTGCTGTTGACGACGGTGGCTCTCACCGCCGCCGGCTGCGGTGGTGCTGTCTCTGGCGACGCCGTTACTGCAACGGTCACGGCCTCTTCAAACACCCTCACGACGGCCGGGTCCTCCCCCGCGGTGAGCAACACCCTTCCTGCGCCACATGCGCCTCCCGATCACAACAGTGACGGCACAACGTTCGATCCATGCCTGACCTATAGTGCCGCGGAGCTGATGGCGTGGGGTGTTGATCCAGCCTCCGTGGAAGATGCCGCTGACGGGCTCCAGCGAGGTTGCATCTGGAAAGGCGACGGCTGGATACTTCAGCAATTGGTGAACAATCAGACGATCGCTGACTACCTCAACCTCGATAACTACCCCGACGCTCGTCCGCTGAATGTCGCTGGCCTTCAGGGATCTGTAGACCGTGGACAGCAGAAGGGCACGACCTTTTGTTCTGTGCAGATTCCGTCACAGAAATCGGTCGTTGCGACTCTTGTCAGCGTTCGGGATAGCAAGGCCGAGAAGGTGATACCCGACGCGTGTGTCAAGGCTGTCGAGATCGCCACTGCTACCGCGGGAAAACTCCCGAAATGATCCGAGAGGGGAACGATCATGTCCGGTGACGGCTGGGATGGCATGTCGCACGCGGAAATTGTCGGGAAACTGGGTGAACTTAGACCCGACAATGCCTTCAGCTTGGCTCAAAAGTGGAGCGATATATACACAAAGGTCTCTGACGCTGCCGAGCACTACACCCGGGCGTCCAGCGTTATGCAGCCAATCTGGACAGGTGAGGGGCCGGAGACGGCACGCGCGGCGCTTAACGCCAAGTACCAAGAGCTCCAGGCCGAAGATGGCATCCCTACCAAGGCCGGAAAGCTGCAGAATGCACTGTTTCAGGATGGGGCTTGCCTAACCAACGCGGGTTACGTTCCACAGCAGTACCCCGTACCGCCTCAGGACACCGATAAGGACGCCAAGCAAAAGCTTCTAGAAGCCGTTCGGGCCGAGGCGCAGCGCCTCTATACCGAACCGCTCAGTGTCGATAGGCCCGAGGTTGATGAGACCAAGCAAGGTTCACTGATGGGCTCGATGCCTCAGGGACCCGGCGGTGGCGGCGGTAGCGGCGGCGGCAACTCGGGTGGTGGTTCCGGTAACAATCTGCAGTCCCCGGGCGGCGGCACCGACGGCCTGGCCAACAAGGACACCAAGCCACAGCTCGCCAACGGCGAGGGGCAGGGCGGACAAGGACAAGGGCAGGGCGCCGGTTCAGGTTCCGGCAGCGGCTCAGGCGGTGGGCAAGGCGCTGGCTCGGGTTCTGGTGCTGGCGGAAGCTCACCGTTTGGATCTGGAACCGGTACGGGCACAGGTGGTTCCGGCCTCCCGCTAGGAGCGACGACCGCTGCCGGTTACGGCTCCTCAGGTTCTGCCGGCGGGACAGGCCTCGCCTCGGGAACTGCCGGCGGCGCCAGCGCATTGCGCGCCGGAGGCGGACTTCCAGGCGGAGCCACCAGCGGAGCGGGCACCAACCCGGCTGCCGTCGGAGCTTCCGGAGTACGCGGCGGCGCAATGGGTCCCATGGGCATGATGGGGGGCGCGGGCGCCCACGGTAAGGGCGGTCACGACGAGGACGACGACCACGAGACCCCGGCGATCCTGATCAACCTCGACAACACCTACGAGTTCATGGGCGACCTACCCAAGGCATCACCAGCTGTCATCGGCGACTGGAGCGAGCAGGAGAAGGCCGACAAGCAAGCGCAGGAACGTGAGAAGCAGCGCTACAAAAAGCTTGGCTGGGACGTCAAGTACGAGTGATTCAGCATGACTTTGGGTAACTGGCTCTGTCACCCAAAGTCATTAGCCCTACTTCGTCCAACCTAACTTCTTGTTGGCCTCGGCGATCACGGGCGCTGAGAAATCACACCAGGTTTGACCGGCTGGCAAGCCAGCAGCGGCAACAGCGGCGGCACCCGGCTCGAATACAAACTTGGCGATGTTGTCCTCCGGATCCACCAATCCAACACCGCATTCGTCCGGCTCATCTTTCATGACATAGATCTGCGCGCCCTCAGATTCAAGAATCCGGACGTGGATCTTTCGGTAGTTCGAGGCCCCGTCCGAGTTCTTGAAGAGCGACACACTGAGCACCTCATGGCCACCGTCGTCCTTGTACGAACACTGTTGTACGCCGTTGGCGGTATCCGCCACTCCCGGCTTGATCGGTGTCGCTCCCTGCTGATTCAGCTGTTCCGGCGCTACCAGAGCGCATGGATCCGTCGCCGGGGTAAACGGTTGGTAGCCAGAGCTTTTCGCCTCCGTCGAGGGCGCAACCGACGATTCTGAAGAACTCCGTGTCGTTGCGTCAGGCTCCGTCTTCTGCGGCCCGCAACCCGTGGCAAGAAGGCCCGCCGTGGCCATGATGACTACGCATGCTCGCCTGCTCATATCACTTCCACTTCTTCCTGCCGAACGGGTCGTTGAACGCGTAAAAGTCGTCTTCTTCGAGTTCTGATGAGGTTGGCAAGAGAGGAAGAGGCGTCTCCTCTTGCTGCTGGCTTTGGAACACCGGCTCAATCGGGGTTTCGATAAACCGCTCGGCCTCCAATCGAGCCGCTTCCATCTCCGCGACGCCGTCGGCTACCTTGAGCACCAGCGCTCGCAGGTCGGGATCATCGGGAATATCGATCATCAGTTGCCATCATCCCACGGTGTACTGCCCGCACTCACGGGAAGCCCTCCGTCCGGGGCCCTCTGGTAGTCGTCAGCCGACAAGACCGCTGCGGGAAGATCCTTGGCAAGCTGTTTGCCTGCATCGCTTTCGATGCCCGCCTTATCCAGAGCACCGTCCAACGCCTTGTTCAGGGCATCCGAACCCTTGTCCTTCAAATACCCTGCCGGATCTTTGAAGAACTCGATGACGGACTTCACCAACTCGACGGCCTTCTGAACTTGGTCGACTAGCTTCGATGCTTCCGTCCAGACTTTGACGAGAATCTCGCCCAATCGCTCAATTTGCCAAGCTGTTCCCGCGATGGGAATTTTCTTCGCTAGGACCTTGAGCTTGTCCTTCCAGGTGTCGATCTGGACTTCCTCTTCCAGCTTTTTGACGACCAATTCGGCGATGGATTTGACCAATTTCTTGATCTGCTCCACCAGAACATCCAGGCAATCCTTGATGACCTTCGTCAGTGGCGCCTCCGCCTCCAGTGCCTTGCTCAGGTTCTTGGAGTAGGTGTCAAAGGACTGGGCCGCCTTGCCATCCCAATGCGAACCCGACTGCGTGGTCATCGCCTCCAGCGACTTGCCCGCGCCCTCCATGCCTTTCCCGGCCTTTTCGTACACGTTCCCGATGCGTGTCAGCTCCGCCCAGTTACCCACAACCTTTTTAAAGGTGTCATTGATGGGGCTCCATCCCGAAACCTTCTCGATCTGTTCATCTGCGTCGGCAACCCATCCAATGGAGTCTTTGATGAGTCCCCGCACATCCGCTTCTTCTTCCTTCGGAGCGGCCAGCTCCGGTAGATCCCCCGTCGCGAGGTGCGCAGCGGTAGTCGTCGCATCGCCGGCCTGGGGAGAGTCATGTCCCGGCAACGTCGACGCGGCGGCTCTGATCTTGGCGCCTCGCGTCCTCTCTTGTTCCTTGTACACATTCGCCAGCGAGATCAACTCATTGCCGGTCATGTACGTGGCAATCTGACGCTTGTCGTACCGCTTGGATGTCTCAGTCTTGGTGTTCTCAAACGGGCTCTTGAGCTGGGACATGAGTCCCTCCCACCCATTCTTCGGGCCACCATCGGAGTCCACCAGACCTTGAACCTTGCCGATGTATGCAGCTAGGTCCTGGACGCCGCCGCCAAAACCCGCCAACTTCTCGGTGTCGACACTGAACTTCTCACCCATCTAGACAATCCCTCCCGGCTGCTTTTCGTACTCGTACGTACGACGGCAGAACATCGGGATCGGTTCCATCGGAGCCAAAAGATTCAAGATCAAATTGAATCCGCAACTATCTCGCCGGTTGGGCAAGCGCCACTACACGTCGAGGAAGCGCACGTCCCTGGCGTTTCGGGTGATGAAGCTGCGGCGCGCCTCGACGTCCTCGCCCATCAGAATCGAGAACAGCTCGTCGGCCGCGGCAGCATCGTCGAGTGTCACCTGACGCAGCACACGCACGGACGGGTCCATAGTGGTCTCCCACAGTTCCTTGGCATCCATCTCACCAAGACCCTTGTAGCGCTGGATGCCGTCGTCCTTGTTGATCTTCTTGCCGGCCTTGAGCCCGGCCTCCATCAACCCGTCGCGCTCACGGTCGGAGTACGCGAACTCCGGCTGGCTGCGCTGCCACTTGAGCTTGTACAGCGGCGGCTGCGCCAGGAAGATGTGGCCGTGCTCCACCAGCGGGCGCATGAAACGGAACAACAACGTCAGCAGCAACGTCGAAATGTGTTGGCCGTCAACGTCGGCGTCGGCCATCAACACGATCTTGTGATACCGCAGCTTGGCAATATCGAACTCGTCATGGATACCCGTGCCCAACGCGGTGATGATCGCCTGGACTTCGGTGTTCTTCAAAACCCGGTCGATACGCGCCTTTTCAACGTTGATGATCTTGCCGCGCAGCGGCAGGATGGCCTGGAACATCGAGTCGCGGCCGCTCTTGGCCGAACCACCGGCCGAGTCACCCTCCACCACATACAGTTCCGACTTCGACGGATCGGTGGAGCGGCAGTCGGCCAGCTTGCCGGGCAGCCCACCGATGTCGGTGGCGCTCTTGCGACGGACCAGCTCACGCGCCTTGCGCGCCGCGATCCGCGCCTGTGCCGACGAAACCGCCTTATTCACAACGGTTTTTGCGTCGGCAGGATTCGAGTCGAACCAGTGCTGCAGCTGCTCGTTGCACACCTTCTGCACAAAGGACTTGACCTCGGTGTTACCCAGCTTGGTCTTGGTCTGACCCTCGAACTGAGGCTCACCGACCTTTACCGAGATGACCGCTGCCAATCCCTCACGGATGTCATCACCGGTGAGGTTGGTGTCCTTCTCCTTGAGAAGCTTCTTCTCCTTGGCGTACTTGTTGACCACCGTCGTGAGCGCAGCGCGGAATCCCTCTTCGTGCGTGCCGCCCTCGTGGGTGTTGATGGTGTTGGCGAAGGTGTGCACCGACTCGGAGTAGCCCGCATTCCACTGCATCGCGATCTCGACCTCGTGGCCTTCACCTTTTCCGGAGAAGTCGACGATGGTGGTGTGGATGGCCGATTTGGTGCGGTTGATGTGCTTGACGAAGTCGACCAGGCCATCGGGGTAGTGGAAGACGCGGTTCTTAACCTTATGCGGCGCAGCCGATTCCGCGGCCTGTTCCTCGGCGCTCTTAGGTGCCTCGGCGGTGTCGCTGACCACCTCGTCGGTCACGTCGGCGTTACTCACACGCTCGTCGGTGAGCTTGATGGTCAGGCCCTTGTTGAGGAAGGCCTGCTCCTGGAGGCGCCTGGCGACCGTCTCAAAGTCATAGGTAGTGGTCTCGAAGATCTCCGGATCCGCCCAGAACCGGACCGTGGTGCCCGTCTTCTTGGTGGCCGCGCCCTGCTGCAATGTGCCCGGCACTGAGGCCGTGTAGACCTGCTGCCACTCGTGGCCATCGCGCAGAATCTCCAGCTCGACCTTGGTCGAGAGCGCGTTCACCACCGAGATACCCACACCGTGCAGACCGCCCGACACCGCGTAGGAATCCGAGTCGAACTTGCCGCCGGCGTGCAGCTGGGTCATGACGACGTCAACGGTGGGTATGCCGGAGGCATGCATGGCCACCGGGATACCGCGACCGTCGTCCTTGACCTGGATGCCGCCGTCCTCAAGCATCGTCACCTCGACGGTGGTGGCGTAGCCGGCCATCGCCTCATCAACGGAGTTGTCGACAACTTCCCAGATCAGATGGTGCAGACCGCGTTCACCGGTTGACCCGATGTACATGCCGGGGCGTTTCCGGACCGCTTCGAGCCCCTCTAGGATGGTGATCGAGTCGGCACTGTATTCGCTCTTGGCACTCTTCTTCGGCGCAGCCACGATCGACTTTGTCTCCTGTCTGGAAGTAACGACTCTCGCGGGCCACAGACCCAGCGAACCGTGTTACCAACATCCTACTGGTCTGTACCGGCGGCACCTAGCTTCAGGGCATGTTTCATCCCCTCTATTTACGCCGTCCGTCGCATATCTCGGATCAGGCCGTGTCAGGCGCTCTAGACACCGGTTCTACGGCACGACGCGGCGATGAGCCCTCAACCATAGGTATCGCGCGGGCCGCGTCCGGCGATATGTCGGGGACCCTTACGCCAGGAGGGCGCGGTCGGCCCGGAGATCTTCAGACTTGTCACCACCCCGTCTCCCACCGCCGCAGCGATCTTCGCTAGCAGCTGCGCCTGCACCAGCCGCAGCTGCGTCGCCCAGGCTGTGGACTCCGCCGAGACTGTCAGTACTCCCTCGTTCAGGGCGGTCGGGGTCGCATGTGCGGCAATCTGCTCGCCGACGACGGCCTCCCACCGACCGAACACCGCGCCCTCGGAGACTCGCGAGGACCAGCCCCGGCGATTGGCCAGATCTCCTGCCGCCCTTCCCAGCAGCTGCGGATCGCGCGCATCCGGGCCCGGACCTGACCAGGTGCGGCGCCCTCCTGCGACCCGTCGACGCTGCTGCGGTGATCTGCCTCCTCTGCCGATGTCTTTACCTTGCTGTTTGGCTGCGCCACGTGCCTCTTCGAGCACCCGCCGCACCAAATCCATCCCTGCAACCCCGGCCAGATGCTCCGGCGGCCAGGCCTCTTCCTCACTCATGCGCCACCGACTTTCGTCCCGAAGGATCTTCCTGTACGTCGACGGTAACCGTGCGCGCCGACAATTCCTCGGGAACGTCGTCGGGGACCGCCGCCGTCACGAGTACTTGCTCCGCGTCGGCCGCGACAGTGGCCAAGGACCTCCGCCTGGCGCCATCGAGTTCTGCGAACACATCGTCGAGCATCAACAGGGGGTCGGTGCCGTCGGAACGGAGCAGGTCAAAGGCGGCAAGCCGCAGGGCCAAAGCGAAAGACCACGATTCCCCATGACTGGCGAAGCCTTTCGCCGGTCCGTCGCCGAGCCGCAGCTCCAGGTCGTCTCGGTGTGGACCCACCAGACAGACTCCGCGTTCAATCTCTGCCGACCGTTTGGCGGCCAGCCCGGCGTTCAGTGCCTCCGTAAGGCGTTCCACCGAAAGTTCTCCGTCGACGCCCTCGACGCTACTGCGGTACGCGATATCGGCCAGCCGCGATGCGGGCGCCAGCAGCTGGTACGACTTTTCCACCAGTGGCCGCAACTCACCCACCAATTCGATACGCGCAGAAAGTAATTCGGCGCCGTGTGCAACCAGATGCCCATTCCACACATCGAGGGTATCCAGCACACTCTGATCATTCCGCTGTCTCAACGCCGCACCTGCGGTCTTGAGCAGCGCGGTGCGCTGCCGGAGCACCTTGTCATAGTCGGCACGCACGCCGGCCATCCGGGGACGGCGCTGGATCAGCAGGTCGTCAAGAAAACGGCGTCGATCGGACGGGTCGCCGCGCACCAAGGACAAATCCTCGGGTGCGAAGAGCACCGCGTGCAGAATTCCAACGATCTCCCGTGGGCTGCGCACCGGGGAGCGGTTTATCCGGGCCTTATTCGCCCGCCCGGCCGCGATCTCCAGATCGATCGCCAATTCCCGACCGTCGTTGACGACGATGGTCGACACCACCGCCCTTTCGGCACCGTTGCGTACAAGGGGGGCGTCGGTGGCGACTCGGTGCGAACCCAAGGTAGACGAATACCAAAGGGCCTCAACAAGATTAGTCTTGCCGTAGCCGTTGGGGCCGACGAACACGGTGCGCCCGGGTTCGAGCTCCAGGTCAACTCTTTCCCACGACCGGAAGTCTCGCAGTCCCAGCTGTCGTACGTACACGTCGGTCCGCGCGCGTCCCTTATCCGGAGAGACCGACGCGCTTGACCGCATGGCCGCCGAACTGGTTACGCAACGCCGATACCGCCTTCATTGCAGGTGAATCTTCCTGCCGCGAAGCAAATCTCGCGAACAACGACGCGGCGATGACCGGCGCGGGCACCCGATGATTGATCGCCTCCTCGACCGTCCAACGTCCCTCTCCGGAGTCTTCGGTGTATCCGGAAATCGCGTCGAAGCCGGGATCTTCCTTCAAAGCCTTGGCCAGCAGATCCAACAGCCATGACCTCACCACGGTGCCCTTGGTCCAGGCCTGCAGTACGGCCTGCACATCGGTAATCAGCGGTTCGGCCGCCAGTAGCTCGTACCCCTCGGCATAGGCATGCATGAGGCCGTACTCGATACCGTTGTGAATCATCTTGGCGTAGTGACCCGCGCCGACCGGGCCGGCATGTACGAAGCCGTCCGCACGATCACCCTCGGGACGCAGCGTGTCGAAGATCGGCAGCGCCCGCGCCACATCGGCGTCGCTGCCCCCGACCATCAGCCCGTAGCCGTTCTCCTTGCCCCACACCCCGCCAGATACACCCGCATCGATGTATCCAATCCCCTTGGCCGCCAACAGATCCGCATTCGGCTGGTCTTCGGTGAACCTCGAGTTACCACCGTCGATCACGAGGTCTCCCTCGGACAATTCCTCGGCGAGCTCAGCAATCGTCTGTTGGGTAATCGGACCCGACGGCACCATCACCCACACCACACGAGGCGCCTCTAAGGCATCGGCCAGCCCTTTGAGCGAGGGCACATCGGTGACCTCCGGGCGTGGGTCGTATCCGATGACCTCATGCCCACCGGCGCGCAGCCGGTCGCGCATGTTGAAACCCATCTTGCCCAGTCCAACCAAACCCAGCTGCATGACCTATAACCTCCGATGACCAGTACCTATACCGATTGGGGTGCGAGCCCTAGCCGGGCAGGCGCACCGGCATCAATAGATAGACATAGTCAGTTTGCGCTGCCGTAAACGGCCCGGGGCCTTCTGGCGAGCTTTGATCGTCTTCCGCCGGACGCAGTACGGCCGGACGGCTGGGAGTCGTGAAGCCGAAAGTCACCCGATTCGAGTGCAGCGACCCCAGACCATCGGTCAGGTACGTCGGATTGAAGGCGATGGTCAGCGGTTCACCGACGAAATCTACTTCGAGTTCTTCCTCGGCACGGCCCACATCATCGGCACCTGCCGACAACCGCAGCAGTCCCGGCTCGAATTCCAGCCGGATCTGCGCTCCACGGTCGGCAACCAGCGCAACACGTTTGATGGCTTCCACCAACTCGGCGATACCGACGGTGGCCAGTGCGGTGTGCTCGGTCGGCAGCAACTGCCGGAACTTCGGGAACTCGGCGTCCAGCAGGCGAGTCGTACTGCGCTTGCCGTTGCTGACGATGCCCAACAGACCTTCGGATCCGATCGCCGAACCCGCACCCAGCGCAAGCTGCACGTCTGATCCACTGGACGCAGACTTTGCCGCCTCGGACAGCGTCTTGGCCGGAACCAACACCGCGGCGCTGATCTCGCCTGATCCGGATGTCCACTTCAGCTCGCGAACAGCCAGACGGAAGCGGTCTGTTGCCGCCAAAACCACTGTGTCACCGTTGATTTCAACCCGGATACCGGTCAGCATCGGGAGCGTATCGTCCTTACCCGCAGCGACCGCGACCTGGCCGATCGCCTCGGAAAACACCTCCGAACCCAGGGCACCGGTCTCCTCCGGCAGCGAGGGCAATGCCGGGTAATCCTCGACCGGCATGCTCGGCAGCGAGAACTTCGCACTTCCACAGCTGATCAACAGGCGAGTGCCTTCCAACGCCACATCGACGGGCTTATTGGGCAGCGAGCGGGTGATATCCGAAAGAAGTCGGCCCGACACCAGCGCACTACCGGAGGCGGCAACCTCTGCCGGCACCTGCACCTGCGCGGAAACCTCGTAGTCAAAGCCGGAGAGGGTCAAACCCGTGTCATGCGCGGTCAGCAGCACACCTGCCAAGACCGGAACCGTCGGTCGCGAGGGCAGACTCCGCGCAACCCACGCCACCGAATCGGCGAAGTCGTCGCGCGCGACCCTGAACTTCAGGCTGGTGTCTGCGGCAGTGGGGCTCGCAAGATCCATGAATACCCTTCGCTTCCTCGTTGTCCAGGTCGGACTGTCTGCACACAAAAATCCGTGATAGCCATCGTGGCACGCCCGGGTGACAGCGTTGACAGCGCATCGGACGACCCCGGCACGTCACCGGGGTACCGCGCACAAGTCCTGTCACTCGGTGTGGGAAGTCGTCAGGCCATGCGACTTCCGAAGCACAACCGTAGATGCTTTCGACGCATCGGGAAAGCGGATCGGTCTCTCCGACGATCCCTGAAGTCCATCGCTGGGTTACCGGTTGGACGGTCCTTGTTGACGCGTCCATCCACACAGCTGCTTTTCAAGAGAAAGATTAGATAGAGATCTAAGCAGTATTAGTAGGTGCTGTGGAATCTGTGGACAGACAAGTGTTGTCGCACGACAGAGGCCCGTAGGGGTTGTCAGGAGTTTGTGGATTCCGGGGAGGGTTGCGGCCCGCGGATGTGGAGGACATGTCATTAGTTCAGCAACCCCCAACCGATCGTAGGTTTGCCCCACAGCAGTCCACAGTCCTGTGCACAACTTCGATTGGTATGGATGTGACGTGTGAGCCACACGAGGTGACAAAAAATCATCGAGAAAAACCTTGAAAAGTCTTGAAATGGGCACGTGTTGAGAGCCCGGCGCGGTGCGGTGAGACAAAAAAACCCGGCCGCGGGGGCCGGGTGGGGGAGGACTTAGGTCAGTGCCGGGAACGCTGGCGGATTCGGGCGGTGAGTTCCTTGACGTGATCGAAAACCTCACGCCGCTGCGCCATTTCGCCACGAACCTTCTTGTCGGCATACATGACGGTGGTGTGGTCGCGTCCAAACGTTTGGCCGATCTTGGGCAGCGAGAGGTCCGTGAGTTCGCGGCAGAGGTACATGGCGATCTGCCGTGCCTGCGCGAGCGCCCGTGTCTTGCCGGGGCCACGAAGCTCTTCCACGGTGGTGTCGAAGTACTCCGCGGTGACCGCCATGATCGTGGCGGCGCTGATCTGAATGGAGTTTGAGTCGGGGATGAGGTCGCGCAGCACAATCTCGGCCAGCGACAGCTCGATGGGGGACTTGTTCAGCGAGGCGAACGCTGTCACCCGGATGAGCGCACCTTCAAGTTCCCGGATATTGCGTTCGATCCGGCTTGCGATCAGCTCCAAGACGTCATCGGGGACGTCCAGCCGGTCCATCTGTGCCTTCTTGCGCAGGATCGCGATCCGCGTTTCCAGTTCGGGAGGCTGAACATCGGTGATGAGGCCCCACTCAAAGCGGGTGCGCAGCCGGTCCTCAAGAGTGGCCAGGCCTTTCGGCGGCCGGTCGGAGGAGATCACGATTTGCTTGTTGGCGTTGTGCAGGGTGTTGAAGGTGTGGAAGAACTCCTCCTGGATACCTTCCTTGCCCTCGATGAACTGGATGTCGTCGACCAGGAGCACATCGATGTCGCGGTAGCTGCGTTTGAACGCGACCCGACGGTCATCGCGCAAAGAATTGATGAAGTCGTTGGTGAACTCTTCGGTGGAGACGTACTTGACGCGCATACCGGGAAACAGGCGCTGGGCGTAGTTCCCGGCGGCGTGCAGTAGATGCGTCTTACCCAACCCGGATTCACCCCAGATGAACAACGGGTTGTACGCGCGGGCCGGAGCTTCGGAAACTGCGACGGCGGCCGCGTGCGAGAACCGGTTGGATGCGCCGATGACGAAAGATTCGAAGGTATAGCGAGCATTGAGGCTCGTGTCAGGAGTCTCGGCCTTGTCGGCCCCGCCCGGACGGTTGATGAAGTACGACGGCCACGATTCGTGTGCGCTAGCAAGCGCCTCGGTGGTCTCGTCGACCTCGTCGACCTCGAGCTCGGGAGTGGGGCCGGCGACTTCCAAATCTTCGCCAGGAGCCGGTGCCGCGATGCGCACACCCAGTTCGACGTTCTCGCCGAGGCGACGCGAAAGGGCCTCCACGATGGGTCCTCGCAGATGCCGCTCGATCTCGTTTTGCACGAAGCTGGACGGCACCGAAAGCAGTGCGAAACCTTCGGCCATGGTGAGTGGCTTGACCAATGTGAGCCAGGCGCGCTGCTGGGGGGTGAGTGGCGGAAAACTCGACAAATATTGGTTGTCGTCACCATTGAGCTCTGCGACGACGGTATTCCATACCGCCGTGAACTGGGAATTCAGTTCATCAGTCAA